>NZ_JAQNDO010000001.1:3812500-6227500 GCF_028369105.1 Polyangium mundeleinium | reverse complement strand
CAGTTTGGTCCCTATCTGCCGTGGGCGTAGGACACTTGAGAGGAGCTGCTCATAGTACGAGAGGACCTGAGTGGACGTACCTCTGGTGTTCCGGTTGTTCTGCCAAGGGCATAGCCGGGTAGCCATGTACGGAACGGATAACCGCTGAAAGCATCTAAGCGGGAAGCCGGCCTCAAGACTAGGTGTCCCGAGCCGCAAGGCTCCTAAAGACCCCTCGTAGACCACGAGGTTGATAGGCCGGGTGTGGAAGCGGAGTAATCCGCGGAGCTAACCGGTACTAATCGGTCGTGCGGCTTGACCATACCTTTGAGGCAAACGTCGAGAGGCGTGCCCAGAGCTCGGATGACGAGCCGGCGCGCGCGAACGCAGCAACGAGACGCACTACATTCCGTTGTCCGGAGCCTTCAGGCCCGCGTGAGGTTTTCTCACGCGGGCCTTTTTCGTTCCATCCCCCGGCGTCAGGCCCTCGCGGCCGCGTCGTGCTCCAGGAGCCCGGCGAGCAACGTCCGGTGACATCGACCCGGATCGACGCACGACGACGAGCAAAGCAAGGTCATCCGCTCCCCGAGGCGGAGGCGCTCGGCGAGCGAGCGGATGAGGTCGCGCTCGGCCTTCATTTCGGCCCGGTACTGCCGCGCAAAGTCCTTCCACGGAAGCGGCGGGCCGCTCTTGCCCTGGAACGCGGCGAGTAGCTCGCGGCTCGGGCCCAGGTTCTTCGCCCAGAGATCCCAGGTCTCGTCCTCCTTGCGCACGCCACGCGGGCGAAAGCGGCACACGAGGACACGCAGCCCGTCGTCCGGCTCGACGGGCTCGTTCCAGCGCTTCGTCTTCAGGGGCAGGCGCGCGGCCGAGCGGCCGAGCGTCTCAGAACCCGCCGTCCTCGTCGCTCGATGCGCCATGGCCATTCGGACCGGACCCCCCCGGGCCCGACCGACCTCCCTGGTGTGTGCCGCCGGGGTTCTCGCCGGTCTCGTCCCGGCGCGCGCTCTCCTCGGAGGAAATCCCGCCGTGCTGCGACTCGGCCGAGCGCCGCTGGGCCTTCTCGTCGGCGTGCGCGGGCTCGGTTCGGCCGGGATCCTTGGGGCGTTTGTTCATGCGACGTCTGTGGGGCGTGGCCTCCGCGTGGCCAGTGTCGGCCGCGGATCCACGCCCCGATCGAGACGTCAGGCGACGGAGAGCTTGACTTCGATGTTGCCGCGCGTGGCCTTGGAGTACGGGCAAACCTGGTGCGCCGCGTGCATCAGCGCCTCGGCCTGCTCGCGCGGGAGGTTCGGGATGTGGCCGATGAGCTCCACGGCGAGGCCGAAGCCGCCGCTCTCATCCTGGCCGAGCGAGACCCTGGCCTCGATCTGCACGGGCCCGGTCTGCACCTTCTGCATGCGGGCGACGAGGGCGAGCGCGCCGCCGAAGCAGGCCGAGTAGCCCATCGAGAAGAGCTGCTCGGGGTTCGTCCCCTCCCCGCCCGGCCCGCCCACGCTCTTCGGCAGGCTGAGCTGGAGGTCGAACTTGCCGTCCTCCGTCTTGACGCGCCCCTCGCGCCCGTTCGTCGCCGTCCCCGCCGTCGTGTACAAAATCTTCATGACTTGCTCCTCTCCAACGTAGATGCGGGATTCCTTTTCGGCCGCGAGGCCGCGGCTGCAATCGAAATCCGCGTGGCTCCCGTGCTCCCGCGGAGCGTCCGCCGCACCGCTCGGGCGCGCGGCAGGCCGTCCGCAGGCCACGCGCCCCCAAAAGGCCGCGTTTTCAGGGAGGCTCGGGCTGGCATTGGTCCTGCTTGGGCGGCCCTTCATGCTTCGACGGACCTCGGCTTGGGTCGCGCTCGCCTTGCTCTCCGCTTGCTCGGGGGGCGGCGCGGGCGGTCTCCCCTCCCCGTCTGCCACGCCCTCGGCTCCACGGAAAGACGCGGCCACGGCGCCCGCGACGACCGACATCCCCCAGCGCGTCGACGCTCTCCTCGAGGCCGAATGGAAGGCCGCGGGCGTATCTCCGGCCAAACCTGCCACGGACGCCCAGTTTCTCCGCCGCGCGTGGCTCGATCTCGTGGGCACGTTGCCGCCGCCCGAGGTCGTCACGAGTTTCCTCGCCGATCCCGCGCCGGACAAACGCGCGCGGGCCGTCGACGCGCTGCTCGCGAGCCCGCATTTCGCCGAGCGCTGGGCCGCGTACTGGGAAGACGTCCTCCTCCGTGACGACGCGAAGGGAAACCTCGTCGACCGGGCCGCGTTCCGGGCCTGGCTGCGGGCGCGGTTTGCCGACAACACGCCCTGGGATCACGTCGTGCGCGAACTCGTCGGGGCGACCGGGAAAAGCAGCCCCGGCGGCCCCGCCCGCGAGCGCCGCATGGCCGCGCAGAACGCGGCCGCCGAGGCCGAGGCCGAGGGCGTGAACGGCGCGACGAACTGGATTGTGCAGTATCGGGGCGGCGTCGAGGACCTTGCGGGCGCCACCGCGCGCACGTTCCTCGGCGTGCAGATCCAGTGCGCGCAATGCCACGACCACAAGACCGAGAACTGGACGACCACGGACTTCCGCCGTTTCGCCGCGGCCTTCGCGCGGACCCGCGTCAAACCCGTCGAGGAGAAGGAAAAAGGCATGGCCCGCGCCTTCGAGGTCGAGGACGGCAAGCGCGGGCGGCCCGGGAAAAAGGCGACGGACGAGGCGCGCGAGATCGCCACCCTCGCCCCGGCCGCGCTCGACGGGACCGCGCTTGCCGGCGAGGTGCCGCGGGCCGAGCTCGCCGCGTGGATCACCTCCCCGACGAACCCCTGGTTTGGCAAGGCGCTCGTCAATCGTGTATGGGGGCTCTTTTTCGGACATGGATTCGTCGAGCCCGTCGATGATTTGCGCCCCTCGAACCCGCCCCGCGCGAAGGCCGTGCTCGACGCGCTCGCCGCCGATTTCGTGGAGCACGGTCACGATCTCAAGCGGCTCTTGCGGACCGTTTGCGCGACGCGCGCCTACGGGCTCGCGGCAGGACCACCCGCGGCGGAGGCGACGTTTGCGGCGTTTGCCCCGCGTCGTTTGCCGGCGCCGGTGCTGCTCGACGCGGTTCTCGCGGCGACGCGCCTCGATCCGTGGATCGAGGACACGCTCGGCGAGCGGGCCGACGCGCTGCGGGCGAAGATGCGCGAGCGCTTCCGGTTCGTGTTCGACGTCGACGAGGATGGCGCGCGCGCGGAGTTCGACGGGACGATCCCGCAGGCGCTCTTGCTCCTGAATGGCCCGCTCGTCGGCTATGGGTCGACCGCGCTCTCGGGCGGCGCGCTCGCGGACGTGCTCGTGATGCCGGGCGGCGACGCGGCCAAGATCGAGGCGCTTTACCTGCGCACGCTCTCGCGCAGGCCGACGGCCGAGGAGATTTCCCGTTGGGTGCAGTTCCTCGACGAGGCCGCGGCGGCTTCCGAAGAACACGCCGCGCCGCCGAACGGCTCGGGTCCGCTCGGGAAAATCGGCAAAAAACGAGGCTGGGTCGCGAAGACGCCGCGCGACCGGGCCTACGAGGATCTGTTCTGGACGCTGCTCGATTCGAGCGAATTCGCTTTCCAGCACTGAGACCGGAGGACGCCATGGAGACCCAAGACAAACCCGTGACGATCGATCGCCGGCGCCTCCTGCAGGCAGGGCTCGGAGGGCTCGGGGCGTGGCTCGCGCGGCGATGGCTCGTGGCGCCCGAGGCGCGCGCGGCCGAAGCGAGCGCGACCCCCACAAAACCCCGCGCGGATGCCTGTATCGTGCTCTGGATGAACGGCGGGCCGAGCCACGTGGATACGTTCGACCCGAAGCCGGGCACGAAGGACGCCGGGCCGTTCCGCGCCATCAAGACCCGCGCCAAGGGCGTGTCGATCTGCGAGCATCTGCCCCGCGTCGCCGCCGAGGCGCACCGGCTCGTGATCCTGCGCGGCATGACGAGCCGCGAGGGCAGCCACGAGCGCGCCCGGCAGCTCGGCCATACCGGGCACATCCCCAATCCGACCGTTGATCACCCTGCCCTCGGCGCATGGGTGAGCGCGCGACGCGGCGATCCCAAGGCGGAGCTGCCCGCCTTCGTGAGCCTCGGCGGGCCGAGCGCGGGCGGCGGGTTTTTCGGGCGCGCGCATGGTCCGTTCGTGGTGCGCGAGCCGGGGCGACCACCCGAGGACATGGCATACGGGCCGGGCGTCTCGGCCGCGCGGTTCGATCGGCGGCGCGCGGCCCTCGGGATGCTGGAGGACTCGTTCGAAAAAGAGACGCAGAGCGCCGCGGTGGCCGAGCGGCGCGCCGTGTTCACGCAAGCCGTCCGGATGATGCGATCGCCGGCCGCGGCCGCGTTCGACGTGTCGAGCGAGCCCGCGGCCGTGCGCGAGGCCTACGGCGACACGGCGTTCGGGCGCGGCTGCCTCGCGGCGCGGCGGCTCGTCGAGGCGGGCGTGCCGTTCGTCGAGGTCTCGCTCGACGGCTGGGACACGCACGAGGACAACTTCGAGCGCACGAAGCGGCTGATGGGCGTGCTCGATCCCGCCATGAGCGCGCTGCTCCGCGACCTCGCCGAGCGCGGCAAGCTCGATCGCACGCTCGTCGTGTGGATGGGCGAGTTCGGACGGACACCACGCCTCAATGGGCGGGGCGGGCGGGATCACCACCCCGCCGCGTGGAGCGCCGTGCTCGCGGGCGGCGGCGTACGCGGCGGGATCACGCTCGGCGCGACGGACGCGCAAGGTGAAAAGGTGGTCGAGCGGCCGGTGCCCGTGGCCGACCTGTTTGCCACGATCACCTCGGCGATGGGCCTCGATCCGTTGGAGACGGTCCCGTCCCCGGGCGGCCGCCCGATCACCCTCACGGACGGCGGGCAGGTCGTGCGCGAAATCTTGCTTTAGGCGGCGATCGGGGTTTGTCCTCGGGGGGCGAACCTGTTAGACACGGCCGAGATGGCTGACCTCTCGGCACCGAGGAAGCACGCCGCCGGCTTCGACGTCACCCAGGCGACGGCGCAACAGCTCGAGGAACATCGCGCCGCGCTCACCGGGCATTGCTACCGCATGCTCGGGTCGGTCTCGGAGGCCGAGGACGCGGTGCAAGAGGCGATGCTGCGCGCCTGGCGGAGTTTTTCCCAGTTCGACGGCCGTTCGTCGCTGCGCACCTGGCTCTATCGCATCGCCACGAACGTCTGCCTCGACGCGCTCGCCGATCGCTCGCGCCGCATCCGCCCGATGGAGTGTGGCCCCGTCGGCACGGTCGACGACACCCTCAGCACCCTGCCCACGTCGAGCTGGGTCGAGCCCATCCCCGACGCGCGGGCCCTGCCCGACGACGCGACGCCGGCCGAGCTCGTCTCGATGCGCCAGAGCATCCGCCTCGCGTTCGTGGCCGCGCTCCAGCACCTCCCGCCGAAGCAACGCGCGATCCTGCTCCTGACCGAGGTCCTCGGCTGGGCGGCCGCGGAGGTCGCCGAGAGCCTCGGCACCTCGGTCGCCGCGGTGAACAGCGCCCTGCAGCGCGCCCGCGCCACGCTCCAGGCCCGCGACCTCAGCGAGCCCCCTGCCCCGCTCGCCGACGTGCAGACGACGATGCTCGACCGCTACGTCGACGCGTTCGAGCGGTACGACATGGACGCCTTCGCCGCGCTCCTGCACGAGGACGCGACGCTCTCGATGCCGCCGTACTCGCTCTGGCTGAAGGGGCATGCCTCCATCCTGGCCTGGCTCATCGGCCGCGGCGCAGGGTGTCGTGGCTCGCGGCTCGTGCCGACGGCGGCGTGTGGCTCGCCTGCGTTCGGGCAGTACCGTCCCCCGCACGCGCCGGGCGAGCCCTACAAAGCGTGGGCGCTCATCGTGCTGGAGGTCTCGGGCGACCGGATCACCGCGATGAACTCCTTCCTCGACACGGCGGCGCTTTTCCCGCGGTTTGGCCTGCCGCTGGAGCTCGCGCCGTAGCCGGCTCGGCCGGGTCGAACTTTTTCTCTCGCGGACCGATGAGTTCGGACCCCCCGCGGGGTCCATACGCCGAACCCACAGACATGGAGGCGCCTATGACCACGACCCGTTCCCGCAAGCTCTTCGTCAACATCGCCGTCAAGGACCTGAAGCGCTCGGTCGAGTTCTTCACGAAGCTCGGCTTCACGTTCAACCCGCATTTCACCGATGAAACCGCGACGTGTATGATCGTGAGCGAGGAGGCGTACTTCATGCTCCTCGTCGAGTCGAAGTTCAAGGAGTTCACGAAGAGGCAGATCTGCGACACGAGCACGGCCACCGAGGGCCTCTATTGCCTCTCGTGTGAGAGCCGCGACGAGGTCGACCAGATGGTGAAGACCGCGGTCGAGAATGGCGGGTCACGCGCGATGCCCGCCATGGATCTCGGCTTCATGTACAACGGCAGCTTCTACGACATCGACGGCCACCACTGGGAAGTCATGTGGATGGATCCGGCCGCGGTCCAGAAGTGATCACGTCGCGGGCTCAAGGGCAGACCGAGCCACCCGCCGTGCAGAAATAGGTCATCTTGATGGCCTCCGCGGGGCTGCAATCCCCCGCTTCGAGGACCAGATCGAAGAGCTGCAAGCCCGCCTGATTGCAGGCGTCGTGCGCCGCTTGCTTGAGGAAGTCCCGCGATTGGCAGGAAATCCCGTCGCCGATCGAGCCGCTCGCGCAGATGGCCGGCGGCTCGGGCGGCGGCGGATCGACCGGCGGCGGCGGATCGACCGGCGGCGTGGGGGGCACCGGACAACATTCGTAATGGGCTTGTGTGGTCTGCCAGCCGCAATCGCCACCCTGGTACTCGAAGACCGTGAAGAGGAGACCGTTCTCCTGGCAGATCGCAAAGGCCTGATCCTTCAAGATCCCCGGATCCTCGCAGGTCGGGCTCTCCACGGTGCCCTGCAAGCAGCCGGACGGCAGCACAGGGGCCTCGGGGCTCTCCTCGCTCACCTTCCCGTCCCCCTCCTCTTTCCCGTCGCCTTCGAGCGCGCCCTGCGCCATCTCCTGCCCGCTGTCCTTCACCTCCGCCGTGCAGGCGACGAACCCGGACGCAAGAAATACGACCACGAGCGACCGCAATCCATTCGACAAACGCATGGGTACCTCCGCGCGCCCCGCTGCGGGGCGCCGTCGTGACATCCGTTCTTCTTCAATCGCGAGGTGGCCTCGCGTTTCCTCTTTTTTTACGTCAAGGCTCGCAGCACGAAAAACCGACCTTCGACGCCTGGTCGGCCGGGCAATCCCCCGCGGTCTGAAGATCCGCGAGGGAAAGGCCGAGCGCATTGCAGGCCGCGTAGGCCTTGTCCTTGAGCAAACCCTTGTCGAGGCAGGTCACGCCGTCGCCCAGGGCGCCGCTCTGGCAAACGAGCGGCGGCGGTGGCGGCGGCGGCGGATCGACGATCGGCGGGCAACACGTGTAACTCGCCTGCCGCGTCATCCAGCCGCAATCGCCTGTCGTGTACTGAAAATCCACCATCTGCTGCCCCGCGATCTGGCAGACCTGGGAGGCGATGTCCTTGAGCTTGCTCGGATCCTGGCAGGTGACACCGTCGCCCACGGTATCGATCGTGCACACGTCGACCTCGGGATCGGGCTCGGCGCATTCGTGTTCGGCGCTCCGGAAGAGGCCGTCGCCGCACGCATCGAGGTAGGTGATCTCGGCGAGGATGAGGCCATTTTCGTCGCAATCGAGCTCGGCGCGCTCCTTCCAGGTCTCGGGCGTCGCGCAGGAGGCCTGCGGACCGGCCGGATCGACGGGGGGCTTTGGCATATTCGTCGTCGCGCCGCGCGCCCCGCCGAGCGAGCCAGTCGCGGGTGCGCCGGATTCGCCGGCGAGGGCTTGCGTCGGCGACCAGAACACGAGCCCCTCGGAGCCGTCCACGTCCCCGGACCCGCCGGGCGAATGCATGCGAGACCGAGGGCCCGAGGGCACGTCGCGTCTCGGGCCGCGCCCATCAAGCTCGATAGGCCGCCGCTCGGGATCCGCATCAAAAGGCGAAGACGGATCCAGCGCGCGCCACGAAGGCGACGGCGCGTGCGGCCGGGCATCGGGCGCGCTCGGAACGGGGGCCCGCGGCGGGCCGAGCACGCGCGGGTTCGTCTCCGGCGCGCGATCGGCGGCCGGGGCCACGTCCGGATCGGCCGCGAATTCGGTTTGTTTCGGCGAAACGAGCCCGGAGCGGGCGTGTGGTGTGTCGTCGTCGAGCGACAGGAAAAGCACGAGGGCGCAGGTCGTCACGAGGGCCAGAGGACGCGCGAGCCCGCGGAGCGACGTCGACCCCACAACACGCGGCGGCTTCGCGCCGAGGCTCCGCAGGCGCGCGCCGAGCCGCGCTTCGAGCGTCGGATCCGGCGTGACCTCGGCGTACAGCTCCTCGGCCGCGCGCAGCCGCGCGAGCAGATCGTTCGACGCGGGTGTGGTCATGGGGAAACCCCCCAGCCGTCCTTCTTCAGCCTCTCGACGGCGCGCTGGATCAATTTGCAGACGTATCCCTTCGAATGCCCCAGGATCTCGCCGATCTCCTCCTGCTCCTTGCCGTCGAGCCAGTACATTGAAAAAGCGACCTGTTCCTTCACCGGCAGCGCGGCGATCGCCTCGATCGCGCGGCGTAAATCCTCGCGGGCCATCACCAGCGTGTCGGGCTGCTGCGGCTCGGGCTGGTCTGCGCCGAAGAGCCAGCGGATCGGCGCGAGCGAGCGGAATCGATCCCGGCGCATGCGGCTGAAGCAGCGGTTCGTGGTGGCGCGATACAGCCAGCCCGCGAGGTCGTCGTGGTCGTCGAGCGCCGGCAGCGCCTTCATCAGGTCGAGGAAGACCTCCTGCGTGATGTCCTCGGCCCAGGCGACGTTGCCCTTGCCGTAGCGGAGCGCGAGCCGGTACACGAGCCCGTGGTGCTTGCGGTAGACGACCTCGACCGCGCTCGGCGTGGCCGTCCGGGGCAACTCCGCGGCGCGCGCTTGGGCCTCGCCCGGGGGCGGACGCTCCTCGACGAGCCTCTTTCGCGCGAGGGGCGCGAGGAGGTCGGCGACGTCCGGGGGGGCGAGGTTCGGGCTCGGCACGAAGGTGCTTCCTTCGCTCCCATCATGCGCGAGGGGCCGGCCGGTTTCCTCGGCAGCGCGTTTTTTGGGAGGGGCGGGCGGCGCCGCTCCGTTCGCGGGGCAACGGCGCCGCCGTCCCGAGCCCGTTCGTCGTGAAGACGCGCGGACGAACGGCCGTCCGCGTCCCCGCGCCAAAAGCGCAAGCGCGAGCGGCTGTGGGCTCGCGCTTGCGCGGGGCGTGCTCGAAGGGGGGCGCGTGGTCCGCGGGCGCGGACCGGGGAGGCACGCCGTGATGGAAGAACGAATCAATGTCCTTTCGCCCTCGTTTCGGGCGAATCCGTACCCTCGTTACGCTGCGATGCGGACGTCCTCCCCCGTGTGCCAGGTCGATCCCGGCGGCATGTGGGCCGTGAGCCGCTGGGACGATGTCCTCTTCGTCCTGAAGAACCCGGCGCTCTTCTCCTCGCAAGGCTTCAAGGCGGCCCTGGAGCCCCCGTGGATCGGGTACAACCCGCTCGTTCATTCGATGGTTGCGCTCGATCCGCCGGCGCACACGCGGCTCCGCGGCCTCGTCACCCGGGCGTTCGGCGGGGGCGCCACGCGCCGCCTCGCGCCGAAGGTCGAACGCCGCGCGGAAGAGCTCGCGGGGAAGCTCGTGGGGGATGTCGATTTCGTCGAGGCCTTCGCGATCCCGCTGCCGGCGTTCGTGATCGGCGAGATCCTCGGCCTCGATTCCTCGCTGCACGTGCATTTCAAGCGCTGGGCCGACGAGATCGTCGCGATCACGCCCGAGCCTTCGAGCGCCGAGCACGCCGCGCAGGTGCGGACCACGATCGCCGAGCTTTCGGGGTATCTCCGGCAGGTCGTGGCCGCGCGGCGGCAGGCGCCGGCGGACGACACGGTGAGTGATCTGATCCACGCCGAGGTGGACGGCCATTCCCTCACGGAGGAGGAGATCCTCGATTTCCTCGTGATGCTCCTGCTCGCCGGCCTGGAGACCACGACGCACCTGCTCGGGAGCTCAATGCTCTTCCTCGCGACGCATCCGGCGTTATGGGAAAAGCTCCGCGGAGATCCCGCGCTCGCCTCGCCGTTCGTCGAGGAAATGCTCCGGTACGACGGACCTGCCCACGCGCTGCCGCGGATCACCACGGCGGAGGTGACGCTCGCGGGGATGACGATCCCGCCAGGATCACTCGTGCTCGTGCTCCTGGCATCGGCGAACCGGGACGAGCATCATTATGCGGATCCGGATCGCTTCGACCTCGATCGTGCCGCGCAGGGCAGCCTCCCGTTCGGGCACGGGATCCATGCCTGCATCGGCGCGCTCCTCGCGCGAATGGAGGTGCGGACCGCGCTGGAGGTCCTCACGCGGCGGTTTCGGCGGGTGGAGCTCGGCGCGGGCGAGATCCGCTACAACCGGACGATCCTGGTCCGCGGGCCCGTGGCGCTTCCGCTGCGGTTCTCGTGAACACGCGCGCGGCGCTCGGGCCGGCGCGACGTGGCCCTGCGGGAATGGTTTTTGAAACGGATCTCGCATCATGACCGCGCACGACGAGGCCCCTGCCGCGCTCCCCTTTCCGCTCGAACGTTCGGATGAGATCGGCTGGGCGGACGAGTTCCTCCTCCGGCTCGTCTCGACCACGATTCGCCGGTACAACGAGGCCGCGGACGAGGCGGGCCCTTCGGCGGCGACGGGCGTGACCGAAGCGGGGCGCGGCAAGGCGATCATTCGGGGCGGCGCGCTGTTTTCCGCGCTCGCTGGCGCCGGCGCCGGCCTCGTCTCCACGGGCGGGGCCTTGTTCACGGCCGGCACGGAAGGGGTCGGCGCGCTCGTCGCGCTCCCGGCGACCGCGCTCGGCGCTGCGCTCGACGCCGCGCTCCGCCTCGTCACGCAAACGTACACCGCTTGCCGCCTCGCGGGCTGCGTCGGCGTGCGCTTCGATCCGGACGACCCGGCCGACGTGTGGGCGCTCTTCAAGCTCGTGCAGGGCGCCGAGCAGGCCCCGGAAGAGCAGGATCGCCCGGGCGCCGCGCTCGCCCGCCTCGCGCGCACCGACCTCGAAGGCGCGACGCAGGGCCTCGCCGCGCGCCTCTTCGGCGGAAGCCTCGCCCGCAGCTTCGTCCCGTTCGTGGGCATCGTCGCCTCGTCCGTCACGAATTACCTGGGCACGCGCAGGCTCGGCCAGACCGTCCTCCGGTACGTGCGGTATCGCGCCGCCTTCGACCGCGTCCTCGCCGACGAACGCCTTTCCCCCGTGAAAGATCGGCTCTTCGAAGGCCTGTGGTTCCTCTTCGAAGCCGACGGATGGCTGCGGCCGGAGGAGACGGCGCTCCTGTTCACGTTCTTGCGCGGCTGCGAGACGGACATCTCGATCGGCCTCGACGAGCGGCTCGCGGATCCGATCGGCTGGTATTTGCGGCTCGGCGACGTCCCTTCCCCGGCGCGGGGGCCTTTTTATCATGCGCTCGAGATTGGCGCGGCCGTCGACGCGCGCGCCTCGCTCCGGGAGCGCGAGCTCCTCGCGCGCGCGGCCGAGGCGCTCGGCGTCCATTTCGACGAGGCGCGCCTCGAACGAATGATCCACGAGATGCACGAGAGCGGGATGCTGTCGTCCGAGCTCTCCGCGGATGGGCTCACGCAAAGGGAGGAGCGCGGCCGCAAGGCAGCTTAGGGGGTTTCTCCAAGAAGGTCGACCGAAAGCTCCACGTGCTCGTCGAGCAGCCCCATATCCGACTCCGTCTTCACGTGGTAGGCGGCGAGCAGCTCGAGGTCGAGATCGTCGAGGGCCACGAAACGCTCGGGCCGCTCGGGCCGGGCGTCGATCCATTGCATGATTTCCATGCACCGGGTCTGGCCGGGGTTCGGGTCGGGAAAGCGCTTCGTCCTCGGGTGCAGGATGGGCGTGTGATCGAGGACCTCGCCCACGAATCCTTCCTCGGCGAGCAACGTCCGCAGCCTGTCGACCGTGTTCCACTCCCGCCAGGTCGAGCTGACCACGACCCGCGCGCCCGTGCGCTTCACGATCGTGTTGAGCCGCTCGACGGCCGGCGGGCTGAACTGTTTCCGCGTGTCGCGGTCCTCGTGCAGGAGCATGAGGTAATGGTTCAGCACGCCGTCGAAGTCCAGAAACACGATCTTCATGGCGGATCGAGGACACCACGAGGCGGGGCCGAGCGTCAAGCCGGGGCTGGAGGACGTCGGCGGCGGGGCTGAGGAGCGTCAACCAACCATGGAGACGACCCGCAGCTCGTCGTCCCGCCCGTGCGCGGCTCTCGGGGGGGCCCGGCTTGAACAGGAAGACTGGTAGGGTGCGCAGGGAAATCCCTCCGGCACGGTCCAATCGCCGGAGCGACGGGTCTCGACATGGAAGTAAAAGTCGAGGCTCATCGGAGGCGCCGGCCCCTATTCGAGGAACGGGAGGACCACGATGGCGCGGCCCGTCGGAGGCGGGAATCGCAAAGGCTCGAACACGCGAACGAGGCAAGACACGAGCTCCGGGCTCGCGCCGCTGAGCGCGGAGAACCCGATCGGGCCGACGAGCTCGACGTGTCCATCCGCAGCGATATGGAGCTTCATCTCCAGCTTCCCCATCTTGCGGTCGGGGGCGCGCTGCTTTTCTTGGAAGTGACATTCGCTGATGGCGGGCGTGCGCTCTTTCAACGTGGTCTGGAGCGCCTCCCCCCATTCCGGCGATTGGTCGCGGGACCCGTCGTCGATGCAACGCGCCCGCGCGCTTCGATAGGCGAGCTCGCGCTGGCGCGTCGCGACGTCGGCCGCGCGATCGAACGGGGCGAGGTCCGGCTCGCCCCGGTGCGCGAGCCCGAAGACGTGCGCCGTCGTGAGCAGCAGGTAGGCCGTCGCGAGCCGGAACTCGTTCGCCTCGGAGGCGAGCGTGGGGTCTTGGAGCTCGTCGCTGAGGCGCTCGCTGGTGTCGCAGGATTGCTCCAGGCGGTGCATCAGCGCCTCGACGCGTGGCATGGGCGTCGTCGAGCGAATCTCGGCGGCCGGCACGTCGCGCATTTCCGTGTCGAGTACGGCCTGAAGGCGCGCGCATTCCGCGGCGCGATCTCCCGCGACCGCGGCCGGAGCGGCCGGTGTCGCAACCGGTGTCGCAACCGGGGGCGCGCCGCAGGCCGCCACGAGGGTCGCTGCAAGGGTCGCCATCACAAGCGCGTGGGCAGGGCGAAACATGCGCGGGTCAGGACCCGAGCGGCAGAATCTTGGCCTGACACGTATGGTCGACGCATTCGGCGACCGCATCGCCACATCCGCGGCGGGTACACGCGACGCCTTCGCAGCCTTGCGGGCGGTGCGCGTTGGCGTGCGCCTTGTTGAACGCCTCGGCCTTTCCGCCGTTGCAGTGGTCACAACACGCGGTCTCGACGACGACGCAGTCCGCGTCCGACTGACACGTGGTGTCCGCCGAGGCCGCGCTCGGCACGTCGTCGCCGGGCGCCGCGCCGGCGCAAGCGAGCGCGGCGAGCGTCCACAAGGAGAATCCCAACGTCCCGAGCACGCGTCTGTTCATGGAGCATCTCCTCGTCGAGGGGGGAGCGAAGCGTCTGCACCGGAACGTACGAGATCCCCGCCTCTTCCACCAGGGTCTGCGCCCGCTTCTGCTTCCTCCGGAACGCCGCCAGGCTGGCGCGCTTGTTGCCGATCCCCGACCGTGGCAACCTCTCCGCGAGCGTTTCCATGATGCGCCCCTGTCCACCTGAGGTCGTCGCCTCGTGATCCCGAAGGCGCCCGTCGAATCGACGCTCCGGGCCATGGGACGGGCGCTCCTGCACCGCAATTACCGGCTCTTTTTCTTCGGCCAGGGCGTCTCGCTCATCGGCACGTGGCTCACGCGCGTCGCCACGAGCTGGCTCGTGTATCGGCTGACGGACTCGGCGCTGATCCTCGGGCTCGTCGGCTTTGCCGGGCAAATCCCGACGTTCGTCCTCGCTCCGTTCGGGGGCGTGCTCGTCGACCGCTGGAACCGCCACCGCATCCTCGTCGTCACGCAGGTGCTCGCGATGGTGCAATCGGCGCTCCTCGCGTTTTTCGCGCTCACCCACACGATCACGGTCGCGCACGTGCTCGCGCTCTCGGTGTTCCAGGGGGTCATCAACGCCTTCGACACGCCGGCGCGGCAGGCGTTCGTCGTCGACATGGTGGAAGATCGGGCGGATCTCCCGAATGCAATCGCCCTCAACTCCTCCATGGTCAACGCCGCGCGGCTGCTCGGCCCGTCCGTCGCGGGCGTGCTCATCGCGGCCGTCGGCGAGGGAACTTGTTTTTTGATCGACGCCGTCAGTTACGGGGCCGTCATCGCCTCGCTCCTCATGATGCGCCTCCCGCCCGTGGCGCGGGCGCCGGCGCGGAGCCGCATCCTCGCCGAGCTGCACGAGGGCTTCCGGTATGCGGCCTCGTTCGCGCCCATTCGAGCCATTCTGCTGCTGCTCGCGCTCGTGAGCCTCACGGGCGTGCCGTACACGGTGCTCATGCCCGTCTTCGCCGCACGGGTCATCGGCGGCGGCCCGCATATTCTCGGAATCCTCATGGGCGCGTCGGGCGTCGGCGCGGTCGCTGGGGCGCTCCTCCTGGCGTCGCGCCGGAGCGTGCTCGGCCTCGGGCGCACGATGGTCATCGCCGGCGCGCTCTTCGGCGCAGGGCTCATCGCCTTCTCGTTTTCGAGGTGGCTGCCGCTCTCGATGGTGATCATGGTGGTGGTCGGCGGCGGCATGATGGTGCAAATGGCGGCGAGCAACACGCTGCTGCAAACGCTCGTCGACGAGGACAAACGCGGCCGCGTGATGAGCTTTTACACGATGGCATTTTTCGGCATGGCTCCGTTCGGGAGCCTCGCAGCCGGCTGGCTCGGGGCGCATGTCGGCGCGCCGATGACGGTGCGGCTCGGCGGCGTGGTGACGCTCGTCGGCGTGGCGGTCTTCCTGCACAAGCTGCCCGCGCTGCGCCGCGCCGTGAGGCCCACCTACGTCCGGCTCGGGATCCTGCCGGAAATCGCAGCCGGCATCAGCCAGACGACGAACAAGCAGGGATAGGAGCGGAGCGCTTTCGCGGGGGGCGGCGTCGCGCCGGGGCGCTGCCCCGGACCCCGCGGGGGCTGTTCGCCCAAAGGCCCGAACCAGGCACGACCTGGACCGAGGGTGGAAGAATCGCGCTCCGCGCAGTTCTTCCAAACGGGCCCGTGGCAAGACCTTGAAGGTGGGTTTCAAGCCGGCGACGCGTACGCTGCCGGTGAAACCTGCAGCGCCGCGGTCTTGGTGGGCAGGCCCGTCGCCGGTCTTGGCCTGGCCGTTCGATGAACTGCGCAGGTCGAGCCTTCGATCGACGTGTCGTTGATGAGATCCGGCATCGGCACCGGGGGACGTCCTTCGTTCGGCCGGTAGACGAGCGCGTGCATGGCGTTGCCGAAACAGAGCATGTCGTCCGTCCCCGTGTCCTCGGTCAGGAAACGCAAATGCACCTCGCCCAGGTAGTCGTCACTGAAATAGAGGTGGGATCGAGGGAACGCGACGATGATGCCGTCGGGCAAATCGTCCTCGAGCTCATAGGGGGCGGGCCACGCGAACTCGGCCAGCACCTCGCGGAGGAGGGCCATCGTCAGGTAGGATCGCGTGAGGAACGGATCCTCCATCCTCTATTCGCCCCAGAGCGCCCTGCATTCGCTCATGATGGCCTCGTCCACGGGCACGTTCGGCACGTTCGGGAGCTCTTTGGCGGGGGTGGACTTGAAATCGAAGACGTCCCACGGCGCGAGCGCATTGGCGTCGCGATGGGTGAGCGCCGGGATCTGGAAGCGCGCCTCGATGAACCGAACGACCGAGGTGTGATCGTAGACGTCGTGGCTCACGTAGCCCTTTTTCGCGTACGGCGAGACGACGAAGAACGGGACACGGACGCCGTACGATTCGAAGACGGCGCGATCGGTGTCGTCGAGCTCGCGATCGTCGGGCGCGCAGGCCTTCGGCGGTGGCACGTGGTCGTAAAGCCCGCCGTGCTCGTCGTAGTTGATGAACATCGCCGAGCGGCTCCAATGCGGGCTCGCCACGAGCGCGGCGATCGCCTCGGCGAGCCAGTTCTGCCCGAGCGTCGCCGGCGTCGGGGGGTGCTCGTCGGTATGGTCCATCTGCCCGCTGCTGGTGCCGTCGGGATCGATGAACGCGACCTGAGGCAACTTGCCCTCCGCCGCGTCGGTGAAGAACTGGCTCATCGGCACGAAGCGGTTCTCCTCCTGCCGGAGCTCGAGGTACCGCTCGATGAACATGGCGAACGTGGGCGTGTTCTCGTAATAGAAGCGCCACGAGATTTTCCGCTTGTTCAGGTAATCGATCAGCGTCGCCTCCACGCCCTGCGGAAAATCGTTCGACTTCAGCCCGAACGAGGTCGCGGCGTGCATGAACATTCGATTGGGCCAGGTCGCGGTGGGCGCCGACGCGAAGTACCGATCGCCGATCGAGAAGTTTTTCGCGAGCCAGTACACGAGAGGCAGATCGGCCTCGGTGTAATACCCCATCGCGCGTCGTCCGAGCAGCATGCTGAGATCGCCGTTCATGGGGAGCTCGTGCGCGCCCTCGTTCGTGGTGACGAAGCCGCTCATCGCGCCGCCGGCGATCTGCTGCTTGATGGCGCCCCAGCTATGCGCGGTGTCGACGAAGCAGTGTTGATCGAGCGGGAACGGCGCGATGGGGTTCCCGTCCGGGTCGAGGTTCGTGAAGCCTTCGGGCGCGACGTCGGCGTCGATCCCCACGTCGCCGATCTTCTGGAGGTAGTGATCGAAGGAGCGGTTTTCCATCATCGCGACGATGATGTGATCGATCGGGATCTCCGCGCCGACGGGGTGGCTCTCCCCTTGCGTCTCGGCCGGCAGCGCGCCCGCGCGGTAGGCGCAGCTCTCGCGCGCCGTCGCGGCTTCCTGGTCCGCGGGCTCGACGACGTCGCGATTCCACTCGGGCGGGCCAGGCAGCTCCGGATCCGCCGGCGCCGGCGGCGAGGACGGCGAGGTGCACGCCGGAATGCACGAAACGAGCGCCAAGGCGAAGAGCGGGCGGGGGATGCGCATGCGGCGGAGTATCGCCCATGCGCGGGACGAGGTCCATAGCGCGGGAGCGGAGGCGGGCGTGGTGCAGAGCGTCCGAGGCTCGGCCGACTCGGGCGGCGATTTTGATCCGATGCGGCAGGGGCAGGCGGACGGCGCGGAATACGCCTCGCGCCCGGGAGCGTTCGGCCCATCATGCGTAGCTCCCTCCATGCGGTTCTTCGCCCCTTTTTGGCCCTCGGCCTCGCGGGCCTGCTCTCCACCGCCACACGCGACGCTGCGGCTTGCTGGGACGGCTGGTACGCCGAGGTCGGCGGCGTTGGCATCACCCGCGGCCTCGGCGTCGCCGAATGGAACCCCGAGCACGCCCGCGAGGCCGCTCGCTGGGGCGCGCGCATAAATGCCCTTCTGCCGCCTGGCGCGGCGCTCGCCATCGAATGGGACGAGGCGACGTGTGCGAGCGACCAGGGCGCGTGTGGCGCAGTGACGACGATCGCGGCTGGCTCGGAGGACCTGCCGGCGACGTTCCGCGCCGTGGCGAAGGCGTTTCATGTTCCCGCCGCCAAGGTGCGGAAGGCGCGCGCGCTCGATCCCGAGCTCTACACCGTGCAGATCTTCGCCGGCAGCAAGCGCCGCGCCCTCGCCGTGAAGGACCACGTGGCGGCTCTCGACGCCGGCGATCACGGCTTTTTCGTCGAGGGAGGGTTTCCCGCCCCCAAGCAAACCGCGCACGTGCTCCGTGATCCCGAGGCCGATGGTCCGCACCGGGTGATTGTCGGCACGTTCTTGAGCCGCAAGGAGGCCCGGGCCGCGCTCGCCGGGCTGCGCGCCAAGGGGTTCGGCGGGTACGTGCGCGCGTTGCCTGCGGGCAAGGCAATCCAGGAGGAGTCGTTCACGAAAATGGGGTGACGGGCGAAGGCAGCCGGCCCTGATCTACTTGCCCTTGCGCCGCGTCGCTCTCGCCAAGGCGAATGCCGCGCCGACCAGGAACGTGGTGGCCGCGCCTCCCTCCTCGCCGACCGCGCAGCCCCCACAACCGCTGCTGCGTCGGGGCAGGCCCGTGGCCTCGTACTGGCCCGGCGGCGGCACGTAGACCGTGGCGACTTCGCCGCCGCGCACGCAGACCGAACGTTTTTCGCAGCGGCGCGGCGCATCGCAGGCCGCGCCGGGGCCACAAATGCCTAGCTCCGCGTCGTAGGACATCGGCATGGCGAGCGGATGGCGCCGATCGAAGAGCGGCCTCGTTTCGATGCAGGCCATCACCTCGTCACACGTCTCGTCCCCCGCGCAGTCCCTGTCGCTCCGGCACGTCGCGATCCGACATTCGCCGCCGATCACGCCGCCCCACCCCGGCGGGCAGTTCGTCGGCGCCTTCTTCTCGCAACGCGAGCCTTCATGACTGGAGACGCCGACCTTGCCCGGCCCGCAAAAAAACGGCTTGGGGCCGACGACGTCGGCGCGCGCCGGCTCGGTCCGCGCGAGCATGGCGACCGCGAGGCCAAGGAGGATGCGGGCGAACCGATGCATCCAACGACGATCATCGCACCGAGCCGCGCGCGTCAAGCCCGGATCACCCGAGCGCCTCATCCGACCCGCCTCGACGTGCTACACAGCCCCCCGATGTCCGAGCCCCAAGAGACCCCGTTCGATCGTATGGGCGGCGAGGCCGCCGTCCGGAACCTCTGCGAGCACTTTTACGATGCGATGGACCGCGACGAGCCCGTCCTCGCCAAGCTGCACGAGCTCGACGAGCAAGGCCGCGTCTCGCGCCGCAGCCGCGATCGGTTTGCGCTGTTCCTGATCGGCTGGCTCGGCGGGCCGCAGGATTACATCGCGCAGAACGGCCACCCGCGCCTCCGCATGCGCCACGCCCGCGTGCCCGTCGATATCGCCATGCGGGACGCCTGGATGCGGGCGATGACGACCGCCATGGATGAGGTCGGCGTGGCGCCGGACCTCCGCACGTTCCTCCTCGGCCGCCTGGCCGACGTCGCCGACTTCATGCGCAATCAACCGGGCTGAGCCCGCGTCGTCCCGCTAGAACAAGACCGGCAGCGCCGTGAGGCCCCGCAGGAAGGATTTGTTCCAGCGGACGTCGTCGGGCGGCACGGCGAGGCGCATCGCGGGAAACCGTCGGAACAAGGTGTCGAAGGCGATCTGGCCCTCCACCCGCGCCAGCGGCGCGCCCACGCAGAGGTGAATGCCTTTTCCGAAGGCGACGTGCCGCTCGGCGCCCTGGCGCGTGATGTCGAAGGTGTCGGGGTTCGGGAAGCGCGCCGGGTCGCGGTTCGCCGCGGCGAGGCCCACCATGACGGGCTCGCCTTTCGGAATGCACGCCCCGCCGAGATGCACGTTCTCCTTGGCGATGCGCGCGGCGACGAAATCGACCGGGCCCCAGTAACGCAGCGTCTCCTCGACGACGCCCTTCGCGAGCGTCGGATCCGCCTTCAACTTCGCGAGCTCCGCCGGATGCTGGAAGAGCGCGAAGGCCCCGTTGCCGATCAGGTTCACGGTGGTCACGTGCCCCGCGAGGTACAGGAGAAAGACCGTCGACAGCACCTCGTCCTCGCAGAGCTTGTCGCCCGCCTCCTCGGCCCGCAGGAGGTCCGTGATCATGTCCTCGGCCGGGGTGTTTCGCTTGAGGACGAAGAGATCCCGCAAATACGCGGTGAACTGGCGCAGCCCCGTGATCGTCTCGGCATCCATGCCGCCGGCGCGGCGACGGTCGGCGCGCAGGAGGTTCTCCGTCCATTGTTTTACCTGCGCGCGGTCCGCGATCGGAATGCCGAGCATGTCCGAGATCACCGTGACCGGCATCGGGTATGCGAAGGCCTCGATGAGGTCCATGCAGCGATCGGGCGCGCGCTCGCCGCGGGCCTCGGCGGCGCGCTCCGCGGCGTCGAACAGGTCGTCCGTGAGCTTCTGGATGCGCGGGCGCATCGCCTCCATGGCGCGCGGCGAGAAGCTCGGCTGGATGAGCTTGCGCAGGCGCGTGTGATCCGGGGGATCCTTGGAAAGCAGGGTCTCCGAGAGCAGGCGTAGCTCCTCGATGACGGGCGGCAATTTCTCGCGTTGCTCCGGGGTCATGGCCGTACGTCGATCGGACGAAAAGCGGCCATCGACCAGGGCGGAGAGCACTTCTTCGTAATGCGACACGAAGAGATGCTCGCGCGCGAGGAAGGCTTCGAGGTTGGCCGCGCTTTCGCCGCCGCCCGCGTCCATGTCCGCGTCCGTGAAGGAGACGGCGACGACGGGGCCCTGGGCCCGCGCGGCCGCGTAGTCCTCGATGGCCCGTCCCGGGTCGAGCGACAACGTCACGGTCCCCGTCGCCTTTTCGCTCTCTCCGCTGGATCCGTTTTGCATGACGTCCTCCGCCTGCACACGCGCGTAGCGCTCGCGGCGCCTTGCCATTCTAGGGGCCGCGCGCGGCGCGTCCACGCAGGGAGGCGCTTCGTCAACGGGAAATCGTCAGGCGGGAATTCAGGGATTGGCGGGCAGCCAGGCGAAGGTCTCGGACGCGGCGTCACACCTCGCGACGCGCGACGCGCGACGCCCGGATCCCGCGGTGCGCCGGCAAGGACTCGATCGTCATCGCCTCGGCTTCCTCGGCCGCCCGCGCGACGTCGTCGTCGACGAGGACCTCCCCGTCCCGCGCGGCGCCCGCGAGCTCGGTGGCCTCCTGGACCGCCGCCCCGAGGATCATGCAATGCGAATGAAAGGGCGCGCCGAAGGTGCCCACCGTCAAGAGGCCCCGCGCCACGCCCACGCGCGCGCGGACGAAAGGCGCCCCATGCCGCGCCGCGATCTCGGCGGTCTGCTCGATTTGATGGAGCGCCGCGCGCATGGAGGCGAGCTCGACCGCGCTCCGATCCTCGCCGAGCGCGCCGAACGCAAAGAGCATCTCGTCCCCGCGCGAGGCGTGCATCGTGCCGGCCATCGTGAACGCCGCCGTCGCCGCGGCCTCGGAGAGCTCGTCGACGAGGACCTTGAATCGGCGCGGCGGCAAGCGGTCCGCGGCCATGTCGAGCCCGGAAAAACGCAGCACGAGCGCCGTGGCGAGGCCACGCGCGGGCACACCCCCGACGAGCTCCGCCCCCGGCGCGCCCGTCTCGCCGCGCGCGGGGCCAAAACATCGATCGAGCAGCAAACGTTTCTCGGCGTCCGCGCGTTCGCCGAGCGCGTGCAGGCGGAGCGCCGCGATCCGCAAGAGGCCCGTGACGAGCGAGGCGTCGTACGACGAATACGCTTTGCCGTCGGCGCGCGCGCCCACGACGACCACGGACGCCGGCGCGGCGGCGGCCCCGGCGGCGCCCTCGGCCCCGTCGAGCGGCAGGACCAGGAAGGCATGGGCGTCGAAATGGCCAAGCCGCGTGAGGCTGCGGCGAATCTCGTCCACGGGCGTGCCATGTGCAGGCTCGCGGGTCGCGCCGCTGAAATCGCCGTCGACCTCCGTGCGGGGCCCGGTGACGGAGCGCGGGCCCGTCATGGATTGCGAGGGCGGCGCGCCGGGGGCACGCGCCCAGTAAATGCCGCCGTCGCCGCGCTCGAGGAGGCGCGTCGTGCGCGGGGAGAAGCAGCGCCGGATCGTGTCGACGAGCAGCGTGACGACCTCGTCCTCGGAGGCGGCATTGGCCACGGCGCCGGCCATTTCGTCGAGCACGGAGGCCGCGTCGACGTCGGCGCGGCGCTCGAAGAGGCGGCGGATCCGGAGCGAGACGGGCTCGGCCGCCGCCACGACCGCAGCGACCCCAAACGTGGCGCCGAGGCCGAGGTACATACCTTCGGAGCCGGAAAACGCATAAGCGAGGCCGCCGAAGGAGAAGGCCACGGCGGCGAAGACGGCGCCGAGCACGACGAGCATGGCGAGGACACGGGAGACCTCGCGGAGCGCGACGTCGACGTCGAACATCTGCCGGCGCTGGATCTGGTGCGCGAAGGCCGCCGGAAAGCCCGCCAGGGGGAACATCGCAAGCCAGCTCAAGCCGGCCACGGACGACGTGTGGAGGCCGAGGCTGATCGGCACGAGCTGGAGCACGAGGCTCGGCAGGACGGAGAGGCCCGCGGTCCACAACATGAAGCGCGCCGATTGCCGCGCGGAGAGCGTCCGGCCGCGGAAGCGCGCGTAGAGGAAGGAGCCGAGCAGCGCGAGGAACCCGAGCAGCATCATGCCAATGCCGGCCCGGGTGCAGGCGTTGCCAATGGCGGGATCGACGCCGATGGTCGTCCACGTGACGAGCAAGGCGAGCGCCGGCACATACGGGAGCCAGAGGAGCCACGGGCGTTTTCGCGTGGCGCCGCCGAGGCCGGAGAACACGAGCGCGAGGTGGACCTCGGCCGCGCCGGTCGACGAGCAGCCGAGGTAATAGATCCAGGTGAAGGCGCTGTCGACGAGGTCGAAATCGACGGAGGCAATGAGGAAGAGGCCGACGGCGCTGGTGAAGGCCACGAGCGCCTGCACGGGGCGCAAGGTCGGCCGTTTCCAGCCGGCGATGCCGCCGACGAGGAGGAAGAGAATCGCGGCGATGAGCCCCGAGGCGTAGAGCTTGAACAGCGAGGCCCAGCCGAACGGCGTGACCGGCACCGCCACGTCGTACGTGCGATCGTCACGGCGCAGGGTATACGTCACGAGCGTGCCCGGGGCGAGCCGATGCACGTATTCGTGGACGTCCCTGCCGCGATGCACGGGCGTGCCGTCGACCGCGAGGAGCGCATCGTAGGGCTCGATGCCCCGCTCGATTCCGGGCCAGGTCGGCTCCACGACGGCCGAGACGAGCAGGCCCGCCTCCACCGTGAATCCGGGGAACGTCGCGCGCGCGACGCGGGGAAACTCGGCCAGCGCGACGAGCGCGAAGAGGCACGTGGCGAGGATCCACCCGCGCATCCCGAGGCTCGTGAGCCGCCCCGCCTCGGCCACGGGCGCCGGCGCAGGCTCGCTCTGGAGCGCCCGGAGATCCTCGGCCATCTCGGCGGCCGTCGAATACCGCGCGTTCGGGTCCTTTTCGAGCGCGCGCATCACGACGCGCCCGAGCTCGAGGGGAATGCCGAGATCCGGGCGGCGCTTGTCGGGCGGGACGGGCGCCTTGTGCGTGAGCGCATAGGAGAGCTCGGCCACGCTCGCGCCCTCGAACGGAGGTTCGCCCGTGAGCGCGCGGTACATCATCGCGCCGAGCGAATAGAGGTCGCTGCGGCGATCGATGGGCTGTCCCCTCGCCTGCTCCGGGCTCATGTAGCGCGGCGTGCCCCAGATGGCGCCGGTCTCGGTGAGCTCGGTGGATTCGTGGTCCTCGAGCTTGGCGATGCCGAAATCGAGGAGCTTGACCACGGGCTCGCCGTCCTTGCCCGGCCCGCGCGCGGCGAGGGCGAGGAAGACGTTCTGCGGCTTGATGTCGCGGTGGACCACGCCGCGCCGATGGGCGTCCGCGAGGACGTCGAGCAGATCGAGGGCGATGCGGGTGACGCGCGCCGGGGCGAGCGGCGCTTCCCGCTCGATCAAGCTGCCGAGCGTCTCGCCCTCGAGGTACTCCATGACGAGGTAGAGCGCCCCGTCGTCGGTTTGTCCGAAATCATGAATGGCCGCGGCGTGCGGGCTCGATAGCTCCCGCATGATGCGCGCCTCGCGGCGGAAGCGGTTCACGACCGTGAGGTTGTCCGCCATGCGGCGGTGCAGGATCTTCACGGCGACGCGGATGTTTTTCCACGCGTCGCGGGCGAGGAAGACCTCGCCCATGCCGCCCACGCCGAGCTTTCGTTCGAGGCGATACCGCCCGGCAATGGTGGCGCCGACGTCGGTCACGGACGCGGGCGGCGGCACGCTCGGCCGCACGCTGCGCGGCGGCAGCTCGACCTTCGTCGGCGCATCCTCGCGGCTCCGGCTCTCGTCGCGCTCCGTGTCGCCCTTCACGCCCGAGACGGTACCACGAGGGAAGCCCCCCGCGAAAGCGCCTCGTCTTTCAATACGAACGGCGCTCCCGGTCCGAGGTGGGATCGTAATGGGGCACGCCCATCATCTCCGACTTTTCGGATCCCGCGCGAGGAAGTACGCGTGGGGCGGCAATCGTCCTAAGGCCCCGAGGGGACGTGGTGACGGAACGGGCGCCGCGCGTACCGCAGGGTGGCAACGATCAGGGCATATGCATTGCACCGGGGGCGCAGCGAGGGTCGGGCGCGAGAGGGTTCGCGCGTCGTCCTCACCGTAAGGAGGAATGTATGAGCAAGGGTCGTACGATCGGAATGGGTCTCGGAATGGCGATTCTCGTGATGGCCGGCGCGGCGTCGGCGGGCACCCCGGGCGGATTGTTCGGCAAGCTGAACAAGGCGCGCGCGCGGCATCACGCGTCGCAGTCGACGCAGGTCGAGCGCACCGTCAAGGAGCGCGCCGGGGCGAAGATCGAGCGCACCGTCAAGGAGCGCGCCGGGGCGAAGATCGAGCGCACCGTTCAGGAGCGCGTCGAGTCGCAGCGGGATGTCGGGATCCAGGGCGAGGTCGCGCTCCAGGGCGAGTTCGGACTCCAGGGTGAGTCCGGAATCCAGGGCGAGATCGCGAGCCAGGGCGAGATCGCGAACCTGGGCGAGGCCGGACTCGAGGCCGGACTCCAGGGCGATGCCGCGCTCATCGAGGATACCGGGAGCATCCAGGAGGCGCTCGGGACGCAGGAGAGCTTCATGGAAGCGGAGGAGGTCGAAGCCCAGGAGTAGACAAGCGGATCACGGAGGCACGGGCCGGTAGGTCTTCACGACCGGCTCGCCCGTGCTGATCCAGCGGAAATGGTCGATGAGCGTGGCGCTGTCGAGCACGGCGTCGCCGGAATCGTAGACGGCGAAACGGATGGTGAACGTCTTGCCCCCCTGCATTGGCGCGGTGGTGGTGAGCCAGCCCGTGGCGCCGTTCCCCGACCCCGAATCGTATCCCGTCCCCAAAAGCTCGCTCGTGCCGAGGCTGCAAGGATAGACCGCGCCGCCGACGCTGCAGGGCGGGCCGCCCTGGCAGGCGCACACCTCCAGAAAGACGTTGTTCACGCTGATGACGTTGCCCTGGCCGTCGAAGGAAATGTTGCCGTCGGTTTGTCCCGGCGGCGGCGGCGAGAGCAACGCGACGAAGGCGTCATTGAAGGTGGAGCAGGTAAAGGCCGGGAACTCGGTGGTGTAATAGTTGAATTCGAATGAGAAGCCCACGGTGCCCATCGGGGCGCGGAGTGTCACCTCCAGGGCCACGCCGTCATAGGGCTGGCCCGTGAGGACGCCGGGGCACGCCGGCGAGCTTTTCGGAAACCCCTCCGGCGCGGCGTGCGAGTAGTTCTTGGTATACCCGGCCATCGGGGTCGTGTAGCCGGGATCGCCGGGACGGCGGGCGGCGCCGCTGGAGAGCGCGAGCAATCGTTTTCCAGCCCGCGGGAGCACGTTCGGGCCAAAACCGTCGAAGAGGCCGTGCCCGAGCGCATAAGGGAGGTCGTATCCCGAGGGAATGGGGTCGCCGTCGGGGAGCACCCAGCGCGCATCCTGCAAGCCCGCGCTGTCCGGGCCCGCGGCGAGCGTGCAGATCTCGATGGCCTGCGCGGCATGGAACGGATCCGCGTCGTCGAGCGCGAGGTCGTCGTCGCACGGCGAGGTCCCGCTGCCGCCATTTCCACCGCTGCCGCTGCCGCTGCCGCTGGACGACGACGCCCCGCCCTCCCCGCCGGCGCCGCTGCCGCCACCGCCGTTCCCGGTCGTGGCGCTCGTGGTCACGGAGCTACCGTCGCTCGTGCTGCTGCTTTCGGGATCCCCCGAATCGGGGCCGCCGCCCGCTCCCCCGCTGCCGCTGCCGCCGCCGAGCGAGACGAATTGGCCGCAGGCAGCGGCAAGCGCGGCGAGCGCGGCGAGCGCGGACAGGAGGGAGAGCGGGAGGGGCCTTGTGCGCATGGGCGAGAGGATCACTCCATCGGGCGTTCGGTGGCTACGACGCTGGCCGGCTGCGTGCTCCAGCGGAAGTGGTCGATGAGGGTGGCGCTGTCCATGATCGCGTCGCCGTTGTCGTAGGTGGCAAAGCGCAGGGTGAAGGTGTCACCGCCCGTGATGGGCGCGGAGGTCGTGAGCCAGCCGGTGGCGCCGTTGTTCTCGAAGCCCGTGCCCGTGAGCTGCCCCGGGCCGAACGCGCAGCTCGGGCTGCTGCAGACGTCGAGGAAGACGTTGTTCACGCTGATGAAGTTGCCCAGGGAGTCGAAGGAGATGTTGTCGTCGGTCTGGCCCGCGGGCGTCGGCGAGAGCAAGGCGACGAAGGCGTCGTTGAAGGTGGAGCAGGTAAAGGCCGGGTACTCGGCGGTGTAGTAGGTGAAGTCGAAGGCGAAGCCGTGCGCGACGTTCGGAGCACGGAGCGTGACCTCGAGGGCCACGCCGTCGTAGGGCTGGCCCGTGATGACGCCGGGGCAGGCCGGCGAGGGCTTCGGGAAGCCGTCGGGCGCGTCGTGCGTGTAATTCTTGGCGAAGCCGCCGCTCGGGGCCGTGTAATTGGGATCGGTCGGGCGGCGCGCGGCGCCATTGGAGATGCCGAGCATGCGGTCGCCTTTGCGCGTGGCCACGTTGGGGCCGAAGCTGTCGTAGATGGCGTGGCCGAGGGCATAGTTCGCCTCGGAGCCCACCGGGATGTCCGAGCCGTCGGGCAGCACCCACTTGGCCTCGATGAGGCCCCAGCTATTCGGGCCATTCGACAATTTGCAGATCTCGATCGCCTTGGCGGCGTTGTACGGATCGGCGTCGTCGAGGGCGAGGTTGTCGTCGCACTTGGGGGGGCCGAAATCGTCGGGCGGCGCGCCACCCGAGCCGCCCGTCCCGCCGCCCGAGCCACCCGAGCCACCTGTGCCACCCGTCCCACCCGTGCCGCCTGTGCCGCCGCTGCCGCCGGGGCCCGCCGTCGGGGTGCCGGAGCTGCTGCTCGAGGTGTCGGGATCGGGGGCCGCGCCAGTGCCGCCGTCGCCGTCGCCGCCGCCGCCCTCGGCGACGGTGCTGCCGCACGCGGCGAGCACGAGCAAGGACGCAAGCGAGAGCGACAACGTGGAAAGAGCAAGTCGATTTTGCATGGGGGGTCTCCTATGCCGACGTGAAAAGAGGGGCCGACGCTACCGATGGCCGGGGAGGGCCGAATCGATCACGGAATCGACGGGCCGCCGGCGAGAGGGCGGAGGCGCTCGGCATACGGGCTCTGCGGGTGCGCTTCGAGGAAGCGGCGGGCACGGGCGGCGGCCGAAGCGTCGCCGGCGCGGGAGAGCGCTTCGATTCGAAGAACCTCGGCCTCCAGGGCAAGGTGGCCGCGCGGAAACCTCGTGGCGTAGTCATCGAGCGCGTGGAGGGTGCGGG
This sequence comes from Polyangium mundeleinium, assembly GCF_028369105.1. Classification (NCBI taxonomy): domain Bacteria; kingdom Pseudomonadati; phylum Myxococcota; order Polyangiales; family Polyangiaceae; genus Polyangium; species Polyangium mundeleinium. Next base: position 6,200,133 of record NZ_JAQNDO010000001.1, on the reverse strand, counting down.
GGCCGTCGCCGGAAGCGAGCGCCTCACGCGCGACACGCAAGGCCTGGAGTTCTGCCGCGAGGCGCGCAGCGCGGTCAGCCGAAGCGCTCGGCGCGGGGGCCGCGGGGGCACGTTTTCCTTTGGGCGGTGCCGTCGGCTCGGCGGGCGCCGGTTCTTGCGGCGCGCGTGGGGCTTCGGGGGGCGTCTCGGCGGTCTCGTTGATCTCGTTGGTCTCCGGGGCGGATGCTACGGCGACCGGGGACGGGCGCTCCCGCCACGCCGGTGCAAATCGGCTCGCCGCAACGGGGACGTCGCCCTCGCCCGCCGCCACGCCGACCGCAATCCCAAGGCCGAGGGCCGACACGCCGATCGTGAGCGCGATCCATTTCGCGAACACCCCCTGCAACAAGCCCTTCGTCGTCCCAGCCGAAGCCGCCTTCGTCGCCGCAATCGCGCCGAGCCCCGCAGCAGCGCCAATCAGCGCAGCTCTCCGCTCGCGGGCATGCCTCGCGTCGAGCGTACGAGCCGAGCGCAAGAGCTCCGCCCCCAGGTCGTCCCCCTCGACGAGTCGCTCGGGATCCGTCATCGAATGCTCCGTTTCTTGCGCGCCTGGATCCGCGAGAGCTCCGCCTGGAAGAGCTCACGGCCACGGCGCAGGCGAGACGCCGCCGTCCCGAGCGGGATCCCAAGCAAGCTCGCAATCTCCGGGACCCGCATCTCTTCAAGCTCGAACAGGACGAAGACCGCACGCACGTCGAGCGGCAGCGACTCCAGGACCTCGTCCAGCATCGCCCGAGCCCGCCGCTGCGCAAGCAGCTCCTCCGCATCAGGCCCCGTATCCGGCGGCTCCAGCGGAAGCCCCGGCGCCTCATCCTCCCCCGAAAGCGAGACCTCGCCCCGGCGCCGCACCGTTCGCCGGACCTGCATGGCCACACGCATCGCCGTCCCAAACAGGAAGGCCCGCTCACTGCCAGGAGCAATCTCCTCGAGCCGTCGGCTCAGGACGATGAAGACCTGTTGCGCAGCATCGTCCACGTCGGCATCCGGCACCCCGAGGCGGCGCACCGAGCGCCAAACAAACTCGAAATGCTCATCCCGAATCGCCCGGAAGCGCGCCGCAGCCTCCCCATCCACCGGGGCAACCGAGAGCGGCGACGAGAGGGTCCAATCCACCCCCTCGCCGCCCTCCCGCGTGGTCCCCACAGTCGTCATCGTCCCCCCGATGTCGCAAGGACCGCGTTTCGATCACGAAAACGACAGGTCTCGTCGTGGGGCGTCGCGCCGGGGCGCTGCCCCGGTCCCCGCGGGGGCTGTCCGCCCCTCGACCCGGACCAGGCACGGCCTGGACCGGTGATGGAAGAACTGCGCGGTGCGCAGTTCTTCCAACGGGCCGGTGGCAAGACCATGGAGGGGGGTCTCAAGCTGGCAAGGGGCACGCTGCCGGTTGAACCTGCAGCGCTGCGGTCTTGGTGGGCAGGGTCGTTGGCAGTCTTGACTTGCGGCTGTTCGAGGAACTGCGCATCGCGCAGTTCCTCGACCCCGCGTCCAGCGCTTGCGCTGGTCCGGGTCCAGGGGCGGATAGCCCCGGTGGGGCCTGGGGCAACGCCCCAGCTCCGCGCCCCCAACCTGAGACCCATCCTCAGCTCCAGGTCCCTCATGGGGTCAGCACCGGGCGCGGAAGGCCTTGCGTCCCCGCAAGATCGTGATCGCTCCTCGGGGATTGCCGCCTGCCGCGCCGCAACCTGGCCCCCGTCCGAGCGCCTGCCGACCTTGGGCGTCGTGAACCGCTGCTCCCCGGGCGCGTCCTCTGCCCTGCGGCGCTGCAGGCGGCCCTCCGCGCTCACCTGCACCTGATCGACGGCGCCGCGGCTCGAAGACACCCCTCTGGAGACGCCGACTTGCGGCGCGGCAAGTCTCCCTCCGCGAGGCCGCCTCCCGTTCGACGGCCCCGGAGGTCCCCGAGCGCGCTCTGCGCCCTCCATCCTGCAGCGCCGTGGTCTTGGTGGGCAGGGTCGTTGGCAGTCTTGACTTGCGGCTGTTCGAGGAACTGCGCTCCGCGCAGTTCCTCGACCCCGAGTCCAGCGCTTGCGCTGGTCCGGGTCCAGGGGCGGACAGCCCCGGTGGGGCCTGGGGCAACGCCCCAGCTCCGCGCCCCCAGCCTGAGACCCATCCTCACCAGAACACCCACCCTGCCCCGATTGCGCCGTAGCCTCCGAGGGCGGGGGTTGCGTGGAGGATGCGCCGGGGGTCTTCGAAGCCGAAGAGCTCGCGGATGAGGGGCACGACGAGCCCGGCTTCGGCTTCCAGGGAGAGGGATGGCAGGGGCCGGGCTTGGAGCCGGCCTGCGGCGGTCACGGCGAGCCAGGGGCGTGTTGCTTGTTGGGGGTTGACGATGGTGAGGCCTTGGCCTTGGAGGGCGCCGAGGTCGATGCCGGCGCAGGGCCGTGTGACGACGGGGCCGATGGCCCAGGTGAAGGGGCAGCCTGAGAGATGGGCGGCGATCCAGCGGAAGCGGGCGGCTCCGCCGTCGGTCTCGGTGGTCGGGCTTTGGGCGATGGCCAGGCCGAGGCGGAAGGCGGGCGCGAGGCCTGTGTGGCCCCAGGAGGCCCGTTCGGCGAAGAGGACGAGGCCCCAGGCGGGCTCGGGGGCGAGCGCGCTCCAGACGGCTCCCTGCACGCCGACCTGGACGTGGTGTGCAGCCCCCGGTGGCGGCGATGGCGGCGGCGGCGGCGGCGGTGGCGGTGGCGGCGGCGGCGGCGGTGGCGGTGGCGGTGGCGGTGGCGGTGGCGGTGGCGGCGGCAGCTCGATCGGCTGGTTGAGCCCTCCCTCGATGGCCAGCGCCGTCACCAGGGAAAGCGCCTCCATCACCTCCTCGCAGCTCTCGCCGGACACCTCTCGCAGCGAGCTCTCCCCTCCTGGCACCTCGATGCGCAGCTCCCCCCGCAGCCGCCCCCTGTTCTCCTCGAACAGGCTCGCCGTCAGCGTCCGCGCCTCCTCCCCGTCCTTGGCCACGTGTAGGTCGGGCACCTCGGCCCGCACGGCTGCGAGGAAATCCTCGGCGCTGGGACAACGGGCGGGGGCCGTGTACACGAGCCGGACCGGGGCGAGCTCGCCCTGGGAGGGCCGCGCCGCGAGCAGCAGGGCGGCGACGACCGCGGCTCGCGCGAGCCGCTTCGGCGCTCGATCAGGACGCGCGCCGCTCATCGCCGAGGGCCGGCTCTTGCAGGTACCGTGTCTCCGGGTTCTCGCGACGCCAGAGGACGGTGTCCATGAAGTAGTGGTGGATGTTCACGAAGCCGTAGAGCGCCGCGAAATACGGCGTGGGCCCGAAGTCCTCGTAGACGGCTTTTCCGCGTGGCCCGAGCGCCTCGTCGAGCGCCGTGGGCGCGCCGTGGAAGAGAAGCCAACCGAGCCCGAGGGCCGACACCGCGAGGATGCCGAGGCGCGTCCGCGCCGAGCGCTCGAACCAGGGCGGGCCCTCGCGCTCCCGCGCCTCGTTCCCCTTCATGAGCCAGACGAAATACAGGTATTGCACCGAGTGCAGCGCCGGAATGACATACCGCACCAGCGGATCCATGCTCGAGTAGATCGACCACGACCAGATGCTGCAAAGCAGCGCGGTGAGCGGCGTCAGAATGGGCAGGCGCCCCTCGCGCCGCCACTTCTGGAATAGGACCCACGCGAGCGGGAGCAGCGTCGATAAAAACACCACGTGCGTGAGGTGTTCGAGCCAAACGGGATGCGCGAGGGTGGTGTAGACGACGCCCTTCTCCTCCACCTCCCGCCCTGGATCCGCCGGGCTCGCCCAGGCGTACGCCCAGCCGGCAAAGCAGTGCGCGAGCACCACGAGCCGCTCGCGCGGGGCGAAACGAACCCCGCGCCGCGCCGCGAGCACCGTGAAAACGCCGAACCCTTGCTTCACGTAGTGCCAGCCGACCAGGAAAAACATCAGCCGGAAGAGCAAGCTCAACGTGAACGCCGAACGCGTGGCGAGCCCCCCGATCGAAAGGCCGCCGAGGAGCAGCGGGACCCCGAAGCCCGCGACGAGGTATCGAACCCGCTGCGCCCCGCGAAAGGCAGAGCCGATCGCGCGGGCCTTCACGTCCTTGTAAAAGAGGAGGTACGTGACCGCGAAGTGCGGATCGTTGATGACGAACGCCGCGTGGAACATGAGGAAGCCGACTGCATATTCCGCCGGGTCGAGCCCGAAGGCGCGCCGGAGCAACCAGGAGAGGGGAAACAGGAACGGCGTCACGCCGCCCACGAGGAAAAACTCGGCCCAGCGGCCCGGCGAGCCTCGGGTGCGCGACGGTTCGAGAGGTCGCGACGGAGCCATGGGCATGCTGGTCATGGGACACACGCTACCATCCCTTGCGCCCGCCTGGACCCCGCAAGAAATGGACGCTTCGCAGTTGACGGCCTCGGGGGAGTTTGGTTGCCTGGCTGCTCGGAGCTGAAATCATGAGCGATCGCACGCCGAGCGCGTATCTCGCGTTCCTTTCGAGCCAGGAGCGCGAGGTCTGCGCCGCGATTTCCCGGGACGCAGCGGCAGAGATCCCGTTCCTCGGGAAGGCAGGCGAGGCCGAGACCACAACGTGGGTCGAGGGGGCTGCGGCGACCACGATCCGCGTGCTCGCCGGCGAGGCCGAGGCCAGCGCGATCACGGCCCATTTCGTGGATCTCGCGCGGCGGGGCGCGACGGCCGAGGAGGTCGTCCGGGCGGTCACCCTCTGCCGGCGCCATTGGCTGCGCGTTTCGCTCCGCGCGCTCGCCGAGCACCCGTTCGCGGCCGAGGGGATCGAACGCCTGTCGGGGTGCTTCGACACGGCCTTCGAGGCCATCGGCCGGCACTACGCCGAGGTCGCCGCGGCGCGATGCCGGGACGGCGCGGCGCGCTTTCGCAGCCTCGTCGGCGCGATCGGCAACGTCATCGTGATCATCGACGAGGACGGTCGCATTTCCGAGTGGAATGGGGAGGCCGAGCGCATTTATGGTTGCTCCAGGGACGAGGCGCTCGGCAAGGAGTACGTGGGCACGTTCCTGCCGCCCGAGGTCCACGAGAGCGTGCGGGCCGACATGCGCAAGGTGCTCGCGGGTGAGCCGACGCGGCACGGCGAGAACCCGGTCATCGCGCGCGACGGGACGGTCCGGCTCCTCCAGTGGAACGTCGATCGTGTGCTCGACGGCGAGGGCCGCGCCGTCGCCATCGTGGCGAGCGGCTACGACGTGACCGCGCATCGGGAAGACCAGGACCGGCTCGAACGCAGCCGCGCCGAGGTCCAGGCCATTCTCGACAACGCGCCCATCGTCGTTTTCGTCAAGGACCTCGAAGGCCGCTTCACCTTCGTCAACCGCCAATTCGACGATCTCTTCGGCTTCTCCCGCGGGTGGACCCTCGGCAAGCGCGACGCGGATTTCCTTCCGCCCGAGGCCGCCCAGCAGAACCGCGACAACGACCGCGAAGCGCTCGCGGCGGGGCGCCCGCTCAACAGCGAGGAGATCATTCCGGGCAAGGACGGCATTCACGTCTACATGGCCTCGAAGTTCCCGCTCTTCGACGAGGACGGGGCGCCGTACGCCGTCTGCGGGATCGCCCTCGACATCACCTCGCGCAAGCGCGCCGAAGAGGAGCGGGAGCAGCTCGCCCAGCGCATCATCGAGGCGCAACACACGGCGCTGCGGGCGCTCTCGACGCCGCTCTTGCCGATCGCGAGCGGGGTCGTGCTCATGCCGCTCGTCGGGGCCATCGACGCGGCGCGGGCCGGGCTCGTGCTGGAGACGTTGCTCGACGGCGTGGGCGCCCATCGGGCCGAGGTCGCGATCCTCGACATCACGGGCCTGCGGGAGGTCGACGCCGAGGTCGCGACGGGCCTCGTGCAGGCAGCGCAGGCGGCGGCGCTGCTCGGGGCGGAGGTCGTGCTCACGGGCGTACGGCCTGCGGCGGCGCGCACGATCATCGAGCTCGGCGTCGACATGCGCGGAATCAAGACGCTGAGCAGCTTGCAGCAGGGCGTGACGCACGCGATCACGCGCACCCGCGGCCGCCGCTGAGTCCGCCGCGCCGAGGCATGCGCGGGCGACGGGAACATGCTGCCCGGGGCGCGGGGAGGTGGTAGACTGCGGCACAGGGGAGGGCTTAAGACCTATGGATTCACCGCTTCCCATCACGGGATCCTATTCCACCACGTTCGGCACGCTGCGGCTCGAAGCGCGCGGCGACAAAGTGACAGGCCAATACACCCACCAGGAGGGCTCCGTCGTGGGCACACTCCAGGGGAATTCGCTCCGCGGCACCTGGGTGCAGAAAGGGAACGCGAGCGAGGGGACGTTTTCCTTCGAATTCGATCGCGGCGCCAATGGGTTCCGCGGCACCTGGGAGGGCGGCGGCAGCGGCCCCTGGAACGGCGTGCGGCTCGAGCTCGCGCCCGCGGATCGGGGCGGCTTTCCCGGCGGCTGGAACAGCCTCACCGAGGGCCCGCTCCTCGCCGGACCGATGATCGGCGAGGTCTCCACGCAGGGCGCGTGGATCTGGGCCCAGGCCCGCTGCACCTCGCCCCTCACGCTCGTGGTCGCGACGCCCGACGGCGAGGTCTCCCGCATCGCCCGGACGCCCGCCTGGAATGAATGGCTCTGCCAGGTCTTCCACGTCGAGGGTCTACGCCCCGGCGTCCCCTACACCTACTGGTTCGAAAGCACGCACGGAAAGACGCCGGCGCGGCCGCTCTCGCTCGCCCCTGCCCCCGACACGCGCGCCGTGCGCATCGCGTTCGGCTCGTGCCTCTGCTTCTACCATCACACCGATCTCCCCATCCTCGAGGCCATCGAGCGCGACGCGCCGGCCTGCCTCGCGATGATCGGCGACAACACCTATTATTATTCGTTCGACTGGCAAAGCGAGCACGCCATGATGCTCGCCCAGCTCCGCGCCCGCAACAATCCCTCGTTCCGGCGCCTCGTCTCCGCGTTGCCGACCGTCGGCGTATGGGACGACCACGATTTCGGCCCCAACGACGCCGACAATCGGTTCTCCGGCAAGGACATGGCGTTCCGCGCGTTCCGCCGCTCCTGGGCCAATGCCCGCTGGGGCACGAACGGGACCGCCGGCGTGTTCTCCTCGGTGCGCATGGGCCCGGCCGAGCTCTTCCTCCTCGACAGCCGCTGGTATCGGAATCAGCCCGCGCATACCCTGCTCGGCGAGTCGCAGCTCGTCTGGCTCGTCGAATCCCTCGCCCGGAGCACCGCGCCCGTCAAGATCATCGCCTCGCCCACGCAGGTCCTGGCCGACGCCGCGGTCGCGAAGGAATGGGAATGCTTCCGCCGCGACGCCCCCCAGGAGCTCGAAGGGTTGCTCGGCGAAATCGAGGCGCGTGACATCCGCGGCGTCGTCTTCGTCAGCGGCGATCTGCACATGGCGAACCTCTTCCACCAGGAGGGACGCGATTTGCACGGCCGCCGCGGGCCCGAATGGTGGGAGCTCACCACGAGCCCGCTCGCGAACGATCCGTGGATGGAGTCGATCGCCGGCAAGGATCGATACCTCGTCGCCGAGGTCGTCGATCGCTGCAATTACGGGCTCATCGACGTCGATCTCGATCGCGCGGGCTCCGAGGTCCTGCTCGTTTGCAAGGACGAGAAGGGCCGTGTCCTCTTCGATCAGCCGATCGCGCTCCCGACGCTCGCGGTCCGTCGTTAATCGGCGGTCTTTTTCTTCACGAACACACTCCGCACGAAGCCGATGAACTCCCGGAGCGCCGGGGCTGTGTCGTCGGCGCGCCATACAATGTAGAGCGTCGCGCGCGGCGCGCCCGCGATGGGCCGGATGGCGAGGCCTTTGCGGCCGGCGCGGCGGATCGAGCCGGGCATGATCGCCACGCCGAACCCCGCGGCGACGAGGCTCACGATGTCGTCGAGCTGCGGCGCCTCCTGCACGATCCGCGGCGTGAAGCCGGCGTCGCGGCAGAGCGACATGATCTGATCAAAAAACGCCGGGCCCCGTTGCCGCGGGAAAATGACGAACGGCTCGTGCGCGAGCATCCCGAGCCGGATCCGTTTGTGCTCGGCGAGCCGGTGCCCGTCCGGCAGCACCACCACCAGCGGATCCCGCGCCACGCACGCGGAGGCGAACGACGCGTCGTCCACCAATCCACGCACGAGGCCCACGTCGATCCACCCCTCCTTGATGGCGTCGAGCTGCGCCTGCGGCGACATCTCGCGCAGGGCGATCTCGACCCCCGGGAACCGCTCGTGAAAGGCGCGCAAAAGGTCGGTGATGCCGCTGTAGGCCAGCGACGAGATGTAGCCCACGGCCACCCGCCCGATCTCCCCGACGCTCGCGCGCCGGGCCTCGTGCACGGCCTGATCGAGCCCTTCGAGGACGCCACGAATACGACCGAGGAACACCACGCCGGCGGCCGTGAGCTCCACCTGCCTCCGCGCGCGATCGAAGAGCTCGAAGCCGAGCTCGGCCTCGAGCTCCTGGATCTGCCGGCTCAGCGGGGGCTGCGTCATCCGAAGCCTCCGCGCGGCGCGGCCGAAGTGTTTCTCCTCGGCGACCGTCAAGAAGTAGCGCAGATGGCGCAGTTCCATACCCACAGGGTATCAGACGATGCCCCGGAATGCATTGGACCGTGGCGACCGACCCCAGGAAGCTTCCCGGGCCCTCGGGTCGTCCCGTTTTTCCGGGCAGGTCTTCCGAGGGCCGCAGGGAGTGGCACATGTGGCTCGTCGTCACTGCGCTCAAGCGCCCATACACCTTCATCGTGATGTCGATGCTCATCGTCCTCACGGGGGTGTTCACCATCCTCCGGATGCCGACCGACATCTTTCCGGAGATCGACATCCCCGTGATCTCCGTGATCTTCAACTACGGCGGCTTGCCGCCCGAGGAGATGGAGAAGCGCGTCGTCAACAACTACGAGCGTTTCCTCACGACCATCGTCAACGACATCGAGCACGTCGAGAGCCAATCGCTCACGGGCATCGCGATCGTAAAAGTGTACCTCCAGCCCGGCGCGAGCGTCGAGGCCGCGACGGCGCAGATCACCGCGGCCTCGCAGGTCGCGATCCGCCAGATGCCGCCGGGCATGACGCCGCCGCTCGTCATCCGCTACAGCGCCTCCAACGTGCCGATCATGCAGGCCGCGCTGGAGAGCGAATCGCTGAGCGAGCAGCAGCTCTTCGACTACGGCGTCAACTTCATCCGCGCCGACATCGCGACCATCAAGGGCGTCCAGATCCCCTGGCCCTACGGCGGCAAGCAGCGCCAGATCATGGTCGACATCGATCCGGCGCGCCTCTACGCGTGGGGCCTGTCGCCGCGCGACGTGAACGCGGTCATTGGTCTGCAGAACGTCATCCTGCCGGCCGGCTCGGCGAAGATGGGGGAAAACGAGTACCCCGTCATCATGAACTCGAGCCCCGCCGCGCTCGAGGAGCTCGGCAACCTGCCGCTCAAGACCGTCGACGGCAAAACGATCTACGTGCGGGACGTCGCGAACATCCGTGACGGCAACGCGCCGCAGCAAAGCATGGTGCACGTCGGCGGCCAGCGCAGCGTGCTCATGACCATGCTGAAGGGCGGCAACGCGAGCACGCTCGACGTCGCCGGGCGCATCCGCGAGATGCTGCCGGGGACGATGGAGAAGCTGCCCAAGGACCTCCGGGCGACGCTCCTCTTCGATCAGTCGCTCTTCGTGCGCGCCGCCGTCGAGGGCGTCGTGCACGAGGCGCTCATCGCCGCCGTGCTCACGGCGCTGATGATCCTGCTCTTCCTCGGGAGCTGGAGGAGCACGCTCATCGTCGTGCTCTCGATCCCGCTCTCGATCCTGGTCTCGATCATCATCCTGAACGCCCTCGGCCACACGCTGAACACGATGACGCTCGGCGGCATGGCGCTCGCCGTCGGCATCCTCGTCGACGACGCCACGGTCGCGATCGAGAACATCCATCGAAACCTCGGCCAGAAGAAGTCGTTCATCCGCGCGATCGTCGACGGCGCCCAGGAGATCGCGGTCCCCGCGCTCGTCTCCACCTTGTGCATCTGCATCGTGTTCGTGCCGGTCGCGTTCATCACGGGCGCGGCGAAGTCGCTCTTCATCCCGCTCGCGCTGGCCGTCGTCTTCGCGATGCTCATGTCGTACGTCCTGTCCCGGACGCTCGTGCCCACGCTCGTCCGGCTCTTGCTGGCGCGCGAGGCCGAGGAACACGCCCCCGGCCATCACGAGGCGCCGAAGAGCGTGTTCGGCCGCATTTTCGTGCGGTTCAACCACGCCTTCGATCGGCTGCGCACGTCCTACGGAAAGCTCCTCGCGTGGACGCTCGCGCATCGCGTCGCGTTCGTGGGCGGCTTCCTCCTCTTCGTCGCCGCGTCCGTCTCGCTCTTCCCGCTCCTCGGGCGCGACTTCTTCCCGCGCGTCGACGCGGGGCTCATCAAGCTCCACGTCCGCGGCGCGCCGGGCACGCGCCTCGAAGAGAGCGAGCATCACTTCGCCCGCATCGAGGACACGATCCGCGAGGTCATCCCCCCGCGCGAGATCGAGACGATGATCGACAACATCGGCATCCCGGCGAGCGGCATCAACCTCTCGCTGAGCGAGGGCGCGCTCATCTCCTCGGCCGACGGGCAGATCCTGATCTCGCTGAAGAAGGGCCACGCGCCGACCGAGGCGTACGTCCAGAAGCTCCGCGAGAAGCTCAACACGAGCTACCCCGACTCGACCTTCTTCTTCCTCCCGCCCGACATCACGACGCAGGTCCTGAACTTCGGCCTCCCCGCCCCCATCAACGTCCGCGTCGTCGGGCCGATCGGCAAGGAAGAGGACACGTACGCCGTCGCGGAGAACCTCGTCGCGCGCATGAAGCAGATCCCTGGCGCGGTCGACGTCCACCTCGCCCAGGTCTTGCGCCGGCCGCAGCTCCGCATCGAGGTCGATCGGACGATGGCCGACCAGATGGGCCTTACGCAACGTGACGTCGCCAGCGACATCCTGGTCTCGCTCTCGTCGAGCGGGCAGGTCTCGCCGAGCTACTGGCTCGACAAACGCGGCGTGCAGTACCTCGTCGCCGTGCAGACGCCCCAGTACGCGGTGGGCTCGGTCGACGCCCTCAACGCGACGCCGCTCTCGACCGGCGACGGGAGGCCTCAGCTCCTCTCGAACGTCGCGCAGGTCCAGCGCGGCACCGGGCCCGTGAACGTCACGCACTACAACGTGGCGCGGACCTACGACGTCCAGGCGAACGTCGAGGGCACCGACCTCGGCTCCGTCGCGACTGCCGTCTCGAAGCTCGTCGACGGCATGCAGGGCGAGCTTCCGCGCGGGACGAAGGTGACCGTGACGGGGCAGGTCGAGAGCATGGACTCCTCGTTCCGCGGCCTCGGCTACGGGCTCTTGTTCGCGATCGTGCTCGTGTACCTGCTCATGGTCGTGAACTTCCAGTCGTGGCTCGATCCCTTCGTCATCCTGATGGCCCTGCCGGGCGCCATCGCGGGGATCGCGTGGATGCTCTTCCTCACGCGCACCACGCTGAGCGTGCCCGCGCTCATGGGATCGATCATGTGCGTCGGCGTGGCCACGGCGAACTCGATCCTCGTCGTGACCTTCGCCAACGACCAACGAGCGATCGGACGTGACGCAACGTCAGCAGCCCTCGCCGCGGGCATGACGCGCCTCCGGCCCGTCCTCATGACCGCGCTCGCCATGATCATCGGCATGCTCCCCATGTCGACGGGTCTCGGTGAGGGCGGCGAGCAGAACGCACCTCTCGGCCGCGCGGTCATCGGCGGCCTCCTCCTCGCGACGGTAACCACGCTTTTCTTCGTGCCGGTGATGTACAGCATCCTCCGCAAGAAAGCGCCCATGACGGATCCGCTGACGGAGTCGCTATGAGCCCCAACGAGTCGCATCCCATCCAAGATCCCGCGTCGACCCCGAAGGCCGACGACCTCGGCTTTGACCTGCCGCCGCCGGCGGCATTTTCCCGGACGCAGGTGATCGCCGCATGCACGGCGCTCGCCCTCGTGCTCGGGGGTGTCTTCGCCGTGACCTACCTGCCCCGCCGGAGCGCCCGCGCGGCGCTCGAAGCGGGCGTGAAGGCGGCCGAGACCACGGCGCCGCGCGTCGAGGTCCTCACGCCGAAGGTCACGTCGAGTGATCGCTCGCTCGTCCTGCCGGGCAGCATCCGGCCGCTCGAAGAGACGGTCGTCTACCCGCGCGTGAGCGGCTACGTGCGCAAGTGGAACGTCGACATCGGCGACAAGGTCGCGGAGGGGCAGGTCCTCGCCGAGATCGACACGCCCGAGCTCGATCGGGAGCTCACGCAGGCGAGCGCCGAGCTCACGCAGGCCAAGGCCGCGCTGATCCGGGCCGAGGCGAGCCGTGATCTGTCGAAGTCGAACCTCGCGCGGTACGAAAAACTCGTGCCCGCGGGCGTGGCCTCGCAGGAGGACCTCGACCAGCGGCAGGGGCAAGCACGCGTCGACGCGGCGAGCGTGACCGTGGCGCAAGCCTCCATCACATCCGCATCGGCGAACATCCAGCGCATCCGTGATTTGAAGGGGTTCGCGAAGATCGTCGCGCCCTTCGCGGGCACGATCGTCACCCGGTCGATCGACCGGGGGGCGCTCGTCTCGTCGGGCAACGGCACGCCGCTCTTCCGCATCGCCGCGACGGACCCCGTGCGGGTCTTCGTCGGCGTCCCGCAGGACATCGCGCCGAGCGTGAAGGCGAACGCGAAGGCCATCGTCTCCGTGCGGGAGTTCCCGGGGCAGAACTTCGAGGGCACGGTCGCGCGCACCTCGGGCGCGCTCGAAGCGGCGACGCGCACGATGAACACGGAGGTGCGCGTGCCGAACCCCGACAACAAGCTCCTCTCGGGCATGTATGCCGAGGTCTCGCTCACCCTGCCCTTGCCGCACCGGGTGCTCGAAGTGCCCGCGACCGCGCTCTTCAACGACGCGAAGGGGCTTCGCGTGGCGGTCGTGGACGCGGAGAACAAGATCCGCTTCGTGCCCATCACGGTCGAACGCGACACGGGCGCGACGATCCTCGTCTCGACCGGCCTCGACGGGACCGAGCGCGTCGTGAAGCTCGCGAACGTGCAGCTCCTCGAGGGGACGACGGTCGAAATTTTGCTCCCCGCGCCCCCTCCGAAGTAGCCCGGACGCCCGGTCAGCGCCCGCCGCCGCCTCCCGGCGCGCCTTTTTGCCCCCCAAACGTCGATCCCCCGGTCCCGGGAGCCGATCCCCCGGTCCCGGGAGTCGATCCCCCGGTCCCGGGAGCCGATCCCCCGGGGGAGTCGCTTATGGGACCGGGCGAGGCGCTTTCGGGGCCGGGGGAGGCGTGCCCGGGCTCGGCGGTTGTGTGTCCGGCTGCGGAGGTATCGCACCCGGCCCAGGAGGCGACCCGGGCAGGCCCTCCGGCGGGCAAGCCAGCCCCTCGCCCAGTTGCTCGTCGCCCGGCGGACAGGTGTAGGGGGTGGTGCGCGTGCCGGGCGGCTGGCCGCGTTGTGTCCCCTGGTTGTCGATATCGTCCTGCCCCTGCCCTGCCCCGCTGCTCTGGCCCGCGCCGCCGCCGGCTCCGTTTTGCGCGAATGCCGCGCCGATCAAACCCATCCAGATGCCGAGCGTCGCCGCTCCGCGTTTCCACCCACGCGCCATGACGTGCCTCCGTCGTCGTCAGGCGGCGACCGCGCCGCCCCCGTGCGTCCCGCCTGCAATGGAAAGGCCACGCCCCGCCGACGTGCGTTCGCGCTCAGCATCCAGCACAGCCCAGCTCGGCAAAGATGCGAGCTGGAGGGCCAGGGATACGTCGATGGGCGGAGTCAATGGCTCGCATCGCGCGCGTGTGGGTGGACGCGTCGAAAAGCAATGGGTCGCCCGCGCAGCCCCTCTTGCATTTCTTCCAGCCTTCATGCATCTTGTCGCTTCCGAAGGAGGCCCGTCATGCGACCGATTGCGATGATGAGCCTCGCCCCGACGTCCCGCTGACGCCGGCGAGGCTCCTACCCCGGACCGAACGAAGCGCGCCGCGAAGACACGCGGCAGGCACGGGTTCGTCACGCAGTCGGAGCATGGAATGACGAGAGATCGTTCGCGGGGCCGCGCTGGCTCCGCTCGGGATGCAGATTCATTTTTCGGAGCAGCAGACGACCGGAAGGTCGAGCGCAAAGAGCGCCAGCTCTGCCGGCAGGTGCAAGAAGCGGTGAGCGAGGCGCTCGCCGGAATCGAGGACGATGTCCTCCTCGAGGTGTGGGTGGCCGACGTGGAGCCCGCACCCGACGCAGGCAGGCTCGCGGTGATCGTGCAAGCGCCGCGGGGTGCGTCGCCGGAGGAGGTGGCGGCGCGGCTGGAGAAAGTGGCCGGGTATCTGCGCGGGGAGGTGGCAAGCGCAATCACGCGAAAACGCGTGCCGACGTTGACCTTTCGCGTATTGCCGCCCGAGACGGGAGGAGAATCGTGACCGCACACGTCGCGACCTTTCTGCCCGACGGAATGAGCGCCGAGCTTCGGGCGGCACTCGCACGGCTCACGCGAACCGAGGATGTCGTGCACGTCGCGGTCATGCCGGACGCGCACGTCGCCGAGGAGGTCTGCGTGGGCACGGTGACGGCCACGACGCGGCGAATTTTGCCAGCCGCCGTGGGAGGCGACATCGGCTGCGGAATGGTGGCCGTGCAGCTCCAAGCGGACGCCGGTCGGCTCGCAGATCGCGACCGGGCGGCGCGGCTGCTCTCGGGGTTGTACGAGCGCATTCCGCACGTCCTGCACCCGACCGCAGCGGCGCCGGAGCTGCCGGACGAGCTTCGAGAGGCGCCGATCGGCGACGGCGCGCTCGAAGCCCTGAAGCGGCGCGAGGGCCGGATGGAGTTCGGCACGCTCGGCCGGGGAAACCATTTTCTAGAGGTGCAGCGCGACGACGAGGAGGCGCTCTGGCTGCTCATACATTCGGGCTCCCGCGCGATGGGTCCGGCCATCCGGCACCATTACGAGGGCCGCGCAGAGCGTGATCCCTCGGGGCTCGCATTTCTCGAAGCAGACAGCGAGGCCGGCCGGGCCTACCTCGACGCCGCAGAATGGGCCGCCCGGTATGCGAAGGCAAGCCGGGCGCGCATGCTCGACGCGGCAATCAGCCTCTTCGGCGAGCTCTTTGGCATCGAGGCCGATCCAAGCTCGCGTATGGAGGTCGATCACAACCACGTGCGGCGCGAGTCACACAGCGGGCGCGAGCTTTGGGTGCATCGAAAAGGCGCGATGGGCCTGCCAGCAGGCGAGCCCGGCTTGGTACCCGGTTCGATGGGGAGCGAGAGCTTTCACGTCGAAGGCCGCGGCCACCCCGAAGCACTCGATTCCTCGGCACACGGAGCCGGCCGAGCACTCTCGCGTTCCGAGGCGCGCAAGCGCATCGGGCACCGGCAGCTCCTCCGCGAGGCCGAAGGCGTATGGTTCGACCACCGCATCGCCGATCGGCTGCGCGAGGAGGCGCCAAGCGCGTACAAGGACATCTCCGCAGTGATGCGCGCGCAGCGAGAGCTCGTCCGGATCGTGCGGAGGCTCCAGCCAGTGCTCGTGTACAAGGCGGCGTGAGCCTCGAGCAGCCTTGAGCCGGGGCGCTGCCCCGGACCCCGCGGGGGCTGTCCGCCCCTCGACCCGGACCAGGCACGGCCTGGACCGAGGGGGGAAGAACTGCGCGGTGCGCAGTTCTTCCCACGGGCCGGTGGCAAGACCATGGAGGTGGGTTCCAAGCGGGCGACGCGCACGCCGCCGGTGGAACCTGCGGCGCTGCCGCGTTGGTTGGCAAGGTCGTCGCTGGTCTTGACCTGGCTGTTCGATGAACTGCGCATCGCGCAGTTCATCGACCCCGCGTCCAGCGCTTGCGCTGGTCCGGGTCCAGGGGTGGACAACCCCTGGTCGGGGTCCGGGGTGAAACCCCAGCGAGGCGCCTGACTGGACAGTTCCCGCAGCACAGGAAAGGTGATACGTCACGGAGCGGCCTGCTTCGGTCGTTCCTATGCTGCGCCTTTCCCTGCTGATGTCCTTTTGCTTCCTCGCCGGGTGCATCCGCGAGGACGTCCTCAACGACGGGCAAGCGACATCGGCGCCGGCGCCTCCGGCCGTCTCCGCCGCGGAGCTCGCCCCCGTGGACGTCGCGCCCGCGGCCGACACGCCGGCCGCGCCGAGCGTCCCCATGCCTCGCGCGTATCGCAAGCGGCTCGACGCGGCCGTGACGCTCAATGCGACGTGCATCGCGTGCCATGCCGACGAGGCCAAGCAATGGCAGGGCTCGCACCATCAGCAATCAAACCTCAATCCGGCGTATCGCAAGGCGTTCGCCATCGAGCCCTCGCCCTTCTGCCGCGGCTGCCATGCGCCGGAGGGGGATCCTCGGATCGACCCGCCCAAGGCCGTGAGCGAGCTTGGCGTCGGCTGCGTGACCTGCCATGTCACGGAAGAAGGTTTTGTCCTTGCCGCGGCCTCTCCCGGCGACGCTGCTGCCCGCGCGCCGCACCCTTTGCGCCGCTCGACCGCCTTCAGCCAGACGGGGGGCTGCTCCGGTTGTCACGAATTTCGTTTTCCGATGGGCATGGGCAACGACGACGGCCAGTTCATGCAGACCACGGCGCGCGAGCACCTGCGCTCGCCTGCGGCTGGGAAGGCTTGCGCCGATTGCCACATGCCGCGCGTCGAGGGCCGCCGCTCGCATGCTTTCGCCGAGGTCCGTGATCCCGTCTGGTTACGGAACAACCTGCACGTGAAGGCCGAACGCGCCGAGGACGATACCCTCCGCGTCACGCTCGTCCAGCCCGCGCCGGGGCATGATTTTCCCACCGGGGACCTGTTTCGCCGCCTCGAAGTCGGCTGCGAGCTGAAAAACGAGCGTGGGACCGTCCTCCGCCGCGAGGTCCGCCACCTCGCGCGGCATTTTCACGTCATCCCGGGACAACCTGGCCGGCACCTCGCCGTGGACGACCGCGTGGGCCGGGATCCGAGGGTCGTCGACCTGGACCTCACGCCTCCCTCCGGGGGGCCGCAGCGCGGGACCCTCTCCTGGTGGGTGCGGTATCAGCGTGTGGCCACCGTCGGGACCGGGACGAACCCGGCCGACGCGAAGATCGAGTCCGAGGTCCTGCTTCATTCGGGGGAACTTCCGTGGGACGCGAAATAAACGCCCTTTCGCTTGGCCTCCTTCTCGCGTCTTTGGTCGCCTGCAACCAATCGACCCCACCCACGCCCGAAAAGGAAACGCCGGCTGCGTCGATTGCGCCGCAGAGCTCGGCGAGTACCGCCACGAATCCCGTCGTGGAGCCCCCTCCTCTGCCGAAGGTCGTTCCCACCCTCGCCGCCGAACCTTTCGCGCCCAAGGGCACGCACCCCGAGATGCTCTTCGGCATTGAAGGCGGGCTCGCCGTGGTGGAGGACCTGCGCGTGGGCCGGCTCGTGGACGGCGAGCGTATCGAATGGGTCGGCCAGATCGTCGACGACAACAAGCACCTCGGAGGGAGCCACATCGTCTCCGTGCACGGTCGATTCCCCGACGCCGTCGACGTCATCTACCAGAGCAACGAGGGACGGGCTCCTCAGCCCACGTATTTCCCGCTGACCGGCAAAGGCGAGCGTTTCCGGGTCGGCGACGGCGGTTCGCCCGGGGTCATCGCCGGCGTCGCCACCGTGGGCGAGTCGACCCTGGTCTCCGCGATGATGTACGAAGGTTACGTCTTCAAGACGGTGCGAGGGCCCGCGCGCGTCTACAAGCATCTCTCCCACGCCGCGGCCGGCTGCAGGCCGGAGGACGAGTTTCGCTTCATGGGCCACACGGGTGAGGTGCCGGCGATCGCCCCCCGGGCCTTCGCCGCCACGGAGACCGGCACGATGATGACCGTGGGGTTCAACTGCGGAAAAGGAAACCCCGCCGCGGAGGTATGGGAAAAATCTGGCAAGTCGCGGCCCCTTGCCCTGAGCCCCTTTCTCCTGGACATGCAATACAGGCCCGAGTTCCTGAAGGGCCGCGGGGACGAGCTCTTCCTTTTCCCCGGCAAGGGAGAGCCCATTCTCCATTACGTGAACGGCAAGTTCGGATCGCTCCCGCGCCTCGACAAGCCCTTCAAGCGGGCCTTCGTCTCGAATGGACAGCTCCACGCGAGTGACGGCCGGACGATTCATCGGTTCGATGACGGCCGATGGACGCCCATCGCGCACCTCGCCTGGCCGACGAGCTTCGACACCATGGCCCTCGAAAAGGACACGTTGTGGGCCTCCGCGGGCATGACCGTCTTGAAGCTCCGCGAGACGAAGAGCATCGCCTTCGAGGACGGCTGCCCGACGCCGTTCGTGTACCTCTACGACGTCGCCCCGCAAAACGCCCCCGACTTCACGTTCCCCACCACGCAAAAGGCGCTCTCCACGTTCGAGGGCGCCGCGGACCTCGGCCTCGTGGAGTTTTTCGAAGGAACCCGGCGCCTCGGGATCACGGTGAAAAGCAAAGCGCAAGGCGAGGCCGTCGTCGCGCACTTGAAGGCCACGATGACGGACGAGGATCCCAGGCTCCTCTGTTACGCCCCGAAAAAAAACCGCGTGATCCCCATGAAGCCGAAGCGGAAGTGATCACGACCGGCGAAAGCCAAACTGCGCTCGAACGCCGGCCTCGGCCTTCCGCGCCGCGTGGGTCGTGCAGACGAGGTCCACGAAACACGACACCGGGACGTGGCGCACGAGCACGACGCCGTTTTGCGCCTCCCACACGCCCTGCCCCACATCGCGCAATCGATCGGCCGAGATCTCCAGCATGATCGGGGTCGCCGAGCGTTTGCCGACCTTGCTTTCGAGGCTCGGGGCCAGGTGCACGTGCGTGCGCTTCTGCGGCGAGAGGCCTTCCCGCGCGATCGGCGCCGTCGCCTCGACCGTCGTCCCGTGCCAGAGGCTCCCGCCGGCCGTGTAGGGGCGCCACGACGCCTCCAGCGCCTCGATCGTGACGGGCATGTTCTCGGTCGAATGCCCCTGGCTCGCGCGCACGCGCTCGCCTTCGAGCTGGAGGCGGCTCTTGTTGTTCGTCGCGACCACCTCGTCGAGGGCCGCGCGGCTGATGCGGAGGTACCGGAGCACCTCGGGCACGGGCACCCAGCCGGCCGCATCCATCGATACGCCGGCCTCGCGCGCCCCGTGGCGGAGGAGCCAAGAGAGGGTCTTGCTAAGCTCTACAGTGTTCATGAGGCCCCGAGGGTAGCGAACCGAGCCATCGGCGGAAGTCGTCTTTTCGGATGAGCTATCCTCCTGGCGGATAGTCATGCTCGAGACCTCGTGGCTTCGCGCCTTCAGCGCCTTCGCCGAACACAAGAACTTCACGCACGCCGCCCGCGCCCTCGGCCTCTCGCAGCCCGCGCTCCACGCGCAGGTGCAGAAGCTCGCGGAGATCGTGGGCAGCCCGCTCTACCGCCGCGTCGGCCGCGCGCTCGTGCTGACCGACACCGGCGAGCGGGTCGCGGCGTATGCACGACGAACGCTGGCGCAGCAGGTCGAGTTCGTCGAGGGCCTGCGCGCAGGTCGGCCGCGCGCGCGTGTGGTGCTCTGTGCGGGCGAAGGGGCGTATCTCTACCTCCTCGGCGAAGCCGTACAGCGCTCGGTGCGGGATGCGCGCACGCCGCTGTCGCTGCTCGTGCGGGACGCGGCGGGCACGCTCGCGGCCGTGCGCACGGGCGAGGCGCACGTGGGCGTGCTCCCGCTGGAGACGCGGCCGCCGAGGCTCGTGGTGGAGCCGCTCGCGGTGGTCGGGCAGATGCTCGTGGTGCCCGAGGGCCACGCGCTCGCTGCCAAGGAACGCGTGGAGCTCGCCGATCTCGAAGGCGCGGCGCTCGTCGTGCCGCCCGAGGGCCAGCCACAACGTGTGGCGCTCGACGAGGCGCTCCGGGCCGCGGGCGTGCACTGGGACGTGGCCGTCGAGGTGCGCGGCTGGCCGCTCACGTTGCGGTTCGCGCGCCTCGGCGCCGGGCTCGCGATCGTCAACGACTTCTGCCGCCTGCCGCCCGGCCTCGTGGGGCGCCCGATCGCTGGGTTGCCGAGCCAAACCTACGCCGCGATCCGCCTCGCCGACGCGCCGCTCGAAGGCAGCACCGAGCGCGTCTGGCGGCGCCTCCTCACGGCGGCGCGACGTTGATCCGGAGGTCCCGATCGAGTGATACTCGCGCGCCCTTCATGCCCCGCGACCCGCTCCGCACCGCCTTCCTCGTGACGATGCTCGGCGCGCTCGCTGGCTGCGCGAAACCGCCGGAGACCGTGTATTTCGTGGCCGTGGGCGCTCGGGACGAGGTGCCCAAGGCCCGCGGCGCTTGCCGCGTCGCCGAGGCCCGGCCGAGCGCGCCGATCCATTTCGACCCCGCGGGCCAGACCTACGAGGCGGTCGACCCGGGCCGCGTGCGGATCCCCTGCGCGCAGGGCGTCGTCGTGCTCGACGTGCGCCGCCCGAGCCGCGTCCACGTCGACACGACCCAGGCCGCCAAGCGCGGCGATCTGCTCGTGATGGAGCTCCAGTCGTTCGACGACACGGGGCAACGCCTCTCGTTCGGCCGTGCGCCCGTCGCGTGGTCGTTCACGGGCGCGCTCGGGCCTCGCAGGCCACCGCCGTGCACGGGCGCGGAGGCGGCCTGCGCGCCGGAAAACGCGGGGTATGCGGTGGCCTTCGACGAGGGCGAGGGCCAGGTGCTCGCGCGCTTCGGCGGGCTCTCGTCGCGGATCGTGGTGACCGTCTTGCCTTGAGCTCGAGCGTGGCGGCTACGCCTCGGGCGACGTCATCCACTGGACGAACTGCACGAGGAGCCCGTTCGGGTCCGTGACCTGGAAAAACCGCTCGCCCCAGGGCTCGGTCTGGAGCGGCGTCGTGATGGGCACGCCCTCGGCGCGCAGCCGCGCCTCCTCGGCGTCCACGTCGCCCACGACGAACGCCAGGATCAAGCCGCCGGCGTGCGCGTGCTTCAGGGTCTCCGGCTGGAGCGAGGCGAGCCCTTGGCGCAGGAAGATGAGGTGGTAGCCGACGTCCTCGCGCTTCATCGAGACGAAGCCGTCCGCCGCCATCCCCGCGGAAAACCCCATGTGCCGGGCGAAAAAGTCCCGGGAAGCATCGACATCCCTGACGTTGAGCGAAATCGCCGTCGCGGTGGTTGCTTGCATGCGTGTGTTCCTCGATCCTGGGAAAGGCCCCTGGTGATGGTGGACGTCAACTGCGTACATCGTACAGAGTATGTCGTACGGTGTTCCGGTCAAGGGGACGGAGACCGATTTCATGCCGCCGAACAAACCCGCGACCCCGGATCCCGCGCGCACGCTCTCGCTCCTGTGGCGGCACACGCTGTCGCCTTCGCGGACGCGGGGGCCGCGGCCGTCGCTCACGGTGGATCGGGTCGTCGAGGTGGCCGTCACGATCGCCGACGAACAAGGGCTCGACGCGGTCACGGTGCGCTCGGTGGCGCAGGCCTTGGGCGCGTCCCCGATGTCGGTCTACACGTACGTGCCCGGAGGAAAAACGGAGCTGCTCGAGCTGATGATCGACGTGGTGTACCTCGGAGAAGGCCGGCCTGCGCTCGATGGGATCGGCTGGCGGGATCGGGTGACGGCCGTCGCGAACCAGAACCGGGCCCTCTACGCCAAGCATCCGTGGCTGATCCACGCGTCCACGAGCCGCCCGCCGCTCGGTCCGGGCGTGATCACGAAGTACGAGTACGAGCTTTCGGCGTTCGACGGCCTGGGGCTCTCCGACGTGGAGGTCGACGCGGCGCTCACGTTCGTCCTCGGGTTCGTGCAGGCGAACGCGCGCAGCGCCGCCGACGCCGCCGCGCTGCCCGAGGCCACGGCCATGACCGACGCGGCGTGGTGGGAAGCCCAGGCGGAGCTGCTCGGCCGGGTCGTGGACCCCAAGAAGTTCCCCCGGGCGACGCGCATCGGCGAGGCCGCGGGCGCGGCCCAGGGCGGCGCGTACCAGGCCGACGCGGCGTACCGGTTTGGCATGGACCGGGTCCTCGACGGGCTCGATCTGCTCGTCGAGCGAACCAAGAAGGCGCGATGAGCGCGCGCCTCCGCGACGACCAGGTCAGCCGTCGGGGCCCATGTGGAACCTCGGGATGACGATCGTGGAGCGAACGCCGAAGTCCCCACGTTCGACCGCGAGGTATCCCCCGAGCTGCCGGCACACCGAGGCGACGTCCTCCATCGACACGACGTCCATCGAGCCCTCGGTGTCCGTCACCTCGAAGCCGGCCCACGGCACGTCGCCGAGGCGCCCCTCGCGCCCTTGAAACACCCGGAACGACACGCTCCCGGGGTGCGGGCGCAAGGCCCGGCCGCCGAAGACGCAGAGCAGGAGCCAGCGCACCTTGGGCTCGTCGGTCTCCATGAACCCGAGCTCGTCCGGTTGCTCGACCTGGAGCGCGTCACGCGTCCGCTCGAAGGCCGGCGCCACGGCCAGCACCACCTCGGCGACGAGCGCGCCAAGCGCGAACGGCACGACCACGACCGGCCGCCCGCGCGCCTCCGCCTCGCTCTCCGTGATCACTTCGTGCAGCAGCAGATCCGCGTGTTCCTGGCGCAAGCGCTCGCCGAGCGCGTCCGTGCCCCAGCGCGCGAAGGCGTCGAGCGCGCCGTGCACGTGGCTCCGCGCGCGCGCCTCGTCGCCCCGGTCGCGGAAAAACGCCGCGGCCCGCTCGTAGGCGATCGCGACGTGCGGCGTGAGCCCCGCCGCCTCGGCCGCCTCGATGGCGCGTTCGTAGAGCGGGCCGGTCGCGGCGTGATCTCCCGCGATACGCGCGCGCTCGGCGGCGAGGAGGAGTTCCTTGTGCGCGAAGTTTGCGGGACAGGCCTGCGCCCAGCCGGCGATGCGCGTGGCGTTTCGCTCGAACGTCGTGTACCGCGCCTCGGAGGGGCTCGCCCCTTCGGTGCAGAGGCGGGCGGCCGCGAGGGCGGTCAGGTACACGGCGTCGGTCGCGAAGTAAAACCACGCCCCCTCCCCGCCTTCGCCGGCGATCACGAGCGCGTCCTCGTCGTCGCCGTTGAGGAAGGCCAGCGTGATGCGCGCCGCGCGGTACCACGAGAGCGCGAAATGCACGCCCCGCTCGCGCAGGGAGGCGACGAACGTGTCCTCGTCGAAGCCGTCCCCGGAGAGCGAACGCACGTCGAGCGTGCGCCCCGCGAGCGCCGCGAGGATCCGCCGCACGAGCGTCTGCACAGCGATCGACGAGGCGACCTTGGTCCGCTCCATCAAAGCGAGGAGCCGCTCGGCCTCCTCGTCGACGTCCTTCAGCGGATCACCGAGGGCGAGCCGCAAGAGCACGATGTGGCTGCAAGCGTACGAAAGGTAGATGTAATCGCCCGTCGCGAGCCCCGTGCGGTAGGCCTTCCGGAGATAACCGAGCACGTCGGGGATGGGTTCGAGGAAATGGGCGTACGAGCCGTACACGAAGTTCAAGCGGCAAGGCTCGCCCGCGCTGCCGCGCCGCTCGTCGAGACGGAGCGCGAGCTTGCCGAACGCCCCCGCCTCGGCATAACGGCCGAGTGACGTGGCGAGGTGCATGCCGTAGAGCATGTACCCGTAAATGGATTCGTCGGCGTGGCCGGATTCGAGCGAGATGTTCGCCTGGATCGCCGCGCAAAGGCTGAAGAGCGCCGGCCGCACGAGGTTCGCCGGCGCGAGCAGGTTCGTGAGAATTTCGAGCTTGGCCCGTTTGTCCGGATCTTCGAGCGGCGCACCTTCGGCCAGGGCTTCGAGCCCCCGCGCCGAAAGCCGCTCGCGCACCCGGGCGTGCTCCTGCTCCGCGAGGATCTTTGCCGTGGCCTCGTCCCGCGGGATGTCGAGGCCGAGCGCCGTGAGAGCGTCGAGCCCCACTTCAATGGCAGAGGCCGCGTGCCCGCGCGTCGTGCGGACGGCCATGCGGACCCGACACACGGCGGCCTTTTCGGAGCTTGTTTGCGGCGGGACCGGCAAAGCAACGAGGAGCGCCTCGGCTTCGTCGAGCTGGCCGCGCAGGTAGGCGCATTCGGCCCGGCCGAGGTGGAGCGCGAAGACGAGCGCTGGATCCCCGCCGGAGAGCGCGAGCGCCGCGCCTGCGCCATAATAACGGGCGGCGGCGTCGTAGGCCGTCCGGGCCTTCGCGCGCGCGCCGGCGGCGAGGTCGAGCCGGGCGAGCTCGTCGCGCTCGGCCGCGTCGGTGAGCAGCGAGGCGCCGGCGTTCAGGTGCTCGACGAATTCGAAGAGCTTTTCGTCGATGACGTTGCGGGCGCGCGCGTCGGCATAAAGACGGCGTCCGACGAGGAGCCGGATCCGCGGCAAATCGTCCTCGCCGATGAGCTCGTAGGCGGCCTGGCGTACGCGATCGTGCAGGAAACGGAACCGGAAACGAATGGTAGCGCTGTCCGCGGCGTCCCCCCGCCTGCGTGGCTCGACGGGCATGACGAGGTCCTTCCCCATCGCCGCCGCGAGGGCCGCGAGGGCCTCGGATGCCGTGGTGCCGCGCGCCGCCGCGAGATCGTGCACGTCGAAGAGCGCGCCGACGCAGGCGGCGATCTGCAGCGTCACCTGCGTCTCGGCCGGGAGCTTGCGCATCTCCCGGACGATCAGGGTGACCTCGTCCTCGGGCAAGGGCGCCGTCCGGATCTGCGCGAGATCCCAGGCGAACGCCCCGGGGCCCGCGCCCTCCGCGAGAAACCCTTCCTGGACGAGGAACCGGAGAAACTCCCGCGCGAAAAACGGGTTTCCGCGGGTGCGCCGGTGCACCTCGGCTGCGAGCGCCTGGATCTCCGGCCCCGTGGTCGTCGCGAGCGCGTCGGCGATCATCGCCTCCAGGTGCTCGGGCCCGAGGGGCGGAAGCTCGATCTCTTCGAGGCGCGCGCCGCGCTGCCGGAGCGCGACTTTCGCCTCGGTGACCGGGTGCTCCGGGCCCACCTCCTGATCACGGTAAGCGCCGATCAGCAGGGTGTTGCGAATGCTGGGATCCCCCGCGACGGCCCGAAGAAAACGCAGCGACGCGTCGTCGGCCCATTGCAGGTCGTCGAGGAACAGGACGAGCGGATGCTCGGGCCGCGCGAACACGGAAAGAAATCGCAAGAGCGCGTGCTCCAGGCGGGCCTGCGATTCGGCCGCGCTCGCCGAGGACGACGAGCTCGTGGGCGACGGCGAGGATTGCGCTCCGATCACCGATCGCGCGCTCGGAAGCGTCTCGACGAGGACGGCCGTGCCCTCGCCGAGCGCCTCGTACAAGCGCTCTTGCCATTCAGCCGTATCGTCCCCCTCGCCGTCGCCGAGCACGCGCTGCGCGAGATCGTCGAGCGCGCGCAGGAGCGTGGCGAAGGGGACCGTGCGGTTGTATTGGTCGAATTTGCCCGCAACGAGGTGCCCGCGGCGGGCGGCGAGCGAGGCGCCGAGCTCCTCGACGAGCGTCGATTTCCCTGCGCCGGCCCAGCCCGAGACGAGCACGATTTCGCTCGCCCCGGTCGCGGCGCGCTCAAAAGCCCGGAGCAGGGCCCATACCTCGGCCTCGCGCCCGTACCGTTTGTCGGGTAACTGGAACGTCACGCGTCGCTCACCGCTTTGCCACGAGCCCGCCGCGCAGAATCAAAGACCCGGCATGGCCACGTATCCGGGCAGGGTGTGGATACGTTCGATCCAGGCGACGACGTTGCGATAGTCGTCGAGCATGACCTTGCCCTCCCGGACGAGGCCGACGTAGGGGAAGACGGCGAGGTCGGCGATGGTCGGCCGATCGAGCTCGAGCCACGCGCGCCGGGCGAGGTGGGCGTCGAGGATGTCGAGGGCAGCGCGGCTCCGGTCCTGGGCCAGGCCGAGATCGAGCTGGATGCCGAGAAGGAAATGCAGCCGCGCGAGGAACGGGCCGTGGTGGACCTCGTTCGCGGCGAACGATAGCCACTGCACGACACGGGCCATCCCGGCCGGATCCGAGGGCAGCCACGCCTCGCCCCCGTACTTCCGCGCGAGATACACCAGGATGGCCTGCGAATCCCGCAGCGTCTCGTCGCCGTCGACGAGCACGGGGACCTGGCCGAGCGGGTTCATCGCGAGGAACGAGGGCGTCTTGTGCTCGCCTTTCAGGAGGTCCACCACGATCTCCTCGTGCTCGATGCGCAACATCGAGAGCATGAGGCGCACCTTGTGGCTATTCCCGGACAGCGGATGCGAATAAAGCTTCATAACGGTCGGCGTCTTTCCAGGCGAATCGCGGTTTCCGTGACGTCACGAGAGGCCGCGGGTTCACCCGCGCCCCAGGAAAACAGCGGGCTCGGGCGACGAGGTGCGCTCACGGCGCGCGCCGGAGTATCGACCGCCGTGCGGGCGCAGTCAAACTACGTGGAGGGAATCGTCGCCGCTGCCGTGCGTCATCGTGCGCTCGGAAACGAGGAGCGCGCGCACGGCGTTTCGCACCTCGGCGCGTTGCGCGTCGCTGTCGAGCACGAACTCGACGCAGAAACCGCCTTGTTCGCCGGCCGGGGAGCGCACGCGCCCGGGGATCGGGAGCGGGGCGCTGAAAAGCCCGTCGATCGATACCTCGATCGCGGCGTCGAGCGGCGGCGGGAGAACCCCGCCGAGGACCAGGCCAAACGGCCCGAGGGACGTCGCCCGCCCGGCCTGCCACGAGCCCCCGTCGTGACGCATTCGTACGGTCAAATTGCAGGGTCTGCGGCCGCCGGACGCGGGCGCGAGCGGCTCACCGGCGCCGCCTCCGTCGATCAGCGGGCGAATGCCGTCGGTCGCGGACGGGGGGAGGATTTCGGCCGGGCACATCGCATCGAACAACGACCACCACAGGTGGACCCCGTAGGCCATCGCATAGGCAATGCGTCGCGCCGACGCGGGATTTTTCCAGCCCTCCTCGCAAAGCGCGAACAGGGAGACGGCGTGGTCGGCGTCGATCTCCGCGTGCAGGCGGTAATGGCGTTGGGCGTCGAGGTCCCCCCAGAATCGCTCGTGGATGTTCTGTGCGAGCAGGGTGGAAATCTTGATGTGGGTATACTCGACGATGCCCGTGGCCGCGGCGCCCATCTCGGCGGGATTCACGAGGCAAAAGTCGAGCAGGGACTGGTAGGCGACGGCGATGCGGATCGGGCACTCCCGCGCCTCCTCCTCCTCGCGGAGGCCAATGGCGCGCAGGTAGCCCGCGAACGTGCCGCGGTGCGTGCTCTCGATTTCTCCGTGCCCGTGCTCCTCCGCGACATTTTCATAGACGGTGGCGAGGCGCAGATCGATGGCGGGCACGCGCGCGAGCACCGCTGTCAACGCGCGTGAAAAATGCTCGACATAATGTAAATAGGGGGCCTGGCTCCGGCGAAAATCCTCGATTCGTGTCGCAGGCGCCTGCATCCATGAAAAGTACGGGTGCTTGCCGAAGTCATAGACGCGGCTCAACGCCTCGGCGCCGTCGAGCACCGAGGCGCCCGCGGTGATTTCCGAAAGCGTAACGTCGGAAACGCGGTGAAGAAGAATGGACATGGCGTCGCTCCTAGCTATTTCCAGCTTTCGAGTCGACCGTTGAAGGTAGAGAATGAAAGAAAACACGGCTTGGGCGCCAGGTCAATGACGCATTCGTGCAGTCTTCCGCACGACGCCGATTGAAGTGTCATGCCCCGCGCACGGGACGCCTGGCGCGGGAGCGGACACCGGCGCGCCGCCCCCCCGCGCCCCTTGCGTGACGATACATGCCTTGTGCTGCGTCGACGCCTTCGCGACGGCCCGCGCCTCGTCCTCGATTCTGGCCCAAAAGGCCTGGGAGATGAATCCGTCAGAAATATGACTCCTGGTCCGCGAGAGAAATGCGAGCCGAGGGAGGAAAATCGCTGACGGCCTGGCGGGTGCTGGGGTAATGAGCACATTGTGGGGGGATAGAGATCCATCGTGAAATTTCTTCTTATGAAGGGTGGGATCCACCTATGGGGGCGCCCATGAACGGATCCCGCCGCGAGGGCGCGCGCCCGGGGACGGTCGTCGCCGGGCGCTTTCGCCTCGAAGAACTCGCAGGAAAGGGCGGGATGGGCGAGGTCTTTCGCGCCCGCGATGTCAGCACCGGCGCTGTGGTCGCCCTCAAGCTCCTGCATTCGACCGACGGCGGCTTCGAGCAGGCCGCGCGGTTCGACCGCGAGGCGCGGCTCCTGTCCCAGCTCGGGCATCCGGGAATCGTCTCGTATCTCGCGCACGGCAAGGCCGAGGACGGCCGGCCGTATCTCGCCCTCGAATGGATCTCCGGGCAGGACCTCGGCAAACGCCTCGCCGAGGGCCCGCTCGAGCTGCGCGATTGCGTGACCTTGCTCCTCACGGTCGCGGACGCGCTCGCCGCCGCCCATCAAAAAGGAATCCTCCACCGCGACATCAAGCCGAGCAACCTGTTTTTGCGGGACGGCCGCATCGATCGCGTCACGTTGCTCGATTTCGGCATTGCACGGAGCGCCCTCTCCGCGACGGCACTGACGCGGCCCGGCGCCCTCCTCGGGACGCCCGGCTACATGGCCCCCGAGCAGGCGCGTGGCGAGGGGGATCTCCGGCCGAGCGCGGACGTCTTCGCGCTCGGCTGCGTCGCATTCCACGGGTTGACCGGAAAACCTCCGTTTTTCGCGCCAAGCGCGCTCGTGACGCTCGCCAAGATCCTTTTCGAGGAGGTCCCCAGCGTCGAGATGCTCCGGCCCGACACGCCTCGGGGGCTCGCTTCGCTCGTCGCGCGTATGCTCGAAAAGGATCCGTCGCGGCGCCCCCCCGACGCCGCGGCGCTGCGCGACGAGCTCGCGATCCTCGCGTCGCGCCTCGCGGACGACGTCGCGGTGGAGGTGGGGCGCGCGGATCCCTCCGCCCCCCCGGCGCTCAGCGGCGATGCTTTGCAATTGCTCTCCGTCGTCGTCGCCGTTCCGGGCCAGGAGCCGCCGTCCGGCGACGAGGACACCATCTTCACGCGGACCGCGTGGGTATCGCTCCGGGAAGCCCTGCGCGCCCGCCTGCTTCGCCTCGGCGGACGCGTCGAATGGCTGGCGAGCGGCGCGCTCGTCGTCGTCGTCACGCCCGCGCAGAGCGCCGTGGATCAGGCCACGCAGGCCGCGCGTTGCGCGCTCGCCATCCAGGCGTCCTGGCCCGCGGCCCGCATCGCCCTGACCACGGGCCGCGGGGTGATGAAAGAAAAGGTCCTCGTCGGCGAGGCCATCGAGCGCGCCTTTTCCCTGCTCGCCACGCGCAACAGCGAAATGCCTCCGGAGGCCGCCGTGGAGACGGACCCTCCCACGACCACACAACCGAGCATTTTCCTGGACGAGCTCTCCGCGAAGCTGATCGAGCCTCGGTTCGGCATCACGTTCACCGCGGATACGCCGCTCCTGCACGAAGAGCGCGCCGCCCTGGTCGATGCATCACGCCTCCTGCTCGGCCGGCCGACCCCTTGTGTGGGCCGCGAGCGAGAGCTCGCCTTGCTCCTCGCGGCGATCGAAGGATCCATGGAGCACGCCGAGCCGGCGGGGGCGCTCGTGTTCGCGCCGCCAGGCACGGGGAAATCCCGCTTGCGGCACGAGCTTTTGCGAAGGCTGCTGGCGCGCCCGCTCGCGATCCTGGTGCTCGTCGGGAGCGGCGCGCCGCTCAGCGCGGGGTCGCCTTATGGGGTGCTCGGCGAGGCATTGCGGAGGCTTTGCGAGGTCGAGGTCGTAGATACGCCGGTTCGAAAAGCGGAAAAGATCCGCCAGCGCATCGGGCTCTCCGTGGCGCCCGCGGAGCAGCGGCGGGTGAGCGAATTTCTGGCCACGATGTGCGGCGTCGCCGTGGAAGAGCCGAGCGCCCTGCTCCGCGCGGCCTTTCGGGATCCGAAAATCATGAACGAGCAGATCCAGCGGGCCTTTCTGGATCTCCTCGCCGCCGAATGCGCGCAACACCCCGTCCTCCTGGTGCTCGAGGATCTCCACTGGGGAGACCCCGCGACGGTGAAGCTCGTCGACGCGGCCCTCGTGGAGCGGCGGGAGTTGCCCTTTTTCGTGCTGGCGTTCGGCCGCCCCGAGGTGGTCGAAGTGTTCCCGCGGTTATGGGAGGGCCGCATCGTCCACCGCGTCCGGCTCGGCGGGCTCCGCGACGGCGCGGCCGGCGAGTTGGTCAAGGCCGTGCTCGGCCCCGAGGTGCCCGCGGCCTCGGTCAAGCGGATCGTCGAGCAGGCCGCGGGCAATGCGTTGTTCCTGGAGGAGCTCATCCGCGCCGCCGCCGACGGCAAAGCGGAAGGACAGCCGGAGACGGTGCTGGCGATGCTCCAGGCGCGGCTCTCGTGCCTCGAACCGGCCTCCCGCCGCGCGCTCTCCGCGGCGAGCATCTTCGGACAAACCTTCTGGCGCGGCGGCCTGCTCACGCTCCTCGGACGAACACGCGACGCCGCGTCGACGGACGAGCGGCTCGAAGAGCTGCTTCATGCCGAGATCCTCGAGCGCCGCGCGCAATGCCGTTTTTCCGGCGAGACGGAGTACGGGTTCCGCCACGTGCTCCTGCGCGACGCCGCGTATGGACTCTTGACCGACGCGGATCGGGCGCTCGGGCATCGGCTTTCGTGTGCGTACCTGGAGCAGATCGGCGAGACGGATCCGATGGTGCTCGCCGAGCACGCCCGCGCGGGCGGCGACCTCGCGCGGGCCGCCGCCCATTACTTCCGCGCGGCGCAGCAATCCTACCAGCAGGACGATATCGACGGGATGGGGATCCGCGCCGAGCGCGGCCTCCAGTGCGGCGCCTCCGGCGAGGTCCGGGGAAAACTCCTCGCGCTCGAGTTCGAGGTTTGTGTCTGGCGCCTCGACTGGGAAACGGGCATTCGTCTCGGCAAGGAAGCGCTCTCGCTCCTGCCTGTCGGGAGCGTCGCCTGGAACCAGGCGGCGGCGTCCTTCCTCGTCATCGCGGTGAACAGGAACCTGCGGGACGAGATGGCCATGCTCGCCCGTGTCCTCCAGGACCTCGCGCCCCCGCCGGATGCGGTCGCCTCGTTCCTCCTGCTCCTCGCGGCGACGACGTCCGCGTTCGGCATGTTGGGGAGCCGCGAGCCCGCGGCGCGCCTGCTCTCGCGGCTGGAGGCGCTCGCGCCGCGCCTGCCGGAGGGGGAGCTGCTCGCCGGCGGCCACATTCACCAGGCGCGGGCGATTTTCACGTTCCTCATCGAGGGGGATCTCTGGGCGACCCACACGTCCTTGCGTGTCTGCGTCGAGCTGTATACGGCGGCGTGCTCCTCGAACTGGTGGGGCATGGCCTTGTGCCTGCACAGCGCGACGCTCGCGGCGCTCGGGGACGAAGCCGCGGCGGAGCGAGGGATCGACGAGGTTCTGGAGAGCGCCCTCCGCAGGAACGACATGTTCCTCGCGTCCACGGCGCGCTTTTATCGAATGCTCGTCCTCGCGGAGCGATGTGCAGCGGATCGGCGGGCGGAAATCGAGGGCCTCGCCAGGCTGCTCATCGAGCAGGGCGCGATGGAAGACACGGTCGCGGTCTCGTACGGCGCGCTCGCCCGGGTTTTCCTGGCCGAGGGGCGCGTCGTGGAGGCCCGAGAGGCCGCGGAGAAGGCCCTCTCGATCCTGCAAAACGTCCGTTGCTGGCGACCGCACATCGAGAGGACGCTGATCGTCGCGTGGCTCCGCGAAGGGCGCCCGGACGAAGCGCGCCGCGTCGCCGAGGAGGTCGCGGGCCGAATGGAGGCGGAAGGCGGCAGCGCCGGGTACGCGGAAATCCCCCTGCGCCTCGCGATGGCCGAGGCGCGCGCCGCGACCGGGGACATGCCCGCCGCCCGCGAGGCGCTCGCGCAGGCGATTCGCCGGCTCGCATGGCGGCTCGAAAGGATCGAGGACCCGGCGATGCGTGCGCTTCATGGAGCGATCCCCGAGCACGTGCGTCTACGGGAGCTCGAACGAGATTGGGCCGAACGCTAGACGTCCCACGACGACCCTGCCGAGCCGCGTGACACGTCCGAGACCGTCCGCGCGCCGGGCCCACGCATGCGCAGGGCCCGCCGATTGCATCCCGAGGACGACGTGGGCAAACCCAGGCGTGTCGAGGTGCGGCGGGGCGCGGCGCAGCCGGAGGGGCCGCCGCCGTCGGGCGTTGCTCCGTCGTCGCATCGACTGCGCGCCACGGAGATCCACGCGCGGCTCGCCCGGGCGATCCCGGCGCCGCGGATCGAGCTGGATTTCCGCAATCCGTGGGAGCTCCTCGTCGCGACCATCCTCGCGGCGCAGAGCACGGACCGGAAGATCAACCTCGTCACGCCAGCGCTCTTTCAATCCTACCCCACGCCGGCCGCGCTCGGCGCCGCGCCGCAAGACGAGGTCGAGCGCCTCGTGCACGAGACCGGTTTCTTCCGGAACAAGGCCCGCGCGATCCGCGAGGCGAGCCGCACCATCGCAGAGCACTTCGGCGGCGAGGTCCCGCGCACGCTCGACGCGTTGATCACGTTGCCCGGCGTGGCGCGCAAGACCGCGAACGTCGTGCTCGCGAACGCCTACCGGATCGCGGAGGGCATCGCCGTCGATCGCCACACGGCCCGGGTCGCGCGCAGGCTCGTGCTCACGGAAGAAGAAGATCCTGCGGCGGTGGAGGTCGATCTCTGCCGCTCGTTCCCGACGAACGAATGGATCGACGTGGGGCTGCGCCTCCAGCTCCACGGGCGTTACGTCTGCACCGCGCGTGCCCCCGATTGTCGCCATTGCCCGCTGAACGAGCTCTGCCCGAGCAAGCGGGCCGCCCCCGAGGGCACGCTGGACGCGCGCGCGGCGCTCGAAGCGCTTCG
The DNA here is from genome assembly GCF_028369105.1 of Polyangium mundeleinium. Taxonomy (NCBI): domain Bacteria; kingdom Pseudomonadati; phylum Myxococcota; order Polyangiales; family Polyangiaceae; genus Polyangium; species Polyangium mundeleinium. Next base: position 6,167,403 of record NZ_JAQNDO010000001.1, on the reverse strand, counting down.
TATCAAGGCCCAGGGCGAGCCCGAGGCCGATCCGCCCGGATGACCGGGCCGCCTCGGTTCACTTGCAATTCGGGCACTCGCACAGGACGTTCTTGCCCGAGGCCTGGATGCAGGCGAAGCTGTCCCCGCAGAGAGACTCCGCGCAGGCGCACGAAAGCGGCTCCGGCCCGCAAGGATCGAGGGCGCATTCGTACGTGGCCACGAAGGCCTGCTTCGTGACGCAGATATACCCCTCGAGGCATTGGAGCATGTCGCCGCAGGTCATGGCGCCCTGGCACAAGGTCGGCATGTCGCTGTGCCAGAGATTGTCGTCCCCGCACGTCACGGTGAACGACGCGCCGCCCGCCTCGCAGGCATAGGTGCACGGCGAGGTTTGCCCACACGGACCTGCGCAAGCCGCGCCGTCGAGCGGCGGTGACGCGGGGCACGGCAGCGGCGCCTCACACGCGACGAGGGTCTCGACCCAGCTCCCCGCCTCGCAGGTGAACATCTGCGGGCAACATTCGCCGTACGAGCAGGGTTGGTTTTCCGGCACGTCACAAGGCGCGCCGGCGACGGGGAGCTCGGCGGGGCAATCGCCGGAGCCGCCGGCGCCACCGGCGCCACCCGAGCCGCCCTGGCCCCCGCCGCCGGTGCTTGTCGAGGTGTGATCGACGTCGACCTTCCCGCTGCAGGCCACGAGGATGGGAAGGACAAGGAAAAAAGCGCGAGCGATGGGAAAAAGCATGCGCGCGATTCTACACGAGCTCGCACGCTCGGCGCACCTTCTCCGCAGCGGAGAGGCGGGCACCGCCGTTGCAACCTGGGCGCGCATGCCAGCGACCGTCGCCCTCGTGCTCGCCTGTCTCCTCGGTGCGCACCCTGCCCTCGCGCTCGCGTGTCCGGACTGCGCGCTCGCGCGGAGGACACGCGCATTCATCCGGGAGGATCCGAATACGTGGGACCACCTTGCTCTCCTGCTCCTTCCCTTCCTGGTCGTCTGGCTCGTGGCTTTCGTGTTGCACAAGCGCGGACGAACCGCGGGAACGGGAAAGGACGGGTGACGTGATGGGACGAGACAATCAAAAGGACGGGGGCCTCGTCGCGGCGGGGATCCTGCTCGGCGTAGGGCTCGGGGGATTCGTGGACGGCATCGTGCTCCACCAGCTCCTCCAGTGGCACAACATGCTCTCGTCGATCCTGCCTCCGACGAACCTCCGGGACATGAAGATCAACATGTTCTTCGACGGCCTCTTCCACGCGATCGCGTGGCTGACGACCGTGATCGGCCTCGCCGTGCTCTGGCGTGGCATCAAGAAGGACACGATCCCCCGCTCGACGCCGACCTTCGTGGGCGCGATGTCGCTCGGCTGGGGCCTCTTCAACTTCGTGGAGGGCCTCATCGACCATCAGCTCTTCGGCATCCACCACGTCCGGCCCGGCGCGCACGCGCTGCTCTGGGACATCGGCTTCCTCGGCTCCGGGCTTTTGCTCGGCGGCCTCGGGTGGGCGCTCATTCGAAAGGGGCGCGCCCTCAGTACGTCGAGAACCCAGCGCAGCTCGACGTGATCTGCATCGACTGCGAACCGCTCGCCACGAAGCTCGAAATGCCCTGATCCCGATCGTCCACGATCCACACCGTCTTCGGCCCCGCGCCCGAATACGACGACGTCGAGTTCGACCCGAGCGACGTCCGCGTCCCGCTGCCGAACTTCGGGTTGTCCCCGAAGAACAATTTGATCGTTCGCGAGCAACTGTTGTGCAGCCGGAGCGAATACGTGGACCCGCCACCGCCCGTGCTCCCCGCCCCTGCCCGCGCGGCCCGCTCCTGCTCCGAGCGCCTGCGGCTCGCGTCGAAGTCCGCCTGCATCTGCGCCGAGTGCGCCTCCTGCTCGGCCCGGTACGCCGCCTTTTCCCGGACGATCTCGTCCGTCTTCTGGTTGTAGAAATCGATGTCCGCCTGCCCCGCCCACGCGAGCCCCTTCTCCGCGGCGCCGCCATGCGAATGCTGGAGGCAACTATCGAGCAACGTGTACCGCTCCTCGTCATCGCGCGCCGCCGGCCGCGCCTTCTTGCAATGGCCGACGACCTCCCCGGATCGCCCCGCGTCGTCGAGCTCCTTGAGGAGCGGCACGCACGCGAACACCGTGGGCCGCACGGCCATCGAGGCCTCGAGCGTCGTGAGGGCCTCCGCGTTTCGCTTCGCGTGGAGGAACAAGATCCCCTTCGACGCGAGCGCCTCGGCCTTCTGGTCGGGGTTTTTCTTCGTGGCCTCTTCGAGCGCCACATCCACCTCGGCGATCGCCGCCTCGCCATCGATCTTCTTCCGATCGACGAGCCCCAGGATGAAACAAGCCCCCACGCGCTGCGCGAGCACCCGCGCCGCGTTCATGTCGCCCGGGCTCGCTTTCACGGCAGCGCGTGAATCTTCGAGCTGCGCGAGGATCTGCGCGTCGTTCTGCGCCTGCGCGTCGGCCATCACCTGCGCCTGCTGCGCCTGCATCGCCGCGGGATCGAAGAGGCCCGCGTACGGATTGAAGCAACCCGCCGCGGCGAACGAGGCGACCGTGGCCATGAGGAGAGAAAAACGTGTCATCACGAGAAGCCTTCTACCAGAGCGGCGCCGGGCGGGAAGAGAGAAGCTCTCGGGCAGGGCAAACCGCTTCGTGGTATCGTCCCCTCCGCGGGAGGCCCTCCATGACGACCGAAGCCGGGACGTTCCAGAAGACCGCGTGTATCCTCTGCAGCCTGAACTGCGGCATCGAGGTGCTCGTCGAGGATCGCAGGCTCACGCGCGTGCGCGGCGATCGAAAGCACCCAGGATCGCACGGATATCTCTGCGAGAAGGCCCAGCGGCTCGACCATTACCAGAACGCCAAGGACCGCCTGCGCACGCCGCTCCGCCGCCGTCCCGACGGATCGTTCGAGCCGATCGACTGGGACACAGCGATCCGCGAGATCACGGCGAAGCTCGTCGGCATCCGCGATACCCACGGCGGCAGCTCCATCTTTTATTACGGCGGCGGCGGCCAGGGCAATCACCTCTGCGGCACCTACGCCACCGCGACGCTCGCGGCGCTCGGCGCGGTCTACCGCTCGAACGCCCTCGCCCAGGAAAAGACCGGCGAGTTCTGGGTCGACGGCAAGCTCTTCGGCCGCCCCCGCTGCCACACCGCGCCCGATTTCGAGCACGCCGAGGTCGCCGTCTTCGTCGGGAAGAACCCCTGGCACTCGCACGGCTTTCCCCGCGCCCGCCACGTGCTCAAGGAGATCGCAGCCGACCCCACGCGCGCGCTCGTCGTCATCGATCCCCGGCGCTCCGAGACCGCACGGCTCGCGCAGTACCACCTCGCCGTCCATCCCGGCACGGACGCCTTTTGCCTCGCCGCGATCCTCGGCACGCTCGTGCAAGAAGACCTCGTCAATCACTCCTTCCTCGCCGAGCACACGACCGACGCGGAGCCCATCCTCGACGCCCTCGCGCGCGTGCCCGTCGCCGAATTCGCGCGGCGCTCCGGCGTCGAGGAGGCCCTCGTGCGCGAGGTCGCGCGCCGCATCGCCCGCGCGAAGAGCGTCGCCATCCAGGAGGATCTCGGCGTCCAGCAGGCGCCCCATTCCACGCTCGACTCGTGGCTGGAGAAGCTCGTCTACCTCCTCGTCGGAAGCTTCGCCAAAGAGGGCGGAATGAACATCCATTCCCGCATGGCCTCGCTCGGCGGAGGCGGCGGCGGCGGCAAGCGCGGGAGCACCACGCCCGTCACCGGCGCGCGTATCATCACAGGGCTCGTGCCCTGCAACGTGATCCCGGACGAGATCCTGACGGACCACCCGAAGCGGTTCCGGGCGATGATCGTCGAGAGCGCGAACCCCGCGCACTCGCTCGCCGATTCCAAGCGCTTCCGCGAGGCCTTCGCCGCGCTCGACTGTCTCGTCGTGATCGACGTCGCGCTCACGGAGACGGCGCGGCTCGCCCATTACGTGCTACCCACCGCGTCGCAGTTCGAGAAATGGGAAGCAACGTTCTTCACGCTGGAGTTCCCGCGCAACGCCTTCCAGCTCCGCGCCCCCCTCCTCGCGCCGCTCCCGGGGACGTTGCCCGAGCCCGAGATCCATCGCCGCCTCGTGCGCGCAACGGGCGCGCTCGACGGCGTGGATCTCACCCCGCTCGCCGAAGCCGCGCGGTCCTCACGAGGCGAATTCGCCATGGCCTTCATGGGCCTCGTCGGAGCGCGGCCCGACCTCATGGCGCTCGCGCCCGTGATCCTCTACGAGACGCTCGGCCCAACGTTGCCCGAGGGCGCCAAGGCCACCGCCGTGCTCTGGGGCATCGCGCAAACATGCTTCATGACCTTCCCGGAGAGCGTGCAGCGCGCAGGCTTCCCCGACGCCGACGCACTCTTCGACGCGATTCTCCGGGAGCGCTCCGGCATCACCTTCACCGTCGACCCCTACGAAGAGACGTGGGCGCGGCTCGACACCCCGGACAAACGAATTCGCCTCACAGTCCCGGAGCTCCTGCCCGAGCTGCTCGGCCTGGCGACGGAGCCCGCCCGAGCCCGCGACGCGCACTATCCGTTCATCCTCGCCGCCGGCGAGCGAAGATCCTCCTCGGCGAACACCATTTTCCGCGACCCCGCATGGCGCAAGGTCGACCTCGAAGGCGCCCTTCGCATGAGCCCAGCAGACGCAGCGGAGCTCGGCCTCTCCACAGGCAGCGTCGTACGAATCGTGACGGAGGGCGGCAGCGCAACCGCAACGGTAGAAGTAAACGACGGCATGCGAGCCGGCCACGTGAGCCTGCCCAATGGAGGCGGTCTCCTGTACCCCGACGAAGCCGGCAGCGAGCGCAAGCACGGCACAGCACCAAACGAGCTCACCCACCACGCACAGCGAGATTGGCTCGCAGGCACGCCATGGCACAAGCACGTGCCAGCACGAATCGAGCGAATCGAGGCGTCCTGACCGGGCGAGGATCGAAGGCGTCGCGCCGGGGCGCTGCCCCGGACCCCGCGGGGGCTGTCCGCCCCTCGACCCGGACCAGGCACGGCCTGGACCGGTGATGGAAGAACTGCGCGGTGCGCAGTTCTTCCAACGGGCCCGTGGCAAGACCATGGAGGTGGGGTTCAAGCTGGCGACGGGCACGTCGCCGGTTGAACCTGCAGCGCTGCGGCCTTGGTGGGCAGGGTCGTGGCAGTCTTGACCTGGCTGGTCGATGAACTGCGCATCGCGCAGTTCATCGACCCCGCGTCCAGCGCTTGCGCTGGTCCGGGTCCAGGGGTGGACAACCCCTGGTCGGGGTCCGGGGTGAAACCCCGGCTCTGCGCCCCCAAGCGAGGCACGAACGCGGCGCGACGAGCGCGGCGCGCGCGGTTGACGCCGTGCTACTCGTCAGCGCCCACCCCTGGAGGAACCCCCATGCCCGAACGGACCATCGCTTTCCTCGTCTTCCCCGAGATTACGCCCCTCGACCTCGTCGGGCCCTTGCAGGTGCTCCAGGCCCTCGAAGGCTCGTCCGATCTCCGGACCGTCACCGTGGGCGAGCGCATCGAGCCTGTCGCGACGGACCTGCCTTTTCATATCGTCCCTGCGCGTACGCTCGATGAGGTCCCGGAACCCTACGGCATCGTCGTCCCGGGGGGCCTCCTCGGACCCTTTCATGCGATGGCCAGCGATCGACTCATGGGCTGGCTCCAGCGAGCCGCTTCGAAGGCCTCCTTCGTCAGCTCGGTTTGCACTGGCTCGCTCGTGCTCGCGGCGCTCGGCCTGCTCGAAGGCAAGAAGGCCACGACGCATTGGTCGTTCCTGCCGCACCTCGCGCGCTTCGGGGCGACGCCCGTCAAGGGGCGCTGGGTCGAGGACGGCAACGTGATCACGGCGGCCGGCGTCTCGGCGGGCATCGACATGGCGCTTGCGCTTGCCGCCCGCCTCACGAACGAGTCGGCTGCGAAGGCGGCCCAGCTCATCCTCGAATATGAGCCCCAGCCGCCCTTTGGGCCGATCGCCTGGGAGGGCAGCGCGCCCCTCCTCCAGGCCATGGGCGGCGTCGTCGCGCAGAAGCTCCCCACGATTCTCCGCGAAAAGCCGGAGCTCCTCGCGAAGTTCGCGCCGTAGCCCTCGTCCTCGGGGGCGCGGATGTGCAAGGATGCGACACGCATGCCCTTGCCCAACGTGCTCCTCCACTTCAACTGGAAGGAGCTCCAGCCCGGCCCGGTGCGCGACGCATTTGACCGGCTCTTCGCGGACGACGTCGCGGACGAGGAGCGCGTCCGGATCGCCCGGAAGATCCTGGCGCAGGACATCGTCACGGCGCATTGCATGCTCTTTGATGTCTACCAGCGCATGGCCATGGATTCACGCTGGGGTGCCTCGAATCTCCTCGACGAGCTGGTCGGCCCGATGCGGGTGAAGGCCATGGCGATCCTCCGGCGGCCCGACGACCACGACGGCAGAAAACACGCGGCGGCTGCGCAGATCGTCGCACGGACCGCGAAGCCGAAGGACATCCCGCTGCTCCTCGAGCGCCTCGATCATCCCACCCACCCGGAGCTGCCCATGTGGATGTACTGGGCGCTCCGCCATGTCGTGGAGGACCTTCGCGCCACGGACACGACGCTCATCGCTGCCATGGGAAAACGCCTCGTGCCCGGCCGGGACCGGGTGACGTGCAACGAGCGCGTCGAGGCGAGCCGCCTCCTCGGCGTGTATCGCGTGCAGCCTGCCGAGGAGGCGCTCCTCCGCGCCCTGGAAAAACTCGCGCCCGACGAGGCGATCCCCGTCGCGACCGCGCTCCTCTGGCACGATCCCGTCCGCCACCTCCACGCCGCCCGCCGCATCCGCGACGCGCTGCCGAAAGGATTTCCGCGGGACGAGGATCACGAGAACGGTATGGGGTACCCCTTCACCGAGCTCCGCATCGCGATCGAGGAGTCCGAGGAGGAGGGAGCGCTGGCGCTCGAAATTCGCGCGCAGATCGCGGCGATGCGCCGTGACCTCGCAACCGATCCCCGCGCGGCGCTGGCGAAGATCCTGCCGGACCTCGATCGAGACACCTGCTACGAGCTCACGCCGACCTTGTGCCAGCTCCTCGCATCGGCGAACGAAGCCCTCGCGCGGGACGTCCTCCGCGCGCTCGGGCGCGGGGCGGCGCCGACGTATACCTTGTTCCACACGATCGAGCCGTGGCTCCACCACGAAGACCTCGAGCTCCGCGGCCTCGCGATGGGCGCGGCGCTGAACAGCCCGTCCGATCAGGCGCGGGCCCGGCTCCTGGCCCGCTTTCGCCGCGCCTGCGTGAGCGACGCGGCCGACGCCTGCACGATGCTCCGCGCGCTCGCCGCCACGAATCAGCTTTATCTCCTGGACCGGGCCCTCACCGCGTCGAGCCCGCTGCCCGAGGTGCGGCAGACCGCGGCAACGCTCCTCGCCGAGGAGGCCCGACGCCGCGCGGCCGAAGAAGACCACCACGAGCCGGGGGCCCGCCCCCCTCCCTCACGAACCCGGAGCCCGAATCATGACGGATGACGAACGAGGTCGAACCCTCGTATTTGGCCCCCATCACGCGCGGCTCTATCCCCCCGACGTCGTCCGCGTCTTCTGGATCGGCACGATGACGGCCGAGGACATCGAGACCCTCTACACGTGGACGGACGAGGTGGTCCCGGCGCGCGTGCGCCATTTCGTGATCGCCGACATGTCGCGCCTCCAGACGATGACGGCGGCCGCGCGCAAGGCTGCGGCGACGGATCCGCGGGCGCAACGCGTCGCGGGTCTCACCGTCCTCGGCGCGAACTTCCACATGCGCGTGCTCATGGGGATGTTCGTCAAGGCCCTCGGGCTCTTTTATCGCGGCTGGACCTTCCGGATGGAGTTTTTCGAGCGCGACGCCGAGGCGCTTGCCTGGGTGGAGGCCGAGCGCGCCGAGCACGCGCCTACTTCGGAATGATGATCGGATCGCAGTTCGTGAAGCTCAGGGTCGATTGCACCTTGAAGTTCGACCCCGTGCTGTGCCGCTCGGCGTGGAAGAAGTCGAGCGCATACTCGCCGCCGGGCACGATCCCGAGCTCGGCGGCCTTCGCGTCGAGGTTCAGCGTGTCGGTCTGCGGCGGGTGCAGGCCGCCGAGATCGATGGCGAGGCGGTTGTTCACGAAGACCCAAAGGTCGTCGTCGCCGCTGAACGCGAACGTCTCGCCGCCCTTGTACTTGAACGTCATGTGGAGCTCGTACGTGAACCCGTAGTTGTGGTCGAAGCCCTCGTTGCCGAAGAGCTGATTGTCGATCGGGAAAAACGCGGTGCTCTCGAAGGTGGCAATCCCGGTCGCCGGGTCCTCGGTCAACGTGACTTTGAACGGCATCGGCATGTTCACGCCTTCGACGTCGCGGTACCACTGGTCGAACTCCGCAGCGCCGGTCGTGTGCGCGGTGGGGCCGTCGGGCGCGTAGACGGGCTTCTTGTCGGGGCCGAGATCGAACTTCACGAGGCCCTTCAGGCCGTCGCCGCCGAAATGCTCGAAATCAGGGTGGCCATTCGGATACCCCTTGAAATCGCGTACGATGCCGACGAGCTCCGGCGTGCAGTTGCCGCCCGCGCCGCCGCCGCCGCCCGAGCCGCCGGAGCCGACGAACACGATGCCACCGTCACCGCCCTGGCCGCCCATGCCGCCGAGGCCTCCCTGGCCTCCCGAGCCACTCAGAGAGGAAGAACTGCCAGCGCCCTGGCCGCCGGCCGCGCTGCCGCTGCTGTCGCCGCTGCCGCCGCTGCAGCCCATCGCGGCGCCGATCAGCAGGAGCGACGAGGTGAAGGTGAGGGTCAGGGCCGCCTGTCGTAAAAGCATATTTCCTCCTAGGTGAAGCCGAAACACATCCGCCGGAGCAGACGAGCGCGAGGGTACAGCCGGAAATTCTTTCTTGCGAGCATGAACGAGGCTGCTATCTTGCTCGCCCCCTTCGGAGGATTCCGCCCTTGCGCCTGTTTTCCTGAATCCAGCCGTTCATAGACGTGCCGTGACGCCCGGCGCCCCACCCCGACGAGACGAACCGCGGGGAACGCGCCGGCCACCGATTCAGGAGAACAGAATATGTTATCGCTTCATGCGCTTCGCATGGCGTTTTCCCATGGGGATGCCACGTCGCTGCTCGAAGACGTCGAGCTGCACCTCGGGCCCGGATGGGCCGGGATCGTCGGCGAAAACGGCGCCGGCAAGACCACGCTGCTCCGTCTGCTCGCAGGCGATTTGCGCCCCGAGCGCGGCCACGTGCGGCGTGATCCCGCCGAAGCACGCGTCGTGCTCTGCCCGCAGACCGTCGATTCCCTCTCCGATGCAATCCTCCGATTCGCCGAGGATCTCGACGGAGAAGCCGTCGCACTCCGCGGCAGGCTCGATCTCATCGTCGAAGACCTCGAGCGCTGGCCCACGCTCTCCCCCGGCGAGCGGAAGCGTTGGCAAATCGGCGCCGCGCTCTTCGAAGCGCCCGACATCCTGCTGCTCGACGAGCCCGCAAACCACCTCGACGTCGAAGCGCGGCGGCTCCTCGTCGGCGCCCTCCGTCGTTTCGACGGCCTCGGGCTCTTGGTGTCGCACGATCGAACGCTGCTCGACGCACTCACCACGACGACGCTGCGCATTCACCAAGGTCACGTGCACGTCTACCGCGGTCGTTATGCCGACGCACGCGCAGCGTGGGAAGCCGAAGCCGCCCACGCCCAGGGCGAGCGCGAAGCCGCCAAAGGCGAGGAGAAGCGCGCCGCGCGCAGGCTCGACCAAGCGAGGCGCGAGCACGCAATGGTCGACGCGGCGCGAAGCATGAAGAGCCAGATGAAAAACAAGAACGATCACGACGGCCGGGGCATGCTCCGAAAAATCGCGATCGAATCCGCAGAAAAAAGCGCCGGGCGCCACGTCGGCGTGGCACGCGCCGATCTCGCGCGCGCCAGCGCCGAGCTCGCACGTCACCGCATCGAAAAGGAGCACGGCGGCGAAATCTACGTCGGCTGGGAGCGGCCAACCCAGCCCTGGCCCTTCCTCCTGGATCTGCCCGTCCTGCGCGCAGGCGAAGCGGAGCTACTCCACGACGTGCGTCTCTCCGTCCCCCGCGACGGTCGCATCCGCATCGAAGGCCGCAACGGCGCAGGCAAAAGCACATTGCTCGGCGCCCTCGCCGCCGCCGCGCGTATCCCCCGGGACCAGGTGCTCTATCTGCCGCAGGACCTCCCCGCAGAAGCCCGGCGCGCCCTGCTCGCGGACGTTCGCGCCCAGAGCCCCGAGGCCCGCGGGCGCACCCTCGCCCTCGTCGCCGCATTGGGCACGGACCCCGAGCAAATCCTGGCCTCCGCCGAGCCCTCCCCCGGCGAATCCCGCAAGCTCGCCATCGCCCTCGGTCTCAGCCGAAGAGCCGCCGCCCTCCTCCTCGACGAGCCCGAAAACCACCTCGACTTGCCCTCCCTCGAACGTCTCGAACGAGCCCTGGAAGGGTATCCCGGGGCCATCGTGATGGTCAGCCACGATGCCTCGTTCGCCCGACGCGCGACGCGTGTGGTGTGGCGGATCGAGGGAGGTCGCGTCCACGAGAGCGACGTCGACACCGGGGCGCAGCCGGGGCGGGTCGATATCGTCGGGTAGCCTCTTTCGTGCTCCGCTGCGTCGAAGGCGTCGGTCCGCGGCCATCTCGACGAGCGGGAGCGGAAGCGGGGGCGCAAGCGCAAGCGGGAGCGGGAGCGCAAGCGGGAGCGCAAGCGCAAGCGCAGGCGGGAGCCGTGTTCAGGAGATCCCGCTCGGGGACGGCCAGCGTACCGTCGTGCTCGGCCTCTTCAAGGCCAGGCCGTGCTCGCCGTGCTCGCAGCACTGCGTGCTGCTCCGCGCGGCTCCGCGCGGTGCTGCGCAGCCTTGAAGAGGCCTGCGCGCGACGGTGTGGGACGGGGGTCCCGGCGAAAGGGTCGTCGGGCGGAGGTTCTTTATGCTGAGGATTTACGAGGTCGTTCTGGCCATGGCGGGGGACGCGGCAGGCATTGCGGAGCAGATCGAACGGCGGGATTCGGATCTGGCTCGGCAAATGCGCAGGGCCACGCATAGCGTCGCGCTGAATGTGGCGGAGGGAATGGGCAATCAGGGCGGGACGAAACGGCAGCGCTACGCCTCCGCACTCGGCTCGGCAAGGGAAGTGCTCGCTTGCGTCCAGGTCGCCCAGGCCATGCGCTACATCGGCAGCGTCGACGCGCAGGCACTGGACCGAATGGACCACGTCATCGCCACCCTCGGCCGCCTCGTCTACCGCCGCGCATCGTGAAACCAAGGGCGGGCCGACCTCCCTTCAGGTCGGCCCGCCCGTTCCGCCAGGATCACGGCCCCCATTCCAAGGTCCCTCGCCCCATTCCCTTGGGTTCGCGGGGTTTCCCGCGACGAACCAATCTCTGCGTTTGGGGATTTTCTTCCCCGCCAACCTGTGCGACAAAGAAGCGACGCCAGCCGGCGCTTGCAACACCGACCGGCGTCTGACCCGCAAACACCAAACCACCTGGAGTTCACGAGCTGTGAGCAACGTAGACGTCCATCCTGAATCCGCCAAGAAACCTACACTCCTTCCCTCCCCCGAGGCGTCCTTCGCGGGGTTTTACCGCGAATGCCGGGGGTTCGTCCGCTCCATCCTCCGCGCCCGCGGCGTCTCGGATCGCGAGGCTGACGATCTCGTGCAGGAGGTCTTCGTGCTCGCCTGGCAGCGCCACGATCGCCTCGCGCTCGGCGATCAAGCACGACCCTGGCTCTACACGGTCGCGCTCTACATGGCCTCGAACCATCGCAAACTCGCCCGGAACCGAGTCGAGGACCTCAGGGCCGATCTCCCCGAGCCGCCAGTCTTTCCACGAATGATCCAGGCCATGGAGGCGACCCGCCTCCTGGCGAGGGTCCTCGGCAGGCTCGGCCGGAAGGTCGCCGCTGTGCTGATTGCGTACGAGATCGAGGGACGCTCGATGGTGGAGATTGCCCGCAGGTTGCGGATACGGTTGAAGACGGCCTACGCGCGGCTGCATCTAGCGCGGGAAAAACTGGTCAATCTCGCGCCGACCTTCCTGAAATGTCGACATCGATTGCCCCTCGGAAGCTTGGGTCGAAGGATTCGGGCCAGCGAGTAAGCGCATTGTAGAGAGCGCCGCTGAGATTCGCACCGCTGAGGTGCGCGCCGATGAGGTCCGCGCCGATCAGGTGCGCACCGCTGAGGTGCGCGCCGATGAGGTCCGCACCTCGGAGGTGCGCGCCGATCAGGTTCGCGCCGATCAGGTACGCACCTCGGAGGTGCGCACCGAAGAGGTACGCACCGCTGAGGTCCGCACCGAAGAGGTACGCCTCACTAAGGTTCGCCTCGCTGAAGTTCGCACCGCTGAGGTCCGCACCGCTGAGCTCCGCACGTCTGAGGTCCGTACGTTCCAGGCTAACACCCTCTGCGCTGATCCCTGTCGCGTACAAGCACACCCACTCCTGACGCATCCAAAACCATGCCAGCATGGAACGCAGCGCCGACGTCTTGACCTTCAATGGTTCCAGTCCGTGAAGGGAGCACCGGATCGCCAACGCAGCATGTCGAAGTTGAACGCGCTGGTCATCTCGCCATGACCGTTCCTCCTCGTGCTTGCCTTCGTCAAAATCCGGCCGTTCATCGACGAAGCAGCCCTCCGCCCAACCCCCAAGGTTCTTTCTTTCGTCCTCCCTCCACTGGACGCCGTTGAGAATGGCCATCAAAAACTCGAAGCTGCGGTTGTCTTCTTCGATCAACATCGCACCATAAAGCTCACGCTCCAGGCTCCTCTGCCTCGATTCCCTGCGTTCCTGGAGAATCGCCCGCAGCCGATCCGCCCACCAGCGCGCCACCAAGAACTCCCGAAGCTCTTGTGGCCGAACAGGATCACGTGATTCTGATCCCGCAGGTCGGCCTGCAACACGAGCATCGCTCCCATGCGGATCATCTCCTGCACCTGCGACTCTCCGCGGAGGTCGAGCACCTTCCGGAGGAGGTTGTTGACGTCCTGCAAATCGAGATGCTCGCCCCGCGCTTCACGCCTCCGGTGCTCCCACGCAAGACGCGACATGAGCCACAACATCGCATCCTCCAGCGAGGATTCCTTCCCGATGTGGCCATGCTCGCGCAGCTTCTCCCGGAGTTTCTCGGACGCCTCCGCCACGCGAGGATGCCGATCCCGGTCGTGCTTGCACTTCCCGGCGGCGATCTGCTTGAAGAAATGCTCGTAGATCGCCACCTGGCTCGTTTGGTCCTCCTCAATCCGGGTAGGATCCCAGGTGACGGCGATCATGAAGAGCAGGATGGGCGTCGTCGCCAGCTCCAGAAGTTTGGCGTTTTTTAGTCCCTCGACCGTGACGGGCTCGCTTCCGCTGATTTGGTTCCAGCGATCGAGCCAAGCCCCGATCTGATCCTCCTCACGGAAGGGCTGCACATCGATGACGGGAATGCCCTTGAGCTTGTCCTCCTGTGGCAACGCGCCCTTTCGCGAGAACACCACCACCCGATGCCGATCACTCGTCGCCCCCTTCAGCTCCCGAAAAAGCTGCTCCACCTCCGCATGCGACAACGCGACCTCGTCCAGCCCATCCACAATGTACACGACACGCATCGTATCGGGCGGCATCGCCAAAGCCTCGTCACTCCGCAGCAAAGAGATCCCGATCGCCTCGGCCTGGTTGCGGACCGCCTCCCGGACCGTCGCAGCAAAAGACTCGCGCTGAAAGTCTCGCGCGCACTTGATGAAGATCGGATACACGAGCTCCGCGGACGGTTGGTCGACGACCCGCATGTACCTCTGCGCCCACTCAAAGGCGAGCATCCGCGCGGTGAGGGACTTGCCCATACCGAAATCCCCACGCACGACGACGATGGGATGCTTCCCGAGCAGGTCACCAATGAACTCGCGAAGAGGCTTGCGCGTCGTTCCCGATTCGCCGTTCGGCTCCACATACATGAAACCGAGCGGCATCATCGGCACGCCCGGCGTGGCCGTCCCGAAGACGTGCCGCCTGTCCGAAATCGACCCCTCCTCCATCAACCGTCGCCGAAGCTGCCTCCCGCGATCCTTGTCGACCTCCAGCAAAAACCGCCCCAGCTCCTGCCCCGCCCCCGTCACCAGCAGCTCGGCATACGCCATCTGAAACGCGCCCTCGAACTGGAGCCGCGCCCCCTCGCGCCGCATGTCGAGCAATGCCGTGTCCTCGCCCCCCTCGAACCGCCCATCGGCGAACGCCGTGTACAACGCCTGATAAATCGGCGTGGCCATCGGATCGGGATGCATCGCATGCATCGCCGAAAGTCTCTCCCCCGCGGCCCGCTCCTCGAATTCCGACCGCAGCCACCCCAACGCGAGCCGGAGCCGCGTCTGGATCTCCTCCTCCCGCGCAGCCTTGTCGTTCGACCGGAGGGCCCGATGAATCCAGGACCGCTCCTGCAACCCGGGCGCCATCCGCTCGTCCCCCGCCCAGTGCTCGTAAAATGCCGTGCCGAACGCCTGGAGCACGAGCGCCGTATGCAGCGCCGTCATCCGTGTCCGCGGCTTGGCCGTCGCCACCCCGTGCACGGCGCCGAGGGCCTCGACGACGGCGCTGATCGCGCTGACGTCCGACTCGTCAAACCCCTGTTTGGCCTCGCCAAGGTAGCTGAGCGCCCCCGCGGCGAAGACCTTGCCGAGCGTCGTGAGGATCGTGATGGGTTCCATGATTGAACGCTCTCCGTTCAGAGAGAAGAAGATAGCCCCGGTGGGGCCCAAGGCAAAGCCCCAGCGAGGCGCCCCCGCCAAACACATCACCACCCATAATGTTGAAATATGCTTTCGGGCTTGGCGATCTCCACGGGCGTGCGCTGCACGGGATCGCGGTCGCCGAGATCGAACACGCTCCCCCAGCAATACACCTCTCCCTCTCGTGTGCGGCCGCAGTCGCCCCCGAGTTGTACGATCGCGCCGTCGGGGAGCCCCTCGATGCGACGGAAGGAGGCGATCTCGCCTTTTTTCTTTGGCATGCGGTCGAAGCAAAAGACTTCGCCTCGGGTGGTGCTCACGCAATCGGCGTCGACGTCTGCGACGTCGGTCAGGACGACCTTGGGCCCCTCGGGTGCGCCCATGCAGAGGAGACGCGCGCTCGCGTCGACGGCGCAATGGGCTGAGCGCAGCACGGCGCGGAACTTCCCAGGGACCCGCTCATGATCGCCGCTCGTGTCCTTCCGGAGGAAGGTTGTCCCGTTGGCTAGCTTCACGGCGCGGAACTTCGCGGGGACTCGCTCATGATCGCCGCTCGTGTCCTTCTGGAGGATGGCCGTCCCGTCGGCGAGGATGGCGTTGCTGCTCAGGTCGAGGTAGGTGGCGTTTGCCAGCTCGTCCTTCGGGTCGATCCATTGCACGCGGAGGGGCTTCGGGCTTCCCGCGTAATGGAACCTCCCTGCGCCGCCGCTGCGCTTGGCGACTGCGATGCCGCTCCCGTTGTCGATGGACAGGGTGACGTCTTTCACCGGTGCGCCGCCGGTGTCGACGAGCAAGGTGAAGTCGTCCTTCAGGTTCCCTGGGAAAAATGCCTTGTTCCGGCAGTACCAGCGGCCTGACTTTGCGCCGCGCACGCAGAGCCCCACGCCGCCAACGATTGCGTCGACGGCTGGCTCGGGCAGCACGAGATCGTGCCGGGGCACGTGCTCGACGCCGGCGATCGCGCCCCAGCAGGAGACGCGGGTCGTCCCGAAGCGCGCGCAGACGACGCCGTCGTCGGCGCTGATCTCGCTCGCTCCCGTGATCCCGGGGGCCTTTGTGGCCCGTTCGAGCTCGATCTCCTGGCCGTCGCCGAGCCGGCCCCCCATGCGCTCGCCGAAGCACCGCACGCGATGATCCTTCCCGAGCGCGCAGATGTTTCCTACGGACACCGCCACCCCGAGCGACGCATCGACCGACGGGAGTACGTCGAACGTCGTCTGCGTGTCTCCGCAGGGCTGCGCGACGTCGCAGGTGCAGCGCGACACACCGTCCTCGCGGCTCACGCACAGGCTCTGCCCCGGGAGGGTGAAGAGCCGCGTCACCAGCTTGCCCTCGGCGATCTCCCGGAGCTTCTGGTCGACGAGCCAATCGTGGCAGAAGACGGTGCCGTCGGGCCGCCGCGCGCATACCTGCGGCTTGCCCGGCTGGAAGCGGGCGAGGAGCGCTTCTGCCACGGGCCCTTTCAGGGGCACGGACGCCACGCCGTAACCGGGGGCGGGCTTGTCGAGGAGCGTCGTTTCCTGTCTGTCGAGGTTCCAGCAATGGAACCCGCCGTCCACGCCCACGCCGCATGTGGTATCGGCGAGGGTGCGCATGGGCGGGACCGGCACCCGCAAGAACGGCGAGTTCGTGAAATCGCCGCCGATTTGGCAAAAGACCTCGCCCTTGTCGGAGAGCAAGCAATCGTGGCTGCCGGCGACGATGCGTGAGGTCACCTGGGCCGGCACGCCCAAGGAGAACTTCGCGATCTCCTCGGGCGTGGGCTGCACCGAAAGGAAGCCACGCGTGATGTAGAAGGGTTTTGTCGGGTCCTCTCGCACCAAGCGAATCACCGTGCCGGCCGCGTTCCAGCCGACGATTTGCCCCTCCTTGAGGATGGTGAAGCCTTTCAGGTTGGTGAAGCCCGGCATGAGCGTGGGGCGGTAGTGCGTGCGTTTGGCCATTTCGCCGGGGAGGACCACGAGGCCCCAGCAATGGAGAAAGCCGCGCTCCGTGCGGGCGCAAAAGGTGCCGTACCCGGTGCGGACCTCGACGAACGTGGAATCCTGTGCGGATAGCGCGACCGGGGCGGCCTTGGCGGTGGGGGCCGGGGCGGCGATCGAGGCGGAAGGCGCGGGCGTGAGGTCACGCGCGGTGGGCGGCGGCGGCGCGCCGGTCGTGCAGCCGACGAGGACGAGGGCGGAGGCGGGGGCGAATGCGCGGCGCATGGCGGTCACTGTACCGCAGGGGACAGCGACCGCCGAAGGATTTGGCCGGCCGCGCGAATCAGGACGGCTACGTGGTGGAGCCGGGGGCGATGGGCTGCTTGGCGCGCGTCGTGGGCTGTTTGGTTTTCAACGATGCGGCCGCCTTCTCGCGGAGGAAAAATGCCTCGGCGGCGGCCGGTTTTGCCTTGTAATGGTCGCGCAGACGGCCGTGGGCGCTGGCGAGCTGCTCGCGAACGGCCCGGCGCGCCTCGCGCTCCTCGGCGAACCGCAGATCGACCTCGGCCACGGCCAGGTCCAGGGCGTCGAGGGCGGCGCGGTGGAGCATCTCCGCGTAATCGAGGCTCGCGAGGGCGTCGCCCATGTCGCCTTTCTCTGCGAAGGGCGCCATCCGAATGCGCACGGCGGGCAAGACGTCGAGTTGCGCCTGGCCGTCGGGCTTGATCACCGGGCTGATGCCAGCCGGGAAGATCGTGCGTTGCGCCGCGAGGGCGGGCGCCTTGCGGTCGAGCTTCTTGGCCGCGGCGTCGATCTCCCGGATCGCATTTTCGACCATCACCTCCGTGCGCTGGAGCCCGGCGGACGCGGCGGTGGCCCCGTCCTCGGCGTCTTCGCGGGCGCGCTGGCTGTCTCGTAGCTTCGTGTACGCGGCGCTCGCCTCGGCGTGCAGGATGTCGTGAAGCGGGCTCACGTCCTTGCAGGTCGTCATATGAAAATGAATGTGGCGGCGATACACGGGGCTTCCATCCTTCTCACGAAGATGTCGCATGGATCCTCTCTTCCCTACCGCTTGCAAGAAGCGGCGGGGTGGTCATGGGTTCGCGTTTTGGACGTGCGCCGAGGATCAATCATCGCCGTGAGGGAACCCCAAAGCACGAAAACGTCGGGAGCCCGCCCGGAAACGGTGAAACGCTCGCTCCCGAAGTTCGGAACGAGCCACGCGGCGAAAGAAACCGCGCTTCCGGGGGATGGGAACGTGCCCGGACGTGGATCCCGGAGCGTTGCACGGTTCGGGAGCGGGCACAGATGCGGCGTCGATCGGCGTTGCGAAAAAGCGGAAGCCGCTCGGAGGCGAAGCGGGGTGCGCTCCGAGAAAGGGAAAACGGTTCGGGAGGTGGATCGACGCGCGTTCCGGAAAGGAGGAATCGGCGTGGGGGCGGAAGCGGGGGCGTTCCGACAAGGGGGAAGCGGACGCGCGGCGGTTCCGGGGGCGTTGCGAGGGCGTGGAGGCGGCTTGGATGGGGATCGGGCCGCCGTGAGAGAGGGAGGAGGTGGCGGCGGCGGGGAGACCGTCCGCCTACAGAGGCGCGCCCTCCGGATACATCAGCTTCAGTCGTTTCTCCCGCAGCCGGGCTTCTTCGAGACAGACGTCTTCGATCTGCCTGACCAGCTCTTCCGTGATCCCGAGCTTCGCGGCCATGCGGGTCACCGTGGCCCGCTCCAGGTCCGAGTATTGTCCATCCGCGGTGCAAGCTCGAATTGCGTCGTAGACGAGGAAACGCCGTGAAGCACTCGACGCCGGCGTTGCAGCGACGAGCATCTCGATATCCTCGTCCGCTTTGTACGATTTGAGCTCGTCCACCAGCGCATCCGCGGCACCAAAAGCAGCCGCGTGGCCGACCGCCCAGTCTCTCTCTTCGGGCGCCAATTTTCCATCTCCATTGGCGCAGAGGAGGACTGCCTTCATGTACCCTTCGAACCATTCCTTGGACGGAAGGGTGCGAACATTGGCCTTGTCTTTGAACAGCCACAGAAACCCGGCGTCTCGGTTCGTCGTCATGTTCGCACCTTCCGTGTTATGGCAGCGCGCGATCGTGCGCGCACCACCTGATGGTTCTCCCGTTTCGTGCCTTCCAGGAGGAGTCAATCTTTCTCGTGTTACGACGCGCCTTTCTCTTTCTCGCGTCACGAGGCGTCTCTATTCCCCTCTGCCATGTGGTGGTAGAGTCTTTTTATGGGGCGCGCTTCTCCTTCCTTCGCGCCTTCGGCTCCTCGTCTTTCTGAACCCCGAAAGTGACACCTCCTATGAAGAGGAACATTTTTCCCCACGCACGTTCCCTCACAGCCACAGGTATCCTCCTCGCATTGCCCCTCGTGTTCGTCGTCGCATGCAGCGGCGAAAACAACCCCGGAGATCCAAGCGGCGGCAGCGGCGGAAACGGCGCCGGCGCAGGGGGAGGAAGCGCGAGCAGCTCGGGCGCAGGTGCAGGGAGTTCTTCCGGCTCCGGCGGTAACGGTGGCATGACTGGAAACCCCATGCAAGGCCAGTGCAGCACTCCGACGCTGACGGTCACCGAGGTCGAGCTCCCCATCGCCGTCGAACAAAACGAAGACGAGGTCAATCTCCGCCCCCTCGCAATCTCACCAAGGCCCTCCGGCGGCTCCCGCCTCGCCTTCATGGGCGCCGACGACAAAGTCCACGTCGCCGAGCTCGACGTGAGCGACAAACTCGTCGGCGAACTCGTCGATATCAACGCCCACGATTTCGCCGACCTCTACGCCGACGACAAAGGCGGCGTCCTCCTCCTCACGCGCGACGCCCAAGGCGGCGGGACACTCAACTGCGGAAACCCGACAAACCTCTGCGGCAACCCGCCGAGCCCGCCCGTCGCATGTCACGACATGTACATGGTGCGTTTCGACGGCACGAGCGAATCCTGGGCGACGAAGCTCACGAGCTCGAGCGCCGCCCTGCCCCCGTATTCGACCGGCAAGACCGGTCCCGACGTCTTCATGATCTGGTGGTACGCGCACCACGGCCGCATCGCCTCCGACGGTACGAACTTCGCCGGTTATTTCGGCGCAGCGATCAGCGTCTCGCAAGGCGGCTGCATCAACATCCACCAAGGCGATCGCATGAAGGTCGTCTCCCCGACCGGCGAGCTTTTCGCGGGCGGATTCGACTGGGGTTGCAGCCACAGCGGCTACGAGCGCATCACCTGGGATCCGGCCGCAAAGAAATACGTCAGCATCTGCAAAACCGACAACAACAACCGCATCGCCTACGCCCCAGCCGTCTCGACGATCAAGCCGGTCGACCTGGCCTACTCGAATTTGAGCGACGTGGCCCGCGACCCGAACGGCGGCTCCTGGGCCCTGACGAGCGACCGTCAAGACGGCCAGCCCGCCCTCGCGAACGGTCTCGCCGAGGTTCACCTCCTCCATTTCAACAGCGGGGAGGCCGACAAGGACATCGTGATCGCCGGGAAGGCCGGGGAAAACGCACGCGCGCCCTACCTCGCAAACTACGGCGAAAAGTTCCTCCTCGCCGGCTGGGAGACGTCGACCGCCACGGGAGATCTCACCCCCTTCGACGGAAACCGAAAAATGCACGTGCAGGTCCTGAGCGCGACCACCGGCGAGGCCGTGAGCGCCGTGCTCGACGCCGGTGTGCCCGGCAATCGCTACCAGGCCTTCCGCGCCTTCCCCGACGGCAGCGTCGCCTTCGCCGCGAAGGGCACGAAAAACAACACGGTCCGTATCTTCCGCGCGATGCCCTGCGCCGCGGAATGAGCGCGCTTCGGCGCCCCTCCTCAGCCTACTTGCCGATCCAGGCCATCCCGTCCGGCCCTTGACCGGCCGAGAGCCGCCGCACCACCGACATCGTCGCGAGATCGACTTCGGCGACGTTGTCTTCGTTCGTCACGCCGATGAGCGCGTGCTTGCCGTCTGGCTCGACGAAAATGGCTTCGCAGCCGCGGCCCATGGGGACGCTCTTGAGGGTTTGGTGGCTTGTGGGGTCGATGAACAAGAGATCGCCGTGCCAGGGGTCGGTGGCCAGCAGGAGTTTGCCTTCGAGGGCGAATTTGACGCGGGCAATAGGTTGGTTGGGCGTTGTGAAGCGGTCGACCACCTTTTGCTGGGCGAGGTCGACGATGGCGATTTCGTTGCCTCCGCGGCACCCGACCCAGGCTTGGGTTCCTTCGGGGTTGACGTCGATCCCTTCGGGGTTTCGGCCGACGGGGAGGATGGTCTCCTTCCAGGCTTCTGCGGCAAGCGGGTCGGGCTTCGTCAATTGGAAGATGGAGACGGTGCCTGAGCCGCGGTTCGTTGCGACCAGGGTCTTTCCGTCTTTGGTCGCGGCCAGCATGTGGGTTTGGTCTTGGCCTGTGCCCATCACCCAGGCCAAACGGTTTCTTACGGGGTCGTAGGCGCCGATGGCGCGGGCTCCTTCGGCGGTGAAGTAGAAGAAACCGTTGCTTGCCAGAAGACCGTGCGGGTTCCAGAGCGGTCCGAGGTCGACGCGATGGATCTCTTCGCGTTTAGCGACATCGAAGACCGAGAGGCTGTTGCCCGGTTCTTTGTTGCTGCCGGTGTTGCTGACGACGGCGTAACGCCCGTCCGCGGAGACGGCCACCTCGTGGGGCTCCCGGCCGACGGGGACGTGGGCGGCGACTTTGCCGGAGGTGAGGTCCAGGAAGGAGAGGCTGCCCGGGAGGTTCCCGTTGGTCTTGCTCTTGTTCACCACGAGCACGTCGGCGGGTGGGGCCGCGGCGTGGGTGTTGATCTTGTTCCCCACGGGAACGTCGGCCGGTTGGGCCGCGGCGCACGCCATCGTCGAAACCGAAAAGAGAAAACCCGCCAGGGGTCTTGGAATCGTTCGTCCTTGCATGGTTCGAGTCCTTTGCGTGTCGTTTGGCGTGGCGGCGGCCCTGCGGTTGCCGACCCTGGGCGTGCGCGCGCGACGGGCGCACGTATCCATGCGATCCGATTCTCGGCGCGCGAGGACGTCACCGAGGCAATCGTCGAGAAGGTCGCAAAGGGCGACGAGAAGGCGCCGCGCCGCCCGAGGTTGTCATGACGCCGCGGCCAGGACGGACATCAACTACCATGGTAGTTGATGGAAAACAAGGAGAGCGCGGCGACGCGAGCAAGTTTTGGACGTGTCCATCCGCGGGCGTAGCCGGCGAGCGACCGGCCCGCCTCCAGCGTGATGACAGGGGCGTGCGCTGCGTGGCATGATGACAGCGTCCGTAGGCCCCGATCCGCAGCCGGCCGAGCCCCCACGGTTCCCCATATTCCGGATCCCATGCATATGGCTACACTGCGAATCCTCGACATCGTCGTCCGCCTGCCCCAGGGCACATCTTGGACAACAGATACGCCGAAGGAATGCTGGATCACGCATACCCTCGACGGTCCATCTGTCCAAGAGGTGCGCACGGCACTCGAGAGGGAAGCGACAAAGATCGGATACGATCTCAGGCAGATCAATCGCATAAGCTATCTTCGACGCGGGGAACGACGCATCGAAATCTACGACATACAGTCCGCGGGCCTCGGAATACGCGTCGATGATGCCGAGGCGCTGCCCTTCGCACATGTCGTCGAGCAGGGCATCCGCCTCGCGGGCATCATGCTCCCCATTCCCGAGGGAGCACGGGTCGAGCCCGGCCGTGAGCGACATGATCCCGGGTCCACCTCGTGGAGCGCAGAATGGCGCATGTACGATTGCGCGGCGGACAAAGTTGCCTCGTTGATGCACGATTCGCTCACGCAAATGGGGCTTCGTCCAGGTGGGGTCTGGTCGCCGCCCATCGGTGGTATTCCGCGATGGAAGGCTGAAGCATTCTCAGCGCACCAACTCGTGCAGGCTGACATCACGGATGCCGGCGACCACCTTGATTTGATCTTGACAGTGATGGGCCCCTCGGACGACTAAAGTCCTCGCCATGTCCGGCGGCCTGATCCCCCACGACGACGGCCCTCCCATCGCGCGCTGCGTCCGTTGCAGCGCCGTGGCCGCCGGTCCCTGCGCCCGTTGCCAAGCGCCCGTCTGCGGCGATTGCTGCGTCCTCACCGAGGGCGGCACCCGGGTCTGGGCCATCTGTCTCGCCTGCGAGGACCGCGGCGGTCGCTCCCTCCGCCGCGGCTGGATCACCCTCCTCGGCTGGATTGCCCTCCCGATCGCCGGGCTCGGCGTCCTCGTCGCCCTGCTGGAGTGGCTCGCACGGAAGTGATCTGCCCCCCACGATCGACGCCGATCGATTTCGCGTAACCTTTCGCGACCCCCGAACGTGCCTCCCCTGAGAGGTGCGAACCATGACGACGAACACGGCGGCTCGGGTGGTGGTGGTGGGCGGTGGACTCGCGGGGCTCACGGCGGCGGCGTATGCGGCGCGGGCGAGCCGGCGGGTGACGGTGCTGGAGAAGGCGACGGAGCTCGGGGGGCGCGCGGCGACGCATGAGAAGAAGGGATTTTCGCTGAACATCGGGCCTCATGCGCTCTACCGAGGGGGTGAGGCCGAGCATGTGCTCGCGGAGCTTGGCGTGGAGACGAAAGGGAGCCCGCCGCCGACCAGCAGCGGCGCTTATGCGCTCCACGGGGGCCTGCTCCGGGCTCTGCCGACGGGGCCTGTGTCGCTCTTGACGTCGTCGCTCTTGCCGCTCGTCGGGAAGATCGAGGTCGCGCGCTTGCTCGCGCGCCTTGATTCGCTCGATGTCGCGTCGCTCGCGGGGACGAGCTTCGAGGCGTTCCTCACGGCGAAGGTTCGTACGCCCGAGGCGCGGGATGTGATCCGCGCGCTCATCCGGCTCTCGACGTACACGTCGGATCTGGACCGGCTCGCGGCGGACGCGGCCCTCGAACAGTT
The DNA here is from genome assembly GCF_028369105.1 of Polyangium mundeleinium. Classification (NCBI taxonomy): domain Bacteria; kingdom Pseudomonadati; phylum Myxococcota; order Polyangiales; family Polyangiaceae; genus Polyangium; species Polyangium mundeleinium. The sequence goes on along the minus strand of NZ_JAQNDO010000001.1, from coordinate 6,143,899 downwards.
CAAGATTGCGACGACGCGCGGCGTGATCTACCTGCACGACGGCTGGCGGACGCTGGTGAAAGGGCTCGCCGACGTTGCGCGAGCCGCGGGGGCCGAGATCGTCGCGAGCGCGAAGGCCGTGTCCGTCGTCCGGGAGGACGGGCGCGTGAAGGCGGTCCGCCTCGCGGACGGCGCGGAGATCCCCGCCGACATGGTGATCCTCGCTGCGAGCCCGTCGCTCGCGTCGTCGCTTTTGCCCGACGTCCCGGCCCTCGCGGAGTGGGCCGCGGCGGCGATCCCGGTCACGGCCGCGTGCCTCGACGTCGCACTCTCGCGCTTGCCGCAGCCGCGGAACACGTTCGCGCTCGGGATCGACCAGCCGCTTTATTTCTCGGTGCACTCGGCGTCCGCGCGGCTCGCACCCGAGGGCGGCGCCGTGATCCACGTGGCGCGGTACGGCGCGCCGGACGATCCGCGCGCGGGCGAGCGCGAGCTCGAAGAGGTGCTCGAGATGCTGCAACCGGGCGCGAAGCACCTCGTGGTCGAGCGGCGGTACTTGCCTTCGATCACGGTGGCGCACGATTTCCCGCAAGCGGCGCGCGGCGGCGCGCGTGGCCGGCCCGGTCCTGCGGTGCCGGGCGCGCCGGGGGTGTTCGTGGCCGGCGACTGGGTGGGGCCCGTGGGCATGCTCGCGGACGTGAGCCTCGCGAGCGGCAGGGCCGCAGCGCAGGCGGCGACGCGGCGGGAGGCGAAGGGGCTTGGCGAGGTGGGCAGAAAGGGCTTGGATGCGAGGGCGTGAACGTGGTGATGACGGACGGAGATGGGCTCGCGCGGGAGCACCGGCAATATCTGTGGGGTCTCTGCTATCGGCTGACCGGGTCGGCAGCGGACGCGGATGATCTCGTGCAGGAGACGCTCCTGCGCGTGATCGAGCGTCCCCCCGCCCGCACGGAGGAGCCCGTGCGGCCGTGGCTCACGCGCGTGGCCGTGAACCTCGGGATCGACCGGCTGCGCGCGCGGCGGCGACGCGCATACGACGGGCCGTGGCTGCCCTCGCCGGTCGAGACGGAGGGCGATTTCGCGCCGGAGATCGGGATCGAGCCGGTCGAGACCGAGGGGCGTTACGATCTTCTGGAGAGCGTGTCGATGGCGTTCCTCGTGGCGCTGGAGGCGCTGACGCCGCGGCAGCGGGCGATCGTGCTGCTCTGCGACGTATTCGACTGGTCGGTGAAGGAGGCAGCCGACGCACTCGGGATGACGGAGGCAGCCGTGAAGACGATGCACCACCGGGCACGGCGAGCGCTCTCGGCCTACGAGGCGAGCCGAACGCGTCGCACGCCCGAGCTGGTGGAGAAGACACGCGAAGCGCTCGGGCGGTTTCTGCTCGCGCTCGGGAGCGCGGATGGAAAAGCGCTCGAATCGATCCTGGACGCCGAGGTGCGGCACCTGAGCGACGGCGGAGGCGAGTTTTTTGCGGCGCGGTTGCCCATCCTGGGGCGAGATCGGGTGGGGCGTTTGATGGTGGGTCTCGCCAAGCGGCGCGGCATGGACACGCAATTCGCATTTCGGATGATGAACGGGATGCCCGCCGTGGTGCTGGAGCACGCGCCAGGGCGGAAGCTGGCGCCACGATCGGTGGTGCAATGCGAGATCGGCGAGGACGGGGCAATCCGTGCGATTTATTGGGTGCTGGCGACGAGGAAGCTGACGGCGGTGGGGCCTATCCTCTGAGCCGCTTCGCTGGGGCGTTGCCCCCGGCCCCAGGAGGGGGCTGTCCGCCCCCTCCACCCCGGACCAGCCAGGGGCTGGACCCAAGCTCGATGAACTGCGCTCCGCGCAGCTCATCGAACAGGCCCGGTGAAGACCAGCAGCGGCGTTGCCAACCAAAACAGCCGCGCTGCTGGTTCGGCTGGCAACCCGGCTTCTTCGTCGGCCCGTTTGAAAAACTGCGCGGAGCGCAGTTTTTCAATCACCGGTCCAGGCTGTGCCTGGTCCGGGGTCGAGGGGGCGGACAGCCCCCCGCGGGGTCCGGGGCAGAGCCCCGGCGCGACGCCCTCGACTCAGAACGCCGTCCCGTTCGCGCGTGTGCCTGGCGAACTCCCAGCGGCGACGAGCGCCGTGTGTAGGACGAACGTTGCGCTTTCGGCGGCGTCGGGGCTGCGGTTCATGGAAACGCCGTCGACGGCGGCCAGGGATGCGGGGTAGCTGAAGGAGTCTTTTGTCGTGCCTGCGGCGTCGCGCAGGTAGACGGCGTCGCCGCCGTTTGCGAGGCCCAGGTTGCTTGTGGAGCTCCCGAGCGCGTTGGGTGTGCCTGCGGGGATGGCGGAGGTTGCGCCGAAGATGACGAGGCTTTTGCCCGGGGCGAGCGTCGTGCCTGCGGCGAAGGTGTGCCGCACGGAGGTTGTGTCCGAGATTGTCCAGCCGTCGAGTGTGGCGGGCAGGCCGCCGATGTTGACGACCTCTACGAATTCGCCGGTGACGCTGCTGCCGGGCTCGTTTGCGCAGATCTCGTTGATCACGACCTGCGCGGGCTTGGCGGCGGCCCAGGTGTAGCGGCTCAGGATCGGGAAATGGTCGCTTGTCGTGGAGGCGTAGCTTGGGATGAACGTGGAGACCTTGTAGGCTTCGACGGAGCCGGGGACGAGGGCCAGGGCGAGCTCGTTCGTCACGAGGTGATGATCCAGCGTCGCGCCGCCGCTCGACGTCGAGGAGATGTTTGCGTCCGTCAGGGCTTTCGTGGCGAAATGGTAATCGGCCGTGTCGGAGAGGAAATTGGCGTAGGGCGTCGTGTTGCCCGAGATCGAACCGTCGAGGTCGTCGTTGAAATCGCCGATGACGAATACCTTTTGCGTCGGGTGGTTCGTGTCGAGATAGGATTTCAGTGCGGTGGATGCGTCGACCCTGCGCAGGTAGCTCGCGGAATCGGCGAGCGCCTTCATGTGGAGGATGATGACGACCACGTTCTCCGTCGTGCCGTTCAGCGTGACCGAGAGCTTCACTTCGAGCGGCGGCCGTCCGGCGAACTCGTAGTCGTAGGCGGTCAGGATGACGCGCGCGCTTTGCACCGTGGCGACCGAGGTTTTGTAGAGGAAGCCGAGCTTCTGCTCGGACGTGGTGTAATACGAGGAGCCGCTCGTCACGATCGGATCGTTCGACAAGATGCCGGCGTACCCGACGAGCTGTGATTTGAGCGTGTTCCACTGCGAGACGCTCACGATCTCTTGCACGCCCCAGAGATCCATGTCGGCGCCGCTGATCACGTCGTATGCGTTCTGCCGCTGCAGCGTGTCGTTCGTGGGCCCGCGGCTCGTATCACCGAACCACTCCAGGTTCCAGCCGGCCACGTCGAGCGTCGTTGCTGTCCCCTTTGCCGGGACCGTGTACGCAAAGCTCGCCGTGTCGACGAACGGCTCGTCCTCGTCGGGCGCGACGCACGCCGGCGCCGCGACGATCACAAGCGAAGAGACGAGAACGACGAGCGATGCAGGTGCGCTCATGCTGGATCCAGACCTCGGCCGACCGTGCGCGTATTCCATGGTTTCCATGGTACGCGAGGAGCCGGAGCCGGGGCGAGGAAGTTCCGCTCAGGGGCGCGCCATCGGGTACGAGCCGAGGACTTTGAGGTAACCCGCGCGCGCTTCCAGCTCGACGAGCGCGTGGCGCACGTTGACGTCCTTCGCGTGGCCCTCGACGTCGACGAAAAAGAGGTAATCCCAAAGACCTCGCCGCGAGGGGCGGGATTCGAGCTTGGTCATGCTGACGCCGTGCCGCGAGAAGGGGCGGAGCAGCGCGAGCATCGAGCCTGGGCGGTTCGGCGCTGACATGACGAGCGAGGTTTTGTCGTGACCCGAGGGCGCGGCGCTCGTTTCGCCGATCACCAGGAAGCGTGTGGTGTTCGTCGGATCGTCCTCGACTCCCTCGGCGAGGATGGTGAGCGCGTGGATCGCCGCCGCGCGTTTGCCCGCGAGGGCCGCGGTCCCCGGCTCCCGCGCGGCGAGGCGCGCGGCTTCGGCGTTGCTGGAGACCGCGACGCGCTCGGCCAGCGGGAGTGTATCTTTCAAGAATCGCTGGCATTGCGCGAGGGATTGCGCGTGCCCGTAGACCCGCGTGATCCCTTCGAGCCGCCCCTCGCGCCGGAGCAGGTGCTGGCGGATGGGGAGCGCGACCTCGCCGGAGATGCGGAGCGGCGAGGCGACGAGCCGGTCGAGGGTATGGCCGATCGCGCCTTCGAGGGAGTTTTCCACGGGCACGACGCCGAAGCGGGCGGCGCGCGCCTCCATCCCGTCGAAGACGTCGTCGATCGAGGTGCAGAAGACGGGACGGGCGTCTTGCCCGAAATGGCGCGAGGCCGCCTCCTCGCTGAACGTGCCCGCGGGGCCGAGGCAAGCGACCGAAATCCCCTCCACGGCGCCCCGGGCTCCGATCAAGCGGCGTGAGGCTCGGTCGCCGCCGCCGCGCCCGCGCCGACCTCGCGGACGATCCCTTCGTACGCGTGCCGCACGCTCTCCACGTACCGCGCGAACCGCGGCAAGGCCGAGAGGTCCAAGGCTTGCGGGCCGTCGCAGAGCGCCTCGTCCGGCCGCGGGTGGAAATCGACGAGCACCATGGATGCGCCCGCGATGATCCCCTGCCCCACCACGTGAAAAATGTCCGGCAGGCCGTCGGGCGCGTTGTCCATGCGGCCCACGGCGTGCGAGGGATCGATGCACACGGGCAGGCGCGTCTGCCGGCGGAGGACGGGCACGTGCGAGAAGTCCACCAGGTTCCGGTGGGGATCGCCGAGGTGTGTCTTCACGCCGCGCAGGCAAAACACGATGTTCGGGTTCCCCTCGCTCGCCACGTATTCGCACGCGTTCAAGGACTCTTCGAGCGAGATGCCCATGCCGCGCTTGAAGAGGACCGGGAAACGGCGCTGCTGGCCCACTTGCTTCAGGAGCTCGAAGTTCTGCGTGTTGCGCGTGCCGATCTGGAGCATGACGCCGGTCGGCTCGCCCGCGGAGGCGAGCGCCGTGTTGATCTCGTCGATCTGGCGCGCGTCGGTGACCTCCATGGCGATCACCTGGATGCCGTGCTTGCCCGCGAGCTCGAAGACCCAGGGCAAACAGGTTTTGCCGAGGCCCTGGAAATCGTAGGGGCTCGTGCGCGGCTTGTACGCGCCCATGCGCGTCGTCCGGATGCCCGCCTTTTCGAGCGCGGCCATCATGTGGGCGACGTGCTCGCGCGTGTCGACGGCGCAGAGGCCGGCGAAGACGTGGACACGCTTCTCGTCGAAATGGATGCCGTTGTACTCGAACCCGTGCGTCTCGGCGTCCGGGTGGTGCCGGCCGATGAGCCGGTATTTCCGGGAGACGCGGACGACCTTGTGCACGCCGGGCAGGCTTTCGAAGGGCTCCGTCGGCACGGCGCGCGTCGAGCCGATGAGGTGCACCTCGATGATGGAGGTGGATTCGCCCCGGAAGACGAATTTCTGGACCGAGACCCCCGGATACCGCGCTGCGAGGCGAACGACCGCCTCGGCGCGCGACTCGGGCGCGTCGGGCTCGAGCGTGACAATCATGTAAGTTCCCCCTATGGTCCCTGTTCTGTTGGATGCTGTGGCGGCCTCAGCCGGCCCGGAAAAAGATCAGTCCGCCTCGTCGATGGGTTCGTCGTGCTGGAGGCGCCTGGAGAATCGGAGAATGGCGTCGAAGATTTCGTGCACCGACGCCGGATCGAGATCACGCTCGGCCGCCCAGCGCCGCCGCGCTTCGAAAAGCTCCGCCTCGCGTTCGGGATCCCGCACAGGGCGTCCGAGCTTCGCCTTTTCGCGCGCCGCGCGCCGTGCGAGCTGGGCCCTGCGCCCGAGGAGCTCCACGATTTCGCGATCGAGGTCGTCGATGAGGTCGCGCGTCTCGCGCAAGGCCTGCGAGCCCGCCGCGGAGGGCAAGAGGACGAGCGAGGACGACGGCGGCGGAGCCATCCCGTCCGATCCGGAGAGATTCTGATCGGCGGCGAGGAGCGCTTCGACGAGCTTCCGGCGGGCCTCGGCGGCATAGGGATTTTCGCGGTGGAGCGCGGCATAAAGGTGCCCCGCGTCCGACCGGGCGGCCTCCACGGTCCGCGCGAGCGCTTGAAAGGAGGGAGGCGCGTACGGGATGTCGAGGGGCACGGACGCGTCGAGCATACCCTTGGCCACGAAGAATGCGAGCGCGTGCGTCCAGGCCATGTTGCGATCGTGCGTGGCCTCGTGCTCCAGGACGACCGTGCAGCCGATGCGCTCGTAGAGCGCGACGACCCGCTCGACGGCGCTCGGGTGCGTCGCGTTCGGGCATACCACCGCGACGAGTGGGCGCTCGCCCCGCGAGAGGCTGATCGGGCCGAACAGGGGATGCGTGGCGACCCAGGGGATCGCGGCGCCGAAGCATTCGTTCATGGCAGCCGAGGGGCCGAGCTTGACGCTACCCACGTCGACGACGATCTGCGAGGGCGAGAGGAGCGGCCGCATCGTCGCGAATGCGCGGGGCATGGCGGTGACGGGGACGGCGACGATCACGAAATCGCGGTCTCGAACGAGATCCGGGATCGACGCGACGCGCATTTCGTCCGGCACGGGGGAGCGAGGATCGAAGGCCCGCACGTCGACGTCCGCGTCCCGGAGGAGCGAGGCCATGGCCGCGCCGAAGCGGCCGTACCCGAGCAATGCGACGTTCGTCATGGCGCGTGGGGGGGCCTTCGCCCGCACGAAGCATAGCGGATGAACAGCCCCTTGGGCGAGCCGTCCCCGAAGAGAAAACATTTCCGTCGCGGACGCGCTCGGCCGCATCTTCTCCGGGTTTTGTCGATTGTGGATGAAAATGCCGTTCAGGGGGCGCGGGGCGGCTCGGACTTCGTCACGACGAAGGCCCGGAGCGCGGAGATGGCGTCGTCGCGCCGCGTCTCGATCCAGTACATCCGGAAGGGCGCGGCCGATCCGATACGCCGCGCGAGCCCCGCCGCGACACGATCACAGGCGCGGAGGGGCATTTTCGTGGAGGACGGCGCGGCGCCGGGATCCCGCGGATCGACTTGCTCGTGCTCGCGGTCGAATTCGCCCGCTCCGTCGAGGCCCCACTCGACTTCGCCGTAGGCGCCGAGCTCGATGGTGCCGACCGCCGACCGATCCTCCAGGGCCGCGAGGGCGAGCTCTCGCATGCCGGGAATCGGGAGCAAGGCGGGATCGAGCAGATCGTCGCGCTCGCCGCGGCGGAAGCGGACGGCCCAAAGCGAGGTCTTCGTCCCGAACATCGCGCGGCCGGCCGCGACGATCGAAGGGCGCGTGGGGCGGAGGGCCAGGGGCGCGAGGAGCGTGCGGAGCGTGCCTGCCTTCGGGGGCACGGTCGCGGGATCGATCGCGCGGATCCACGAGGCGTATTCGTCGAACGCTCGTTCGTCGCCCAAGGCGCCTCGCGCCGCGAAGAGCACGGCGAGGCATGGGCCAAGCTCGTCGTCGGCGCTCGGGTCCTTGAGGTCCTTCCACGCTTTGCGCAAAGGGTCGGTCCCCTCGCGGAGCGGGCGCGCGGCGCCCTTCGGGTCCCACAACGCGAGGAGCAGGCCCATCTCGCACGAGGCCCGCAGGTGCGCGGGTGATTTCATCACGGCGAGCTGCTTCATGCGCTGCGCGAGGAGCTCGGTGACCGAGGGATTTTTTCGGGATACAAGTCCCGCGAAGCGAGGTTTGGGCGGACCGTCGACGCGCACGAAGAGCGCGAGGAAATCGGAGGCGTCGGGGCTCCGGCCGGGCGCGTCCGTGGGCCCGACGATTCGCGTGGCAGCCTGGACCCACCGCCCCGGCCCCGCGGTCTCGTCCGCGAGATCGCGGAACCAGCGCTCGTCCACGGGGAGAGATTTGTACGTTTCCGCAGCCTGCTTGAATCGTTCGGCCTTTTGGGTCTTCGTCTCGTTCGGCGGCGCGGGCGCGAGCGGGAGATCCGCGGCGAGCGTGTCGAGGGCGAGCTCCGCGACGTCGCGCACCGTGAGCAGCACGATGCCGTGCGGCTCGTACCATATCGATCGCGTGTAGCGTTCGTCGTTCGCGAGCGCCTCCGCGAGCGGCAGGACAGCGGCTTCACCTTCCGCGAGCAGGGCCTGCAAGATCGGGTCTTCGAAGACCTGGGCCTGCACGCCAGACCGCCCGAACGCAGGCTCTCGCACCTCGCCGAGCGCGGCGACGAGCGTCGTCACGCGCGCCGCTGGATCCGCGGGCAAGGGCGACGGCAGACCCTTCGGGGCCGGTCGCGCGGCACGTTTCTCCTGGTCCACGAGCAAGGGCCCCGGTGGCTCTGCGAGAGTGTTTATGGTTTGTTCGCTGGCCCCGAGCGCGGCGGCGCGCGCGGAAAGCGCAGGCGAGATTCGGCCGAGGCCACGCAAGCTCGCGAGCGCGAGCGCGTCGTCCCCGCGCACGTGGGCCCAGAACCCGCGGTCCCGCAGCCCATGCAGAAAATGCTCGGCGAGGCGCGCGAAAATGTCCCGCTCGCGCCCCGCGATTTCGGGGACGGCGTCGAGCTCGCCGCCCCTGGCCCAGCGCTCCCATACCGAGCGCGTGAGCGTGTCCTCGCCGAGCTGCACGAGGATCGCGACGTGCATCGGCAGGATCTCTTCGAGCCGGTGGGAATGAATCTCCGGCCGGGGCGCGTGCGCCCGGATGCAAGGCATGTCCGGGAAATGCGCGGTCTGCTGTTCGCAGATGCGCTTGTCGCTCGCCCGGAGCGCCTCGATGTCGGCGCGCAGGTCCGCCGCGGGGCCGACGGAGACAAGCGGATATACGAGGCCATTCCACAGGACGCCGAAGCGCGGCTTGTGCTCCGGCCCCGGGAGCACGAAGCCTTTCGTCGCGACGACCTCGCCAGGCCCTTCCGGCTGCGTCGTGAGCGTGATCGAGACCTCGTGATACGGCAGTCCTCGCGGATCGGCGAGCCCGCTTCGAAACAGCGTCTCCACGGCGCGAACGAGGCCCTCGGGCAAACCCGGGCGCGGGCCTGGCTCGGTCGGTGTTCCCTGGGCCGGCGGCGCGGGCAAGATCGTATCGGCGAAAGGCCACGGCGGGGGCGCGTCTTCGGGCGCCTCGCGTGGTGGCTCCGTGAGGCGCGGCGAAGGGACGCTCGTGGGGCCGCAGGCGGCGAGGGCCAGGAGGGCGAGGCGAAACGCGCGGCGACGTATCACAGAACGAACGCTACCGCGGCGCTCGGGCCGCAGGCAATCACGTGCGCCCTGGATCCCGGCGGCATCGCGGGATACCGTGGGCGGGATGGCAAGAACGGGGGACGCCGCGGTGCGGGGGCTGCTCGGGATCACGGCCTTCTGTCACGCCGCGGGAGGCGTCGCGTACGCGCTCTCGCAGCCGCGGGGATTTTCCGTGCCGTCGGCGGCCTTTTTCGAGCATCAGGTCCTCGGGCCCCTCGTCGTCGTGCTCGCGCTCGTCCTCGGTGTTGCGCTCGTGACGCGCCGGGAGAAGCTCGGCGCTGCGGTGACGGCTGCGCTCGCGGGGTTCTGGTTCGTCGTGGCGGCCTTCGGGTTGTTCACGGGCACGACCGCGTATGCGCGCCTGCTCGTGTTCCCTTTTGCAGCGGCATTCCTGCTCGCCGCCCTCGCCCATCAAATGCACCGGCGTGCCATCGTGATCGTGATCCCGGCCCTCGCGGGCGCGCTGGTCGGCGCCGGGGTATGGGCCTCGGCGCGCGCCCCGAGGGCGTCGACGTTTCCTTCGAAAAATGCACCGAAGAGCGGCACGGTTCCCGAGGGCGAACCGGCGCTCGGGAAGGGCGAGCTCCGCGTGCGGGTCGAGGGGACGTCGGTCATCGTCGAGGCCGGCATGCATCGGGCGGAGATCGTGCCCTCGTTCGATTACGACGCCGTGGCGGACGGCTGCGGGCTCACGGTCCTCGACCATCGCGCGGCGAGGCGCCCGCCGTTTCGCGCCGGCCGCGAGGGCGCTCGGATCGTGTTCGCCGGGGAGAACGCCGATTTCGAGGTGTTCGGCGAGGTCGAGATCCTGGGCGCGTCCACCGTGCGGATCGAGGTCTCCACGACCCTACGGCGCGAGCTCTGCGCGCACCTCGGCTCGATTGTCGCCATGCGGCTGTCGCGGGTCCGCGGGTCCGACGACGGGAGAGAGCTCCAGACGGCCTCGATCAACGGTTTTTCCTGGCCCTCGGGGGAGGCAGGGGAGCCCGCGCATTTCGTCGCGTTCCGGGGGGACGAGCTCGGCTTTTTTCGAGCGACGCACGACGAAAAGGGGCCGTTCACGGCGATCGGCAAGATCGACGAGCCGGTGATCACGGACGGCGGGTTTCACATCCGCGTGCCCTCGTGGAAGGAGCAAGCCTCGCGCGAGCCCTCGCCCACGGCCGGCTGGGGCATTTCGCAGGGGGCCATCGAGCATTACGGCGACTGGTTCTTCTGGCACATCGCCGCGACCTCGATCGGCCGCGGATGGCATACCGTGCGGACGGCAAAAGGCACGTACGAGACGACGATCCTCCTCGAAACCCGCTGACGCCTCCCCGCCCCCGACCGTTCGCGGTACAAGGCGGCATGGATCCGCGCCCCGTCACCCTCGAAGGCCGCCACGTGCGCCTCGAACCCCTTACCCTCGCGCATGCGCCGGCGCTGCTCGCCGCGCTCGCGGAGGACGAATCGATCTGGCGGTGGATGTCGATCGAGCCGCCGCTCTCGCTCGAAGCGATGGAAGCGCACATCACGTCGGCGCTGGAGGCGCAGGCGGCGGGGACGACGGTCGCGTTCGTGCAGGTGAGCCTCGCCGACGGGCGCGTGTGTGGCGCGACGCGATACCTGAGCATCAGCCGGCTCGATCGTGGCCTGGAGATCGGCTGGACGTGGATCGGCAAGCGCTGGCAACGCACGGCGATCAACACGGAGGCCAAATTTCTCCTCTTGCAACACGCCTTCGAGGTGCTCGGCGCCGCGCGCGTGCAGCTCAAGACGGACGCGCGAAACCTGCAATCGCAGGCCGCGATCGAGCGCATCGGCGGCGTGCGCGAGGGCGTGCTGCGCAAGTTTCAGAAGACGCGGGGCGGGTACCTGCGCGATACGGTGATGTTCAGCCTCGTCGAGGACGAGTGGCCCGCCGCGAAAGAGCGGCTCGTCGCGAAGCTCGGCGGCTGATCATCCCGCCGTCGCGAGCGCCGCGAGGCCATGGTGCATGCGGGAAAACGTGTTCTGGTGCGCGACGAGCGTGATCGCCGCGAGGATCGCGGGATCGTCGAGGCCGTGCGCCCGGAGCGTCGCGGCCTCGGCGGCGCCGACGGCCCAAGGCGTGCGGGTGAGGTTCGTCGCGTACACCGCGAGGGCGCGCTCGCGCGGATCTTGCGGGATCATGTCCTCGTGGCGAGCGACGGCGCCGGCATCACAGAGCTCGGCGGCGGCGGCGCGCGCGAGGATCCGGCGCTCGCGGCAGGAGAGCAGCACATCACGTTCGAAGTGATACGCGTGCCACTCTTCGAGGAGCGCATGGGCAAAGGCGCGACGCGGAAACACGGGGACGCGGGAGCCGTCGACGGCGGGGTTCCAGTCGCTCGGCGGAGGCCGCGGGAGGGCCTCGCGCGCGAGGTCGATGGAGAGGCGCGGGAGCGGCGACTCGTAATCGAACAGGATGCCCGTGCCGTCCGCGACGCGCGTGTAGTAGTTGAAGAAAGACGCGACGCAGATGGCTTGCTCGACACCGTCCTCGGAGACCCCCACGGCGCGGAGGCGGTCGAGATCCGCGGCGTCGATGGACCACGGCGCCTCGGTCATGACGACCGCGAACCCGCTGAGGGCGCGCTGCCGCGGGGAAGCGCGCTGCATGTCGGTCCCCGTCACGACGTCCGTGGCGAGAGCCTCATCCTCCGAAGCGACACGCAGAAACTCTGCGTGAGCTGACGTTCAGTAAAAGCACTGGTTCGTCCGCGAAGCGGACGCGGCGATGAGCTCACGCTCTGCCCACGAGAGCCCGTCGCCGCGGTGGAACGTGCCGGTCGCGGCGAAGGTGATCCGGAGCAGATCGGGATCGAGGCTGTGCGCGCGGATGATGCCCGCCGGGCCGCCATGCGGCGCGCGGTAGACCGCGGGGATCGGGCGGGACAACATGGCGTCGTAGACGGCGCGCAGGGGGGCGTCTGCTTCGTGGGCCTCGACGATCCGGATGTGGGGCATGGAAGGAGGCTATCACGGATCGGACAGCCGAGTGAAATCCGGACGTGCAGGCAGAAACGCAAAGGCAAGCGCCGAAGATTCCTGTTGTCGTTTGCGGAAAAGCGGAAGGCTCGACGATTATGGCGGCCTCGACCGAACGAAAGGCCGCGTGATATGGACGCGCCCGCGAGAACGTGCCATGGCGAACGGGGCGGAGGGGATGGGGAGCTTGGCGTGAAGAACCGATAACGGCTCGCGCACCTCGAAGGACGAGCACGAAGGACACCATCCGGGGATGGTGACGGACGTGAGGGTTCGTGTAAGCTGCGAGCACTTCGTTCCTGGGAAAGGACCTCGACGGGCGATGGACTCCAAGGAGATGCTTGACAAACGGATCGCGCTTGCAACGAGCACCGACAACATGCTCGGGATGGTGCTCGACGGCGCGCTGAACCACCTCGGCAAGGCCTACGGGCCTGCGAAGGTAGGCTCCATTCGCACGCAGGTGATGGGGGACAAGACCATCCGCTCGTTCTTCTGGTACCCGGTGAGCTCGCTGCTCAAGGTCGCGCGGCGCCTGGTCGACGAGCCGAGCCTCGGCCTGACCTGCAACGAGATCATGACGGGCTGCGGCGAGCACGCCTTCAGCTCCCTGCTCGAGTCCCCCGTCGGCAAGATGCTCGCCCGGTTCGGCCAGGGCAACCCGCAGGCCCTCTGCGCCAACGGCCCCTATGCCTATACGCTGGCCGTGAGCTTCGGCGAACGCGAGTACACGAAGACGAGCGAACGCTCGGCCGACGTGGTCTTCACGCGCGACCTGTTCGGCCCCGCCTTCACCGTCGCTGTCTACCGGGTGGCCTACAAGCTCGTGAGCAACGTGGACGCGAACGTCACCGCCACGGTCGCCAACGACGCCGGGACCGACTTCATCATCCACTCACGCTGGTGAATCACGCTGGTGAAAGGCCCGGCCGCGCCCCCCGCTTGCGTACCAAGAGCAGGTGCAGGCAGCCGGTCGGGTCCGTCCAGACCTCCGCCCCCTCGACGTCCGGGAGCCCCGCCGCCAGCGCCAGCATGTCGGGCTCGTCCCTGTAGATGAGGTACCAGTCCATCGCCGCCTCGATGAAGCGGCGCATGGGGTCGTGGCCGTTGAAGTTGCCGATCGCCAGGAGGCCCCCCGGCGCAAGGTTGAGCCAGAGCCGCGCCGTGAGCGCCGTCGCGAATCGCGGCGACAGGTAGTCGTACAAGCCGATCGAATAAATGAAGTCCTGGTCGCCGGGGACCAGCGTGGTCTTGCCGCGGATCAGCGTGAAGACGGAGCCGGACCAGGTGCGCACGCGGGCGGGATCCATCTGGCGCCCGAGCGCGGTGGTCGCGGCGAACAAGGCGCCCTGATCCTGGTCGAGCAGCGTGACTTCCTGGAACGGGTTCGTCGCGACCACGTCGGCGAGCTCCGACGCGGAGCCCGAGGCGACGTTCATGGCGTGCCGGGCACCGTGGGTCCACTCCTCGCGGAGGAGCGCCACGAGCTTCTCCCGGCGGTTTCGGACCGCCACGAAGCCGGGCTGCTCGAGCACCCATCGGTCCATCCAGCGCCCGAGGACCGTCTCGCCCTTGGGGCGATTCCGATAGACGTCGTCCATCATCAAGAAGTCGCCGGCGTAGCCCCGGGGTTTGGCGAAGCAGCGGTGGATGATGGGGCTCTGCCAGAAAAATGGTCCCAGGACCTCCTGGAAGCGGCGCTGTGCGGGGGAGTTCCGCAGGAGGCCGTCGGGGCTGAGGGCGTCGCTCGCCGCCCAGATGCCCCGCAGCATGTTCCCGAGCCGGGCGCAATCCTCTGGCGACGGGGGCAACGCACACCGGGGGGAGCCCTCGAGCTCCCTGCACCAGGCGGCAAGCTCGGCGAGCCGCCGCTCGCAATCCGAGGAGACGGGAGGTCCTTCGACCTCGTCTTCCACAAACTCACGCGACCGTCGCGTGGCTGACGGTTCTACCGAGGCCGGTTCCTCGGCCCCTTTCGCGATGCTCTCCCTGGCAAGCTGCTGGGCCATGGCCGGGCTCCTGTCCTTGTCCTCTACGAACTGCCGCAGAGCATCGCCGAAAAACCCCCCTTCTGACAACCCTTCAGCAGCCCACGAGCGACGCGCGCGCGCGGGTGAGTTCGACCACGAGCCGCGAGGAGGTATCTGGACATCGGGACGGAGGGAGGTTTGGCTAGAGAACCACCGCGCGCGGCGCAGCAGCACGGCGGGGCGCGCGCGGAGGGGCGTCAACGAATGAACTCGGCCGACGGGTGCGCGCGGGGGAATTTCCGCAGGTATTCGAGGAAGCGCGCGAGCGCGGTGTCGCTCTTCGTCAGGGTACCGGGGCGGAAGTGGACGCCACGGAGGATGGGGGCGTCGTCCGCGAGGATCTGTCGCTGCACGCCCATCGCGAAGTCGAGCAGCTCCTTCTGCGAGGCCTCGTCTCCCTCGGACTTCCGCGTGGCCAGGACGTAGTACACCTTCGTCTGCCCCGGCGCGGGCATGCCGAACGGGGCGATGTATCCATACCAGCGGCCGTTGAAGAAGCTGCTCTGATAAAAGAGCGTCGTCCCGAAGATACCGACCCGGAACGTGACGCGCGGGCCCGCGGGGTGGATGCCGTCGAAGTCGTACATCATCGAATGGTCGGTGATCACCATGTTCTCGGCGGGCTCGCCCTTGTCGAACTTGAAGCCGTGCACGACGCGGATGTGCTGCACGTCCGGCGTATTGCAGCAGACGACCCAGGGATCGACGGGAAAGACCTCTTCATGCGCCTCCACGCGGAAGACGAGATCGTCGTCGGGATAAGGGAAGTCCGGGAGGTCGAAGAGCGGTGTTTCGCCGTTGAAGGCCCAGATCATCCCGTATCGCTCGACGGTCGGGAAGCGGAAGAGGCAAGCGCCGGGCGGCGGCGGGTCGCCGAGGCCGGTCTTCAGGCAGGTCCCCTCCTGGCTGTATTCCCAGTGGTGGAACGCGCAGCGGACGGCGTCCCCGACGATCGATCCCGCGGCGAGGTCGCCGCCGAGGTGCGGGCAGTAGGCGCTCAGCGCTTGCACCCTGCCGCTCTCGCCTCGAAACACCACGATACGTCCGTCGAGGAAGCTCGTGCCGAGGATCTTCCCCGGCGCGAGCTCGCTCGACATGCAGACGGGATACCACGATTGCGTGAAGACCCCGCCCTCCCCTTCGGCCGGGATCGGCTTGCCGAGGAGCCTCCTCCTCGCGCCGGTCGCCGCGCCCGATCCCCCATGGCTCTTGGTTTCCATCGTACGTCGTCTCCGTCCTTCGTCTGCGATCGTCGATTCAATGCGGCAATGCCGCGCATCGAGTAGACGGGAGCGCCGAGGCGCGTGTCAAGCGGACCTTCGCGAGCCAGTTCGACCCGTGAGCCGCCTCGGCTGGTTTCGCGGCGCCAAACTCTTCAGATGACACGGCGGGCTCGCCGTGTAGAATGGGCCCCGACACGAAGGGAGGAGACCATGACGGTGAAGAGCTCGTACGCACCCGGCCAGTTTTGCTGGACGGACCTGATGACCACGGATCCCGCGGCCGCCAAGGCGTTTTACACGACGCTGTTCGGCTGGAGGGCCGAGGAGACGCCGTACCCCGGCGGCGCGTACACGATGTTCCAGACGCGCGAGCACGACGTGGCGGGGCTCGGCGGACAACCGCCCGAGGAGTCGTCGCGCGGGATCCCGCCGCACTGGAACGTGTACATTTCGGTGGACGACGCCGAGGCCGTGTCTGCCAAGGCCGTCTCCCTGGGAGCGACCCTCCACGCGCCCGCGTTCGACGTGATGGATTCCGGGCGCATGGCGATCCTCGCCGATCCCACGGGCGCCGTGTTTTTCCTCTGGCAACCGCGAAAACACATCGGCGCGACCTTGTGGGGCGAGCCGGGCGCGCCCTCCTGGTTCGAGCTGCAGACCACGGATCCGGAGAAGGCAAAAGCGTTTTACACAGCGCTCTTCGGCTGGTCGACCGGCGGCGACGCGACGTACGGGGAGTGGATCGTGAACGGCGAGCACGTGGGCGGGGTTTTGAAGATCGACCCGAGCTGGGGCCCGGTGCCGCCGAACTGGAGCGCGTATTTCACGGTCGAGAACGCGGACGCCACGGTGGCCAAGGTGCGCGAGCTCGGCGGCAAGGTGTACATCCCGCCGAAGGAGATCGGCAGCGGGGGCAGGTTCGCCGTGCTCAGCGACCCGCAAGGCGCGCAGTTCTCGGTGTACGAGGAAAAACGCCGCTGACCCGTCACCGCCCCGGATTGCTGCCGCCCCGGATTTTGAAGACCACCTGGAACTTCACGGGGCCTTTCACCTCGGGGATCACGATCTTCTCCAGTTTCTCGTAGATGGCCTGCGCGAACGGCTGATCCACGACCGGCCGCTGGGCCATCTCGAAGTTCTTCTTCTTGCCGGGCAGGAGCTCGCATTCGACGAGCAGGTCGCTGCCCGGCCCCTTCGACGTGCCCACCTGCGCCTCGACGATGGCAATGATCTGCTTGATGACCCCGGCCGCGTCGTCCACCGTGGTCCGTTGCGCGATCTCCTGCTCGCTCGTCAGGAGAACGACCGCGGCATCGACCTGCCCGCTCTGCTTCGGCGCCGCGCCGTCGCCCTGGGGTCGGACCGTGTCCCAGCCCGATTCGGCTTCGTATCGCTTGCCGTCGATGGGATTCTCGTAGGTCGTCGGGACGTGCTCCACGGCAAACGCCGGTATCTCGCCCTGCCCCGGAATCGTGATCTCTTTGCCCGCGAGGAGCGCTTCGCGGATCCGCTTCCACGTGGCTTCGGGGAACATCATGACGAACCCGTCCTCGGTCACCGCGGCCTCGTTCTCCTGGTTCTTGCCGGTGAGGATCAGGAAGTTGCCCGTGAGATGCTCGCTCCCGGCCGCATGGCCCGTGATCGCGGAGGGGGATGTTTGTCCCGGATACCAGAAGAGGCCCGTGCCCGCCCTCGGATCCATTTCGAGGAGCATGACGAGCCCGTCCTCGTTCCCCTTCGCCGCCGCGGCCTCCTTCAAATCGCCTTGGCCGCGGGGCAGCACGCGCAGGACGATGCGATCACCCGGAATGAAAAAGCTCTTCGTCTTGGAGACGTTCGCGAGGCCGCCCTTTCGCTCCAGGCGCACGGACACGCCGCGCAGATGCTGCCGCGAGGTCCGCGTGATCAAGGTCTTGCCGACCTCCCCGGGCCGGGCCACGGAAGGGCGCTTCCGGTCGGTCCAGAACGGGGTCGGATAAAACCTCGCGTCGGCGCCGAGCCGCGCCAGGATGCGCGCATAGCCGGCCTGCCCCCCCACCTCCTCCTCCTCGTTCGTGACGATCACGGCCGTGAGGAACGGCGCGTTGGCCGTGATTCCCTCCACTGGCTGCGGCGGTCCATAGATGATGCAATGAAAGTCGTCGCGCCCGAGGAGCGGCGGGCCGGCGAGCAGCGATCGGCCGTGGACGTCGACGAACTGCCCCTGCTGCGCGAGCTCGTAGATGAGCCCGTAGAGCTTGAAGAGCTCGCGATCGAAGGCGCCCTCCGCATCGCCGGGCTCACGCTTGATGGTGAAGCGGATCTCGCGTTGCCCGAGCGGCCAGAGGCCCTCGCTCACGTAGGTCCAGAAGTGCAGCGCGCCGTCGGGCGCCACGAGCGAATGCGAATACACCGTGACCGAGAGTTTTCCCGGCACGACCTCCTCACGCAGGAGCATCTGCGCGGTCGACGTGGGCGCGTGGGACGTGGAGGCCCCGGCGCCGGGCGGTGTGCTCGCCGAGGCCGGAGGTTTTTCGTTCGCCGGCCCCGCGCAGCCCGCGGCGAGCGTCGCGGCGAAGAGCGCTGCGCACACGCCGCGACGTGCCTTGAACCATGTTCCCTGCCGATGCATGCGCCTCGTCTCCATCGGCCGACGAGGGTAGCCGCGCGCGAGGCGCGCCGTCACCTTTTTCGTGGGTCGCCTTCGCGCGTCATTCGCCGGGCAACATCCGGAGGATCTCCTGCGCCGCCTCGAGGTGCCCCCGCAAAACGGGGAGGTTTTTCTCCGCGAATGCCTTCACGTCCGCGTCCTGCGAGGCGAGCGCCTGCGACAGGTTCTCCACGTCGAACCGGTGCGCCTCGATGACCGTGTGCAGGTAAACCCGGTCGAATCGATTTCCCCGGAGGCGCGCGAGACGCTGGAAGAGGTTCCCGAGCACCGGATCAAACGCCGTCGGCATCGGGACGCCGAGCTTCTCCGCGAGCGCCTCGATCCCCTCGGTCACGTGGACGTGCTCGGCGAGCTCCTGCAGCGCGAGCGCCTCGACCTTGGAGTTCCGCGCGAGCAGCACGGCGAGCCTCGCGGCCTTCACCGACCAGAGATTGCTCTTCGCCGCCTCCCCCACGAATTTCGCGTCGTCGTGCGCGACCGACAGATCGGCCGTCGCTTCCTCGTCCGGCGTCTCCGCCAGCGCCGGTACCGGTACGGACGACATCGCCATCGCCGCGAGCGCGGCAACCATGAATACCTTCTTCATGATGACATCCCCTCCCCTTCCGCCTTTGGGTGAAAGCCCATTTGGCTGTCCTGGCTGAAACCTGCGACGCCCGGTGCGCCTCCGGAAGGCCCGTGGAACCCATCCGCGCAGCGTTCCGGGCATGACGCCTGCAATCCGGACGGCGGATCGGAGGATGGTCATGAAGAAGCTCGTGGGCGCCGCGACGGCGGCGGCATTGACGGCAGTTTCCGCGATCGGGCTCGCGCAGGCCTTCGAGACGTGCATGGATGCGCGGAACTACGGCAAGAACATCAGCGAAGTGGCCGTGGGGCAAGTCATGGCGCGCGTGAATTGCAATGCCTCCATGCTCCCGGGGGCGGAGGACTCCCTCGTGGCCGCCCTGCAACACCTCGTCGCGACCTGGACCGGGACCACCGACATCAAGCGCTGTTATTACGAGGGGATCTACAAGAACGCCATCGATCGGCTGCGGCGTGATTACGCGCAATGCAGCGGCCCGGCGTTCGAGGGTCCCTCGCTGGCGACGGTCTCCCGGGTCGCCGTGGCGACCTTCGTCGCCATGATCGACACCGGCGAGGGCCTCGTCACGACGTCGAACACGTGGAACGTGTTCGACATGGATTACAGATTTCTCGGGGCGCCCGAGCTGCGCGCGTGCAGGCAGGAGGTCGAGAGCGCGGAGCGCGAGATCCTCGGGATGGAAGTACAGGTGTACACGCGGTATCTGGACGTGATCGAGGCACGAATCTGCACGCCCCGGTGAAGGTGGGCGCGCGGGAATTTCGGTGGACGAGCGAGAGAGGGGGAGTTCATGAAGCTGAACGCAGTATCGCTGGGCGTGTTTCTGGTCGGGCTCTGCTTCGCGGGCGAGGCGCTCGCGGTGTTCCCGCCCGCGCGCTGCAGGCAGCCGCGCGAGCGGCGGGCCTTCGACGCAGGGGTGCGGTCCGGCGCGAGCCTCGTGGAGTCGGCCTGGAATGCGGTGAACGATTGTGATCAGGTGGAGCGGTTCGCCGACCTCGTGATGAACAACCTGGACAGCATCGAGATCCCGCGAGAATCGAGCGATTACGTGCTCTGTCGCGTGGCCGGGATCGTGCAGGGCGCCGAGGAGGTGGTCGATCATACCTGGAATCGCTGCGACTGGGAGTGCCGGAAGGAAGGCGAGCTCATGGCGCGGATCGGCGGAAAGCTTTATTGCGACCTGTCGATCAGCCTCGGGGGCCTCGGCCTCGCGTCGGACATCATCCGGCTGCCGGTGCGGACCTGCGGGCTTGCCTTCCAGATCGGGTGTGACGCCGAGTTCATCGGGTACACGCAGAACTATCCCATGTGCGGGACGTTCACGCGGGATCCCTTCACGCCGGTGTGGAACCAGACACGGAACAACCAATGCGTCTACAACCCCGCCCCGTGAATCCGGAGGGGAAAAGGAGGTTTCCGATGAAAGGCAAAGCTTCCATGTTCGGGGTGCTGCTGGTGGGGCTCGGGCTCTCCGGCACGGCCATGGCGCAAAACGCGCCGCTCGGGTGCAGCGCGCCGCGCGAGGCGCGGGCCTTCGAGTCGGGCCTGCAATCCGGCAAGAGCCTCGTGCAGCAGGCGTGGAACTCGGTGGCCTCGTGCGGGAACCTGGAGAGGTTCTCCTCCGTGGTCATGGAGACCTTGCAAAACGTCAGCCTGCCGCCCGGATCCGACGATTACGTCGTCTGCCGGACGGTGGGCACGCTCGCGGGCGCCGTGGATCAGGTCGACGAGATCTGGGGCCTCTGCGCGACCGCGTGTTGCGACGAGGGCGAGCTCGTCGGGTGGATCATGGGCAAGCTGTACTGTGATCTCTCGATCTGCCTCGGCGGGGTGCGTCTGACGAATTTCCTGGTGCAGCGGCCCATGGGCTTCTGCGGCTCGACGGCGCAGGCGTGCTGCAGAAGCGAATTCACGAGCATCACGCCGTCGTACCAGGGGCTCTTCGGGTCGTGCAGGCCGTACACGCAGGGCATGTTCCGCGCGACGTGGTCGCAATCGCGGGACAGCGTGTGCGCCTACCGCCAGTAAAAGCGAGGAGCACCCGCCAATGAAGTGGGCATTGGGTAGCTTGTTCGTGGCGCTCTTGGGGTTCGGGGGGGAGGCCTCGGCACAACCGGGGCATCCCCCCCGCGCTTGCCGGGGCACGGAGGAGCGAGGCGCATTCGAGGAGGGGCGCGCGCCCGGCCGCGCCCTCACGCGAGGCGCCGCAGGCGAGGAGCGTTGCGCGCACCTCGAACAAGTCGCCGAGCGTATCCTCCGCAAGTCCCGCCGCCTCCGGCCGCCTCGCGGAATGCGCAGGAATCGCGGCGCCGCGTGCAAACACGCCGGCAACGTCGCCGGCGTGATCGAGGAGCTCCACGGGATATGGGCGCGCTGCGGAACGGCCTGCTGCCGCGAGGGGCAGCTCATCGCGGAGATCACGGGCCAGCTTTATTGTGATCTCTCGATCGATCTTGGGGGCGTCGACGCGGACGAATTCATCCCGCGTCCGGTGCAGGCGTTCTGCGGCGAGGCCTTCCAGACCTGCTGCGATGCGCAGTTTTCCGAATTCACGCGCGCGTACACCGACGACGAAGGGCAAAGCTGCAAAGCCTACACCGAAGGAGATTTCTCCTCCGCGTGGGAAGAGGCCCGCGGCGAGCAGTGCAGCTACGATTGAGGCGCAGGCGCCGTCCCTCGCGCGCGGCCGCGTCAGCCGCGTGAGGTCGGCATGATCTCGCTGACCGGCGGCGCTTCACCTTCGGCGAGCGGCCGGCTCACGAGGTCGACGGCCTTCTGCACCGAACCCACGGCTCCCGCGAGGTACACGATGTCGCCGAGCTCGAACGGTTTTTGGGGATCCATCTGTTCGAGGAGCTTCTCGCCGCGACGCACTGCAATGATGAGCGCCCCGGTCCTGCGACGCACGCCGAGCGACGCCGCCGAGCGCCCGACGGCCGCGCTCGCCGCGGTCACGGAGGCGCTCTCGATCTTGAGCTCGGCGAGATCCCCATGCTCGCCGAGCGCCCGCCGCGGGACCTTGTGCGTGCGCTCGGTCGTCTGCGTGGTCGCGCGCGCCTCGTCGACGCGATCGTCGATCACGTTGCGCGGCACCTCGAGCCAGCGAAGGAGCCGCGCGAGGATCTCGACACCGCCCTCGACCTCCTCGGCCACGACATCCGTCGCGCCCATGCGCAAGAGCGCAGGTTTCTCCAGGAGGTAATGGGCCCGCATGAGGATCGGCACGTCGGGCGCGACGCGCTTGGCCGTGTCCACCACGCGCTGCGCGGCCTGCGGATCGTTCATGAGCAAAAGAAGCGCGCGCGCCTTCTCCAGGTGGGCGTGGCCGAGCGCCTCTTCGCTCGTCGCGTCGCCGTAGTACACGGGCTGGCCCGCAGCGCGCGCGGCGCGGACGGTCTCGGCGTTCAGCTCGAGCACCACGTACGAGACGCCACACGCCTCGAGCGCGCGCGCCACGAGCTTGCCCGCGACGCCGTAGCCCACGATGACCACGTGATCGGCGAGCCCGTGCGCCTCGCCCGCGTCCGCCTCGTCGATGCTGCGGACGCCAATGAGCCGTTCGAGCGGCGCGAGCAAGCGCTGGCCCGCGGTGACGTGCGGCGCGACGCGCACGAAGACGGGCGTGAGGAACATGCTGGCGATGCCGGCCGCGAGGAGCGGGCGCGTGGCGTTCGCATCCACGACGCCCGTGCTCTCGCCGAGCCGCGCGAGGACGAACCCGAACTCGCCGAACTGCGCGAGCCCCACGCCCGCGAGCCAGGCGACGCGCGCCGGGAAGCGCATGGCGATCGCGGCGATGGTGGCGAGCAGGCCCTTGGCGACGAGGAAGCCGCCGAGCAAGAGGAGCACGAGGAGCGGCCGTTCGAGGACGATCCGCGGGTCGAAAAGCATGCCGAGCGAGACGAAAAAGACGCTCACGAAGGCGTCGCGCAGCGGGAGCATGTCGCCCATGGCGCGGTGGCCGTACTCGGTGTCGGCGACGACCATGCCGCCGAGGAAGGCGCCGAGCGCGAGCGAGAGGCCGGCGAGCGACGTGAGCCACGCGGTGCCGACGCAGAGCGCGAGGACGGCGAGGAGGAAGACCTCGCGGCTGCGGCTCGCCGCGACCCAGCGCAGGGCCCGCGGGACGACGAGGCGCGCGACGACGATGGTCGCGACGACGACGGCCGTGGCCTTGCCGAGCGCGAGGCTGATGTCCTTCGCCATGTTCGTGCCCGCGGAGCCCTCGCCGAGCATGGGGACGACGAGGACCATCGGGACGACGCAGAGATCCTGGAAGATCAAGGTGCCGACGATGAAGCGGCCGTGGGGCGCGTCGAGCTCGCGCCGCTCGGCCAGGGCGCGGAGGACGATCGCGGTGCTGGAGAGCGCGAAGACGAAGCCGTAGAAGACGCTGCGCCCGGTCGGCTGCCCGAGGGCGCTCCCGACGCACGCGACGACGGCCGTGGTGAGGCCGACCTGGATGATCCCGCCGAGGGCGACCTGGCGGAAGATGCTCTTCAGCCGCGCGAGCGAGAACTCGAGGCCGATCGTGAAGAGCAGGAGGACGACGCCGATCTCTGCGAGGATCTCGATCGCGTGGATCGAGCGCACGAGCTTGAAGCCAAACGGCCCCACGAGCGCGCCCGAGAAGAGCAGCCCCGCAACCGTGGGGAGCGAGAGGCGCGAGAGGACGACGGTCACGAGGACGCCGAGCGCCGCGATGACGGCGATCTCGTCGAGGAGCGGGATGTGGCCCATCGGAGGTAGGACGTAAGGTCGAAGCGGGTTGTTTTGACTACAAACGAACGGCGCGCTCGATCGTCTCCCCTTCCGCGGACCGAAGCAAGCTGCTTCGCGCGGGCGCCGTCAGGACGAGGGCTGCCCGAAGTCGACGGCGAACCAGAGCACGTGGACGGCGCCCTTTTTCGTCTTCACCATGGCCGGGCCGAGCCAGAGATCGGGCGCGACCTCACGGATCTCGTCGCGGATGCGGGCGATGAAAAACGGGTTCTCCGGTTGCTCGTAGTCGAGGTAGACGCAGGGGCGGCCGTCGACCGCGGAGGGCTCGATCCGCGTGCGAAACGGAAACCAGTCGAACCGGAGCGGGAGAAGTTTTACGCGGTTGATGCCCGTGCCCTCGCTCTGGCTGAGCGCGCCGAAGCTTTTCCCATCCCAGGGAAAACGCCGGCGCGACGCGAGGAACTTGATCACGGAGAAAAGCTTCGTGCCGTCGGTGCCGCGCACGGCGAGCATGCGGCCTTTGGGGGTTCCGACGAGGCGCTCGACGCTCAGGGGCGCGGGGGCGCCGCGGTAGAGTCGATCGAGCTCCGCGCTCGAGAGCTTCGCGAGATCGTCCAAGTGTCGCACGAGCACGGCTCCCCCGCCGCGCTCCCCGGTGTCCTTCGCCGACATCGTCGTGGCCATGAAATCCCTCCCCTTCCTTGTCCGGGGCCCATGAAACCACGGGATCCTCGCGCCTGAAAACCGCTTTTCGGGCGCTCTCCCGGCGCGCCCTCGATTCCAGAGGGGACGATCCGGGGGCCGAGCGGCCCGAGCGTTGCTTCCGCCGCATTGCGGAGGAGGCAAGATGAAAGCTCCGTGGCTCCTGCGTGTCGTCGAGCGGCTCCCGCTCGATGAAATCGTCGATGTGTTTCACGTGCCTTTGCGTGGTTTCCTCGCGCGGCACCCGCGCGTGCGAAGGGCGCTCGATGGATCGTGGCTCGGGCATCCGCTGCATCCAGCGCTGATCCCCGTGCCGATCGGGGCCTTCACGACGGGCCTCGTCCTCGATGCCGCGACGCTCCTCGGGTGCACGTGGGCCGCGCGCGGGGCGGATCTCGCCTTCACGCTCGGGCTCGTGGCCGCCGTGCCCGCAGCGCTCACGGGGCTCACGGAGTGGAGTTATCTCGAAGGAAAATCGCGGCGCGCGGCGTTCGTGCACGCAGCGTCGAACGTGGCAAGCACGAAGCTCATGGTGGGATCGGTGATCCTGCGAGGGATGGAGCTCCGCGGCGCGGGAATGGTGGTCTCGACGCTCGGCTTCGT
This sequence comes from Polyangium mundeleinium, assembly GCF_028369105.1. Classification (NCBI taxonomy): domain Bacteria; kingdom Pseudomonadati; phylum Myxococcota; order Polyangiales; family Polyangiaceae; genus Polyangium; species Polyangium mundeleinium. The sequence goes on along the minus strand of NZ_JAQNDO010000001.1, from coordinate 6,119,212 downwards.
GGTCCTCGGCGTAGGCGCCTGGCTCGGCGGGGAGCTCGCGTACCATTACGGCGCAGGCGTCGGGCGTATTTCGGAAGATCGAGGCGACACGGACAGGTAGCCGCTCCCTTTTCAAACGAGCGGCCCCCTCCCCCCGCGGTGCACGCCGAGCCGGTCGAATCCGCCGCTTCTCGCGTGGGGCTCCTTCGGCTCGAAGAGATTGCCGAGCGTGGGCGGCGAGGGCTCCCTGCGAATCGAGAAGCGACGCGTGAGCCATCCCATGAGGCGCGCCGAGAAGGTCGGGGAAACCCGGCTCAAAAGGGAAAGGAAGGCGCCAGCAAAAGCGATGGTGCGCCGCGGGCGCGGCCGTTCGGCGAGGCCGACGAAGATCTCGGCCGCGTCGTTCGCCGAGGAGACCGGCGGGACCGGCCCGACCTCGTGGCCCGTGAGGTTGCCGGCGCGCTCGTAAATGGGCGTGTCCACCGCGGGCGGGAGCACCACGCACACGTGGATGTCCGGGTAGGCCGCGAGCTCGAGGCGCAGGCTCTCCGAGAGGCCGAGGATCGCGAACTTGCTCGCTGCGTACGAGCTCACGAACGGCGCGCCCACGAGGCCCCAGCCGGAGGCGTTGTTGATGAGAATGCCACGGCGCTGCGCGAGGAAGACCGGCAACGCCGCCCGCGCCCCGTGGAGGTACCCAAAGAGGTTCGTCTCGACGACCCGCTTCCAGGCGGCGCTCGGCGTGTCGAGCAGCGCGCCGAAGAGCAGGAGCGCCGCATTGTTGATCCACACGTCGATCCGGCCGAAGCGGGCGACCGCCGCCTGCGCGAGCGCCTCGACCGCGGCCTCGTCGCTCACGTCGGTCGGCACGGCGAGCGCCTCGGCGCCGAGCACCTCGCACGCGCGCGCCGCCTCCGCGAGAGCGTCCTCCTCTCGCGCCGCGAGCACGAGCCGCGCCCCGCGCCGGGCGAACGCCTCGGCCGTCGCGAGCCCGATGCCGCTCGACGCGCCGGTGATGACCACCACGGACCCCTGGATCGCGCACGAAGACGCCATGAAATGCCCTCCCGGCGCGAGGCGCGCGCCTCGCTTCTCAAGATGGGGCCGCGGCCCCGCTCCCCGGAAGCGGGGGAGCGAGGGCCGGGCGATTTCACGATTCGCGAAGCGCGAAAAGCGCGGCTCGAATCACCTCAGAAGGGACCACGGTCGCGGCGCAAGCAGCCGCGCAGGCAGAAGTTGAACTCGCGCTCGCACCGGTTGCGGCGGAACGACATACGCTCCGGGTAACCATGGCGCCTCCACCGGAAGCTGTACCGGAGACAGTCGCGGTAATCGTCCTGGCAGAAGTCGATACAACGATGGTGCCCACCACGACGGAAGTAATCATCGTAATCGAAGGGGGTCCAGTCCTGGCTCGTCAGCGCCTCGTCGGACTCCGTGATGTTGCGCTCCTCGGTGGCTTCCTCGTCCATGAGCGCGCCCTCGGCCTCGGCGACGATCCCTTCCTCCACCGGCTGTTCCGCGCGGGCCACGCTGGCGGTCCCGACGAGGCCCAGCGACATCACGGCGAAGAACAACGATTTGATCACATTCATCGAACATCCCCCCCCTGCGCCCGGGACGATCCCGGGCAGGCAAGCTGTACGTCGTGCCGCGACGGCCGGACGTCCACAGGGGGAAAACGTTTTTTCGGTGTGTCGCGAGGCCATTCTCCCGGTTTGCCGAGAAAACCCGGGAATCGCGCCTCGTCGTGCGGGTTCAGCGCGAGGCGCGCAAACGGCGGCGCATGCGGGTCGCCAGGAAGGCGCCGGCTACGAGGAAGAGGCCTCCGTGGTTGCCCGCGGGGTCCGTCGTTCCGGCCACGCGGCAGCCGCAGTCGCCCTCGGCCCCGGGATCGTCCGCCGAGGCGCCGCCCGCGCCGCCGGACGCGCTCGCGCCGCTGCCGGATGCGCCCGCGCCGCCTCCGCCGCCGATGCCCGAGCTGCTCGAACCGCCGCCCACACCGCCCGTGGGCGAATCCATGACGAACTCGTACGCGCCCACCGCGGGGGGTTTGGCGCGGAGATATCCATCGAGGTCCGTGGTAAACCCGTCAGCGCTGTGGTCGATGCCGGCGCCGCGCGCGGGCGAGCTTTCCGTGAGGTGGTAATCGTCCGCGTCGGGCGCGACGAACCCGGCCTCGGCGACCGTGGGCACGAAGAGGTTGCCCTCGGCCGCCCAGCCCACGTCGTTGCCTGCGCCGATGGCCGAGCTCGGCCCCACGACGAAATTGTTGTACGCGAACGCGCCTTCGATCTTGTCGCCGAAGACCTGCACCGCGGCCTTGCCGAAGCCGACCAGCGTGTTGTGGGCGATGCGGTAGGACACGGGCCCCGGGTTGTTTTGAATGTTCGCGTAAATGTTCGTCTCGCCGAAGCGCAGCACGACGTTGTCGGCGACGGTGGTGTCGTTCGCGCCGAACACGAAGATGCCGTTCACCGGGCCGTCGGAGATGATGTTCCGGCGGATGTCGCACTTCGAGGGGCCCCCGATCTGCAGGCCCATCCACTGGTAGAGCACCATCTCGCCGCCGACGCGGCGGATGATGTTGTCGTGGACGCTGCAGCCCTCGCGGGCCATGCCGACCTGCGCGCCGTCCCAGCCCGTGTCTTCCACGAGGCAGTGGTCGATCTCGATGCCCTCCAGGAAATGCGGCATGCGCACCTCCTGCTGGCCATTGCAGGTGATGGTGTGGCCGGCGCCCTGGGTGCTTCCCACGTAAAACCCTTCGCCGCCGGTGTCGTGGATCCAGAGGTGGTGCAGGCGCACGTTTTTCTGGATGAACTTGTCCTGATCGGCGCTGCCGTCGCAGAGGGGGTCGGTCTTCGACACGACGCCCGCGAAGCCGGTCTCGTAGACCTCGATGTGATCGACCTCGTAGTCGGTGCTCTTGTCGAGGAACCAGAGGCCCACGCCGGGATACGGTTCCTTGTCCGGCGCGCTGACCCGGAAGCCGTACTCGACGCCGGCTTCCCCGGTTCCGGTGAGATGAAAATGGTGGGAGCTACCCTGGAAATCGACGGAGTAGGCACGATCGAGGTTGCGCACGTTGACGACGCCGCCGCAGTTCTTCACGACGACGGGCGCCTCCTCCGTGCCGCGGATCTCGCGGAAGCGGATGTACTCGTAATCTCCGGCCATGACGCAGACGACGTCGCCGGGTTTGACGCCGAGTTCGGTGCCGTTCACGGACCAGGTACCGGGCGTGATCTCGTGATTGCAGCCGCAATCGGCGGCTGACGCGGAGGCTGGATCGAGGATCAGGAGCGAGAGGGCCGTGCAGGCAGAGAGGGCGAGCGAGGTGCGGGCGTGTTTCGAGGAGGGCATACCCACATGGTAACGGGTTCAACGGCGGCGAAACAAGGTGCCCGTGGGTCGTGGCACGTAAACGCCCTCGCCGCCCACGAAGACCTCGCCGCTCGGGAGGGCGAAAATCGTGTCCACCATGCTGAACGCGGGTTGTGTCCACTTGTTTTGCGCGGCGAGTTCGTCGGTCCAGGTCTTTCCCCCATCCTCCGAGTGCTGGAATGTTCGATTCCGGCCACCCACGAAGATTTCACTCTTGCCGCGACAAGCGAGCGCGCAAAGCTCCATCGAGCCGAACGAATGCGCCTTCGTCCAGGTCTTGCCCCGATCCTTCGACTGATGGATCGAGCCGCTGGCGTCGATGACGTGCATCACCCCGTCGCCGGTGCCGCAAATGCCACGGAGGGGCGCGGCTTGGAGGGCCACGGTCGTCCAGGTCTTTCCACGGTCCTTCGTGTGCACGAGCGCGGTCGTGCTCATCCAGGAGCCATCTTTCGGGGCACCTTCGCCGAACGCCCATACGTCGCGGCCTTTGCCCCATACGCCGTGGAGCCAGCGAAGGCCCAGCGCTTCGCCTTGGCGCTCCCACGTGTCCCCGCGATCCGAGGAGTGGAGGATCACGCCGTCCGAGCCGACGGCATACACGTCCCGATCATCGGCCCAAAACCCGTTGTAATAAGCATTCGCCGGGACCGCGGTGGGTTTCCACGTGGTGCCGCGATCCGTCGAGCGGAGGATGAGGTCTCGCGCGCCCACCCATACCTCGTCGGGCGAGGTGCCCCATACACTCATGGGGGTGGTCTTTGGGGGAAGGTTGACGGGCCGCCACGTGAGGCCCCGATCGTTTGATTGCAAAAATTCGTTGACGGTGGCGGCAAAGACGAGGTCGCCGGCGCCCCATACCTCTCGCACCGGCGAATCGTAGTTGCCATGCTCGCCAGTCCAGGTGCCGGGCGGGCCGTCGAGCAGGATCAAAGCCATGGAGCTCGGCGGTTTGGCCTGGAGCGGAGGCGCAGGCGTCGGTTCGGGCGCGCGCGGCTTTTCTTCCGTCGCCGTGGGCGCAGGGACGACGACCACGGGCGCAGATTCGACCGGCGCCGCGGCCGGAGCAGGTGCAGGGGCCGAGGAGCTCGCGCCGCCGCAGGCCGCCGCGAGGAGGGCCGTCGGCGCAGCGGCCCAGGAAAACAGGCGCTTCAGAAATCGGTGCATTCGCGTGCCTCGTTCGAGCGCGCCACGCTACCCCCACGGCGGGCGGCGGGACAAGGTGCCGGCGCTCCGGAGGATGGAGGTTCGCGCCTCCAGGGATGGAGGCTGGAACCTCCATCCGAGGCGCGAGGCCCCGCCCTCCGTTACGCAATGGACAGAGGCGCCTCCGCTCCAGCCCGGACCATCCGGACGACGGGCACCTCGCCCGTGATGCCCTTGAGCGGCGCAGCCCCGCGGGTGGTGACGAGCTCGGCCGCGTTCACGGCAGGAGCGACGTCGGGCGCATCGAACACCTCGCTCGTGCACACGATCTCCCCGGCCCGCGCGAGGCCCTGGACGCGCGCCGCGATGTTCACGGTCCGGCCGAAATAATCGAGCCGCTCGTTGAGCTCGACCGCGATGCACGGGCCCGTGTGCAGGCCGATCTTGAGCAGGAGGTCCGCCTCTTTGAGCTCGGCGATCGCGCGGTTCATGAGGATCGCGGCGCGCATCGCGTGGATCGGCTCGGCGAAGCTCGCCATGACCGCGTCGCCGATGGTCTTCACGATGGCGCCGCCCTGGGCCGCGGCGATCGAGCGGAGCACGGAAAAATGCTTGCGGACGAGGTCGTAGGCGCGGAGGTCGCCCACGCGCTCGTAAAGGGCTGTGGAGCCGGTGAGGTCGGTGAAGAGCACAGTGACGCGCTTGAGCTCGAGCCCGCCCTCGGACGGGATGCTCTCGGCCCGGAAGAGGTCGCGGAACGACTGCGACGAGACGAGCCGCGCCCCCGTGAGGTACGGGAGGAGCGGATGATTGAGTGGTTTGCCAGGCTCGGCCGGATCGGGCCAGGTGCGGCCGACGGGCGAGACGAAATACCCGACGGCGTGCGTGGTGCGGTTCAACATGCGGAGATCGACACGCCCGGTGCCGACGTCGACGCGGTGTGGGATCGCGCGGCCGTCGAGGATGTCGAAGGACGCTTCGCGCGGGCCGCCTTCCTGCACGCGGACGTACACGGCGACGTGGCCCGCGGGCGCGAGCAGGACGAACTGGCCGCTCTCGACGAAGTCGATGGTCGCCGTGTGGGCCTCGCCCGGGCGCGCGCGGCCCGCAGCGAGGATGCTCTCGCCGAGCGCGCGGTGCGGGCGTGAGGCAGGGGCGACGCTCGACGAGAAGTAGAGCCGGATGGCGTCCTCGCGCAGATCGATGGTGTCGGGCGCATGAAAGCGGATGCGTCGCGCGGAAGGGGCCACGGTGAACGCGACCTCGACGCGATCGTCGATGGATCCTTCGAGGTTCAGGTTGCAGAAGTTGCAGTGTTGCGACTGGAGCGAGCGCAATCCGCCGGCCGTCGTGAGGAAGGCCATGCAGCCGGGGCAAAGCATGCCCCACGCGAAATCGAGGATGCCGACGTGCGTCGCGTGGAGAAAAAGCTCGATGCCCTCTTGCTCGTCGAGGCCGTGGGTCGCCGCGTACCGGAGGGGGCTCATGCGGAAGAGGGCCTCGTCCGGCGCGCTCGTGACGTACGCCGCGAAATCGTCGAGGGTGCCCACGGAAAACCGGCCCTTGCCGCGGAGGACGTCGAGCCGAAGGGAGAGGTCGGAGGGCGTCATGCGCCCCGATCGTACCAGCTCCCCGCGGCGCGGCGAGCGCTCAGGGCGCGTCCTTTTCGAAGGGGTCTGCGTACATCGGATCGACGAGCAGCTTCTCGTCGGTGAGCGTCTTCAAGAACGCGACGAGCGAGGCTTTTTGCTCGGGCGAGAGGTTCAGCTTGCGCGGCTCGGTCGAGCCCTGGACGCGCAGGCGCGGGTCGAGGTTCGGGTGGGGTTTCACGCCGGCGTTGTAATGCTCGACGACCTCGGCGAGGGTCTCGAAGCGCCCGTCGTGCATGTACGGGCCGGTGAGCGCCACGTTGCGGAGCGAGGGCGACTTGAAGCGGCCGTTGTCCTGCGGGTTGCCGGTGATCTCGCCGAGGCCGTTGTCTTCGACGTCGGTCGTGGCGTCGAGGCCGTTGTTCGTGGGGATGGCGATGAAAAAGAACGCGTTGTTCCGGCGCGGCGGCGGATGGGGCGGGCCCTCGTCGAGGTGGCAAGCCGCGCAGCCGCCCGCAGGGCCGAGGAAGAGGGCCTTGCCCGCGTTTTCCTCGGGCGTGAAGGTGGAGAAGTTTGCCTGGATGTCGCCGCCCGCGGCCTCGATGCCCTCGTCGAAGCGAGAGCGGTACGAGACGATCGATCGGACGAACTGCGCGAGGGCGCGGGAGATGCGGTCCGAGGTGATCGCAGGGTCGCCGAAAGCTTTTTCGAAGAGCTTCGGGTAGTAGCTCTGCGCCGAGACGTTCGCGACGAGCTCGTCGAGCGTGAGGCCCATCTCCACGGGATCCTGGATCGGGCGGAGGACTTGATCTTCGAGCGTGGCCGCGCGCTCGTCCCAGAAGAAGCGGCCGTCGCGGTAGTAGCGGGCGCCTTCGACGCTCATCGAGTTGCGCCCGGTCTCGCCGCCCTCGAAGCCGAGGCTCAGGCGCGTCGTGTCGGAGAATGCGTCCTTCTGCTTGTGGCAAGAAGCGCAGGCGACGGCGCCGTTTTGCGAAAGGGCCGTGTCGTAGAAGAGCACGCGGCCGAGCGTCGCGCCGTCGTCGGTGATGGGGTTTTCCGCGGGTGTGTTGTCCTGATCTTGCGCGAGCTGGCCCTGGAAATGCGCAGGGAGCTCGATCGCGGCGTAGTTGTACGGGGTCTCGGGGAGATCGAGCCCGTCGTCGTCGGTCGTCCCCGGGGATCGATCGGATCGGGCGTCTCGGCCGCGGGGCCCTCGCAAGCGGCAAGGGCAACCATGCAGGTCAAGGTGATCAAGCCAATCGTCGTCGTCTTGCGCACAAGGCACCTCTCGTCGTCGCCAGGGGGAAAGCTCGACGGCGAGACAGAGCAAATCAGGTGCCAACGGAGAAAAAGGCCGGTCTCCGCCGAGAATTTGCCCGGCCGGCGAGCGCTCGGTAAAGCCGTCGGGCATGCGCCTCCTCCCCGCGTCCCTTCTGTCGCTCTGCCTGATCTCGCTCGCGGCCTGTAGCCCGAGCTCCGACGAGGTCGCCTGCACCACGATCGCGGCCATCTCCGTGACGGTCGACGTCGTCGACAGCACCGGCGCGCCCGTCACCGACGCCGATCTGACGTACACGGTGAACGGCGGCCCGTCGAAGCCCTGCGAGCAGGTGGTCGAGAATAGCTACGATTGTGGCGTGGAGGAGTCGGGCAACTTCGTCATTACGGCGACGCGCGACATGGCGACGAAGAGCGCGAACGTCACCGTGACGGCCGACGAGTGTCACGTCATCGGACAATCCCTCACGATGACGCTCGATTGAGGCGTTTTCCCATGAAGACCTCCGCCCGCCCGCGCGCCGCGCTCCTGCCCCTCGGGAGCGCGCTCTTCAGCGTCTCCTGCATAGCCCAATCTCCGCTTCAAGCGACCGTCGTCTCGGACCCGCAGTTCGCGCCGGCGCCGCAGCCGCCTCCGCCGGCACAGGCCGCCGCGCAGCCGCCGGCAGAGGCCCACCGGCCCGAGGTCGCGGTGCTGCCGATCGAGGACGACCAGCTCTTCCGCGCCGAGCGTGCGGCCCTCCGCGCGGAGCTCGCGGCGCACCTCGCCCGGATCGCGCCTGATTACCTGATCCTCGGGCCGGCCATGGTCGATCCCAAGCTCAGGCCCGTCTCCCAGAAAACCGGGCACCGATGCGCTTACGAGGGCGAACCCCTGTCGCGGCGCGCCCACGACGAGGGCTGGTTGACGACCGACGTGATGCGGATCAGCGGGGTCGGCAGGGAACGCGGCGAGGTGCTCTGGATCAACCTCGGCGCGCGCTTCGGCGCCCCCGATGTGACGTTCGAAGGGCCCTGGAATCCGCAGCTCGGGCTCGTGGATCGGTATCGCGCGGCGTTCGCTTCGCTGGTCCGGAAAGAACGCGCAGGCGTGGTCGGCGGCCTCATGGCGCGGGGGACCGAGGGAAACGCGCTCCGCGAAGGCCCCATCACGATCTGCGAGGACAAACCTTTTGGCCAGTGTGACGCCGGCTCGGTGGACTGGAAAGACCGCGCAGGCAGCCTCGTCGCGTGTTTTTCGAATGACGACGACGTGCGCCGCGATTTCCTCGTGCAGGGCGACGCGGGCGGGCGGTATTGCGAACAGGAAAACCTCGACCTGCGGGACGGTCGCGAGGGCGCGCGCGAGGCGTGCGTGTGCCAGGCGCTCGTCGGCTCGGCGGCGATGGGCAAGCGGCCCGGGCGGCGCACGATCCACGTGCGGTACGAGGCTCCGGATCTCACCGGAAAGCCGCGGCCGGAGGTGCGCGTGATCGAGGCGAGCACGAACATCCACGTCGAGGACGACTGGCATTCGATGGATCAGGTGGTCGACGGGAAAAAGCGATACACGGCCGTCAAGCGGCTCGTGGTCGACAACGTCGATTCGCTCGCCGCGCCGCTCGCGCGTTGCGCGGCTCCTGCCGGCAGCGTGATCGTGGCGGATCTCGATATCCGCGAGGACGGCGTGCCCGCCCTCGGCAAGGTCGTCGCCGGGACGGCCGATCGCGAGCTTTCCGCGTGTATCGACAAAGCCCTCGGCCGCGGCGCGTTCGTCTGCACGGACGACGGGAGCAGCGCGCGGGTGCGCGTCGCCCTCGCCTGGTGAGCGCGCAGCTCGTCATTCCCGCCGCTCTTTTTGCACTTCATCGACGAGGGTGAGCGCGAGGCGCGCGGCGCGCCCGATCTGGTCGAGATCGATCTGGTCGGGCGTGTCCGTGGGCTGGTGGTAATCGGCGAGCGCGGCGTCGGAGAGAAAAATCGTGGGCGTGTGCGGGCCAAACGGGACGCTGTCGGAGGCGTATCCGAGGCGCCTGAACGCGGCCTCGGGAATGCCGAAGAGGGGCCGGTCCTCGCGCGCGGCGGCGCGATCGAGGAGCGCGCGTGTCTTTTCGCCGTCCCGCGCGCCGACGACGAACCCGAGCGCCTCGGCCGCGCGGGGGACGACGAGACGGAGCGGCGAGCCGTCGAGCAAGGGCCTGCCCACCATGTCGAGGTTCACCATGAGCGCGAGCCGCGCGAGCGGGACCGTGGGCGCCTCGACGAAGGCCTCGGCCCCGAGCACGCCGCGCTCCTCGGCGCCGAACGCGACGACGACGAGGTCGAGGTCGGATCCGCGTAAGGCGTGGACGCGCGCAATTTCGAGCAAAGCGGCGACGCCAGAGGCATTGTCGTCGGCGCCGGGATAGACCTCGCCGTCGCGTTCGCCCTGCGCATCGTAATGGGCGCCGACGAGGACGACGGGGCCGTCGGGGGGAGTTTTTCCGCGGAGATGGGCGATGACGTTCTGATCGCGGACGCCGTCGCGCTCGAAGGGGACACAAGGGTCGTGGCCCTCGGGCGGGGAAAAACCGAACGAGAGGAAGGCGCGCGCGAGCAGATCGGCGACACGGCGGTTGTCGGCCGAGCCGGCGGCGCGGCCGTGGAGGGCGGGATCGGCGAGGAGATCGACCCACGCGCGGAGGTTTCCCCGCGAAGGCTCGGGCGCGCGAAGGTCGAGGCGCGGCGGAAGGAGCGGCGGGAAGTCGGCCGCGACGGCGCACGCAGGCTGAATGGGCGGAGGCGCGGGCGCTGGAGGCGTGGAAGCCGCAGGCGGCGCAGGCGGGGCCGCGGGGGGCGCGGCCGGCGTGCCGCACGAGGCAAGGACGAAAGCGAGGGCGAGCGGGAGGCGCGGCATCGGCGAGAGGGTACGCTGGGCCGAGGCCGAATCACCAGATCTCAATGCTGCGAGGAGGCTGTGGCGCTCGGCGCGGCGTTGTCGTCGAGAGGGAGGATCCAGGGTTTGGGGAGCAAGGAATCCTGGACGGTCGTGAGATCCACGTTCGGATCGATGATCCGCCGGCTCGGCCGGCCATTCATGGTCACCCACGCGTCCGCGTACACGGCCACGTGTTTGCCCCGGCGCGCGTAGTCGTCGGCGACGTGGTGCGCGAATTCGAGGATCATGTCCGGGCTCTGCGCCATCATCTTCGTCTGGAGCGGCGTGAGCCATCGAGACGGCTCGGCGTGGATCGTCCGGCCCGTCGCGTGGTCGTGGATCCGGAGCTCGACGAAGCCGAGCTTCTCCACGAGCATGACCCTCCAGGCAAACCGAAACCCTTCCTCGGTCCAGGCCGTGTTCCCGGGGTAAAAGAAATGGCGGAGCGGGAGCGCAATCTGCACGATCACGTGCGCCGCGACGAGGGCGATCCCGATGCGCTGCCGCGTCCCGAGCGGCCGCGGGGGCGGCTGTGCGGTGAGATCCTCGGGGAGCGAACGGACAAACCGGCGCGAGATGCGCGCGAGGAGCGGCCGCGGCCAGCTCGGCGGGAAGAAGATCAGCGCCGACGCAGACATGATCCACGGGAAGACCCCGATCGGGAAGAGCATGCCCGTCACGAAATGAAACCCGAGCACCGCGGCATAAGCGAAGCGCCGCGTGCGGTCGCGCAGCAGGAAAAACACCACGGTGAGGTCGAACGCGGCGCCCGCGAAGCTCGCCGCGCGCGCGACCCAGCGCTCGGCGAGGAAGGGGCCGACGAGCGGGATGTCCGTGTGCGCCGAGAGCCAGATTCCGAGCGGTTCGCCGCGCAGGAGCCAATCCGGCCCGAGCTTCGCGATCCCCGCGAAGACGTACACGACCCCGATCTGGAAACGCAAAAGTACGAGCACCCAGGCGGGCGCCGTCCGGCTCGCGAGCACCGGGTTTCTCCATGCATCGATCGACGCCGCCCGGTGGAGCGGCAGGAAGATCATCAAAAAGGAGAGGATGCTGATGAGGTAATAGTGATTGAGGTAGGTCGCCTTCTCCAGGAGCTCGACGTACGTGAACGCGACGAACAGGACGGCCGCCGCGGCGCGGTAAAAGAGCCCGACCATCACGAGGGCGCTCGCGAGGCCGAGGACCACGAAATGGGCGTACATGCCCCAGCTCGTCCAGGGCGAGATCCACGAGAAACCGAAGTAATGAAAGTGGAGCGGGGGGGTGATGTAAAAATCGCGGATCCAGCCGTTCGCCCAGAACCGGACGATGCTCACCAGCATGAGCGCGCCGAAGAGGATGCGGAACGCGGCGAGGGACGCGATGTCGACGGGGCGGAAGAGCCTCTCGACGAGGCTCTCCCGCGCCGCGCCGTCAGTCGCCGTCATTGTCGCTCAAGGTGACGGCGACACCGAGGACGCTGGCGACGTCGGTGGAGAGCAGCCGCCGCACGACGCGCAATGCGTCCTGCGCCTTGGTGACGGCCGCGGGATTCTCCGTGATCGCGGTGCGCAGGGGCGCCGGGATCGCCGAGGTCGCGGCCATCGCGTCCGTGAAGGCCTTCTTGACGGAGGAATCGATGGCAGGGCTGCGCGCGGCGACGAGCTCCGAGATGCCACGCCCGCTGCGATCGCCGTGGCGGCCGAGGTAGACGTCCTCGACGCCGCGGAGCGTGCCGAGCAAGTCATCGATCGAGTTGTCGCTGAAACGCGATTCGACGAGCGTGGGATCCGGGCCGGTGCCGCTCACGATGCCGAGCGGGCCCGAGACCCGGTTTTCGCTCACCGCAATCATGGCGGAGATGAGCAGGTTGACGACCCGCGCAATGCCGTCTTGCCCCGTCAAAAAGAGCGAGCTGCCCGAGCCCGCCTTCGCGACCTGATCCACGAACGCGCCGCCCTCCAGGCTCCACGCATCCTGCGCCGTGGTCGTGTTCATGGCAATCGCCTCGGCGAGCGCGCGCGCATACGTACAGCGCTTTTTCCCCGCCGCATCCGCGCCCCCGAGGGACGCGAGGACCGCGGCATTGCCGCCCGCCGGATCAAAGAGCAGGAATTCGAGCGCCGGCAAGCCCTTCGTGCTCACGCCGAGCGAGGCGATGTGCGTGGCCATGACGGGCTCGGGCGCGGCGGTGATCGCGGACTCGATGGAGTCGGTGCGCGCGGGCCAGAAGTCGATGGCGCTGCCGATGCGGAGGTCTTCGACGGGGCCGAACCGGAACGCCTCGGCATGTTTCCACGGCACGCGCGCCGCCCGCCACGCCGCCTGCGCCGCCGTGAGCGTCGCCTCCGTCGGCGCGTCGCAGAACGCCGCGACGGCGGGAGGCAGCGGGAGCGCCTCTTTTTCGAGCTCGTCGTAGATCGGCAGCATCACCTCGTGGGCGAGGTCGTTCATCACCGCGCGTTGCGCCGTGTCGTCGGCGGTCGGCGTCCCGCACGAGGCGGCCGCGAGGGCGAGCGTGAGGGTGAAGCAGAGGGCGGACCGGGAAGGAAAGGCGGGCGGGGACAAGCTCATAACGACTCCAGGAACCAGACGAGCGCGCGGCGATCCTCGGCCGGCAGTGCGCGGAACGCCTCACGAGAGCCTTCCGCCTCGCCGCCGTGCCAGAGCACGGCCTCGACGAAGCCGCGCGCGCGGCCATCATGTAGCAGATTTTCGTGGCCATTGACGACCCGCAGGAGCCCGATCCCCCAGAGCGGCGCCGTCCGCCACTCGCGCCCGTCCGCCTTGAAGTCGGGCCGCTCGTCCGCGAGCGCCTCGCCCATGTCGTGCAAGAGGAGGTCGGTGAAGGGGCGAATCGTCTGGCCCGAGAGCTCGGGGTAGCCGTCGAAGGTCCCGGTGTGGAACACGGGCGTGTGGCATTTGCCGCAGCCGAGCTCCAGGAAATGCCGCTTGCCGGTGAGGACCCCGGGATCGGCGACGTCGCGGCGCGCGGGCACGGCGAGGGTCGTCGAATAAAACGCGACGTCCCCGAGGATCTTCTCGCTCGCCTCGGGGGTGCCGCCGGTCGGGGCGGCCTTGCAATCGGCCTGGGCGTCCGTGCAGTCCTCGGTCATGAACAGCGACGTGGTGATGCCTATGTCGCCGTGGAATGCGCCCGCCGTCTGCTGCATGAGCGTCGGCTGGTTCGCCTTCCAGCCGAATCGACCAAGCGAAGCGGCCCCGCGCACGACGTCCCACACGTGGTTCGCCCGGCCCGAGATGCCATCGCCGTCGGCGTCGTCCGGATCTTCGGCCCGGAGGATGTCCTCCTCGGAGACGGCTTCGAGCAAGCCGAGGCCGATCATCACGGGCGCGACGCGCGGCGAGATCAACGTGCCGGGCTGCATGTCGCCACGCGCCGCGGCGATCGTGTAGATGGGCTTGCGCAGGCTGTACGTCTCGCCGTCCGGGAACGAGCCGGGCATTTCTTCATACGCGACGAACGCGTCCCCCTCGGGGAGGACGCCCGGGATCGCGCGCGGCTGGAGCTGGCCGCCGTAGGTGGGCTCGGGAGCGGGGCCGCCATGCGCGTCCGTGCCGGGAATGCTGAGTCGGAGCAGGACCGAGACGAGTGGTTCGGCCGGATCGTCCGGCGGGCTGCCGCGGCCGTCGAGGAGGTGACAGGACGAGCACGAGCGCGCGTTGAAGAGCGGCCCGAGCCCGTCCCGCCCCTCGGTGGAGGAGGGAGCGATGACCCAGTTTTCCTTGAAAAACGAATTTCCCACGAAGAACGCGCTACGCCGCTCGGCCGTCATGTTGCGGGCCGAGAGCGAATACGCGTTCTTCGAGGTGTCGTGGACCGTGGTCTCACCGCCGGAAAGCTCCTCCCCCGGCTCGGCCGAGGGGCCGGTCTCCTCGGGGGGGGCGTCCGCGCCGCAACCGACGACCACGAAGACGACAGGAAACACGAGCCATCGCATGGCGATCACTCCTCGATGTTGAGCTGGATGCCGAACAGCTTCGCGACCTCGTTGATCGTCGCCGTCTGCTTGCGGAGCGCTTCGATCGCCGTCTTCACCTTCTGCCGGCCGGGCGCCGTGTCGTCGCCGAGGATCGCCTGATCAAACGGCTCTCCAATGGCCTTGATCGCTTCGATGCTCTCCTGCATCTCCTTCTGGAGGCGCGCGTCGAGCGCCGCATCACGCGCGCGCACGAGATCGTCGATCCCGGGCAGGTCGACCTGGCCGCGGCGGCCGAGGTAGACGTTCTGAATGCCAAGCGCGTTGTTGAGAATGTCCTTGTGTGTGTTGTCGCTGAAACAGGAGTGTTCGTCCTCCTGCTCCTTCGTGTCGTACGCGACCTGCATACGCTCGCCGGCGAGCTCCGCGCCGCTCAGGCTGCCGATGCCGAGCAGGATGCGGCGCACCGCCTCCTCGGGCGCGAGCGCGACGAACGACGCCCGATAGGCTCCGCCCTCCGGCGCCCACTCCGCCGAGACCGAGCTGAGGTCCTGCAGAAGGAGTTTTCCTGCCGCGAGGAGGTACTGGCCGCGCCGCTCCTGGTTCGCGGCCGTGCCCATGTCGACCACGTAATCGGTGTACGGCCGCTGCCCGGGGCCGTCGGCATTCGTGTCCTGGCCCCAGAGCAAGAACTCGATCGCGTGGTACCCGGTCGAGATGTCCTTCTCGCCGGGGTTCTCGTTCAGCTCGGCGATCGTGGTCTCGTCGATCGTCGGATAGGTCATGGCATCGTTGATGATGCCCGCGCCCGGCTCGCCCGCCACGTAATCGACGTGCGCCTCGTCCATCGGCCAGGCATTGATGCGGCCCTCGGGACCGTCGTCGTCGTCGATGGGGCCGCCGTAGAAGCGGAAGGCCTCGGTCTGGCCGTACGGATCACGCGCGAGGAGCCACGCCTCGCGCGCGGCCTTGAACCTCGCCTCCGTGGGCTCCGCCACGAACTGCGCGAGCGAGGCGTTGAGCGAGGCGGTCTCGTCGATGGCTTCGACGTACGAGCCGTGCACGAGGTTCGCATACGCCGCGATGACGGGCGGCGCGTCCTCGGAGAGGGGCTTCGCGCCGTTCGTCACGGGATCCGACCCGCATCCGGTGAGCAGCCCGGCCACCGCGCTCGCGAGGGCCACGGACTGCAAGGTTCGTTTCGTAGGCTTGGTCATGTTTTGGCACTCCAGAAAATGAAAGTGACTTTCACTTGTCACAGACGACCGAGCCATGTCAAGCGGCAACGGGAGACAGCCCGTGTTCAGCGACCGGCGGGGCGGACGATACCTGCGGCGCGGAAGGCTTCGTCGAGGTCCGCTTGGACGTCGCCCGTGGGGATCGTCGTGGATCGACCGTCCTCCACGACATCGAGCGCGGAGCACTCGTAACAGATCACGAGGTCGACGGTGTGGCCTTCGCGCACGGCATGCACGCCGTGGCGAGGGTTGAAGCATTTGGCCTGTGTGCCGCCCTTGCGCACGCCGGCATTCACGATGCCGACGATCCGCTCGCGCGCCTTCGGATCGGCGACGTCGCCCTTCGCGAGGACCTGATGTCCGTGGAAGCTCTCCACGCCCGGCGGCGGTTCTCCCGCGTGGTCGGGATCGAGGGCGAGGACCTGGAACGAATCGGCCCCTTCGAGCACGGCCACCGTGGCGTCCGGGAGCGAGCCGCAGCCGAGGACGGATGCGGCGAGGAGGAGGAGGGCCGTGGCACGGGCGACGAAGAAACATCGCATGGCTGCGATCGTGTCTCGCAGATTTGACGTATCCGTGCAAATCGAAACGCGTGATATCCAGCCGGAGTCGCGTCCGTATCGGCGCGCGGAAGGAGAAGTCATGGATCGGTCTTTCCATTTCCGGCGCCGGCTCGCGGCGCAATTGCTCGGCGTGGCGCTCGCGGGGATGAGCGCGGCGGCCGTCGCGGGTTGTGGCAGCGACGTCGAGAAGGAAGGTCAAGGCGGTCAGGGAGGTCAGGGAGGCCAGGGAGGCCAGGGAGGCCTCGGTGGGTCTGGAGGCCAAGGGTCTTTCTTCAACACGGTCACGGAGTGCTTCGCCTGGCCCCAAGAAGGCAGCGGCGGCGCAGGCGGGAGCGGCGGCGCAGGCGGTGCAGGCGGCGCGGGCGGCTCGATGGTGCCCCCGTGCCCGCCGAAGGGAGACGCGCTCATGCACGTGGAGGGCATGAGCGACCCGGGGATCTGCGGCGTCGTGGTGAACACCGAGGGGACCTTCGATGACGGCCAGTGCTGCTACGAGGTGACGTACGAAAGCTGCGGCGCCGCCGGTCGGCCCTTCCTCGTGGAAGGCCGCGCCCGCGCGGCGAGCCGCGCCCGAGGTCGATCGACCTGGATGGAAAGCGCCCTCCCCGCGCCCGATCTCGCCGGTTTGTCCCCGGACGAGCGCGCCCTGCTCGCCGCCGCCTGGACCCGCGACGGCCTGCTCGAACATGCGTCGATCGCCTCGTTCGGCCGGTTCGCGCTGGAGCTGCTCGCCGTGGGGGCGCCGGCCGATCTCGTGGCGCGCACGCACGAGGCCGCGCTCGATGAGGTCCGGCACGCGCGCCTCGCCTTCGCGCTGGCCTCGGCCTACGCCGGGGAGCCCCTCGGACCGGGCGCGTTCCCGTTCGTCGGGGGCAACCTGTCCGTGAGCGCGGATCTCGCGGACGTGGCGGCACGCGCGGTGCGCGAAGGATGCATCGGCGAGACACTCGCGAGCCTGGTCGCGGCCGAGCAAGCCGCGCGGGCGACGGATCCGGCCGTGCGCGAGGCGCTCGCCGCCATCGCCGAGGACGAGGCGCGGCATGCGGAGCTCGCCTGGCGGGCCGTGGCGTGGGCGCTCGGGAGCGGGGATGCGGCCGTCGCGCGGTCCGTGCGAGCGGCCTTCGTGGAGGCGCTCGCCGTGGGAGCCTCGTTCGAGGTGCAGGTGGGCGGAGCGGGCGCGCTCGAAGCGCACGGGCGTCCGGAAGCGGCGGTGCTGCGGGCCTCGATGACGCGCGCGCTCGACGAGGTGGTGCGACCGGCCGCGGAGGCGCTCCTCGGCAGCCTACCAGCGCCGGCGCGTGAAGGCCGTGAACGCGCGGAGCACGGGTAGCGCCGCGAGGCCCACGGCGAACGCCGCGGTCAGGCCGAGGACGCTGCGCGCCTTGGCCACCTTCGGAAGGTGCGCCGCGCCGGCGAGGGCCATCGCCGGCGGCGCGCTCCGCTGCGGCGACGACGCGGCCGGCGCCCACGGCCGCTCGGGCGTCGGCTTCGAGCCGGTGAAGAAGTCCACGAGCGCGCTCGTGAACACCGGCAGATCCTGCGGCCCGCGACTCGAAATGATGTTGCCGTCCCGCACGACCGCCTCGTCGCGCCAGGTCGCTCCCGCGTTCACCAGATCGTCCCGGATCCCGGGCCACGACGTGATGTGCCGCCCGCGGAGAATGCCCGCCGACGCGAGCACCCACGCCCCGTGACAGATCGCGCCGATGGGCTTGCCCGCCGCGTCGAAGGCCCGGACGAACTCCCGCACTTCCTGGCTTTGCCGCAGGAAATCCGGCGCGATGAAGCCGCCCGGCACGAAGAGCGCGTCGTACTCGGCCGGGTCCGCCTCCCGGATCGTCCGCTGCACGCGCACCCGCCGCCCCGGGACGTCGACGTTCATCCCCACGATCTTCCCGGGCCGGAGCGACAGCACCTCGACCTCTCCGCCCTCGGCGCCGATCGCGCGTGCCGGCGTGAAGAGCTCGACCTGTTCGAACCCGTCTGCCGTGAGCACCGCGATCTTCCGGCCCGCGAGCCTCCGATGCCGCGCGGGGCGTGCCGCGAAGAAGCTCGCGCCCCCGAGGGCGAGGTACTTGGCGAGCGTGCCGGCGGTGCCCATCGCGCGGCGAAAATTCGGGACGAGGCGCTCGGGCATCACCAGCGCGTCGACGGCATATCCGCCGAGGGCCGAAAGCGCGCTGGCGAGGAGCACGCCCCCGGGTCGCTCCGGACGGGCCCGCGCGAGCACCCCTTGGTACACGAGGCCCCAGCCGAGCAGGCCGCCGGTGAGCAGCAGGAACCCGAGGGGCGTGGCGTCGCCCTGGAACCGGAGGCCGACCCGCCGTGTCGGCATGGCCGCCGTGGCCATCGCGTTGAGCCCCGCCCACGGGGAGCCCCGTGCGATCGTCGAAGAGCTCATCATGGCCGTCGCGGTCGCCGCCGTCAGCGCGGCGCCCGTCCACAGTCCTCGCGTCACGATTGCTCGCATGGTCCCTCCTGTCGCGTCGTGCCCACGGGGAGAGCCGCGGATTGCATCACGAGTGCCACGTCCGGGCGCAGCCGGGCGCTCTCGGCGGGGATTTGCGCAGCCGCCAAGCGCGTGACGGGGGTTTGGGGGGAACGACCGCGATGCGGCGGACGAAACTCCGGGCAATGGGTCGTCCGACCTGCTACGGTGCGTCCCTTTGCAACACCCCGGGGGGCGCTGCTCGGACGAACCGAGCTCTTGCCCCCCGTTCCTTGTCCCCGATCCGATGACCGAACTCGACGCCCTTTCGCCTGCCCTCGCGGCTGCCTTCCAGAGCCGCGGCTACACGTCCCTCACCCCCATCCAAGAAGCCGTCCTCGACCCGGCCCACGCGGGGCGCGACCTGCGCCTCTTCTCGCAGACCGGCTCGGGCAAGACCGTCGCCATCGGCCTCGTCCTCGCCCCCGACCTCGAGCGCATCGTGGCGGAGCGGGCGAGCGCGACCCCGCCGTCCGCGCCGTCCGCCGCGGCCACGCCGGCCACGATCGTGATCGCTCCGACGCGCGAGCTCGCCGCCCAGCTCGCCCGTGAGCTCTCGTGGCTCTTCCGGCCGCTCGGCGCCAGCGTTTGTGCCGTCACCGGCGGGACCAGCATCCCGCAAGAGCTCTACAACCTCCGCCAGGGCCCGCTCGTCGTCGTGGGTACGCCCGGGCGGCTCGTCGACCACCTCGAGCGCGGCGCGATCGATCCCTCGCGCGTCTGCGCGGCCGTGCTCGACGAGGCCGATCAGATGCTCGACATGGGCTTCCGCGAGGAGCTCGAGACCATCCTCGGCAAGATGCCCGAGGCGCGCCGCACCCACCTCGTCGCGGCCACGTTTTCGCGCGAGGTCTCGGCCCTCGCGAACCGCTACCAGAAGGACGCCATCGCCGTCGAGGGCACGAGCCTCGGCGAGGCGAACCAGGACATCACGCACGTCGCGCACCTCGTCAAACCCGACGAGCGTGACGCCGCGGTCGTGAACCTTCTCCTCCTCGCGCCCACCGACCGCGCGCTCGTCTTCGTCCGCACCCGCGAGGGCGCCTCCGAGCTCGCCGAGCGCCTCGGCCAGGCCGGTTTTTCCGCGCGCGCCTTGAGCGGCGAGCTCGAGCAGCGCGAGCGCACCCGCACCCTCGCGGCCTTCCGCTCTGGCGCCGTCACCACGCTCGTCGCGACCGACGTGGCCGCGCGCGGGCTCGACATCCCCGATGTCAACCGCGTCATCCACGCCGATCCCCCGAGCGACCCGGAGACCTTCACCCATCGCAGCGGCCGCACCGGCCGGGCCGGGCGCAAGGGCACGAGCGTGATGCTCGTCCCGCCGCAGGCCCGCGACTACGTGGCGCGCCTCTTCCGCGGCGCCGGCATCCGCGCCACCTGGTCGCCCGCGCCCTCGCCGGACGACGTTCTTCGCGAGGCCGACGCTCGCCTCGCGGCCGAGCTCCGCGCCCCCGCGGCCGAACCTGCCGATCCGCGGCTCCAGGCCCTCGCCGCGTCCTTGCTCGCCGACATGGATCCGGCGGCGCTCGTCACCACGCTCCTCGCCCGCTCCCGCCACACCGGCCCCTCGGCGCCGCTGGCCATCACCCCGCTCGTCCCGCACGAGCCGCTCCCGCGCCGCCCCCCGGAGCATCGTGCTCCGCGCAACGCGCCGAACGCGGGCGCCTTCGTCCCGTTCCAGGTGAGCTGGGGCGGCCGCCATGGTGCCGATCCGCGCCGCCTCCTCGCGCTCGTGTGCCGGCGCGGCGGCATCCGCAGCGATCAGGTCGGCGCGATTCACGTCGGCGACTTCTCGTCGAGCGTGGAGGTCGCGACGCCTGTCGCCTCCGACTTCGCCCGCTCGGCGGCGCGCCCGGACGAACGGGATCCGCGGGTCCGCATCCGGCCCATGCCCGAGTTCCACGGCGAGACCGCTCCCCGCTCGGGCCCGGCGCCTCGCCCGCGCGGCCGCGGTCCTCTCGGCGGCGACGAACCCCCGCGCCGCTTCCGCCATCCCTCCCTGACGCGCTGACGGGCGCCCCTCGAAAGCCTGGACACGCGCGCGGGCCGCGGCGAAAGTGGCCTTCATGCCGCGCGCGTTCGCCCGCCCACGCGTCTTCCCGCGCCTCTGCGCCGCTGCCCTGGCCCTCGCCGCGATCGGCCTCGGCTGCGGCCCCTCCGGGACGAACCCCCCTTCTCCAGCGCGCACCCGGATCGCCCTCGACTTCACGGGACACGGCGGCTTCTTTGGGTCCCCCTTCCCGAGCGACGCCCGCCTCACCACGAGCGGCACGGCCGACCTCGCGGCCTTCCCCAACCCCTCGAACAACGGCATCGCCGCGCAGATGATCGACCTTGCCGGCGCCGTCCGCGGCTTCGGCACCACCACGGCCATCTACTTCGGCCTCGACGGCCCCTTGCCCGCCGGCGAGCTCGTCGCGCCGCTCGAAAGCCTCGCGCTCGACGCCCCTGCCCTCCTCCTCGACGTCTCCCCGTCCGCCCCCAATGCCTTCCGCCGCGCCCCCCTCTCCGCCCGTTTCCTCGAAGACGGCGGCCCCTACGGCGCGCCGAACCTCCTCGCCCTCCTCCCGGTCCAAGGAATCCCGCTCCGCCCGAACACCACCTATGCCGCGATCGTCCGGACCTCCCTGAAAGATCACGACGGCGCCCCGCTCGGCGTCTCCCCGGCGATGGCCGATCTGCGCGCCGGCAAAGCCCCGGCGGGCATGTCCGACGAAGCGCTCGCCACCTACACGAACGCGCTCGCGGCCCTCGACAAGGCCGGCATCCCGGCGGACGAAATCGCCGCGCTCACGGTCTTCACCACGGCCACGCCCACGGACGATTACGCGCGTGTCACCGAGGCCATGCTCGCCGAGCCGCTCCCCGCGCCGCTTTCACCGTTCGCGCGGAACGAGCTCTTCGACGACTATTGCGTGTACGAAACCACGATCGGCCTCCCCGTGTACCAAAGCGGAGAACCCCCGTACACCGCGGCGGGCGGCAACTGGGTCTTCGACGCCGCGGGCAACCCCGTGTTCCAGCGGTTCGAGGAAGCCAACTTCGTCGTCACCGTCCCGCGCCGCCCGATGCCTGCGGCGGGATACCCCATCGTCCTCTTCTCGCGCACGGGTGCGGGCGGCGAGCGACCCCTCGTCGATCGCGGCGTCCGCGCCGAACCCGGCGGCCCTGCGCTCGAACCTGGCACCGGCCCTGCGCTCACCTTTGCCCGCGCGGGCTTCGCGGGCGCCAGCGCCGACGGCCCCCACGGCGGCCTGCGCAACAAGACCGGCGGCGACGAACAGTTCCTCGTCTTCAACGTGGGAAACCCCGTCGCCTTGCGCGACAACATCCGCCAATCCGCGGCCGAGCTCGGCCTGCTCACGCACATCCTCGGCACGATCGAAATCGACGTCGCCGATTGCCCCGGCGCCGACGTGGCCGGCGGAAAAGCCCGCTTCGACACGAACACCCTCGCCCTGATGGGCCACTCGATGGGCGCCTCGATCGTCCCGCTCACGGCGGCCTTCGAGCCTCGCGTGCGCGCCTTGCTCCTCAGCGGCGCAGGCGCGAGCTTCCTCGCGAACATCGTCCACAAGCAAAAACCCCTCGCCACGCGCCCGCTCGCCGAATCCCTCGTCGGCGTCAGCGGCACGGGATATTCCCTCTCCGAGTTCGACCCACTCCTCAACCTCCTGCAATGGGCCGGCGAACCCGCCGACGTCCAGCCGTATGCCTCGCGGATCCTGCGCGAGAACGACGGCCCCCCGCGGCACGTCCTCATGATGCAGGGCATCGTCGACCATTACATCCTGCCGCCCATCGCGAACCCGATGAGCCTCTCGCTCGGCCTCGATCTCGCCGGTCCGCCGCTCGACGCCGCGCACCCCGAGCTCTCCGTGTACACCCCGCTCTCCCCGCTCCTCTTCCTCAACGGCCGCAGCGAGATCCCCCTGCCCGCGTCGGGCAACCTCGACGGGTCCACCGCAGTCGTCGTGCAACATCCGGAAGACGGCGTGGAGGACGGGCACGAGGTCGTCTTCCAGACCGAGCCCCCGAAACACCAGATCCAATGTTTCCTCGAGAGTTTCTCCAAAGGCACGCCACGCGTCCCGCCTTCGGCGTCCGTGAGCGCGGCTTGTGATTGACGCCATGGAAACCCGCCAGCACCGCTACGAACGTTACCGGAAAACCCTCGCCGGTGAGGCGCTCCCCGTCGCCCTCGTGGATCTCGGCGCCGTCGACGCGAATGTCGACGCCGTCGTTTCGCTCGTCCGCGGCAGCGGAAAAACGCTCCGCATCGGTACGAAATCCGTTCGGTCGGTGGATCTCCTCCGGCACATGCTCACCCGCGGCGGCCCCTCGTTCCGCGGGCTCATGGCCTATGCCCCCGCCGAAGCGCGGTTCCTCGCGGCGCAGGGCTTCGACGACATCCTCGTCGCCTACCCCACGGCCCAGGCTGCCGACGCGCGCCTCCTCGCCGAAGCGAACCACGACGGAAAGCGCGTCTCGATTGCCGTCGAGGAGCCCATCCACCTCGACATCCTCGAAGCCGCGGCCGCGACGTACGGCGTTCGTATCCCCGTCGTCGTCGACATCGACGTCTCCCTCCGCCGCTTCGGCGGCCGCGTGCACCTCGGCGTCCGCCGCAGCTCGCTCCACGAGGCCCGCGGCGTCGCCGATTTCGCCGAGCGCGTCGTCTCCTCCCGCCACCTCGCCTTCGCCGGCCTCCTCGGCTACGAAGCGCACATCGCAGGCACGCCCGACCAAACCCCGCTCGGCCCTCTCCCGCCCAGCGCCAAGCGCGCCTTCAAGCGAATCGCCTGCGCCGCCGTCACCACGCTACGAAGTGAAATCACCACCGAATTCGAGCGCCGCCGTCTCCCCCTTCCCCTCTTCAACGGCGGCGGCACCGGCAGCGTCGCCTCCTCCCTCCGCGACCCCTCCCTCACCGAGATCACCGTCGGCTCCGGCTTCCTCGGCAGCCACCTCTTCGACCATTATGACGATTTCCGCCCCGCGCCGGCCGCCTTCTTCGCCCTCCAGGTGACACGGAAACCTGCGCCCGGCTTCGTCACCTGCCAGGGCGGCGGCCTCATCGCCTCGGGCGCCGCCGGCCCGGATCGCCTCCCGATCCCCTACCTCCCCGAAGGCCTCCGCTTGCTCGACCTCGAAGGCGCCGGCGAAGTCCAGACCCCGCTCGCCGTCCCGCCCCGCGTCCACCTCGCCCCGGGCGATCCCGTCTTCTTCCGCCACGCCAAGGCCGGCGAGCTCGCCACGTTTTTCCGCGACTACCTCCTCGTCCGCGGCGACCGCGTCGAATCTCGCGCGCTCACCTACCGCGGCGCGGGCGAGTGTTTTCATTGAAACCGAAAGCTCATTCGTGTGCAGGCACCAAAACACAATGCTGCGGCGTGACCTGCCAGCGAAGGGATTTGCCTTCCTCGACCTCGCCAGCGCGAGGCTCAGGCGGCCGTGGCCTCGAGCAGATGGCTCCCCATCCATCGGGCCCCTGATCCGCCGGCCTCACGACGAGCTGACTCCATGTCGGACCGGCGTCGAGCTGCGACAGCCATCGGATGTCACCACATCCGTCGATCCCGGTGGTGACCTCAGGAAGAGCAGGTCCGGTGGGCATGGCTGATTCCCACTTGTAGACGGAACCGGGGACGGCGTGCAGGGCTTCGGACGTCACGCGTGCTCCCACGAGCGGCGCCCCTTTTTCATCCGCGAAGCACATGTGCACAGGGGGCGACGACATGACCGCGGTTGCCGAATCATCTGCGGAGCGTGGTGACGTACAGCCAACAAGGAAAACTGCGAGGCCGACGGACAAGAGGCAAAAATTCGTGTTCACGTCGTCCCCTGACGTGGATTTCCAGACGAAGATTCAATCAAACGCGCGGGGGCGAATGTTCTCATGGAGACCTCAATCCTCGCTCCCGCCGAGAACGAGGCGTTTCTTCGTACGCAACGTCGCGATCCCCGCCCCGGCGAACAGGAGCCCCACGGCCGACATCCCCAGCAAGAGCCAGACGCTCATCGGCGGCGGCGCTTCCCCCCTCGCCTGCACGAGCACCGCGTTCGTCGGATCGGCCGGATCGTACCAGCACGGCACCCGCTTGTTGAGCAAGAGCTCGCGCTTCATGGACGCGGCGACGCCGTTGTCGACGTCGGTCCCTTGCCAGGAAAACCCGCTCGCGACGAACGTCCCCTCCTGCCCCGGGACGTGCACCTGGTAGTCGACGGAGACCCGCGTCCTGCCGTACTCCGGATCCGGCTCTCCCCAGGCGATATCCTTGATCGTGCACGTCGCCTCGGAGAACGTGCGCATGCGCGCGAACCGCTCTGCCCGCGCCTCTGCCTGGCTCCGGAGCACCCACGGCATCCCGAGGGCGACGCAGCCGAACACGGTCAGCACGACCGCGAGCATCCCCTGCGAAGACCGCGACATCAGGACGCGCCCCTGCTCGTCGAACGCGACCTTCTCGCCGTCCGGCATCTTCAAGGTCTGGACGCGCTGCCGTTTCCGTTTGCCCATCAGTGCACCTCGATCGGTACCTCGATCGCGTACGCATTCGGGCAATCCTCGTGCAGGATGCCCACGCGCGCCGTGACCGTCACGACCGTGCCCGGCGCGACGTCGCTCGGCACTTTTACGTACCCATCGGCGGACATCGCGTCGCAAGCGGAGATGCCATAAAACCAGAATGCGTCACCCACGTCGACGCCGGGGTGGTCGCTGGTGAAGACCACACCGGGATACCCGTAAAAGCTCTTGCCGACGGTCTCCACGAGGCTCGTCTTGATCACGGCGGCCTCGCCCGCCTCCACGAGGCCGTCGCCGTCCCCGTCCATCACCGTGGCCTCCCCGAGCGCGAGCCCCGCGATGTCCGCGCAGCTCGGCTGAACGGGTGAAGGCTCGTCCGGCCCCGGCACGCACACACCGCCCGCGCCGCTCCCGCCTGCGCCACCGCTCCCGCCTGCGCCGCCGCTTCCGCCTCCGCTTCCGCCGCCGCCTCCGCTCCCGCTTTCGCCTCCGCTCTCGGCCTCCACGACCTCGCTGCCGCAGCCCCCCAAGAGCAGACACCCCACAAGCAAGAGAAGCGCTCGATGCATGCCTCCATGATGCGGCAATGCCCCTTCGATTTCCATCCCCGCGGCTTGACCTCCCTCGCATTCTCGAAGAAAGCTCGCCTCCCGATGTCCCTCGCGCCGCGCTTCCTTCTGTCCCTGCTCCTCGGCGTCCCGCTCCTCGGATGCGCCGCGCCTCTCCCCCCGCCGAAGGCGCCCGATGCCACCCCCTCGCAAGGTGCCTCCCCGACGACGCTCGAAATCGCCGGGGAGGAGCCGCTTCCGCCTCCACCTTCGAGCACCAAGCAAATCGCCGCGGCCGATTGCAGCGCCTCCCCTGCGCCGCCTGGCCTCGCCGCCTGGTATCGTTTCGAGGAGCTCGACGGACCCGTGCTCGACAGCTCCGGCCGTGGCCATCACGGCGCCGCCACGAGTTCGGGCCTTGTTCGCGGGGCGCCCGGGCGCGTGGGGCGAGGGCTCTCGTTTTCCGGTGGCCATGTCCGCGTCCCGGCGTCCCCGTGCCTCGACTTCACGACGGCCGCGACCATCGAACGATGGGTTCGCATCGCTCCCGAGGGCGCCGGGAACGTGCTCTCGACAGTGAGCCGCGGGACCGGCAACAGGGACGACAACGTCCTCATGAACGCGAGCTGCGGCAACATGCAGCTCATCTTTTCGCGCAAGGACCTACAGGATTCCACGAATGTGACCAGCGATTGCGGCGTGATCCCCGCGGGCCAGTGGACCCACATCGCCTACGTGAACGACGGCCACATGCTCGTGCTCTACGTGAACGGCATCCCCACCACGAAGGGCAAAGGCGGCTTCCTCGGCCCCATCCCCTCCGACCTCTACATCGGCCGCCGCGAGCAGGGCGTCTTCCCCTTCGCCGGCACGATGGACGAGATCCTGTGGTGGCGCGAAGCGCGCACGCAGGCGCAGATCTGCGGCGATGCGGGCGGGCGCTGGTCGGACGGCCGTTGCCTGCTCCGTCCTTGACAACCCCTGGATTTCCCCTTTGCTTTGACGCGTGTCATCGGCAGACGTGCGAGAGGTGTACGCGGAGGGCGGCAACTACAGCATGACCCTCGGCGACGGGG
The DNA here is from genome assembly GCF_028369105.1 of Polyangium mundeleinium. Lineage (NCBI taxonomy): Bacteria > Pseudomonadati > Myxococcota > Polyangiales > Polyangiaceae > Polyangium > Polyangium mundeleinium. Next base: position 6,092,572 of record NZ_JAQNDO010000001.1, on the reverse strand, counting down.
TGGCCGCGTGCCGCGTCTGGCGACGGCCCGACGTGAGCCGCGACGTCGGCGCGGCGTATGCGCGCGAGATGGTCGGGATGTTCCAGCGCGTCGTCCGCGAGCCCGCTCTGCGCGTCCGCGGCGCCGTCATGGACCTCCGCGAGGCGACCCTCTCCTGGGGCCCGGTCACGCAGGCCGCGCTCGGCGAGATGTTCGGCACGCTCGAAGCCGCCTCGCGGCGGATCGCGGTGGTCGCGGCGGACAACGCCATGCAGATGATGAGCATCTCGAGCCTGCTCAAGGCGCACGCGCCGAAATTCGGCCGCGTCTTCGGCTCCCCCGACGACGCCTTCCGCTGGGCCGGCCTGAACCGTCACGTCCTCGGGTGACGGGCCTCGAAGATCGTTTCGAACGTCCGCGGCGCCCTCCGCGTGCGCATGCACCGCGTCTCGCCGCGCAGATAACACACGGTCACGGCGCGCCGCGGCTTGTCCGTCGTGTTCGTCCCCGACCGGTGCCAGACATCGTTGTGGATGAGCATCGCGTCGCCGGCGCGCGCGGGCACGAGCACGGAGCGCGCCTCGGCCTCGGCCGCGCGCGTCACCTCCGCCGGGATCACCCCGCCGAGCGGCGTCGCGAGCCCGCCTTGATGCGAATGCGGCACGATTTCCACACACCCGGCCTCGGCCGGCGCGTCGTCGAGCGCGGTCCAGATCTGCACGAGCGGCGCTCGATCGAGCCCCCAAAAGCTCCCCCCGTCCTGGTGCCACGGCAGCGCCGTCCCTGCCCGCGCCGCCTTGTTGAACAGAACCGCGCGATACAACGTGACGGACCCGTCCGTCAGGGCCCGCGTGATCCGCTCGAAGAGTGGATTGCCGAGGAAAGCTCGAAAAACGGGATCCTTCTCCAGCTTTTCGAGCTTCCGATAATGGATCGAGGGCCCGACCCACCCTTTTCGGTGCTCGAGATCCTCGTACCGCCCGCTCGCCGCGTCGTGCTGAAAAAACAGCCCTTCGTGCACCACGTGGCCGAGCATGAGGTCATCGGCCCGAGCGGCGAGCGTGGCGATCCCCTCGTCCGAGAGCACGCGCCCGAGCCGCGCGAACCCTGTCGCCGCGAGCTCGGCGAGGGCCGCTTCCACCTCGACGCCCGAGGCCTCCGGCGCGAGGAAATTCATCGCGCGTAACTCGCGTCGGTCCCCTGGAAATCGCGGTAGAGCTCGCCGACCCGTTGCCGCACCTCCGCGGGCAGCTCCTTCGCGCAGGCGTCGATCGCGGCGTCGAGGTGCGCGATCGACCCGGGCCCGACGAGGATCGAATCCACGCCCGGCGTCCCCGCGACGTACGCATAGGCGAGCTCGACGAGCGTCATCCCCGCGCCCTCGGCGACCTCGCGATAAGCGGAGGCGAGCTCGAAGAACCGATCGGTCCAGTACCTTCGTTGATACAGCGGATTTTTCTCGAACCGCGATCCCTTCGCCGGCTCGGCCTCGGGCGCGTGTTTCCCCGAGAGCAAGCCGCCCGCGAGCGGATTGTACACGGTCGAGTGCAGCCCGTATTTCCTCGCGAACCGGAAATACTCGATATCGAGCTGGCGGATGAGCACGTTGTAAAGCACCTGCGACATCACGGGCCGAGGCATCCCGCGCTTCTCGGCGATCTGGAACATCTCGAGCACCTGCCAGGACGCGTAATTCGACACGGCCCACGCGCGGATCTTCCCCGACGCGAGGAGCGTCTGCACGGCGTCCAGCGTCTCTTCGAGGGGCGTCGCGGGGTCCGGCACGTGGAGGTAATACACGTCGACGACATCCATCCCGAGCCGCCCGAGGCTCTCGTCGATGGCGGCGAGCACGCGGCCCCGCGAGAGCCCCTCCGGCTTGCCGGCGGTCCGCCCGAACCCGACCTTCGTCGCGACGAGCGCTCGATCGCGCCGATCGGCGAGCGCCTTGCCCAGGATCCGCTCGGCGTTCCCGTCGACGTAGGCGTTGGCCGTATCGAAGAGCGTGAGCCCGCGATCGAGCGCGTGATGCACGAGCCGGATGCTCTCGGCTTCGGGCGTGCGCTTGCCGAAGTTCATGGTGCCCACGGCGAGCAGGGGTTTTTCCGAAGGGTCACGCGGGCGGGTCCAGGGCGCGAGCAGGGAGGACATGGGCGGGAGGCGTAGCGCAAGGGCGGCGAGGACGGTAGCGGAAGCAGACGAAGGTTGCCCGCGGACGGCTCCGTGGGCCATCATCCGGCACGCCGATGATCACCTCCGTTCGCCTCCAGAACTTCAAGGCCCACCGGGATACGACGGTCGAGCTGGGACGGTTTACCGTGCTGGTGGGGCCGAATGGGAGTGGGAAGACGAGTGTTTTGGAGGCGCTGCTTAGGACGAGCGGGCTTCTGAACAAGGCGCCCAATCAGGCGTTCCGTTGGCCCTACGACCCCGACGATATTGCAAGCCGAAACGCGCCTGATGGCCCGATCGGTGTCGAGCTCAACAGCGCGGACTCTGTCCTCGCCATCGAGTGGGTGCGCATGAGAGATCGAGGACCCGCTATCGATTGGGTCCCCGCGCTTCGTTGGGAAATACAGGGAACCGAGAGCGGAACTGGCGAAGCGCGGGACAAGCAAATCGATCGCTCGGTCGCTATGGCACTCGCACACATCATGGGTGACTCGGCAATATATCATTTCGACGCAACTAGGATCGCATCTCCCGCACAAAGTGAACACGAGCGGCCCAGCGTGGCGTCCGATGGCTCCAATACCGCCGATGTCCTGGCGTCGATGAAACTGGAGCAGGAAGAGAGGTTCCGTCGAATCGAGGGCGAGCTGCGCAGCGTCGTTCCTAATGTCGAGCGAGTTCGCATCCGCCGCGCGAAGGCAGCCAATGCGACCATTGGTCATCAGATACTTCTCGATTTCCGCGGGGCTCCCGGCGTCCCCGCGCACGCTGCAAGCGAAGGAACCCTTGTTACCCTGGCTCTCTTGACGGTATTGCACAGTCCAAACAGTCCTCGGCTCATCTTGCTCGACGACATCGATCAATCCCTGCACCCTCGGGCTCAAATCGAACTCGTCCGCCAGATCAAACGCCTCCTCGACGAGATGCCCGATCTCCAAGTCGTCGCCACCACGCACTCCCCGTACATCCTCGACGAGCTCGACCCGAAGGACGTCCATGTCTTCGCCCTCAAGAATGACGGGACCGTCGCCCACAAGCGGCTCTCTGAGCATCCAGAAGCTGCTTCAGGGGTCCTGACGTCCGGCCAAATCTGGAGCCTCGATCCCGAAGAGGAATGGGTCGCCGCCGAGGAGAAGACGTGACCGTACTCGTCACGTTCTGCGAAGCTTCGGCGGACTTTCGCGCCATCGAGATCCTCGTGGATCGAGTGCTGCACGAAGAAGGCCCCGACTGGCTGGCCGACAACTTCGACACGAAAAAGGAGCGCGAAGCCTTCCGCACCTTCAAGGGTGAATCCGACGATCGCCCTTTTTACGACGTTCACGACGTGTCGAGGCACTTCGCCAAGCTCGAAAAAGACACGGGCAGCAAGGTCCTCGTCCCTCACGCGAGCTTCGATGGTCGACGCTTGCCCAAGGCCATGCAGGTGTACACCATCCTGCACTTCGTCCGCGCCCTCTCGAAAATCGAGCGCGTCGACGGCGTCCTGATCGTCGTCGACATGGACAAGCACGGCAAGGAAGGACGCGCGGGCATGGACAAGGCCCGGGCCGCACCCTTCGTCAGCAAACCGTTTCGCGTCGCCCTCGGCTGCCCCAATCCTTGCCGCGAGGCCTGGATCGTCGCCGGATTCATCCCCGCGTCGAGCAACGAGCGCGAGGCGCTGAAGAACCTCAAGCTCGGCTTCTCGCTCCCCGACGAACCCCATCGAATCCACGAAGCCGGAGACCCTCACAAGGTCATCAAAAAGCTGACGAACGACGTTCGCGCCCGCGAAGACCGCTGCCTCGAAGAACCCCCGCTCGACACCCTCGCAACCCGCGGCAAAGACGCCGGCCTCGCCGATTTCCTGAACGAGCTCCGCCGCGAGATCCTCCCCCTCTACGCCCGCCCCGCCTGATCGGTCTTCCCCTTCAACTCCCGCCCGGCCCCCGCCCCCTCGGCCGAAGCTCCTCCCGCCACCGCCACGGCGGATACACCCGGTCCCGCCAATCCGGCGGCGCGCACCGGATCCGCGCGCAAATGGGCAAGCACCTCCCCCGCGCACACGTCCTCCTGCAAAGCTCGCAGATCCCCTGCGTGACCAGCGCCTCCGACGCCTCGTCCACCGCCGCGCGCTCTTCGCCGACGTCCTCCGCGTCCTCCGCGCGCGCCTCGCCCCCCGCGCCGACGACCATCGCTCCCATCACCCAGGCCAGGACCCCCGCCCACGGACGCATTCGCATCGGCCACCTCCCCTCGAATTTCCTGGGGCCCGGCCGGCCAGCGTCAACCGCGCGTTACTTCCGTTCGACGATGCTCGCCTTCCATTCGCCGTCCTCGAACCAATGCAGCTCCGTCGCCGTGACGAACGATCCCATGGCCACGCGGCGCACGCTGAGCGCGGGAGGACGGCCCGGCAGGGTCTCGAAACTCGAGCTCTCGTAGCAACCGTGCGTGACCGGATTGACCTTCCGCATCGCGCCGACCGCGGGCGTCCCCGCGGCGGGCCGCCGCTCCACCACGCGGCCCTCGTGCGGCACGAGGCGCCCGCCCTGGATGCGCCAGAACGCGTGCGAATCGCCGCACCAGCAGCTCGCGAGGCAATGAATGCGCTCGATCATCTCGATCAGGAACACGCCCGGCCCCATCGATCGCAGCTCGACGTCGAGCTCCGGCAAGAAACGCTCGACCTGCACCGTGGCGCCCTTCTCGTCAATCAGCTCCACCCGGCTCGGAAGCAAATCGCAGGGCGGCTGGGTGGGATGCGTGCCCGCGCGCGGGGCCCCGGGCTGCGTGACGCGCGAATCTTCGAGCACGCGCAGCTTACCGGCGCCGCCGTGCGCCCCGAGGTCCACGGGAAACGTCCGCCAGACGGCATAAAGCCTGCGATCGGGCGACGGAATCGGCGGGGGTTTTTCGGGATCGCAGGCGACGATGACGGTCGCGTCTGCGTCCGGAGGAGCGGCGCTCAGCGAAGGCGCGGGGGCCGGCGCGGGGGTCGGCACGGGCGCCACGACGGCCGAGAAAGCGCTGTTCGGCGGGGCCACAGCGGCCTCCCCGGTCGTCGAAGCCGGCGCGTCCCCCCGCGTGCAGGAAAGGAGCAAAAGCCCCATCGCCGCGAGGAAAGGCCCGCCCGGGAGCGTCATCACCATCCGCACGATACGCTCGATCCCCCCTCGCGCATCCAGAAATCTCCCTCCTCCCCACGACGCTCCCTGCGCGCGCAGTCCCTTTCGGCCTCATCCTTGCAATCGCCCTCGACGTGTACCCGCCAGCTCCCGTGCTCGTATCGCTCTCCGCCGCCGCCCTCGCGCTCCTCGCGCACGATCACGCCCGTGCCTACGCGCCGGACGACACGTGCGGCCACGATAACATGGCGGTCTATTTCCCGACGCCACTCCCCGAGCGCTTCGATTTGCTCCTCGATGGCAAGCCCTGCGTCTCGGTTGTCTCCTCAGGAGGAACCTGCACGGTCACAGCCCCGCCAAGGGCAGCCTGTTACGAGCTGGGGGAGCTCACGCACGCGCCAAGCGGCTGCTTCGACGACGACCACGGCAAGCTCGTGGCATTCCAGGTTCACCCCGGGCATCAACCGCGTCTCGGCGTCCCCTTCACCATGGTGGCGCGCATCCGGACCCCGGAGGGCGTCACGGTGCGCGAAGGGAAAACAGCCATGGACTTCTGGGTCCCGCAGTTTTCAGACGTGCGATGTTACTTCGGCGTCGTGCGCTTCTGAGCCGTCGCGCCGGGGCGCCGCCCCGGACCCCGCGGGGGCTGTCCGCCCCTCGACCCGGACCAGGCACGGCCTGGACCGAGGGTGGAAGAACTGCGCAGCGCGCAGTTCTTCCAACGGGCCGGTGGCAAGACCATGGAGGGGGGTTTCAACCTGGCGACGGGCACGCTGCCGGTTGAACCTGCAGCGCTGCCGTCTTGGCTGGCAGGATCGTCGCCGGTCTTGCCACCGGCTGTTCGATGAACTGCGCGGAGCGCAGTTCATCGAGCTTGGGTCCAGCCCCTGGCTGGTCCGGGTGCAGGGGCGGACAGCCCCTGCTGGGGCCTGGGGCAACGCCCCAGCGAAACCGCCTCCCTCAGAAAACGCCGAGCACCCCGATCTGTGTATACAGCGCCGTGAGCCCGACGGTTTCGCCGTTGTCGGTGCTGCTGTCGGGCTCGAGGATCCTGTAGTTGCCGGAGATGCCCGTCACGAGGCTCATGGCGACGTGCGGATGGACCCAGTAGCGCACGCCTGGGGCCAGACGCCACCGCACGCGAAGACGCAACACGTCATCGAGGGGCACTGGCTGTGGGTTGATGTCGGGGTCGACTGTCGTCACGGAATCCCACGTCCCGAGGCCTACGGATACCACGCCGAAGAGCTCGGCTCGACGGTCGGCGGATCTTGCGAGGGCGACCTGGAGCTCGGGCGCCACGATGAAGGAATAGGAGGTCGTCGTCCGGTCGCCGATGACCTCGTTGCCGGTGCTGGGGTCTGTCACCCGGAAATCTTCGGTCTCGCTCCAGTTCGAGAAATCGAAGCCGATGCCGAACACGAATCGATCGTACTTGTATCCGAAGGAGAGCCCGCCTTCGAAGGAGGGGAACCCGGAGAAGTCGTCCCCGAGCATGAGTGGCGTGCTGACGAGGCTCGTTTGGAGGGCGAAGCCGCTGTTCACGGGCCGCCCTTCGGGCTCGGCGGTGGTCTGCGCGGCTGCGACCTCGGCGGTGAGGACTGCCGACAGAGAGACGGCAAGGGCGAGCATGGGTCGAAGCTGGATGGGCATGCGTGGTGTCTCCGGCAAGGAAGACGACACCTTTATCATGGAACGTTTCGGCCTGAGAAGAAGCGACGGCGCCTTGCGGGGGGACGCGTGATCATGCGGGGAGGATGACGGCAGGGACTGATGAGCATTCGTCTCATCTCGAAGCCGCTTTACTGGGGCGTTGCCCCAGGCCCCACCCGGGGCTATCCGCCCCGGGACCCGGACCAGGGCCAGCCCTGGACGCCGGCTGTTCGATGAACTGCGCTCTGCGCAGTTCATCGAACAGCCGGCGTCAAGACCCCCAACGACCCTGCCAGCCAATGCCACGGCGCTGCAGGCTCAACCGGCCGCGTGCCCGTCGCCAGCTCGAGACCCACCTCCATGGTCTTGCCACCGGCCCGTGGAAGAACTGCGCATCGCGCAGTTCTTCCATCACCGGTCCAGGGCTGGCCCTGGTTCGGGTCGAGGGGCGAAGAGCCCCCGCGGGGCCCGGGGCAGCGCCCCGGCGCGGCGGCTTGCGATGAGGCCAATGCTCAACGGCCGGAACGGTCCCGAGCTCCGGGCGCACCACGTCACAGAGGGCCTGGAGGAGCGGCGACAGGGCCATGGCTCAACCGAAGCGCGCGGCGTAGATGGCTTGGGCGTCGGCGTTGAGGGCGGCGATTTCGTGTTCGATGGTCTCCACTTGGAATCCATCGACAGAAACGGGAACCAGTTGCGCAGTTTGTTCCTTGAACAGGTACACCCCGAGCTTTTCCGGCGGGAGGATCGAGGCGCGGTCGTAGCCGAGCTCGTCGATGACCCGGGAGACACTCTCCTTGGGGTCGGAGAGCATGACGAGGTGGTTCAGCTCCCGCAGGACGTAGTCGCTGTGGGTGCTCATCATGATCTTGAACCCGCGGTTGACGGCCTTGGCGAGGACGCGGGCGATCTTGCGCTGGTTGTCGGGGTGGAGGTTCAGCTCGGGCTCGTCGATGATGAGAAAGTCGCCCGGCTTCGCCATGTGGCGGAAGTAAAAGACGAGGCTCGCCAGGGACTTCACGACGGAGGCCGTGAGGTGGACGGGGAGCGGGCGCGCGCTCCCGCCCTCGTGCGCGAAGGAGAGCTCGCCGAGATCGGAGACGACGACCTTTCCTCCGAGGACGGCACGTTCGAGGTCGTCCGCGAGGTCGGTGAAGGGGCTCGTGTTCTTGGCGAGGTTGGCCAGGTCATTCGCGACCTGGAGGCTGTCGCGAATCGGCCAGGCATAACGACCTGCGCGGCGTTTGAGGACCTCGGCGGGATCCGTGCCGGCGCCCGCCTCCAGCAGTTCGCTCACGAGCTCGGTCCGGTTGAGCGCAAGCTCCTTCGCAAAGATATTGACGGCAATACGCTAGGCGGGGAAGAGGATGCAATGAGGAAATTGCGTCTCCCATAGTCGGTGGGCTAGCCCCAGCTGGAAGCCGAGCAGCATCGCTTCGCGGTGCGGGGGAGAATCAATGCTGGCCAGTAGATCTCTGAATTCGCCTAGCTTCAATGTCATGTCTGCCGCTGCCGGCGCTGCGTCGGACAGCGATACTTTGGTCTGCTCAAACGCTTCGGGAGCAGCCGCAAAGACGCGTGAGAGCTCCGACTTGACAAGCCTTGTCACCCTCTCAAAGACACTGTTCCAATCCACCGGCAGGGAGCTGAGGTCGAGCGCATGCGTATCTGATGCTTCGACAGATTTCATGCATGCGTCGAGCGGCCCACCTTGGAAAGCCTCCGATCTGCCCCGGAGCCGGTGCACCCCATATACGCTCCACGCGAGGTACGTCTTGCCCGTGTTGTTCGGCCCGGTCAGGACGATGAGGTCCTTTCCGATGTCGATCTCGGCCTCGCGCAGCGGCCCCAGGTGTTCGACGCGGAAGCGCATCGGATTCTCCTCGTCGCGGAGGCTACCCGCCGGTTCCCAGGCGGGCAAGTGCGGCGACTCCCGCCCCCGCCCCTCGGAACGCCCCCCACCGTCTTCGTTTTCGCGTTCCACCTTTTTGCAACGGTCCCCTCCTCCGCCCATACGCCTCTTCCGCCTGCGTGCAACGCTCCCCCCTCCCCGAGCACGACCGTTGCGCCTTCTCGCAACGCTCCCCCCTCCGCCTCCGCGCCCGTTCCACCTTCTCGGAACCGCCCTCCTTCATGCCGCAACGCCCGTTGCAACATCTCGCAACCACCCTCCTGCCCCCCTCCGCCCTCGTTCCCCTTTCTCGCAACCGCCCTCGCTACGTTGCCCCGCCTCCTCCCCTTTCGCGCAACCCTCCTCTCGGCGGTTCCGCGCCCATTCCGTTCTCGCGGAGGCGCATTTTCCCGCTCCCCCGTGCGCTTCCTCGATCGTTCTCTGCTCCCGGGAGGGTTCCTGCGTCGGTTGCGTCCCGCCGTTGGGACCTCGTCGAAGCACCTGGGGGAGCGACCTCGTCGTCGGAAGCCGCTTCGCCGGAGCACTACCCGCTCTTGATCGAAGAGCTGCTGCGCGCGGGCGTCGATCCGACCGTCGAGAGCTGGGACGGGACCGCGGCGCACGTCGTGGGCGAGCGCGTCGATACTCCCAACGCCCGGGGCTACCTCCCCGTCGACCGCTTCCTCATCGCCATGCAGCAATCGGGGGCCGCGCTCGCGCCCGGCTGGGAAGATCACGTCGACGAAGACGGCCTCGAGGACGAGGTTTATTTCGAGAAGCTCAGCTTCATGGGATCGGCGTCGGCGCAGACGTATGCCCGCGAGGTCGTGCGTTTCCTCGTCGAGCGCGGCGGCGCGAGCCCGCGCATGCTCTCCTTGGCGGCCACGGCGCAGCTCCCCTCCGCGCTTGCCTTCATGCTCGACCACACGAAGGCCGACGCGACGGCGCCGGTGAACGCGGAGGGCGACACCTTGCTGCATGCGGCGTTCACGCCCCACGAGAATCGGCCCCTCTTCAGCAGCGCGATGACGGCGCGTTTGCTCGCGTTCCTCGTCAAGCGCGGCTGCTCCCCGGAGCAAAAGAACGCGGCAGGCAAGAGCGCCATCGACCTGTACGCCGTCGCGAAGCAGAACATCCCCGCCCCGCGCCGCGCGCAGATCGAGCGCGTGTTGGGCATCGGCAAGGGCGCAAAGAAGGCGCCTGCGGGGAAGAAGGCCGCGAAGCCTGCGAAGAAGAAGTAACCCGGGGCGAGGCGGAGACGAGGGCGGCGCGTTGGGAAAATGCCGGCGCCGCTCGGTCCTTCACGCGGGCAGGAGGGAACGAAGGGTCAGCCCCCGTGTGGGAGGGGGCCCGGGGGGACAGGGGCGAGCGTTCAGCCCCGCAGGTTCTTCGCGACGAAGTCCCAGTTCACGAGGCTCGTGAGGAACGTCTCGATGTACTTGGGACGCAGGTTCCGGTAGTCGATGTAGTACGCGTGCTCCCACACGTCGATCGTCAGGAGCGCCTTCTGGCCGTGCTTCATCGGCAGATCCGCGTTGCCCGTCTTCGTCACGGCGAGCTTGCCGTCCTTCAGCACGAGCCACGCCCAGCCCGACCCGAACTGCGTGGTCGCCGCGGCCGTGAACTCCTCCTTGAACTTCTCGAACGAGCCGAAGTCACGCTTGATCGCGTCGGCCAGGTCGCCCGTGGGCTCGCCGCCGCCCTTCGGCTTCATGCTGTGCCAGTAGAACGTGTGGTTCCAGACCTGGGCGGCGTTGTTGAAGATGCCGCCGTCCGAGCGGAGGATGATCTCCTCCAGCGACAACGACGCCTCGGGCTTGCCGTCGATGAGCTTGTTGAGGTTCGTGACGTAGGCGTTGTGGTGCTTGCCGTGGTGGTATTCGAGCGTCTCGGCGCTGATGTGCGGCGCGAGGGCATCCTTCGCGTACGGGAGATCGGGGAGCGTGAAGGCCATGGTCGCGTGTCCTCGTGAAGTCTCGTGGTTCACTTGTTCGCCGGCCAAAAGGCCAGCAGGCGGCGAGACTCTACTGATCCGGTCGGCCCTGGGGAAGTCAGAGAGTTCGGAAGGGCCAAACTTTCATGGTCATCGCCCCGGACGCACGAAGCCCTTGCCCCTGCCCCCCTGCTCCTCCTACGTTCCCCTGCCGTGAACGAGCTCGTCCGCTTCGCGCTCACGACGTATTACCCACGCGTGGACGATCTCCCCGGCCTCGCCGAGCTCGGCGTGGACGAGAAGATCCAGCGCCTCCGCCGTGAATCCACGCTCCTCTTCTGGACCGGCATCGTCGCCGCCTCCGTAGCCTTTCAGATCGCGCCGCTCCTCACGATCCGAAAGCCGCTCTTCGCGAGCTGGCTCTCGGACGAAGACCTCGACCAGCACGCCCACAAGATGGCGTCGCACCCGGTCTACCTCGTCCGGCAGGTGACGTTCCTCCTCAAGCTCGTGGGCGGCATGTTCTGGGGGCAATCGGCCGAGATCCGCGCGTTCCTCGACCTCACGCCCTACCCGGAAGACCCGGGCACCCGCCGCCTCGAAGCCTTCGTCCCGCCGCAAGGGCCGCTGCCCGGCGGGGCGCCGGACAAGCTCTTGTCGCTCGGCAAGAAGGAGCGCGCGCGCGGGCGCGACAAGGACCGCGGCAAAGGACTCCAAGCATGAGCACCGCCCGAAGCACCACACCAAGACCGCTCTCGGACACGGCGCGCGGCCGCCATGCGACGTTCACCTCGTTCGCGCAGCCCGGCCTCGAGACCGAGGTCGACTTCGTGGTCGTCGGCAGCGGCGCCGGCGGCGCGGCCGCGGCCGTCGTGCTCGCGCGGGCCGGGTATCGGGTCGCGGTCGTCGAGGCCGGCCCGTGGCGCGCGCCCGAGGATTATCCTTGGACCACGTACGGCACGATCCGCGATCTCTTCCCCGACTGGGGCTCGCTCGTCACGCAGAGCCGCGCGCTCTGGCCGATCGTCCAGGCCTCCTGCGTCGGTGGCTCCACCGTGATCAACAGCGCCATCGTGGTCCGCACGCCCGGCGACGTTTTTACGCGGTGGGAGCGCGAGTACGGCATCGACGGGCGCGCGCTCGAAGCGCGCGTGTGGGAGCACCAGGATCGCATCGAGCGTGAGCTCTCGGCGACGGTCGTCCCGCCCGACGCGCGCGGGCTCTTGAACACGCTGGCCATGGATGCAGCGGAAAAGCTCGGCTGGTCGTCGCATTACATGGTGCGGTACGCGAAGGACTGCGAGGGCGCAGGGCAGTGCCTCCAGGGCTGTCGCAAGGGCCGGAAGCAGAGCACGAACGTCAACTACATCCCCGAGGTGCTGGAGCGCGGCGGCTACGTGCTCTCGACCGCGCCGGTCAAGGATCTGCTCTTCGACGGGCGGCGCGTGATCGGCGTGACGGGCCGCTTCCAGGACCCGGAGACGCGCAAGTTCGGAGCGCGCTTCACCGTCCGCGCCCGCAAAGCCGTGTTCGTGGCCGCGTCCGCGACGCAGACGCCGGTCCTGCTCGCGAAGAGCGGCATCAAGAGCCGCGCGCTCGGCACGCTCTTCCGGGCGCACCCGGGCACGGGCGTGTTCGGCGTGTACGACGATCCGGTCGACCAGAACGTCGGCGCGACGCAGGGCTGGGCCTCGACCGCGTTCCGGCAGGATCCAGGGCTCAAGCTGGAGACGCTCGCCATTCCGCCGGAAATGGTGGCGGGGCGTCTGCCGGGCGGCGGGACCGAGCTCATCCGGAGGTTCCGCGAATACCGGCACGTCGCCATGTGGGTCGCCGCCGTGCGGGCCGAGTCCGTGGGGACGGTGAAGCCAAGCCTCTTCGGCGGCCCCGTGGTGAAATACCAGCTCGACGAGGCCGACATGCGCAAGCTCCGGAAGGGCCTCTCGATGGTGACGCGGATGCATTTCGAGGCCGGCGCGCGCGAGGTCATCCCCGGGATCTTCGGGCTGCCCTACAAGATCGGCCCGGACCAGATCCACCTCATCGACGAGGGCCCGACCGATCCGCGCTGCTACGTCGCCATTCTCTCGCACCTCTTCGGCGGCTGCCCGATGAGCGCGGACCCGCGGCAAGGCGTGGTCGACGAGCGCGGCAAGGTGCACGGCTACGAGGGGCTCTACGTCGCAGATGCGTCGGCGATCCCGACGACGATCGGCGTGAACCCGCAACACACGATCATGGCGCTCGCCTCCGTGTGGGCGGAGAACCTGGTGTCTTAGGGCGACGGCGCCGCGCTGGGGCTTTGCCCCAGGCCCCAGCAGGGGCTGTCCGCCCCTGCACCCGGACCAGCCAGGGGCTGGACCCGGGGTCGATGAACTGCGCTCCGCGCAGTTCATCGAACGGCCAGGGTCAAGACCAGCGACGACCCTGCCAACAGCGACCGCGGCGCTGCAGGTTCAACCGGCGGCGTGCCCGTCGCCGGCTTGAAACCCACCTTCATGGTCTTGCCACCGGCCCGTTGGAAGAACTGCGCGGAGCGCAGTTCTTCCACCTTCGGTCCAGGCCGTGCCTGGTCCGGGTCGAGGGGCGGACAGCCCCCGCGGGGTCCGGGGCAGCGCCCCGGCGCGACGCCCCAGCTAAAACGATCCCGCAATCCCGCCCGGCCCGATTGACACCGTCACCGTCTTTCCGGGCTCCTCCGCCGGCTTCTTCGGTTTGCTCTTCGCGAGCTGCATTCCTGGCAGCATCATCACGAGCCCGAGCCCGGCGATCCCGAGCCCGGCGAGTGACACGACGGCGCCTGCGCCTCCGCTCAGTTCCTTGTTTGTCAGGCCGAGCGCGCCCATCACCACGCCGCTCACGAAGATCGGCATTCCCGTCCCGAGGAGCACGCCGCCTGCGACTCGGTCCCGCACGAGGTAATCGTCGTAGGAGACGCGGACCTCGGTGATCTCGGCGAACGGGATCTCGCGCTGGTCGTCGCGCGTGCGCACGACGAGCCGATCGCCGAGGGCCACTGCGCGGATCGGCGCGGGATACACGAGCGCCGCTGCGCCCTTGCGCAGGAGGGTGACGGTTTCGAGGCGGCCGTAGACGACCTTCTGCGTGCCGTCCTTGGTGGTGATCGTGGGAAAGGGCCCGGAAGGACCGGGCGAGGCGTTTGCGAGCGCCGGCAGATCCGCGGGCGCGAGCGTGACGTGGCTCGTGCACGCGGCGAGCCCGAGCGAGCTCGCCATGGCCAGAGCCACTGTCATCGCATCCGTTTGCGCGCGGGACATCATCCTCCCCGAGCGCGATGCTTTCATGGCCTGCTGCCGCCGGCAAGAAAGCTCGAGCTCGGGGCAAGGTCCCGTCTCACCCTGTGGGCTGCGCCGCTGGGATCGGCACACGTCCGATCGCGTAAGGCAGGATCCGCGCGATGTTGCGCGCGTCGTCGATGCCTCGATGATGCGTCCCCAGGAGTGGGAGCGCGAGGCGTTCGAGTGCGCTCGCCATGCCGTAACGCGTCGTCTCGCCGAGGGCCGCCGAGAAGCGCTTCTTGATGTTCATGTGCCCCTGGAGCGGCAAGGGCACGCCCCAGCGGGTTGCGTCGATCTCGAACTGCTTGCGGTCGTAGTCGCCCCACGAGCCGAAGAGCGCGTCGCGATCCCCGACGAAGCGCCCGAGCGCCTCGATTGCCGCCGGGAACGTGGGCGCGCCGTCGACGTCCGCTTGCGTGATCGTCGTGAGCTTCTTGCAAAACGCCGTGAGCGTCGGCCGGATGACCGGGCGCACGAACGTCGCGAACTCGCCCACTGGCTCGAGCGTCGCGCCGTCCACGAGGACCGCGCCGATCTCGATGATCTCCATGATCTTCTCGGGGATACGCCCCTCCTCGTCACACGTCGCTTCCAGATCGATCACCAGGAAAAATGCAGGTTCCTTCGACATCGCCGTCCTCCTTGTTGCTTGCTCGGGAACCTTGATACGCTCCCCTCGACAAAAATGCCCGGACACGAACCCGGACACGCGGCGCGTCGACGCTTGGGGGCTTCGCTCCGACAAGCGGAGCTGCGCCCCCAAACCCCCGGCTTTTCCTGGGAGGATTACGTCGCCTGGCTCGTCGCGCAGCACGGCTCGCTGACGGCGGTCGCCGAGCGGCTCTCGTCCCTCCGCGGCTACGAGGACGACGTCTACTCGATCGAGCGCGCCTTGCGCCGGCTGCGGACGCGGGGCCAGCGCGACGGCGGGACCTGGGGGGCACGCGCGCTCGCGGCCTTTGGCCTGCCGGACGCGCTCACGGAGCGGGCCCGCTGGATGGGCGCGTATCACTCGCGCTTCACGGACCTGCCCTTGCCCCTCGCCCAGGATCTCCTGCGGTTATGGGATCGCCCGCCGGTGAGCGAAGACCCGACCTCGCACGTGTTCCTCGCCCTCGCCCACGCCACGTGCGTGCTCCGCGCGGACGACCGCGACGCCGCCCGGACCCACCTCGCCCGGATCCGCCCCCTGCTTGGCAAAGCCCCGCCCGAGGCGCGGATCGAGGCGCTGCTCACGGAGGCCTTCGTCGCGAGCCGGGAGGACGTCACGCGTGTGCCCGGCCTGCTCGACGAGATCGAGCCCTTGTTCGAGCTCTCGATGCCCGCCCACGACAAGGCCTGCCTGTTCGCGCGGTGGATCGATCAACGCGCCTTCGAGCGGAACCGGTCGTGGGGCGGCAAGCAGCCGGATCCGGCGGGCGCGGAGGTGCTCTACCGGCTCATCCCGGAGGACGGGCCGGCGTTCGCGCGGGCGCGGCGGGCGAATGGGCTCGCCTACGCGCGGTGGAAACAAGGGTCTTTGGAAGAAGGCGCGGCGCTCGCGCGGCAGGCGTGCCAGCACGCGGGCGACGGCGGGCACATGCGGATGCGCGCGATGGCGCTCAACATGCTGGCGCGGATCGTCGGCGGCGAGGAGGGCGCGGACGCGAAGCGGCGGGCGATGGCGATCGCGAACGAGCTGGAGGACGAGGTGCTGCGGCTCAGGTTCGAGCGGCGGAGGGGGGACAAGGCGAAGGGGTGATCAAGCCGCCGCCTGCTCGACCTTTTCTTTCTCGGCCACCGCCGGCACGCCCGGCAGCGGCTTCTGATCGTCGCGCAGCTTGTCCACGAACACGTTGAACACCTCGGCAGCGTGTTCCCGCGCCGTCTCCGCGCGCCAGCCGGACGTGTCGATCGCCGGCAGGACCTCGATGTCCACCGTGGTCGGCTGCACGTAGAGCGTGTGCTTCACCCAGTTCTTGTGCACGCCGTGGAGGACGACCGGCACCACGGGCAGGCCCGTGGCAATGGCGAGGTGCACGAACCCGAGCTTGAGCGGCCGGAGGCGCCCGTCGCGGCTGCGCGTGCCCTCGGGCATGATCCAGATGGAGAGCCCGTGCTTTTTCACCGTCCTCGCGATGCCGGACATCGCCGCGATGGCCGAACCCTTGTTCGCCCGATCGAGCCAAAGGTGCCCCGACAGGAGGTAGAGCTGGCCGAAAAAGGGAATTCGGAGGACCTCTTTTTTCATCACGCCGCACCCGCCCACCGGGCAGAGCCAGATCGACAGGAACGCGTCGAGCGTCGAGGTGTGATTGGCGACGTAAATGGCGGGGTGATGCTTGCCGATGCGCTCGCCGTCGTGGAGGACGGGCGTGACGCCGGCGATTCGCGTGATCGAATAGCCGATGAACTTGCCGTAATAGTTGCAGAGCTTGATGCGCAGGACCCGGAACGGCAGGAGCAGCAGCGCGATCAGGATGGTCAAGGTGGACGCCACCGCGACCAGCGTGAAGCCGACGACGAAACGAGCGGCCGAAGAGAGCGCGGTCAGGGTCGTTCGCCCCGACGAGGAATCATGGTCCGACATGAAGAAGCGGATCTCCGGAAGGGAAACGTGCGCACCGTACCACGGACCCACGTTAGGATTGCGTCATGATCACGTCCGAGGCCGTCGAGCGAGCCCTGCACGATCTGTTCATCGTCGCGGAAGGCACGAAGCTCCGGCGCGAGGACCAAAAAAAGTCGGTCGAGATGGCCGCGCTGCTGCGCGAAATCGAGCGGCATCGAAAAGATGGGCTGCTCGTGGACGCAGCCGCCGGCAAAGCGTACGTGGGCCTGCTCGGCGCCGCGCTGCTCGGGTTCACGCGGATCCACGTGATCGAACGCGAGCCTACGCGGATCGCGGCCTGCGAGGCGGCGGCGGCGCGGCTCGCGGCGGGGATCGAGCTTCGGCTCGCGGCGGGCGACGTGGGCGACACCGCGTGCTGGCCCGAGGCGCCCGAGCTCGTGGTGGCGCTGCACGCGTGCGGGGCGGCCTCCGACGCGATCCTCGACGCGGCGAGCGGCGCGGGCGCGAAATGGATCTACCTGGTCCCCTGCTGTTATGCGGCGAGCGTGCCGTTCGCGAAAGCGGCCGAGGCGAAGGCCGACACGCTCGGGATGCCGCGGCAAGCGGAGGTGCGGCGGCGGTTCCTCATGTCGCTCGTCGATGCGGAGCGGACGCTCCGGCTGGAAGCGGCGGGCTACGAGGTGACGATCACGGCGTTCGTCCCGCCCACGGTGACCCCGCACAACCTGCTCTTCCGCGCGCGGCGCGTCCGCGAGCCCGGCCGCATGCGCGAGGCAGCGGCGCGGCTCGCGCGCCTCCGGTCTTGAACGGCTACTTTGCGTCCCAGTCGTTGATCCCGCCGAGGTTCGTGACCTGCGTGTACCCCGCGTCGAGCAGGATCTTCTTGGCGCGCGCGGCGCGCGGGCCGGCGGCGCAGTGCACGACGATCGGCTTCGTCTTGTCGCCGCCCGTGAGCTTTTCGACCTCGGAGAGGCGTGTTTCGAACTCGCCCACGGGGATGTTCGTGGCGTTGTCGAGGTGGCGGTCGGCGTACTCCTCCGGGGTGCGCACGTCGATCAGGACGCCGCCCTCGGACACGAGCTTGCGCGCGAGCGCGGGGTCGCGGTCGGGCAGGCCCGTCTGCGCGGTCGGCTGCTGGGACGGCCCGGGCGGCGCGGCCGACTCGTCCTTCGAGCAGGCCGGGAGGACGGCGAGGAGGGAAACCAGGACGGCGGCGGAAAACGCAGGGGCTCGCATGGCTCCCCACTCCCTGCCATCCCCCGCGCCGAGGCGCAAGACACGCCTTGACGCACGCGCTCCGCGTCGTATCCCGTCGCTCGCCCGATGTATCGCCTGCTGTTCCGCCTGCTCCTCCGTCGTATGTCCGCCGAGACGGCCCACCACCTCGGCTTCGGCCTGCTCCGGTGTTTGATGGCCCTGCCCGGCGCGCGCGCCCTCGGGAAGTGGCTCTTCGGCCCGCGGGATCCGCGCCTCGGGGTGCGGGCCTTGGGCCTCGATTTCCCGGGCCCGCTCGGCCTCGCCGCCGGGTTCGACAAGGACGCGCGGGGGTTCGAGGCGCTCGGCGCGCTCGGGTTCGCGTTCGTGGAGATCGGCACGGTCACGGGCGAGGCGCAGGGCGGAAACCCGAAGCCCAGGCTCTTTCGTCTGGAGGCGGATCGGGCGCTCGTGAACCGGATGGGTTTCAACAACGAGGGCTCGCGCGCGGCGGCCGAGCGGCTCGCGAAGCGGCGGCCAGGCGGCGTGATCGTGGGCGCGAACATCGGCAAGACGAAGGTCGTGGCCGAATCCGAGGCCGCGGCCGATTACGTGGCGAGCGCCGAGCGCCTCGCCGCGCACGCCGATTACATGGTGGTCAACGTGAGCTCGCCGAATACGCCGGGCCTGCGGGATCTGCAATCCACCGAGAAGCTACGCCCGCTGCTCGAAGGCGTGCGCGCGGCGCTCGATCGCGCCTCGCCCGGACGGCGCGTGCCGCTGCTCGTGAAGATCGCGCCCGACCTCGCGGACGAGGACATCGACGCGATCGGCGACCTCGCGCGGGAGCTCGGCCTTGATGGAATCATCGCGACGAACACGACGATCCGCCGCGACGGCCTGGCGACGGAGGCCGCCGAGGTCGCGGAGATCGGCGCGGGCGGGCTCTCGGGTCGGCCCGTGAAGGCGCGCGCGCTCGCGGTGCTGCGCAGGCTCCGGGCGCGCGTGGGCGATTCAATGGTGCTCGTCGCCGCCGGTGGTGTGGAGAGTGCGGACGATGCGTGGGAGCGCATCGCCGCGGGGGCGACGCTGGTGCAGGCGTACACGGCGTTCATCTACGAGGGCCCCGCGTTCGCGCGGCGGATCCACGAGGGGATCCTGTCGCGGATGCGCGCCGAGGGGATCGGCTCGATCGCGGAGCTCGTGGGCAAAGACGCGCGTTAGTCCCGAGGGGGGCGCTCTCGTCAGGCCTCGAACCGCTCGATCGAGGCGAAACGTTCCGCCATCACGCGCGGCGCCTCGTGGAGCGGCGCCGTCGTGCGCAGGAGGGTCGTCATCGCGAAATCGACGCCCTTCATCGCCCACTCCGGCCCGAGGCCCGCGGCGAGCCCATGGCGGCTCGGCGCAGGGATCACGGGGCGCACGACCGTATCGGCCCAGGCCCAGCGCGGCAGCTCGTACCGATAGCGGAACGAGCCGTCCGGCTCCTCGAACGCGAGGAGCAGCCTGCGCACGCCCTCCCCCGTCGCACCGATCTTCGAAAGCACGGCCCCCGGCGCCTCGGGCACACCCGGCCCGTGGTGGAACACGCGGATCGGGCCGACGGCAAAGGAAACCACGTCCCCCGCGTTCGCGCGCCGCTCGGCTTCGAGCAATGCGGAATACGACGTCCCCCAGAGATCCTCGCGCGTCTCGATGGTGCGCACGAGCTCGCCGAGCGCGGCGAGCGCGATCGGATACGCGCTCGCCTCGGGCTTCAGCGTGACCAACCGCCGGATCGCGATGTTGAGCCAGATCCCGCGCGTCTCGGCCGGCCATTCGTCGAAATCGCCCGCCTCGGCCGCCGCGACGAGGAGCCCCGCGTGCGCCGCGGCCGTCTCCGGGTCGAGCAGCGACCAGACGGCGAGCACGCCATCCGCGTCGAAATGGTTGTTCACGACGACCGAGGGCGCGTCGGCCGGCGAGGCCTCGCGGACGAACGCGAGCGCGATTTCGACGGAGGTATCGGCCTTGAAGGCCTTCGGCGTTCGATTCTTCGCCCAGTGGCTCAGGTCGAGGGCCGCGCCCGCGACGAGCCCGTCGCAGGAGACGGCGCCTTCGGGCGCACGCTCGCCCATGGGAATGAACTCGAAATGTCGCGCGGCCATGGGCGGAGGGTAGCATGGAACGATCGACCGAGCGGGGTCCCGGGCGGACGCACGGGGGCGTCCGATTGACGGGGGCGCTCGTCGGCTCGACACCCTCCCGAAAGAGCCGCGGGCCCGCGCGGGTAGGGAGAGCGCCCATGAATCACGCACGGAATACCTCGTTTTTCGCGGCCGGCACGATCGCCGGGATGCTTTGGGGCGTGCCGGTCACCGCGGAGGTCGCGGACGTCGCGTTGCCTCTTCGGGGGAGCGATGTCCGCCTGAGGAACGTCGCGACGGGCCTTTGCATCGCGCTCAACGAGGAGCACGCGGTTCGAGCCCTGCCTTGCTCCGCGGACGTGTCCCGGCGCTGGAACCTGATGCCACGCCGCAACGGCATGACGCAGATCCGATCCTGGAGCCCTGGGCGCACGGCCATGTGCCTGCATTATCCCCCCGCGCCGAGCGAGAACGACCCGCTCATCTCCCTGGCCCCCTGCTTCGTCCCGCAATCCCTGACCCTGTGGGCGATCCCCTTCTTCACGGATCCCGCGAGGATCTGCGTCCCCGATCAAACCCCCACGCTCTGTCTGGAGAGCGGCGATCCCGGCGAACCCCTCCGGTTGCGACGCGCGGGGAGCGGCGCGGAGCAGCTCTGGCAGGCCGTGCCCTGAGGGCTCACGCCCGCCGCGGGGCGAACGCGAACCCGACGAGCGGCGCGAGCGCGGCGAGGCCGAAGAAGAAGAACCCCGCGCCCCACGAGGGAGCGGTGAAAAAGGGCTTCGGCGAAAAACGGAGCGAGACGCCGAGGACGAGCCCGCAGAGCCAGATCCCCCCGACGACGTGGCTGAAGCGATGAAAGCCTTTGCGGAAGAACCCCCGCACGAGGCAACCGAGCGCGCCGAGGGCCCCCACGAGCCCGACCCAGACGAAGGGCTGGTAGCGGGCCGTCGGCTCGATGAGGAGCAGGAGCGTCACGACGAGGACCATCCCGAGCGCCAGGAGCGTCGACGCGACCGCGGGCACGCCGAAGAGCCACCGGCCCGGCGCCACCCGCTTGTAGCCCCGCACGAGCCCGACGACGCCGGCCAGCAGCGGTGGGAACGCGAGGCCCGCGAGGAGGACCACCGGCGCCGTGCCCCCGTCCGCCGCTTCGAGCAGCGACGCGGGGCCGCCGAACGGCAAGACGATCGGCGCGCAGAGCAGGAAGAGCGGCACGCCCGCGGCCATGGCCACGAGGCGATGGCGCTCCTCGGAACGATCGAGCGTCGCGTCGCTCGCGTCTCCAGGGGCGGTGTTCATCGAGGAAACCGTGATGCTACCACCAAACGGACGACCGGAAGAGGCGGGCGAAGGCGGGGGGCGGAGGCGAAGGGCACATTTTCCACACCGTCCAGCCTCGACTCGGCTCTTCCCTTCGACGCGCTGCATCTGGTAAGTGATAACTTATCACTCCAGGAGGACGAGCCATGCACGCCATCACGCACAACCCGCTGACCCTGCTCATCCTACAGATGACCATGGTCGTCGCCCTGTCACGGGTGCTTGGCGCGTTCCTCCGGCGCATCGGCCAACCCATGGTGGTCGCCGAGATCACCGCGGGCATCCTCCTCGGCCCCTCCCTGCTCGGGTGGCTCTCCCCGGGCGTGATGGACACGGTCTTCCCCAAGAGCTCGATGTCCCTGCTCGGCATGCTCAGCCAGGTCGGGCTCGTGCTCTTCATGTTCCTCATCGGGCTCGAGCTCGACCCGAAGCTGCTCAAGAACCGCGGCCACGCCTCCGTGGTCATCAGCCACACGAGCATCATCGTCCCCTTTGCGCTCGGCGCCCTCGTGGCCCCGTGGCTCCGCAGCCGCCTCTCCGAGCCCGACGTCCCGTTCAGCTCCTTCACCCTGTTCATGGGCGTCGCCATGAGCATCACGGCCTTCCCGGTCCTCGCGCGGATCCTCGCCGAGCGACGCCTGCTCCGGACCAAGGTCGGCGCCCTCGCCATCACCTGCGCCGCCGTCGACGACGTGACGGCCTGGTGCTTGCTCGCCTTCGTCGTCTCCGCCGTACGCGCGACCGGCCTCGACGGCGCCGTCCGCACGACCGTGCTCGCCCTCGGCTACATCGCCGTGATGCTCCTCGTCGTGCGGCCCTTCCTCGCGCGGCTCGGCGCGCGGAGCGGGACGCAGCCCGTCAACCAGAACGTCGTCGCCCTCGCGATGCTGCTCCTCTTGGTCTCCAGCATGGTGACCGAGGCCATCGGGATCCACGCGCTCTTCGGCGCCTTCGTCCTCGGCGCCGCCATCCCCAAGGACGGCGGCCTCGCCGAGGCGCTCGCCCACAAGCTCGAGGACGTCGTCGTGGTGCTGCTCCTGCCGCTCTTCTTCGCCTACAGCGGCCTGCGGACGCAGATCGGGCTCCTCTCGAGCCCCCAGCACTGGGCCATCTGCGCTTTGCTCATCTTCCTCGCGTGCGCGGGCAAGTTCGGCGGCAGCGCCCTCGCCGCGCGGTTCACCGGCCTCGGCTGGCGCGAGTCGAGCGCCATCGGCATCCTCATGAACACGCGCGGCCTGATGGAGCTCGTCGTCCTCAACATCGGGCTCGATCTCGGCGTCATCTCGCCCACGCTGTTCACCATGATGGTGCTGATGGCGCTCTTCACGACGTTCATCACGACGCCGCTGCTCCAGTACGTCTACCCGTTCGAGCGCTTCGCCAAGGAAGTCGCGGGGACCCCCGAGGCGACGCCGATGCCCGTGGCGCAGGCGCCCGTCTTCACGATGGTGATGTGCGTCGCCGACGACCGCACGGGGCCCGGGATGGTCACGCTCGGCAGCGCGCTCGGCGGATCCGAGGCGGCCGAGCGGCTCTACGCCCTGCACCTCATCGAGCCCGACGATCGCGCCTCGTTCCTCCTCCGCCAGGAGCACGGCAGCACCGCGGGCGAAGGCAAGGTGCTCGAGCCGCTGCTCGCGCAGGCCAAATCCCTCACGCTGCCCGTCAAGCCCCTGAGCTTCGTCTCCGGCGAGCCCGCGGTCGACATCTGCCGCGTGGCCGAGGCCAAGCGCGCCGACCTCCTCCTGCTCGGCTGGCGCAAGCCGCTCATCGGCCGGTCGGCGCTCTCGGGGACGGTCTACGAGGTCATGAAGCGCGCGCCCGCCGACGTCGGCGTGCTCGTGGATCGCGGACTCACGCAGATCCGCCGTGTCCTCGTGCCCTTCCTCGGCGGCGCGCACGACCGAGCGGCGTTGCGCCTCGCCAAGCGCATCACGCACATCGCCGGGGCCGACGTGACCGTGCTGCACGTGGTTGCGCCCGACCGGAGCGGGGGCAAGGGGAGCGGCGCGAAGGCGCGCATGGAGGAGGTCTTCCGGGAGCCCGGCGCCTCGGGCCAGGTGACCTTCGAGGTCGTGGAGCACGACGTCCCCTCCCAGGCGGCGCTCGCCGAGGCCAAGCGCGGGTACGACCTGGTCATCGTGGGCGCGGGGGCCGAGTGGGGCCTCGAGGAGCGCCTGTTCGGGCTGCACTCCGAGAAGATGATCCACGCCTGCCCCGTGTCGCTCCTCGTGGTCCACCAGCATGGCGACGCCCGCGCGGCCGCGAAGGCCTCGCGCGCGGTGGTGGTCCCGGCGACGCAGGAACAAGCTCCCTCCTGAGCATCCAAGAGAGAACGACATGCACCTCGGAGCGACGATCCGCCTGCTGCGCCTGGACGCAGGTTTCTCCCTGCGGGACCTCGCGCAGCGTATCGGCGTCTCGAGCGCGTACCTGTGCCGCGTCGAGCACGGCCACGACGCCGTCCCGACCCCGGATCGCCTGGAGGCCATCGCGCGCGCGCTCGGCGTGCCTCCGTACTTGCTCGTCGGGGCCGCGCACAAGGTGGGCCCCGCGATCGAGGGGTACGCCGAGGAGGTGCCGAGCGCGGGCATGTTGTTCCTGGACATCGCGCGAAGGAGGCTCGGGCCGGCGGAGGTCGCGCGCATCCGGGCGTTCGTGGCGCGGGAGTTCCCGGCGCCCGAGCATTCCGAGGAGCGCCCGTCGCTCGCCCGGCTGCTCTCGCCCGAGCGCGTCATCCTGCAGCTCACCTGCCCCGGGCTCGAGGACGCGATCGAGATCGCGGCGAGCCGGTTCCCGCGTCCGCCCGGCGGGCCGAGCGTGCAAGAGCTCGTGACGGAGATCCTCGCACGAGAGCAGGCGGCCTCGGCGGCGCTCGGCGGCGGGGTGGTGCTCCCGCACGGGGTCTTTGGGTCGATGCCCACGTCCGCGGTGCTGGTGACGCTGGCGCGGCCGTTCTCGTTGCCCGAGGCGCCCGACGACGAGCCGATCCGGCTGGTTCTGGTGCTGGTCCTCGGCGAGCCCAGCCGCGGGCACCTGGCGTTGCTCGCGCACGTCGCGCGCCTGTCGAGCGACGGCCTCGCCGACCGGATCGCCGCGGCGAAGAGCCCCGAGGAGGCGATCCGGGGCGTCGAGGAGATGGAGGACGGGGGCTAGGGCGGGCGGATCAGCGGCCCATCGCGCCGGCCAGAGGGATGGCGAACGCGAACGTGCTGCCCTTGCCGACGGCGCTCTCGACCCAGATGCGGCCACGGTGCTGCTCCACGATGGCCTTGGCGAGGAAGAGCCCGAGGCCCAGGCCCACGTACGAGCCGCTTTGCACGCCGATGGTCGGCACGCGGTAGAAGCGATCGAAGATGTGCGGCAGCGCATCCACCGGGATGCCAGGGCCCGCGTCCTCCACGCGCACGATCCCCTCCTCGTGCCCTTCCACCCGGAGCGTGAGCTTCACCGGTCGGTCCGGAGCCGAGTACTTGATGGCGTTCGACAGCAGGTTGGCCACGACCTGGCCGAGCCGATCCGCGTCTGCGACGACGGGGACGGGCGCGTCGGGCAGATCGAGCACGAGCGCGCGATGACTCACCTGGATCAATTCGTTGGCGGCATCCCGGCAGATCTGGCCGAGATCGCAGCGCGTGGTGTGGATCGTGAGCTTGCCCTCGGTGATGGCGGAGACGCTGAGCATGTCGTTCACGAGGCGCGTCATGCGGTCGATCGATCGATGCAACCCCGCCAGGCGCGTGGCCAGCGGGGAGCCCTGGGCCGCGAGCTCGCGCTGGCAGAGCTGGACGTTGAGCTTGAGGCCCGTGAGCGGGGTGCGGAGCTCGTGGGAGGCGAGGCCGAGGAAGACGTCCTTGAGTCGGGACTCGGCGCCCTCGCGGCGCGCGCGGGCGAGCTCCAGGTGGGTGCGCACGCGCGCGCGGAGTTCGCGGCCCGAGAAGGGCTTGACGAGGTAATCGTCGGCGCCCGCGCCGAGCGCGCCGATGGTCGCGTCCTCCCCGCCGCGGGCGGAGATGAGGACGATGGGGATCTCGCGCGTCGCGGGGTCGGCGCGGAGCGCGCGTACCACGTCGAGGCCGTTTCCGTGCGGCATGGCCACGTCGGAGAGCACGAGATCCGGCGGGCGCGCCCGAGCGAGCGCGAGCGCGGCCGCGCCGTCCGGTACCACCTCGACATCGTGCGCAAGGCCGAGCAGCCGCGTCAGGTAGGCGCGCATCTCGCTGTTGTCCTCGGCGATGAGGACGCGGCCGCGCCGCGCTTCGTGCGGCCCCTCCACGGCGTGGGCGGCCTCGGCGGGCGCCTCCTCCGCGAGCCAGCCGAGCGCGTCCTCCACGAACGGCGCGACGCTCTGCGCGACCGCCTCCGGGGCGGGCGAATCGCGCAGACGCACGGCGGACGCGGCGATGCCGCGCGGAATCTCGACGGTGAAGGTGGTGCCTTTGCCCAGTGTACTGCACACCTGGATGGATCCCGCGTGCAGCTCGACGAGGCTCTTCACCAGAGCGAGCCCGATGCCCACGCCCTCGTGACTGCGCGCGCGCGCGTTGGGCACACGATAGAAACGCTCGAAGACGTGCGGCAGCGCTTCGGCCGGGATGCCCGTGCCCGTGTCGCGGACGGTGAGCAGCGCGCGCTCGGCGACGATGCGAAGGGAGATCTCGATCTCGCCCGTGAAGGTGAACTTGAGCGCGTTGGCGAGCAGGTTGAGGACGATCTGCTCCCACATGTCGCGCGCCACGAGGACGGGCTCGGACGTGGGCGGACAGTCGATTCGAAGAGGGAGCCCGGCCCGCGCCGCCGCGGGCTCGAAGGCCCGGGCGATCTCCCGCGTGAGGCCGGCGAGATCGGTGGGCTCGAACGAGACCGCGGCGCGGCCGGCGTCGACGCGCGTGAAGCTGAGCAGCGCGGTGACGTAGCGCAGCACGCGGTAGGCGCTGCGGCGGACGCCCTGGAGCTGGGTGCGCTGCGCGGGCGAGAGGGGCTCGACCTCGTCGAGCAGATCCTCGACAGGGCCGATGAGGAGCGTGACCAGGGTGCGGAACTCGTGGGTGATCTCGGCGAGGAACCGGGTCCTCTCCCGCTCGAACTCGGCCAGCGCCGCGGCCCGGAGGTGCGCGTGGTCGAGGCTGCGCACCCCCGTGAGCGCCGTCCCGATCTCCTTGGCGATGCGCCGCACGAAGGTGGCGTAGGCATCGTCGAAGGCCTGGACGGGGCTGAGCCCCGCGATCAGAACCCCGACGGGGCTCGCTTGCGGCGAGCACGTCACCGGCACGATCGCGGCCGTGCGTGGGGGCTCCGCGAGCGCGGCCGCGGCCGACAGCCGCACGGCCGGGGACGGGACCAGGCGGAGCCGGCGCTCGCGCACCGCTTGCCCGAGCCCCCAGGCGTCGTCGGCGTCGGCGCTCAGATCGATCTCGCTCGGGAGCTCCGGCGCGTCCGCCACGAGCCCCACCACGACGCGCCGCGACGCACGGCGCTCCTCCGGGTCGAGCACGTAGAGCGCCGCGAAGGCGACGTCCTTGACCAGGGGCAACAGGACCGCGCCCATACGGCCATAAAGGTCGTTCTCCGTGCGCGCTTCGCTCAGGCCGTGGGCAATCACGCGGAGCGCGCGCTCGCGCCGCTCCCCGATCACCCCCCGGGTCGTCTCGATGCAGCAGATGAGCGCGCCCCAGACGGTGTCGTCGCCCCAGATTGGGCTGAACGAGATCGAGGCGTGGATTTCCTCCGGCTGTTCGCAGCGCTCGACGCGGAGCAAGAGATCCTTGCCCGTCACCGGCCGACCCGTCTGCCAGACCTGGCGCAGCGCCCACTCGACGAAATCCCATATCTCCGACCACACGTCGCGCGCGCGGCGCCCCATCGCGTGGGGGTGCTTTTGCCCGAGGAAGGGGATGAACGCGTCGTTGTAAAGGAACAGCGCATTCGAACGGTCGGGGCCGAGCACCATGCCGAGCGGGAAGCCACTCGCGACCATCAGCTCCACCGCGGCGGCCGCGGAGGCTGGCCAGCGATCCATCGGGCCGAGGGGTGTCTTCGCCCAGTCGATCGAGCCTAGAAGCGCGCCGTTCGCGCCGCCGTTCGCGATGATGTCGCGTCGGTTCATCGCGTTTCACATCCAGCCAAGAGCTATCCGCCCGGCTTGAGGATGACCTTGGCGTAGCCCTCCTCTCGCCGCGCGAGCTTGGCGTATGCGTCGGGCGCCGCTTCGAGCGGCATTCGGTGGGTGACAACGAAGCTCGGCCGGGCCTGGCCAGAAGCAACGAGATCGCGCAAGCGCGGCCCGTAGCGCAGCACCGGCGTCTGGCCTGTCCCGAAGGAGATCCCCTTTTCCCACAGCTTGCCAAACGAGATCTGAATCTCGCCCTTTTTCGCGTGCGGGTTGATCCCGCCCGGATCCTCGGGGACATAGAGACCGACGATGCCGATGTGCCCCGTGGGGTTGACCAGGCGAATGAGATCCTCGATGACGCGGTTTGGCTTCTCGTCCTGGGGATGCTCCCAATCGACCGCCTGGAAGCCCACCGCCTCCACGCCGCACATCACGCCCATCATCTTGTCGGCCAGGCCCATGTCCGCGCCGAGGTCCCCCTGCCGCGCACGCCGGATCGCGATGATCTGCTCGACCGGATCCCCGCGCGTGAAGTCGATCGCCGTCGCGCCGATCGCCTCCGCGCGCTGGAGCCGATCGGGCACGTAATCGACGACGTAGACCTCGTTCGCGCCGCGGAGCTGCGCCGCGTACGCCGCGAGGAGCCCCACCGGGCCCGCGCCGAAGACGGCCACGCTCATCCCCGGCTCGACCGCCGCGAGATCCGCGCCGAAGCAGCCGGTGGGGAACACGTCCGCGAGCAGAACGAAATCGTCCTCGAGGTCGTCGCCCGGCACGCCGGGCAGCGGGAGGCAGTTCGTATCCGCGAATGGAACGCGCAGCCGCTCGGCCTGCCCGCCGCGATAAGGGCCCATTCCGACGTAGCCGTAGGCGCCGCCATGGGCGCTCGGGTTGACCGTCAAGCAGGCCGCGGTATAGCCGCGCGCGCAGTTGAAGCACCTGCCGCACGAGATGTTGAATGGCATCACCACGCGGTCGCCAGGCCGGACCTTCTCCACCGCGGGGCCGACCTCTTCCACGACCCCGAGAGGCTCGTGCCCGAGGACCGTGCCCGGCAGCGCGGCCGTGCGGCCGTCGTACATGTGGAGATCACTCCCGCAGATGGCGGCCGACGTGATCCGCACGACGGCGTCGGTCGGTTGCTCGATGCGCGCATCGGGCACCTCCTCGACGACGACCTCCATGCGCCCCTTGAAGACGACTGCTTTCATGCACGCGCGGCGGGAGTCGCCTTACGGGGTTCGCCTGGCCCGCCTTCCCCCTCGAAGGCGAAGCTTAGGGCAGGAGCCTGGGCAACTCCAAGGGGGCCCATCACGCGCGGCCTCCTCGCCCTCGGTTTCTTTTTCTCCTTTTTTGGCGGACGGAGGCGTTCAGCTGCAACCGAGCCCCGCGAGCGTCGCCCGCACCGCCTCGTCGAGCGGCGTGTGCGGCTCTTGGCCCAGCACCACGAGCAGCCGCCGGTTGTCCATGCGGATCGGCTGCTGCCACAGGTAACGCATCTCCTTCATCTCGCGGAACAGCGGCACGAAGGGCGCGGCGAGCCCGAGCGCCCACCACGGGAAGGCGCGGACCTTGGGCGCCGCGCCGCCCGTCGAGGCCGCCACCACGCGGCGGATCGCATCCACCATGCGCGTGCCGTCCTCGTCCCAATGGCCGGCCATGTGGTAACTCGCGAAGGCCGGGAGCGCCTCCTCGCGCTCGATGAGCTCGACCATCGTCTTCGCCACGTCGGGCAGGTAGGACCATTGGTGCCCGATTCCACGGCGGCCCGGGTCCTGGATCGTCCGGACCGGCTTCCCCGGCTGCACGAGGCCTTGCGAGAACCAGTTGTTGCCCGCCCGCGGGCCGAAGAAGTCACCGGCGCGCACGATCAAGGTGCGCACCCCAGAGGCGGCCGCGGCGCGCAGCCGGCGCTCCATCTCGACGCGGATCGCGCCTTTGCGCGTGACCGGGTCTTGCGGCGAATCCTCGTGCAGCACCGGGAAAGCATTGGGCCCGTAATTGTAGATGGTCCCCGGCAGCACGAGACGCGCGCCGACGGCCCGCGCGGCGGCGAGGCTGCTCTCCAGCATCGGCAGCACGAGCTCGCTCCAGCGCCGGTAGCCCGGCGGGTTCACGGCGTGCACGAGGATCGACGCGCCCTCGGCCGCCCTCCGCACGTCCTCGCCGCGCATCGCGTCGCCTTGCATCCACACGAGCCCCTCGTCCCGCGCCCCCACGCGCGCCGCATCCCGATGCAGGGCCCGCACCGCAAAACCTCGATCGCGCAGCGCTCGCGCCACCTCGCCGCCGATGCCGCCGGTTGCGCCCAGCACGAGGACCGTCTTCTTGCTCGCCATGATCTCCTCCTCGGTGTCGATGGCTGCAAGTGTGGGCGCCTTTCGCTCCTATGAAAATTGCACGAGGTTATGCATCGACTATACGCTTTTGTATGACGACGGCGGAACCCGGCTGGGAGCTCTATCGCTCGTTCCTCGGCGTGGTGAAGGAAGGCTCCTTGTCCGGCGCGGCGCGCTCGCTCGGGCTCACGCAGCCGACCGTGGGCCGGCACATCGAGGCGCTGGAGCAGGCGCTCGGCCTCGCCTTGTTCACGCGCTCGCAGCACGGCCTCGCGCCCACGGAGGCAGCGCTCGCGTTACAACCCTACGCCGAGACGCTGGCCGCGACCGTGGCGGCCTTGCTGCGCGTGGCGTCGAGCCAGGGCGACGGGGTGCGCGGCACGGTGCGCATCACGGCCAGCGAGGTGGTCGGCGTCGAGGTGCTGCCGCCCATCCTGGCCGCGCTGCGGGAAGAACACCCCGGGCTGCGCATCGAGCTCACGCTGGCGAACCGCCTCGAAGACCTGCTGAAGCGTGAGGCCGACATCGCCGTGCGCATGGTGCGCCCGAGCCAGGACGTGCTGGTCGCGCGCCGCGTGGGGGACATCGAGCTCGGCCTGCACGCGCACGAGGACTACCTCACCCGCCACGGCACGCCGCGGAGCTGGAACGAGCTGATGAACGGCCACGCGCTCATCGGATTCGACCGCGAAACAGCGTTCCTCCGCAGCTTGCGCGAACAACTCGGCCCCCTGCGCCGCGACACCTTCGGCCTCCGGGCCGACAGCGACCTTGCCCAGCTCGCCGCGATCCGCGCCGGCTGTGGCATCGGCATCTGCCAGGTCGGGCTCGCCCGGCGCGACGCGCGCCTCGTCCGCGTGCTGCCCAAGGCCTTTTCGATGCCGCTCGACACCTGGGTGGCCATGCACATGGACCTGCGGGACAGCCCGCGTTGCCGTGTCGCCTTCGAGGCCGTGGCAGCAGGGCTGAAACGCTACATCGAGGCGTGAATCCGGGACAACCCGACCCGGACATCGCGGGCGACCGCGCAGAATCCTGGGAACTCGCGCCGCCTCCCAGGCGTCTGCCCCCTCCCGCGAGGTACCGCCATGCTCCAGCCAAACGCCGCCGTTCCCGCTTCCGTCGCCGCTCCCGCTTCCGCTTCCGCTTCCGCTCCCGCTTCCGCTTCCGTTCCCGCGCCCAGCACCCATCGCGAGGGCTGCCCCGCGGGTGAAGAGCTTCTCGGGAGCGTGCCATTCGGCGTCGAAAGGCGCAATCTGCTGCGCCCGCTGAGGCGGGCGGAAGCGGAGCGCAAACGCAAGCTTCTCCTTGATCGACCACCCCTGATTCGCGGGGCCTGCTCGCATGCTCGGCAGCAGCCGGTCAGGCGCTGCGGTCGTCGTGCCGCCGCAGCGCCGAGGGGGTCCGTCCGGTTCGCCGCTTCAATGCGCGGCGGAGCGAGCGCGCGTCCGAAAAGCCGACGCGCTCGGCGATGTCCTGGAAGTCGGCGCATGGCCGCTGGAGGAGATCGATGGCCATCTCGCAACGGACTTGCTCGAGCAGCGCGCCGAACCGAACGCCCGCATCGGCCAGGCGCCGTTGCAACGTGCGGCTCGTCATCTTGAGGGTTCGTGCCGCACCGCCGAGCGACGCCTGCGCGCCGCGCTCGAGCTCCGCGCGCAGGCTCTGGCGGACGGCATGGCCGATATCGTCACCGCCGATCTTTTCGATCAGCGCATCGGCATGGTGGCGCAGGTATGCGGCGAGGCCGGGATCGGCATTCTGGTGGCGGATATCGAGAATGGACGCTGGTAGCGCGAGCCCTGCGAACGGCGCCTCGAAACGAATGTCGGTCGTCCCGAAGAGCGCCACGTGCGGGCCGACGTCGGCGGGCGCTGCGTGGGGGAAGCTCACGCAAACGGCCTTGATGTCCACACCCGTGAAGCGGCGCACGAGCACGAGCACGGTGGCGACGTCGGCCTCCACGAACTGGCGTGGCCAGGATGCCTCGTGCGGATCGCGGCTGTGGATGATGTGAAGCAGGCCGTCATCGCTCTTGTGAATGCCAACCCCCGGCGCGGTGGGGTTCAAACGGCGACCATAATAGCTACCGAGCTCGAAAGCCTCGCGCACGCTTGCGAGGTTCATGCCGAGGATGCCCGGGATGCTCATCCAGCTCGGGTCGGCCTCGCGAGCGAGGTGAATGCCGAGGTTTTCGTCGCCGCACTGCGCGCAGATCTCGCCGAGCACCGCGCTCGCCCCGGCCTGCGGGACGCGGGCCGTGAGATCGTCGAACGCGGCGCGGTGGATGCCATGGCGCACACACAGGTCCGTGAGCGCCTCGTCGGACCACCCGGTGCGCAAAGCGTGGCGCACGAAGGGCGCGATCAGGCTCACGATAACGGTCTTCCTCACGGGTGGCGCCAGCGCCTTGCGCCGCTCCCTCGCATGAGGGGGCTGCGCGCTGCTCGGGCCCCGCTGGCTCGACACGGGCGCACCCGCCGTGGACCTGTGCTCCTCCTGTCGTGAACTGTCCGTAAAGTGTCGCATCGGGTCCTTGGAAGATGACATGCGGTGTCTCAAGATCGACGCTCAGGAGGACAGCATGAGGACTTCCCAGCATGCAATCACTTCGGTGGTCGCTCTCGTCGGCTTCATCGGCTGCAGCGGCGCAGAGGATTCGAACGGTACTGGACAGACGAGCGCCGCGGAGCCCACGTACTACAAGGACATCGCGCCCCTCGTGAACGCGGAGTGCGCCGCCTGCCATCAGCCGGGCGGCATTGGGAAGTTCTCCCTCGCCAACGCCGCGGTCGCGGCGAAGATGGCCCCCGCGATGGCGGCGGCGACCGAGGCGCGCACGATGCCGCCCATGCCGGTCGACAACGACGGCTCCTGCAATACGTTCGAAAATGCCCGGTGGCTGAGCGACGAGCAGATCGCGCTGTTCCAGAGGTGGGCCAAGGCCGGCGCGCCGCTCGGCGACCCCGCGGACGCGCCCCCGCCGACCGAGGGGGACGGGCCCGAGCTTTTCGGGGAGCTCGTCGAGTTCGACCTGGGCGTCGATTACACACCTCATCCGAGCGGGGCCGAGCCGGACGACTACCGTTGCTTCGTCGTCGATCCCGGCGTCGGCGCGGAAGCGTTCATCACGGGCTACGACATCCAGCCGGGCGACGCGCGCATCGTGCATCACGTGCTCCTCTTCATGCTGCAGGACGACCAGGCCGAGGCCGATGCGCTCGCCCTGGATGCGAACGACGAGGGGGCGGGATACAGTTGTTTCGGGGGCGCCGGGGTCGATGCGTCGATCGTCGGCATCTGGGCTCCCGGCAGCGGCGCGACGGTTTTCCCCGCAGGCACGGGGCTCCGCTATGCAGCGGGTCGCAAGCTGATCATCCAGATGCACTACAACGTGCCGGCGACCGGGGGCCCGTTCACCGACCGCTCCAAGATGAAGTTCCAGCTCAGCAAGGACCCCGGGCTGCAACCGGCATTCTTTCTGCCGACGGGCACGGCCGATATCTCGTTGCCGCCCGGCCAGGCACACACCGAGGCCAATGGCGACATGCCGCTGTCGGTCCTCGCCCAGCAATGGCTCCCCGAATTCAAGGGTATCCGCTCCTGGGGCGTGCTGCCCCACATGCACACGGCTGGCCGCACATTGCGCAGCGCGGCGAAGACACAAGGCACCGAGCAATGCCTCGTCGACGTCGATCGATGGAACTTCCACTGGCAGAACCTGTGGTGGAACGAGACGCCGCTCGATCTCGGCGCCGACAGCACCATCAGCACCACGTGCGCCTACGACACGCGCGGACGCACGGGCATGACGACGTTCGGTGAAGGGACGGGCGACGAGATGTGCGTCAATATCCTGTACGCGACGCCGCTCTGAGCGCTCGAGAGAACGCCGCATCGTGGTTACCATGTCCAGCCACCCGATCACCGTCATCACCGGCGCCACGAGCGGCCTGGGCCAGCGCGCGGCCATCGCGCTGGCACGGCGCGGCGCACACCTCGTCCTCACCGCGCGTGATCGCGCCCGGGCCGACGCGACGCGGGTGCTGCTCGCCACCACCGCGCCGGGCGCGCGCGTCGACTTCATCTTCGGCAACCTTGCGCTCATGCAGGACGTGCGCCGGATGGGGGCGCAGATCGCGGACACCTATGGCCGTGTGGATATACTGATCAACAACGCCGGCATCCACGCCTTCCAGCAGCGCATCACCGCCGAGGGCTTCCCAGAAATGGTGGCGGTGAACTACCTTTCGCCCTGGCTGTTCACCCAGAGCCTGGGGGCGTGCCTTTTGGCGGCGGGCTCGGCGCGGGTGGTGAATGTCGCCTCGGAGGCGTCGCGCCGCCACGGGGCGCTCCGGATCCCCAACGACCTGACCGACACGACGCCCTTCACGGCGCGGGAGTCGTCGCTGCGCTACGGCACGACCAAGCTCTTCGACATCATGTTCACCGGGGAGCTTTCCCGCCGGCTTTCGGGCACCGGCGTCACCACCAACGCCCTCGACCCCGGCTTCAACGTGACCGGCCTGGGCCGTGAGCTCAGCTTCGCGGCCGGCCTGGAGCGGGTGCTGCGCTGGCTACGGATCGGCGACCCGGAGCGCGGGGCGGGGATCATCGTGCGCCTTGCCACCGACCCGGCGTTCGGCGCGGTGAGCGGGGGCTACTTCTCGGTGAAGGGCGCGCGGCCGCTGACGCCCGCGGCCCCCGGCGCCGACCCGGCGCTGCAGGCCGAGCTCTGGGATGCTACCGCGCAGCTCTTGGCTCGCTGAGGGCCCCTGGTTGTATAGGAGCGTTACCAGCTACGGCCGCTCGTCCGCCAGGAGGGACCATCCATCCGGAGCAGCAGCTTGATACCTCCCGCCGAAGGAGGCGATCCTCGACGCCGCCGCGGATCTCGTGCGCCGGGGCCGCGCGCGTGCGCTCATGATCTCCTGCCACAACCGCCCGGCGTTCAAGCACTTCGCCCGTGATCCGCGCATCGACCTCCTGATGGTCCCAAGGACGTCTTTCCGCACCTGCCGGATCCGCGCCCTGGCATCATCACGTACACCTCGACCTCGTGGGGCCAGCTCCTCGATCGCAAGCTCGTCCCCGCGGACGAGCGCTTGCCGCGCGCGGCGGATTGTTATCGGTTCGCCCTCTCGAACCCGAACATCGGGGCGTGCTGGGCCGGCGCGAAGGACGCGGCGCAGATCGACGAGGCGCTGAAGGCGCTCGAAGAGGGGCCGATGAGCGAGGAGGAGCTCGCGTGGATGCATCGGATCGGGGCGCGGGTGCGGGACACGACGCAGCTCCAGGCGCGCGGGATGGGGATCGCGGATCGGCTGGTCAACCTCTACTCGGGGTTTGGATTCCGCACGACATCGGAACTCGGCGAACGCTGACCGGACCGTGATAACGTGGGGGGCATGAACGACTGGTTGCATGCGACCCCCTCGGCGCTGCGCGGCAAGCGCGCGTTTCGGCTTGGCCTCGCGGCGAACTACGGCATCGACGAGGACGGCGTCCGCGCTGCGCTCGATCGGGGCGTGAACGTCTTCTTGTGGACCTCGGGGAACAAGGGGATGCGCGCGCCCGTGAAGGCGGCGATGGGCGCGCGGCGCGACGAGGTGTCGGTGATTGGCTTCGCGAAGATCGGCTGGTTCGGCTGGGGCGTGCGCTCGGGCGCTGAAAAACTCCTGCGCGAGCTCGGCACCGATCACCTCGACGTGTACCTGCTCGGCTGGCTCGGCACGGGCTCGGCGTGGACGGAGGCGACGCAAAAGGAGCTCCTCCACCTGCGCGAGAGCGGCAAGGTCCGCGCGATCGGCGTGAGCATCCACGACCGCCCGCGCGCAGGGACGCTCGCCGCGGACTCGCCGCTCGACCTTTTGATGCTGCGTTACAACGCGGCGCACCCGGGCGCCGAGCGCGACGTGTTTCCGCACGTAAAAGACCATGCGCCCTCGGTGCTCGCGTACACGGCGACGGCGTGGCGCAAGCTCCTCAAGCGCCCGAAGGGCTGGGACGGGCCTGTCATGAGCGCGGGCGACTGTTATCGATTCCAGCTCTCGAGCCCGCACGTGGACATGGCGCTCACGGGGCCGAAGAACCGGGCCGAGCTCGAGGACAACCTCGCGGCGCTCGAAAAAGGCCCGCTCACCGAGGACGAGGTGAAGTGGATGCGGGCGTTCGGGCGGACGGTGCACGGGTAGGGGCGCACCGAGAGCTGCCAGCACGGCTTCTGGCTGATTCTGGGGTTGGGCGCGCTCCTCTTGTCTGGGACGTTTGGCGGAAGATCCGTCGCGTTCGGCTCGCCGCAAGAGGCTGGATGGATGTCTGCAACGATTGCAGCACAAGCGAGGTTGCGGGACACAGCAATCCAAGCCGAGACGTGTAGCGTGTGCGAGTCGAATTGTTATCGAATCTATGAGCTGCTGTCGCGAGAGTGTGCAGACAAACGAAAGTACAGAACGAAGCTGCAACAAAGCTTGTGCCGGGGGGCGGCATCGGAGGAACACGGGCGTTGCTTGAAGCAATGTAACCACAACAAGTGAGCACGGAACATCTCGGCCGTTCGCAAAACCCACACCGGAACAGAGAGAAACGCCATGACAGCGACGCCCCCCATCGCTCTCGATCCCATCGCGGAACGCGAACTCGAGTATCGGGACACGCTCGACGCTCCTGTGCGAAAGGCTGTCATCAGGATCGGGAGGCCTCGACACGTGCCACCACCTCCAGGGGAGGAAGACGTGACGGCTGACTACTGGGTTTGCCCCTACGAGATAACGATCGAGGAGGGAAATGTCCGCTCATCGCACGCCTACGGCGCAGATTCGATCCAGGCATTACAGCTTGCCATTTCCAAGATCGGAGTGGAATTGCGGCATCTTTTTCCCGGACATTTCACGATGGACGGCAACTCCGAAATAGGCTTTCCGGTGACCGACGATGGCGTGACGTAGACGGGGCCCGCGTGCGGGCACGCTGGCTGCGGACTCGCCGCTCGACCTCTTGATGCTGCGGTCGTCCTAGCGAGACCCCCTTCGCGTCCGAGCCCTCGGCGTTCGCGTCCTAGCGAGACCCCCTTCGCGTCCTAGCCCTCGGCGTTTACGTCCTAGCGAGACCCCCTTCGCGTCCTAGCCCTCGGCGTTCGCGTCCTAGCGAGACCCCCTTCGCGTCCTAGCCCTCGGCGTTCGTGTCCGAGCGGTGCCCCCTTCGCGTCCTAGCCCTCGGCGTTCGTGTCCGAGCGGTGCACCCTTCGCGTCCTAGCCCTCCGCGTTCGCGTCCGAGCGGTGCACCCTTCGCGTCCTAGCCCTCCGCGTTCGTGTCCGAGCGGTACCCCTTTCGCGTCCGAGCCCTCGGCGTTCGCGTCTGAGCCGTTTCCCGACCGCGTGTGAGCCCTTGGCAAGCTTGACTTCGTCCACGACAGGCCGTACTGCACAGAAAATCGTTTGCGTGCAAACCATGCAACCGGAAGATTTCCGCATCGACGGAGCGCGTCGTGTCGTCTGATCTAGCAACCGGGGCCATTTTCGCGGGGTGGTACCGCGTCGAGCGTCGTATCGCCTCCGGGGGCATGGGGGCGGTGTACGAGGTCGTCCACCAGGAGACGAACCGCCGCCGCGCGCTCAAGGTGATGCACGCGAACTTCGTGCAGAGCGACGACCTCCGCGGGCGATTCCGGCAGGAGGCGCGGGTCGCCGCGGAGATCGAGAGCGAGTACATCGTCGATGTCTTCGACGCGGGCATCGACGACGCGACCGGGATGCCCTTCCTGGTCATGGAGCTCTTGCGCGGCGAGGACCTCGGCAAGCGGCTGAGCCAGACGGGCCCCTTGTCGCCCGCCGAGGCGCTCACGTACCTGCATCAGACCTCGCTCGCGCTCGACAAGACGCACCGGGCGCACATCGTTCACCGCGATCTCAAGCCGGACAACCTTTTCCTCTGCGAGCGCGAAGACGCCCCCCCGCGCATCAAGGTGCTCGATTTCGGCATCGCCAAGATCGTCGCCGCCGGCTCCACGGCGGCGGGCGCCACGCAATCCCTCGGCACCCCGCTTTACATGGCGCCGGAGCAGTTCTTGATGGAATCGTCGGTGACGCCCGCGACCGACATCTTCGCGCTCGGGATGATCACGTTCACGCTGCTCGTGGGCAAACCTTACTGGGACGAGGAATCCCGCGGGGGCGCGAACGTCTTCGCCTTCGCGACGCGGGCGGCGCTCGGGCCCCGGGAGCCGGCGACGGCGCGGGCCGCCCGGCTCGGCACAACCCTGCCGCCCGCGTTCGACGCCTGGTTCGCCTGCGCCACGGCGAAGGGGCCCGCCGAGAGGTTTCCTTCGGCCACGAGCGCCGTGAAGGCGCTCGCCGAGGCGCTCGTATTGCCACAGCCGGGGCTCGCCGGCCCTGGAATCGCGCCGCCCGTCTCCCATCCGCGGCCGAGGTCCCCTTCCCTGCCGTCCGAGGTGCCGATCGCTCCCATGCCGACCCACGGGACGACGGTCCCGATGGCGCCGCTGCGTGCGCCCGCGCCGAGCGGCGTGGCCCTCGAAGCGGCGACGTCGATGGGGCCGCCCGTGACGCCGATGGGACAGGTCGCGACGCCGATGGGCCCGGTCGCGACGCCGATCGGGAGCGGGGTGACGGCGGCTCCGGCGACGCGTCGGCCGCGGCCGACGGGGCTCATCGCCGCGGGCGTGGGGCTCGCGTGTTTGCTGGTGGCCCTTTTCCTCTTCGTGGCGGTCTTGCCGGCCGGGCATGTCGAGGCGCCCGCGCCGGCCGCTCCGGCGACGGAGCTTGCAGAGCCGGTCGCGGCGGGCGCGCCGGACGTCGCTGCGAGCGCCGATCCACCTGGCCAGGTTGCCCCCGAGATACACGACGAGCCTGCCGTCCTCGCGTCGGCCACACCACCGCCGCAGGAGGAGGCCGCCGACACGAACGCGGCCCCGGCGCCGAGCAGCGGCCCCGGGAACGGCGACCCCTCGGTCAAAGCCGCGCAGCCGGTCGCGACGCCGAATTCGCGCATGTTCACGAATTATGACGAGTCCGCGATGCGCCGGCAGCTCGAGCCCAAGGTATGGTCCGGCCGGGCGACCGAGCGGGAAATCAAGCTGCTCATCGCCATCTGCCGTCACCAGCGCGACCAGGGGTGCAGGACGCGCGCGACGGCGGCCCTCAAGCAGCAGCAGAGCAAGTAAGCCTCGCTCCGTCTCGCGCGCAGCCCGCCGCATCGCGTCCCAAGGGCCCGGCGAATCAGGATCCGTCCGAGCCCTCCCCGCGCCGCGTCCGCGCCCTCCCGCACCCCCCCGAATCTTGACTTCGCTGGCAACTGGCCGTCTACTGCATCGGAAAACCGTTTGCATGCACACATGCGGACGGTGGTTCTTTGTCGAGGGAGCGCGTCGTGTCGTCTGATCTGGCAGCCGGATCCATTTTCGCCGGGCGTTACCGCGTCGAGCGTCGCATCGCCGCAGGGGGCATGGGGGCGGTGTACGAGGTCATCCACCTCGAAACGAACCGCCGCCGCGCGCTCAAGGTGATGCACGCGAACTTCGTCCAGAGCGACGACCTGCGCGGCCGTTTCCGGCAGGAGGCGCGTGTCGCGGCGGAGATCGAGAGCGACTACATCGTCGACGTCTTCGACGCGGGCATCGATGACGCGACCGGCATGCCCTTCCTGGTCATGGAGCTCTTGCGCGGCGAGGAGCTCGGCAAGCGGCTCCGCCGGACGGGCCCCTTGCCGCCGGCGGAGGTGGTCACGTTCCTGCACCAGACCTCGCTCGCGCTCGACAAGACGCACCGCGCGCACATCGTCCATCGCGACCTCAAGCCGGACAATCTGTTCCTCTGCGAGCGCGAGGACGGCCCCCCTCGGATCAAGGTGCTCGATTTCGGCATCGCCAAGATCGTGGCCGCCGGCGCCACGGGGGCGGGCGCGACGCAATCGCTCGGCACGCCGCTCTACATGGCGCCCGAGCAGTTCTTGATGGAATCGTCGGTCTCGCCCGCGACCGACATTTTCGCGCTCGGGATGATCGCGTTCACCTTGCTCGTGGGCAAAGCCTACTGGTTCGAGGAGTCGCGCGGCGGCGCGAATGTCTTCGCGTTCGCCGCGCAGGCCGCGATCGGGCCACGGGAGCCGGCGAGCGCGCGGGCCGGCCGGCTCGGCGTGAGCCTGCCGCCTGCGTTCGATGCCTGGTTTGCGCGTGCGACGGCGAAGACGCCCGCCGAGAGGTTCCCGTCGGCCACGAGCGCTGTCCAAGCGCTCGGCGAGGCGCTCGGGTTGGCGCAGGCGGGGCTCGGCGGCCCGGGGATGTTGCCGCCGGGGGCGAGCCCGCGGCCGTCGTTCGCGTCGCACCCGTCCGAGGTGCCGATCC
Source organism: Polyangium mundeleinium (assembly GCF_028369105.1). Lineage (NCBI taxonomy): Bacteria > Pseudomonadati > Myxococcota > Polyangiales > Polyangiaceae > Polyangium > Polyangium mundeleinium. The sequence continues at coordinate 6,052,530 of NZ_JAQNDO010000001.1, read as the reverse complement.
ACGTGCTCGACGCGCAGGTGACGACGCCGATGGCGCCAAGGCGCGCGCCGCTGCCGAGCGGCGCGGAGCTCGGCGCGATGACGCCGGCGGGGCAAGCGGGCATGCCCATGGGCCCTTCGCTGACGCCCCTCGGGAGCGGGATGACTGCGGTTCCGACAGGGCGAAGGGCGCCGACGGGGCTCATCGTCGCGGGCGCGGGGCTCGCGTGTTTGCTCGTGGGGGTCGTGCTTTTCTTGGCGCTCTCGTCGCGGGAGGAAGGCAAGACGCCGGAGCCGGCCGCGGCGGCGTCTTCGGCGCAGCCTGTCGTGGCGACGGCCGTGCCCGAGGTCGTGCCGGCGGCGCCGGTGGAGACGGCGGAGGCGGCGGCCGCGCCGATCGTGTCGGCGAGTGCTGCGCCCGTGGTGAGCGCGGCTGCGAAGGCGACGACGAGCACGCCGGCGACGACGACGCAATCCACGAAGACCAGCGGGACGCCGGCCGGGAAGACGGCGAAACCGAAGTCGACGTGGAGCAGGGATTGAGGGGCTCGGACGGCCCATCCCGGCGGCGAAGGTAGAGGCGATTATGCGGCATGTACGATGGTTCTTCGTGGGGATGACCTGCACGTGCCTCGCGCTCCGGGCCGGCTTGGCGTACGGTCAAACGACCCCGGCACAGGTCGCGGCAGCGGAAAAACTCTTCGAAGCGGCCGTCGCGGAGGTGCAAGCCGGGCGTTACGCCGAGGCGTGTCCGCTGCTCGAACAGAGCCACGTGCTCGATCCGAGGCCCGGGACGTTGCACGCGCTCGCTGAGTGCGAGGAGAAGGCGCGGCACCCGGAGCAGGCTCTACGGCATTACAAGGAGTACCTCGAGCTTTACGCGAGGATGAAGAGCCCGCTGAAGGAAAAACACACCGAGCGCGCGCGGCTCGCCGAGGCGCAGGTGAAGAAGCTCAAGGCGGAGATCCTGTTCAACCAGGCCGTCGCGCACCGGGAGGCGGGCCGTATCGCCGAGGCCTGCGCCGCGCTCGGCGAGAGCCTGCGGATCGATCCGACGCCGGGTACTCTGTATTCGCTCGCCGAATGCGAGGCGACGCGGGGTCGGCTCGCCACGGCGCTCGGCCATTACAAGGAATACCTCGGCCTCTTCGCGTCGATGAAGAGCCCGCTGCGCGAGCGCCACGCCGAGCGCGCGCGGATCGCCGAGGAGCAGCGGAAGAAGCTCGACGCGGAGGCGCCTCGGCTCAAGCTCGTGTGGGCGGGCGAGGTGCCCGAGGGAGTCGTGATCAAGCGGGGGGATGCGACGCTCGATTCGAAGATGCTCGGCACCTCGGTGCCGATGAATCCGGGGGAATATGCCTTCCTCGTGGAGGTCCCGGGGCAGCCTCTGCAAGTGCGAAAGGTACGGCTGGAGAAAGGGGATCGGAAGATCCTCGAGCTCACGCCGGGCGCGACGCAGGTGGTGAAGGACGAGGCGCAGCCTTTGCTGAAGGATCCTTCGTCGACGATGCCGCAGCCCGTGGAGGCGCCGAAGCCCGGGATGCATCCGTGGAAGGTCGGCGGCATCGCAGCAATCGGCGTCGGCGGCGCGGGGTTCATCGCGGGAAGCGTGCTCGGCGGGCTCGCGGTGGGGGCGAAACGCGAGGTCGACGCAGCGTGCGACGAGAACTTCGCGTGTGGCGAAAAAGGCATGAAGGTGGTCGAGCGGTTCCAGACGCTGGGCAATGCGAGCACGGCAATGTTCATCGTGGGAGGCGTGGTGCTGGCGACAGGGGTGACGTTGTTCGTGCTGGCCCCGAAGACGCCGGCGGAGAAGGTGGGTACAGTCCGGCTGCGGGGTCTGGCGGCGCCGGGGGCCGGGTATCTGGGTGTGGAAGGGGCATTCTGATGCGTACCTGGAAGCTCTTATGGGCCTTCATTTTCGTCACGACGGCGAGCTGCGTGCAGATCCTCGACGGGGACAATCCTTACAGCGTGGAGGGCGTGCCACCGGACAAGAGCGCCGATCCGTGCGAGCGGTTTTCGCCGTGTGGGCTCTACGTATCGGCCTCTGGCAAAGACGAGGATCCGGGCACCCCCGAGCGGCCGCTGCGGACGCTCGGCAAGGCCCTCGAGAAGGTACACGCGGACGGGGCGAGGCCCATTCACGTGTGCGCGGATACGTTCATCGAGCCAATCACCTTGCGCGGCGGCGAGGAGATTCACGGCGGGTATGACTGCACGAGCGGCGCCCCGTGGAGCGCGCAATCCGGGGTCACGACCCTCTCCGCGAGCGCCAACGAGGTGCCCTTGCGCGTCCGCGCCGACGGTTCGACGGTCCTGACGAATTTCAAGGTCGTCGCTGCGGATGCCGCCCAGGCCGGGGCGTCGTCCATCGCGGTGATCGCCGAGGGGGCCGATTTGAAGCTCGTCCGGTGTCACCTGGAGGCAGGCAATGGCGCCGACGGGGAGAACCCGCCGAGCGAAGCCGTGGGCGCCAGCGACGGGGCGCCCGGGAAACTGGGGTTCGCCGCGTGCACGTACTCCACCGCGCAGGAGGTCGTGACGAAGTGTGGAACCGTCGACTCCATCGGCGGCTCGGGCGGCTTCGGGACGTCGCCCTGGGGAAAGGCTGGCCGAAATAGCTCGAACGGCAAGGACGTAAGCGGCGGCCACGGCGGCGAACCCGAAGAATTCACGCTGACCGAATGCACCGCCGGCGGGCCCGGCGCCCCTGGAGCCGTCGGCGCCCCCGGGGCCCACGGCTCCTTGCTCGGGACGATCACGGTGAGCGGTTATGAAGGGGCCGCGGGCACGAGCGGCAGCGATGGGGCCGTGGGATTGGCCGGAGGAGGAGGCGGCGCCGCGCTGGGTGGGTCCGGGACGAACAAATGCCCCACGGGCAGCGCGACGATTTATGGCGCCGGTGGCGGCACCGGAGGTGCGGGCGGCTGCGGCGGAAAAGGCGGTACGGGCGGGGGTGCGGGCGGCGCGAGCGTCGCATTGATGAGCCTCGACGCCAGGATCTCGTTCGAGGACGTCACGATCGTCACCGCGCGCGGCGGAAAAGGCGGCGACGGCGTCTCCGGCCAGGCGGGCGGAAAAGGAGGCATGGGAGGCGTCGGCGGCGCGCCGCCCCTGATTTCCCCGTTGAAACCTGGTTGCAAGGGTGGAGACGGGGGCAAGGGCGGCGATGGCGGCCACGGCGGCGGCGGTCGCGGAGGCCACTCGGTCGGCATTGCCTACATCGGCCAGGTTCCGGCGATCGCGGCGGGTGTCACCTTCGAGCTAGGTCTCGAGGGGCTGGGTGGACAGGCCGGCGATCCCCAGACTCCGGCGCCCGCGGGCGTCCGCGCCGAGACGCAAGCTTTCGACTGACGACCCCACGATCGAGGCGTCGCCGCACTCCCCGGCGCGTGCAAGCTCGACAACGGCCAGGCCTGCGACAACAACAGCGACTGCGTGAGCAACAAGTGCCCGGGCGGCAACAACTGTGTGCCGTGACATCGCAGAGGCCGCCGTCCTGCGGGGGATGACGGCGGCCTCGTTCCCCTCGAAGACCCGATTGCAGAACGAACGCTGAAATGCCCCCCTCCCCTGACGAAAGCCACGTCCTCACCGAGGAGCCCGATCTCGTCCTCTTCCATTTCCGCGGCCACATCACCACCCGGGACGAAGCGCAGCGCCTCTACGACGTCCAGCTTCGTTTCTCCGACGGCAAACCGCACATCTTCCTGATCCTCGACGTCCGAGCGCTCGACCAGATGACCGCCGAGGCGCGTCGTGTCGTCATCGACGGCCCCGCCAACAACAGACCCGTCGTGCCCGTCCTCGGATGCGCCTTCATCGGCGCCACGTTTCACTTTCGCGTCCTCGGCACCATGATCTTCCGCGCCGCGCGCCTCCTCCGCGGCGCGAACACCTTCCCCGTCCGCTTCTGCGATACCGAAGCCGAAGCCCGCGCCTTCATCGACGAGCTCCGCCGCGATCTCCCCCGCCCTCGCTGAGCCGCCCCCCGCTTGCCCAGGTGTGCGCTCGGCCGATACCCTCCCCCACAATGACGTCCCCGCCCGGTGAAAGCTTCGCCCTCACCGAAGAACCCGACCTCATCGTCTGGCGCATGATCGGGCACGTCTCCGGCGACGACATCCGCCGCCTCTTCGACGTCCACCAGCGCTTTTGCGAGGGCCGCCCCCATGCGCTCGTGCTCATCGACGTCCGCCGCGCCGCGCACGTCACCCCCGAGGCGCGCCGCGTCGCCGCCGAAGGGCCCGCCGGCGGCGCCGTCGTCATGCCCATTCGCGCCAACGCCGTCGTCGGCGCGAGTTTTCACATTCGTGTCCTCGGCACCCTGGTGAGCCGCGCCGCGGCCCTGCTCAATCCCGTGAACACGGTCCCCTTGCGCTTCTTCGAGACCGAACCCGAAGCCCGCGCCTGGCTCGCCGAGCGAAGCCGCGAGATCAACGCCCGCCGCTGACGCGTCAGCTCGCGAGCAACCCACCGTCGACGAGCAGCTCCGTGCCCGTCACGAATTTCGCGTCGTCCGACGCGAGGTACGCGACCGCCGCCGCCACGTCCTCGGGCTCGCCGAGCCGGCCGAGCGGAATGGGCTTCGCCAGGTTCGCCTTCGATCGCGCCGGATCCTCGGACTTCTCGACCATCGCGTCGACCATCGGCGTGTCGATGAACGACGGGTGCACCGAGTTCACCCGGATCCCATACTTCTTCCGCGCGCAATGCATCGCGACCGATTTCGTGAACGTGCGCACGCCGCCCTTGCTCGAGCCATACGCCGCGAGGTTCGGCGCGCCGATGAGCCCCGCCACGCTCGACAGGTTCACGATCGCCCCGCCCCCGCGCTCCTTCATCACCCGGATCGCGTGTTTGCAGCCGAGGAACGTGCCCTCCGCGTTCACCGCGTGCACGAACCGCCATTGCTCGAGCGTCGTCGATTCCACGTCGCCCACGACGCCCACCCCCGCGTTGTTCACGAGCACGTCGAGCCGACCGTGTTTCGCGACGACCGCGTCGAGCACGTCGATCCACGCCGCCTCCTGCGTCACGTCGAGCACAGCGAACTCCGCCCGCGCCCCGAGCTCCGCGGCAAGCGCCTCGCCCCGCTCCCGCGCGAGGTCCGTGATCACCACGACCGCGCCCTCCGCGTGCAACCTTCGCACAGCCGCTGCCCCGAGCCCCGACGCAGCCCCCGTGACGAGCGCTACCTTTCCCTCGAATCGCTGCATGGGCCGGAGGAGAGCGGAGCCGCCCGCTCCGTGTCAAGCTCGCTGCAAGAAAGGCGGTGCCCGGCCGGGACAGACGAGCGGTTTTCCGATCGCGCCCCCCGGCGGGTACTCTTGGCGGTACTCCCCATGACCCTGCTCGAATCGATGAACGCCGAGACCTTGCTCGCGCCTGGGGACGATGGCTTCGCCCGGGCCAAGACCGCGATGGCGCCCGGGAGGCTCCTCTCCTCGCTGCCTCCGCCCCCGTCGGCCCTGCGCACCACCGTGCTCCCGCGCGTCGAAGGCGAAGGGACCGAGGTGCGCCTCGTGCCCGAGTCCAAATCACGCTACGAGCCGATCAAGACGCTCGGCGCGGGCGGCATGGGCGAGGTCGTGCTCGTGCACGATCAGGACATCGCCCGCAAGGTCGCGGTCAAACGCCTGCTGCCCGAGGCGAGTGATCCGGGGATGCTCGCCCGCTTCGTGGACGAGATCCGCACCGTCGGTCGCCTCGAACACCCGAACATCGTGCCCATCCACGACGTCGGCGTCGACGAGCTCGGCCGCTACTTCTTCGTGATGAAATACGTCGAAGGCGAGACGCTCGAGACGATCATCCGCAAGCTCGCCGACGGCGATCCCGAGTCCCACGCCAAATACACCTTCGAGCGCCGCGTCGAGATCTTCATCGCCGTCCTTTCGGCGCTCGCCTACGCCCACGCAAACGGCGTCGTGCACCGGGACGTCAAGCCCGCGAACGTGATGGTCGGCCGGTACGGCGAGGTCGTGCTCATGGACTGGGGCATCGCCAAGCCCATCGCCGCCGAGCGGGATCTCGCCCGGGGCGCGGACGCGACGCTGGGCGACGAGACCGACCGCGGGCGGATGTTCCTGACACACGTGGGCACGCTCGTCGGCACCCCCGCGTACATGTCGCCCGAGCAGGCGCGCGGCGAGGTGGACCAGCTCGATACGCGGAGCGACCTCTACAGCGCGTGCGTCCTCTTCCACGAGCTCGTCACCCTGCGCCACTACCTGGCAGACCGGCAGACGCTCGGCGACATCCTGACAGGCGTCATGGAGCACGAGCTCACCGTGCGGGACATGAAGCGCCACGGGCACCCGGCACAGGAAGGGCTGCCGCCCGAGCTCGTACATTTCGCCGTCGATGGGCTCGCGAAGGACCCCACGAAGCGCTACCCCTCCGCGGGGCGGATGATCGAGCTCTTGCGGCAGAGCCTCGAGGGCCGGATCCACGTGGCCTGCAGCGGGACCCTGGCCAAGCGGTTCCTGCGCGAGGCGGCGCGGGGCGTGGACCGGCACCCGCGCCTCATGTTCTGGGGCCTCGTGGGGACGTTCGTGGCCGTCATCTTCGCCTTCGCCCAGCTCGTGCGGATGCTCGTGGCCTAGCGCACGGCGATGGCACGTGTGCCGGGCACGTGCTGGCACGTGTGCCAGGCTGGACGGCACCCGGCCGGGGTCAGGCGGCGATGAGCCGCGAGCGAAGAGCCTTGGCGAGCTTGCGGCCGTCCTCGGGGACTGGCTCGAAACGCAGGGTGCGCTCGCTCGTGTGTTCGTTTGGACGCACCGAGAGCCTGTGCCCGCGTGCCAGGCCGACCTGCAGGCCCGGGAACCGCGCGTGCAGCTCCTTGGCGAGCTCCAGCCGGTCGCCGGTCGGCAAGGCCAGCACGACGAGCGCGCAATCGAAGTGGCCGGGGCCGTCGAGCGCGACAAAGGCCTCGCGGCGGGTGCCCACAGGCACCACCTCGAGCCCCTCCGCTCGCAATCCGCGGGCAATGATCTCCGTCCGGTCGTGATCGTCGTCGATGAGCAGGACACGCGCCATGGGTCCGCACCTCTGTTGGTAGCGCCGACCTCATTGCAATCGTCGTGCCGCCCCGAGTCCCTCGCTCGGGCGTGGCGTGACCTGGGCTCCGGCGTTCACGTAGTGGGATGGCTGAGGAGCCTGGACCTCAGTCCTGCGGCTCCCGGTCCGCAGCCCACCGATGACGCGGGCGGCGGGGGCGGATGGCGCGCGCGGGAGCCGGGTCCACACGGCCCGCCCTGACGAATGCCCCAAAAATCCTTCGAGATCGGTGGGATCCGCTATCGGACCTCAGGCGGGTTCTCGCAAGGCCGTCCCCTGCAAGGTTTGCATGAAGGGTCGCGCCGCAGGTGCCGGGACGACGTGGCGATGCCGCCGCGGGCGCGGGGCCGTGCGCGTCACGGCGAAGGTTTTGCGCTCGCGGGGACGATCGACGGCAGCGCCTCTTTCAGCAGGTCGAAGGAGCGCTTGCGGTAGGCGTGGTAGGTCGGGATTTCCCACTCGGCCCAGGTGTACGAGACCACCCCGTCCGCGGGGATCACCCACGAAGTGCTCTCCTTCTTGGCGCGCGGCAGCGTGTCGACCACCACGCCCTCCGCCTCCGCCGTCCCTCCGAGCGCGGCCACCATGAGCCCAAAGCCGGGGGTCTTCGTGGTGGTGAGCTCGATCTGCTTGCTCTTCGGCCCGGGCACGTAGTCGTCGACCACGAGGCGCTGCGAGGGATCCGTCACGTTGAGCAAGGTCCAGGGAATGCGGACCTCGATCGTCCCGTCCGCGAGCGAATACCAGAAATTGCTCGTCGAGCGCACGGCTTCGGGGCCCGTCCGGAAGCGCCCCGTGTCCTGCCAGAGGATCGGCGCGAGCATCTCTCCCTGGTACCAGAACGAGTTGTTCGTGATGGTGCGGACCGGGTTGAACAGACCGTCCGCGTTGGGGGCCGTGTGATAGAGCTGCCAGTCCTTCCGGTCCTTGTGCCAGATGCCGAAAAGGTCGTACGGCGGGTCGACGAACAGCGCGACGTCCTCCTCCGACTCGATACGGAGGAGGAACTCGATGCCCCGCTCGGTGCGGAGCGAACACTCGGGATCGAGGCACGCGTCGCCCGCCTCGGGCAGGAAGGTGTCGAGGCCGACGACGTAGTCCACGTGGTCCCAGTCGACCTTTCCATTGCCGTCCGGGTCGAGCGACTCGACGCGGATCAGGACGTGTAAGAATCCCTCGTCGGAGTCCACCTTGACCTCGCGGAGGGTGCGCAGAGGATCGTGCACGTCCCCCTGCGGGGCGAGAGGCACTCCTTCTTGCCAGGCGTTTGGCTCGACCAGGAAGTCGTCCCCCTTCCCGTCGAGCACGTGGTGGATCCCGTCCACGCCGGGGCGCACGGCGATGAGGCCGAAGTTTCGCTCCGGGCTCATCGGGTTGTACCAGACCCTCCGCCGATCCGCCGGCAGCTCCACGCGCTCGACCACCCAGGCCCGCTTGAACCACTCGTCGATGAGCTCGAAGAGGAACGCGCCGTCCATCTCGGCGCGGCGGATCGTCCGGAGCGAGCGCTCGACGGCGTTGGCTTGCTCGACCTCGTCGAAATCGCCGTGGTGCAGCCCCGATTTCGCGTAATGCGCGGTCCCCTGGCTCGAAGGGTGCCCGATCTCGGCGATGAGCAAGGTGCGGCCGGCGTAGACCTTCCGGAGGTCTTCGAGGTAGCCGAGGTAGGAGTTCGGCCCGACCTCGTCCTCGACCTGGTAAGCGGGCTCGTAAAGGACGAACTCGGGGTAATACGGATAGGCGTGGTAGGAGAAGAAGAGCCCGGGGTCGAAGCTCGGGGCGACCTCGATCTTCAGCAGATCGAGCTGCTCCATGTCGTCGACGGACTCGGGGTACTCGTACTCGACCACGTGATCGATGGGATCGAGCGTGGGCCAGTTGGAGAACCCGATGGTGTGCTTCTCGTCGTACCGCTCTTCCTCGTAGACCGTGAGGTAATCGAGGTGCTCGGTCGCGAACGCCTCCATGGGCGTGGCGTGCTCGATGGAGAACCACGTGCCCGAGAAGGAGACCTCGCACGGCTGCCCCTGGCAGTGGTCGTCGTAGTATTTTTGGTGCGTGGTCATGATGGTGAGCGGCTCGACCTCGCGGCCGACGAGCCAGCCGAGGAGCCACGGGGAGACATCGGCCGTGAAGCTGCCGAAGGCGCGGCCGTAGTTCATCGGGTTTTCGGGCGTGCCGTAGGGGATCTCGCGGTTGCCGTGGACGACGTCGACGACCTTTTCAATCTCGTCGCGGAACCAGACCTCGCTCCATGTCGCGAAGTAATCGGGGATGCCCGAGAACGACGGATCCTCGTCGGGCTCCTTGAGCCAGGCCCCTTGCAAGAGGAAGAGCGGGTGGTCCGGGTGCTCGGTGTTGTACCGGAGGAGCTCCTCGTAAAAGATCGGGGATTGCACGGTGTAGATGCGAACGGAATTGACGCCGAGCTCCGCGATGGCCTCGATCCACGCGACGATTTGCTCGCGTGTCGCCAGAAACTCGCCGGGCGACGTGCCGGGGATCGCATGGCTGTAATTGATGCCGATCGGCCAGAACGGCTCGAATTCACCGCCCTTCACGCTGATCTCGAAGCCGTTCTCGCCTGCACGGAACGTGTAGGGCCGCGCTTCCGTCGTCCCGCCGCCGCTGCCGCCCGTCCCGCCGCTGCCGCCCGTCCCGCCGCTGCCTCCCGTCCCGCCGCTGCCTCCCGTCCCGCCGCTGCCGCCGTTCGCACTGCCCGACGTGGCGCCGCCCGAGATCACGCCGTCCGAAGTCCCACAGGCTGCCGTCACGACGGCAAAAAGCACCACGAGAGGCCCTGAAAGGACGCGAAGGACGGATGCGGGGTGGAGACGATTCGTGCGCCATTCCATGACCACCACCATAGCAATGCAGGTCATGAAATCCCGAGACATCCCGATCCTGGAAACGAAATCATTTCAATGTTCGGTGGTGACATATGCCGCGCGCCACCGGCGCCCCGGGCGCAGCGGCGCGGTGTACGGGGCGGGTTTCGATTCCCGGCGCGGCCGAGCTCCAGGGCGTGGTAACGTCCGCCCATGGCACGTGTCACAGTGGAGCGTCTCGGTCATGTCGTCCGCATCGGCCTCCGCAGGCCGGAGAAACGCAACGCATTCGATCTCGCCATGCTCGACGAGCTCGCGCAGGCGTACACGGCGTACGAGGAGGACGAGGGCCTCCGTTGTGGCCTCCTCTTCGCGCACGGAGGCCATTTCACGGGAGGGCTCGATCTCGCGGAGGTCGGGCCCGCGGTCGCGTCCGGGCGCGCGCTCTATCCGAAGGGGAGCGTGGATCCGCTCGCGATCGGGCCGCGGCGCCTCACGAAGCCGATGGTCGTCGCTGTGCAGGGGTATTGCTTCACGATCGGGATCGAGCTCGCGCTCGCCGCCGACATCCGCGTCGCGGCCGAGGACACGCGTTTCTCACAGCTCGAAGTGCAGCGCGGCATCTTCCCGTTCGGCGGCGCCACGCTCCGGTTCCCGGAGATCGCGGGCCACGGCAATGCGATGCGCTGGCTGCTCACGGGCGACGTGTTCGACGCGAAGGAGGCGTATCGGATCGGGCTCGTGCAGGAGGTCGTCCCCGCGGCCGAGCTCTTCGATCGGGCCACGTGGATCTGCGAGCGCGTCGCGGCGCAGGCGCCGATCGCGGTTCGCGCCACGCTCGCGTCCGCGCGCGCGGCGATGACCGAGGGCCCCGAGGTGGAAGCCGCGCGCCTCGAAGAGCGCGCCCGCGCCCTCATGGGCACGGAGGACGCAGCCGAGGGCATGCGATCGTTCGTCGAAAGGCGCGCCGGCCGCTTCCAGGGGCGCTAGATCATCGATGAGAAAGGGCTGTCCCGGCGAAACGGCTTGTCAAGACCAACCGGCTGGGGGCGAGGCGATGCGGCACGCGCATAGGTTTGTCTCGACCGTCGGTTTGTCCTGTGGTATGTCCTCGCCATGCCTCGACGAACCGAACCCGAACCCCACTGCGCGAAGGTAGGCGCACGCCTACGTGAACTCCGCATCGAGCGTGGCCTGTCCCTCTCCGCCCTCGCGGACGCCACCGGCATGTCGAAGGGCCACCTCTCGAGCTTCGAGCGTGGCCTCGTGGCGCTCAACGCCATCTCGCTCGTAGTTCTCGCTCGCGGCCTCGGCCTGCCGCCGCTCTACCTGCTCACCTTCCCACACGAGGACGAACGCGCCCACATCGCCGAGCTGCTACGCAAGCTGCCCGATCGTGATGTGCTCAAGATACGCCAGGAGCTGACCAAGGAGGCGGACCGGAAGAGCGACAGATGAGCCTGGATCAGGGGGATTGTTCACCTACGCAGTGAACGCTCCGGCGTGCTCTGCCGCCCACTGCGCGAACGTCCGCGCCGGCCGGCCCGTCACTTGCTCGACCGTAGGCGTGACGGTGTAGCCGACGTCCGGGGTGTTTCCGTAAACGAACACGAGGAACTCGATTGCTTCGGACGATAACCCCATCGCCTGCCACCGGTCGCGTGCCTCCTGCTCCGTCAGCTCCAGGAGCTTGATCTCGCGCTTGGCGGCGTCGGCGAGGATGTTGATCTTCTGACGCAGGCTGAGCACCTCCGGCCCCGTGAGGGTGTACGTCTTGCCGGCGTGGCCGTCCTGTGTCAACGCGGCGACCGCGACAGCGGCGATATCCGCCTCGTGGACCACCGCGCTCAGCCGATCGGGAAACGGCTCGCGCACGAGCCCCTCGCTGCGAATCGACTCCGCCCATTCGAGGTGGTTCGCCATGAACTCCACCGGCTGCAGGAATGTCCAATGGATGTTCCCGGCGGCGACCACTTCGTCGAGCGGCGCGGGCGCGCCGCCGAGCAGCAGCGAGATCCGCCGCACCCCGGCCTGTTCGGCGAGCGCAACGATCCGTGCCCCGGTCTGCAGCGGTGCCTGATCGTCGCCGCCGAAGTTGATCAAGTGCAGGGCCTCGATGCCTTCGAAGGCGCTGGCGAAGGTCTCCGGCGTGGTCAGGTCGCCAGCCACGGCGTCGACGCCTGCCGGGAAACTCGCTTTGGCCGGATTGCGGGACAGCGCGCGGACGTGGTGACCCTTCGCGACAAGCTGCTTGACGATCTCGCGGCCGACGGTGCCGGTCGCGCCTGTGACGAGTATTTTCATCGGTTCTCTCGAAATGGGTGAACGGTCCTCGTGGCGCCTTGGAGGTGGACGCCCGACGAACCTGCACCACCCCTCCTGACAAGACGTGGCAGCAGCAAACCACGCGCCTGCCGTGGGCCCTCCGGCCGTGACGCGGGTTAGCTGTGCTCGCGCTCCCAGGCCTCGATCCACGCCTGGGACAGCGTTCGGCGTGGCTTGCCGTAGGGTCGCTCCGTGGGCGCAAGGCTCACGATCCGATCGGTGCGGAAGTGCCGGAACGCCGCGCGCAAGCAGCACCATGCCGCGACGATCTGCTTCCCCTCGTAGTACGCGATCTGCACCGGCCAGATCTCGCGCTCGGTGGTGCGATCGGACTCGTCCTTGTAGCGCAGCGCGAGCGCCCGCTCCTTCCGCATCGCCTGCCGTACGAGGCTGAGGACGGGCACCTGCGCAGCGCCGGCCCCGGGGAGCACGACCGGCCAGAGCCCCACGTCGGCCATGTGCTCGCGTAGGTCGCGGGGCGAGACGGTCGCGATCTTGGCGAGCGCGTTCTTCGCAGCGCCGGCGAGCCCCTCGTCGACCTGCGAGCCGACCCAGCGTGCGCCGAGGACGAGCGCCTCGAGCTCCTCCGGCGTGAACATCAGCGGGGGCAAGAAGAAGCCAGGCCGGAGCACATAGCCGACGCCCGCTTCGCCTTCGATCGGCGCGCCGAGTCCGATCAACGTCTGCACGTCTCGATACAACGTGCGCACCGAGACGCCCTGCTCGGCCGCGAGCTGCGCCGCGGTGACCGGGCGTCGATGGCGTCGGAGCGCGTCCATGACCGCGAAGAGGCGTTCGGTCCTGTCCATCGCCAACGACCCTTGCAGGGCGGGCAGCCTTCGTCGAGCCCGATTGTCGTCGCCCGACGCGCCGCCCCGGGGACCCAGCAGAACCAGCCGACGCTCGTCGTGTGGGTCCCTCGCGTTTGGCCACGGGAGCGACCCTCCTGTATAGGGGCTTCGCCCTCGCCGCGGGAGATGCTGGCGTGCGGGGCAGAAAGGGGCGCGGAACAATGAGCGACGAAAAAGCCCGGACAGGCAAGCCGAGCGTGAAGCAGTATTTCAGCTTTGGCGAGAGACCCTTCCTCAAGGGCGCAGGGACCCGGTCGCCGGAGGCTTGGTTCTTGGGCACCAAGGCCGAAAACGCGGATGAGCTCGAGAAGCTCATCGTGGAGGCCATTCGGGACCATTCCTTCTGGAGGCGGAACTTCCATCCCCAGGATCCCACGCACATCACCGAGCAGGCCAAGCGGCACCCGTCCTACCTCCACGCGATGGACACGCTGAAGGACAACCTGCGCTCGCTCATGTCGTTCCTCAAGAAATCGGTGCCCTTCTTCAGCGGCCGATATCAGGGACACATGAATTGGGACACGTCGCTCCCCAGCATCCTGGGGTATTTCGCGGCGATGCTTTACAACCCCAACAACGTCGCGTTCGAGGGGTCGACCTCGACGACCCTCCTGGAGATGATCGTGGGGGACGATCTGTGCCGGATGCTCGGCTACACCGTCCCGGAGGATGGCGACGCCACGAAAGGGCTCATCAGGCCCTGGGGACACATCACCTCCGGCGGGACCGTGGCCAACATCGAGGCCCTCTGGTCAGCGAGGAATCTGAAGTTTTACCCGCTCTCGCTCCGTGATGCCTTGAAGGCCGAGTCCTCCCTCGCCGCGGCGCGCGACATCGAGGTGAGCACGTGCGACGGCCGGCGCGCGCGCCTCGCCTCGCTCGACGCGTGGTCGCTCTTGAACCTCAAGGTGGACGACATCCTCGCGCTGCCCGAGCGCCTCACGGAGGAGTACGGCATTTCGAGCGATACGATCACGAAGGCCATGTCGTGCTACTCGCTCCAGCACCTGGGGATGCACGAGCTCTACCGCCGCTGCGGGGCGGACCTGCCCGCTTCACCGGTGATCCTCGTCCCCGCCACCAAGCATTACTCGTTCCCCAAGGCGGCGGCGGTGCTCGGCCTGGGCTCGGCCAACGTGCTCGATGTCCCCGTCGATTGCGACGCGCGCATGAGCCTGGCCGCGCTGGAGAAGATGCTGCGGGATTGCCTCGCGCAGCGGCGGCCCGTCATCACGGTGGTGGCCGTCATCGGCAGCACCGAGGAGAGCGCCGTGGATCCGCTCAAGGGGATTCTCGAGCTGCGCCACAAGCTCCAGAAAGAGGGCCTGTCGTTCACGGTCCACGCGGACGCGGCATGGGGTGGGTATTTCGCGTCCATCCTGCGTCCCGACGAGGGGCCGCGCCCCCGAGACGAGCGCCCCGGACCGGCGGCCGAAATCGGAATGAGCGGGTACGTGACCTCGCAGTTCTCGGCCCTCGGCCGGGCCGACTCCATTACCGTGGATCCGCACAAATCGGGCTACATCCCTTATCCGGCCGGGGCGCTCTGTTACCGCAATTCGGCCATGCGCGACATGGTGACGTTCAAGGCGCCCTACATCCTCCACGGGGATGCCGAGCCGACCGTGGGGATTTACGGGCTCGAAGGCTCCAAGCCAGGCGCGGCGGTGGCGGCGGTGTACCTGAGCCACAAGGTCATTCGACCTACCCGGAGCGGATACGGGCAGATTCATCGGAAGAGCCTGTTCAATTGCAAGCGCTTCTACGCGCGGCTGCTCAGCATGGCGGACCTGGAGGATCGGTTCATCGTGGTCCCGGTCCCGCGGCTGCCCGCGGAGATCTCGGGCGCCGACGTGGAGACCGAGCGGCGCTTCATTCGTGATCGCATCGATCAACGCAGCGTCGAGGATCTCCTGTCCGACCCGGAGGCGATGGCGCTCCTGCCCGAGATCGGCCCCGATCAGAACATCCTGACCTACGCCGTGAACTTCAAGCACCCGGACGGGTCGCTGAATACGAACCTCGACCTCGCCAATCGGTTGAACAAGGCCATCTACGATCTCCTGAGCATCGATCCCGGCGACGATATCTATGGGTATCGAATGATCGTGAGCACGACGGATTTCAGCGAAGAGCACTACGGGAGCGTCTTCATCGAAGACTACAAGCGACGCCTCGGGGTCTCGTCGTCCCCCGGCACCACGGTGACGGTGCTCAGGTCCACGACGATGGAGCCATGGATCCTGGAGACGCCCGAGGGGTCGATGCTCGACGTGCTGGAGAAGGAGCTCCGCGATGCGATCTTCAAATCGCTGATGCGCGACTCGATGTTCCAGATCTTCGAGGAGATCGACGCCAACCGGGATGGCGTCCTCGACGTGGGCGAGGTGATGGCCAAATTCCGGGAGAAGGGCTATCGGGACATCGAGATCGACGAGTTCTTGCGCCTGTGCGACATCGACAGGAGTGGAACCGTGTCGATGGACGAGTTCCTCGGCGCATTCTCTCAGTTCGTGGCCAAGGGCGCGCTCACCGCCAGCAGGTGAAGCGGGCTTCCTTCGCCCTCCCCCTCGCCGCGTCGATTACATCTTGCAATACAGATCCGAGGACGCTATACGCTGCGTCCCCGTGCCGGACGTCTCCGTGCGCGGGCGACATCGACGTCTTTCGCCCCGTCGGCGACGCGGGCGATTTTGATCTTGGAGAATTGCACCATGCAACGTAGCATTGTTTTGTCCGCGCTCTGTGCGCTGCTCATTGGCACGACCGGCTGTGACGGCAACGGCGAGGGCACGGGCGGCAACGGCGGCAGCGGCGCGGAAGGCGGCGCTGGCGGAAACGGCGGCGAGGGCGGCGCCGGTGGCAACGGCGGGAACGGCGGCGAGGGCGGCGTCGGCGGTGGAATGGGCGGCAGCGGCGGAATGGGCGGCTCGCTCGAGGAGAAGGTCGCCGAGCAGCTCGAGGCCGTTCGCAACGATCATGCGGCCCTCGTGGGGTTCGTGCGAAACATGCCGAAAGGCGCCGATTTGCATAGCCACACCTCGGGCGCCGTGACGCCCGAGAGCATGATCGAGTGGGGGGCGGCCGACGGGGCCTGCTTCAACAAGAGCACGGGCTTCGCCTCCGCCGGGCCTTGCATGGGAGACGCCGTGCCCATCTCGAACGCGCTCAATGACCAGGCCCTCTACGACAGCATCCTGATGGCCTGGTCCATGGAGGGCTTCATGGGCACCCTGCTCCAGGGCCACCAGCACTTCTTCGACGCGTTCGGCAAATTCGGCGCCGTCCTCAACGAGTCCCGCGGCGACGACATGCTCGCGCAGGTCCGCTCGACGGCGGGGCACAACAACCAGGTGTACATCGAGCTGATGCAGGGCTTCGGCTCCGGCACCGTCGGCAACATCGCCGAGACCAAGGTCATGCCGGGCGACGGGTGGGATGAGCCCTACCTCTTGCAGAAGCGCACCGAAATCATCGCGGACCCCGGCTTCCAGACCGCGATCAACAATGCGAAGGCGAGCATCGCGAACTCGCTCTCCGGCTCCGACGTGCTGCTCAACTGCGGCACCGCCATGGCCGATCCCGGCTGCAACGTCGAGGTGCGTTTCATGGTCGCCGGCACCCGCACGCGAACACGCGCGTACGTCTTCGGCCAGTGGGTCTTCGCATTCGAGCTCGCGCAGGTCGTCCCCGAGCTCGTGGGCGTCAACCTCGTCTCGCCGGAGGAGGATGCGAACTCCCTCCTCTATTACAACGACGAGATGCTCGCCGTGAACGTCCTCCGCACCTTCAATGACCAGGAGCCGAACCGGAAGAAGGTCCACGTCGGCCTGCACGCGGGCGAGCTCATTCCCGAGGTCCTGCCCATGACGCAGGCAGGCCAGGCGGAGCTCACGTATCACATTCGCAATGCCGTGGACATCGCGGGGGCGGAGCGAATCGGCCACGGGGTCGACGTGCTCGGTGAGACGGCCGGCGAGGGCGCCGACGAGCTCCTCGCGACGATGGCCCAGAAGGGCGTCATGGTGGAGATCTGTTTGACATCCAATGACACGCTGCTCGGCATCGCGGGCGACAAGCACCCGCTCAGCGCGTACATGGCGAAGAACGTGCCCGTGGCGCCGTCGACCGACGACCAGGGCATCCTTCGGATCGAGATCACCGACGAGTACGTGCGCGCCGTCGAGGAGCACGGCCTCGGCTACGTCGCGCTCAAGAAGCTCGCCCGGACGAGCCTCGAGCACGCGTTCATCGAGGGCAAGAGCCTCTGGAAGACGCGCGACGACTTCACGACGCGTGTCGACGAATGCGCGGCCGACGTCCCGGGGGCGACGCTGTCCGCCGCGTGCGACGCGTTCCTCGGGGCGAACGACAAGGCGCGAATCCAGTGGCAACACGAGAGCGACACGGCTGCGTTCGAGCAATCCGTCGTGCAGCCGTGACCCCCGGGCGCGCCGAGCCGTTCTCCCGCAGGCGGACGAGGCGTCAGTCGTAACGAGCGAGGATGAAGTAACGCGCGTTCTCGTCGCCGAGCTCTTTCACGCGCTCGGCGTGCGCGGCCTCGCCGAGATCGACCTCCTCGCTCTCCGGGCTCTCGTACTGCACATACGCGACCTTCTGGCCCCACACGCCCTCCTCGTGGGGCATCTGCTCCATGTCCACGCCCCGCATGTACTTGCCGGGCCCTTCGCCGTCCTCGGTCCCGAGCACGCCGAACGCGAGCGTCGCGGCCGTGAGAGGTCCTACGCACGTGAAGTACATCGTCACGGTCGCCTCGTCCCACGCCTCGCGCGCGTCCCCTTCGAGCTTCTCGCCGATCGCCGCCCACACCTCGGCCGGCACCGCCTTCGCCTTTTCGAGCACGTGCAGCGCCACGTCGCGCGAGATCGTATCCGGCCCATACGTACCGCCGCGCCCGCCCTCGAAGCCGATGTGCACCTCCGTATAGGCGGTGTCATCCGGCGCGGGCCCCGTGTCCGTCAAGTCGCCCGAAGCCACGATCGTGACCGCATGCCCCGTCTTCTCGGCGACCGCCTGGACGTGCTGCGCGAACTCGCCGATCTGCTTGCGCGTCATGCGGCTCGCCGAGAAACGCTTGCCCGCGACGAGCACACCTTCCGTGTCCTCGTCGAAGCTCACCTCATGCGGGCTCTCGGCCTCTTCGCCGTCGCCCTCGTCGCCTTCGCCTTCGTCCTCGTCCTCGAACTCGTCCGTATCTTCGTCGCTCATTCGACTCCTCCGGGCGGCGAACGGTAGAGGAGTTCGTGGGGATTCGCACGAGGGAAATCGGGGGCGACGTACACCTTCGGGCGCCTCTTTGGCCTCGGGACCTGCGGGCTTCTCGGGCTCGACCCTTCCTGGTAGAAGGTCGGGCATGTCCACTTCCTACGAGTTGCTCTATTTCCCGCTCCGTGGCCGCGCCGAGCCCATCCGGCTCCTGTTTGCCACGGCGAACGTCGCCTTCACCAACACGCCCGTCACGAACTGGCCCGAGTTCAAGCCGAAGACGCCCCTCGGCCAGCTCCCCGTGCTCGTCGAGCGCGGCGAATCCGGCGAGCGCCAGATCGCGCAGACCATGGCCATCGTGCGTCACCTCGCGCGCGTCTTCGACCTTTCTGGCAAGGACGAGACCGAGAAGACGAACACGGACGTCGCAGCCGAGACGATCAACGACTGGCGGGGCAAGTTCGCGCCCGTGCAGTTCGCCGCGCTCATGCACACCGACCAGGCCGTGATCGACAAGTACTGGGCCGACTTGCCGGCGACGCTGCGCACCGTGGAAGGTCTGCTCGGAAGCTGTACCTGGTTCGGCGGCGGAGCGTCGCCGACCTACGCAGACGCGCTCGCGTTCGACACGCTCGACAGCCACCTCGGCACGAAGCCCGAGAGCCTCGCGGACTTCCCCAAGCTCCGCGCGCTCCACGACCGCTTCCGCGCGCTCCCGAGCGTCGCGGCCTACCTCGAAAAGCGCGCCTGATTCGTCCCCCGGGCGGCCGGCGGACGTATCCCCGCGGATGCGTCGCCGGCCCCCTCGCGCTCCGCCCGATCAGTTTTGTGGTTTCCGAGAGGTCACGATTCGCCAGTCATCGAATCGCACGCCGATCTCCGGGCCGATGCCGAAGATGATGTCGGTCAGGCTGGCCAAGCCCTGGACGCCGACATAAAGCGGCCCATAAACCTTCGCGCCCACCGCGGCCTGAACCCCGACCCGCATGTTTTCCCCGAACATGAACTGCGGGCCGAAGCGCGCGTACAGGAGGGAACCGTCGATGCGGACGGCAGGCGTGACCGCGAGGCGGAATTCTGGAAAGCCCCACGCGTCCTTGATGGGGATCATTCCCGAGACCGCGAGCTCGATGGCGAGCGACCTCCACACCCGAATCGCAGGCGCGATGTCGATCGGGACCCAGCCGCCATTGTCCAGGGAGTGAACCTCGCCATACCCGAGCGTGACCATGCTGTAGCCGACGACGGGCGTGACGCCGACGCCGATCCGGAACGGGAAGGAGATGCCAGGGGTCGGACGAGGCTCGGGGGCCGGCGTCGCAGCACGCGCCGACGCGAGAGACGTCTCCGGCGCAGGGACGGCCTCCTCTGCCGCCAAGCGCCCGGCGCCGAGCAGGACGACCGTGGACGCCGCCACCCACGCGGGAAATGTTTTTCGAGTGCACATGGTCAGAGCCTCGTCGACAGCCAGTCGATGGCGCGGTTGCTCTCCTCGATCGCGTCGATACCGTGGCCGACGCCTTCCAGGAACTCGATCGAGACGTCTTGGCCCGCCCCTTCCGCGGCAGCACGGAACCCGCGCTGCGTCTGCGGCGGGACGATCGTGTCGGCGGTCCCTTGGAGGATGAGCGACGGGATCTTTGGCCCCGTCCGCAGGTAACTCGCCGGGTTTGCATCCGCAAACTGCGCCGCGTCGTCCGCCGTGCGGGCGCCGTCCGGAAGATCGAGCCAGCGGGTCATGTACGCCCTGACCCACCACTCCTCCGACGTGTCGTACACGGCAGCGAGGTCGTTCGCGCCGTAAAACGACACGACCGCCCGCACCGCGACGCTCTCTTCGTGGGGGCACCACGTGGGCTCGAACCTGGGCTCGTTCTGCGCATACCCCGCCATCATCGCGAGGTGCCCGCCGGCCGAGCCGCCCGCCGTGGCGACGCGGCCCGTGTCGATCTTGAAGGTCTCGGCATTGGCCGAAAGCCATCGAAGCGCGCAACGCACATCTTCTATCTGCGCGGGCCAGGGGGAAAGCGCGCTGCCCTCGTCGTTGGATTCGTTCGCGAGCCGGTAATTGATCGAGACGCCCACGAAACCCCGGCTGGCTGCGTTCTCGATGGCGCCGCGGTATGTGCTCAGATCCCCGAACATCCAGCCGCCGCCGTGGATGAAGACGAGCGCGGGGAACGGGCCCGGCCCTTCCGGGACGCGGATGTCGAGCGTCAAGGGATGCTTGCCCTGGGGCGTCGGGGCTTCGGCGTACGTGATCTCTCCCTCCACAGGGGCCTGTGCGCAATGCATCAACCCCATCGCCATCAGGCCTACAGCTCCCTGCATTGCACGTGTCATGTCGACGCACCTCCTCCGTCGTGCCCTGGTGCACGCCACGGCGTCCAGGCTAGCACATCCTCGGGAGGGCCCCGCGCCGTGACCTCGGGGCCTCCCGGTCGACGGACGGCCTGAAGTTCACACGTACATTCAACGACTTGCGCATCGTCCCAACATCCCGGTTGACACCCTGCGTGATCCGACCATAGGGTGCGCCCGTGCTGGTGGTTGGGCGTCGGCCCGGCCTTCAAAAGGGAACCCGGTGAAACTCCGGGACTGCCCCGCAGCGGTAAACGAGAACGAAATTCGCCTCATGCACTGGGTCCTTCGGGTCCTGGGAAGCGGCGGAAAGTAGGAACCCGGCAATCGCCGAAGTGCTCGTGAGTCCGAAGACCTGCCCGCACCCGACACCGGGGAAACATCCGGCGTCGGTTTCGACCTGGGAGCCTCGTGGGAAGGCGGGAAGGTCCGAGCGGCGCACCCTCGTGCGCGCGTCCCGGTCTCGACCTGTCCCCTCGCGCTGGTGTTCCAGTCGTCCGCGGGGGCGAAGGTCGGTCCGAGGGCTCCAACGTTCCCAGCGCGGGCGCGCCTCGACTGGCTTCCTCTCTCGCGGGTTTCAACCCGAGCGGTCTGGTCCTGCTCGGAATCCCGAGGCCGGAGAGGAGGCAGCCTGGTGCAGAACGAAACGAGCCCGAACAACAACGGCGCGGCGCCGTTGCGGACGACCCCGCGGACGACGAGCTCGACGTCTGGCGAGACCTACACGCAAACGACCATGCGCGTGAAAAAGCGCAATGGTTCGAGCGAGCCAGTCGACGTCAACAAGATCGTACGCGCCGTGGGCCGATGCTGCATGGGGCTTTCGGACGTCGATGCCCTGCGCATCGCGACCAAGACCATCAGCGGCCTTTACGACGGCGCGACGACCCGCGAGCTCGATCAGCTCTCGATCCAGACGGCGGCCGGGCTCATCGTGGAGGAGCCGCAATACGCGCGGCTCGCGGCCCGGCTCCTCTCGACGTACATCGAGAAGGAAGTCCGCAATCAGGAGATCCATGCCTTTTCGCAGTCGATCGCCGCGGGGCATCGCCTCGGCCTCGTCAACGAACGCCTGCAAACGTTCGTCGCGGCGAATGCCCGCAAGCTGAACGACGCGCTCGTCCAGGAGCGTGATCGTGAGTTCGAGTATTTCGGCCTCCGGACGGTCTACGACCGCTACCTGCTCAAGCACCCCGCCTCGCGCCTCGTCCTCGAGACGCCGCAGCAGTTCTTCATGCGCATCGCGTGCGCCCTGTCGGAGACGGGGAAGGACGCGCTCGGGCTCTACCACCTGTTCTCGTCGCTCGAATACCTGCCGAGCTCGCCGACGCTCTTTAATGCAGGGACGCGCCACGAGCAGCTCTCGAGCTGCTTCCTCCTCGATTCCCCCGAGGATCACCTCGAGAACATCTACCGGAGTTACACCGACGTCGCGATGCTCTCGAAGTTCTCGGGCGGGATCGGGCTCGCGTACCACCGTGTCCGCTCGCGCGGCTCCCTCATCGAGAGCACGAATGGTCACTCCAATGGCATCGTGCCGTGGCTCAAGACGCTCGACGCGTCCGTCGCAGCCGTCAACCAGGGCGGCAAGCGCAAGGGCGCGTGCAGCGTCTATCTCGAACCGTGGCACGCGGACATCGAGGAGTTCCTCGAGCTGCGCGACAACACCGGCGACGAGGCGAGCCGTACGCACAACTTGAACCTCGCCAACTGGGTCCCGGATCTCTTCATGAAGCGCGTCGAGGCCGACGCGAACTGGAGCCTCTTCGACCCGAAGACCGTGCCGGACCTCCCCGATCTCTACGGCGAAGCCTTCGAGCGCCGCTACGAGGAGGTCGAACGAGCAGGCTTGGCGCTCAAGACCGTCAAGGCGCGTCACCTCTATGCGCGCATGATGCGCACGCTCGCGCAGACCGGGAACGGGTGGATGACGTTCAAGGACAAGTCGAACCGCGCCTGCAACCAGACGGCCCTCCCGGGGCGCGTCGTGCACCTCTCGAACCTCTGCACCGAGATCATCGAGGTGACCTCGAAGGACGAGGCGGCCGTCTGCAACCTCGGCTCGATCAACCTCGCGCGACACACGATCGTGGTCGACGGCCGCATCGTGGGATTCGATTTCGACAAATTGGCCCGCACCGTGAGGACCGCGGTCCGGCAGCTCGACCGCGTCATCGACCTCAATTACTACCCCATCGCCATCACGCGGGCGTCGAACCTGCGCTGGCGACCGATCGGGCTCGGTCTCATGGGGCTTCAGGATGTCTTCTTTCAGATGCGTCTCGCGTTCGACGCGCCCGAGGCCCGCGCGCTCTCGAAGCAAATCTCGGAGGAGGTCTATTTTCACGCGCTCACGGCGTCCGTCGAGCTCGCGGAGGAAAAGGGGCGTCACCCGGCATTCGAAGAGACCCGCGCCGCGCGGGGCGAGCTTCAGTTCGACGCGTGGGGCGTGACGCCGGACGACCTCGGGCGCTGGGAGCTCCTTCGCGCCCGGATGGTCGAGCAGGGCATGCGCAACTCGCTGCTCTGCGCCATTGCGCCGACCGCGACGATCGCCTCCATCGCCGGCTGCTACGAGTGCATCGAGCCGCAGGTGAGCAACCTCTTCAAACGGGAAACCCTCTCCGGCGACTTCCTCCAGGTGAACCGTTACCTCGCCCGCGAGCTCAAGGCGCTCGGGCTCTGGACGGAGGCCATGCGTTCGCGCCTCAAGCTCGCGGAGGGCTCCGTGCAGCGGTTCGACGAGCTGCCGGAGGAATTGCGCGCCATCTACCGCACGGCGTGGGAGATCCCGATGCGCTCGCTCATCGACATGGCTGCCGATCGTGGGGCCTTCATCGACCAGAGCCAATCGCTCAACCTCTTCATGGAGAGCCCCAACATCGGCCAGCTCTCGTCGATGTATTTCTACGCCTGGAAAAAAGGCCTGAAGACGACCTATTATCTGCGGTCGCGCCCCGCGACGCGCATCGCGAAGGCCACGGTCGAGGAGCCGAAATCGACATCGAGCGGAGAGGGCCATCCCGGCGGCACGCCCGGATGGACGCCGCCGCCTCCCCGCGCTGCGACGACGGACGACGCCGCCGTGGCGTGCTCCCTCGAAAACCCCGAGAGCTGCGAGGCCTGCCAATGAGCGCGGCGACCCGTCCCGCCCGCCTGCTCGACCCGGGCCTTTGCCTGACGCTGCGGCCGATGTCGTACCCGAAATTCTTCGAGATGTACCGCGCGGCCATCAAGAACACGTGGACCGTCGAGGAGGTCGATTTCTCGACCGACGTCGGCGACCTCAAGAAAAAGATGAGCGACGCCGAGCGGCACCTCGTGCAGCGCCTCGTCGCCTTCTTCGCGACGGGCGATTCCATCGTCGCGAACAACGTGGTCCTGAACCTGTACAAGCACATCAACGCGCCCGAGGCGCGGATGTACCTGTCGCGGCAGCTCTACGAAGAGGCGCTCCACGTGCAGTTCTATCTGACGCTCCTCGACACGTACGTCCCCGACCCGGAGGACCGCCACCGCGCGTTCGCCGCGGTCGAGAACATCCCCTCCATCCGGAAGAAGGCCGCGTTCTGCATGAAATGGCTCGACGCCACGCGAACGCTGGATCAGCTCGATTCGCGTGCGCAGCGGCGCGCCTTCCTCCTGAACCTCATCTGCTTTGCCGCTTGCATCGAGGGCCTCTTCTTCTTCGGCGCGTTTGCGTACGTGTATTTCCTTCGCTCCCGCGGGCTCCTCCACGGGCTCGCGGCGGGGACCAACTGGGTGTTCCGCGACGAGAGCGCGCACATGGCGTTCGCCTTCGAGGTGGTGAAGACGGTGCGGCGCGAGGAGCCGGAGCTCTTCGACGACGCGCTCTCCAGCGCGGTGAACGACATGATCGAGGAGGCCATCGACTGCGAGATGCAATTCGCCGAGGACCTGCTCGGCGACGGCATCGCCGGCATGTCGACGCGCGACGTCCGCCGTTACCTCGAATTCTGCGCTGATCAGCGCCTCGCGACGCTGGACCTCCCGAAGCGCTACAAAACAAAAAACCCGTTTTCGTTCATGGATCTCCAGGACGTGCAAGAGGTCACGAACTTCTTCGAGCGGCGCGTCTCGGCCTACCAGGTCGGCGTGTCCGGCGAGGTCGTGCTCGACGCCGCGTTCTGACCTTCCCCTGGCGTTCTCCGCCTCCGCCCGCGCCTTCGCCTCCCCCTTCCCGTCGCCCGCACGCGTGGTAGCATCGCGCTTCCTGTGATGCTCACCGAGAATCCCTTTCAGCGTCCCGAGACGGCGGCGATCGCCGGGGCCCTCGGCGGCGCGGCTGTGTTTCTCGTGGGAATGGTCGCCTGGGCGCTCGGGACCGCGTTTTCGGCGCGGCGCGAGGCGCAGGCGGCGCGGCGCGCGCTCGGCAAGGCGCGGGCCACGCTCGCGGGTCTCGAGCCGGAGACGAAGGTCACGCTCGAAGGCGTGCTCGAGGTCGTCGGCGAACCGGGAGCCCGGTTCGAGGACGGCGCGCCCGCCGCGGCGGCCACGGCCGCGGGCCCGTTTTGCGCGGCGAATGCGCGAGCGCCCCGGCTCCGCCTCGTGATGCGGGACGGGACGGTGGATCTGCGCGGGAGAACGCGGGTCGTGGCGGGATCACGCGAGGCGCGGGACGGCGCGCTCGACGTGCTGCCCAAGGAAACGGCGACGCGGATTCGCGCGGCGTGCGGGGCTCGTGATCCCCTCCCCGCAGGGCCGCTCCGCATGCGCTCGGTCGCGCACGGCGATCGGGTCGTCGTCGCGGGGAGGATCGTGCAGGCGGAGGAGGCGCCCGGGGCCGCGGGGTATCGCGAGCGCGGCGCGCCGTGGACGCTGGAGGCGCCGTCGTCTGCGGATCGAGCGTCCGAGGTCCTACGAATCGCGTTCGCGGGTTCGCCCGTGGTGTCCGGCGTGATGCGGGCGGCGTTCTCGCGATGGCGCCTGCGAAAGATCGCGCCGTTTGCCTTGCAGGTGGCAGCGTTTGGAGCTGCGCTCGGCGTCGGGAAGGCCACGTATGACGTGCACGTGCTCGCGGCGCGGGCCGACGCGCAGGCCGCGGCCGAGGCGAGGGCGCGGAAAAAGGCCGCGGCGCGGATCGGGCCTCCCGCGTACTGCAAGGAGTTCGCGGATCAGTACGCGATCGCGATGGATCGCGCCTCCACCTGCACACACGACAACGACTGCCGCACCACGTTGCGCGGCGAGCAATGGTACGACCTCGACGGCTGCTTCCGGTTCGAGAATCGACACGCCTCGACCGAGGACGCGGATCGCATCGCGCGTGAGTGGCTCGAAGCAAAGTGCGTTTCGACGTACGAGGTGTGCAGCGCGCAGCCCTCCCCGATGTGCCGGCGGGGCCACTGCGTCGAGCGCCCGCCGAGCGGCGTGCCCGAGACCTGGGTCCGGCAAACCTTCGCGCGGCAATTCACGTTCTTCGCGCCGCCCGACGTCGAGGTCTCCAGCAAAAACGGCCTCTCCTGTGGCCCGGGCGCGATCCTCCACCTCGACCGGCATGATGTCAGCGCGCATTTCCTCCTCGATCGAGAGAGCGCGCGCCCCGACCCCGACCTCGTCACCGCCGACGTGCGCCCTCCTTTGCCTGTTCGAATCGGCAGGTACCACGCGGTCGCGCAGTGGATGGATCCGGCCCATATCTACGCGACGGGCGAGGGATTCACGCAAGCCTTCGCCGTCCACTTCTCCGAGGAAGAGGCCGTCTGCCCGCCGTTTTGCCTCCCGAGCTTGGGGAGCTTTGGCGGCGGCGTCGATGTCGGGTATCTGCACTTCACGGCCCGCTGCCGGACCGACGCGGCGTGCGAGGAGGCCTTCAAGATCCTGCAGACGCTCACGCTCCTCTGATCGGCTCTTGCCGCCCCGCGCCAGTTGAGGCAAAGCGGCGACGTGGAAGAGCTCGGAATTTCAACCGGAAAAGTCCTCCTCACGGGCGCGAGTGGCTTCATCGGGGGGCGCTTGCAAGGCGCGCTCGCCTCGCGCGGCGTGGACGTCGTCTCCTTGCGGCGGCGCGGCTCGCCTCCGGCGAAGCAGGGGCGCTCGGTCGAGGTCGAGTACGACGATCGCGCGGGCCTCGAACGCTTGTTCGGCGAGGAGAAGCCGGACTACGTGCTGCACGTCGCGGGCGCGACGAAGGGCGTCGCGTACGCCGACTTCCAGCGCGCGAACGTGATGCCCACGGAGAACCTGCTCGAAGCGCTGCGCAAGAAGCACCCCGAGGTGCGCCGCTTCGTCCTCGTCAGCTCGCTCGCGAGTTACGGCCCTTCGAGCGCGGCGCGCCCGCACATCGAGACGGACGCGCCACGCCCCATCGAGTTCTACGGGCAAAGCAAGCTCGAAGCCGAGCGTGTGGTCGAGCGCGCGGGCGACGTGATCCCCTGGACCGTGCTGCGGCCCGGCGGCGTGTACG
Organism: Polyangium mundeleinium; assembly: GCF_028369105.1. Taxonomy (NCBI): domain Bacteria; kingdom Pseudomonadati; phylum Myxococcota; order Polyangiales; family Polyangiaceae; genus Polyangium; species Polyangium mundeleinium. Next base: position 6,025,466 of record NZ_JAQNDO010000001.1, on the reverse strand, counting down.
GCCCGGGCGACGTCGACTACTTCAACCTGTTCCGCGAGGTCGAGCGCGGCCGGAACGTCTTCTTCGGCAACAAGAAGCGCTGGTTCTCGGGCATCTACGTCGACGACCTCGTCGCGGCGACGCTCGTCGCGTCCGCGCACGACGGCGCGAAGGGCCGCGCGTTTTTCGTGTGCGACAACGACCCCGTCACCTGGGAGCGGTTCCAGGGGGCGATCGTCGAGGCGAGCGGCCGGCGCGTGCTCACCATGGATCTGCCGGAGATGCTCGTCGACGTGGCGGCGTTCGGCGGCGAGATCGCGACGCGGTTCGACAAGAAGCCGCGCCTCTTCAACCGGCAGAAGGCGAAGATGGGCGCGCAGGAGGCGTGGACGTGCAAGAGCGACGCGCTGCGCGAGGCGACGGGCTGGCGCTCGAAGGTCGAGGTCCAGGAAGGCGTGCGCCTCGCGCTCGAATGGTACCGCCGCGAGAAATGGATCTGAGGCGATGGGGTATTGCCTCGGTTATGCGCTGATCGAGGGCGGCGACGCGGCGTTCTCGATGGACGCGTCGGCTGTCACGTTCGGACCGGGCGCGCTCGCGGAGGTCGGCGAGGAGGCCGCAGCGCTCGGCCTGCGTCGCGTCGCGCTCTTCACGGATGCGCGGCTCGCAGAGCTCGCGCCCGTCGCGGAGGCGCGTCGCTCGCTCGGGCGCGCGGGCGTGGACGTCGTGGTGTACGACACGGTGCACGTCGAGCCGACGGATCGTTCGTTCGCCGAGGCGGCGCGGTTCGCCGCGGAAGGCCGGTTCGACGGGTACGTCTCGGTCGGCGGCGGATCGGTCATCGATACGTGCAAGGCCGCCTTGCTTTATGCGACCTACCCGGCCGATTTTTATGCGTACGTGAACCGCCCGATCGGCGAGGGCCGCGAGGTCCCGGGTCCCCTGCCCCCGCACATCGCTTGCCCGACGACGACCGGCACGGGCGCCGAATGCACGGGGATCGCGGTCTTCGACGACACGGGCCGCAAGGCGAAGACGGGCATTGCCTCCCGAAAACTCCGCCCGACCCGGGCGATCGTGGATCCATGGGCCACGCGGACGATGCCGAAGAGCGTGGTCGCGGCGAGCGGGTTCGACGTGGTGACGCACGCGCTCGAATCGTACACGGCGCGGCCCTATTCGACGCGGCCGCGGGCGCCGGAGGCGAGCAAGCGGCCGATGAGCCAGGGGGCGAACCCGTGGAGCGACATGGGCTGCAAGAGCGCGCTGGAGCTCGCGGGGCGTTACCTGCTCCGCGCCGTCTCCGATGCGGAGGACGAGGAGGCGCGCGAGGGAATGGCGTGGGCTGCGACGCTCGCGGGCATCGCGTTCGGCAATGCGGGCGTGCATTTGCCGCATGCGATGTCGTACGCGGTCTCGGGCCTGTGCCGCTCGTTCACGATGCCGGGATATCCCGAAGGCGAGCCGCTCGTGCCGCACGGGGTGTCGGTCGTGGTGAATGCGCCGGCGGTGTTCCGCGCGCTCGCGAAGACGAGCCCCGCGCGGCACCTGGACGCCGCGGCGCGGCTCGGCGCGGACGTACGCGGTGCGGGGCCGGAGGACGCGGGCGAGGTGCTGGCGACACACCTCGGCGGGATGATGCGGGCCGCCGGCGTGCCGAATGGGCTCTCCGGGGTCGGATACGGGGAAACGGACGTGGACGCGCTTGCAGCCGGGACGATCGTGCAGGCGCGGCTCGTGTCGAATGCGCCGTGCGCGGTGGACGAGGATGTGCTGCGCGGGCTCTTCCGGGGGGCGTTTGCTTATTGGTGAAGCCGAGGCGTGCTAGCCTCGGCGCCGCCATGAGTGACCAAGCCACGGACCTGCGACAGCGCCTGATTCGCAACTTCAACACGGCGCCCCTCGAACGTTTCCAGCGCGCGCCGCTGTACGACACCTCGTTCGCCGGCCTCGCCCCGGGCACGGCGGCAAAGAAGCTCGGCGCCTCGATCGACATCATGCCCCCGGGCGGCCGCGGCTGCCCCTACCATTACCACTACACGCAGGAGGAGATGTTCATCGTCCTCGAAGGCGAAGGCACGCTGCGCGTGGCGGGCGAACATTTGCCGATCGTGGCCGGCGACGTGATCTTCATCCCGCCGGGCCCCGAATACCCGCACCAGATCCTGAATACATCGAACGCGCCGCTCAAATACCTGTCGATCAGCACGATGGAGTACCCCGAGATCTGCGAGTACCCCGATTCGGGCAAGTACCTCGCGAAGGCCGAGGCAAAGCCCGGGGCCTTCCGCGTGGTGCAGCGTAAGGAGGCGTCGGTCGATTACTGGGACGGGGAGCCGTAGAGGACCGGCGGCGCGTCGCACCTGGACCACAAAATTCCTGTTCCCTTGCTCCTGGGGGTCTGCTACGAGGCCGCCGCGTCCCCCACGAAGCAGGGAAAGGAACCGCTACCCCCCATGAAGAGCTCGATCCATGCCGCCGCATCCATGTTCGTCGTCGCCGCTGCCCTCACGGGGTGTGGCAAAGGCGAAGAGGCCCTCGTCCGCGTGCAGGTGCCGGAGGCGAAGTGCGAGGTCGCGATCCCCGGAAACATGACGATCGCGGATGCGAGCGCGTCGGGCTTCCACGTCGTCGAGAAGGGCAAGAACGCGAAGCTCGACGGGATGCTCCTCGCCGTGACGCCCGTCCCGCCCATGGGCGATATCGCGCCCCCCGGCGCCAAGGACGTCAAGCTCGACAAGAACGAGAAGAACCCCGACGGCTCCGTGGCGCGCGAGGGCTCGTACAAGAACGAGATCCAGAGCTTTTACGTGGCGGAGTACGCCTATCCGATCGGCAAGGACTGGCTGCATTGCACCATCAAGGCGGCGAAGCCCGAGCGACGGGACGAGGTCGCCAAGCTCTGCCGCGTGCTCGCGCCGAAGGCGCTCTAGTTTCCTGGGAGCGATTCCCTCCCCCCATCGTCCTCCCAACGCCCACGATGACCGGCAGGAGTCGACGCGTCTCGACCCCCTCGGCTCACGAGGACCGGCGAGGGTCGACGCGAGGCGACCCCTTCATGCCACGATGACCGGCGGGGGTCGACGCGAGGCGACCCCCTCGGTCCACGAGGACCGGCGGGAGTCGACACGAGGCGACCCCTCGGGAGACCGTCGCGACCGCCCCGAAGCCAGGGCTCGCGGCTACGGGAACGAGCCGGCGCAAGACTCCAGGGCGGAGCGCTCCACCTGGCAGGACTGCACCCAGGAGCACCTCGCGCCCGCCACGCAATCGATGTACTCCTCGAACGGCTCGTCACAGCCGCGCGACTCCGCGGACGACTGAAGCGCACGCCCATCGGAGAGGCAACGGTCCGGGACCACGTCGGGGCATTCGCCGAGGTCCTCGCAGACGCCATCGACCGTGTTCTGACAGCCCAGGCTCAGCATCACGAGGCCGAGCGCCACGAAAAGAACGCGCTTCAATTGTTACCTCCCATTCCACCGGCGCCACCCGCGCCCCCGATTCCGCCCGCGCCCCCGATTCCACCCGCGCCGCCGAGTCCGCCAGCGCCGCCGATTCCGCCAGCGCCTCCGATTCCGCCAGCGCCTCCGATTCCGCCTTCACCTCCGACTCCGCCTTCGCCTCCGGCGCCACCAAAACCTCCGACGCCGCCGTTGCAGAACGAGCCGCAGTTACAGACCTTCTTGCCGGGCGATTCGCTCCCGAAGGGATTGTCGGGGGGCATCGTGGTGCGCTGGATGCAGAGCGCCCCGCCCGGGCAATCCGCGTTGGTATCGCACTCCGTCGCAGCGATACACGCGAGGCCGAGCGAGAACGTGTCCTGGGCGCAGATGAGCCCCGGCCCGCACTCTGCGTCGCCGTGGCAGTTGTCGAAGTTGAGGTTGCAGCTCGGGCCCTGGTAGCACGAGCCAGCGAAGATGATGATTGGGAGCAGGGCGAGCCGCCCAAGCTGCCGGATGCGAGGCGTAGACCATGGTCGAAGTAAGCTCATGTCCGCGAAGATACCACGGCTCGCGTGCTGCTGGCAAAGGCGCGTCCCCCAGGAGGCGCCCCGCACGTCAGCGATGGGCCCTCCAGCGCTTCCATCATGGGCATTGTCCTTCCTCCAACTGCGACGAGAGCCAATGATTCATGGTCGTTGTCATTTCTCGGGCGTGGCTCAACCACAGAAAATGGTCTGCCGGAAACGTTTCCATCTCGACCCGAGCGACACGCCCACGCAGCGTTTCGGCGGCGCTCTGGATGTCGTGCAGCGGAAACCGCGCGTCGTCGGAACCTGCCATCAGAAGGACGTTCGCCCCCGCGTTCGGCTGCGCGACCTCACCGATCCCGGAAACGAGAACGAACCCCCGGAAGTGCCGTGATAGATCTGGATCTTGCAGGATTGCCGTTGCGCCGACGGCGCCATTCGACAGACCGACGAGGAAGACACGCGAGCGATCGACCTCGGGGGGCAAGTGCTTCGTGACGAGAGCGCTGACCACCGCCTTGCCGTGTGGTGTCCAGAAGGCCCCCGTGGAGTCGAGGAAAGGCGCAACGATGGCGAACCGGTCGCCGAACGCCTGGTGGAGCACCCGTAGGTACGCGGTGAGCTGACCGCCGAAGCCGTGGAGGAACACGATACATGGGACGGCCGTGGAGCCCCTTGGAACATGCTCGAGATGTCTCGAAGCGTCGGAGGACGACGCGATGAGGACAGCATTGGGCCACGGAGGCGATGATGCCGCGTAGGCATTGCGAAGTAGCTGGTCGAGGTGCTCCGTCTCGGGACCCTTGACGAGCCCCAGCAGGTCCGAGAAGTACAACCCAGTCAGGACCGTTTCCCGCTCGTCCACGAGCCGGCTGGGCCATGGAGGGGGCGCATTGCGACGACCGTTCTCGGCGAAGTGAAACTCCTGGGGCGGAGGTACGGCACAGAGTCTTGCAATGACGAATATCGAGACACTCACCAAGCACAGCGCTGCGGCCGTGAGCAGTGCGACCCGCCTGGATCCGCGGGGCGGAATCCGTACCATGGTCATCAGGCCGATCGCTACCAACAGGGCCCCGAGGGCCAAGGTGGACGTCGTCACGCCGTTTGCCGCGACGAAGAGGATCAGCACCGGAGCCAACACGACCATGGAGATGGCGCCGAGAATCCACCCGACAATACGCATGCGCCCAGGCGGCTTGATGGCGGCCGCTTCGCGATCGATGTCGTCTGTGGGGGTCGCCTGCTGCATCGTTGGGGGCCTGTACCCTTGGTGCTTTTCGTCGAGCCTACGCCATGCTGGGCGGTCTCTCCCTACGTTCCGTCAGACGCGAAAGAATTGTACCGTGAACGATGCGAATCCATCCGGGTTCGGGACGACGCGCAAAACCACGCGGTGGTAGTCGAAGTCCCACGCCGCGCTGCACAGCTCCGGCGCGGCGGACGTCGAGGGAGTGGGACATCTGACGGTTGGGAAGTCGGGCTCTCCAAAACGTCGAACGAGCGTCAGCAAGGCGAGCACGAAGAGATCCATCGCCGCGGGACCGGCAAGCATCACCAGGTCCCCTGGTCCGCTCGCGCGCGCGGAATCGAACGGGAACACAATCGACTGCGGGTCCGTGCTCGGATCGGCGGTCTCGAGGTCGCTGAGGGATAACATGCGCATCTTGCCTGCGTGAAGTATGAGTCGGGTTCAATCGCTCGCGCAGCAAAAACGTGCTCCCGAGCGGTGGTTTTCCCCGGGGCCGGTTGCGGATGGGCGAACGCTCGGCTAGGTTCGCGCCGGTATGCGCGGTTTTGCCGTCCCATTCGCCATGGCTCTCCTCGCTGCGCTCTCGGGTTGCGCCTCGGCGCCGCGTGGGGTCGCGGCGGACGTCGATCAGCTCGTGATGGCGATCCGCGAGAACTACGGCTATTTCGCGGAGTCGTCGATCGACTGGGACGCCGTGCGCCGAAGGCACGCCGCGCGCGCCGCCGAGGTCCGCACCAAAGCGGAGCGGATCGCCCTCTTCGAGCTCGTGCTCGAGGAGCTGCACGACGCCCATGCGCATCTCGGCACCAATACCGCGCATTCCTTTCGCCTCGTGCCGAGCGGCGCGGATCTGTGGGCCGAGCTCGAGGGAACGCGCGCGATCGTCACGCAGGTCCGGCCGGGCAGCGCCGCGGCGCAGGCGGGCCTGCGAGCGGGCCAGGAGATCCTTGCAATCGGCGGCGTCCCCGTCGCGCGGGCCATCACGGAGCGGCTGGGGACAGCGACGGCGAGCACCGACCCCACGGCGCATGCATGGGCGCTGCGCAGCCTCCTCGCCGGCCGCCATGACGAACGGCGACGGCTCCGCATCGCGACCGCCCAAGGTCCACGTGATGTCGAGCTCGGCGCCCCCGAGGTCCCGTCCGGCGACGGGCCGCTCGAGCAGCGAAGGCTCGCGGGCGGCGTCGGTTATCTCCGGATCCACAATTCCCTCGGCGACGACGCGCTCGTCCCTGCGTTCGACGCCGCGCTCGCCGCGCTCGCCGATTGCCGCGCGTTCATCCTGGACTTGCGGGATACCCCGAGCGGCGGCAACAGCGCCATTGCCGAGGCGCTGCTCGGGCGCTTCGTGCGGGAGCCCCTGCCCTACCAGAAGCACGAATTGCCGGGCGTCGGCTGGCAGGGGCGGAGCCGGGTGTGGGTCCAATACGTGCTCCCGCGCGGCCCCTTCACGTACGAAAAGCCGCTCGCCGTGCTCGTCGATCACTGGACAGGGAGCATGGGCGAGGGCATGGCCATCGGCGTCGACGGGATGCGCCGCGGCGTCGTGGTCGGCACGGCCATGGCCGGGCTCAAGGGCGCCATCACGTCATCCACCCTGAACCAAAGCGGGATTCGTTTCGCGATCCCGGTCGAGCGGCTCTTCCATATCGATGGCACTCCGCGGCACCGCTGGCTCCCGCCCGAACGCGTCGACCTCGTCGGCCACGACGCGCCGGGCGAGGACGTGATCCTGGCGCGCGCGCTCGAGATCCTCGCGGCGTCCTCGCATTGAGCCGTCTCCGCGCGGTATCGATTCTTCAGGCAAAAGCTTCCTGCTGGACTCCGCCTTCGCCCCCCTTCCCCGTGGGCGCCCCTCTTGCTTCCTCCCCGCACCCGGGCTCGGCCCGGGAAGGAGGTTTCCATGCAAATCCTCTTGCTCCTCGCCACGCTGGTCCTTTTTGCGCGGCCAGCCCTCGCGGCTCCCCGTGTCGACGTCTCCTGGCGTTACGAGCGCGCAGACAATGCACGCACCGAGTCCGGTTCCCGCTCCCTCGACATCCCGGCTCTCGGCGCCCCCGGGCTCACCGCCACCGATCCCGGCATCGAAAAGACGATTTTCCTGGCGCAGACCGCGCAGAGCGTCGTGGATTTCCTCGGTCGATACCAGGAAGCCTGCACCGAGCCCGTTCGCCCCCGCGACCGAAGCATCTTCCCCGTTTGCACCGCGCCCCGCAGGGCCGTCGCTTCCGCGTTGCGCGCCGAAATCCAGACCCTGGATGCCCGGATCCTGGCAAATCCGCGCCTCCGCGCGGATCAGGACGTCATGGAAGTCCTGGACCTCGCGCGCGCGCTCGCGGCGAACATGCAGAAAGCAGAGCCCCCGATCGGCGGGTATTCGCCTCCGACGCCATTGCCGTGGTACGGGGTGCGGGTTGCCGCGCGGGCGGCAGCGCCCGGGGGTGGGCTCGCCCTGGGCGGCGGCGGTGCGCAGGGATTCGGGTATTACCGCAAGATCGTGCGGGATGGAAGCGTGCCCAAGGCCGCCGTGCTCACCGTCGAGGGGTTCTTGCGCGAGTTTTCCCTGCCGCTCACGCGCGCCGAGGCGTGCCGGGACCTCGTTTGTGTCGATCCGGCCGTGGCCGTCGATTCCGAGAAACGCAGGCTGTACGTGCAGCTCGGCATGAGCTCCTCGATGACGGCCGAGACCTTCCAGCGCGATCCGCTGAACCTCGCGGTCGTGCTCGACGTCAGCGGCTCGATGGGCGCCACGGACGCCACCGAAAAGTCGCGGCTCGAATGGGCCAAGGACGCGCTCGTCCAGACGATCCAGGAGCTCGACGAGGCCGATATGCTGTCGATCGTCCTGTTCGACACGAACAGCGAGATCCTCGTCCGGCCCGCGCCCGTGCGCGACAAGCAGGCGCTCCTCACGAAGGTGAAGGCGCTCCAGACGCGCGGCTCGACGAACCTGGAAGCCGGCCTGCGTGATGGATTCAAGCTCGTCGGAGAAAACGTGGACCGCCTGGCGGGCTACGAGCACCGCGTGCTCCTCATCTCGGACGCAGGGCTCAACACCGGCGTGACGGATACCTCCTCGCTCCAGCGGCTCGTGACCGAGCAGGCGAGCCGGCGCATCGGCCTGACCGCGCTCGGGCTCGGGGAAAACTTCCACCAGTCGGTGATCCACGCGATCTCGAACAGCCGGGGCGGCAATTACATGTTCGTGCAATCGGGCGAGGACATGCTCCGCTATTTCAAGGCGTTCAACTACCTCGTGACGCCCGTCGCCTACGAATTCAACGTCGAGGCGCTCGTGCAGGATCTCGGCGTCGAGCTCCTGCGCACCTACGGCGTCACGACGGAGGCCGGAGCGCAGCCCACGCGGAGCCTGATCGATCTGAAGACGTTGTTCTTCACCGAGGAGGGCGGCGCAATCTTGCTCGAATACGCGCTCCCCGAGACGCGCCGAGAATAGCACTTTCCCCGCCCAGCGCGCGCGTGTAGGTTGCGCGCCATGCGTTCGTCCCTACCCGTTTTTGCGCTCCTCACGCTGGCCGCCTGTGCGTCTTCCCCAGAGCCCACGGTCCCGACGCCCGCGGAGCCGGCCCCGTCGTCCACGCCCACCGCCTCGGCCGCGCCCGCGCCCGAGGCCCCGGCCCCGCAGGCGGTCGCGAGCGAGCGGCTCGCCGCGGATACACCGAAGACCACGGTGGCTGGAAACACGTTCATCGCGCCGAGCGGCTGGAAGATGACCGTGAAGGGGCAGGCCACGATCCTCGAAGCCCCCGAGGCGGGCTCCCGGATCGCGCTCGTCGACGTGCAGGCCAAGGACGCGGACGCCGCCGTCGCGCTCGCGTGGGCCGCTTATGGCGCCGAGGTGAAATGGCCGCTGAGGCCGACGATCGACGCCCCCGACAAGGACGGCTGGACCCGCGTTCGCATTTACGACTACCAGACCTCGCCCAACGAGAAGCGCGGCGTCAGCGCGATGACCCGGTTCGCGAACGACACGTGGACCGTCGTGATCTACGACATGGATGACGCCGTCGGCGAGAAGCGCGGCGCGCAGGTCTCGCAGATTTATGGGCGCCTCTTGCCCAAGGGAAAGGCGCGCGAGTCGTTCGCGGGCAAAACCGCGAATACGCTCGATGCGGCGCGTATCGCCGCGCTCGGGAAGTTCGTCGAGACCGCGCAGCAAAAGCTCGGCGTGCCGGGCGTCTCGGTCGGCCTCATCCAGGGGGGCAAGGTGGTGTTCGCCGGCGGGTTCGGCGTACGCGAGATCGGCAAGAAGCCGGCCGTGGACGCGGACACGAAGTACATCATCGCGTCGAACACGAAAGCGATGACGACGCTGATGCTCGCGAAGCTCGTCGAGGAAAAGAAGCTCACGTGGGAGACCGCGGCGACGGGGCTCTTGCCTTCGTTCAAGCTCGGGGATCAGGACACGACGAGCCGCGTGCTCGTGAAGCATTTGATCTGCGCTTGCACGGGGCTGCCGCGGCAGGATCTCGAATGGATCTTCCAGTTCCAGGGCCTGACGCCCGACGGCGCGCTCGCCACGCTCGGGACGATGCAGCCGACCAGCAAATTCGGCGAGCTCTTCCAGTATTCGAATCCGCTGGCCGCCGCGGCGGGGTTCATCGGCGGGCACGTGGCGTTCCCGAAGCTCGAGCTCGGCAAGGCCTACGACGAGGCGATGCGCACGCGCGTGTTCGAGCCGCTCGGCATGAAGGGGGCCACGCTCGATTTCAAGCGCGCGCAGACGGGCAATTACGCGGTGCCGCACGCGCCGGACCTGGACGACAAACCGGCGCGGGCCATCGCCGCGGTGAACGACGCCGTCATCCCGGTGCGCCCCGCGGGTGGCGCCTGGGCCACGGTGAACGACGTGCTCAAGTACGTTCAGATGGAGCTCGCCGAGGGCAAGCTGCCGGACGGAAAACAGTACATTGAAAAAGACGTCCTCCTCGCGCGCCGCGCGCCCCAGGTCTCCATCAGTCCGGACGCGACCTACGGCATGGGCCTGATGGTCGACAAGAAATGGGGCGTGACCGTGGTGCATCACGGCGGCGACATGATCGGGTTCCACAGCGACATGATGTGGCTGCCCGAGTACGGGGTCGGCGCCGTGGTGCTGACGAACGGCGACCCGGGCTGGTACATTCGTTCGGTCTTCCAGCGCAAGCTGCTCGAAGTGCTCTTCGACGGTCGCCCCGAGGCGGACACGGAGATCGCGACGATGGGCAAGATGTACTTCGAGCACAGGGCCACCGAGCGCAAGCTGCTCACGTCGCCAGCCGACGCCGCGGCGTCCGCGAAGCTCGCGGCCCATTACACGAACGCAGCGCTCGGCGACATCAAGGTGTCCCGCGCGGGCGCCGCGACGGTCTTCGATTTCGGCGAGTGGAAGAGCGAGGTCGCCTCGAAGAAGAACCCGGACGGGACGATCTCGTTCGTCACGACGGTGCCGGGCATGAACGGGATGGACTTCGTGGTCGGCAGCGGCGAAAAGCGGACGCTGACCATCCGCGACGCCCAGCACGAGTACGTGTTCAACGAGAAGTGACGCGCGCGAGGCGCGTGGCGTGCGCGACGCCTCGCTTGAGGCTTCCGAACGTGAGAATCCCGCCGAGATCGATCCCCAAGGCAATCAGCGTCTGGGCCACCTCCTGACGCACGCCCGTCAGCCACGCCTGCATCCCGAGCAGGCGTAACGCGGAGGCCGTGCGAATCAGCGCGGACGCCGCCGCCTCGTCGACCGTCTTCATCCCCGTGATATCCATGATCACCACCCGGGCCCCGCTCCCGGACGCACCGGACAGGACCGTGTCCATGACCCGCTCGGCGCGCCGCGCATCCATCGCGCCGATGAGCGGCATGACGAGGATGTCGTCCGTGATGGGAATCAGGGGGGTGGAGAGCTCGACGAGGAGGTCGGTCTGCACGCGGATGATTTCCGCTTGAAGCGCTGTGCGTTCCTGCTCGGCGCGTTCTCGCTCGGAGAACTCGCGCGTGAGCTGCGTGTTGGCCTCGAGCAAATCGTGGGTTCGCTCGGCGACCTCCGCTTCGAGCCGCTCATTCGATTGCCGGAGCGCCTGGCTCGCCTCCTGGAGGCGCCCGACGAGGAGCGCATTCTCCAGCGCGGTCGCGGCCTGCGCGCAGAGCAGGTCCAGAAACTCGACCCGATCGGCGCTGAAGGCGTCGCGGACGAGCCCATTCTCCAGGGAAAGCAAGCCGACGAGGCGGCGCCGGTGCACGAGCGGGAGGCATACCATCGACAGGAGCCCGCGGCCGCGCAACGAGCCGTCCTTCACGAAGCGCGGATCGGCCGAGGCGTCGCCGAGCACGACGACCTCCCGCGTGCGCGCCGCATATCGGATCACCGAGATCGGCAGGTCGGTGCAAGCATCCATCGGGCCACGATCGCCTACCGTGACGACATCGGGCCCGAGGGTGATCGTCGCCTCGATCCGCAGCACGCCTTCCCGGTCGAGGATCAGGGCCCCTCGCGTGGCGCCTGCATTGCTGAGCACGATGCGCATGAGCTGCTCGATGACTTTGGGCAGCTCCATCTCGCCGGCGAGGGCCTGCCCGAGGCGCAAGACCGTGGCCATGTCGACCATTCCGCCCACGCCCCGGCCCGCGGAGGTGCTCGTGCTGGCCGAGGCGTGTGTCGCCGGTACACGCGCGAGGCCGTGGGCGACGATGTGCGGGTGCTCCTTCGTGAGGAGCTCGGCCTTGTGCGCCGCGCCCCAGCGAACGTACGCGGCGTGCGCCTCGCGTAGGTACACGGGCGCGAGGAGCTGCCTGCCGCGCGCGAGGAGCGCTCGGCCGGCGAGCTCGTTCGCGAGCGCCTCGTACGGCGTGAATCCGTGGGTCCGCGCGGAGAGGATCGCCCGATCGTAAAGGTCGTCCGCTTCGAGGTGCCTCCCTGCGACGCGCGCCGCCTCTGCGCGCACGAGGAGATGTTTGTGCTCGTAGTTCTCCGGGCCGAATTCGGCATACCGCGCGAGTTTGGCGAGGGTCGTGTCGATCCGCGTCTGGTCCCGCCGCGCGGCCTCCACGTCCCCGGCGGGGCCACGCGCGAGCAGGGCGAGCGCCTCGTACAGGTAAAACGTCGGCTCGATGGGCAGGGTCGGCACGGCGTCGAGGACGTCGCGCGCGCGGTCGGCCGAGGCCACCGCCTCCTCGTAGTGCCCGACCGTGTAATGCAGCATCAGCAACGTGATGTGGTAGAAGGCGATGCCTGTGCGGAAGCCGGCGCGCGTGAAGGTCGCGAGGATGGAGTCCCCGCAGAATCGATCGTCGTCGAGGGGCCGATCCGGGAGCCAGGGGCGCGTGAGGGTCCGGGCAAACTGCTGCGTGATCTGAATGGCGAGCAGGATGAGCTCGTTGCGGCTCCGCTTCGCGAAGGCGGCGAAGCGATCGGAAAACTTTATGACGTCGTCGAGCGCATCCCCCCGCTCCAGGGCGAGCCACGTCACCGCGTGGGCAATGAAGCCCGCGTTGACGAACTCCCCGACGGCGAGGCAAGCGTCGAACGCGCGCTCGACGATGGGGAAACAGGTGCGGTAATGGTTGACCCAGAAATGGATGTGGTTGCCGTGCACGTGCAGCACGCGGCCGCGCGACGCGGCATCGTCGAAGCGCTCGTTCAACGCCATCGCCATCTCGGAGGCCGCGACGGCGGTCGGGATCTGGTCCCATGTGACGAGGAGGACGGCGTAGCAACTATACGAATAGCTGGACGCGGGTGAATTCCCGTGGTGGAGCGAATGGCGGACGGCCCGCATGACGCTGAGCGGAAACACCGCGGGGCGGCCGATGTACGAGCAGGACAGGAGCTCGTTCAGGATGCACATCACCGCGATCTGCTCGGGATCGGCCATCACCGGCGCGTCGAGGAGCGCCTCGATGGGCCTCTCGCCGAGGAGCGCCTGGACCTCCTGCATCTCGCGCGTCGTCGCCGCCTGCAGGGCTTCGTCGGTCTCGGGCATCTCGAGGCCGAAGCGTCGCAACGCGCGAAAGCCGACATCAACGGCCTCGGCGTACTTGCCCGCGACCTGGTAGAGCTGAAGCTTCAGGGCGAACACGTTCGCCAGATCGGCCTTGGACCGGGCCCGCTCCACGAGGCGCTCGAACGAGGCCTCGGCGCGATCGAAGTTGCCGCAGAGGGAATCACACGCCGCGAGCTCCTTGTGCAGGGCGAACGTGAGCGCGTAGAGGTCTTGCCAGGACGATTCCGGGAGCAGGGTCGTCCCGATGCGGAAATGGTAGGCCGCCGCCTCGTACGCATTCGACGCCTTGGCTTTGCGGCCGACGTCGAGGTTCCGCTCGGCGAGCGAGATCCTCTCGGCAGGGTCCTGCATCTGCGCTTCGCCTCGATTGAGGTGGAAGGCGATCTCGAAGTGGGCCCGATCCGGCGCGCCAGGATCCATTCCCGCGAGGAGGAGCCGCCCGATGCGCAGGTGCGTCGCGGCCCGGTCGGCCTCGTCTATCGTGGCATACGCGGCCTGCTGCACGCGGTTGTGCAGGAAGCGGTACCGATCTGCCTCCTCCGGCACCACGAGCCCCTCGCGGATCGCGGGCAAGAGCGCATCGGCGGTCCGGTCGGGCGATAACTCGTCGATCGTGGAGAGGGTTTGCAGCGTGAAGTTGTGCCCGATGCACGCGGCGAGGCGGAGGACGTGCTGCGTTTCGCCTTCGAGCAGCGCGAGGTTTCCGACGATCAGATCCACGACGTTGTCGGTGACCTCGCGCGCCTCGATGGCCTCGATGTCCCAGCGCCAGGCGCTCTGCTCGGCGTCGTAGCGAATCTGCCGACCTTCGTGCAATGCGTGCAGGAACTGGCCCACGAAAAATGGGTTTCCTTGGGTCTTCGCCTGGACGGCCATGGCGAGCGGCCTTGCGCGGAGCGGTTCCACGGCGAGCGCATCGCCGAGCAAATGCGCGACCTCCTCGACGCCGAGCGAGCCGAGCCCGATCTCACGCACCACGACGCCGTCGTCCCGCAGCGCGGTGAGGGTCGTCGTCAAGGGATGCGCCGCGTCCACCTCGTTGTCGCGGTAGGCGCCGAGGATCAAGAGGCCGGGGCAATCCCGATCGGCGAGCAGGACCCAAAGGAGCTTGAGGGTGCCCGCGTCGGCCCACTGGAGATCGTCGAAGAAAAGGACGAGCGGCCGCTCCGGGCTCGTGAAGACCTGCACGAAGCGCTCGAGCACGAGGCGCATGCGGTTTTGCGACTCGGTCGGCCCGAGGGCCGGGAGCGCGGGCTGCGGGCCCAGGATCGTCGCGAGCTCCGGGACGAGATCCACGAGGACCCGCCCATTGCCGGCGAGCGTCTGCGAGAGCCGCGCCTGAAAGGACGCGAGCTCGGCGGCGCTCTCCCCGAGGAGCTGCTGCGAGAGCTCGCGGAACGCGTGAATGACGGGGCCGTACGGGACGCCTCGGCTCAGGAGATCAAATTTGCCGGCGAGGAAACGCGCGCCGTCGCGAGGGAGGCTGCGGCGAAAATCCTGGATGAGCGCCGATTTGCCGACGCCGGAGGGGCCCACGAGGAGGACGAGCTCCGCCGGCCCGACGCGCGCCCGCTCGAATGCGTCGCGCAAGCTTCTTTCTTCGTCCGCGCGGCCATAAAGCCTCTCCGGGAGGTGCAGCTCGGCGGCGCTGTCGTGGCGGCCGAGCGGAAACACCTCGACGGTGCCCGTGGCTTCGAGCTGGCGAAGGCACGCGGCGAGGTCGAGCTCGACGCCACGAGCGGTCTGGTATCGATCCTCCGGCGCCTTGGCGAGGAGCTTCATGACCAGCGCGGAGACGACCGCGGGGATACGCCCGTCGACCTCCCGCGGCGCGATGGGGACACGGGCGATGTGGCTATGCACGAGCTCGACGGGGTCGGTGGTCGTGAACGGCAGCGCCGCGGTGAGCATGTGGTAGAGGGTGACGCCGAATGCATACAGGTCGGCGCGGTGATCCACCGGCCGATTCATGCGGCCCGTCTGCTCGGGCGCGAGATAAGCGAGCGTCCCCGCCAGACCTTCCACGCCGAGGCGCTCGGGCGCCTCCGACATTCGCATGGCCAGGCCGAAATCGAGGAGGTGAAGGCTCCCCGTCTCCGGTTGATGAAGGATGTTTTGCGGCTTCACGTCGCGGTGGACGATCCCGCGCTGGTGGACGCTCCCGAGAATGCCCGCGATGCCGTGGGCGATCGTGAGCGCCGTCGTCACGTCGAGGCGCCGCGCGCGGAGGAGCGCAGCGAGCGTCTCACCCGGGAGCGCCTCCAGCACCAGCGCGACGCCGCGCTCGGAGGGCTCGAGCGCCAGGGCCTTCACGACACCTGGCGCGTCGAGGGTCTTCAGGATCGCGTATTCGTGCCGGAGCCGCTCGATGTCCCGCGGGGAGACGTCTCCGCGCGGGAGCTTGATGACGACGGGGGTGAGGTCGTCATCCCGCTCCCCACGATAAAGGACGGTGTTCGAGCCTTCGTGGATCGCAGCTCCGACGATACGGTAGGCCATAATGTGTCAACAGACCACGTTCGCTCGGTAGCTGCCAAGCCCAATCTTGCCCACCTCCCGTGCAGTTACGCACGGATGCCCATGACAATCCCCCCCGAGGGGGGTGGTGTCCGTCTCACTTGAGGATGACGCGGCCCATCGCGAAGCGGAAGAAACTCGAATATGCGGCCGCGTCGAGGCAGGTGGAGACGTTCACCGACGCGTTGTTCTTGTCGGTGCAGCTCGCCACGATCTTCTGCGCATTCACGGTCAGCTTGTAAGGCGCGCCGTCGCCGCCGACGGGCGCGGCCGGATCGGCCTCGTCCGGCTGCGTCGCGTTGATGGCTACAATCGGGAACCCAAAGGGGTTGATCGAGCAGCCGGTCACGAGCACGTCGAGGAGCGAATTCGACGCGCTGTAGCCCTGCGTGCACGCCAGCGGGCCGCCGGGGAGGAACTCCGACGGAATGGGGGCTTGCGAGAGCGACCTCGCGGTGATGTTGCCGCAGAGCAGACCGGAGAACGTCGCGTCTTTTTGTCCCAGGCTCGCGAAGCTCTGCAACGCGGGGTTCAGGTGCTCGGAGGCGAGGTGGCCGGGGGGCGTTCCATTCGAGACGAGCGGCACCGAGCCAGCATTGACGGAGACGCGGAACTTGGCGCTCGACAGACGGAGGAGCGTCGCGTTGCCCGGGAAGAAATTGAGCGGGAGGGTCATCGAGCCCGGCCCCGCCTGCAAGAAGCCGCCGGTGATGGTGGCGGTGAGCTTGTCGAGCGGATTCCGGGACGCGTCGAGGGTCGCCGTGTTCGTGTTGTACCACCAATCGAGATCATTCGCGCCGCTGTAGCCCGCGCCCGCCACGGGCGTGCCGCGCACGACGCCGACCTCGACCGACGGATCATCGACGCCGACGAGGCTCGCGAGGCCGAACATCTTGACGAGGAAGCCCGTCGTCCCGGTGCCGATGCCCTGATCGATGTTGGTCTGGAGCTGGCTTCCGGCCACGCCCGCCGTGATCGCTTTGCCGAGCTGGTTCACCGTCCCGCAGAAGGTGTCGGTGCCGAACTGCATGACCAGGTAGTTCGATCGCAGATCCTGCTCGAACTTGCAGGTCCCGTCGCAGCCGTCGAGGTTGACCTGGTTCCCGTCGTCGCAATCCTCGCCGACCTCCCGGATGGCGTTGCCGCACGTGGCCAAGGGGACGGTCTTGCACATCGCGTCGCAAAGGACGGTATTCGGCGGCTCGCATTGCTCGCCCATCGTGGGGTCGACGCAGCCGTCGCCGCAGGTGGACGCCTTGCAGGCGCCGGAGGCGCAGACGCCCGAGGCGCACGCCGTGCAATCGAGGACCTGCACGCCCGGCATGCACTTCTGCCCGACGTTCGCGCCGTTCATCACGGTCGTGCACGTCTCGACGCCGTTGCACGTCTCGGCGTCGGGGCAGGAGTCCGGCCCCGTGGTGCACGAGAACGTGCAGTTCGTCTCGCACCCCGCATTCGGGCCGTTCGCCGCGCCGAAATCACATTGCTCCCCGTTCTGGACGACGCCGTCGCCGCAGACGGCGGCCACGCAGACGCCGTCCTTGCAGGTCGCGTTCAGGCCACACGAGGTGCCGTTCTGCGCGGAATCAGCGAGGGTGACGCAGGTATGGTTCGCGATGCACGCGCTTTGCTGGCAAGGCGGCGCCGCGGGGCAATCGGCCGCAGGGTCGACGCACGAGAACGTGCAATCCTGATCGCAGCCGTCGCCGTCGACGAGGTTGCCGTCGTCGCACTGCTCCGGGGGGTTTACGACGCCATCGACGACGCAAGCAGGAGAGCCGCCCGAGCCGCCCGCGCCGCCCATGCCCCCTGCCCCACCCGCGCCGCCCATGCCGCCGGCGCCGCCCACGCCGCCCATTCCTCCAGTGCCGCCCATTCCTCCGGTGCCGCCCATTCCTCCGGTGCCGCCCATTCCTCCGGTGCCGCCCATTCCTCCGGTGCCACCGCCGATGCCTCCGCCACCGCCGATGCCGCCGTCGCCACCGGTACCGCCGATGCCACCGGTGCCGCCCATGCCGCCGACGCCGCCGGTGCCGGAGCCCGAACCGGAGCTCGTGCTCGTGTTCGGGTTGTTGCTGGAGCCGTCGCCGCAACCGACGAGGAGGAGACCACCGAGAGAAATGCCGACGAAGATACGCTTCATGAGGCGCATCCTACGCGGATACCTCACCACGAGGCGGAAAAAAATGGCCCGCCTGCCGCCCGCGCCTTTCGCCTCAGCCGAAGTGATAAGCCGACAAACGTTTCCCCCATACCGCGCCATTGTACGCCGTCGTGCCCCGATCGGCGCCCGCCGCGCCGGCGATGACCATCAGCGGCAAGAGGTGCTCCTCCCGCGGGTGCGCGAGGCGCGCGGACGGCGCGCTCGACCACGCGGCGAGCCGTGCATCCCGCTCCTCCGTGGCAAGCGCCATCGTCTCGCGTAACCAGGCGTCGAACGCCTCCGAGACCCCGCCGGCGCCCGGATCCCGGAAGCCCCGCATGTTGTGATACGTCATGCCGCTGCCGAGGAGGAACACGCCCTCGTCCCGCAGCGGCGCGAGCGCGCGGCCCATCGCGAGGTGCTCGGCCGGGTCGAGGCCGAGCTTGAGCGAGAGCTGGAGCGTCGGCACGTCCGCGTCCGGATACGTGAGCATGAGCGGCACGAACGTGCCGTGATCGAAGCCGCGCTTCGCGTTTTCCGCCGTCGGAAACCCCGCTGCGCCGAGGAGCTCACGCACGCGCGCCGCGAGCGCCGGGGCGCCGGGCGCCGGCCATTGCAGCGTGTACGACGCGGGCGGGAAGCCGTAGTAATCGTAGAACATGGGCGGTCGCTCGGCCGTCATCACCGTCGGCACCGGCTCCTCCCAGTGCGCCGAGATCACGAGCAACGCCTTCGGCGGCGCCGCCGGCAGCGCGCGGATCGAGCGCAGGTACCCCGCGAGCTCGTCGTGCTCCGCCTTGCCCATCCCGACGTCGACGAACGGCCACGGACCCCCGCCGTGCGGCAGGAACACCACCGGCAAACGCCCTGCCACCGAAGGCTTCTGGGGCTCGTCCGCCGAAGGCGCGGCGGCGCCGCCCAAGGCGCCCGGGAGCGCCGCGATCGTCGCCGCTCCGGCGATACCCGCGACGATCGCCTGGCGGCGCGTGAGGCCCTCTTCTCGTTCGTGGCTCATCGACTCATCTCCTCGCATGGGACCGAGGAAGGATGCACCCCTGCCCTCGTTCGCACCAGAGCACGCGGGAGAGACACACTGTTCTCCTGCGGGCACCAATCGACGCGGGAGCGCTACGTTTTCTCGACGATCTCGGCCCCGAGCCACCCGAGCGCGGTGGTGAGGGACGTGGTTCGATGGCGCTCCCGATGCCACGAAAACAAGAGGACGAGGGCCTTTCCAGAGACCTCGCCGCTCCTGTCGGCCGCGCGGACGAGCGAGCGTACCCGCTCCACCTCGTCCTCCGGGCAACGGACGGTCAACCCCTCGATCTGGACGAGCACATGCAATGTTCCACTCCCGAGCCAATGCAAGCGGAGCATGACGAAGGCCATGGGCCCCGCACGCGGCGCAGGGCCGGGGGCTCACGTGGCGCTCGTCGCGCGCCTTTCAACGGTGGAAACCGCAGCCGTTGGGCTCAGGTCGAGCCCTGCGACGGGCGCGGCGGGGCTCGGGCTGGATGCGGCGTGCGGCGCTCGAGAAAACAGCCCGCTTCTTCCCGGCGATGGGCGAGCGCTTGGGCGCGCTCCTCCGCGTGGAGGCGCCTCCCTTCGATGCGGGTGGACGTCCATGGCAGCGCGCCGGTGGGAGGGTCGATCGCGGGAGCGTTTGCTTCCGAGGTGCGGGAGCGGGTCGACAACAGGGACGATTGCGAAGGGAGATCCCCCCACTCTTGCACCGCGCCTGGCGGCGGATGTCGATGCAACCCGCTCGACGCCAAAGGCGCGGCCTCGAAGCGACGCCCGCCCGAGGACACGAACCGCGCCGCCTGCGGCACGGCCCTGCGCCCGCTGTGCATCCCCCGCGTGAGGGCCGCGGCAAAGCAGCCTCCCTCGACGCCGAAGAAGACGCCGAGGAGCACGAGGACCGAGAGCACGGTGACCACGACGCCCGCGCGCGTTCTCCCCCACCGCCTCGCGCGGCCGGCATCCACGATCCCCGAGGGAAGAGAAGGGGCGCCGATCATGGGTCCTCCCAGGTTCTAACGGCGGGCCGCGCCCGAACTCAAGGACAAAGCGCGCGACGCGGAGGTTTTTCTGAGGGAACATTTCGGTGGAGGCTGCAGCGCGCATCGCCCCCGCGGGGCGCGCCTCCGGCTTCCGCCTCCGCACCCGTTTCGTGTATGGGTTCGCCATGAGCGAAACGGCCTCGCGCGACGGCTACCCGCACTTCCTGGTCATTCCGACGCGGTGGATGGACAACGACATCTACGGCCACGTCAACAACGTCGTTTATTACTCGTATTTCGACACCGTCATCAATCGCTGGCTCATCAGCGAAGGCGGGCTCGACATCGAGCGGGGCGACGTGATCGGCGTCGCCGCGGAGTCGCATTGTCGGTACCTGCGCGGCGTGTCGTTCCCGACGGACATCGACGCGGGGCTGCGCGTGGGCAAGCTCGGCCGCTCCAGCGTGCGGTACGAGATCGGGCTTTTCCCGCGCGGCGAGGCGCTCGTGGCCGCAGAGGGATATTTCGTCCACGTCTTCGTGGATCGGGTGAACCGCAAGCCGACGCCGATCCCCGCTCGGATCCGCGCCGCGCTCGAGCGGATCGTCGTGCCCCCGAGCGCTGTCGGATGACCTCCAAAGGTCTTGCGTTCGTCCCGCCCGTCCCGCATCCTTCGCGCTCGTTCGGGATCCTTCCCGGTAGGAGGTGCTCGAAGAAAAAGATGCGCAAGCGTCGCCTCGCGGTCACGCTTCTCCTTCTGCTCCCGCTTCTCGCGCTCGTAGCCCCCGGAAGGGCGCTCGCCGAGGAGCCCGCGACAGCGCCCGCGACGGCGAGGAACGCCATCGCCGAGGCGCGCGCCCGCGGGGAGCTCCGCTGGGGGAACGATTCACAAGGCGGCGCGCCGTACGTCTTTCAGGATCCGATGGATCCAAACCACCTCATCGGCTTCGAGGTGGATTTCGCCGCCGCGCTCGCGAAGAAGCTCGGCGTGCGCGCGAGGCCCGTGCAAGGAGCGTGGGACGGGCTGCTCGCGCTGCTCGATCGCGGCGATTTCGACGTGGTCATCAACGGCATCGAGGTCGCCGAGGAGAAGAAGCGCGTCGCCGAGCTGTCGCGCCCCTATTACGTCGCCGCCATGCGGCTCACCGTGCGCAAGGGCGACACAGGCGCGCCGCGCACGCTCGGAGCGCTCCGCGGCCGCAAGGTCGGCACCTTGCCCGGCTCCCTCGCCGCGCGGCTCTCGGAGCGCGAAGGCGCCGAGGTGAAGACGTACGACGGCGGGCAAAACGACATCTACGACGACCTGCGCATCGGGCGCACCGACGCGGTGCTGCTCGACGATCCCATCACGCTTTATTACGGGGCGATCGATCCCGCGCTGGAGGTCGTCGACGGCTCGTTCGGCGAGGTCTCGTATGCGGTGGGCGTCCCGAAGGGCGACACAGAGACGCTCGCCGCGGTGAACGGGGCAATCGAGGCGCTCGCGAAGGAGGGCACGCTCTCCGCGCTGTATGCGCGCTGGGGCCTCTGGAACGAGCCAACGGAAAAAATGCTCGGCGGGCCGAAGCCCCCGTCCACGGTCGTCGCCGAGGCGCACGACGCGTGGCGCGCCGCCGTCGGAAAACCCCTGCCCTTCTGGTCGCGCGTGAAGGAGCGGTACCCGGCCACGCTCGGCCTGTTCGCGCGGGGCGCGCTGCTCTCACTCGTGGTCTCGCTGCTCGCGATGACCGTGGCCGTCACGCTCGGCATGACGCTCGCGCTCGCGCGGGTCTACGGGCCGAAGCCACTCCAATGGCTCGCCGTGGGCTACATCGAGCTCTTCCGCGGCACGCCGCTGCTCGTGCAGCTCACGATGGTGTACTTCGGCCTGCCGGAGCTCGGCGTGACGCTTTCGCCGTTCGTCGCAGGCGTGATCGCGCTCGGGCTGAACTACGCCGCGGCCGAGGCGGAGAACTACCGGGCGGGGCTCGGGAGCGTGCCGGCGGGGCAGATGGACGCGGCGCGGACGCTCGGCCTTTCGAAGCTCGCGTCGCTCCGCCACGTGGCGCTGCCGCAGGCGATCCGCGTGGCCTTGCCGCCGACGACGAACGATTTCATCGCGCTGCTCAAGGACAGCTCGCTCATCTCGGTCGTCACGTTGACCGAGCTCACGAAGACGTACACGAGCCTCGCCAGCGCCATGCGGGATCACCTGGGCCTCGGCCTCGTGGTGGCGCTGTTTTACCTTGGCTTGAGCCTCCCGTTCGCGCGCCTGTCGCGCAGCGTGGAGGAGCGGCTCGGTTCGAAGGTCCGGCGGCCGGCTTCTGCTTAACGGAGGAAACGATGTCGATCTGCGTCACCGATCTGGTCAAGCGACATCCCGGCGCCGCGGCGCCCGCGCTCGCGGGGCTCTGCATGAAGGTGCCGACGGGCAAGATCGCCAGCGTCCTCGGCCGCAGCGGCGCCGGAAAAACCACGCTGCTGCGCTGTTTGTCGGGGCTCGATCCTTTCGACGGCGGGACGATCGACGTCGGAGGCGTGACGTTCGGCGCGGGCGCGAAGCACGGCTCCTTCGGCGGGAGGATCGGGCTCGTCTTCCAGACGTTCGAGCTCTTCCCGCACCTCTCGGTGCTCGACAACTGCACGCTCGCGCCGCGGGTCGTGCGCGGCGAGGCGCGATCCCGCGCGGAGGCGCGGGTCAAGGAGCTGCTCGCGGAGCTCGGCATCGAGGACAAGGCGAAGGCGTACCCGGAGGCGCTCTCCGGGGGGCAGAAGCAACGCGTGGCGATCGTCCGCGCCCTCGCCATGGAGCCCTCGGTGTTGCTCTACGACGAGCCCACGAGCGCGCTCGATCCGGCGCTGAAGCACGAGGTCGGCCGGACGCTGCGGCGCGTGGCCGACACGGGCGTCACGCAGATCGTCGTGACGCACGATCTGCCCGTGGCGCGCGAGGCCTCGGATCTCGTCTTCGTGCTCGACAAGGGGCGTGTGGCGGCCTTCGGCCCGCCGGCCGAGGTGATCGCCGAAGCCGCGTGAAGCGACCGGATCCTTGACAAGGGGAGTCACCTCGTTTCCCCTCGTTTCGGGGATCCATGAGTCTCTTTCCCGGCTACGAGATCACGACGAAGCTGCACGAGACCACGCGGACGCTCGTGTACCGGGGACGCCGCACGCACGACGGGCTGCCCGTGGTGCTGAAGGTGCTGCGTCTGGATCGGCCGAGGCCCGAGGAGCTCGCGCGATTCCGCCGCGAATACGAGATCACGAGCGGCCTCAAGCTCGACGGCGTCATTCGCACGCACGAGCTCCTGCGCCACGACGGCCGCCTCGCGATCGTGCTCGAGGATTTCGGGGCCGATCCGCTCAGCGCGTTCCGGGTCCGCGCGCGGCTGCCGATCGCGGAGCTCTTGCCGATCATGGCCGAGCTCGCCCGCATCCTCGGCGAGGTCCACGGGCGCAACATCATCCACAAGGACGTGAACCCGTCCAACATCGTCATCCACCCCGAGACCCGCGAGATCAAGCTCATCGACTTCGGCATCGCGACGGCGCTCTCGCGCGAGAGCGCGCCGATGCGGGATCTCAACGTGCTCGAAGGCACGCTGCGTTACGTGTCCCCGGAGCAGACCGGCCGGACGAACCGCGCCGTCGATCACCGCGCGGACCTCTATTCGCTCGGCATCACGTTCTACGAGCTGCTCACGGGCCACGTGCCGTTCGAGTCCTCCGACGTCGTGGAGCTCGTGCACCAGCACATCGCGCGCGAGCCCGTGCCCCCGCACGAGCGCGCCCCGGAGATCCCCGCCGCCGTCTCCGACATCACGCGCAAGCTCCTCGCGAAGTCCCCGGAGGATCGATACCAGACGGCCTTCGGGCTCGCGGCCGATCTCGAAGCGTGCGTCGCGGCGCTCGAAGAGGGCCGCCCGATCGAGAAATTCCCCCTCGGTCGCCGGGACGTACCGGACAAACTCCAGATCCCGCAGAAGCTCTACGGCCGCGAGGCGGAGATCGGAAAGCTGCTCTCCACGTTCGACCGCGTGAGCGAGGGCAAGGCCGAGATGGTCCTCGTCGCCGGCTACTCGGGCGTCGGCAAGAGCGCCCTCGTCAACGAGGTGCACGAGCCCATCCTCGCCAAGCGCGGCTACTTCGTCTCTGGCAAGTTCGATCAGCTCAACCGCGACGTCCCCTACAGCTCGCTGATCCAGGCCTTCCGCGACCTCGTCCGGCAGTTCCTCACCGAGAGCGAGGGGCACCTCGCGCTCTGGCAGAAGCGGCTCTCGGCCGCGCTTGGTTCGAACGGACAGGTGATCCTCGACGTCCTCCCCGAGGTCGAGCTCATCGTCGGCGCCCAGCCGCCGATCTCGCCGCTGCCCGCGAACGAAGCGCAGAACCGCTTCCATTTCGTGTTCCAGAGCTTCGTCCGCGCCCTGACGGCCGGCGGGCATCCGCTCGTCATCTTCCTCGACGATCTGCAGTGGGCCGACGCGCCGTCCCTCAAGCTCCTGCACCTGCTCGTGACCGATCCCGACATGAAGCACCTGCTCGTGATCGGCGCGTACCGCGACAACGAGGTCGGCTCCGGGCATCCGCTCCGTTTGACGCTGGAGGCGCTGGAGAAGGCCGGCGCGCCCGTGACCGAGCTCTCGCTCTCGCCGCTCTCGATCGAGCACGTCGAGCAGCTCGTCGACGACGCGGTGCGCAGCGGCGAGGGCACGCTCTCGCTCGCGGAGATCGCGCTCGAAAAGACGGGCGGAAACCCCTTCTTCCTCGGCCAGTTCCTGCGCTCGCTCGCCGACGAGCGGCTGCTCCGCTTCGATCCGTCGGCCGCGCAGTGGCGGTGGGATCTCGGGGAGATCCGGCGCCGCGACATGACCGACAACGTGGTCGAGCTCATGGCGGCGAAGATCCAGCGGCTCCCCGAGCGGGCCCAGCGCGTGCTCGAGCTCGCGGCCTGCATCGGCGCGCGCTTCGAACTCGCGACGCTCGCGAAGGTGCACGATCACCCGCTGATCGAGACGGCAACGGGGCTCTGGGACGCGCTGCGCGAGGGGCTCGTCGTGCCCATCGGCGACGCCTACCAGCTCGCCGAGCCCGCAGTGCTGGAGAGCACGGACGCGATCCCCGACGCGCACTACAAGTTCCTGCACGACCGCGTGCAGCAGGCCGCCTACTCGCTCATCGCGGAGCACCGGCGCGCCGAGATCCACCTGCAGATCGGCCGCCTCCTGCTCGAACGCACACCGCCCGAGAAGCTCGACGAACGCCTCTTCGACGTCATCAGCCAGCTCGATCAAGGCAGCGAGCGCATCGAGAGCCCCGAGGAGCGCGCCGAGGTCGCGCGGCTGAACCTCATCGCCGGGAAGAAGGCCAAAGCTTCGGCCGCGTACGAACCCGCGCTGCATTACCTCGACGCCGGCATCCGCCTCCTGCCGCCGGGGAGTTTTTTGGAGCGGTACGAGCTCGCGTTCGAGCTCTACATCGAGGCGACGGGCGCCGCGTACCTGAACGGCGATTTCGAGCGCGCGCAGCGCCTCTCGCAGAGCGCCCTGGAGCACGCGCGGACGGCGCTCGACAAGGTGCGGATCCACGAGCTCCGGATGCTCTTCCACACCGCGCGTATCGAGTTCGACGCGACGATCCGCGTGGGCCTCCAGGCGCTCGAGCTGCTCGGCGCGCCGCTGCCCGAGGACATCGACACGAACGGGATGCTCGCGAGGTACGCCGAGACGGCGGCGCTCATCGGCGACAGGCCCGTGGAGTCGCTCGCGTATCTGCCCGACATGGCGGATCCGACCCAGGCCGCGCGGCTCCGGCTGCTCGTGACGCTCACGGCCCCGGTCTACATCGGCAAGCCCATGCTCTTCGTGCCCGTCGTCTGCGAGATGGTCAAGCTCTGCGTCGAGCACGGGCACTCGCCGCTCTCGCCGTTCGCCTTCGCCGAGTACGGCGTCGTGCGCAGCGCCTTCGGGGATCCGGACGCCGGCAACGTCTACGGCGACCTCGCGATCCGCCTCATGAATCGCTTCGACGCGCGGGCCCTCAGGGCGAAGGTCTACACGCTCGTCGGCAGCTTCATCAAGATCTGGAAGGAGCACCTGCGTGTCTCCTTCGACTTCCTGCGCGAGGCCGTCACGACGGGCCTCGACGTCGGGGATCACGAGTTCGTCGGGTACTCGGCGGCCATCCACGCCGCGGCGATCTTTTACGCGGGCGAGCCGCTCGACGTCGTGGTCGCGGACGTGGCCCAGCACATCGACGTGCTGGCGCGCGTCAAGCAGGAGCACGGCCTCTCCTTCGCGCGCATCGTCCGGCAGACCGTGCTGAACCTCATGGGCAAGTCGAAGGACCCGATCCTGCTCGTGGGCGAGAGCCTCGACGAGCGGACGGCGATCCGACACTTCCTCGAGGTGAAGAGCGAGAACGCGCTCGGCCTCCTGCACATCTCGAAGTGCATGCTCGCGTATCTCTTCGGGGACACGGTGCTCGCGATCGAGGCCGCCAACGCGGCGAAGCCCTACCTGAACGCGCTCACGGGGCACATGACGGCGGGGCAGCTCCCGCTCTACCACTCGCTCGCGCTCCTGCGGGCCGCGCGCGTGGCGAGGCCCGAGAAGCGCGCCGCGCTGCTCGCCCAGGTCGACGAGAACCAGGCGCTCGTGAAGCGCTGGGCCGATCAGGCGCCGGCGAACTACCTGCACAAGTACGAGCTCGTCGAAGCGGTGCGCGCGTGGCTGCTCGGCCGCGCGGCCGAGGCGATGGACCTCTTCGAGCGAGCGATCAAAGGCGCCGCGAAGAACGGGTTCGTGCAAGAGGAGGCGCTCGCCTACGAGCTCGCGGCGGAGCATTACCTGGAGCTCGGGCGCACGAAGATCGCCGCGACGTACATGGGCGAGGCGCGCTACGGCTACGTGCGCTGGGGCGCGTCGGCCAAGGTCGCGGCGCTGAACAAAGAGCACGCGGAGCTGCTCGGCTCGGCGGCCCCCCCGCCGCCGAGCACGGCCCAAGGTCCCGCCACGGTGAACCTCGGCGTCGAGTCCACGACGGGGAGCGGCGGCGAGTCGATCGATCTCGCGACCGTGATGAAGGCCGCCCGCGCGATCTCCGGCGAGATCGTCCTCGAACGGCTGAGCTCCACGCTCATGCGGATCCTCCTGGAGAACGCAGGCGCGCAGCGAGGTTTTTTGATCCTGGAGCGCGAGGGTCAGCACGTCGTCGCGGTCGAGCACACGATCGATCAGGTCGACGTCATCACGCACGACGCGACGCCGCTCGACCAGGAGAAGCGCCTCTCGGCCGCGATCGTGAAGTACGTGAGCCGCACGCGCGAGAGCGTCGTGCTCCGTGACGCGGCGCGTGAAGGCCGCTTCACCGCCGATCCGTACATCGCATCGGCGCGACCGAAATCCGTGCTCTGCGCGCCGCTCCTCGATCGCGGCGCCGTGACGGCCATCATCTACCTCGAAAACAACCTCATCGCGGGCGCGTTCACCGCGTCGAGGCTCGATGTCCTGCGCCTCCTGCTCTCGCAGGCCGCGCTCTCGCTCCACAACGCGCGGCTCTTCGCCGACCTCGAAAAGACCTCCACGCGCCTGCGCGCCTCGAACGATCTGCTCGAAGAGTACAGCCGCACGCTCGAGCAGAAGGTCGACGAGCGGACGCGGGAGCTCTCCGTGAAGAACGCCGAGCTCGGATCGACGCTCGAACAGCTCCGCGACACGCAGCAGCAGCTCGTGATGCAGGAGAAGCTCGCGAGCCTCGGCGCGCTGACGGCCGGCATCGCGCACGAGATGAAGAACCCGCTGAACTTCATCATCAACTTCGCCGAGCTCTCCTCCGGGCTCGTCACGGAGCTCGACGAGGGGCTCACGCAGCTCGACGGCGCGGCGACGCCGGACACGATCGAGGAGATCCAGGAGACGCTCTCCCTCCTGGGCCAAAACGTCGCGAAGATCGGCGAGCACGGCGTGCGGGCGAACCACATCGTGAACGGGATGCTCCTGCATTCGCGCGCGGGAGGCGGAAAACACGAGCCGGCCGATCTGAACGCCGCCCTCGCCGAGGGGCTCGATCTCGCCTACCACGGCTATCGCGGCAAGCTGCCGGGGTTCCACCTGAAGATCGAGAACGACTGCGACGCCTCGATCGGCCTGGTGGAGATCGCAGTCCAGGACATGGTCCGCGTATTCATCAACGTGATCAACAACGCCTGCTACGCAATGCAGGAGAAGCAACGAACGGCCGGCCCCGGCTACGCGCCCACGCTCGGGATCCGTACACGCGGCGACGGCAGCCTGGTCGAGGTGCGCATCCGGGACAACGGGACGGGCATCCAGGACGAGATCCTCGGAAAAGTCTTCAATCCCTTCTTCACGACGAAACCGCCCGGCGAGGGCACCGGGCTCGGGCTGTCGATCTGCTACGACACCGTGGTCCAGGGGCACCGCGGGTCGATGCAGGTGCACACCGCGCAGGGAGAGTACACCGAGTTCGTCATAACGCTGCCCAGACGCCAGAAGCAGCCGGGCGGCACGGCCGGGCCCGCATCCTCGGGCGGCGCCGACTCACGAAAAACAATAAGCTCACGCTAGGGAAGGTTTTGCGGACGGCCCGCGAGCACGTCCAAAAAACGTAGTGGGATCACTCATCTCGTGCCGTTCGTCCTTGAAGAAGGGACAGACCTGCTGCATTGTCCATAACGGACATGCACGTTCCCGGACGCCCCATTCGGGTGGCAATCATCGGAGGCGGATGCGCATCGATGGCGGCCGCCTTCGAGCTGACGCGGCCCGAGCATCGCGGCCTCTACGACGTCACGATCTACCAGATGGGCTTCCGGCTCGGCGGCAAAGGCGCCTCGGGCCGCGGGCCGTCGGGCCGCATCGAGGAGCACGGGCTGCACCTCTGGATGGGGTTTTACGAGAATGCGTTCCGCCTCATGCGCTCGTGTTATGGCGAGCTCGGGCGCAATCCGCGCGCTTGCCCCATCGCGACGTTCGAGGACGCGTTCGCGCCCGCGCCCGTCGTCGGCGTGACCGATCGCCTGCCGAGCGGCGCCTGGGAGCCCTGGGTCGCCCATTTCCCGCCCGGCAAGGGCAGGCCCGGCGATCCGCTGGAGGAGCGCAACCCCTTCAGCGTCGCGGGATACCTGGAGAAGGCGCTCGCGCTCGTCCCCGAGCTCTTGCGTTCGGCGAACGCGGGGCGCGCCGCGCCCGGCTGGCCTGCCTCCGAGGGCGCGCGCCGCGCCGGGGCGTCGCCGGGCGACGTGCTCGGGATGATCGAGCGGATCCTGCGGTACGGGCAGCTCGCCACGACGGCGGCGGTGTTCGAGGCCGTGGACCTCCTGCGCACGGCGTTGCAATCGCTCTTCGCCCTGTCGCCGCGGGACAGCGTGCAGGCCACGCTCCTGCGGCTCCTCGACGCGATCGGCGCGGTCGTGCGGCGGGAGCTCGACGCGATCGTCGGCGGGGACATGGGCCTGCGGCGCGTGTGGGAGGTCGTCGAGCTCATCCTCTGCATCGTGAGGGGCTCGCTCCGGTACGGGCTCGCGTTCCACCCGGACGGGTTCGACGCGATCAACGAGTACGAATGGTCGGATTGGCTCCGCCGAAATGGCGCGTCCGAGCACTCGCTCGACTCCGGGTTCGTCCGCGCGCTCTACGACCTCGCGTTCGCGTACGAGGAGGGCGACATACGGCGCCCGGCCCTCGCGGCCGGTGTCGCGCTTCGTGGCGCGCTCCGGATGTTCTTCACGTACCGCGGATCGCTGTTTTTCCGCATGCAGGCCGGCATGGGCGACATCGTGTTCGCCCCGATGTACGAGGTCTTGAAAAAGCGGGGCGCGCATTTCGAGTTTTTCCACCGCCTGCGCAACGTAAAGCTCTCGCCACCCGAGGCCGGGCCGGCGCACGTCACGGCGCTCGAATTCGACGTGCAGGCCGAGATCGTGAGCGGCGGCGAGTACGCGCCGCTCGTCGACATAAAGGGGCTGCCCTGCTGGCCCTCGAAGGCCGACCCCCGGCAGCTCGTGGACGGCGAGCGCCTGGAGCGCGAGGGGTGGGCGTTCGAATCGCACTGGGAGACACGCCGCGCGGGTGAAAAGACGGTCCGCGTGGGCGACGACTTCGATTTCGTCGTGCTCGGCGCGAGCATCGGCGCCATTCCGCACGTCGCCCCCGAGCTCGTCGAGCGGGCGCCGTCGTGGCGCGCGATGGTGCAGAACGTGAAGAGCGTCGCGACGCAGGCCTTCCAGGTGTGGCTCCGGGCGGACGCGCGGGAGCTCGGCTGGAACCGGCCCGCGCCGGTGAACCTGTCGGGGTTCGTCGAGCCGTTCGACACGTGGGCGGACATGACGCACCTCGAGCGCGTGGAGAGCTTCGAGGAGCCGGTCCGGTCCATCGCGTATTTTTGCAGCGTCTTGCCGGACGTCGCGCCCGAGGGCCCGGATCTGCCGGGCATCGCGCGCGCCTACGTGCGCGACAACATCGTGCGTTTCCTCGATTGGGACGTGGGCTGGCTCTGGCCCGCGGCCGTCCGCAGGCCGGGCGAATTTCGCTGGGATCTGCTCGTCGACCCCGAGGAGGCGCGATCCGGCGCGCCGCGGAGCACGGGCGCTGCGCGGTTCGACTCGCAGTTCTGGACGGCCAACGTGAATCCTTCGGATCGGTACGTCCTCTCGATGCCCGGGAGCATCAAGTACCGCATTTCGCCGCTCGACATGACCTTCGACAACCTGACCATCGCTGGCGACTGGACGCGCACCGGGCTCGATACGGGCTGCGTCGAGTCGGCCGTGATGTCGGGGCTGCTCGCCGCGCACGCCATCAGCCATCACCCTCCCCTCGACGAAATCATCGGATACGATCACCCATGAGCCAATGGAATCCGCATGATCGCCCTCCCCCCCACGACGCGCCCGTGCAGGACCGGCTGCGGCGTGATCCTCCCGCGCGCACGCAGCCCATTCGGGACGTGCCCTTGATGTTCCGCTCCCCGCCGGAGCGCCGCCCCGAGCCCATCCCGGGGCCGAATGGCTATTCGGCGCCGAACGGCCGGCCCTCGCTCGAAACGGGCGTGTCCACGGCGTATCGCGTGTACGACGAATACATGCGACGCGGCAGGGACGCGGCGCGTGGGTTCGGCGGATCGTGGACCGAGGCCGGGCCGCTGTCCTATGGCGACATGGCGCGCAGGGCGATGCGGTACTGGTCGGACGCGGTTGGCATGATGTTCGATTTCGCCGGGCCCATGGGCTTCGCGCCCCAGGGACGCGCGCCGCAATCGCCGTATGGGCAGCCCTACGGCGGTTATGATCCGCGCGCGGCCTATACGCCGCAAAACCGATACGAGCCGCCGCCGCCGTATGGGAGGCCCGAGCCCCCGCCCCCGTACGGCCGATACGAGCCGCCGACGCGCGAGCGATACGAGCCGCCGACGCATGGCGCCTATACGCCGCCGCCGCCTCCACGCGAGCGCTACGAACCGCCGCCGTTCGAAGGGCCCCGCGCCCCGCCGTGGGCCAGCCGCGGGCCGGGTCCCGCAGCGCCCGCGCCTCCCCCGCGCCCGCCGCTGGAGCCTTCGGGGCGAGAGCCGGGCATTGCATTGCGCTTCGACGTGCACCTCGGCCGCGCCGCGGAGGTGCGCCTCCACCTCGGGCCCGGCGCCGCCGGAAAACACCTCGTCGCCCCGGCGCTCGGCGCGCTCGACGTGGAGGGCGCGCCGCCGCTCGAAGGGGTTCGATTGTCGAACGACGGCGCCATCGGGATCACGCTGCAAATCCCGCCCGAGCAGCCCGCCGGCTCCTACAGCGGCGTCGTGATCGACGAGGCGAGCCGCTCCCCCGTCGGTCGCGTGACTGTCACCTTGAAGGCCTGACGAGGGCCGAGGATTCCATGCTCGCCGAGATCGTCCCCGCCGTTTTGCAAGAATACGGGGCGGCCGCGCGCTCGCGGCTCTTTCAATACATCCCGGCGCGCGAGCCGCGGCGCTGGCTCTACGACCTCGTGGCGGATTATCCGCAGCGCGGCGGCCGCGGCTTCCGGCCGAGCCTCTGCATTGCCACGGCCCGCGCCTTCGGCTGCCCGCCCGAGGACGCCCTCGACACGGCCGCGTCCATCGAGCTGCTCCACAACGCCATGCTCGTCCACGACGACATCGAGGACGAGAGCGAGCGCCGCCGCGGCAAACCCACGCTGCACGCGACGCACGGCGTCCCGATCGCCATCAACGTCGGCGACATGCTCGGGCTCCTGGGCCTCCGCCCGCTGCTCGTGAACTTCCGGACCCTCGGCCCGCGCCTCGCGCTGCGTATCCTCGAAGAAACCGAACGGATGGCCTCGGAGTCGGCCGAGGGGCAGGCCATGGAGCTCGGCTGGCGCCACGAGAATTCGACGCGCGTGCGCGAATCCGATTACCTCGAAATGGTCCTCAAAAAGACGTGCTGGCTCGGGATGATCCACCCGATCCGCGTCGGCGCGATGATCGCCACGTTCGACTCGGTCGATCCCGACTCGTTCATCCGGTTCGGCTTTTTCCTCGGCGCGGCCTTCCAGATCCAGGACGATCTCTTGAACCTGACCGGCGACGAGAACGATTACGGCAAGGAGCTCGGCGGCGACATCCACGAGGGCAAACGGACGATGATGCTGATCCGCCTCTTCGAGGCGGGGACGGAGGAGGAACGCGCGCGCCTCGGCCGCCTGCTCGCGCTGCCGCGGGCCGAGCGCACCCGCGAGGAGATCACCTGGGTGCGCGAGCGGATGGATCATTACGGGTGCATCGAGTACGCGCGTGAGGTCGCGCAAGGGCTCGCGGGCGCGGCCTCGCACGAGTTTTCCCTCCTGTTCGGCGCGCTGCCGGACTCCAAGGACAAACAATTCATCGAGGCCCTCCCCCGCTGGGTCATCGAGCGGGCTTGACGGGCGGGCGCGGCAAGACGACAACGGCTCGGAGACGAACCATGCAGCAACCGCTCTTCAATATCGCGCGGGGATTGTACCCCGCGATGCAGCTCATCCCTCCCTTTTCTTTCAAGGGGGTGACGATGCGGGTCTTCCCGCTCCTCGCCGACATGGAGCGGGTGCAGCGGTTCGTCGACCAGTACATCAACAACATCGCCCCGGACAAGGTCGGCCAGTTCCGGGTGTTCCTGCCGTACGTCTACCTGCAGCTCGTGCATTACGGCAAGATGTCGATCGACGCCGCGAACCTCGGCTGGATCGCGCAGCACGAGGTCAATTTCACGATCCCGCTCGCGTGGTACGAGAAGCAAGGGTCGGAGCTCGTCTTCAAGGACTGGGTCTACCTCACGCCGTACATCTTCGTGAACAACCCCCTCTCGATGACGACGGGCCGTGA
Organism: Polyangium mundeleinium; assembly: GCF_028369105.1. Lineage (NCBI taxonomy): Bacteria > Pseudomonadati > Myxococcota > Polyangiales > Polyangiaceae > Polyangium > Polyangium mundeleinium. The sequence continues at coordinate 5,992,267 of NZ_JAQNDO010000001.1, read as the reverse complement.
GGTCTACGGGTGGCCGAAATCGCCCGGGTATCTCGTGCCGACCCTGAGCGGGTGGGTCGACGATCCGATGGCCCCGCGGCTCCTCGCCAAGGTGGCCGCGCAGCTCTTTCCGCGGACGTATGCGGGCGAGAAGCTCGAAGAGCGCACGCTCCTCGAGTTCGTGCAGGCGCCGCCGCTCACGCCGTTCGAGTGCCCCCCGGACCTCACGCAACCGTTCTACCCCTGGGCTGCGGCGCAGAACGTGGTGAACAGCGCGAGCCGCTGGATGTCGAGCTGCCTCGACATCCTTTACGGAATGGGGATCCTGCACAAGCAGCCCGGCGCGACGCCCGCGAACGCCGTGAAAATGGCCCAGCAGCTCGCGCAGCTCATCGTCGGGCTCTACACCTCGAACCCCTATTGGACCGCGCTCAACCTGAAGCAGTTCCCGAGCGCCACGCAGCCGCACCTCGCCGATTACCAGGGGTTCATCACGACGAAGCTCCTCATCGACGGGATGAACCAGGTCGGCTTCTTCGGCAACAGCCACCTCCTGCTCGGCGACATCACGGGCGGATATCGGATCAACATTCACGGGTATTCGGATTTCCCCCTCGTCGACACGCTCGGGCTCAAGGTCTCGGGCGAGTCCACGCTCGGCGCGCACGGCGAGCCGGTGGACGTGCTCGAGCCCGTGTTCCCGTTCTGGCTCGATTTCGACGTGAAATACCCCTGGGGCGAGGTGCTCGCGTGGCGCACGCCCTTCTCGGGCGGCTGGAAGAGCGAAGGCTGGGTGCCCGCGTCGCCCACGGCGCCGGACCCGGAGCCCATCCCGCTCTTCAATACCGCGCGAGGCGTCCCGGTCGACCCCATCACGGGGCCCTTTTATTTCCCGGACGCGACGATCCGCGTCCTCCCGATGCTCGCCGACAGGTCCAAACTCCAGGCCTTCTGCGACGCCTACCTCAACGTCATGCTCCAGGGCACCGGGTATCAAATCGACGCCTGGGGCACGCACGTGTACATGATGGTGTCGAGCGTCGACGAGGTCGGATCCGCGACGAACAACGTGGGCGTCTGGACGGACCGCGACATCGAGATCCTCCTGCCGGTCTTGTGGTATTTCAACGGCGAGCTGCGCGGCGGGGCGATGATCCCGGTGTTCTCCTACGCGAATCGCGCCACGGCCGCGATCTCGCGCTCCGAGGTGAGCGGCATCCCCACCTTGCCCGCCACCCTCGCGAGCCCGCCCGATGAATGGATGGACCACGCCGGGCCCTCGCCGAAGACGCCGCAGCCCCTGCTCACCGTCGTGGCCGAGGTGCTCCCGGCGGCCGGGTATGGCCAGAAGGCCGAGCAGCGACCGGTCATCGAGATCATCCAGGGCTCCACGACGCCGCCCGCCCCGACGAGCTCGTTCCTCCTGAACGAGAACCTCCCGAACCTCCTGCTGCAGGAACACAAGCGGAAGGTGTCGACGGCGAACGAGATGCGCGTGGAGCTCGAAATGGCGCGCGCCCTCGCGCTCGGGCCCCTCGTGATGCGGGCTTCGCTCGACATCCTCACGTTGAAGCAATTCCGCGACGCCCAGGATCCGCTCGCCGCCTGCTACCAGAGCGTGGTCCTCATCGAGCGTGTGCTCGAAGAGGTCTACGAGCTCGACGAGTTCGAGCGGCCCCTGGAGATCCGGCTGCACGAATATCCGAGCCAGCCCATCGTGAAGACGCTGGGGCTCTCCTGGAAGGCCGTGGACGTGAGCGGCCCGGCCGAGGTGTACGTCATCGAGCCCGTGCGGCCCTTCTGGGCCCGCGCCGCGATGCGGCAGCACCTCGGCCGAAACCTCGCGATGCGCGCAGGTTGCACGCAGTGGGTCATCCCGCCCCAGGAAAAACTTCTCGCGTCCCTCCTCGAACAGCCGAGCCTCGGCATGGAAATGCTCGCCGACGTGGACGCCGGGGTGCCGCGGCAAATCGGGCCGCGCGCGCGGGACATCGCCATCTCGATGGCGGGATCGCTGTCGCAGCCGAACCGCGCGCAGGTGCTCGCGACGATCGATCCGCAGATGGTCGTCGAGACGGTCCTGAGCGGAGAATGGGAGGACCAAGGGCCGACGCGCTGGGAACGCGGCAAGGCCGAGATTGTCCGGACCCTCGACGCGATTCGCGCCGAGGCCGGGAAGACCGAAGCGGCGGCGCGCGCCGAGGAGCTCGCCTCCCTCACCGCCGAAGTGGATCGGCGTATCTCCAAGGAGAACCGGCTCCGCCCGTACGTGGAAGAGGCGCTCCAGAAGCTCGTGACGGCGGCGGCCACGGTCGACGTCATGCAGAAGGCGTACGCGCCGGATGGGAAGGTCGCGTTCTTCGGACCCGACCCCTCGCCCTCCGCCGGGGCGACGCCCGAGGATTACGCGAAAGCGCTCGAGGGGGTGATCCTGATCCTGGCGAAGGCCTGGCAAAAGGCCGATTTCGAGGGGCCCTGACGAGCGCGGGGCGCGCCCGTGCTCAAAGGGCGCCGAACGCGCCGTCGGCCGTGAACGTGGAGCCGCTGCAGAACGAGGATTCGTCGCTGCCGAGGAAAAGCACGAGGTCGGCGATCTCCTCGTTCGTCCCATAACGACCGAGGGGGATCATGCTCGTGAACTTGTCCTTCACCGAGTTCGGCGCGTCCGGGGCCGCCAATCGCTCGATCGAGCGCATCATGCGGTTGTCGACCGCGGCGGGGTGAATCGAGTTCACGCGCACGCCGAGGGGCGAGAGCTCGAGCGCGGCCGAGCGCATGAGGCCGGTCACCGCGTGCTTGCTCATCGCATACGCGCTGAGCCCGGCCATCCCCGAGAGCCCGAGGACCGACGAGTTCACGATGATGCTGCCCTTGCCCTGCTTCACCATCGGCGGGGCGCTGTGCTTCAGGGTGAAGAACGTCCCGCGCACGTTCACCCGATAGACCTCGTCGAGCTCCTCCGCCGTGACGTCGGTGATCGGCTTGACCACGCCCTCGACGCCTGCATTGGCGAAGACGATGTCCAGCCGCCCGAATGCCTCGAGGCATGCCGCGACCGCGCGCGCCACGTCCGCCTCCTCGGTGATGTCGCCGGTCGCCATGGCGACGGACGCGCCGTGGTGCGCCACGGCGTCGCGCAGCGGCGCTTCCTGGCGAGCGAACGCGAAGACCCGCGCTCCCTCCCGTACGAACTTGTCGATCGTTGCTCTGCCAATCCCGCCCGTGGCGCCCGTGACGAGCGCCACCTTGCCCTCGATTCGACCCATGGGGACGACCTCCTCTGTTCGCGGATCCACCCGGAAAAACCGCGTTTGCCCGAGTCTATGCACATCCGCCTCGCTTTGGAAACAAGAGGACGGCGGCGCGCGGCCGATCAGGCGCGCCGCTGCGAGCGGTACCACGCAATCGCATCACGCAACGTTTCGTCAAGCGGGCGGACGCCTTCCCCGAAGCGCATGGTGGCGATCGGGGCGCCCATGGCGTACGCGTCGAGCACGAGCAGGAGCGCGAGCGACGGGAGCGGCGAAGGCCGGCCGCCGAGCGAGAGCGCCGCCTCCATCCAGAACGCCCCCGCGGCGGAGAGCCGGGCCGAGGCGCGCAAGAAGGGTGGTCTCACGCCCGCGAGCTCGCAAATGCGCGCGGCGAGCACGTCGGTCGGGACATCGTGGCCCGTGATCGGCAGGGGCACGCCGAACGCCTCGGCTTCGAGCGCGCCGCGGATCGCCGCGGCCGCGTCGCGGACATCGACGACGTTCACGATCCGCCGCACGGTGGCCGGGACGAGGCCCGCGAGGAGCTGCGGGACGAGCGCGAGCTCCGCGGGTTTGTCGTCCCAGGGCCCGAGGAAGGCCGTGGGATTGGCGAGGACGGCGGGCAGGCCGTGGCGCGCGGCATCGAGGACCATCCCCTCCATGTGCGCCTTGACGGCGAAGTAGGGATGGCTCTGCCTGCGCACGCTCGTTTCGAGCGCGGCGAGGCGTGTATCGCTGCGGGGCAAGGTGGTGAACGAGCCGATGTACACGAGGCGCGCGCCGCTGCGGAAGGCGGCGTCGAGGACCGCGCGGGTGCGCGTCACGGCATACCGGAGTGGATCCCGTTCGGCCGAGGATTGCGGGGCGAACCGGTGGATCGGATAGGGCGCCGCGGCGTCGACGAGGACGTCGTGGCCGCGGGCCCACGCGTCGATCTGGCCTTTCGCGTCGGCGTCGCCGACGGCGAGATCGACGTCGAGGCCGGCGAGGTTCGCGGGGCTCGTTCGACGCGTGACCGCGGTGACGTGGTAGCCGTGCGCGAGGAGCTCGCGCACCATCGCTTGACCGATGTGCCCCGTGGCGCCGAGGACGAGGGCACGGGCGCGGGCGCCGCTCGGTTGCATCGACCGCGGAAACCACGCCGGCCCGGCGGCGTCAAGCACTCGTGCGCCTCGCGGGAGACGCCTGCGATGAGACTACCCAGGCGGCGGCGCCCTGCGTTACGATGGTCCTCCTCATGCGCGCGGTCAGCCTCAACATCCCCGTGGGCCGTCGACAGGACGAGCCACGGGAGCTCTACAAGTTCGCCACGATGGCGAGCATCGCCTGCGGGGGCCCCGGCGTCGACGAGCGGTCGATCAAGCGCGCGATTCAGCAGGCGAAGGAGTCGTGGGCGAAGATCGTCGCGCTCGTCTCGTTCCCGGCGCACGGCGGGCCGATCGCGCCGAACGTGGAGCCGGAGGACGTGCGAAGCGCCGTGCGCGATCAGTGTACCGCGATGCTGCGCGTGGCCGAGTGGCAGGGCGCGCGGATCTTCGCGGTGAAGGCAACGGACGCGCTCCTCCTCGCGGCGACGGCGAACCGGCACGTGGCGGACGCGATCCTCGACGGCGCATTCGAAGGGCTGTCGATGGACGTGCCCGTGATCGGCCCGTTCGAGGGTCCGATGCTCGACTACGTACGCACGGGCGGGCTCGATTATCTGCGGGAGGCGTACGCGGATCGGGGCTACCACGCGGACGGGAACCTGATCCCGGAGGGCGAGCCGGGCGCGAGGATCGAGAACGCCGCAGCCGCAGCGGAGAACGCGCTGCGGCTCGCGAGGACGAGCCGCTTCGACGCGATCGGCGTGCATGGCGAAGGCCCCTTCGCGGTGGAGATCGCAGGGGCGGTGCGGACGGCGCTGGAGAGCCAGGGGCTCTTGTCGCGGTAGCGGTCGCTCTGCGAGCTACAGCGGTCGCTCTGCGAGCTACAGCGGTCGCTCTGCGAGTTACAACGGTCGCTTCACGAGTCACAGCGGTCGCTTCACGAGTCACAGCGGTCGCTTCACGAGTCACAGCGGTCGCTTCGCGCGCTACAGCGGTCGTTTCCTCGCGTGCAGTCGCGCGCTCCGCTCGGACAGCGGGGACTCGACGCTACGCAGCGGGGATGCGGAGCCCGGCGCAGGCGGCGAACGGACGAGCGCAGGTGGTTTCCTGACGGCCTGAGGTTCGTTAGGCTACGCCGCATGCCCACAAATCTCGAAACAATTCCGAAGACACGCAGGCTCACGCTCCTTCGACTGGGCGAGCAGTTCGGCTCGCAGGACACCCTCGATCAGGCCCACCAGACGCTGGCCGCTTACGAAAAACACGCGCCGGTGCTCAAGACATCGGGCTTCGGCGCAAAACACGCGGCGGAGCTCGCAAGCGCGCGCGACGGGCTGATCCACGCGGGCGTGGGGCGGGAGGCGGCCAAAGGCAAAAAGAAGGTGACCGGGGAGGCCTACGTGAAGGCCTGCAACCAGGCGACGACAGCGCGCATCAACACGCGCGCCGTGCTCGCAGGGGTGAAGGAGGACCTGGAGGCGAGCGAGGTGTCCGAGGAGGCCACGGCGACCGTCGCGGCAGCGTTGCGGCAGACGCGGTCGGCAGCGAAGAAAGCAGAGCCGCTGGCGCAACAGCTCGCGCTGCTCGGCGAGACGTTGAAGCACCCAGCGGTGGCGGCGGTGGCAGCGGATCAAGGCGGGCCCGAGGCGCTCGTGGAGCTCGCGGCATCGATCGCGGCACTGCGAAAAGCCGACCAGGAAGACGTGGGCGTGCGCGGGACGCCGGTGGAGACGGAGACGCTCGACCTGCTCGACGGGATCATCGTGCAGCTCGTGCGAAGAGCACGGCGAGCCGCAATCGCAGCGTCCAAGCGGCTCGGGAACCCGGCGATGGCGGAGGCGTTCAAGCTCGACAAGCTCTACCGATCGAAGGGCGGGAGCAGCGCGGAAGACGAGGGCGGCGAGGACGAGGATGGGGAGGAAGTCAAGGGGTAAGAGGGGCGTGGCGGAGAAATGACGTACCTCGGACACGTGGTTCGAGTGACGAGGAGGGTGAGCGCCGCGGCGTGGGCGGCGCTCACCCTGGCGGGGTGCACCTTCGGCGATGAGCCGGGGCAAATGCAAGCCGGCGTGGGGAACTGGTGGTTCGATCAAAACTGCGTTCCCGTGGAATGTTTGCGCGAATGTTGCAATGGGTGGCACTGGAGTCCGACACCGCTCTTCCACGGGGGATCCGTCATGGACCAGGAATGCGGTACATATCAAACGAGGCCGGAGTACCTCGAGTACGAACAGCTGATGGAGAAGAAATGGAACCAGTGCGTCCAGGATTTCGCCGGCTTCGAAGGGGGATTGTGCACGGTCATTTACCCGCCCGACGTCGTAAGAAAGATCAACCCGGATGGAACGCGCGAGTACTCGGGGTTGAGCTTCTCGGTTTGCCCGCCGAGGATCCCCAAAGCGGCACACCCGCTGGAAGGCGTTGAATTCACCTCCCAGGAGTGAGGGAGGTCGTGGTCTACCTTGCCCGTATTTTAGCGATTGTCACTGTTATCGCCGGCTTCACCGGCACCTCGGCTGCGTTTGCCCAGGAGGACCCCTGCGCGGTTCCCGTGACGCCTTTCAATGGGTACTGGGGCGGGGGACAGATCCAGGTGAGCAAGGTCGTCGCAGGAGTTCCGATCCTCGCCACGACGAGGTTTTCGTACAGGGAGACACGGTATTCTCCGTGCAGCGGCGGGAAGGCCGTGCTGCCCCCAGGGGTCGGCGAAGCCAGCGTCATGGTCGGAGTCCCGCTCTTCAACAACCGTCGAGGCGGGTGGCTCCTGCAAATGGCAGCGCGAGGACAGGGCTCGCAAAAGCCGGGCGCCCCCGTCCGCGGGACGATCACCGGCGCGCCCGCCACGGCGGGCCACATCAACCTCTGGGAGACGCCGCTACCATTGATCCAGATCACGGGAGCGGCGTCCGCGGCGATCGTGCCCGAGGCCCCGGACATTCCCCTGTCGATCGCGTATCTCGGGGGCGTACGGGTCTACGCTCTCTACGGGAAGCATGCACAAGCGAACCTGGGGATGACGATCGGCGGCAGCAACGAGGCCGTCAAGCTCATCCCCTCCCTCGCGTTCCGGGTCAGCGATCTCCAGGTATGGGGCCACAGAACGGCGATCGGCTTCGAGCTCCGCTCGCCGATCGAGCTCATGCCTGGGCCGATACCGCTCCAGTGGCGACTCTGGGGCGCCTTGACCTTCCTCGTGGACGGAGTGGACGAGAGGAAGAACGATCACGCACGTGGAGCGCGACCCCTCGCCGCTCGCTTCGATCTGGTCCGCTCGCCTTCGGAAGCCGCCCCGCCTACCCAGACAGCTTGGGAAATGACGTTATGACCGCGTGTTCATTTCTCGGGCGGCACGAGCCGTTCGCGGCAATCCTCTAAAATGCTATCTCTCCATCCCACCATGGATTCCCGGCTGCTGAGTCGTCGATTGTTCTTGGATTCGTAAATTCTGTGCCGCTCTTCCTTGTCGAGCTCGTCCTCATCCAAATGCGCCGGGAAGTCTTCGAACTCGGCGCACTTGTCGAAACTGTTCACCATGTGCTCGTCGACCCCGCCCGTCTCCACGCACCCCGAGTGATTCAGGAAGACGCTCAGCATGGTGATATGATCCCTCATCGTGCCGCAGACATGAGCGTTGACCAAGGTCTCCCGGACCCTGCATGCGTCGACCTCCTTTTGCAGCGCCTCGACCTTGGCGGCGCTCTCTGGACCGGCGTCGTTCGCTTCTCCCGCCGTAGGAACGGCCGTCGGGGTCGCACGAGGCCTCGAGAGCTTTGCCAATTCGCGTCGACACGCCTTGAGCTCTCTCTTCACCTCCTGCGGATCATGGACGGACGCCGCGCTCGTCTCCGTGGCTTTCGTCGTGCGTTCCCACGTCGCCCAGCCAGCCAGCACGCCACCCCCGAAAGCGACGACCAGAAAACTCGTTGCCACGAGGAGAGCCCCCCAAAGGCCCGCGCTCTTGGGACGTTCATTCATGCGAAAACCTCACAAGGGCCCCGGAGCCTCGGGCTCGGTCGTGCTCTTCGGCGTCTCGGTGCACGTCCAGACGAACTCTTTCAAGCGACGGAGCAGCTCTTCTTCCGGAAGAGTTTTGTGAATCCGGATCGCCTCCGCGACGAGGCTCGCCTGTTCCTTCGTGAGGTCATTCGAGCGGAAATCCGCCGGGACGTCCGCCAACACGGCGCAACGCTCGAAGTTCTCCTCGATGAGATCGGCGGCCCTGGACTTGGGACCGCACCACCGGCCGTTCTGCGGTAAGGAAAGGAGCGCGCGGTACTGCCGAGCCGCAGCGACGCAGACCTCCGCGCTGGCCAGGACTTCACTCTTTCTGCATTGCGCGGACTCGGCTTGCAGCTCCTCCACCGAGGCGACGCGCTTGCCCGCGTCCTCTTGCACATCCCCCGGCGGCGCGGCCGGGTCCGAGGGGGCCCTGCGCGCCCCTGAACGAACCGCCACCCTCTCTCGACACACAGCCAGGTCCTGCCGATCCGCTTCCTCCGCGGCGTGCTCCGACCGGGTCTTTGGCTTCGTCTCGGTCTCGGTCGCCGGTGGCCTCCGCTCCAGCATCGTTCGACCCACCCACACGCCGCCCCCGAACGCAGGAACGAACAAGACCGCCGCGGCCAGGCGCACGATCTTTCCAGTCCTCTCCGGGCTTCCCTTCATCCCTCGACCTACCTCGATCCTGCAACGACCGACGCGCGGTCCCTATACCACGACGGTGAAGCTCACCCCTTCCCCGCCGCCCGCCGTGCCCGCTCCGCCTCCGCCATCAGCCTGCCGTAATCGAGCCGCTCGAGCGCCGCGCGCGCCTCGGCGAGGCTCTCCCCCGCGACGGACGCGCCGAGCCCGAGGATGAGCCTGCGCGCGAGCTCCTCGCGGCGCAGTGGGCTGCCGCGGAGGAGATCGAGCGTCACGAGACCCGAGCCCCGCGCGACGTCGAAAATCCCTTCCCGCGCTGCGGTGCGCGCGCGTCCCTCGAAGATGCGCTTCAGCGCGGGCTCGGGGATCCCGCGCCGTTCGAGCACGAGCACGAGGAGCGCGAGCCGCTCGATTGCGCTGCGATCGAGACCTGCGGCCAGTGGGTCGAGCTCCAGCGGATCGACGGGCTCGATCGCGAGGTCGCGGCAGAGGTCCGCGAGCTTGGCCCGCGCGACGTCGACGTCCAGCGCGGCGGGCTCGATCTCCGCGAGGACCTGGCCGAGCGCGGCGAGGATCTGCGCGAGGTCGAGGGGCACGCTCTCGGGCAGGAGGCGGGCGTCTTGCGCGGCCGGCGCGGCGGCGGTGGGCTTCGCGGTCCAGTTTTTCAGGAAAGACATGGCTCTATCCGCTGGGGTTCGTCGTGCCAGGATCGTCGAACAAAGAAAACGCGAGCTCCGCCGCGACGCGCGGGAAATCGCCGAGGGCGCGCACCGCGACGACACGCGCGCCGGCTTGCTCGTACCTGCGCACCTTCTCGCGGTTCGGCGCGTGCAGGAGGAGCACGAACGCCGGGGAGCACTCGGCCGCGCGCGCGAAGATGGTCGCGTTTTGTCGCTGCGCGTCGTAGTTCGCGTCGAAGTCGCTGTCGGTGATGATCACACGGATCGGCTGCTCGATGCGGGTCTCGTCGACCGAGGCGGCGAGGACGTCGAAGGGGAACTGCGTGCCGCCGCCGATGTAGCGCATCAAAAACTTCGAGAGCACGCGCTCGGAGCGGCAGAAGTCCCACGCCTTTTCGTGGCCCACCGAATAGACGAGCGCGCGCGCCGCGCCGCCCGCGCGGATCGTGCCGGTCGCGAGGATCTGCGCGGCGAGGGTCATCGCGTTGAGGGCGCGCTTCGGGTCGGGCATGGACCCGCTGACGTCGAGGTAGATCTCGGTGCGGCCGAGGAAGGACGGCGTGCTCTGGCCTTCTTCGTCGGCGATGCGCTCGCGGAGCAGCGGCATCGCGGCACCGAGCATCTCGCCACGGCGGAGGAGCGTGGCGACCCAGTCGATATCGGCGACTGGATCGCCGGGCTCCCATTCGAGGTGCGTGGTGGGCACGAGCGCGTCGGCCCATACACGCGCGGGCGGGGGCCGGAAGAGGTGTTTTTCGGCTTCGCGGCGGTAATGGGCCGCCATCGCGGTCGTGAGCAGCTCGGATTTTCCCGGGCCGTCGCCGGGCATCGCGCCTGCGCGGCGCTCGAGGCTCTGATCGGCGAGCTTTTCGGCGAGGTCTTTCGGGAAAAAACCTTCGCGGATCGCCCGCGCGATCGCCGCCTTTTCGCCCTTCTTCGGCACGAGCGCCGCGGCGAGGTCCTCGGCGGAGAGCTCGCCTTCGGCGCAGTCGCCGCCGCCGGCATGTTTGGGCGCGGGGCTCGCCATGGCGTACCGCCAGGCGATCGAGGCGAAATAAAGGTACTGGAGCGTAATGTCGGGCGCGAATGCGAAGAGGTTTTGCGCGAGGAGTTTTGCGTCGAGGCGATGGTCGGGAAAGGCGCGCGCGAACGCGGCGGCGTTGTTCCCCACGAGCTCCCCTTCCCTTCGTTGCCAGAGCTCTTCAATCACGGCGCGCTGGAACGTGAAGAGCACGTCGTCGGGCGAACGCGCGCCGCGCGCTGCGAGGATGCGGCAGAGATCGTCTTCGATCGAGGGCACACCCTGTCCGAGCCGCTCGTCGACGAGCAGATCGTAAAGCGGCCCCGTGAGCGAGCGCGGCAGGCGCGGAAGGAACGTGCGTTCGAGCAGGAGGAGGCGCGCGTGCTCGACGGGGCTGCCGGGGAACGCAACGTGGTGGCCGATCTCGTGGGCGATCAATGCTTCGAGCGTGTCTTCGAGCGAGGCCTCGGTGATCGGGCGCGCGCCGAGGCGGATCGTGCGCGAGGCGAGGTCGATGCGGGCGAAGGTGTCTCCGTCCGGATCGACGATGGGCTCGCCGATCAAGAGATAGGGCGAGTAACGGGCGCGCGCGCGGGGGAAGGCGCGCGCCACGAGGGAGGTGATGCGCTCCTCTGCGCTCAAGGGCTCTCCACGAGCCAGAGCCGCTGCGAGTCGAGCGCGGTCGCGACGACGAGGCCCGCGCGCGAGGCGGCGACGCTGTGCCCGCGTTTCCAGTGCGGGAGCGGGACACGCGTGTCACTCACGTACACGACGCCTTGCCCGAGCGTGACCGTGGGCAAGCTCGGATCGGCCTCGGCTTTGTCGGCGAGGCACGGCGAGCGGAACGCGAGGTTCGTGGCGCCACGCGCGCCGAGGAGCACGCCGGCGGCGAGATCGGGCCGCTTGCGATCGTGGACGCAGACGAGCGTGGGCGCGCCGAAATGCACGCGGCCCGGCAGAAACGCGGACTCGACCTCGCGCAGATCGACCGTCCGCACGGCGAACGGGCCTTTCCACGTGGAGCGGACGCGCGGCGCGAGGGCGGCGTCGAGGATCTTGAGGAGCCGGCCTTCGAGGTCGAGGAGCGCGCCGGGGTTCGAGGAAGCGATGGGCACGGCCATGGCCGCGGCGACGCAGAGGTTCAGCCACGGCGGCTCGCCGAAGAGGCCTTCGCCGAGGTTCCACGCCTTCGCGAGCAGGCCCATGCGCGTCTCGACCGGAAGCGTCGGGAGCTTGTCCGGGAGAACGTCCACGAACAGGAGCTCCACGAGGTTTTCCGGCCTGCGCGCGCGCGGCGTATCGCCCTCGCCCACGACGCCGGGACGGATGTATCCGAGCCCGATCGCCTCGACCACGAGGCCGAGCCAGGCTTCGAACACACGGAGCGAGCTTTCGGATCCGTCGAGGTTCCCCGCGAGTCGCTTGCCCGGCCCGACGACGAGCGCTTCGAAGAGCGCGCCGTCCCACCGCGAAAAACGGCGTTCTCCTTCCCGTAAATGATGCGTCGCCAGCGCTTCGAGATCCGTCACGAGGCGCCTCCTTCCAGGCGCTCGGCGGCCGTGAGTCTGCGCTGGTAGGATTCGTGGATGCTCTTCAGGAGCACGAGGTCGTCGTAGATCGGCCCCGAGAGATCGGCGCGCTTGAGAAGCTCCTCCATCGCGCGCTGCACCTTGCCCACGCGGCGCTTCAGATCCGCCGTGGTGGCGCCGAGCGCGCTCGCCTCGGCCTCCACTCGAAGCGCGCGCACGCCCTCGCGTAGCGGCGCGTAGGCCGCGTGCTGGACGGCGGCTTGATCAAAGAGGCGCGTGATCCAGGTGGCGCGGTCGAGCAAAAGGACGCGGGCTTCGGCCTTTTGAAAAAACGCGCTCTGCAGGTTCGGGCGGAGCTTGTCGAAGAGCGTGAAGGGCAGGACGAGGCGCACGTCGGTGACGGTCACCTCGCTCTTGCCGCGGAAATACGCGAGGGCCTTGGCGAAGAGCAGGATGGCCTGGAGCGCGCGGGCCGAGACGCCGTTTTCGGTCTGCGTGCAGACGTGGACGTTCTTGTCGAGCGGGCAATCCTCGTTGCAGACGTGCGCGACCTTCTTGCCCGCGAGGTGGAGCGTGTCCTTGTTGCGGTATTCGAGGACGTCGGAGGCCCGGCGGCAAAAGTCGAGCTGGCCCGCGAAGAAGCCGAGCACGTCGAGCACGCTCTCGGGGACCGGGACGGCGCGGATCTCGGCCTCGGCTTGATCGAGCTCGTCGGCGGAGAAGACGACGTCGGCGGGGATGCGGGTCTCGGGCGGGCGGGCCGTGGCGACACGCTCGGCGAGGGCGTCGAGCGAGCGCGCGTGGAAGGGCGGCGCGCGGACGACGACGTCGATGCGATCTTTGAGGGCCTCGATGACCTGGAACGTGCCGCCGCCGGCGTCTTCGTTCGCCGTGAGATACCAGGCGGATTTGCCGGCGAGCGCGACCTGCTCAAAGCTCTCGGCGTAGCCCTCGGCGAGGAGCGAGAGCAGCGCGGACTGGGTCTTCGTGGGGATGCGGTTGTACTCGTCGATGATCTTGACGCGCTTGCCGATCCAGCGGCGCCACTCGACGCGGATCTCGCCGGACGCCTCGGCCTTGACGAGGCTCGCGGGCAAGGGGCTGCCGATCAGATCGGCCGTGGTGAGCTGGGGATGGCCGTGCTGGACGATGCGGCGGATCTCGTCGAGGGGGATGCCGGCGAGCGCGGCCATGATCGTGGCCATCGTGGTCTTGCCGCGGCCCGGGGCGCCGACGAAGAGCAAGCGCTGCGAGGTGACAAGGCAAAGGAGCGGCAAGAGGACGTACGAGGCGTGCGCCGCGCGGCCGAGGTCGACGCGCGCTTCGCCCTTGCCGAGCGTCGTCGATTCCTCGAGCTCCATGTCGAGGTACGGGCACACGAGGGCTTGCGTGGCGATCCACGTGTAGGCGCGGCGGAGCTTGCCCGAGAGGCCCGCGCTCCGCGGCGGCCCGAGGACGAGCGCGCCGTCCTTTTCAACGCGGGCGCGGCCGTCGAGCCACGATGCGACGAGGCGATGGGGATCCATGCGTGACCACGACTATGCCAGAGCTTTCGGCGGGAGCGGGAGGCCCTCGGCGCTTCCCGTCGTCCTCGCGAGCCGCTAACGTCGATGCCATGACGGAAACGCTGCGCGCTGTGGGCGCCCCGGATCCGGCGCTGGCCCCGACCGTGGCGGCTCCGGCGCCTCGGGAAGGTGCTTTGCCGCCCGCCGAGGTGCAGGCGCGGCGCGAGGACGGGGCGCCGACGCTCGGGCGGTTTTTGCTCTTGCGCAAGCTCGGCGAGGGCGGGATGGGCGAGGTGTTCTCCGCCTACGACGAGCAGCTCGATCGGCGTGTGGCGATCAAGCTGCTGCACGCCGCATACGCCCCGGAGGAGACGCAAAAGCGCATGTTCCGCGAGGCGCAGGCGCTCGCGCGGCTGTCGCACCCGAACGTGGTGACGGTGTACGAGGTGGGGGAAGTCGACGGCGACGTGTTCGTCGTGATGGAACACATCGAGGGAAAGACGCTGCAAGAATGGCAGGAGGAGGCGCCCCGATCCGCGGAGGAGGTGCTCGAAGCCTATCGGATGGCGGGCCGGGGCCTCGCCGCGGTGCACGCGGCAGGGATGGTGCACCGCGATGTGAAGCCGGCAAACGCGATGATCGACGGCGATGGGCGCGTGCGTATCCTCGATTTCGGCCTGGCGCACGCGCGGGGCGTGGCCCCCGCGGACCCTTCCGCCGCGGCGCCGACGAGCGGCGCGCTCGCGTCGCCCTTGACGGCCGAAGGGAGCATCGTGGGGACACCAGCGTACATGTCGCCAGAGCAGTTCCTCGGCAATCCGCTGGACGCGCGCTCGGATCAATTCAGCTTTTGCGTCGCGCTCTACGAGGCGCTCTACCAGCGGAACCCGTTCGCACCGAAAAAACCCGGAATGCCCGTCATCCCTGCGCTCGCGGGCGAGCCGGCCCCTGCGCCTCCGCGCGCCGACGTGCCCACGCGTGTGCCGGAGGCGCTCGCGCGCGGGCTCGCCAGGGATCCGGCCGGGAGGTTCGAGAGCATGGAGGCCCTGCTCGCCGAGCTCGACGAGGAGCCCGCCGCGGATCCTTCAGGGCAAGGGCGGCAGCGGCGGCTCTTCGCGGTCATCGCGCTCTTCACCATCGGGGCCTGGACCCTCTGGAGCGAGATTCGCCCGACGACGGAGTTCACGGTGCGCGACGACATGCTCGTCCCCGCGCTGAGCTTGACGTTCGTCCTCGCGGCCGTGACGTTCCTGTTCCGAGGGACGCTCCTGAAAAACCCGTTTCACCGGGTACGAACGCTGCTGCTCCTCGTGACGGGCCTCTTCCTGGTGGCGAGCCGCGTGATCGGCGCGGCGCACGACGAGACGATGCTGGCGGTCGTCCTGCGGGACATGTTGATCACGGCCGCGGGCGTCTCCCTTTCGATGATATGGCTCACGCCGCGGATCTGGCTGTCGTGGCTCACGGTGGCGGTCGCAGGCGCGGGCGTCCTCGGCTTCGTCGTCTTCGATCGATACCTGGCGGAGATCGCGTCGCTCACGCTCAATGGGACCATTTTGGTGTACCTCGCCGCGTGGGCCCAGAGTGCTCGTCATGCGAAGGTCGCGGCGCAGGCGAAGGGGCGCGGGGGGAGCTCGGTTCGATCTCGAAGGCCTGGAGGAAGCTCCGGGTAGGGTCGAACCGAAAGAAGAGGCCGAGGCGTCGAACTCCATGGTCTTCCTCCTGGATGACCAGATCCTGTCCATCCAGTGACCACCTCTGGCCATCCGAGAGGACGCCTGATCTTCTACACTCGCCCTCGTTCAGCCCGAAAGCAACGAACCACCGGCGGTCGGGGCCGGGAGCGGAGGGATTCCATGAAACAGGCGATCCTCAACATACCAATGCATCGTGCAGGTCGATGCGCGTTCCTCTTGCTGAGCGCGGCGCTCGGCGGCTGCTCGGACGATGCAGCGACGCCCGCGGGCCCGCCGGAGATCTTCGAGAACCCGCCGGAGCTCGCCCCGAACGCGGCAGGGGTCCACGAACTCCGGCTCGCGCCGAGCGAGGTGAAGATCGGCGGGAAACGGTATTGCCTGCGGACCTACAATGGCTCGATTCCGGGCCCGACGATCCGCGTGCCGGCCGGCGCGGATCGCAAGGTGCGGGTCAACCTCCACAACGATTTCAAACGTTCCGATTACCGCCTGGTGGCCGGGGCCGCGAACACGTCGGCGGTCACGTGCCACGATTTCAACCTGACGAACCTGCACGCGCACGGCACGCACGTCCAGCCGAACTACGCGACGCCCGCCGCGGCAGACCCCTGCGAGGGCTCGGGCTGTGGCCCGGACGCGCGTTACCACGCCGACGACGTGCTGCACGAGGTGCCGCCGGGCGAGATGGCGCAATACCGCTGGGATCTCGACGAGGACGGGCCACACCACGAGGGGTTCAACTGGTATCACCCGCACATCCACGGCTCGACGGCCATCCAGGTGACGAACGGCGCCGCGGGCGCGCTCGTCATCGAGGGGGATCTCGACGAGGTCCCCGGCATCGCCAAGGCGAAGGAGCGAATCATGGTCCTCGGCGGCGTGCCCATCAACGTCGAGTCGACGCGGCCGCTCGCGGACGGAGAGACGTGCGGTGAGGATACGCTCTCGGCGAACGATTTCGAGGGCGCGGAGAACGATACGAAGCCGACGCTCGTGAGCGGCAAGCTCCTTCCGCACATCAAGACCTCGCCGAATCAGATCGAGCGCTTGCGGATCGTGCACGCCGGCACGCCGAACGAGCTCGGGATGAAGCTCCACCCCTCGGACGATCCGACCTGCGAATCGTTTGATGTCCTGCACCCGATCGACATCACGCAAATCGCCCGCGACGGCATCACGCTGCCCCAGGTTTACGTGAGCGATACGATGTGGGTATCGCCCGGTTATCGTATCGAGGCCGTCGTGAAGATGCCCGCCGAGAAGACGACGCTTTGCCTCGTGGGGCGGCGCCCCTCCGATCCGCTCGGGAGCCTCGTGGCGATCTTCGACGTGGATCCGGCAAACGGAGCGCCGACGGAGACGAACATGCCGGCGGCGTCGGCCCTCGCGGCCCTCGCGCCACCCACGACGTTCACGGGCAAGGTCGACGGCCAGACGATGGAGGCGAGCTGCGAATCGGTCGACAAGATCCACCAGAAGATCGCGCTGCTCGTCCCCACGCCAGGGGAACAACCCGACCCGGAAAAACCCGCCGAGCTCGGCTCGTGCAGCCCGAGCGACCACATGCACGGCATCGATCCGGACGCGCCGACGTGCATTTGCCCCGCCCCGAACATCAGTTGCCGCCGCTTCGACGATCGGCGCGCCTGGGGGTACCGCAGCGACCGGGTGATGGAGGTGGGGACGACGGAGAAATGGGAGATCCGCGCGTTCGACGGGCACCCGTTCCACATTCACATCAATCCGTACCTCGTCTGCGCGAACGATTCGAACAAGGAGCCGAACTTCCCGCACTGGCGCGACACGTTCTGGGTGCAGGCGGAGGACGGGCCGCGGCAGATCCTGACGAACTTCCGCAAGTTCACGGGCCAGTTCGTGCTGCATTGCCACAAGCTGAACCACGAGGACATGGGCATGATGGAGCTCGTCGAGATCTGCCCCGAGGGCGACACGAACTGCCTCTGTCAGGGCACGGACGCGAACGGCAATTGCATCAGCCAGGCCGGGTGCAAGGCCGAGGATCTCCAATGCCAGTTCGCCAAGGCGGCGACGGAGGCATACCCGCTCCCGCCCGCGCCAAACCCCGCGCTTTGCGGGCCGTGAGGCGGCTCGTCCCCTACCCTTCCCGCTCGTTCTGGCGTACGCTGGGGCATGCGTCGGATCGGATTCGTTTCGCTCGTGCTCCTCGCCACGGCCTGCGCCGAGCCGATGGGGGAGCCCGGGACCCCGAGTGCTTGGAAGGAGCCGCCCTGGCTCGTCGTCCGCGTCGACACGGTGGAGGTCACGCCGTACCGGCCGGGCACCGAGGTGCCCTGGGACGACATCGAGCCCCAGCCGACCGACGGCACGGCCTGCGGCATGCTCGGCCGCGTGATGGCCACGACCGATCCGATCACGGGCAAGGGAGCCGAGGCCCTTTGCCCCATCGATCCACGCCCGCGGCCCGCGAACGCCGACCCGCGGCTGCCCGATCTCGTGGTGCTGCTCGGCGTGGGCAGCGCAGCCCATTACCAGACGCCGACCGCGCACGACGCCATGCAAACCACGTTTCACGGCGAATTCGTGATCCCGACGAATTCGATCCCGGCGGAGGGCATCACGCTGGCGGTGGTGGATCGGGACGGTGCCTCTGCGGAGGTCATCGGCGGGGTGAAGCTCAGCCGGCAGGAGCTGCTCGCGGCGCAGGCGACGCGGCCCGTGTTCTCGACACGCGGCGGGGGCGTGATGCGGATGGATCTCGCCGTGATGGCCTACACGAACCCAATGGAGACGGCCGAGGCGGCGGTGACGGCGCAAGCAGGCGGCGCGCTGGTGTCGCTCCGGCCGATTCGCGCGGGCGAGGTGGTCGAGATCTCGGCGCGGGGGCAATACCGGATTGGTACGGGGCGCGGCGCGTGGATCGATCCACGCGGGTATTTCGAGAACGAGCCGCACGACCCGAATTTCGAGAACGAGCCGTTCCGGTCCGCGCCGCACGGCGCCGGCATCGCCGTGGTGGGCGGCGGCGACGCGCGGATGGGGGCGATCGTGGCGCCCTGCGCGCGTTTCGTGGCCCGCACGTCCGGGCTCGTGTGGGTGGGGCTGAACGACGCGGACCCTCGCAACAACGAGGGGAACGCGACGTTCACCGTGAAGGTGGCCGGACCGCTGCCGGCCGAGTGGTCCGAGGGGAAGTCGACGACGCCGTGCGGGACCTTTCCGTGAAGGGTCAGCGCAGGGCTTCGTCGGTGGTCTTCGCGACGAGGGCCTGATCGAGCCAGCGGTCGAGGGTCGCGAGGTCCGCCATCCTGTCGATGCGCGCGTCCTGGGCCGCGTCGAGCGTCATCCCGCGCTTGCCGAGCTGCCGGCGGAGAACCGCCCGCGCGTGGGCGAGCTGGCCCGTGCGCTCCCCCTCCTCGCGCCCCACCTCGCGCCCCACCTCCCGCACGGCCTCCAGGCTCTCGTAGCCGCGGCGCTGCAAGAGGTTGCGCAGCGTGACCTCATGCGCGGCCTCGCGGTCGTACAGGGCCTCGACCGGGACCACGTTCTTCAGGATTCCCGGCGCCTCGAGGGATTCACCCGGCCCCAGGGTGCGAAGCTTCTGCCCCGGCGTGTATACCTCGACCCTTCGCGGGCCCGTCAGCCGCACGACCCACACATGCTGCGTGCCCGCCGCGAGGAGCTCGGCGATCTTCGACTGCAGCTCCTCCTCGTCCTGGCCGCGATCCGCGTACTCCACCGCGAGCGGCGGCGCTCCTTGCACCCAGCCGGCCACGTCCGGCACGTTGCCCACGGCCACGTCCGGCGCCCGCATCATCCCCGGCTCCGTCGAAAATCCAGCGTCCACCCCCGCCTGCTCGACGGCCGGATCCGTCTCCAGCACCGTGCCCCCGAGCAGGTTCGCCCGCGCGCCGCGCCCGCCCGTCGGCAGCCACAGGACAGGATGACCCTTCGAGAGCTCGTACGGATCCCCCGAGCGGAGCTGATGAGCCTGGAAAGGACCGGGCGCGAAGAGCTTCACACAGGAGACGATACCACAGGAAGTGGCGGGGAACAGGCTGACCTTGTTGCGTCGAGGGTCGAAAAAGGCCGAGACAAACGGGCCCTTCGAGACACCCCCTGACTACTTCGGGGCCGCGGGCGTGATCGACTCGACGAAGAGGCGCCCGTCGCGGTCCGAGAACGTGAACGACACCTCGTCGCCGACCTTCACGTCGCGCAGGAGTTCGGGCTTGGCGACCTCGAACATCATGGTCATCGCCTTCATGTAGCCGGGGATGTCCTCGTGCGCGATCGTGATGTTGTCCTTCTTCTCGCCGATCGCGCGCACCTTGCCGCGCGTCGAGTACGTCGCGCTCGGGGCGGCGGTCGGGACGGCCCCGCCGCTGGGTTGCTCCTGCGAGCGCGAACAGGCAGGCGCGGCCGCGAGCAGCATCGCCGCGACGGTCGCAAGCACCGCCGGACTCGTTCGATGAATGGAAATCACGCGCATGCGGATGCTCTACCACCGGGGAGGCAAAAGCGGGAGCAGAAGCGAAGGCGGAAACCGCAGCCGAGGCGGACACGGCAGCGGGGGCGGACGAACCTAGGCGCGCGGCGCGGACGCGTGCAGGGCAAACGCAGCGCCCTGCGCGTCTTCGCACGCCGCGATCCGCTCCCCGCTCGGGAGCTGCCTCGGGGCGAGCACCTTGCCCCCGCGCGCGTTCACCTTGGCGAGGGCCTCGTCGAGGTCCTCCACGTGGAAAGCAAAGAGCCAATGCGGGTGAATATGCGGCAGCCGCGCGCTGCTGACCATGCCGCCCACGCTCGTGCCCGCTTCGTCCCACGAGAACTTCGCATACACGCCGAACTCCGGCCCGAGGTCCTCTGTCTCGGTCGCCTTCCAGCCGAAGAGCTCGGAATACAGGGCCCAGGCGCGGCCATGATCGCGCGTGTTGAGGTCATGCCACACGACCACGCCTGTGCTCGCGGCGTGGTTCGGCGAGACGAGCGCGAGGACCGAGCCAAACGGGTCCCGCAGAATCACGCGTGTCGCGCCGCTTTCGAGGGTGCGCGTCGGTCCGAGCGGCTCCCCTCCCTGCGCGAGGATACGACGCGAAAGGCCCTCGACGTCGCGCACGCCGATATGCCCGAGCCAATGCGCCGGAGCGCCCCGGGCCGCGGCGAGCTCGGGCAAGGCCGAACATCCGGCGACCGCCTGATCCCCGCGGAAAAAGAGGCTGCCGCCCGGGGTGTCTCGAATCTGCAATCCGAGCACGTCCGCGTAAAACGCCTGCGCCGCGCCCGTGTCGGTGGTCCTGAGCTCGTACCAGCAAAACCTGGCCATCGCCTCGTTCACCGCGCGCAAACTACCCGCGGCGTAGGGACCTCGCAACGTCCCATGCGTTTCGGAGGCGTGGTCCTGGATGCCGCGGCGGGCGATCCACAAACGCGCCAGGCGGTCCCGACGAACCAGCCCACCCCGAACGCGGTCCGGGCCCTGCCCGCGGCGCCGCGATCCGCCTCGAACCCCCCCCGCCGAGGAAGGACCCGCCCGCCCTAGCAGCGCTTCCCTGCCCGCTTCCACTCGCGCGGAGCCCGTCCCGTGGTATGGGACGGCTTCGTGAGCGCCACCTGGTTCCTCTACAGCCCCCTCTCACCCCGCGCGATCTCCGCGCTCGCCGACGAGTACGAACGTCACCTCGAGGCCTACATCGACGAGCACGTCGATCGGATCGACGAGGACGAGACGGTCCCCGAGGTCGCAGCCGGCGGCGAGCTCCCACCCGTCTCCGAGCTGCAAGCCGCTTACGCGCTCGCCAAACGCCCGCTCTCCAAGCCCATCCTCGCGCGCTACCGCGCCTGCAAATCCGTCATCACCCTCGACCAGGCGTCCGACCTCGAGGTCGGCCCGTGCCGCGGCCTCGTCTCGACCTTGCGTTACCTCCTGCCGCGCGCCGGCGAAGGCGCGCTCGTCTTCCCGAACGACGTGCCGCTCGTCCCCGTCGAGGAGATGCTCGCCCGGATCGAGAACAAACGCGGCCTGCCCGGGTTCGACGGCGACGATGACGATGACGATGACGACGACGACGACGCCACGGCGCTCGGGGCCCTGAAGGGCAAGACGAAGGAGGCGCCGGACCAGGTGCGCGCGCTCCGTGTGCTCGCCTCGCTCGAAGGGCTCATGAACGATCCGGAGCTCTCCCTCGATCTGCGCGGGACCCTCCAGCGGTCGTCGAAGCTCGCGCAGCGGTACGCGGCCCTGCTCGTGGAGGACGGCGCCGTCTCCGACGCCAGGGCGAGCAAGGAGCTCGGCGTGACCGTGGAGGAACTCACCAAGATGGCCGATGCGCTCGATCGGACCCTGCTCGCGCTGAAGGAGTAGCCGGCGCGCAGCCGCGGCCCGAGGACCACCTTTCCGGAGAGACAGTCGCAAAAACGTGGGGTAGCGTCGCGCACCCGCCCTCGGAAGTCATGACCAAGCGCCGCATGCAACAGCTCGACCTCTTCGGAGGTTCCGAGCCCCCCGCCGCCCCGCCTCCTTCCGCGCCGATCAAGATGGGCCGCTCCGAGCCGCTCGTCTGGGTGGCCGAGGTCTGGCTGCTCCGCGACTACGACACGTCCGAGGCTTCGCTCCTCCGGCACATCACGCTGCGCAAAGGCCTGAACGTGCTCTGGGCCCCACCCACGCCCGAGGACGTGGAGAACCGGCTCGGCGACGGGCAAATCACAGGGCACACAGCCGGCAAGACGACGTTCTGCCGCATGCTGCGCTACCTGCTCGGCGAGCAGCGGTTCGGCACGACGCGCGCGCAGGAGAAGATCCGCGAGGCGTTGCCCGACGGCTGGGTCGTGGCAGCGATCGTCGTCGGGGACGAGCGCTGGATCGTGGGGCGGCCGTTTGGCCTCGGGCTGCATCCGTTCGCGACGCGCGGGCTGTCGTTCGCCGAGGCGCTCGCCGAGCGCGGGCGCGGCGGGTACCAGGATTTTCTCGCGGACATCCGGCGCGTGGTGATGGATCCCGTGCCGGTGAAGGAGCTGCCGCACCAGCGGGAGCCGATCGCGTGGGAGCACGTGCTGCCGTGGCTGACGCGGGATCAGGAGTCGCGGTTCGCGGGGCTCGTGGAGTGGCGCGATCCGTCGAGCGAGTCGGAGAGCCCGCGGCTGGTGCTCGACGATCGGCACGTGGTGTTGCGGGCGCTCTGCGCGCTCATGTCGGACGAGGAGAGCGAGGCGCAACGCCGCTACGAGGATCTCGCGCTGGAGAAGCAGGGCCTCGAAGAGAGGGCGCCAAGGCTCGCAGATCGGGCCGCAGAGGATCGGCGCAGGCTCGCGCGGCTGCTCGGGGTCGAGGACGACACGAACGACGCAGGTCCGCTGTTCGCCGCGCGTTTCCGCGAGACCGTGTCGAGGCGGAAGGCGAGCCTCGCAGCCGCGGAGGAAGCGCTCGCGGCGCAAGCGATCGAGGTGGAGCAGGCCGAAGACGCCGCGCGGCAAGCGGCCGAGGCCTGCGGCGCGCGGGTCGAGGCGCTGCGCGAGGCAGAAGCGCGTCGCGAGGAAGCAAAGCGGCCGAGCGAGAAGAAGCGAGAGGCCGAGGAAGGCGCGCCCGCGCCGCTGCCAGTGCGCGCAGGTCTCTGCAGCGTGCCGCTCGACGTGGCGATGGCGAAGGGATGTCCGCTGGCAGCTTCGCATCCAGCCGCAGCGCCGATGACGCGCGAGGGGAAGAAGGCGCTCGCCGAGGCCGTGATGGAGGCGAAGCGCACGCTCGCAGAGGCGCGGTCCGCGCAGAAGGAAGCGACGGCCGAGCATACGCGGCGGCGGAGCACGCTGTCCGCCGAGGAGAAGCGCATCGCGCGAGAACGAGCCGCGATCGAGGAGGTCGAGCGGCTCTACGACTACATGACAGCAGCCGAGCGCGAAGCCGACACGAACACGGAGCGGCTCGCCGTGGTGACGGACGAGGTAAAAGCCTCGTCCGAGCGGCAAGCAGCGCTGCGGCGCGAGCAAGAGGTGGCCGAGGCGCGGATCTCGGAGCGCTTCCGCGACGTCGTGCGCGCACTGCTCGGCGACCACGTGGAGGCACGCGTCGAGGTGAAGGGTCGGCGGCTGGATCTACGCGTCGAGGACCGCGGCGAGCGAGACGGCGCAGCGATGCAAACGATCAAGCTGCTCGCATTCGACCTCGCAGCGATGAAGCTCGCGATGGACGGACACGGTCAGCTCCCAGGGCTGCTGGTGCACGACGGGCCACGCGAGGCAGACATGGACGGGCGCATCTACGAGCGGCTGTTCCTCTACGCGCGGCACCTGGAGGAGAGCGCAAACGGGTCGCTCGCCTTCCAGTACGTCGTGACCACGACAGCGCCGCCACCGAAGGAGATGCAGAAGGAGCCGTACCTGCTGTATCCGCTGCTCGACGCCTCAAAGCCGGAGGGCCGGCTGCTCAAGATGGATCTCTGAGGGGGTGTTTTCTTGGGGGCGCGGAGCTGGGGCTTTGCCCCAGGCCCCACCAGGGGCTGTCCGCCCCTGGACCCGGACCAGCCAGGGGCTGGACCCAAGCTCGATGAACTGCGCTCCGCGCAGTTCATCGAACAGCCAGGGTCAAGACCAGCGACGACCCTGCCAACAGCGACCGCGGCGCTGCAGGTTCAACCAGCGGCGTGCCCGCCGCCAGCTCGAGACGTACGTCTAGGGTCTTGCCACCGGCCCGTTGGAAGAACTGCGCGGAGCGCAGTTCTTCCATCCCCGGTCCAGGCCGTGCCTGGTCCGGGTCGAGGGGCGGACAGCCCCCGCGGGGTCCGGGGCAGCGCCCCGGCGCGACGCCCCCTCCAGCGCTGCAGGATGGGGGGCGCAGAGCGCGCTCGGGGACCTGCGGCGCCGTGGAACGGGAGACGGCCGCTCGGAGGGAGACTTGCCGCGCCGCAGGTCGGCGTCTCCAGCGTGGGGCTTTCGAACTGCGGCGCCGCCTTTCGGGTGCGGGTGAGCGCGGAGGACCGCTGGCAGCGCTGCAAGGCGGAGGATGCGCCCGGGGAGCGGCGGTTCACGGCGCCCGAGGTCGGCGGTCGCGTGGACGGGGACCAGGTTGCGGCGCGGCAGGAGGACATCCGCGGGGAGGGAGCGCGATCTTGCGGGGATGCTGGGCATTCGGCGGGGACCTGGACGCGCCGCGCTGGGGCGTTGCCCCAGGCCCCACCAGGGGCTGTCCGCCCCTGGACCCGGACCAGCGCAAGCGCTGGACGCGGGGTCGATGAACTGCGCGATGCGCAGTTCATCGAACAGCCAGGGTCAAGACAGCCGACGATCCTGCCAATCAAGATGCCAGCGCTGCAGGTTCAACCGGCGGCGTGCCCGTTGCCAGCTTGGAACCCACCTCCATGGTCTTGCCACCGGCCCGTTGGAAGAACTGCGCGGAGCGCAGTTCTTCCATCCCCGGTCCAGGCCGTGCCTGGTTCGGGTCGAGGGGCGAACAGCCCCCGCGGGGTCCGGGGCAGCGCCCCGGCGCGGCGCCTTGCGAGGTCACGGATTGTCGAGGATGATCCGCTCGGGCGGCAGATCCGCGGGCTGCGCGGGCGGGGTCCCCTCGGGCTCTGGCAATGCGGGCGGCAGCATGGGCACCTCGGGCTGGACTGGCACCGGAAGGATCGGCCCTGGCGCGGCTGGTGGGGCCGGCGCATCGACGTATTGCGTCTGTGGCATTTCGGTACCGCGCGGACCACAACGGCCGCCGAGGCTGCCCACGGCGTCGTTGTAATAGTTGACGGCGTCGACGGCGTGGCCGTGTGCGTCGATTTTCGTGGCACGACCGACCGCCGTCATCACGAGGCCAATGAGTTCGGTGCCAATGCCGCCGAGCAAAAGCCCCCACATGAGGTCGGGGTTGTTCTGGTAGGCGAGCCCTGCGAGGCCGGCCATGCCGCCCACGCCGAGCGTGATGCCCGCGACCGTCATCCCTACGGCCGCGTCGCCCGCGGTTTCGGCTGCGAGTGCGTGCCGTTCGGCGTCGGGCACGCAGGCCACGTATTCGGCCAGGCCTCGATATCGCACGCCGGTCGCGACGACGCCCTGCGGCGAATGAATCTGAAACTCGTTCTCGTAGCGGAGCGTCAGCTCGTGCGGGGCGAGCACGCGCGGCTCGACGGTGGTGAAGCCGGAGCCGCAACCTGCGAGTGCGGCGGCCGAAAGCCCGAGGACCATGAAGGCGTGCCGTGTGCTCATTGGACTTCTCCGGCGGGCCTCGCCACGCAAGGCGAATCGGGCAGGCGCGCGAGGTCGTTGTAGGCATTGACCTCGTCGATCGCGCTCGCGACCTCGCCCTCGGGCTCCGGCCGGGTGAAGCCGAGGCTCAGCGTGATGATGGGGAGCGTCAGGAGCGCCACGACCGCGAGCACGACTGCGGCCTTGCCCAGGTCGCCGCCGCCTCCCCCGCCCCCGCCGCTGCTGCCGGTGCTCTTGCCGCCGCCGCCTCCCCCGCTGATGCTGCCGGATCCGCCGCTCGAGGCGACGCTTGGGTTCGCCGCCGTCCGGGGGATGGCCCGGGGCGTGGGCGAGCCGCTGCCCGATCCCACGATCACCACGGGCGCGGGGCGCACGATGATCCAGGGACGGTAATAAACGACGCCGGTCGATCCGCCGTAATACGACGAATACTGCTGCGGGTCCGCTGGCAGGTTCCGGACGGCCTCGCTGCAGTTGATGCCGGAGGCCTCGCTCGGGAGCGAGGCGACGACGTGATCGTCTTGCCAGAGGACGCGGGCGCGCCCGTCCTGCGGCGGCACATAGTCGGACGTGTAGCTGCCGCAACCGGCCAGGATCCCGAGGGACCCGACCGCGAAGATTGCCTTGCTCGTGCCCCACGGGCTCGCCATCGCCATACGCGGCTCCTCTGCAATTGCATGTTTTCGCACCGCCACCGCGCCCCGTAAAGGACAATTTGCCAGATCCGCACCCTCTCACGTAGACTCCGAACCCCCATGAAGCTCGGCGCCCGCGCCCTCCTCGCCGCAGGCCTCCTCGTGAGCGCCACGCTCGCGCCACCGCCTGTTCGCGCCGAGGAGCCCACCGCGAGCGCCGAGGCGAAAGCCGGCGCCCGCGCCGCCGCCGAGAACGGCACGAACGCGTTCAAGGAGTCGCGTTACGCCGAAGCCGTCGACATGTTCCTGCGCGCCGAGGCGCTCTTCCACGCGCCGACCCACGTGCTCATGCTCGCGCGCTCGTACGTGGCCCTCGGAAAGCTCGTCCTCGCGAAGGAGGCCTACCTCTCGATCGTGCGTGAGGAGCTCGGCCCGAAGGCGCCCGCCGCGTTCAAGAACGCCAAGGCCGACGCGGAGAAAGAGCTCGCCGACCTCTCGCCGCGTATCCCGTCCCTCCAGGTGAGCACCACGCCCGAGGCGAAAAACGTCGTCGTCATGGTCGACGAAAAGCCGCTCCCCGCGGCGCTCCTCGGTATCCCGAGCCCGATCGATCCCGGCACGCACGTCCTGCGCGCGACGGCCGAGGGCATGGCGGCGCCCGAGAAAAGCGTGACCATCAAGGAGGGGGAAAAAGCGGCCATGGTGCTGGAGCTCGCGGCCGTGGCGAGCGCCGCGCCGATCACGCCGGTGCGGCCGCCCGTAGGTCCGACGGGGCCCGAAGGCGGGCGGGAGCAGCCGCCCGGGAAGACGAGCCCGGGGCGGATCGCGGGCGTCGTGCTGATGGGGCTCGGCGTGGCGGGGCTCGGGGTTGGAGGCGTCTTCGGGGGCCTGTCGCTGGCGAAACGCGCGGAGGCGGACAAGGCGTTCGACGCGTGCGGCGCCAACTGCTGGGGCCCACCGGCGGACGCGGTACGCGCGCTCGACGAGGATGCGAACCAAAAAGGGACGATCGGCGTCATCGGCCTCGCGGCGGGCGGCGCATTGACGGTCACCGGCGTGGTGCTGTTCGTGTTGTCGAAAGGAACGCCCGGAAAGGCGCCGCCGAAAGCGTTCGTGACCCCGTGGCTCGGGCCCCAGGGCGGCGGGGTCGTCGGTCGGTTTTAGGGTTTACGGGGCAAACCCCGCTCAATACCCGTAATCCGTGACGACCTTTTTCGTCACGCTTTTCTTCGTGGCCGCCCCTTGGGTCGTCACGGCGGGCGCGCTGCTCGACGTCGGCGCGGGTTTGACCGCGGCAGAGGCGCTCGCTGGAGGCGCGATCGTCGCCGCCGAGGCCGACGGCGAGGGCGCCGCCGAGGCCGACGGCGAGGGCGCCGCGGCGGCCTGCTCGGGCTCGGGCGTGGGTGCAGGGGCGGCCGCGGCGCTCGGAGGAGCCTCCGGCGCCCTCCCGCCACCACGGAGAAGCATGTACCCCCCGCCGGCAGACACCACGACCACGACCGCGAGGCCCGCCGCGACGAGCCCTCCCTTGCGTTTGACCGCGGGCACCGAGGCGCGCTCGCTCTGCGCCCAGGTCTGCCGCGTCAGCGAGGCGCTGTTCGGTGACGAACCCGGGTCCGAGGGGCTGCTCGGCGGGCCGGCGACGGCGCCCGCGCCGAGCTGCGTCGAGACCGGCGGCGGCTCGGGCGTGGCCACGCCCAAGGGCGGCGGCAAGGCGAGCGCGGAGACCGAGGGGAGCGGCGAACGCGTGAGCTGCCCGCTCGCGCGTTTCGCCTCCCAGGCGACGAGCGCGGCGCGGAACTCGTCGGCGTTCTGGAAGCGCGCGGCCGGGTCGCGGTGCATGCCCTTGACCACGATGCCGCAGATCTCGTCGTCGAGCATCGGGCTCACGGTCTTCGGGTGCGGCTGCGACTCGAAGACGATCTTGAACATGAGCTCGGCGAACGTCTCGCCGCTGAAGGGCACCTGGCCCGTGAGCATCTCGTAGAGCATCACGGCCACGGTGTAGAGATCGCTGCGCGCGTCGACGGAGCTCGCCGCGCGCGCCTGCTCGGGGCTCATGTAGAACGGCGTGCCCATCACGACGCCCGTGCGCGTGTGCTGCGCGGCCTCGCCCGACATGCCCGAGAACTTCGAGATGCCGAAGTCGAGGATCTTCACCCAGTCGTCGTGCCCGGCCTTCTTCTTCTGGAGGAAGACGTTGTCGGGCTTGAGGTCGCGGTGGATGATGCCCGCGGCGTGCGCGGCCTCGAGGCCGTCGAGCATCTGCCGGAAGAGCTCGACGATCTTGTCGATCGAGATCCGCCCGCGTTTGGCGCGCTCCTTCAGCGTCTCGCCCTCGAGCAGCTCCATCACCATGAAACGATCGCCCTCCTCGGTGGTGCCGAGGTCGAGGACCTCCACGATGTGATCGGAGCCGATCTGCCCGGCCGCCTGCGCCTCGCGTTCGAAGCGCATGAGCGCGTCGCCGTGCAGCTCGGTCGCGGCGCGCGAGAGCACCTTGATCGCGACCTGGCGCTTCACGCGGAGGTTCTCGGCGACGTACACGACCCCCATCCCGCCGCGCCCGAGCAAACGGACGATGCGGTATTTTCCGTCGATGATCGCGCCTTCTTCGAGCTTCATCGGGATCCGCTAGATGGGGCAGACGAGCGGGCTCATACAAGTGCCGCCGCAGCAAATCGTCGGGTCGGCACACTCGTTGTCGGGGTCGGTGTACTCCACGATGGGCGCACAAACGCCGCTCCCGAACGTGTGCTTCGCGCCGCTGCACGACATGCACGTCCCGGGGCAGGCCGAATTGCAGCAGAAGCCGTCGACGCAAAAGCCGGTCGTGCACTGGGCCGCGGTCGAGCAGGCCGAGCCGAGCGGCAGCGCCCCCGCCGCCGTGCACGTGCCGCCCGAGCAGGTAAACCCGGCCGCGCAATCCGCGTTCACCGCGCACGTCGTCTTGCACGACGTCGTGCCGCAGACGTAGGGGCTGCAAGCCTTCGTGCCGTTGTCGGTGCAGGTGCCCGTGCCGCTGCACGTGTCGGCCTTGGTCTCGACGCCGTTCGTGCAGCTCGCCGCGACGCACACCGTGCCCGAGGCGTAGAGCTGGCAAGCGCCGGCGGCGCAGAAGCCGTTCGCGCCGCAGGTCGAGGCCGCGGCGGCCGCGCACTCGTTGTCCGGGTCGGTCCCGGTCGTGATGCTGCCGCAGACGCCGTTCGAGCCGCCCTTCTTGGCCGCCGAGCAAGCCTGGCAGAGGCCCGTGCACGCGGTGCTGCAGCAGTAGCCGTCGACGCAGAAGCCGCTCGCGCATTCGCTCGTGGCGGCGCACGCCGCGCCCGTTCCCTTCTTCGCGACGCAGGCTTGTGATAGGCAGTAGGACGTCGAGGCGCAGTCGGCGTCGCCGGCGCACGTGGCCTTGCAAGCGTTCGTGCTGCAGGTATACGGGGCGCAGGGCTGCGTGCCGGCGTCGATGCACGCGCCCATGCCGTTGCATGTGTCGGCCTTCGTGAGCGTCGAGCCCGAGCACGACGCCGCGACGCACGCGCTGCCCGCCGGGTAGAGCTGGCAGCTCCCCATGCCGCTGCAGAAGCCGTTCGTGCCGCACGTCATCACGCCCTGATCGGTGCACTCGTTGTCCGGGTCGGTGCCGACGAGGATCACGCCGCAGGTGCCGTTGGTCGAGCCGCCGCCCTTCTTCGCCGCCGAGCAGGCCTGGCAGAGGCCGGAGCAGGTCGTGTCGCAGCAGACGCCGTCGACGCAGAAGTTGCTCTGGCACTCGTTCGCCGCCGCGCAGGCCGTACCGAGGGGCTTTTTCGTGCCGCAGACGCCGTTCACGCAGGCGTTGCCCGACGTGCAGTCGGCGTCGGCCACGCAGCTCGGCTTGCAAGTCCCCGCGCCGCAAGCGTACGGCGCGCACGTCTTCGTGCCGCCGTCGGCGCACACGCCCATGCCGTTGCACGTGTCGGCGTTCGTCTGGGTCGAGCCCGTGCAGCTCGACGCGACGCAGACCGTGCCCGCGGCGTAAAGCTGGCAGGCGCCCGCGCCGTTGCAAACGCCGTTCGTCCCGCACGATGGCGCGCCTTGCTCGAGGCACTCGCTGTCCGGATCACTCCCGACCGCGATGGATCCGCAGACGCCGTTCGCGCCCGAGCCCTTCTTCAAGGTCGAGCACGCCTGGCAGGTGCCGGCGCACGCCGTGTTGCAGCAGACGCCGTCGACGCAGAAGCCGCTCGCGCACTCGTTCGCGCCGCCGCAGCTCCCGCCCGCCGTCTTCTTCGGGACGCACGCGCCCGCGGCGCAGTACTGGCCCGCGGCGCACTGCACGTCAATCACGCACATCGAGGCGCAGACGTCGCCGGCGCACGCATACGGCGCGCAGCTCGCCGTGCCCTTGTCGGCGCAGCTCCCCATGCCGTCGCAGACGTCGGGGTTCGTCTGGACGCCGCCCGCGCAGCCGCCCTGCACGCAAATCGTGCCCGCCATGTAGTTGCGGCACGCGCCCTTCCCGTCACACGTGCCGTCGTTCCCGCACGAGCTCGGGCCTTGATCCAGGCAACCCCCGTGGGGATCGGTCCCCTCGAGGATGGGCGCGCACGTGCCGTTCGCGCCGCCCGTGAGCGCCGCCGTGCACGCCTCGCAGTCGCCCTCGCAGGCCGCGTCGCAGCAGACGTCATCCGCGCAGAAGCCGCTCGCGCACTGGTTCGCCTTGTTCCCCTGGCACGCCTCGCCGATGGCCTTCTTGTCCAGGCACTCCCCCGAGGCGCCGTCGCAGTATTTCCCGGCCGCGCAGGCGTCGTCGTTCGTGCAGTCGGTCGCGCACACGTTGTTCACGCAGGCGTTCGGCGCGCAATCGACCGTCCCCGTGTCCACGCAGGTGCCGGCGCCGTCGCAGGTCTTCGCGAGCACCTTCGTTTGCTCGACGCAGCTCTGCGGCGCGCATTCGGTCCCTGCCTTGTAGAGCGCGCACGCGCCCTCGCCGTCGCAGGAGCCATCGTGCCCGCACGACGCCGCGCCCTCGTCCGCGCACTCGCTCTCGGGATCGAAGCCCGCGATCACGGGCGCGCACGTGCCGTTCGACTGCCCCGTATCCGCTGCCTTGCAAGACGTGCACGTGCCCGTGCACGCGGCGTCGCAGCAGACGCCGTCCACGCAGAAGCCGGAGCCACACGCGAGGCTGTCGCTGCACGGCTCGCCGTTCGCGTCGCCGCCCTGCCCTCCCCCGCCGCCGAGACCGCCGCCGCCGCCTTGCCCCGCGCCCCCATCCGGAGGGCCCTCGCCGTAGGGCCTGTCGGGCGAGACGCACCCGTACGTGAGCAGCAAGATCGACAGCGAAACGAACACGAACGCCCACGCCCGTCCCCGGCGCGCAACGGAGGAGCGGCGCTGGTGGCGAGGCCCGACAGCCGAGCCGGAGACGTGGACGGACATCCTGAGCATCCTACGAGCAGATGCCTTTCGCTCGCAAGACGCGCCGTCGCGCCGCGGCTTGCATTCGTGAGGGGCTCGGCGGATGCTCGCTCCTGCGATGTCGAAACGCCCCCTCGCCGCGCCCCGGAAAACGCTTCTCCCGCGCCGCCGAGCGCCGCTCGTGCTCCTCGGGCTCGTGGGCCTCGGCTGCGGCGGCCCGGACCCGGGCGCGCAGCCCGAAGGCTGGGATTCCGCGGTCGCCATGCGCCCTGCGACGGACCGAAACGCCGACCCGAAGACCTTCGAGATGGATCTCGAAGCCCGCATCGAGGAGCTCGAGCTCGTCGCCGGCCTGAAGACACCCGCGTGGACCTACGACGGCAGCATCCCCGGACCGTTCGTGCGGGCGAACGTGGGCGATCGGCTCATCGTGCATTTCCGCAACACGCTGCCCGAGCCGACGACGATCCACTGGCACGGGTTGCGAATCCCCGCGGCGATGGACGGGGCGGCGGGGCACAGCCAGCCGGAGATCCAGCCCGGCGAGACGTTCACCTACGATTTCGTGCTGCCGGACGCGGGCCTCTACTGGTACCACCCGCACGTTCATTCGGCCGCGCAGCTCGGCTTTGGCCTCTATGGCGGGCTGCTCGTCGACGACCCGACCGAGCCCGCCGATCTCGGCGACGAGCTCGTCCTCGTGCTCTCGGACATGGCGATCCGCGACGACGGCTCGCTCCAGGATCCACAGACGGGCCTCGATTTCGGCACGCTCTTCGGACGCGAGGGAGATCTCTTGCTGGTCAATGGCAAGAAGAACCCGGAGATCCGGGCGCGCGCGGGCCGGCGGCAGCGGTGGCGCATCGTGAACGCCGCGAAGAGCCGATATTTCCAGCTCGCGATGAAAGAACACACGTTCACGCGTATCGGCGGCGACGGCGGCTTCATGGAAAAACCCGTGGAGTCCGCGGCCCTCGTGCTCACGCCGGGGGAGCGCGCCGACGTGCTGGTCGTGCCCCGCGGCGCGCCCGGATCGACGCTCTCGGTGCGCTGGGTGCCCTACGATCGCGGCTATGGAACGACGTTCAACCGGCCCGAGGAGGAGGTCTTCCGGGTGCGCCTCACGGACGAGGCCGAGGTCGCGGAGACGCCACGGCCGAAGACGGATCGCGTGATCACGCCGCTGGATCTCGAGGGCGCGACGCCCATCGCGCTCGATCTCACGCAAGGCGAGGTCGACGGCAAGATGGTGATGGGCATCAACGGCGTGCCGTCGTGGGAAGCCGTGCCCGTCCCGGCGACGGTGGGCGAGACGCAAGTGTGGACCGTGAAGAACACAATGGATTTCGACCACCCGTTCCATTTGCACGGCTTCTTCTTCCAGAAGCTCGACGCGTCGCTCGCCCCAATCCACCCAATGGAGTGGAAGGATACGGTCAACGTCCCCGTCGACGGCACGGGCCGCTTTGCGGTGCGGTATGACGATCGACCGGGAATGTGGATGTTCCATTGCCACATCCTCGATCACGCCGACGCCGGGATGATGGGCGTGCTCGATCTGCAAGGCGGATCCGGGCATTCTGCGCACTGACGGACGGGTCGCCGGGAGCACGCTCGCTCTCGGCGCAGACGCCATGGGTATTTCGCGTCGGCATTGGCCCCTCGTGGCAGCGTCGGCGCTTGGTTATGCCTATGGATGGAATGCGCTCGTCTTCACGTGCCCGCGGCCTCGCTCTTGTGCCCAAGCCGCATCCTCGTGGATGATGGCTCGCCCCGATGCGCAGCCGCCCCGACGTCACCGTGTACCTCGACCCCGCCGAGCCGAGCCCCGGCGACAGGCTCCGCGTTCACGTTCACCTGAAATCCAAGACCGAGACGCCTTTCGACGCGATCGACGTCGAGCTCGTAGGCCGCGAGTCGCGCTACAAGCGCACGTCCTCCAACGGCAAGACCCGCACCCGCAGATACCATCGCCGCGAGATCATGCGGCTCGGAAAGCGTTTTCCCGCGGGCGTCCTCCAGCCAGGGACCTGGGACCAGGCGATCGATTTCCCCCTCCCGCCCGGCCTGCCGCCCACCTACCGCAGCGGATACAGCACGATCGAGTACGAGCTCTCCGTCCACGTGCACATCCCGTGGTGGCCCGATCGCCACGAGGCGTACGTCATCCCGATCCGCGTGCCGACCACGCGGGCCGAGGCCCCGCAGCCGCGCGTGTTCACGAGCCAGGCAGGCGAACACCGCGGCGAAGACCCCGTGATCGAGCTCTCCCTCGAAGATCAACGCCTGCCCGTCCTGGGTACCCTCGTGGGCGCCATCGCGCTGACGGGCCTCGGCGATCGCAAGCTCCGGCGCATCGAGCTCGCCACGAGCGCGATCGAGACCGCGCTCGTGACGAGCACCGCCGGTCCCGCCGAAGTCGACCGGCGCACGTGGACGATCTTCGAAGGCACGCCCGAGGAGGGCACCTCGATCCCCTTCCGCATCGGCATCCCCGCCGAGCTCGTGCCGACCTTCCATTCGCCGTTCATCCGCGTCGACTACGCGCTCGAGGTCGTCGCCGTCGTGGCCTTCGGCCGTGATCTCTCCCTGCGCGTGCCCGTCGCCGTCGAGCGCCAGAAAGGCCCGCGCAAGCCCGCGAGGGGCCTGCCGCTCGTCGGCAAACAACGTCACCTCTCGGTCTGGCGCGCGGCCGCCGAGGCCGTGCGCGCCGCCGGGGCCACGGTCGTCGACTTCGATCCCGAGCAGGCCGTGCTCATCCTCGACGTACGGGACCTCCGCATCGAGGTGACCGAGGAGCACCGTGAGGGCCTCGGGCCGTGCGTCGTGGCCGAGCTCTCGTTCCCTGCGCTCGGCCTCGATCTGCGCCTCGCCGAGCGGCGCTGGACCGATTTCGGCGCGAAGCTGCCCGGCCTGGACAAACAGCTCGCGAAGCGCTTCACGGTGCGCGCGCGCGAGGCCGTCCAGGCCGCCAGCCTGCTCAGCGCCGAGGTGCGCGAGGCGCTCGAGGTCTTCGACGAGGCCGCGCTCGACGACGAGCACGCGGTGGTCGTGCAAAAAGGCGGCGTCTATCAGGTCTCTGGCCTCGAGCGGTTCCTCGCGCGGGCCCAATTGCTCGCGCATCGCCTCGCGAAGGCGATCTCCACGTTGCCCCCGCCCGCCGCGCTCGCGCCGGCCCTGCCCGCCTTCCAGCACTTCGCCGCGCAGCGCGGCGCGCGCCTCCGGGTCGGCGATCTCGCCATGGAAACCTTCTCCCGCGCGGGGATCCCCCTGTCGCTCGATCACCGCTGGGAGGGCGAACGCCCGGTGGAGAGCCGGCTCTGGTCGCCGCGGCCCGAGCGCGAGCTTCCGGCCACGTGGAGCGAGACGCTCACGAAGGCCACGGGCCGCGAGCCCCTGCTCGAAGAGACACGCCTCGGGGTTCGTTTGCCGCTCGTGCAGGACCCCGAGGAGGTGCTCGCCACGGCCGACGCGTTCGCCGCTGCCGTCGCCTCGCTCGCGGGCGCGTCGAGCCTCGGGCCGTACCGCTGAGGGCGGTCGTGCGTCAGGGCGCAGGCGCAGGCGTGGGACGTGGTGCGGACCGTTCGAGCGCAGCGAGCTCGATGCGGTGCAAGAGCTCCACGCTCCGCGCATCCCCAGGCGTGGCCTCGACGAGCTTGCGCGCGTGGTGCTTCGCCTCCTCGAGGATGCCGAAGCGCAGCGTCAACAGCGCGAGGTTCCGGCGCGCGGCCGTGAGGCTCGGATCGGCGCGCAGCGCGGCGAGGTAACGCTCCCGGGCGCGGTTGTAATCGTTCTTCTTGTCCGCGACGATCGCCAGATCGAAGAGCGCCTCCGCGTCGTTCGGGGCTTCCTTGGGGATCGGCGCGAGGACCTTCTCCGCGCCGTCGAGATCGTTTTCGCGGATGAGCAGCGCGCCAAGCAGGACGGCCGCGTCGCGACCGGCGCCCCCCTCGAACGCCCGCCGAGCGGACGCGACCGCCTCCGCCGTGCGGCCTTGCTGATCGAGCGCCAGCGCGAGCGCGTAGTCGAGCAACGGCTCGCTCGTATCCACGAGCGCCGCGCGCGCGACCTCCTCGGCCCGCTTCCCCTCGCCGTTCGTGGCGAGCGTGGCGGCGAGCGCGGCCTGCGCGAGCGGATCGGCCGGGCACCTGCCCGCGGCGACCTGCGCGGCTTCGAGCGCGCGCGGCATGTCCCGGAGGTGAAGCACGACGAACGCACGGCGCGAGCCGCAGGCGCAGCTCGCTGGCTTCAGCGTGAGGCACCGATCGACGACGGCGAGCGCAGCCGCGTGATCACGGGCTCGCACCTGGGGCTCGGTGATCACGTCGAGGGCGCGCCGCTCGTCGCCGTCGCGGAGCACGGTCTGCCACCACATCTGCGGCGTCGAAAAGAGCCACTCGGCCGAGGCGCCGAAGAGCACGAGGCCGAGGGCCACGACGGCGGACGCGACGAGGCGCGCGTTCCTGCGCGGAGCCACGATCGCAGCACACGCGGCGAGCCCCGCCCACAGGGGCACGGCGACGAACAACACGCCGCGGCCGAGCGGCGCGCGGGGGCCACGGAAGTACGCGCCGACGACGAGGGACACGACGACCGAGAGGACGAGCGCGGCAGCGGCGATCCTCGCTTCGGGCGAGCGGACGCGGGCGGCGAGGCGGAGCGCGCCGAACACCACGACCGCGAGCACGATGGCCGCGACGAGGGCCCCCGTGATCGAACCGGGTCCGGGCTCCGGCGCGAAGAGCGGCGGCGCGATCGCAAGGGCGAAGGCGTGCGCCGCCCGCGTGACCGTGTCTACGAGGATCGAGAGGATGGACACGACGAACGAGAACGCCCGTCGCTCAGTTGGTCACCATGACCCAGCCGTTGATCGCGTCGTTCGAGTTCAGCGCGGTGGCGGCGACGTTCCGCACGCAGAACCCGACGTTGTACGTCCCTGCCGCGAGGCCCGACACCGTGCCGGCCGCGGCGAACGGCGCGCGCGCCGAGATGCTCGCCGTGGTCGTATACGAGGTCGGGTAAAACGGGATGATCTGACCTCCGCTGGCCTGGTAACAGAGGCCAAAGCCGACCGACGTGGCCGTGCCCGAGCTCCCGAGAATGGCCACCGCGGAGCCCGTGATCCGTTGCCCGGCCGCGACGTTCACGCTCACGGGCGTCGCCGCCCACGCGAACACGAGCGAGTTCCCGTTCACGGAGATGCCCGGCGCGTCGAGGCTCCTGACCGACACGACGCCCGTCGGACCCTGCGGACCGATCCCGCCCGTCTCGCCCTTCGGACCCTGCGGACCGATCCCGCCCGTCTCGCCCTTCGGACCCTGCGGACCGATCCCGCCCGTCGCGCCCGTCGCACCTGTCGCGCCCATCGCGCCCGTCGCGCCTTTCGCGCCCGCTGCGCCCGTCGGCCCCTGCGGACCGGTCGCGCCCGTCGCGCCCGTCGCGCCCGTCGCGCCCGTCGCGCCCTTGGCGCCCGTTGGACCCACGGGACCTTGCGGCCCCTCGGGACCCACGAGCCCTGTCGGATCACCGACCCACTTGCCCGTGCCGTCGATCACGAGGGTATCGCCGACCCAGACCGACGTCGGGTGGATGTCACCGATCGCGTCGCCCGCGACCATCGCGTAAGGCACACTTTGCACCGGAGCGCGCGGCGACATCTCGGGGTCGTTCCCGACCTTCACCCCGAGATACCGCACCGACCCGTCGAAGACGTTCTTGTCGAAGGCGGTGACCGTCCCGAGGTTTGCCGAGAAGTACCCCTCCTCGAACGTGATGTCGTGCGACTCGGTCCAGATCGGATCGGTCGCCGCGGGATCGGCGTACAGGGCGAACGTCACCTGGAGCGTGCCATTCACCGGGGCATTCTTTTCGTCGTAGAGCCGGCCCTGCTGGGTGATGGTCTGCGGCACCGCGGCCTCTGCGGCGGCGGTGCCGGCAGAGAGCGCGAACGCGACGGCCGAAGCCGAGATCAGGCGCGTGATCATCCCGTTGCTCATGGCAAGCTCCCGTTCGCTCCAATGAGTCCGCCCTGCATCCGATAGCTGGGCGATGTCGTCTTCGACTGGTTCTGCGTGGGCTGCCCGAGCGTGAAGACCATCTTGTAGCTCGGGCTCTTCATCACGTCGCCGGCGCTCACGGTCTCCATGCCGGGAGGCCCTGGTGGGACGGGAGGCATTCCGCCGGTGCCGCCGTCGCCGCCCGTGCCGCCGCTACCGCCGCCGCCGCCCGTGCCGGCCGTGGGTCCGGTCGGCGTGGTGGAAGACCCGTCGCCGCCGCACGCCGCGACCATCCCCCAAAGGAGCAACGCTGAGAGATACAGAGCCCCGTGTTTCATCCGGTTCATGGATGGCCTCGCGGTGGTACGCCTCCGAAGAGCATTAAACAGCCGTTCAGGCTGGAAATACAAGCTCGATTTTCAGCTAAGCTGCGCGATCGTGACAGGGTTCATCGCTCCCCCGAGGCGGCCTTCGATTCCCGGACCGGCCCTCGCCGCCTTTCTCTTCCTTCCCGCGCTCCCTGCCGCCGCCGACGAGGCCCCCCGAAAAGCCGACGCGCCGGCCGCCACGAAAGCCCCCGCCGCCGACGAACCCAAGGCCCCGCCGAATCCTCCTCCGAGCAGCGGCCGCAAGGCCCTCGCCGTCGCGGGCTCCTTCGTCCCTGGCGCGCTCGTGCATGGCACGGGGCATCTTGTCCTCGGCCATACCCGCACCGGCCTCGTGCTCCTCGGCGCCGAGGGCCTCGGGGCTGGCCTCATCGTCGCCGGGCTCGGCGGCGCGGCTGCGACCGGCGCCACCCGCAGGTTCATCGGCCCGATCATCCTCGGCACCGTCACCGGCGCCGCGTTTTTTTTCCTCTCGGCCCTCGCCGACATCTACGGCGTCCTCGCGCCCGAGGGCGGCACGGGCAGCCCCCCAGTCTATTTGCCCTCGGTCGAGACCCAGCTCGGCGTCATGTTCGTCCACGACCCGAACTTCGCCTACAACGCCTTCCTCACGCCCGGCGCCGACCTCCGCGCTGGCTCGGTCCGCCTCTCGGCGCTCGGCTTCTTCGCGCTCGACGACACGAACGCCCGCGCCCGCATCGCCGCCGCATATCGCTTCTTCGGCCCCCGCACCTCCACGAGCGAACGCGCGCGCGACGGATCGTACCTCGACGTCGAGTTCGCCCTAACGAACCACAGCTACGGCACCGAGGGGTTTTCGGTGACGACGGGCGAGGTGAACCTCCTCGGCCGGCTCGACCTCGCCCGCATCGGCCCCACGCTGCGCGGCTCCTTCGCTGAGCTCGGCCTCGGCATCGCGTATGCCGCGCATCGGTACCCTGGCATCGGCGTCGAGGCGAACGACCTCCTCACCCCGCGCATGGCGTTCGGCATGTACCTCGGCCACAGCGGCTATCCCCGCGGCGAGGCCATGGCCTATTACGAGCACCGCCACGACGGCTTCGCCGGTGGGCTGAAGAACCCTGGCCTCGGCAGCGGCATCGCCGGACACTTCGGCGCGCAGACGCGGCTCTTTTTCACGCCTCGCTGGGGAGCGCTCTTCGACGTACAGGGCGGATCGGCGCTCGTCGGCCGCGCCTCGCTCCTCTTTCGGTATGGAGGGAACCCGTGAAGCCCATCGCATCGTTTTTTGCCGCGCTCCTCGTCGCGTCCGCCGCGCCGCTCTTCGCCTCCTGCCTCGACGTCGCCGAGGGCCGCGCCCGCCGTGATCTCGACGTGGGCCACGCCTCGCAGGGCGACGCACGCATCGAAGTCGCCGAAGGCCTCGCCGCCGTTCGCCGCCTCGGCGCGCGCGAGCTTCATCTATGGGCCTCTGCCCCCACGCTCTCGTTCCGTTTGACCACGGGCGCCGCCGAGGGGGGCGTCTGGAACGTTCGTATCGAAAACCTCCTCCCCGACGCGCAGCTCGCCGCCGCGACGAAAGCCGGCGCGCCTCTGCCTGTCGAAATCGTCGACACGCCCTTCCCCACCGAGCGCACCTTCCGCCTCGACCTCCCTGCGAACGAGGAGATCACGCTCTCCCTCGCCGCGCCCGATCGGGCCTTGCTCGACCCGTGGCGATTCGCCGTCTTCGCCGACGTCCAGGAGGCCATCGGCGACGTTCAGGACATCTACGCGAAGATGAACACGACGCCAGGCATCCGCTTCGCGCTCATCAGCGGCGACCTCACCTCGCAGGGCACGCCCGAGCAGCTCGACGTGTTCCAGCGCGAGATGAAGTCGCTCGTGTTCCCGTGTTACGCGACGCTCGGCAACCACGAGCTCGGCACGCGGGACGACCTCTACCACGAGTATTTTGGCCGCGGGAACTACACCTTCGATTTCCGGGGCGTGCGCTTCACGATGATCGACTCGGCGAGCGCCACGCTCGATCCGCTCGTCTACACGTGGCTCGACGGCTGGCTCGAAGGGAGCCGCGACCGCTTGCACGTCGTCACGATGCACATCGTGCCGATCGATCCGGTCGGCTCACGCAACGGCTCGTTCGCGAGCCGGGCCGAGGCGGACAAGCTGCTCGCGCAGCTCGCCCGGGGCGGCGTCGACCTCACGTTTTATGGGCACGTCCACTCGTATTACGCCTTCGAGAACGCGGGCATCCCGGCGCACATCACGGGCGGCGGCGGCGCGATCCCCGAGCGGATGGATGGCATCGGCCGGCATTTCCTGACGGTCGACGTCCTGCCGCCCGGCAAGATCGAGCACGTGGCCATCGTTCGCGTCGATTGATCCCGCGAACAAAAAGAAAAAGCGCCTACTCGACGGCGGGGGGGGGTACCGGAGCAGGCGCTCGCGGAGGACTAGAGCAACCCGTATACCAACCTCGGGCCCCCCCTGATCCGCGAAGATCCGCGCCGGATCGACCTTCCGACATCGCAATCTTGCAAGGACGCGTTGCATCCGTGCGAGACGCCCTCGCCTCCGCCAAACATCAGCAATGTTGATTACACTTTCAGACGATGGATAAAAAAAGAGCGCCTACTCGACGGTGGGGGGGGACCGGAGCAGGCGCTCGCGGAGGACTAGAGCAACCTCTGGGCCAATGGGATCGATTCGCTCTTTCCACTACTTACCCACGACCCGCCCCCCGCGAATCGCAACTCTGCAATGTACGACGATCAATTCTGCATTCGCGGAACGTGCCCATTGTCACATGGCGCAGGAGGTCAACACGAAGAATGGCTTCGCGCGTCGCCGCATTCGGCCGTTCAGAGCGGATACGGCAGCGTCGCGCCGAGCACGGTCACGAGCAGGAGCACCACGGGCAAGAGCACGAGGAATACGATGAACGTGTAGCCCATCACGTCGCGCGCCTTGAGGCCGAACAGGCCGAGGATGGGCAGCATCCAGAACGGCTGCACCAGGTTCGCCAGCGCCTCGCCAAGATCGTAGACGGCCACCATCCAGCCGAGATGCACCTTCAAATCGTGCGCCGCCTGCATCACGTACGGCGCCTCGATCACCCATTTCGACCCCCCGCTCGGCACGAACACCCCGAGCACGGCCGAGTACACCGCCACGATCGCCGGGTACGTCCGGGGCGTCGAGAGCCCCACGAAAAAGCCCGCGATCGCCTCGTTGAGGTGCGTCTTGACGATCAAGGCAGCGATCCCTGCGTAGAACGGAAACTGCAGGATCACGCCCCACACGCCCGGCGTCGCCTCCTTCACCGCGCGCATCAGCCGCGCCGGCGTCCCGTGCAGGAGCACCCCGAGCGTCAGGAAGATCAGGTTCACCGTGTTGAGGTTCAGCGCATTGAGCCCCTGCCCGCTCGAAGCGAAGTACCCCACGAGGTAACCACCGGCCAGCAACACGAACAAGACGCTCGGGATCGGCGAATGCTCGAGCCACTCCCCCGGCGTCGCCTTCCGCGGCGGCTCGTCGGCTTCGAGCGGCGAGTTCTTCGACGCTTGGGGCTTCGGATCGCCTTCGGCGTCCTGCGCCCCAAACCCCCCGAGATCGATCCCGAGATCCGCCGCGCTCCGCGCCCGCGCGGCGGACGGCGCGTACAGGTACACGAGCACCGTCACGAGGACGATCTCGACCCCGACGGACACGAGGCTCTGCCACAGGAAGATCGTGCTCGACAGCGGAATCACGCCGCCCGGCACCTTGCCGCCCGCCTCCACGATCGCGCGCGTGGCCGGCTGCAACGCGCTCGGCGTCGCCATCTGCAGAGCCGCGCTCCCGCTGAGTCCCTGCGCCCAGATGCTCCCGAGCCCGAGGAACGCGCTCGCGGCGACGGCGCGGTAATCGACGCCGCGCACGCGCCGCGCCGTCTCCTTCGCGAGCATCGCGCTGAAGATCAGCGAAAACCCCCAGTTGAGCCACGACGACAGCATGGCGAACAGCGCCACCCACGCGATCGCCACCCGCGGCGAGCGCGGCACGGCGGCGAGCGCGCGGATCAGCCGGTACACCGGCCGCGTCGTCGCGACGACGTACCCCGTGATGATCACGAGCGACATCTGCAGCGTGAACGGGATGAGCTCCCAGAACCCGCCGCCCCATATCGCCGCGACCTCGGCCGCCGCGCTCGCCGCGCCCCGCTTCGGCGACAGGCTCACCCACGCCGCGATCACCACGAGGAACGTGGCCACGAGCGCGAACACGAACGCGTCGGGGATCCACCGCTCGGCCCACGCCGTGAACCGCGCCGCGACCCGCTCGAGCGCGCCCGCGGGCGGATCGTCGTCGGACGGCAGAGGGGCTTTGGGCTTGTCGAGAGAGCTCGGCAGCTCGGCACCGGACATGGGGGCGGAGGGTACTCGCCTCGCGCGCGGCTGTCGCGCTCGTCTACGAACGATATCGACCGTCGGGATTTTGGTCCTCGCTCCTCGGTCATGCTCGACTGTTTGTATCTACCTGAGCCCATAGACGCGCAACAATCGAAGCAGGTGCATCATGACCGGGAGCTTGGAGTCGTACGTCCGCGTTGGGAACGTCATTGCCGACAAGTACGTGGTCGAGCGGATCCTCGGCCGGGGCGGCATGGGGATCATCATCGCCGCCCGCCACACGGGGCTTCACGAGCGCCGCGCGATCAAGTTCATGTTGCCGCACGTCCTCTCCGACGGGACGGCCGTCGAGCGCTTCCGGCGCGAGGCGCGGGCTGCGTCCAGGATCAAGAGCGAGCACGCCGTCCGGGTCCACGACATCGATCGCCTCGCGAACGGCGCCTTCTACATCGTGATGGAGTACCTGGAGGGGCAAGATCTCAAGGCGGTCGAGAAGGCCCGAGGTCCCCTGCCCTTCCGGGAAGCGTGTGACTACGTGCTCCAGGCGTGTGAGGCGATCCAGGAGGCGCACGACGCCGGGATCGTTCACCGCGATCTCAAGACGGCCAACCTGTTTCTCACGACGGGGCCGCGAGGCGAGCCGTGGATCAAGGTCCTCGACTTCGGGATCGCGAAGCTCGTCAACGAGGCCGAGGGCAAGCGGATGGACATCACGGAGACCAAGCTCGCGCTCGGCACACCCGCATTCAT
This sequence comes from Polyangium mundeleinium, assembly GCF_028369105.1. Taxonomy (NCBI): domain Bacteria; kingdom Pseudomonadati; phylum Myxococcota; order Polyangiales; family Polyangiaceae; genus Polyangium; species Polyangium mundeleinium. The sequence goes on along the minus strand of NZ_JAQNDO010000001.1, from coordinate 5,949,184 downwards.
GGCGCCGGAGCAGATGAAATCGTCCCGGCACATCGACGCCCGCGCCGACATCTGGTCGCTCGGCGTCATTCTCTACAGGTTGACGACCGGGGTGTTGCCCTTCGACGCGCCGTCCATCAACCTTATGGCGCTCCGGATCCTGTCGCCGGGTCCTGCCCCCGCGCCTTCGACGCACAACGCGGAGCTGCCGCCGCTCTTCGACTTCATCATCAAGAAATGCCTGGAGAAGGACCCCGAAAGGCGCTTGCGGAGCGTGGCGCAGCTCTCGACGTTGCTGCGTGTGCTCGTCGAGAGCAAACCGGCAGCACTCGACGAAGAGGGCAACGAGGGCGAGGATTTGACGCTCGACATGACGACGAGGAAACGACCGGCGCCGAGCGCGAGGGGCAGGACGCCCGTGCAAGCCCAGCCGAGGCGGGAGACCCTCGCGCCCAAGCTGGGCGACTCGTGGAAGGCCATGCCCTTCGTGAGCTCGGTCGAGCCGGACATCTCGGTCGAGTGGGAAAGCGCCGGATCCAACTTGGGCGATTCGTGCAAATCCGTGCCGTTCACGAGCTCCGTCGAGATCGAGATCCCCATCGAGTGGGAAAGCGCCGGGGCCAAGCTGTGCGATTCGTGGAAGTCCATTCCGTTCATGAACTCCGTCGAGATGGAGATCCCCGTCGAGTGGGATCTCCCTGAACGAAGCGGGGAGGAAGTGACGACGCGGCAGACGCGGCGGTGACGTGACGCCCTTCGACCTCGGCCGCCGCGTGTCATTGACTCACCCCCCCACGAGCTCCATGCGCTCGGTCCCGAGCCCCTCCACGGCGACGTGTAAGATCGTCCCCTGATCGCCCACCAGAAAGCCGTCGGCCCCGTCGAAAACGGCGCCGTGAAGATCCTCGCGGACAGGGAGCTTGATCCGCTCGAGGATCCGTTTGTCCTTCTCCAACCAGCCGTGCCACACCGCGCCGCCGCGGCCGACCACGAGGCGGTCGCCCGACCACTTGTTTTGCCATCCAGCTTCCATGGCATCCGCCGGCGGCGCGGAGTTTCCATCCCGGCGCCATAGCTTCCAGACGGACAGCGGGATCATCCCTACCGCCGTCATCTCACTGCTGATCACCACGTTGGGGTCCCTGTGAAACACATTGATGAAGTCCGCCGGCAGATCCCCGTCGGCGAAGGGCGGCCTGGGTTTGCATGAAAGCTCCCCGGCCGTTTGCGCTTGATCGCATTCGACGATCGCGCCTGCGGAGCCGAGCACGCACAACCTGTGAGGCGAGCATGCATTGAATGCGTGCAGGTCTGCCGTGCTGCTCGAAGGCACCGGCTTCCAGTTCCCATTCCCGAAGCGCCGCAGGATCACCCCGCCGGCGCCAAACGCCAGCGTGAGCGCCCGATCGTGATACAGGCCGAGGAGATCCTCGTCCGTGCCCGTCTCTTCGATGCGCCACGTCCCATCGGGCATACGCGCGGCCGCGGTGCCGTGCGCGCCGACCGCGAGGAGCATGTCCGGCTCTCCCATCGGCCCCGTCGACACAGGCACGAGCGCGAAAAGGTCCTTGGTGGTGCCCGTCGCCTCGCGCTGCCAGCCCTTCCCATCCTCACGCCGAAGCGCCACGCCGCGATCGCCGACGGCGACGACCAGCTTCTGCACCATGCTCACCGCGCGCAGTGGGACCGTCGTGCCCGAGGACTCCCGCTCGAAGCGGTACACGATGGGGAGCGGCGCATCACACGCGCGCATGGCGCTCAGCGCTCGCCCCTCCAGCCGGAAGGGCGCCGGATCCTGACCGAACGAGCGCATCGGCTCCATCCGGACGACACCTCCATTCGAACACGGGCGCGTCGTCGGCTGGACCGTCGGCGTCATGGACGGGGCGCAGGCTGTGAGGACGCAAAGGAGGGCGCCGATCCATGGAGAGAAGCGAGCTGGATGTGTCATCGTCTGCACCGTGTCCGGGGAAACAAGGACATCGACCTCCTGTCAATAGGAAACGCGATTTCCCTGACACCCAGCACCATCTCGTCGAAACTGCCGTCGACACACGCGCCGATCGCCGGGCCCACGCCGATCGCGTAAAGCCCACGCCCGCCGCCGCGCCGGCTGGCCCGAATCCGACGACCTCCCCTCGGACGCACCGGCGGACGCGGCGTGCAGGAGCGATTTGTCAACGTGCCCCTCGTGAGGCACGATGCCTCGGAGGGGAGGCAAAAACACATGGCCGTCCAATTCAACCACACCATCGTTCTCTCACGCGACCGTGAGAAATCCGCTCATTTCCTGGCTGACATCCTCGGCCTTGGGGTGGGCAAGCCGTTCGGGCCCTTCCTGCCTGTCGTCACCGCCAATGGCGTCACGCTCGATTTCATGACCGTCGGCATCGACATCCGGATACAGCACTACGCCTTCCTCGTCTCCGAGGAGGAGTTCGACCCGATCCTCGCCCGCCTCGTGCAGCGAAAGATTCCCATTTGGGCAGATCCGCACGGCCGGTACCCGGGCCGGATCAACCGCAATGACGGCGGGCGGGGCGTGTACTTCTTCGATCCCTCGGGTCACGGCATGGAGGCCTTCACCCGCCCTTACGGTAGCGACCCGTCCTCCGAGCTGAACGGCGTCACGGAAGAGGTCCCAGGCGCCACGGTTTCGAGCGAATTCCCTCGCTGAACCTGCCCTGCCCGAACGCCCCCTCGCACCCGAGCCCATGCCTTCCGCCTCCGGAAGACGTGACGCGCGAGGGCCCACGATCCAAGTCTTGGGAACTTTGCGCGTCCAAGCACGCTCGGAGTCCCTCGATGCCCCCTGCTCGCCTCCTCGCCGTCCTCGCCCCGCTCGTCCTCCTCGGCTGCAATCGTAGCTCCTCGCCCCCGCCGCCGGAGCAGGTCGCCTCCCCGGCCCCGCTCGGCCTCGCCCGCGGAAACCTCGCCAGTGTCCTCCTCGAAGGCATCCCGCACGTACGACAAAAGCCCGATTTTTGCGGCGAGGCTTGTGTCTCCATGGCCCTCGCGCGGCTCGGCCGCCCGCTCGATCAGGACGACATTTTCGCGAGGACCGGCCTCGATCCGGCGCTCGGCCGCGGCGCGTACACCGCTGAGCTCAAGCAGGCCGTCGAGGCCGTTGGCTTCGACCCGGGGCCTGTCTGGTACCGCATCGACGTCGCGAAGGCTGACGAAGCACTCGGGGCCGAGCTCGCCGCGATCCACGCCGATCTGCAGAAGGGCATCCCCTCGATCGTCTGCATGCATTACAACGAGAGCCCCACGACCACGGAGCATTTCCGCCTCGTCGTCGGGTATGATTCGTCGCGGGACGAGATCATCTATCACGAGCCCGCCGAGGACGCGGGCGCGTACCGCCGCATGTCGCGGGCGCGGTTCCTCTCGCTCTGGCCGCTCAAACACAGCAAGGACGTGTGGACCGCGATCCGCCTGCGCCTCGCTCCGCGGGATCTCGAGCTCGCCAAGGCGACGCCGCGCAAACCAGGTTTTTCCCCGGCTGATTACGCGCAAAAGGTGATAGAGGTCAAGGAGAAGACCTCGCGCCTGCGCGGCGAGTTCACCATCCTCGTCGAGCCCCCGTTCGTCGTCGTCGGCGACGGCCCCGAGCCTCACGTGCGCAGGGGCGCCGAAGGCACCGTCCGCTGGGCGACCGAAAAACTCAAGAAAGACTATTTTGCCAAGGACCCGTCGCGGATCCTCGTCGTCTGGCTCTTCAAGGACCGGCCGAGTTACGAGCGGAACGCGATCTCGCTCTTCGGCGAGAAGCCGACCACGCCGTACGGGTATTACACCTCGAAGCATGGCGCGCTCGTCATGAACATCGCGACGGGCGGCGGCACGCTCGTGCACGAGATCGTGCACCCATTCGTCGAGGCAAACTTTTCCGATTGCCCGCCCTGGTTCAACGAGGGACTCGGCTCGCTCTACGAGCAGAGCGGCGAGGAGGAAGGCCGGATCCACGGCTACACGAACTGGCGCTTGCGCGGCCTGCAATCGGCCATTGCGGAAAACCGCGTCCCCTCGTTCCGCGCGCTCACCGGGATGAACGACGGGGCGTTTTACGAGGGCGACTACGGCGTCCATTACGCCGCCTCGCGCTACCTGCTGTATTACCTCCAGGAAAAGGGCCTGCTCGTCCGTTATTACCACGAGTTTCACGCGAACCGCGAAAAGGATCCCACGGGCTACGACACCCTCCGCCGCGTGCTCGGCGAGGAGGACATGACGGCCTTCAAGAAGCGCTGGGAGACCTACGTGCTCGGGCTCTCGTTCCCGTGAAACGCGTCACGGCGCGGGAATCGGCTTCTCGCACGTCTCGTGGACGATGTGCAGCTCGTAGGGGACCACGATCTCGGTCACGTGATCGATATCGGTGGTCGGCAGCTCCCATATCGTGAACGCGGGGCTCCCGCTCGGTTGCCCGCAGCCGTACGAGCACGCGCCTGGGTGCGTGATCGTGTGGACTTCCTTTTGCGGCGCGGGCACCAGGATCACAACGCTCCCGTCCGGCTTCTCGGCGAAGGAGTACTTCATCTCCAGATCGCACCCGCAGCTCGACCCGATCAAGCAATACATGCCGTAAAACATGACGCGGTCACCCGGCTTCCCCTGCACGAGGTCGCCCGCGTTCGGCAGCACTCGCTCCTTGTACGGCGGCTCGGGCGTCGACCTTGGCTGCCGCTCATACACCGACACATGGCGGATGAATCGCGCGTCGACCGGCTTCAGGCCGTGCGTCTCGTGCTGATGCGCGAGGGATTCCTTCAGGCTCTTCTCGGCCTTCGTCGCATACTCCGCGCGGAGCTTCGCCGCGTCCACGGCAGACTCCGCGCGGAGCTGCTTCTCGCCCGCGCAGCCTGCGCAGAGGACGAGGAGGAGGATAATGGCGATGGGGAACGTTCTCATGATGAAAATCACGGAATGGGATTCTGGGTTTCGCAGTGCACCGTGACGCGGGTCATCTTGAACGGCACCACGACTGCGCTCACGAGATCGAGCTCGGTGACCGGCAGCTCGTACACCCGCCACGGCGTCGGCGGCGCCTGCGCCCCGCAACCACGGTCGCACTCGGATTCCGGGCCGTTCAGCGTGCGGATCTCCATCTCCGGCTGCGGCACCAGGACGACGACCATCCCGTTCGAGGCTTTTCCGAAGAAATGCGTTTGCGCCGCGTCGCAGCCGCAATGGTCGCCGACCATGCAACCCTCACCGTAAAACCGCACAGGCGCGCCCCTCCCCCGTTGTTCGAGCCACCCCGCGCGCGGGAGCGCCCGCCGCTCGGATTCGGGGGCCTCGGTCGACGGGTCCGGCGGCCGCATCCCCGGCGGCAGTTCCTCCCGCGAGGGGACCTCGAACGGCGTCAGGTATCCCGCCTCGTACGCGCGCGCGACGGCGTTCTTCAGGTTCTCCTCGGCCTCGCCCGCGTACTTCGCGCGGAGCTGGTTTCGGTCTGCGCAACCTGCGCAAAGGCCGAGGACGAGGGCGACCGTAAGCGTTCTCATGCCGTTCGTCACTTCGCCCGACCCACGTCCGCCCGTCAAGACGAACTTCACGCGAGCCGCCGCGCCCGCCGCTCGGCGAGCGCCTCGCGCGCCCGCTTCTCGGCCGCGTCGAGGTACGTGTAAATCACCGGCGTGATGTAGAGCGTGAGGAGCTGCGACACCACGAGCCCGCCGACGACCGCAATGCCGAGCGGCCGCCGCGATTCGGCGCCCGCGCCGAACCCGAGCGCGATCGGCAAGCTGCCCGCGAGCGCCGCCATCGTGGTCATCATGATTGGCCGGAAACGAATGCGCGCCCCGAGCACGATCGCCTCCGCCGCCGGCTTTCCGTCCCGCCGCTCCGCCTCCAAGGCGAAATCGATCATCATGATGGCGTTTTTCTTGACGATCCCCACGAGCAAGAGGATCCCGACGAACGAATACACGTTGAGCTCCTGGCCGAGGACGAGCAGCGCGAGCAGCGCCCCGAATCCCGCCGAGGGCAACCCCGAGAGAATCGTGATCGGGTGGACGAAGCTCTCATAGAGGATCCCGAGCACGACGTAGATCACCAGAATGGCGAGCACGAGCAAGAGCCCGAGTCCGCCGACTGATTCGCGGAACACCTCGGCGCCGCCGAGGAACTGCGTCCCGATCGTGTCGGGCAATCGCTCCCGCGCGAGCGCCGACACGCGCGCGACCGCCTCGCCGAGCGGCGCACCCGGGGCGAGATTGAAGGAGATCGTCACCGAGGGCAATTGCCCGAGGTGATTGACGCTGAGGGGACCTGCGCCCTCCTCCGTCCGCGAGACCGCCGAAAGCGGCACGAGCTCGCCGCTGGCCGAGCGTACGTAGAGGAGCCCGAGCGCGCTCGGATCTTGCGTGAAGCGCCGATCGAGCTCCAGGATCACCCGATACTGGTTCGTCGGCGCGTAAATCGTCGAGACCTGCCTTCCTGCATACGCCGAGAACAGCGCCTCCTCGATGCTCTGCGCCGACACGCCAAGCGTCGCCGCGCGGTCCCGATCGATGACGAGCGTGGCCTCGGGCGTCCTTCGTTCGAGATCACTCGTCACGTCGATGAGCCCCGGGATCCCGCGCATCGCCTGTTCGAGCTCCGTCGCCGCGTCGTAAAGCTCGTCCACGTCCGCGCCCGTCAACGTGAATTGATACAGGGCCCGCGTGAGCTGGCCGCCGAGGCGAATGGGCGGCGGGTTCTGGAGGAAGACCTCGAGCCCCGGGATCTTCGCGAGCTCGGGCCGCAGTTCCGCGATGATCGCCTCGGGCTTCTTGCCGGCGCGCTCGTCGCGATCCTTCAATCGAATGAAGAGCCGGCCCGTGTTGCCCGATCCGCTCGGCCCTCCGGCGCCGTGACTCGACATCACCGACGCCACACCCGGATGCGCGCGCACGATGTCCGCCGCCGCCGCTTGATACCCGCGCATCGCCTCGAACGACGTCCCCTGCGCGGCGCGCGTCAGCGCGAAAATCTGCCCCGTGTCCTCGCTCGGAAAGAGGCCCTTCGGCACGATCACCCCGAGCACGATCGTCCCCGCGAGCAGGACGAACGAGGCCATCAACGTGGCGAACCGGTGCCGCAGCACGAAGCCGAGGCTTTTTGAATACGCGCGATCCATCCGCCCCGACGGGCCCGCGTGCACCTCGTCGTTCGTTTCGTGTTCGTTTGCCTTCTTTCGCCGCAAGAACCGGCTCGCCAGCATGGGCGTGAGAAACAGCGAAACCACGCCCGAGACAAGGATCGCGATGCTCATGGTCACGGCGAACTCGCGGAGCAGCCGCCCCACGATCCCGCCGAGAAAAAGCACCGGCACGAACACCGCGACGAGCGAGGTCGTCATCGACACGACCGTGAAGCCGATCTCCCCCGCGCCGTCGAGCGCGGCTCTCAGCGGGGGTTTGCCCATTTCGAGGTGCCGGAAGATGTTCTCCAGGACGACGATCGCGTCGTCCACGACAAACCCGACGCAAAGCGTGAGCGCGAGGAGCGAGAGGTTGTCGAGGCTGTAGTCGAGCGCCCACATCCCCGCGAACGTACCGATGAGCGAGACGGGGAGCGCCACGCTCGCGACGATCGTGGAGCGCAGATCGCGCAAGAAGATGCCGATCACCAGCACGACGAGCCCGATCGTGACGAGCAACGTATGCTCCACGTCGGCCACCGATTCGCGGATCGAGATCGACCGATCATAAAGGGTCGCGACCTCGACCGAGGCCGGGATCTCGGCGCGGAGTGCGGGCAGGAGCGCGCGCACGGCGTCGACCACGGCGACCGTGTTCGTCCCCGGCTGCCGCTGGATCGCGAGGACGATCGCCCGCTTGCCGTCGTAATGGCTCGCGACCCGATCATTCTCGACGCTATCCGTGACCGTGCCGAGCTCCTCCAGCCGGACGGGCGCGCCCTCGCGATAGGCCACGATGATCGGCCGGAACGCGCTCGCCCGGTAGAGCTCGCCGCTCGCCTGCACGACATACGTGCGCGCGGGCCCTTCGAGCACGCCCGTCGGCAGATTCACGTTTTCACGCGCGACGGCGGCGGCGACCTCGTCGATGCCGAGCTCGCGCGAGGCGAGCGCCTGCGGATCGAGCCGGATGCGCACGGCGTATTTCTGCGAGCCAAAGACGAGGACCTGCGCGACGCCGCGGATCATCGACACACGTTGTGCGATCGTGGTCTCGGCATACTCGGAGACCTCCGACAGGGGCAGCGTCTCGGCGTACAGCGCGAGATACATGATGGGCTGCTCCGCCGGGTTCACCTTTTGAAAGCTCGGCGGCGCAGGCATGTTGGGCGGCAGATCCCGCGCCGCGCGGGAGATCATCGATTGCACGTCGAGCGCCGCCGCGTCGATGTCGCGCGAGAGATCGAACTGGAGCACGATCTGCGTGGTGCCGAGGCCCGACGTCGAGGTCATCGAGTCGATGCCCGCGATGGTCGAGAACTGCCGTTCGAGCGGGGTCGCCACCGCCGCGGCCATCGTCTCCGGGCTCGCGCCCGGGAGCGACGCGCTCACCTGGATGGTCGGAAAATCCACATTCGGCAAATCACTCACCGGCAGCGCGCGAAAGCCGGCAATGCCAAAGATCACGATGGCCAGCATCGAGAGCGTGGTCATCACGGGCCGCAGGACGAAAGGCCGGGAGACGTTCATCGCGCCTCCTCCCCCGGCGCCGGCGCCGCGCCCGCGGCGCTTCCCGGGCCTTCGCCCACGATCGTCACCTTCGCGCCCGGCTGAATACGCAATTGCCCGTCCGTGACCACGCGCTCGCCGCCGGCGAGCCCCGATTGCACGACGATCCGCCCGCCGGCCACGCGTTCGCCCGCCTGCACGGGCCTCATCTGCGCGGCCTCGTCCGCGCCGACCACGAAGACGAACGTGCCCGACGGCCCGGTTTGCAGGGCCGAAGGCGGGATCACCACCGCGCCCTCCCGCACGCCAAGCCGCACGGTCGCCTGCACGAATTGCCCCGGCCAGAGGGCGCGCGAGGTATTTTCAAATGTCGCGCGCAGGCGCAAGGTCCCGGTCGCGCGATCGATCGTGCTGTCGATGAACGAGAGCGATCCCTCTTCGCCAGGGTTCGGGGCCCCCGCGTCGCCCGACGGCGCCGCCGCCGCGGAGACAGGCAGCGGCCCGGGCGAATTCGCCATCGCTTGCTGCAAAGTCGGCACGCTCGCCTCGGGAATGGCGAACGAGACGAACGCCGGCGCGAGGCGAACGATCTCGACGAGCACCGTTTCATTGGCCCGCACGAGATTGCCCTCGCGCACGAGGATGCTCCCCGTTCGGCCGGCCATGGGGGCGCGAATCGTCGTATATTCGAGGTCGAGCCGCCGCGCGACCGTGGCCGCGCGAAACGCATCGACCGCCGCCGCCGCGGCCCGCGCCTCGGCGCGCCGGAGCTCGGCGTCCTGGCGGCTCGCCACGCCTGCTTCCGCGAGCTCTTCGTATCGAGCGGCCTGCGCCTCCGCGTTCGCCGCCTGCGTCCGGCTCCGCTCGAGGTTCGCCTCCGCTTCGCGCAAGGCGACCTCGAACGGCCGTTTGTCGAGGACGAACAGCACGTCCCCCTTGGCCACGTCCGCGCCCTCCTGGAATTTCACGGCCGTGACGAGCCCGGTCAACCGCGACCGCAACGAAACGCGCGCCGAGGGTTCGACCGTGCCAATGGCAGAGAGCTCGATGGGCACGGTCGCCACTTCTGAAAATGCGACGCGGACCGGCGGTCTCGGCGGTTCGGCAGGCCCCTTCCGCTCGCGCGAGCATGCAGGCCCGAGGAGGACGAGGATTGCGAGGACGAGCAAGCACGCTCGCATTCGCGCGGCGTCGATCGGATGGAGGGACAGCACGGCTCGTCCGATGCCACGCGGGACGATTTGGGTGCGCGGCCGGACGAGCGCGTCGGGCGGGTTGCCACGCGGCACGCGCCCGTTGTAGGCTCCCCTGCAGCCGCCGATGCTCCCTGGCGGAAGAGGTTCTTCGGCCATGGAGACGTCGACGCGGTCGACTGCAATCACCGCCTTTGCCATTGGTGTCACAGCGTATTTCGTGGCCACGGTCGGTCACGAGGGGCTGGGTCACGGGGGCGCGTGCGTGCTCGTGGGCGGGAAGGCGCTGCGAATGTCGAGCGCCTGGTTCGATTGTGACAAGGCCGGCCTGCATGAATGGGCGGTGCGCGCCGTCGAAGCAGGCGGCACGGTCGCCAACTTGCTGATCGGCGCCCTGTCGCTCGCCACGATGCCACGCGCGCCCGGGCGGCCTGGCAATCGCTGGTATGCACACTGGTTGCTCGCGGCCGTGAACCTCTTCATGGGCGCGGGCTATCTGATGACGTCTCCCCTCGCGAATCATGGCGACTGGGCCGATTTCATCGTGGGCCTCCCGCACCCGCTCCTCGTTCGGATCGCGCTGACGCTCGCCGGAGCCGTGATCTCCGCCGCGGCGCTGCGCGTGCTCTTGCGCCGGCTCGATCCCCACCTCGGCGCCGAGCTCCCCGCGCGGGCGGGCGCCGCGCGTGTCCTCTGCTGGATTCCCTACGGCGCCGTCGGGGGCGTGCTCTTCAGCGCCGCGGCGCTCCTGAACGCCGAGGGAATGCAATTCGCGCTGTCCTCCGCACTGGCGACCCTCGGCGGCACGTTTTTCCTGGCATGGCTCCCCGCGTGGGTAAAAGCCCCACGAGGGGAGGTCGAACAACCGCTGGAGCTCGCGCCGATGCCGGCGTGGGTTTTGGCGGGCGCCGCGCTCACGGCCCTGACGCTGAGCGTCCTCGGGCCGGGGTTCCGCTTCTGACGCCGAATCACCGCAGGAGCGCGAGATACCTCGCCGCGCGCCGCTCCCCTGCGTCCGCGCAGGACAGGAGCAGGCGGCGCGCCTCGATCTTGCGGCGCGCGAAATGGGCGACGAGCGCGCGCGCGAAAAGCACGCTCGGCTCCATCCCTCCGGCCGCATCCCCGAGCCAATCGTGCCAGGCAAGCGCGAGATCCCAAAACCCGTCGGCATGGACCTCGGGTTCGTCCTCGTGCACGAGCACGCCTTCGAGGTCGTGCTCCACCGCGTGGCAGAGGATCGAGAGGCCCATGAACGGGAGAAAATCGACCTTGCCGCGCAGCGATGAGCCTTGCGGCGCGAGCGCATCCGAGCCCTGACCCGCCGCGTCCCGCAGCATGCCCATGTCGAGCCGCTTCGCGCGTGGAAGCGACTCGTTGACAAACGCGAGCATCTTGGGCCAGTCGGCCCGCGGCAGGTGATAGCCGGACTTGCCCGCGAGCGTGAGCTCCCGAAGCGGCCGCTCGACCTCCGCATCGATACGCTCGACGATCGCGACCACGTTTTCGGCCATGGCATCCTGGACGAATTCGAGGGGGACGTGGTGCGGATCGTCGACGCGGATCCAGTCGCCGTCGAGCTTGCGCAGGAGCGCCGCGAGCTCACCTTGCCGGCTCGCCTTGCCGCGCTCGACGAGCGCGCGCCCGAGCGCGAGGCAGCTCCACGCGACGGGCGTGTCGTCCCCGGCGACGCGCCCGACCATCTCGGGCACGACGAGCGACATCCCCGCCCCGGAGACGGCCGCGAGGTAGAGCAGGTTCACCGGCTGCTCGCCCTCGACGTACGTGTAGGAAAACCCCTTGTGTCCTCGAATGGTTCGTCCCATTGATGTCTCGCCCGAGACGCGCGGGATGGCGCGGCAGTCTCCCAGCGTCGGGCGAACAGGGCGCCCTCGTCAAGCCCAAGTCACGGGCGCTCGGCGCGCTTCGCCCATTTCTTGCGGAAATGAACGAACGTCACGATCGCCACAGTGACGAGCGTCAAGGGCAAGGCGTGCTTCACGACCTCTGCCCGCAGCGCCGCGATCCAGCCGAGGAGCGCCTCGCCGAAGAAGCGGCAGAGGCCGATCCAGAGGGTCTGCGCCACGAAGATCGCAGGCACGAGCAGGCGCGCCGGGGCGGCGAATGCGCCCGCGAGGGTGCTGGCGATGGGGCCTGGAACGGCCATCACGAGCAAGGGCGCGCTCATCCGCATCGGCCTCATGAGACGCTCGACGCGCCCCTCGGAGGCAACCCCCCGCGCGACGAGCCAGCGCAGGGCGTGGGTCCCCTCGGAGCGACCAAACAGATACGCGAGCAGGCATTGCCCGACGCAGATGGGCCATGCAACGGCCCAGTACGCGACCGGCGAGGAGACCCCCGCGACGAGGACGAGATTGGCGGGGACCGGGGAGAGCGCGAGGAGCGCGAGGGGCGCGTGCGCGAAGAGCACCGGCGACAAGGCCGTCCCAAGGATGCGGGCACCCATGATCAGCACGAAAGCCGCGGCCAGATACGGCCGGCGTGTCGCGAGTACGTCGTTCCCCGGGCCCTCGCTCATTCAACCGTCCTCGTCGTCGCCCTCGTCGTCGCCGTACCCGCCCTCGTCTTCGTCCTCGTCCCCGTCTGCGTCGATGTCGCCTTCGTCCTCGCCGTCCTCGTCTCCGTACGTGTCGTCCTCGTCGTCGTAACCGAGACGCCGATTCATCTCGCTGTCAAGGTACGGATTGCCGAACGGATCACGCTCCCAGGGCGGTGGCTCGTCGCTCTTCACCTGCGAGGCCTTGCCCTGTTCCGTTTTTGGCTCTTTGCTCTCGACGGAGGCAGCGACGGAGCTGATGGCGAGCTCTTGCAGGTCGTGCAGCGTCTCGTCGAGCGTGCGGCCGCCTGCCTCCGCCGTTTGCAGCGCCATGAGCGTGACCACGATGTTTGTGCCCTGGGTCGTGGAGATCTCCTGGACAAACCCGGAGAGCGCCTCGGTCGCGCCTGCGACACGCGCCACCGCGGGCGGCGGCGGCTCGCCCCGCAGCGCGTCCTTGAGGCGCGCGAGAATCACCTCGTCACCGAAGCCAGCCTCGCGCATCGCTTGCAGCCCCAAACGAATACGCGACCAGCGAACGCGCGATTCGACGACCTCCGCCGGCTCCTTGGGCATGACCGCGTCGGCCAGGGCCGCGAGGGTATCGAGCGCACCTTCGATCCCCAGCTCCACGAGCGCTTGCAAGGTCTGCGCGATGGAGGTGCGGAGCCTCGGATTGATGCGCGTGCCCAGGTGAACCGCCTGCGCGACCGCGCCCCGCGCCGCCTCGATCGCGGCCTCGTGCTCGCCTCCCTGCGTGCGCGTGACGAGCAGATTCGTACACGTCGTGAGCAGATCGGCGCGCGCCTCGACGAGCGAATCGTCGTCCGCCGCCCGCCCCTCGCCCTCGAACCCGGTGATCACCTTTTCGAGGATGGACCGCGCGCGGTGGAGCCGCTCGATCCCCTCGTCCCTCCGGCCCGCGCCGAGCGAGAGGCCAGCCATATCGCCCCAGCTCTTCGCCGCCATCGCGCTCTCGACCCCGTCGTGTTTTTCCCGGAGCGCGAGTGCTTTTCCGTAATAAAGTTCGGCGCCCGCAGCATCCCCGGTCATCCCGAGGGCGCTGCCGAGGTGGTGATAGGCCTCCCCGGCCTCGCGCGAGCCGGCGTCGATTCGCTCGCGAATGGCAACGGCACGGCGGAGCGCCGCCACGCCCTGCTGGGGTTCGCCGCCCCAGGTCGCGGCGAATCCCAGATTTTCGAGGCACGTCGCAAGGCCCGGATCCTCGGGCCCGAGCGCCTTTTCCGCCTTGCGCAGCCCCTCGCGCCCGGCCACGATCGCCTCCTCGTACCGCCCGAGAAACGAGAGCCCTTTCGCGTGGTCGGCGAGCGTCTTCCAATCGAAGGGCGCGCTCTCCGGCGGGAACTCGTACGTCCCCGCGAGGATCCCCTCGAAGCGTGGATCTTCGCGGACCGAATCGAAATAATCGTCGGCCCGCGCCTTGTCGATCCATTCCTTGTCTTTCGCGACGACGATGGCGAGATCGCGCAGCGCGCCCTCGTGATCGCCCGTGATCGCGCGCTCGCAGGCCCGATTGAACCAGAGGACGTCGTAGCTGCCGCCGAGCAGCACCTTGCCGTCCTTGTCGACGCGCGCGATCGCCTCGGTGTACGCCGCAATCGCGTCCGCGTGGCGCTTCATCGACGTGAGGATGAAGCCCTTGTCCATCCAGGCGAGGGCCGAGTCCTCCGCGACAATCGCGCGCTCGGCGGCGCGCAGGGCGCCCTCGTTGTCGCCGCGCTTCTGCAAGATCCGGATGTGCTCGCGAATGAGATCCTTCGGCCTCCGCGCCTGGTACGCGAGGATCCCCTCGGCCCACGCGTCGAACGAGGCGATCTCGGGTGAAGGCGGCTCGGCCTTTCCTTTCGCCACGAGCTCGCGCTGGGCCATCGCCGCCGCGAGCGCCTCGGCGTCCGCGAGCGCCTCGTCCCCCGTATCGCCCGATTCATGCAGATACGTGAGGAGCGCGAGCGGCGTGATCGCGCCTGGCAAGAGATCCCGGAGCTTTTTCGCGAGCGGCCGCCCTTCGGGGCCATTGCGCTGCGAGATCGCCCGAAAGAGAACACGCTCGGCCTCGAGGTTCTTTACGTGCGCATCCATCGCGTCGATCGCGCGATCACACGCCGCCGTGTAGTCGTCATTCAATCGGTCCCGCACGATCCAGAGGATCGGGTGCAGATCCTCCCGGATCGGCAGATCCTCGCGCGACGCCAGCGTCGGCTCGATCTCGGCCCGCACGACGGCCGCGAGGCCTTCCTCCCCACGCGAGCGCTCGATCTCCGAGACGAGCAGCGCCGCGAAGTACGCCTTCCAGACGCGCCCGGTCGCCGCCATGGCCTGCGCCCACGCGGCCGCCGCTTCGAGCTCGTAGAGCGGCATCTCCTTCCACAGGAGCCGCGCCGCGGCGACCTCCACGCGGCGCCATTTTTTCTCTGTCAGATCACGCCGGAGCGCGTCGCGCAGATAATCTTCGTTCTGCGTATCGAGATCATCGATGAAATCGCCGCGCACGGCTTTTTCTGCAAGCGCGTGGAGCTCACGCGCCCATGCCAGCATGTCCTCGGGCACGGGCCCGCCCGCGAGCATCTCGCCGAGCGTCTGCTCCAGCGACGCGTCCGACAGCGCCACAACGGCCTTGTGCGCCATAAAGCGGACGGCCTCCTCGCCGTCGCGTAATCTCGCCGCGAGCACGCTGCGAATTCGGTCGGGCAGCGTCGGCGCCGCCACAGCGACGGCCTCGCAAAGCGTGGCGATCTTCTCTTCAGGCGCCTTCGCCGCCTCCGCCCGCGTCGCGAGCTCGTCCACCGAGCGACGCACGACCGACGATTCGAGCCAGGCGGGCATCGGCTTGCCGCTCCGCCATTCGATGTAGCGGACGCCGAACAGGGGAGAATCGACGAGCACCATGTGCCGCCCTTCGCCCATGTTGACGCTCCAGAAGGGCGGCGCATCGGCCTTGCGCGGCGCGCGTCGCACGATCTGAAACCCCTCGCGGAGAACGCCCTCGAAGATCGAGCGCAGCGGGACGTCCTCGCGAAGAAAATACACGATTTGTTCGCTCACGGTGTTCCTCGAAGGTCAGGGTCGGAGGGCTCTCCGCAAATCCTCGATGTTCCCGGCCTCCGTCTCGCGAAGGAGCGCCTCGTGGAGAAATCGCTTGTGCCGCGCGAAGGAAGCGAGCTGATACCCGAGGCCCCGCTGCCGGGGATCCTCGCGGCCCCCGAACTCGGCGAGCAAGGTCCGCACGGCGGCGCCGTCATCGCCCATCGTCGCGAGGCACGCCATCCCATGATAGCCGAGCGACGGCGTCTCCTCGGGATTGCGGACCATTTCCAGGAGCTCGTCCGCCTGATATCCACGAAACCGCGCCACGACCGCGAGCGCGTCGACGGGCATGTCCGAGGGCAACCCCTTGGGCAAACCCGGCAGGATCTGCGTGAGCACCGGCAGGATGCTCTCGTGCGCGACGGGGGCATAACGGACCTCGAGCACGCAGAATTTGCCCATCGAAGAGATGGTTATCGTGGCGCCGAGGCGGCGTGACCGCAGCGTGATGCTCGGCACGGCCCCGTCGACTTGCGCCATGTTCTCTGGCATTCGATACCCGGCCCCGACGAGCGCGATCCCCGTGGGGTGATCCGGCCACGGATCCTCGGCGAACCGCGTCCCCCAGGGCAGGCTGTCGGTGCCGGGCAGGCCCTGGAAAAACCGCGCGATGGTCTCGAAATCGGCGCCCATCTCGGTCTCGGTGCCGAGGAAGATCCGGACGCTCCGGGGCAAACCGACCACCGCCGGCAATGGATCCTGCGTCTCGGGCCAGATGTACGGCGCAAAGGCCGCGGCGAGCGACGCCGCCGTCGTCCCCGCGGGGATCCACAGCGGCGGAGGCGTGGTCTCGTGGAGCGCGATCCAGAGCTGATCCGGCCGCGCAGGGTCGGCGAACAACGTTGGATTGTGGATCTTCCGCATCCAGCGGTCGGCGCGCAGATCGCCGCGCGTCGCGAGCGGGACCGCGCCTTCGAGCATACCGAGGCAAGCCTCGTGCGCTTCCGCGGGGATCCACGCCTCGAGCGGCGCATCGTCCCGCGCCTCCGTGCTGTGGATCCGCGCGGACGCCTCGCGGCTCTCGTGCTCGCTCAGCCACACCCAGCCCGTTTTCCCTGGCTGCCCCGAATCCCCCGCCGTGTCTGCGAAGAGCGCGTCGAGGAAAGGCTTTTGATCCTTCCACCAGTGCGAGGGGAGACCCATGTCCGGGACGCTCGCACGACCTCGACGCGAGGACAACGGGAAAGCAGCCCTCCGCATCCGCGCCTCCCGTTTGACGGCGAAAACGGGGCGCCGGGGTTCGTCAGCCGAGGCTGCCGAGGGCCCAGCGCTCGGCCGACTCGACGTCGGGGAACATGCGGTAGGGATAGGGCGGCGTCGACATCCAGAAAATCGCGGTGAGCGCGCCTTTGGGGAAGGCCGCGTCGACGACGAACGCGCAGGCCGAGCAGCGGCGATAAATCTCGACGTTCTGCGCGATGTGATCCGCCATCGTCTTGCGTTGTTTGGGCGAGAGCTCCTTCGTCCCGCGATAATCGTGCAAAAGGGCGAACTTCCCTCCGCGGCTCCGGAGGACGAGCGCCAGATTTTTGACGAACTGCTCGGTTTGCGCCTCGTTCGCGCGCGGGTGATTGACCAGGACGACGAGCGGCCAGCGCGATACGTCGAGCACCCCCCCCTCGAGTACGCCCTGGCCCCCTGAAAGCGAGGCGAGACGGCCCGTATCACGCGGCGCCGACAGGCCTCCCGGAGGAGGAACCACCGAGGCGCGGCCGCTGCTCGGCGGCGCCGGCGGTGGTGTGGACTTGAGGATGAACGACATCGTGACGAAGATACCACCCTCGCTGCGAAACTGCCACAGGGACATCCCCGCCCCCCACGTCCAAAACAGGCTCGCCGACCAGGACGTGTTCACCCCTTGCCAGGGCCGTGACGCTCGGGTGGCTCGTCGTCCCCTCTGGATCCATTCCGATCCACCCTTTGCATCGCCGTGCGGCGATTTTGCACCCAATGACCGATCGACGCGCTGGCAAGGCCCTTGCTATCGCGGACGGCCATGCCTGGAATCACGTCCGGGTGCGGCGCGGCCTCCATTACGCGATGCAATGGCTTCGAACTGGCCAAGCGCAAAATCTTCGCCATTGATCCGGAGCTCGATCCGGTGTTCGCCCGGGTAATGGCGGCGCGTCGTCAAATCGACGAGCGATACCCGGCCCTGAATCGTCTCCCGCCCCGACGGCGAGAGCTCGATCGTGCGCACCTTGAAGACCTTGGGGCGGTGTTTTCCGGTTGCGCCGGGATAATGAATCACCGCATCGACGACGAGCCGCTGCGGCGCGCCCGCGCGCGAGACGATTTCGCAAGAGAATCGCGCCTCCTCGCCGAGGGGGACCTTCTTCGGCGTGACGCTCGCCCGCTCGATTGCAATTTCGGGTGCAGCCGAGGCGCCAAAGAGCGCGAGCGCCCCCGGATGCCCGCGCTTGACGAGCCAGCGGAGCGCGTGCCGGACGATCCACGTGCGGCCCGGCCCCGCTCCCTCCAGCCAGTGGCGGCACAAAGCGACGACCCGATCCGGATGATCCTTGGCAATGTCGTTGAGGTTGTTCGCCACGCTGTTGCGAACGTACGGCTCGGGATCGTCCTTCAGGAGCTCGAGCAGCTCGAGGACGGGCGTGGGATCCTCGATGAACGCGGGCAAACGCTGGGCCCACGGAAGCCGCGGGCGCGTGCCCTCGGAGACGAGGCGGCGCACGTGGGCGCTCGGATCGGTCGCCCAGGTCCGGAGCCGCGCGAGCGATCGCTCCGGGTCGCGGAGGAGGAAGGGTCGGATCGAGAACTCGGCCGTGAACACCTGGGTGAGCGCGTGCTGGGCGCGCATCGAGGCCTCGAAGTGCTCGAGCCCTCGTTCCGCCACGAAGGTCAGATGCGGGAGGTAGAAAAAGCTCGACATCGCGCCCTCGTCGCGGGACGCGGGCGTCTCGAGCGAGCGAAGGAGGATGTCCACCGCGCGCTCGAAGTCGGCCGGCAAGGCGCGCCCGAGCGCCGCGGCGATGTGGCGCCCGCGCTCCTTGAGCTCCTTGTCGTCGAGTCCGGTCTTGGCCTCGGCGATGAACGTTCGTGATGGAAAATCGGGCCAGGCGCCCTGGATCGAGGCCGCGATGCGGCGCACGAGGCGTTCGTCGAAGAAGAACTTGAGCGGCTCGGCCATGCAAGCGTCGCCATGACACGAGGCGGCGGAGGCGGGAAGATGCGGGCACGCGCGGACGAAATTTTTCGGGGTGGGACGTTTCCCGTGCTCTCCGATCGGAAATCTACCCTCACGCGCGGGACCTCGCGTAGCCTGTACGCGCAGTGGTCCCGGAGTTCAGTCAGGCGTCGGACCGGTTCCTCATCGAAGGTCGCGCAGGCAGCGGCGGCATGGGGGACATTTACAAGGCGACCGACCAGCTCACGGGACAGGAAGTCGCGCTGAAGCTCCTGCGCGACAGCGCGACGCCGCAGGAGCGCGTGCGGTTCATGCGCGAGATCGCCATTCTCGCGGACCTGCGTCACCCGAACATCGTCCAGTACGTCACGCACGGGACGTGGAACGACGGGCGGCTGTTCTTCGCGATGGAATGGCTCGACGGCGAGGACCTCGGCCAGCGACAGCGGCGCGCGCCGCTCGGCATGCGCGACGCGGTGGAGGTCGTCCGGCGATCGGCCGCGGCGATGGCCGCGATCCACGCGCGAAACGTTGTTCATCGCGACCTCAAGCTCTCGAACATCTTCCTCGTCCGCGGCAAGGGCACGGCCATCAAGCTGATCGATTTCGGCGTGGTGAAGCCGCCCGTCCCCGACGAGTACCAGACCGAGCGCGGGACGATCATCGGGACGCCGCATTTCATGGCCCCCGAGCAGGCCCGCGGCGAGCCGATCGACGAGCGCGCCGACGTGTACTCGCTCGGCGCGGTGCTGTTCCGCCTCGTGACGGGACGGAACGTCTTCGAGACGGAGCACGTGATCGCGCTGCTCGGCCGCCTCGTGCTGGAAGATCCGCCGAACCCGCAGAGCATCCGCTTCGACGTGCCCGAGGCGCTCGCCGACGTGATCCTGCGCTCGGTCGCGCGAAGCCGCGAGGATCGCTTCGAAAACAGCGGCGAGCTCGCCCGCGCCCTCGCCCGCGTCGGCCAGCTCAACAACGATCCGCCCGCGACCGATCGCAGCAGCGCCTCGGCGGTCCGCTCCCTCCCCGGCCAGAAGCCGATCACCATCACCGACGCTGGCGCGCCGCCCGTGCCCGCCTCGCGCCCCGGATCCGCCGAGCGCCGCGTGGTCGCCTCCGTGCTCTTCGAGCTCGCCGGCGCGCGCCTCGACGCCGAGGCCGATCAGAAGCTGCGCGCCGTGCTCGGCGACGACACGCGCCTCGAACCGCTGCTCGATCAGCAGATGGTGGCCGTGCTCGGCGTGGAGCACTCGCGCGGGGACGAGGTGATGCGCGCCGCCCGCGCCGCGCTCGTGGTGACGCAAGCGCTGCCGACGGCGCGCGCCGCCGTGGCGATTGGCCTGGCGATCCGCGGCCGGGCGAACCTCGCAGGCCAGGCGCTCGAGCGCGCCGTGGGCCAGATCGAGCTCGCGAGCCTGGGCACGGTCCGCGTCGATACGCACGCCGCGAGCGCGCTCGAAGGTCGGTTCGTCCTGCAAGCCGATGCGCGCGGGGGCGTGCTGCTGCGCGAGGACACGAGCGGGTTCGTCGCGCGCCAGCTCCTCGGCCGTCCCACGCCGACCGTGGGCCGCGAGAAGGAGATCGCGCTCCTGCAAGGCATCTACGGCGAGCTCCTGGAGGACGCGACGCCGCGCGGCGCGCTCGTCCTCGGCGCCGTGGGCATCGGCAAGAGCCGCGTGCGGAGCGAGCTCGTGCAGCGGCTGGAACTCGCGCCGGTGCGCCCGGAGCTGCTCATCTGCCGCGGCGATTCGCTCAGCCAGACGTCGAGCCTGTCCGCGCTGGGCCGCGCGCTTCGCGCCGTGATGGGCCTGCAGGACGGCGAGGCGCCGGCCGATCAGGTGGTGAAGGTGCGCAGGCACGTGGCCTCGCGCCTGCCACCGGGACAACGCTTCGTCGCGGGGTTCTTGGGGGAGCTCGTCGGCGTGACGTTCCCGGATCAGGACGACGAGCCGCTGCGGGCCGCGCGCGCGAGCGCCGAGCTGATGCAGGCGCGCCTGCGCATGTCGCTCGAAGCGTACGTCCGCGCCGAGGCGGATCGCGCGCCGCAAGTGCTCGTGCTCGAAGACGTGCACTGGGCCGACGACACGACGCTCGAAATGGTCGACTGGCTGCTCGGCTGCGCGGACCTGCGTTTCGCCGTGTTCGCCTTCGGCCGCACGGAGCTCGCCTCGCGACTCGGCGCGCTCTGGGAGCGCCGCAACATCACGCGTCTGTCGCTCGCGCCACTCTCCCCGCTCGCCGCCGATCGCCTCGTCTCCGCGGCCCTGCCGGGCATGGACGCGGCCACGCGGGCGAACCTCGTGAAGCGCGCCGACGGCAACGCGCTCTTTTTGGAGGAGCTCGTCCGCTGCGCCGCCGAAGGCCGCAACGAGCTGCCGCTCACGGTCCAGGCCGTGGTGCAGCTCCGCCTCGATCGTATGTCCTCCAAGGTCCGCGAGGTCCTGCGCGCGGCCTCCGTCTTCGGCCAGTCGTTCTGGACCGGCGGCGTGACCGCGCTCATCGGACGAAGCGTGGGCCTGGAGCTCTCGGAGCTCTTCGCCGCGGAGATCGTGGCCCGCCAGCCGGAGTCGCGGATCGCCGGGGAAGACGAGTGGATCTTCCGCCAGGCGCTCGTGCGGGACGCCGCGTACGAGGCGATCCTCGACGAGGATCGCGCCGCGCTGCACCTCGCCGCGGGCAACTGGCTCGAATCCGTGGGCGACGTCGACGCGGGCCTCATCGCGCGGCACGCGGACGCAGGTGGCGCGCACGAGCGCGCGGCGCGGCTTTACGCGCGTGCCACGAAGCAGGCCTACACGAACGGCGCGCAGCTCGAGACGGCCCTGGAGCTCGCGAACCGCGGCCTCGCCTGCGGCGCGACCGGCGAGGTGCGCGTGCAGCTCCTCGTCGCGCGGGCGCAGTTCTCGATCTTCATGGGCCGGCTGCTCGACGGGATCGCCGCGGCCGAGGAAGCGGCGCAGCTCGCGCGCGCCGGCTCGGACATGTGGGGCGAGGCGCAGCGGCTCGCAG
This sequence comes from Polyangium mundeleinium, assembly GCF_028369105.1. Classification (NCBI taxonomy): domain Bacteria; kingdom Pseudomonadati; phylum Myxococcota; order Polyangiales; family Polyangiaceae; genus Polyangium; species Polyangium mundeleinium. The sequence goes on along the minus strand of NZ_JAQNDO010000001.1, from coordinate 5,927,561 downwards.
CGGCCGCGCTCATCGAGTCGGGCCGCGCCGCCGAAGGCGACGATCGCGCGGCCAGGGCCCTGACGCCGCCCTACGCGAACACGCTCTCGCCGCCGATCCGCGCGAGCCTGCTCGCGGTGCGCGTCCGCGGCCTCGTCGATCGCCTGCAGCCCGGCGAGGCGATGCGCGTGGCGAACGACGCCGTCGAAGCGGCCCGCGCCTCCGGGGCCAGCGAAGCGCTCGTACGCGCCCTCGACGCGCGGCTCTTCGCGATCGCCCACATGAACGACCCGTCCGAGGTCGTCACCACGGGCGCGTCGCTCATCGAGGTCGCCGAGAGCATCAGCGACATCGCCTTTGCCACGCGCGGCCGCCTTAACGTGGGCTCGGCGCTGAACCACCTCGGCATGTTCGAGGAGGCGCAGTCGATGCTGGAGCGCGCGCTCTTCGACGCCCGCGCGCGCCGCATGCGCATCCTGGAAGCCTTCGCGCTGCACAACCTCGGCATGAGCTACGCGCGCCTCGGCAACCTCGATCTCGGCATCGACCACCAGCGCCAGGCCGCCCGCATCGCCGACGAGACGAACGCCGCGCGCCTGCGGGTGAACACGCGCATCTACGAGACGATCTTCCTCGTCTGGCGCGGCGCCCCGGGCGACCTCGCCACCGCGCTGAGCCTGGCCCGCTGGGCGATCGAGGAGACGCGCGCGCAGCCGGCCCTCCAGGTCCTCGCGCTCTTCGCGCTCTCCCGCGTCCAGCTCGCCCGGCGCGCCGTCGACGCCGCGGTCGAGACCGCTCGGGACGCGAACGCGCGCCTCGCCTCGGCGCCCGTCGAGGAGTGGGAAGAGGGCATTCGCGTGACGCTCGTCGAAGCCCTGCTCTCGGTCGGTGAGGACGAAGAGGCGAACGCCGTCCTCGACGCGGCCTTCACGGCCCTCACGGAGCGCGTCCGCACGATCCGCATGCCTCACCATCGCGAGGCGTTCGTTCGTCGCAACGAAGAGGTCTATCGGATCGTCCAGTATGCCTACCACCGGCTGGGCCGGTATTTTCAGGCAGGCACCTGATCGGCGTGCGACGCGCTTCTCCGCTCGAACGCGGAAGGTTCGTTCGGTAGCACGCAAGAAATCGTTGCATCGACCCGGCTTCGGGGTTAGTCCCCCCGAGTGATGCGTGCAGATCGTACTGGTTTCGTGAATCCTCGGCGTTCGTCTTGGCTCCAAGGGTTGCGGGCCCCCGTGCTCGCGGCCGCGCTCGTCGCAGGCGTGGGCGGGTTCTTCGCGGCGGAGGAGACGGCCGCGGCGCAGTCGAAGATCGCCGTCATCGACGTGCGTCGCGCGATGCTGGAGACCGAGAAGGGCTTGCGTGTCCAGGCGACGCTGAAGAAGCTCTTCGACAGCCGGCAGGTCGAGCTCGACGCCAAGCAGCAAAAGCTCCAGGCCGAAAAGGAAGCGCTGGAGAAGGACGCGCAGAACAAGAAGGTGTCCCAGGACCAGCTCCAGCGGCGCTTCGAGGCCTTGCAGAAGCAGGCGGCCGATCTCCAGGCGATCGCGATGGAGTACCAGCGCGAGATGCAGCGCAAGGAGACGGAGCTGACGACGCCGATCTACCAGGAGATCATCGGCATCGTGCGCCGGATCGCGGCCCAGGACGGCTTCGAGATCATCCTGGAGAAGACCGCGGTCCCCTACATGCGCGCCGACCTGGAGATCACGGATCGCGCGATCCAGATGTACAACAGCGCCCAGGCCGGTGGTGACGCAGGCAAACCGCCCGCGACGCAGCCGGGCAAGCCTGCGGCGCCCGCGGCGCCCGCGACGGCCCCCGCGCCCGCGCCGAAGAAGAAGTAAGCGGCTCGCCTCCAGGCGAACCCCGGAGACACGAAAGCCGGATCCGAAGCGCGAGGAGCGCAGGATCCGGCTTCGTTTTTTCGAACGCGTCGATCAGAGGACGCGGCAGCAGAACGTCGTCGCGTTGTCCGGCGTGATCGCGCCCGTGGCCTGTCCGCCGCCGGAAACGGCGCAAGCTCCACCGCTTGGCGGGTTCGTGATCGCGGCCTTGCGCCCGAGGATCGTCGCGAAGTTGTTCGGCAGGTTCGCGCACTGGCCGGCCGTGAAGCTCGCGAGCTCGCTGTTGCAGCCGGTGTCGCTGTAGACCTGGACCGTGGCGTCGCACGAGCTGCCCGTGGGCGGACTGCAGGTGCACGTGGTGCATGCACGCGAATCCTCGACGTCCTCGTAGAAAAGGTGCTTGTCGGCGTACTGCCCGGCGGGGCAGCTATTGTCGCCGCCCTTGAAGACGCAGACCTCACCCAGGAACGGCAGCGGCGCTCGCGGCTGGCAAACCTCGCCCGCGCCGCATCCGCCGCCCTTGGGCGCGTTGATGCACGCCTTGCCGAGGAACGCCCAGCTCTCGGGCGGCATATTCGCGACGCCACCCGCGGGATCGCAGCTCCCGCCCACGATCGTGGGCTTCGGCGCGCTCACCGAGGGGTTGCACGGGACGCCGCCGCAAACCTGCTCGAGCGCGTAGCCGGATTGCGCGGAGCAGGCCCCCGTCCAGCCCATCGGAGGGTTGAAGGGATTCGAGATGCCCGCCGCCTGACCACAGGGTTTGTCGGAGAGGGTGATCGTGGTCGGCAACGTGCAGGTCTGGCCCTTGGGCGATCCGCACGTGCAAGCCGAGCAGGTATGCGGCTGCGTGAGCAGCGTGTGGTTGCCCGTGTATGGCGTCGAAGCAAACGCGCCCGGGCACGAGGGCTCCTGCGCCTCTGCGCCCTCGAAGAGCGCGGCGAACCCCTCCCAGCCGACGGGCGTATCGGGCACGCAGGAAAACCCCGGCGTGCAATCGTCGTCGGCGCAGTCGACGAGCGTATCGCCGTCGTCGTCGGTGCCGTTCAGGCAATCCTCGGTGCCGGGCATTCCGCCCTGCCCGCCCATGCCGTCGCCGCCCTCGCCGCCCTGCCCGCCCTGCCCGCCCGAGCCGCCGCTCCCCGAAGGCTCGGGTTCGTCGAACGTGTAGGCCGGATAGAGGCACGCGGCCGGCATCACGACCACGCCGAGCCCCGCGACCAAAAGCCACGAAGCCACGCGCGCGGATGAACGTGCTCGACGTGCCATTAGAACCTCCCCACGAGGCTCACGCCGCCGAGCGTCGCGCCGGGCGCGGCGCCGATGAACCGCGCGCCTCGCTCGATCTCCGCCGAGGCTGATTGCGCCGGCGCGGATGATTTTTTCGAACCATTCGTCGCAAGCAGGATGACGCCCGTGATCAAGCTCGCGGCCCCGACGCCCACGGCCGCCTCCGCGATCCCCGTGAACAGCCGCCCTTGATCCGCAGTTGCTTTCGCCGACGGCGGGCACGACGTGTCGCCGCCGCAGAGATCCTCGAGCTCGTTGATCGTCGATTGCCGCGGCCCGAAGAAGAGCGCGAGCCCTGCGCCGATCCCCGCGACGCCGATGCCCGTGAGCACGATCCCCGGGATGCTGGGGCCGCTCGGCGGAGGCGGCGGAGGCGGCGGAGGCGGCGGAGGCGGCGGCTTTCCCTCGTTTTTCGGGCCGTCCGACGGCGCGGGCTCGTCCTTGACCACGACCTCCACGGTCTTCTTGTCGCGCTCGGGGACGTTGATCGAGTCCTTCCAAATCTCGCGGTTGCCGAGCTTCGCCACGATGTAGTGCGGGCCGGGATCGACGGGCATCTCCACGCCGACCTGCGTCACGCCGAGCTCGGTGCCGTCGAGCTCGATGACGGCCGCCTCCGCGCCCTTGCCGCGCGCGATCGTGAGCTTCGGCAGGCGCTCCTCGATGGCTGCGATCTTCGGCGTGGCCGCAGTGGCGACGTCCGCGGCCTTCTTGTCGCCCGCGGCCGCGCTCGCCGCGAGCCTGTAGTTGCCGAGCGCCGAGAGCAGCTTGCCGAGCTTCTCCTCGCACTCGGCGATGTTGAAGGCGACCTGCGGGGTCATCTTCACGGCGGCGACGGCCTTGAACTTCACGAGCGCGCCGGAGCAGTTGTTCGCCGCGCTGAGCGCGATTCCCTCGCGGAAGAGCGTGCGCGCCTTGTCGAGCTCTTCTTTCGATTGTGCGGAGGCGTCACCCTGCGAGAAGAGCGCGATCGCCGCGGCGCCGGCCATCATCGCCACGCGCGACGCGCGACGCGCCCTTCGCTGAGACATGTTCATCGACCTCTGCTCCCGACGCCCGCGATCCTCTCGAGGCAGCGAGCGATTCGATTCTACCCGACCCCCGCGCGCGCCGGAACACCCGCGCGAAAAGCCGCGCGCGGGCTCCTCCGGGCAAACGTCACTTCTTCGCCTTGCCGAGATCGAGCTTGATGCGCGGCCGTCCCGTGGACGTCGTCGCGGTCGCGCTCGCCGTCGCGGTCGTCGTCGGGGCCGCGCTCGCCGTCGACGTCGCCGTCGCGCTCGCCGTCGCGGTCGTCGTCGGGGCCGCGCTCGCCGTCGACGTCGCCGTCGCCGTGGCCGTCGCCGTCGTCTTCACGGTCGTCGTGGGCGCCGTGAACTTCGGCCGCTCCCCGATCGGGATCCGGTCGTCGCCGAGGATGCACATCTTCGTCGTGTCGCTGGCCGTGAGCGTATCGCAGAGCTTGTAGCCCTCGGGGCACTCGCCGGGGCCCTGGCACGTGGCCGAGCAGAAGCCGGGCTCGCTCGGCGCGTCGGCCTTCTTCAGGCAGAAGCCGTGATCACACTCTGCCGCGGTCGCACAGCTCGCGCCGACCTTCGAGCCGGCGGCCTTGCTGCACTCCAGCCCCGAGCCCGTGTCCTTGGCGCGACAAACGAGCCCATCGCCGCAGTCCTTGTCGTACGTGCAGCTCTTCGTGCAGATGCTGCCCGTGACCGCGCACTGAAGCGATGCGCAGTCCGTGTCCTTCGTGCAGGCCACGCCGAACGCCTTCTTCTCGGGTTCTTCCTGCTTCAAGAACCCACAGCCAACCGCCCCGAGACCGAGGAAGAGCGCGATCATCGCCCCGCCTCGCAGCGCCCCACCCACCATCGCCCCACGGGTCTTGCTCATGGTTCCTCTCTCGCCGCGCGAGAGCGCGGGCCGTGGGTCCGTCTACCACAGCACGGCCGCCGAGGGACAAGCTCCTGCGGCGCGCCCCGGCAGGTCCGCTATGATGCGCGCCCGATGACCTCCTTCTTCCAGGGCCCTCCCGCGCCGCCCGACGGCGCCTTCGCCGCCTCTGCCCAAGACCCCGTGCCCTCGCGCGTCCGCGTCGAGGACGACCGGACGGGCATGCACCCCGCCGCCCTCCGCCGTGCGTTCACCGACCACGTGCAGTTCTCGCGCGCCCGCGACTTCGAGGCCGCGACGAGCTTCGACCGCTTCGTCGCGCTCTCGCTCGCCGTCCGCGACCGCCTCGTGGAGCGCTGGTCGCAAACGCAGCGCACCTACTACGAGAAGGACGTCAAGCGCGCCTACTACCTCTCGGCCGAGTTCCTCCTCGGCCGCGCGCTCCAGTCGAACCTGCAGGCCCTCGGCGTCGAGGAGACCTACCGCACGGTCCTGAAGGAGCTCGGGATCGACCTCGACGAGATGATGGAGCTCGAGCACGACGCGGGCCTCGGCAACGGCGGCCTCGGGCGCCTCGCCGCCTGCATCCTCGAATCGATGGCCACGCTGGAGTTGCCTGGCCAGGGCTACGGCATCCGGTACGAGTTCGGCATTTTCGAGCAAATCATTCGCGACGGCGCGCAGGTCGAGCGTGCCGACGAGTGGCTGAAATTCGGCAATCCCTGGGAAATCGAGCGACCCGAGTACGCCGTCACCGTTGGCTTCGGCGGCCGCACCGAGATGGTCCAGGACGGCCGCGGCGGCTACCGCGTCCTCTGGAACCCGGCCGATCACGTGCTCGGCGTGCCTTACGACACGCCCATCGCGGGCCACGGCTCGGGCACCGTGAACACGCTGCGCCTCTGGGCGGCCCGCGCCCACGAGGACTTCGACTTCGGCCTCTTCAACGCCGGCGACTACGTGAGCGCGGTCCAGCAGAAGAACGCCTCCGAGGTCATCTCCAAGGTCCTCTACCCGAACGACAACTTCGACAAGGGCAAGGAGCTAAGGCTCCGGCAGGAGTATTTCTTCGTCGCCTGCTCGATCCACGACATCGTCTGGCGTTATACGAAGACCCACGATGACTTCTCGAAGTTCGGCGACAAGGTCGCGATCCAGCTCAACGACACGCACCCGGCGATCGCCATCGCCGAGCTCATGCGCGTGCTCGTCGACGAGCATGCCCTCTCCTGGGACGAGGCCTGGACGCAGACCGTGCGGGCCTTCGGCTACACGAACCACACGCTCCTGCCCGAGGCGCTCGAGCGCTGGCCCGTCGCGCTCTTCGAGCGCATCTTGCCGCGCCACCTGGAGATCATCCAGGAGATCAACCGGCGCCTGCTCCGCGCGGTGACCGTCGCCTTCCCCTACGATCAAGGCCGCGCCCGGCGCATGAGCATCTTCGAGGAGGGCCCCGAGCGGATGGTCCGCATGGCGCACCTCGCAGTCATCGGATCGCACTCGGTCAACGGCGTCGCCAAGCTCCACAGCGAGCTCGTGCGCACCTCGCTCTTCCGCGACTTCCACGAGTTCTGGCCCGAGCGCTTCAGCAACAAGACGAACGGCGTCACGCCGCGCCGCTGGCTCTTCGCCTGCAACCCCAAGCTCTCCCGGCTCATCACCTCCCGCATCGGCCCGCGCTTCGTCACCGAGCTCGAGCGCCTCGCCGAGCTCGAGCCCGCCGTGGACGATCCGTCGTTCCTCGCCGAGCTCCGGGCGATCAAGCGCGCGAACAAGGAGGCGCTGGCCCGCATCGTCAAGCGTGATCTCGGCTTCGACGTCGACGTCCGCGCGATCTTCGACGTCCAGATCAAGCGCCTGCACGAATACAAGCGCCAGCTCTTGAACGCGCTCCACATCGTCACGCTCTACCTGCGCGCCAAGCGCGGCGAGCGCGTGCACCCGCGGCTCTTCATCTTCGGCGCCAAGGCCGCGCCCGGGTATCGGCAGGCCAAGCTCATCATCAAGCTCATCCACGCCATCGCCTCCGTCGTGAATGGCGACAGCCGCGTCCCCGAGCTCAAGGTCGCCTTCCTGCCGAACTACCGCGTCTCGCTCGCCGAGAAGATCATCCCGGCAGCCGACCTCTCCGAGCAGATCTCGACGGCCGGCATGGAGGCCTCCGGCACCGGCAACATGAAGCTCGCGATGAACGGCGCGCTCACGATCGGCACCTACGACGGCGCCAACATCGAGATCCGCGAGGCCGTCGGGGCCGAAAACTTCTTCCTCTTCGGGCTCACGGCCGAGGAGGTCGAGGCGCGCCTCGCGTCGGGCGTGCCCGGCCGCGCCGCGTACGAGGCCGATCCCGAGCTCCGCGAGGCGATCGACTTCATCCGCACCGGCTTCTTCTCGCCGGACGAGCCCGACGCCTTCCACCCCCTCGTCGACGAGCTGCTCGGCCGCGACCGTTACCTCGTGATGAGCGATTTCCGTGCGTATGCCGACGCGCAGAAGGTCGTCGAGCGGGCGTTCCTCGACGAGGAGGGCTGGTCGCGCAAGGCCGCCCTCAACATCGCGCGGGTCGGCGGCTTCTCGTCGGACCGCACGGTGCTCGAATACGCGAATGAAATCTGGCGGATCGAGCCCTGCCCCATCCGGCTCGTCCCCGAAGAGCCTGCCGCCGAGTAGGGCCTCTCCGCCTGCTGCGCCCCGAGCATAACGATTCCTGGCGCGCGACCACCGGCGCGCCGGGCCCTGGCTTGCTATTCTGTTCGGCCCCCCGAGACGTATGGCGAACGATCCGCGTGAACGAGAGGACCAGGAAGGCGATCTCGCGACCCAGAAGAAGCGCAAGGTCGAGAAGGTCCGCCGCTACAAGGTCCTCCTCCACAACGACAACTACACGACGATGGAGTTCGTCGTTCTCGTGCTCGTGAAGTTCTTTCACAGGACCGACACGGAAGCGACGCACATCATGCTCAGCGTGCACCACAAGGGCAGCGGAGTCGCGGGCGTCTACACCAAGGATGTCGCCGAGACGAAGGTCACCCAGGTGCAGAGCTTCGCGAGGCAACACGGCATGCCCCTCCGGCTTTCGGCCGAACCCGAGTAGGAACCATGAAGATCAGCCCCGAGGTCGAGATCGCCTTCAAGCTGGCCACGCACGAGGCCATCCGCCGACGGCACGAGTACGTGACCGTCGAGCACCTTCTCTACGCGCTCACGTTCGACGAGGAGACGGCGAACGTGATCCGCAAGGCGGGCGGAGATCTACCGAAGCTGAAGAAACGCCTGCAGCTCTTCCTCGAAGAAGAGATCGAGGCCTTGCCCGAGCACGTCGACTCCGAGCCAGTCGTCTCGATCGGCTTTCAGAACGTCGTGGGCCGCGCGGCCGTGCACGTCCAGAACACGAACCAGAAGGAGCTCAAGGGCGCGAACGTCCTCGTCGCGGTCTTCTCCGAGCGCGAGTCGCCCGCGGTGCAGATGCTCCGTGAGTCCGACGTGCAGCGCCTCGACGTGGTGAACTTCCTGTCGCACGGCATCGCGAAGGACGGCGAGGACGACGAGGTCGGCCCGGAGGACGCGACCGAGGGCGCGGACGCCGCCGAGGCCGAGGGCGAAGGCCGCGAGAGCCGCCGTGATCCGCTCGCCTCGTTCACCGTGAACCTGAACAAGGAAGCGGAGAGCGGGCGTATCGATCCGCTGGTCGGCCGGACGATCGAGCTCGAGCGCACGATCCAGGTCCTCGCGCGGCGCCGCAAGAACAACCCCTTGCTCATCGGCGACGCCGGCGTCGGCAAGACCGCCATCGCCGAGGGCCTCGCCATGAAGATCGTCAAGGGCGACGTCCCGCAGGCGATCAAGGGCGCGACGATCTACGCGCTCGACATGGGCGCGCTCATCGCCGGCACGCGTTACCGCGGCGACTTCGAAAACCGACTGAAGGGCGTGCTCAAGGCCCTCGAAAAGCAGCCTGGCGCGATCCTGTTCATCGACGAGATCCACACGATCATCGGCGCCGGCGCCGCGAGCGGCGGCACGATGGACGCCTCGAACCTGCTCAAGCCCGCGCTCGCGTCCGGCCGCCTGCGTTGCATCGGCGCGACGACCTTCCAGGAGTACCGCGGGCACCTCGAGCGCGACAGCGCCCTCGCGCGTCGCTTCCAGCGCATCGAGATCAACGAGCCCTCGGTCGACGAGACGCGCCAGATCCTCGAAGGCCTGCGCAAGCACTACGAGGAGTTCCACAAGGTCCGCTTCACGGACGCCGCGCTCGAAGCGGCCGCGAAGCTCAGCGACCGCTACCTCCGTGATCGGCGCTTGCCCGACAAGGCGATCGATCTGCTCGACGAGGCCGGCGCCGCGGCGCGCCTCGCCCACGGCGAGGACTACACGGTCGACGTGTCCGACATCGAGATCGTCGTCGCGAAGATGGCGCAGATCCCGCCGCGCCAGGTCTCGACCTCGGATCGCGCGCAGCTCAAGGATCTGCAGAAGGAGCTCGAAGGTGTGGTCTTCGGCCAGGCCGAGGCCGTCTCGCAGCTCGCGAGCGCCATCAAGCTCTCGCGCGCGGGCCTGCGCTCACCGGAGAAGCCGATCGGCTCGTTCCTCTTCACGGGCCCGACGGGCGTCGGCAAGACCGAGCTCGCCAAGCAGCTCGCGAAGGTCATGGGGATCGAGTTCCTCCGCTTCGACATGAGCGAGTACCAGGAGCGGCACACGGTCTCGCGCCTCATCGGCGCGCCCCCCGGCTACGTCGGCTTCGATCGCGGCGGCCTGCTCACCGAGGCGATCGCGAAGACGCCGCACGCCGTGCTCCTGCTCGACGAGATCGAGAAGGCGCACCCGGACATCTTCCAGGTGCTCCTGCAGGTCATGGACCACGGCACACTCACGGACAACAACGGCAAGAAGAGCTCCTTCCGGCACGTCGTGCTCATCATGACGAGCAATGTCGGCGCCCGGGAGCTCACGCAAACGCGCCTCGGCTTCGGCGAGCGCGGCAACGTGGGCGACGACGATCGCGCCTTCAAGAACGTGTTCAGCCCGGAGTTCCGGAACCGTCTCGATGCGCGCATCATGTTCAAGCCGCTCGATCCGAGCGTCATGGGCAGCATCGTCGACAAGTTCATCCGCGAGATCGAGGCGCTCGTGGGCGACAAGGGCGTGACCATCCAGGTCACCGACGCGGCGCGCGATTACCTCGCGAAGAAGGGCTACGATCCGGCCTTCGGCGCGCGCCCGCTCGGTCGTGTCATCGAGCGCGAGCTCAAGCCTCGGCTCGGCGACGAGATCCTCTTCGGCGAGCTCGAGCAAGGCGGAAAGGCCGTGGTCGACCTGAAGGACGACGCGCTCTCGTTCTCGTTCCTCCCGAACGAGCCGCCGGCCGACGAGAAGAAGGCCGAGCCGCCGAAGGAGACCGAAACCACGGCCCAGGCCTGACGCGAACCGGCGCATGCGAACGAAGCGGGGGCTCTTCCCACGGGAGGAGCCCCCGTTTTCGTTTCAGTTCAGCGAATACGGCATCGCGAGCGTGAACTGCGCGATCTCGGCGTCGAACGCGGGCCCGCCGCGCTCGGGGTACATTTGGTAGGTGCCGCGCATCGTGCCGCGCGGCGTCTCGAGCACACAGCCGCTCGTGTACTCGAAGTGCTCTCCGGGCCGGAGGGTCGGCTGCTTGCCGACGACGCCGGGGCCTCGGACTTCTTCGACCTTCCCGTTTCCGTCGGTGATGATCCAGTGGCGCGTGCGGAGCTGCGCGGTCTCGCTGCCCTCGTTCGAGATGCGCACCGTGTAGGCGAACACGTAACGCCTCGCGCTCGGCATGGATTGCGACGGCACGTACACGGTCGTGACGTAGACGCGGATTCCGTTCGTGATGGCGGTGGACACGGTCCTGCCGTGCCACGCGGCCGAGCCGTCCACAAGGGGACTTTCGGAGGTGACGGAAAGCCGGGCCGTGTTGACAGCTCTCATGCTCGTCCGCACGTTCCCCGAACCGTGAACGACAACGACGACCATTCAGGCGAGAGAGCTGTTCCGGCGCAGGCCTCGTCCCTCCCTTCCCTCTCCTCGCCTTTCGCGGGGGTCACGGGAGCCGCGGCGCCCCCGGCGCCGGGTGGGCTCGTGCCGGTCGACCCTCTCCCGGGCCTCACGGCCATCGGCCCGGTACACGAGCGCAAGGCGCGGGATTGGTCGCTCGTCCTGCAGTCGATGTCGGTCTGGCACATGATGCGCTGGACGTTCCGGGGCTGGGTCCTCGTCGTGCGGGACGAGGATTACGATCACGCGTCGAGCTCGATCGATCGGTACGAGGCCGAGAACCGGGATTGGCCGCCGCAGAAGGTCCGCGAGCGTCCGCGGCACGCGCCCTCGATCATCGCGCCGCTCCTCTTCGCCGCGCTCGCCCTGTTTTTCGTGGTCACGGGTCCCGTCGCGCACAACTCGTTCTGGTTCCAGCGCGGCCGCGCCGAGAGCAACCTCGTCCTCGGCGCCGAGCCTTGGCGCGCGCTGACGGCGCTCACGCTGCACGCGGACTCGTCGCACGTGATCGGCAACGTGATTTCGGGCGCGATCTTCGCGTCGGCCGTGCAACGCAGGCTCGGCCCGGGCGGCGCGGCGCTCGCGATCCTCACGGCGGGCACGCTCGGCAACGTCGCGAACGCGGTCGCGTATCACACGATGGGCCACGACGTGCATCGCTCGATCGGCGCGTCGACGGCGGTCTTCGGGGCGATCGGGCTGCTCGCGGCCACGCAGCTCGCGCTCGATCGGGATCACGCGGCGGGGCGCAAACGCGCGATGCAGGAGATCGCGGCGCCGATCGTCGGCGGACTCGCGCTCCTGGGCGCGCTCGGCGCGAGCCCGCAATCCGATCTCGGCGCGCATTTCTTCGGGTTTGTCGCGGGCGTGGTGGTGGGCCTCGGCGCGGCGCTCGTCCTGCGCAAGACCCGGCCTTCGCCGCGGCCGTGGCTCCAGGCGGGGCTGCTCGGGGCCACGATCGCGCTCCTCCTCGGCGCGTGGCGCCTGGCGCTGCCGTACCGGCTCGTCTGGCCGTTCTGAGTCGGATCAGTCGACGGGCCAGAGCCCGACCGTACCGCCGACCCAGGTGAGATCCTTGTTCTGATCGACGCCGAGCATCTTGCCGCGCGAGAGCCGCACGAGGTTCAGCACGAGCGCGGGCGCGGGCTCGTCGGGCGCGCGCAGGAACATCATCCGCACCTCGCCCTTCACGCCCGATCCGTCGGGCATCGGCAGTGCGGGCTCGTACTGGATCTTCTCCTGCAAGAGCCAGCCGTGCCGATCCGACGCCGGGATCGCCGCGATGTCTTCCTTCGTCGGATCCACCTTCACGCCCGCGCCCGCGAACGAGAAGAGCGGCTTCAGCACGTACCGCTCGAGATCATGCGGGATCTCCGAAAGCTCCGAGAGGTACCGCGCGCGGGGTACAGCCGGGTGATCGATGTACGGCAGCGTGTACTTCGACCACGTCCAGTACCAGTTCGGGTGCGAGCACCACGTGATGTCGAGCTCCTCGGTGTAGCGGAACGGGAGCTCGATTTTGCGCGCCTCGAGCTCGTCGAAGACCACGCGGTTGTAGATGCGGCGCACCTGCACGAGCTTGCCGTTCACCTTGCGGAAGAGCCTCCGGCCCTCGCGCACGAGCGCCGTCGGGCAGACGGCATCGACGCCGACGAGCTCCTTCGTCGCGAGGAAGTCCGGGTAGGTCTTCTGGTTCGGCGGATCGATGTCGAGCAGCACGACGTTCGCCGGATCCTCGTCCGCGAGCACGGCCTTGCGCAGCCGCGCGACGAACGCGTCGCGATCGAGCCCGCCGAAGAAGATCGACCATTTCCGATCGAGCCCGGGCATCGTGCGCATCACGTCGGCCATGACCTCGCTCTGCAGCACCATGAGCGCGTAGAGCGAGGGGAACGCTTGCAGCTCGACCACACGTCCTTCGAGCTCTCCGCTCGCCCCGCGTACGATCGCGAAGTCGACCTGCACGCAGTTCGGCAAGGGGTCCATCCCCGGCGCGTCGAGGTGCGCGGGGATCGCGCGCTTCATCGTCTCGATCACGTTCGGCCGCGAGATCTGCTGCACGATCTCGGTCGCGGATTTCGCGAGATAGCTGCGCAGCCCCTCGGGCAAGAAGAGCGGCGTCTCGGCCACGCGGAAGGGGATCTTCGAGCCTACCCGGCGCTCCAGGCGCGCGAGGTAGTCCGCGTAGGTGTCGGGTCCGAAGGCTGCGTTGTAGGCGCGGCGAAAGACGGGATCCATGCACTTTCTTTGGTAGCACGAGCGGGGTGCGTCGCGGCAGGGGATGGATCCCGAGGCGCGTCGGGTGGTAACGTCCCCCCGTGCTCACCCGACGACCCATCACGGCCCTCGGGGTCGTGATCCTTTCGCTCTCGGCGACGGCGTGTTCGTCCCTGACACGGCCCGACGAGATTACCGTCAAAGCTGAACCCGCAGCGGCTCCGGCGCCCCCGCCTGCTCCGGCGGCGCCTGCCGGGCAGCCCGCCGCTGCGCCGGCCCCTGCGCCTGGTGGAGGTGGTTGAGGCGGTTGACGAGGCTCCGGTCCGGAGCCTGAAATTCCCTGCCTCGAACCCCACCCTCCGCCCCGCGACATTCTGCATGCGCTAGGCACGAGCTCGCTCGTGTGAGCTCTTCGCTCGGAACGGACGGTACCCCGTGACATCCCTGCCCTCGCTCCACGAGACCCCCGAGCACGCCCGGCTGCGGGACGAGATCCGTCGCTTCGCGCGCCGCGAAATCGCGCCCTTCGCCCATGCCTGGGAGGAGGCGAACGAGTTCCCCCGCGAGCTCTACGAGAAAGCCAGCCGCGCCGGCCTGCTCGGCGTCGGTTACCCCGAGGCCTACGGCGGATCCGGCGGGGATCTCTCGCACGCGATCGCTGCGACCGAGGAGATGATCACCGCCGGCACGTCCGTGGGCACGGCCGTCGGCCTGGGCAGCCACGCGATCGCGCTTCCGCCGATCCTGAACTTCGGCACCGACGAGCAGAAAAAGCGGTTCCTCCCGCCCGTGCTCGCAGGCGAGAAGATCGCGGCGCTCGCGATCACCGAGCCCGGCGGCGGCAGCGACGTCGCCTCGCTCGCGACGCGCGCGATCAAGGACGGCGATCATTACGTCGTCACGGGCGCGAAGACGTTCATCACCTCGGGGTGCCGCGCCGACTTCGTAACGACCGCCGTGCGCACGGGCGGCGAAGGGCACGGCGGGATCTCGCTGCTCGTGATCGAGCGCGGGACGCCCGGCTTTTCCGTGGGCAAGAAGCTCGCGAAGATGGGCTGGTGGGCCTCGGACACGGCCGAGCTCGTCTTCGACGGCTGCCGCGTTCCGCGGGAAAACCTCATCGGCGAGGAGAACGCCGGCTTCGTCCCGATCATGACGAACTTCGCCGTCGAGCGCCTGCTCCTCGCCGGCAATTGCGTGGCGATCGCCTCGCTCGCGTACGACGAGGCCGTACGTTACGCGCGCGAGCGGCGCGCCTTCGGCAAGCCGATCATGGGCTTCCAGGTGCTTCGCCACAAGCTCGCGGACATGGCGACGCGGATCGCGGCGGCGCGCGCGCTCATGAACGACGTCGTCGCGCGCTACCTGCGCGGCGACATGGTCACGGGCCTCGCTGCGATGGCGAAAAACACCGCGACGGACGCTTGCTCGTTCGTCTGCGACGAGGCCGTGCAGATCTTCGGCGGCCACGGTTACATGCGCGAGACGCTCGTCGAGCGGCTCTACCGCGACGCGCGGCTCTACCCGATCGGCGGTGGCACGCGCGAGATCATGAACGAGATCATCTGCAAGACGGAGGGCTACTAGCCACCATGGCAACGCGAAACCGACTCCTCGCTGCTCTGCTCGCGCCCATCGCGATCCTCGCCCTCTCGGCCTGTGAGAAGACGCCCGAGCCTCCCCCGAGCGGCGCGCCGGACAAGGCGCGCCCTGCCCCCGCGGCGCCCGCGGGCAGCACGAGCCCAGGCGCGGCCGCGCCCCAGCGGAAAGGCCCGACCGACGTCGCCTACGACGTCCCCGAGGGCTGGCAGAAGGCCGAGAACCCGAGCCCGATGCGCAAGGCGACCTTCAAGATCCCGCGCGCCGAGGGAGATTCCGAGGACGCCGAGATGAGCGTCTCGCAGGCCGGCGGCACGATCGATCAGAACGTGCAGCGCTGGTCGGGCCAGTTCGAGCGTGGAAAGGACGACACGACCACGCGGCAGGATCGCAAGGTCGGTGAGCTCTCCGTGACGGTCGTCGAGATCCACGGCACGTTCTCGGGTGGCATGGGCATGCCGGGCGCTGCGCCGGCCGGGCCGAAGCCGAACTGGGCGCTGCTCGGCGCGATCGTGGAGACCGATGGATCGCTGACCTTCTTCAAGCTCACGGGCCCCGAGAAGACCGTCACCGCTGCGAAGCCCGCGTTCGAGAAGTTCGTCGAAAGCCTGCGCGCCAAATAGCCCTCGACGTATCCCTCGCCGCGTTACACTGATTTGTGCCGCGCCCACCGGAATCCCGGCCGCGGCGCTCTTCCCTCGCACGTACGTTTCCTTCTTCAGCCATCACGCCCCAGCCCGGGGCGGGAGGAGTCCCATGCGTCGCCGTCGCCGCTCCTTGAAACCGCTTTTTTATGTGCTCGCGGGCCTCGCCACTGGCGCGGCCATCGCCGCCGGCTGCGCGGCCACGTCCCCCGGCAACAAGTTCGAACCCGGTGAAGGCGGGTCCGCCGGGGAGGGCCATGGCGGCGGGGGCGGCACGCCCTCGTCCTCGAGTGGGATGGGCGGCGAAGGCGGGATCTTCATCCCGAACGACGACGGCGGCAGTGACGCCCCGATCGACGTCCCGATGAACCCCTGCGGCACGCAATGTGGGCCCACGGAGCTCTGCGACCCCGACCACCTCGGCACCGACGACGACTGCGACGGCGAGGTGGACGAGGATTGCCCCTGCGCCGCGGGCCAGGCGAATCCCTGCTTCCGGGGCGATCCGTCCTACCGCGGCACGCCGGGCTGTTTCGATGGCACCATGAAGTGCAGCGAGAACGGCTACTGGTCGTCCTGCAACGGTGGCGTCCACGCGACCGACCTGTGCTTCCTGAACGACACGAGCGCGTGCCACCCGATGACGACGGCGCCGTTCGTCAACGTGAACCTCAAGGACGGCACCGGGAACTACAGCGCCGACGCGGTCCCGGGCTCCGAGACGTGGACCGTCGCCTGCCCCGACGGTGTCAACCCCTGCCCCGGCGTGAACGGAGCGGCTCCCGCGGACGACTTCAAGCCGCTCCAGTCGGGCGAGTACACCGTGACGTACACGAAGGGCGTGGCCGGCGGCGGCACCGCGACGTGCACGTATCCGCTCTTCGTCGGCGCGCCGGGCCTGCGCGTCGAGCTCGAGTGGGAGCACGACCTCGGCGGCGACGGCGTCGACCTCGATCTGCACCTGCACCAGCCGAACAACACGCAGCCCTGGGCCATCTCGGGCGAACCGCAGGATTGTACGTGGTCCAACTGTGTCTTCTCCTACTTCGAGGACAACGCGTCCGAAGCGCCGTCCTGGTTCCCGGCGAACGGGAGCCCGCCGGACCCCGTGTCCTGGTACCTCGACCCGATCTTCGAGAAGAACACCTGCTACTTCGCGCCGCGCGGCGTGGGCCAGAAATGGCAGTCCCTCGGCAAGGGTTGCCACAACCCGCGGCTCGACCTCGACAACGTGTACTGCGATCCGACGATCTCAGACCCGGAGGACACGGAGTTCTGCGCACCGGAGAACGTGAACGTCGACTTCCCCCCGAAGAACCAGTGGTTCCGCGTCGGCGTTCACTACTTCGGCAACCGCGACAAGAACTACGACGTGCATCCGACGATCAAGATCTTCTGCGACGGCGCGCTCTCGGCCGAGCTCGGGCCCAAGGGCTACTACGAGCCCGAGTCGCCGATCACGTTCACCCCGATCGACGGCGAGGGCCTTTCCGGCGGCAACCGCTTCTGGCTGGTCGCGGACGTAGCGTTCCGCGAGTCCAACCAGTGCGGCGCGCGTGGTTGCGTGGTCAAGCCGCTCTACTCGGACGAGGCCTCCAAGACGCCGCTCCTCACCTATGACGACATCGCCGAGCAGAGCTTCGGCCCCGCCTCCCCGCCCCCGATCTCGCCCTAGATCGGGACGTCCCCTTCGAAGAACCGATGAAAGGCCGGAGGCAACGCCTCCGGCCCGATCGAGGGCTCCGGCCACGTGGCCGAGAGCGTGTTCCAGAGCAAAATCGTCTTGCCCGGATGGGCCACGCACGCGCGGCGCAAGCCCACGAGCGCCTTGCCGCTGTACGTGATCTCGCCCGGCACGCCGAGCAGCCGTGTCACCTCGGGCGCGGCCTCGAGCGCCTCGGGCGTCGGATGCCCGTATCCGCGCCCCGCGACGCCGTGATCGACCTCGAAGCGCGGCGGCGGCAGGTTCCGCCGCAGCACGCGTGATCCCGCGTGACGCGCGAGTTTCTGCGCCGTGGCCTCGACGAGGAGCCGGAGCGTCACGCGATTGCAAGCGAAGCGCTCGGTGATCCGCGCGGCGATCACCGTCGTCGGCCAGCCGAGCAGCATCATGCCGAGCGAGAGCGCTGCCACCGTGCCGCCGCTCCCCGCGGGCAGGACGATCAGATCCGGCCGCGGCATCTCGCCCCGCGCGACCTGATCGGCGAGCTCGAAGGCAGCCCCGACGTAGCCGAGGTTCGCCATCGGCCCCGACGCTCCGGGCGGCACGAAGTACGCCTTGCGCGCCCTGGCGATCTCGCGCGCCGTGAGGATCGCCGTCCGGGCGTAGCCGCCGCCGTGGATCAGGCGCCCGCCGGCGGAAGCTTGCACCAGCAACGACCGGCGCGCGAACGAGGTGATGGGTTGGTCGAAGAGCACGCTCGTCACGTCGAAGCCGAGCGCGCGACCGAACAGGATCGTCGCGGTCACCTGCGTCGAGGCGAGGCCGCCCACGGTGAGGATCTCGCGCGCGCCGCGCTCCTTCGCGTCGGCCAGGATGTGCTCGAAGCGCCGGACTTTGTTGCCGCCGAAGAGCGGCGACGCGAGGTCGTCGCGCTTCATCCAGACGTCGTCGCGCCCGAGGTAGCGGGCGATCGCCGTGCAGCGCTCGACCGGCGTGGGTGTGACTGCGAGCGGCAGCCATGGCACCACGCGGCTGAGGGCTGGGTACTCGGCGAAGAGGCGCGGCTCGCGGGGGCCCTCCACGAGCGCGCCCGGGGCCTTCCTGGCTGCCGCGTCGTTCTTCATCGCCGGTGCGAGTAGAGCACCACGCGCGCGGCTCCGCCAGGAGGCGCCCTCGTGCTATACGGTCGCGCCACGAGGCGCTGCCTTTCGCGCCCACATCGCAGAGGAGACCCGACCGATGGCTCGCGTGCACAACTTCAACGCCGGACCTGCCGCGCTCCCCCTCGCCGCGCTCGAGCGTGCCCAGCGCGAGCTGCTCGATTTCGAGGGCACGGGCATGTCGATCATCGAGCACAGCCACCGCGGCAAGGCGTTCGAGGGCGTGCACGACGAGGCCCTCTCGCTCCTCCGCGAGCTGCTCTCGATCCCCGACGACTACCACGTGCTCTTCCTCCAAGGCGGCGCAAGCCACCAGTTCGCGATGGTCCCGCTGAACCTCCTGCCTCCCGGCAAGAGCGCCGATTACGTCGTCACAGGCGGCTGGTCCGAGAAGGCGTACGAGGAGGCGGGGCGGATTGGCACGGTCCGCGTGGCCGCGACGACGGCCGAGGGCAAGCGGTACACCCGGATCCCGCGGCAGAACGAGCTCTCGCTCGATCCGAACGCGGCGTACGTGCACATCACCACGAACAACACGCTCTTCGGCACGCAGTGGCACAACGTCCCGGACACGGGCGACGTCCCTCTCGTCGCGGACATGTCGAGCGATTTCCTCTGGCGCCCCATCGACGTCCGCCGCTACGCGCTCATTTACGCCGGCGCGCAGAAGAACATCGGCCCCTCGGGCGTCACGGTCGTCGTCGCGCGCAAGGATCTCGTCGAGAACAGCCGCAAGGACATCCCCAAGATCTTCCAGTACCGGACGCACGCCGAGAACAACTCGCTCTACAACACGCCGCCGACCTTCGCGATTTACCTCGTGCGGAACGTCCTCGCGATCGCCAAGGAGCTCGGCGGTTTGCCCGAGATCGAGCGGAAAAACCGGGCGAAGGCGGGGCTGCTCTACGGCACGCTCGACGAGCTCTCGGGGTTTTACCGCGCGCCGGTCGAGCGCGAGAGCCGCAGCGTGATGAACGTCGTCTTCCGCCTCCCCACCGAGGATCTCGAGAAGCGGTTCGTCGCCGAGGCCGCGAAACAAGGCATGGTCGGGCTCGCCGGCCATCGCGTCACCGGCGGCATCCGGGTCTCGCTCTACAACGCCGTGGAGCTCGCGTCTGTCGAGACGCTCGTTCGCTTCATGAAGGATTTCGCGAAGCAATCAGCCTGACGGTGAAGTAGCTCGCAGATGGGCCCCGTGCCGAGCCCATGGCTTCGAGGGTGTTCCCCAGGCGTCGCGAGCGAGACCGACCGATGCATCGAGCCGCGCAGCAGCTTGGGGAACACCCTCTAAGTCACGCGTGTGAATGTGCGGGCTCGTGACGGTCACTTGACGGCCACGCGCACGGCGCATCGTAACTTTCCCGCGCGCACGATCCTTCCACGCTCGGTACGACTTGGAGTAAGCTCGGACGAGCATGAGTAGCTTGGGCCCCGGAGCCGTGATTGCCGGGAAATATCGCCTGATCGGCCTCCTCGGAAAAGGAGCGATGGGCGAAGTGTGGCGCGCGGAGCATGTGACGCTCGGCGCGCCCGTCGCCATCAAGCTCATCGACGTCGATCTCCTCGGATCGAGCGGCGCGAACGAGAACAGCGAGATCGTCCAGCGCTTCTTCCGCGAGGCGAAGGCCGCTGCCGCGCTGCGTACGCCGCACGTGGTGCAGATCCAGGATCACGGCTACGACGGAGCCCTGCCGTACATCGCGATGGAGATGCTCGAGGGCGAGACGCTCGAGCAGCGCATCGAGCGCGTGCGGGTGCTCCCGCCGCTGATGACCACCACGATCATCACGCACATCGCGCGCGCCGTGGGCAAGGCGCACGAGGCCGGCATCGTCCACCGCGATCTCAAGCCGAGCAACGTCTTCCTCGTGCGCAACGACGAGGACGAGATCGCGAAGGTCCTCGACTTCGGCATCGCGAAGGCCATCGGCGGCGGCGTGCTCGGCAGCCAGGGCGGCGTCGCCACGCGCACCGGCTCGGTCGTCGGCACGCCTTGCTACATGAGCCCGGAGCAGGCGCTCGGGAACAAGACGATCGATCAGCGCGCCGATCTCTGGGCGCTCGGCGTCATCGCCTACGAGTGCGTGACCGGCGTGCGCCCCTTCGACAGCGAGGCGCTCGGCGATCTCATCGTGCAGATCTGCGCGCGCCCCTTGCCCGTGCCCTCCGCCGTCGCGCCCGTCCCCGATGGCTTCGACCATTGGTTCGCCAAGGCCTGTTCGCGCGAGCCGAACGAGCGTTTCCAGACCGCGAAAGAGCTCGCCGAGTCGCTGCGCTGGCTCCTCTGCCCGGATCAATCGGGCGTCTGGAAGCTCAGCCAGACGCACCCCTCGCTGCCGAACATCGTGATGCCGCACGCGCGCGTGTCGGCCCCAGGCCCCGAGCCGTCGGCGTTCGCCAAGACGAGCACGCCCGATCCGACGACGATGACCCACCGCGGGCTCGTCGCGGCCGTCGCGCCGGGCCAGCCCGCGCAAAAGAAGACGCGCCCCGCCTTGATCGTGGGCGCGATCGCGGCCGTCGTGCTCGGCGCCGCGACGGCCGTCGTGCTCCTCTCGACGAGCGGCCCTCCCGCGACGACGGACGCGACCACCCCTTCGGCCTCGCCGCCGCCCTCCGCGTCCCCCGCGGCGCCTCCGCCGCCGGAGACGGTCGCCGCACCGACGACGGCTTCGGCGGCCCCTGCGCCTTCTCCTTCTGTGCCGCCCACGAGCGAGCCTGCCGCGGCGATTCCGAGCACCGCGCCAACACCCAGCGCAGCGCCGACGACGACCACGCGGTACCCGATCAACAAGGGCGGGACGACGACCAAGAAGTCCACTACGACCAAGAAGCCCAACTGGGGGATCTGACGGAGACGGGCTCTTCCGTTCGCGGACGGCTCGAAGGAGCGAGAGGGAAACGATGCGGTTGTCGAAGTGGATCGGCTCGCTGCTCGTGGGCGTAGCGCTCTGCGCCTCGCCGGCGTGGGCGCAGCCGATCGACGATCAAGTGCGTATCGCCGCCCGCGCGCTCGCGGACGAGGGCTACGCCCTCTACGAGCAGGGCAAATACGCCGACGCGCTCGTGAAGTTCGATCGCGCCGACGCGCTCGTCAACGCGCCCACCGTAAAACTCCTCGCGGCGCGCACGCTGGAGAAGCTCGGCCGCCTCGTCGAGGCCGCGGAGAGGTACCGATCCATCACGATCCTGCAGCTCGACGACAAGGCGCCCGAGGCCTTCCGCGACGCGCAGGAGACGGCCGCCAAGGAGCTCACTGCGCTCTCGCCGCGCATCCCCACGATCGAGCTCACCGTGCAGGGCGCCGGCGCGGAGGTCGCGACCGTCATGCTCGACGGCAAGGTGTTTCCGCGCGCGCTCATCGGCGTGAAGACGCCGCTGAACCCCGGCGTGCACCGCGTCGAGGCCGATACGCCGGCGTCTGCGGCCGCCCTCGACCTCAAGATCGACGAGAAGCAGGCCGCCCGCGCCGTGCTGGAGCTCAAGCCGAAGAGCAGCACGGAGCCCGCCGGCGGCGACATCGTCGCGCCCCCCGGCGGCAGCCCCGACACGCCGCCCAAACCCCCCGGCGCCACGCAGCGGCTCCTCGGCTACATCAGCCTCGGCGTCGGCGGCGCGGCCGCGATCGGCGGCGGCGGCGCGCTGTACAGCGCCTACGCCACGCGCAGCGATATGAAGGCGTACTGCGAGCGCGAGGTCAACGGCGACAACCCCTGCACGAACAAGAGCGAGACCGACGACACGCCCGCTTCGCCTGTCAGATACAAGAACTACCGCGAGAGCATCGACACGAAGGCGGCGATCTCGACCGCCCTGTTCGTCGTGGGCGGCGTCGGCCTCACGGCAGGGGTCGTCCTCCTCTTGACGGCGCCCAAGGCCAAGCCCGCATCGCCCACGAAGGCGAGCGTCGAGCCCTTGATCGGCCTCGGCAGCGTCGGCCTGCGCGGCACCTTCTGACCTCGCCCGCCGGCCTCGCCGGGGCCCCGCTCGGCCGCCTGCACAAAAAGTGAGAACGGGCGGGGGCTGGGCACATGTTCACCATCGATGGGACGAGCGAACCCGCCGATGGAAGTGACCCCCGACGAACGCTTGGTGCTCGAAACGCGCGCCCGGGCCCCGACCGAGAAGGACACGCACGACCCCAGGCAGGCGCTGCGTGCGAAGATCGTGCTCGCTTGTGCCGCTGGCCATGACGTCGCGTACGTCGCGACGCACGTCGGTGTCGGGCGGCGGGTCGTCATGCGCTGGCGCGACCGGTTCGTCCGGGACCGGCTCCCGGGCCTGGAAGACCGCCCCCGGCGAGGCGCCCCCCGGCGCATTGCGGACGCACGCGTCGAGGAGCTCCTCCGCCGAACGCTCGAACCCACGCCTGAGGGCGCTCGCCGCTGGTCCCGACGCACCCTGGCCAGGGCCACCGGGCTCAGCCGCTCCACCGTCGACCGCATCCTGCGCCGTTTCTGCGTCGCGGTGAGCGCCCAAGGCCCACGCCGCCCGACCGCGCGAACCGGGTCCCCGAGGAGTGCCGCGGGGTCCGCGCCTCCTCCTGGGACCGACATCGACGCAGCCGGGTCCACATCTTCGCGCCGCCGACGGAGGCGTTCCATCCGCGAGGAACAGTCCTCGACATCCGACGGCGCCCCGCGGACATCCACACCCTCGCTCTGGCCCACAAAGCTTCGTAGACGCCCGCTCGTCTAGGTAGGGCCCTCGCCTTACGTGGGATCGCCGAAAAACCCGGCACCTCCGGCGCAATGCGAGGCGGTTTGGCGTATCGCGCTTGATCTGCCGCGAAAAACCTCATGGTCGAGGGCGGCCGCTTCACTCGTGCTTTTGCAAGCCGATGAGCGGGCTCGTGCATCGAAGATTGCCGTCGCGCCCGCTCGATTCCGAGGAGCGTCCATCGTGGCGAAGCCGCGTGGTCTCTTCTTTGATTGGCGAGCGTATGCGCCGGAGAGGTGTGCACCTCCTTGCCCGCACGCCATCGCGTGCTCGCTCGGGCAAGGACGGGACAGACCTTTCCATGAGGCGCCGCGATCGTCCGCTCGCCAAAAGCGAGCGAGCGGTCACGCGCTTTGCAGCATCGAGAATGAGGCTCTGCCAAACCCGATGAAGTCGTCTGTCCGGCCCGATTCCGTCATGCTCGAGCTCCCCCGTTCGTCGGGGCAAAACACGGGCGTGCGACCGGTTCGAGCCGGCGTGCACGAGTTCGCTCGCTCTGCGACCATTTCTCACGGCAGCAGGCACACGCGCTACCGAGCGCAGCTTGACGTCATTTCGCGCGGCCCAACAGCAATCCGCGAAGCAACACGGCGCCCGGCTGGAGCATCGAGCGGGGCGTCACAAGGAGGGGCACATGATCGAGAAGGACCAGCACGAGACCGCGAGGAACAGCGGCGAGGCCGAGGACATGAAGCAGGCGGAGACGGCGCAGGCTCATTCCGAGCAATCGATCGAGCGGGACGAGGAGCACGAGGGGCCGGTCTCTTCGAGCGACCTCGGGCCGACGACCGAGCGCAAGCCACCCTCGCAGCGGGGCTTCGCGGCCATGGAACGCGACAAACAGCGCGCCATCGCGAGCAAGGGCGGAAAAGCTGCGCACGAAAAGGGAACGGCCCACGAATTCACGCCCGACGAGGCGCGCCAGGCGGGCAAGAAGGGCGGCGAGGTCGTCAGCCAGAACCGCAAGCACATGGCCGAGATCGGCCGCAAGGGCGGCGAGCGCGTGAGCCAGGACCGCGAGCACATGGCGCAAATCGGCCGCAAGGGTGGCGAGGCCGTGTCGAGCGATCGGGCCCACATGGCGCAGATTGGGCGCAAGGGTGGTGAGGCGCGCGGCACCCATTGACCGCGATCGCTCGCTGGGGGAGCGGCGCCCGTCGCTCCCCCCTCGCGCGAAGCGGGCAGAGGCCGCTGGCTCGGCTCGCCGTGATGGGGCACCATCAGGGCGCGCCATGGCCATGTCTCCGCCCGGAAACCAGGGAACGACGCCGCACGACGGGAGGCTGTCGTGAGTTCGCTCGTCGTGCGTGTCGTCGGCGTGGGGGATGCATTCACCACGCGTCATTTTAATGCCAGCTTCCTCGTCGAGGCCGGCGCGACGCGGATCCTCGTCGACGCGCCGCCCGCGCTTGGACGGGCGCTCGGTGATCTCGGCGCGCGCGGGGGCCCTCCGATCGGGCTCGCCGACATCGATCACGTGGTCATCACGCACCTGCACGGCGATCACGTGGGGGGGCTCGAGCAGCTCCTTTTTTATCGGCGGTTCGTGACGGGGAAACGCGTCGCGCTGCACGCGGCGCCCGAGGTCCTCGCGGGGCTCTGGGAGACACGCCTCCGGGGCGGAATGGATACCCTCATGTCTCCTGACGGGACCCGCACGTCGCTCACGCTGGACGATTACGCGGACGTGTCGCCGCTCGGCGCCGGGACGAACTCCATCGGCGATCTCGACCTCGAATGGCGGCCGACGATCCACCACATTCCCACGTCGGCGCTGCGGTTTTCCGCGAACGGGGCTCGCTTCGGGTACAGCGCCGACACGGCGTTTGATCCCACGCTGATCGACTGGCTCGCCAAGGCCGATCTCTTTTTCCACGAGACGAACCTCGGCGTCCACACGCCGCTCGCCTCGCTCGTGGGGCTGCCGGAGGACGTGAAGCGCCGCATGCGGCTCATTCATTATCCGGATTTTCATGATCCGGAACACTCGCCCATCGTGTGCACGCACGAGGGCGAGCGTTTCGAGATCTGATCACAAGCACCTGTCCGGCGTCTTCAGGAGCGCCCGCGCCGGCTTTGAGAGCGGCGCATCCGCGAGATCGTCGAGGAACGCGGCCGTCGCGGCCGGATCGTCGGCGAGCATCCGCACCCCGATGCAGATTGCCCGCGCGTGCGCCGGCCGCGTCGCTTCATCGTGCAGGATGTCGCGCAGCACGTCCGCGAATTCGTTGATGCCCGTGGCCGTGTTGAAGACCGCCCACGAGGCCCCGTTCATCGCCGACGCCAAGGTCTCCGAGGTCCGCGTCGCGCGGAGCAGGTCGAGGTAAAACGTCACCCACGCGGCCGAGTTCACGTCGCGCGCGCGCCGCGCCAGGTGATCCAGGGCGATGCGACGCGCCCGAAGCGAGGGCGCCTTCGTGGCCACCACGCCGAACGTGGCGAGCTCGCGATCCTCCGGGAGCCGCAACGACGCGAGGTACTGGAGCCGCGTGAGGGATACGTCCGCGGCCGGGAGGCCGGCTTCGAGCTTGGGCCATTCCGCGCTGAAGAGCTCGTCCAGCGGCACGACGTCACCGCACGCGCCGAGCCCCGTGCCGATCCACCCGAGCCCGATCGAGGGCGGCCCCACTTCGACAAGCGGCGCGAGGGCCGCCGCCCAGGCCTCTCGCTCCACGGGATCCTGCGTGCTCGCCGCGAGCCCGCAGCCGAGCTGCAACGCGAGCGCCTTCGCCCCGTCCGCGTCGAGCTCGCCCAGGAGCCCCGTGATCTCGGCCGGCGTGATCATCGCCGCGCCCGACGCGCCGGCCACGCGAAGCGCATTCATCTGCGCCGCCCCGCCGAGCCCCGCGAACACGGTCTTTCCGTTCGCCGAGAGCGGCACGCGCGCCGCGAGCCATGCGGCCATGGTCACGTCGTCCCCGGTGACCTCGAAATCCGGGTGCACGTCGTCCGGATCCACGACGAGCAGGACCTCCGTCGCCGCGGCCGGGATCACGGCCCGCGCGCCGCCTAGAAGCGACACCTCCTCGGCCGATCCCTCCGCGCCATACCAGCGCACCACGAGCGGCGCGACGAGCGCCGCGTCGGGATCGTCGAGCACGAGCGCGAAGGCGGCGTTTGGCTCCGCTTGAAGCTCGATCCGCGGCATCGCCCGCGCGTCGATCGCGCGCCGCACCCGCGCCGTCGCCTCCGGCCCGAGCACCTCTGCAAAGGCGTCGACGAACGCCTTGGTCCCGATCGCGCCGAACCGATGCGCGTCGAGGACCTTCCGCAACGTCTCGAAATACACCACGTCCCCCGCCAACCCCCGGATCTGCGTGTGCAGCCAGGCCGCGCGGCCGTACGGGCCTGACGTATATTTGTCGGCCGGCGCGAGGGAGGGATTGCGGATGGGCACCCCGTCCTCGGGGAAGAATTGATCCCCATGCAGCGACCCCTCCGCGCTCGCGTCCGTGAACGCGCGCCCGGCCTCGTATTCGAGCTGGTTCGCCATTCCCTCCTTGATCCAGACGTCGTCCCAGGTCTCGATCGTGACGAGATCGCCGAACCATTGATGCGCGAGCTCGTGCGCGGCGAGGTAAAAATCACCGGCGAGCGCGGGCTCCGTGCTGCTCGTCTCGCGCTGGAACGAGATGCCCGCGTTCTCCATGCCTCCCCCGGGGAACGAGGGCACGAGCACGAGGGCGTATCGCTCGAACGGATAGGGCCCGACGAGCGGCTCGAACCGATCGATCATGCCGGCGAGCGCCTTCGCCATGTCGGTGTGGCTGCCCGGGAGCTCGCGGCGGTGCCAGACCTCGACGGGCAAGCCGGTCTTCGTCTGGGCCTTCGCCACCTCGAACTGGCTCACGGCGAACGCCATTTGATAGGTCGGCAGCGTCCAGGGGGTCTCGTATTTCACGCGGTGCGAGCCCGGCCCCTCCTCGGCATCGAGCACGAGCCGGCCATTGGCGATGAGCTGCTCCTGGGCTGGAACCTTCAAGGCGACGGAGAACGTCGCGCGGTCGCTCGGATCATTCGTGCAGGGCATCCACCACGACGTGCCGAGCGGCTCGGAGTCCGTGAAGACGGCGCGGCCGAGGACGGGATCCCCGAGCCGCGTGGAAATGGCATACAGGTTGTCGCTCGTGCCGGCCTCGTAATCGATCTCGATCCGGACCGTTTGTCCCTTGGCGGCCTTGGGCGCGTCCTCCAGCGAAATGGCGAGCACGCCGCTCGGTGCGTCGACCTCGTACGCGGGCTCCTCGACGCCGGCGATACGAACGGCCTTCACGGCGACGCGGCTGTCGAGGGCGATCGCGGGCGTATCCTCGGTGAGCGTGAGCGTCACGGCGACGGTCGCGTCGAGCTTGCGCGTGTTCCAATCGAACGCGCCTTCGAGCTCGTATCGATCGACATCATAGCCGCGCGTGGCCTCCTCGAGCGGGGAGCTACCGCAGCCAGTGGTCAGGAAGGGGATCGTGAGGGCGGGAAGAAAAGCGAGGCAAAAAGGGCGCATGTCGCCATGCTACCCGGGCAGGCTCGGAGCGCTACATGGCGATCGCGCCGAGGTCATGTCGGACCTCGCGGGGCGGCGGAATCCACTCCTCGTCGGGGCCCTCGGCCGGGATCTCGACGGGCTTCCCATCGTACATGCGGCGCTTGGCGGGCCACGCGAAGGTGCGGAAGAGATACACGAGCATCGAGGGCTGATCGAGCTCGGGGTGAATGAACGGCGCGACCCGCTTCGCGTGCTCCGCGGGCAAGAGGCTCCAGTGCAGGCCCGGCTCCATGTGGTGGATCGTGTGGTAGCCGTTGTTGTAGGCCATGAAATTGACGAATTTGCCGAGGAAGTTCCGCGAATGGTTGTATTCGCTCTCCTGATCACATCCGTCGTGCTGGAGGTAATTCATCGAGATGATCCCCCAGGCCGCATACTGGTGCGGGATGATCACGTAGATCAGGAACTTCTTCCAATCGAGCGCGAGGAGGACGCCCATCGTGCCGAGGAAGACCGTCGCTTCGAGGATCATCTGCCGGAACCAGGGCGGGTTCTGGCGGTACATCGCCTTGAAGTACCGCATGTCGGCGAGGAAGACGTCCCTGCCCACGGTCGGCATGAAGAGCAGGCCGTTCAGCAAGTTCCAGCGATACCGCACCTTCGTCGTGCGCATCACGTCACGCCGCGTCTGCGTGTGCTTGTGGTGGCTCAAGTTGTGGCCCGGCACGAAGGCGCTGACGGGGTGTCCGTAGGTCAACGTGAGCACGACCTGGAAGACGCGGTTCACCCAGCGCTTCTTGAACACGGGGGAATGTACGGTGTTGTGCGTGGCCACAGCGCCGAGGAACGAGAACACACACGTCACCGCGAGGAGCGGGATCGCGAGCCAGAGCGCGCTCGGCGCGTAGACCCACTGCACGGCGACCAGCGCGAAGTAGATCGCCACGAAGCACAACGTTCGGAGGTCGGCTCGGTAACGAAGCATGAAAAGTCACCCGACGGGCAGCCCAGCCCACGTGTCGAAAGTTCGACACTGTGTAGCGCATTTTGGACCGTCCAGGGCGTCGAAAATGCGGGCCGGCCCGCAGGGAGGGCACGAGGCTCCGGCTGTTCAGATTTCTGCGGGGGCGGGGATGCCCCTCAGCGGCTCTTCCAGGTGTCCGGGTGACGGTGAAGGTGCATCACCGCGACGATCTCGATGCGGTCCCGGGCCTCGCGATAAAGGATTCCGTAGGGCAACCGCCGCGTCTGGCAACGCCGCACGCACTCGGAGAGCTTGGGCCATGCCGCAGGAATCTCGCAGATGCGCCGGAGGGTCGCCTCGACCTCGTCGAGGAACTCCTCGCCCAGGCCCTCGGCACGGCCCTCGTAGAACGCCATGGCCCCCCGCAGCTCCTTCCGGGCTGCGGGGTGGAAGAAAAAACGCTTCACCGGGGGCGCGCGCGGAGCTCGCGGAGCACCTCGTCCCCATCGAGGAGCTCCACTTCACCTGCGTCGATCTGACGGCAGCGCTCCTCCGCTATCTTCGCCCATGTCCGCTCGATCGCTTCGCTCTCGGACCGGCTCAGGCTCTCCAGGATGCACTGAAACAGCACGGTCCGGGAGGGGACCGGCAAGGAGAGGATCTCGTCGGCGAGCCGTTGCAGTTCGGGCGGCATGCGAATGCTCCTTGGGGAGAACTCTAGCAGGAAGGCCCGAGCAGCGCGAGATGGGTCGCGGAGCGCTCCCCTACCCTCGCAAAAACCGCCGGTACGTCTCGATGGACCAGTGCACGTCGAGGGTCCCGCACATCTCGCGGCACGAATGCATGCTGAGCATCGGCGCGCCCACGTCGACCGTCGGGATGCCGAGCGCGGCTGCCGTGATGGGGCCGATCGTGCTGCCGCAGGGCAAGTCCGAGCGGACCACGAACTTCTGCGCCGGATACCCGACGTCGCGGCAGATCTCCTCGAACACCGCCGCCGTGCCGCCGTCCGTCGCGTAGGACTGATTGACGTTCGATTTGATGACGAGGCCCTTGTTCAACATGGGCTGGTGCTGCGGCTCGTGCAGGTCGGGGTAATTCGGGTGGAGCGCGTGCGCCATGTCCGCGCTGACCAGGAACGAGCGCGCGAGCGCCCGCTGCAAGCCCTGCGGCTCGCTTCGTGGGTAGGCCTCGAGGATCCGCGCGATCGTGTCCTTGAGGACCGTGCCGGCCGCGCCCGCGGCGCTGCGGCTGCCGCACTCTTCGTGATCGTAGAGCACGATCATCCGGGTCGAGGCGCCGGGGCCGCACGCGGCGGCGAGCGCCGCTGCTCCCGCGTGACAGCTCGCCAGGTTGTCGAGGCGCGACGAAAGGACGAACTCCTGCGACAGGCCGGCGATCGCGGCCTTGGCCGTGTCGTAGAGGCAGAGATCGTAGCCGAGGATCGCTTCGGGCCGCTCGTCGAGCTCGCGGGCCACGAGGGCGCGCACGTCGGGCGCGGCGCCGAGGCCGACGACCGGGACCAGGTGCTTCTGCTCGTTCAGAACGAGCCCTTCCTTGTTGACCGTGCGATTGAGGTGAATCGCGAGGTTCGGCACGCGGGCCACGGCGCGGCCGAGGTCGACGAGGCGCGCCACGGGCCGCTCGCCCTTGCGCTGGCAGAAGACGCGGCCGGCGATGGAGAGGTCGCGGTCGAGCCAGGTCGAGAGCAGCACGCCGCCGTAGATCTCGACGCCGAGCTCCTGGTAGCCGGAGCGCGAGAGGTCGGCGTTGGGCTTGACGCGGAGGTTCGGCGAGTCGGTGTGGGCGCCGATCAGGCGGAAGCCGCCGAGCGCGGGGTGCTCGTCGCCGACGACGAAGGCGACGAGGGTCCCGGCGCGGAGGAAATAACGGCGATCGCCGGGCGCGAGGTGCCAGGCGTCGTGCTCGGAGAGCGCGGAGAACCCATGCGCGGACAGCCGCCGCGCGGCCTCCTCGGCTGCGTGGTAGGGGCTCGGGGCGTGATCGAGGAAGGCGCAGAGATCACGGGCCGCGGCGAGGCCTTGGGCGCGGAGGTCGCCCTCGCTGGCTTGCAGAAGGAGGGTGTCGGTCATGGTCATGGGCGGGGGCGATGGTAGCAGGCCAGAGCGAAGGCGGAAACCGCTTCGGCCATCGCTCCCCGGCGCAGTCGTCGAGCATGACGCACGCGGCGTCGACGAGGGGGCCGCTGCGGCACGACCCAGCACCGTACCAACCGCTTCTACGAGATGAAAAGCTCAGTCTCCGCCGGGCGCATCCCGCCGCACGAATACACGAAATGGGGGCGCGAGCTCCTCGTACCTCTCGCTCGCCTCGTCGATGTCCTCCTGCATGACGAGACGCAGGCGTCCCACGACATCTCGATCGCTTTCAGGATTCAGGTCGCGCACCGCCTCGCGTGCAACCTCGGGGTCGATACGCCAGAGCACCCGCGCCGCCCCCGCGCGCACCGCTGCGAAAGCCGCCGGATCCCCGATCGTCTCGGCGAGGTCTCGACGGTCGAGCGGCACTCCCCGATATGGCTCGCTCTCCCGCGCACGGACCGACGCGTCGAGTCGCGCCAGCCATGCTCGTACTGGCTCGTGCTTGCTACGCGAAAGCGCTGCGATCCGCGCGGGCACATCGGAAGGCGCATCGGCGGCCCCCTCCGCGCCCCGCGCCCCTGCGAGGAGGTGGGCCGAAACGTGCGCGCGCTCCTCTGCCGATAGTCCCGGCAGTCGGATCTCGAGCGTCGCGCCTGCGCCGGCGAGGAGGAGCTCGAGCCCGCGCCGACCGACCTTCACGGCGTCGATGTCGCGGTATGGGATGCGCAATCCGTCGCCTGTACGGAGCTCGGTTGCTCCGAGGACGAGCGGCGCGCCGCGCGCGTGTTGGCCGAAGAAGCGAAGCGCGAGGCTCAAAATGGCGCAGGCGAATGCGCCCAGCAAGTAGACGATGGCCATGGACGGCCACCAGAGCCCGACGACGCCCATGAATGAATGATTTTCGAACGTGCCCAGATGGCACACGAACGCCACGCCGCACAGCATGAGCCCGATGCCGCGCGCGCCGAGCTCGATGGCCAGACGGATCGTATCGCGCGCCCCCCGGGCCCCGGGGATCTCGAGCGCGGCCCCCGACTCCGCCGCGGGACCGGCGAGCGCATACATGATGGCCCTGGCGTCCTCTTCGCGCTCGATCTCGAGAAACACCGGCAGCCCGTGCCTGCGCGCGATGATCACGCTGGTCCCCTCGAGGGCCCTCGCCGAGCGCACGGCCTTCACCTCTCCGCGTCCGATGCGCTCCCGCAGGAGGCCTCGCCCATTCACCTCGAGGAGCCCCGGCCGGATCCGAAGCCGTGCGACGCGCGAGCGCCTCCTGCCCATCACCCATGGCCACACGAGCGCGAGCACGCTCAAGAGCACGAGCAAAGGCCTGTATGTATGGGTGCAATAATGGGTCCTGAACGGCGGCAGGTCGCAGAACCATTCACCAAGCGGCGTATAGAAGGAGCCCAGGCCGAGCACCGGGAGGAGCGGCCCGACGAGCGCGCGGCCGAAGCGGCGCCACCCGGCCCCCTCTGCGTCGTGCACCTTCGCGCCTGGGAAGGGCGCGGCATCCGGTTCCTGCGCATTCCGTCCCTCGCGTCGCGCCTCCGGCCCCGGAGCCGGCTCGGGCTGCGAAGGTGCGCTCGGCTCGTCGCTTGGTCGCTCTCTCATCGGCATGGAGAATCGTCGAATGGTCTCTCCGAAACGTCGGACGGCGGCGAATGGATCTAGCGGGGATAAATCACGTGTCCGCCTTCCTCGAACTGGATCACGTTGTCCGTCGATCCGTAGTTGGTGCGCTGGGGCAAGCCGAAGCCGATCCGCAACGGATTGAGGTAAGCCTCGATCTTGCCAGGGCCAGGCTCATTGTCATCGTCCTTGTCGGCTTTGATCTCCAGAGCCAGGTGCAGGATCTCGTGCGTCAGCCGCCAGAATCCGTTGAAGGAGAGCGCTACGCTGGCGTCACTCTCCCTTGTTCTCGTGTAATCCTTCACGTTGACTCGAATCTCGTCTGGCCCGAACGTGGTAGACACCGCTTCCGCGCCCCGCGCTCTCGCCTTGGTCATTTCCACGACATCGATGTTCTTTTTGTTGAGGTACGAGAGTACGGCGCCTCGCACCGTCACCCATTTCGACAGCGCGTCCGCCTTCGCCTCGTCGCGCGTCTTCTTGGGTCTGTGTTGCTGGGGCTCCTGAACGGCGTAATAAGCATCGTAATTTTTGGAGAAGAGGTCCGTGATCTCGCGCTGCCGTTCCACATCGATCTCCGGATCGGTCAGAACGGCGGTCTGTCCCTCATTGTCCAAGGTATACGTGACGCCGATCGCCAGGTACTGCCGCAGACCGCGGATGAAATGCATGAACTGCGCGTTGATTTTTTTGTGCATGCCCCCTGTGAATCTGACCGTTCGCTGCAGGCTCTGGCTGACCCCAGGCTTCACCTGGGCAGGAGCCTTCAGCCGGGCTCGATGCCCAGCCACCGCGGCATGGGCGGCGGCGTCGGCCGCAAGCTCGTGCGCATCCCCAGGACGACTGACGCCGGGAGGCGCTCTCCCCGCAGCCTGTTCGACCACGTGGGCGACCTCATGAGCCATCAAGTGCTCGCCTGTCGCCGTTCCAGGTTGGTACGCCCCCGACGCCAGGTAGATATCGGTCCCGCTCGCAAAGGCCCGAGCCTCGGCAGCGTCGGCCATCGCCGCAGCCTCCGGATCCGCGTGGACGCGCACGGCGCCGAGGTCGACGCGAAAGGACAGCTCGAACCGGTGCCGGAGCGGCTGAGGCAGCGGCTGTCCCTGGCCCTGCCGTGATGCCACCCGCCGCAGCACCGGGCCGATGGCGCCGGTGTGCAGCTCGGCGGGCGCCCCCATCTCCGCTGACCCGAGGCCTCTCCCCGCCGACAGCGTTCCAGGGGCCTGCTCTCCCATCGCGTTGGCCGTCGTGGACGGCGTCGTTTCATTCGCTCGCCCCGAGGTACGCGGAGCCCCTTGTGGTGGGAAGATGGGGATCTCGGCGAGCGACCATCGCCAAGGAGCGGACGGCGACAGAGCCCCCGCGTCGTGATGCTCCGCGTCTCCGGCCTCGCGCCCCGTCGAGGAGGCCCCGTTCGAAGGCCATTGGGTCATCCTCGCGGCCGAAGGGAAACGCTGTCGTGTGGGCCTCGGGATCGGATGGCGCGGCTCGAAAGGGCGCTGCCTGCTATCGAACGTGGACATGGAAGAGCCTCCTCCTCGGTCGAGCAAGCGCAGTCTACATCGGAATCGAGCGCGAGGCTCTCCTTCTTGCTTGCCGCACCTGACCGAGCGGCTCCTGCCGAGGTGCTGAGCGCTTGCGTCGAGATGGCGGAGCGGGAGCACCGGAGGGCGACGGAGCGGCGAGAACCGCCGCCGCTGAGGCTTGTCGAGCTGCCCGACGAGCCGGAGAATGACGAGGGAGCGTAAGCTCCCCGGTCGGTGGGACGCCACGCAGCAAGGATCCGACCCATCGCCGCGCGCAACGCTTGCAAACGCCATCAGTGACGCCCCGGCGAGACCTCGACGGACCGGGCGCGGCCGCCGAGGCGATCGGAGGCTTCGAGGAGGAGGATACGCGCGCCGGGTTCGGTCAGCGCAATCCAATAGGCCGCGTGGACGCCGGTCCATCCGCTGCTGATGATGGTGATGTTATTTACTCCCGTACCTTCTTAACATTCTTGAGCATCAAAGTGATGGGGCCTTCGTTTGGAGTCCACGCAGCGTCCTTCATGATTTGATTAAAAATAGAATATTCTCCACCAGAATCCGAATTTTTACTGGAAACGACCTGCGTTTTTCTCGACGACAATGCCTGTTCGGCAGATTGCAGTGCAGTCACCTCCGTCCTTAACTCGGAAATCTTTTGATCGAGAGCGGCCCCCTTCTCCTTCTCTGCTTCCAGCGACTGGACAAGTTCGTTGATGCGAGCAAGGTGCCGCTGTGCATGCTGTTTTTCGGCGGCCAACGAATTCTCATACATTTGCACGCCAGCCGCTAGCGCTCTTACGAACTCCCCCATTTCGTCCGCGCTCCCGGCCAGCCTGTTGAATGTCGCCAGATAAGCCAAGACCAGCCCGCTGTTTGAGAAGTTTGGATACCGAACTCGGTGATCGATCTCGCTCCACCCCTCCTCGAAGATCGTGCGCACCTGGATCTCCGCGGTTATCGCCTCCTTCAGCGGCATCGTCTTGATAATGTAGTGTACCGACCGATATCCCTGCTTGTGGTTCTCAACCCGGCACCCTTGGGTCTTGTATGTGTCAACGAACTCCGGAGAATCACCCTCCCGAGTGTACGCAACCGGGTCCTCCGCCTGGTTCCAGGTGTCCTTCACATACTCGTGAATGCTTGACCATTGTGACTTGAACAAGTGCAACGCTCGGAGCCCGATCAGGTCCGTTACGATCTGCGTGTAGTTGGTCGTGTCTATGTTCAGATATTTTTCGCTCTTTGCTGCGCGCTTCCGTACGATCTTCTCCATCAGATGCTCGGGATCCTTTACGCGCCAGCGAACGGAGTGGACATCCGGGCACCGCTGGAGCGCACGAGCGTAGAACGCCGCATTGTCCGACAGCTCCCCTGATCGAGCGGCAGCATCGTTCCCGATCGCCAGGAGAGCGGACCATTCGATATCAGCCGCCTTCCAGGTGGCATCGTCGATGCGGTTGTTGGCTTTGAACTCGTCCTCGGTGAGCGTGAGACGCATGCAATCCTCATCATCGGAGCTTGGAGCTGAGAGGTCGACCGCAGGCTAACCACCTCTGTACGTTCTGACAATCCTTGGGCAAGCCCGACCACCGCTTCGCCCTCCCCGCTTCCCCAAGCCGATGATCCCGATCATGCCCTCGGCCTCCCCCTACCCGAGGCCCATGGTCCCGACCACCACCTCACCTCCCGTCGACGCCATCCCCGAACTCCCGACGGCCATCTCGCCCCGACGCGGGCCGCGCCTCGCTCCAGCGCCGTTCCACAGCGGATCCGAACGACCCATCGCCGCGCGCAACGCGTGCAAACGCCATTGGTGACACCCCGGATGCCGCGTGCAGCCCTTGCAAGCCGCCCTCGCACCACGCCGAGCCCCGTCTGCAAGCGTTGCAAACGCCTCTCGTCCCCCTCCAAACGCCGCTTGCAAGCGTTGCAACCGCCTTTCCGTGCGCACCGAATGCCGCTTGCAAGCGTTGCAAGCAGCGCTTGCACGCGCGCATCGCGCCTTGCAAGCGTTGCAAGCAGCGCTTGCACGCGCGCATCGCGCCTTGCAAGCGTTGCGCGCGGATCTTCTGACGCGCAGGGGGCTTCTGTTTCGACGCAGAGCCCTTCTGGAATGTCCGCACACGCGCGAGCGTTCGATGCGACCGTGACTTCGCGCTGGACACGAAGACAAGTTTTGCTCGGCACCGTCGCCACGCTGGCGACCGCGTGCGCCCCGTCACGCAACGCCGTCCCGCCGGACACCCCAAGCCGTGCGGATCGCGCCCTCGCCGAGATCGAGGCGAGCGTCGGCGGGCGCGTCGGCGTCTTCGCCCTCGACACCGGCACCGGGCGGCAGCTCGCTCGCCGACCGGACGAGCGCTTCGCGATGTGCTCCACGTTCAAATGGGCGCTCGCCGCGGCCGTCCTCGCGCGCGTCGATCGCGGGCACCTGTCGCTCGACGAGCGCGTGCCCTATGGCTCGACCGATTTGCTCGAGCACGCTCCCATCACACGCGCGCATGTCGCCGAGGGATCCATGACCGTCGATGCCCTCGCGCAAGCCGCCGTCACGGTCAGCGACAACACGGCGGCCAACCTGCTGCTCGCGAAGGTGGACGGTCCCGCAGGCTTCACGCAGTTCGTCCGTCAGCAGGGCGACTCCGTGACGCGCCTCGACCGCGACGAGATCACCCTCAACAACAACGATCCCGGCGACCCCCGCGACACCACCTCACCACGTGCAATGGTGGGCCTGATGCGTCAGGTCCTCTGCGCGGACGCCCTCGCGCCCCCGAGCCGCGAGCGTTTGCTGGGCTGGCTGCGCGCGTGCGAGACGGGCAAGGACCGCCTCCGCGCCGGCCTGCCCCGGGATTGGACCACCGGCGACAAGACGGGCACCGGCCTGCGCTGCGCCGTCAACAACGTTGCCATCACCTGGCCGCCAGGCCGCGCCCCCATCCTCATCGCCGCGTACATGAGCGACGGAGAAGCGGGGCTCGCCCGCCTGAAAGCGGCACACGAGGCCGTCGGCAGGCTGATCGCGCAGGAGATCTGAATCCACCCGGGCGTAGCGCTCGACGCCAGCGAAATGCCCCCCAACATGAGACCCAGGCTTACTCCGCCACGTCGCCGAAGAGCTCGTCGAGGTCTATCTCGACGGCCTCGAAGGGCTCGGCGCGGAGGCGCTGGCCGCGCGTGGCGTCGGTGACGATCGCATACCCGACCGAGGTCCAGCGCAGGACGGTGAGGGTCTCCTCCATCGGGTCGAGGATCCAATAATGCGGGACCTCGTGACGGTGGTACGTCCGGCGCTTGTAGATCGTGTCGTTCTTGCGATTCGTCGGCGACAGGACCTCGCAGACCCAATCAGGGCGAATCCGTACCGGGAACTCCGTGGGGGCATGGGAGACGCGGTCGCGGCGCCATCCGGCGATGTCTGGCCGATAGATCTCGCTGGAGGAAAATTCGACGGTCGGGTCGGTCAGGATCCACCAGCCGCCGGGGCCGCGACGACCGGGCGGTCGGTCGAATGGGTCCCCGATGCGGCCGCCCAGGCGGTTGACGCTCCGGGCGTGCGCGCCGCTCGTCATCGCCCGCTGGACGAGCTCGCCGCCGATGACCTCGTAGCCGCGTTCATCCCCTGCGAGAGCGAGCAGATCCTCGAGGGTGACAGGCTTCAAGCTCCGCGCGGGGTCGCCCATGCGGGTCATCTTGCCCGGGTGAACGGCCGTACGCAACGGCCATGCCCCTTGCCAACCCCCCGTCTCCCGCCGAGGATACCGCCGAGTGTTCGAACTCCGCGTCCACGCCACGATCCGCGACATCCCCGAGGAGGCCTGGAACGCCCTCGGAGGCGTCTCCGAGGCTCCGTTCCTGACCTGGGCGTTCTTCGACGTCCTCGAACGGACGGGCTGCGTCGAGCCCAGGAGCGGCTGGCTCCCCCACTATCTCACGCTCCACGACGAGGCCGAACGCCTGATCGCGGCTGCGCCCGCGTTCCTCAAGGGCAACAGCGAGGGCGAGTTCGTCTTCGATCATGCCTGGGCCAGCGCTGCGCATCGTGCGGGGATCGAGTACTTCCCCAAGCTCGTCGTTGCTGTCCCGTTCACGCCTGCGACGGCGCCGCGGCTCCTCGTGGCCGAGGGCGCGGATGCCTCGAAGGTCGCCGCGGCCATGGCCGAGGGCCTCCGCCAGCTCGTCACGCGGCTCGAGATCTCGAGCGCGCACGTCCTCTTCCCGCCCGCCAATCAGGCGGCCGACCTCGCGAGCTTCGGGCTCGCCGAGCGGTATGGACTCCAGTTTCATTGGAAGAACCCCGGGTACACGACGTACGACGATTTCCTCGCGCGGTTTTCCTCGAAACGTCGCAACCAATGGAAGCGCGAGCGGCGCGAGGTGGCCGAGCAGGGGATCGAGCTCGTCACCTTGCGCGGCCGGGAGATCACGCCGGATCTCGTGGACGCCATGTATGGGTATTACACGGCCACCGTGGACAAGTTTTCCTGGGGGCGAAGGTACCTGAACCGCGCGTTTTTCGAGGAGATCGTGCCGCGGCTCGGCGACGGCGTGGAGGTCGTGCTCGCCCGGGAAGGGAAACGGCCCATCGCCGGGGCTTTCAATTTTGCCGGGAAAGACGCGCTGTACGGCAGGTACTGGGGCGCCTCCGAGGAGCGGCCTTTCCTCCATTTCAACGTCTGCTTTTATCACTCGATCGAGCAGTGCATTCTGCGGAAGATCGGGCGGTTCGAGCCCGGCGCCGGCGGAGAACACAAGATGACCCGGGGCTTCGAACCCACGATCACGAGGAGCCTGCATCACGTCGCCGATCCCAGGCTCGACGCGGCGATCCGGGATTACCTCGCCCGGGAGCGGCAGGCGCTCGCGCGCGAGGCGTCAAATCCAGAAATCGCGTTCCGCTAGGGCAGGCCCGAGGGGGTTTGGGGGCGTAGCTCCGCTCGCGGAGCTACGCCCCCAAGCGATGAGAGACACGACGGTTCACCCCGCCTCCATGCTATGTGGCGGAGATGAGCGAGATCGAGACGCCCGCAGGAGAGGCGCGAACGGTCGCAGTCGTGAACGGAGGCCCGCTCTTCCAGCAGGCGCCGACGACGGACGCGGAGGTCGAGCGGGGAAAGCCCCTCGACATCGCGCCGGAGACGGTCGGCGAGATGGATGAGGACAGCTGGTACGCCAAGGCCTACCGGGGCGACGGGACCGCGCAGCTCACGCCTCGCGCCATCGGCATGGGCGCGGCCCTCGGGTTCTTGCTCGCGTTCACGAACCTCTACGTCGGCCTGAAGACGGGCTGGCACCTCGGCGTCGCCATCACGGCGTGCATCCTCTCGTTCTCGATCTGGGGCGCCTTCCTGCGCGCCGGGATCGTGAAGACGCCGATGACGATCCTCGAGAACAACTGCATGGCGTCGACCGCGTCCTCCGCGGGGTACTCGACCGGCGGCACCATGGTCTCGGCGATCCCGGCGATGTTGATGCTGACCGTCTCGACGGACAACCCCAAGGGGACCCACATCCCCTGGCCCGTCCTCGCCGCTTGGACGGTGTCGCTCGCGCTGCTCGGGACGGTGCTCGCCATCCCGATGAAGCGCAACATGATCAACCAGGAGCGCCTGCGCTTCCCCTCGGGCACGGCCGCGGCCGTGACGCTGCAGAGCCTCTACAGCCAGGGCACGGCCGCGCTCGAAAAAGGCCGCGCGCTGATGGCGTCGGCCGCGGTGGCCGGGCTCATCCCGCTCCTCAAGGACCTGAACATCGTCAAGTCGGTGGACGCGGCGGGCGTGGTGACGCGCGCGGCGCTCGTGCCGGGCGCGTCGGCGATCTTCGACTGGCTGCCCAAGGTCACGGCGGCGGGCAAGGCGTACCCGCTCTCCGCGTTCAACATCAAGCTGGATCACGGCGCGGCGCTCATCGCCGCGGGCGCCATCGTGGGGCTCCGCGCGACGATCTCGATGATGGTGGGCGCGCTCGTGCTCGCGTTCTTCGTGACGCCGATCGCGCTCGAAGCGCAGTGGACGAACCAGCTCGGTCAGGTGGTGACGGCCGCGCTGAAGCCGCAGACGGCGTGGAAGGACATCGGGCTCTGGATCGGCGCGCCGATGCTGGTGGCGTCGGGCCTGCTCTCGTTCGTGCTGCAATGGAGGACGATCGTCCGGGCCTTCAAGAGCTTCGGGAAGGCCGCAGGCGGGGACGCGGGGGCAGCGCGGGCCGGGGTCGAGGTGCCGATGCGCTGGTTCGTGATCGGCGGGTCGATCGCGACCGTCAGCGTCGTGGGGATCGCCTGGCAGTTCTTCGGCGTGCCGGTGCATCTGGGCCTGCTCGCCGTGGGGCTCACGTTCGTGCTCTCGCTCGTGGCGTGCCGCGCGACGGGCGAGACCGACATCACGCCGACGGGCGCGATGGGCAAGATCATGCAGCTCATCTACGGCGTGCTGATCCCGCAGAGCGCGACGGCGAACCTGATGACCGCGGGCATCACGGCGGGCTCGGCGAGCGCGAGCGCGGATCTCCTGAACGATCTGAAGTCGGGGTATCTGCTCGGCGCGAACCCGCGGCGGCAGTTCGTCGCGCAGATGCTGGGGATCCTGCCGGGGACGATCGCCAGTGTCGTCGGCTTCTACATGCTGGTGCCGAATGCCGGCGTGCTGACGGGCGAAAACCCCGCGTTCCCGGCGCCCGCGGCGCAGCAGTGGAAGGCCGTGGCCGAGGTGTTCAAGGCGGGCATCGGCAACCTGCACCCGATGGCGCGGACGTGCATCGCGGTGGGCCTCGTGGTGGGCACGGTGCTGGTGGCGATGGAGAAGCTCTTGCCGAAATACAAAAAATACCTGCCCTCGGCCACGGGCATCGGGCTCGGGTTCATCCTGCCGTTCTACTACCCGCTCGCGATGTTCCTCGGCGCGGTGCTGGCCTTCCTCGCCGGCAAGATGAGCAAGAAGGGCGAGGAGATGATCGTGCCGATCGCCTCGGGCATCATCGCAGGCGAGAGCATCATCGGCGTCATCGTGGCGACCCTGAACAACTTCGTCCTGACCTGACCGCAAAAGTCCTTGCGATGCCGATCGTCTGAGGCACATCTCATTTGTGCACCAACGATCCGCCGTTCTGATGGGAGCGCTCGCCGCGGAGGGGGACGTGGCGAGCCGGGCATCGTTTCTTCTCCATCGGGAGACGCCTTTTGGGCTGCTCGCCTGGCAGGCGCTCGTGGTGCTGGCGGCGCCGGTGGTCGGCTGGATCTTCGGCGCGGCGGTGGTGCGCCTGCTCGGCCAGATCGCGTCGCGCACGGACGCGCGCTGGGACGATCAGATCGTCAAGGCGTTCCGGGGCCCCTGCCAGCTCCTCCTGGCGGTGCTGTTCGTGCGTGGGAGCCTGGGGGCGTTCGAGCCGACGGCGGAGACGGAGGCCTGGATCGAGCGGATCCTGCGTCCGCTGCTCGTGGTCGGGTGCGCGTGGGCGGCCGATCGGGCGCTCGGCGTGGGCACGACGGAGCTTGCCGATCGGTACGAGGGGAAGGATCAAGATCCCGCGCACGTGCGGGCCGCGCGGACGCGGATCTCCATGCTCCGCCGCATCGGGAGCGTGAGCATCGCGATCCTGGCCGCGGCGCTCGTCTTGATGCAGTTCGATCTCGTGCGGCAGGTGGGCGTCTCGCTCCTCGCGTCCGCGGGCATCGCGGGCGTCGTGCTGGGCTTCGCCGCGCAGCGGTCGATCGCGACGATCCTCGCGGGGCTTCAGATCTCGATCGCGCAGCCGGTGCGGATCGGCGACGTGGTGGTGATCGAGGGCGAGTGGGGCACGATCGAGGAGATCACGCTGACGTTCGTGGTGGTGCGGATCTGGGATCAGCG
Source organism: Polyangium mundeleinium (assembly GCF_028369105.1). NCBI lineage: Bacteria > Pseudomonadati > Myxococcota > Polyangiales > Polyangiaceae > Polyangium > Polyangium mundeleinium. Next base: position 5,885,975 of record NZ_JAQNDO010000001.1, on the reverse strand, counting down.
GCGCCTGGTGCTGCCGATCGCGCAGCTCCTCGACAAGCCGTTCCAGAACTGGACGCGGTCGTCGCCCGAGCTGCTCGGGACGGTGTTTTTGCACGTGGACTACACGGCGCCGATCGACGTGCTCCGCGAGGAGGTGCGGCTGGTCTGCGAGGGAGATCCGGACTGGGACGGGAAGGTCGCGGGGCTCGTGGTGTTCGACGCGCTCGGGACGACGCTCCAGCTCCGGGCGCTCGTGTCGGCGCCGAGCGCGGGGCAGCTCTTTGATCTCCGGTGCCGGGTGCGGGAGCGGCTGGTGCAGCGGCTGCAAGGGCTCGACGGCGGGCGTCATCTGCCGCGGACGCGGTTCGAGGCGTCCGCGCCGGAGGAGAGGCGCGCGGCGGGGTTGCCTGAGGACGCGCTGGGGGCGAATCCCCTGCCGCAGCCGCTCACTGCACCGAAAACCTGACGGGCTCGGACGAGACGCCGTCCGCCTCGGCGACGAGCGTGTGTTCGCCGGGCACGAGCGGGAGGGATCGCTCGAAGGGGGGCGTCAGGACAACGGCGCGGCCATCGACGAGCAGGCGCACGGCGCGGGCATTGGAAGGCGCGTCGATGCGGACGCGGATGGCTTCCTCGGCGGCGAGGGCGCCGTCACGCACGAACCGCGCGCCGTCCGGCGGGAAGGCGATGCGGAGGCGGGGGGGTTTGGGGGCGTAGCTCGGCTCGCCCGAGCGCAGCCCCCAAGCGTCGACCGACGCAGCGCGCTCGGTCTCGGGGCAAAAGGGGGACGAGGCGCGCGGCGCGACGGGGCGGCTGGCGTTCTCGGCCCAGGCGGCAAGCTCGGGCGGGTACCGCTCGAAGACGCGCGTGTCGACGGAAGCGTCCGTGCAGGCAGGGCCGGCGCGCAGGCCGTTCCGGCGATCGATGCGGACACGCTCGTGCATGTCGCAGGTGGCGAGCGAGGTCTCCCGCGGGACGATCTCGCTGCGGCGGTGCGGGCAATCCGGGCCGGGACGAGCGCCGGAGAGCGGGCAGATGTCGACGTCGACGAGGCCCTCGGGTCGCTCGAATTCGCGCTCTTTGTAGAGCCGGGCGGCCGCGAGCATGGCGTCGTGGAAGAGCGGGCCGGCGCCGGTCACGCCGCTGACGCCGCTCATGGGCGAGCCGTCGAAGTTGCCGACCCAGACCGCGACGGTGACGGACGGTGTGAAGCCGACGGTGACGTTGTCGCGAAATCCCTTGGAGGTGCCGGTCTTCGCGGCGACCGGGAACGGGAGCTCGAGGACGCTGTTCTCGCCGAACGTGGCGAGGCGCGCGTGCCGATCCGCGAGGATGTGCGTGAGGACGTAGGCGGCGCGCCGATCGAGGACACGGCGGGGCAGGTGCGCGGGGAGCGGGAGGAGCTCGCCGGTGGCAGCGCGGGCCTCGCGGACGGCGCGGGGGGCGACGGAGAGGCCGCCGCGCGCGAGGGTGGCGTAGGCGGCGGCGAGCTCGAACAAGCGGACCTCGCCGTCGCCGAGCGCGAGGGCGAGGCCGTAGTCGCGGGCGCTGCGATCGAGGGAGGCGAAGCCGAGGTCGTGCAGGCGCGCGAGGAGGCGCTCGGGGCCGACGCGGGAGGACGCGACGATGGCGGGCACGTTGAAGGAGCTGCCGAGGGCCTCGCGGACGCGGACGGCGCCGTGGAAGCGGCCGTCGTAGTTGTTCGGGTGGTAGTCGCCGTCGGGCGTGGGGAAATGCAGGTCGACGTCGGGGAGGATCGTGGCGGCGGTGAAGCCGCCGATCTCCATGCCGAGGCCGTAGACGAAGGGTTTTAACGTGGATCCGGGCTGGCGTTTGGCGAGGACGCCGTCGTTGTGGCCGAGGCGCGCCTCGTTCTCGATGTCGGGCGAGCCGACGTAGGCGAGGACGTCGCCCGTCTCGTTGTCGAGGACGACGACGGAAGCGGCCGTGACGTGGCGCGGGGCGAGGCGCTCGACCGTTTGCACCGCGAGGATCTCGATCTCGCGCTGGAGGCCACGATCGAGGGTGGTCGTGATCGTCGTGGCGCGCCCGGCGAGCTCGTCCGTGCCGATCCCCTTCCCTCCCCCGAGCAGCGCGCGGCGAAGGTGCGGGATGCCGAGGCCGCTGCCGCGCGGGGCGAGGACGAGCGGCTCGCCAAGGGCCCGATCGATGTCTTCGCGATCGGCGAGGCGCGCGGCGCGCATGCGTTCGAGGACACGATCGCGGCGGCGCTTGAGGAGGTCGGTGCCGCGGCGCGGATCGTAGAGCGTGGGTCCACGCGGCAGGCTGGCGAGCGCGGCCGCCTCGGCGAGGGAGAGATCCCGGGTGGATTTGTCGAAGTAGAAGCGGCTCGCGGCCTCGATGCCGCGGAGCGAGGGGCCAAACGCGACGCGGTTCAGGTACTCTTCGAGGATCCGCGGCTTCGACAGCGAGGCCTCGATCCGCAGCGCGAGCGCCATCTCGCGGAGCTTGCCGACCACAGAGCGCGGGCGCGGGACGAGGGTGCGCGCGAGCTGCTGCGTGAGCGTCGAGCCGCCGGAGACGATGCCCCGCGCGAGGAGGGCCTGCCCCGCGGCGCGGGTGATCGCGATCGGATCGACGCCGGGGTGGAGGTAAAACCGCTTGTCCTCGGCCGCGAGCACGGCGCGGGGGACACGCGGATCGATGTCGGCGAGGCGCACGGGGCGCGCGCGTGTGCCGTCCTTGGCGCGGACCTCGCAAAGGACCGTGCCGTGGCGATCGAGGAAGACCGTGGAGGGGTCGGCCGTGGTGAGATCGGCCGCGCCGAGCTCGGGCGGGAGCGGCGTGAGCGCGGCGGCGAGGCCGAGGCAGAGGATCGGGGAGACGATCACCGCGAGCGCGAGCTCGATCCGGCAGCGGCGGCTGCGAGGCACGAGCCACCGGACGAGCGCACGAGCGAGGCGGGATCGGGTCACTTGCTGGCGGTCACCGTGATCGTGCCGGCGGCGGTCCTTCCAAACACCTCGGGCACGTACATCTCCTCGGCGCGCGCGGGCGGAAGGATGAACGTGCCGATCGAGGTCGCGCGCGCGAGGTAGCGATAGCGATACATGCCCGCCGGCATGCGGTCGATGAAGAAGAGGACGCGGTCGTCGCGCAGCTCGCGCAGGTAGCGGCTGGAGAGGTACGCGCGGCCCGTGGCGACGGCGTCGTAGCCGCCCTCCTCGTCGAGCGTGTCCTCGGGATTGTCATTCTCCGCGTCGAGGCTCGGGCCGCTCGCCGTCGTGGCGAGGCGCGCGTCGACAGGCTCGAAGCCGGCCGGGAGCGGATCGTCGACGACGACGTAGTCCCGCGGCGAGGGCGTGACGACGACGATCTCGCCGAGGACGAGCTCGCCGCCGGGGAAGGAGCTGACGCTCTTGCCAGGCGGCGCGGCGAGGAGGCCGGCGAGCTCGGCCGGTGTCACGGGGCGGAGCGTCTTCTGCACGAAGAAGCCCCGATCGAGCGGCGTCTTCGGGAGCTCCTTGCGCGCGTAGCGGAGGCGCGCCTCGTAGAAGAGGCGGCCCGTCCCCTCGACGTCGAAGGCGAGCACGCTGCCGCCGGCCGAGGTGAGGCGCTCGGCGGGCACGCTGAGCCGCGCCTGGTTCACGTCGCGGCCGCGGAAGGCCTGTGTCGCGATCTCGGCCTGCCCGAGGAAGACGTGCGCCAGGAAGTCGGGCGTCGCCTTCTCCTGCGCCTTGCGATACGCGTCGAGCGCGACGAGCGACCAGGCGGACTCCTGCGTGTTGCGCCAGGTGCCGCCCTTGCGATCCGCGAGCAGGCCCATGGCGAGCTTCGCCGCGATCGGGTGGTTCGGCCGCACCGCGAGCAGGGCGCGGAGGACGAGCGCCGTCGTGCGGGTGTCGGAGTCCATGAGCACGGCGTAACGATCGCCGAGGTTCGTCGCCGCGCGCGCGACGTTGCCGTCGAGCCGGAGCGAGCCTTCGATCTCGTTCGCGAGCTTGTCGATGCTCGCGCGATCGTGCTTGCTGACGACCATGGCGTGCGCGAGGAACGCCTGCGCGAAGAGCGGCAAGGTCTTCCGTTCCTCGAAGAGGCGCGTCGTGCGGCCGGTGTCGGGCTGGCCGTTCACGGCGAGGACGTCGAGGATGAACGGCGCGGCGGCGCGGGCGTACTCGTCGTCGAGCCTCTCGAGCGCGTCGCTGACGTGCCGCGCGGCCGACTCGATCACCGTCGCGGGGATGTTCACGTTGCGGCGCTTGGCCTCGCCGAGGCCCCAGAGCGCGTACGTGGTGGTCCAGAGGTTCGAGCGATCCGAGCCCGCCCACATCCCGAACCCGCCGTCGCCGCGCTGGTGCTTCAGGATCTCCGCGACCGTGGACTCGATGATCGCGTCCGTGTTCTTCGGCAGCGGGATCTTGAAGTCGGCCGCGAGATCCCGGAGCGGGAGCATCGGCACGAGCTTGCTCACGAGCTGCTCGGTGCAGCCGTACGGGTAGTCGATGAGCTGCTCGACGCCGCCGCCGAGCCCCACGAGCGCGGTCGAGGCCATGCTGACCTCGAGCCCGCCGGTGTCGTCACGCATCGCCGAGAGATCCCCGAGCTTCTCCGCGCTCTCTGTGGTCGTGTCGCCGTAGAGCGCGACGGCCTCGGGCGAGAGCGGCACACGGACGTCGCGCTCGACCTCGACGGCGTCCTCCAGGGATTTGCCGGACTCGGTCGCGCGTACGACGAAGCCGATCTTGGCCTTGCCGGCCTTCGGCGCCGTGACCGGGAAGCGGACCTCGACGGGCGTGCCGGGCGCGAGATCGACCGTGCGTAACGCGACGCCCGAGAGCGTGAGCCCGTCGAGCTTGATCTCGACCGTGGCCGTGGTCTTGCCGATGCCCTTCGAGCTCACGACGACGGACGCGTCGAGGGCGTCGCCGGCACGCAAGAAGCGCGGCAATGCAGGGCGCGCCATGAGCGGGCGGCTCGCGACGACGCGGTTCTCCGCGAAGCCGAAGCGATCGTCCTCGGCCGCCGTGACGGCCATGAGGCGGTAGGTCGTGAGCGTGTCCGGCAGGCGGAAGCGGACCTTCGCGCGGCCGGCGTCGTCCGTGATGATCGAGGGGACGAACGTGGCGCTCGCGCGGAAGTCGCGCCGCACGGAGGTGCCGCCGCCGCCGTCGCCGCCGTCGAGGCCCTTGTCCGCGCCGAGATCGCCGTACGGCCGGAAGACACGGGCGAGCGCGGCGCGCACTTCGAGGGAGGTGACGCGCAGCGGGCGCGGGGCGCCGAAGACGCCGATCGGATCGGGCGTCTTGTACCCGATGAGCGAGAGGACGCCCTCGTCGACCGCGTAGAACGTGACCTCGGCGCGCGCAGGTTTGCCCGCATGATCACGCACCACGACGTCGACCTCGACGTTCTCGCCGGGCCGCGCCTCCGCCTTGTTCGGCGTGAGCGCGATCTTGAGCCTGCGCTTCTCGGGGTTCACGAGCAGCGGCGCGTACCCCATGCGGAACGCGGGGGCGCCGACGTCCGGGTCCTTCGCGTTCGTCGGCACGGGCTTGGTGCGGCCCCGGACGAGGAGGACCGAGACGAACGCGTTCGGGCGGAGATCCTCGGTGACCGGGATCTCGATCGTCGGCATCGCGCCCGCGAGTTTGACGCGGCGCTGCGAGAGGATGCCCGCGCGCTCCACGGTCACGAGCGCCTCGGCCGCGGCGAACGGCGATTTCACGAGGAACCGCGCCTTGTCGCCGATCTCGTAGCTCTCCTTGTCGGCCACGAGCTCGACGGCGAGCCGATCGCTGTCGCCGAAGCCGCCGCCGCCCGCGCCGCCGAAGACGTAGAGCGGCTCCGCGGCGCCGACGGGGTTCTTCCGGGTGTCGACCGCGGTCGCGTGGAGGATGTGGTAGCCGGACGCGGCCGGCGTGAGCTTGCACGAGACGGGCTTGTCACCGGCCGTGGTCGTGACGGTGCAGCTCTCGACGACACGATCGACGGGCTCGGCCACGGTGTGCGCGAGGCCGCCGGCGGTCGCTTGCCGCGCGACGTTCCACGTGCGGGACACGAGCTCGATCTTGATCGGGACGCCCGCGACGCGCGCGCCCTTGGGATCCACGGCGAAGACCTCGGGGTTCACGGGCTTGCCCGCGTCGACGAAGAGGTCGCTCCCCGTCCGCATCGCCACGTAAAACTCGGCGGGGTGCACGATCGCCGTGGTGCTGCCCGCGATGTACTGGCGCGAGACGTCGTTCACCTCGGCCTCGGTCGTCACGCGCTCGGGGCCGCGCTGGCCGGGGAGCGTGAGCGCCGCCTCGATCGAAGCCGTGCCCTTGGCGTCGAGCTTCGTCGTGCTGCTCTGGATCTCGCCTTCCCGCGTGGTTCGGTCGGTGAAGTCCGCGTGGAACGTGTCCTCGGAGACCGTGAAATCGTCGGTGTTCGGCGGGCGGAACTCGGCCTCGCCGCGCGTCACGGTGACCCGTGCTTCGGCGCCGGCCATGGGCGCGCCGTAGAGGTAATCGCCGCGCGCGATCCACTTGCCCTTGTCGCCGCGCACGTAGCTCGGCTTGTCGCTCTCGACGGAGACCGCGAACTCGGCGGGCCGGTACTCGGCGACCTCGAAGTCACCGCTCACGTCGGCCCAGCCGGGGTTTCCTTCCTGCACGGTGGCGCGGACCGCGTACGTGCCGAGCCGGCCGGCGCGGGGGACGACGACGTCGATCGCCGTGGTGCCGAAGGGCGAGAGCGTCTCGGTGCGCGAGACGATCTCGTCGCCGTCGGGGCCCTCGACCTTGATCTCCACGGGCAGGCCGACGGGCGTGACGGTGCCGGGGTTGCCCTCCTTGCGGAAGATGCCCTTGATGTGGACCGTGTCGCCGGGCCGGTAGATGCCGCGATCCGTGAACACGAGGCCAAACGGCCGATCGGGTCCGGGATCGGACTGCACGTCGAAGCGCCAGGTGTCGAGCGTGTCGGTCAGATGTTTGTAGGTCCAATCCTTGCCGTCCTTCACGATCATGACGGCGCGATCGGCGCCCGAGCCCCCGCGGGTCCAGACCTCCGGCGGCAGCTTGATGAAGCCGTTGTCGTCCGAGCGGAACGGGCCGATCGGCGCCTCGCCGGGCGTCTCGATCGTGACCTCGGCGCCCTTGACCGGCTCCGCCGACGAGAGGCGGCTGATCCAGAGGAGCGAACCACGCGTGGACAACTTGCCGCTTACCGCGAGGTCACTGACCTTCGCGATCGCGGTGTTCGTGACGGCGCGCTGGTGGTTCGATCCAGGCCAGCCGATGTACCGGATGCCGAGCGCGAGCGCGCCGCGCGCGTCCTTGCCGCCGAGCGCCTCCTCGGTCTTCACCACGTGCCGCGAGGCTTTGTTGAGCGGCGCGTTCGACGGGAGCTTCGAAACCTTGGCGCCGGGCAGCTTCAAGATGTCGTCGTACGAGGGCGTGCGGCCCGGGCCGTACGGATCGTCCTGCAAGTGGATCGCTTCCTCCGGGGTGAGCGGGGCGACGACGAGCTCGAGATCGTTCGTGTTGATGGAGTCGATCGGGATCTCGCGGCGCGCCGCCGGCTCGAAGACGCTGCCGCGCAGGCCGATGTCGGCCTTGGGCCAGAGGTCGTCGAAGGCCACGTCGGCGCGGTGGTCCGCCGCGAGCTTCTGCCCGTAGACGTCCCGGAGCCCCTTGCCGACGACGACCTTGACGGCCTTGCCCGGGGCGAACGCGCCATAGACCGTGACGCCCGCCGTCATGTGCTCGTCGTCGAGCCACGAAGGCCACGTGACGTCGATCTTCGGCTCGAAGCGGACGGCCTTCTTCAGATCGGCGAACGTGACGGGGTTCGTCAGGTAGATGCCGATGCCGCCGTCGGGCGCGCATTTGCCGTGCGGTGTGTCGTGATCACACGGGAGCTCCTTCACGGCGAGCGGGCCGTAGGTGCGGTACTCGAACCGCTGTTCCTTCTCGGATCGGAGGCTCCCCTCCTTGCCCGCGAGGCCCTTCACCTCGAGCACGACCTCGCTGTCGAGCGGGAGCGGCGCGCGCGGGGTGATCTCCACGAGCTGATCGTTCTGCGGATCGGGGCGCTTGACCGAAAACGCCCACTTGTCCTGGCGCTCGCCGGCCGTGATCTTGAGCGCCTTTTCGAGCTCGCGCTCGTCGACGGGCTGGTTGACGCGCAGCGTGAACTTCGCGTCGGGCCGCAGGCTGTCCCAGCCCTCGGAAGGATCGATCGAGGTGATCTCGGGGCGCGCCGTCGTGAAGCGCAGCTCGAACGGTTTTTCGAGCGCCGACCCATCGAGCGCCTTCGTGCCGGCCGGGACCGTGACCACGAACGCGGTGGCGCGCGGCAGGCGCTTCTCCGGCACGAACGAGAGCGCGTTCGTCCCGACCCACTGCCACCGGCCAGGGACGGCGGGCTGGATCGACGCAGGCGACGCGCTCTCATCGCCCGCGAGCTCGAGCGGCCGCATCGGGCGGTTGAAGACGAGGCTCACCTCGGGCGGGTCGATCGTGTCCCCGCGCGGCGTACCAAACACGACGGCGAAGGCCCCGCGTGTGTCGACCGTACCCGCGCCGTCGGCGGCGCCGGGCACGAGGGTGCCACGAGGCGCGACCTCGGGCGGGCGATTCCCCTGCATGCAGGCCATGCCGAGGGCCATCGCGGTGACCGCGAGGAAAGCGTTGCGGGGACCTGGAAACCTGGCTCGCGCCGTCATGGCGCGGCTCTTCTCGCAAGCCCGCCCCGGCGGCAAGGCCGATGAGCGGGATCTCGTGGAAACGTTGAACCGCACGGGGGATCCCCCGGCCCCGCGAGGCCCGACCCCGCGCTCCGGCGGGAGCGCGGCTGCCCTGGGCGGCCCAAACGCGTTCGGAGCGTCGGATCCCGACGAGGTGGGGAATCACGGGCGCGCGCTTCTGTTATAAGGGCGCCGTCGCCGGGGAAACGGCGGCGCATGACGAAGGCTTTTGCCGTGATCGAAATCGTCGACCTCTACAAGTACTACGGGGAGAGAAGGGCGGTCGGACCGCTCTCGTTCTCCATCGAAGCCGGCGAAATCGTGGGCTTGCTCGGGCTCAACGGCGCCGGAAAGACCACGACGCTCCGCATCCTCGCTTGCGACCTGCTCCCGTCCTCGGGCTCCGTCCGCGTGAACGGGCTCGACGTCGTGGAGAGCCCCCACGAGGTGCGGTCGCTCATCGGCTACCTGCCGGACACGCCGCCGCTCTACGGCGAGATGACGGTCCGCGCCTACCTGCACTTCGCCGCACGCCTGCGGGGCCTTTCGAAGGCCTCCGCAGACAAACGCGTGCCCGAGGTGCTGGAGGCGACGGCGCTCGCCGAGGTGCAGGACCAGCTCATCGCGTCCCTGTCGCACGGCTACAAGCAACGTGTCGGCATCGCCCAGGCCATCGTGCACGGGCCGAAGCTGCTCGTGCTGGACGAGCCGATCAGCGGCCTCGATCCTGTGCAGATCGTGGAGATGCGGGAGCTGCTTCGCGGCCTGAAGGGCGAGCTCACGATCCTTCTATCCTCCCACATTCTCTCGGAGATCAGCGAGACGTGTGATCGCCTCCTCGTGATCCGCGACGGCCAGATCGCCGCGAGCGGCACCGAGGCCGAGCTGAGCGCGAAGCTCGTCAAGAACCAGCGCACCGAGGTGACGGTGCGCGGCGACGAGGAGAAGGCCAAGGAGGCCGTGAGCGCCGTGCCGGGTGTGGTGTCGGTCGAGGCCATCGACGCGGCGGAGAGCGGCGAGGGCGTGATCGCGCTCCGGATCGAGTCCGAGGGCGACGCACGCGAGGCGGTGTGCCGCGCGCTCGTGACGGCCGAGATCGGCCTGCTCGAGGTGCGCCGCGGCGAGCGGGAGCTCGAGAGCGTGTTCCTGGAGCTCGCGGGCGCGGAGACGACAGGCGACGGCGCCGGGGCCTCGCCGAAGAAGAAGCGGACCGGCAAGAGGAGCGCGAAGAAGGCGCGCGCTTCGGCCGGCGAGGGTGATGCCGGGGCGAAGGACGCCGCGGCGGAGAAAGAGGACGGGAGCGGGACATGAGAAACGCTCTGCTCGTCGCGGGGAGAGAGATCGGCTCGTACGGTCGATCCCTGCTCGGCTGGGCCATCGGGGCCGCGGCGCTGCTCGTCGAGGGCGTGTGGTTCAGCGCGAACGGCCTGTCCGGATCACGCATGTCGGCCGACGTGCTGCGCGAGTTCTTCAACGGCGCGAGCGGCGTCACGATGATCGTGGCGGTGCTCATGTCGATCCCGCTTCTCGCGGGAGAACGTGAGCGCGGGACGCTGGTGCTGCTGAACACGGCGCCGATCCGGGACATCGAGATCATCGTGGGCAAGTACCTCGCGGCGTTCGCGATGATCGCGCTCATCACGCTGGTCAGCGTGTACATGCCGCTGCTCATCTTCGTGAACGGCAAGGTGAGCCTCGGGCACGTGGCCGTGGGCTACACGGGCATCCTGCTGCTCGGCTCGGCCGCGCTCGCGCTCGGGATGTTCACGTCGGCCGTGAGCCGGAGCCAGGTGATGGCGGCGATCCTCGGCGGGCTCTTGCTCGCCGTGATGGTGACGCTCTGGCTCGTCGCGAAGGTGACCGAGCCGCCGGTGAACGGCGTGCTCGCCGGAATGGCGCTGCACCACCAGCGGCAATTCCCCTTCATGACCGGCGTATTGAAGCTGGAGAACGTGGTCTATTACGTGGCCGTCACGTACTTCTTCCTGCTCGCGGCCACGAAGACGCTGGAGGCGCGGCGATGGCGCTGAAACCGAAAGAGGCGGCTCCGGCCGCCGAGAAGGCGCCCGAAGGCAAGGCCGACAAGGGCGCCAAGGCCCCCGCGGCGCCGAGCTACGCGCCCTTCCTCGCGCCCGCGTTCGTGGGCTCGCTCGTGCTCGTCTTCATCGGCGAGCGGATGCTCGGCAACGTCGAGACGTGGCGGCTCGTGTTCTCCGGGCTCGGCGTGCTCGGCGCAGGGGTCTCGACGGCGCTCCGGTTCGTGCAAGCGTCGGCCGAGAAGGATCCGGAGCGGCGGAAGATCGAGCGCGCGCTCTCGCTCTTCGCGGCGCTCGGGCTCGTGGCCCTCGGGATCTACTTCGCGGGCAACACCGAGGTCGGCCGGCGCATGCTCGGCATCCTCGACGCAGCGCCGGACAAGCGCGCCCGCTTCGACGGGGCGAGCACGGTCGCGTGGGTCGTCCTGATCCTCGTGTCGGTCGTGCCACTCGTGTTCGGCGAGATCGCGCTCGCGCCCATGCGGCGCGCGCCCCGCGTCGAGGGCCGTCGCGTGCGCGCGGCGACCATCGCGGGCCTCTCGCTCGCGCTCGCGGTGGCCTACGCGGCGCTCTTCACGTACGCGGCCGGCGAGCTCGACGCGAAGGTCGACTTCTCGTACTTCCGCACGGCGAAGGCGAGCGAGTCGACGAAGAAGATCGTGACGAGCGCGCCGGACACCGTCGAGGTGCGCGCGTTCTTCCCGCCCATGAACGACGTCGGCCTGGAGGTCGAGGGCTACCTCGCGGACATCGCGAAGGGCGCGCCGAACTTCAAGTACGGCTTCTACGACAGGCTGCTGAATCCGCAGCTCGCGAAGGACAACAAGGTCACGCAGGACGCGGTGATCGTGATCCTGCGCGGGCCGACGCGCGAGACGCTCACGCTCGACAAGGAGATGAACAAGGCGGCGGCGAAGCTGAAGACGCTCGACGCCGACTTCCAGAAGGCCCTCCTCAAGGCGATGAAGGAGCAACGGACGGCCTACTTCACGGTCGGGCACGGCGAGCTCAACGAGGGCCAGGGCGCGGCGGCGGCCGAGGGTCGGACCTCGAAGATCCTGCGTCGCTTGCTGGAGAGCCAGAACTACGTGGTGAAGGACCTCGGCATGCCGCAGGGCCTCGCGAACGTGGTGCCCGAGGACGCGTCGCTCGTCGTGGTGCTCGGCCCGTCGCAGGCATTCCTGCCCGAGGAGATCACGTCGCTCGAGAAGTACGCGGCGCGCGGCGGCAAGCTGCTGCTCGCGCTGGATCCGGAAACGAAGGGGGATCTCGCCCCCCTCGCGGCGCTCGCGGATCTCGCGTTCGATCCGACGGTGCTCGCCACGACGGATCAGCTCTTCGTGCCGCGGCGGCGCAACGCGTCGGACAAGGCGAACCTCGTCTCGAACCGTTTCTCGTCGCACGCCTCGGTCTCGACGCTGAGCCGCGTCTCGCAGCGCGCCGTCGTGCTCGTGCCCGTGGCCGGATCGCTCGACAAAAAAGCCGGATCCGAGCCGAAGGTGGACTTCGTCCTCCGCTCGTCGGGCGCAGCCTTCGCCGACAAGAACGGCAACTACGAGATCGACGGTGACGAGAAGAAGGCGACGTTCAACCTGGCCGCAGCCGTGACGAAGCCGCTCGCGGACGGCGTGGACAAGGCCAAGGTGAAGGGCCCGCAGGAGATGCGCGCCTTCGTGATCGCGGACGCGGACGCGCTGAGCGATCTCGCGCTCGGGGTGGCCGAGACGAACCAGCTCTTCGCCATGGACGCGGTGCGCTGGCTCGGCGGCGACGAGAGCTTCAGCGGGGAGATCGTGACGCCCGAGGACGTGCGGATCGAGCACACGAAGCAGAAGGACACGTACTGGTTCTACGGCACGATCATCGGGGCTCCGGCGCTCCTCTTCGGCGTGGGGCTCCTCGTGACGCGGCGGGCACGCCGCATGGCCGGGAGGAAGGCATGAGCGTGGGACGTGGTCTCTTCGTCCACGTAGGGCTCTTCGTGCTGGCGTCGGCCAGCGCGGTGGCCGTGTGGACCCGCGACGAGCAGCCAAAGGCGCTCGTGCAGACCGAAGCGACAGTGTGGTCAGGGCGTCCGGCCGACGTCGCAAAGGTCGTCTTCGAGGGCAAGAACCGCAAGGTCTCGCTCGAAACGAAGTCGGACAAACTCGGCGCATACTACCTCGGAATGCTGGAGCGCGAGGCGGCGCCTCCGCCGGCAACCCCCGACGCAGGCGCGCCGCCCCCCACGCCCGCCGGCAAGACGAAGACCGACTTCGTCAGCGTGGGCGTGGCGCAAAAGCTCGTCGAGTCCCTCGCGCCGCTGAAGGCCCTGCGCGCACTCGGCCGCATCCCGGACGATCGCGCAGCGGAGTTCGGTCTCGCCGAGCCCGACGGCACACTCACGGTCACGATCGGCGGCGCCGAGCGCAAGCTGGTGCTGGGCGGGACAACGCCCGGCGGCGGCGATCGATACGTGCGCGAGCCGCAAACGGGCGAGACGTACGTGATCGACGGGAGCGCCGTGCGTGACCTCGACACAGCGGAGTCGCGTCTCGTGGAGCGAGATCTGCACGGGTGGAAGGAAGCCGAGGTCTCGACCGCAGAGCTCAGCGCCGGCGGGAAGAAGCGGCAAGTCGTACGCGGCGGGCCCGAAGGCAAGCGGTTCTGGGCCGATCCCGCAGCCGCCGATCAGAAGGACGAGACAGCAGCAAACTTCATGGCGAAGCTCGATCGGCTACGGCCGACGGACTACGTGATGACCGAGCCCGCAGGCAAGCAGGACGTGCTCCGCGTGGAGTACGCCGCAGGCTCGTCGCTCGGCTTCCTCGAGCTCGTCCGCGTGCCAGCAACGGATCCCTTGAGCACCGTGGAGTACTTCGTACGCACCGAGCGCACGCGTCTCTACGCAAAGGTCCCCAAGCAGACGGCAGAGCAGGTCGAGCAGGACCTCGGATCCATCCTCAAGTAGACGCGTAGCGCCGGGGTTTCACCCCGGACCCGACCAGGGGTTGTCCACCCCTGGACCCGGGGCCTGGGCCAGCCCTGGACCTCTGGTGCATCGACCGCGATGCGGTCGATGCAGAGGTGACCTTACGATCGAGGATGCGATCGGCGGTACACGGTGCGGACGTGATCGTCTGTGAGGTGGGTGTAGATCTCCGTCGTCGTGATGTCCGCATGGCCGAGCAGGGCCTGCACGCTGCGGAGATCCGCGCCCCCTTCGAGGAGGTGCGTCGCGAACGAGTGCCGCAGCTTGTGCGGTGAGCTCGGCTTGGTCACGCCGACACCACGCGCATAAGCGCCGAGCAGCTTCCACACCCCTTGCCGCGTGAGCGGTTTGCCCCGAGGTGACAGGAAGAGCGCCGGTGTCATCGCCGCGCGCGGGTGATCCTTCCGAACAGCCAGATACGCATCGAGCGCATCGAGCGCAGGCTCCCCGAGCGGCACGATGCGCCGCTTGCTGCCCTTGCCGAACGCGAACACGACGCCCTGCTTGCGATCGACGTCCGCAATCTTGAGGCCCACGACCTCGCTCACGCGGAGCCCTGCGGCGTACATCACGTGCAGCATCGCGCGGTCGCGCAGGCCCCGGAACGAGCGGCCATCCGGCGCCTCCAAGATGCGCCCGATCTCCTCCACAGAGAGCACCTTCGGCAGCTTGCGGCTCGTCCGAGGCCGCTCCACGAGCGCCGCTGGATCGGCCGAAATCGCCCGCTCCCGCAGCAGGAACTTGGAAAAACCCCGCACCGCCGAGAGGTGCCGCGTCGCCGAACGCGCGCCGAGCCCCTGTCTGCCGAGCTCGACGAGGTACGTCGAGACAACCGTCGTGTCGAGCTCCCCCGGCGAGGAGATCCCGCTCGCCTCGCACAAAGCGCAGAGTTTGGCGAGGTCCCGGGCATACGCCTCCAGCGTGCGCGGCGAGAGCGCGCGCTCGACGCGCAGGTGATCCAGGTACGCGTCCACCCAGGCGTGCAGGTCCACGCGACGAGCCTACCCCTGCTCCCGGCCCCGCCGAAGAAATGCGCGAAACGCAAGGGGGGTGGCGCGGACGAAACTTCGTACATGGGGCGGACGCACGAGCGAGGCAAGAGGCCCTTCCGTGCTCCCGGCGAGCGCTTCACCTGCGGCCGGGCGCTTTATGGGGTAAGAGTGTTCGCCGTGGTCGATCCCCGATACGACGATTGGGGGCTCCGCTCCGCCGGCGGAGCGACGCCGCCCAGCACCCAGTTCGAGGTCATCGAGCCCAAAGGGGGCGAGACCCCCGTGGTCGTCGAGGTGCCCCACGCGGGTCTGTCCCTCGACGCCGAGACCCTGTCGTTCACCGTCGCGCCCGCGCGCAGCATCGCCCGCGACGCCGACCTGCACGTCGACGCCCTCTTCGAAGACGCGCCCGCCGAAGGCGCGACGCTGCTCTACGCCCGCGCGAGCCGCTACGTCGTCGACCTGAACCGCGGCGAGCAGGACGTCGACCACGACGCCGTCGACGGCGGAGGTCGAGCGCCCTGGCCACGCGGCCTCATCTGGCGCCTCACGACGGACGGCGAGCCCATCCTCTCGAGAAGGTTGCCCCGGGCCGAGCTCGAGCGCCGGCTCGACCTCGTCTATCGCCCCTACCACCGCGTCCTCGAACAGCTCCTCGCCCGTAAGCGCGCCCGCTTCGGCTTTGCCATCCTCCTCTGCGCCCACTCGATGCCGAGCCAGGCCCGCCGCGGCCATGAAAGCGCCGGGGTCGCCCGGGCCGACATCGTCCCGGGCACCCGCGGCCGGACAACCGCCTCCGCCGCGGTAATCGATGTCGTGGATCGACACGCGCGCTCTTGCGGCTACACAGTGCGCCACGACGACCCCTACCGGGGTGGATTCTCGACGGGCCACTACGGGACTCCGGCGAGCGGCATCCACGCCATCCAGGTCGAGATCTCTCGACGGCTCTACATGGACGAATCGACGTTACGGACGGATCCCCAAGGCTTCCAGAGTGTGCGAGAATTCGCCCGCACCCTTGTCGCCCGCCTCGCCTTCGCCGAAAACCCCACGACGCTCGACGCCCTCCGGGGGTATGCTCCGGGCGGTACCTGATCGACCGCGGGCGATCCAGATGGCCTCTCCAGCGCAGAACATGGACAGCCCGGCTTCGTCGAGGCCGGCCCCCGCCGGGACAGCGAGCAGCGAACCGCCGCCATCGGCGCGCCGCAGCGACCCCACCGCCGCCATGGCCCCGAAGGCGAACGCCGAAGCCGAGCCCGCCGAGGCGCCCGCGAGCGCCCCACGCTCGAAGCCTCGGGACCTCGCCGTCGTCGCGGATGGCGCGGCGGCCGCGGCCGAGGGCGTCGAAGCCTCCTCCGACGGCGTCGCGGTGAGCGGGGTTTCCCCCAAGCTCGTTTCTTCCGCCGAGACGACGCCCTTCCCGGCGACCTCGGCGAACACGTCGTCGCCCCCTCCGTCGTTTGGTCCGTCCTCGCCGCGGAGCGAGGAGCGCCCGCGGGAGACGCCGGCCAAGCCGCTGCTCGCGTCCGAGGCGCTCATGGAGGACCTCGCGCCGATCGAGCCTGCGCGGCAGGCCGCGCGGCTCTGGTGCGCCGCCGTGGGCCTCGGCTTTGCGGGGCTCGGCGCGTTGCCGCTCGTGGGGGTGCGTCCGGGCGGTACGGGTGCCGCGCTCGTGTCGTTCGTGCTCGGCGGCGTCACGCTCGCGGCTGCGCTCACGCGCGTGAGTTATCGCCACCGCGGCGTGGCCATGCTCTTGCTCGGCATGCTCGTGGCCCTCGTGGGCTTCGGCGGCGCCGGGCCTGCTGCGGGCATCGCCGCGAGTGCGCCTCTGCTCGGCTTTGCGCGGCTGCTCGCTGCGACGACCTTGCCTGCGGCGCTGCTCTTCCGCGCTCGCTACCGGGCTTACGCCGGGGCTCGATGGCTGCTCGCCGGCGCGTTCGTGTGTGCTTTGCCCTTCGTGATCCTGACGGTGCTGCGCCTGGCTGCGCTCTTGCCCGAGCTCGCGACGATCGGCTCGTTCGTGGCGCTCGTCGTGGTCGCGGCCGCGCTCGTGGGGTTCATGGGGTCGGAGACGACGGGGGCTGGCACGTACGTCGGCCTCGGGGTGCTTGGTGGCCTTGGCACGGAGCTCGCGATGGCGGACCTCAGCCATCCCGGCGCGTTTGCGACGTGGCAGGGGCCGACGAGCACGATCCTGGCTGCGATGGCTTTCGTGGCGGCGACGGGGCTCTCTGCGATGGGGCTCTTCCAGATCTTGGCGTGGCGCCTCTCGGATGACGCGCGGCGAATCGACATCCACGCGGCGGTCCCGGAGAAGCCGCGCCGGAAGCCGCAGCCGCCGACGGCGTCGGACTGGTCTTCCTCGGACTGAAACCGTGGGCCTTTGCATCGGCCGCATCGCGGTCGATGCACCTGAGGTCCAGGGCTGGCCCAGGCCCCGGGTCCAGGGGTGGAGAGCCCCGGGGTTTGGGGCGTAGCTCGGCTTGCCGAGCGTAGCCCCATCGTTGACCAGACGGGGCCCGGGGTGAAACCCCGGCGCTACGCCAACTTCACCGCGTCAACAGCGGCCACACCCACCCGCTCGATGGCGCTTGCCCGGTCGTCGCCTTCTTCGCGACGTCGCCGAGCATCCCCAGCAGGAACCGCGCAAATGACGTGTCGACGGGCATCGTGAATGCGACGTCGTTCTCGCGCTGCGCCACCTGCATCTGCGGCGCGGGTCCCATCAGCCCGAGTGACGACAACAGACCCATGAAGCCCGTGAGCTTCTGCAGATCTGCGAGGTTCGTCGTCCCGGCGGCTGCCGATCCTGCGTCTGCGTAGGTCAGCGACCCGGCGAAGTTCATGCCTGGCGGCTGAAAATTGCCGAGCGTCCGCACCTTCTGCAGCCCTGTCAGAAACGGCATCTTCTGCGTCGCGGCTTCGATGGTCCCCTGCCCGCTGATGTCGCCTGCGAGCGCGAAGGCTGCGTTGGGCGTGTTCAGAAGGTCGATCATCCATGGCGGCACCGTGCGCTTGATCTCCGAGGTCCGCAGCCGATCGAGCGCGCGACGCATGCCCGTCTCGTTGCCTGTCAGCGCCGTGTGCGGCGTGAGCAACACGAAGCCCACGTTCCCCGCCGTGTACAGGTCCATGTCCGCGTAGCGCGAGCGCACGAGGGGCAGGCCTGAGCTCACCTTCGTGCGCGCCTCGGCGGCGCGGTGGATCGAGGCCACGTCGAAGTTGCCCTGGATCACGGCGCAGAAATCGGCGCCCTGCATCGCGTAGATCCCGCCGTAGACCCGCGTCACGTCCCGCGACGGGACGAAGTTCGACTCGGGCCCGAGCGGCAAGACCGCCGTGATGATCGAGCCGACGTCGGGGCCGAGGCTCGACTGGAACATCGCTGCGGCGTCGAGGTAGCCGAGCATCACGGGGGACGACGGCAGGAGCGCGACGGGATCCCGGTCGATCACCGCGGGATCGACTTGCCGACCGCCCACGAGGACGACGTTTTGCTCTCCGCCTCCGCAGCCGGAGGGGCCGAGGGTGAGGAGCGTGGTGGAGAGGGCCAAAGCCAAGAAGCGCGCCGAGCTGGCGCGAGCAGCCGCAAGGGTCATGACGTTCGACGACGAGCCTCCGCCTCGGGCGTGACGTGCGTGGGCCGCTCGAGCGGGAATGAGCCCACGATCTTGAGCATCTTCGCCTCTCGCTTGATCCCCTCGAGGGCGGCGACGAGGTTCCGGTCGGTCACGTGGCCGAAGACCTCGACGTAAAACACGTACTCCCAGCCTTCACCCGGCACGGGCCGCGACTGGATGCGGCGCAGGTTGCAGCTCCGCTCCTTGAAGTGCTGGAGGATCTCGTGCAGCGCGCCGGGCTTGTCGTGCACGCCGAAGAGCAGCGCCGTCGCGTCGGAGCCCGAGCGCGGCGCCGGCAGGCGCGAGACCACGCCGTACCGCATGCGCACCTCGCCTTGATCGCCGATGTTTTCGCGCGCGACGCGCACGGGCGTGTCCGGGCCGAGCGCTCCGCGCGGCACGATCGCGGCGCTGCCGTGGTTTTCCGTGGCGGCCTCGATCGCGACGAACGGCGAGCGCACGTCGACGACGGCCGTCCGCGGGTGGTTCGACTCCAGATACCGGACTGTGGCCCCGTGATCTTGCGGCGTGACGAGGATCTTCTCGACGTCGCTCAGGTTCCCCGTGACGTTCGCGAGGACCAGGACCTGCGAGAGCTCGTGCTCGCCGACGACCTTCAGATCCGCGGCGGCGATGCCCTGGATGGTCGGGAAGATGGGGCCGTCTTCGAGCGACTCGTAGGGCACGACGGCGAACTCGGCGCGCTCGCGGACGACCTCGTCGAGGGCGCCGAGGACGGTCTCGCCGCGGACGAGCTCGGCGCTCGGGCCGAATTGTTCCCGCGCGGCCATCCAGCCGAAGCCGCCTTCCGAGCCGAGGAACACGACGCGCGGCGCTACATCGAACACGCGGCAGGCGGCGTCGATCGCGGCGAAGGTCGGGCGGACGGCGCTCGCTGGGAGGGGCGGCTCGGCGGCTCGTTCGAGAGCGAGCAAGTGTTGCCCGTCTGCGATGGGCGCAAAACGAGCAGTCCCGCTGCGCAGCTTGATGATGTCCTGGGCGACGCGCGCCCGACGTTCGAGCTGGCGGAGCATCTGGTGATCGATCTCCGCAAGCTGAGCACGAAGCTCATCGAGCCGCTTTCTCTCGTCCATACCCCGACAACCTAGCATTCCTCGGACCGACGCGGGGCGGCCTTGCCTTACACGCTTGGAGGCTCCGCGCCGGAAACCGGCTTGCCTCGAAACCCTTCACGGCGACGGGACGAGAGGCCCGCTTCGCGTGTGGATGGGTTGGTTCAGGGCGTGGCCGACGAGGGCGTCGAGGACGTGGTCGACGTGCTGTCCGAGGACGTGGTCGACGTCGACGAGGAGGAGCTGCTCTCGGAGGAGCTCGTGCTGCTCTCGGACTTGGACGACGACTTGTTGCTGGGCGAGCTGTAAAGATCGGCGTACCAGCCGCTTCCCTTCAGGATGAAGCCCGTGCCGCGGGAGATCTGCCGTCGAGCGGTCTCCGCGTGGCAGCTCGGGCACTCCTTGAGGGGATCTTCACGAATCGACTGCTCGGTTTCCCACTCGTGGGCGCAGGACGTGCAGGCGTACTCGTAGGTAGGCATAAAGAATACCTCTCGTATTTTCGCCGTGCAGGTACGGCTTCGTTGAACGCCTGTCAAGGCGACGAGGCGACTGCCAGCCATTCTGTCCACCCAGGTCTTCGGTGGCCAGCCCTTTCGACCCCCTCCCCGTTCGACCCCGCCATCGACCATCGCGCTTGCCGCGCCCCCCTGGCGGGTGTAACCCTAGCGCTGCGCGATGCGTGGCGGTACGTGGCATTATGTGACGCCATGTGACCGTTCCCCTCGCCGGTGACGACGGATGCGGATTCGTAAGCTCGAGATTGCCGGCTTCAAGTCGTTCGTCGACCGGACGGTGGTTCATTTCGACGTCGACGTCGTGGGCATCGTCGGGCCGAACGGATGCGGCAAGTCGAACATCGTCGACGCGATCCGCTGGTGCATGGGCGAGCAGAGCGCCAAGCACCTGCGCGGCCGGAGCATGGCCGACGTCATCTTCAACGGGTCGGAGTCGCGCGGGCCGCACGGCATGGCCGAGGTCACGCTCACGTTCGACAACACCGATCCCGAGCTCGCCCAGCAGCTCCCGCTCGAATACAAGGACTACGCCGAGATCGCCGTCACCCGCAAGCTCTACCGCGACGGGACGAGCGAGTACCTGATCAACAAGACCCAGGTCCGCCTGAAGGACATCACGGACCTCTTCCTCGGCACGGGCGTCGGCACGAAGGCGTACTCGATCATCGAGCAGGGCAAGATCGGCCTCATCGTGTCGGCCCGCGCCGAGGATCGGCGCATGCTGATCGAGGAGGCCGCGGGCATCACGAAGTACAAGGCCCGGAAGAAGCAGGCCGAGCAGAAGATGGACCAGACGCGGCAGAACCTGCTGCGCATCGGGGACATCGTCTCGGAGATCTCGCGCAGCCTCTCGTCGCTCAAGCGCCAGGCCGCGAAGGCCGAGCGGTACATCGCCTACCGCAAGGAGCTCGAGGACCTCATGCTGCACGAGGCCTCGCACAAGCTCCTGGAGATCATCGTGCTGCGGCAGCGCGAGACGGGGGCGCGGGCCGAGTTCGCCGAAAAGGTCCTCGCCTCCCGCACGGCGCTCGCCGCGCGCGACGCCGAGCTCGAAGTGCAGAGGCTCGCCGCGCACCAGAGCGAGGAGCAGGCCGAGAAGGCGCAAAACGCGGCGTTCTCCGCCGACAACGACGTGCGCACGTTCCAGGCCGAGCTCGCCCGCGCCAAGGATCGCTTCAAGCACCTCGAAGAGCGCAGGGCCGCTGCCACGGTCGAGCAGCAGGACCTGGAGAAGACGATCGCGGATCTGCGGGTCGAGCGGGCAGAGCTCGAAAAGCAGCTCGAAAACGTGGCGGCCGAGGAGCAACGCGAGAACCGCGAGGCGCTCGAAGAACACGAGCGGCTCGAAGAGGTGCGCGCGGGCGAGAAGGAGGCCGAGCAGGAGGCCTCGCGGCTGCGCAAGCAGGCAGCGGAGGCGGCGGCGAAGGTCGCGGCGGCCGAGGCGACGCTGACGGGCTACGAGCGGCGCTTCTCGGACATGATGGTGCGCCGCGAGAAGCTCGACGACGAGCACGGGCGGCTCGTCTACGAGTTGGAAGAGCTCGAAAAGAAGCGGGAGATCGGGGCGGCGCAAGTCGCGGAGCTCGCCGCACAGAAGAAGGATTCGAGCGAGCAGCGGGTCGCGCTCGAAGCGGAGGCGAAGACGCTCCGCGAGCAGGCCGTCGCGAGTGATCGCAAGGTCGAGCAGGCGAAGAACGAGCACAACCAGAAGCGCAGCCGCCTCCGGGCGCTCGAAGAGATCCACGCGCGGCTCGAAGGCGTGGGCGCCGGGCCGAAGAGCCTTTTGAAGACGAAGGATCCGTCGATCGTGGGCCTCGTGGCCGACCGGATCGAGGCGCCTTCGGAGCTGCTGCCGGCCTTCGCGGCGCTGCTCGGCGACAAGCTGCAGGCGATCGTCGTGACGAACACGGAGCGCGCCTCGGCGCTGCTCGGCGAGCTCGCGGCGAAGAAGCAAGGGCGTGCGACGCTCGTGCCAGCGCGGCCGCGGTACGTGGCGGGCGGGCCCGTGGCGTTGCCGTCGGGCGAGGACGTGGTGGGGCCGCTGTTCGAGCGGCTCCGGTTCTCCGCGGAGGACGAGCCGCTCGTGCGGGCGCTCGTGGGCGACGCGGTCGTCGTGCGCACGGCGGAGGCGGCGATCCGGCTCGCGACGTCGGGAGCGACGGTGACGCTCGTCTCGCTCGACGGGACGGTGGTCCGTCCGGATGGAACGGTGAGCGGCGGCGCGGGCGACGCGGTCGCGGCGGGGATGCTGGAGCAGAAGCGGGAGATCCGCGAGCTGCACGACGTCGTGGCGAAGCTCGGCGATCAGGTGACGGCGCTGCTCGAAGCGCAGACGGCCGAGCGGCAGCGCATCGCCGAGCTCACGGCGGCCGTGGACAAGGCGCGGAGCGAGGCGCACACCAGCGAGATCGCGCTCGTGACGGCCGAGAAGGATTTCCGTCGCGCGGAGGAGCAGCTCGCCGCGTCGCAGAAACGGCGCAGCGCGGTGCAGCGGGATCTCGAAGAGATCATGGACGCGCTGGAGAACGCGGGCGGCGAGCAGGAAGAGGCGCGCGAAAAACTCGAAGAGGGACGGCGGCTGCGCGAGGAGGTCTCCGGGCGGCTCGCGACGAGCGAGGAGCTCGCGGCCGAGTGGCGCGAGCGGGTGATCGCGCAGCAGTCGGTGGTGACGGAGCGCAAGGTGCGCCTGGCGCGCGTGCGCGAGCGGGCGACGGCGGCGCGGGCGACGGTGGAGCGGCTGGCGCGGTCGTGTGACGAGCTCAGCGTGCGGATCGCGCGGCTCGACGGGGAGCGGACGGACTGCGCGGAAGGCGCAGGCGTGGCGGCGGCGACGATGATGCTGTCGCGGGAGAAGCTCGACGACGCCGTGCAGCGTGCGCAGACGGCGCACGCGCAGCTCGAGGACGCGCGGCGCAGGCTCGACGCGGCGCGGCAAACGCTCGCGGCGAAGGAGGCCGATCTGAAGGGCCTCCGGCAGGATCTCACGGAGGCGACGGAAAAACTCCGGCACCACGAGATGGCGCTCGCGCGGCTCGACATCGAGGAGAACCACCTCATCGAGGGCGTGCGCGAAAAATTCCGCGGGCTGTATCTGCCGACGGTCGTGGGCGACTACCACAAGCGGGCACCGGTGGATCAGCAGCACCGGTCGCGCATCCAGGAGCTCGGCGAGCTGCTCGATCGCATGGGGCCGGTGAACCTCGACGCGATGCGCGAGTACGCCGAGGCCGAGGAGCGGCACAAGTACTACGCGCAGCAGAAGGACGATCTCGAGAGCGCGCTCTCCGATCTGGAGAAGGCGATCGCGCAGATGAACCGCGAGTGCAAGAAGCTCTTCAAGACGACGTTCGACGCGATCAACGCGCGCTTCAAGGCGCTCTTCCCCAAGATGTTCCGCGGCGGCGCGGCGGAGCTTCGGCTCACGAACCCCGAGGACATGCTGGAGACGGGCATCGAGATCCTCGCGCAGCCGCCGGGCAAGAAGCTCGGCAACATCGAGCTCATGAGCGGCGGCGAGAAGGCGCTGACGGCGGTGAGCCTCATCTTCGCCATCTTCCAGTTCAAGCCCTCGCCGTTCTGCGTGCTCGACGAGGTCGACGCGCCGCTCGACGAGGCGAACGTCGCTCGTTACAACGAGGCGATCCGCTCGATGACGGCGCACTCGCAGTTCATCTTGATCACGCACATCAAGCGCACGATGCAGTCCGTCGACGTACTCTACGGCGTGACGATGCAGGAGCCGGGCGTGTCGCGCATCGTGAGCGTCAAGGTCAACGAGAACGCGAAGTCGAAGGACAAACCCGCCGAGACCGTGGCGGTCGCGTGATCCCCTCCCTTCTCCTTGCGGGAGAGGGGTCGGGGTGAGGATCATGTACCCGCTCGGAAGTGCACGACGTCGCCGTCCTTGACGACGTAGTCCTTCCCTTCGAGCCGCATCTTGCCTTGGGCCTTCAGCGCGGCCTCGGTGCGCGCGATCTCCAGGTCCTCCGGCCGGTAGATCTCCGCACGAATAAAACCTCGTTCGAGGTCGGAGTGCACCTTGCCCGCGGCGCGCTTTGCGTTCGTGCCGCGGCGGATCGGCCAGGCGCGGCACTCGTCGGGGCCCGCGGTCAGGAAGCTGATGTAGTCGAGCAGGCGGTAGGCCTCGCGCACGAACACGTTCCGCGCGGGCTCGCCGAGGCCGAGTCCTTCGAGGAAATCTTTCTGCTCCTCGGCCGGCAAGGCCGCGATCTCCGCCTCGATCGAGCCGCAGAGCGCCATCTTCACCCACTGCTTGCCGTGCGTCGTCTCGCGCAGGTGCGCGCGGGCCGGGTCGTTCCACGCGTCCTCGGAGAGGTTGTAGAGCGTGATGAGCGGCTGCATCGAGAGGAGCTGGATCCCAGGGCCGAGCGCGCGCAGCTCCTCCTCCGAGAGCTCCAGCGTGCGCAAGGGCTCGCTCTTCTCGAGGTGCTCGATCATCTTCGTGTTCACCTCGACCTCGGGGCCCTTCTTCGACTCTTTTTTGAAGCGCTCCTTGCGCTTCTCCAGCGTGCCGAGGTCGAGCAGGAGCAGCTCCTCGTCGAACGCCTTCTCGTCGCGCGGCGGGTCGGGCGGCGTGGTGAGCGAGGGGTTCTCGAAGCCTCGCACGACGTGCACGATCACGTCGGCGTTGCGCATGCCCTGGAGCACCGCAGGCGGGAAGGCGCCGCCCGAGCGCGTGCCGCTGCCGACGTCGACGAACGTGATCTCCGCGAAGGTCGTCTTTTTCGGGCTGAAGATCGCGGAGAGGAAGTCGACGCGCGCGTCGGGCACCTTGATGTTGCCGTAGGCGATCTCGCGATCTGCCTTGCCGCCGGGCGCGAGCGCCCGAAAGACCGTCGTCTTGCCTGAACCCGGGTAACCGCAGATTCCTACGTGCATCCTCGCCCCTCTTTCCGAAGTCCCCTGCTTCGTGCGTGTGCGACGATACCATCTCCGGCCGGCTGTCCGCTCCCCACGCTTGCGGTACGCTCCCGGCCATGTCCGACAGACCCCGCTTCTCCCCCGACGATCTCGTCCACGCCACCACGGTCCTTCATGCCGAACCTCGGCCGGTGCGCTTCCAGGACGTCGACGCCGCCGGGATCATCTACTTCGCCCGCGTGCTCGAGTACTTCCACGACGCGTTCCTGAGCCTCCTCCGACGCGCCGGCATCGACCTCCCGGGCGTCTTGCAGGAGGGCAAGTGGGGGATGCCGCTCGGGCACGCGGAGGCGGATTATCTCGGGCCGATGCGGTTCGGCGACGATGTGGTCGTGGAGATCGTGCGGCTCACGCTGAGCGAGCGGTCGCTGCACGTGGGGGCGCGGGTGCGCTCGCCCGAGGGGCGCGTGCTCGCGGTCGGGCAGGCGGTGCACGTGTGCATCGATCGGGAGACGTTCCGGTCGAGGGGCCTCCCGGCGGAGACCGTGGCGGCGCTCACAGCCGTCGGGGCACAGGCGAAAGGCGCGGGCTGAGCTCGCGGACGGCGCGGGCGCGATCGAGCTTGCCCGAGGCCGTGAGTGGCAAGGACGCGACGGCGGCGACGAGGCGCGGGCGCTTGTGGGGGGCGAGGCGCGCCCCGACTTCGGCGACGAGGGCGGCGGCGCGGGCCGGGTCGGGCGGGTCGAGGGCGAGGCCGGCGGCGACGATCTGGCCCCAGCGCTCGTCGGGGACGCCAAAGACCACGGCGCGCGTGACGCCGGGAAGCGCTTCGAGGGCCTGCTCGACCTCGGCCGGGTAGACGTTCTCGCCGCCGGTGACGACGAGGTCCGTGCGGCGGGCGTGGACGAAGAGGCGGCCGTGTTCGTCGAGGGCGCCGAGGTCGCCGGTGTCGAAAAATCCGTCCGCGGTGAGCGATGGGCGCAGAGGCTCGCCGGGTCCGGCGAGGTAACCGCTCATGAGCGTGGGTCCGCGTACCTGGATGCGGCCGACTTCACCGGGATCCGCGGGAGTGCCGGTGTCACGGATGGTGCGGACGTCTACACCGGGGAGTGCTTTTCCAGATCCTGGCTCGGTGGTCCCGGCGGCTCGGAGGGGCTGGCAGGTCACCTGCGAGCAGGCTTCGGTGAGGCCGTAGGTCGTGAGGGCGAGGACACGGCGGGCGGCGGCCTCTTCAAGGAGCGCGGGGGGCGCGCCGGCTCCGCCGACGAGGACGAGGCGGAGCGTGGCGAGGATGCCGTCCCGGTCGGCGTCGAAGAGGGCGCGGAGCATGGTGGGGACGACCGAGAGCAGGGTGACGCGCTCACGGCGGATGACGCGGAGGACGGCGTCGGGGTCGAAGCGGGGTTCGAGGACGATGGGCCTACGGGCCGCGATGCAACGCGTCACGATGGAGAGGCCACCGACGTGGGCGAGGGGCATGCAGGCGAGCCAGCGGTCGTCGGGGGTCCAGCCGAGGTTCTTGGCGCTGGCCTCAGCGCTGGCAGCGAAGGCTCCGCGGGAGAGGACGGCGCCCTTCGGACGGCCCGTCGTGCCCGAGGTGTAGAGAATCGCGAGGGGCGTGGACGGATCGGGCCTTGTGCGCGGAAAGGATCCAGATTTCAGAAGGTTATCACCTAGGATGAAAGGCGAAATCTGAAGATCCGGGTGCGCATCTTCGGTGATAACCCGCACCTCGGCATCGGTCAGCCGCGGGTGAATCGGGACGAGGGCGACGCCGAGCTCGATCAGGGCGAGGATCGTGACGACCGTGCCGGCATCACACGTCGTTCGCAACGCGGCGCGACATCCAGGGCCGAGTCCTTGGGCCACAAGCGATGACGCGACGCATTCGACGTGGGCCGCGAGCTCGCCGAACGAGGTCACGCGGCCGTCCTCGATCAGCGCCGGCTGCGTCGTGATTCCGGGCTCCCGGATCGCTTCAAGGCTCAGTCCGTCGTGATCCATCGATTTCGGGCCTCCTCCGAGAAGCCGAGGCCCGGGAGTGCCGCCTCTCGGACCGTCCCCGGCCGCCCGCGCTGCGGGATCGCCATCGCCGGATACGTCGACAGCCCCGCGTGGGGTTCCAGCCCACAAGCGAGCGGCGGTTTGGGCAAGGCACGCGCGAGCTCGGCAGCCGCGGCGAGGCCCACGGGACCGTCGGCGAAGTGCGTGACGACGAGGTCGAGGCCCGCTGCGGCGCCGATCGCGGCGACGGCGAGCGCCCGTTCGAGGCCCCCGAGGGCAGCAGGCTTCAGGATGAACGCAGCACACCCCGCGGCGCGCGCAAGGCGCTCGGGCATGCCCGGGAGGAGCAGGGACTCGTCGGCGGCCCAGGGGACGGCCGCGGGGCCGAGGTCGGGCAAGAGCGCGGCCGGGACAGGTTGCTCGACGTACCGAGGCGCGACCTCGGCCAGGCGGGCGAGGTATTCCTGGGCCTCGGGAATCGTCCAGGCGCCGTTCGGGTCGAGGCGGAGCTCGAACGGCGGCGGGAGGGCCTCACGCAAGGCCCGGAGCGCGGTGAGTTCCCGCGCGAAGCCAGCCTCGTCCCGCGCGCGGAGTTTGACCTTCACGGCGTGGACGCCGGCTTCGGCGAACCCCCGGGCGCGCTCGACGAGGTCGGGCGCCGAAGCGTCGAGCAGGGCGTTCGTGGGCACGGTGGCCAGGCGATCCGCGCCGGCGAGGCAGGCAGCGACGGAGAGGCCACGGCGCAGGCCCACGACGTCGAAGAGGGCGGTCTCCGCGCAAAACGCGCCGCGGGGTACGGGGCGAGGGCGCGCTCGACGGGCGCCATCGCGGCGGCGACGGCTTCGCGCGGCGGGAGATCGTCCCGGATCGTGGCGAGGTTCGGGAGGGCTTCGCCGAGGATGACGGCGAGGACCGAGGCGACGTCCGCGGCAAACGGGGGCAAGGGGGAGGCTTCGCCGATCCCGAGGCGCTTGTGCTCATCGCGGAGGCCGAGGCGCACGAACTGGCGGTTCGGCCCGTACGACGGATGCGCGGCGCCGCCCTGGATCCGCACCTACGCGCCCCCGACCACGAGCCCGACGCTGAACAGGATGCCGAAGAGCAGCAGCAACATCGCCGTACGCGCGAGGACAGCGTTCAGCGGGCGGCCTTCCTGGGTCGCGAGGGCGCGGAGCAAGCCGAGGGCGAGGGGCAAGGAGACGAGCGGCAAGAGCGCCCAGGGGGAACGGCCGAGGGAGGCGACGCAGACGACGGGCGCGGCGTAGGAGGCGGCGAGGAGCGCGGCGTATTCGAGGATGCCGGCGCGGCGGCCGAAGCGCACGGCGAGCGTGCGCTTGCCGGCCTTCACGTCGGTCTCGCGGTCGCGGACGTTGTTGACGACGAGAATCGCGGTGGCAAGGGCGCCCACGGGCACGGCGCCGAGAATGGCGAGCGGTGGGACGCCGCCGACCTGGACGAAGGCCGTGCCGCAGACGGCCACGAGGCCGAAGAACAGGAAGACGAAGACGTCGCCGAGCCCGTGGTAGCCGAGCGGGTACGGTCCGCCGGTGTAGGCGATGCCGGCGAGGATCGAGGTGATGCCGATGGCGACGATGGGCCATCCGCCCACGGACGCGAGGTAGAGGCCGGGGAGCAGGGCCAGCGCGATCGTGACGGCGAGGCCCATGCGGACCTCGCGCGGCGTGAGCAGGCCGGTGGCGGTCGCGCGGGTCGGGCCGAGGCGCTCCTCGGTGTCGGCGCCCTTCTCGTGGTCGAAGACGTCGTTCGCGAAGTTCGTGGCGATCTGGATGAGGATCGAGCCAAGCAGGGCCGCGAGGGCGGGCAGGACACGGAACGAGCCGCTCGCGTGGGCGACGGCGCTGCCAACGGCGACGGGGACGACAGCGGCGGTCAAGGTGGCGGGCCGGCAAGCGAGCACCCAGGCGCGGGCCGAGCCGGGGCGAACCGGGGGCGCGGAGGCGACGGAAGGCAAGGGCCCGAGGGTCGCAGTCTTGTCGGGGCTCATGAAAGATCCTCGCGGGCGAGCGTGGCAGCGAGCTCGCTCCGGAAGCAGGTGACACGCGCTCGGCCATCGTCCGGCGGGACCACCGCCTCGATCAGCGTCGCGCCGGGCGTCTTGAGGGCCTCGGCGAACGCGCGGACGAAGGCCGACTCGGTGTCCGTCCGGGCGAACCGAACGCCGAAGGCCGCCGCGGCCGGCGCGAGATCGACAGGCTCGTGCATCGTGAAGTACTTATCGAAGCGATCGACGTCGACGGCGCGGGCGATGGGGAGGCGCTCGAAGATGCGGCCGCCCTGGTTCTGGACGACGACGACGACGAGGGGGACGGGGGCACGGCGCGCGAGCGCGAGGCTCGTGAGGTCGTGCAGGACGCTGGTGTCGCCGAGGAGGAGGACGACGGGCCTGCCGGCGACGGTGGCCGCGCCGGCGGCGGAGGCGACGAGGCCGTCGATGCCGCTGGCGCCGCGCTGGTGGAGGACGCCGAGCGGGCTCGGACGAGGCGGGGCCCACAGGTCGACGTCACGGACGGGCAAGCTGTTGCCGACCGAGAAGAGCGCATCCGCAGGGCAACCAGCGATGACGAGGCGAGCGACGGCGGCCTCGGTGAGGTGGGCCGCGGAGGCATGGGCCTCGGCGAGGGACCAGGCGAGGGCGTCGGCGCGGCGGAAG
Organism: Polyangium mundeleinium; assembly: GCF_028369105.1. Taxonomy (NCBI): domain Bacteria; kingdom Pseudomonadati; phylum Myxococcota; order Polyangiales; family Polyangiaceae; genus Polyangium; species Polyangium mundeleinium. The sequence goes on along the minus strand of NZ_JAQNDO010000001.1, from coordinate 5,856,532 downwards.
CTCTCGGCCCACAGGCTCGGCGAGGACCGGCGCGCAGGGCCGAGGCGCGCGGCGAGGGCGCGGGCGGTCTCGGCGGGATCGGCGAGGACGAGGGCCGTCGCGTCCTGGGAGGGATCGTTCCAGCCGTGGGGCGCGATGACGTAACGCGCGGCGGTCGGGTGCTTCGCGAGGTAGTCGGCGTATCCCTGAGACGTGGCGGGCGCGCCGAGCTCGATGAGGAGGTCGGGGGCGTGGCGCGCGGCGAAGGCGGGATCCCGCAAGAGGGTGTCGAAGGCGGCGCAGGCGACGACGTCCGGCGCGGCGGAGCCGAAGCGGGCCTGGCTCGTGGTCTCGGCGAGCAGGGGGAAGCCCGTGGCACGAGCGAGGGCGACGGCAGCTTCGCGCAGCGGGGCTTCGGGGCGATCGACGGGCGCAGGGCCGCAGACGATGAGGCCTCGTTCCGTGTGGGAGGCGAGCTCGGCGAGGGCCTCGAGGGCCTCGGGCGGGGCGGCGGTTCGGGGCGCAAAGACGCGGGTCGTGCCGCGGCGGAGGACGTCGGTGAGGCGCGTGGATCGGTCGGCATCGGGCCACGGCTGGGAAGGCTCGAGCGGCTTGCGAAAGCGCGCATTTACGTGCACGGGGCCCGGATCGGGGCCGAGGGTGCGGGCCGCGGCGTGGAGCGCGACGCGGGCCGGGGCTTCCCGGGGCGCGCCGAGATCGGGCAGGCCGAGCTCCACGAAGAAGCGCACGTGCGCGCCGAAGAGCTTCGTCTGATCGATCGTCTGCGACGCGGCGACATCGACCGCCTCCCAGGGCCGATCGGCCGTGACGAGGAGGAGCGGGACGTGGCTCTGCGAGGCCTCGATCACGGCGGGCGTGAAGTGCGCGCCGGCCGTGCCCGAGGTGCAGAGCACGGCGCTCGGGAGGCGGGTCACGCGGGCCTGACCGAGCGCGAAAAAGGCCGCGGCCCGCTCGTCGACCGCCGTGTGGATCCGCAGGCCCGCCGTGACGTCGGCGGCGAGCGCGAGGGGCGTGGAGCGGGAGCCCGGACAAACCACGACGTCACGCACGCCGGCGGCGGCGAGCGCGGCCATGAAGGTCTCGGCCCAGGTGAGGTGCTCGTTCGTGCTCATTGGATTCCCAGGGCCGCGAGCATCGGAGCTTGCTTGGCGCGGGTCTCGGCGTACTCGGCCGGCGGATCCGACCCCTCGACGATCCCGGCGCCCGCGTAGAGCCAGGCCTCATCCGGCGCGACGAGTCCGGCGCGGATGGCAACCGCAAAATCGCCGTCCCCGGCGGCGTCGAACCATCCGACGGCGCCCGTGTACCAACCGCGCGCGTCGGGCTCGTGCGTGGCGATCCACGCGGTCGCATGATCCCGCGGCGTGCCCGAGACGGCGGGCGTCGGGTGCAAGGCCTCGACGAGCGCGAGCACGTGCGTGTCGTCGCGCAGGACGCCGCGGATCGGCGTCCACAGGTGGTGGACGTTGGGCAGGCTGCGGATCGACGGGGCTTCAGGGACGTCGAGCGTGTCGCAACGATGGGCGAGCACAGCCGCGATCGCTTCCACGACGAGGGCGTGCTCGCGTCGCTCCTTGGGGTTCGCGAGGAGCGCCCGCACGAGGGACGTGTCGTCGGCGCCACGTCGCACCGTGCCCGCGAGCCCGTCCGTGCTGACGACGCGGCCGCGGCGCGAGACGAGCCGCTCGGGCGAGGCGCCGAGGAAGACGCGCTCCCCGCGCTGCACGGCGAACCGCGTGGTCTCGACGTACGCCTCCGCGATCCGCGAGAGGGCAACACGCGCGTCGAGCGGACGGACCGGACAAACGCGCGTCGCGGCGACAGGGACGACCTTGTCGATCTCGCGCGCACGGATGGCGTCGAGCGCCTCGCGCACAAGGGAGCAGAACGCCTCATGGCTCGTTCCTTCAAGCCGCGCGCCCTCCCCTGCCCCACGCGGAGGCGCGTCCTGCGCAGGCTGCGCGGAGGCCACGAAGGCCGCTTCGATCGACGCGAGCTCGGCCTCGATCACAGCACGCTCCGACGCGAGATCTCCGTCGCGCACCAGAAGCCAAAGCCAAGCCTCGCCAGGGCGTGCCACGTACATCCACCGCGCAAGGGAAAAACTCGCATCCGCGAACGCGGACCACGGCGGCGCGTGATACGCCTCGGTCCGGAAGGACAAACCCCCGACGAACCGCGGCCCGGGCGCGCCGCCCGCGTCCGCATCGCGCTCCTCGCGCAGCGACGCGAAGATCCTCCGCGCCGCGCTCGTGACCTGCGCGAGACGCTCCGATCCGCTCCCTTCGACCCGTGCGATCTCCCCAAAGCCCACGACGCCGATCGGCTCCTCGCCCTCGCGTGGAGGGGCCTGAAACAACACGATCGGCGCGGCGGACGTACACGCGGCGACGAGCCGGGCCGCAGGCACGACCGGCGCCGGGGCCACGACGGCCAGGAGCTCCCCGGCCGATCCCGCACCTCTCCTCGTCGCCCGTGAAAGGCGCGCGAGGAGGTCTGCCCCAAGGCCCGAAGACACCTATACCTCCTCCCGACGCGCCCTTTCCCCGAGCGGCGTGCCCACGAAGAGGTGCGCGACACCAAACGTGAGCGGCGAAGCTTCGAGCACGGAGAGCCCCGCCTCCCCCATCATCCGCGAGAAGACGTCGGGAGACGGAAACGCCTCGATCGAGCGCTGCAGGTAGCGATACTCCTTCGCCCCGGAGAGCGCCGCGCCGATGCGCGGGACGATCTCGTGCACGTACGTGCGCGCGAGCAGGCCCATCACGCCAGCGCGAGGCTCGGAGAGCTCCAGCAGGACGACACGCCCGCCCGGCCGCGTGACGCGCGCCATCTCGCGAAGGGCCTTTGCCCTGTCGGGCACGTTGCGGATGCCGAACGCGATGGCCACGCCATCGACGCTCGCGTCCTCGAACGGCAAGGCCTGCGCGTCACCGATGCGCAGCGTGACGCGGCCTTCGAGGCCGGCCGCCGCGATCTTGTGCGCGCCCTCGGCGAGCATGCCGCTCGACGGATCCAGACCGATCACCGTGGCGTCGGGGTGCGCCTTGGCGATGGTCATCGCGAGGTCCGCGGTCCCCGTGGCGAGATCGAGCACGCGCGCGCCCGGCCGGAGCGCGAGCGCCTCGACGGCGCGGCGCCGCCAGCCTTGATCCATCCCGAGCGAGAGGATCCGGTTCAAGAGGTCGTAACGCGCCGCGATCGCGTCGAACATCTCGCCGCTGCCTGCGCGCGGAACCTTCGTCGTCTCCTGGCTCATCGTCCCACCTCGCTTCGCGGCCCGCTCGGCGCGGGCGGCGGATCGCTGGCCTGCACGTGGTTTTTCCGCTCATGCAGGCGCATGTGACCTCGCTGGATGCCCTCCCCCGCGAGCGCGCGCAGCGCCGCGAGGTTCGACGCGAGCCCGACCGACGCGAGCACCACGGCGAGCTCGCCCGCCGTCGCCGCGCCCAGCATGTCGAGCGCCGCGCGCACGCCTGGATGCGCGCTCGACAGGCCCCCGGCCGTGCCCACTGCGAGCGGCAGCTCCGCCTCGCCGACGAGCCCGCCGGGCTTGCGCTTCCACGTGCTGAGCGGCCGGTACGACCCGCGGTGCGCGGCAAACGCGTGCGCACCCGCCTCGATTGCCCGAAAATCCTGCCCGAGCGCGATCGCGGCCGCGTCGAGGCCGTTCATGAAGCCCTTGTTGTGGGTGACGGCGCGAAAAACATCGAGCTCGGCGAAGCGGCTGGCGCGCGCGATGCCGCTCGCGAGCTCCGATCCGCCCACGTCCTCGTCGCGCACCTCCGCGCGCACCCGCACGAGGCGCCTCAGCGGCAGGTTCGTGAGGATCCGGAGCCCCATCGTCCCGCCCGTGATCGCGTGCACGGCGGGCGCCATGGCCTCGGCCACCGTGTCGACCGTGTTCGCGCCCATGCAGTCGCCCACGTCGACGTGCACGTGCAGCACGATCACGCCGAGCGCCTCGTCGAGCACCCGCACGTCGAGATCACGCACGCCGCCGCCGCGGGCCACCATGCGCGGGATCGACGCATCGCCGAGCGCAGAGAGCCGCGCTCGCGCTTCGAGGATGCGCGCGCAGGCCGCGGTCGGATCGGGCACGTCATCGAGCTGGATTTGGGCCGTCATGATCGGCGGATCCGCCTCGCCCGAGAACCCGCCCGAGGCGCGCACCATGCGCGCCGCGTTCGACGCCGCGGCCACGACGCTCGGCTCCTCGACGGCCATCGGCACGAGGACGTCGCGGCCGTTGATCAGGAAGTTCAGGCCCACGCCAAGCGGCAGCGCGTGCGTCGCGATCACGTTCTCGCTCATGTGATCGGCCACCGTCACGTCGAGAAACCCGCCCCGCGCGAGGTGCGCGAACGAGACGTCGTCGACGGCGCCCATCTCGCGCAGCACGACGAGGCGCGCCTCGGGCGAGCGCTCGTAGAACTTGCTGATGCGGCTCGTGATCGCGCGCTTCATCGTGCTTCCTCCGCCGAGACCAGCCGACCGAGCAGCGAGCCGAGCTCGCCAAGCGGCACCGCCTGCGGGCCGTCCGAGAGTGCCGTCGACGGATCCGGGTGCGTCTCGATCATGAGGCCCGCCGCGCCCGCCGCGAGCGCTGCGCGTCCGAGCGGCGCGACGAGATCCCGCCGCCCGAGGCCGTGCGAGGGATCCACCACGACCGGCAGCCGATGCACGTACCGGAGGAGCGCGACGGCTCCGATGTCGAGCAGGTTCCGCGTCGAGTCGTCGAACCCGCGGATCCCTCGCTCGCAGAAGATCACGCCCTTCGATCCATGCGAGAGCAGATACTCGCCCGCGAGCAACCACTCCTCGATCGTCGCGGACATGCCGCGCTTCAGGAGCACCGGCTTCTCCGTCTTGCCGATCGCCTTGAGCAGCGAAAAATTCTGCATGTTGCGCGAGCCGACCTGCACGAGATCCGCATACGCGGCGACCGCGGAGACGTGCCCCTCGCCAAGCGCCTCGGTCACGACCCGCATCCCCGCCGCGTCGGCCGCGCGCCGCACCCATTCGAGCGCGACGTCGCCGTGGCCCTGGAACGCGTAGGGGCTCGTCCGCGGCTTGAACGCCCCGCCGCGGATGAACGAGACGCCGAGCGACGAGAGCACGGAGGCCGTCTCGTGCACCTGCGCCTCGGATTCGAGGCTGCACGGGCCGCACATGAAGACCGGTTTGTCCGTACCGACCTTCAAGCCGCCCACGTCGACGACGGGGCCCTGCGCCGAGACCAACGGGTGCGCGGGCTTGGGCGTCGTCACCTCGGCGACGCCGTCGATCCGCGCGAGCTCCTCGGGATCCGCCAGCTGCGAGTGCGGCGCGATCACGTAATGCACGGCGTTGCCCGATGCGCTGCGCTCCACGCGCGAGACCCAGAGCCCCCGCCCCGTGAGCTCCCTGAGCACGTTCGCCGCGTCGGCGCCGCTCTTCAAGGACACGATCATGGCGCTTACCTCCTGCGCTCGGGCGTCGCGCGCGCGACGGTCACGAGCGCACTCTTGGCGACTCCATCCGGGATTGACGAGAGCCCTGCGATGGCCTCCTCGCAGAGCTTCCGCGCGAGCGCGAGGCACTCGTCGACCACGCCCGACGAGCGAAGCTGCGAGGCCACACGACCGCCCACCTCGGGCCCGACCTCCTCGCCTGCGCACACCGCTTCGAGCAGCGGCACGAGCTCCGGGCAACGTTCGAGCGCGCAGAGCAAGGGGTACGTCATCTTCCCCTCGCCGAGATCCGCGAGCAGCGTCTTGCCCGTGGCCTCGGGATCTCCCGCGACGTCGAGCACATCGTCGACGAGCTGGAACGCGACGCCGAGCTTCTTGCCGTAATCGACGAGCGCCTCACAGCCCTCGTCGCTCACGCCGCCGGCGCGCCCGCCCGCGAACATCGCCCATCGGAAGAGCGAGGCCGTCTTGCCGTCGACGATGTGGAAATAGTCGCTGACGCTCGTGTCGAGCTTGCCGCGCCGCGCGAGCTGCATCGACTCGGCGATGACCATCTCCTTGATGACATCGAGCATGCGCGTGAGGACCTCGGGGCTGCCCGCGCGCTGAATGCGGCAGAGCGCTTCCACGAGCAGCCAGTCGCCGCCGAAGATGCTCGCGGCGTTGCCGTAGATGACGCGCGCTGCGTCGGCGCCGCGCCTTCGCGCGCCAACGTCGACGACGTCGTCGTGCAGGAGCGTCGCGTTGTGGACGAGCTCGACGGCCACGGCGTAGGCGCGCGCCGCGTCGTTGAAGCCCTTGCCCACGTGCGCCGCGAGCGCGACGACGATGGGCCGCAGGCGCTTGCCGTCCTGCGAGAGCAGGTGCCGCGCGCTCGCCTGGGCCGGCGTCTCTGCCCCGAGCCCCACGGCCGCGATGGCGCGATCGACCTCGTCGAGGTCCTTCGCGAGGAAGAGGCGGAGCTCCGCGAGCTTGCCCGCGAGCGGATCGAGGCCGTGCTCCTGGCAGCCACGCTCGAGGGTTCCGACGACGTCGTGATGCGGGACGCGCTGGATGGGATACGTTGCGATCGACATGGGTTCTCCCGCCGGGGCACGGCGTTTCCGCGCCGTCCCCGGACCGAAGGGTCTCGAGATGGCTAGGCCTTGCGCTTGCGTGTCGCCACGCGAAGCGGAAAACGGATGAGGTCGCCGAAAGGCGAGAAGTCCACACGGCGCGATCGGATGAAGCCGTCGAGCGCGGTCTCCGCGACGATGACGAAGGAGAGCAGCCGGCGCACCCGATCGGCGCGTTGCTCGGCGCCCGGCAGGCGCGGGCGAGCTTCGAGCATGGTGACCGCGCGTTCGAGCCGCGCACGCACCGACTCGGCGAGCAGCCGCTCGCGCTCGTCGAAGACCTTCGAGATCATCTTCCAGAAGTCCGTCTCGGCCTCGAAGTACTCCTTGCGCTCGCCCGGCTTGAACACGCGGCGGACCACGCCCCAGCGCTGGAGCTCGGTGAGCGACATGCTCACCGCCCCGGCCGACAGGCTCAGCCGCTCGCCGATGACGGCCGCGGGCAAGGGCTCCGCCGCGATGAACAAGATCGTCCACACACGCCCGAGGACACGCCGAAACCCCCAGTGCTCGATCACGTCGCCGATCGCCTCGGCTGCGATGAGCTCGGCCTCGTGGCCGTCGTCCTGTCTCGGGGTCTCACGTTCGGACATGGCAGAATGAACTTTCAAAAGATTTTGAAGGTGCAGGTAGCGGCAAAGCAAGGTGCGGTCAAGATGGAGCGCAGACATTTCACGCGCAGCGCACCGCGTCGGAGCGACGGCGCAGCGTGACGACGCGGCGCGAAATGCCGCCAAAACGTCGATGCGCAGGATGGAAACGACGCGACCCCGACGATGTCGCCGAGGCCGCGGGAGAAGCTTCGCGAAGCGATCGCTTCAGGTCTGGAGGTGCGATCGGAGCGTGCGGTGCTCGCGCCAGATCTCCTCGGGCATCTTGTCGCCGAACGATCCGAAGAACGCCTCCTGATCGGTGAGATCCGCGAGCCACGCTTCGCGATCGATCGAGAAGAGATCATCCATCGCCGACGCCGGGAGATCGAGCCCGCTCGTGTCGATCTCGCCCTCGTTCGGGAAGATGCCGAGCGCGGTCTCGCGGCCCTTCGCGCGGCCGTGCACGCGCTCGTTGATCCAGCGCAGCACGCGCAGGTTCTCGCCGAAGCCGGGCCAGAGGATCTTGCCCGCATCGTTCGTGCGGAACCAGTTCACGTGGAAGACCTTCGGGAAGGCCGGGCGCCCGCGCCCCAGCTCGAGCCAGTGCCCGAAGTAGTCGCCCATGTTGTATCCACAGAACGGGCGCATCGCCATCGGGTCACGGCGCACGACGCCCACCTTCCCCGTGGCCGCCGCCGTGGTCTCCGAGGCCATCGACGCGCCGAGATACACGCCGTGCGCCCAGTCGCGCGCCTCATACACGAGCGGAGCGAGCTTGGCCCTGCGGCCGCCGAACACGAACGCGCTGATCGGCACGCCCTCCGGCGCCTCCATCAGCGACGAGACACACGGACACTGCTTCGCCGGCGCGCAGAAACGGCTGTTCGGGTGCGCCGCGGGCTCCTTGCTCGTGGGTGTCCACGGCCGTCCCTGCCAGTCCATGAGATCGGCCGGCACCTGGCCGTCCATGCCCTCCCACCATGGCTGCCGGTCCCGCGTCATCGCCACGTTCGTGAAGATCGTGTTGCGCTGGACCGTGGCGAGCGCATTCGGGTTCGTCTTCCGGCTCGTGCCAGGGGCGACGCCGAAGAAGCCTGCCTCGGGGTTGACCGCCCAGAGCCGACCATCGGGGCCGACGCGCAGCCACGCGATGTCGTCGCCGACGGTCCACACCTTCCAGCCCTGCTGGCTCGCGGGCGGCACGAGCATCGCCAGGTTCGTTTTGCCGCATGCGCTCGGGAACGCAGCGCAGATGTACGTGACGTTCCCCGCAGGATCCTCGAGCCCCATGATGAGCATGTGCTCCGCAAGCCAGCCCTCGTCGCGCGCCATCGTGCTCGCGATGCGCAGCGCAAAGCACTTCTTGCCGAGCAGCGCGTTGCCGCCGTAGCCCGAGCCCACGCTCCAGATGAGGCGCTCCTCGGGGAAATGCGCGATGAAGCGGCGGTTCGGATCGAGGTCGCCGAGCGAGTGCAGGCCCCGGCAGAAGTCCGTCGACGCGCCCAGGTGATCGAGCGCGACCTTCCCCATGCGCGTCATGATCCGCATGCTGGCCGCGACATAAGCGCTGTCCGTGACCTCGACGCCGACCTTCGAAGCGGGCGAGCCGACCGGGCCCATCAGGTACGGGACCACGTACATCGTCCGTCCGCGCATCGAGCGGTCGAAAAGCCGGCCGACCGTCTCGCGTGCGTCCGCAGGGGACATCCAGTTGTTCGTCGGCCCAGCGCCCTCGGCCCGATCCGAGCAGATGAAGGTCAAGTGCTCGGTGCGCGCCACGTCGGACGGATGGCTCCGATGCAGGTAACACCCGGGGTACGCTGCCTGGTCGAGCTCGTGCAGCGTGCCGTCCCGGAGCATGGCCTGCACGAGGCCGCGATACTCTTCCTCGGAACCATCACACCACACCACGCGGTCGGGCTCCGTCTGGCGGGCCACCTCGTCGACCCACGCGGAAAGGCTCTGATTGTTCATGGCGCGGTAGAGTAGCCCCCAGGCCAGCGAGACGCTACCGGGTGAGATTCCGCGGGGAATCGCGATCACATCGCCCGATGTGACGAGGGCGTGCGCGCTTTCCCGGGCAAGATGGCCGAAGTGCGGTACTCTCGGCCGCTGTGCGACGCGTCGTCGTGCTTCCAGAACGCGGCAAGCTCATCGTCGCCACGGACCTGCAGGGTCACGTGGACGACTTCGAGCGTATTGCTGCCATTTTCGAACGCGCCGCCCGCGAGCCGGACGGGGCCGTCCTGGTCGTCACGGGCGACCTGGTACATGGGCCCGAGCTCGCCGAGATGGATTGGCCCGACTACCTCGGCAGCTACTACGAAGGCGACTCGCCGGAGGTGCTCGAACGAGCGCGGGACTTGCAAAACAGGTACCCGGGGCGTGTTCACTATCTGCTCGGCAATCACGAGCACGCGCACGTGGGCGGCCCGATCGTCGCGAAGTTCTTCCCGGACGAAGCGATGCGGCTCGAGGAGCTGCTCGGTGACGAGGGCACGCTGGCGATGCGCACCTGGTTCCGAACATGGCCGTTCGTCGCGGTGGCCCCGAAGGCACAGCTCGTCATGCTGCATGCGGCGCCGCACGCGCGCATCCAGAGCCGCGACGATCTCGAGAACCTGTCGCTCGACGGGTGTACGGGCCTGACGCTCGAAGAGATGGCCGCCCGCGGGACGCTCGGCGCATTGCTTTGGGCTCGGACGACCTCGTCCGAGCGCGCCTGGGCCTTCCTGCGCGCCATCCATCCGAACGCGCGCGTCGCCGTGTACGGCCATGACGTCGCGCGGACGGGCTACGCGATCGATCGTGAGCCGATGCTCTGCGTGTCGACGAGCTTCGGCTGCTTCGATGGGGACAAGATGTATCTGGAGTGGGATCTCGCGGAGGCCGCGGCGAACGCCGAGGATGTGGCCCGCCGAGGCCTCCGGCTCTTGCACCCGGGGGCCCCAGCGGTTCACCGGGTCGCGTTCTAGCCCTTCGCCGGCGCCGGCGTGGCGCCACGCGGCGGGGGGCCGGCTGCGGGCGAGCGCTTGTTCCACACGTACGCGCCCACCGCGAGCGCGAGGAGAATGAGCTGCGCGGTGATCGTCTCCAGCGTCGGGTAGAAGCCGACGACGGGCACGCTCGGCAGGCCGACGCGGTGCGCCGGCACGACGCCCGCCATCTGCAACGCCGAGAGGCCCTGGCCGATGAACACGACCGCGAGACCGTAAAGCAGGTAGCTCGAGATGCGGAAGAAGACCTGCGGCGGCGCGAAACGTCCGGCCCGGGTGTACGCCGAGACGATGATCACGAGCACGACCGCGCCGACGGCGGCGCCCACGACGGCCGCGAGCGACGAGGCGTCGGATGCGAGCAGGGCCTGGTAGAAGAGGACGGTCTCGAACGCCTCGCGGTAGGCCGCGAGGAACGAGACGCCGAAGAGCGAGAGCGCCGCCTTGCGGGGCGAGATGTGCTCCTTGAGGAAGCGCATCCAGCGCTGGACCTCGCGCTTCGCGAGCAGCGAGTAGCTCACGTAGAAGAGCACGGCCGTCGCGAGCAGGGCCGTGATGCCCTCGATGAGCTCGCGCTTCGCGCCCGAGATCGTGACGAGCCGGAGTGAGAGGAGGAACGTGAGCATGCCGAGGACGATCGCCACGGCCCACCCCGCGTGGACGTAGCGCTTCTTGTCCGCGTGGCCCGCCTGCGCCGCGAGGCCGAGCAGCGCCGCGACGAGCAGTGCAGCCTCGACGCCCTCGCGCACGACGATGCCGCCGCTCGAGATCGCCGTGGACACGAAGCTCGTCCGCTTCGCACCTTCCTTGAGCCGCGACTCGGCCGCCGTGAGCTCCGCGAGCGTGCGGCTGATCGAAGCGTTGAGCTCGGCCGGCGTCTCGCCGCGATCGAGCGCGGCGCGTAGGCCCATGTAGTGATCCTCGATCCGCGCCACGACGCCGGCGTCCATCGACTTGAGCTGCGCCTCGACCGGCTCGACGCCTTCGAGGTAGCTGTCGATGATCTGCCCCTTCGCGCCCTCGCGATCGCCGCGCTGCAGCGCGACGCGCGCCCGATCGAGCTTCGCCCGCGCGAGCGCGAGCGGCGAGCGGGCCGCGCGATCCTCGTACGGCGCGCGCTTGCGAAGGTCCGCGAGCGTCGCGGACACACGATCCTGCGGGATACCCGCGGAGAGCAGCTCCTCGCGCAGCGACGCATCCGGGCGGGTCGCGAGCTCCCCGAGCGCGTACGTCGGCGATCCGTCCGCGGGCGCCTCCGTGTGGCGCAGCGAGACGACATAAAACGCGACGTCCCACCGCTCGGCCTCGCTGAGCTGCGAAAACGGCACCATCGCGGTGCCCTGCACGCCGAAGCGCACCGTGCTCGCGACGCGGAAGGGCGTCATGCCGTCCGCCACGTCCGGATCCCAGAAGTTCGCGGGCCGCGGGTTCAGCGTCGCGGCCTTCGGCGTGTCGCCGCGGCCTTGCTCGCCATGACACTCGGTGCAGTGCTTCTGAAAGATCGCACGGCCTCGCTCGGCGTTCGGGGCCGCCGCGGGCGCCTCTGCGAGACGAAACGCGCCGAGGATCGCCGTGCGCGCATCGAGCGTCGCTGCCGTCACCTCGCTCGCGGGCGCCTTCTTGTCGACGAGCGTGCGCACCTTGCCGACGAGCGAAGGCAGATCCACGCGCGGCGCGTCAGCGGGCAGCGCGGGCTGGATCCTCCCGGCGATCTTCGCACCGTCGTCGAGGAGCGAGAGCTGCTCGTCGTACTCGCCCTGGTTCGTGATCGCGCCGTGGTCCACGGCCCCGCCGTAGTCCGCGCCCACGTAGCCGAGCACGTGCACGAGGCGCTGCGCTTCGACCTCGGGCGGATCGCCGTAGTCCGCCCTCGCGAGGGGCGCGGTCACGAGCACCAGCGCCGCCGCGAGCAGCGCCACGAGCGACCGGAGACGGGCGAAGATGACAATCATGTTCAACAAGAGTACCGAAACCGTGAAACGTTGCAAGGGCTGGATCAGAAGTGATCCAAGGACCCGAAAAACGTTTTTCCGGGATCGATCATGGGAAAACCCCCGCCGAGTGCAAGCACCATCGCGATCGCCGTGGGGCGGTTTCTTGCGACGAACGGTTCGCCTTCGAGGGGCGGAGGCAGCCAGCTCGCGACGTGCGCGGCGCCCTCGGTGAACGCGATCCGTCGGAGGGCGCCGAGGATGTCGTCCCGCGGGATCCCGGGCGCGGCCCACTCGTCGACCCACAACGTGCGGGGCGGCGGTTCGGCGCCGTCGTCGCGGTTGCCGCCGTGGAGTGCGGCGAGCACATAACCGACGTCGCGCCCGTCCCGGCGCAGGATCCAGCCGAGATCGCCGTGGTTGCGGAAGCGGAAGTACCGCAGGATCTCGAGCGTGCGCGCGGGCCGCACGAACGACGGATCCCAGGACGCGTCGTACGTGTCGAGCATCCAGCGCTCGTCCTCGGGCGTGGAAGGACGCACGTCGAGCGACGTTTCCGCGGGGAGCGCAGAGGTGGTCGTCGTGTGCTCGAGCGCGGGCAACGCGACGAAGCCGAGCCGCTCGTAGAAACCGGGATCGATGTCCGAAAAAAGAAGCGCGAGCGCGACGCCGTTCGCGCGCGCTTCTTCGAGCACGGCGCGAAGAAGCTCGCTCGCGGCGCCGGTCCCGCGCGCTTCGGGCCGCGTGAAGACCGCGCCGATGCCCACGCCCGGGGCCTTGCCGCCGCCAGGAACGCTCACGGACAGGCCGTACCGCTTGATGCCTGCGACGAGCCGCCCCGTGTCGTCGAGCAGGCCCGTGTACCGCAGGATCGCAGGCCCGGCGCGGCGAAGTTGCGCGCGCTGGGCCTCGATGTACGCGTCGACCGAACGGCCGCCCGACCAGATCACGTGCGTCTGCCGCGCCGCTTCAGCGACGAGCGCATCATCGAGCTGAGGTACGTAGATGCGGCTCACGACGACGCGACCTCCCGGCGAATCTCCTCGGCGACGGCGAGCGTGCCGCGCTCGATCTCGTCGTCCGTGAGGTAAGGCGCGGGGCCGATCCGCACGAGTTCGCCGCGCGAGTCGACGAAGATCCCGCGCGCGCGGAGCCGCTCGACGACCCGCCCAGCACCAGGAGATCGTACGGCAACAAAAGCTCCGCGCCGCTCGTCCACGCGTGACGATGCCACGTGCTCGGCGATCCCCGCCGCGTCGAGCGTCGCGAGGATGCTGCGTGTTTGCCGCAGCGAGATCGCGCGGAGAGCCGGAACGTCGAGCCCGAACGCGTCCCAGTGCCGGAGCACGGCGTCGGCGCGATAGACCGGCGTGGCATCAAACGTCGCGCCCGAGAACCGCGCGCCGCCCGGCCCGTACCCCACGGTCTCCGTGCGCTCGCCTTCGAGCGCCGAAAAATGCGCGAACCAGCCGGTGTCCGCCGGCCGAAGGTTTGTCGTTGCAGGGAACCGCAAGAAGCAGATCCCCTCCCCGAGCTGCGCGTACTTGTAGCCGCCGGCCGTCACGAAGAGCGCGTCCTTCGCAGGTCCCCACGCGATCGGCACCACGTTGAACCCGTGGTACGCATCGACGAGCGGGACAGCGCCGACCTCCACCGCCCGCGCCGCGATCTCGCCGATCCGCGGCACGACGAACGCGTCCTCGAAGAGCACGGCCGAGAGCGCGACGAGGCTCGTGCCGGGCACGATCGCTTCGAGGAAACGATCCACGAGGCTCTCGCGATCCGCCGTGTCGACCCACGTGACGCGCAGGCCGTCCTCCGCGAGCCGCGATAGTTGGCGGTGCAACGAATGAAACTCCGACCGCGTCGTGACCACGCGCGGCGCCGAGGCGAGCGGGAAACACGAGAGCAATCGCGTGACGAGCTCGTGCGTGCTCTTGCCGAAGGCGATCGCGTCCCCCTCGTCGAAGCCGAGCCGCCCGAGGATCCGGCGCCCGACGGACTCCATCTTCGGGAAGACCGCGCGGGACCACTTGTCGTCCACGAACCGCGCGGCGTCGTCGAACGCCTCGATCATCGCCGCGCGCGACACATCGGGCCACGCCTGGTGCGAGTGGCCCGTGAGCAGCACGCGATCGCCCGTCAAGAACCGGCCGTACGCGGCCCGAAACGCGCCGAGATCCAGCGCCCGCCCCGCCTCGTCGCTCATGCGCCTGCCTCCTCGATCACTTCGCGCCGGGCCGCGAATACGACACGGTCACGCTCGTGTCGACCGAGGTGTTTTGTTTCTCGGTCTTGCCGCCCGCGCTGATCTGCACCTCGAGCGTCATCGCGCTCTTCACGGTCATCGAGCCGCCCGTCGGCGCGACGTCCGTCGTGTCGAGCACGCTCGTGCCGCTGCCCTGCGACTTGAACGCGACGAGCCGCGCCGACGCGCCCGGGGGCATGCCCGGCGGCGTCACCGTGTCCTTCGCCGCGAGCTGTTTCACCGCGACGTCCAGCGTGAGCACGTCGCCCTTGCGCTCCTTCAAGGTGAACGTCGAGACCTGCAGGAGATCCGCGCCGTTCGCCGTGAGCCGGCCGAGGACCTCCCACTTCGCGCCTGCGCCCACGGCCTCGTCCGGCAGCGGCGCCATCATCGACTCGATCGACTGCGTCATGCCCGTCATCATCTGCTGCGCCGCCTGCGGCACGGCCTTCGGCATGCTCATGGTCACGTCGTGGACGCGGCCCTTCTCGTCGACGAAGTACCGCATCCCGAGCCCCTTGATCGGCTCGAGCTGCGGACGCAGCGCCTCGGCGATCTTGTCCTGCCCTGCCCCCTGCGACTCGACCGCGACGTCCTTCAACGTGCCCTCGATCGGCCAGTCGTTCCCCTTCTTGTCGCCGGTCGAGAAGTCGAACGTCATGACCATGCGCGGCATCTTCGTGGGCGGCAGGTTCATGCCCGCCGCGCTCATCGCCATCTCGAGCGCCATGCCCATGCGCAGCGGCTTCGACGTGCCCTTCACGAGCGCGTAGGACGCAGCCGATCGCGGCTCGCCGCCCGCCACGAGCAGCCGCACGACCGGCCGGCCGCCCGTCGGGACGAGTTTGTCCGCGACGCCCTTGGGCAAGATCCCGTTCGGCGCGTCGGGCACCGAGGTCTTCGCGGCCACGTCGGCCGCGGGCTTCGTATCGCCCTTCGGCGCCGCCGCCTTCGCTTCTTCCTTTGGCTCCGACTTCGCCTTCTCGTCGGCCTTGGGCTCGTCCTTCGGCGCCTCCGCCTTCGCCTCCTCCTCGGGCTTCGGCGCCTCCTCGGGCTTCGCTTCAGCCTCGGCCTTCGGCTCGGCTTTCGCCTCGGGCTTCAGCGCGTCCGCCTTCGCCTTTGCCTCGTCGACCTTCTCCGGCGCGGGCACCGGCGGGGTGTCCTTGGATTCACACGCGACGAGCGAAAAAGCGAGCAGGCCGGCGAGCGGCAACCCCAGGAGTGACCTCGACATCACGAAACACCCTCCACAGCCGGCCCGACCGAACTCCGGCGGCGGCCGAGCCTGCTTTATCCCACTTCCAGGCGCGCTTCCACTTTGCCCACGCGCGGCGAACCCGCGTGGATCGTGACGCCCCCGTGCCCACGCACGATCCACCGAACGCGCCCGCGCCGCGGACCACCGCCCGTCCGTGGAAACCCGGGCGAGCTCATCGGATCCACCGCGCCCCAGCCTTCGAGGTGCCCCACCACCGCTTCGCGATCGCCCGACACGAGCGTCACGCCCTCACCGACCGAGATCTGCGCGCGCACCACGTCGTTCCAGGGCAGGTTCTTCGCCGACGAGAGCACGAACGTGGGCAGGAAGCCGAGGTTCTCGACGACGGCCGAGATCTCCCAGAGATCACCTTCGATCCGCGTGGCCCGCGCGTCCACGAGCCGCGGTCGGGGCGAAAGCGAAGCGAGGCGCAGGAAAAAGCGTGACTGCCGTTCGCAGAGCTCGCCGAGCCGATCCAGCGGCGGGTTCCAGATGCCCACGCGCGGATCGTGCCCGCCGATCTCGACGGCCCGAGCTGCGGGTGCACGAACGGCCGCCACGCGCCGATGATCCGCTTCTGGTTGTGCTCCCGATCCCACGCGGCCATGCGAAGCGTGTCCTCCCGCGTGCGCCGCTCGTAGTTCCAGACGAACGGGCGAAGCACGGGCAGACCGACCTGCTTCCAGAAGTCCCACAACTCGCACACCATCGAGACCGCGCCGCGCTGCGTGTAGGCGTAGGCGCTGAGGTCACCGCAGAGGGGCTTGTCGGGTTCGTAGAGGAACTCCTCGAAGCCGCTCACCATGGGGTAGCCGGTGACGTCCTCGGCCCACTGCGCGAGCGTCCGGTAGAGCGTGAGATCCGTGGGATCCATGCGGCTATCGGGCTTCTCCCCCGACGGACGGATGTACACGCCGCCGAAGCAGTGCAGGTTCACCCACGCGAAGATGTTCGGGTGCTTCGAGGTGAACGCGACGACCGCGCGCGACTCGGGCTCACTCGTGGCGTACGCGCCCGCGCCCTTCTGGTGCGGCTCCGGCGCCCAGCCGTAGGGAAAGTTGCGGTTCATGTCGACCGCGTTGTCCGAGAGGTAGTCCGGCGCCGGGATCAAAAAACCGTCCCAGTGCTCGATCGTGCCCTCGGGATAGACCGCGTAAAACGGCCCCTCGTCCTCGATGCGGCGCGGGAGCATGAGGTCCGGATCCTCCGGCGAACCGACGAAATCCCCGGCCGGATCGAGCCGCCGCATCGAGAGCGCGAGCCCGTCGCCGTCGACGTCCCCGATCTTCCAGAACGGCGCGCCCCGGCCGAGCCGATCGTCGCGCGGGTTCGATCGCACATAACCGCCCGTGCAGAGCACGCTCTCCGCGCCGTCCGGGCACATGCGCGGCAGCACGTAAAACACCACGTCCTGCCGCAAGAGCGCCCCCAGGTGCGCGGGCAGATCGTGCAAGGCTTCGGTCGGACAAACCAGGTTCCGGATCACGTCTTCGGCGATGGCGAGGGCCACGCTCGACCCGGCGAGCTCGACCGCGTGCATGTTGCCGTCCACCCACGCGGCCGGCCCATCGCCGTCCGGATCACGCCCGATCGCGAGCAGCCAGATGTCGCGCCCCTCCAGCGTCTTGCCGAGGCTCTGGAGCCGCACGATCTCCGGAAACCCTTCCGCCCAGGCCCGCACCTGCCGCGTGAGCTCGTCGTACGTCACGTACCTCGCGCGAAACCCCACCGACATCGCTTCGAGCTGCGCCCGCGCCTCGCCCAGATCCTTCGACATGTCTGCACCCTCGCAAACGGAGGGCCCCCTCGCAAGCGCGCGCGAAATCCTGCCCCACGAGAAGAAGATGGTAAAAACGTTGCCCACGCCCGTCGTTCCAGGGAATGATCGAAGGCTAGAGGCACATCCTTGCGCGCGCGCGCCGAATTCCTCGACGGACTGCTCGAGCTCCACAGGTACGAAGATCGCAGCGCGCGCCGCAGCGTCTTCCGGCAGAGCATCGCCTCGCTCGCGATCGAGGCCTCGCTCGACGGCCCCCCGCCGCTCGACGGCCTGTCCGCCGAGGCCCTGCTCGCGGGCATCCGCGTCGCGCTCGCCGACGGGCTCTTCGACGACCTCGGCTGGCTCGCGCCCGCGGCCGCCGCCGTCGCGCTCTACGAGATCACCGGCGCCCTCCCCCTCGGCCCGGAGCGGCGCGAGATCGGCCGCCGTGTCCTCGCCCAGCTCTATGACGGCAGCGCCGCCACGTTCGTCGCGCTCGCCACGCGCATGGCCCTCGGCAGCGCCCGCGCCCTCGCCGGTGCGCCCGTGCGCGCGCGGATCGCCCTCGCCTTGCAGCTCCCAAGCAGCGTCGATGTCCCCGTCGATCCGCTCGCGCTCGCGCTCGTCTCGCGCCGCGACCTCGCCCGCGACTGGGTCGGCACCGCGTCCACCGGCTCGCTGCCCGAGCGCCGCCTCGCCGCGCGCCTGCTCGAACGCGCCGCCCGCGAAGCCGTGCGCCGCGCGAGCCAGGGCGACGACGACGCCTTGCGCCTCTTCCGCGGCCTCAGCGCCGACGCGCCCGCCTCATCGAGCCGCGCCACCGCGCCCGACGTCGTCCTCGAGGCCTACCACCTGCTCCTCGCCGATCGCGAGACGCTCGTCTGGCGCCACGTCGCCGCCGCGCGTGGCCTGCTCTCCGGCGCGCTCCCCGAGCTCGAGCGCGAGATCCGCAAACACCTCGCGCCGAACCTCACGCCCACCGAGTGGCGCCGCGCCGCGACCTCGCTCGTCGCGAGCATCGCGGTCGACCCCGAGAACAACCTCGCCACGAGCCGCGATCTCCTCGCCTCGGGCCTGCTGCGCGAAGATCCCGGCCTCGCCATCGCCATGGTCTGGGGCCTGCCCCGCGCCGCCGACGCCGAGCCCGAGGCCGCCGAAGCGCTGCTCGAAACCATCACCGCGGCCCACCCGATCGCCGTCGCCGACAGCGTCGCCGATCTCCGCCTGGAGCTCGGCCCCGCGTTCGGCACGCGCGCCCGCGCCGCGTGTGTACAAGCCCTCGCCGTGAGCCTCGCCGCCCCGCAGACCGACGACGGCCTCACGGCCCTCGGCCAGAGCATTCTTCGCGACCTCGAAGGACGCGAGCCCTCCGAGCTCGGCGCCACCGTCCGCAGCGCCGTCGACACGTTCGTCGAAGGAGGCTCACGCGAGGCCCACGCCCGCGCCCTCGCTGCCCTCGACCTCGCCGCGAGCACGCTCGACGCCCTCGACGCCCTCGACGCAGGCGGAAGCCCCACGCCCTCGGCGCGCGGCGGCCTCCCCGTCAAACCGAGCGCCCTGCCGCCCGGCCTGCCGCAGACGAACCTGTCCCGTCGCGCCGCGGCTCGCCTCGTCCGCGAGCTCGATTCGAACCTGTACGAGTCCGGCGCGCTGCGCAGCCTGCTCTTGCTCGAACGACGTGGCTCCGGCACCGACGGCGCCGCGCAAGGCCTCGACACGCTCGACGATCGCATCACGCGCTGGCTGCTCCGCGTCGAGGCGCAATCCCCGCCCGAGGGCACGCCCCCGCACGCCACGTTTCACCAGCGGAACCTCCGCGCCCTGCTCCACGTCGTCGACGGCGAGAGCACCGACGGCGACGGCGATGGCGACGCCACCCCGCGGCCGCGGCAAGCGCCGCCTGCTCGACACGTGCGACGTGCTCTCGAAGCGCCTCACCGCCGAGCCTGGCTCTCCCCTCCGCCGCGCCGTCGTCGCCACCGTCGCCCGCGCCTTCGACGCGCTCGTGCGCACCCACGCCGCCGACGCGGCCGACGTCCTGCTCTTCGCGTGCATGCGGAGCGGCGATCCCGAGACACTCGCGATCCTCGCCGAGGCGAGCGTCCACCCCGACGTCCGCCAGCTCCTCGCCTGCCACTCCCGCTTCACCGACGCGATCAACGCTGCCGCGACCGAGCGCGGCGCCGAGGAGCGCATGGACGCTGCCCTCGCCGCGCTCGAAGCCCTCGTCACCGAGCTCCCGCAGGGCGCCTCGCAGCGCACCGAGGCCTTGCGCACCGCCCTCGCCCGCCTCGCCCGTGGACTCGACGCCGTCCGCGCCGCGCGCGCCCTCGCGCCGCTCGCCGAGTCCGCCACGAAGGAAGGGTCTCCCCTCGTCTCCCTCGAAGACGCGCTCGTCGCGCTCGCGCGCCTCACGGCCTCCGCGCGACGCCGCTTCGGCGACGGCGAGAGCGACGAGGCCCCGCACTCCACGCTCCTCGGCGCCCACGCCCTCGCGCTCGCGGCCGGCATGGCCCGCGAAGGCGGCGCCACGCCCGAGCTCCAGGGCGCCATCGAAAAACTCGTCGAGGCCGCCCGCGCCTCCGTCCCGGCCCCGCTCGCCGTCCTCGCCTCGCTCGTCCTGCCGCGCCTCTGCATCCTGCCCGGCCAGCGCGCCGGCGGCGCCGCGAGCGAGCCCGACGACCTGCCCACGACCGATCTCCCCCTGCCCGCGTGGCTCCCGCCGCGCCGCACCATCGGCGGCTACTTCGTCCACCGCAGGCTCGGCGGCGGCGCGGTCGGCACGGTCTTCGTCGTCACGCGCGCCGAGGAGCGGCACGACCCGAACGCCGAGCGTTTTGCCCTCAAAGTACCCGACTACGACGCCACGGCCGCGCGCAGCGTCTCCGAGGCCGAGTTCTTGAAGCTCTTCCGCGACGAGGCCGGCGCGCTGCTCTCGCTGCCCGATCATCCGAACCTGACGCGCTTCGTCACGTTCGACGCCGGCGCGCGGCCGAAGCCAATCCTCGTGATGGAGCTCATCGAGGGCGTGCGCGCCGACCAGCTCATCGACAGCCGGAGCCTCACGATCCAGACGGCGCTCGCCCTGCTCGACGGCGTGCTCGCGGGCCTCGAAGCGATGCACTCGGTCCGCATCGGCCACCTCGACGTCAAGCCCTCGAACATCATCCTCCGCGGCGGCAAGGGTCCGGTGCTCGTCGACTTCGGCCTCGCCGGCCGGCACATCCGGCCTGGCTGCGCCACCGCGAACTACGGCGCGCCCGAGGTATGGGACGTCGTGCCCGAGGGCGCGACCGCGACGCCGCTCACGGCCGACATCTACAGCTTCGGCTGCCTCGCCTACGAGGCGCTCACCGGCGACACGCTCTTCGACGGGCCGAGCGACGTCGCGCTGATCTCGGCGCACCTGACGCACGACGGCCTGCCCCCGAAGATCCGCCGCCTCTCGCAGGGCCGGCTCGCCTCGGTGGGCATGTTCCTGTTCCAGTGCCTGCGCCACAACCCGGAGCAACGCATGACGGCCACGTCCCTGCGCGCCGAGCTCCGCCGCATCGCCCCCGAAATCCTGCGCCTCCGCTGGCCGATCGCGGACTAAGCGAAGGAGAGCACGTCCTCGACCGGCTTCCGGAGCGACCGCGCCGTCGGCGGCTCCGCCTTCGAGAGCCGGAACAGGAGGATCTCCGCGTGCCCCGCGGGCACGTCGAACACCCGCAAGAACTGCTGCCGGAGCTCGCCGAGCCGCTCGCGCACCTTCGGCTCGAGCCCCTTGCCGCCGCCCCGTTCGAGCCGCGCGAAGAGGTACAACATCGCCGACCACGGCTGGATCGCGATCCCTCGCGCCGTCGCCTCCAGCCACACGCGCTCGAGCGCCCGCCCGCCCTCGAAATACGAGCGCGACGCCGTGCCCGGAAACACCACGAGCCCGACCGCGGACGACGACCCGAGCGAGCGCCGCGCCGACTTCACGAGCGCGCCGCCGCCGCCCATCTTCGCCGCGAACTCCACGGCCTTCCATGTGGTCGCGAGCCGCACCGCCGCGAGATCGGAGGCCGCCACGTCGAGCGTGAGCACGTCGAGCCCGTCGCGCGTCCGCAGGATCTCCTCCTCGGTCCAGCGCAGCTCCGCGCCCATCTCCTCGTTGTGCTTGCGCGACAGGAACATCATCCGATCGGCCTGCCCGAGGATCTCCCCCACCTCGGCGATCGCCGCCCGATCGGTCACGAGCAGGAGCTTGCCCCCGCGCGCCTCCGCCGCCTCCACGAGCCCCGCCGCCGCCCGATCCGAGAGCGGCGCCCCCGTGCCGAGCTTGCGGTTCGTGCAGCGCGCGCCGAGCACCGCGCAGAGCGGATCCACCGCGTACGACGCGTCGTCCACGCGGAACACCACGTCACACGCCGCGAGCGGATCCCTCGCCTCCGGAGCCAGGGCGACCTCGGCCGACAGGCCCATCGCGGGCGCGGCGAGGACCATGTTCTCCACGGCCGCGCCGAGCGCCACGAAGCTCGCCGCGTGCTGATAATCGTTCAGCGTCCGCCCACCGTCCGGCGACACCTTGCACCGCACCCGCCCGCCCTTCGCGACGAACCTCCACGGCTGCGCGTTTCCGCCCGACGGCGCGAGCACGCCGAACCCTACGAGCCTGCGCACGTCCTCCCGCGTCACCGTGCGCTTGTCGGCTGGCCGCGCGAGCGGCGGCGCCTCCGGCGGCGGCAGCGGCTTCCGTGCGAACGCCTCCTCCAGCGCCGCGTCGACCTGCACCTCCGCCTCGCGCCCGTCCTTCACGATGGCGTCGAGGTCCACGAAGTACCGCCCCGATCGCGTCAACTCGCCGAGGAGCACACGCCGCGCCGCGTCGGTCGACACCGCGCCGCCGAGCATCGTCCCCGAGGCGAGCTGCGGCCACGACGTCGTCGTCTCCTCGACCTCGAGCAGCGATGCCCCGAGCCGACCCTTGAGCGCGTCCGGGCCGAGGATCCGGAGCACGATGGCCACCTTCTGCGCCTGCGTCAGCCCCTTGAGCTCCGCCGCCGAGAGCCCCCGCAGGAGCGAATGCAACACGGGCCGATCCGGCTCCCGATCGAAACGCTCGACGTCGAGCATCCCCCGATCGTTCGTCTCCATCAGCACCGGGATCCCGTGCGCCCGCGCCCGCTCGCGCAGAAACACCTTCGTATAAAGGTCGTCGCACTCCTCGATCAGGAGATCGAGCTTGCCGCCCTCGGTCAGGAACGCCTCGACGTTCTCCTCGGTGACGCCCGTTCGGCTCACCTCGACCCGCAGGAACGGGTCGATCTCCGCGATGGCGCGCGCCGCGATCACGCACTTGTGCACGCCGATCTCGTGCACCCCGGCGCGCAGGCGGTTCATGTTGGAGAGCGCGAGCTCGTCGAAGTCCGCGAGCCGGAGCAGCCCCCCCACGCCTTCGAGCGCGAGCGTCACCGCGCTCGCCTGCCCCACGGAGAGCCCCACGACGCCGATCCGCTTGTTCCGAAGCTCTGCCTGCTCGTCGGGCGTGATCTTGTATCGATTGCGCGAAAAACGCAGATCGCGGTAGTCGGCCTCGCCGAGCACGTGCACGAGCCGCCCGCTCCACGGGTAATGGACCCAGGTCCCGCGCTCCTCCGGTGGACCGTCTCCGAGCGCCGCCCGCACCGCCTCGTCGAGCGCCGCGCCGCGCAGCCTCTGCTTGGGCGAACGCGTCACGCAAAGCTCGGTGAGCTGATCGACGTACCGGTCGTGCACCTCGCGGACCTGGCCCGCGGCGACGAGCTCCTCGACCTTCCGGCGATCCCACGCATCGGCGAGCGAAAACAGCGCCGGCTGGTACGTCCCCTGGTCCACGCCCGCGGCCAGCGCCGCGAGCCGCTCGGCGAGCTTCATTCCTTCCCCTGCTTCGGCTTGTAACGACCGATGGCCGTGAGCTCGTAGACGTGCTCCAAGAACTCCGGAAGGATCTGCGCCGATATCGCCCAGCAATTGCCCGGGCCGAGATCCAGCATCTTGCAGCGCTCGATATGCTCCCCGTCCGGGTGCTCGTGCATGTACACGAAGCTCGACTTGCCCCGATTGCGATAAAACTGCCGCGCCTCGTCGATCAGCGGGACGAACGCGGCCCTGCCGCCGCGCCCGAGCTCATACAGGCGCACGCAATCGAGCAGCCGGAACAGATTCGTCCCCGTCTCGCCCGTCTCCACGATCGCCGCCGCCACGGGCACGCCCGCCCGCCGCGCCGTGAAGAACGCGCGCTCGCGCCCCATCCCCGCTTCTTTCCAGAGCCGCGCCGTCTCCCCGAGCTCCACCCGGTCCGGCACGAGATCGAGCGCGTCGAGCAGCGCGGCCGTGTGCGTCTTGCCGAGCTCGTCGAGCAGCCACGCCGTCTCGAAGGGCGCCGCGGGCCCGACGTCGAATCGCTCGCCCGAAATCGCCTCGCTCGTCCCGGCCGATTGTGCTTCGAGCAGCCGGAACGGCTGGATCGCCGCGAGCCCCTGGTCCACGTAGGGCCGCGCGAAATCGAGGTGCGCCATCGACCAGGGCACCTCGCCGTCGATGAACGCGAGCGCCCAGGTGAAGGCCGGATCGAGCTGCGGATACTCGAACGCCCGCAGATAAATGTCGCGCAGGATCTGCCGCACGTGCGCGACGCCGGGCGCCTTGCCGGGGCGCTTGGCGAGCTGGTGGACGAGCCAGCTCCCGCTGTAAATCTTGGCCACCGAGAGCGAGGCCTCGATCCCACGCTCCGAGGGCCACACGGCCTGGCAGATGATCCGCGGGGCCGCCGCCGCCCGCTCACCGAACTCGAGGAACGTCTTCTTCAGCGGCTCGAATTGATCCGGGGTTTTACCGGACAGATTGAAATATCCCGATTGCTGGAGCAGGCTCCACATCGACTCCGGCGTCTCCGACCCGCCGAGCGTCTTTTCGTGGAGCTCCTGGCTCACGAGCCGCATCCAGGGCCCCTCGTCCTTCGACGTCCGCGGCGCCACCTTGAGCCCGCACCGCGACTTCGTGCCATTGCGCGCCGGGAGCACGTACCGCACCTCGCCGTGCATGTGCAGCGGCGCCTCGTCCCCCACGCACACCTCGATGTCCGGCATCTCCAGGCCCGGGAACACGAGATCCTGGTCGGCGTCGACCTCGAAGCACAAGCCCGCAAACGAGATGTCGAGCACCGGCCGCCCGGACACGACCACCTCGGGCCATATCGGGTGCTTGAACGACGCCGTGACCGGGCGCAGCACCTTGCACCGCCGGAACCACCGATGCCGCACCCGCTCGATCCGCGTCGGCATCGGCGTCGTCACGCGCCCGTCGGCCTCGAACTCGGCCTTGTCGAGGTGAATCCGATGAATCGAGTTGTACCCGCCGAGATCCACGATGTACGGCGGCGCGCCCCAGCCGCGCGCCGATCGCCACACGAGCCGTGCTTCCTCGCGCGACTCGATCTTCTCCGCCTTGACCGGCACGTCCGCCCCCACGACGAGCCCCTCGCTGCCCGCGTGAATCAGCGCGCGCAGGATCGCCCGCACCCGGCCCGGATCGTCGATCTGCTCGCGGACGCGCGACAAACTCCGCGCGAGCTCCGCGTGCCCGACGACGTAAAGCTCCTGCAGAAGGCCGAGGATCTTCCGGCCGAGATCCTGCGTGACGCGCTCGAACTGCACGCTGACGAGCACGTTCCCCTGCGGCCCCGAAGGCTCGATGGAGACCACCACGCCCTCGACCGGGCCGACCGCGCCCTTGCCCGAGAGCATGTACGCCGTCACGCGCCCGCCGAGCCGCGGGATCAGCCCGTCGCCCGGGGAAAACCACACCGCCGAGGGCGAGAGCCGCACCACGGACGCCGGCAGGATCCAGCGCCCCTCGGTGAGCAGCGCGACCGCGCACGCCCCCTCGCGCAGCCGGTAGCCCGGCCCCGCCTCGCCGCTCACCCGCCGGAAGCGGACCGACGGCGGGCTCACCGACGGCGGGCTCTCCATGTAATCGGCCGAGCGCGGCGCCTCCGAGGGCCGCGGCGGCCGCATGTCCGACAGGCGCCGCGACGGGAACCGCACCGACGCCGGCATCTCCCCGAGCGGCTCGTCCTCGCGCATCCCGAGCGCCGAGCGCCCTTCGGCCGTCAGGCGCGGGAACCGCACCGACGCCGAGCCCTCGGAGAGCACCTCGTCGTCGCGCCCCGGCGCCCGCTCCGACGCCGACGGCGCGATCGACCGTGGGAACCGGAGCGACGGCGGCGGCTCCGCGAGCCCCTCCTCCTCGCCGCGCATGGCGAGTGGCGGCCCCGAGAGCGGCCGCGGAAACCGGAGCGACGGCGGTGGCTCGCTCAAATGCTCGTCGTCCCGCGGCGGCCCCCACGACGAATGCCGCGCCTCCGGCATTGATCGCGGAAATCGCACCGACGGCGGCGGCTCGCTCAAATGGTCTTCGTCCCGCGACGGCCCCCACGACGCGTGCCGCGCCTCCGGCATTGACCGCGGAAATCGCACCGACGGCGGCGGCTCGCTCAAATGGTCTTCGTCCCGCGGCGGGCCCCATGACGAGTGCCGCGCCTCCGGCATTGCCCGCGAAAACCGAACCGACGGCGGCGGCTCGCTCCGGCGGTCCTCGTCCAGCATATTGAGCGCCGCACGCCCGTCCGCGGTCAGCCGCGGAAAACGCACCGACGACGGTCCGTCCGACAACGGATTGACGCTTGGCGGTGTCGGCGACTCCGGCGTCGCGACGGGTCGTGGCTCACCACCTGCGGCCGGCGCCCGTTCGCTGCTCACCCTTCACCCCCTCGGGGAGCCGTCGAAGCACGGAAGCGCCGACTCTTCGCGTCAAGCAAGGTGCGATGCCTCCAGCAGTCTCACGTTCGGGCGACGAAAAGCCTCGGGCCCCAACCGCGGGTCCGACATTCGTCGTGGCCGGAGCGCGTTCCCACGCGTTCGAGCCACGGACCAACACCCGTTTTTATCGAACGGCCCCGACAGCGTCAAGACCGTCGTCACGCGCTACCGTGTAATTGTCACCACCAACCGGCCCCAGGGTTCGTCCCCTGGTCGATGGAATCTCCGCGGCGTCAGCCCTCGTCCGGCATCGTCTTCGACGGCCCCGCAGTCTTGGCCTTCTTGAGCTGCACGCGGAGCGTCTGGACCGCAGTCCTCATCGCAATGTGATAACGCGGCGGAACGTCGAGATACATGAGCGCTTGATTGATGTGATCCGGCGGGAAAGCCGCATAAGCATCGTGGTAAAACCACCGGAGCGCCGTGAGCACGCCGCGGACGAACGACGACGCGGTGACGGTCGCCACCTTCGGCTCTTTCTTGTTCGGCACGTAGCTCGGTGAGGCGCGCAGCTCATCGACGCGCATTTTCATGCGCTTGCGTTGCGAGGCCGTCGGCGCTCCCCCGTCCGTTACGATGAGAATGGACTCATACGTGTAGTGCAGCAGCCATTCGTCCCACTCCTCCTCGGTGGGCGCCATGGCGTTGTGGACGAGGACGAAGTAGTCGCCCACTTTCTGGAAGGCCATGTTCTTCATCCAGATCGCTCCAGCCGCACCGCCGCCGCAACGCTACCGATCGCTCCTCGTCTCCGGTAGCGTACAGGAGGGCCGAAAGCTTGGCAAGCAAGGGCCAAGCCCCGCGGGTTTCGCCGGACAAGACCCCACCAAAAACGTGACGCACGTGAACACGGGCCCTGGCTCACTTCTTCAGGAAGTCGACGTCCCCCTTCTTCCGCTGCTTCGTCGATGAGGGCTTGGCCTTCTTCTCGTTCTCGGTGCCCCGATCCCGAAGCTCCGGATCCACCTTCGGCTTCACGCTCGTCGGCGCCGGCTTCGGTGGCGGGGCGACTTTCTTCGGCTCCGGCGCCTTCTCCTCGATCTCGCCCTTCACATCCTTGATGTCCCGCTTGGTCGACGTGGGCACCGGCGGCGGCACCGTGAGCGCCCGCCGCGCCTGCTCGCGCGCCGCTTGCACCTCCGGCGCCTCGTCCCCCGTCGGATCGAGCTGCCTCGCCGCGTCGAGCTCTTCCACGCAAATACGGTACGACCCGCGCTCGCACCACCAGAGCGCGTCCGCCCGGAGCGCCCGCGCCCTGTCGAGCGGCGTATCCGACGGCGCCGGCACCCTATCCGGCAGCGGCAAGATCGCCTCCGGATCCTCGGCATCCTGCGCCACGCGCCACAACACCACCGCAAGGACCGCGAGCGCCGCCACGGCCGCGAGCTCCGCGAGCCACCGCTCTTTCATCCAGCGCCGCATCCGCGATACGCGTTGCCGCACGCGCGCCGCCGGGACCTGCTCCTCCTCGGCGATGCTCTCGAGCTTCTCGCCCTCGCCTTCCCGCGCCATCCACGTGAGCGTCTTTTTCGCTTCCTCGGTCGTCGGGGCCTGACGCTCGGCCCAGCGAAGGAGCGCCTCTTCCTCGACCGGCGGCGGGCCCGCCACGAGCTCGGGCGGATCCCGCACCTCCTCGCGCGCCGTGCGCCGGTGCGCGTCCGCGACCTTGTGCCGCGCGATCCCGAGCAGGTACTTGCGCAGCTCGGCGCCGTCGTCCGGGCGGTTCTTCGCGGTGAGCGCCTCGCAGAGGACCGTCTGGACGATATCGTCGGCATCCGCGGGCGAGACCCGACGGCGCACGAAATCGAGCAAGAATCGCCGCAACTCCGGATCCGCCAGCGGCTCGGAAAGCCTCGGTTCGACCATGGGCATCGGAGCGCTCATCGCCCCCTCATCGGAGAACGTACCCGGAGTGTGACGGGCGAAAAAATGTTTTTTTTCACGCGCCGCACCCGTCACGATCGCCCGGGGATCCTCGACAGCGGGGCATGAACGCCCTCTTCGCGCTCCTCCTGCTCCCCACGGTCTTCCTCCCGTCCCCGCTCCCCGGCGCGCCGGCCGGAAAACCTGGCAAGCCCACGGCCGAGGCAGCCGCGCTCATCCGCGTCGACAAGAGCGAGCACCGCCTGGAGCTCGTCGCCCAGGGCGGCCGCGTGATCAAGACCTACAAGGTCGCGCTCGGCAGCGGCGGCGCAGGCCCCAAGCGCTTCGAGGGCGACAAGGTCACGCCCGTCGGCACCTACCACGTGAAGGGCCGTTTCAAGGGCCTGTTCCATCAGTTCCTGAACGTGACCTACCCGAACGACGAGGACCGCGCGCGGTTCGCCGATCTCAAGCGCCGCGGCGAGGTGCCGCCCGGCCGCACCGTCGGCTTTGGCATCGGCATCCACGGCGTCGGCCAGCGCGACTGGAACGGCGTGCACAAGCAATCCGACTGGACCCACGGCTGCATCGCGCTCGACGACGCCGAAATCGACGAGCTCTCCCGCCTCGTCCCCGACGACACCACGCTCGTCATCACAGACTGATTCCTGTTGAGGGATCGGTTCGTCGGGCGGTATGGTCCCGACGAACCGATGACGACGGAGATGCATTACTGGCTCGTCAAGAGCGAGCCTTACAAATACTCGTTCGCCCGGCTCCTCGCCGACAAGCGAGCCGTCTGGGATGGCGTGCGCAACTACGAGGCCCGAAACAACCTGCGCGCCATGAAGAAGGGTGATCTCCTGCTCTTCTATCACTCGAACGAAGGCAAGGCCGTCGTCGGGATCGCCCGCGTCGCCCGCGAGGCCTACCCAGATCCCACCGCCGAGGGCGAAGACTGGAGCGCCATCGACGTCGAGCCCGTCATCTCCCTCAAAGCCCCCGTCGAGCTCGAAGTCATCAAGAGCGATCCGTTCCTGACCGACATCGCCCTGCTCAAGCGCTCGCGTCTCAGCGTCGTCCCCGTCTCGGCCGAGCACTTCGAACACGTGCTCGCCCTCGGAAAAACGAAGCTCCCTGTCCGAAAAACGCGCCGGACTTGACGAAAGGCCCCCCCCGGGGCGACGCTGCGCGCCGTGATCCGCCCCAGCCCGCGCTCGCGCACCGCGTTCGCCCTCGCCACGCTCCTCGCAGCCTCCCTCGCCGCCTGCTCCAACACGCAGGTCACGTCGACCGTCACAGGTGAGCCCGTCTGCGCCGATTTCACGCTCGGCGGCGCAACCAACAAGATGCGCGGCGGTCTACGCCAGCCAGTCCGGGTCACCGTGCTCGACGACAACGATCAAGTCGCGCGGGTTCTTCTCCTCGGCAAACGCGTCGAGGGAGATCCCGGCGTGCGGCTCATCCTGCCGGACAAGGACGCCGAGTACAAAGTCGAGTGGTCCCAGTGCGCCAACGAGCGCGCCTCCGTGCCCCTCCGCGCAGGCAAGACCCCCGAGCGCGAGCTGACAACCTACGAGTGCGGCGAAGCCAAGGTCTACAAGACCGACCCACTCCTCACGAAAAAGGGAGATCGCGCCTCCCACGCCCTCACCTTCCAGCCCCCGCCCACCCCAGCCTGCTGGGCCGACGAACGCCCCGCCGAAGAACCCCCGAAGCCCGCCCCCGAAGCCACCCCGCCCGCCGAACCCGCCGACGCAGGCACCGAGGACGCCGCCGTCGACGCCGCCCCCACCGACACAAGCGACGCCGGCACAGACGCAAGCGCCGCAAAGCCGACGGACAAACCGGCCGAGGCGCCGAAGGTCGAGGCACCGAAGGTCGAGGCGCCCCAGCCTGCACCTGCAGCCCCGAAGCCTGCGGTGACGAAGTAGCTCTGGAAGGCGTTGCGCTGGGGCGTTGCCCCAGGCCCCACCGGGGCTGTCCGCCCCTGGACCCGGACCAGCGCAAGCGCTGGACTCGGGGTCGATGAACTGCGCTCCGCGCAGTTCATCGAACAGCCGCTGGCAAGACTGGCGACGGGCCTGCCAGCCAAGAGCGCGGTGCTGCGGGTTCAACGGGCAACGTGCGCCCTCCGGCGCTGCAAGGTGGAGGGCGCAGCGCGCGCTCGGGGACCTGCAGCGCCGTCGAAGAGGAGACGGCCTCGCGGAGGGAGGTTTGCCGCGCCGCAGGTCGGCAACGCCAGGGCGGGTTTTTCGAGCCGCGGCGCCGCCTTTCGGGTGCAGGTGAGCGCAGATCGCCTCCTGCAGCACCGCAGGGCGGAGGACACGCCCGAGGAGCGGCCGTTCACGACGCCCAAGGTCGGCGGACGCGTTGACGGGGACCGGGTTGTGGCGCGGCAGGAGGCCCTCCGCGGGGAGGGATCGCGATCTTGCGTGGATGCAGGGCATTCGGCGGGGACCCGGGCGCGCCGCGCTGGGGCGTTGCCCCAGGCCCCACCCGGGGCTGTCCGCCCCGGGACCCGGACCAGCGAGGCGCTGGACCCAGGACGATGAACTGCGCGGTGCGCAGTTCATCGAACGGCCGCTGGCAAGACCGGCGACGAAGCTGCCAGCCAACACGGCAGCGCTGCTGGTTCAACGGGCAACGCACCCGTCGCCAGGTTGAGACGCACCTACGTGGTCTTGCCACCGGCCCGTTGGAAGAACTGCGCGGAGCGCAGTTCTTCCATCACCGGTCCAGGCCGTGCCTGGTCCGGGTCGAGGGGCGGACAGCCCCCGCGGGGTCCGGGGCAGCGCCCCGGCGCGACGCCTCCAGCTCCTCAGCCAGGCGGCGGCGTCACTGGCAGGCTTGGCTGGAGCTTTGCTGGATTGAACATTCCGGCGCGCTTGTGGTGGTTCGCGTGCATGTAAATGCCGAACCATAACCTGTTGCCGACTTTGTAATAGCCGTGGTCGAGGTTCACTGGCTTGAAGTCGCTGCTCGGCGAGAATGCGTTGTGCGTCGACCAGTTGAAGTGCACGAGGTGGAAGAAGCCTACGATCGACGCTGGGATGAACAGGAAGAAGAAGCCTACCTTCCCGAGGAACAGGTACCACGTCGTGATCAGGAGCAGGTTCGTCCCATAACTCACGTAGGCCCGCAGCCGCTCGTATCGCCGGTTTTCGGGCGTGTCGCCGTAGAGATCGAAATAAATCTGCTGGAGCTGGTGCTCCACGTTCACGATCGTATTCACCAGGAACTTGAGGTAGCTCGACTGCACGGGGTGCGGGTCCTTCGCCACGTCGTCCGAGTAGCGGTGGTGCCGCTGGTGGATCACCTCCCAGGATGCGAACCTCGTCAGCACCACCATCCCGCAGAGCTCTCCCACGAGCCGATTGATGGGCCGCGGGAAGTTGTTGTGCGTCGCGTTGTGGATGAACACGCTGCACAGGATTTGCAGGTGGCAGGCCAGCGGCAGCACGAGCCACAGGCGATGGTCCCAGGTCGGGGCGAGCCCCTGGAAACCCGTCGTCACCATGAGGGCGACCAGGGCTCCGCAGAGCACCAGGTAAAAGCCGTCGTACCACAGGTAAAAGTAGCGGTTTCGACGGAGCTGCGTGAAGGGTAAGGAGGTTAAGGTAGAGGCGAAGCTCGTCACGGCGTCTTGAACGTATCGGTTAACGCAAATCTGCCCCCCCGTCCATGATTGTCGAGTGCCCGGGACGGATGGTAGAACGCGGAGCCGTGTCCTCTTCGCTTCCAACCCGAGGCCCCTGGCTGGTGAAGCACCCGACCGAATGGCGGCAGATTGGCATCGTGGCGGCCTACCTCGGCGTCCTTGCCTCGATGGTCTTCGTGCCCGCTTGCCGGAACGTCTTGTTCCTCGCTGCGGCCTGTTATTTGAGCTTCCTCAACACGGTGGTCATCCACAACCACCTGCACCAGGGCATCTTCCAGAGCCGCCGGCTCAACATGATCTTCCGCGTCGTGCTCAGCTTCGGCGCGCTCTACCCGGCCTCTGCGAACATCCCCTCGCACAACCTCGTCCACCACCACTTCGAGGATGACGGCAAGCCCGACTGGGCCGCGCCCACGCACGTCTCCTTCAAGTGGAACCTGCTCAACCTGCTCCACTTCCCCAATGTCGCCGGCCCGAATACGTTCGCGGGCGTCTCGCGCTGGGCCCGCTACAAGGGCCGCGAGGACTTCGTGCGGCAGTACCTCGTCGAGCAGGTGGTTGCGTTTGGCCTGACCGGCGCCCTGCTCGTCTACGACGTCTGGACCACGCTTTTCTTCGTCGTCGTCCCGCAGCTCTATGGGGCCCGCTGCATCCTGCGCATCAACCTCATCCAGCACGACCGCTGCGACACCACGAGTGAATGGAACCACGCGCGGAACTTCGTCGGTCGCGCCTTCAACTGGGTGATGTGCAACAACGGCTACCACACCATCCACCACAATCGCGCCGGCTTGCACTGGTCCGCGCTCGCCGAGGCGCACCAGCGCGAGGTCGTCCCCCGCGTGGATCCGAGCCTCGACGAGCCGAGCATGGTCCTCTACCTGCTCCGGACCTACCTCTTCCGGCCCTCCCGTCCCCCGATGCGTGACGTCGCCAAGGCGGAGACGGAAGGCCCACAGATCGACCTCGCGCCGCGGGAGATCCGCCGCGCCGAAGCCGAAGCCGCGAGCGCGTAAGGAAGAGGATGGGAAAGCCCCTGCCCTACGAGCTCATGGGCCTCTTCGTCCTCGGGGTCCTGTGGGTGAACACCCTGCTCGTCGTCGCCGCGGCGTTCAAGGAAATCGCGGCCCTCTCCGCGCTCGCGCGGCGCCTCGTCCCCCTCGGCGCGAAAAACGAAGGCACGGGCCTCCTGATCGGCCGCGTGACGCGCGGCGACGGTGAAGGCCCATCCCTCGCGGCGCACGAGATCCCGCAGGTCGGCAGGCTCGCGCGCGGGGACGACCCTCTCGTGCTGTTCGAGGATCGGCCCGCCGCGAGCGCGTCGTTCGGCGGGGCGATCGAGGCCGAGGGACGCACGATCGAGATCCCGCCGCGCACGGGCCCCCGCGTCGAGGTCTGGCACGGCCCGGACGCCCTCCGCGCCGCCGCCGCCTGCCCCTCGCCCGAGGCCTTCGACGCCGCGCTGCCCGACGCCAAGAAGGCCCGCGGCTTCTCCCGCAAGGTCACGGCGAACATCCCCGAAGGCAGCACCCTCTACGCGTTCGGCGCCCTCCGGAACGACGGCGCGACGCCGCGCCTCGCGCCCGCCGAGGACGGCACGATGATCCTCTCGACCATCGACCCGCGATCGTTTTGTCGTCAAAAAACCCGCCTCGGCTGGCTCTTCCTGATCGTGGTCCTCGCGCTCGCCGCGGGCGTGACGGCGCTCGCCCTGCACGAGCCCATCGTGTCGACGACGAGCAAGATCGGCGGCGCGCTCGGCCTCGCGTTTTTCTTGCTCGTGCAGCCCGCCGGCACCGGCCTCCGCGATGCCCTCGCGCGCCCGAGCACCGCGGCCCTGCGCGGCGAATGGCGCCGCCCCGGACGCCGCGCCTGATCCGTGCGCCCCCTGCCCACGCGCCTCCCGCGCACGAAAGTTGCCGCTGCTCCCCGCCTGAATGGCGATCATCGAACAGACGTGGACGTTCTTTCCGGGGCGCTCGTACAGCCAGGCTGAGCTCTCCGAGGCGCTCCCCCGGTGGCTCGATGGACGCGCCCTCGGGCTCGCCCGTCAGCTCTTCCGGAGGAGCGCGGTCGAGCGACGCAACATGGTCATCACCCCGGAGGAGCTCGTCTCCGTGGGTCGCTCGTTCGCTGCGAAGAACGAGCTCTACTGCACGACCGTCCGTGACGCCTGCGGCGCGCTCGCGCGGCGCATCGCCGAGGGGACGACCGAAGACGAACGCGACAGCATCGACCTCGTCATCACGGCTTCCTGCACGGGATTCCAGATTCCGGCCATGGACGCGACGCTCGTCGCAGCGCTCTCGCTCTCGCCGAACGTCCGTCGCATCAACCTCACGCAGCACGGCTGCGCGGGCGGCGCCGCGGCCCTCGCGATCGCGCACGAATGGCTCGTCGGCCACCCCGAGGCCCGCGCCCTCGTGGTCTGCGTCGAGCTCTGCTCGCTCACATTTTTGCCCGAGGATCGAAGCGAGGAAAACCTGGTCTCCGCGGCGATCTTCGCCGACGGCGCCGCCGCCGTGATCCTCGCGGGCGAGCGAGCCGAGCGGCGGGACATGAAGGTGCCGGCGCTCCGGGTCCGCGACACCTTCCGCGAGCTCTTCGCCTGCACCGAGCACTTCATGGGCTTCGAGGTCCGCGACGAGGGGCTCAAGATCAAGCTCTCGCGCGACGTCGTCGCCTTCGCCGAGCGGGGTTTGCCGGATCTGTTCGCGCGGGTGCTCCGCCGGTTCGACGTCCCCGACGCGAGCCGCCTCTCGTTCGGCGCAGTGCACCCCGGCGGACGGCGCGTCCTCGAAGCGCTCGAGGATCACGCGCGGTTTCCGAAGAGCGTGACGCGCACGAGCTGGGACACGCTCGAGCAGCACGGCAACATGTCCTCGGTCACCGTGCTCGTCGCGCTCGATCAGCTCCTGCACGAAGAGGGGCCCCTCGGGCCAGGCGCGCTCGGGCTCGTCACGGCCTTCGGCCCAGGATTCTGCGCGGAAATCGGCCTCCTGGAGACCACCTCCGGCCAATGAACGAGAAGCCTCCGCTCGGCATCGTCGGCGGCGGGATCGCGGGCCTCGCCGCGGCCATCGCAGCGGCCCAGCGAGGCCGCGAGGTCGTCGTGTGGGAGAGCGGCACGATCGGCCGCGACAAAGTCTGCGGCGAGTTCCTCTCGCCCGAAGCCGAAGAGGATCTCGACGCCCTCGGCTGCGGCGATCTCGCCTCCGCACTGAAGCCCGCGCCGCTCCGCAGCGTGGCCCTCTTCGGCGCGAGCGGCGCGCGCCTCGATCTCACGCTCCCCGGCCGTCCAGCACTCGGCCTCACACGCGCGGCCCTGGAAGCCTTCCTCGCCCGTCGCGCGCGAGACGCAGGCGCAACCGTCCTCGAACGCACCCCCGTCCGCGCCATGGTCCCAAAGCCACCACGCGCGCTCGAAATCCAGAGCCAGGCCGGCGCCCACGCCGTGCGGGGCCTCGTCCTCGCCATGGGCAAACGCTCCCCCCTCGACGCCCCCCTCGCGCTGCCACGCGCCCACGCCGACCGCCCAACCTTCGTCGCCCTCAAGGCCTACTGCGCGCCCACGCCACTCGAAGCCGACGTCGAGCTCTACCTCGTGCCAGGCGGCTACATCGGCGTAAACCCCGTGGAAGACGGTCGCATCGGCATCTGCGCCCTCCTCGACGGCGACGCACGCCCCGGATGGCAAACCCTCGAAGCCTACGGCACCCGCCACCCCGCCCTCGCGCAGCGCCTCGCCGCCCTCGGGCCGCCCACGCAAAAACCAAGAGGCCTCGCGCGCTTCGGCTTCGGCGCCCAAGCCATCGCCCGAGCCTGCCCCACAACAGGCGTCCCCTTGCTCTTCGCAGGCGACGCCGCGCGTCTCGTCCCCTCCTTCACCGGCGACGGCATGGCCATCGCCCTCCACAGCGGCCGTCTCGCCGCCCTCGCCACCTTCTCCCCCGACCCCATCCGCGCCTACACCCGCGCCTTCTCCCGCGCCTTCGCAGCCCGCTTTCTGGTCGCCAGCACGCTGCACGGTCTCCTCCTGCGCCCAAGCGTCTTCGAGTTCCTCGCCCCGCTCGTGGGTCGCACGCCGCGCCTCGTCGATATGCTGTATCGCGCGACGCGCGGGTGAGCGTTGCGCCGGGGTTTCACCCCGGGCCCGACCAGGGGTTGTCCACCCCTGGACCCGGACCAGCCAGGGGCTGGACCCAGGGTTGAAAAACTGCGCTCCGCGCAGCTTTTCAAACAGGCCGACGAAGAAGCCGGGGGGCCAGCAGGACCCGCCACGCGGCTGGTTTGGTTGGCAGGGTCGCGGCCGGTCTTGACGGGGGCCTGCACGAAGCCGCGTATGCATTCACGGGTCGGCCCTGTGCCTTCGTGACGGCAACGGCTGCCGCGGCGGAGCGAGTGTGTGCATTTACACGTTGGCGCGCTGCATTCCTGCGGTCGGTGCGTGCCTCCATGGGGTCGACGTGTGCCGTCACACGTTGATGGCCTGCCTTCGGGGGGAGCGAGCGTGCCTTCGCGGGGAGAGGGCGTGCCTTCGCGGGGTGGAAGGACGCATCCGCGGGGGAGGGCTTTGCCGCGCGGGGGCGGTGGCGTGCAATCTCTTGTCCCCGCGTCGAGGTTTGTTGAAGAACGGATTGCCAGGAAGAACGCGGGCCCGCGCGGCGCCACGGGGGGGCCTGTGAGGCCTTGCGCGAACGGAAGGCACTTCCATGGCCTGGTCGTCGAACCGATTTGTTCGGTTTTGGCTCCTCGTGCTCGTCGCTTTGGGCGTTTCGGCATGGCTCCTCGGGTGCGCCGCGGCAGGCGCGCATTCGCAGGCGTGGGCGCAGACGATGCCGAACGGAACGCGCTTGTTCCGCATCTGCCGGCGCCATCCCCACGTCGATCCGAATGCGCGTTATTGGTACGACGTGGGGGACGGAACGCCTCGAACGACGTTCCTGTCGCTCGACGAGCTTTTGCAGGGCCGCGAGGCCAAGGCCGTTTATATTCATGATCCCACGCGCCGTCGGAGAGCCGGAAGCTCTTGGGGATTGCGTTCCAGCATCTCCCCTGCGACAAGCCGCCTCCGCCTCCGCCGGAGAAGCGCGCGGCGAAGGAGAAGGAGGACGGAGAAAAGAAGGACGAGGCCCGCCGCGCTGAGCCGTCGAAATCGCAGCCGAAACCGCTGCCGCGACCCATCGCGAGACCGCCGGAGCGGGAACGGTGCGCGGCCTATCGGGAGCCAGGCCAGACGCGGCAACGCGGCGGCGCGGGTTCACGTACGTGCACGAGGGTTCTGGTCAAGCGGCCCGGCGCGGAGCCGGCCGTCGCGGAGAATCGACCGCATCCGGTCGAGGCGCCCGCGCCCGTACCGAAGGACCCGAGCGAGGTGCAGCCGGGTGAGGTATGGCGGTATGAGGAATGGAGCCAAACCCCGGAGGAGACCGCGCGGCTCGATCGAGCCTACGAGTGCCTCGCGGGCGTTTGCCATGCGAAACACCAGAACTTCCAACCGAAGGGCGGGAAGAAGCCCGCCGGGAAGCACCATGGGCAGTCCCTGTCAACGGGGAGTGGGAGCGCTGGGGGAGCGAGCGGGCCGCAGCCGGCGGCGAAGTCGACGGTCAAGACGAGGACCAAGCCGGTCGGGAAGCCGAACGGCGGGGCGGCGGGGCAGGCGGGCAACGGGAGCGCGGCGGACCCACCACCGCAGGCCAAACCGAAGCGGGGAGGCGAGAACCCGGCGGCGGCGCGGGGGCGGCAGGTGCATGAGGAGTTCAAGAAGAAGGTCGAGGAGAAGCAGGCAAAGGGGTGGAAAGCCGAACCGCATATCAAGGTGGAGGGTGGCACGTACGTGAAACCCGACGCGGTCACGCCCAAAGGGCATCCGATTGAGCTCAAGCCGAACACGCCGACGGGTGGAGAAGCGGGCAAACGCCAGATACAGAAGTACGAGAAAGTTCTCAAAAAGAAGGGACGTGTAATCTATTATGACCCCTGAGCGAGCCCTCCGGGACCGAAGGAACTACATCTTCAAGACCTGGGTCACGCCCACGCTCCAGGCGGCGGGCTTCAAGAAACGAGGGATCGTGTACGTGCGGGACTTGGGGAGCGTCCAGCACCTCTTCAACCACGAGACTGGCAAAATCAACACGGCCGGAAAGTCCAGCTTCACAACGAATTGTGGGATCCACGTGCCGGGGGTCAGAGTTCTCTACTGGGGCCCCGGCAGCGTCGAATCCAAGGCACCTCAGGCCGCGGACGGAATCCTGAACGTGAGGCCCGGAATGCTGACACCAACGGGCGACAGGTGGTGGGAACTCACGTCCTCCGATGGGCCCGAGAAGGACGACGAGGTAGGGCAGGAGCTATTGAGGCTCGTGGAGGTCGCGGCCCTGCCCTTCTTCGACCGGTTTCGAGACGAACGCGCGGTCGCGGAGTTCTGCTCGCAGCCCCGCAAGAAGGAAGATCGATTCATCGATCCCCGTGAAGATACGTTCGAGCTCTTCTTTGCTGCGATCCTCTGGAAGCGGCTTGGGTGCAAGGACAAGTGTCGCGAATGTATCGAGCGGGAGAGGTCGAAGACCAAGAAGCGTTATGGCGCCAAGACCGACGAGGCGTTCTTCGCGCGCTTCTCGTGTGACGACGACTGACGCGGTTGCTGCGAAGGCCCGGCCCTCGGGCGCGCGCTCGTGGGCTGGCTCCGCTCGGGAGTGGAGTCCGCCCCCTCGACCCCGGACCAGCCAGCGGCTGGACCCAAGCTCGATGCTCTGCGCTCCGCGCAACTCATCGAACAAGCCCGGTCAAGACCAGCCGCGACCCTACCAACCAAAACAGCCGCGCTGCCGGTTCGGCTGGCACCCCGGCTTCTTCGTCGGCCCGTTTGAAAAACTGCGCAGAGCGCAGGTTTTCAACCCTCGGTCCAGGCCGTGCCTGGTCCGGGGTCGAGGGGGCGGACAGCCCCCCGCGGGGACCGGGGCAGCGCCCCGGCGCAACGGCTCACGAAGCGACCCATCCGCAGGCGTTTTGGGGGTGAGGATCCGCCTCGTTTGCACTATATCCGCGCTCCCACGATTCCCTTAGCTCCTCCGAGGTTTGCCCTGAGCGCCGCACCGTCCTCCCGCCGCTTGCCCGAGCGCCTCTTCGACCGGCTCGGGCGCTTGCAGTTCGAACGCCCGCTCGTCCCGCTCCTCGTCGCGGTGGCGCTCACGATCGTCTCGGTGGTCCTCGCCCTGCGCCTGACCATCCAGACTGGCTTCGAATCCCTCTTGCCTTCCTCCCGCCCGAGCGTGCAGGAGCTTCATCGGGTCGCCGCGCGCACGGCTGGCGTCTCCACGCTCTTCATCGTCCTTGAAGGCGGCCCGAACACGCCCACGGCTGCGCTCCGGCAGGCTGGCGACGCGCTCGTGCCTGCCCTCGTGGCCGTGGGCCCGCCCTGGGTCGGCAGCGTCGAGGACGGCGTCCACGAGGCGCGCGCCTTTCTCTCGCCCCGCGCGGGCCTCTACGCCGAGACGAAGGACCTCGAAGGCCTGCGCGACGACATCGAGGCGCGGTATGCCTACGAGGTCAACAAGGCGACGGGCACCTTGCTCGACGAGAGCGAAGAGCCCCCGGCCCTCGACGCCGAGAGCATCAAAAAGCGCTTCCAGCTCGGCGGCGAAGCCACGCCCGATCGTTTCCCCGACGGCTACTACCAATCGAAGGACGGCAAGACGCTCGTCGTCGCCGTCCGCTCCAAGGTCATCGGCAGCGATTTCACGCGGGGCAGCGAGGCCTTGCGCCGCATCCGCGAGGCCGTCGATCGGGTGAACCCCGCCTCGTTCCACCCCGAAATCCATTACGGCTTCGGCGGCGACCTCCAGACGGGCATCTCCGAGTTTGCCGCGATCAACGCGGACCTCACCGAGGTCGGGCTCTTCGGGGCCGCGCTACTCGCGGGCGTCGTGTTCCTCTATTACCTCCGCATTCGCACGCTCTTCGCCATGCTGATCACCATCGGCATCGGCGTCGCGTGGACCTTCGGCGTCACCGAGCTCTTGATTGGCCATTTGAACATGGCCACGGGCTTTCTCTTCACGATCGTCGCGGGCAACGGCATCAATTTCAGCATCATCTACATGGCGCGGTACCTCGAGGCGCGCAGGGACAAGCTCCCGCTCGCCGAGGCGCTCGACGTCGCGCGGCGCGAGACCTGGCGCCCCACGCTCACCGCGGCCGCCGCGGCCGGCGCAGCGTACGGCTCGCTCGTCGTCACCGAGTTCCGCGGCTTCCGTGATTTCGGCGTCATCGGCGGCATCGGCATGCTCCTCTGCTGGATCGCGACCTACCTCGCCCAGCCGTGCATCCTCACGTTGATGGAGCGGCTCCTCCCGCTCGATCGCGAAGCCAAGGGCCTCTGGGGCCGCATCCAGCGCGCCACGCAGGGCGGCATCGCGTTCGGCCGTCCGTTCGCGGCCTTCGCGCAGCGCGCCCCGCGCCTGCTCACGGTCCTCGGCGTCGCCGTGGCCGTCGCCGGCGCCGTCGCGGCCGTCTTCTACGTGAAGAGCAACCCGATGGAGTACGACCTCCGGAACCTGCGCACCGACGCGAGCGCGCGGGCCGAGGAGATCCGGCTGAGCACGCTCGCCGAGCAGATCACCGGGTACGTCGGCACGGACGGCATGGCCATCCTCGTCGATCGCCCCGAGCAGGTCGAGCCCTTGCGCGAGGCGCTTTATGCAAAACGCGACGCCGCGCCGCCGGGGGAAAAACCCTTCGAGAAGGTGCACGCGCTCCAGGACTTCGTCCCCGCGGCGCAGGCCGAGAAGATCCCGATCCTCGAAGAGATCAAGCAAAAGGTCCTGAAGGCGCGGCGCCGTGGCGTCATCCCGGACGCGGACTGGAAGACGATCGAAGAGGTCTTGCCCCCGGACGACCTGAAACCGTTCGGCATGCAGGACCTGCCCGCGGGCCTCGCGCGTGCATTCACCGAGACCGACGGCACGCGCGGCCGCATCGTCTACATCAGCCCGACCGAAGGCGAAACCGTCGACAATGCCCATTACCTCTTCCGCTGGGCAAACGCGTATCGTCGCACGGAGTTGCCGGACGGCAGCGTGATCCTCGGCTCGGGCCGCGCGGTCATTTATGCCGACATGTGGACCGCCGTCATCGACGACATCCCGCCGGCGGTGCTCCTGTCGCTCCTCGGCACGGTCCTCGCGGTGCTCGTCGCCTTCCGCCGCGGCCTCCCCTCGGTCTACGTGCTCGCGGCCCTGCTCATCGGCATCGGCTGGATGGCGCTCGCGCTCGTCGTGATGAAGGTAAAGCTGAACTTCTTGAACTTCATCGCATTGCCGCTCACGTTCGGCATCGGCGTCGATTACGCCGTGAACATCGTGCAGCGGTACACCCGCGAGGGCACGGGCGGCGCGATCGCCGCGGTGCGCGAGACGGGCGGCGCGGTCGTGCTCTGCAGCATGACCACGGCGCTCGGGTACATGGCGCTCGTGCGCTCGAATAACTTCGCCGTGCGCAGCATGGGCGTCGCCGCGGTCATCGGCGAGGTCACCTGCCTCTTCGCCGCCGTGATCGTCCTGCCCGCGGCACTCGTGTGGATGGATCGGAAGCGCGCATGACGACGAACGCTTCCCTTCAGGGCCGGCTCGTCTTATCGTCCCGCCCGTGACAAAGCCCGAGGATCGAGGTGGGGGAACGACGGAGCGCAGCGGCTCAGGGCTGCGCTCCGCAGCGAGCCTCCTGTTCACCGTGGCGCTGCTCGCAGCAACAGGCGCGGCACTTTACAACGTGTTCGGCGTGAGCGTGGAGATCGAGGCGCTCGCCTCGGAGACCGCATGCCAGGGCCAGGGGCCCTCGTGCAAGGCACAATTCACGTTCTGGGAGCGCTCACCCATCGCGCACACGTTCGCGATGCAGACCCCCCAAGGCAATCACCCCGTGGTCTGCAAACGCGAGTACATCCTCGCAGGCGCGTGGAGCTGCAAGGGCAAGGACGGCGCGTCAACGGCAACCGCAGAGCCGAGCCCATCCGCCTCCGCCTCCGCCGCGCTGTCGACGAAGGCGCCGGCGAAGGCGGGGCCGGCGAAGACGCCAGGGAAGACGCCCTGACGCGGTTTCGTCTTGAAGGCGCGGAGCTGGGGCTTTGCCCCAGGCCCCACCGGGGCTGTCCGCCCCTGGACCCGGACCAGCGCAAGCGCTGGACTCGGGGTCGATGAACTGCGCTCCGCGCAGTTCATCGAACAGCCGCTGGCAAGACCAGGAGCGACCCTGCCAACAGAGACTGCGGCGCTGCAGGCTCGACGGGCAGCGTGCCCGTCGCCTGCTTGAAACCCACCTCCATGGTCTTGCCACCGGCCCGTTGGAAGAACTGCGCATCGCGCAGTTCTTCCACCTTCGGTCCAGGCCGTGCCTGGTCCGGGTCCAGGGGTGGACAACCCCTGGTCGGGGTCCGGGGTGAAACCCCGGCGCGACCGCATGCTCAAACGAGCAGCGCGCCCTCGAATTCGCCGTAGCCGCCGGGAATGAAGAAATCCTTGCCTGGCTGCAGGCCGAAGGCGCGGATCACCGTGGCGGCGATGTCTTGCGAGGTGGGCGGCCGTGTCGCCTTTGTGCCTGACTCCTCGATGAGGTTGACGGGCGCGCCGAGTGGCGAGCCTTGTGCTGTTTCGTCGTAGCCTCCGAGCATCTGGTTTCCCTTCACGCTCCCGCCGACCAGGATGCCGCATGTGGCTGGGTGATGGTCTGTCCCGTCCTGCGGGGACCGCGCGAATGTGCGCCCGAAATCGCTGTAGATGTAGACCAGCGTCTCGTCGAGCAGCGAGCCTTGCCCCGAGGACGCGGGCGTGAGTTGCATCTCGTTCAGCACCTGGCCGATGGCCTCGAGCGCGATGCGGAGGTGGCTCGTCTGCGCGCGCGCGCCGCCCGAATAATGCACGTCGAACCCGGTGTTCGCGATGCTCGTCGCGCGCAGCGTCACGCTGGTCACGAGGTTCGACTTGAGCAGGCGCAACGCGAAGTCGAACGAGCCTCCTGCGAGCACATTCCCGCAGATGTCGGCTGATCCGATGCATGCGGTCTGGAATGGCCCGCCTCCATAAAGCGGGTCGGCCTTCAGGAACTCGAACCCCTTCGTTTGATCGAGCACGGAGAGCACGTCGCGCGCCACGGTCTTGCTGAGGCCCGCGTACGTGTCGTGGAGCTGCCGATAGAGCGTGTCCGTCCCCTTCGTCGAAATGCCGTTTCGATCGCGGATTGCTTCGAGCACCGCGCGATCCGTGATCGTGAGCGGCAGCGTCTCGCCGATGGGCGTGCCGTCGAAGGCCATTCCCTCGACGTCCGTCCGGGTGCGGAGGCCGTCCCATGCGCTGTTTCGGCGGTCCGAGATCGTGGACTCGACGAGCGCGAGGCTCGTGAGTGTATATGGCGTGGCGAGCGCGGGGAGGTCCAGCGCCGCTGGGAGGACGCCGCCGAGCGTCGCGTTCGGGACGGGCCGGTCCGGGAAATATGCCGCCATGTGGTTCGCGATCACGGCCTGCACGCTGGGCGCGCGGAACGACGAGCCCGCGACGCCGCACATGCTCGCGATGATGCCGCTCCCGTGCGACGCCGTGCCCTGATCGGCGCCGACGAGCACACAGGTGCGCTCATATAGCTTGTACTTCGGGTCGACCCACGAATAGCCCCATGGGCGATAGTTCTGCGTGCCGCCGGAGAGCGGATTCGAGCCCGTCGTGTCGGCGGGGTTCGCGTCGTTCCAGGACACGGGCCCGCGGAGCTTGCGGGTCGGGTTCGTGGATCCGAGGTCCGCGGCCGTCCCGTCGAAGTTCCGCACCTGCTCCTTCGAATAACCGAACGGGTGCACGCCGCCGTCGGGCGGCTGGATGAACTTGTCGATGCCGGCGCCCGTGAGCGGCGTGAAAAAATGCTCCCAGTTGCACCCGCCGTCGAGCCAGATGCAAAGGAGCTTCGTCGGCCCGCTCGGGGGCGGCGCGGCGGACGCGCTCCGCACGGCGAAACGGCCGAGGAGCGCGAGCTGGGAGGCCCCGAGGGCGGCGAGGAGGAGATTTCTGCGGCTCGTTTTCATCGGGGCCTCTCAGTAGAAGATCCAGTCGGGGTGGCGAATGAAATAGGAGCACGTGCCGATGTAGGCGCTCCGCGCGTCCTTCTCCATTTCGAGGGGGACGAACACCGTGGAGAACACGCGATCGACGTCCGCGTCGGTCGCGTCCACGGCGTGGAAATGCAGGTACCAGGCGCGGACGACGGCCTTCACGCTCGCCGCGTCGGCGCTGCCCGTCTGGACCGAGGCGCCGGCGGGGAGGAGCGCCGTATTGCCCGTCTTGTCGAGCGCGAGCGCGCACCAGCGCTGCGAGACCTGCGTGATCACGCCGAGGAAGCTCGGGGAGACGGAGCCATCGGCCTTGAGCTGGTTCGGCGCCGAGCCGCCCCCGAGCGCGGCGAACCGCTCGACGGGCAGGTTTTCATAAGGCCCCGGGACCGAATCCGGCGACGTGAAGGGATACGTGTCGTCGTTCTGGCTCGTCTTGTGCGGGATGTCGTAGCTCGACGCGGCCACGTAAAAATCGTCGTCCGACAGGCCGAGCTGCTGGTA
The DNA here is from genome assembly GCF_028369105.1 of Polyangium mundeleinium. Taxonomy (NCBI): domain Bacteria; kingdom Pseudomonadati; phylum Myxococcota; order Polyangiales; family Polyangiaceae; genus Polyangium; species Polyangium mundeleinium. The sequence goes on along the minus strand of NZ_JAQNDO010000001.1, from coordinate 5,812,238 downwards.
GAGCGCGCGCCCGACGTCCTCGGCGGAGAGCCGGGTGATGCGGCGGGCCTCGAGGGACGGCAACGGATCGGCAGAGCGCGATTCGAGGTTCGTCACCCACGCGCGGATCTGGGCCATGGTCATCTTCGTGGATCCGCTCGCCGCGATCTCGGCGAACGGCGGCCCCGCGATGGGCATTTGCTTGAACGCGCGGGTCCCCTTCCCTTCGAGGAGGCGAATGAGCTCGCTCTCGTCGGGTTTGCCGGGGACGACCTCCACGGGGTTGTAGACGACGAGGGATTCGAAGGCCTCGATCGAAGCGAAATACCCGCGCGCCCCCGTGACATGGCATCCCTGGCAGGACGGGGCGAGCGCGTCGAACACCGCCTGGTTTCGCGCCCGCTCCTCGGGCGTCGGCCCGCCGCAGGGATTGCTTTCGTCCCCTTCGCAGCTCGCGGCCCCGAGGGCCACGACGAAGGGGGCGACGATCTTGAACAGGATTCGTTTTCGCATGTCATTGCCCCCTGCGGAACGACGTGGACTGCGTCAGGGACTTGATGAAGGGTCGCACGAGCCGGCCCTTCGACACGAACGAGGCGGTGAGCGTCTCGAGATACCCGTTCTCCGTCACCGGATCGATGTCGCGCCCGAGGACACGCTCGTGCACGCGGCGCACGACGCACCGGTCGAAGGACCCCGCGGCCACGATGAGCTTCGCGAACCCGAGCGGCCCCACGGTCCCGTCGCTCGTCTGCCCGAGCAGGGTGAGCTCCGGCGGCAGGAAATCGAGGAACAACGCGTAAGGATTGGCGTTCGCCTCCTCCTCGGTGACGGGCGTGAGGAGCGAGCCCGGCAGGTACCACTTGTTCCATTGCGCGAACGGCTCGCTGCCGTACGGCCATGCGCCCGTGCGCCACGCGGGATCCCATTGCCATTTGCCCACGCCGGGCATGTAGTACTGCGCGCCCCATCCCTCGAACGCGTGGTCGGCCTTCGCGTACCGCTTGAAATGCGCCGCCGCGGTGTCGATCCGCGCGTGGCAATGCTGGCAGGGCCCTTCGCGGCCGGGATCGGTCTCGTAGGGGTTGAACGCGACGTCCCCGCCCGGCGGCAAGAGCTGCTCGCAAGCGAGGGTCTCGAGCGCGCGCGCCGCGCGCAGGCGCTCACGCGGATACGTGTCGAGGAAGCCGAGCGACGTGAGCATGCCGGCCGAGGGAAATCCCTTTGACATGCCCGGATCCTTGCGCGGATCGAACGTGTAATCGCGCTCCTTCAGGAAAAACGCGTTTCGCGCGGAGATCGCATACTCGCGCCACGCCTTCGGATCGTTCGCTTCGTGATGCGGATCCACGGCCGCGCCGGCAAAACTCGCCGGGTTCCACCAGCTCTCGTCGGTGAGCACGTCGAGCGCGCCGCCGGCGAGGGATTGGTTGATGTGGGCCGCCTGGACCTCGTTCGGGCCGACGGAGGTGTCCGAGAGGATGAGATCGGTCGCGGGTCGATTGTGCCAGACGAGGTGCGCGAACAGGCGCGCCGGCTCCTCGGCGAGCAGGCGCCGCTGGCCGTCCGGGTTGGTCGCGAGGAACGCGGCCCAGCCGGGGTAGGTGCCGGGATCGTACCAGCAGCTCACGGCATTCTTGCCGCATCCGCACGTACCCTCCGCCCGCTGATTGCATTCGATGTCGACCGGCGCGCCGTTCGGCTTGATCTGGCCGGTATTCGTGGTGTTCGCCGCGCTCCCGACGAGCGTCACCGAAGTCCCCGGCGCCCACCAGGGCTCGACCGTGGTCTTCGCGGCCCCGGCGGCGCAGTTCACGTCCGCGGAGGCAACGTCGCGGAAATAGTGAAGCGCGCCCTCGTTCGCCGTGCCCGCTTTGCACGCCGTCAGCACGCGTTGCTGCTTGGCCCCGTACTCGGGCGCGTCGGCCGTGCGCGGGATCAGCGGGAGGTTGAACCACCTGCGCGCGTGCTCGAAGGTGATGTCGTAAAACCGCGGGTCTTCGAGCGCCTCGTCGATGAAGTCGTCGACGTACGCGAACTGCGCCTCGGGCGTCGCCTGCGCGAGGAGCTCTTGCATTCGTTCGTCGGTCGGGGGCACGCCGAGCAGGGCAATGCTGGCGCGTCGGAGCAAACGGAGCGGGGTGAGTTCGTCCTCGGGCTCCTCGCGCACGGGCGTGACGCCGTCGCCAGGATCAACCGTGCAATCGGGTTTTCCCGAGGATGCAGCTGGATCCCCCTGGGAGCACGCGACGAGCGCGAGCCCGAAAAGGAATGTGTACCTACGCATGATGCGCGGCACATTACGGGCCGCGCCGAAACGCGTGCAAGAAAGCGACGTCCACGCCCCGCGGCGCCTCACTCCCCCGGCAGAAACCGCGGCGCACGCAGCAAGCTGCTCGTCGTCTCGCCGGTCTCGTGCGAAACCCGCACGGCCACGTAATACAGACAGGACGTATCGACCGCGAACTGGTGGATGGGGTCCGGCGAGGAGAAGATTTCCACCGGCTCGCCCCCGGTCTTGGGGATGCGGTTCATGATTCGCGCCTGCCCGTTGGCCCAGTACAGGTAATTCTCGTCCTGCGCCATTCCGGCCGCGAGATCACTGGGGTAGTCGGAGGTCCAGTCCGTGAGGGTCTTCGCCTCGCTCCCGTCCTTCCGGGAGCGCACCAGGCGAGCGGGGGTCGCGTCCCCCACGTAATGTTCCTGATCAATCCAGAAGAGAAACATTGAATCGGCGACGAAATGCGTGCTGGGCGCACCATCGAGGAGGAGGAGCTCGCCGCCCTCCTTCGGCGTCGCGTGAAAGCCCGGGATCAACCAGGCCCCGGTGGCCGACCAGTAGAGCGTGGTATCGTCCGCGATCATACGCGGCACCATGTCCGGCGTGAGATCCTCGTCCTTGACCAGGGTTTGAGGCGTGCCGCCGGCCTTCGAGACCCGCCGCACGGCTTGATCGACCGGATCGATCCAGTACACGAACGACGCGTCCACCGCGATCGACATCGATCCCACCTGGTCGGCCGCGAGCAGGCTCGCGCCGCTCCCGTCCTTCGAGGCGCGTTTGACCTGGTCGCTGTCGAGGTAATAAAGCGAATCAGCGTCCGCGACGAGGGACTCGGTCCAGCTCGACGCCGGAACCACCGTCTCGATCGCCCCGCCGGCCTTCGGCACGCGCAGCACCGCGCCCCCGGCGCCATAATGGGTGAAATACACGTGATCGCCGTCGGCGAGCACGCCCGAGAGCCGCTCGGCCTCGCTGGCGAGGACCACCGGCGCCTCGCCGCCCTTGCAAAGCGGGGCCTCGCAGACGCCCGCATTGCATGACCCGCCGCCGCAACACGCCGCCGACGTGCGGCACGCCTGCCCCACGGACGCGCAAACATCCTCGCTCCGCTTGCTCTCCGACAGCTCCGTCCGCGCCCCGCAGCCGGCACCGACCAACGCCACGGCGAGCGCCGCCATTCCCATCCCGTTCGTCATGAAAGCTCCCGCGCTAAAGATCCTTGCAACATCGAACCCCGGTCGAATAGTCGAAATAATCGAACGGGTGCGCTCGCACCATGGAGGCGCAACCGTCCTTCTTCGATCGCGCGTAAAACCCACCGACGAAGGTCCCCTCCGGGTCGTCGATCCACTCGTCGATGTTGCCGACCATGTCGGCGATGCCGTCGCCCTCCCACCGGCTCGTGCAGGCCCGCGTCTCGCCCGTGCGGCGGAGGAGCGGCTTGTCCCCTGCCTTCACCGTGTTGAGCCGCGGATCGCTGTGACCGATGCTCGGATTGCCGTGGAGCAGCCCCGCGGGATGCGCCTCGCGAAAGATGTTGCACTTGCTCTGCTCGTACGTGTCGCCATAAGGAAAGTTGCGGTCGTCCTCGCCCCGGCAAGCCGTCTGCCACTCCGAGAGCGAGCAAAGCCGCTTGCCCGCATTCTTGCAAGCGAGAGCGGCGAGCGGCCCCGTGAGGTAGCCCTGGGGAATCCGGCTTTTCTTCGAGACCGCCTTCGGCTCGAAGTTGCGCTGCGATTGCCAGGGCGGCAGCGGCGGCAGCGCCATCTCCCTCGCCTCGGCGGGCCCCACGGCGAGGCGCTCCTGCTCCCATAGTTTCTGGATCGAGAGCGCCTGCTTGCGGGATGGCACGTAATAAGGCGAGAGGTCCTGCCCCGTCTCCGTGTCGACGAGGCTCGCCTCGTAGCGATCGACGCAATAACTCTTTTTCACGCGCACCATTTCCGGCGGACACGTGGGCGTCGCCGGCTCGACGAGCGCAAAATCGTCGGGCTGCTCGGGAAGCGCCACGGGCGCGGAGGCGGAGGCGGACGCGGACGCGGACGCGGAGGCGGCGGTGGGATCGGGGGCGGACGCGGACGCGGAGGAGGCGGCGGGCGCGGGCTCGGTTTCCGGCTTGGCGTCGTCGCACGCCGTCAGGAACATGGATCCGAGCAGGATCATTCGGGCCAGAGACTTCATTGGAATGCATGCCCCCACGGGTCGCGGCCCGAGGGCTCCGGACAGAGGTAACGTCGGACCACGATCCAGTGGTGCATCGGATAGAGGATCGTGTCTTCCTTCATCGACAAACCCATCCGGCTCGTCTGCGCGCCGGGGAACGGCTTCTTCGGGTAGAACGGCACGATCCCCGAGAGCGCCTCGTACTCGTCCACGAGCCCGAGCAAATGCCCCGCCTCGTGCGCGATCACCGGGAGGGACCAGCCGCTCCGCAACGACCAGAAATACGGCGTCCGCCCGCACGTCGTCGAGAGCGGCAACGTGAGATCCACCGGCACGCCTTCCCGCGCAGCCTGGTCGTGCGGCAGAAACGTGAAATCGTATCGCACCGGCAATCCGTAGCGCTCGGCGTCCCGATTCCAGTACTGCTCGGCCTCCTCGGACCAGCGCGCGAGCAGCGCCTCCATGTTGCGACGCGTCCCCGCCACCCGAAATTCCCCCGAGGCCGGACACGCCTCCGTCGCGTTCGATCGAGAAAACGGAACGCCCCGGCACACGACCTCCCCCTCGTACCGTTCTTTCCCGTCGCAATCCGCGAGCTCCAGCGTCCCGCCCTCCCGCGGCAGCACCACCGCGAACCGCGCGGACACCTCCCAGCGCCCCGGCGCACCGCCGCGCGCCCCCACCCGCCGCACCTGATAATGCATCGGTCCAAAAAAGAACCGATAATGCGGCATCGACCCACGAATCGTGCGCTCGCCTTCCTCCACGTCGCCGAAAAAGACCTCCCGCGGCGACGGCGCGCAGGTGTAAGCGTCCTCCGCGAGGGTCGTCGCGAGCACGTCTCGAAATGTCGCGCGCGTCTCGGCGCCGAGCCCCGGCGTCATGGACTCGAGCTCACGCGCGACGTCGTCGGCCGGCAAGAATCGCGCGTCGAACCGCGACGCAACGCATCCCGAAGCGCCAATCACGCCGAAAACGACGAGCGCCGCGGCGCGAGCAGGCTTCGGCCCTCGCCGGCCGGCGCTTTTCCTTGCCTCGTCCCTTCGCATCGGGCTACCACCATGGGCCCCGCGCGCGCTGCTCGGCAATCCGGATCCGGACGAGGGGCACGCACGTAGGGGGGAGTCCCCGGCACCCCGGGGGGAGACGATCATGGCGGGGGGAGGTTTCGCACGAAGCGCTCGAAGTCGCGACTTCCCCGGGGTGACGGCCACGAAAAAGACACGCTTGGAACGGAGATTGACCATGAGCATGAACAAGATGATGGCGACGCTTGCGGTGGGCGGGATGATCGCGGGCCTCGCGGCGTGTGGCGGCAGCCAGGCGCAGCCCGAGAACGCCGACAGCAAGGCGGGCGCCGAGGCCGGCACCGAGGCCAAGTGCAGCGGCGCCAAGGGCGGCGAGGCCGGCGGCGAGCACAAGTGCTCCGGCGGCAAGTGCAGCGGGTCGAAGGAAGCCGCGCCGGCCGACGGCGCCGCGCCGGCCGACGCGCCGAAGTGATTCGAGCGGCCCCCCGCGCCGCTCGAACTCGAAGGGCCGCCGCTTCCACCTCGGGTGGCGCGCGCGGCCCTTCGTTTTTACACCACTTCCCCGGAGAACCGCGATGACCGCACCCGACCGCATGCGCCTCGGCCTCCCCGACCTCGGGATCGGCGTGGGCCTGCGCCTGCCGCACTACGAGGAGATCTTCGAGACCCGCCCCAAGGTCGATTGGCTCGAGATCATCAGCGAGAACTTCCTCGTGCCCGGCGGCGTGCCTCTCGCGAACCTCGACCGCGCCCTCGCGAACTACCCCGTGATCCAGCACGGCGTCTCGCTCTCGATCGGCGGCACGACCCCGCTCGACTTCGACTTCCTGAAGAGCCTGCGCGCCCTGCTCCGCCGGACGAAGTCCCCCTGGCTGAGCGACCACCTCTGCTGGACCGGCATCGCGACCGTGAACACCCACGATCTTCTGCCCCTGCCCTACACCGCGGACGTCGTCCGCCACGTGGCCGCCCGCGCCCGCATCGTGCAGGACACGCTGGAAGTGCCGCTCGCGCTGGAGAACGTGTCGAGCTACCTGACGTACACGTCGAGCGAGATGACGGAGTGGGATTTTTTCAGGGCCGTCGTCGAGGAGGCGAACTGCGGCGTCCTGCTCGACGTCAACAACATCTACGTCTCGTCGCAGAACCACGGGTTCGACCCGAACGCGTACGTCGACGCCATCCCGGCCGAGCGCGTCGTGCAGATCCACCTCGCCGGCCACACGAACTACGGCGACTACATCATCGACACGCACTCGGGACCGGTGATCGATCCGGTGTGGGACCTCTACCGACGCGCGATCCACCGCATCGGGCCCGTCTCACGCTGATCGAGTGGGACGAGGACATCCCCCCGCTCGCCACGTTGCTCGCCGAGGCCGAGAGGGCGCGCGTCGTCCGCGAGGAGGCCCTGTCCCATGCGAAATGATCTCGCCTCCGTGCAAGCGTTCCTCGCGAGCGTGATCCCCGGCCGCACGCCTGTCCCCGACGATCCGGCCCTCGCCGAGACCGCCGCGCGCTTCGTCACAGGCAACACGCGCCTCACGCCGGCCGCGCAGGTCGACATCTACCGCCGCCAGTTCTGGTACCGGCACCGCGAGATCCTGAACGACGATTTTCCGGCCCTCGCGCGCCTGCTCGGCGAGCCGAAGATGGACGCCTTCTGCCGCGACTTCCTCGACGCCCATCCCCCCGCGCACGCCCCGTTCCGCAAGATGATCGAGCACGTGCCGAGCTTCGCCGCGACCTGGCCCGGCTTCGAGACGGACGCACGACGCACGTTCGCCGCGGACATGGCGCGTTATGAGATCGCGATGCTCGACGTGCGCGCCGGGGCCGACGCGCCGCCGCTCGATCCGCAGAAGCTCGCAGGCTTGCCCGAGGACGCCTGGGAGCGCGCGCGGATCGTGCTGCACCCCGCGGTCCGAAGGCTCGTGTTCTCGTACCCCGTGCACCGCATCCGCAAGGCGTGGCTCGTCGCGGGCGAGCCGGCGATCGTCCCGGAAAACCCGTCGCCCGCGCACATCGCGCTCTACCGCAACCGCGAGCTCGTCACGCACTTCGAGGAGCTCGAGCCCGAGGCCTTCACGTTGCTCGGCCTCCTCGCCGAGGGCGTGCCGCTCGTGCCCGCGCTGGGCCGCCTCGCCGAGCCCTTGCCCGAGGAGCAGCAGCATCACGTCGCGTCGAGCGTCGGGCGCTGGTTCCAGCAGTGGACGGCCCTCGGCATCGTGGTCGACGTCGACCTTCCTTCATCTTCGTAGTTGCAGAGAGCCCCGACCATCGGACACGGTAGGAGCCACGTACGGGGGGCAACGTGCCGATGAGGGAGAACGTCCACCAGAAGACCCTCGACATCCGCACCCGTGGGCGGGGTCTCTACGACGTCACGAGCGCGGTCGCCGCTGTGCTCGACGACGCCAGCGTCACGATCGGCCTCTGCTCGCTTTTCCTCCAGCACACCTCGGCGAGCCTCGTCGTCCAGGAGAACGCCGATCCGGCCGTGCTCCGGGATCTCGAGCGGTGGATGGCGCGCGTCGCGCCCGAGGGCGCCGGCTACGAGCACGACGCCGAGGGCCCGGACGACATGCCGGCGCACATCCGCGCGGCCATCACCAGCACGAGCCTCACGATCCCGATCACCGCGGGCAAGCTCGCGCTCGGGACCTGGCAGGCGATCTACGTCTGGGAGCACCGAACGAGCCCGCACACGAGGCGCCTCGTGATCACCGTCCTCGGCGCCGGAGGCCCATGAACGCACGCACCTCGATCCTCGCCCGCGCTCTCGTCATCCTTCCTTTGCCCCTCGCGCTCGCCGCGGCGCTCGTCTCCGCCTGCGCCGGCGGCCTGCCCGGCAGCCTCGAAGACGGCCGCTTCGCCACGTGCGAGACGAACGACGACTGCATCGCGCGCGACGCCGGCACCGAGGCCGGCATCTGCTGGAACCTCCGCTGCGTGCAGTGCCTCTACGACACCGACTGCGCTGCGGGCGCGTACTGCGCCGACAACCTCTGCAAGACGCTCGATCCGAAGCCGGCCGAGGAGCAGGACCCGACGGACGCGAACGCGAAGACCATCGACGAGTGCATCAAGGCGTGCACCGACAAGGAGTGCATCGACACGTGCAACGCGCGCTTCCCCGACGCGAAGAAGAAGCGGAGGGGGCGTTGACGCTCGTCGAGACGGCCAAGGGCTTCCTCGACACGGCGCGCATCAGCGTGTCCACGGTGTTCGACGCGGCGACCGGTCGCCTCGACGCCGAGACGTGCGACGAGCGGCTCGCGTGGTGGTCGAGGAAGCTCTTCGCGGACGCGGAGGTGAGCCTCGTCGTGCGCGGGCGAGAGCACCTCGGCGACGGCCGCGAGACGTTCATCGTGATGTCGAACCACCAGAGCCTCTACGACATCCCGGCGCTCTACCGCGCGATCCCGGATCGGCGGCTGCGCATGGTGGCGAAGGCGGAGCTCTTCGACGTCCCGGTTTGGGGCCACGCGATGAAGGCCGCGGGGTTCGTCCGCGTCGAGCGCGGCAACCGCGCGCAAGCCGTCTCCGCGCTGCGCACGTCGAGCAGCATGCTGGAGGAAGGATCGCTGCTCTGGATCGCGCCCGAAGGGACGCGCAGCGCGACGGGTCTCGTCGGCCCGTTCAAGAGCGGCGGGTTTCACCTGGCGCTGGAGACGGGCCACCGCATCTTGCCGGTGGCGATCGACGGCACGCGTGACGTGCTGCCTGCGCGCGGGACGATCGTGCGCAAGGGCAAACGCGTGGTCGTGACGATCCTGCCGCCGATCGATCCGAAGGCGTACGGCAAGGAGCACCGCAAGGAGCTCACGACCGCGGTGCACGACGCGATCATCGAGGCGATGGGGAGCTAGGGCTGCGTCTGCGCGGTCTTCTGCGGGCTCGGGCTCGGGCTCGCGCCGTTTTTTTCCGGGCGCAGGCGCCAGGGGTTCACGGCGTGCCTGCCCGATCCCTTCGGCAGGGCCTCGCCCTCCTTGGGCAGCGGCGCGCGCTCGGCGAGCAGCCAGCGGAAGAACGCGTCGGCCCACGTGGTGCCGCCGGCGGCGTCGGGGTGGATCCCGTCAGGCTGGCGCGAGATCGGGCCGGCGTACGCGTCGGAGTCGAAGAAGCGGCAGGGCGAGGTGTGCTTGCGGAAGATCTCGATGATGCCGGTGTCCTTGCGCCAGAGCGGCGGCGAGACCCACACGCACGGCCTGTCACCGACGATCTTGACCAGCCGCTCGACCGCGTCGGCGCGCGCGGCCGGATCGGTCAACGTCACCTCGTTCGCGCCGAGGTTGATGATCACGAGGTCGGGGTGGTAATCGCCAACGAGCTTCGCGAGCTTCAGGTGCCAGCTCGTGGTGTACGAAGCCTGCTCGGAGCGGACCTCGTAGAGCGCGCCGACGGCCTTCATCTTGGGCCGCAGCGCCTGGGAAAAGCCGGCCATGAGGAACGAGTCGCCGATGTGCAGGACGACCGAGCGAGGCTCGATCGGCGGCGCCGCCTCCGGTGGGACCTCCCCTGCCGTGCCCGCGGGCGTGGACGCGGGAGCCGCCGTCGGGGCCGCCGCTGGAGCCGCCGCCGGAGCCTCGCCCGCAGCCCCTGCAGGGGACGCGTGTGCCTCCTGTGGTGCGGCCACGTCGCCCTGTACGTGCGTGGCGCTTGCTGGCGTGCCAGGCTGCGCCTCCGGAGGCGCGGCGGAGGCGCACGCGCCGACGAGGTAGAGAAGCGTGGGCGCGAGGAGCGGAGCGAAGCTCGAAGAGCACATCGGAGGTCCCAGGGCTCCGCACTCTAAGCCACACTTCGTCCGAGCCGCAAAGAATCGGCCCGCCTCGGGCGGGCGTGCACGAGGATATTCGAGGGCATGAATTTCAGGCTGTTCGGCATCGACGTCGAGGTCCAGGCGAGCTTCTGGTTCACCACGGTGCTGCTCGGCATCAATTTCGTGGACCTGTCGCGCGGGCCCGCCGGCCTCCTGCCGCTCGCCGTGTGGGCGCTCGTCGTGCTCGTGAGCGTCCTCGTCCACGAGCTCGGCCACGCCCTGGCGATCCGGCGGCACCGCATCCAGCCAGAGATCACGCTCTACCTCATGGGCGGCGTGACCCGCTGGCAGCAGGTGCTCCCGCTGCGGCGCATCGATCACATCCTCATCAGCCTGGCCGGCCCCTTCGCCGGGTTCGCCTTCGCGGGCCTGTTCTTCGGGTTCGACTACTGGCTCGACCACCACGCCCCGGCCCAGGTCGCCGCGCGTGTCCCCACGATCGGCCGCTTCGCGCTCGACGTGCTCATCTACGTCAACCTGCGCTGGGGCCTCATCAACCTGCTGCCCGTGCTGCCGCTCGACGGCGGGCACGTGCTCGAGCAAGCACTCGGCCCGCGGCGCGTCCGGCTCGTGGCGGGCGTCTCGATGCTGGCAGGGTTCGGCGTGGCGCTCTACGGCCTGCGTTCGCACAACCTCTTCCTGGCCGTCATGTTCGGCATGCTCGCGTTCCAGAGTCTGCGGCGTCTGCAAACGCTGGGGCCCGGCGACACCGAGGAGGATCCGCGGCCACACGCGCCGGCGCCAGACACGGAGCCCGCGCTCTCGGGCGAGCTGCTCTCGCTCCTGCTCCGCGCCCGGCAAGCCGTCGCCGACGAGGAGCTCGGCCGCGCGCGAAGTCTCGTTCAGGAAATCTTCTCCTACGAGCAGCGGACAGGCGAGCCGCTGCCGCCGCGCGGACGTCGCGAGGCCTTCGAGGTGCTCGGCTGGGTCGCACTGGCCGCAGACAACGTCGACGAGGCAGCCCAACGCGTAGCCGAAGCGCGCAAGCTCGGCGAGGTCGATCCAGCACTCGTAGGCGCAGTGCATCTCGCCAAGCGTGAGCTCAGCGCAGCACGCCGCGTGCTGGAAGCAGCGCGCGCAAGCGGCGACGATCGCAAGGAGATCGTCGGCCCGCTCGTGCAGATCCTCCTCGAGCAAGGCGAGGTCGCACGAGCCGCAGCGATCGCCTACGACATCGTCGACTCACTCAGCGAAGACGACGCGCGCAAGATGGCAAAGCTCGCCTTCGACGGTCGCGCATTCGACTGGTCAGCGCGTCTCTCGGAGGCCGTCTTCGAAAGGCAAAAGAGCGCCGAAGACGCCTACGAAGCAGCCCGCGCGCACGCACAAGACGGCGCCTACGAGCGCGCACTCGACATGCTGCGCAAGGCCGTCGAGGCCGGCTTCAGCGATCGAAGCCGCGTCTGGTCCGACAAGGCCCTCGAAGCACTACGCGCACGAAGCGGGCTCGAAGCCGTCGTCCCTCGCCCGTGACCCTGCAGGACGTCGCGCCGGGGCGCTGCCCCGGACCCCGCGGGGGCTGTTCGCCCCTCGACCCGAACCAGGCACGGCCTGGACCGGGGCTGGAAGAACTGCGCGGTGCGCAGTTCTTCCAACGGGCCGGTGGCAAGACCACGTAGGTGGGTCTCAACCTGACGACGCAAACGTTGCCGGTTGAACCTGCATCGCTGCGGCCTTGGTTGGCAGGGTCATTGGCGGTCTTGCCAGCGGCTGTTCGATGAACTGCGCGGAGCGCAGTTCATCGACCCCGAGTCCAGCGCTTGCGCTGGTCCGGGTCCAGGGGCGGACAGCCCCGGTGGGGCCTGGGGCAAAGCCCCAGCTCCGCGCTCCAGGCATGCTCGCCTCTCACTGCCCGGTCGAACCGTACCCGCCGACGCCGCGTACCGTCTCGTCGAGTGACTCTGCGACGACGAGCTCGGCGCGCGCCACGGGACAGATCACGAGCTGTGCGATCCGCTCTCCGCGACGCACGACGAACGGTGCGTCGCCGTGGTTGATGAGCAGCACCATCAGCTCGCCGCGGTAATCCGGATCGATCGTCCCTGGTGCGTTTAGCACGGTGATCCCGTGCTTCAGCGCGAGCCCTGAGCGTGGCCGCACCTGCCCCTCGTATCCTTCGGGGATGGCGACACGCACGCCTGTTGGCACGAGCTTGCGCTCGCCGCGACCGATCGACACCTCGTCGACCACGGCTGCGCACAGATCGAGCCCGACGGCGCCTGCGGATTGGTACGCCGGCAGCGGCACGTCCGGACCGGCCACGCGCATGCATGCGATGCGCACGGATTCTCGGACTGTCACTTCTTCTTCTTCGACAGCAGATCTCCGAGCGTCCCGAACCCGCGCGGCTCGGGCTTCTTCGCGCCGCCTTGCGGCGCCTTCTTCCCATCGGCCTTGGGTTTGTCCGCTGCTGCCTCGGCTGCCTCGGCGCTGCCCCCGTCCTTGAACTTCTCGAACGAGTTGCGCTCCTCGTCGCGCGCGACTGCGGTGATCGACAGGCGGATCTTGCCCTCCTGATCGATGTTCACGATCTTTGTTTCGACCTCTTGGCCGACGGTGAAGTGCTTCTTCAGGTCTGCGCCGCGCGGCGTGCCGGTCTCCACGGTGGGGATGAGACCGCGGCCGTTGCGCCCTTGGGTGCCTGCGATCTGCACGAACACGCCGTAGCGCTCGACGCCGGTGACGCTGCCCTTGACGCGCGCGCCCTCGACGAGGACGGGGGACTGACCTTTGGCGCCGAGGCCGATGGAGGTGGTGAGCGGATCGCCTTCGGCGTTGCGGATGAAGAGGGGGCTCAGGCGGACCTGGCCGGTGCCGCGCTCGATGGCGGCGACGGTGGCGCTGACCTTGTTTCCGACGGCGACGAGCAGCTTCCCGTCGGGATCGGTGAGGTCGATCCGTTCGAAAAAGCCCTCTTGCTTGCCGCCGAGATCGGCGAAGACGGCGTTCTGGGCGACGACGACGATGGTCACTTCGAGCTTGTCGCCCACGTGGAAGCGGCGTCGCTCCTGGCGACCACCGCCCGCTTGCTCGAACAGGGCCCCGAAGGACTCCGACGTTTCCCGGCGCTCGGACATGGTGGACCGCCTCTTAGCGCGGCTGCGGCAGGAAGGCGAGGGAACGGATGCGGAGGCGGAAGCGGCGGCGGGGGCGGAGGGTGGAAGAGGGTGGACGGACGGGAGGGAGCGTTTCCTGCTTGTCGCAGACGGGCCGGATCGTGCTAGGGTGCGCCCGCGATGTGCCGGAGGGACAACCCCGCCGGAATGTCCAGGGTCGATAGCTCAGTCGGTAGAGCTGCGGGCTTTTAACCCGTAGGTCCAGGGTTCGAGTCCCTGTCGACCCACCAAAGCGGAAATCGTTGAGGAGTTGGCTCCTGCGAGGAGCCCCCTCAACGACCCCTCCTTGGACTCCGTTCCCACGATCGCCGAGCCGGTGGATGGTCACCTCGGGGTCCTTTGCTGCCCCGAGGCGCACCCCTGCCGCAGCGCGGATGGACCTGTCGGGTGACGACGTAGATAGGGACGCGAACGCGGGCGGTGACCCGGTCGCGACCTGCCCGCACAGGTGACCTGAGGGGGTTCCGAGCAGGTCGAGGACCGTCACGCCCCACCACAGCGATGGCTTCGAGCAGGTCGAGGACCCTTGCGACCCACCGCGCAGACGGCTGCGACCCTGGTCGAAGAGGCTCATGATCCCCTGCGGCGACGGCTGCGGGCAGGACGAGGCCCCTTGCGAACCACCGCGCCGATAGCTTCGGGCAGGTCGACGACCATCACGACCCACCCCGGCAACGGCTGAACCCCTCTTCAAGGAGGGTAACCACCCACCCCGCCGATGACTTCCAGCAGGTCGACGACCGTCACGACCCACCACGCCGACGGGTGCGACCCTCTTCAAGGAGGGTAACCACCCACCCCGCCGATGGCTTCGTGCAGGCCGAGGACGGTCTCGACCCACCCAGCGACGACTGCGACCCTCTTCGAAGAGGGTAACCACCCACCTCGGCGATGGCTTCGCGCTTCGTCTGAGAGGATATTTCCCTTACCCTTTCCGCCGTGTCGCCCTTCCTCAGGATCCCCTCATCCTCCTGGATCGCGAGCAACGCCCTCGCCTTTGCGGTCGCCGACCTCTACCCGGTCAGCCACGGCCACACCCTCGTCATCCCGCGCCGCCTCGTCGCGACCTGGTTCGACGCGACGCCCGACGAGCAGAGGGCCCTCTTCGAACTCGTCGACGACGTCAAGCGCAAGCTCGACGCGGAGCTCTCCCCGGACGGCTACAACATCGGCATCAATGCAGGGGAAGCCGCAGGACAGACCGTCATGCACCTGCACGTGCACGTCATCCCTCGGTATCGCGGCGATGTCGACGATCCCCGCGGCGGCGTGCGGCATGTCATTCCGGGCAAAGGCAACTATCTCGCGAATCGCTCCTCTCCCCTTGCGCAAGGCGGCACGGACGATCCTTTCCTCGCCCATCTCGACCCGCTGTTTCGCCGCGCGACGGACATCGCCATTCTCGCGGCCTTCACCCAGGAGCGAGGGCTCGACCTCCTCGAGGCCCACGTCTTCGCCGCCCTCGCGCACGGAGCCCGCGTCCGGCTCGTCACCAGCGATTACCTTCAAATCACGTCCGCCGAGGCGCTCCGAACGTTGCTCGATTGGATGGGCATGGTGGCCACGCTCGCCGAGGCCAGGGAGCTCTCCGGGTCCTTCGAGGCACGCATCGTCGAGATCGCGCAACTCCCCAAAGGCATCCCGTCGTTTCACCCGAAGTCGTGGCGTTTCGCCGGCCCCGGCTTCGGGGCGGCGTTCGTCGGATCCAGCAACATCTCTCAGCCGGCACTCGGCTCGGGTGTCGAGTGGAATCTGCGGGTCGAAAAGGACCGTGATCCGGACGCATACCAGGCCATCGTCCTCGCCTTCGATCGCTGGTGGAATGCGGCCTTGCCGCTTTCTCCCGCCTGGATCGATACGTATGCGAAGCTTCCTCGCCCATTGCCAGCGCTCCTCCCCTCTTCCTCCCCTGAACGGGAAGACCCGCCGCCCAAGCCTCCCGAGCCGCACGCACTTCAACGCGAAGCCCTCGCGGCGTTGCGGCGGAGTCGCGAAAGCAGCCATCCACGGGCGCTCGTGGTGCTCGCCACTGGGCTCGGCAAGACGTGGCTTGGCGCATTCGACGTCTCCGCGTGGAGCGTGGAGAACAATCAGCGTCCACGTGTGCTCGTCCTCGCCCATCGCGAGGAGTTGCTCGTCCAGGCCGCGAAAACCTTCCGGAGGCTATCGCTCATGGCGGACGCACGCTTCGGCTGGTTCGTCGGCGACAAGAGCGATTTGTCGGGCCAGGTCGTCTTTGCCTCCGTGCAGAAGCTCTCGCGCCCCGACCATCTCGCACGCCTCACGCCCGAGGGATTCGACTACGTCATCATCGACGAGGTCCACCACGGCACGGCGCCCAGCTATCGCGGCATCATCGACCGGCTGAGGCCTCGTTTTCTCCTCGGCCTCACCGCGACCCCGGAGCGGGCCGACGGAGCCGACGTGGCGGGGCTCTTCGACGACCACGTCGCTTACCGCGCCGATCTCGGCGTGGGGATCCAGCAAAAGCATCTCGTGCCCTTCTCCTACTTCGGGCTCGAGGACGACACGAATTATGGGTCCATTCCCTTTCGCAATCGTCGCTTCGACCCTTCGGCGCTCGAAGAAGCCATCGACACGGACGCTCGGCTCGAACGGATGTTCCGCGCCTGGCAGGAACATCCAGGTCAGCGCACGCTCGTCTTCTGCGGCTCGATTCGCCACGCCGAACATGCCTGCGCTTTTCTGAAAGAGAAAGGCGTCCGCGCAGCCTCCGTTCACTCGGGCCCGACCTCGGCGCCGCGCGAGGATGCCATCCAAGCCCTCGTCGACGGGACGTTCGACGCGCTCTGCACGGTGGATCTCTTCAACGAAGGGATCGATGTCCCCCTCATCGACCGCGTCGTGATGCTACGTCCCACGGAATCCCCCGTCGTTTTCCTCCAGCAGCTCGGCCGAGGTCTACGCTCCGCCAGCGGGAAAACGCGGCTCGTCGTGCTCGATTTCGTCGGCAATCATCGTGTGTTCCTGGAGCGCGTGCGCACGCTGATCTCGCTCGGCCCCGAGCCCACGAACCTGCGCGACTTCCTGGAAGGCAACCAGGCCGCGAGAATGGCGCCCGGGTGTACCATCGACCTCGAGCTCGAAGCCAAAGATCTTTTGGCAAAGTTGCTTCCGCCGCAGGGGGGAAGCCCGGCGGAGCAGGCCTACCGCGAGCTGCGCGAGGTCCGAGGGCAAAGGCCACGCGCGGGCGAGCTGTACCGCATGGGGTACAGCCTCAAGAAGTTGCGCGACACGCACGGAGGCTTTTTCGATTTCGTGGCCTCCATGGGCGACCTCGACGCGACGGAGAAACGTGTCCTCGACGTGGCAGGCGAGTTTCTCCGGGAGCTCGAGGTCACCGCGATGACAAGTGCGACAAGATGGTGACCCTGGAGGCATGGCTCGAGGCCGATGCGCTGCAAGAGGGGCTCGGCGTCCCGGAGCTCGCGCAACGGAGTCACGCCATCATGGCTCGGTCCCCCGAGCTCTTGCGAGATCTGGAAGGCGTGACCGATTTCCCGGATGTGCATGCCCCAGACATGCGCCGGTTCACCGCATACTGGCGGATCAACCCGATCGCCGCATGGACGAGCGGGCCCGGCAAGCGCTTCTTCGCGCTGGAAGGCGATCGCTTCGTCTCACGCATCCCCTGCCCCCCCGGCGGCGAAAAGGCGCTTTCGTCGATGGTGCGCGAGCTCGTCGACTACCGGCTCGCGATGTACCGCGCGAGGCAAACCGAAAACGTCGCCGGCGTGTCGTTCTCCGCAAAGGTCCTCCGGAACACGCAGGGGAACCCCATTCTGAAGCTACCTACGCAGAAAGGTCGAGGAGAGATCCCTCGCGACGAAACGAGCGTACGCCTCCCGGACGGCACCCTGTGGCTCTTCCGCTTCATGAAGGAGTATTGCATCGTCGCCCGTCCCGTGGGTTCGCACAAGAACGAGCTGCCGGATCTCCTGCGGCGCTGGTTCGGCATTGCCGCAGGAGAGGCCGCGACGAATTTCCGGGTACGATTCTTTCGTTCCCCCGGAGGCTCCCTGTGGGTGGAACCGGACGAGCCGCAAGCCGAGGCCCTTCGTGGTCATCTCGTTGCATTCCCCACGCTCCGCGCGGCCGCAGGATCGAGGCGGGATCCGATCGCGCTCGCGCCCGAGGGGGAGCAGGTCCGCCTGCCAACGAAGGCGCGCGGGGAGGGATGGTTCGCCGTGCGCGCGACGGGCGATTCCATGCACGGCGGCAAGGAGCCCATCCGAGACGGTGATTGGCTCGTGATGCGATTTGCACGGAGCGCGTCCCGCGAAGCCATCGAGGGCAAGATCGCCCTGGTCGAGGTACCGGATTCTCATCTCGGCGCGGCGTATCTGATCAAGCGTCTCGTCCAGGAGGACAAGCGGTGGATCTTGCGCGCGGAAAACCCGGCGCACGCTTCGATCCACGCGACGGCGGGAGCCGTGCCCATCGCCACACTCGTCGAGGTGGTGAAGCCCGAATCCCTCGGGCCCGAGGTCGGCGCGATCATCGAGGACCCAAAACTCGCGGCGTCCTTTGGCCTCTCGGAGCCTCCGCGAACCGGGCGAATCGACGGGCATCTGTTCCTGCTCCTTGAAGAGAAAGGCAGGCTCCTCGCACCGGATCGGATCCGATTCCCCGGCATCGAGCCTCGGCCCGGCGAAACCGCGTTCGTGCTAACGCGAACGGGCGGCTCGGAGCCATGGCGTTATGCAGGTGTCGCCCGCTTCTTGGAGGACGATGGCTCATGGGCGTGCACGGGAATCGACTTTCACACGTTTCGTGTGCTCGGCGAAGGTCGCGAGGCATCTCGCACGCTCCCCCGATCCATCGAGGAGCGGGCCCGTCGTCTCGTCGAGGATCTGCTCCGCAAGAAGGGAGCCGGAGCCATCGTCGAGCGGGAAGGAAAGCGCTTCCGGATCGTCGGGCCTGCCAAGCGAGGGGGTCTGCGTATCGACGGCGGGCCCGGTGGATTCGAGGAACGAACCGTGTCGATCACGGATATCGGCTGGGTCGTATCGGCGCTCTCCGAGGTGAACGAGGAGCCGCGCCTGCTCCAGGAGGAGCTGGTTCACCGGTTACGGTATCTCGAGGGCACGCCGAAGGGATCGACGCGATACATCGATACGGGCTGGGCCCTTCTGCTCGTGAAGGAGGCGTTCGCCGCGAAGGATTGAGCGATCCGCCGCCCTACGCCTCCGGGGCTTTGGCGGCATGCGCTTCGAACGTGCTGCATGGGAAAAGGCCGCGCAGCGCCTGCAGAATCGAGGCGCCGCGCGGCCTTCTTGGGTGGGAGGGTCAGCTCGTCAGCGCGTCAGGGCGCCACGCAGATCGCGAGCGACCAGTTGTTCAGCGTGCCTCCGATTTCCTCCTCGTCGTCGCTGACGACGAGCTTCCACGCCCCGGCGGACGCTTGCCCGTTGAACGTGGCGAGCGGCGCCTCGGGTGCGTAGCACGCGGTGAAGGGCGCCGTCCCGGAGGTGATGGGCGTCGCGCAGGTGTCGTCGAGGACCGTGTTCACGTAGTTG
The DNA here is from genome assembly GCF_028369105.1 of Polyangium mundeleinium. Lineage (NCBI taxonomy): Bacteria > Pseudomonadati > Myxococcota > Polyangiales > Polyangiaceae > Polyangium > Polyangium mundeleinium. The sequence continues at coordinate 5,793,306 of NZ_JAQNDO010000001.1, read as the reverse complement.
TCGCCCTGCCCGCCGTTGTCGCTGGTCAGGTCGATGGTCGTGCCCGCCGGCGACATGAGCTCGACGTCCACGTCCTCGATCCAGATGTGCGAGACGTTCAGCCGCACCGCCGCGCGGTGGACGGTCCCCGCGACGTTCGCGTGGATCGTGCTCGACGTGAAGTCCCAGTCCGGGATGGTCATGGGCGTGTCCTTCGAGTTGTAGACCGCCAGCGTCTCCCCCGCGGCGCAAGGGGTGGCGAGGCCGCAGCCGAATGCGCATTCGGAGTCGGCGCAGTCGATGCTCCCGTCGTTGTCGTCGTCGATGCCGTCGTTGCAGATCACCTCCCGGAGCAGGTCGCAGGTCGCGGTGCAGCTCGCGCCGCCGTCGCACTCCTCGGTGCCCTCCTTGATGCCGTTGCCGCAGAGCGCCGTGATCTTCACCTGCAGCTTGTAGGCGGGGATGGTGCTGTTATCGAGGTAGTCGATCACCCGCACGCGGTAGGTCCCCGCGGGGAGCCTGCGCGCGTAGGTGTTGATGGCCGGGTTGATCCGCGAGCAGTTGGTGATCCCGCCCTGGTCCTGCTCCGGGCCGACCGGCGTCGCGCAGTCGGAGTAGAGCTGGATCACCGTGTCGACCGACGACGTGCAGGTGCCGGGGCCGTTCGTGTCGAACGTCTCGATCCACACGTCGGCCGTGCCCGGCAGCGTGAAGGCGTACCAGTCGTCGTCGCCGATCGGCGTGATCGCACCGCTGAGGAGCAGACCTTCGGCGCCGAGGGGCACCGGGAACGGGCCGGTCGCCGCGGCGCAGGTGTCGTTCGGCTCCACCTCGGGCTTGCCTTCGATCACGCAGTTCGAGGCGCAACCGTCGCCGCTCGCCAGGTTGCCGTCGTCGCATTGCTCCGAGCCTTGCTTCACGCCGTCGCCGCAGAGCGCGTTGAACGAGATCTGCACGAGGTAGCTCGGAATCTGGCCGTTGTTCTGGTAGTCCTCGACGCGCACGTAATACGTACCCGGGGCCATGCGCCGGAGGGGCGTGTTGACCGTCGAGTCGAGCTTCGAGCAGCTGGCGATGCCGCTCTCGTCGTCCGTGGCGAGCACCGTGGTGCAGTTCGTACCACGCAGCTCGATGACCGTGTCGATGCTGGCGCAGGTGCCCACCGTACCGTCGAACGTCTCGATCTTGAGGTCCGCCGTCGCGGGCACGGTGAAGGTGATGAAGTCCTGATCGCCGACCGGCCTGATCGATCCCTGGATGGTCGTCGGAACCGTGACCGGCGGCGGCGCCGTGGCGCAGGTGTTGTTCGGCTCGATCTCGCAGCCGGCCTCGATCGAGCAGTTCGCGGCGCAGCAGTCGCCGGCCGCCTGGTTGGCGTCGTCGCACTGCTCGACGCCCGCCTGCTTGTAGCCATCGCCGCAGGCCGCCACGTGGCAGCCCGCGACGCAGCCGTCGGTGTTGTCCTGGTTGCCGTCGTCGCACGTCTCGACGCCGGCCTGCACGAACATGTCGCCGCAGGTCGCGTTCTTGCAGCCCGCGACGCAGCCGTCGGTGTTGTCCTGGTTCGCGTCGTCGCACTGCTCGGTGCCGTTCACCACGCCGTCACCGCACACGGGCGCCTGGCAGACGTTGCCGGTGCAGACCTTGCTCGTGCAGTCGGCGTTGCCGGTGCAAGGGAGGCCATCGTTGCAGGGGCTGCACGCCGGGCCGCCGCAGTCGAGGCCGGTCTCGGTGCCGTTCACCACGCCGTCGTTGCAGGCCGGCGCCGCGCAGACGCCGTTCTTGCAGACGTCGCTCGTGCAATCCGAGCCGACCGAGCAGGTCTTCGTGTCCTCGCACTTCTCGCAGAGCGGCCCGCCGCAGTCGGCGTCGGTCTCGTTCGCGTTCTTCACGCCGTCGGTGCACGTCGGCACGCAGACCGAGCCCGAGCAGGTGCCGCCCACGCAGTCGCCGTCGACCGTGCAGCCCTTCTCGGGGCCGCAGGGCGAGCAGGTCGGGCCGCCGCAGTCGACGTCGGTCTCCTCGCCGTTCTTCAGGGTGTCGGTGCAGGCCGGCGGCACGCAGAGGCCACCCGTGCACACGCCGCTCTTGCAGTCCGACGGAAGGATGCAGGGGGACGCGTCATTGCAGGGCGTGCAGTCCGGACCGCCGCAATCGATGTCGGTCTCGCTCCCGTTCTTCACGGTGTCCATGCACGTGGCCGCCACGCACGCGTTCGACACGCAGACGTTGCTCGCGCAGTCGGCCGCTTGGATGCACTCGACGCACGCGCCCTCGCCATCGCACACCTTGCCGACGCCGACGCTGCAGGTCGCGCCCGCCGTCATGTTGGTGTTGATGGGCGCGTCGCCGTCGCAGAGGTCCGCGGTGCAGGGGTTCTCGTCGTCGAGCACGTCGGTCGCATCCGCGACGCTCGTGACCTCTCCCATGCCGTCGCACACGCTCTGCTTGCAGTCGCCGGCCGACTGATCGGTCGTCGCCGTGCCCTGGGCCGCGTAAGCGACCCCGCAGACGCCCTCGTCGCAGGTGCGGGTCGCACAGTCGGTGTCGGTCCCGGGGCAATCCTCGGGCGCCGTGCACTCGTTGGTGCTGCCGCCCTGGCCGCCCGTGCCGCCGCCGCCCTGGTTGCTGCCGCCGCCCTGGTTGCTGCCGCCGCCGCCCTGGTTGCCGCTGCCGCCGCCGCCCTGGTTGCTGCCGCCGCCGCCCTGGTTGCTGCCGCCGGCGCCTGCCCGGCCGCCCGTACCTTGCGGGTCTCCGTCGGAGCAGCCGGAGAGCGACCCCAGGCCCGCGGTGAGCACCGCAGCCGTAGCCAGCGATGCCAGAAACCTCGTCACCGAGGAATTGAGTCTACCGTTTCTCCTCACCGTCCACCTCTTTGAAAGAAAGGGGGGAATCGTAAATTTGCACTCCCATAGGCAGGGAGTTTTTCGGCGGCGTCAAGAAATACCCGCCAGCCCTCGAAGAGAACGACCGATGTACGACCCAGGGTTTGCCGGCGGGGTTCGCACCGACGCACCCCCGACGTTCCGCTCTCGCTGTCCCGCAACGTAACGGCTACCTCGTGAAGAGGTGTTTTTCCGCACGGAACACGGCCCGCACGCGAACGGAGCCTTGTGCTCGTGGCGCAGGCTCGAGCGTCAGCCCTCGCAGGCCCGCAGGCACCGCCCATGAAGGGCGCAATCCTCCACGAGCACGGGCAAAGCATCCGATGCCGCCGCCCCCATCTTCGCGTGCGCCGGAGCGCCGGAACGGGGCAAGCTTCCACCTTGACGCGAGCGCACGTTCGGACCTTCCATCCGCGCCATGGCCGAAACCTCCGCAGGTTCACGCAAGCTCACAATCGCCGGATGGGCGCTCTCCGGGCTCGTCGCCCTCTTCATGGGCGGCGTCAGCGCAGCAGGCAAATTCATTCAACCGCCGCCCCCAGGCGTCCTCGAAACAGCACAGCACCTCGGGCTCCCCATCGAAAAGTACCCCGCCATCGGCATCGTCGAGATCGCCTGCGTCGTCCTGTTCCTCATCCCACGCACAGCCTTCGTCGGAGCCATCCTCATCGCTGCCTACCTCGGCGGCGCCACAGCCATCCACGTCCGCGTCAGCGACCCATGGTTCATGCCCCCCCTCATGGGCGTCCTCGCGTGGGTAGGCTACGGCCTGCGCCGGCCCGACGTCATCCGAGCCGCATTCGCGTCGCCTACGAAAAAAGCTGATTGAAGCGCGGAGCTGGGGCTTTGCCCCAGGCCCCAGCAGGGGCTGTCCGCCCCTGCACCCGGACCAGCCAGGGGCTGGACCCAGGCTCGATGAACTGCGCTCCGCGCAGCTCATCGAACAGGCCCGGTCAAGACCGGCGGCGACCCTGCCAACCACGACAGCCGCGCTGCTGGTTCGGCTGGCAACCCGGCTTCTTCGTCGGCCCGTTGGAAGAACTGCGCGGAGCGTAGTTCTTCCATTTCGGTCCAGGCCGTGCCTGGTTCGGGTCGAGGGGCGAACAGCCCCCGCGGGGTCTGGGGCAGAGCCCCGGCGCGACGCCCCCCCGATGCAACGACTACTGGCTTCCCGGCAGATTCACGTCGTCGTCCTCCGACTGCACGATGCCGCGACGTCCGAGGGCGTAGAGAATGTCGTCCCCGTCGACGAGCAGGGCTGGCTGTGGCTCGGGGTAGTATTCGGGGTAGGTGGCTTGGTACGGGACATGGAAGAAGCTCAGGGCCTTGGGGGTCTGCTTCGAGGCCACGGTGAGTACGCCGCCGGGCACGTTGAAGAACAGGTGGTCCCCACGGGCTGCGGTGAGGCTCATCCACAGTTGGATCAGCGATTGCCCGCGCACCGTATAGCCGCGCACGCCGGAGCCGGAGGCCGGCTTCAGGAGCGTCAACTTGGGCCGGGAATCCCAGGGCTGCCCGTTGTGGTACGACCAGAAGGGCTTCCAGCCGAGGCCGTGTGTCACGGCGGGCCGGCCGTCTTCGTCTGCGACGATGGAGGTTACCTGCCGGCCAGGGAATCGTTGGTAGTTCTTCAGCGGGGCGAGACCGTCGTCGAGCACCACCCGGGCGACGGCGGACTCCAGGAATGCGTCGCCCCAGACCGGGTCTTGCAGGGTCAGCTCGTCATCGTCGACCCCGACGACGCGACCGGGCACGTTGACCTTCGACACGACCGGCGGGCCTGGTTGCCCGAGGTCGATGTGCTCCACGTAATACTTTGCGTGTGGACGCGGATCGCCTGGCTTCGTGGCGGCTTCCTTCGTCGTGATGTACAGGTCCTCGCCGTCCGAGAACTTGCTCACGTATTCTTCTTCGGGCGCGAAGGTGATGGTGGGACGCACGACGGGGTTCGCTGGATTCGAGAGATCGAGCACGCCGACGCTGGCTTGCCGGACCTCGCGGTAGGCCGTCCCGGGCTGGCAGCCGCCGGCGATGTAGGGCTGCGCCGCCGCGAAATCGACGGGCACGCAGGTCGGGTCGGCGCCGACGTGATAGGTGCATTGCGCGAAGCCGCCGTCGCAGCCGTATTGCCCTGTGCCGATCGGCGCCTGGCAATGCAGGTTGCCCGTCCAGTAGGAGCAACCCTCCTGGCCATAACAAGTCGACCATTGCTCGAGGACCTGATACCAGCAGGCATCCACGTCGCCGACGACCTTGTACGTCGGGTTGGACGGGACGGCCACGAACGTGAGCGACGCGTGCGTCGGGTGCACGACGGGCTCGATGCTCCCGGTGAACGGCAGCCCCGTGGCCACGAAATCACCCTTCGATTGGGGATGCAGCGGATCCGAGAGATCGATGATGGTCACCGTGTATTCGAGCCATTTCACGCTCCGCACGACCGTGAGCAGGTGGCCCACCTTGTAGTAATACGCGTTCGGCGGCACCTCGATGCTCGCGAGCGTCGGCGCGTACTGCGCCTCTCCCGATCGGGAGATGACCTCGACGCGCGCCTTCGCGGTCGGCTTCGACACAGCGGTCGTGTCCTCGGGGTTCTGCACGCGCACCCGGTAATTGCCGTATCGGAAGATGCCGAGGTAGTTCGGCGCGAGGAAGAGGTGACCTTGTTTCGTGGGGTTCTCGACGTCGCTTCGATCGTACAGGCCGAACTCGGTCTCGGTCAGCCCCGCGGTGACCGTGCCCGAGGTGGGGAACGCGCGCAGCATGCGGCTGTTCAGCGGGAGGAACCCGCGCCGCGTGACCGTGCTGCCCGAGAACGTGAAGAGCTGCACGCCCGAGGTATACGGCGTGTTGCTCCAGTCGCCGCTGTTGTAGGGCAAGAGCGCGAGCCCCGTCTCCGTCTCGCCGCTCGGCGCCTGCACCGTCACGGCATTCTCGAGCACGGTGAAGGCGCGCCCGGTGTGACGGACATCCGGCGACGAGGAAGCATCGGACCCAACCGGGTCCACCGCGGCGCGCACGAGCAGCGGATTCGAGCTGTTCGCGTCGAACAGGCTCACGGCATGCTGGTAAGGCGACTTGCCGACCCGACCGGCGCTGATCAGACGGCTGCCTCCGAAGACCGGCCGGAGATGATCCTCCGCGCCCAGCTCGGACGACGTGCCGAGCGGCGTCACGTGCCCCGCCGCGTCGATGGAGAACACGTGGAACGTCCCATTCTGCAACAGCATCGTCGAGACGTAGGCCTTGTCGTCGGTGAACAGCGCGCCGTGAATGGACGCGCCCGGCGCGAACTCCGTCGTCTCGATCAGCGTGGGGTTCCCCGGCCCGGACGTGTTCCACGTCTGCAGGCGCGCGACGGCCGTGGCGAAATCGACCTTCAGCCCGGAGATGACCCGAAGCGTCTGCCCACGCAGATCCACGTGGCCCTCGGAGGGAATGACCTCCGGCGTGACGACCGTGCCGCGCACGCCGAGCGCGCCGCCCGCGCCGATATCGACGATGGAGACGTGATTCGCCGGATCCCGGGCGACCTTCTGGGTGTGCACCGCAACCAGCGCGCTGCCCTGGTGCACGAAGCCCCGCAGATCACCGGGGAACCCGGCCGTGCTCGCGAGGGCGAGGCCACTGTTCGTCAGGGCGAATCGCTTGATGTAGGTCTGGTGCCGCGCCTCGGGGTAGGGGGACCCGGGAACGGGGAACGAGCCATACTCGGTGGTGCCCACGTAAAGCGAGTCCCCATTCGCGCCGCTCTCGAAGCGGGTCGCCTTGACCGTGCCCGACAGCAACGTCCGCGAGCGGACCTCCGGCTCGTCGCGGTCACTGATGTCGACCTCCAAAATGGACGCGCCCAGGCTGTCGTGCATCGCGAGCCGGGCCGGATCCGTGCGATACTCGAGGCCGCCGCTCATCACGACGAGCGCGCGATCGCCCTTCACGTGCATCTGGACCACATCGCCGGAGATCGGCAGCCGACCCACGATGCGCGGGTCCTCGGGATCCTGCACGTCGATGATCTGCAAGCCCCGCCAGCGGCTCAGATGGAGCACGTGGCCATCGCCGAGCACCTCGTAGATGTCGCCCTGCGTGAGCGTCGAGCTCGGCGCTTCGGCCTCCTCGTCATCGCCCCCTGCAAAAGCTTGCCGCTCCTCTTCCTCTTCTTCCTCCTCCTCTTCCTCCTCGCCCCACGTCCACACGAAGGGCATGGTGTCCGCCGATAAGAAGGACGTCGGTCGTTGGCTCGCCTCCGTGCTCTCGGCCGTTTCTTCCAACAATGGTTCCGTGCTGGTCGCGCATCCCGGCCCGACCAGAAGAAGCAGGACGGCCGAAGTTCGCGCAGCGCGCGTCACGCGACCGTCCTTGATGAAGGTCCTCATGTTCATGGTCTCCTGTCTCCACCCATCCCATGGAAGGAAGGGCGATCGACACACCATGACAACGGTATGACGGTGAGCTGTCAACCCGCGCGAACGAAGCGCCGAGCGATTCACGTCCCGTGTGTCTGCGACACGACACGCCGCGCCGGGGCGCTGCCCCGGACCCCGCGGGGGCTATCCGCCCCTCGACCCGGACCAGGCACGGCCTGGACCGAAAGGGAAGAACTGCGCAGTGCGCAGTTCTTCCCACGGGCCGGTGGCAAGACCACGGAGGTGCGTGTCACGCACGGGCAGGGTTGCGGGCCGCGATGTCGGCGTCGCGCTCGTCGTGGTAGGTCTCCAGCATCGTCCGATACACCCGCATGTTCGGCCGATACCGGCGGAAGTATTCAGCGTCGTCGCCCTCGCGCGGCGCAACCCGCTCGACAGTGCCGCGACTGTAGACGAAGATCTCCACGTGAAAGTTGATATCGCGCCGCCTCGCCGAAAACCGGCCATGAACACGTCACGTCTGTCCCTCGTCCTCGCCCTGGGACTCGCGAGCTGCGCAGCCCCGCCCGGAGATCCGCCCGTCGACGCGCCTTCGCCCCTGGCCTCCTCATGCCCGACGAACGAGCTCGCATTCACACAGGCAAACGGGTGCATGAACGACGGCTCGGTCGAGTTCTGCTTGCCGACGGGCAATGACGCGCTCCTCGCGCACGTCCGCGAGATCGCGCCGACCATCGAGGCAGGCTCGTCGCGCGGCCGCGCAGGCTGCAATCTACCGGCCGAGACGCTTTATTTCTTCCCCACGGGAGAGGCCGAGTGCGTCGCGCACCACGGCGCGCTCGTCGATGCGGCGTGGGACAAGCTTTGCCGGATCGCAGCGCTGCCGGAGGTCCGAGCGATCGTGCCGACGTGGTACGAGTGAGCCCCTGGGCAGGACGTGCACGCGGAGGGTGACCCACGAGGACGCCTTGCCTCGAAGGCGTGCGCAGCTTCCAGAAGGGCGAGCGCACGTTTTCCCCTTCGTGCCGTCACCTTCCAAAAGGGTGAGCACAGCCTCCTCCTTCCCGAAGTCATCCCCAGGGAGGACGACCTCGCCTTCCCCCCACCGCGTCACACCTTCCGAAAGGGTGAGCACGCCCCCCGCTATCCTGTAGTCATCCCCCAGGGAGGACGACCTCGCCTTCCCCCCACCGCGTCACACCTTCCGAAAGGGTGAGCACGCCCCCCGCTATCCTGTAGTCATCCTCCAGGCAGGACGACCACGCCTTCCCCCACCACGTCCACACCTTCCGAAAGGGTGAGCACGCGATCCCCCCTTTACGCCGACGTCCTCCAAGAAGGCGAGATCATCCCCTCCCCTGCACGTCCACGCCCTCCGCGCGCGTGTCCACGACGACCGGGGACCCCGTCGACGACCTCCGCGGCCGCGTCCCCGCAGACCAAGGCCCGCGTGGCTCGGTGCATGGACAGGGATTCGGCGCGTCGAGTAAGCTGCCAAGGCCGTGCGTAGGCTCGAAGGTCCCCAAATTCCGCGTGTCCTGTCGGCCGGCGAGGTGGTCGCCGGACGGTTCGAGGTCGAGCGCCTCGTCACGCGGGGCGGGATGGGCACGATCTATCGGGCCCTCGATCACGCGGAGGGCGCGGCGGTCGCGCTCAAGCTCATCGCCCTGCCCGCGGAGGCCACGGACGCGCCGTCGCGCTTCGAGCGCGAGGCGACGCTGCTCGGGCGGGTCAAGCATCCGCGGATCGTGCGTTCCGTGGCGCATGGCTTCCTGGATGCCGGCCACGCGTACCTCGTGATGCAATGGCTCGACGGCGAGGATTTGCGCAGCGTGCTCCAGCGGGGGCCGCTCGCGGCGGACGACGCGCGGAACGTGCTCGCGTGCGTGGCCGAGGCACTCGCGGCGGTGCACGCCGAGGGGATCGTGCACCGCGACGTCAAGCCCGCGAACCTGCTCTTGCGCGGCGGGGCGAGCGCGGACGTGGTCTTGCTCGATTTCGGCATCGCGTGGCCGATGAACGCGACGAAGCGGCTGACGGCGACGGGCTGCCTCGTGGGGACACCGCACTACATGGCGCCGGAGCAGCTCGTCGAAGGCGGGAGAATCGGGCCGGCCACGGACCTGTTTTCCCTCGGGTGTATCTTTTACGAATGCCTCACGGGCAGGCCTCCCTTCGACGCCGAGCACGTGGCCGGCGTACTCGCGCGGATTCTTTACGACGCCCCTGCCCCGGTGCGCGCGGTTCGCCCCGCCCTCCCGCAGGAATGGGAAGACCTGCTCGCGACCCTGCTGCACCGGAGTGGCGAGCAGCGGCCGCGGGACGGCGCGGCGCTCCGGAGCCTCGTCGCCGGGCTGCCCGCGGTCACGGCCCCGGACGACCTGCCCGTGTCCTTGGGCCCCGCGACGCCCCTCGGGGCTTCCGAGCAGACGCTCGTGACGATCGTCCTCGCGACGTTCGACTCTCCCGAGGGCGGCGACGAGGCGGCGCGGCAGGCGCTCCCGCGCATGGGGTTCGACGTGGGAGAGCTCGCGGAGGGCTCGATCCTCGCGGCCGTCGCGGCGCGCGGCATGGTCACGGATCAGGCGCGGATCGCCGCGCGCGGGGCGCTTTATCTGCGCGAGCTCCGGCCCGACGCGCGCATCGGCGTCGTGACGGGCCGCGCCTTGCTCGGGCGGACGACGCACATGGGCGAGGCGATCGAGCGCGCGAAACAACTGCTCGAAGGCCGGCGCCACGAAGCGCAGGAGGGCGTGTGGCTCGACGCCGTCACGGCCGCGCTGCTCGAACCGCGCTTCGTCACCGAGGACAAGGCGGATGCCACGCTCTTGCTCGCGGAGCGCCCGGACGAGGGCGCGGGGCGGCTGCTCCTCGGCAAACCGACGCCCTGCGTGGGGCGCGAGGTCGAGCTGACGGAGCTCGAGAGCCTGCTCGGCCTGGCCATCGAGGACGGCGAGCCCCAAGGCCTCCTCTTGCTCGGGCCCCCGGGAAGGGGCAAATCGCGGCTCGTCGGCGAGCTTGCGCGCAGGATTCACGGGGCCCACCCCGAGACGTTGCTGCTCGTCGGCCGCGGGGATCCCCTGACGACGGGCTCGCCGTACGGGCTCTTGCGGGATGCGTTGCGCAGGCACGCGGGCCTCGACGCCATCGAGGATCCCGAACACGCGCGGGAGGTCGTGCTCGATCGGCTCTGCGAGCACGTCGACGTGGGAACACGGCGACGCGTGGGCGAGTTCCTCGGCGAGGTATGTGGAGTCCCCTTCCCTGCGGAGACGAGCCCGCCGCTCTGGGCCGCGCGGAGCGACGCGCTCGTCATGGAGGAGCAGATCGGGCAGGCCTTCTCCGCGTGGATAGCGGCCACCTGCGCGGCGCGGCCCGTGACCCTGGTCCTCGATGATCTGCAATGGGGCGACGCGCTCACGATCAAACTCGTGCGGAGCGTGCTGCGGAGCACCGGGAAGATGCCGCTCTTCGTGGTTTGCCTGGGGCGGCCCGAGACGCGCGCGTTGTTTCCGAACGTGACCTCGTCGCGGATGCACGAAATGACCTTGCGACCGCTCGGCCGGCGGGCAATCGAGCGGCTCGTCAAGGCCGTGCTCGGCGAGGCCGTCGGGCCCGAGACGGTGGAGCGCATCGTCAAGCTCTCCGAGGGCAATGCGTTGTTTCTGGAGGAGCTCATCCGGGCCGCCGCCCAAGGGAACATGAACGAAGCGCCGGAGACGGTCGTGGCCATGCTCCAGGCGCGGCTCGCGAAGCTGTCGGCCCCCGAGCGGCGGCTCCTGCGCGCCGCGAGCGTCGTGGGCGAGACATTTTGGGGGGGCGGGGTCCGGCGTATCGTGGCGGCGTGGGGCGCGCGCGACGACGTCGACGGGTGGCTCGGGCGGCTCGTCGAGGAGGAGCTCGTCGAATTGCACAAGGAGAGCCGATTTCCGCGGGAAATCCAGATGGGCTTCCGGCACGCGCTCGTGAAGGACGCGGCGTATGGTCTGCTCACGGAAGCGGATCGGAAAAGCGCGCATCTCGCGGCGGGTGCATGGCTCGAAGGCGCGGGCGAGGCGGATTCGATGGCGCTCGCGGGGCACGCAGAGGAAGGCGGGGATCTCGCGCGGGCGGCGCGGTTTTATGCGAATGCAGCCGCGGAGTCGCTCGGGCGGAACGACCTCCGGGAAGCGGCGCAACGCGCGACGAAGGGGCTCGATTGCGGGGCCGAGGGCCTCCTCCGCGGGGAGCTTCTGGCGATCCTCACCCTCGCGAAATACGGCCTCGGGGTCTGGCAGGCGTCCACGTCGGCGGGGCGCGAAGCGCTCTCGATGCTGCCCCGAGGGAGCTTCTGGTGGTGCCGGACGGCGGAGCGCATGGTCCACGCCTTGCCGCAGGTGGGGGCCTTCGACGCTTTCTACAAGCTCGCGGAGGAGGTTTGCCAGGTGGAGCCTTCTCCCGAGGCGCTCCCCGCGTTCGTCTGCGCGACCGCCACTTTGCTCTCTGTCGCCACGGCGCTTTTTCCGAGCACGCTCGGGGAGGTGCGCCGAAAAACGCTGGCACGGTTGGAACCCCTCGACACGCTGGAAGATCCGCGGTCGCGCGGCGTCGCGCTCCTCTGGCTTTCGCTCGCTGCGATGTACGTGGAGCCCGACCTGGAGCGAATCCGCGCGCGCATCGAGAGGGCCGTGGAGGTGCTCGCCGAAGGGCAGGTCCTCCACGAGCTCTGCCTGGCGCACGTCCTCCACGGACTCGCCGCGCGGGAGATGGGCGACCTCGACGCCGCCGAGGCGTCCACGCGAAAGGCGCTCTCCCTCGCCACGCGGATCCAGGACGGATACCAGACGGCGAATGCGGCGTTTTACCTGAGCGAGGCGCTGCTCGAACGAGACGATCCGTCGGCCTTCGAGGAGAGCGAATCCCTCGCGCGGCAGGCGCTCGACGCCCCCGTGGGGGCGTTCTACGAAGCGGCGAGCTTCCGCGTCCTCGCGGAGATCGCGCTTTTTCGGGGGCAACCGTCGCTCGCCGAGGCGCACGCGCGGCGGGCCGTCACGGCCGTGGGGGACGCGGGCGGCATGCTCATGTACTGGCACGCAACCACGCACCTGCGCGCGCTCCTCGCCTGCGGGCGCGTGGACGAGGCGCTCGCGACCGTGGACAAACACCTCCCCTCGTTCCTCGCGCTCGACGGCGCCGGGTATTTCGACGTCCCCTTCCGCCTCGCCGTCGCCGAGACGTTCTTCGCGGCCGGAGACGCCGCGGCCGGCAAGGACGCCCTCCGCGAGGTGCTCCGGCAAATCGAGGTCCGCGCCGAGCACATCCACGACGCCCGGGCCCGCTCGCTTTACCTCGCCCGAAAGGACAACGTCCGCGCCTTCGCGCACGCGCGCGAATGGAGGCTCCGATGAGCGGTCATCTCTTCATCGTCCACGGCGATCTCACGCTGCTCTCCTGCGACGCGTGGCTCGTGCCCTGTGATAGCGACGCGATGCCGTCGAGGAGCTGGACGCGCTCGTTCAGCCATCTCCAGGGCCGAGCCCAGCGCTGGGCCGAGCCGACGGAGGAATGGCGGCGCGGAAAACAACGCGTGCTGAAGGTGATCGAATGGGAAGACCACCTGCCGCGCCCCTGGGTCGGCAACGTCGGCGCCGTCCCGAGCACGGACGTCTCCTGGTTCGTCGCGGGCGCGGAAGAATTCATCGAGCGCGTGACGGATGACCTTCGCGTGCACGGGACGCCGCCGCGCAATGGGCGGGCCAAGCACCTGCTCGCCCTGCCGGTCATCGGCACGCGGTACGGCGGAAAACGGCACTGGACCGGGGACGTGGTGCGCGCGCTCGTCCCCGTCCTGCAAAAAATGGCGGCCGTGAAGGACGTGGACATCGCGCTCGTGAGCAACGACGAGCTCACGTATGCATCGGCGCAGGCGCAACGCGGGGCGGACCCCGCGGCCTGGCCCGACCTCGACGAGCGCCTGTGGCGCACGGGGGAGCGCCTCGCGCACCTCGCCGCGAATGGGGATCTCGTCCTGTTCGTCGGCGCCGGCGTCAGCAAGAATGCCGGGTTGCCGGATTGGGGCGGACTGCTCCGGAATCTCGCCCGGGACGCAGGGATGACCGAGGAGGAGCTCGGCGCGCTGAAGGAGCTCGGCGCGCTCGATCAAGCCCGCGCCATCGAGCTGCGCATGGAGACGGGCCTGCCGCCGCTGGCGAGCAAGCGTATCCTCGGGGAGAAAATCGCGGATGCCTTCGCGCGTGTCCACGGGTATGCCCTCTCGCACGCGCTGCTCGCGGCGCTGCCCTCGCGCGAGGTCATCACGACGAACTACGATACGCTCTTCGAGCGCGCCTCGCAGGCCGCTGGAATGACAGTCTCGGTGCTGCCCCACGAGCCCCAATCCGGGGCGTCTCGATGGGTGCTCAAGATGCACGGATGCGTGACGGATCCCGACAACATCGTCCTGACCCGCGAGGATTACATGCGTTACGACCTCCGCCGGCAGGCGCTCGCAGGGATCGTGCAAGCGTTGCTGCTGATGCGTCACATGCTCTTCATCGGGTTCTCCTTGCGCGACGACAATTTCCACCGGATCGCGGACGCCGTCCGGCGCGCGCGTGTCCCCGCGAAGGCGGACGCGAGCTCACCCACCGGCCGGTTCGGCACGGCACTGTCGCTCTTCTCGTCACCCCTCGAGCAAAGCCTTTGGGGCAACGATCTCGACTGGGTGAACATGCAATCGACGTCGCCGCCGGCCGGCCGGAGCGAGGAGAACGACAAGGCCTGGGCCCACGCCGCGCGGCGGCTGGAGCTCTTCCTCGATAGCTTGCTCGCGAGGACGGGGACGACCGCGTACCTCTTGCACCCGCGCTTCGAAGGCGCATTGAGTGATCCCGAGCGCGGCCTCGCCCACAAATTGCATCAATTCCTCGACGAGATCGATCGGGACCCGACCGTGAAGGCGGCGCCGGCGTGGAAATACCTGGAGACGCTCTTGCACCGGCTCGGGTGGCCGCGGACGCCCTGACGAGGAGAATTCATGCCGGAAACGTTCCGAAAGCTCGTCGCCGCGCCGCCGTGGGTGATCCAGGTGGTCCTCGACTTTTCGCGGCACCTGCTCCTGCTCGGGGCCCTGGTCGTGGTCCTCGGGATGCTCTTTTACGATCTCGGGCGTGCCTTTGGTCTGCCGTATCTGTTTCGTGGGCAAACCCGCAAGGCGCAGTTCGCGATCGGGCTCTCGATGGCGATGCTCGCGAGCGAGCTCTTTTACGTGAGTTATCTCGTCTCGCCCGATGATCTGCACCAAAGCCGCGGGCGCGGCCTTCCCCTCGACGTCCTGAATTACTTCGGCGCGCTCTGGGGCGTGCTCTCGGCGGTCGTCTTCGTTTCCCTCGTCTCGCGCTTCCTCCGCAGGACGGAAGGGCGCCCGCGGCGCGATTCCAAGCGGCTGCTCGCCGATCTCGGGACCACCGTGTACACGCTGCTCGGCGCGGAGCTCGGCGTCGTCCTCACGCTGGGCTTCATTTTTGGGGGAACGAACAGCGCGATCCTTTCACGCGTCCAGGGCCTCGGCGAGCCGTTTCGCCCGTGCATCCATGGACTCGAGGACTGCCTGTCGCAGACCGCCCGGACGAACGCGCCCCGGGAGATGCTCCACGAGCACGTGTACGCGGCGGCGTTTTTCGCGCTGCTGGCCGTGATGTACATCGTGGCGAGTTGCTTCCGGGCGAGGAAGATCCCCGCGGCCGCCGGGCTCTGCGTCCTGCTCGCGCTCCTCGGCGCGACCGACGGCTTTTTCGTGTACTGGATCGAGAAGTGGCACTCCGTGCTGCTCGTCGGCGTGGCCATCCTGGTGCTTTACGTGCTCGGCCGGAATCGTTATCCGGCCAGGTTCACCGATCTGATGGACGCCTATCGGCACATCGAGGAAGAACCTTGTCGCGAGGGGTGCAAGGCGGCCGGGCATACGCACCTCGCGGACTACGAGGCGCCCGGCCTCCGCGGCGGGGGCCTCTTGCCGCGGCCCGTGGAGGAGTTCCGCTGGACGGACGAGAACGGACAGAAGCGGCCCCTCGTGCTGGTCTGCACGAGCGGCGGCGGGATCCGCGCGTCGGTCTGGACCGCGGCCGTGCTGCGCGAGCTCGAAAAGCAGCTCGATGAGCCCGAGCGCCGAGAATTCCCTTATCACGTGCGCATGATCAGCGGCGCCTCGGGCGGGATGGTGGGCGCGGCATACTGGGTGGCGACGCTCGAAGGGCCGACGCACACAGCCGGGTCGTCCGAGTATCACAAAGAAGAGACGCCGGAGGAGCGTACGGCGGACGCCGAGGGTTCGGACTGGCTCGTCGCCAACGTCGCCAAGGAGTGCCTTTCGCGTGTGGCCGCGGCGCTCGTGTTCAGCGACCTGCCCGCGCGCCTATGGGCATGGGCCAAACCCTCCGTGCACCGGGAGCTTTACGACCGCGGCACGGCGCTGGAAAATGCCTTCGTGGAGAACATGCCGTCCCTCGGCACGAAGCTCTCGCGGCTCGGGTCCGACGAGCGGGCCGGATGGCGCCCCTCGCTCGTCTGGAGCCCGATGCTCGTCGAGGACGGGAAACGCTTGCTGATCTCGAATCTCTGCCTCGATACGTTGCTCGTCCAGCACGGGCCGGCGATCGGCGTCGAGGGCCTGCACGTGGTCTACTCGCGCTCCGGCTACGAGATCGGGCGGCTTTTTCCCGTGCAAGCGAGGGAGACGCTCCGCCTCGCGACGGCGGCGCGGATGAGCGCGTCCTTCCCGTTCGTATCCCCCGCCGCCGCCCTGCCGACCGTGCCCCGCAGGCGGGTCGTGGACGCCGGCTACTGGGACAACTACGGCGTGAACGTCGCGTGTGGCTTTCTCGACGAAATGCTCCGGACGAGCTGGCTCGAGCAAAACGTGAGCGGCATCCTGCTCGTGCAGATCCGCGACGGCATCGAGCGGCCAGAGCCCGCGGGCAACCATTTCGGCGACCGGATCGCCCGGGCCCTCGAAGGCCTCACCTCCCCCGTCTCAGCCGTGCTCGCGGCGCGGGAGAGCGTGATGCGCTTCCGCAACGACGAGCAGGTGGAGGCCGTGGCCCGGCGGTTCCACCTCGACAAGCGATTCGGGGAGAGCTTCTTCCAGCAGGTGACGTTCGAATTCCCCGGCGACGCAGCCCTGAGCTGGTACCTGACGCCCGAGGAGCAGCAGAGCCTGACGGACGCGGCGAAGACCGCGGTCGGCGAGAAATCCGACGCACTCCGGGTGTGGTGGGACGAGCGCCGGGGCGCGGCGTCGAAGGCGGCGTGACGCCGCGCTTCATTGCGCGCGGGTTCGGAGGCGATCGGCGAACAGCTTGAAAACACCGGCGGCCGCAATCCGGTTCGGATCCTTCGTCGCCTGGGCCTCCTCGACCCTTCGTTCGAACGCTGCGGCGATGGCGCGATCTCCGTCCGGTGACTTTTGATCGATGACCTGCATCGCGACGTGTCTCGCAGCGACCTGCATCACGGGGAGGAGCTCGACGAGCTTCGCCCGCACGTCGGGCCCGCCCAGGGCGCCGATCATGTATACGCTCTTGAAGCCCACGAACATGCGATCCTCCGCGTGCGAGCTCGGGTCCCGCAGCTTGGCGAACCAGCAATCAAGCGAGTCGGAGCACTCTTTCAGGAGGTCCGTCGTCATCTTGTATTCCCTCTCGTAGAGCTTGCCGATCGTGGAAGGCTTGCCGTCGGGGTCCGTGATCCTCGATTTGTAAAGCTTGTCGACCTCGGGGACCTGCGATGCGTTCATGGTCTTCATCGCGGCCATCAGCGCCGCCGAACGCACGTGCTCGACATCGGCGTCCTCGCCTTTTGCGGCGAGCGCCGTCTTCACGATCCAGGGCACGAGGGTCGGGTCGAAGAGGAAAACCATGCTTTCGAGGAGAAGCTCGCGCGCGTTGATGCCGGGCCAGGTCGTCATCGAGATCGAGGTCTTTTCGAAGACGCGCTGCACGGCTTCGAGGCTCGCCTTCGAGATCGGCAACTTGAGGAGTTCGCGGGCGATGATGACCTTGCTCTCGTCGTCGGCCTGGGCAAGGGCGTCGATCATGGGCCGCACGGCCTCTCTCCGCCCGATGCTGCCGAGGATCAGGGCCGCGAGTCCGACGTACGCCGTCTTCGCCTTCTTTGGGGCCGCGTCCGGCACAGCGCCCGCCTCACCGGCATTCGCCTTCAGGGCCTCGTCCTTGGCGTATTCCATGAGGTCGGCGCGTCCGCCCTGGAGAAGTTTTACGGTGGGATCGATCGCGGGCTTGCCGATCGCGACGAGCGCGTGCACCGCCGTCGCTTGCACGTCGGCTTTCACGGGCGATAGCAGAATTTTGACGAGGGGATCGACCGCATTCGTGCCCCCGATCCGGCCGAGGATCTCGGAGCAAGTGCTCTGCCAGTAGAATTCGTCCTTGAGGACGTCGATGTCCTTGCGATGCGCGATCGGCCTGCCGAGCATCGTGATGCACGGGGCCTCCCACGAGGGGTCCGCGAACACGAGCAGGGCGTCATGGACGTCGCGGGTGACGAGGGATGCCTTGACGTTCGAATGACGCAGCTTCGTGAAGACCTCGAAGAGCGGGCCCGCCGCCCCCTTGGGCTTCATCTCCGCGACGGCGCGCGCCGCGACGCGCACGTCGTCTACATTCTCGTTTGGCGTGTAGCCTTTCAGCGTCTCGACGAGGCACGGCACACCGCGCGGATCACGGGCGTCCGCGAGGAGCCGGACGACCTTCGACCGCATCGCCCCGTCGAGCCCGCCGCCGGCGCAAATCCGCGCCAATGGCTCGACGATGACGTCGCGAAGCGGCTTGACGTTCGGGCCGTTCGTGTCGTTGTCGTCCTGCGACATCTCGTCTTCGAAGAGCTGGACCAGGCGGTGCACGGCGAGGTCGCGCGCGGCCGGGTCCGAGAGCTTCTCGGCCTGGACCCGCGGGTCGTTGGCGCCGCTGTCGGACGTAACCGCCGCGGCAGGCGCGACGGCAGGCGGGGGCGGGGCCGGAGCGGCGGGAGAACCACAACCCGCCGTCGCGACGAGCGCACCGAGCAGCAAAGGAAAGAAAAACGGCGCGGGATTCGCGGGGCGGCTCGTCATGCCGCGCAGACTAACGTGAGGGGCACCCGAGGACAATCCAGCCTGCGCGCCCCTCCGAGGGGAACGTCCCAAGGTTTCATGCCGAGAACGTCCACCGGGCCCCGTCGGGCCCGTCCTCGATTTCGATGCCCGCGGCGGCGAGCCCGGCGCGCAGCGCGTCGGCGCGTGCATAGTCGCGGTCCGCGCGGTGGCGCGCCCGCTCTGCGAGGAGGAGCGTCATGACGCGGTCGAACCGCTCCGCGTCCGGCGCGTCTCGCTCCTCCGGCAAGAGCCCAAGCACGCCTTCGCCGAGCGACGAGACGAGCTCGAGTGCGTGGAGGATCGTGCCTTGCGGGACGGGGCCCGCGAGCGCCGCCTGGAGATCACGGGCCAGCACGAAGAGGGTCGCGAGGGCGGCGGGCGTGTCGAAATCGTCGTCCATGGCTGCCTCGAAGGCGGCGCGCGCCGCGGCGAGGCGGGCTTCGAGCGCCGCGGCATGGCCGGGAGGCCCTCCGCCTGCGCGCCGCGCGAGCGCGCGCCGGAGATCACGCAGCCGACGTAGGCCCGAGGTCGCCGCTTGCAGCGTCTCCGCGGAGACCTCCGCTGTCGCCCGGTAATGGCTCTGCACGAAGAGAAACCGCAGCACGAGCGGATCGTGCTCGGCGAAAAAGTCCGCGAGCGTGATGAAATTGCCCTTCGAGCGGGACATCTTTTCTCCGTTCACGGTCAGCATGTTCCCGTGCATCCAGAGTCGCGCGAAGCGCCGGCCTGCGCCTTCGGCCTGGGCGATCTCCGCCTCGTGGTGCGGGAACTGCAAATCGAGCCCGCCCGCGTGGATGTCGAAGCCCTCGCCGAGGTATTGCAAGCCCATCGCCGAGCATTCGAGGTGCCAGCCTGGAAACCCTTCTCCCCAGGGCGATTTCCAGCGCTGCACGTGGGACGGGTCGGCCTTCTTCCACAGAGCGAAATCGCGCGGGTCGGATTTGCTCCCCCGCACGAGCTCGCGTGTCCCGATGGCCAGCTCGTCGATCACCCGCCGCGAGAGCTTTCCGTACCCGGGGAACGCCGCGACCCGGAAGTACACCGACCCGTCCGCCACGTAGGCGAGGCCGCGCGAGAGCAGCTCCTCCACGAGCTCGATCTGCTGCGGGATGTGGCCGCTCGCGCGCGGCGTGACGTCGGGCCTGCGCACGTGGAGCCGGCCCATCTCATCGAAGTACTTCCAGAAGTACCGGTCCGCGATCTCCATCGGCTCCACCCGCTCGAGCGCCGCTCGCTCGGCGATACGATCACGGCCCTCGTCGAGCGCATCCTCGGTGATGTGTCCGACGTCGGTCACGTTCGACACGAACCGCACGAGGTGCCCGCGGTATTCGATCCAGCGCCGGACCACGTCGAACGCGACGGCGGTCTTTGCATTGCCTAGGTGCGCGTCGCCATAGACGGTGGGGCCGCACAGGTACATGCCGACGCGCTGCTGCCCGTTCGGAAAGGCCGTCTGTTTCTGTCGTGAGAGCGTGTCAAAAATCTGGATCGCCATGGGACATCCTCCTGGGTCATCGACGACGGAACCAAAACGGAAGCGCTATCGCGCGCGTTGACCACGGAAAGACCCGCCCCTTATGGCGCGCGGGCCTCGGCGTGGTGTCCTCGTGCGGCGCTCCCGCGGCCGCGAAGGCGCAAAGGCGCGCCGGATCCGCGGGCGGACGTCCGCCCAGCGCGACGGCGCGCGCGTGCCTCTCGCAGGCCTATACGTTCAGGAACGCTTCCTCAGCGACGACAACAGCGGCCGTCGCAGCAGAGCGCGAGGGCCATCCGAGGGTACGTACGCCGAGAGCTTCGCATGACGACGTTACCTTATGGCGAAACCACGGGTGATGCAAGCCCAGGCCACGTCCTCGTGGCCTTTCTCTGAACCGCGCCCTTCAGCCGGCAGTCCCGGCCCGCGGCTCGCTCCGCGTTGGACTCCCCCGCGCGGCGCTCGGGGCTGGGAGACGCCGCCCTTCCAGCATCATCGGCACGCGGCCCCGCGGCCCCATCGTGAGCCCCCGCTGCACGTGCTCGACCGGGGCCACGCTCGCGAGCCGGAGCTGATACTCCCGCAAGAGAATGGCGAGCGTGATCTTCATCTCCACCATCGCGAGCGTCGCCCCGAGGCAGCGCCGGCCTCCCCCGCCGAAGGGGATGAACTCGAACGGGGAAAAGTCCCGCTCCAGGAAACGCGTGGGGCGGAATCGCTCGGGCTCGGGATAAAGCTCCTCGCGCGTGTGCAAGAGGAGCGGGGATGGAACGAGCGGCTCGCCCGGCGGAAAGGTGTACCCGAGGAGCGCGAACGTTTTTCGGGGCATACGCCCGACGCTGACCACGGGCGGAGCGATGCGCAGCGTCTCCAGGCAGACGGCGTCCAGGTAAGGCAAGCCGAGGAGTTTTTCGAAAGGGGCCTCGGGCCCGAGGGCGTCGATTTCGGCGAGCAGCCGCGCAAGCGTGTCGGGCTCGCGGTGGAGCCAATAAAAGGCCCAGGCCAGGGAGACGGCCGTGGTCTCGTGGCCCGCGAAGAGCAAGGCGCGGAGCTGATCGAGGATCTCCCGATCGCCGAGCCCATCGCCGCCTTCGTAACGCGTCTTCAGGATGAGCCCGAGCACGTCGGCGCGCTCCTCCCCCGACGCGCGCAGGGCGCGAATCTCCTCGCCCAAGAGCGCGTCGAGCGCCGCCCTGGCCCGGAGCATCCGCGCCCAGGGGCCGAATCCGCGGAACGGGCGCCGGATCGCCGGCATGATCAAGATCAGCGGATGGACCGCGTGAATGAGATCGAGCACGGCCGCGCGGACGTCGCGAATCCGCGCCTCGCCCCGGACGCCGAACACCACGCGGATGACGATGTCGAGCGCGATGGATTGCGTGGCCTCCAGCATCGAAAATGGCTGGCACGGCGTCCATTGCGAGGCCGCCTCCCGCGCGACGTCGGCGACGACGGTCGCGTACGATTTCGCAGCGGCCGGCGCAAAGGGGGCCGCGAGCAGCTTGCGATCCCGCCGGTGGCGCGTCCCGGTCGAGACCACCACCGACGTCCGCCCGAAGACGGGCTCGGTCACCTCGACCCCGAACGGCTCGAACGTCTCGGGATCGGCTGTGTAAATGGCGCGGAGGGCCTCGGGATGACCGACGAATGTAATCGGTCCATTGAAGGTGAGGACGCGGAACGGATCCCCGTGCTCCGCGGCGAAGCGGCGCATGACAGGGGCGGGAGACGCGAACGTGGAGCGGAGGGTGTCGAACAGGCCGAGGTTCCCAGGTCCAGGCGGTAGCATATGCATGCACTCCCCTCGACCGAGCCCTAACCGGGCCGCGACGTGGTGTCAATCGGAGTACGCTTCGAAACCAGGGAGTGGATCGTAATCCTCGTCCGGCTCGTCCTCCCCTCCGGGGGGCCACGCCTCCTCGACGGGGTCCTCGGCGAGGAGGCCATCATAAGGCCCCGGCAGCGGCGCATCCTCGTCCTCTTCTTCGGCGAGGATGTCGTCGAGATCCGCGACAGAGCCGTCGGCCTCGTATTGCGCCCACGCCTCGGGGTGCTCCGCGACGAGGAGCGCTTCGAGCGCCGTCGCCTTCACCCGCTGGATCGGCTGCCCGTCCGTGCTGCTGCGGGGCCGAAAGCGCAATTCGCGTCGCTCGTAGACCGTGAGCTCCACCGGAAAGAGGTCCACGACGTGGTAGTGCACGTATTCGCGGATCTGGCCGAATTTGAAGATGCTCACGCGCTCTCGCTCGAACGTCCACCCGAGGCCCACGAGGTGGCGCTCGAACGTGTCCTCGTCGTCGGTGAAGACCTGGATGTCGATATCGCTGCCGCGGCGGATGTGCCCCGTGCTGACGGATCCGATGAGGCGCGGCTCGAAGGGGCCGAGGGCGCGCATCACGCGGAGGGCGACGACGCGCATGGCGAAGAGCCGGCGCGTGCGCCGTTCGCCCTCGGCGAGCTCGGCCATGGCGAGCAAGGCGTCGCGAATTTCGCCGTTCGAGGGCAAATCCTGGGGTCGATACCGCAGGTTTTTCCCGCCCGCGTGGCCGAGCAGGCGCCTCGCGGCCATTCGCTTCGCGGTGAAGTATTGCTTGACCCCCTCCTCGTACATGAGGCGCGCCGCCTCGACGGCGACCCTCGCGCGGAGCCCTCCGGTGCGTTCGCTGCTCATGAGGGGATGGGGGGCGAAACGGGGGGCGAAACGAGCGGCGCGAGGGCCTCCCGGAGCTTGCGGAGCGCGCCGCCGACGGTGCGTCCGCCGCGCTCGTCGCCATAGATGCGTTTTTGCACGACCTGCTGCGTGACGCCGAGGCGGCGCGCGATCTCGCCCTGGGACAGGCCTTCGAAAAAGTAAGCCTCGACGACCTCGCGCTGTTTGTCCGTCAAGGCCGTTGCGACGGCGTCGCGCACGGCGTCCTGGAGGCGAAGGCGCGCCTCGGAGGCCTCGTCGTCGTCGTGATAGAGGTGACGAGACGCGTCGATGTGATCGAGGTTCGCGACGAGGCGGGCGCGGTGCCTTCCGCCGTCAGAAGATCTCCTTTCGTGGGTCATGGATGGGGGCGGGCTCGCCGCCGGGGTCGAGGAGGGAGAGGTCTGCACCTTCGAGGAGAATCGAAAGCGCGTCTTCGGGTGACATCACGGTGGCGTGAGGGGAGCGACCGAGGACGTCCCAGCGGCGCAGGCGCTGCAGATCGGCGAGCGCGGCGGTCCCGCGCAGGCGGCGCTTGGTGGGTCCGGGGTCGTGCAGAAGGTCGAGGTGGTGGCGCACGAGCCAGACGATGCGGGGCGAGACGAGGCCGTCGAGGAGATCGGCGCCCAGCGCGTCGTGGTCCGGCGAGGATATCGCCTTTCCCACGTCGTGCAAGAGCGCCGCGGCCCAGAGCGCACGCTCGGGGCTCGCGGCGCGCGCGAGGTCGAAGACCTGAAGGGAATGGTAAAGGGCACAGCCTTCGGGGTGATACGCGGGGTTCTGACGTATTCCGTCGAGGGCGAGTAGCAGCGGGAGGAGCTCGTCGTACATCACCGGGGCGCGGCGCAGGTGATCACGCCGCTCACCCACGGGGCACGTTCACACCCACCGGCGATGCTTTTCGTAGAGCTCGTCGCGCCACGCGATGAGCCGCGCATGCTTCTCCGCGAGGTCCGGGTTGCTCCAGGCCGCGCGGCCGCCGAGGCCCGTGGGCATGAACCGCTTGTCGACCGGGCTCACGCCCTGGAGCACGAGGGCCATCGTGATGTCCGCGTACGAGAAGGCGTCGCCGAGCAGGTATTTTTGGCCCTCGGCGAGCGCCTTGTCGAGCACCGCAAGCCCCTCCTCGGCCACCGTCCGGTGCGTCGCCGCGCCCTCGCGCATTCGATACTTCGAGACGAAGCTCTGCAGGGCGCCGCGGCCCACCGGCCTGAGCAGCGACACGAGCGCCTCCGGGGTCCCAGGCGGGAGGACGGCCTTGACGAAGTCGGGATTGTCGACAGCCTTCAGCATCATCATCGCCCGGAGCGCCGCGAGCGTCTCCTCGCTGCGCCGATTCCAGGTCTCGATCTCGGCCTCCCGGCCGGCGGGGAAGAGCTTGGGCCCTCGGCCGACGGCGTCCGCGTGGCGGGCGATGTCGAACGAGTCGGTGAAGAGGACGCCGCGATCGTCGAGAATCGGGACGGTTACGCGCCCGGTCGGTTTGCGGAGGAGGATCCGGAGCCGGAGGTCGCCCACGATGGGCTGGTGCTCGACTTCCTCGTACGAGATGCGGTGATGGTCGAGCGCCCAGCGGGCCTTCTCGGACCAGGGGGAGAACGGGATGCCGTAGAGCCGGGTTTTTTGGTGTTGCATTGGGACCCGAGCATCCTACAGGCGGGGCTGCCGGTCGAGCGAAGGAATTGCGTGGTGCATGCCGATTGACAGCCCCCTCCCGTTCTTGTTTCGTTCCCCCATGCCCCCGACCCCCATGCACGAAGGCGCCTTCGTCCTCACGGGCCTCGCCTCCCGCGGCGGCCTGTCGAACTGGATCTTTTTCTTTTTGCCCGCGGAGATCGTCCAATGTGACTTCGGCGTCATGCCCGCCCTGAAGGCCGGCGCTGCGGCGGGGGTCCGCGCCAATCTCGACGTCATCGGCGAGCTCGGCGAGCAGACGTATGGCCCCCGGCAGCCGAAGGGCGGGACGGCCGAGGCGTGGTGCGACGAGCTCGTGGGCAAAGCAAAACGTGTCGAGCGGCTCCCTTGCGAGCGTGTCCGCGGCATACGCCTGCATCTGAAGGCCATGGCGCACGAGCTATCGCTCGTGACCGACGAGGGCAAAACCTCCACGTTCAGCCTCATGAACCGGAGCGAGGCCGAGGAGGTCCGCGGCTTGCTCCAGGCCCGGTTCGGGGAGCGGTTCGTCGTGACGAAGTCCGCCGTGTTTGCGTTCTTCGAGCGGCACGCGCCGTTCTTGATGAAGTGAGCGAAGGGGCGGCGGGGACGATTGCGCGATCGTCCCTTACCTCCACCCGCGTGCTCTGGTATCGTCCTCCGCACCGTGATGTTTCGTGTTTCGTTGGCCGGGATCCTCGGGCTGATGGGGTGGCCCCTCGCCGCGTGCACGCCCCAAGGGGCGAACCGTGAAGAACAGGCGGCCCCGCCGAGCTCCGCGGCCGCGGCGGCCTCGACGGCCAGCACGAACGCGCCTTCGCCGAGCGCCGCATCCCACGCGCCGTCCGCAGCCGCGACCGCGGAGGGCACGGCGGCCCCGTATTCGCCGCCGCCCGAGTCGTCCGCCGCCGCAGCGCCTCCCGAGGCGCCACGCAAGACGATCGGCACGTTCGACGATTGGGTGAAGGGGTATCAGGGGAGCGGCACGCCCGAGGCCCACAAGAAGCCGCCGCGGCTCCGGCTCGCCAAGGACCTCGGCCTCTCGTCCGGGCGCATCACGTTCACGCGCTCGGGGGATATTTTCACGTATGATTTCGCCAAGGGCGCGGAGACGCAGCTCACGCAGAAGGCTCCGCGCAACGTGGCGCCCGTGTTTCTCGGGGACGGTCGTCGGATTGCGTTCCTCAGCAACCGCGACGGGATGGTCTGGCGCGTGTTCCTGATGAACGCGGATGGTACGGAGCAGCGGCCGATCACCCGTACATTCTCGGGCGCGTTTGATTTTTTGCCGTCGTTCGTGATCACGCCGGACGGCAGCCGCGTCGCATACATCGCGGCAACGAAGGGGCTGCCCGACGGGCCGCCGGAGGAGCTGCACCTCGTCGACGTGGCGAGCGGCGAGGACCAGCGCGTGGGCGAGCCGGACTCTTTCGAATCTCCCGCGTTTTCCCCGAAAGGCGACACGCTCTACCTCGTCGCAGGCGGGTTCGAGGCGGAACACCTCGCCTCCGTGGACGTCGCCACGCGGAAGCTCCGGCATTTGCCGGCCGCCGACAATCGCATGTTCAGCGGCGCCCGGTGGCTCGGCGATCGCTTGTTGTTCTCGGCGAGCCCGACGGGCTCGTTCTGCTGCCAGCGCTCCTCGCTTTACACGACGTCACCCGACGGCAGCGGCATTCGCGGGTTCGGCTCGTTCTGGGTCGCAGGTTCGCTGCGGCCGGAGGTGTCTCCGAAAGGAACGAAGGTGGCCGCCGCGTGGTCCATGCGCGAGGGCGGGTTCGGCGCCGATTATCGAAACGAAATCACCGTGCTCGACGCGAACGGCGGCGGCGAGCGCCACCTCACGGACGCCTTCCCGCGGCCCTTTTACAGCGGCTTCGAGCCTGCCTGGGCGCCCGACGATCACCACCTCGCCTTTACGCTCTCGTTATGCCCGTACGTGGGCTGCGAGCCGACGATCCGGAGCGTGGTCGTGGTCGATACGAGGGACACGAAGGCCGTCCCCGCGTTCATCGCCTACGGCGGCGGCACTTCGTGGAGCCCCGTTCCCTGAGGAATGGCGCATGGCCATCGAGCCCCCCACGCCCCCGCGTATCTACATCCTCCGCGCCTCGGAAGCGCCACGCGCGCTCGTCTTCGTCAAGCATCGCCAGAAGCGCTGGTCGCTCCACCTCTGGAACCTCGACGCCCAGCA
Organism: Polyangium mundeleinium; assembly: GCF_028369105.1. Taxonomy (NCBI): domain Bacteria; kingdom Pseudomonadati; phylum Myxococcota; order Polyangiales; family Polyangiaceae; genus Polyangium; species Polyangium mundeleinium. The sequence continues at coordinate 5,766,934 of NZ_JAQNDO010000001.1, read as the reverse complement.
CCTCACGCCCGGGGCCGTCTTCTTCGGGACGCTTTATCCGCGCCGGAGCGATCTCTCCCCCGACGGCCGGTATCTGCTCTATTTCGCCATGAAAGCGCCCGGCGACGCCGATTGGCCCTTTCAATTCAGCGGCCTCTCGCGCGCGCCGTGGCTCACCTGCTTGCTCGCCTGGCGCGAGGCGGGGACCTGGACGCGTGGAATGTTTTTCGCGTCCCGCGCGTCGGGCCGCCCGGAGATCCCCGCGCGCCACGCCCTGCATCACGGCGCCGATCTGGCCGATCGCTCCCCGTGGAACATTCAGATGAACGACCCCCTCCAGCTCGCGGCCGAGCGGCGGATCGGATTCGTCGAAGCCGAGGATTCACCGCCGCGCCATCCACGCGACCTCTGGGACGAGCGGCGCCGCGCCGTGCTAGTCAAACAAAGGCCGGGCGGCGGGCGCGAGGCCCTGCGGCTCACGCTGGGGCCCTTCGACCAGGGCGAAGGGCGGATCGAGGGCGTTCGCAATCATTATTCGCTCGTCGGGAGAGATGGGCGAGAGACCCCACTTCCGGGCCATGTGTGGATCGACTGGCTCGATGAGAAGCACGTCTACGGCGCGACGATCGACGGACGGATCGTCGCGTGCGCGCTCCGGGGAGGCGAGCTCGTGGAGACGTGGGCGCACGCGTTCGGGGACATGCCCACGCGGCACCCTTCACCGGAATGGGCGCGGCACTTCTGACGTCAATCCCAGCGGTCGAGCTTGTAGACGACGCGCATGCCGCCCTTCGAGGTCACGCGGAAGCTCGCGTTCCAGGTTGATCCCTTCGTCAGGCTGAGCCCGCACGCCTCGGCCGTCTCCTTGCCCTCGACGACCGCGTCCTTCGCGTACGCCTCCATCGTGGCGCGAATCTCGTGGTATTCGCTCCGTAGATAACTCGGGAAAAACCCGGCGCCCTGCTTGTACTCCCGATCCCGCGCGTCCTTCAGGACGAAGACCACACCCGCGCCGTGGTGCGTGAGGACCTTCTGCGGGTTCCACATCCAGGGCAGCAAGGAGATCGCCGTCACGGGGTGGTACACGCTCGGCTTCAGGTTCCAGCGCGCAGGCGGCGAGCCGTTCACGTACACGTACGAGCTGACCCGGTTTCGCCGATCCTCGAAATCCCATTGCAAGAGCGGCGGCGCGTCCGCGTGTTTGGCCGTGACCATCGCGGTGTACGACTGGTTCGCCTCCGGAACGAAATACTCGATGTTCTCCGCCTCGGGGAGGACGGTCCGCGCGAATTTCTCCCAGGTCATGGTGACGGGCGGGACGTCGAGGTCGACGGCGAGCTTCGCCGCGGGCTTGAGGTGGTCGAAGACGCCCGCCTTTTGCCCCCTGGGCGAGGGGTCCTTCGGGACCCACAAGGTCTCGATGTCACCGAGCCGGGCAAAACGGCGCTCCATCGCGCCGGCGCTCTTCAGCGATTCGACGATCTTTTCGGCGCGCGCGAGGTTGCCGGCCGACGGCGCCGCCTGCGGGCGCTGGTACTGGAGCGGGTGCATCTTCGCGGCGAACCGGCTCTTGACCTCCGCGAACGACATGCCCGCCGCGAGGTCTTCGAGCAAGGTGCCGATCATGCTGCTGCGCACGTGGCAAAACCCGGCCGGAGCGCGGGCGACCGCGAGCCAGGTGAGGTTGTCCCGCGCCCGCGGGTTCTTCGCAGCACGGCGTGTCTCGTGCAGATCGAGCAGCCATTTCGCCACGCCAAGGACGGCCTCCGATCGATAGAGCGATTCGGTGGAGAGGAGCTTGTGCGCCTGCTTGACCACGTCGAGCGAGAACGCTTCGAGCCCGCGGAGCAGCGTCTCGTGATCGTGGCGTTTCTCCGCCATGAGCTGCGGGTTCGTCTTGATCACGGTGGGCTTGTGGAGCAGGTCCGTGGAAGGCGTGACCGCGAGGTGCTCCCAGTCGCCGGTCCGCGGCGTGCCCCATACCTTCTCGTCCGTCAGGAAAACGCCGTCGATCGGCGCCTCGGCCACGGCCTTCGCGAGCGCCCGGATCGCGCTCGTGTAGGGCTCGGGCGCCGTCTCCGGATCCCACAACGCAGGTCGCGCCTTGCCGTCGGAATCGACGACCACGAGGCCGCCGTACCGATTCACGAAGTGCCGGCAAGCAGAGCAGATGTTGAACTGCCGCAGCTCGGCCGGGACCTCGTCGAGGAAGACCTGGTAAAGCGCGGGCGTGCGCGTGGTGAACAGGCTCGGCTTGTCTTTGGTGCGTTTTCCGAAGTGCACGCGGATCGAGGCGAGCAGCTCGTCGTAGTGGTCGTCGATCGGAGAGACCTGGGCCGTCGGGGGTGAAGGAAGATCGGACATGGTCGCGCTCCCGATGACACCGCGGCGCTCCGCCAATTGCAAGGGGGGAGCACCGAGCCCGCTCGAAAGCGGCCGGCCGGTTGACGCTCGCCGCCGGGCCACCTACCGTCTTCGTTCATGCGGTGGCCGCTCCTTGTTGCGCTCTTCCTCGTCGGCTGCGGGCCCTCCCCCGCCGCCTCCGGCGCCGAATCGTACGCGGGCTCGATGCCCGCCTCGGGGCGCGTGATGCTCCACGGCGTGACCGTCGCGCCCTGCAAATTCGGCGGCGATGCGTGGGACGGCACGGAGCACATCGATCCGAGTCAGATCGACCTGTTCGGCAATCTCCTGCGCGGACGCGTGCCCTACGTCGAGATCGCCAAGGCCCTCGCCGCGCCCGCGAACGATGCCCTCGACAAACCCGACGTGAAAGGGCGCGCGAGGACCCTCGGCGTCTCCGAGGGCGCGCCTCTCGTGCTCAAGGGCCAGGAAGATACCTTTACGCCGCAATTCCAGGGGCCACCCACGTTCCCGAACGTGGCGTTCGACGGGAGCACGCGCCTCGCCGTCGATCTGCTCGACGACGACACGCTCAACGACGATCCGATTGGGTCGTTCCAGCTCGGCGCCGATGAAATGCTGGAGGCCTTCCGGGCTGGAAACGTGCATCAGGTCCGCGTCGACGCGCAGACGAACGGACAAGTCCTCTTTGCCGCGATCTCCGTCCTGGCAGATTGAATCTCGATCAGAGCGACGCCGCGAATTCGCGGCCAAACTCCAGCGGCGACGGGCGCTCGGCCGGATCCCGCGTGGTGGCGGCCCGCAGGAGCTTGGCGACGGCCGCAGGGAAGCCGCGGAGACGCTCGGCGTCGTCGAAAGGATCGAGCCGCATGTGCGCGAGGATGCGGTCGCGCCCCGTGAGCTCGTCGAAAAACGAGCGGCCCGTGGTCACGTTGTAAATCGTGCCGGCGAGCGCATACACGTCCGAGCGCGGGTCGAGCTCCACCGGATCGAGCACCTGCTCGGGCGCGATGTAGCCGGGCGTGCCCGCGACGAAACGGCCGCCGACCTCGGGCGGGACGCGGATCGCCCGCACCATGCCGAAATCGATGACCACGGTCGAGAGCGGAGGCACGCGCCCGGGATCCCGGTGTTTCTCCGGGTCGAACCGCTCTCCGCCGGCGAGCGGCAGGCGCAGCCAGAGGTTCGCCGGCTTGATGTCGCGATGCACGAGGCCCGCACCGTGCAGCGCCGCGAGCCCGGCGCACGCGTCGAGCACGACCTGACGCAGCTCGAAGAGCGTCATCAGGCGGGCCGTGGCGTATTGCTTGAGATCCGCGCCGATCAGGTATTCGAGCACGAGGAACGGCGCGCCCTCGGAGACGCCGCGATCGATGATGTTCGCGACGTTCGGATGGTAAAGGCCCGCGAGCGCATTGGCCTCCTCGACGAACGACGCGAGGATGCCGGCGCGCTCGGTCTCGTTGGCGCTGGCGAGCGCGTCGGCCTTGGGGATCTTGAGCACGAAGAGGCGATCGGCCCCGGGCTTGTGCACGAGCCAAACCGAGCCGATCCCGCCCTCGCCGAGCGGCTTCACGAGCTCGTAGCCCTCGATGAGCTTGGGCTCTTTCTTCTTCGAGGTCGGCGGCGGCGGCGGCGTTCTGCGGATCGCCCCGCGCACCGCGCCTTCCAAAAGCGCGGACGCGACAGGGCCGAGCGAGGCGAACCACACGTCGAGCATGCCGAGCTCGCGCGCGCGGATGGCGCGGGCGACGAGCGCGGCCACACGCGGGGCGTTCTGCGTCGTGCGCGGCGGGAGCGAGTCCTCGTCGTCCTCGCTCGCGGTGTGCAGCGCCTTGACCGGATCCGCGAGGGAGGCCTGCAATCGATCCCCGGCGAGGACGAGCTTGATGCACCGGATTTCGAGGTCGCTCTTCGGCCCCGAGGCCTCGCCGAAGTCTTCGAGCGCCATCGCGAGCTTCGAGAGCGCCCGCGAGAGCTCGGTGTCCTCCGCGTGCAACGCGACCAGCGCCTCCTCGGCCTGGAACGACCAGCCGGCGTCGGTCTCCGCCGAGGAGACGGCCGTGCGTAGCGCCTCGGCTTGCTCACAGCACCGCGCGAGCGCGCTCGGCGCCATCATCGGCAGCGAGGTCGCGAGCTGGCGGAGCATCGCGGGCCGGTCGATGACGAGCGCCCACCACGCGGCGAATGGACCGAGCCAGCGCACGTCGTCGACCTCGCCGAGCGCCGTACCGCGCGTCGTGTCCACGAGCCGCCAGAGCAGCGCCGAGAGCGCGTTTTTCAGAGCAGGCGGGAACTCGCGCGAGCCGCTGCCGAGGCCTTCGAGCTTGCGCAGCCAGAGGCAGGTGTCGTGCGCCGTCGGCCCGCGTTGGCCATCGATTTGGGCTCCGGGTCGCCTGACGGCGCCCGCCGCCCCAAGCCCCGACCCGAGCTCGTCGTCCTCGCCACAAGCGTCGAGCGCATACCCGCCGAGGCGAACCGCCACGACCTCGAGCGCGAGATCCTCGTGCACGTCCGTCTTCTCGCCGCGCCTCCGCTCCGCGACGAGATCGAGGATCTCCGCAGGCGAACGAGCCAAGGTCTTCCACGTCTCTTCGAGCTCGGGCTCGTCCACGGGTACGCCCGTGGGCCGCGTCGCGAGCAGCGGGCGCCAGAGGCGAACCGCGAACGCCCGCGCCGACGATTCCAGCGCGTTCAGCGCGGCCGCGCGCTGCCGGAGCCTCCCCCACCCGAGCGCGATGCGGCGCGCCTCGTGGAACGTCGCCGCGAGCGAGGAGGCGAAGCGCGCGGCGCGAGCGTCCGCCTCCTCGTCGTCGTACTGCGCGGCGAGGCGCATCAGGTTCTCCAGGCCGAGCTCGAGGTCGAGCGGATCACGCTCGGCGCGGTCGATCACGTCCGTGACCGCGATGACCTCGATCCACCGGCGCGACTCGTCGATCGAGGCGACGCGCACATACCGCGCCTTCTCGCGGAGCGCGCGGAGTGTGGCCTCGATCTCCGGCTCGTCCACGCCACGGCGGAAGAGCGTCGCGAGCCCACGCGCGAGCGCGCGCGCGGCGATCGCGCCCCCGTCGCCTTCGAGCACCCGCCGGGCGAGGCGATCCCAAAGCGTCTTGCGCTCGAAGAACAGGTACGGCGTCGCGGCGGCGACCGCGGCGAGGACCCAGGCCTCCTCCTCGCGCGAGTCGAGGATGGCCACGAGCTGGCTCGCGAGGAAGGCGAGCCGCTCGGCCGGGAGCGAGGCAAACGCGGTCGTCGCGCGCTGCCGCAGCACCACCGACTCGCCGAACACCCAGTCGAGCAGCGTGCCCTGGAGCTCTTCCATCACGCCCGTGAGGCGCCCGAGCGCGCGGGCCGCGTGCACCCATACGAGTGGCTCGGGGTGCAGGAGCAAGGGCTGGAGCACCTGCAGCGTGCGGCCGATGAGCTCCGGATCGGCCATCCGCGGCATACCGCGCACGCTGATTTCAAGGCACCGCGCGGCGAGCACGCGGCCGCGGAGCGCGCCGTGCGCGGGACCGCGGACCATGAGCTCGAACACCTCCGGAGATCCCCAGAGCCAGGGCCCGAGCTCGGGCACTTCGAGCGCGCTCGCGCCGGCCTCCCAGATCAGGATCTCCAGCCGCGCGCGCGCCTCGGCGTTCGCCGCCGACGCGAGCGCTTCTCCGTCGCCGAGGAGCGGCGCGCACGAGAGCGCGTCGAGCAGCGGCCCTTCGACGACCCGCGCGCGCGCGGCCTCGACGATCCGATCGCGGCCGAGCGTCTCGGCGAGCGCCACGAGGATCGGTGCCATCCGCACGTCGCGCCGGAACGCGCTCGCCGCAGAGAACGCGAGCAGGACCTCGCCGGCCGGCTCGCCGTAGAGCGCGGCGAGCGCGGCGAGCTCCTCGGCCGAACGTGCGAGCTCGGGGAGCTCACGCCGAAGGAGCTGCGCGGCGGCGCGCGCGTCCTGCGGAAGCACACGCCGATCGGCCTCGCTCTCGCCGCCCGCGCGGAAGTGCGCGCGCACTGCCTCTTCGAGCTCGGGGTTCGTCGCGTGGAGGCGCGTCAGGGTCGAGAGCGCGATCTGGATGTCTTCGGAGAGCATCAGCAGCCGAGAGAATACTTCCTTCGCGGCGTTCCGTTCAAAATACCCACGGCTTGGCAGGGTCGAACCTCGATGCCGCGTCTGTTTCTCCGAGGATCACGCCGAAACGAACCACGGACGCCACTCCGATCCGCACCGGTGTCGCCGGCCTCGACACGATCCTTCAGGGCGGGCTCTTCCAGGGACACATCTACATTCCCCCGGGTGTGAGGTCGAAGTCTGCTTCACCTTTGCAAGGAGAGTCCGGAAGGAGACGCCCATGGTGAGCTGGAAGCAAGTCGGCGAGGTCTTGCGGGCATGGCGCGAGGGCGCGAGCCTGGGGGACATCGCCGTGATGAAGTTCGACATGCTCGGGGGCTCGCCGCCCGACATCAACGCGCGGCTGCGGGCGCAGGGACGCGGCTGCCTGGAGGTCGACCTCGATGCGCTGCGGGCGCTGCCGGAGGGGACCGTCGGCCGCGCGTATGCGAGGCTGCTCGATCGGAGCGGCCTCCGCCCGCTGACGATGAGCGCCGCGATCCAGGCGCGATTCGCCGAAAACCCCTACGCGCTCCGGTACACGAGCACGCACGACCTCTTCCACCTGCTCACCGGTTTCCCCACGACGCCGGCGGGCGAAATCGGGCTTTACGCGTTCATGATGGCCCAGGGATTCGGGGCCCGGAACCTCCTGCACCTCTGGGGAAGCGCGGCGGTGTACGCGCTGCTCATGCCGCTGCACGCGCCGGGGATCCTGCACAATGTGCGGGTTGGCCTTTCGATGGGGAAAAAGGCGAAGATTCTGATCGAGGCCCCATTCGAGGAGATGCTCGCCGATCCGATCGAAGAGGTCCGGCAGCGCCTCGGTCTGCCCGATCCCGCGAGTGCCGGCATTGCGCCGGGGAAAAAGAGCCTGCTCGCCGAATGGTTGATCCCGAAGGACCAGGCGGCCTCGATGAGCTGAAGCGTGTCCTCGTCCGGGGCGCCCCCGACAGAGCGCGATGAACTCCGCCCCAAGGCGCGCGGGGGCGCGCGCGTCTCACGCGGAGGCCACGATCCGGCGCTGTCGCCGCGTGGGCACGATGGAGGAGCGGCACATGCAAAGGGATGCATCGAGATCGGGCGCGAAACGCGCGAGGCATGGCATGACGATCGGAGCGGCGCTCCTCGCAGCGCTCGCGCTCACGGGCTGCGGCGCGGGCGTCGCCACGGCCCCCGTGACCCCCGAACGGAACGCCCTCCCCCCGCACGCCTCGAACGAACCCGCCTCCCCCGCGGCGGCCCTCCGGTTCCGGGACGGTCTGCTCGCGCTCGCCCGGCAGGACACCACGCAAAAACACGACGAGGCGAGCTGCAGGACCGCCGCGGCGCACTTCACGGCCGTCGCCGACAGCCGTGAGAGCGCTTCGATCCGGGCACGCGCCCATTACAACGCGGGCGTGGCGTACCAGCGATGCCAGCTCGATCGCGAGGCGCGGGAGCAATTCACGAAGGCGCTCGCGGCGGAGCCCACGTCCCACCGGGCGCGGGCCGAGCTCGCGCTGCTGGATTTTGCGGCCTCGGGTGAGAAAAACGTCGACGCGGCGATCGCAGAGCTCACGCGGGCCGCCGTCGTCGACGCCCAGTTCAAGGACGCGACCTCGCTCGTGCACCTCGGCGTGCTGCACCTCAAACGAGGGCGCGAGACGCCCGACGCGGACGGGCTCACCGATTCGCAGCGCGCCAAGAAATACGCGCAGAGCGCTCTCGCCGTCGATGATCGCGCCTTGCCCGCGTACAACCTCCTCGCGCTGATTCACCTCGGGGCGGCGCAACGAAATGCCGTGGCGCCCCGGGCGCGCGGCTCGCTCGACAAGAAGAAGCTCGACACGCAGGTGCTCGAGCTCGCGGCGCTCGTATGCTCGCAGGCGATTCGCAAGGATCCGAGGTATGCCCCGATTCACAACACGGCCGGCATGATCCAGGTCGAGCTCGGGGATTTCACGGGGGCCGCGCGTTCGTTCGACGAGGCGCGGAGGCTCGATCCCGCGTTCTTCGAGGCGCACATGAATTTTGCCGCCGTGAACCTGCGCTTCCGCGGATTCTCGCCGGCCGAATCAGCGTACCGCGCGGCGCTCGCGCTGCGGGCGAACGATTACGATGCGCGTATCGGGCTGGCGCACGCGCTCCGTGGTCAGATCGATGAGGGGAACATGACGCGGAAGGTCGCGGAGGTGCGAAGCGAGCTCGCGAAGGCGAAGCAAAGCGCGCCCGAGCGGCCCGAGGCGTATTACAACGAAGGGATCCTGACGCAAGAATACGCGGCGATCGCGGGTGGGGAGCAACCCGAACGCGCGTCACGCAAGGCCAAGGAGCTCTTCGGCGTCTTCCTCCAGAAAGCCGGGACCGATCCGACCTACGCCGACGCCACGCGGCGCGCACGCGAGCGGATCGAGGAGATCGAGCAGATCGAGGGTTTCATGGGCCACGATGGGAACCGCACGGAGGCCGAGCGGAAGGCGGAGGAGGCCGAGCGGAAGAATCGAATGGCCGAGGAGGAGGCGCGCGCGGCCGAGGAGGAAGCTCCGAAGCCGGCGACGAACCCGTGAGAGATCAGCCGGCGCGCCAGAGCACGCGGTCGTAGAGCGGCTCCTCCTCGACATCCATCCAGTCGATGTCGTGCACCACGGCGTGCGCGAGAATGCAGAGCCCGAGGAGCGGCAAACCGTCGTCCTCCTCGTCCTGCTCGTGGAAATACATGACAAACCCCGTCCCGTCCTCGCGGGCCGGCTCGTCCTCCTCCGGATCGAAGGCGATCATCGCCTCGACGTCGAAGTTCTGGATTTCCTCGATGCTGAGCACGCCCCCCTCGGGCAGGCGCTCGTTCAGGAACGCCAGCATGGCCTCCCAATCGTCCTCCTGCATGAGCCGGTAGACGACGTTCGCGTGGACCTCGATCGCGACGGGCGAGCGCGCCTCGAAATGGGAACGAAGCAGGCCCACGTGGCGCTTCGTCTCGGTCGTGAACAGCTTTTCCAGAAGCTCGTCGGGATCCATATCGACGCTGTCCGCCTCGTAAAAACCCCGGTCCGGGTCCTCGTCGAGCCGGAGCAAACGCTCCAGGCGTTCGAGGTAGACCGTCTCGCTACCGCCGTCGGCGAACGTGATCTCGTACCGATCGACCACGAAAAGCAGCGTGCCCGCCCGTGAGACCAGGGCGAGGCGCTCGGGAGGGCGCGAGGGCCCCACGGAGCGACGCGCAAACGCAAAATCCTCGGGCCCGGTGAGCTGGACGGCCATGCACGCGAAGGGGAGCGGAGGACGTCCCCGCTGTCAAGCGCACGCCTTTTTCCGAGCCGGATCAATACGAAAGGGTCGCCGTTCTTGACGCCGGGCGGCGGAAAGCGGATGCTGCAGAGGCCGCGCAAGATGAGCCCAAGGCCCCAATGAGCACGACCATTCGCCCCGTTCGCAGCGAAAACCCCGATGGGAGCTCGGAGCTCTCCGTGGAAGAGCAAAAAGAACGGCTGCGCGGTGAGAACCGGGTCTGGCACATCGGTCGCACCAGCCGCGACGACAACGATCCGATGGCGGGCTTGAACGGCAGCCAGGTCGATCTGACGCGCGTGCTGCGCGGTCGCCGGCTACGCACGGGCCGTCAGCGGTAACCACCTTCCTGCGCCGCCGCAGCGGCCTCCGTGAGGCGCGTCGCGAGGACCTCGGCGTCGAGGCCAGCCTCGTGCTCGGTCAGGAAGAAGGTCTCCCCTTCCCGCGTGGTCGCGATCCACGGGAGCTCGTCGCCGCCCACCACGCCGTCGCGGCTCCGCACGAGCACGAACACGCCACGCCCATCGAGGTCCCGCGCGAGGGCCACGCCGCGCAGGATCGACGTGGGAACGTTGACGTCCCGGCCGCGGACCCACAACGAGACGAATTGGGCGGAGATGTTTTCCAGGCGGATGGCCTGTCCATGGCGAACGTCTGCGACGATGCCCTTGTCGTGCACGAATCCCGTCGTCGCGCCCGCCACGCCGAGGCCGAAGAGCATGGTCCCGAGGACGACGAGCTCGGAGCCGAGCGCGCCCTCGGCGATCGCCCATACGCCGGCCACGAGGAGCAGCACGAACGCAAAGACGCGGAGGCCCGCGCCGAGCCGAATCCGCCGCACGGTGCCGGTCTCCTCGATGGAGAGGCCCAGCATGACGAGCGCGAGGCCCGCGACGGGAAGGCCCGGCGGCGAGAGCAAAAACGACCAGAATCCGCCTTTCACCGCGGAAAATGCCATCGACGCGAGCCCGAAGGAGGAAAACGCGTACGAGAGGGCCCGCCCCTGGGTGATCAGAAAAAAACGGCGCACGGCGGACGCGAAGGTACCACGACGAAGGCGCGCCGCGCGCCGGAATCAGCCCGGTTTGCCCTCGTCCGCGGTCCCAGCGTTGCGGAGCAAGCGGATCGCCCATAACGAGAGCGCGAGCAACACGACCGCGAGGGCCACGCCGAGCGCCGTCCGGTGCCGCTCCGTGAACGGCAGCGGTGCTGCGCGATCCGCCTCGCCGAAACGAGGGTTTGGCAGGACAGGCCCCATCGTCGCGTCCCGCGGCGCCTCGGCCCGATCGGCGCGATCGAGGATCACGGCGAGATCGTAGGACGGCGCGGCGGCGGTCCGATCCCCGACGTAGAGCCGGTGCTCACCGGGCGCCGTCGCGCGGAAGACAATCTCGCGGGCACGCACTTCGCCGCGCGCGCCGCGGATCCCGAGCGGTGGCGAGTCCTCGTCGTGGATCACGAGGCGGAAATACCGCTTGCGGGTCTCGTCGATCGGCAGGCGCGTCGACTCCAGCACGACGCCCGGCCGCGGCGTGATTCGATACAGGACGCCGCCGCCCACGGCCGGCCAGACCTCGCGGAAGCTCGTCGCCGTGACGTCGACGCGGCGGCGGAGCTCCGTCGTCCCGACGTCGAGCGTGATCGCCTGGATCGGCAGGCCCTCCGCGCCCGCGTCGAGCGTGACGATCGTGGATCGCTCCGCCTCGTCGCGCCGGATCTCCTCGATGGCGAGCGGCACCTCGGAGGCCGCGTTCGTCTCGTCGTTCGAGGACGGGCAGCGAAAATCGGCGCCCCGGATCGAGAGGCGTCCGCCGGCCTCGGCCGCATCCGAGGGCAGGAGCGTCACGCGCACGAGCCGCGCTTCGGACTTCGGGTACGGGACGAGCAGGTGCTCGACCGTGCCGCGCTCGTGCCGGATCCGGTACACGAACGGCCCCTCCGCGACGACGCCGAGCGCCTCGCGGCTGTCGCCCGTCTCGACGCGCACGCGCCGGAGGAACGTCTCGCCGGAGATGTCGAGCACGAGCCGACAATGCAGCGTCGACGCCGGCAGCCGGAACGTCGCGACCGCCGCGCCGCTCTGCAGCCACGCGGGATCCAGAAGCTCGCCGGGCACGTCCGGCGCGCGCCGATGGGCCGGGATTTCCCGCACGATTCGCGGCACCTCGCGCCCGGCTGCGTCGACGAGCCGTACGTCCGCGAGGAGCTCCGCCGATGTGCTCGCCCGGTAGAGCACGTCGTCCACGACGAGCCGATGATCGCCAGCGGCGTCGATGCCCGTCACGGCGCGCATCGACGCGTATTTGCCGACCGGGAGGAGCCGCGGCGCGATCTCTTGTGCATCCGCGCGCGTGGCGACGAGCAGGATCACGAGCGCCGTCCCGCCCGTGCGCATCAGCGCGATCAGACGATCGCTGAAGCGCGCATAGAGAAACCCGCCGGCGACGAGGAGCGCGCCGACGCCGGTGAGCAGGAGGATCTGGTAGATGCGCTCGACGCTCCAGACGTCCCATACCGCGAGCTTGGCGACGGCGAGGAAAAACAAGGCGAGCCCCAGGTACCGATGAAGCGCGCTGCGCGCCGCGAAGCCGAGCGCGAGCAGCGCCGCGGCCGCGACCGAGAGCACGAGCGTGGTCGTCATGGCGAGCCTGCCCTGCTGCGACTCCAGCAGGGCCGTGAGGCGCGCGGCGAAGGCCGCCCATTCGGGTGCGTCGAGCGGCACGGGCGGAGGCGCGGGAAGCGTGGTCACGGCGGTGCGGACTTCCAGCACGGCGAGCGTGATCCAGAACGCATGTCCGCCGATTGCAGCGATCCCGGCGGCGACATCGAGCGACGCCCGCGCCTTGTCCTTGGCTGCATCCGCGCGCCGCGCCCCCGCGGCGAGCAGGTACGCCGCGACGAGCAACGCGACGCTCATGCCCGCGAGGCCCGTGGCACGCGGGCTGCGGAGCAAGGGCACGGAGAGGACCCCTTCCCTGCCCTGTGTCTCGAGAAACCGCTCCACGAGCGCCTGCGTGCCCCACACGTCGATGGCGACGAGACGAACGAGCGTCGCCGTGAACAAGAGCGAGGCCACCACGAGCCACCCGCCCTCCCGCGAGCGCGCCGCGATCGCCGCCGCGACGCAGCCGAGCGCGGCCCACAGCACCGTGATCGTGGCGCCCTCGAGCCCAAACGCGAGCGCCGCCGCAAAGAGGCCGAGCGCGAGCCCCGCGAGCAGGGACAGGCGCACGCTCGCCTCGGGCCTCCGGCGCATGATCACCGCGGCGAGCGCGAGATCCGCAGCGCCCGCGGCGGCCGTGACGAGCGCGCGGAACGTCGGGACCTCGTCGCTCGTGGACGCGAGCGCAGCCGCGACGAACGCAAGCGTAGCGAGCGCTCCGGCCAGGACCGCGCTCCAGCGCACGGGCGCGGGCGTCCGAAGCGCGGCGACCCCGAGGGCCGCGAGGTGCACGACCCCGAAGACCACGAGCGCGCCGAGGAACGCGGGCGACAAGGGCACCGCAGGCGCGGCGCTTCGCACGAAGCCCGCGGCGATCGCGACCATGAGCGACGCAAAGGCGACAGCTGCGAGGTGGAGCACGCCGAGGCGAGCACGAACGGCGAGCGCGGCGGCGGCAGCACTCGCGATCGAGGTGAGCACCACGAAGATTGCGGGCCTCTCGGGCAGGAGCTGCACCGCGGCGAGCACGACGAACAACGCGGCAGCGACGCTGCCCGCGATGGCGGCGCCCGCCGGCAACGGATCGAGGCGGAGGACCTTGCGCACGAAGCCTGCAACGTAGACGGCCGTCCACCCGCCGAAGAGCGCCACGAGCCAGAGCCGCTGCTCCTGGGGGACGTCATGGCTCACGACGAGGAAGACCACGAACGCCGCGGCCATGGGCACGGCGAGGAGCTCGGTCACGCCGAGCGCGCCGAGCAGCCAGATGGCAAAGGCGCCGAGGGCGATCGCAAGGGCCGAGAGGAACCACACGTGATCGGGGAGCAACATCGCCGCCCCCGCGTGCGAGAGCGTGAGCGCGGCGAGCGCAAAGAGCTTGGCGTCGAGCTTCCGCGGGGTGCGACGGTCGAGGTAAAGCGCGACGGCGGACCACTGCGCGGAAGCGAGCCCCACGAAGAGCAGCGGCGCGAGGCGCGCGGCGAGGTTGTGATAAGGCCCGATGCGCGCTTCCGGCGGGACATCGCTCCACGCGGACGCCTGACCGTGGATGTCGAAGTACTTCGCGTACCAGCCGAGGAAAAGCGCGGCCGATCCCGCGACGACGAGGGCCAGAACGAGTCGGAAGCCGGCCCGGAGCGCGACGCCGAGGGCCATGGATCCGAGGAGGAGCAGGTAGCCGAAGAGCGCAGCGGGCCGGTCCTGTCCGGTCGAGAGCACGACGGGATTGGCGAGGCCGGCGACGAGGACGAGGACGAGCAGCGATTCGGCGCGGTGGCGGAGCGAGAGCCCTGCGCCGAGCGCGAGCACGAGGGCCACGGCGACGAAGGCCACGGTCGGCGGGGCGAGCTGGTAGAGCGCGACGCTGGCCCATAACGAAGCGACGAGCGTGGCGAGGCCGATGCCGGAGAGGGCATGCACGAAGGCCGGACGGGTCCGGGGTCGGAGGAGCTCCGCAGAGGCGAGGAGCAAGGCGCCGAGGGCTGCGCCGAGGACGACACGACCGGTAGGGCCGATCCAGGCGTTGTCGACGGCGTACTTGAAGAAGAACAGGGCGCCGAGGAGGAAGGCCGCTGCGCCGATGCGGGTGAGCCACGTGAGGCCGAGTTGCTCTTCGAGGGAGGGAGCAGGCTCGGTGGGGGGTGCGGAGGAGGAGACGGCGGCGGGAGCCGGAGCGGAGGCGGAGGCAGAAGCGGCGGCGGCCTCCGAAATTGCGTGCGGGTCACCCGTCGGTTCGGACGGCGCGACCGCGAGCGCGTGCGGGGCGTCCGTCAGGTCGGACGGGTGGACCTTCGCGTCCCGTAGATCCCCCCTACCAGGCTGGAACGACGGGTCGTGAGGTGTCGACGGTGCGTCAGTCAGGTCTGACGGGTGGATCTTCGCGTCGCGCAGATCCACCCTGCCAGCGTTGACGGACGGGTCGTGAGGCGTCGGCGAGGGGGCGGTCCGATCTGGCGGGTGGACCGGGGGGGCTTGCGCGAGCGTCTCCATGCGCGCGAGCCGCCGTTCCAGCTCCACGATACGCGCCTCTCGCACGTCGAGCCTCTCTTCGAGGTGCTTCGCGCGCGCCTTCGCCTGCGTGGCCAGGAGCAACGCGAGGATCGGGGTGGCCAGGAACAGCCCCACCAAGCCCAGGCCGAGCAGGACGAGGAGCGCCTCCATGAAAATGTCCCTACCACGGGGCCGCGCTCACGGGGGTGCTCCGCAGGCGCCACGAGGGAACATCCATGCGCCTGTGCATCGACCGCATCGCGGTCGATGCACCAAAGGTCCAGGGCTGGCCCTGGTCCGGGTGCAGGGGCGGACAGCCCCTGCTCGGGTCCGGGGTGAAACCCCGGCGCTACGCTGTGGACCCCCCTCTCAGGGAGCCCTTCGTCGCCGCACGCCGATCCCCGGCGCGCGCGGGGGCAGGCGAAGCTGGGCGCGCGGCGTGAAGAGCAGGCGCCTGGCGAATTCCCCCGCGAGCACTCCGGAGACCGCAGCCACGGCGACGAGCTGATACAGGATCACGATCTGGTAACGCACGGCCTGCTCGGGCGCCGTGCCGCTCACGATTTGACCGGTCATCATTCCCGGCAGCGCGACGAGCCCGACCGTGAGCAGGCTGTTGATGGTGGGGATCATCGCGGCGCGCACCGAGGCCCGCACGTGCCGGGCGAGCGCCTGCTCGGGCGTCGCGCCGAGCGCGAGGAGCTGCTCGATCTCGCCCGCGTGCGCGTGCGCAGCGGCGAAGATGCGCTCGAAGACCTGCGCCACGACGTTCATGGCGCTGGCGATCATCATCCCGCTGATGGGCACGAGATACCTCGCCTCGTACATCGGGTGCAGCGGCACCACGAACACGAAGACTGGAGCCAGCGCCACCACGGAGCCGAGCACGATGGCCAAAAGCGCATAGGGAAACAACGTGCGCGCCGAGGGCCCGTGCTCCACGCGCCGTGCGCTGGTCGCTGCCGCCACGCTGAGCATCCCCGAGATGGCCAGCGCCACCCATTCCGGCCGCTCGTGCTTGAAGAGCAGGAGCAGCACGTGACCGATGGCCAAAAGCTGCACGGCGCCGCGCAGCGCGCCCCAAGCGAGATCACGTTCGAGGTCGAGCCGCTTCCAGCGCGAGGCGAGGATCGCCAGCACGACGAGCCCGAGCGTCATCACGAGCCGCGGCAGCGGGATCTCGAGGTAGCTCACGGCCCCCCCGCGACGGCAACGAGCTTCCCCGCCTGGAAGACGTAGCGCCGACCCGCGAGCGCTTCTGCGTGCGCCGCGATGTGCGTGACCATCACCACGCCGCGCCCCGCGGTCGCCATGCTGCGGACGAGCGCGATCACTTGCAGGGCCGTCTCTGGATCGAGCGCGGCCGTGGGCTCGTCGAGGAGCAGCACCTTCGGTTCGTTGGCGAGCGCGCGTGCCAGCGCGACGCGCTGGCGTTCTCCTCCCGAAAGCTCGTCTGCGCCGCGCGCGAGGAACGCCTCATCGATCCCCACCGCCCGCAAGAGCTCGATCTGCCGCTCGCGCACGAGCGTCTCGCCGCGCAGCGCCGGCCCGGCAGCCACGTTGTCCGCGACGGTGCCTGGCAGCATCGGCGGCGCCTGGGGCAGATAGGCGACGCGGGTCCGAAAGCGGGTCGGAGAAAGCGCGAGCGCATCCACCCCGTCGAGCAGCACATGCCCGCTGTCGATCGGAATCAGCGTCGCCATCGCCCGAAGAAACGTGCTCTTTCCGCTGCCGGAGGCGCCTGCAATCGCGACCTTCTCGCCGTACGAGACCACGAGGCTGGCGCCGTCGACGATGGGGCGTCCTTCGCGGATCACGCGGATGTCGCGGGCTTCGAGGGCAGAGGGCATAGGGCGTCCCGTCTGCTCGTCTAGCTTCGGGTGTGGACACGCGCCAGGCGTGCGTCCCTGCGATGCCGCCGGTCAGCCCCGACCCCCTGGCGCGAAGCTCGCACGTCAGGCGTGCCGTCGACTTCGAGGAGGCCGCGCGGTGAAGAAGGTGAAGAAATCAATGAAGGCACGGATTTGGGGCGCGATCTGTGTGCGCCTTCGCAGGCCACAATGGGGCGCGTGGATGCGACGCAATCGCTCGATTTTTCCTTTTCTATCCGCGAGCCCACGTTGACAGGGCGGAAGGACGTATGTAGGCATGCGATATGGGGGAACTTCGGAGATACGAAGTCGCGACCGCTCTGCCCCAACCGTCGCACCTGCGGATCAGAGCGCTCGCGCCGTGGATCGCCGATTCGGGCCTGCCCCCGAGCCTCGCCGTTCCGCTTCCCTGTCGACGCGTCGTTCCTGCTCGGATGGTTGCCTCCGCGAGGGCGGTGGCGCCTGCTCGACATCGGGCCCTGCGGAGGACGTACCCATGACGCACCTTTCGACGGAACCAGGAACGGTTCAGATCAAAGGGTATCACGTCACCGCGAAGACCGGCGAGAGCGCAGGTTCCGCCACGTATCGAGCCTACCGCGAGGCCGACGGCGTCGAGGTGGCGATGAAGGTGCTGCATACCGATTCCACACGGATGGCCGACATCACGCGCTTCAAGCACGCCTACGGTATCATCAAGCGCATCGATTCGGAGCGGATCGTCAAGGTACACGATGTCGAGGAGCACGGGGACGGGCTGATGCTCATCACCGAGTATTTCCCGGGCACCGCGCTGTCCGCAAAGCCCCCCGGCAAGCTCGACCTCCGCGCGTTCCTGGACGCCGCCGTCGCAATGGCCGAAGCTTTGGTCGACATCCACGGGCGCGGTCTCCTTCACGGCGACGTGCGGCCTCCGAACATCCTGCTCGGCGAGGGAGGTCAGGTAAAACTCACGGGATTCGGTGTCGATTCCATCGTGACGCGTGAAAAAGAAGAGATCTACAGCCCCCGCGTCCTCTCGGAGGTGCTCCCCTACACTTCACCCGAGCAGACCGGCCGCATGAACCGCAGCGTGGATTACCGCACCGACATGTACTCGCTCGGGGTCGTATTCTACGAGATGCTCGCCGGGCGAAAGCCGTTCGAGGCGATGGACCCGCTCGAGCTGATGCACGCGCACATTGCCGTGAAGCCAGCTCCCCCCTCGGACATCAACCCCGAGGTGCCCGACGCGCTCTCGGCCATCACGATGAAGCTCCTCAGCAAGAACGCGGAAGACCGCTACCACAGCGCCGAGGGGCTGAAGGCCGATCTGGAAGCGTGCCTATTGCAATGGGAGCGTAGCGGCAAGATCGATTCCTTCAGCCCCGGCCAATACGACAGGAAAGATCTCTTCCAGATCCACCAGAAGCTTTACGGCCGCGAAGGGGACATCCGAAAGCTCATCGCGTCGTTCGACGACGTGCTCCAGGGCAAGCGCGCGATCGTCCTCGTTTCGGGTTATTCGGGCATCGGCAAATCGTCTCTCGTCCAGGAGATCTTGAAGCCTTTGGCGCGCGAGAAGGGCTACTACATCAGCGGAAAATACGACCAGCACAACCGCGACACGCCCTACAGCGCCATCGTCCAGGCGTTCGATTCTCTCATCAAGCAGCTCCTCTCCGAGAGCGAGGAGAGAATCACGAAGTGGCGGGACGCCCTCCTGAACGCCCTCGGGAGCAACGGTCAGGTCCTCTGTGACGTCCTCCCGTTCCTGAAACACATCATCGGCGAGCAGCCGCCCGTCCCCGCGCTCGGCCCGGTCGAGGCACAGAATCGATTCAACCTCTATTTTCAAAAGTTCGTATCGGTCTTTGCCACCCACGCCCACCCGCTGGCCATGTTCCTCGATGACCTGCAATGGGTGGATTCGGCCAGCCTCAGCCTGATCACGACGATTCTCGCGAACGAGGACATGAAATCGCTCTTCTTTTGCGGTGCGTATCGCGACAACGAAGTGAGCCCGACCCATCCCTTCCTCGTCGCGCTGGAGGAGCTTCAAAAGGGCGGCCTCGAGGTGGTGAACATCGTCCTCGATCCCCTCCGGCTGGTCCACCTGATCGAGCTCATCAACGACAGCCTGGAGGCCACCAACGGAGGCGCGCTGGCGAGCGCGATTCTGAAAAAGACCGGAGGCAACCCGTTCTTCGTCAAGCAGTTCATGAGGCACCTTTACGAGACGAAGGTGCTCGTCTTTGATCCCAAGGCGGGTTGGGGCTGGGACCTGCCGCAAATCGCGAGGCTCGGGTACACCGACAACGTCCTCAGCCTCATGGCGGAGACCCTTCGGCGCCTGTCGCAGGCGACGCAGGAGGTGCTGCGGCTGGCCTCGGCGATCGGCAACATGTTCGAGCTGGATGTCCTGAATACGGTCAGCGAGCGCCCTCCCGAGGAGACGTACGGGAGCCTCGACAGAGCCCTCGGGGAAGGGTTGATCGTGAGCGCCGACCAGCAGTACCGCTTCGCGCACGACAAGATCCAGGAGGCCGCGTACGCGCTGATTCCCGTGAAAGACCGACCGGCGTTTCACTACCGGATCGCGAAGCTCCTGCTCGGCAAGCTGGAACCCGCCGAGGGGCGCAACCTGTTCGACATCGTCAATCACTTGAACAGCGCGGGCGACTTGATACGGGCCCCGCGCGAGCGCATGCAATCAGCCAGGCTCAACCTCGAGGCTGCCGGTCGGGCCGAGGAGTCGGCAGCCTTCACTGCGGCATTGAAATACCTGGAGCATGGCATGGCCATGTTGCCCGACGACGCGTGGACCTCCGATTACGATCTGACATTCGTCTATCACACGAAAAAAGGATTGATGGAGTCGCTCTGCGGGCGGCACGACGACGCGCTCGCGACCCTCGCGGGCTGCTTCGAGCATGCGAGGGGACGCCTCCACAGGACCGAGGTGCGGCGCATGAAAATGAACGTGCAGATCCTCAAGAACGATCTGCCCGCTGCTCTGGAAGAGGGGCTCGCGGCCCTGCGGGCATTCGACATCCATTTGCCGCCCTACCCCGATGACGAGATGCTCACCGCCGAGTTCGATCGGACGATCGCCATGATCGGGGACCGCCCGATTGCATCTCTCGTCGACCTGCCCGCGCTGAACGATCCCGAGATCGCCTTCCTGCAGGATGTCCTGCAAGAGATGTTCTCGCCCACCTATCAGCTCGGAACGAAGAATTTCGAGATCACGGTGATGCGGATGCTGCAGAATTCGATCGAGCATGGCGTCTCGAAGAATTCGATCTACGCGTACGTGAATTTCGGAACGATCCTGTGCGCCAGGCTCGAGATCGAGAAGGGTTACGAGTTCGGGCGGGCGGCCGTCCGCTTGAACGAGATCCATCCGGACAAGAAGTCCGAGTCCATGCTGTGCAACATGTGGGGAGCGTGGGTCCAGCACTGGAAGGACACCTACGAGAACTCGAAGGCTTCCCTGCGCAAGGGCATCCACGCCGGCATCGAGACGGGGCAATACATCTGGGCTTTCTACAACACGTGCAACGCGAGCCAGAACAGCCTGCTCCGCGGGGCGCACCTGCGCGATGTCATCGAGGAGGCGAAGCTGTACCTGCCGCTCTGCAAGCTCGACAAATTCAATGCGATCATGTGGTTGGTCGGACTCGTCGCGCAGTGCGCCGAGGAGCTCGCCACGCCGGCCAAGGGCGAGCGGACGCACGCGGGGGACTGGGCGGACATCGACGCCGTCATCGAGGACGCCCGCAGGATCAACAACCAGGCGTCCCTCTACTTCTTGAACATCTTCGAGGTCCTCGCCGGCGTCTTCCAGGGCGCGTACGAGGAGGTGGCGGAGATCTGGGGCTCGACCGACCCGGGGAGCCTGGGAATGCTCGCGGCATGGCACGCGAGCCCCTGCTATTATTTTTATGGCGGGCTCTGCTTCTCGCGGGCCGCCGAGACCGCCGCCCCAGCGCTCAGGGAAGCGTACCTGGCGAGGCTCGCGGAATGCGCGCGCAAGGTGGCGTCCTATGCGCGGTTCGGCCCGGCGAGCTTCCACCATCGCAGCCTGATCCTGCAGGCAGAGCTCGCCCGGGTCGAAGGGCGCGCATGCGCGGGCGCTCTTTACGATAGCGGGATCGCCGCCGCACGGGAGGGGCGATTCCTGCACGATGCGGCGCTGGCCAGCGAGCTCTGCGCCCGCCATTACCTCGATCTCGGCCGGGAATTCTTGGCGTGCGCCTACATGAGCGAGGCGCATCGCCTGTATGCTCGCTGGGGCGCCTTTCGGGTCACGGAGCGCCTGGAGAGAGACTTCCCGCACCTGCTCCCGCGCGAGGCGACGCGCCGGCAGCAGGACCGGGGCGCGCCGGGGCCTCCCGCCTTGTTCGACGGCTCGCGCGCGGAGCTGGACTTCGCCACCGTGCTCAAAGCCTCGCAGGCCGTCTCCGGCGAGCTCGTCCTCGACCGGCTCATCGAGACGCTGCTGTCGATCGCAGTCGAGCACGCGGGCGCCGAGCGGGGGCTTTTGATCCTCCCCCGTGGCGCCGAATGCGACATCGAGGCCGAGGTCGTCACCGTGCGCGACCGTGTCGAGGTCACCCTGCGCCAGACGCCCGTCACCCCAGCCGATCTCCCCACGGCCATTCTGCATTACGTGATTCGCACGCGGGAGACCGTGATCCTCGACGACGCTGCCGCGCCCAACCTGTTCTCGGAGGACGCCTATGTGCGCGAGCGGCGCCCCCGCTCCGTGCTCTGCCTCGCCCTCGTGAAACAAGGCACGCTGGTAGGCGTACTTTATCTGGAAAACAACCTGACCCCGCGCGTTTTCACGGCCGACCGGATCGCGATGCTGGAGCTTTTGGCCTCCCAGTCCGCCATTTCTCTTGAGAATGCCCGCCTCTATACCCAGCTCCAGCAAGAGAACAGCGAGCGCAAGCGGGCGGAGCTTTTGCTGCGGGAAAGGGAAGCGCGGATCCGGCGCCTGGTGGATGCCAATATCATCGGGATCACCTTCTGGGACCTGGATGGCAGGGTCACGGACGCGAATGATGCATTTTTGCGCTTCGTCGGCTATAGCCGGCAGGATCTGGTCTCGGGAAACCTCCACTGGACGAAGATCACGCCTCCGGAATACCATGCGCTCGACGAGCGGGCGCGGGAGCAATTGCATTTGACGGGCCAGTTCGGGCCTTTCGAGAAAGAGTTTCTCCGGAAAGACGGCAGCCGCGTCCCGGTGCTGCTCGGCGGTGCACGATTCGAGGGGTCGGAGAGCGAGGGGGTGGCGTTTTTCCTCGACTTGACCGAGCGCAAGCAGGCGGAAGAGCGCCAGAAAATCTTGCTGAACGAGCTGAACCATCGCGTGAAGAACACGCTGGTGATCGTGCAGGCGATCGCCGGACAGACGCTGCGCATGGCCGACTCGCCCAAGGCCTTCACGGAAGCCTTCATGGCCCGACTCCTGGCCCTGTCCCAAACGCACAACCTCTTGAACGAGACCTCCTGGCAGAGCGCCAGCCTCCACGACATCGTCTGCGCCGAGCTGGCGCCGCACACCCATGGCGACGCCGGCCGCTTCAGCCTGGCCGGACAGGACGTGCGCCTCCGCCCGGAGGCAGCGGTGACGCTCGGCATGGTCTTCCACGAGCTGTCGACGAACGCGGCCAAGTACGGAGCGTTATCGCTGCCGTCCGGCCACGTCCAGGTGAGATGGAACGTGAACACCTGCGCGGCCGAACGGCGAATCCACCTGGAATGGCAGGAGATGCATGGTCCGCCGGTGCGGGTGCCGCGCCGCAAGGGATTCGGCTCGCGCCTGATCGAACGCGACCTCGGGCGCCAGCTTGCCAGCGAAGTGCACCTCGAATTCCTGCCCGAGGGCGTGCGTTGCGTGATGGACCTGCCCTTGGAGCGCGTCGCCGCATGATGACCCCGGATCCAAAAAACGCGGGTGTGCTGGAGGGGCTCCGTGTCCTCATCGTGGAGGATGAAGCCCTGATCGCCTCGTTCCTCGAAGACGCCCTGACCGACCTCGGCTGCGAGGTGATCGGCCCGGCCTCGAACATGAACGACGCGCTTCGGTTGGCCCGCGAGGCGGCGATCGATGGGGCGGGCCTGGACATCAACATCGCCGGCGAGAAGGTCTATGCCGTGGCCGACATCCTTGCCGAACGGGGTCTGCCGTTCGTCTTCATGACCGGATACGGGAAAGCAGGGCTGCGCGAATCCGATCGCGGCCGGCCCGTGCTGCAGAAGCCCTACAATATCGAGCAGCTGGTGAAAATCATGACGCAATGGCGATAGCGGCAAGCCCCGAGCGCGGGCGCCCTTTCAATGGCCGACTTCATGGCCACCGGGCCCGCGAAAAAAGACGCAGGCCCGCACGCACGATCCTCACGCCCTGTCAAGGCAAACTCCATTTCGGGCGCGGCGCGCGCGGGTCCTCGGTCACCTTCACGCGCGCGCAACGCGCCTCTGCTTGGCTCCCGGAGGCTCCCGGGTCAGAATCCTGGTTCGCGCATGCGCCCTGGGGACATCATCGGTGAGCGCTTCCGTGTCGAGCGCCTGGCCGGCGTGGGCGGCATGGGGGAAGTGTATCGCGCCGAGGATCTCCAGACCGGACACGTCGTCGCCGTGAAGCTCCTCCGCGCGTCGGAGCTCTCGAACGCCGAAAGGCTCGCACAGGAAGCCCGCGTGCTCGAGACGCTCGGCCACCCGCACATCGTGCGCTACGTCGATCACGGCGTCGCCCCCACGGGCGTCCCCTGGCTCGCCATGGAGTGGCTCGAAGGCGAGAGCCTCGCCGCGCGCCTTGGCCGACAAGGCCTGCGCCTCGAAGAGTGCATCACGCTCGCCGTGCGCGTCGCCGACGCCCTCGCCACGGCCCACGCGCGCGGCGTCGTCCACCGCGACATCAAACCCAGCAACCTCTTCCTCGAACGCGGCGAGATCGAGCGCGTAAAAGTGCTCGACTTCGGGGTCGCGCGGGATCGAGGCCGCGGTCGCTTGACCCTCACGGGCACCATCGTGGGCACGCCGGGCTACATGGCGCCCGAGCAAGCGCGCGCCGACAAGGCCGGCGTCGACGCGCGCGCGGACGTCTTTTCCCTCGGCGCCGTGCTCTTCGAGTGCCTCACCGGGCAGCCCGCCTTCGACGGCGAGCACGCGTTCGCGATCCTCGCGAGCCTCTTGCTCGCCGAGGCCCCGCGCGTGCGTGATCTGCGCCCCGACGTGCCCGAGGCCCTCGACGATCTCGTGTCCAGCATGCTCTCGAAGGACGTGGCGAGCCGGCCCTCCGACGCAGGAGCCGCCCTGCGCGCGTTGCTCGCGCTCGGCCCCGTCGAGGGCAACGCCACGCCCGTCCACGCGGCCTCCGCAGAGGTCATCACCGACAGCGAACGGCAACTGCTCAGCATCGTCGCTGCGCTTCCGCCCTCGCTCCCCGATGGCAAGGAGGCGCCGTCGCGGTTCTTGTCGCGGGATCGGATCGTGGCCATCGAGCAGGAGATCGCGAAGCTCGGCGCCCGCGTGGAGGAGATCGACGGCGGCGCGCTGCTCCTCGGCCTCGTCGGTCGCGGCAACCCCACCGATCAGGCCGCCCGCGCAGCCCGCGCCGCGCTCCGCCTGCGCGCCCTCGCGCCCGAGGCCCGCATCGTGCTCGTCACGGGGCGCGAGGAGACCTCGCACGGGCTTGCGCTCGGCTCGATCTCGAAGCGCGCCGCCGCCCTGCTGGATCTCGGTGAAGAAGCCGGCGCCGTGCGGATCGACGCATCGACACAAGCCCTGCTCGACGTGCGCTTCGACGTGAGCGCAGGCGCCGATGGCATCTTCCTGCGCGGCGAGCGCGAGGTCGGCTCGGGCACACGCACGCTGCTCGGCAAGCCGAGCCCTTACCTCGGCCGCGAGCGCGAGCTCCGCAGCGTGCGCGATTTCCTCGAAGAGGGCCTCGACGAAGGCAAGCCGCGCGTCGCCGTCGTGCTCGGACTGCCCGGCATGGGCAAGTCGCGCCTGCGGCACGAGCTCGTCGAGCAGCTCCGCCGCGGCGCCGTGGAGCCCGCGATCGCCATCGGCCGCGGCGATCCGATCGGCGCGGGATCGGCCTTCTCCATCCTCGGCTCCGCCATCCGCACGATGGCCCAGATCGGCATCGGCGAGCCCGTCGCCTCGCGCAGGCTCAAGCTCGAAGCGCTCGTCGCGACGTACATCGAAGGCGACGATCGCGCCCGCGTCACGGCGTTCCTCGGCGAGATGGTCGGCGCGCCCGCGGGCGACGAGCGCCCCGACCTCCGCGCCGCGCGCCAGAACGCCACGCTCATGGCCGATCGCATCCGCGAGGCGTGGCTCGACTTCGTCGAGGCGCTCTCGGTCGTGCGCCCGCTCGTGGTCGTCCTCGAGGATCTGCACTGGGGCGACCGCGCATCGATCAAGCTCGTCGACGCGGCCCTCGCGGTGCAGGGCGAGCGCCGCTTCGCCGTGCTCGCGCTCGCCCGGCCGGAGCTGCACGATCTCTTCCCGAAGATATGGGCCGATCGGGAGCTGCTCGAAGTGCGCCTCGGCGAGCTCGGGCGCCGCGCGGCTGAGCGGCTCGTCCGGCATTTTTTGGGCGAGATCATCGCCGAGGAGGAGATCCAGCACCTCGTCGATCGCGCCGCGGGCAACGCCTTCTACCTCGAAGAGCTCATCCGCGCCGTGGCCGAGGATCGCGGCAGCGATCTGCCCGAAACCGTACTCGGAATGGTCGAAGCGCGCCTCCTGTCGCTCGAACCCGAGGCGCGGCGCGTCCTGCGCGCGGCGAGCGTCTTTGGCCAGTCGTTCTGGTGGGGCGGCGTCGCCGCGCTCATCGGCGACGCGTCCTTGCCGAACGGCCGCGTCGGCCTGCTCGATCGCCTCTGCGAGCGCGAGCTCATCGTGCGCCGTCGCGAGAGCCGCTTCCTCGGCGAGGAGGAGTATGCCTTCCGCCACGCGCTCGTGCGCGAGGGCTCGTACGCGATGCTCACCGAGCGGGATCGCAGGCGCGGCCACGCGCTCGCGGCCGAGTGGCTGCTCGCGTCAGGCGAGACCGACCCGACGATCCTGGCCGATCATTTCGAGAGCTCGGGCGACAAGGAGCGCTCGGCCGAGTTCTTCGCGGCCGCGGCCGAGCTCGCGCTCTCGGCCGGTGATTTTTCCGCGGCCGTGAGCTTCACGGATCGTGGCCTCGTGGCGAGCCCGCGCGCGGAGATCGTGGCCCAGCTCCGCGCGATCCGCGCCGACGCATGGAACTGGACGAGCTCCTCCGCGAAGGCCTACGAGGCGGCCATGGAGGCGCTCGAGAGCGCGCACCCCGGCAGCAAGGAGTACGGCCGCGCGCTCGGCGCCGCCCTGGGCAGCGCCTTGCTCCTGCGCAAGAAGGACGCCCTCGACGCCCTCATGGGCGAGCTCTACCGCATCGAGCCCGCCGAAGACGCCATCCCCGCGCTCTCGTTTGCCTACAGCTCCGCCATCATCTCGCAGCTCGTCATGGGCGAGCGCGCCATGGCCGAGCGCTTTCTGCTTCGCATGGAGCAGGTCGTCAGCCCCTTCCTCGCCCGTGATCCGTCCGTCGCCGGCCGCTTCGGCTATGCCCGCGGCTACTGGCACAGGTACGCCGAGCAGGATCCGTACACGGCGCTCGGCATCGAGCGTGAGGCCATCGCGAACTTCATGGTCTCGGGCGATCGACGTTTCCTGCCGCTGCTCCGCGCCCACGTGGGCCTCGACCTCGTGCTGCTCGGCGCGTACGACGAGGCCGAACGCGAGTTCGAGCTCGCCCTCGCGATCGCGTCGGCCGACAGCGTCTCCGCGCTCCTCGCCGGCTGCTTCCGCGCCGGGCTCCTCCTCGAACGCGGCGCGCTCGACGAGGCCATCACGCTCGGCACGACCGTCGCGGACGAGGCCGCCGCGCACAGCGAGGGTGTGATCAGCGTAAGCGTGCAGTACTTCATCCTCGAAGCGCACCTGCGTCGCGGCGACCTCGACGCGGCTCGGCGCCTCCTCACGGCCGTCGCACCGCTCATCGAGCTCCTCCCGCTCGGGCGGATATGGGCGCTCGCGGGCCACGCAACGCTCGAGCTCGCCGAGGGCCGTCCCGCGAGCGCCGTCGAGCTCACGCAGAGCGCACTCGCACAGACCGCCGAGATCGGCATGCGGCACACGAGCGCCCACGCGCGCATCGTTCTCACGCGCGCCGAGGCGCTTTGGGCCATCGACAAGCACGGTGAGGCCCGCGCCGCGATCGAAGACGCCCGCGCGGATCTCCTCGCCCGCGCCGCGCGCATCGCGGATCCGGCCTACGCCCGTTCCTTCCTCGAGGCGGTCCCGCTGCATACGCGGATCCTCGACCTCTGGAAGGCGTGGTGCGGCGTCTAGAACCGGCCCTCGCATTGCCTCGGCGCCCGCGCCCGGTACGCTCCATCGTATGCGCCGGAACTTCTCTCCCCTTCTCCTTGCTTTTGCCCTCGTCTCCTTCACTGCCACGTCAGCGCGCGCCGACGAACCACCGGGCTGGGTGCCCCGCGACGAACCCGAATCCCTCCCGCCGCCTCCGCAGGCGCCGCCGCCCCCGCGCCCGGGCCCCACGACCTACACGATCGAACAGCGGGAGCTGTCCGAGGCCCCGACGAGAATGGCGAGCCCGGCGGCGTTCTACATCGGCACGATCCTCGCCGGCGTGGGGCTGCTCGGCGTCGTCACGGGGCTCGTGATCCGGGCGGATCTCCCGCAAACCGAATGCACCGACTGCCCCGCGGCGGAGAAGCGCTCGGCGTCGCTCGGCCTGATCCTCGGCGGCGGCCTCGGCATGTTGATCGGCATCCCCATCGCCGTGGCCGGCGGGCGAAAGGTCTCGGATCAACCGTCGTGGGCGCGCCCGCAGGTGTTCGTTTCTCCGCGCGGTGGCGCGCTTCAGTGGACGTTCTGAACGTCGCGCTGCCATCCGATTGACGAATTCGTCCGTGTCCGCCGAATCTCGCAATGCGGCGTGCACCCGGGACATCGCTCCTCCCAAAACGAGCCCGAACTGCTCGAAATGGCCTACCTCGCAGGGACGTCGTCGCTGGATAGGGTGTGCATGCCGTACCCACGCCGCACGACGGAATCCTGCTCGCATGCAATGCATGCACGGCGGCAATCTGGCTTGCACGAATTTCCCGTCCGTGTGTGGATTCCTTGGTGTCTTGATCGACCAAGCTACCCGGGCATGACGCGTGCACCCCCCGGGGGGGAGGCGACCTAGACGCTTTGCCTGGTTGTCGAAAGGCTCTCACGTGCTTCTAGCCATGCAGGAACAAGGAATTCGATACGACTTTGGTTCGAGCCGGATGTGCTTCGAGCCGCCGGACACCTGCTTCGTGACGTATGTCGGCGACCTCGACGCCGACATCGTCGCGCGGATGAACGCGGCGCTCGAAGAAACCGTGCGGCGGCACGAGCCCGTCGATTTGCTCGTGGATCTGTCTCGTACGGGACAGGTGACGGAGCTCGTCCGGCGCCACGCCGTGGGCGGCATGCTGGCCCTGAATCCACGCGCGACCGCCGTGTTCGGCGCCGATTTTCACCTCCGCGTGGTCGTGTCGATGATCACGAAGGCAATTCGATTGCTCCACGTGGATCTGCGCGGACAGATCAAGTTCTTCGATCGCGAAGCGGACGCGCGCGCCTGGCTCGCCGAGGTCAAACGGAAAGAGAGATTGCAGCGCAGCGCTTGAGCGCTTTTGGGGGGGCGATCATGCTTGCAGCCAAGGAACGGCCCGACGAAACCATCACGGTTTGTCCTGCCAGGGAAATTACGGCGCCTCACGCGCCGGACCTCGCGCTCGGGATCCCGCGCCACTGGTGGCCGGATCCGCTCGTAAACGTGCATGCGGCGCGGATCGAAGAAGAGACGCTCGCGTGGTTCCGCGAGCTCGGCTTCGGCGAGCGCTCGATCTGGATCGTCCGCACGTTCGCGCCCGCCGACTATGCGGGCATGCCCTTCCCGCTCGCGGCCCCGCGCGAGCTCTTGCTCCTCGCCAAATACCTCTCGCTCTGGCTGCTTTGGGACGACGTCGACGTCGAGGGCCGCGAGCGCACTTTCCCGTTCTGCGGCCCGGCCGTCCTCGAGCCCAGCGCCTCCGGCGTCACCACCCTCTTCGGCGCCACCTGGTCGGCCCTGCTCCGCGAGCTCGCCACGACCATGAGCCCCGCGTGGATGACGACCCTCTGCGAGGCCATGGACACCTGGAGCACGGCCGCGCTCAAGGAAGCGCGCACCTCGAAGCAGCGCCGCGCGGGGCTCGCCCGCGTCTCGTACGAAGAGGCGCTCCGCTCGCGCATCGACACCATCGGAATGGCCGCGACGGGCTACCTCCTCGAATACGCGCGTGGCATCGAGCTCCCGCCGGACTTCCACGCCCACGAGACCTCGCTCGCCTTGAAGACCCTCTCCGGCAAGATCGTCGGCTTCGGCAACGACATCTGGAGCCTCGGCAAGGACTGGGCTTCGGGCTACGTCAACGTCATCCTCGCGCTCCGCGAGGAGCACGGGCTCACCATGCTGGAGGCCGTGCGGCGCATCATCCGCGAACACGACGAAGCCATCGCCGAGTTCGACCGCCTTGCCCGCGCGCTCCCGAGCTTCGGTGCGGCGTGGGACAAGCACATCGCGACCTGGGTGCAGGACCTTCGGCACGCCTCCCTCGGCTTCACGCTTTGGGAGTCGCGCGCCCCGCGGTACGCGGCGTTCAAGATGCTCGTGAATGGCACGCCGATCGATCCTTCCTTCATCGTGCCCACGTCGCTCGCCCCGCGCGCCGCCGCCGCGACGGCGTCCGCGTACGCTCCCCACCCTTGACACCGCTTCGCGGCTGACATCACGTGCGCCGCGCGATGCCATCCACGAACCCCCTGGTCAGCGATCGATTCGTCGACTTCCTCCTCTACGAGGTGCTCGACCTCGCAGGCTTGCTCGCCCTGCCCGATTTCGCCGAGCACACGCCCGAGACCGTGGGGATCTACCTCGGCACGGCGCGCAGGCTCGCGCGCGAGCTGCTCTTCCCGGCGTACAAGCCGATGGACGAGGCCCCGCCGCGCCTCGAAAACGGCCGCGTGCGGGTCCACCGCGCCATGCACGACATCTATCCGCGCCTCGTCGAGCTCGGCGTCCTCTCGGCCACGCGCCCGCCCGAGGCGCACGGGCAGATGCTCCCGCTCACCGTCGCCTCCCTCGCCGCGAGTTATCTCATGGCGGCGAACCTCTCGGCGTACGGCTATCTCGGCCTCACCACGGGCGCCGCGCGCCTGCTCGAATCCTTCGGCTCGGACGAGCTCAAAGAACGTTTCATGGGCCGACTCTATCGCGGCGAATGGACCGGCACCATGGCCCTCACCGAGCCCCAGGCCGGCAGCAGCCTGAGCGACGTCGAGACCCGCGCCACGCCCACGGAAGGCGGCCATTACCTCATCAAAGGCTCGAAGATCTTCATCTCGGGCGGTGATCACGACCTCACCGAAAACATCGTCCACTTGACGCTCGCCCGCATCGACGGCGCACCGCCCGGCATCAAGGGTGTCAGCCTCTTTGCCATCCCGAAGCTCCGCCCCGAGCGGGGCGGCCTCGTCCCGAACGACGTCGAGGTCGCCGGCGTGATCCACAAGATCGGCTGGCGCGGCCTGCCGAGCCTCGCCCTCAATTTCGGCGAGGCGGGCGATTGCCACGGCCATCTCGTCGGCGAGCCTCACCGGGGCATTTCGTACATGTTCCAGATGATGAACGAGGCCCGGCTCATGATCGGCATGAATGGCGCCGCGACCGCCTCGGTCGCGTTCCACGAATCGCTCGAATACGCGAAGACCCGGCCCCAGGGCCGCTCGCTCAGCGACAAGGATCCACGCGCGCCGCAGATCCCCATCATCGAGCACGCCGACGTCCGTCGCATGCTCCTACGCCAGAAGGCCATCGCGTGGGGCAGCATCGCCCTCCTCGGCCTCACGGCGCGCCTCTCGGATCTCGCCGAGCACGCAACGGAAGAAACCTCCCGCGCGCGCGCCGCCATGCTGCTCGACCTGCTCACGCCCATCGCCAAGAGCTTCCCGGCCGAGCGTGGCTTCGAGGCGAACGCGCTCGCCGTGCAGGTCCTCGGCGGCTACGGCTACACGAGCGAATACCTCCCCGAGGCCTGGCTGCGTGATCAGAAGCTCAACAGCATCCACGAGGGAACGACGGGCATCCAGTCGCTCGACCTGCTCGGCCGCAAGGTCGCCGCGGCCGGCGGCGCCGCGTTCGGCGCGCTGCTCGAAGAGATCGCGGCCACCTGCGACGGCGCCCGCGACGCGGGCGTCCACCCCGATCTCGTCCAGCGCGTCGAGGGCGCGGCGATGGCTATGCGGCAGGTCACGCTCCACCTCGGCGCCCTCGGCGCGCAGGGCGACGTCCGAGGCATGCTCCTGCACAGCGCCGATTACCTCGACCTCGCCTCCACCATGGTGATCGGCTGGACGTGGCTCCGCCTCGCGGCCACCGCGCAAAAGCACCAGAAGGATCGCCCGCAGGATCACGATTTCTACGAGGGCATCGCCTCGGCCGCCCAGTACTGGATTCGCACCGAGCTCCCGCGCGTCGGTTACCTCGCCCAGCTCTGCCGCTCCGGCGAAGATTCTTACGAACGCGTACGACCGGAGTGGTTCTAACACGCAGGAATCCGACGACGACGGTCGACGCTCCCGCGTCCTCCGAGGCTGTCCTCTGGCTGCGCCGTAAGCCTGCGATCTTGTACGGATCACGCGGTCCGTGGTAGGGTCCGCGGCAGTGCCGCGGAGTGCGGCGCGAAGGCCGACGGTGACATGGAACTCAGACGCATCCTCCTTGCTTCAGTCGCCCTCCTCGCGATGGCTCCTCGGGTCGCGAGCGCCGCGCCGGTCACGATCCCAGAGGGCGTGGACGATCCCATCGACGGCCTTGGTACGGGCCTCTGCGCGGCCTCGGCGATCTCCACGAACGAAAACGCCGACTTCAGTGTGTTCAACCCGGACAACTACAGCGGCGCGGTCAACTCGTTCATCGAGGCGCACGCGCTCGACCGCGTCGAGTCGACCATCCGCACGCTGCTCGATCTGTCCAACAACAACGCCGCGAACCAGGCGCTGAGCTACGGCGACTTCGTCGACGCCGCGCTCGCTCAGGGGTGCAAGACCGGCGGCTGCGATTTCTTCGTCAACGACACGACGACGAAGTTCGGCACCCGCATCCGTGGCTTCTTGAACGTGACGTCGGAGTTCGTGAACAAGCCCGTGCACTTCGGGTTTTACGTGGACGACGCCCTCAGCATGGTGATCTACGACAAGTCCGCCGTCGGCTATCAGGTGGTGTTCCGTCCTCTGGTCGTCGGCGCGGCGCAGTATCGCATGACGAATCAGGTCACATTCCAGAAGGCCGGCCTCTATCCGGTCGAGCTCCTCTACGCCGAGATCATCGAGCACGCCGCGCTCGAGATGTCTTACCTCGTCGGCGACTTCATCGACTTCGAGCGCCCCGCAAACGCCCCTCCAATCGTGAAGCTCAGCGACGCGGGCTTCACGCTCTTCCCCGAGACGATGTTTTTCCAGACGCTGAGCGGCACCCCCGCGTTCCCGGACCTCGGCGTCTGCAAGCAGTGCAAGCGCGAGTTCATCAACGTGCCCGGCAACAACGGCTGCGACTCGGGGTACTACTGCAACGAGGCCGCGCTCTGCGCTCCCTGCGACACCGACAATCTCTGCGGCCCGAGCTGCGTGAAGTGCGGCGCCGACACGCCCTTCTGCGTGAACATCAACGGCAACGTCCAGTGCGGCGCATGCGACACCGACGCGGACTGCAAGGGCGGCTTCACCTGCAACCCCGACACGAAGACGTGCGACGAGTGCAACGAGAACTCCGACTGCCCCAAGGGCGCGGCGTGCATCGAGAACAAGTGTGAGCCTTGCGCGACGAGCGCCGAGTGCGCCGGCTCCTCGTGCAACTGCTGTCCCGACGGCGCGAACGGCCAGCAGATGAAGTGCGCCCCGCTGGAGCCGAACGGCAACCCGAGCTGCGTCGAGTGCACGACCGACGCCGAGTGCGGCGGCGGCATCTGCAACCTCTCCGTCGGCCGCTGCCAGGGCACGCTCCCCGCGAACAACACGCCGACCTGCTGCGGCGACGGCTGCGTCAACTGCACCGCGCTCGAGACCATCGTCGTCAACGGCACGGCCCAGCCGCGGTATCCGTTCTGCCTCCCCGGCCCCGTCGGCACCGCGTGCGCCGAGTGCCGCCACGACATGGATTGCGGCGAAGGCGCCTTCTGCCTCAGCGGCACCTGCACCCCCTGCACCCGCGACAAACGCTGCGGCATGCGCTGCGATAGCTGCGGCGGCGACACGCCCTTCTGCTTCGGCCAGAACGCCGCCGTCGCTGCGTGCGTGCGTTGCGTCGACGACGCGCAATGCGGGGCAAGCTCGACCTGCGACACGGCGACCCACACCTGCACGGTCAGCACGGGCTGCATGCTCACGTGCTCCTCCGAGACGCCTTATTGCAACGGCACGACCTGCGTCGCTTGTTACGCCGACTCGCACTGCCCCTGCGGCGGCACCTGCAACCTCTCCACGAACACGTGCACGCCCTCGTGCAAGACCAATGTCGACTGCCTCGGCAGCGACCACTGCCGCTGGAACGAGGCGGAGACCGCGAAGGAGTGCTCGCTCGGCCCGATGCCCGACGGCGTCGATTGCGGTGGCACCCTCGCCACGATATGCTCTGCAAGGCCCGGTCGACATGGAGGCGGCGCGCCCGGAGCTGCATTGCTCGTCCTCTCCGTCCTTGGCCTGCTGGGCCGCCGCCGCCTCCGTTCAACCCTCCGAGGTGAGCCGTGAAGCGATCGATCTCGTTCTTGCTCTCGCTCGCGACGCTCGCCGCGGCGCCCGTGGCCGCGGAAGCCGCCGAAGAAGGCCGCTTCGACGCGCAGACCTTCCGCCCCTCCGCGGCCCCGCGTGATCTCGTGATGATCCAGAAGTCCGAGGTCGTCGGCCATCTCTCGCCGACGTTCGGCATCTACACGGACATCGGCCTCGATCCCCTCGCCGTTGCAGCGATCACGACGGGGCAACAGATCCGCGCCGTCGGCGCGCGCCTTCAGGTCACGGGCCTCGCGGGCATTGGCTTCTACGACATCTTCGACATCACGATGGCGATGCCGTTCGTCGCCTGGCAGATGTCCGACAACCTGAGGCCACTCGGCACCGAGGGTGAGATCTCGCCGAACGCGCTCGGCGATCTTCGTTTCAACACCAAGATTGCGATCCCCTACCTGAACCGGAAAGCCCAGATCAAAGAGGGCTTCGGCATGGCGGTCACGGGCAACTTGAACTTGCCCACGGGGAATCAGAACGCGTTCGCCAGCGACGGCGCCGTCTCCGGCGGCCTCGGTCTCGTCGCGGATTATCGCTTCAACTTCGGCCTGCTCGTCACGGCAAACGGCGGCGTCTGGCTCCGGCCCGACCGACAGTTTGCCGGGACGAAGGTCGGCGACATGGCGAACTTCGGCATCGGCGCGGAGATGTACGTCGTGCAGCGCTGGGGTTGGTCCGTGCTCGGCGGCGTGTACGGCAGCGTCTCGATGGTGAAGTTCCCGGACAGCCCCTCGCAGGTCCCGGCCGAGGTGCTCATGGCGATGCGCTGGCAGTGGGCGAGCGGCTTCGGGCTCACGGTCGGCGGCACGTTCGGCGCGAACTGCGGGTTCGGCGCGCCCGTCTTCCGCGCATTCGCGGGCCTCACGTGGCAGCCTTCGAGATCGCGCGAGCAGCAGGAGATCGATCGCCTGAAGCAGGTCGACAGCGAGGATCCCGATCACGACGGCCTCATCGGCGACGCGGATCATTGCCCCGAGCTGCCGGGCGTCCCGCAAAACATGGGCTGCCCCGACTCCGACTCCGACAAGGACGGCGTCCCGGATCGCGACGACAAGTGCCCGATGATCGCGGGCGGCCGTGGCGGTTGCCCCGGCGCGTTCGTCAAGGACGACGAGATCAAGATCCTCGATCAGGTTCACTTCGCGACGGACAAGGACATCATCCTCGACGATTCGAAGAAGGTGCTCGACGCGGTCATCACAGTCCTCAGGGACAACCCCGAGATCCGCTCGGTCGAGATCGAGGGCCACACCGACGTGCGCGCGGGCGACGTGTACAACCACAACCTCTCGCAACGCCGCGTAGAGAGCGTCCGGGAGTACATGATCCAGAGAGGGATCGATCCCTCGCGCGTCACGGCGAAGGGGTACGGTCACACCAAACCCATCTACGATGACTCTGCGTGCCTCGGAAAAGACGAAGAGCTCTCGGAAGATTGCAAGTTCATGACCGCGACGAACCGCCGCGTCGTCTTCCGCATCAAGGGCCAGGGCCACGCGCCTGGGAAGGCCGTCGGCGGCGGCGACACCATCCTCTCGCCGGGCGGCACGCTCGACGGCGAGGGCGTGATCGACGGCAACGGTG
The DNA here is from genome assembly GCF_028369105.1 of Polyangium mundeleinium. Taxonomy (NCBI): domain Bacteria; kingdom Pseudomonadati; phylum Myxococcota; order Polyangiales; family Polyangiaceae; genus Polyangium; species Polyangium mundeleinium. The sequence continues at coordinate 5,731,695 of NZ_JAQNDO010000001.1, read as the reverse complement.
TGCTGAACGGTGGCAGCACCTTGCCGAGCGGCGGCATCCTGCCGAAGGGGAACGGCGTGCTCGACAAGAAGGATCCGACCCTTCCCGGCAGCACCCTCCCGCGCTCCGGCGAGCAACTGCAGCCCGAGGCGCCGAAGGAGGAAGGCGCGGACAAACCGGCCGACGGCAAGGACAAACCGACTGACGGCAAGGACAAACCCGGCAAGCCCGGCGCCGCTCCTGCGCCCGCAGCGCCGAAGCCCGGTGCCGCTCCTGCGCCCGCAGCACCGAAGCCTGGCGCCGCGCCCGCGAAGCCGCCTGCACCTGCGCCCGCGAAGCCCCCTACGCCGAACCCCACGGCGCCGCGCTGATCCCCGAGGCCTCGCTCCGACGAACGGAGCGAGGCCCCGCGTCCCCTCCCCCGCCCTTCCTCACGATCTCGCTCGATCACGCTCGCGCGCGCCCGTCGCGCGAGGCCGTGATCTCTTTTGGTGCACAAACGAAACGAGGCCGCGGGCGACCCTCCCCTTGTGGAGGCTCGCGCGCGACCTCGTCTCCCGTTGCCTTGCGGCGGGCTACTTCTTCGTCGTGGTCTTCGTCGTGGTCTTCGTCTTCGTCGTCGAGCCCGTCGCCGTCGTCGTCGGCGTCGGCGTCGGCGCGGCGGCCGTCGTCGTGGGCGTCGCCGCTGCAGTCGGCTGCGGCACCGGCGCCGACTTCACCTCGGCCGCGGTGTTGACCGGCGTCGCCTCCTTCGGCGGGTTCGGATCCGCGGCCGGCACCGGCTCGGCGCCCTTGTCCGCCTCGGAGTGGGCGCCCATGTCGATCGGCTTCGACGAGGCACCTTCGCGCCGGATCCAGACGATCGCCGTCCCCGTGGCGACCTTTCCATACGAGGCATCGGGCAGGCGGATCTCCTCCTCGATCGCCTCGATGACGGCGTCACCGCCTGCCATGCACGCGGACTTGCGGAGCGATCGCAGGCGCTCGGGCTCGGTGCGGGCCCCGGGCTCGCTCTGCACCGGCTCCAGGCGGTGGAACTCCCTGTCGGGCTGGGTCTTGCCCGCGAAGATGGGCATGTCCGTGCAGAACTCGCCCGACGGCGTGCGCATGTCCTGGAAACGCGGAGGCGCCGCGCAGGCAACAAAGATTGCGGCCGTCGCGGCCGAGAAGAGAACGAGACGTTGCATGGCTATTTTCTTACCAGTTTCTATGCACGTCGTGCAACGTCGCGTCGAGGCAAGAGCCACGGAGTGGACACCCTCCCCGGGTCGGGCGGTTTTCCGGCTGGCCTGCGCCCGCCCATGCGGTAGAGAAGGCGCCCCCGAACGAGGACGCGCCATGACCACGCCTGCCCCGGCCGAGCTCCCCCGCGACACGATCCAGGTCCTCCTGCTCGAGAACATCCACCCGAGCGCCACGGAGACCTTCCACGCCTTCAGCGAGGGGCGCTCCTACGCCATCACCAAGAAGAGCAGCGCGCTCAAGGAGGACGAGCTCATCGCCGCCCTCCCGGGCGTGCAGCTCCTCGGCATCCGCAGCAAGACCCGGATCACGGCGCGCGTCGTCGAGAACGCCCGCGACCTGCTCTCCATCGGCTGCTTCTGCATCGGCACGAACCAGGTCGACCTCGTCGCCGCCAACGCCCGCGGCGTGCCGGTCTTCAACGCGCCGTTCAGCAACACGCGCAGCGTCGCCGAGCTCATGATCGGCGAGATCATCCTGCTCGCCCGCCAGCTCGGCGATCGCTCGCGCGAGGTGCACACGGGCGTATGGAAGAAGGTCGCCGCGAATTGCTACGAGGTCCGCGGCAAGGTCCTCGGCATCATCGGCTACGGGCACATCGGCCGTCAGCTCGGCGTGCTCGCGGAGGCCGTCGGCATGCGCGTGCTCTACCACGACATCGCCGCGCGCCTGCCGATGGGCAACAACCGCTCGGTCCCCTCGCTCGCGGCCTTGCTCGCCGAGGCCGACTTCGTCTCGCTCCACGTGCCCGAGACCGCGGAGACGCGCAACATGATCGGCGCGGCCGAACTCGCGAAGATGCGCAAGGGCAGCTACCTGCTCAACGCGAGCCGCGGCACCGTCGTGGACATCCCGGCGCTCGTCGCGGCGCTGAAGAGCGGGCACCTCGCGGGCGCGGCGATCGACGTGTATCCCGAGGAGCCCGAGTCGAACACGGATCAGTTCAAGACCGATCTCCAGAACCTTTCGAACGTCCTGCTCACGCCGCACATCGGCGGCTCGACGGAGGAGGCGCAGGAAGCCATCGGACGCGAGGTCGCGGCGGTGCTCGGCAAGTTCGCGGCGATGGGGGCGACGACGGGCTCGGTGAACTTCCCGCAGGTCGAGCTCCCGCCGGTGAAGGGCACGCACCGCATCCTGAACGTGCACCGAAACGAGCCCGGCGTGCTCCGTGACGTGAACCGCGTCGTCGCCGATCTCAACGCCAACATCGACAGCCAGTTCCTGGCGACCGAGGGCGCGATTGGTTACCTCATCATGGACCTCGAGCAGGACGTCTCCGCCGAGGTGAGCCGCCGGCTCGAGGCATTGCCCTCGAACATCCGGACGCGCGTCGTCTACTGACCCGCCTCGCCCTAAAAAACCTTCCCCGGATTCATGATCCCTAGCGGATCGAGCGCTCGCTTGATCTGGCGCATGATCTCGATCTCGGTCCCGGATCGCGAATACCCGAGGTACTCCTTCTTGAGGAGCCCGATCCCGTGCTCCGCCGAGATCGAGCCCCGGTATTTCCGGACGAGCTCGAACATCATGTGATCGGCCTCGTGCGTCCGCGCGAGGAACGCCGCTTTCTCCATCGCGTCGGGCTTCATCACGTTCACGTGCAGGTTCCCGTCGCCGATGTGCCCGAACAGCGCGATCTCCCAGCCCGGATAACGCGCCTCGAACACGCTCTCGAGCTCCGCGCAGAAGCCTTCGAGCTCCTGGATCGGCAGGGCGATGTCGTTTTTATGGGGCATCCCGGTCGCGCTCAGGCTCTCGCTGATCCCCTCGCGCAGCGTCCAGATCGCGGTCGCCTCGCCCGCGTGTTGCGCGAGCGTCCCGTCCGTCACCACGCCCCGCTCGAACAGCGACCCGATCCACGCTTCGAGCGCCTCCGGCTCGGCCCGCTCCACTTCGAGCAGCACGTAATAGTCGCTCGGCGCCGCGAGCGGCTCGCGCACGCTCCGATGCCGCCGCACCCGCGCCATGCATTTTTCCGTGAAAAACTCGTAGGCCGTGATCACGAACGGCCCCGTGCGCGCCTCCCGAAAGAGCGAAAGCACGCCCGCGAGGTTTGGCACGGCAAACAAGAGCACGTCGAGCTTGCCCGGCAGCCGCGTCAGCTTCAGCGTCGCCTCCGTGATGATCCCGAGCGTCCCCTCGCTCCCGATGAAGAGCTGCCGCAGATCGATCCCCGTGTTGTTTTTCTCCAGCGCGCCGCCGAGCTCGAGCACCTCGCCGCTCGCGAGCACAACCTCGAGCCCGAGCACCCACTGCCGCGTCAACCCGTAGCGGATCACCTTCACGCCGCCTGCGTTCGTGGCGATGTTCCCGCCCACCTGGCTCGATCCCTTCGACGCGAAGTCCACGGGCCAGGTCAGGCCGTGCTCGCCCACGTGCAGATGCACGTCCTCCGTCACCGAGCCGGCCTGCACGCGCACCGTCGCGCCGAGCACGTCCACTGCGTTCATCCGCCGCATCCGCGACAGCGACACGACGACCTCTCCCTTCGCCGCCACCGCGCCCGCCGCGAGCCCCGTCCGTCCGCCCGAGGGCACGACCGGCACCTGAAATGCCGTACAAAGCGTCAGGAGGCGCGACACATCGTCCGTCGTGCGCGGCAACGCCACGGCTGCGGGGCGCGGCTCGTGTACCTTCGTCCAGTCGCGGCCGTACGTGGCCAGATCGGAAGGGTCGACCGAGAGGAAATCGGCCGGGAAATCGCGGGCGACGGCGGCGAGGAACCCTTCGGGCAGCGCGGTCATGGTCGCTCGATACAGTGCCCGCGTCCTCCCTGCAACCGACAAGCGCCGCTTGACGTGACGGGCGCCACGGCTACCACGAGCCCGATGAGTCGCTGGCTCGAACGTACCCACGTCGAGGACGCCTCTTCCGTGCTCCGGCGCGCCATCGCCGCGGGACACTTCCGCGAGGACACGCCGGCCGCTCTCTTCCACGACCTCGGCCGCGTCCGCGCGCGGATTGCCGAGCTCGGCGCGCGTTTCCCCGAAGACACGTTGCACGCCGTCGCGATCAAGGCGAACCCCCTCGTCGAGATCCTCCGCGCGCTCGTCGCGGCGGGCGCGGGCCTCGAAGCCGCGTCGTTCGAAGAAGTCCGCCTTGCGATGGCGGCCGGTTGCCCGCCCTCCCGTATCGTCTTCGACTCGCCCGCGAAGACGAAGGACGAGCTCGCCTGGGCCCTCGCGCTCGGCGTCCGGATCAATGTCGACAATTTCGACGAGCTCGAGCGCATTGCGTCGAGGATTGGACAAACCACGCCTGTACACATCGGCCTGCGCGTCAATCCCCAGGTCGGCGGGGGCACGATCGCGCTCACCAGCGTCGCGACCCGCTCCTCGAAGTTCGGCGTCCCGATCGAACGCCGGAAAGAGATCGTCGCCGCATTCGAGGCGCACCCGTTCCTGTGCGCGCTGCACGTGCACGTCGGCTCGCAAGGCATGCCGCTCGCGAGCCTGGTCGAGGGCGTGCAGCGTGTGTATTCGCTGCGATCCGAAATCGAGGCGCGCACCTCGCCGGGCCGCGTCCGCACCTTCGATCTCGGCGGCGGCCTGCCCGTCGCCTATCGGCCCGACGACGCGCCGATCCCGCTCTCCGCGTACGTCGACGCATTAAAGGCAACCATCCCCGGGCTCTTCGCCGGCGACCTCGGGCTCGTGACGGAGTTTGGCCGGGCCATTCACGCGACGGCCGGCTGGGCTGCGAGCCGCGTCGAATACGTCAAGCAGGCCGGCGGCGAGCGCCTCGCCGTGATCCACCTCGGCGCCGATCTCCTGGTCCGGCGCGCCTATTGCCCGGACGAATGGCACCACGAGATCGCGGTCCTCGACGCCGAAGGGCGGCCCAAGGGTGGACAGGCGGAGCCCGTCACGATCGTCGGCCCCCTCTGCTTTTCGGGCGACGTCCTCGCCAAGGGCCTCGCCCTCCCTCGCATCGATCCGGGCGATTTCGTGCTCATCCACGACGTCGGCGCCTACACGCTCGGCATGTGGTCGCGCCATTGCAGCCGCGGCCTGCCGCTCGTCCTCGGGTATGACGGAGATACCCTCTCCGTCCTGAAAGACCGTGAAACCCCGGACGACGTCGTCGCCTTCTGGAGCCGCTCCCGCGAAGAACCTCCCGGAAGCGATCCGTAACCCCCTCTATCGCCGCGTTCCCTGCGGAATCCTGTGCGGCCCGTGCTCCTGCTTCACCCAGAGCCGGAGGTGCGGCGCGCCTTCGGGGTCCTCCTCCACGATCTCGTAATCGGGCGGCATCTTCCCGCCGAACCCCTGGTACGTCACCACGCGCATCCCGGGCGGCGCGGCTTCGAGCGCAGCCTCGATCCGCGTCACGTCCTCCTGGAACCGCTCCAGCGAAAGCGGCACCGCGCCGTCCATTTGCCACGACGGCGCGACCAGGTTCTCCTCGAACGGGTTGTAGAAATAGAGCGCGTCGAAATACGAAAAGTCGATGTCCTCGATCGTCCCGTGCACGAGCCGCGCGTTCCTCGCGCCCACGGCCGCAATCACCTCGCGGCCCACGTCGACGAGCGCCCGCCTGTGCTCGACCCCGACGAAAATGCTCTCCGTGACGAGCGCGCCGACGAGGCAGAATTTTCCCACGCCTGCGCCCACGTCGAGCACGCGCGCCCGCCCCTCGGGCGCGCAGAGCTGGGCCGCGCGCACCGCGACGGAGGCGGGTGTCCAGAATCGTGACGAGAGTTCGCGGATGTCTGCGGGATACAGCGTGTCCAGCGCCTCGTCGGTCACTGGCTCGCCGGCGCGGAGCGCCTCGATCGTTTCCCACTGGGACGCAGAGAGCACGAGGGTGCCTGGACGGTGATGCGGAAGAACGGCGCGCATGCGCGGTTCATCGGACGCGGGATCCGGGACCGGGAGCCCTCCGGAGGGGCGCTCGCGGCCGCTTTACCGAATGATGAGCTCCTGGATCCGTCCGCGCCCCGTGCCCTTGCAGTTGATGGCGCGTGATGCGCCCACGGCGGCGAGCTCGAAGCCGTCCCCATAGAGCGAGTACACCTCGGGCGCCGACGAATTCGAGAGGAGCACGCGCACGCCGCGCTCCTTGAGCTCGCGTGCCACGTCACGCAGCCTCTGCTGCTCGCGCATCCCGAACCCGCCGCTCGTGTACGACGTGAAGCTCGACGAGGCCGAGAGCGGCACGTAAGGCGGATCGAAATACACGAAGTCGCCCGCCCGCGCCCGCGCGGCGACGTCCTCGAACGAAGCGACACGGATCGAGGCGTGTTTCAGGGCCCGCGAGCAGGCGCGGAGGTTTTCCGCGTCGCAGATCGTGGGGTTCTGGTAATCGCCGAACGGCACGTTGTACTGGTTTGCCCGGTTCACCCGGTACAGCCCGTTGAACCCCGTGCGGTTCAGGTAAATGAACCAGGCGGCCACCTCCACGTCGGTCTTCGTGTCGATGTCGCTCGCGCGCAACTTCATGAAGAATTCGCGATCGTGCGGGTAGGACGCGAGCCTGTCGATCACGTCCTCGACGGCGTCGCGCACGCCGAGGTACGTGCGCACGAGCCGCTCGTTCGTATCGCTGAGCTCGGCGCGCTCGGGCATGAGGTGGAAGAAGAGCGCGCCGCCCCCGACGAAGGGCTCGTGGTACGTATTGAAGCGCGACGGAATGCGCGGCTCGAGCTCGTGGATGAGCTGCCGTTTTCCGCCGACCCACTTGATGAACGGTTTTGCCGTCCCCGGCTCGATTTCACGAATGTCCGGACGCGGCTTTCCGCGGGCCTTGAGGGGCCCGGGACGGACGGACGGAAGGGGAACTGCGGCCGGGGTGGGGAGCGGTCGAATCGCGCGCTCGAGCATGTGGATACCCCAGCACCTACAATGGGGAATCGAGCTCGGCAAAACTTTCGATCAAAGAAGTTCGGGACAGATTCTATCGCTGAAAACTTGTCCCGGATTCGTGCGCTGAAAACTTGTCCCTGAACAACCGATCGGGTTTCACGGGTTCAGGGCTTCGGAATGCGGAGCGTCTTCGATATCATTGCGCTGCCGCTCACCGCGAAGAGCAAAACGATCGGGTGCAGCTCCCACGGCCCGAGCGCGACGGCCCCGCCCGGCAGCGCCGCGCCGATGAGCCCGTGCGCCGAGAACGCGCCGAAGAGCGCCACGAGCGCGAGGCTCGTCGGGATCGGCGTCCCCTCGTAATACTTCACCTTCCCGCCCTCGTCGGCGAGCTGGCTCGCCGTCGCGTTGTACCGCGCGAGCCTGCTGATGCCGCAGGCCACGAAATACACGAGCGCGATCGCGTCCCAGCCCCCGCGCATCCCGAGCCCGAACGCGAGCGCGGCCGGGGCCACGCCGAACGACACGAGGTCCGCGAGCGAGTCGAGCTCTTGCCCGAGCATCGAGACCTCGCGCCGCGCCCGGGCCACGCGCCCGTCGAGGAAGTCGCAGAACAACGCGACCGGGAGCAGCCCGAAGGCGAGCCGGAGAAACGTGACGTCGCCCGAAGCCACGTACTTCATCGTCGCCAGCATCGACCCGGTGCCGGCAAAGCCATTGCCGAGGGTCAAGAAATCCGCGACCTGAAAGTCACGGATCATCGAGAAGCGGCGGCGCCTTTGCTTCTTCATGGCAGCGCTGGCATCCATGGCACAACGTGGGCGCGCGGCCAAGATCCCCCGCACGGAGTCGCCCCGCGCCTTGACATCCCGCGGGCTTCCGTCAGACCCTCGACGCCCTGGACGACGCCCGCCCGCCGAGGCGTTCCCGGTCTGCCATGGCCCCCAAGACCCCGCGCCTGCTCACCCGCCTCGCCCCGGTCCTCGCCCTCCTCGTCGCCGCCGCGTGCGACCCGCCCAAGCACGAACCCGCCGCCTCCGCGCCCGCGTCCGCCGCCGTCACCGCTTCCGCGCGCGCCTCCGCTCCCGCTGCCGCCTCCGCTTCCGCCGTCACCCCGGCCTCCGCCTCCGCCGCTCCTGCGTTCGGCCCCTTTGGTGAGCTCGTTCGCTCCCTCTCCGAGCCGGGAGGTGACTTCATCTCGGACAACCTCATCTCGAACGAGACCTCGTACCTCCAGACCGCCGACGCGCTCGCGGCGCGGCCCGCAGGAGGCGTCTACCTCGGCGTCGGGCCCGAGCAGAATTTTACGTATCTCGCCCTCACCCGCCCGCGCCTCGCGTTCATCGTCGACATCCGCCGGGACAACCTCCTCCAGCACCTTTATTATCGATTCCTCTTCGAGGAGGCCGAGAGCCGCTCCCATTTCCTCGCCTTGCTCGTCGGCAGGCCCTACGACGCGGCCACGGCCCCGCCCGCGACCGCGGACGTCGACGCCGTCCTGAAACACGCCGAGACGAAAGCGCCGGATCCGAAGCTCTTCGCCACGACCGTCGATCGGGCCATGAAGCGCATGCAAGAGGCGTACGGCGTCACGCTCACGGACAAGGACAAACGCTCGCTCGCGCGGATGACGCAGGTCTTTTTCGACAAACAGCTCGACCTCCGGTTCGAGCTCAAGGAAAACTCCGGCCGCAAATACCCCTCGCTGCGGGAGCTCGTCGGCGCGGCGGATCCGGCGGGCAAGAAGCGCGGGTTCCTCGCGACGGACGAGGCCTTCCGGTTCGTCCAGACGATGGAGCGCGAGGGCCGCGTGGTCCCCGTCGTCGGCGACTTCGCGGGCGACGGCGCATTCCCCGCCATCGCCGCGTTCCTCCAGAAAAACGATCTCCGCGTGAGCACACTTTACGTATCCAACGTCGAGCAATACCTGCTCGAACCGCCCACGTGGTCGAAATGGATCCGGAACGTCGCCGCCCTCCCGCGCGCAGACGACGCGCTCTTCCTGCGCTGTTACCTCGACCAGGGCAAGAAGCACCCGAAGCAGATGGAAGGCCACCGCACGGCCACCGTGCTCGCGAAGATCGACGATTTCGTCACGCGCGAGCAGAAGACCCCAACGCGATCGTGGTTCAAGATCGCGACCGAAGGCAACCTCGACTAAAACGGGGACGAGCGCGCGCGCGGGGCTCTGCCCCGCACCCCGGAAGGGGCTGTCCGCCCCCTTCACCCCGGACCAGGCACGGCCTGGACCGAAGGCGTAGAATCCGCGCGATGCGCGGTTTCTACAACGGGTCCGTGGCAAGACCACGAGCGACCTCGCCCACCAAGACAGCAGCGCTGCCCTAGGTGCTGGGAACGTCTTCCCTGCGACAGCGCGCGTCCAGGGCTTGCGTGTGCTCGCGGACGGCGGGCGCCCCGATAACGAGCCGCGTGGGGGTGCCGCGCGCTTGACGATCGGGCTTTATGCGCACCGTACCACATCATCTCTTGACATTCGGGAGGTTCCCGATTGAGATCCCCCGCGGAGGATTCTTCGTGCACAGATCTATGTTGTTGCAATTCGGATGGACGCTCGTCTGCGCCTCGCTGATCGGCATCGCGGGATGCGGCCCGGCTGGCGGCGAGTCGAGCGGCAGCGGCGCCAACGGCCAGGGCGGCGACGCCGGGAGCGGCGGTGACGGGGGAAACAACCCCTCCGGAACCGGCGGGATGGGACAGGGCGGCGGGGGCGGCGAGTGCACGGATCAATGCAGCGCGGGGCAGACGCAGTGCTCGAACACGCAGCTCCAGACGTGCGCGCTCCAGGCCAATGGTTGCCACGATTGGTCCACGCCGCAGGGCTGTCCCACCTTCCAGACGTGCTCCGGCGGGCAGTGCGTCTCGTCCTGCACCGATCAGTGCTCCGCGGGAGAGACGCAGTGTTCCGGGGCGAACGTCCAGTCCTGCGCGCTCCAGGCGAACGGCTGCTACGATTGGAACCCGGCGCAGGCATGTCCCACGTTCCAGACCTGCTCCGCCGGCCAATGCGCGCTCGCGTGCACGGACACGTGCACGAATGGCGCCACGCAATGCGCGAACGGGCAGATCCAGAGCTGCGGCCTGCAGGTCAATGGCTGCTATGACTGGAACCCTGCGCAGAACTGCCCGACGTTCCAGACCTGCAATGGCGGCCAGTGCGTCAGCTCGTGCACCGATCAATGCATGGGCGGCGCGACGCAGTGTTCGGGTCCGCAGGTCCAGACGTGCGGGCTCCAGGCGAACGGCTGTTACGACTGGAACCCCGGCGCGAGCTGCCCCTCGGGCCAGGCCTGCGAGGCCGGAGCCTGCGCCTCCCAGTGCGACGACAAGTGCACGCAGGGACAAACCAAGTGCTCGGGGACGCAGGTGCAGTCCTGCGCGATGCAGCCGACCGGCTGCTACGACTGGGCCGCGCCGATGGCCTGCCCGTCGCCGCAGATCTGCCAGGGAAGCGCGTGCGCCTCGTCGACGTGCGTGCAGAACGACCTGCGCTGCAACGGCAACCTCCTCGAGGTCTGCAACGGCAGCAACCAGTGGCAAACCCAGCAGGTCTGCGCGCAGGCGTGCGACCCGGCGATGAAGGCCTGCACGGGCACGACCGCCTGCGTGGCCGGCTCGCGGCGCTGCAACGGCCTGCAGACGCAGGTCTGCAACTCCACCGGCACCGCGTGGCTCACGGTCGAGACGTGCGCCATCGCCTGCGACAACGGGAGCGGCCTCTGCGCCGGCGCCTGCGAGGCGGGCGACAAGCGCTGCAATGGCAACACGCCCGAGACCTGCAACCCCACGGGCACCGCCTGGACGCAGGGGCAAACCTGCGCGACGTATTGCTTCAACGGTGACTGCGCGCAGCCGAGCCTGGTCATCGACGCCAACGCCAACGCCACGCTCGACGGCGAACAGGTCTTCGCGGGCGACGTGACCATCATCAACTCGAGCGTGCTCACGGTCCCCTCGGGCAAGCTCGTGATCCGCGCGAAGAACTTCGTCCTCGACGCGAGCTCGCAGATCGTCGTGACCCCGACGGGCGACGATCCGCGCGGCAAGGGCGGCGATGGCTCGAACTCGGCCTCCTGCCTCGCGGCGGGGCTCTGCACCGCCACCGGAACGAAACCCTCCACCGGCGGCGGCTACGGCGGGTCGACGAACTCCATCAGCACGCAACTGAGCTGCTACTACAACGGCTATCGGTACTGCAACGTCACGACGGCGGGAGGCTCCTCGTACGCCATCGCCGACGACGAGGCCGCGGCGGGCTCTTCCGGCGGTAGCTGCACGGGCAACACCGGCGGCAAGGGCGGCGGCATGCTCGTGATCTACGCCGAGAACATCACGATCGCCGGCCAGGTCACCGTCAACGGCCAAAGCGCATCCGGCTGCGCCAGCGGCGGCTCCGGCGGCGGCGTCCTGCTCCGCGCGACGAACGACCTCAAGTTCTCCGGCTCCATCTCCACCGCGGGCGGCAACGGCGGCGCGAGCGGCGGCGCCGGCACCAATGGCGCGGTCAAGCTGTTCTACGGCAACTCGAAGACGCTGACCGGCTCGGTCGTGGCCTCGAAGTTCGAGTCCTACATGGCGCCGTTCGACGTCTCGTCGTCCACGCACCCGAGCTCCAACCTCTGGTACAACGACGGGTATCCGTCCTTCGAGCTCGCGTGGAGCAAGCCGTTCACCGCGTCGGCCGGCTACTACTACAAGCTCAACACCACCTACGGCTTCGTTCCGAACTCCGCGAACGCCAGCTACAAGCCGGAGGAGAGCATGCTCTACACGCCGGCCGACCTCGCCGTCGGGACGAACTACTTCCACATCAGCACGCTCGGGCCCTTCGCCAACTTCGGCACTGTCGAGTCGCGCTTCGTCGTCAACATCAACGCGACCACGCCCGCGGTGTCCTCGTCGAGCCACACGAGCCCGTCGACCTGGTACACGAACAACTCGCCGTACTTCGCGTGGACGCTGCCGAAGGCGGACGAGAACACGAAGAACTTCTACTGGGAGTTCGATCCCTACGCGACGACCATGCCGGATCACGACTCGAACAAGATCCCCATGGATCTGACGAGCCCGCAGAACTCGAAGCAGATCCTCCTGCCCGGCAAGGCCAACGGCATCTGGTTCTTCCACCTGATCGCCGAGGACACGATGGGGAACCTGACGAAAAACGCCACGCACTTCCGCGTCCAGATCGGCACCGATCCGGGCAAGGGCAGCGTGTCGGGCACGGTCACCGACGCGATGACGGGCCAGTTCGTGTCGGGCGCGACGGTCACCCTGAACCGCGGCATGCACGACGGGTCGACCAACGCGAGCGGCGGCTTCGCCTTCGCGAACTCGGTCTTCGCGCAGCAATATGAGGTGCGCGTGAGCAAGGCGGGATATCAGGACATGGTCAAGACGGTCACGGTCACCATCGGACAAACCGCGACCGTGAACTTCGCGCTCCAGCCCTGACCCGGAACGACCCACCCCTCCGCGGCCGGGACGAACCCGTCCCGGCCGCGCTCCCCTCCCTCGCCGGATCCCGTCAATTGCAGGTGAGCTGCGGCTGCACCGGCGTCGCTTTCAAAAGGACGGCCGTGCCATCGCCGATCTGCCCGGCGTCGTTGCGCCCCCATACGTAGACCAGGCCGTCGGCCGTGAGCGCGAAGCTGTGCTGCGCGTCCGGACCCGCCGCGATGGTCTTGATCGCCGGCAGGCCGGTGACCTGCGCCGGCGTCGATCGTGGCGACGTGCTGCCATCGCCGAGCTGCCCGTTCTGGTTATCGCCCCAGGTCCATAGGGTCCCGTCGCTCCGGAGCGCCATGCTGTGCAGATCGCCTGCAGCGATGGCCACCACGTCGGAGAGCCCCTGCACCTGCACGGGCGTATTTCGCTGCGTGGTGGTGCCGTCGCCGAGCTGACCGCTCGTATTCTGGCCCCAGGCCCATACGGTCTTGTCGGACTTCAGCAACAAGCTATGCCCCTGCCCGGCCGCCACGGCCACGGCCCCCGTGATGCCTTGCACCTGCACGGCCGTATTTCGTTGCATCGTGGTGCCGTCGCCGAGCTGGCCATACAGATTCAATCCCCAGGCCCACGCCGATCCATCCGCCCGAAGCGCCAGGTTGTGGAGCTGTCCGGACGCGACGATGGCCACATTGGCGAGGTTCTGCACCTGGATGGGCGCCGTGCGATTGTTGACGCTCCCATCGCCGAGCTGACCGTTCGTATTCTGCCCCCAAGCCCATACCGCGCCGGCCTTGGTGAGCGCCAGCGAATGGTAAGAGCCCGCAGTGACGGTGAGGATCTCGGCGAGGTTCTGCACCAGCACCGGCGTATTCCGTTGCGTGGTGGACCCGTCGCCGAGCTGTCCATAAAGATTCGAGCCCCAGGCTCGGACCGTGCCATCGCTCTTGACCGATACCGCGTGGACACGACCCGCGGCGATACGCAAGGCTCCCGTCAGCCCCTTGACCTGCACCGGCGTGGGCTGATTGTTCGTGGTCCCTTCGCCGAGCTGGCCCGAGGCGTTGCTCCCCCAGGCCATGACCGTGCCCTCGCCCCGCACCGCCAAGCTATGCCCGCGACCGCCGGCCACGTCGACGAGGCAAGGCCCTTTTTCGCAGGTGGGACCCGTATATCCGGGGGCACAAACGCATACGAAGGCGCCATCCGTGTTCGTGCAGGTCGCGTTCGCGCTACACGGGTTCGACGCGCACTCGTCGATGTCCTCGCATTTCGTGGGCTCGCCGCTACATGTGAAGCCCTGCTCCGTGGAGCACGTGGCCGAGCAACCGTCACCGTCCGCCGTATTGCCGTCGTCGCAGTCCTCGCCACCGCCGACGATCCCATCCCCACATTCCTGGCTGCCCTCCCCTCCGGAGCCCCCCTCGCCAATCGTCCCGGAGGCCCGCGCGCAGCCCCCGCCCGATGTTCCCAGCACGCCCGAGAGGAGCGCCCCGCTCAGCAACGTGGCCAGCGCTGTCCAGCTCGTCATCGTTCGAATTTGGTCCACTGCTCGACTCCTCCCTCTGGATCTCGCCGCGTACCACGTCCATGTACCCGGTTCCAGATGGCCTTTCCATCTGCCGTGCGCGGAGCTGGATCGCCTTTGCCCCTTCAAAGACCCAGCGCGAGCCCGCTCTTGTTGCGCGGCTCGGCGGAGCCCGTCCATACGCCACCCGGACCCCGCACGATCGACGGCGCGTCTGCGATCGCGTCCCACGCCTCGCATTTGTGCCCGCGCGCGCCGAGCACCCGCAGTACGTCCTCCGGCAGCCCGCCTTCCTCGATGAAAATCTGATCGGGCAAATGTTGATGATGCACCCGCGGCGCGCCCACCGCCGCGGTCGCGCCCATTCCGTGATCGAGCACGTTCGTGATCACCGCGAGCGCGGCCGAGATGATCGTCGGCCCGCCGGCCGCGCCCGTCACGATCCGCACAGCGCCGTCCGGCCCCACCACGATCGTCGGCGTCATCGACGAGAGCATCCGCTTGCCCGGCGCGACCGCGTTCGCCTCGCCCTGCACGAGGCCAAAGACATTGGGCTTTCCGGGTTCGGTCGCGAAATCGTCCATCTCATTGTTCAGGAGAAACCCCCCGCCCCGCACGACCACGGCCGAGCCGAGGGATGTATTGATCGTCGTCGTCAACGCCACGGCCGCGCCGCTGCGATCGACGATGGAGAAATGGGTCGTGTGTTTTTTCTCGTTCGCGCCCCCGCGCCCGGGCCCGACCTCGGACGAGGGCGTCGCGCGGGCCGGATCGATCGAGGCGCGCGCCTGCTGAAGGGCCTCCGCCGAGAGAAACTCGCCCGTCGGAACCGGCACGAACGCGGGATCCCCGAGGAAATGGTTTCTCTTGGCGAACGCGCGCCGCGACGTCTCCACCGTGACGTGCAGCGCCTCCGTCGAAAGAAACCCCATCTTCCCGAGATCGTAGCCCTCGAGCAGGCCGAGCGTGAATGCGAGCACGAGCCCGCCGGACGAGGGCGGCGGCATCGCGAACACCTTGTGCCCGCGATACTCCATCTCGACCGGCGTCCGCCAGACCGGCCGATAGGCCGCGAGATCCTCGGCCGTCACGATCCCCCCGCCCGCCTTCATCTCCTCGACGAGGAGTTTTGCCGTCTCGCCCTCGTAAAACCCCGGCGCCCCGCGCTCCGCAATCCGCGCGAGCACCTGCGCGAGCTCCGGGTTTTTCAGAACCGCCCCCACGCCGAGCGGCTTTCCCCCCGGCATGAACATCGCGGCGGAGGCCGGGAACCGGGCGATGTCCACCGCGCGATCCCGGAGGATCTCGGCGAGCCCCTCGTCCACGACGAACCCCTCTTCCGCGAGCCGGATCGCGGGCGCGACGAGCTCCTTCCACGGGCGTTTTCCGTACGTACGATGCGCCTCCCATAACCCGGCCACCGCGCCCGGCACCCCCGCGGCGAGGTGACCGACGAGCGACGCGCCGGTTTTCCCGAAGAACATCTCCCGTGTCGCCTTCGCCGGCGCGGTCTCGCGGAAATCGAGCGCGCGCACCTCGCCTTTTTCCGCGCGTACGACCATGAATCCCCCGCCGCCGACGTTCCCCGCCTGCGGGAGCACCACGGCGAGCGCGAATGCCACACCCACCGCCGCGTCCACTGCGCTCCCGCCCTTGCGGAGGATCTCCACGCCCACGCGCGTCGCATCGGCCGCGTCGCTCGTGACCATGCCCTCGCGCCCCGACGCGGGCGCGGCGCGCAGATCGAAGCGCCACTTCGCGGGAACACGCGCAAGCGCGGGCACCGCGGCAGGCGAGGACACGGCCACCGGCACCTCCGGGGGCTTTGTGCCTTCGCCGCACGAGGCCGCGAGGATGGAGGAAACGAGGAAAGTGGCGCGGGCGAGGAGCCGGCGCGCAGCAGCGTTGGCGTTCACGGGCGCTACATACCACGCGCATCGCGAAGACTCGCATCGATCCTACGATCGCCTTCATGCCGCCACGCGACTCGCGTAAGGATGGACAGCAACCGCGGAGGTCCTCCATGCGATCTTTCTTTTCGTCCATCGCCCTCGCCACGCTCGCCTGCAGCACGCTCCTCACCGCCTGCGGAGGCAATGGCGGCGAAATCGGAAACGGAAGCGGCGCCGGAAGCGGAAGCGGCGCCGGAAGCGGCAGCGGTGGCGGAGGCGGTAGCGGCGGTAGCGGCGGCGCAGGCGGTAGCGGTGGCGGCGGCGGCAACGCCTCGATGGGCTGCGCGCCGCCGAGCGAGCTTGTCGACGTCTCCAGCCCGACCGCCGTCATCGGCACGGGGACGCCCGCGAGCTGCACCGAAGCGGCGCTCGACGCGGCGATCACGAACGGCGGCGTCATCGTCTTCGATTGTGGCCCCGACCCGGTCACCATCCTCCTGAGCAACGCAAAGACCATCCAAGCCGACACCGTCGTCGACGGCGGCGGCCGCGTCACCTTGAGCGGCGCCAAGACGACCCGCATTTTCGAGATGGACACGAAAAACTTCGAGGCCACGAGCCCCACCCTCACCGTGCAACGCCTCACGCTCCGCGACGGCAAAGCCTCGGGCACGGCCATTCCGCTCGGCACCGACATCGACGGCGGCGGCGGCGCCATCTACCACGTCGGCGGCAACGTCAGCGTCGTCGACTGCGTTTTTCTGGACAACGAGGCCGCGCTGGAGGGCCCGGACGTCGCGGGCGGCGCCATTTACAGCATCGGCCGGGGCACGCTCCGCGTCACGGGCAGCCGCTTCTCGGGCAACCGCGCCTCGAACGGCGGGGCCCTCGGCGCGCTCGGCGCAGCGATCCTCCTCGCGGACAGCACGATCGAAGACAACCGGGCCACGGGCTACGGCGCCAATTCCGTCGAGCCGAATGGCCAGCAGATCGGCCGCGGCGGCAATGGCGGCGCGATCTGCATGGATGGGCAGGGGCGGACGCTCTCGATCTGCGGCACGCTCGTCCAGAACAACCAGGGCCGCGCCTACGGCGGCGCGCTCTTTCGCACCGGCTACGAGACCGAACCCACGATCATCGATCGTTCGACCTTCGACGGGAACTCCATCGTGGATCAAAACGACGCCGTGGGAATGCCGAGCAGCGCCGGCGGCCTCTACATCCAGGGCACGCACGTCACGATGACCGCGTCGACGGTCTCGAACAACCAATCCGAGGCCGTCGCGGGCCTCTGGATCCTCGGCCACGGCGAGACGCCCGCCATCGCCGACCTCACGAACGTCACCCTCACGGGCAACACGACCTATTCCCGCGCCGATTTCACGACCCGTGGCATCGGCGGCGGCCTCTACATCGGCGAAAAGACCACCGGCAAGCTCACGAACTGCACCATCGTCGGCAACGCGGCCCAGTTCGCCTCGGGCATCGCCAACGTCTCGAACCTCGAGCTCCACAACACGATCCTCCACAACGACGCGGAGAACCCGTACACGCCCCTCAACTGCACGGGCAGCGCCTACGCGCAGCCGCCCGGCACCGGCACGAACAACCTTCAATGGCCCATCGGCATCAAAGACGACATGGATTGCACGCCGGGCATCTCCCGCATGGATCCGCTCCTCGGCGACCTCGCCGACAACGGCGGACCCACACGGACGATCGCGCCCCAGGCGGGGAGCCCCGCGATCGGCGCGGGCACCGATTGCCCGCCCACCGATCAACGGGGCAACCCCCGCAATCCGGCGCAGTGCACGCTGGGCGCTTACGAACCCTGACGCATTCGATCACGCGCGCCCGCGCTCAACTCACGCCGACGCGCGCGGCCGGGAGCCGGAAGCAGAACCGGCTCCCCCGCGGCGCGCCGTCGTCGATCCAGCTCGTGCCGCCGTGCGCCTCGACGGCCATTTTGCAAAAGGCGAGCCCGAGCCCCCACCCCGTGCGGCCCTTCTCATCGAGCCGCACGTACCGATCGAAAATGCGCTGGCGCATGTCGGCCGGGACCCCGGGGCCCTCATCGCAGACGGCGACCGTCACCCACGCGGCGTCCGCGTGCGCCTCGATGCGCACCGTGCTCTTCGTGGGGCTGTAACGAATCGCGTTGTCGACGAGGTTCTGCAGCGTGCGCCCAAGGAACTCTCGATCGGCCCACAGCGCGCCCTCGGGCACATCACACGACACCTCGATCCGCTGCTCGCGTTTCTCGGCGAGCGGCAAGAGCAGCTCGCGGATCTCGGCAATCAGCCCGCCGAGATCCACGATGGCGTAACGCGGCACGAGCCTGCCCTCCTGGCTCTGCGCGATATCGAGCACGTTCGCCGCCGTGCGGACGATACGCTCCGCGGAGGAACATACGACGCCCCAGCGGCGCCGCTCCGCGGGCCCGAGGTCGGGGCTCCGAAGCTGCAAAGAAGCGGCGAGCACGATGGCGGCGGCGGGGCTCTTGAGATCGTGCACGACGAGCGCGCTCAGCTCCTCCTTTTGCCGCTGAAGCTCGAGCAGCGCCGCGTGCTCCTCGGCGAGCCTTTGGCTCTTCTCCTCGAGCTCGCGCGTCCGGTCCTGGACGCGTTTCTCCAGCTCGGCGTAGACCTCGATATTCTCCATCGCCACCGAGGTGCTATTGGCGAGCGCCTGGAGGAGCGCGAGCTCGTACGGCGTCGTTTGGTGCCGCGTCGCCCAGTAATTGCCGATGGCGCCGATGGGCGCCTTCGTCCGGATGGGGACCATGCACAGGCTCTTCACGAACGTCGGCCGATACGCCTCGAAAGGGATGCGAGGATCCTCGTAGATGTCCTCGATGGTGACGGCCTCGCGGTGGAGCATCGACCAGCCGCTGATGCACGCGGTCATCGGGAATCGCCGGCCTTTCCAGAGCGGCTCGATGGCGTTCTCCTCCGCGTAGTAGCAGAGGTCGCCGTCCCGCAGGACGAACGTCGCGCCGTCGGCGCCGGTGAGCTCCCGGGCCGCCTTCCGCACGACCTCCATGAGGGCCGGCATGTCGCGCGCGAGCGATAGATCCTGGACAACGCCGACGAGAGAGACCGGCGAAGGCTCCCGCCCATCCCCGAGACGCGCGGGCTCGACCAGACTGCGAACAGCAGCCGTCATCTTCATTTGATACGGCAGAGCCAAGGCCGTGACAAGCTCGCTCTCCGACACGCCGTTCGATTCGGAAGAACCCCGCCCCCCGCAGAAGCACGAGGACACCTGCTCGTTCACCGCCGAAGGACAATCCACGTCCCCGGCTCGCTCGGGCGTGCGTCCGCGCTCGACCAGCCGTCGGGGACGGGCGGATCCGTCCAGGCAAACACGATCGACGCGTCCTCGGGCGAGAGGTTGATGCAACCGCCGCTCTTCGGGCTGCCGAAATCCTCGTGCCAGTACGCCGCGTGAATCGCGAAGGGATTTCGGAAGTATTGCACCCAGGGCACGTCGGCGATCCAGAACGACGAGGGATCCGGGGTCGCCTCGCTCGTGAGTGGCGCCGCGCGGTATTTCACGGCGATCCGGTAACTCCCGAGCGGCGAAAACGCCCCGCGGACGAGCTCCTCCGTGGTCGCCTTCGGCGACTCCGTCACGCCCCCCGCGCCCGCGACATCAACGTCGAATACACCGCGCGGCGCCCCTCGAACAACGTCATCGTCCCGCGCGAGAGCGAGACGTCGATCCATTTCTCGTCGGCCCCCACCATCCGAGGCCACGCCTCCGGCGCGGCGACCACGGAAACGTCGCGCGCCCGCGCATACGTCGGCCCCGGCTCGCGTGTCTCCCAGTAGAGCTCCCCCTCGTGCGTGATGGACGTCCCCGACAACCGCACGAACGTACGCGGCGCCCACGTCTCGCCCGTCGCGACGAATGCGCCGCTCGCCTCGCGCTTGTGCTTCGTCCGCGCCGTCTTGCGGAACCAGCCGATGGGCAAGGGATTGTTGCTGCCGATGGCGACCCCGCGGAAGGCGCTCGGGCGGAACGGGCGCATGCGATCGGCGGGGACGAGCGTCAGATCGGGCGCGAGCAGGAAGGTGCGTCCCTCGACGTCGAACGCGTGCGAAAACGAGAGCATGGATCCGTGCGGGATCTCCTTGCGCACGAGGCCGCCGCGCCGGCCCGCGGGCACGGGTGCCTCCTTTCCGCCAAGCAAAAACTCCGGAATGGAATCCCGCGGCGGCGTGGGCGCGAGATCGGCGAGATCCTCGTGCCCGTCCATCGAGCGGCGCACCCGCGCGAGCTCCGCCACGGGCCGCAGCCGCCGCTCGGTCCGGGCCTGCTCGCTCGGCGTGGGGGCCCGGCCGTACATCGGCGCCCGCGTGGAAAACGCGTAGTCGTACGGACGTGGGCCCTCCCGCGGGGCGGCGAGCGCGAGCGCGCGGAAGCGGGGATCGTCGAGGTTGCGGGTGATGGTCTCGTCCTCGCAGATGAACCCGCGGGGCGCGACGGGATAAAAGCGGCCGCTCTTGCAGCCGCCGAGCTGCGAAGGCGGCACCTCGACGGGCTCGTCGCTCGTGAGGAGGACGATCGTCCCCGGACGAACCTCGCCGATCCGGCGCTTTCGGGAGCGATCCTGGTAGATGAAGGTGGTGAAGCCGATGGAGCCGAGCCGCGGTGGCTCGTCGTCTGCAGGCGCTTCCGCGTCCGCTGCTGCGTCCGCTGCCGCATCCGCTGCCGCATCCGC
Organism: Polyangium mundeleinium; assembly: GCF_028369105.1. Lineage (NCBI taxonomy): Bacteria > Pseudomonadati > Myxococcota > Polyangiales > Polyangiaceae > Polyangium > Polyangium mundeleinium. Next base: position 5,711,055 of record NZ_JAQNDO010000001.1, on the reverse strand, counting down.
ATCCGCTCCTGCTTCTGCGCCCGCATCGGGCACGGGCGCGGCCTTGGGGCCGCCGCAGCCGACCGCGAGCGCGAGCAGGAGCGTGAGGCGGGATCGGATCAATGCGAGGCGAGGATCTCCGCGATGCTCGAGTACCGGCTCGGCGCGCGCGTGCCGTAGTGCAAAAGACCGCCGCCGGCCGTCATCCACGACTCGTCGAAGCGGCCGTCGGGGGACTGGATCCGCACGAGGTGATCCCCGTTGTCGAACGCCCAGTGCCGGCCGTGCGGATCGAAGTGATCGATGAGCGCGCCCTGGCGCGTGCGGATGTGGAACTGATCCGAGGGGATGTCCCACGTCCGATCCACGACGAACTCGTAGATCTGCCAGATGTTGCCCGAGGGCAGCACGCCCCAGTCCGTGTTCAGACCCGCGTCGTTCGGCAGCCCGAAGACCCGGTAGTCCCCGAAGCGCCGCGCCGCGTCCCAGAGATCGCCGTTGCGGCTGGAGTCATGGTGCAGCGTGATCATCGACTTGCGCACCAGGCCAAAACCCTTCGTGTCCGTGTAGTCGTCGTACGTGCGCCGGAAGATGTGCTCGCAGAGCTGATCGGCGCCCGCCGAGAAGCCCACCGTGAGCAGGCCGCGCGCCTTGCGCTCGTGCAGGATCCGCCCGAACAGCCCGGGCTCGCCGTTGAAGCGCGCGCCGAGCTCCTTGTAGCGGTGCAACCCCGTCACGCTGTGACCGCCGCCGAGGATCACGACCTCCGACGACCACAGGGAATGCCAGAACGTCTCGACGTCCTCGGCGCGCAGGCCGCTGTTCCAGTAAAACGGCAGGTACTCGAGGCCAAACCGATCGTAGAAGCTGAAGAAATACCGGAAGTTGCCCCAGGCGAACTCCTGGCGTTCGTACTCGCTCCCGTTCTGCGGGGTCTCGGACATCGGAAGGAACAGGATCCGCCTGTTGTCCTCGCCGCGCAGCGCGCGCTGCACGATGAAGTGATCGTGGATCAGGTCGGATCGGTCGTGCGAGCTGTAGACGAGCGAGGTGCCTTTCATGGTCGGGGCAGAGTAGAGTCCCGGAAGGCGCCGTTCGTCAAGGCAGTCGTGACGGAACGTGATCAGTCCATGAAGAGCATCAAGGAGAGCGCGGAGAGCCGCTCGACATCGCTCCACGAGGCGAGCCCGCGGCCGACCTGAAGCTCCACCTCCTCCGGCTGCCAGCGCCCGTCACAACGCTTGCGCCCCACGTACACCGGTCCGCGGCGCCCGAGGTCGAGCTCACACTGCCCGAGCACCACACGCGCGCGCTCGTCGCTCATCGCGACCTCCACGTTCCTCCCGTAGACGAGCCCACGCGCCGTGACCACGCGTTCTTCACGCGCGATGGCGAGCTCGAACGGCAGCGACGACGCGAGCCCGCGCACGCGATCGCCCTCGATGCGCATGTCGACGAGCCGACCGTAGACGCGCCCGCGCAGCGCGTGATCGTCGGCTTCGGTGTAACGGCCGAGGTTCACGTCGAGCCCGAGCACCCCGCCCGCGTTCACCTGACCGCCGATGACCTCGCGGCCGTGACTGAAGACGGCGAAGCGATTGTAGTCCCGGGGTTCGTCGTAGAGCTCCTCTTGCGAGGGGAAGTTCGACGGAACCGCACACCCCAGGGGAACGACGAGCGCGAAGAGCGACAACATCCACGTTCGCACGAGCACCTCCCTCGGCCGGAAATCACGCGACGCTCGGGCAAGCCGAGCTGCACCCCGAACCCCCGCGATTCTGCCACGGGATGCAGCCCTTGAAAACCCTCGCGACGCGTGAGCATCATGCGCGCCGATGAAGCACTCGCGCACCTCCCCTCTCGCCGTTCTGCCCGTGCTCCTCGCCGCCTGCGCCGGCGCGCCGCCGGCCCCGCCCGAAGGCGGCGAGGGCGCGCCCCCGCCTGCGACGACGACGACGACGACCGCCGAGGTCAAACCCGACGCGCCCGCGAACAAGGCCGCGTTCCCCTACCCGAAGGCGCGCAAGGTCGACGCGGCGGACACGTTCTTCGGCGTCAAGGTGGCCGATCCGTACCGGTGGCTCGAGGACGAACGTTCGCCCGAGGTGCAAACGTGGGTGAAGGCCCAGGACGAGCTCGCGCGCGCCGAGCTCGCGAAGCTGCCGAAGCGCGAGGCGTTCGCCGAGAAGCTCCGCGCGCTCTCGTACCTCGAATTCGTGAGCCCGCCGCTCCGCCGCGGAAAACGTTCGTTCTGGTCACATCGGCCCGCCGACAAGGAGAAGAGCACGATCTACTGGCGCGAGGGCGAGAAGGGGGAGCAGCGCGTCCTCATCGACGTCGCCTCGCTCAGCGCGGATGGCTCGACGTCGCTCGGCGCGTGGGTGCCCTCGTACGACGGCAAATGGGTCGCGTACATCGCGCACCCGAACAACGCGGACGCGGGCGAGCTCCGCGTGCGTGAAGTCGCGACGGGCAAGGACAGCACGATCGACACGATCCCGGGCGCCGAATACGCCCACCCGCTCTGGACGCCGAAGAGCGACGGTTTTTACTACGTCTCGATCCCGGTGGACGCGAAGATCCCGGCCTCGGAGCTCCCGGGCTACTCCGAGGTGCGCTTCCACAGCCTCGGCAAGAAGGCGGACACCGACACGCTCGTGCTGCCGAAGAACGGCGATCCCGAGACCGAGCTCGAAGCGCGGCTCTCGCGGGACGGCCATTTCCTCGTGGTCAACGTCCTGCACGGCGGCAACGTGAGCGGCATCAAGTTCCTCGACCTGCGCAAGAAGGGCGCGGCCTGGGTTGATCTCGTGAAGGGCTACGAGGGCTCGATGAGCGCCTTCGCCTACAAGAACGTGATTTACCTCCGCACCACGGAGGGCTCGCCGCACGGACGCATCTTTGCGATCGATCCGGCCAAACCCGCGCGCGACCAGTGGAAGGAGATCGTGCCCGAGTCGAAGGACGCGGTGCTCCAGGAGGCGTCGATCGTCGGCGGCCACCTCGCGCTCGACTACCTGCGCAAGGCGTCGAGCGAGATCGAGATCTGGAGCACGGCGGGCAAGAAGGTGCACGCGATCAAGCTGCCCGGCATCGGCACGACGAGCGGCCTCTTCGGCGAGCCGGACGAGGATCGCGCCTACTACATGTTCACCTCGTTCACCTACCCGACCTCGATCTTCGAGGCGAGCATCAAGACCGGCGAGAGCAAGCTCTTTTACGCGCTCAAGGCGCCCGTCGATCCGGCGCCGTACGTGGTCGAGCAGGTCTTTTACCCGTCGAAGGACGGCACGCAGGTCTCGATGTTCGTCGTCCGCAAGAAGGACGCCCCGAAAAACGGATCGACGCCCTTCCTCCTCACGGGGTACGGCGGCTTCAACATCAGCAAGACCCCGACCTTCTCGCCGATGCTCTACACGTGGCTGGAGAACGGCGGCGGCCTCGCCCTGCCGAACCTGCGCGGCGGCGCCGAGTACGGCGAGGAATGGCATCGCGGCGGGATGCTGACGAAAAAGCAAAACGTGTTCGACGATTTCATCGCCGCGGCCGAGTGGCTGGTGAAGGAAAAGCTCACCGCGACCGATCGCCTCGTCGTGTATGGCGGTTCGAATGGCGGCCTGCTCGTCGGCGCGGTGGCGAACCAGCGGCCGGACCTCTTCAGCGCCGTGCTTTGCGCGGTGCCCGTGCTCGACATGATCCGGTATCCGCTGTTCGGCGACGGGAAGACGTGGGTCGCCGAGTATGGCTCGCCCAAGGAGGAGAGCCTGTTCAAGGCGCTGTTCGCGTATTCGCCGTACCACAACGTCAAGCCCGGGACGAAGTACCCGGCGTTCTTGATGTTGTCGGCGGACGCGGATGATCGCGTGCATCCGCTGCACGCGTGGAAGACGACGGCGGCGCTCCAGGCGGCGCAGGCGGGGGATCAGCCGGTCCTGATGCGCGTGGAGAAACATTCGGGGCACGGCGGCGCGGATATGGTGAAGAGCCGCGTGGAGCAGGGGGTCGATATGCTCGCGTTTGCGTTCGGGCACGTGGCGCATTGAGAGAGAGGCGGCAGCGGCGAGGGCTGCTGCCGCTTCTGCCGCCGCGTTATCCCTTCAGCAAATTCTCGGTCGCGCCGATGAGCTCGACGTCCGTCGGGACCGGGCCGGCGACGGTCGTGCCGTACCGGCGCGAGAGGACACGTGCATGCGCGTCTCCGCGTTCCGCGACTTCGACGACCACGGCATCGTACGAAAGGCCGTAGTTGCGCCGGAGCTCGGCGTTGTAGGTAAGCGCGTATCGCGCCGCGTCGAGGGTGCGGACGAACCTGCGCGCATCGTCCACGAGGCGCTCGTACGCGCCTTCGAGCTCGAGAAACCGAACGAGCGCGCTCTCGGGAGCACCGGGGGCCTCAACCATCACGAAGGGATACGTTTGCGCCGACGGATCGGAGTCCGTCATCGCGTGGTCGAGGGCGCGAGCCACCAGAAGCTCCAAGGGATGGTTTTTCTCGAGGGGAACGGGCTCCGTGGGCTCTCCACGCAATGCGCCCTTGAGCACCGGGCTCGGCTTGAACGAGAGGCGTCGCTTTCCCCCCTTCTTCTCGATGCGAAGTTCTCCGAGCCCGGACAACTTGACGACGTTCTTGCGCGAGAGTGTATCGACGAGATGGGCGTGAAGATGGGGACATGAAACGGTCTGGCCGCCCCCGGTCGCCTCTCCCTCCTCGGCCGAGCGGGGCGCCGATGCATCGTCGACAGCATCGAGCGTGACCGCATCCAGGAGTGCCTTCGATGGAAGGAAGAGCGGATCGAGCCGCCGCGATACGAACATGGGCCGGCCGCTGCTCGGCACCACGGAGATGTGGGGGGGAGCCTCGACGCACGCGAAGGAGCCGAAGCTCGTTTCCACCCTGCCCGACGGCCACCGAAGCGACGCCGCGAGCGCTCCGCATACCTCGTTCAGCTCCTGGGCGATGTCGTGTTTCACGATGGCTCCTGGTCGGTTTCCGGATCGCCGCACGCATGCTGCGCCCCGGTGGGATCAGGCGCGTGGGAGCGCCCTGGTCCTGCGCCGGACGAGGCCGCCGATGCCGAGCGCGGCGAGAAGCAGCAGGTGCTGCGGCCCAGGGGAAGGCCCGGACGCGCGGCAACCGCAGCCGCGATCGATATACGTGTCGGTCGGTTCGCCGCCGCTCCCGCCCTGGCCACCTGTGCCGCCATTGCCGCCGCCGCTGCCGCTACCGCTTCCGCTACCGCTTCCGCTGCCGCTGCCGCTGCCGCTGCCGCTGCCGCTGCCGCTGCCGCTGCCGCTACCGCCTGCGCCGCCGCTGCCGCCTGCGCCGCCGCTTCCGCCTGCGCCGCCGCTTCCGCCTGCGCCGCCTGCGCCGCCTGCGCCGCCTGCGCCGCCTGCACCGCCGCTTCCGCCTGCGCCGCCGCTTCCGCCTGCGCCGCCGCTGCCGCCTGCGCCGCCGCTTCCGCCTGCGCCGCCGCTGCCGCCTGCGCCGCCGCTGCCGCCTGCGCCGCCGCTGCCGCCTGCGCCGCCGCTGCCGCCTGCGCCGCCGCTGCCGCCGAGCGGATCCAAGAGCCTCGCATAGGCACGGCGCGCGCTGTACGGCGCCGGGGATACGTAGCGCGTGTACGCCACCAGCACCCTGCCCCCGCCCGGCGCGAGGGCCACGGAGCCCTCATGCTCCGGCGCCATCGACAGCGGGAAGCTCGCCCCTACGCTGCCCTGGGGATCGATCTTCGCGGCGTACAGATCGAGCGACCCGGGATCGTCCGCGTTCGTCAGCGCGTGCCAGGCGAGGACGTACTCCGTTCCGTCGAACGCCACCGCCGAGCTGTCGAAGCCCGTGCCGGCGACGGGGAAGCCCTGCGGATCGAGGAGCTGCCCCGCGGGGTCGACGCGCCCCGCCCGCACCTCGTTGCCCTGGTGCCAGACGACGAGGTGATTTCCAGCGCCCCCGCCGCTGACCAGCGCTGAAGAAACGTAGTCGCCCCCCGAGACGATGGGGAGATCCACGCTGTCGAGCAGCGTGCCCAGGGTGTCGACACGGCGCCCCCACACGCCATTGTACTGGTGCCAGATGACGAGGTAGTTCGTCCCGTTGTAGGCGACCTGCGCCTGCTGGGGATAATGATGCTCATCGGCCAGCCCCAGCACCGGCGCGACCGGGAGCAGGTCGTGGTCGAGCAGCACGCCGGAGAGGCCGATGTTCTCGAGCTCGCAGCCGTTGGCGAAGACCAGCGTGCGAACGCCGTCGCTCGCGGCCGTCGCCCTCAGTTGGTTGAAACCCTGGCCGCAGAGCGGGATCTGCACCGGGGTCGCGTCGAGCACGGCGCCCTGGGGGCTCACGCGCACGGCCTGGTAGGGGTTGTTGTTGCCGATGTACTTGCGCACGAAGATCACCACGAAGTTCGCGCCGTCGAAGACCACGGTGGCCTCGTCGAAGGGCTGGTCCGTGATCGCGATCGGCGTGGCGTCGAGGACCTGCCCCGAAGGCCCCACGCGCACCCCGTAGAGGCCTTGGCCCTCGATGTTCGGCAGGCGCGAATCGCTCCAGATGACAAAGGAGGTCTGCCCGTCCGAGGCCGCGGCTTGCACCTCCTGCGCGTTGCCGTGTGTCGAGAAGGTCCGGGGCTGCGTGTCGATCGGCGGGGCCATGCCCGCGCCGAAACGCCTGCCCACGACCGGCGTGCTGCTGGTCTCCGACGTCCACGTGGCCAGCACGCCCGCGCCGTCCGAGGCGAGGGCCACGTCCACGCCCCTGTCGGGCAGGAACTGCACAGGCACCGTGAGCGTGCCGTCCTGCGCGAGGCGTGCATGCTCGACGCGCGTCCAGAAGTTTCCGCCATCATCCCCGCCGTCGCGGCTCCACGCGATCCGCGTGCCCGCGCCGTCGGGGGCCACGTCGAGCCGGTTCATTCCTTCGAATTCGACGTACTCCGCCGCGACCAGGATCCCGCTGGGATCAACGACGGTGCCCTGCGGCGAGACGCGCGTGGCGAAGATATGCTCCTCGGTCACGTCCCAGTCGAGGTTGTACCAGGCGACGACGTGGTTCTGGCCGTCGAAGCTCGTGGCCAGGTGGGGGGAGCGGCAGTCGATGGTCGGGAGGGAGTTCACCGCGATGCCCCCCGGATCGAGCACGGTGCCCTGGGGCGTGATGCGCGCGCCGCGCACCGTGGCGTCGCCCGAGGAGGTGGCCCAGACGACGAAATGGTTCGTCCCGTCGAAGGAGACGTCGACCGGGCTGCAGACGTCGGCGGGCACGTAAATCCCGCCCGGATCGAGGACCGTCGCGTCGGGCGCGACGCGCGCATAATAGAGGCCGCCCATGGGATCGCTCTGGGTCGCCATGCGGCTCCAGGCGACGAAGTAATGGGTTCCGTCGAAATCGACGGACGGAGGGCCCTGGAGCTCGAGCGGCATGCCTCCGATATCGAACCCGCCCGGGTCGAGCACGGCCCCGGCCTGGCTGACCCGCACGCCGCGGACCTTCCTGTTCTGCACGGTGACCACCAGGTAATTGGTCCCGTCGAAGGCGACCGCCGGGGAATACGGCCAGCCGCTGTAGGGATCGCCGTACCAGTCGTCGAGCAGCCGAATGCCATACGGATCGAGCGCCGTGCCGTCCTGCGCGACGCGCGTGCCGTAGAGGATCGGGCGGGAGGTGCGCAGGTCCGACCAGGCGAGCAGCCATTGCCCACCGCCGAACGCGGCCTGCGCTCTCGAGCCCGGCGCGGGCGTGAGGACGGCGGCCGCGTCGAGCGGGACTTCGGGGAGGAGAACGAAGTTCTGCGCATGGGTGGGTACGCTCGGCGCGTGCAGGACGTCGTCGGAAAGACGCCCCGCCGAGGGCGCGGCGGCGTTCTCGGAGGAGCCGCAAGCCGTGAGCAGGCCGAGCAGGGGGACGAGGGCGCGGAGGTATGCAGAGGACGCGCTCCGCGAGCGCCGGAGCCTGGGCGGGTTCATGCGCACGACCCTACCAAGAATCGCTCTCCTGCTGAAAGAACCGGGTCCGCCGCATTCATGCTATGCCCCGGTGGGCTCAGGCGCGTGGGAGCGCCCTGGTCCTGCGTCGGACGAGGCCGCAGCCGCCGCCGCTGCGGCTGCTGCTGCGGCGGCGTCCGGGGTTCCCTCAGGCGGGGCTCGGCTTGGATTCCGCGCTGGGCTCGGCGCTCGTTTCGGCGCGCGTCTGCTTGTTCTTGCGGCGCTGGTCGGCCGCCTTCTTGGCGTACTGGGAGCGATACGCCAGGGTCTGGTTGAAGGCGGCCTGCACGGACGGGTCGCCGTGCTGGACGGTGGTGTCGACGAAGCCGCCGATACGGCTGATGTCGGCTTCACGCGCGTCCTCGTAGTAGATTTCGCTCTCCTCGAGGACCTCGGCGAGCTTGAGGACATCCTTTTTGAGCGCGCGGATCTCGTCGATCGTGGCGGTCTTGTCGACGATCTTCTGCCAGATGCCCGGGTGAATGCCGAGGGTCTCGCCATACTGCGGGAGGGCCTTCGAAAGTTCGTCGAAGACCTCCGGAAAACCGGGTTTCTCGCGCTGCGCGCCCGTGAGCGTGCCATTGACGACGTCCACGAGCTTCGGGCGAACGCTGGAAACGTCGATGACGCTGGGACCCATGTACGGAGCAATCTTGTCGTTCACGAAAACCTCCATGCCCGCACCCTCAGGGAAGGAGCGGGACCTGTTGGGGTGAGGGCGGGAAGGTAAGCAGGGGGCGGATGCTGTCATCCGGCGGAATCTTGCTCCGTGGCCGGTCGCGCGAAGGGCGAGGACGCGAGAAGGCGCTCGCGTCCACGCGAACGATGAGGGCTAGGACGTGAGAGGGCGCTCGCGTCCACGCGAACGCCGAGGGCTAGGACGCGAGAGGGCGCTCGCGTCCACGCGAACGATGAGGGCTAGGACGCGAGTGGGGGTTCGCGTCCACGCGAACGCCGAGGGCTAGGACGCGGGCGGAGGTTCGCGTCCACGCGAACGATGAGGGCTAGGACGCGAGAGGGGGTTCGCGTCCACGCGAACGATGAGGGCTAGGACGCGAGAGGGCGTTCGCGTCCACGCGAACGATGAGGGCTAGGACGCGAGAGGGCGTTCGCGTCCACGCGAACGATGAGGGCTAGGACGCGAGAGGGGGTCCGCGTCCGAGCGAACGCCGAGGGCCAGGACGCGAGAGGGGGTTCGCGAGGACGGGTAGTGCCCTCATGAGGGCAGGCTGACGCTTCAAATGAGTGCCCCCACCATGGGGCTAACCGAGCTCTGGCTCAACGTCGACCAGCGCCAGCGGCATCGTTTGTTTCTTCGTCAACGGCTCACGCTGAGGCGTGTGTACCACCATGGTCACGCGGTACAGCGTCTTGTCGACGATCATGTGCTCTCCGATACGAGGAAGGCGAGCGAATGCGAGGACACCGAGGACCTTGTTGCCCACAGCGACCTTGACGTATGTCATGTGGCACTTTTGCCTTGAAGGACGCTCGATGTCAACCGAAGGCAGTCCTCGGGGCACGCCCGTTTGAAGCGGCGCAACTCTACATCAGCGCAATCGTCAAAATGCCCTAGGTTGGCAAATGAGGACGATTTAGGCACTACCCGCGCTTGTGGTGCGTCCGCGCCTCTTTGTGCAGCGGGCGCGCCAGAGCCCTCACTTGCTGCGCCTCTTCCTTCGTCACCGTCCCGTCCGCGCCCACCCGCTTCACCTCGGCGCGGATCTTCGCGGCGCCCTCATCGAATTGCTTCCAGCGCTCGGCGCGCTTCGCCTCCGGCACGTGATGCGCCGCCATTCTCTTTTCCAGCCGCTCGCGTTGCTTCGCCAGGCCCTTGTCCACGTGCTTCTCGAACTTCACCGCGGCGATCGGGAAATGCTTTTCATGCTTGCCCCCTTGCTTCCCCTCGTGCCTCGCGGCGGCCGGCGCGCGGCCCTCGTCGGCCTGCGCGACCACGGGCGCGGCCACCACCGCCAGGGTCAGAGCAACGGCGAACGAGCGGAGGATCGAACGAAGATGCAACATGACGGGCTCCTTCTGGTTGGGAGGGGGATCTTGGGGTGGCGGCGGACGACGGGACCAGGTCGCGGGCGCGATCCTCAAGGAACGGCGGGCGACAGGGGTGGATGGGCGTGCGGACAGGTGGCGGCGGCGGGCGACGGGGGTTGTTCGTACGCGCGGGCAAGACGCGGGGCGGCGCGCGGGTCGAGGGTGGTCAGGGGAGACAGGTAGCATCGACGGGCGACGGAGGTTGTTCGTACGCGCGGGCAAGGGACGGCGGTGGGGGATGAAGGATGTGAGGGCGTGCGGAGGGGCGATGGCAGCGGGAGATGGAGGCTTGTTGCGATGACGGATAGGAGGCGGGGGCGGAATCGGGTCTGAACGCCCACCAAGGGGCGGACAGCTGGAGCGTCAACGAGGACGTCGTCACGCTTGGTCTACAACTGCAACTGCACCCATCAGCCACGACTTAACGCTGCCGCCATACGCTCTACGAGGCTTGCGGCTCAAGGTCACATTTGGTCCCCCTCGCATCACCATAACTCTCATGGAGCATCGTCCCTCCCGTTCACGTGTGTCCGTGGAACCGAAGGAGGAGCAACCCGCGTGGACTCGACTCGGCTTATGGAGACTCCAGTCGCCGTGTACACGTGGAAGCGCGCTCCCGCTAGCGCGCCAACCTGTCAAGACAGCCACGCGCATGCCGCGCGGCATCATCGTTAGGAACTTGTTGGGAGCTACGGGGTTAGTTGTGGCATGATACACTCCCGATGTCCGCAGAGTTGCTCATTCCGCGTCCCGATCTCACGTGGTTCTCAGTCGAGGGCTATAAGGCATTCGGCCAAGAGGCACGCGTGGAGTTGGGGAAGCTCACCCTCCTACTCGGGCGTAACAACGCAGGCAAAACCGCGCTTTGCTTTGCCCCTTCGTACCTGACCCATCCGCTTGGCAAGGATGCGCCATCCCCATTACCCACGAAGGTCGGTGGGATCGACTTTGGCGCACTCCCATCAGTATGTTTTCGCCGCCAGGCGACAGGCCTACAGTGGAAGCTTGGGCTCGCCGGTGTTGCAGGAGCAAACCGCTTAGCGATGGGTGTTACATCGTTACCCGAGCACGGGCACAAACAGGTCGTGACACATTTGTCGATCGACGATGGGACGGGACGAGCGCGGGAGTTTACGAACATTACATGGAGTGCGGCACGCTCTGCGTTGGCCGAGGTCCCCGAACTCGCATCGATTCCTCCGAGTATCCATGTTCTGCGCGGGATGCGCCCGCTAGGAGAACGCTACCACGACTATCTCGGCTACACGCCAGACGATGTGGGCCAGTTCGGCGAACGCGCTCCCATGATCCTGGCTGCGTCTGGAGATAAAGGGATCGATGAAATCAACGACTTCTTCGCCCCGCTTCGCGTACGTCTACATGTTCGCGAACTCAAGGACGCCTTCGAGACGCGCAAGGATACCTTTGAGGTCCTAGCCGAAGGAACCTCCAGGGAGCCAGTGAGCATGCTGGACAGTGGCGCTGGCATCGCTCAGATCCTGCCCTTGGTAGTGGCAATCCGGCTTGCTCGCGCACAGCCATCGCTTTTTTGTCTCGAACAACCTGAGTTGCACCTGCACCCGCGGGCGCATGTCGCTGTTGCCGAGTTGCTCATCGAGTGCGTAAAGCAGCGGCCGTCTACACGGCTACTCGTGGAAACGCACTCCGATGTATTGGTCCTCCGGATCCGTCGCGAGATTGCAGCCGGACGCCTGTCGCCACGAGACGTAAAAATGTACTTTGTCGAAGACGACACCGCTGTTGGTGGCCAAGTCAAAGAAATCGCATTCGATGAGCGTGCGACTCCAGATTGGTGGCCCAAGGACGTATTTGCCGAACCTCAGCGCGAATTTGCAGCTCTTCGTCGAGAACTCGTACGCCGAGGCCTCTTGCCGTGAAAGTTCGCATCCGCGACACAACGCTCTTCAACTGCCGCGACGAGCGCATCTATGAACAACTGCGGCGCCTGTTCGACCGTGCCTATCGCACTCAACACGAGATCGACATTGATGATCCCGAGGCAATTCTGGACAGCGACTTCATGGTTCAGGCATGTGCCCCTATGCTTCGTGAACGACTGCGCCAGAGGTGGGAAGAATTCCTGCAACGAAGTCCCGCAGATCCATTCGCACCTGCCAACAAGCCAGGAATGTGTGCGGTCGTATCAGGGGAGCCGCTACTGGATAAACCCGAGATCGCCTTCGTCCTCGCCCCCGAGGAGGTGGGTATATGGGCGGAACAATCTCTGGATGTCTTGCTCGAAAACGACAAGGACAGTATTTTGGTCCGGCTAGCGATCCGAGTGAGTAAATCTCCCAAGCTCCAAAGCGCGCTCGAACAAAAATGGATTCAACCTCGGGGGTGTGGAGGTTCGGGCGAGGTCAAAAATGCCGTCGACAGAGTGTCTGGTTCGGAGCGCTCATTCGTAATAATCGATAGCGATCGCGATGAGCCTGAAGATGGACCAAGCAAGACGGCACGCAAAATCAAAGAAAGCTGCGACGCAAAGAAAATACCGATCCACATATTAGCACGCCGAGAACTCGAAAATTATGTACCTTCAAGCATTTGGTCAATGCTCGCAGAGTGGAAAGGTTCAAAGTCGCAGACCATCAGGGACACAACCAAGAGGCGCAGGGCCCGTCAGCGCGCAGTCCTAATTTACAGCTGGATTCTGAAGCAACTCGAGCATCATGGCAACAGAATCAAGGATGCCAACAAGGAAGCGCTCGACAATGTTGCCAAAGAAATCAAGAGCAAAGCCAACACGACGCTCTCCCGCCCTATTCTACATGAACAGTTTGAAGCGTGGCGTGCGCTCGACGACAAGCAAAAACTCAAGCACGTCGACGATCTGAAGCTGCGTTTCGGTGAAAATGCTGCGGAAAAGGCAATTCAACACCTACATGACGAAAACTTCGATACTTCATGGCTGGACGATGATGCAAGGGCCGAACTCCTTGCGATCGCCGAGCTATTGGAGGACTGGCTATGAACCAGCCTGAACCGTTCGTTCGTCCAGAGGCGACGACGTGGAGTGTCGACGACATCTTGCGCAAGGCCAAAGAAGGCCAACTCTATATCCCAGTGTTCCAGCGCAACTTCGTCTGGGAAGCGGAAGATGTGCGGAAGCTTTTCGACAGCATTTACCGAGGCTATCCCATTGGCGATCTCCTTCTATGGGAGACGGAGCATACGGAAGGGGTCCGGACTGATTTTGGCCCGCTGCGCTTTGAACCGTCGCGTGGCCGCAACCATCTCATTATCGACGGGCAACAACGTGTCACGTCACTGGTAGCCGTCCTGCTCGCGAGAGGCACACAGGCTTCCGGCAAGTTCAGCCTATTTTTTGATCTTGCAGAAGGCAAGTTCGAATACGCTCAACCACGCGAGCGCGTTGCTGAATCGTGGCTCCCATTGCCCGAAGTAGCCGACACAATGCGTTTTTTGCAGTGGCTACAAGCTCGGCGACTACCCCCACCGCTCGTAAACGTTGCCAATCAACTCGTACGCGCACTAAGGGACTATCGGATACCTGTCTATATTGTCCATGCACAAGACGAAGGACAAATCCGCGAGATCTTCGAGCGACTCAACACTACGGGTAAGCGGCTTGAAGCTAAGGAGGTATTCGCAGCGATTCACCGGGGCCGACCTGGTACGGATCTCGCTGCATTGGGAGCACGTCTTAATGCTCTCGGCTTCGGCGCGCCGGAGGAGGAGTGGTTGCTAAAAGCCGCCGCTGCAGTGCTAGGGATAGACGTGACGCGCAACTTCGGGGAAGCCCTGCGTGAAAAGCCTCAAGAGGAGGTCCGTACCGCGCTTGATGCTACCGAGCGTGCGATTGAAAACGTGATTGCATTTCTTCAAGAGGAGGTAGGCATCGTACATGTGAAGCTCCTACCGTATCGTTTCCCTCTCGTCCCGCTTACGAAGCTCTTTCACCTTGTCCGGAGGCCATCTCCTGCGACGCGACGGCAGCTCGCAGCCTGGTTCTGGCGAGGAGCGTGGTCAGCTTCGCACGCACGCGCTGACGCTCCAACGATCCGGGCAGCACTCAAAAGCGTCACCGACGATGAATCAGCGACAATTCAGCAGTTAATCCAGAGCACACCCCTTCCGGAAAGGCCATTCGACCTACCTCAGCGACACGACTTTCGCGAGGCCGGAACAAAGCTTGTCTGTGCGGTCTTGGCCTCTCGCCGGCCCCGACACCTTCAAACGGGCGAGGAGCTAGATGTCAAGTCGCTTCTCGATGAGCATGGCGATGAGGCGCTAGTCCGCATTGTGCGGGACAGGGCCGACAGCGCAGGCGCCACCGAGAACCGAATTCTCCACAACAAACTCCCCCAGCTCCGTCAGGCAATCTGCCGAACAGCACCCGACATACTAGAAAGTCATTGTATATCGGCAAAAGCACGGTATGCGCTGAGCGTTAATAGATGGGACGAATTCTTAACGCTACGGCGTGCGGCTCTCGAAGATGCAGTACGCAGCTTCCTGCAACAGCGAACAGCATAACTCTCACAGCGTGTCGAGCAGGTTCTCGTCCGTTTTTTCAATGTACCCGAGCGCTTCTGCTACCTCCAGGCATGCGCGGACCTCCGCTGCCAAACTCATGGCTGTATACCACCGGGCCCGTTCGTTCGTACCACCTCGCCCACCCCCGTCCTGACACCGACGGCTTGCTCCTCCGACGCTGGTGCCCCGAAGGTGTTCTGCCTCCCTCGGAACGGGACAAACCTGACCGCCGTGCTACACGGTCGAGGACAAACCGTTCATGCCGAAGCGAATCCGAAGAAACCACACGAGCGAGCAGAAGGCCGCGCTGCTGAAGCGCCACCACGTGGAGAAGGTGCCCGTTTCGAGCCTTTGCGACGAGACGAAGCTGCAGCCGAGCCTCTTCTACACCTGGCAGCGGCAGCTGTTCGAGAACGCGGCCGTCGTGTTCGATGGGCCGCCGAAGGACAAGCCCTCGGCACGCGAGCGTGAGCTCGAAGCGCGCGTCGCGCAGCTGGAGGCCAAGCTCTCGAAGAAGGACGCGGTGATCGCGGAGATCTCCGAGGAATACGTCAAGCTGAAAAAAGAACTTGGGGAGCCCTGACCGGCCGGTGGGTTCCCCACGACACGCGTGACGAGGTCGTCGACTTCGTCCGCGTGTGGGCCGACAAGACGAATATCATCGGGGAGAGCTTCATTCGCTGGCTCGGCGTCGCGCGCAGCAAGTTCTTCGACTGGAAGAAGCGCTACGGTAAGGCGAACGAGCACAATGCAGATGTGCCACGCGACTTCTGGATCGGGCCCGAGGAGCGGCAGAAGGTGCTCGACTTCCACGCAAAGAACCCGCTCGAGGGCTATCGCCGATTGACGTTCATGATGCTGGACCAGGACGTCGTCGCCGTCAGTCCTTCGACCACCTATCGGGTGCTGTCGGCGGCAGGCCGCCTCGACCGCTGGAAGCGGGGCGCGTCGAAGAAGGGCACCGGCTTCGTGCAGCCGCTCAGGCCGCACGAGCACTGGCACATCGATATCGCCTACCTGAACGTAGCTGGCACGTTCTATTACCTGTGCTCGCTGCTCGACGGCGCCAGCCGCGCGATCGTCCATTGGGAGATTCGCGAAGCGATGACCGAGTTGGATGTCGAGTGCATCGCACAGCGTGCGCGCGAGAAGTACCCTGACGAAAGGCCACGCATCATCTCGGACAACGGCCCGCAGTTCATCGCGAAGGACTTCAAGGAGTTCATCCGAATCGCGGGCATGACGCACGTGCGCATCTCGGTCAACTACCCCCAGTCGAATGGCAAGATCGAGCGCTGGCACAGGACGCTGAAGAGCGACGCGATTCGGGTGACGCCGCCGTCATCGCTCGCGGATGCCCGCCGCATCGTCGGGCGCTTCGTCGACCATTACAACGGCGTGCGCTTGCACAGCGCCATCGGGTACATCACACCGAACGACGCGCTCGCGGGCCGAGCCGATATCATCTGGGCCGCACGTGACACGAAGCTCGAGGCAGCTCGTGAGGCGCGGCGGCAGCGTCGCCTGGCAGCGAGGGCGGCTGCGCATCCGGAGCTCCGAGCCCCCGCCGGAGGCTCCGTCTGCCCATCGCCCGCATAATCGCGGAGCCGCCGCGCGCAGCAAAGGGCAATCTCGCGCCCGGAGCCACCCGCAGCCGCGGCGAGATGCTCGGGGCTGCGCCGGGCAGCAACCGCGGCCGCCTGGAAGCCAAACCCGGCGAGGATGGCGAGGACGCGAGTTGCCCAACGCGAGCACGGTGGCACTCTCGGTGGCGCGTGGGCCTCGCGAATTCAGGCCGCTTGTGACTTGCCTTGGAGAGGTTTTACTTTACTATACCGGGACCGCATCCTGTTCACGGGGAACCAGTACAGGATCGAGGTCCACCTCGAAGTGGACGCGTTCGTGGCCATGGGCGCGTCGGGCGCACCGGGCGTCGCCGTCCCGCCGCCGGGATCCCTCCTGGCCTCGCGGGTGAAGGTGCACTGGTTCGTGTGCGACGTGCAGATGTTCTTCGTCCAGCCTGGGGGCTTCTGCGCGCTGCTCGTCGACCCCGCGCCTCCGCACAAGGTGTACCTCGATGGCTTTGCGACCGCCGAGGGGCGCTTCGTCGCGGCGGTGTGACCAAGCCGTGGAGGTCAGGTGACCTGGGGAGAATGGTTCGTCTCGACGCGGCCTTCGGCGTCCTCTGCCTCGCTCTGGGGCGGCGCGGAGCCTCGAAAAATCAGGTATTGCCCCACGTAGTACGTCGACAGAATCCAGACCCGCCCGAGGGGCACGGGGTAGACCCAGCGATTCACGCCGATGAGCGAGTCCGATATCACGAAGAAGAGCGCGCCGGCACAGAGGACACGCGAAGCGTGGTCCTTCGGCTCGACGAAGGCGCGCCCGATCGCCCGGCCGAGCATGGACGAGATGGCGATCGCATAAGCCGTGATCGGCACGTGCAGGGCCTCCGGCGCGCGGCTGGATCCGACGAGGATCCACCACATGAACCCGCCGAAGACGAGGGCCGGGAGCATGGGGAGCGCGGCGCCCGCCGCGCGCTTCGGCAAACCCATCCCGGCAAGATAAAAGAGGTGCGCAACGAGGAACGCCCCGAGCCCGGCCACGAATACGCCATCGATGAGGGCGTCCGCGAGGAGCGACGCGAGGAGCCCGAGCCCGACGAGCCCCGCGAGCCGCCCCCGCCGCTCGCGCAGACGAGCGGCGCAAAGCAAAACGAGGGGAACGAGCTTCACGAGGCGCACCGCGATCGAGCCCGGCGCGAGCGCGGCGAGCAAACACGCAGCCACCGCGCTCGCGAGGAACGCCGCGAAAAAGAGCGCCTCGCGGCGCCGTGACGAAGCCCGATCCATGGCGCGTGAGCCTACCACCACGACGCGGCTCGGCGCCGGGATTCATCTCCAGATCGGACCCGTCGTCGCCCCTCTCTTTCCAGCCCGCTGTGCAATCGACCTGCAGGCCTCGTCGAAATCCAGCGCGTGGCCTGACGCTTTGCGTTGACGCCCTGTCCTCCCCTTGGAATCATCGTGGGGTCTCTCCCTACGACCTTCACGATTTTTGGAGTTCTGTATGAAGTTGACGCGCTTCTTTCCAATCGTCTTTTGCCTCGCGCATGCCGCCTGCGACGAATCTTCTGGCGCTACGAACACCGGGGGAGCTGGAGGGATGGATGGTTCGAGCTCGACGACGTCTCCCACGGGAAACGGCGGGGCATCGAGCTCGTCGAGCGGGACGGGTCCGGACATGCCTGGGGGGTATGCGCTTCCGCCGCCCAGCGAATGCTCGAACCAGTTCTCCGTCGATGGATGCAAAAAGGGGGACCCAAGCAGCACGTGCGGCGGCGCTTGTGCAAACGATTATGGTCCCACGTCGAAAAACGCCTGCGAGGGTGGCAAGGAGGGGGTCCCCGTTCAGTACGCCTGCCCTCGTTACATGCTGTTTGCGGACGAGATGGAGCAGGCCGCGATCGATGATGGCTTCGAGGATACATTCAACTATGCCGTCGCGGGCCACGATCCCGACGGGACGAACCTCGACGTGGGCCTCCCCGATTCGTGCTGCCAGTGCTACCAGCTCGTCTTCGACGCACCCAGGTACCTGACGAACTCGACGTTGACACCACCGAAGCCGCTGATCGTGCAGAGCTTCAACACCCAGGCATCGGGGGCGACGGGATTCGACATTTACATGGGAGCGGGAGGCCTCGGCGCCTTCAACGCATGCGACGCCGACCTGAACTACGGGACGAAGTTCGGGTATTCGCAGTACCAGACCTATCCTGCGGAGGGGCAAGCCTTCAACGGTGGCGTGAAACCCGGGCCCGACAGCCTGAAATGTGATGACGGCGGGAATTTGAGCGACGCATTGATCGCGTCCGATACCTGCCAGCAAAAAGTCACGAGCGCGTGCAACACCATCACGGCCGCAGACGCCACGCTCCAGGACGAGACACGCAAGTCTTGTATCCAGTCGAACCAGGCCACTTCGTACTACCATGAGAACTGGAAGGTCCTCGCCAAGCGCGTGGCTTGTCCAACGCATCTCATGGAGGTCACGGGATGCAAGCTGGCTTCACAGGGCCTCCCGGCGCCCGATCCGAACATCCAGACGGCCGCGCAGGCCAAGGCGGCCGGCTTCGTCAGCACGCTCAACAACGAGCCCTATCACACGACGACCATGCAGGATTGCTGCATGCCCACCTGCGCCTGGAAGAACAACGTCAAGAGCCCGACCGTGGACGGGTATGACTCGTTCTATTCGTGCCGGAGCGACGGCAAACCGGTCGTGAAACAATAAACGGAGGACAACGGAGCCCGAGCGCGTCCCTGGGCGAGGCTCTGCACCACGGGTTCAGGGTGTTTCCGCGTGGTGTGTCTTGCAGCCCGCCGCCGATCAGGGCAGCGTGACGGTCGGAGGCGATTCGATGCGCGCGCTGTGGCAGACGCTGTTGTGGATTCCCCTGGTTTCCGGCTGCATCCCGCGGGGCTCGGCCCGGGACATCACGCCGAACCCCGCCGGCGTCGCGCAGTCCGCGCCGTTCGAGGGCTTCCGGCGCGGCATCAACCTGGGCAACGCCCTCGACGCGCCGAACGAGGGCGCGTGGGGGGTGACGCTCGACGAGCGCCATTTCGAGATGGCGGCCGCCGCGGGCCTGGATCACGTCCGGCTGCCGGTGCGCTTCAACGCGCACGCCCAGGCGAGCGCGCCGTTCACCGTGGACGCGGCGTTCCTGGAGCGCGTCGACTGGGCGCTCGATCGGGCGGCGGCGCGGGGCCTGTCGGTGATCCTCGATTTCCACCACTACGAGGAGCTGATGAAGGAACCGGCCGCGCACACACCGCGGTTCCTGGGGATCTGGACGCAGCTCGCCGAGCGCTACGCGCGTCGCCCCCCCAGCGTGGTTTTCGAGCTGCTCAACGAGCCCAACGGAAACTTGAACGCCGACATCGTCAACGAGATCTCGAACAAGGCGATCGCCATCATCCGCGCGAAAAACCCCACGCGGCGGATCATCGTCGACGGGTACTTCTGGGCCTCGGCCGATTGGCTGGACGAGCTCACGCTGCCCAAGGACGACCCCAACCTGATCCCCACGTTCCACATGTACCAGCCCATTCTCTTCACGCACCAGGGCGCGCCGTGGATGGCCCCGGAATACGGCACGACCGGGATCGTCTTCCCCGGCCCACCGGCCGCGCCGCTCACGCCCGCCTTGGCGGCGCAGCGGGTGGGCTGGGTGAACGATTGGTTCAGCCGCTACAATACGCAGCCCTTGTCACAGAACCCAAACGGGCCGGCGGGTGTGCGGGCCGAGTTCGAGAAGGTGGACCGCTACATCCAGGCCAGCGGGCGCCGGGTGTACATGGGCGAGTTCGGCTGCATCGACAATGCGGATCAGCAATCGCGCGCGACGTATGTGCGCCTGATCCGGCGCGAGGCCGAGCTGCGCGGCATTGCCTGGGCGTACTGGGACGACGGCGGCACCATGAAGGCGATGGACGTGAAGACCGGGAGCTGGGTCACGTACCTGCAGGATGCGCTCTTGCGCTGACGCTCGTGCGGCCTGGGAGCGGGAGCTCCATCGCCTTGTCCGGGAAGGCATTCACCGAGAGGGAGAAGCGGTACACAAGCAAATTTGCTTGCCGCTTCCGCTCCCGCGCCCGCCTCCGCTCCCGATCCCGCGGTCCGTCACCGAGAGCCGTGCGACCCGATCTTCTCCGGTGATGGTGATGTCGATCGGCTGGCGTTCCCCGAACTTGCTCACCCTTCGGCATATAAGTAGCTTGTCATATGCGCCGCCTTGCACGGGCGAGTGAGCAAGGTCTTCAATGGTCGTCGGGAGAGGCTACGCGCTCCGGGAGAAGATCGAGGAAAGCGCCGATTTTAGCCTGTACCGCGCGTACCGCGAGGGCGACGGCGTCCCGGTCTTGCTGAAAATCCTCCGCGCGGAAGGATCGACGCGCGCCGAGGTCGCGCGCTTCAAGCACCAGTACGAGCGCATCGCGCGCCTCGCCTCGCCCCGCCTCGTCGCGCTGCGCGGCGTCGAGGAGCTCGCGGGCTCCTTGATCGTCGTCCTCGAGGACTTCCCGGGCCGCGATCTCGCGCGGATCCTCGCCGCGCGTCCGTCACGCAGAATGCCCGTCGTCGATGCGCTCGATCTCGCGGCCGCGCTCGCCGAAGGTCTCGCCGTGGTGCACGCGGCGGGGCTCGTCCACCGCGACCTGCGCCCGCAAAACGTGCTCGTCGGCGCGCACGGCGCGGTCAAGATCAAGAACTTCGGCGTCGACGCCGAGATCACCCGCGCGCACGAGCGGCTCTACGAGCCGGCGGTGATCGCCGACGTGCTGCCCTACGTCTCCCCCGAGCAGACCGGCCGCATGAACCGCGGCGTCGACTACCGGACCGACCTTTATGCGCTCGGCGTCATCCTTTACCAGATGCTCACGGGTCAGCGCCCCTTCGAGGTCCTGGACCCGATGGAGCTCATCCACGCACACCTCGCCCTCGCGCCCGCGCCGCCGTCCCGCGTCGATCCGACGATCCCCGAGGCCGTCTCCGACGTCGTGCTCAAGCTGCTCGCGAAAAACGCCGAGGACCGCTACCAGAGCGCCGAGGGCCTGCTCGCCGACCTCGAGCGCTGCCGTGAGGCCCTGCGCGGCACGGGGACGATCGAGCCCTTCGTCGTGGGCCAGCGCGATCGTCAGGACCTCTTCCGGATCCACCAGAAGCTCTACGGCCGCGAGCATGACATCGAGGCGCTCACCGCCGCGTTCGAGCGCGCGCTCGCGGGGAGCCGCGAGATCGTCCTCGTCTCCGGCTACTCGGGCATCGGCAAATCCTCGCTCGTTCACGAGATCCTGAAGCCGCTCGCACGGCAGAAGGGCTATTTCACGAGCGGCAAATACGACCAGTACAACCGCGACACGCCCTACAGCGCGGTGATCCAGGCGTTCGACGGCCTCGTGCGGCAGATCCTCACCGAGAGCGAGGCGCGGAGCGAGGCGTGGCGGAGGTTGCTCCTCGACGTGCTCGGCCCGAACGGGCAGGTGATCTGCGACGTCATCCCCTCGTTATCCCACGTGCTCGGCGCGCAGCCGCCCGTCCCCGAGCTCGGGCCCGTCGAGGCGCAGAACCGCCTGAACCGGTGCTTCTTGCTCTTCGTCTCGGTGTTCGCGCGGCACGCGCACCCGCTCGTCCTGTTCCTCGACGATCTGCAGTGGATCGACCCCGCGAGCCTCGGGCTGCTCCGGGCGCTCCTCGCCGACGACTCGCTCGAGGCGCTCTTCTTCTGCGGCGCTTACCGCGACAACGAGGTCTCGCCCGGGCACCCGTTCGTCCTGGCCATCGAGGCGCTCGAGCACGCCGGGCTCGTCGTGCGCGACATCGTCCTCGCCCCGCTCGCGCGCCCGCACCTGCTCGAGATGCTCTCGGACAGCCTCAAGCGCGACGACTGCGGACCGCTCGTCGATGCGGTGCTGAAGAAGACCGGCGGCAACCCGTTCTTCGTCAAGGAGTTCGTCCGGTCGCTGCACGATCACGGCGTGCTCACGTTCGCAGCCGGGTCGGGATGGCGCTGGGACCTCGCCAAGATCGATGCGCTCGCGTACACGGACAACGTCGTCGACCTCATGGTGCGCACCATCGCGCGGCTACCAGCGACGACCCAGGCGGCCCTGAAGCTCGCCGCGGCGATCGGCAACCGGTTCGAGCTCGACGTGCTCGCCACGGTGAGCGAGTGCTCGCTGGAAGAAGCGTATGGCCGCCTCGATCCCGCCGTGAGCGAGAGGCTCGTGATCGCCGGGCGCGACGGCGACCGCTTCGCTCATGACAAGGTCCAGGAGGGCGCCTACGCGATGATCCCGGAGGCGGACCGGCCCGCCTTCCACCTCCGGATCGGCCGGCTGCTCGCAGGCAAGCTAGACCTCTCCGAGAGCCAGAACCTCTTCGACGTCGTCGGCCACCTGAGCAGCGCGGGCGACCTGGTGTCGGACCCCGCGGAGCGCCTGCGCATCGCCCGCATGAGCCTCGAGGCCGCCTGCCGCGCCGAGGACGCGGCCGCCTTCGGCGCGGCCCTGCGCTACCTGAATCTCGGCCTCCTGCGCCTTCCGGAGGACGCCTGGACGTCGCAGTACCGGCTCCGCCTCGAGTACGCGATGAAGACCGCCCTCATGGTCTCGCTCTGCGGTCAGCATGACGACGCCCTCGCGATCCTCTCCGATTGCCTGGAGCGGGCCGCGAGCCGGCTCGATCGCACCGAGGTGCTGCGGCTCAAGCTGAACGTGCAGGTGCTCAAGAACGACCTGCCCGCCGCGCTCGCGGAGGGGTTCGCCGCCCTGCGCCCGTTCGGGATCGACCTGCCCCCCTTCCTCGACCAAGCCACGCTCGACGCCCAGATCCGGGCGACCATTGATCTGGTCCGGGAAAAGACGCTCGAGGCGCTGCCAGACCTGCCGCCGCTCGCGGACCCAGAGATCTGCGCCATGCAGGACGTGCTCCAGGAGCTCTTTTCTCCCTGCTGGTTCTTGAGCCCCAACCACTACTGCATCACGGTCGCGAAGATCCTCGAGAACACGGTGCGCCACGGCCTGTCGCGGCACGCGATCTACGGCTGTATCAACTTCGGGGTGTTCCTCGGCGGCCGCGGCGACGTCGAGCTCGGCTACCGCTTTGGCCGCGCTGCCATCGACCTTTCGGAGCGCTACCCGGACAAGAAGTCCGAGGCGATGCTCCGGCAAATGTGGGGCGCCCACGTGCAGCACTGGAGAGAGGGCTACCCCGCCTGCCAGAAGTCGCTGCTCGCGGGGATGCACGCCGGGCTCGAGACGGGCCAGTACATCTGGGCGTTCTACAACACGATCAACCTCATCACGAACAGCCTCCTGCGCGGCCTGCCGCTCTCCGACCTCCTCGCCGAGGCGCAGAGTTACCAGCCGATATGCAAGCTCGACGAGTTCAAAACCATCACCTGGATGGTCGGCGCGGTCGGACAGCTCGCGCACCAGCTCTCGGTCGAGACCGCGCGCCCGGCCAAGCTCAAGGGCGCATGGGTCGACATCGACGAGGTCATCGAGGAGTGCCGCCGGATGGACAACCAGATCTCGGCCTACCTCGCGCAGTTCTACGTCGTGCTCCTCGGCGTCTTCCAGGGCGCGTTCGAGGAAGCGGCGCGCACCGCGCTCTCGCTGAACATCGAGATCCCGACCGTGGTGTCCTGGCACGGCACCCCCGCGTTACATTGCTACGCTGGCGTCGCGCTCACGCAGGCGGCGGACGTGGTCTCCCCGGACGAGCGCGCGCTCTTCCTCGCCCGCGCGGAGATCTTCGCTAAAAAACTCTCGCGCTGGGCGGACCTCTGCCCGGAGAACCTGGCGCACCGAAGCGCCCTGCTCGGCGCCGAGCTCGAGCGCGTCCGCGGCGATGCGCGCGCCGCGTGGGTTCGCTACGACGAGGCGATCGCCCTCGCCCAGCGCGGCGGCTACCTCCACGACGAGGCGCTCGCCAACGAGCTCGCGGGCCTTTCCTTCCGCGCGCTCGGCAAGACCACCATCGCCCGCACCTACCTGACCGAGGCGCACAGGGCGTACGGACGATGGGGCGCGACGGAGGCGATGCGGCGTCTCGAGCGCTCGTACCCCGACCTCGTCCCCAGCGAGATCCTCCGCGGCGCGACGGGCCCGGAGGCCGCCGCGCCCGCCGGCGCCGCGCTCGACCTCGGCTCGGTGCTCAAGGCTTCCCAGGCCATCTCGGGCGAGATCGTCCTCGACCGCCTGCTCGACGCGCTCATGCGCATCCTGGTCGAAAACGCCGGCGCGCGGCGCGGCGTCCTCCTGCTCCTGCGTGACGGACGGCTCGTCGTCGAGGCCGAGCACCGCACCGGCGAGGCGGCCGTCCACAGGCTCGGCGCGGCGCCCCTCGAGGGCCGCGAGGACCTGCCGATCAGCGTCGTGACGTACGTGGCGCGGACGCGCGAGACCGTCCTGCTCGACGACCTCGCGCTCGACGGGCCGTTCGGGCGCGATCCCTGCTTCGCCGGCGGTGCGCCGCGCTCCTCGCTCGCCGCGCCCCTCGTCTACAAGGGCCGCCTCGCCGGCGTGATCTATCTCGACAACGACCTCACCCGCTCTGCTTTCACCCCCGATCGCGTCGAGGTGATCCGGCATCTCTCGGCCCAGGCGGCCAACTCCATCGAGAATGCGCGCCTCTATGCGGATTTGCAGCAGGAGAACGCGGAGCGACGGCGCGCCGAGGAGGTGCTCCGCCATTCCTACTCGCTCCTCGAGGCCACGCTCGAATCGACGGCGGACGGCATCCTCGTCGTCGACGACGAGCAGCGCGTCGTGCGTCAGAATCACAGGTTCGCGGCGATGTGGCGTATCCCGGACGAGATCCTCTCCACCGGGTCGGACGACACGTTCCGTACGTTCGTCTGCGACCAGCTCCTCGATCCCGAGGCGTTCCTGCAAAGGATCCGCGCTCTCTATGCCTCGCCCGAGGAGTCCAGCGTCGATGTCATCCCGTTCGCGGACGGGCGCCTCTTCGAGCGTTATTCGCAGCCCCAGCGCCTCGGCGGGCGCGTGGTCGGGCGGGTCTGGAGCTTCCGCGACATCACCGCGCGCGTGCGCGCCGAGCAGCAGCGCGACCAGCTCCTCCTGGACGAGCGGCGCGCGCGCACGGCAGCGGAGGAGGCCGTGCAGCTGCGGGACGAGTTCCTTTCGATTGCCTCGCACGAGCTCCGCACCCCGCTCACCAGCCTGCAGCTCGCCATTCAATCGCTGGGGCAAAGGCTCGCGCGGGGCATGGACGTCGAGCGCGTGCGCTCCGCGGTCGCCCTCTCTGGCCGCCAGATCAAGCGCCTCGCCGACCTCGTCGATATGCTCCTCGACGTCTCCCGGATCCAGGCGGGGAGGCTCGAGCTGAACACGGCGCCCGTCGATCTGCGCGCGCTCGTCGACGAGGTCGTCGCCCACCTCGGTGATCAGATCGCGCAGTCAGGCAGCGCGCTCGCCGTGCGCGCGGAGCAGCCGGTCATCGGCCGGTGGGACCCGCACCGCCTGGAGCAGGTCGTGACCAACCTCCTCACCAACGCGATCAAGTTCGGGGAACGCCAGCCGATCGACATCACCATCACCGGAGAAGATCGGGTCGCACGGCTCTCGGTGACGGACCGCGGGATCGGGATCCCGGCCGAGGTGCAGGCGCAGCTCTTCGAACGATTTCGACGCGGCGTCTCGTCGCAGCATTACGGTGGGCTCGGGCTCGGCCTCTACATCACGCGCACCATCGTCGAGGCGCACGGCGGCCGAATTCGCGTGTCGAGCGAGATCGGCCGGGGCTCGACCTTCTGCGTCGAGCTGCCGCTCTCGACCGAGAGCGAAGGGGCGTTGCCCCTTCACCCCACAAGGGCTTCCGCCCTTGACCCGACCAGGGGCATTGTCCCTTGACCCTTTGGTTGCGTTGCCCTCCGGGCAACGCAAAGGACGGTACGCAAACGGATTTCGCTTCACGCTTCCGCTTCCGCTTCCGCTGCTGCTTCCGCTTCCGCCTCCGCCTCCGCTTCCGCTGCCGCTGCCGCTGCCGTTGCCGTTGCCGCTGGGAGGCGTGCCGCCCGCGGGGACGGCACGCCCGGGTCATGACCGGCGTGTTAGGCGGTGGAGGGTGGCGACGATACGGTCCAGCGTGTCGAGCAGGTTCTCGTCCGCTTTTTCAATGTACCCGAGTGCTTCTGCTACCTCCAGGCATGCGCGGACCTCCGCTGCCGAACCCATGGCTGTATGCCACCGCGCCCGTTCGTTCCTTCCCTGCGAATAAGCACCCTCGCTCAGGTTCAGCGCGATATTCGTAGCCGCCCGTCGTAGTTGATCCCCGAGATTCGGATCCTTCGTCCCCACCCGTTCGATCACGGGTCGCAAAGCCCTGAGCATTTCGATCGCCACACCATAAATCCTGAGCGTCATATTTTCCTCCGTATCCCCGACCGGGGCCCCCCGACCCCGGCCCGCGCGCGGAGGAAGGCGAAAGGCTGCGAGGCGAAGCCTCGCACCGCGCGCAGCCACCCGGAGCCGCGCGGAGCGCGAAGCGCGAGCACGGCGAGGATGGCGAGCACGGCTTGGCCTTTCGCCTTCCGAGCACGCGGGCACAATCGACTTCCCCGGACGAGAACAAAGAACAGGCGTTCCCAAAACCCCGGTTGCGGTCGCGGAAGCGGTCGCGGAAGCAGCAGCGGAAGCGGAAGCGGAAACAGCAGCAGCGGCATGCGGATCCAGCGGGTTACGCCGAGTCACGGTCCCCGGAATCCGTTGCGGAAGCGGAAGCGGAGCCGTTTCCTTGTGGCCTACGGGGCATTCGCGCGCGTATCTTCGCGCGCCGAAAGACACGGAGGCGAGTGCACATGAGGAAAATTCAAGGGCTCATTCTGGGAATGTCGATCGCTGCCTGGGGCTGCGCGGCGGGGTCCGGCGGTGAGGGGGGCGCCGGTGCGCAGGACACGTCGAGCTCCTCGACGGGCGGAAGCGGAGGTGACGGAAACGTCGGGTCGACCACGAGCACGGGTGGCATGGGCGGCGCGGGCGGCATGGGCGGCGCGGGCGGCGGTGCCGTGTGCGGCGACGGTCTCCTGGACCCGGGCGAGGAGTGCGACGACGCCAATGCCAATCCGGCGGACCGCTGTGACGGCTGCATGGTGAAATGCCTCCCGGACGAGCAAGAGTGGACCGGGAATCATCACTGCTATGCGGAGTTCACCGCGCAGAAGACCAATTACGCGAACGCGCTCCAAGCCTGCGCGGCCAACGGGGGCGTGCTCGTCTCCCTGACGAGCCAGGGCGAGCAGGACTTCGTGTATGGCACGGTCATCGACAAGACCCTCCTCCTGCCACGCTGGATCGGGTTGACCGATATCAACACGGAGGGCGCGTTCGCGTGGGAGAGCGGCGAGCCGTTCATGTACACCCACTGGGAGACGGGTCAGCCGGACGACTACAACGCGTCGGAGGATTGCGTCGAGATGTACCACGTGACCGGCGAGTGGAACGACGACAACTGCACGTACGAATACCACTACGTCTGCGAGTACACCCCAGCCGGGCTGTAGGCCGCGTCCGGACACCCACGCGCGGCGAATCTGCTTCCGTTCAACGTCGACGACGGCGAAGAAGGAGGCCGACGCCGACGAGCGCGAGCCATCCGGCATTCCCCGAAGAGCGCGTGTCGATCGCGCATTGCGCGCCGCCGCCACCGGGAGGGACATCCGGGCCGCCGCTTCCGCCGCCTACACCGCCAGCACCGCCAGCTCCACCCCCGCTACCTGCGCCACCTACACCGCCGGAGCCACCTACACCGCCGGAGCCACCTACGCCGCCAGCACCACCTGCGCCGCCTACACCGCCGGAGCCACCTACGCCGCCGGAGCCACCTACGCCGCCAGCTCCACCTGCGCCGCCTACACCGCCTACACCGCCAGCTCCACCCGCACCGCCAGCACCACCCACACCACCAGTTCCACCCGCGCCGCCGGAGCCACCTGCTCCACCTGCTCCACCTGCTCCACCCGCGCCGCCAGCACCGCCCACTCCACTCCCGCTGCCATCCACGCACACGCCGCCCGTGCAATCGCCGCTCGCGCATTCATCGCCGATCACACATGCAACGCCGAGCGCGGCATTGCCGAGCGGGTAGAGCTCCACGTTCGCCCAAATGGGTCCGTTGAACGCGTACATCTGTCCGCCGGCCACAACCAAACCGTGCCCCGGCACGAACGTAGCCGTGTGTCGCCAGCGGTTCACGGCCATGGGCGGGAGCAACGTCCAGGTCCCCGTCGTGGGATCATACACCTCCGCGGACGTGAGCGCCGTGCCGCCACCGAGGCCGCCGGTAACCATCACGCGCCCGCTCGGGAGCGACGTCATCGTATGCCCCCACCTCGCCTCGTTCATGGGCGCGATCTCGACCCACGTATTCGCGGCCGGGTCATAGACCTCTGCCGTCGCCGTGGGCGGAAAGCCTCCCGCGACGAGCACGTTGCCGGACGGCAAGAGCGCGGCCGCGTGCCGGTAGCGGGCCGCGTGCATGGGCGCAACGAGGGTCCACGTATCGGTCGTGGGGTCGTACACCTCCGCCTCGGCCCGGGGCCACTGAATCTCGTCGCCTTCTTCCGTCGGGCCCCACGCCCGGCCGCCCGCGACGAGCACGCGCCCGGAAGGCAACGTCGTCGCCGTATGGCTGGAGCGGGCTTGATTCAGGCTTCGAGCGAGGAACGTTTGGGTCGTGCGATGATAACGTCGCGAATAACCCGACGTGTTGAAGTCCATCAGTCCGCCCGTGAGGAGCACATCGCCGTCCGGGAGCGCGCTGAGTGTCAGATCGTAGTCAAAGGTGACGAGCTCGGGTTCTGCGATCCAGGTGTCGCTCACGGGGTCATACGTGTAGGCCTGCTCGAGCTCGACGACGATCCACAGGTCATCGGGGAGCAGAGCCCCTGTCACGGAACCCATGTGGGGCGCGGGATTTCGCGGCGTCCACGTACCGGTGGCCAGATCGAGCGCCTCGAACAAGGAGGACCCGCCCACGGCGACCACGCCAATGCCTGGAAAAAATTCCGCCGCATGGCCGTTGCGTGCCACGCCCATGTCCGGCAGGCCCTGCCAGGACGGAGCCGCGAGCGCAGAAGACGAAACGAGCGAAAGGCAAAGGTGCGCGATGCAAGCAATGAATGGTTTCCGAAGGTGCATGGATCTCCCCATGGGGGGTCGCGAGATGCCCCCCATTCCTGGTACGACGCGTCGCCACCGTGCATGGATGGGGTGAGGGCGTCAACACGAGAGCAAGCAAAAGCTCCTTGCCTTCCCCCCAGATGTCAGCGGCGACGGCGGCGAAGAAGGAAGCCGATACCGATGAGCGCGAGCCATCCGGGATTCCCCGAGGAGCGCGCGTCGACCGCGCATTGCACGCCCCCGCCACCGGGAGGCGTACCTGCGCCGCCGCCGCTTCCGCCACCGCCACCGCTTCCGCCGCCGCCGCCGCCGCCGCCGCCGCTTCCGCCGCCGCCGCCGCCGCCGCCGCCGCTTCCGCCGCCGCCGCCGCCGCCGCTTCCGCCGCCGCCGCCGCCGCCGCCGCCGCCACCGCTTCCGCCGCCGCCACCGCTTCCGCCGCCGCCACCGCTTCCGCCGCCGCCACCGCTTCCGCCGCCGCCACCGCTTCCGCCGCCGCCACCGCTTCCGCCGCCGCCGCCCGCACCACCCGCACCACCAGCGCCGCCTGCGCCGCCTGCGCCGCCTGCTCCACCCGCGCCGCCTGCTCCACTCCCACTGTCATCCACACACACGCCACCAGCGCAATCGCCGCTCGCGCATTCATCCCCGATCACACACGCAGCGCCGATCGCGGTATTTCCGAGCGGATAGAGCTCCACACTCGCCGTCGTCGGATCGGAGAACAGAGCACTCGTCTGCCCGCCTGCCACGAGCAGACCGTGCCCCGGCACGAACGTGGCCGTGTGTCGCCAGCGCTGCCCTGCCATGGGCGGGAGCAACGTCCATGTCCCCGTCACGGGGTCATACACCTCCACGGACGTGAGCGCCGCGCTGCCATTGTTGCCGACGCCGCCGGTGACGATCACGCGCCCGCTCGGCAGCGCCGTCATCGTATGCCCCCACCTCGCCTCGTTCATCGGCCCGACCTGCATCCACGTATTCGCCGCCGGGTCATAGACCTCTGCCGTCGCCGTGGTCGGGAGGCCGCCCGCGACGAGCACCTGGCCGTCCGGCAAAAGCGCGGCCGCGTGTCGCTGGCGAGCCCCGTGCATCGGCGGAACGACGGTCCACGTATCGATCGCGGCGTCGTAGACCTCGGCCTCGGCCCTGGTTGACTGAATGTCGTCGCCTTCGTCACTCGAGACCCACGCCCAGCCGCCCGCGACGAGCACGCGCCCGGAAGGCAACGTCGTCGCCGTGTGGCTCGCGCGGCCTTGATGCAGGTTCCGAGCGAGGAGCGTTTGACCCATGCGATCATAACGGAGCGAATTGCCCAACGTGACGAAGTCGGAAAATCCGCCCGTGAGGAGCACATCGCCGTCCGGGAGCACGCTCAGCGTCGCGTCGGTGCGAAAGGTCGCCGCGAGCACGGGTTCCTCGGTCCAGGTGTCGCTCACGGGGTCGTACGTGTAGACCTGCTCGATATCGCGGAGCAGCCACAGGCCATCCGGGAGCAGGGCCTCCGTCATGAAGTGCATCACAGGCGCGGGGTTTCGCGGTGTCCACGTCCCGGTGGCCAGATCGAGCGCCTCGAACAAGGTGGGATCCCCCGAGCCCGGGGCCCCGCCCGCCGCGAGCACGCCAATCCCCGGGAAGTACGCCGCCGCGTGACCGTGGCGTGTCACGCCCATGTCCGGCAGGCCCTGCCAGGGCGGAGCCGCGAGCGCAGAGGACGAAAGGAGCGAAAGGCAAAGGGGCGCGATGCAAGCAATGAATGGTTTACGAAGGTGCATGGATCTCCCATGGGTGTCGAGATACGCCCCCCCATTCCTGGTACGACGCGTCGCCACCGTGCATGGATGGGGTGAGGACGTCAACACGAGAGCAAGCAAAAGCCCCTTGCCTTCCCCAGAGATCCCTGCTGCTCTCGCCGCCCCATGCCTGGCCGCACCTTCGCCATCGGCGACATTCACGGCGACCTCGACGCGCTCCAGCGCCTCCTCGGCACCCTGCCTCCGCTCGACACGACCGACACCCTCGTTTTCGTCGGCGATTACCTCGATCGAGGCCCCCGCTCGGCCGACGTCGTCGCGCTCCTCCGCGCCCTCCCTTCGCAGACGCCCGCGAAGGTCGTCCCCCTCCGCGGCAATCATGAAGACGCTTGGCTCCGCATCCTCGAGCGCGGCTGGCCCGAATTCGTCATCCCCCCGCAAAACGGCTGCCTCGCCACGCTGCGCTCGTACCTTGGCAGACCGCCTCC
Organism: Polyangium mundeleinium; assembly: GCF_028369105.1. Taxonomy (NCBI): domain Bacteria; kingdom Pseudomonadati; phylum Myxococcota; order Polyangiales; family Polyangiaceae; genus Polyangium; species Polyangium mundeleinium. Next base: position 5,679,579 of record NZ_JAQNDO010000001.1, on the reverse strand, counting down.
GGCCGAGGGCGAAGGCATGGCCGACGACGAGGTCGAGCCTCTCTTCAAAGGCACCTTTTTCCCGCCCGACGTCGTCGAATGGATGCGGCAGCTCCCGTACTGGTACGAGGACGAGCACGCGATTTACGTACACGCGGCCCTGCCGAAGGGAGCGAACGGCTTCGAGCACCCTTCCACCACGCAAAAGCGTCTGGCGATGCTCTGGTGCCGGGATGACGACTTCGTGCGCGAGTATCGGGGCAAGCTCGTCATTTTCGGGCACACGGCCACGAAATACCTCCCGCCCGAGCTCTCGGAGTATACGCCGGAGGACAAGGAGGACGCGTGGGTCGGCCCGTGCGTGATCGGGATCGACACGCGTTGTGGCAAGGGTGGTTATCTGACGTGTGTGGAGCTCCCGTCCGGGCAGGTGTACGAGTCGCGCTGAGTCAGCAGATTGCCGAGAATCGCTGCGAGCGCGGCCCACCTGCTTCGCCGTGCGCTCCACTCTCTCGAAGACCTCCTCCGCAGCTCGGGTCCGTTCTATCCGGGGCGCGTGGTGCCGGCACGGCGGATGCAACCCTCGATGACAGCGCGGCGACCTTCGCTGAGCTGTCACGGGAGGGGTCGGGGATGCGTGCAATGGATGCTCGGAAGATCGCCGGGGGATGGGTCACGGCCACCTTGCTCGCGACGGCGCTCGTCGGGTGCGGATCGGGGAGCATCTCGGTCGAGCCCGGGGCCGAGGTCGACGAGGCCGCGCAGACGCTCCCGGCCCTCACGGCGGACTGGCAAGTCAGGCACCCCGTCAGGACCGAGATCTACAGCAATGACAGCTACAACCTGCTGAACCCGTACCTCCAGCAGTACATCCGTTACAAAGTCCGCGAGTACGGGATCGACCTCGTCTGGAGCCCAAACCCCGTATCGCCGCGTCCGATCCGCTTCCGGAAGTACAGCGGTGTCGTAGGGCCCGTGAAGTACGACGAGCGAATCGCGATCAGCGTCGAGGGAGGCGGCTACCTCCGCTACCAGGAGCGCGAGTACGGGATCAACCTCGTCTGGAGCAACGAGCCGGCGTACGAATGGCGTCTTCGAGGCGGAACCGCCGGCAACAACGTGAGGATCGGCAGTTCCGTCATCCTATGGAATGACGTCATCCACAACAGCGTCGTTTACTGTCACCGCGAATACGGGATCAACCTCCGCTGGGCGACCGACTGCGAGAACCGCTGACGGCCACCGGCCGCTGCAGCGGGGTGTCGTGCTAGGGCGCGGCGACGATCTGCTCCCAGGCGTCGCATTGGGTTTTCCGCACGCCCTCGCCGCTCGAAATCGGCGAATCGAGCACGATGTGCGTGTCCTTCTGCGCGTCGTATGGCGGCCAGGCCGCGGCGCCGCCGCCGTTCGGATCTCCCTTCGCAGCGAAGCGCCCCCAGTAGCCCATCATCGCGTCCGAGAGCGCGACGTCCTCGGCGGCCGGCGTGAAGAGCGCGATGTCCGTCAGCGTGTGGAAGACGTAGAGCAGCTCGACCGCGTGGGCCGCCGGATTCTCGCCTTGCGCGGTTTTCGCCCGCCGCGTGAAGAAGTACCGGTACACGGCCTCGCTCTGGCTCCCCGCGACGGCCCGCGCGATGCTCCGGTTCGGGCAGTTGAAGCGCAGATCCGAGTAGAGCGCGACGAGCGCGTCCTGGGGCGTGGGGTAATCGCCGACCGGATAGGCGGCGAGGACCTCGGGCGCGAGCGGGCCGAACGATTGCTTGATGACGTTCTCGAATTGCGCAGCGGTGGAGACCTCGATCGCCATCCCCTTCGCGAGCTCCTCGCCATTCGTGCCGATCACGAGCGGCACGTGGTTGTGCTCGCCCGCGGTGAACGTCGAAAGCGTCGCCTTGGGCAAGACATAGCCGTCGATGACGGGGCCGTATTTGGAGGCATCCGACCCGATCGAGACGCTCCCGATCCCCACGGACCCCGGCAGCTCCGCGAGCAGCTCCGCCGGCGTCTTGCCCCGCAGGCACGCGAGTTTGTCGGCAGCGCTCCCACAGGACGATTCCGCGACGCGCTCGCTCATCGCCGCCTCGGCGTCCTGCTTCGGCGTCGACGTCGTGCCCCCGCTCTCGGCGAGCGCCGCGGCGAAGAGCCCCTTCGCGAGCGGCGACGCCATGAGCGTGAGCGTGTCGAGCGCGCCGGCGGATTCGCCGAACAGGAGGACCCGCGCGGGATCCCCGCCGAACGCGCCGATGTTCTTCTGGACCCATTGCAGCGCGGCCATCTGATCCTGCAGGCCATAATTGCCGGACGCCGCGACGGGCGACTCCGCGGCGAGCTCGGGCAAGGCGAGGAAGCCGAGGGCCCCGAGGCGATAGTTGATCGTGACGACCACGGCCTTTTGCGATTCGGCGAGGTCCTGGCCATTGTAGATCGGCGCGCCGCCGGGGAGGGTCTCGCTGCTGGAGCCCTGGATGTTGCCGCCGCCGTGGACGAAGAACAGGACGGGCAGCGGCGCGCTGCCCTCCTGGACGTCGGGGGCCCATACGTTGAGGGAGAGGCAATCCTCCTCGCCGATGGCCATCTTCGTTTTTTCGTCGATCTGCGGGCATTTCGCGCCGAACGCGCTCGCGTCCCGCACGCCCTCCCAGCAGGCGGCGAGCGCGGGCGGCTTCCAGCGAAGATCGCCCGTGGGCGGCGCCGCATAAGGAATGCCCCGGTAAACCCAGCTCGCGCCTTCCATGGTGCCGCGGACGAGGCCGCTGTCCGTGGCGACGATGCCCGGATCGGAGGGCGTCTCCACCACGCAACGCGCGGAGTCGCCGCCGCTACCGCCGCTGCCGCCGCCGCCGCTGCCGCCGCCGCCGCTGCCGCCGCCGCTGCCGCTGCCGCTTCCGCTGCAGGCGAGGAGGGTGGCCGCGAGCGGGACGAGCAGCGCCCAGGCCGAACGTGGGTGACCGAGGTTCATCGAGGTTCCTTCTTTCTCAGGGCGCGGCCTGGCATTCCGAGCTGACCGCCGGCAGTCCCCAGTGCCAGTTCGGGACCTGGACACGCGGGTAATACGCGGCGAAGACGAAGCACATCTCGCTCGACGTGTCCTCGCCGAAGGTCACGTTCGAATTGCTCGGGTTTTGCCAGACGCAGCGCGTGGTGATGGTGTCGCCGGGATTGATGGTCGTGCTCGTCATGTCCCAATATTGGTCGTCGAAGCTCCACGGCTCGCGGTGCGTCAGCTCGACGGCGCCACCGCTGCCCTTCTTGTGCTGGGCCGAGATGATCGTGCCGAGTTTGTGCATGTGCGGGCCGATCGCGAACGTGTTGAGCTTCGGGAAGCCCGCCGGGACCGTGAGGTTGCAGCTCAGGTCGAGGGTGTTGTGCGCCGGGATGTTGATCTGCGTCGTGCCGAACGCGAGGATGTCCGCGTCGTTCGGGCGCAAGTCCGTCGTCGTGCACAGGTCGAACCCGCTCTGATCCGTCTGGCCGTCGAGATGCATCAGGTTCGAGTAGTGCATCTGGATCATGTAATGGCCCGTGCCCTCGATCGGCAGGCCCGCCGCGGCCGGCAAGACGAGCGCCTGCGCGCCAGGTGCCCACACGCTCACGAGGCGCCCGCCCCCCGAATCGCCCGCGCCGCACGGCTTCGGCGTCGTGCCGTACGCCGTCGGCACCTCGTACAAGAGCATGTGATGAACGATGACGTCGTTGTCGACGGCCGGCGCGATCGCGGTGATGTGCCGCTTCGATTGCACGACGGCATCGGCGCCGAAACACACGTACGCGTCTTCCGTGAGCTTCGGCAGGGTCCACGCGGTCTTCGGCCGGAGCAAGACATCGGGCGTGCACGCGGGGTCCGAGCCGCCGCCTCCCCCCGCGCCGCCCGTGCCCGAGCACGACTCGCCCGAGGCCCCGGGCGCCCCGGCCGCGATCCACGCATCAAGCACGCCCTGCGAGGCCGGATCGAGCAGGCCCTTCGGCGGCATGGGCCGGGCCGCGTCGTGGATGCGTGTGCCCACGAGCTCGTGGACCTTTTTCGAAGGATCACTCTGCGCTCCCATGTGGAAATCGGCCGCCGTCACGAGGGCCATCGGCGCCCCGTATTTGGGCGGGGCCCCGTGGCAGATCTGGCAATTCTCGGCCACGATCTCGGCCACGTCGCACGGCAAGTCCGGGCCGCCGCCCATGCCGCCGTTCCCGCCGCCGCTCCCGCCCGCTCCGCCTTCGCCGCCCGGCGTCGCCGAGCCGCCGCCGCAGGCCCAAAGCAGGATCGGAATGAGGACCACACCCGCTCGCAATCGTCTGTTCGTCATGAGGTGCTCCGTTCTCGAGCCCCCATGAGACACCGGAGACGGGCCGAACGTAAAGAGCCCACGGAGACCAACGCCCGTGTATCCTCCGGCCACCCGGACGAGGCGCCGGGCGAAGGGTGCAAGGGCGATGGCGAACTTCTTCCGAGACAACGAGGACCTCCGCTTCTACGTCGAGCGCTGGATCGACTGGGAGCCCATCGCGCGCGCCACCGAGCACGACTTCCGGAGCGAAGGTGGTCCGCAGAACCTCGGCGAGGCCCTCGACCTCTACCGCGACATCCTCGACATGATCGGCACCTTCGCCGCCGAGGAGATCGCGCCGCACGCCGCAGAGCTCGACCGGGAGGGCGTGATCTTCCAGGACGGCGAGGCCTCGTTCCCGCCGCGGCTCGCGTCGATCTTCGAGAAGATCCGCAGCATGGAGCTCCACGGCCTGTGCCTGCCGCGCGAGCTCGGTGGGACGAACGCGCCGGCGATGCTTTATTTCATCGGCACCGAGGTCCTCGGCCGCGCCGACGTCTCGGTGATGGCGCACCACGGCTTCCACGGCGGCATCGCGCTGGCGATGCTGATGTTCTCGATGCGCGAGGGCACGAGCGAGATCGATCCGGAGACGGGCCGGATCCTCCGGACGCGCTTCCGCTCGTACATCGACGAGATCGTCCGCGGCGAGGCCTGGGGCTGCATGGATATCACCGAGCCCGACGCCGGCAGCGACATGGCGCGGCTCCGCACGCGCGCCGAGCAGGACGCCGAAGGAAACTGGTTCGTCACAGGGCAAAAAATCTTCATCACGTCGGGCCACGGGAAATACCATTTCGTCATCGCGCGGACCGAGGAGCCGCAGGACGAAGCCGACCCGTTCGCGGGCCTCGGGGGCCTCTCCATGTTCCTCGTCCCGACGTACGAGGACCTCCCGGACGGCACGCGGAAGCGGATCGTGACGCTCGATCGCGTCGAGGAGAAGCTCGGCCATCACGCGTCCGTGACCGCGGCGCTCTCGTTCGATCGCGCCCCCGCGCACCTCGTCGGCAAGCGCGGCGAGGGGTTTCAATACATGCTGACGATGATGAACAACGCCCGCATCGGCGTGGGGTTCGAGACCCTGGGCCTCTGCGAGGCGGCGCTCGCGATCGCGCGCGGCTATGCGGCCGAGCGGCACTCCATGGGCAAACCCATCGAGCGGCACGAGATGATCGCCGACTATCTCGACGAGATGCGCACGGACATCCAGGGCATTCGCGCGCTCGCGATGCACGGCGGCGTGCACGAGGAGCTCGCGCAAAAGAAATCGCTGCGCCTCCAGTTCGGCCAGCTCTCGGAGATCGAGCGCGCCCGGCTGGGACGCGAAATCGCACGGCACAAGCGCGAGGCGCGGCGGGTGACACCGCTCGTAAAATACCTCGGCGCGGAGAAGTCCGTGGAGATGGCGCGGCGCGCGGTGCAGATTCACGGCGGCGTGGGGTATACGAAGGACTATGGCGCGGAGAAGCTTTTGCGGGACGCGACCGTGATGCCCATCTACGAGGGTACGAGCCAGATCCAGTCGCTCATGGCCATGAAGGACGCGCTCGCCGGCATCCTGAAGCGCCCGGCCGCCTTCCTGCGCCGGGGCGCCGAGGCGCGCGTGCGGAGCGTGTCGGCGCGTGATCCGCTGGAGCGCAAGCTCGCGCGCGTGCAGGTGCTCTCGCACGCGGCGCAGCAGCACCTCGTCGTGCGGACGGCGGGCGACAAGCTCGGCGACGCGCTGCGCTCGCCCGTCGGGTCGTGGTCGACGAAGCTCCTCGGGAGCTGGGATCCGAAGCGCGACTTTTCCTATGCGATGCTGCACGCCGAGCGGCTCACGCGCCTGCTCGCCGACGAGGCCATCGGGGAGCTTTTGTTCAAGCAAGCCGAGAAGCACCCCGATCGACGGGAGGTCCTCGAACGGCACCTCGAACGCGCCGAGATCCGCGCGCGGCACCTCGCGGACGCCATCACGACCACCGGGGATCGACTGCTCGCCTCGCTCTCCAGGGCGGACGAGGCGAAGCCCGCGGCCGCGGAATGAAAAAAAAGGCGCGCATGTTCGCGCTCGCCCTGCTCGCGATCGTCGGGCTCACGCTCTTCACAATCGCGCTCACCCGGGCGAACGTGGGGCTCGCGGGTCCGCACACGACACGCGCGTCGTCGGCGACGCTCGACAAATCGCTCGAAGCCGCGATCGAATTCAAGCTGCGCGAGGCGCGGCTCGCCACGGTCGAGGACGCGATCGAGCTCTCGCTCCGTTTGACCGGCGCGCGGCTGCATTTCGGGCTCGGGCACCCGACGCGGCTCTCGTTCGGGGCGGAACCGCGCGAGGGCAACTGCGTCGAGTACGCGCACCTCTTCGCGCGGATCTTCGACATGGCCGCGGCGCGCTCGAAACTCCCGGCGCGGGCGTACGTGGTGCACAGCGACCGCGCCGAGGTGTTCGAGAAGGTCGTGCCGCTGCCGGGGCTGCGGGATCACGACTGGGTCGTGGTCGAGGACGATACGCCCGGCGCGAACCGTCAATGGTTCGTCGACGCCGCGTTCGAGGACGCGTGGCTCGGCTGGGACCTGACACACAACGTCAAAGGAAACGTGAAGGGCAGACGGTAACGCCCCGGCAAGGTGGGTCCTCCCGGCGCTCCGGGATTGACGCGAACCTGGACAATCCGGTAGCGTGCAAAGAATGGTCGCCCCAGTCCTCGAATCTCCCTCGCTCCTGGACCAGCCTCCAAACACCGCGCCGACCGAAGGCGCCCTCGCTCCCCTCGTCCCCCCCGACGAGGCCGCGCTCGCCGCGGGTCCGACGAGCCGCCGCAACTTCCTCGCCGGCGGCATCGCCGCGGCCGCCACGCTCTTCGGGCGGGACGCCCTCGCCCTCGTCGGCGGCGACGACGTGCCGGTCTACCGGATTCACCCGGCCATCGGGATCGCCCGGGTCGGCAACGCCCCGCCGGACACCTTCTTCATCGGCCCCGAGATCCCCGGCCAGCCGCCGCTCGGCGACGCGCCCGGCACCGCCGTGCCGAACTACAAGGTCGACGGCAAGATCAAACCCCAGGCCGTTCGGTTCCGCATCTTCGAGTATCGCTGGATCAACGGCGTGTTGACGCTGATCCAGGAGGTCAACCTCAGCACGCCCGGCATCCTCGATATCACCTGGACCGCGCACCTCGCCAACAAGAAGGCGTCGTTCCACAAGTTCTACGGGATGGCCGGCGAGAAAGGTCCGCCCGGGCCGCTGCGGAATGCGTCGGTCGAGGATCGGCGCTCGCTCGAGATCGATTTCGGCCCGCGCTCGATCAACGGCGCCGCCGCGGGCCCCGTCCGGTTCCGCACGGGGACGAGCGGCGATCCCAGCCAGGAGTCGTGCCCGCTCGACGTGAACGGCGAGCCCGTCATCAAATACCTCGGCCAGCTCCGCACCGACGACGAGGGGCGGCTCATCGTGATCGGCGGCAGGGGCCGCGCCCGCTACAACACCGCCGAGCCCCCGCTGATGCCCTCGTACGCGAACAACGACGGCTGGTTCGACGATATCTCCGACGGCCCGGTGACGGCCGTGGTCACGATTCAGGACAGCAATGGCACCATCCGGGAGGTCCCCGTCGACGCGGCCGGCGGCGCGTGGGTGCTCGTCGCCCCGCCCGATTTCGCGCCGAACGTCACGAGCGCGGTCACGCTCTACGACCTGCTCTACGACATGGCCGTGCGCGAGCTGCCCATCCCGCTCGACAACGCGCTCTACGATCCGGGCGGGCCGCTCGCCCGGCTGCGGCAACTCGCGTCCGATTTCCAGCCCGACGGGCCCGTGGAGTTCCCCAACTTCTTGCCCGATTTCACCACCGAGGTCCGGCCGCTGTTCGCGCGCGGCGGCGGCTATCGCTGGGTCATCGAGTCGGCGGGCGATACGTCGCACGCGCCCCTCTTCGGCCCGAACGTGGGGGATCCCGATCCGCAATACGCCGCCATGCGAAAAGGCTTCTTCGGGGCCATGCGCGAGCCGAACGGGGCGCCGAACGCCAAAGGCAAAGGGACGATGCCGATCTTGCTCGGCGACGACCCCTACAACAGCGACGCGCCCAAGTACGAGAAATGGCTGACGGTCACGCGGACGCAGTTCGGGCTCCTGCGCAACTGGGCGAACGGGCAGTTCGTCCCGGGTCCCGTCGCGGTCGCGCCGGAGGGGATCACGGCGCACGGGCTCGATCGCGCCCAGCTCGAATGCGCCTCGGGCGGCGCGTTTTTCCCAGGGATCGAGGTGGGCTGGCAAATTCGCAATGCCTCGATCTTCATCGAGCCCTTCCGGATCGACCACCAGGCGATGAGCGCTTACTGGGGCGAGGAGGCGCCCATCGGCCCGGGGCATTTCTCGCGGCAGATGGCGCTCCCGTGGCACGCCGATTTCACGGACTGCGCCGCCGAGGGCGCGAAGGGATGGTGGCCGTCCGTGCGGCCGGACCACGTCCTCACGGCGCCCGGATCCACGACGCGCGAGGACTGGGCCCGGCCGACCAAGAAGTTCAAGTCCGGCAAGAAAAAGGTCCAGCACGAGGACATGGTCGACAACTGGTTCAAGTTCGGGTTCGTCGTACGGCAGCCGGACAAGACGCAGATCGAGACCGAGCGCGCCGAGCACATCCCCTGAGCTCCCCTGCCCCGTCCCTGCCCCCAGCCCTGCCCCCAGCCCTGCCCCCGCCCCGTCCGCGTGTTCGCCGGACGCACGGCGGGGGCCATGTGCGTTCGCCAGGAATCGCATTAGGTTCGTGACTCGGGCGCCGCGTCCGAGGGAATGGAACCGAGCGATCGGCAAGCTTGGAGACGGGGAAGGCACGTCCATGGGGAGGACCCTGTGCCCGCCGGACCGGCGGGTGCGACCGCTGCACGACCTCGCGAGGAGCCTCGCGGGGGTGATCCTGGACGCGTACTTTTCCGATAGCAGGAAGCGGCGCGCCGAGCGGAACCTGCACGAGGAGATCCGGATCAACGAGACGCTCCAGCGCATCGGCGCCGCGCTCGCGGCCGAGCTCGATCTCGACAAGCTCGTGGAAAAACTGACGGACGAGGCGACCGCGCTGACCGATGCGCAGTTCGGCGCCTTCTTTTATGCCAGGCAGACCGGAGAGCCCCTGACGCTCTACGCGCTCGCCGGCATCCCGCGCGAACGGTTCGAGCGCATCCCCCTTCCCCGCTTCCCCGTGCTGTTCACGCCCATGCTGAAGGGCGAGCGCGTGGTGCGTGTCGATGACCTTCACGTGGATGCCCGTTACGGGAACCCCCCGCCGCACCACGGGATGCCGAAGGGACCGCTGCCGGTCCGCAGTTGCCTCGTGGTCCCGGTGGTGTCGCGCTGCGGGAAGGTGCTCGGCGCCCTGCTCTTCGGGCACGCCGAGCCGCGCGTATTCACGGAGCGGGACGAGCGGGTCGTCGTCGGCATCGCCGGGCAGGCCGCCGTCGCGATCGACAACGCCCGGCTCTACAAGGCCTCCGAAGGCGCGCGGCGGCAAGCCGAAGAGGCGCACAGGCAGGCCGAGGAGGCGCGCGCGCAGGCCGAAGAGGCGCGCCGGCAAGCCGAGGAGGCGAACCGGCTGAAGGACGAGTTCTTGAGCCTGGTCTCGCACGAGCTGCGTACGCCGATCACCGCGATCAGGGGCTGGACGCAGGTCCTCGCGACGCGCGAGTGCGACACGGAGACGCGCCTGCGCGCGCTCGGCGCCATCGACAGGAACGTCCGGGCGCAGATCCGGATCATCGACGATCTGCTCGACGTCTCGCACATCATCACGGGCAAGCTCGGGCTCGCGCAGCGGCGCATGGATCTCGGGGACGTCGTGCAGGCGGTGCTCGACGTGGTTCGCCCCGCCGCGCAGGCGAAGGGCATCCAGCTCCACGTCACGCCCGAGCGCCCGTCCATTCCGGTCTTCGGGGACCCCGATCGGCTGCGGCAGATCCTCTGGAACCTGCTCGCGAACGCCATCAAATTCACGCCACGCGGCGGGCGCGTCGAGGTGGAGATCATGCGGGACGAGGGCCTCGTCCACCTGACCGTGCGGGACACCGGAAAGGGCATCAGCGCCGGGTTTCTCCCGTACGTGTTTGATCGTTTCCGGCAGGCCGACAGCTCGGCGTCGAGGCCGCAGGGCGGGCTCGGGCTCGGGCTCGCCATCGTACGCCACCTCGTGGAGATGCACGGGGGCACGGTGAAGGCCGAGAGCGCGGGCAGCGATCACGGGGCGACGTTCACGGTCACCTTGCCGCTGCCGCAGGAGGCGCGGGAGGCTGGCCACGACGGCGAGGCGAAGACAGGCGACTATCGCAGCGAAGGTTCGTCGAGGTATGCTGCCGCCGTGGAACACGTACCGAGGAGAACCTGATGAGCCGCCATCTCGACGCGGATCCGGAGTGCAAGGGTGGAGACGGCGGGATCGATCTCGTGATCGAAGGGCGCCCGCGGGACCTCGGGGGCTTCGTCGTGCGGCGGGTCCTGCCGTCGATGATGCGGCGGCTCGTGGGGCCGTTCATCTTTTTCGATCACATGGGCCCCGTGGCATTTCCGCCGGGCGAAGGGCTCAGCGTGAGGCCTCATCCGCACATCGCGCTGGCGACGATCACGTACCTGCTCGAAGGGGCGTTCGTGCACCGCGACAGCCTCGGCTCCGAGCAGACGATCCGGCCGGGCGACGTGAACTGGATGGTGGCGGGGCGCGGCGTGGTGCACTCGGAGCGCACGGCGCCCGAGGTGAAGGCGAGCGGCGGACGAATGCACGGGATCCAGACATGGGTCGCGCTGCCGCAGAAGGACGAGGAGATCGAGCCGCGCTTCGAGCATCACCCGAAGAGCACGATCCCGATCGTGAACCGCCCCGGCGCGGTGTTGCACGTCATCGCGGGGACCGCGTACGGCGCGAAGGCGCCGACGGGCGTCCTCTCGCCGACGCTCTACACCCACGCGCGGCTCGAAGCCGGCGCGAGTTTGCCCGTGGATGAGGAGCACGAGGAGCGCGCCGTCTACGTGGTCGACGGCAGCGTCGCGTGCAGCGGCAAGACGTTCACGGAGGGCTCGATGTTCGTGCTACGTCCGGGCGCGTCGGTGAGCCTCCAGGCGCTCGAAGCGTCGAACGTCATGCTCGTCGGCGGCGCGCGCATCGACGGCGAGCGGCACATCTTCTGGAACTTCGTTTCGAGCTCGAAGGAGCGCCTCGACCGCGCGAAGACGGACTGGCGCGAGCAACGTTTCCCGAAGATCCCGGGCGACGACGTCGAGTTCATCCCGCTGCCTGAATGACGCTGCGACGCTCCCCCGCGGGCCTTTCGTACGATCTCGCCTGGGCCGCCGCGCGCCTCGGGATCGCCTTTTTGCCCGTGATCCTCTTTCCCTCGTGGATCACCTGGATCGTCGCCGTGCTGCTCGCCCTCGGCGTCGTCTTCTTGATCGTCGCCGCGTTCATGTATTCGTATGCCGCCGCGTGCCCGGGGTGCGGCGAGCTCGTCCTGGGTTTGTCGAAGCTCGATTGCGTTGGGCACCAGTGCGCCCATTGCAAGCGGTTCGTCGAGGTCGAGCGAGGCGACCTCGTGCTCACGCCGCCGGATCGGGCGGCCGACGCGCCTTCGTTCGGCGTCGTCCTGCGAGGCTCGCCGGGCGAGCTGCCGGCGATCTGCTGCACCTGCGGCGCGCCTGCCACGCGGACGCGGGCGTACGCGGATGCGAAGACGGGCGTCTCGCTCGACATCCCCCATTGCGACGGTCACGAGCCGTCCGCGCGGCTGCGGAAGGTTGCGGGGCGCGTGCGGCTCGACGTCGCCTCGCTCCGCTTCGCGCGGGCCCTTGGCGAGCGGGACGGGCTCGACCTCGTCGGCAGCGGCCCGTACAGCGAGGCGCCGGCGCGTGTCCCCTGGATCTCTGGCCTCGGGGGGCTCGCGTTCACGGCCCTCGGGTTCGTGATCGTGCGGCAGGAGCTGCCTTCCAAGGAGCTGCTCGCGGGGGTCGCCGCGGGGATTGGCGCGTTCGTGCTGATGCATTTCGTCGTGGGTGCCGGGTTCCTGGTCCGGCGGCGGGTCGTCGGGGATTGAGACCCGCGCTCTGACTCGCCTTTCGCCCTTTCCGAGGGCAATGGGTGCCTGACGACGAGGGGAGATCCAGGCCCGAAGTGCCGCCGCGGCAGCGGCAGCAGCAGCGGCAGCAGCAGCAGCGGCAGCAGCGGCAGCAGCAGCGGCAGCGGCAGCGGCAGCAGCAGCGGCAGCGGCAGCGGCAGCTCCTCTACGCTTCCGATCCCTCGCCGCCGTGGCCCTTGGACAGAGCGCTCTTGCTCGCTTCGGCGCTCGCCTCGCGCCTTCCGCCGCTGGACAGGCCGCACCCCGCAGGAGCTGCGCAAAGGCGACGGGGACGAGGCCGGAACGGACCTCTGACCTGAGAGGGGGCCCAGAGCCCCGGAGGTAGCAAACCTCTTTCCGGAGATCGAGGATGTCTCCTCGGCGGTGGAGGACCCCTCCTTGGCGTTCGACGACCTCTTCCCGGAGGCTCCGGACGTCCGGAAGGGGATGCGGGGGCTCCTGCCAGAGGTGAACGGCCGCACATCGGAGGTGCTGCATCTCCCGGCGGAGGGGGACGACCTCCTGGCGGAGGAAGATGACTTCCGGGCGGAGCTAGCCGACCTCAAGGCGGAGGAGGAGGACCTCCTCGGGGAGCCGGCCGGCCGCCGAGCGGAGGGGGGCGACCTCCTGGCGGAGGTGGATCGACCTCCTGGCGGAGGTGGATCCACCTCCGGTTGCTGGTCGGCATTTCATTTCGAGCATCCTCGAAGGCGCCGGGCTCGTCGGCAACGGTCGCGCACGGACATTGTGTGTCCCGCCAGCCTGCGAATGCGCTTGCGCGGCTCTGCCTTCGCCGTGCACAAGGATCGTCAGGAACAACGCAGGCCCGCGCATAACGCCGCGGGGGCGGCTTGATGTGGCCTGCGGGAACGGAAGGTCCTTCCATGGCCTGGTTGTCGAACCGCTTTGTTCGTCTTGGGCTCCTCATGCTCGTCGCTTTTTGCGTTTCGGCATGGCTCCTCGGGTGCGCCGCGACAGGCGCGCACACGCAGGCGTGGGCGCAGACGACGCCGAACGGAATAAGGTTGTTTCGCATATGCCGGCGCCATCCTCACGTCGACCCGAATGCGCGTTATTGATACGACGTGGGGGACGGGACGCCTCGAACGACGCTTCTGTCGCTCGACGAGCTTTTGCAGGGCCGCGAGGCCAAGGCTGTCTTTTTTCTTGATCCCCACGCGCCGTCCGAGAGCCGGAAGTTATTAGGAATTGCGTTCCAGCATCTCCCCTGCGACAAGCCGCCGCCGCCCCCGCCGGAGAAGCGCGCGGCAAAGGAGAAGGAGGGCGCAGAGAAGAAGGACGAGACCCAGAGGGCCGAGCCGCCGACGTCGCGGCCGAAACCGATCGCGGAGTTGCCCGCGCGGTGCCCGGAGCCGGGCCAGGCGCGAAGGCGTGGCGGCACGGGCGCGCGTACCTGCACGAGGACGCTCGTCCATACATCCGAGCGATTGAGGCAGCCGAGCTTCCGGCGCGTGGAAGAGCCGCTCGCGGCCGAGCCGCTCCCGGTCGAGGCGCCCGTGCCCATCGATCCGAGTCAGGTGCCCCCGGGCGAAGTACGGGTCTATGAGGACTGGAGGCAAACTCCGGAGGAGACCGCGCTGCTCGACCGAGCCCAGGAGTGCCTCACGGGCGCTTGCCACGCCCGGCACAAGAACTTCCAGCCGAATGGCGGGAAAAAGCCCGCCGGGACGCACAATGGGCAGTCGTTGTCAACAGGGAGCGGCAGCGGTGGGGGAGCTGGCGCGCCACGGCCCGCGCCGAAGACGACGGTCAAGACGACGACGAAGCCGCCGAAGACGCCCACCGTCGCCCCTGGTGCGACACACGGCCATCACCCCTGGCCCAAGTACTTGGGGGGGCCGGCCAAACAGGATCTTGCCAGCTTACCGGAACCACTGCACAAGTCCTACCACAGCGGTATGAACAAGATTCTGCCGCGCCAGCGCGGGGCAGCGTACTACGACAACCTGAGCCCACAAGCAAAGCAGCAGCTCGCTCGTGATCTAGCGGCCTATACAAAGGCGTTCGACGCGAAGTATGGGACTCGCCTCCACGACTCGATGGTCCGCAATGGATTTCCGGCTCCATGATGAAGACCCTGAAACCGATAGAATCAATCGAAGTTCGCGATCTAGAGGCGCACGCGGTATGGCAATACGCCAATATCGACGGAGGCGACGAAACCCTCGTCCGCCCGGTGAGACGTCTGCCGGTCGCGCGCCTGGCCGGGAAGGTCGTGGGGACGCGGATCCGGCTTGCGAACGGAACCGACGCATGGGGACTCCTTGGCAATGTCGACGAGAGCAATGCGCGGCTGACCGAGCACTTCCTGACATTGACGATCTTTCATGACGGACGATGGTTCACGCTCGCCCGCTATCACGATTTCGACTACGGCCAGAACGGTCCAGACGCACTGGCGCGTTTCCTTGAACTCCCCCTCGACAAAGTTTTCCCCATTGCGTACGACATCCGGCCGTACGTGAAGGGAGAGCCTTCCGCGCTTGCCGGCCTGATTCCCAAGGAACCGCGTGAACGGCTCTCGCGGGCTGAGCTCATTGCGCTCGCAGTGCCATAGGAACGGCTGGACGCCCTGAGACGCATAACGGGCATTCGTTGTCGACAGGAAGGCGCAGCGCCCACGATGCTCCTCCCGCCCCCGCCGCTCGTCGGGCCTGTGGCTGCTGCTGCTGCTGCCGCTGCTGCTGCCGCTGCTGCTGCCGCTGCCGCTGCCGCCGCTGCTGCCGCTGCCGCTGCCGCTGCTGCCGCTGCTGCTGCCGCTGCCGCTGCCGCCGCTGCTGCCGCTGCCGCTGCTGCTGCTGCTGCCGCTGCTGCTGCCGCTGCCGCTGCTGCTGCTGCTGCTGCTGCTGCCGCTGCCGCTGCTGCTGCTGCTGCTGCTGCTGCCGGGCGTGCCGCCCAAGCGGAGGCGGCACGCCTGGGCCATTCACGCCTGGTCAGGCGATGCAGGGTACCGACGAGATGGTCCAGCTTGTTGCGCAGCTCCTCGTCCACTCTATCTACGTATCCGAGTGCTTCTGCCACGTCGAGGCACGCGCGGACCTCCGCCGCCGAGCCCATGGCCGTGTGCCACCGAGCCCGTTCGTTCCTTCCCTGCGAATACGCGCCCTCGCTCAGATTGAGCGGCACGCTCGTCGCCGCCCGCCGCAACTGGTCTCCCAAATTCGGATCCTTCGATCCGATCCGCTCGATGACCGGCCGCAACATCCTGAGCATCTCGATCGCCACGCCATAAATCCTGAGCACCATGTTTCCCTCCGAATCCCCGACCGGGGACCCCTGCCCCCGGCCTGCGCGCGGAGGAAGGCGAAAGGCTGCGAGGCTTTGCCTCGCACCGCGCGGAGCCGCGCGGAGCCGCGCGCAGCGAAGCGAGCACGGCGAGCACGGCGAGCACGGCTTGGCCTTTCGCCTTCCGAGCACGCGGGCACAATCGCCCTCCCCGGACGAGGACAGAGGACGAGCGTTCCGGAAGCAGCGACAGCAGCAGCAGCAGCAGCAGCAGCAGCGGCAGCAGCAGCAGCAGCAGCAGCAGCAGCAACAGCAGCAGCAGCAGCAGCAGCAGCAGCAGCAGCGGCAGCAGCAGCAGCAGCAGCAGCAGCAGCAGCAGCAAAAAATGGCGAAACACGAGTCAGAGACCCAAAAGCTCCTGCAGGAAGACGCCCCCCTGCCCCGCACCGGCGTGCGTGAAGAACAGCCGCCCCGCATCGAAATCGCCTCCCTCGGCGATCCATTCGGCCGCATGCGCCGAGAGCCGCGCGACGGGCTCGCTCGGGAACGAGAACGGCGAGCGCGAGCGATACACGAACGTGGCGTCCCAGGCCGTGGGATAACTGGTCACGGTCAGGTAAAACCAGCCCTTACGCTCGAACACGAACGGCGACTCGGTATGGCCACTATCGTGCCGGATCGTCTCCGGTCCAAGCGTCAAGGCCATGCGCGGCTCGCTCCATGTCACGAGGTCGAGCGACGTGCGGTACGCGACGCCGCTCAGGCGGCGGTCCTTGGATGCGCAGCGCGTATAATAGGCGACCCATAGATTCGCGACGCGAACGAGCATCGGATCCCGGGCGATGCAGAGGTCCTCGAACAAGGTGCCTCCGGCGCGCGTGAAGCTCGTCCCGTTCGTGGAACGCGCGATGCGGAAACCGGCGCGATCGTGGTCACGCGCGCCCACGTGGTACATCATGACCAGGCTGCCGTCGTGATCGCGGGCGAGGTGGGGGGCCCAGATCCAGGGCTCGTCGTCCTGGGCGCGGAGCGTGAAGCGCTGTGGGGCAATCGAAAAACTCGGCGCGGAGGCCTCGTACCAGCGCGCGGGCCCCGGGCCGTCCGCGAGGGCGTGGACGAACGCGCGCTCGTCCAGGCCATCATAAGGCTCCTTGTGAAAGATGCCCGTGAGCAACCATCGCCCATCGGCGAGCTCGATCAAGGAGTGATCGTTGACATAATGGTCCCCCTCGGGCAGGGCCCCGGTATCCAGGATTTTTACGTTTCGCCCCTGCGAAAGCGTGGGCCATCCGGAATCGGTGAAATACCGCAGGAGGTAGCTGCTCTCGCTGAACGGCTCGGGGGAGCCGGTCGCGTCGATCTCGACGACGGCCCCCTTGCCGGCCGCGCATGCCCCGGGAGGAAGGTCGATCCAGAGCGCGTCCTCCGCGAGCGCGCGGGCCTTGTTTTGCTGGGATTCGAAGAAGCCGCCGACGTCCTGGCCGTCGAGCCGCACACGCGCCTCCTGCGGCCCGCGGGATTGCGCGTAGGAGCGGACGAGCAAGAGCGCGCGGGCATCCTCGGAGGGACAACGCAAAAGGATCCGCGTGACGCCGCGGCGCTCGCGCACCGGGAAGGTTTGGACGGGCGACTCCCGCTCGGCGTCGACGGCCGAGGTCCGGAGGCGCGTCGCCCGGATCGACGCTTTTTGCTCCCCAATCGCGCGAATCCCGGAGAACACGTACGCGAGCCCGAGCGAACGCACGCGCAGCGGCGTGTAGGCGCCCGTGGGACCGACCTCGAAGCCGAAGCGCATGCCGGAGCGGCTCACGAGCGGGTCGGGCACGTGGAGGCGATAGAGGGAATGCTCGAACTTCGCCTGCTTCCATTCGTCCTCCGGATCCGTGACGAGGAAGCGGAGCTGGCCGCTCAAGGGGTTCGCGTGGGCCCCGAGGAAGTACCAGCCGCCATTGTAGTAATCCTCGGTTCCGGTCCCGTGTTGCACCGGGAAACGCATGCCGTCGGTCCGGATCATCTCGTCGCCCTCCAGGTACCGCCGATCGCCGCGGAGGCCTTCGTCGAGGTTCTCCAGCAGCGCCACGAACTGGAGGGGCTCGTCGCTCGCGAACATGGGCAGGGTGGTCTCGCGCCCGGGCGCCTCCTGATCGCGGTATTGCGCGGCGAGCCGCACGCCGGGGCGGGCGTCCGCGAGATCCACGGCCACCTTGATGTCCTCGATCGGGTCCTCGGATGTCGTTTCGATCGCGAGCGCCTCCCCCGCGGCGAGCGGAATGGGCAGGCGCGTCGCGACCCGCCCCGAAACCCCCGCCTTCCACGCGGCATGAAGCGCGCTCCGGAACGTCACCCACCCTTCGTCGACCGCGTCCCGCTTGCTGGCGAGTCCAAAAAAGAAGGACGCGGGCACGGGGGGCTGCTCCCCGATGCGCACCCGGAGATCCCCGAGGCGCGCGGCCGGCAGCTCGACGAAGAGCCGGGAGACCGTGGTCGGGCCCGTGGCGAGAATACGCGTCGTCCCGGGTCCGAGCGTGCTCCCGGGGCTCGACGCCGGCGGATGTTCCGTCCAGTCCTCGCCCATGAACCGGGAGAGCGCCGCGGCGTCCGGGCCCGCCGCGGATCCGGGCCCCTCGCGGTAGGTGATCTGATGATAAAGAGCGACGCCGCGATACCGCACCTTGGCCTCGCGGGAATACGCGAACGGCACGTAACTCGTGAATGCGCCGGAGCTCGCGTCGACGCCGAGGACGAGCGGGGATTTCCACGGGCCTCGTCCCTCGAAGAAATCGCGGGGATCCCCGCGGAACGCGGTCTGGCCATCGACCTCGATCCAGAGCTCCTGGCCTTCTTGTTCGAGCTCCTTCCGCGGCGCCGTGATCCAGATCCGGGTGATCCTCCCCTCCCCGCGCGCATGAAAAAGAACCCGGAAATCTCCCTCGACGGCGACCCCTGCGCGAAATCCGTCGTCGTTTCCCCCCGCGGGATCGTGTGTGGTCACGCTCCGCGTGATCCACCCGGGATGAAAGGTGAGGAGCTCGGAGAGGACCGGGGAGAGGGGCGAAGAAACCACATGCGGGGCGATTGCGAGCGCTGCGCCGAGGAGGTCCTGGAGGGGCATGGGGCAAACCTAATGTGGTCCCCGCTGGAATGGTGCCGGCCGCCTTGCTCGGCGCGGACACGAACGTGTATGCTGCGCCGATGACGGAGACCGGTCAGGGCGATCCCGAACCAGCGAAAACGAATACCACGGAGCTCGCGCCCATCGCCGCCGTGGAGCGCGTCGTGGTCCTCGACGTGCTACGCGCCTTCGCGCTCTACGGCGTGCTCCTCGCGAACACGGTGCCGTGGTTCAGCGCCATCGCGTTCATGTCGCGCGACGTGGCCCTCGCGCAAACGGACACCGTCGACAAGGTGTTTCTCTTCCTGCTCGGGCTTTTCGTCGACGGAAAGGCCATGGCGCTCCTGACCATGCTGTTCGGCCTGGGCTTCTCCGTGCAGCTCGAGCGCGCCGAGGCGCGCGGGCGCAGCGTGGTGCCGCTCCACATCCGCAGGCTCGCGGCGATGGCGCTGATCGGCGTCTCGCACGTGCTCCTGCTCTGGTGGGGTGATGTCCTGTGGGGATACGCAATCGCCGGCTTCGGCCTCCTCCTCTTCCGTCGCGTGCGCGGCTGGAAGCTCCTCGCGTGGGGCCTCTTCCTCACGGTCGTCCCGGCGTTCGTCTGCTCCATTCCCCCCATCTTCAAGGCCCTGCGGGCCTACACGCCCGCGCCGCCCGATTTCATGGCGTTTCGGGCGGACGTTTACGCGGCGATCCTCGGACACGATCGCCGCCTGCTCACGGTGCTGCACGTGAAGCAGGCCCTCTATCACGTGGGCTTCATCTGGATCTGGTACTTCGTGTGGCTCGTCGGGCGATTTCTCGTGGGCGCCTGGGCCGGCACGACGAGGATCTTTCAAGAGGCCGAGGCGCGCCTCTCGTTCTTCCGCAAGCTCCTCGGCTGGGGCCTCGGGCTCGGCCTCCTCGGCTCCGCGATCCACCCCGTGCGCATGCTCCTCCATCGCCGCGACATCGTCGTCCCGGAGCTCGTCGGGCTCGCGCTCGGCCCTGTCGCGGAGCTCGGGGTCATGCTGCTCGCGGCCGGATACGCGGCCGCCGTGGTCCTCTTGATGCAGCGGCCCGCGTGGCGCCGCGCCCTCTCGCTCCTCGCGCCCGTCGGCCGGATGCCGCTCTCGACCTACCTCGGCCAGAGCCTCGCGAGCACGTTCGTCTTTTATGGCTGGGGGCTCGGGCTCGCGGGCCGCATCCACGCGTGGTGGACGCTCCCGATCACGCTCGGCATCTTCACGCTGCAGGTGATCTTCGCGCACGCATGGCTCGCGCGCTTCCGCTTCGGGCCGATGGAGTGGGTGTGGCGCACGATGACCTACGGTCGATTGCAGCCAAACCGATTACCGGCGCGGCAAGAAGAGCTCGCGTAGGCGCGCGTCCCGCAGAACAAGCCCGCCCCAAAGGAATGCGGCGACGTAGACCGGGAACAGGACGTGGCTGAAGAGCGGATGGCCGACCCGCACGTGCGTCGCGATCGCGCCGCCGAGATACCCCGTCAACAAGATCGCTCCGAGAAACGAGGTCCGCGGAATCACGTAGGTCACGACGCACGCGAGGAGCAGGCTCCCGAGACTGCGGGCGAGGCCCGGGGGAAAACCTAGCTGTTCGTGGGCCGTGAGCACCTCCGGCGGCGCCATCAGCTTGAGGGAAACGTCGAAGAGCAGGAACGCCACCGCGAGGCCGCTGAGGATACGTCCGGTCCAGGCCATCTTCGTCGACGCGGGTTCCATCGGGCGCTCGGACACAAGGGCAGTCGTCACCATCTTCGTTCTCCTCTGGCTTCCAGTCCGTTTCGGGTTCGGCGGCCCGGTCCCCCGCGCCGTCGACACCCCCCATGGACCACCCGCCCCCGAAAAACTCATCGGTCCCGGCGAAGGATTTTTACGCGCGTCGATTCGGCAAACTCCACCGATCGTGATGAGCGTGGTTTGGATGTCGTGCAGGCGGGCATCCCCGCTCACCTCGCCGCGCAGAGCCGCCGCCGGACCGTCGAGCAAGTTTGAGCCGTCCCTGGCCGAGGCGTATGATTGCCCGTCCGAGTGTCCCTCATGAACCACGCACCTCCCCCGATCCCTCGCTTCGGGCCCGGAGCGCCCCGCGCGTCCGTATCCGAGGTCCTGGCCGCGTTCCTCGCGAGCCTCGGCGTGGAGGTCGCGTACGGTCTCGGCGGCGGCTCCATCGTCCCGTTCTGCCACGCGCTCGCGCGGAGCCGGGTGCGCGTCCTGCACTGCCGCCACGAGTCCGGCGCGGCGTTCGCGGCGCTCGAAGAGAGCCTCGCCAAGGATCAGCCGACCGTGGTCTTCGCGACGGCCGGCCCCGGGATCACGAATGCGATCACGGGGCTCGCCGCCGCCCGCATCGAGGGCGCGAAGGTCGTGCTCGTCTCCGGCGGCACCTCGCCCTCGCAGCGCGACCGCGGCGCCGCCCAGGAGACGACCGCGAGGACCCTCCCCGCGGGCCTGCTCTGCGACGGCCCCCTCTTCCACTACGCGACGACCCTGGAGCATCCCGCCCAGCTCCCGGTCATCCTGCGACGGTTGAGCGTCGGCGCGCGTGCCGTGGAGGGGTTCGTCGCGCACATCCATTTGCCGCTGAGCGTGCAGTCGGCGATGTTCGAGGGCCCGGCCCTCGCCGAGACGAATGCGCTGCCCGGCCCGGCGCCGTCCGCCGAGGCCGTCGACGCCGTGGCGAAGATCCTCACGGAAGAGCCTTGCGCGTTATGGGTAGGTTATGGCGCGCGAAAATCCGTTCCGCTGGTCCGCGCCCTCGCCGAGCGGCGCTCGATGCTCGTGATGTGCTCGCCGCGCGCCAAGGGCATTTTCCCCGAAGATCACCCGCTCTCCATCGGGACCACGGGCGTCGGGAGCCATGCGCGCGTGGCGTCGTGCCTGAAGGCGGCGGGCATCCGCCGCACCCTCGTGCTCGGCACGCGCCTGTGGGAATGCACGTCGTTCTGGCGGCAGGATCTCGTGCCGCCGGGCGGCTTCCTTCACGTGGACGTCAATCCCGCGGTGTTCGGCGCGGCCTATCCCTCCGCGGAGACGCTCGGCGTGCAGGCCGAGATCGGCGCATTTTTATCGGCATTGCTCCCGCGGCTGCCGGCACGTGAAGGCGCGCCGCCCGCCCTGCCCCCCATGGCGAGGCCCGCGCCGCTGGATCCGCTTGCGGAAGGGTCGGTCCGGCCGCGTTTCCTTTTCGAGGCGGTGCAACGCGTCGTGGTCGAGTCCTCCGACGCGCCCGTGCTCACGGAGGCGGGCAGCGCATTCGTGTGGGGCAACCACGTGCTCCGGTTCCAGGAGCCGGGGCGATATCGCTCGGGGCTCCATTTCGGATCGATGGGCCACGCTACGACGGGCGTCCTCGGGGCCGCGCACGCGCGGGGCAAGGCGGCGGTCGCGCTCGTGGGCGACGGCTCGATGCTCATGCTGGAGGAGGTGAGCACGGCCGTGCGGTACGGCATCCCGGCGATATGGGTGGTCTTGAACGATCGCCAATACGGCATCGTCGAGCACGGCATGCGCGCGTCGGGGTACGATCCGGTGGAGACGACGCTGCCCGATACGGATTTTTCGCTGGTAGCAAGGGGGCTCGGGGCGCTCGGGGCGAGGGTCGAGCGGGAGGAGGAGCTCGAAGCGGCGCTCGGGGCGGCGCTCGCTGCGGGAAAACCCTTCGTGGTGGACGTCCGGGTGGACCCGGAGGAACGACCGCCCATCACGAGCCGTGTCCGAAGCCTGGAGGCGCAAACCGCCAAGGAGAGCTTTTCCCCATGACTACCTCCGCAGGGATGCGATCCCTCGCCATCACATTCCCCGCTGGCCTGAAGACGAACGATTACTGGCGCCGCCACTACCCGCAGATGCTCGGCGCGGCCGTGGAGAAACGGAACGTGTGGGCGGCGCCCGAGGAGCCACGGGAGGCTCCGGACGCATTCGACGCCGAAATGGCGAAGTACCTCGACGACCCGTTCCGCGGGGCCCGGGAGCGGCGCGTGCTCCTTCCGCACGAGAATGCGATGTCGATCGAGCTGCGCGCCGCGACGATGGCCCTCGGGGCCGCCGGAATCGCACGCGCGGAGGTGGACCTCGTCATCGCGTGCTCGCTCTTTCACGACGTGATGGGGATCGGCCACGCCACGTTCCTCGCCGGCGAGCTCGGCCTCCGCTCGGCCGCGTGGAACCTGGAGACCGCGTGCTCGGGCGCGTTCGCCCTCTTCGAGACCGCGTGTGCGCTCGTGCGCGCGGGGCAATACCGGAACGTGCTCGGCGTCGTCTCGTGCACGTATTCGCGCTCGGTCGAGGAGCACGATACGATGTCGTGGTTTTCGGGCGACGGCGCCGGGGCGTTCGTGGTCTCCGAGGTGCCGGCGGGCGAAGGGCTCGTCGCCTCGGCAATGCTGCACAGCGCCGAGACGTGCAAGGCCTTCCTGCTCGACGTCGTCGACGATCCGAAGCGCGGCAAGCAGGTGGTCCGGCTCCGCTCGGATCGGAGCGCGAGCAAGGTCCTGCGCCAGGTCTCCGAGCCGTATCTCCGAAAGACGGCCGACATGGCCCTCGAAAAGGCGGGGCTCCGGATGTCGGACATCGACTGGCTCGTCGTGAACACCCCGACGGCGTGGTATGCCTCGTTTTGCGCGCGTGTCCTCGATTTCGATCGGGCGCGCACCATCGACACGTTCCCGCGGTATGCGAACTGCGGCCCTGCGCTGATGCCCGTGAACCTGTATACGGCCGCGGCCGAGCTGCCGATCCGGCGCGGGGATCTGGTCCTCTTGCACACCGTCGGCAGCGCGTCGAGTTCGGGCTCGGCGATCGTTCGCTGGGGCGACGTTGCGCTCGGCCCCTCGCCTGGTCTGCCGCTCGAGGTTTTGTAAGGACCACCGACGAACCCCGGCAACGCCTTCGACGCGATGCTTTTCCAGGGCCGCGTCTCCTGCTAGCCTTCCGGGCCGTGGAGATCGTCTACGACCAACCTGCCGTCGCCATGGGGTGGCGTCCTCCCGTCCTCGTCGTGCTTTGGAAGCAGGCGCCGACACTGCAGGCGGCCGTCCAGGTGAACGAACGCGGCTCGAAGATCATGCAGGCGCACCCGGGCGGGAGCATCTTCATCGTGGTCACCAGCGCCGATCACGGCGCGCCCGAGCGCGCGGCGGCGAACGCGCTCGGCCAGGCGACACGCGCGCTCGAAAAGCACATCCTGGCGCACGCGTTCATCATCGAGGGTCAGGGGCTCAAGGCGGGCGCGATCCGCGCGACCGTGAAGACGCTGCAGTCGCTCACACGCGTGATTTTCCCGTGGACCATCGCGTCGACCACGGAAGAGGGCATCCTGTGGGTGGCCCGCAAGGCGAAGTTCCTCAGCGAGGAAGAGGCGCAGGTCGTCCTCGCGGATGTCCAGGCCATGAAGGCGGCGGCGAAGGGCTGAACGCGGAGGGCGTCGAAAAATCGACGCTTCGCGGAGGGCGTCTACGACGAGAGGCATTGCCGCCGATTCCAGCCCCAAATTGCAAAGGCGATCGGCTCGAGATAGCAACGCAGATGAGCTTGCTGCCTGCTCGACGATGTGAGCTTTACCTCGGGTTTTTGGGGTGATCGAGGGGCGGCCCTGGTGGACGAGGAGTCGTCGTCCGACGCCCCCACGAGCACCGCGCTCTTCGCCCAGATCGCCGTCCTCAGCGTGCTCTGATGCGAGGCCAATCCCCGGCGCACGCCGCGTCGCCCCGGTGGCATTCCGGTTGCACGTTCCCGGGGGATGATGGCGACGCCCCCTCGCGCGGGCTGCTTCAGGGCAGCCCTGGCTCTCAGCATTTCGACCCTCGTCACGACCTCCGTATCCGCCGCGGAAAAGCCGCCCCGCGCCGCCGTGGGCGCGCAAGCGACGGGGTTCGTCGTCGGCGCGAGCCTATGGGTCGCCCCCCTCGATGAAGACGTCCTCCGCGAAGAGCTGACGCTCGGGTTCAAGGTCGAGGGACTGTTGCTCGGCGTCAACATGTATTATGCGAGCCACACGCGCGACTATAAACCGGAGGTTGGCTCCAGGAAGGAGGACGAAGAGACATTCGTGGTCTCCCCTGGGGCCCAGTTCGTCCTGGGTCGCACCGAGAACGCGCGGTTCGAGCTCCTGGGCCTCCTCGGGGCCGGCGTGGGGACGTGGAGGCAATCGAACAGGGTGGTTCCCTCTTTTCAGCAGGCCACAGAAGCCCCTCCGGAGCCCACGGTGAGCGCAGGCAACGGCCCTCGCGTGCGCTGGTATGTGGGGACCGGCGGGCGCGTCTGGCTCTACCCCACGTTCGGATTGAACCTCGGCGCGGGGCTCCTCGGCGATTACCGCCTGCAGAAGGGCACCTTTCGCGAGCCGCCCGTCACCCTGTTTCTGCAGGCAGGCGCCATCGGCGTTTTTTGAAAGGCAGGAGCACCCACCGCTATGAAAACGAAATGTCTCCTGCCTGGGGCCGCCGGCCTCGCGATCCTCGTGGTCACGGGCGCGGCGAGCGCGGAACCGAACGACGAGGCGCGCAACGGTCCGCCAGATTGGGGCTTTGCGATCCAGCCGGCATTCTCGACCGCCCCGCGTGGCCACGTCGATGGAAGCCTCCTCCTCGGCGTCGCCCTCCCTCGTGTCGTGCTCGGCCTCGGCGTCGACTTCTCGCGGGCCTTCGATGAGCCGCACGACGACCCG
Source organism: Polyangium mundeleinium (assembly GCF_028369105.1). NCBI lineage: Bacteria > Pseudomonadati > Myxococcota > Polyangiales > Polyangiaceae > Polyangium > Polyangium mundeleinium. Next base: position 5,654,178 of record NZ_JAQNDO010000001.1, on the reverse strand, counting down.
CTCTTCATTCCGTATGCCGAGCTTCAGGGGACGCTCCTTCGCTCCGAGGATCGGCGTACGGAGCTCTTCGTCTTCGGCTCCCTGGGGCGCGTGCCTCTCGGCATTAGCGACAGCTTCTCAGGGGAGCATATCTTCCGCTGGAGGGTCGCGCCGGGGCTGCGGGTCTGGCCCCTCCGCAGCCTGGCCGTCACCGCCGCCGTCGGCCTCACCGCGGACGAGTACGAGCGATTCGGGTTCGATGACCGGGACCAAGGCCAGCACGTCACGATGTTCGGAAGGTTCGGGCTCCTCGCCGTCTTCGGGAAGTGATCTGGCGCTCGAAGCGCAGCCTCAGGCGGCGCCGCGCTCGCTCGGAATGCCGAGCTTGTTCGAGCGCGCGGCGTCGAGGGAGCTCGTGAGCTGCTCCTCCAGCGCGTCGAAGATGGTGTCGACCATGCCAATGGCCACGTCGCGCTCGGCCGTGGTGATACGCTCGCTCGTGATGAACGCGCTTCGCGGGAGGCGCTCCCCGCGCGCCCCGTGCGCCACGTCGTGCCGATCGCAGAGGTAATCGAGCCGGATTCCGTGCTCTTTCTCCACGACCTCCGCGAGCCGCTTCACGTTCTCGAAGAACGCGTGCCCGCTCGCCTCCAGGGCCGCGACGAACCAGAAGAGCATCGCCGGATCCCGGTGGCCCATGGCGAGCTTCGCGAACGTCGCGAGGTTTTTCCGGTGCGTCTCGACCTGCGGATCGAGGAACAGAAACTTCAGCGTGTCCTTCGCCTTCCAGCCGAGGACCTCGTCCATTCCGAGCGCCTGCCAGTCGTTCAGGAAGAGCGCGCTGTGCGTCTCCAGGTCGTCACACCATTCGTTGATGCGCCGCTCCTTCGGCGTCCGCGGCTCGGGATAACGGACCGCGTATCGGTTCAGATCACGGTATCCCATGATGTCAGGCACCCAGGACGGGAGGAACCGCATGAGCTTTTCCCGCGGGGAGACGCTCGTCTCCTCGCGCAGCCACGCATAAAAAGGATGCCGCGCCGCCTGCGCCTTCCGCTCCTCGATGACGCGAAGGACATCCTCGTGATAGAGCGCCATGGGCTGCTCGAGCTCGACCTCGTACGAAGGCCGCTCCGTCGGCACGGACGCCGTGCGGGGCGCGATCTCCTCGACGCGGGGTCGTTTCGGGAGCACGCCCGGCTCCATGAACGAGCGCCCGTATTCCAGGAAGCAATCGTGGACCTGCTCGAAGAGGTCGAACATGCGGTTCGACAGGCGCATCGCGAGCGGCCGTTGCTGCTCGTCGAGGACCTCGTCGTCGAAGACGCCTTTGGATCCCCAGACGAACCCCGGCTCCCGCTCGAGGTGGTGATTGCCGTAGTAGATGTACCGCAGCCCCGTCTTCGCCTCGATCTCGCTCGTGACCTTCGCCATGTGATGGAAAAACGCGTTCCCCGCGGCCTCGCCGGCCTCGGAGTGCGTGAAGCGGACGAGCGGATCGCCCGCGTCCTCGACGTCGAGCCGGCCGAACTCCAGCACGAAATACCGGAATCGCTCGTTCTCCTTCGACAGGAAGAGCCACCAGATCATGTCGCTCGCGCGAAAGCCGAGGCGCTCGTCGAGCTTCATCTTGCTCCAGTCCTCCAGGAAGAGCCGCGAGTGGGTCTCGTCCTCGCGCGTGCCGCCGTTCAGCGCCTCCTCGAAGCGGTTTCGCGGGTTCGGGAAGCGGATGAAATACCGGCTCGCGTCGCGGAAGTTCATCACGAACACGGTCATGATGGGCGCGATCAGGACCTTGTCCTCGAGCGGCACCGCGTCGGAATGCAGCCAATCGAAGAACGGGTGCGACAGGATGCGCTCCCACCGCGCCGCCTTGAGCTTCATGAACTCCTTCATTGTGGGCCTCCTTTGCCTTTGCGTTGGCTCCGATCGGGTGAGTCTATCACGAGCGGAAATCGAAGGAGGTCCCTCCCCGCGAAGCCGCCGTCGAAAGAGCCGGCCGCACGAGGCCTGTGCGCCGGCACGCCTCGCCGAGCGTAATCTCCCCTTGCTTCGTGCCTCGCCTTCCGCCTATTCTCCGTCGCCCCCTCCGGCTGGAGAAACCCTGTGTCCTTGCTCATCGATCCGGAGATCGCCGCCCGCGTCGACCGCCTCGAGTTGCCCTTCAACACCTACGGTGTCGATCCCTACGGCGCCTCGAAGCAGCACCTCGCTCGGCTGTTCACGGCCTTCCGGTTCTTCTACCGCCATTACTTCACCGTCGGCGTGGAGGGCATCGAGCACGTCCCCGTCCGCGGCCGCGCCATGCTCGTCGGCAACCACTCGGGCGGCATCGCGATCGATGGCGCCATGGTGATCACGTCCTGCTTCTTCGAACGCGAGCCGCCCCGGCTCGCCCAGGGCATGGCCGAGAAGTTCATGGCCCAAACGCCGTTCATGGGGCTCTTCGCCACGCGCAGCGGGCAGCTCACCGGGCTCGTGGAGACGGCCGAGCACCTGCTCCACGACGAGCGCCTGCTCATGATCTTCCCGGAAGGCGCCCGGGGCACCGCGAAGCTTTATCCCGAGCGCAACACGCTCGTCCATTTCGGATCGGGCTTCATGCGCCTCGCCATGAAGACACGGACGCCCATCATTCCGTTCGGGTTCGTCGGCGGCGGCGAGGCCATTCCCACGATCGCGAATTCGTATGCCCTCGGAAAGCTCTTCGGCGCGCCCTACGTCCCGATCACGCCCTGGGGCGTCGCGCTCCCGGCGCCCGTGCGGCTCGAGCTCACGTATTCGGCGCCCATGACGTTCGAAGGGTCGGGGACCGAGGAGGACGAGGTCATCGAGGGCTACGTCGAGCAGGTGAAGCAGCGGATCGCCGGCCTCATCGAGGTGGGCCGGGAGAGACGGCGCAAGGCGCTCGCCTGGTCGCGCGGGGCAGAGGACGAGGCCCGGATCGAGGGTGAGCCGGCAAGCACGAAGGAGGAGCAGCGATGAGGGTTCTCATTCCGGGCATCGGGGGCGTGCTCGGTCAGCGCGTCGCGCGCCGCCTGCTCGAGCAGGGGCACGAGGTCATCGGGATCGATCGCCGGCCGTGGCACGACGCGCCGCCCGGCATCGAGCTGCACAACGTGGACATCCGCAAGCGCGCGGCCGAGGACGTCTTCCGCAAGAAGCGGCCCCAGGCGGTCATTCACATGGCCACCGTCACCCACCTCGTCGAGAAGACCGCGGAGCGCTACAAGATCAACCTCGGCGGCACGCGCGCCGTCTTCGAGCATTGTCGCGATTGGGGCGTCGAGCACGCGATCTTCGTCGGGCGACACACCTATTACGGCGCGGCGGCGGATTCGCCGCTGTATCACAAGGAAGAGGACCCGCCGATGGCGGTGACGACCTTCCCGGAGCTCTCCGACCTCGTCGCGGCCGATCTGTATGCGTGCACGGCGCTCTGGCGACTGCCCAATTTGTGCACGACGGTCCTCCGGATGGTGTACACGCTCGGGCCCACGGGGCACGGCACGCTCGCCACGTTCCTGCGCGGGCGGCACGTGCCCATGGTCCTCGGATTCGATCCGCTGTTTCATTTCATGCACGAGGAGGACGTGGCGACGGCGATCTGCCTCGCGCTCGAGAAGCGGCTGCAGGGCGTCTACAACGTCGCGGGGCCGCAGCCGGTGCCACTCTCCGTGGTCGTTCGCGGGACGGGGCGATCGCCCATTCCGCTCCCCGAAATCGCCTTCCGCGCGGCGCTCGGCCGCTTCGGCTTGCCCCGCCTGCCGCCGGGCGCGCTCGCGCACATCAAATATCCGGTCGTGGTCGACAGCGAGGCATTTCGCGCGGCCACGGGGTTCGTCCACCAGGTGGACGAGGTCCGGGCGATGCAGGAATATCGGGACGCGTTCCCGGTGCGGGGATAGCCGCAGGGCGCGCCCCTTCTTCGGGAGCGCGCCCCGCGGGAAAACGTTTTATTGGCAAACGCCGCCGAGGCACTTGCCGCTCAGGCATTCGATGCCCTTCGTGCACGCCTGGCTGGCGACGTTCTTGCACGCGCCCTTGCCGTCGCAGACGGAGGTGCCGCCGCCACACGCCTGCTGCTCGTGGGTCTCGTTCTCCGGGACGTAGGCGCAGATGCCCACGGCGCCTGCGAGGTCGCACCGGACGCACGCGGCGCCACACGCCTCGTTGCAGCACACGCCGCCCGTGCAGAAGCCGGTCGCGCAATCGCCGGCCGCCCCGCAGGCGAGGCCCTGGACGCAGGGGCCGCAGGCGCCGCCACAATCGACGTCGGTCTCGAGGCCGTTGCGGAGGCCGTCGCTGCAGCTCACGCACGCGCCCATGAAGCAGGATTGCCCGGCGGCCGCGTCGCATTGAGGCCCGCACGCGCTGCGCGCGCCCGGGAGCGCCTCCTGGCAGACCCAGCAGAGCTCGACCGCGCACGCCGCGTCGCAGCCGTCGCCCGACGCGCTATTGCCGTCGTCGCACGCCTCCTTGTCCTGGCGAACGCCGTCCCCGCAGCGCGACGCGAGCGCGCTGGCGCCCAGGTTGGGCCCGGACGGCACGAGATCCTCGAGGAATTCGCCCTCGACCACGCAGCCGTAGCCGATAAGTGCGCAAGCCACGATCCACAAGAAATCCCGTCCAACGTGTTTACGCGCCATGACGACCGTACCCCCAAAAAGTCAGAACCGGATGTACGCCTCGGTCAGAAAAGAACCTGGACGCCGAGGAGCCCGCCCTGGAAGCGCACCACTGCCTGTGGGACAAACTTCTTTTTCTTCGCGGTCCTCACGTCGTCCTCGACTTGAATGGCATACAGGGCCGTCCCCAGGCCGGCGACGCCGGCGCCGACGAACGACAGGATCGAAGCGTTCGCGAGGAACGCCATGTCGCGCTGCATGTCATTGAAACCGCCGGGACAGCTCCGGCAGGGATCGGCCCGCAGCCGCTCGCTCTCGGCGTCGAGCGTCGCCGCCGCGGCGCCGAGGCCAATGCCGAACGAGGCGAAGAGCACGGTCGCCGCCACGCCCCCCTCGACCACCTCCTCCGCGCCCCGATCGGGCGTGATCGGCGGCGGGACCATGACCTCCCAGGGCTCGCGGCAGAGGCCGTTTGCCGATTGGAAGAGCCCGCCCGAGAGGACCACCAGCGATAGAATGCCCCGCACGACCACGCGCGACGTACCCCTCGCGTTCTCACGAGAATGCATCGTTCCCCCCATATCAATGCAATTTCTAGCACCCGCGTGGGGGTCGTACGAGCAAATGCTCGCGGCGCGGCGCGCTCGCGCGGCCTATGTCCCGCGCGCCCACCGATTCGTAGTTCGATAAAAACGAGAAATCAGCGTTCGTCGGGCTCGAAGAGCGCGCCGGGGTTCATGATTCCGGCAGGGTCGACGGCGCGTTTCGCGGCGCGGAGCGCGGCTTCGAATGGCTCGGGCCGCTCGGCGCGAAAGTAGGGGCGGTGCACGCGGCCGACGGCGTGATGATGCGTGATGGTGCCGCCCGACGCGAGAATCGCGTGGCTCGCGGCGTCCTTGATGGCCGCCCACGTCTCGAGCTCGTGGCCGTCCCGCGCGGGGCCGATGAACGTGTAATACGGCGCGGGTCCGTCCGGATACACGTGGGTGAAACGCCGCGCGAGCACGCCGCCGCCCAGAGCGCGTTGCAATGCCGGGAGCACGGCCTCGTGCACGGCGGCGTCGAGCGCCTCGAACCTGTCCCACGTGCACGCCGTCTCGAACGTGTCCGCGAGGACGCCGAGGGAGACGAGCGCGCTCTGCAGATACGGCGCCCGAAAAAACGATTGCTTGTACGTCGCCTGCGCCCGCGCCCCTTCCCCACGCTCTTCGCGGAAAACCGGTCCCTCGGGACAAATGCCGCCGGCCTCGGCCGTGATCACGAGGGCCCGGTCCATCGAGGGCCCGAGCGGGTGATCCGCCGATTCGAAGGCGAGGAGCAGCACGGCTTCGCCGTCGACGAACACGCCGCCGAGCAGGGCGTCCGTGCGATCGAGCAAGCGGCAATTCGAGGGATACAGGCCCGATTGCGCGAGCATCCGGCACGCCCGGACGCCGTCCGCGAAGCGCGGGAACGTCACGCTCGCCGAGGCCCGATACCGGGGCCGCGCCTGCAGGCGCACCCACGCCTCCGTGATGACGCCGAGGATCCCCTCGGAGCCGAGCGCGAGCCGATCCGGGTTCGGTCCCGCGCCCGAGGCCGGGAGCCTGCGGCTCGCCCAGGTGCCGGCGGGCGTGATCATCCGGATGGAGGAGACGAGATCGTCGATATGGGTGTACAGCGTCGCGAAATGGCCGCCCGCGCGCGTCGCGATCCAGCCGCCGAGGGTCGAGAACTCGAAGCTCTGCGGGAAATGGCGGAGCGTGAGCCCGTGCGGGGCGAGCTGCTCTTCGAGGACGGGGCCCGTCGCGCCGGCCTGAATACGCGCCGATCGCGAGACGGGCTCGATTTCGAGCACCCGATCGAGCCGCCGCAGGTCGAGCGAGACCACGCCGCGCGGGCGATCCCCCACGCTCGCCTCGATGCCTCCGACCACGCTCGTGCCGCCACCGTACGGGATCACGGCGATGCCCTCGACCGCGCAATGGGCGAGCAATTGTTCGATGTCCTCCTCGGACCGGGGAAAGCTCACCCAGTCGGGGGCGACCGAAAAATCACCGCGGTAGGCCCGGACGAGGTCGCGATACCCTTTGCCGTACGTGTGGAGGATCCGGTCCTTCGGCGCGGCCGAGGAGATCGGCGCGAGGGAGACGGGCGGCAGGACGCGGGGGTCCGAAAGGCGCGCGGATTCGAGGGTCGGCAAGGGCCGCAGGGAAACCTCCCGGCCGAGGAGGGCGCCGACCTGCGCCGCGAGGGCCTCTCGCCCGGGTTCGTCCGGAAAAGCGTCCGTGTATCCCCACGCCCAATGGCTTCGCTCACGCTCGCTCATCGTCCTTTGGCTCCTCCGCGACGGGCGCGGCCTTGACGCTCGCCGGCGCGCTCGGCGGATCGACCGGCGTATCGGCGGGCGCGCTCGAATCGAGTAGCATGGCCATCCAGCGCGTCTTTTCGCTCCCTTCGAGGAGGATCCGCGCCACCATCGTGAGGGGCACCGAGAGGAACATGCCGGCCGGGCCCCATAGCCACCCCCAGAACAGGAGGGAGAGGAAGACCACGGTCGCCGACAACCCGAGCCTGCGCCCCATCCACGCAGGTTCGAGGATGTTGCCGAGCACCGTGTGCACCACGAGAAACCCGGCCGAGACGGCCAGCGCCCGCCCCGGGCCGTGCGAGAGGAGCGCGAAGAAGACCGGCGGCGCCCCGGCGATGATCGCGCCCACGTTGGGGATGTAGTTCAAGAGGAACGCGACGAGGCCCCAGAGCAGCGCGAAATCCACACCGAGGACGTAGACGATGAGGCCCGCGAGGAGGCCGACCGCGATGCTGACGACGGTCTTGATGAACAGGTAGTTCTGCACGTCGCCCACGATCCCGGGGAAGAGCCCCACGTAGCCGCCGCGCGCCCCCGCGAGGGCGCGGAGCTTGCGCGAGAACGTGCGCGACTCGAAGAGCATGAAGCCGAGGATCAAGAGGACGATGAAGATGTTCGAGACGAGCCCCGCGAGATCCCGGATCATCCCGGCGCCGAACGAGAGCACGGTGCCGGGCGAGACCATCTGCGTGATCGCGCCTCTCGGGACGTGGACGTTGTGCGCGCGCAGCCAGGTCGTGAGGTCCGCGGCGATGATGTCGAGCCGGGCCTGGTAGCGGGGCACGGCCTCGCCGAACTCGGTCGCCGAGCCCGCGACGACGGAGGCGCCGGCGCTGAGGACGGCGATGTTCGCGAGCAGGACGAGGGTGGCGGCGACGGGCTCGGGGACGCGCCGCTTCTCGAGCCACGTGAGCGGCGGGGCGCTGACGACGGCGAGCAGGAGCGCCATCATGATCGGCACGAGCACGCTCGCGGCCGCGTGGAGGGCCGCGACGACGACCACGAAGGCGGCGAGCTGCAAGAGGGCGTCGGAGCGAGACGGGACGCGGGTGTCCAAGGCGGCGGCCATCCTAGCCGGACGGGACGCGTCGCGCACCCCGGATGCTCGCCCCTTCCAGCGCGGCACGGCTCGTGCGATGGGCAGCACCCCGGATGCGGACCCAAAAACAATCGAGAGGCGGAGGACACACGATGGGACGAACGATGACCCTGGCCATGTTCGTGCTCGCCGCGGTCGTGGCGAACGCGTGTGACGGGAGCGGAGGCGGCGGCGGAGACGGCGGCGCGGGCGGCAGCGGTGGCGCAGGAGGCATGACTGGCAGCGGCGTCATGGCTGGCACAGGCGGCAGCGGTGGCACAGGCGGCAGCGGCGGCGCGGGGGGCAGCGGGGGCATGGGCGGCAGCGGCGGCGCGGGCGGCGGGAACGTGCTCGGGCCTGGGGAATGCCGCACGAGCGCCGATTGCAACCAGGGAGGCGAGTTCTGCTTGTCGCCGGGGGAGCAGCTCCCGTGCGGGATCTGTTACGACCCGCCGAACCCCTGCACCACGGACGCCGCGTGCGCCGCGCAGAATCCGATGACGATCTGCACGAAGGCGCCGTGTAGCTGCGGGGAACCCGAGTGTTTGCCCGGCTGCGCCTCGGACGCGGAATGCCTGCCCGCGGAGCACTGCTCGCCGGGGCACCGGTGCGAGCCGGATCCGTGCGCCGTGGACGGCGATTGTCCGGCGAATTTCGCGTGTACCCCGCAGGCGCAGACGTGCGCGCGGAAGGCTTGCAGCGCGGACGCGGATTGCAGCGGTTTTTGCGTCAATGGCCTCTGCCACGCCGAGGCCGGATCCTGCGCCCTGCCGCCGCCCTGACGGCGTACATCCGCGAATCGAACACGCCTCAGGGGCAGGCGCAATGTATCTGCGCCGTGCCCACGCAGAAGACGTCCCACGACGACTTGCAGCACGTCTTGTCGATCAGGCAAACGGCGTTCACGCAGGGGTCGCAGAGCGGATCGAGCTCGTCGCCGGGCGTGCACGGATCGTGCGCGCAAGCCGGCGGGCCCGCGCTGCACCCGTCGTCCACCACGCCGTCGCAGTTGTCGTCGACGAGATTGCCGCACATCTCGGCCTGCGGGGTGGCCATGGACGTGCACGAGAGCGCGCCCGCGGTGCACGTGCGGATGCCCGCTGCGCACGCGCCGAGGTTGCCCGTGTCGCACGCTTCGCCGCCGCCGGGGTTGTCCTCGTCAATTGCGCCGTTGCAGTTGTTGTCGAGGCCGTCGCAGACCTCGACGGAAGGCGAGGCCGTCTGGACGCAAACGAGCCCCGTTTTGCCATGGCAAACGAGCTCGCCCGCGCTGCACACGCCCGGCGCGCTCGTGTTGCATTCGTCGCCGACGCCCGGGCTCTCCTCGTCGATCACGCCGTCGCAGTCGTCGTCGACGCCGTTGCAAACCTCGGGGACGCACGCATCGCCGCCGCCGCCCATGCTCCCGCTTCCGCCGCCGCCCACGCTTCCGCTTCCGCCCGCGCCTCCGCTCCCGCCTCCGCCCCCGCTCCCGCCTCCGCCTCCGCTGCCAAGGAAGATTTCCTCCACGACGGGTGATGTCGTCCCCCGCGCGCAACTGGCGGCCCCCACGAGGAGCCCCACGGAAACCATCGCCGCCCATCCCACGAGATACCGCTCGCCCATCACGCACCCTCCCCAACGTCGGCACGGGCGGAAAGCCGCGATCGGCCGCCCGCGCCAAGCCATCCGGCCCCCTACGATGCTCCAAAGCACGTAGTGGGGGTCACCAAATGGAATTCGTGAAGAGACGTTTGCGGGACAAGGACGGAATTCGCCCACGGACAGGCGTCTCGAATACGTGCGCCGCGACCCTCATGGTTCTTCCCGCGCCTTCGTCCCGCGTGTACAAGGAGACATGCTTCGAAACGAATTTGGCTCGGCGGGGCGATGGGGGCGTGTCCTGGGCGTGATGGGCGCCCTTTCTTTGCTTGCGGCTTGCGGGTCGGGCAATGGCACGACCGGGAGCGGAGGCAACGGCGCAGGCGGGAGTGGTGCCGCAGGGGGGAACGGCGGCGGGGGTGGCGGGGGCAACGGCGGCAACGGCGGCAACGGCGGCGGGGGCAACGGCGGCAGCGGCGGCGTCGGCGGGGGTGGAGGCTCGGGCGGCTCGGGCACGCCTGCGGGGCTCTTCGAGGCGCCGAACCCCTGGAACAAGGACGTCTCGGCCTTGCCGAAGAACACGGAGTCGGACGCGATCACGGGCTGGCTCGCGGACAATGGCGGCTGGGGCGCGGGCTCGTTCCGGATCGATTTCAGCATCGAGCTGCTCCACGCCGACGCGAACACCGAGATGCGCACGTTCGAGACCACGGACGAGTTTTACTCGCCCGATTGCGAGCACGTCCCCTTCCCCGTTCCGGCCGGCGGCGCGCTGGAGGGCGAGCAGGGCTATGCGTGCACGAACGACGGCGATTGCCACCTGCTCGTCGTGCATCAGCCGACGAAGACGCTCTACGAGATGTGGCGGGCGAACATCGTGGGCAACAACTTCTACGGCGGCTGCGCGGTGACGTGGAACTTGACGAAGTCATACCCGCCGAACCTGCGCGGCGAGGGCTGCACCTCCGCGGACGCGGGCGGCTTCCCCATCTCGGCGATGCTCTTCTCGGCCGACGAGGTGGCGGCCGGCTCGATCGATCACGCGATCCGTTTCATCCTGCCGAACGCGCGCATTCGCGACAACGTGTACGTGCATCCGGGCACGCACAGCACGGGCCCAACGTCCGGCGGCCCGAATGCGCCGCCCTACGGCGTGCGCTTCCGGTTGCGCGCGGATTACCCGCTCGAGACGCTGCCGACCGAGGGCGCCCGCGTGGTCGCGCGAGGCCTCCAGAAATACGGCATGTTCCTGGCCGACGCGGGCAACATCGCGCTCACGGCGCAGAGCGACCGGTTCACGACGCACAAATGGGACGAGGTCGGCGTGGACTCGTTCTCGCTCACGGACATCCAGCCCGAGGACTTCGAGGTCGTCGACATGGGCGACCCGATTCAATGGAGCGGGGACTGCGTGCTGAACCCGCCCTGATCGGCGTCAAAGCATCTCGGGGAAGCTGCTCCAGCGGTCCTCGAAATGCAAGATGAACGGGTTCGTCATGAGCTCGTAACGAAAGCCTTGGATGGGCGCGATCGGCACGTCCATCGGCAGATCCCCCGCGCAGCCATACGAAAAGATCCAGGTCTCGATGACCTGCCCCGTCGGTGCATCCCGCCGCGCGACGCGCTCGAGCCGCGATCCGGACCAGGTGACGTCGGTGATGAACTTCTGCGTGCCCTGATCAAAGACGTCCCACGTGCGCCGGACGAGCCGCCCCGCGTCGTAATCGAAATCGACCGATTGATCGAGCACGCCATCCCCCTTCGTATCGTACTCGACGCGCGTGATGCTCCCGCCCTCCTTCCAGAAGAAGCGGTCGACGTAGTCAGGCTGTCCGTCGCCGTCGGCGTCGAAGTCCCGCCGCGAGAGCCGCCCCGCCGCGAGGTCTTCATACAAAAAATCCTCGGTGACGATCTGCTCGCCGTTCATGTACACATGTTCGGCCTTCACGAGCCACTGCCCCGCCGCATAGAACTGGCGGAAGACGTGCTCCTCCGTGCCGTCGCCTCCGTCGTCCGACCCCGCTTCGAGGACGAACGGCTCGCCTCCGAGATACCGGTACCGCATCACGCGGGAGAGGACCCCGTCCGCGAAAAACTCGTCCCGCTCGTGGTTGCCCGCAGCGTCGAAGAAGAAGCGTGATTCGCTCCGGGCGTCGCCCTCGGGCTTCGAGGCGACGTACGTCGTGCGCACCACGCGATCCTGGTCGTCCCATTCCCACGTCATCTCGCGGTGCGGGCTGCTGAAGCGGCCATCCTCGACTGTCTGCGTCATGCGGCGGCCGAGCGCGTCGTAGCCGCGTTTCACGAGGAAGACCCGCTTGCCGTCCGCCGTCCGCTCGACATACTGGAGGACGCGGCCGCCCTCGTCGTAATGGTAAACGGCCGCGAGGCGCAGCGCGTCGTCGAGCAGGTAATCGATCCGGTTCGTGCAGACTGCCCCGGGGACGTCGTCCTCGTCCTCGTCCTCGCCCGCCACGGGCGGGGAATCGGCTGCGGCGGGCCCCCCGCAGCCGATTGAGCCGAGGGCGAGCGGGAGCAGGACCAGCAGGAGGGGGCGGAGCATCCCCCGAAGGTACACGCGAAGAGCGCCGGAGGGGTCAGCCTTCCAGCACCTCGAACCGGATCCCCGCCGCCTGGAGCCGCTCGATCAACACATCGCCCATGCCCGCGGCCGGCGTCACGACGCCGACGTGCGGCGGGAGCCGATCCCGATCGAACGCGAGGCACAACGCGCTCTCCGCGATCATCTTCGAGGTCTCGCCATACCCGGGATCCCCGCCGCTCACCCGCGTGAGCACGCGGTGGCTCGAGCTCCGCCCGCGGAACGTGACCTCGAACCAGCTCCGCGCGCGTTGCTCTGCGCTCGGGCCCTCCCCCGAGGGGCGGAGCCGCGAGAGCAGCTTGCGCGCCGGGCCGATCTGCGAGAGCCCCACGATCGCGCCCATCCCGAGCGTGACGCCCGCGAGCACCAGGGGCGAAGAAAAGACGAGGTTGTGGCCATACCGGAAATCGGGGCCGTACACGTCGAGCGCGCGGGCGCTGCGCAGGACGATCTGCGGGTCGATCGACGGCATGGGGCAAGCCCAGCCGCCGAGCTCGGGCTCCTTGCGCACGCGCGGGCGCAGCTCCTCGACGACACGGCCGCCGGGCAGCGGATCTTTGGCCCAGGGGCGCGCGTTCCCGGCGGCGAAGCCCACGCCGCCCATTTCGTTGAGCAGCGATTGCCACGTGCCGCCCGAGAACGACCCGGTCGTGCGCACGAACCCTTCGAGCGTGATCGGCTCGCCCTTCGGGAGCTTCTGCACCGTGTAGAGCGCGCCGAGGTCGTGCGGGATGCTGTCGAAGCCGCAGCAATTCACGATACGAACGCCTGCCTTGCGCGCGTCCTCATCGTGCCGCTCGATCAGGCGATTCACGAAGCTCGGCTCGCCCGTCAGGTCGACGTAATCAGCGCCCTCGCGAATGCAGGCCTCGACGAGCGGCTCGCCGTGGAGGGCATAAGGCCCCACGGTGGTGAGCACGACCCGGGCGGATCGGGCCATGCGCGCGAGCGAGGCGGCGTCGTCGGAGCTCGCTTCGAGAAGCGGGAGGGGCGAACCCTGGGGCAGGACGGATGCGATCTCGCGCTGGACCCCTTCGAGTTTTTCCTTGCTGCGGCCGGCGAGAGCCCAGCGGAGGGGCGTTTTCCTCGACGTCTCGGCGAGGTAATGGGCGGTGAGGCGGCCGGTGAAGCCGGTCGCGCCGAAGAGGACCACGTCGTATTCGCGCTCGGTCGTCATGCCCGGCTCGATACCACGGCGGGCCCTCGGGCAGGAAGGGATCCGCTTCCGCGTCATGGCCGCCCTGCCCTCTCACGAAGCAACGCGTGGCCGCCGCTGTCCGCGAACGGGGAGCGTACACGCGAACCGTCCGGGCTTCATCGCGCGCCCGTCGCGTGGCTGGGCTCGAACTTCGCCGCCGCGTAGACCGGCATCCCCCCATGGAGGCCCGAGGCGTCCGCGCGCCGGGCCTGGGCCTGGGCGCGCATGGCCAGGAAAAACACGAGGACCGACACGATGCCGAGAACCACGAACGCCCCGGCGATCGAGCGCTGTCGCCTCCGCCGCGCCTCCGCCCGCCATTGCGACGCAGCGGCGCGCTGCCTGGCCATGAACTCGGCGTCCGCCGTGCTCTCGTCGAGCCACCGCGCGAGCCTCGGCCAGCGCTCGATGCTCGACGCGTGGACGAACTCCACCGTCACTGCGCCCGGAAGGCCGCCGACCTCGAGGAGCAAAAGCCTCGCGCCGCAGAGCCCTGCGGACGGCAGCTCGCCCTCGGCGAGCGCGAGGAGCTTTCGCCCTTCGCGCAGGGGCGTGAGCGCGGCGAGCAGTTCGTCCGCCGATGCGAATCGCTCCTCCTTTCGCTTGCGCAAGCAGCGGTCGACGACGTCCGAGAGCGCAGAAAGCTCGGGCATGACGTCGCAGAGCCTGGGCATGGGCACATCCAAGTCGGAGACGCTCTCGGCCCGCTCCCGCGTGAGCGGCGCGAGCGGATGCGCGCCTGCAAGCAGTTCGTACAGCAGGACGCCGACCGCCCATAGATCGGCGCGCGCGTCGACCTCCTCGCCGCTCCATTGCTCGGGCGCCATGTACGCGAGCGTGCCGCCATCGATCGGCTCCAGGCCGTCCCCGCGCCGCGCCAGCCCGAAATCCAGCACTTTGATCCCCCCGGCATCGAGGATCATGATGTTCTCGGGCTTGAGGTCACGGTGGACGACGCCGCGCTCGTGCGCAGCGATGAGCGCGCGGAGGACCGACGTCACGATGTCGAGCGCGAGGCCCTTGGGGAGCGCACGGCTCGATCCACGGGGCCCCGAGGACAGGACCTCCCGCAGCGTGCGGCCTTCGAGGTATTCGAGGACCATGTACGGATGCCCGTCGGTCTCGTCGACGTCGTAAAGGACCACGATGCTCTCGTGCTTGCAGAGCGCGGTGGCCCTGGCCTCGGCGAGCAAGCGCGAGGTCGCCTGTCCGCGATCCCGAAGGAGCTTGATGGCGACGAGGCGCCCGAGCTTGGTGTCCCGCGCGAGCAACACGACCCCCATGCCGCCTTCGCCGAGCTTGCGGATAATCTCGTAGTGCTTGAGGAACCCGCCGGGCAAAAACGTGGCCTCGGAGGGCGCGTCTCGCTCGGCGGGCGCGGAGGACGAGGCAGCAACCTGCCCCGGGGGCAATGTCCGCTCGACACGAACGAAGTCCGCGGTGACGCTCGCGCCCGTCAGGAGACGGGGGCCGGGTCCTGCTTCATCAGAGACCACGGCGAGCATCGGTCGAGGTCGCTCGTACGGTATCCAGCGCGTTCGCAAAGGTTCGCTCGGACGTCCCCCGGAAGGATGCCCAGGACGCGGGCCGCCAGCCGCCGACTACGTTGCACACGAGGATCCCCATGGGTCTGACCATTCCGGACGACACGCACGAGCCGCGGACGACGAACGCACGCCGCACCGCGCCTCCGACCGTCGAGACGATGTCACCCGTTTCGCCGGATTGCACTTACTCCGCCCTTACAGCTCGGCGTGATGCCGACGAGCAACGTCTTCGCGCCCTGTAAGATGCTTGTAATTGACACAGGGGACGTACAGGTCTGAATACGACAATCCCTCGCGTGGATGGAACCCACGCCGCGACGGCAAGCGACAAGTGTCTCGGCAGCCTGCTACGCTGGCTTGCCATGACCATCGCGCAGGCCGGAAAGCTCATCGCAGAAGCGCGATCGGCTCTGTTCATCACGGGCGCGGGCATCTCGGCAGCGTCGGGGATCCCGACCTACCGCGGCGTGGGCGGGCTCTACGGAGACCGCGTGACCGACGAAGGGATGCCCATCGAAAAAGCGCTCTCCGGCCCCGTGTTCCGGCGCTCCCCGGAGCTCACCTGGAAATACATCCACCAGATCGAGCAAGCCTGCCGCGGCGCCGCGCCGAACGCCGCACACCTGGCCCTCGCGCGCCTCGAAGAACGCCTCCCCCGGAGCTGGGTGCTCACACAAAACGTCGACGGCTTCCACCGCACCGCCGGCTCGCGCAACGTGATCGACATCCACGGCGACATCCACCGGCTGCTCTGCACGAGCTGCACGTACACCGAAGTCGTCCAAGACTACGCCCACCTCGCCCCCTGCCCCCGCTGCACCACCTGCGAAAAGGTCCTCCGGCCCGACATCGTGCTCTTCGGCGAGATGCTCCCCGTGGCGAAGCTCGAAGTGCTGCACCACGAGCTCGATCGAGGCTTCGACGTCGTCGTCTCGGTCGGCACATCGAGCCTCTTCCCCTACATCGCCGAGCCCGTCCTCGAAGCAGCCGCGCGCGGCGTGCCCACGATCGAGGTCAACCCCGAGCCGACCGTCATCTCACACGCCGTCGCCCTCCGCCTGCCGATGGGCGCCGTGGAAGCACTCGAAGGAATCTGGCGGATCGTGGAAAGCAAGCCGTAGCGCCGGGGTTTCACCCCGGACCCCGACCAGGGGTTTTCCACCCCTGGACCCGGACCAGGGCCAGCCCTGGACCTCGGGTGCATCGACCGCGATGCGGTCGATGCAAAGGAACGCTGAGGCGCGTCCGCATCGGCCTCCCGTCCTCGATCGAGGCCCCGATCCCTCAGCCGCCCCGCACATGTGCGGCACCGAAAATCTGGCATGTCGGTTGCCTGGCGCGCCGCGCTCGCGAAGAATCGCGCGCGTCCTTTGGCACCACATTCCGGTGCAGCGCTTGTTTGAGGAGAAGACATGAGGAACATGAAGCAAATCCTGGTCGCTTTGGGGCTCGTGGCGTTCTTGGCCGGCTGCAGCGACGGCGGCAACGAGAACACGGGCGGCGCAGGCGGCGACGGCGGCAGCGGCGCCGCGGGCGGCCAAGGCGGCGCAGGTGGCGAAGGCGGCCAGGGCGGCCAGGGCGGCCAGGGCGGCCAGGGTGGCGCGGGCGGCGACGATCTGCAGGCCCTTTACAAGGCCGCCGTCACCGACGCCGCAACCCCGGAGGCGGACGAGATCTCCGACAAGCTCACGGAGATCCGCCCGGACAACGCCGAGCTCGTGCTCGACGCGAACGGCCGCGTGAAGATGGTCACCTGGACCTCGTACGCGGGCTACGACGCGCTCGTCGGCATGGAGACGACCGTGCCCGTGGAAGTGTGGGTCACGCCGGCGCCGAAGCTCGCGGAGTTCTGCAAGGCGACGGGCCTCAAGGGCGCCGCGCTCGACCTCCGGCTGGAGCAGCTCCTCGGCCTGCCCCCCGGGAACGGCAAGACCCGCGTCGTCGAGCTCTGGGTCCCGATGAACAGCATGTTCCGGCCCGCCCCCGACATGGAGATCGACGACAACGTCGCCCAGCTCGACTTCCCCGCCGGCACGCCGCAGACGCACATCGATTGGATCACCAACCTCCGCATGACCTCGTACGGGGACCCCGGGTACCCCTGGACCCAGCTCGGCTACACGTACGACTGGCTCCCGGGCGGCACGTCCGAGGTCGGCCTGAGCGAGTTCGTCATCAGCAAGGGGACGATGCTCGCCGTGGCGGACGTGAAGAGCCAGGAAGAGTACTGCACGCCGTGATCACACGGCGTTAGCCCCACGTCCGCAAGAAAAACAGCCCCACCACGATCACGACGAGCGCCACCGCGATCCCCCAGACGACGAGCGCTCGGCTCTCCCCGCGCGGCTTCGCCTTGGACGACACAGCCCGGCCCTCGCGCGGGGCGAGCACCTCGATCTCCCGCCGCCCCGACTTGTCCCCCGCCCCCGGCGGCACGTCCTTTTTCTCCCCGAGCACCCGCAGCCACTCGGCGAGCGCCCCGATCTCCCGCGTGATCTGATCGAGCTGCGTCTCCGTGTTGTCCGCGATCGTCCGCAACACGGCCGGCTCGGCCTCGCCCCGCTGCTCCTGCGCCTCGCGCAGAATCGCGCCGAGCAGCGACAGCCGCTCCAGCACCTCGCGCATCGGGGTCATCTTGTCGCGCAGGCTCGTCACCTTGCGGGCGAGGCCGTCGATCCGGCCGAGCGCGTCCTCCAGGTCGCGCAGCCGCTCCTGCTGGTAGGACGCGACGAACGCCTCCAGCGCCTTGCGCATGTCGTTCGCCGCGGAGAACCGCTCCTCGGCCTCGAACGCGAGCGCCTTGACGAGCACGTGGTAGAGCCCCTCCGGCATGAACGCCGGCCGCGCGGGCGGATCGTACAGCGTCTTGGCCCGCCGCTCGATGATCTCGTGCACGCGCCCGTCGGTCGTCGCGGGGTACGGCACCGAGCCCGTCGCGAGCTCCCACAAAACCGATCCGATCGCGTGCAGATCCGACGCGGCGCCCACCTTCTCGCCCGTCGACTGCTCCGGGCTCATGTACGCCGCCGTGCCCGCCGTCCCCGGCATGCCCACGAGCGAAAGAGAGTCGCTCTCGCCCTGCACCTGATCAAAGGCCCACAGGCCGAGATCGGTGATCTTCACGTCGTAGCCCTCGCGATCGGGCACGTACCGGACGAAGATGTTCGCGGGCGTGAGATCGCGGTGAACGATGCGGTGAAAGTGCATCTTGGCCGCGCCGCGCAGGACGGCGATGCCAATGCGGGCCACCTGCGCCGGCGGCAAACGGCGCTCGATCGCGGGCAGCGAGGCCACGACCTCCGCGAGCGTCTGCCAGGGGACGTACTCCAGCGCGAGGTAGGCCGGCGCGACGTCGTCGAAGCCGAGGACGTCCACGAAAAACTGCTTGTGCTGCGCGAGCATCTGCGCCGCGGCCACCTCGCGGCGGAACATCTCCTTGAGCGACGCCTCGAACTCCGGCAGGCCCTTCTGGATGACCTTCACCGCGACCCAAGGCCGATCCTTCGACGCTTGATCGTAGGCCCGGAACACCGCGCCCATGCCGCCGCGGCCGAGCAGTTCGACGAAGAGGAACCGGCCGCGCAGGACGTACGGCATCGCGGCCCAGCCCTCGACGGGGCGCGGACGCTCGCAGGCGCAGGAGAGCTGCGAGCCGTCGGTGAAGGTCCGCCAGCACTCGTCGCAGACGAAGAGCAGCGGCGCGGCGGCGGCCGGGGTCGCGGTCACGGAGGGCGGCGGGCCCTCGTAGAGGTGGGCGACGCCGGGGAGCGCCTCGTTGCGGAAAAAGGGCGATGACGGGGCGCGGGGCGAGAGCGACCGGGCGCGCACCGTGGGCGCGGGGAGGCTCTGCGAAGGGCTCACCACCACGCCGCTGTCGCTGTCCGCCGGCTTTCGATCGTCCTCGCCCTTGTCCGTCGTCACGCTCGGAGCGCCTCGGGGGGCGAGTATCTCTTGCCCGTCGGCAGAAAGCACGGCCGTTCTTCCCCCGCGCGCCGCGCGCCTGCGGTCGAGAGCATCGAACCGTTCGATGCTCTGCGAGATCGCGAAGCGAGCTCGCCTCGGGGGGTGTTCTAGGGACGCGCGAGCCGGAACGACGGATCGTATGCGGAGAGCGACGGGTACATGAGCGGCGCCGTCGTGTCCCAGGCGAGCAGCCGCTCGCGGTAGGCGGCGAGCATATGGGCGCGATCGGCCTCGGTGGAGCGCGCGGGCGCCCAGGCGACGAAGGACGGCAGCACGTCGAAGCCGACGTACCGGAAGACGCCCTGGTTCACGGGCGCGAGCAGCATGTTCATGTCGCCGGCGAGGCCGGTCTCCTCGTACATCGTCGCGGGCCCGCCCGTCGTGACGGAGGCCATGGCCCGCTTGCCGCGCATCGTGCCGTGGTCGTACCACCGGCCCCCGCCGTAGACGCGCTGGAACGCGAACACCCGATCGACCCAGCCCTTCAGGATCGCGGGCATCGAGAACCACCACATCGGGAACTGGAAGATCAAGGCGTCGCAGGCGAAAAGCTTGTCCATCTCGGCCTGGACCTCGACGGAAAAACCGTTCGTCTCGACGGCGTGGGCCTCCTCGACCTGCTGCTTGAAGACGGCGGGATCCTTGCGGCCCGTGAAGTTCTGCGGCCCCGAGACGGGCTCCCAGCCCATCGTGTAGAGATCCGACACGACGACGTCGTGCCCGCCGCCCTCGAACGTCTCGACGGCGACGCGCGTCAGGGCGGCGTTGAAGCTCTTCGGCTCGGGGTGCGCGTGAACGATGAACACCTTCATGGCGTGGCGCTCCTTCAAGAAAGACGGCGACCCCCCCCGGGGACGCCACCCGCATCGTATCAGCGGAAAAAGTCGAAGCTCGTCCCGAGCCCCTGGTCACGCGCGGCCGCATGCACGACCCGCGCGAGCGCGACGTCTTGCACGGCGAGCCCCGTCGAATCGAACACCGTGATCCGCGCGCCCTCGCGTCCCGGGCGCTTGCCCGCGAGCACCTCGCCGAGCGTCGCGTGGATCTGCTCGCGGCGGAGCTTGCCCGTTTCCAGGGGGACGTTCACTTCCCCGCTGTGCGTGGCCTGCTCCCAGTCGTCGATGACGACGCGGCCGTCGACGAGGATCGCGGGATCGAGCTCCTGCTTGCCGTGGGCATCCGCGCCGATCGCGTTGACGTGGGCGCCGTCCTTCACCCAGGCGCGTTTCACGACGGGCGCGCGCGCCGGCGTCGAGGCGTTCACCACGTCCGCGCCCGAGGCCTCTTCGAGCGACACCACGCGCCCACGCGCCTCCTCGGCGAACGTGCGCGCGGCGTGCTCGGAGACGTCGGCACAAAGCACCTCGAACGTGTCGCCGTAGACCGCGCGATGCGCTTCGAGCAGCGTACGCGCCTGCACGCCGCACCCGACGAACCCGACGGTCCTGGGCGCGCGCGCGGAAAGGTGCTTCGAGGCGATCGCGGCGGCGGCGCCGGTGCGCACGGCCGTGAGCAGCGTCGCATCCATGACGGCGAGCGGCAGCGCGGTCGCGGGATCGGAGAGGATGTACATGCCCATCACGGAGGGCAGATCGAAGCGCGCGGGGTTCTCCGGGTGGGAGTTCACCCACTTCACGCCCGCGGCGCCGTCCACGTACGCGGGCATGGCGCGCAGATCGCCGTGGTAGGCGTCGAGCTCCAGGTAGACCTCGGCGGCATGAGCGCGCGGCCCTCGCCGTGCGCGGTGAAAGCGGCCTCGACGGCGGCGATGGCGGCCTCCATCGAGAGGAGCTGTCGGACGTCGGAGCGCGAGAGGAGGATGGTTGCGTGCGGAGGCATGGGCAGGCCGGCGATATAGATCAGCGAGCGGCCTGCTTCCACCCGGCGCGGATCAAGGGACCGACCGGGCGGCGCGGGCGGCGCGCAGGTGCGCGAGGGCCCCGCCCCAGGCAACAAGCTGGTCGAGCATGCCGGACACCGTCTTCTCGTGGTGGTCCGCCGGCTTGAACGTCGTGTAGTTCTCGAAATCGGTGCGCAACGAGAGCGCGACCTGGTTGCGAACGTGAGCCACCTGGAGCTCGGACAGCACGAGGCGGAGCTGCTCGACGGCGCGCGTGCCGCCGGCGCTTCCATACGCGACGAACCCGGCGGCCTTGTCGTTCCATTCGCGATAGAGGAAATCGAGCGCGTTCTTCAGCGCGCCCGAGGGGCCGTGGTTGTATTCGGGCGTCACGAAGACATACGCGTCGAAGGAGGCGACCTTCGCGCTCCAGGCCTTCGTGTGGTCCTTCGTGTATTTGCCCGTCGACGGAGGGAAAGGCTCGTCGAGCAGCGGGAGGTTGTACTCCGCGAGGTCGACGAGCTCGAAGGTCGCGTCCGTGCGCTTTGCGGCGAGGTCGTACACCCAGCGGGCGACGGCTTCCGCTTTCCGACCGGGGCGCGTGCTGCCGATGACGATGGCGATTCGGATCATGCGGGGTGGATCTCCGGGGGTCGTGTCGTCGGAGGGTGACACGGATGGGGCGGTTTTGCGGGAGAATCCGCTGCCGCGGGCTCCATCGGTAGCTTGCCTGTCCCGCCCGGGTGCGGCTACCTTCCCCCGGACGAGCGAGCAGAGGAGCGTCGGGTGCCGGAGGACATGGCCGCGCTTTTACGGAGAGCCCTCGCGGGCGAGCGGGCCGCGGTCCGCGCGTTGATCGATGCGCTCGCGCCCGTCGTGCAGGCCCGCGTCGCCCGCATCCTGCTAAGGCGCCGCGCGCCCCAGCGCGATATCCGCCAGGAGACGGAGGACCTCGTCCAGGAGGTCCTCCTCGTTCTTTTCGCCGACGCCGCCCGCGCCTTGCGCCAATGGGAACCCGCGCGAGGGATGAGCCTCGCCAATTTCGTCGGCCTCATCGCGGAGCGCGAGGTCATCTCCATCCTGCGCAGCAAACGGCGCAGCCCCTGGACCGAAGAGCCGGTGCTCGACGAGGAGCTCGAAAAGCCCCACGACGAGCAGCCCTCGATGGAGCGGCTGTTCGAGGACCGTGAGGCCCTCGAGGCCCTGCTCGCGGCCATCCGCGCGCGGCTCGGGGACCGCGGAATGCTCCTCTTCCAATGGCTCGTCGTCGAAGGCCGGCCCGTCGAAGACATCTGCGCCGCGCTGGGCATGACCCCGGACGCCGTGTATGCCTGGAAGAGCCGCCTCGCCAAGCTCGTTCGCGAGGTCGCCAAGGATCTCGCGTCAGACCAGGACCTCCCGCCACGAATCCCATCGTCCAAGGTCAAGCCATGAAGGACGACGACCTCCTCGACGCCCTCGGGCGCGCCGCACGAAAAAACGACCTCCTCGCCGATCCGCGCTGGGATGCGCTCGCCCGCGGCGAGCTGTCCGACGAGGAGATCCAGAAGCTCGCCGAAGGCTCGGCTGCCACGCGAGACGCGGTCGAGGCCTTCCGCCCGCTCGGCGCGCAGGCGAACGCATGCCTCACCGAGCAGGCCCTCGTCGCCATCGGCGCGCAAAACCCCGGCGCGGCCCCCGCCGAGGTCGTCCGGATCCACCGCCCGCGTCGCGCGCTCCTCGCTCTCTTCGCCGCTTGCCTCACCGCCGCCGTCGCGTTCGTGTTGCTCTCACGAAACGACGCAGAGCCCCCGCTCCCGATGTACGCCCTCTCCGTCGAAGGCGGGGATCGATCCTTCCGCGCGGATGCGCCCTCCCCGGACGAACCCCGCCTCGCCCCCGGGTCCCGGCTCTCCCTCTCGATCCGGCCCGCCGCGGACGTGTTGGGCGTTGTCGAAGCGCGCGCCTATTCGATACGAGACGGCGTCGTCGCGCCTTGTCGCCCGCGCATCGAGATCGCAGCGACCGGCGCGATTCTCGTCACGGGCAGCCGCGAGGAGCTCTTCCCGGACATCGGGCCGGGCCGGCTGGAAATCGCGATTCTCGTGGGCCGGCCGGAGACGCTGCCAGAACACACGCCCGCGGCTTCCGAGCTCGCCCCCGAGGGCCCCACGCGGGCATTTCAGGTCCTGCGCGCCGCCGTTTGGCTCACGGACCCGAACGAAAAATGAGCGCGCGCGCATCCCGTTGGTTCGCGGCCCTTCTGTGCACCGCAGCCTGCGAGGACGCGCCCACCCCGCCCGACCCGCCTCCGCTTCGCGTCGAATTCGCCGGCTGCGCGGCCGTGCGCGAAGGCCCGGTCTGCGAGATTCTCGCCCCGAGCTCGCTGAAGTTCTGGGTCGAGACCCCCGAGGACGCCCATCTCTCCGCCGAGATCGACGGCGCGACGCGCGCCTTCACCACGGCGAGCGCGCAGGGAGGACGCCGCGTGACCGTGGACGCGCCCGCGGGCAGCCGGGAGGTCGCCCTTCGCGCCGCGCGCAATGGCGCGGCCGCGGTCTTTCGGCTTCGCCTCGAACCCCTCGTCACCTCGCCGGCCCTCGACGAGGCCGAGGCCCTGCGCCGCCGCGGGCAGCTCGACGAGGCCGAGGCGAAGCTCGCCCCGCTGCAATCGGATCCCTCCCGCGTCCTTCGCCTGGGCGCGCTCCGCAAACGCGCGCGCATCGAGAGCAAGCGCGGAGCCACACCCCACGCCGCCCGCCTGTTCGCCGAATCGCTCACGGAGGATCGCGCGCTCGGCCGTGTCTCCGACGAGCTGCACGACCGCTTTGCCCTCTTCCACATGCACCTTTATGCGGGACGCCGCTTCGCCGACGCGCGCGCTGCGCTCTCCGACGTCGAGCGCCTCGCGCGCGATTTCCCCGAGGGCCGCGTGATGGCTTCGTATTACGAGGGCCTGCTCGCGCGGGAGACCGGCGACCTGCGCGGCGCGCTCGGCGGCCTGCGCGCCTCGCAAAAGGCCGCTGCCCGGCTCGGCTTCGAGGCGCAACGCGTCGACGCGCTCGAAGTCGAAGCCAGCGTCCTCTCGCAGCTCGGCCGCCACCCCGATGCGCTCGCCGCCATGGACGAGGCGCGCAGCCGTTTGCCCGGAGACGCGAGCCCGTGCCGGCGCGCCGAATCCGACAACAACCTCGGCTGGGTCGCCCTGCGCACGGACGCGGACGGGCAAGGGCTGCGCGAGCCGGAGCCGCCGCTCCGCGCGGCGCTCGAAGCCTTCCGCAAGGAATGCCCGCGACCGGCGGAGGAAGCGAACGTCCTTCTGAACCTCGGCCTGTACGCGATGCATCGAGACCGCCCCGAGGAGGCGCGGGCCCACCTCGATGCAGCCCGGCGCGCCGCCCCCCGCGTGGATGCGCGCATCGAGGCTTGGGCCGCGGTGCTGGACGGCCGCATCGCCCTTGCCAAACCGGAGACGCGCACGGCCCTCGCGCCACACGAGCGAGCCCGCGCCATCGGACGCGCCGCGCTCCTTTCGGACGTGGAGCTCGAGGGCGCGCTCGGCCGCGCGCGGGCGCTCGAAGCGCTCGGCCGAACGGACGACGCCGAGCGCGCATATGCCGAGGCCGACGCGCTGCTCGACGTCGCGCTCCGGGCGGTCCCGCTCGGCGAAGGCCGCGAGACCTTCCTGCACGGCGCCGAGCTCGTCACGCGCCTGCGGGTCGATTTCCTCCTCGGGCGGGCCGAGAAGGCGGAGCGCAGCGCGCGCGACGTGTGGCTGCGAGAAGCGGCGCTCGCGGCCATGCGCGGCAAATCAAGGCTCTTGCGGGCGCTCGGGTGCGCGGCGTCTCCCTCGCAGACCCGCCGCGAGGCGCTCGATCGCTCCCTCGCCCGATATCACCAAGGGCGCGCCGCCCTCGAAGCGGAGCTCGCCGCGTTGTGGCGGCTGCCGGAAAACCGCCTCGACGCGGCGCTCCGCGCGCACGACACGCGCATCAAGGACCTGCGCGCCGCCCTCGACGACGCGCTCGCGCACCTTTGCCCGCACGACCGCGATGCAACGCGAGGTCCCTTCGTCCCGGCCCCTGGCGAGGTCACGCTCGTCCACCTGCCCACGCGCAGCGGGTGGACCGGCTTCGTGATCACGCCGGACGCGATCGTCGTCCATGACGCCGCGGGCGTTCGGCCCGACCTGCCGCCGTCCCGCCTCGCCGCGGCGCTGTTCGAGCCCTTCGCAGGCGCCCTTCGCGGCGCGTCGCGGCTGCGGCTGATCACGCATCCGTCGCTCGATCGGCTCGATCTGCACGCGCTGCCGTTCGACGGCGCTCCGCTCGGCGCGCGCCTGCCTGTCGTGCACGGCGCGGGATTCGACCGCCCGGAAAGGCCGCCTTCGGAGGGCCCGCTCGCGGCGCTCGTGGTCGCGGATCCACGCGGCAACCTGCCCGGCGCGCGCGAGGAGGCCCGCACGGTCGCCGCCGCGCTCCGCGCGCGGGGCGCCTCGGTCCTCTTGCTCGAAGGAGAGGCTGCCACGCACGCCGCCGTGGTCGCGGCGTTGACGGATCCGGCGACGCACCTGTTTCACTTCGCGGGTCACGGTCTCTACGAGGGTCGCGACGGCTGGGAGAGCGCCCTGCCGCTCGCCACGGGCGCGCTCGCCGTGGCGGACGTCCTCGCGCTCGCGCGGGTGCCGGAGCAGGTCGTGCTCTCGGGCTGCGACACGGGCCGGGCGGGGACGAGCGCCGCCTCCGAGGGCCTCGGGCTCGGGCAGGCCTTCGTCGTCGCCGGGGCGCGGGCCGTCGTCGCCGCGACGCGCCCCATCGAGGACAAGAAGACGCTGCCGTTCGTGCATGCCTTGTATGGCGACAGCAAAGGGCCGCTCGACCTGGTCGAGGCGCTCCACCGCGCCCGGCGCGCGGCGCACGAGGGGGATTCGCCGAGCGACGTGGCGAGCTTCCGTCTCCTCTCTCCTTGAACGATCTTTTTTCCGAAGCCGCGTCAGATCGCCGCTCCCCGCGGCGAAGACCCAGGATGCGCCCGAGGCGCATCCCGATGCTCATGTCCTCCCGACGCACCCTTCTCCGCCCGGGCCGAGGGCCCGGCGTCCTCTCGGCCCTCGCGTCTTTCGCGACCGGTCTCGTTTTTCTGACGAGCTGCTCTCCGGAGCCCCCGCCGCTCCTCTACGAATACGAAGGGCCCCCAGGGCTCTTGCCCATGGCGGGTGGGACGTCGACGCCCACGGCGGGATGCTCCGGCCTGCGCTGGGTGGGCCTGTCCACGACCGGCGCCTGCCCCCTCCCCCCACCGGATTGGGTCGGCGGGCCGGCCTTCGGCGTCCCCGCGGGCAGCCCCCCGTTGCCTCCGTACCTCGCGGATTATTGTCTTTATGCTTGGACCGCGCCCGGGTTGCCTGCGGCGGCGGACGTGAACAACCTCGCCGCCCAGCTCGCAGGCGCCGGCGTCCTCGGCCTGTCGGAGGATTGCGTCGTGGTCGGGCCGCTCGCGGACGGTTGGTCCGAGGCGTCGCGCGATTGGCTGCACGCCGAATACCTGTCGCGGATGGGCAGCTTGGGTCCGCTCACGTTCGGGCTCAAGCAGCCGGCCCAAGTGCGCATCGCGCTGCTCGACTCCTCTCCCGACGACGCGACGGGGAACATCCCGCTCGGCACGCTCGACCATGGATATCTGCTCGGCTGGATCGCCAAAGACCTCGCCTGCCCTGCGGGTGGCCATTGCGCGGCGCGCGTCACGACCGAGCTCGCCCTTCCACGGATCGACGCAGAGAAGGCGGACTTCACGAACGGGGGCCTGGTCGGCACCCGGCTCGACCTGGCCCGCGCGATCGTCATGGCCGTCGAGCGGTGGAAGAAGGACCGGGCCGATCACCTCCTCCTCGGCGCCGGCGTCGATCATCCGCGCCTCGTCCTCAACCTCAGCGTCGGCTGGGAGCCCGCGCTCGGCTGCGACAAGAACCCCGCGTCGAATGCGGCCTCGGCGTCGGTCTACGACGCCCTGGTCCACGCCCATTGCCATGGCGCCGCCGTCGTCGCCGCCGCGGGCAACGATCGGGGCGGCCCGAGCCCTCCCCATGGATTGGTCTGTCCAGCCGCCTGGACGGTCGATGGCGCGCCGGCCTCCGGGACGTGCGCGTCCCTCGAAGGAGCTGGTTATACGAATGCCTTCTCCGGCGGCCTTTTGCTGTTTCCGCCGGGCCGCGAGCCTCCTCTGCTCCATGCCGTGGGCGGGCTGGATTATGCGAATCGACCCATTGCTCGGACGAGGCCCGAAGGCATGCCGCCCCTCGCCGCGCTCGCGCTCCAGGGCGTCGCCGGGGACCCGTCGCGGCCCTCCCCCACGCCGCGCACGGGCACCTCGCTCGGCGCGGCGGCGGTATCGGCGATCGCCGCGACGGCATGGGCCTACCGGCCGAGCCTCTCCGCGGGGGAGCTCCTGGAGCTCGTGTATGCATCGGGCGAACGGACCAACCTCCTCGCGGACGTGCGTTCACCGGCGGAGGTGAAACGTGCATCGCTGTGCGCCGCGCTCGCGGCGGTCTGCTCGCTCGGCAATGACTCCGCGTGTCCGCCGGGCCTCGTCTGCGCGCCCCTCGCACCCCAAGGGGACCAGAACCCGCCATTGTTCCCGGGCGGGCTTGCGCTCCTCGACGCGGCGTTCGAGGACGCGCCCGTGCTCGTGGCGCCCCCGCCGGGCGGCACTGCGCCGGGCGAGCTGGTTCCGAGCCTCGCCATCCCCCCCTGGGTGCGCCCGCAACCCGATAGCCCGCCCTGCGGCTCGTGTGTGATTCATTTCGGCTCCGTCCACGACCCGGCCTGGCTCACGGTGGCGCTCGATTCGCGTTATGGCCGGGAGCTCACGGACATGAGCCTGATCCTCTCCGGCGTGAACCCCGCGGGGACGCCTGCGCGGATCACGATAGGCCCGCTCGGGCCGGGGCAAATGAACGGCATGACCGGGCCCTTCCGTGTGACCGGGATCAATCGCTCCTCGCTCGCGCGCGTGAGCTCGGCGGTGCTCTCGTGGCAATCCACGGACCCGCTGACGGGCGAGGTGGGATCCGTGAGCGAGCAGATTTTGATTTCCGAGTGACGACCCGGACCAGGGCCTGAGCATTGGGGGCCGCCTCGCTGGGGCGTTGCCCCAGGCCCCAGCAGGGGCTGTCCGCCCCTGCACCCGGACCAGCCAGGGGCTGGACCCAGGCTCGATGAGCTGCGCTCCGCGCAGCCCATCGAACAGGCCCGGTCAAGACCGGCAACGACCCTGCCAACCAAGACAGCCGCGCTGCTGGTTCGGCTGGCAACCCGGCTTCTTCGTCGGCCTGTTTGAAAAACTGCGCGGAGCGCAGTTTTTCAACCCTCGGTCCAGGCTGTGCCTGGTCCGGGGTCGAGGGGGCGGACAGCCCCCCGCGGGGTCCGGGGCGGCGCCCCGGCGCGGCGGCCTGCGCGAAGGCTCAGGGACTCCCGCAGACCTCGTTCGAGTCCACGCTGTCCACCCCGCCCGCCTTGCATTGCGCGCGATAGCAATAGACCACCGCGGGCGAATAGGCGCCGTCGTCGTGTTGCTCGATCGTGCTGCCTCCGAGCGTGTAGACGAGCGAGAACGCCCCGCCGTTCTCGTTGCGGAAAAGGAGGATCTTGTCGCAGCCCGCCGCGGTCCACGTGACGTGCAGCGCGTCGCCCATCGGGATGACCTGGTCGAGCACGGGCGGCAGCGGCATGGGGGGCGCGTCGTAATCGCGGGGCCACACCAATCGACCCGGCGCGCCCTCTGTGCCCTGCTCGGTATGGCATTTGTTGCAATCCCCGTCGGTCTGGGGCCCGGTCATGGATCGCGTGACCCCATTCGCGACGAGCCGCGCCGAATAAGGGACCGGCACGCCCGCCACGACGGCGCTCGACATGAAGTTGCCCGCGGCATTCGGCAGGAGCGTCATCGTCACCTTGCCCGTCGTGTCGAGGATCTCGACCTTCGCGCCGGGCGGTGGCGGGCTCATGCAAAGGTCCTTCTCGTGGAACGCGGGAAAGACCGTGCCCATGAAGAAGTAATTGAAATCCGAGGCCTGGGTCTTGTGACACGCGCGGCAGGCGAGGCCCGGGTTCATCTGGGCCGTCGCCGTTGCGGCCGGATCCCAGGTCTTGCCGCTCGCGCACGTGGTCTCCGCCGGTTTGTCGGGAATGGCCCCGCACGACCCCGCCGGCATGCCCGCGGCCACCCATTGCTCGAACACCGCCACCTGCTTCGCAGACGCGGGAGGTTCGGACAAAGGCGGCATCGGCGCCGCCGCCAGGTGCATTCGTTCGAGGCTCCGTTCCCCGACGGTCTTGCTGGAGTCCCCCGCGAGCGCGAGGAAATCGTGCCGCGTGACGAGGGGCATGGGCGCCCCGGCCGCGACAGGGGACGCGTGGCAGCTCACGCAGATCTCTTCGAGGACCTCACGCACGTCGCAGGGAAGCTCGTTGGGCCCCAGGTCGACGCCACTGTCGGGCGCCTGCCCCGTCGACGACGCACCGGAAGGGTCCTCACCCGAAGGAGGGCCGCCCGACGAGCAACCGAACGCGAAACCCACGAGGAGAGAAAGAAAGGAGAGAGCCGTTTCCCGGGCGCGCATGCGCGGGAGTATCACCGACGGCGCGCCGCTCGGCCATGCGGCGGATTGTCGCATGGCACGCGGCGGTCCGTGTCATTGAGGAAGCGCGAGGCCAGGCGGAATGTACTCGCAGGGCAACGTCCCGCTCGGCGGCCTCGGTAGGCCATCCACCTCGTCGAGACACGACACGAGCGCCGTAGGCTCCCCGCCGCCCGCGCCGCCGCTCCCGCTGGAGGAGCTGGAGGAGGACGCGCCGCCGCCGGAGCCGCTCGAAGAGGAGGTGCTCGTATTCTGCGAGGGCTCGTCGGAGCACCCCCACAGACAGGCCACCGCAGTGGCCAGGAAGAGCCAACGTTTCATCACAGCCCCCTTCCGGCTAGTAACGAACCCAGATTTCGTCGTTCGCCTTCACGCCGTCCGCGGACAGCAGGTTGACGCCCTGCGTGCCCTTGATGAGGTCGACGGTGGCGTCATTGAAGCTGTAGGCATCGGAGCCGCGCCAGACGATGAGCGCGTCCTTGAAAAAGAGGCTCAAGTCCGGGATGTCGGCGGGCACGGTGTACTTGTTCCAGCCCGGGAGGTGATCCGGGACGATGGCCTGCGTGGCGGCGGGCTCGCCCGTCTCGCCGGGCAGGGCGACCCATTCGGCGTACGAGAGGGTCGCGTCAGCGGCGCGGCAGACCTGATGAATCTTGTAATAGATCGAGGTGAACGGCGCCGCGGGCAGCTTCGCGCGGAAGGCGATCTTGTAATAGTTCGTGTCCTTGGGGAGGGCGTCCGCTTCGTCCTTCTGCCACGTCACGCTCGTCACGAGCGCGGTGTCGACGGCGTCATAGGTGAGCGAGGTCTTGCCGAAATCGCTCTCCATGGGGCGCACGGAGGTCATGCCCTTGGGGATGTCGACGGTGAGCGCATAGGTGTCCGACCCCTCGCAGCCGTGGCCGACGCCGAGCTCGATGACGATGGTCTTTCCGGCGACGGCCGTCGGGGCCACCGCGGCGATATGGGCCTGCGCAGAGGCGCTCACAGCGAGCACGCCCGCAATGGCCAGCGAGCTGAGAACCTTGTTCTTCATTTCCATGGGCTCCTTCGATAGCGGAGGCCGAGGACTAGCATGACGGGCATAGGGCGACGGTGCGTCACGATGTCGCATGGACGCCTCCCGCTTCTTGTTCTACGAGGGGCGCCGTGCTCGATCGATCTCGGAATTCCAAGGCGGATCGTTTTGCGTTCGCCGCGCTCGCGCTCGTGCTGGGGATGACGGGCTGTTCACGCCGCGACGAGGGGGCCCCGGAGCCTGCGCCGAAGCCGGTTGCCTCTGCGGCGCCGCAGACGACGTCGGCTCCGGGGAAGCACGAAAAGGCCGCGGCAGCAAATGACGCGGAGCCGCAGCCCGATTTCATCAAGCATCCACCGGTGCATCTGAAGCCTCCGTGTGCGAGCACGAGCGCGGCGGCGGCCAACGACGGCGGCAATCGTTGCGTCACGCTGACCCTGCGTTGCGCCGAACTCGACGGCGGCGAGTCCGTGTGGCTGGCGACGAGCCCGCCGATCGCAAAGGTGAAATTGCCCGAAGGCGCGAAGGGGCTCCGGGTCAGCGCCGAGGACGAGGTCTCGGCGACGGTCTGCTGCAAGGCACCGGCCGCCGAAAAAGGGCCCGTCCAGGCGCAGCTCCGGCTCTTCACGGACGAAGTGGCCGGCTCGACGCACGCGTTCGAATGCCCTTGAGGGCCGTCAGGGGGGAGCGCAGGGGGACGGCGTCCTCGCTTCCGCGTCTCCAAACGTCCTGAGCCCTTCGCGTCATCGTTGCTCGCGGGTCTCCGAACGTTCGAACACCCTCGCGTCACGGTTGCGCGTGCCGGTTCGAACGTTCGAACACCCTCGCGTCACCCTCGCTCGCGGGTCTCCAAACGTTCGAACACCCGCGCGTCACCCTCGCTTCTGCCTCTCGAAACGTTCGATCCCCTTCGCGTCACCGTCGCTTGCGGGTCTCCGAACGTTTGGAGACCCTCGCGTCACGTTCTCTCGACCCCCTTCGAACGTTCGAACACCCTCGCGCGTCGAAAACCTGCGCGCGAGAACACAGGCATGCGCAGAGGGACATGGTAGGCTCCGCGCCGTGAGCCCTCCGGAGCCTTCGCGCAGCCTCGCCGTCTCGTCGCGCGCCCTCGAGCACCCGGCCAGGACGCTCGACGATGCCGTGCGGCTCTGCGACCCGTTCACGCCGCTGCATCCGAAGGAGGACGAGGACCTTCGCCAGGACCTCCAGAACGTCCGCGGCGGCGACCGCCTGGCGCTCGTCGCGCGGAGCATCCGGCGGGCGGGCGGCGTCCCCACGCTGCACCTCCTGAGCGGCCATCTCGGCAGCGGCAAGACGACCGAGCTGCTTCGCATGCAGCGGCGCCTCGCGTCCGCGGAGGGCGGCGGCTCGCCGGTCGCGACCCTCTTCCTCGACGCCGACCACATGCTCGACCGCACGAGCGTCGACCTCGAGGACATCCTGCTCGCGCTCTGGAGCCTCGTGTACGAACAGCACCCCGCGGCGGCCGCGAAGGTGCTCGTGCCGCTCTGGAAGAAGCAGATCGGCGATAGCCTGGGCACGGTCGTCAAGAACCTGCCGAGCGGCATTCCCCAGGCGATCCAGAAGGCGCTCGATTACATCCGCGTCCAGGGCGTCGAGCAAAAGCAGGTGGTGCGCGCCTCCCTCGCGTCCGTCGTCCCCGCGCTCATCGAGGGCTTGAACCAGGCGTTCCAGACGATCCGCGAGACGCCGCCGTTCGACACGTCGGAGCCGCTCGTGGTCCTCATCGACAACCTCGAAAAGCTCTCCGAGGGCCAGCGCGCGGGCGTGGAGCGGCTTTACCTCGACCGCCTCGTCGCGCTGAAGGGGCTCGACGCGCACCTCGTGCTGACGGTGCCGCTGTATCTCTGTTATGCGGCGGCCGGAGCGGGCCTCATCGGGCTGTACGGGGGCAAGGTCGTCGTGCTGCCGATGATCGAGGTCGGCAAGCGCGTGGCCGAGGGCGGCGGCGACAACCTCCTCGGCCTGCGCGCGATGGTGGAGCTCTTGCAACGCCGGGTGCGATTCGATCTCCTGTTCGAGGAAGGCGACCAGGCGGCGCTGCGGATCGCGCGGGCCTCGGGCGGATGCATCCGGCATGCGCTTCGCATCGTGCTCGACGCGGTGAACGAGCACGACGATCCCCCGGTGACGGCGGCCTCGGTGAACCGCTCGATGGCGGGCGTGCAGGCTGATTTCGAGCGCGCGTTGCCCGAGCCCTACGTGCCCGTCCTGAAGCACGTGGCGCATACGAATCGATTCCCGGACGATTGCAAGGAAGACGTGAAGCGCGATCTCTTGCGGCACCTCTTCGTGCTCGAATACCAGAACGGGGATCCGGAGCCCTGGTGGGCCGTGCATCCGCTGGTCGTGACATGCCGGAAGTTCCGCGAGCACCCCTGACCCGCCCGGGGCCGCTCGCGCGGCTCACGGAGGAATCGGAGCACGGCCTCGACGTGCTCCGGCGGGGGCTGCGGCGGGCGAGCTCGTTTGCGTTGTTCGTGGTGCTGGCATCGGATGCGGCGCGGGCGGAGGTGCTCTGGCGGCTCCAGGAATGGAGCGGCCAGGAGGGGCTCCCGCCATTGACGTTTTTTCCGTGGGGCGCGGAGGCCGCGGAGGCCGTGGACGCGTTCCTCCTGGCGTCGGACCGGACGAAGCCGCTGGCGGGGGCGGTGGTGCCTTATGCCGAGGTCTTGCTCGACGAGAAAGGCGGAGAGGCGCTCCGGTCGCTGAACATGGCGCGCGACGTGCTCGGGCGGCTGATTGCGGGGCCGCTGGTGCTCGTGTTGCCGGAGGCGAGGGCGGGCGAATTCGCGCGCGGGGCGGACGATTTGTGGGATGTCCGGGCGGGGACGACGGCCGTGGAGGCGGAGGCGGTGGCGGTAGCGGCAGCGGAGGCGGACGCGGTGGCGGTGGCGGAACTGGGAACGGGTGCGGTAGCGGAAGCGGAAGTGCTGCGTCTACGAGAGATCGAGGCATCGGGGGAAGTGGCGCCGGGGGCGCTGGCCGATGCGTGGCTGAACGTTGCAACGGCGTTCCTTCGAGCGCATGCATTCGAAGAGGCGATGAGCGCTACGGAGACAGCCGAACAGCACGCGCGGGGCGTCGGATACACGACTGGAGTGATCCAAGCGTTGGGTATCCGGGCGGCTGTGTTCCAATCGATCGGCCTGCCGGAGCAGAGCGTGCGTGTGTCGAGGGAAGCCCTCGCGCTGTCCACGGCCGCGGGCCTCTGGTGGATCACGGCAGCAAGCCGTTTGAGGCTGGGAAAAGCACTCCATGCCATGGGCGCCCTGGAAGAGGCGCTGGTGCACCTGCGAGGAGCCCTCAAGGACTTCGAGGCGCTCGGTATGCAGCAAGGGCAGGCGCTCGCTCTCGATGAAATCGCTGATACTCATCGGGCTCGCGGCCAGCTCGACGAGGCCCTGCGCATCCGACGAGACGAAGAACTCCCCCACTACGCGCGTACCGGTGACGTGCGAGGCCTCGTCGTCGGCCGCGCTGAGTTCGCGTTGACCCTCCTCGCCCGCAACGCCCCCGGGGACCGAGAGGAAGCCGCCCGATTCCTCCTCCTCGCGCATGCGGACGCCGAGCGCTTTCAACTGCCCGAAGCAGAGCACATCCGCAAAGTCCAGCAGGAGCACGGTCTTCCCACCGAGGACCCCCCTCCCCGCCCGTAGCAAGCCCCTCCTCCTCCCGCCGAGCCCGGCGCCGCCCTGCATGACCGCGGTGTAATCCTCGGACCGGGTCTGCGTCAGCGGGTGCGAGGGTTGCGACCCCGCGGCGGCCACGCGATGAACCGGGGCCCCGCATCCCTGCGAGATCGCACGGAAAGGAGCTTGGAGTCACCGCATGAAGACCACGCTGGGCCTGCTCGTCCTGCTCTTCGCGTCCGCTTGCAGCGGGCCGGAGGTCCCTTCGGCCTTCCAGCCCGGCTCGCCCGCATCCCCCGCGGCGCCCCCGGCGCCCCGTCCCCCCGTCGCGGCGGTCCTCACGGCCTCGGATCCGCTGGAGGCTGGCGTCTGCGTGCCCGGCAAGCCCTGCGTCCTTCCCGACGCCCAAGGCACCTCCGAGGGCAAGGACGAGCACCCGCACGGACACCACGGGGGCCACGACCACGGACATCACGGCGGCCACAACGGCCACGGCGGCCACAACCATTGACCGGGTGAACCTGCCATGACGACAAGACCTTTCTTTTCGTTCTCCGCGCTGGCGCTCGCCCTGGGCCTGTCCGCCGGCTGCGCGAGCGCGTCGCTCCCCCAGCACGTGGGCGAGGTGAACGACATCTTCACCGCGCGAAACCGGCGTGATCTCGCCGTCTCCGTGCCCGGGGAGGACGAAGACTGGGAAAAAACCGCGGCGGAGGTGCCGAAGCTCCTCGGAAAACCCCTCGACGCCGACGGCGCCGTGCGGATCGCGCTCGCGCAGAACCGCGAATTGCGCGCGGCGTTTTACGAGATCGGCATCGCCCGCGGCCGGTTCGTGCAGGCTGGACTGCCCCCGAACCCCGAGATCGATCTCAGCGTCCGGCGCCCGAACGATCCCACGCAGCCGCTCCAGCTCGACATCGGGATCGAATACAACCTCAGCGGGCTTTTGATCCTCCCGCTCCGCAAAGGCGTCGCCGAAGCCGAGCTCGCCGCCGAGCGGCTCCGCGTCGCAGGGCAGGTCCTCGATATGGCCTACACCACCCGGGCTGCGTTTTACACGGTGCAGGCGCGCCAGCAGGAGCTCGACCTCCGCGACCGCGCGCTGAAAGCGTTTCAGGCAGGTTTTGCCGCGGCCGAGGAGCTTTCTCGGGTCGGCAATCTCCCGGATGTGGATCTCGCCACCCAGCGGGCCGCGGTGGAGTCGGCGCGCGTCGACGTCGCGGAGGCGGAGAACCGCCTGCTCGACGCGCGGGAAACCCTGAATGTGGCGCTGGGGCTGTCCGGCGAGCAGACACGCTGGAGCATTGAAGCGAGGCTCCCGGATCCGCCGGCCGAGGCGCTCGTGTTCGAGCGGGTCGAGGAGCGCGCCGTCGCGTCGAGCTTCGAGCTTCAGGAGCTCGACGCGCGCATGCGTGTCGCCTCGAAGCGCGCCGGGCTCGCGCGGACCGAGGGCAACCTCCCGCATATCTCGGGCGGCTTCCACGGCGAGCGGGACGCTTCCGTGTGGGAGATCGGCGGCCACGTCACCGTGGGGCTGCCGATCTTCGATCGCAACCAGGGCACGGTTCTGAGCGCTCGTTCCGAGTTCGGCGCGCAGCGCGAGCGATATCTGGCGACCGCCACGGCGCTCCGCGCGACCGTGCGCACCGCGCAAAACCGCGTCGAATCCACGGGGCGGCGCGCGCGCCATTACCGCGAGGTCGTCCTGCCCGCGCGGGAAAAAGCCCTCGCGGAGACGGTGCTCCAGTACAACGCGATGCAGGTCAGCGTCTTTCAGGTCCTCGACAGCCAGCGCCAGGTCACGCAGACCGGCCTCACCTACGTCGAGACGCTCCTCGAGTACTGGAATGCGCGCGCCGCGCTCGACCAGATCCTCGCCGGCCGCCACCGCGGCCTCGCGCTCGGCCCCGCCGGCGCACCACGAACGAACCTCCCCTCGGGCGGCGACAGCGCCGCGGCCGGGCATTGACGGGAAGGAAGAGACACCATGGATCGCCGCAAATTCGTTCAATTCGGAGTCGCCGCCGGGGGCGCCTTGCTCGCCTCGCAAGCGTTCGGCCAAAACGCCAAACCCGGCGCCGCGCCTGCACGCCCCTCCCCGAAACGCGCCGTGTTCCCGGGCGGCCAGGTCGCCGTCACCACGCCGAACGGCGTGACGTTGCCGCTCAAAGAAAAGGACGGCTTGAAGATCGGCCACCTCGTCGCCATGCCCGTGAAGCACACGTTCGCGCCGGGGCTCGAGGGCGAT
Source organism: Polyangium mundeleinium (assembly GCF_028369105.1). NCBI lineage: Bacteria > Pseudomonadati > Myxococcota > Polyangiales > Polyangiaceae > Polyangium > Polyangium mundeleinium. The sequence goes on along the minus strand of NZ_JAQNDO010000001.1, from coordinate 5,617,873 downwards.
TGCTGGGGCTACAATGGCCGGACACCCGGGCCCACGATCGAGGTCGTCGAGGGCGATCGCGTGCGGATTTACGTGACGAACAAGCTCCCCGAGCCGACCACGGTGCACTGGCACGGCGTGATCTTGCCGAACGGGATGGACGGCGTGTCCGGCCTCAACCAGCGCCCCATCAAGACCGGCGAGACGTTCGTCTACGAGTTCACGTTCCGGCACCCCGGGACGTACATGTATCACCCCCATTTCGACGAGATGACGCAGATGGCGCTCGGGATGATGGGGATGATCGTGGTGCACCCGAAGCGGCCGAAGGGTCCGCCGGTCGATCGGGATTTCGTGCTGATGACACACGAGTGGAAGATCACGCCGGGCTCACGCCGCCCCGATCCGAACGAGATGACCGATTTCAACGTGCTGACCTTCAATTCGAAGGCGTTCCCCGGGACCGAGCCGCTCGTCGTGGGCCGCGGCGAGCGCGTGCGCATCCGCTTCGGCAATCTCTCGGCGATGGACCACCACCCGATCCATTTCCACGGCCTGACCTTCGAGACCACATGGACCGACGGCGGCGAGATCCCAGCGGCCGCGCGGCATCCCGAGACCACGGTCCTCGTGCCCGTCGGCAGCACGCGCGTCATCGAGTTCGTCCCCGATGAGCTCGGCGACTGGGCCTTTCATTGCCACATGACCCACCACGTGATGAACCAGATGGGCCACGGGATGCCGGTCATGGTCGGCGCGAATGCGCGGAAGATCGACCCGCGGGTGCAAAGCCTCGTGCCGAGTTACATGACGATGGGACAAACGGGCATGGGCGACATGGCCGAGATGGGCATGCCCGTGCCGAAGAACTCGATCCCGATGGGCGGCGGGCCCGGGCCGTTCGGGTCGATCGACATGGGCGGGATGTTCACGATCCTGAAGGTCCGCGAGAGTCCCGAGACGGCGGATCCCAAGGGTTGGTATACGCATCCGAAAGGGACCCAGGCGGAGCGCGCGGAGGACGCGCTCCTGAAAGCGGATGGGATCGATCCGGACGCAACGTTCGGGTGAACGCGCGGAGCCCAGGAACGCTCCGCGCGTGGGGACGGCACGTCACCCTCCACCCCGGGATCGGGCTCCGGCGCGAGCTCGGGCGGTGGGAACGGGACCGTCGTCGATCGCGGGCCCACGAGCATCTCGCTCGACGGCGATCCCAACGGTCTTTTCTGGGATGCCGACACGGCCACGTTTTTCCTCGCCGACGACAATGGCAATCGAATCCTCGCGTGGACCGATACGGCAGGACTCGCGCTCGCCGCCGAGTTGCCGCCCGCGCCGCCCGATAGCGCGGGGCTCGGTCAGGTCGTCAAGCGGAAGGACGGCACGCTCGTCGTGCCCAGGTTCGGCGGCGGCACCGCGGGCGACGTCGTCTATGCGAAGCCCGACGGGACGAACGGCGTGGTCCCGAACCTCGATCCGCTGCGCCGCCGCATTGGCCTCGCCGTGTCCGAGGACGGCACGCTCTACGATACGTTCTTCGTCGCGATGAACGGCATCAAGCTCGGCAGCGTCGCCAAGCTCGATCTCGCCGGCACGGAGGCCGAGGTCATCACGGGCCTGAAAAAGCCCATCGGCGTGCTCGCGGTCGGCGGAGATTTCATCGTCACCGAACAAGAGACGGGCAACGTGTACCGCGCGCCCATCACAAATCCGGACGAGCTCGCGGTCCTCGCGCAGCTCACGGGGCCCGATCTCCTGACCACGGGGCCCAATGGCACGTTCTTCACGGGCGGCAAGGACGGCAGCGTCCGCCAGATCATCGCGTCCGACGCGCTCAGGCTCCCGCGATGCGTGATCTCACCCGTGAGCGCATAGACCTCCCAGAGGTTCTTGTCCGGATCGAGGAGCCAGAACTTCGTCTGCCGGGCATAACAACACTCGACGTCGTCCTCGCGCTCGGTCAAGAGCCCCGCCTCCTTCAGGCGCTCCTGCATGCCCGCCACGGAGTCCGGGGCCGAAAGGCGCAGGCCGAGGTGGTTGAACGAATCCGCGCTGCGGTGATAGACGGGCTCCAGCGAGAGCACGAGCGGAGGTTCGTCGAGCTCGAACTTGGCGTAGTCCTTGTAATGCTTCGCCGGCTCCTGGCCGAAGAAGGCGCGATAAAACGCGACCGCCTTGCCGAGGTCGCCGACGTTCAGCGAGACGTGGGTCTTCTCGGAGCTCATCGGGGTCTCGGGCTCAGCGGAAATGAAGGTCGGCGAGCCCCATCATGCCGTAGATGGTCCGCAGGTAATGGTGGAACGCCTGGCGATGAAGTCCTGGTGCAGCGGATAGCCGCCCGCGCCGGCGGGCTTGTAGATCAGCTTGTCCTTGAACGGATGCGCGTGGTCCTGAAAGAGCTGGGCAAGGACGTCGGCGACGCGGCGGTCGTGGAACCAGGCCGAGCACCTGGGCGCGATGTCGGTGACCGGGTCGAAGAGCTCGAAGACGGGCTCGCACGTCTCGTAATGGTACTGCCACCGCACGCGCAGGTTGTTCTTCGCCATCAGCTCCTTGCGTTCGAGGAGCGCCGCCGTCTCCTCGGCGACCTCCTGCACTTCGGAGGGAGAGAAGAGGCCACGCAGCACGAGGTAGCCGTCGCGGTGATAGGAGTCGACGAGGTGCCCGATGTCCATGCCCTCACCCTACCGCGGGGCACAGGTCGTGGTCTATAGGGTGGCTCAGGCCCGGACGACGCGGCACGCAAAACACTTGTACGCCTGCTGTCCGGACAGCGCGTCGAAATGCCCGTCGTCGACGAGCACGTTCGCGGGCTCGTACCGCGGGAGGCCGAGATCGTCGCCCACCTTTTGCGCAGGGCCGAAGAAGTTCGGCACGAAGATCGTGTCCTCGCGAATGCCATCGAAAAGGAGCGCGGTCGCCGTGATCACGCCCCGCGGGCTCTCCACGCGGATCGCGTCTCGGTCACGGATCCCCGCGCGCGCCGCCGCGCGTGGGTGGATCTGCACGAGCCGGAGGCCGTTCATCATCTTTCCGGTGTTCGTCCATTGCGTCATCGTCGCGAAGTCGACGACGCTCGGCCGGCCGATCATCCCGAGGAGCGGGAACCCGGCGCGCGCGGCCTCGTTTGGCGGCACGCCGAGCTTGACCCGCGGCGTGGACGAGCCGGGGTGCAGCGGGTTGGGGACTTTTTCCGCCAGGTGCACGACCGTGGGGACCCCGGCGCCGACCTCCGGGTGCGAATAAAAAGGCGGGAGCGCCGCGTGCCCGGCGCGGGCGAGTTTTTCGTGGATCTCGGGCGTATGAATCTCGATTTTCCCGCTCGGCGTGAAGAAGCGTTTCCCCGCGTGCCCGAGGGCGCTCGCCACGGTCGTCCACGAGGGGTCGTCGAGGTAGAGCGTGCTCGTGCCCGGGTGATCCTCGGAGGGGCAAGGCCACCGGAGCGGCTCGGCGCGCTCGCGCAGGCGCTTCGAGGTCATCCCCGCCATGCCCGGCGTGTTCTTGACGAAGACCTCGTCCCACAACGTGCGGTAGTCCTTCCACGCCGCCGGGAGGTTGTCTTTCCAGTACGAAGGCGGGTGCTTTTTGTCGACCTCGGCCATCGCGTGGGCGAGGTCGATCCAGAGGTGAATGTCGGGCCGCGCCTCGCCGATCGGATCGACGGCCTTGTCCGACCAGCGAATGGCGCGGTCGTCGCGGCGCATGTAGACGCACTCCTGTTCGAGCACGCTCGGGATCGGGAACACGTAATCGGCGAAGAGCGCGGGTTCCTCCAGGAAGAGGCCCGGATACACGAGCAGCTCGAGTTTTTCGTAGGCCGCGCGCACCCGCACCGCGTTCGCGCCGTCGACGAGCGGGTTTCCCATGAGGAACACGGCGCGCAGGCGGTAAGGATCCTCGTCGAGAATGGCCCGCGGGAACACGTCCGGTCCGAGCAGCCCGGGGCCCTTTTTCTCCGGGACCTCGCCGCGGACCTTCGGCAACCGCAGATCCCCCGGCCAGGTGTTGTGCATGAAATTGCAGCCGCCGCCGGGGCGGCCGACGTTGCCGGTGATCGCCGCGAGGAACGCCATCGCCCGGTAGGTGTGGAACGCATTCATCTGATGCGAGATGCCCGCATTGCAGAAGATCGCCGCGGGGCGGGCCTTCGCGTACGCCTCGGCGAGGGCGCGAATCGTGCTCGCGGGGACGGTCGTCATCCGTTCGCCCCACTCCGGGGAAAACCGTTGCGCCTCGACGTGCTTGACGAGCGCGTCGAACCCGACGACCCACTTGTCGACGAACGCCGCGTCGTAGAGCTTCTGCCGGATCACATGCGCGAGCATGGCGTAGACGAGCGCCATGTCGGTATGCGGGCGGATGGCGATGTGCTGATCCGCAAAGGCAGACGTCGGCGTTTGCCGCGGGTCGACGACGACGAGCTTCGCGCCGGTGCGCGCGCGCGCCCGGAGGAGGTGCTCGAACGTGACGGGGTGCGTCTCGGCCTGGTTCGTGCCGAAGAAGAGGAAAAACTTCGAGCTGCCGAGGTCCTCCTGGCCGGTGATGCCATCCTTGGCGTAGCCATTCGTAAAATTGCCGAGGCCAAAGGTCCAGGCGAGCGCGTCGCCGCCCGCGTCGTTGCAAACGGGTCCGACGTCGGTCGCATTGGGCGAGCCGTAGAGATCAAAGAAGCGGCCGATGATGGATCCGACCCCGCGCACGAGCCGCCCCGAGGTCTTGCTGGCGACGCCGGCGGCGCCGGTGGAATCGCGAATCTCGACGAGCTTCTTGGCGATCTCGGCGAGGGCCTGATCCCAGCCGATGGGCTCGAAGCGCGAATCGGGGGAGCCTTTCGCACCGGAGACACGCCGGACCGGGGTACGAATGCGGTGCGGGTTGTAGACGATCTGCGCCATCATCGGGCCCTTGACGCAGAGGTTGCCCTCCTGGACCGGATCGGCCGTCTCGCCCTGGATGTCGATGATACGTCCGCCCTTTTTGTGGACCTTCAGGCCGCAAAGGGAGTTGCAGAACTGGCAAGCGGCGCGAACGACCTCGTCGGGCTGGAGCGCCCCGGAGTTGCGGGTGAGATCAAAGGCCACGCGCGCAGGCTCGGGCGGAAGCGGAGGCGCCGTGGCCTCACACCCGGCCACGAGCCCCGCCGCCGCGCTCGTCGCGGCCGACACCTTGAGGAATCCCCGACGCGAGAGGGTCGAATCGCCCGCCATGTCGGGACGGGATGATGCGCCGGGGCCCCTCGAAACACAAGGGGCGCAGCGCTTGCCCGCGGGCGAACAGGAGAGCAGACCGGGCAAACCCGAAGTGGTAGACTCGCGGCGTCATGCACGTGCTGTCACGCCGCTCGTTCGCATCACGCTGGGTGTTCTTCCTGCTCGCGCTGCTCTGCCTTTCCTGCGGGAAGCAGCCCGCGGGAGGGCGGGCGCTCCGGCTCGCGACGACGACGAGCCTGAAGGACGCGGGGCTGCTCGACGAGCTGCTCCCCGCGTTCGAGGCGAAGTCGGGCTGCCGCGTCGAGGTGAATGCGCTCGGGTCCGGCAAGGCGCTGCGCGCGCTGCGGGAGGGCACAGCCGACGTGGCCATCACGCACGCGCCGGCCGGGGAGCAAGCCGCGGTCGCCGCAGGCGAGGTGGGGCGGCGGAGCCCGTTCATGCACAACGAGTTCGTGCTCGTCGGGCCCGCCGATCAGGTGGGCGTCGTGGCCGGCGCAGGCGACGTGCAGGAGGCGTTGCGCCGGATCGCGTCGTCCGGGCGGACGTTCGTCTCGCGCGGGGACGACTCCGGGACGAACCAGCGCGAGAGGGCGCTGTGGAAGGCCGCGGGGATCGACACGAAAGGCGCGTTCCTCGTGCAGGCGAACGCCGGGATGGGCGAGACGCTCGAGCGCGCGTCGGACGAGGGCGCGTTCACATTGAGCGATCGGGCGACGTTCGTGGCCAAGCAGAAGGATCTGAAGCTTTCAATCGTGTTCCAGGGCGACGCAGCGCTGCGGAATACGTATTCCGCGATCGAGCCGAAGGCCGGCGCAGGGGCCAACGCGGAGGGGGCGCGGGCCTTCACGGAGTTTCTTCGTTCAGCCGAGGGACGTGCCATCATCGGCGCGTTCGGCGTGAAGGCCAGCGGAGAGCCGCTGTTCACGCCGGAAGCGCAATGACGCGGCACCCCTGACGTCCCCACCAGAGCCATGACGAACAACGCACCCCCTCCTTTCGCCACCGAACGCAAAGAGACGACGATTCCGCTCCTGCCCTGCGTCTCGCCCGAGGATACGCTCGCGTTTTATCAGGCGCTCGGCTTCCAGGTCACCTACGAGATGACACGGCCGTACCTGTATCTGGCGCTGCGCTTTCGTGGCTTCGAGCTGCACTTCGGCAAGGCCCCCAAGGGGCTCGACCCAAAGGAGGAGAGCTCAGGCGGCTGTCTGGTGCTGGTGGACGCCGTGGAGCCCTATCACCGGGCGTTCACCGAGGCCATGCGCGCAAAGTACGGCAAGGTGCTCGCCAGCGGGAAGCCCCGGATGACGCGCTTCCGACCTGGGCAGAGCCGCTTCTCGCTGATCGACCCCTCCGGCAACAACATCCTTTTCATCCGGCGGGACGAGCCGGAGGAGGTCGAGTACGGCGGGTCCAAGGCGCTCGCAGGCCTGGCGAAGGCGCTCGACAACGCGCGCATCCTGCGGGATTTCAAAAACGATGACCGAGCCGCCGCGCGCGTGCTCGACAAAGCTCTCGCGAAATATGGGGCCGAAGCCCCGGTGGTGGACCGGGTGCAAGCAATGGCGGCCCGCATGGAGCTCGCGATTGCGATGGACGACGCCGCGATGGGCCAGGCCCTGCGGGAGCAACTCCAGGCGCTCCCCCTGTCCGACGAGGAGCGCGACCGCTTGTCCGAGGAGCTAAAGGCCGCGGAGCGGCTGGAGCAGTGGCTCGCGCGCGCCGCAGCGACGCGTCAAGCATGAGCTGAGCATGGATGTCTTCTTGGGGCCGCCGCGCTGGGGCTTTGCCCCAGGCCCCACCGGGGCTATCCGCCCCTGGACCCGGACCAGCGCAAGCGCTGGACCCGGGGTCGATGAACTGCGCTCCGCGCAGTTCATCGAACAGCCGCTGACAAGACCGCAAACGACCCTGCCAACCAAGGCCGCAGCGCTGCAGGCTCAGCCGGCAACGTTGGCGTCGCCAGCTTGAACCCCACCTTCATGGTCTTGCCACCGGCCCGTTGGAAGAACTGCGCATCGCGCAGTTCTTCCAGCCTCGGTCCAGGCCGTGCCTGGTCCGGGGTCGAGGGGGCGGACAGCCCCCCGCGGGGTCCGGGGCAGCGCCCCGGCGCCGCGCGTCCTCCGCTTCAGCTCGATTTTGGCTCGATTGTTGGGGAGGCGTTCCCCAGGCTTGCCTCTGGGCGGGCCTTGAATTCGAGGGTCACGGCCTTCGAGAGCCGCACGACGGAGCCGGGCCGGATCGGCGCTTCGTGGTCCGGCGCGACCATCCGCCCGTCCACCTCTGTCGGCTGGCGCGAGACGGGCCGCAGCACATAGCCCTCGGGCTTGCGCCGGAGCTCGAAATGAAAACGGCTCACGAGCTGCTCGAGCTGCTTGTCTTGCAACACGAGGACGACGTCGTTCGCCCGCGTGCCGTCCTCCCCGCGGAGCCGGCCGAAGCTGATGATGTCTTGCCGCGGCAAAACGAAGCTGTCGCCGGTCTCGCACACGATCACGCTTCCGGGCAGGCGGTGTTCGTCGCGCCAATCGAAGCGGAAGAGCACGAGCGCCTCGGCGTGCCCCCGGACGACCACGGGGGGAACGGGCCAGGCGCGCACGCGCATGCCGGGCGGAGACTCGCGCAAGGCCGCCGCCGAAAGGCGCAGCTCGCCGGGCTCCGCCGTCGAGGCGATACGCGCGCACAGGTTCACCGCGTCGCCCGATACGATGACGCCGTCGGTCAGCACCGGCCCGGCGTGCACGCCGAGCCGCACCACGAGCTGATGATCCCGCGACCGGGTCTGGTTCTCCTGCGACGTGCGCTCGAGGAATACGACGAGCCCGGAGACGGCCTTTTCGACGTCGGGAAAACAAGTGAACGCGCCGTCGCCCGCGACGTCGACGATACGCCCGCCGAACCTTTGGATCGACTCCCCGAGGAGATCGTGATGGAGCTGCTGCAGCGCCCTGCCCGCCTTGTCCCCGAAGCGCGCGAAATACGCCGTCGAGCCGACGATGTCGGTGAAGCCGAGGGCGAGCGGCTTTTCGAAGCGCCGCGTGAGGACCTGCGAGAGCTGGGTCTGGAGCCGGATGATTTCCGTCAGGCTCATCGCATCGAAGTCGAGCTTCATCGTGGGCCGAACCAAGGTAGCTCGAAAGATCCGTCCCGCCTAGCCTTTTAGGAGGCGTGCGCGGGCGACGCCTCGACGGACCCGAGGACCCCCTCCAGCGTGGCGAGGTCGACGGGCTTGACCAGGTGCGCGGTAAAACCGGCCTCCTTCACGCGCCTGCGATCCTCCTCGTGGCCGTAGCCTGTCAGCGCGACGAGAATGGTCTCGGCCTGCGCGGGGTCGCGCCGGAGCTCGGAGGCGACCTCGTATCCGTTCATCCCGGGCAAACCAATGTCGAGCAAGACGATCTCGGGCCGGAAGGTACGCGCCGCCTCCAGCGCGGCGCTGCCGTCGAGGGCCGTATGGACCTCGTGCCCCGCGATGCGCAGGAGCATCGAGAGGCTCTCCGCGACGTCGGCATTGTCGTCCACGACCAAAATGCGGCGCGGCCCCGCAGGTAGGCTCCTCGCCGGAGGCCTCGGGCCCGACGGCGGCTCCGCCACTGGCAAGGCCGGCAGGCGCACGATGAACTCGCTCCCCTGCCCTCGCCCCTCGCTGCGGGCCTCGACCGTGCCGCCGTGCATTTCGGCGATGTTTTTCACGAGCGTCAGCCCGATCCCGAGCCCGCCCTCCGATCGGGCGAGCGAGCGCTCCACCTGCGTGAAGAGGTCGAAGACCCGGGTCAGCATTTCCTTGGGAATGCCGACGCCGGTGTCCCGGACCCGGATCGAGACGATGTCCTCCGCGCGCTCGACGGCGAGCGTGATGCGCCCCCGCTCCTCGGTGTACTTGGCCGCGTTCGTCAGGAGGTTCTCGACCATCTGCGTGAGCCGCGTCGGATCGGCGTGGACCCAGGCGGGCTCGGGCGGCATTTCGACAGAGACCTCGTGCTTGCGAGCGTCGAGGAGCGGCCGCGCCGTCTCGAGGGCGCGCCCCACGGCCGCCGCGACGTCCACGCGGCCCTTTTGCAGCTTGATCTTCCCGCTCGTGATTCGACTGACGTCGAGGAGGTCGTCGACGAGCCGGGTCATGTGCTGGACCTGGCGCTCGATCATCGCGGTGGATCGCTCGATCCGCGGATCGGCCATGTCAACGATCCGCAGGATCTGCGCAGCACTCCGGATCGGCGCCAGGGGATTGCGGAGCTCGTGGGCGAGCATGGCCAGAAACTCGTCTTTGCGGCGGTCGGCCTCGCGGAGCGCCTGCTCGGCCTCCTTGCGGGCCGTCACGTCCATGAAAATGCCCTCCCACATGGTCTGGCCCGTCGGCAGGCGGCGAAGGCCCGAGCGGCAATGAATCCACACGATGCTGCCCCAGCGCGTCCACAATCGATACTCGCAATCGAACGGGGCGAGGCCACGGACGGCGGCGATCTCCATTTCGACCATGCGGGCGCGGTCGTCCGCGTGCACGAGGCCATAAAGGGCGGAGGCGTCCGCCAGGATCTCGGCAGGCGTGACGCCGAGGAACTGCTCGACGCCGGCGCTGACATAAAGAAATCGCCGGCCCCCCTTGGCGTCGGCCAGGAGCTGGTAAATCGCGCCCCGCGGCAGGTTGTCGCTGAGGGTCCGGAGCCGCTCCTCGGTCTCGCGCAGGGCCTTCCTCGCCAGCCTGGACTCGGTCACGTTGACGATGGTCGCCACGAAGCCCGTGATACGGCCGTCGTCGTCGAGCTCCGAATCGTACACGCACCGCATGACCTGCGGGCCCAGGTCCTCATAAGGGATCTCGATCTCGAATTCGACATGCTCGCCGCGGAGGGTGGCCTCCACGTGCGGCTCGATGGCCGCATAGGCGTGCTCGCCGAGCATGTCGCGGATCCGTCGGCCGGCGAATTCGCTCTGGCGGCGGCCGAAGCGGGCGGCATAAGGCTTGTTGACGTACTTGTACCGGCGGTCGGCGTCGCAATGGGCGATCAGGACGGGGATGCGGTCGGTGAGGAGCTGGAGCTGCCGCTCGCGGTCGTGCTCCACCGCCTCGACCCGCTTGATGTCGGAGCGGTCCCGCATGATCTTGGCGAAGCCACGGAGGAGCCCGGCCTCGTCCCGGAGGGGTGTGGCGACGCCGGCCGACCAGAAGCGCGTGCCGTCCTTGCGGACGTGCCAGCGATCGTCGTCCCCGCGCCCGCTCGCCAGGGCCTCGTCGCGCTCGTGTTGCGGTTTGCCGCTGCGGATGTCCTCCGGCGTGAAGAAGCGGTCGGAGGACTGGCCGAGGACCTCGTCCTCGCGATACCCGAGGAGCCGCTCCGCGCCCTTGCTCCAGCTGAGGACGACGCCGTCCGGATCGGTGATGAAAATGGCGTAATCGAGGACGTTCTCGGCGAAGAGCCGGAACATCTCGCCTTCCCACGCCCTCCTCTCCGCTCGCTCGTGTTTGGTCACGAAGCCCCGCCCTGCATGTAGGGCGAACCCGCGGAAACGGTCAGGACGCGCAGCGCGAATGGAGCGCGCAGGCGGGCGTGGCGCTCAGAGCGGATCGACGTCGAACGCGTCCGCGTCGCCACGCGCGGCGCGGGCGCGGAACGCCGCGGTCTTCGCGGCCGCCACGCTTTGCGCGGCGTCCTCCGCCAAACCCTGCGCGCGCCCCGTGCGTTCGATCTCCTGGCGGAACGCGCGCAGCGCGAGAATCCGGCTCGTGACGGACACGAGCACGGCGAGCGCGAGGAAGACGATCATGAAGGTCGTCGAGATGTTCCATACGGCGAGCCCCGTCGCGGCGAAGAAGCAAACGGCCGAGAGCAGGCGCGATTGCTGGATGGTCTGGGCATAGACGCCCTGGGCGCGCGCCACCACGAGCTCAGCATTCGCGAGCGTGGCCGCCTTCTCGCTCTTCACCGCTCGCTCCGAACGCGCGAGCGTCAGATCGCCCCGCGTCTGGAAATTCGGCAACGTCGTCATGGCATCCTCATTCGTAATGTCCTTGGCCGTCATCAATCGATGGTTCGTTTCTAGGCGATGCGGTGGCCTCGGCTGAGCGTCGGCTGCCGCGTGGACGGAGGCTCGACGCTGAGACCGGGAATGAAGCTCAGCACGGTCGCGGTCAGGATGAACGCCCCCGGGATCAGGAACGCGAGATAGCCGCCGACGCGCACGGCGGGCACCATCAAGGCCGCGCCCGACGCGAATGCGATGATCTTTCCGCCGCGCAGCATCGCGCCCTGCAGCGCCGTGCGCCGGGCCTCGCCGCGCGAGAAGAAGGAACTCGCGAGCTGCACGCCGAGCTCCGTCGCCGGCCCCGTCATGTGGGTCGTGCGGACGGCGAGCCCCGTGGCCGTGGAGACCGTCGCGTTCTGCAGCCCCATGGCGAAGCTCAGGAGCGAGAGCAGCACGAAGTCCTTGGGCTGCTCGACGGACGTGCCAAAAGGCCCGAAGAGGCCCACACGGCCCGCGATCGCGACGCCCCCGAGCATCAGCGACACGAAGATCAGCGGCGCGGCGTGGAGCGGCTGCTTGCCACGCTGGTGGCGCCCCTGCAGCACGAGCACCGACGCCATGGCGCCCACGATGAAGCAGAGCACCACGAGGCCATATTCGGCCATGAGCGCCCACAACCCCGCGTCGATGCCGAGCTGTGTCGTGAGCCCCGTGATATGCGTGACGAACCGCTGGCAAGCCAGGAAAGCGCCCGCGTTGACGGCCCCCGCGGCGAGCGCGAGCAAGAGCCAGCTCGGCGCGTGGCGCATCGAAAAAATCGTGGGAGGCGTGTGAAGCGCGACGGACATCAACATCCCTTCGTGCGGTGTTTGATGGAGGGTCCACCCCCCGGAGCCGCCGTTGCGTTTTCACGGAACATGCCAGCGACGGATCTCCCGCAAACGCAGGGAGCGCCGCGCGCGATCCGGGTCCTTCGTCGGGCCCCACCGACGCCGGATCGACGGCCCTCGCCGACAGTGTCGGGGATCAGCGACAATGGCGCCGGGCCGAGCTCCGTGTCAGCTCATGTCCCGCACGCTCCACGATCCACGGATTCCCGGCACTCGCCCCTTTTCGGAGCTCATTGATGCGGCTCGTCTCGCGGCTCGTCCTCTCGCACGCGCTCCCCGTCGGACTCATGGTCTGCGCGCTCGTCGTCATGCTCGGCTCCCTCGCCCGGATCAGCTCGTCCCTCAAGGAGGTGCGTGACGCCGAGCTCGGGTCGCTGAACACGGAAGAGGCCGTTCATCGCGCCGCGTGGGCCGTCGAGATCGCCGTGCGGCACGGCGCCGTGGACTGCGAGCACGGGCGATCCTCCGAGGACGCCGCGCATGTCATTCGGCAGCGCGCGGATGAGCTCGCCGCCGTGCTCGAAGCCGCGGGCAAACCCGTGCGCGAGTCCATGCTCGAGCCCGTCCGCGGCTACCAGGCGCTCGCCACCCGCGTCTCGACCGGCGATACCTGCGCCCACCTGCTCACGACCACCACACGGCTCGAGCGCGAGCGGCTCGACGAGAAGCTCACGGACGCCTGGATTTCGCGCATGTTCGAGCTGCACTCCGCGCTCCTCCGCAAAGACGAGGAGTCGGGCCGCGCCGCCGGGTCGGCGCTGTCGAGCGGCATCGTGCTCGCGCTCGTCGCGTGCGTCGCGTCCGTGCTGCTCGCGCAGCGGCTCGCCCGCACGGTGACGCAGCCCCTCGCCTCGCTCTCGTCGAGCGCGCGCAGCGTGGGGCGCGGCGACTTCACCGTCACGGTGGAGGCGCAAGGCCCGCTCGAAGTGTACGAGCTCGCCGAAGAGATGGAGGTCATGCGCCGCCGCCTCGCCGAGCTCGAATCCCTCAAACAAGGGTTTCTCGCGTCCGTCTCGCACGAGATGCGCACGCCGCTCACGAAGATCCGCGAGGCGCTCGCGCTCCTCGCCGACGGCGCAGGCGGCAAGCTGAACGAGCGGCAGGCGCGTATCGTGCAAATCGCGCAGGTGGCCTGCGAGCGCGAGATCCGCACCGTGACCACGCTCCTCGATCTCTCGCGGCTCCGCGCCGGCGCCCCCCTGCAACGCAAGCCCGGCGCCTCCGTCGACGAGGTCCTCTGGGCCGCGGTGCGCGACGAGGACATCGAGGCCCGCGAGCGCGGCGTCCTGGTCGACGTCGAGACGCCCGGCGAGGCGGCCAAGGCCTTCCTCGACATGGTGCTCGTCGAGCGCGCCATCGCGAACATCGTGCGCAACGCCGTCGCCGTGTCGAAGAAAGGCCAGCACGTGCGGGTTCGTCGCGACCTCGTGCCCGAAGGTCCCAGCGGGGCCGCAGGCACCTGGGCACAGATCAGCGTCGCGGATCAAGGGCCGGGCATTCCGCCCGAGATCCGCTCCGTCATCTTCGACGCGTTCGTGACGCACAGCGTGGACAGCTCGCCGAAGCGCGTGGGCATCGGGCTCGGACTTGCGCTCGCACGGGAAATCGCGCGGGCGCACGGCGGCGACATCGAGGCCGCGGACGACCCGGCGGGCGGCGCGGTGTTCCGCATGTGGCTGCCCCTCGAAGACACCGAGCCGACGTCGCGCGCCCTGCCCCCGCACGTGTGATAAAACCCCGCCCGAGGGGGAATCCCATGCGGAAGGACGAGCTCGACACCACCCCGCGCCCGCACATCCTCGTCATCGACGACGAGCCACACCTGTGCGAGCTGCTCGCCTACCGCCTGGAGCACCACGGCTACCGCGTCAGCACGGAGCTGTCGGCCCGCGGCGGGCTCGAAGCGCTGGAGCAAGCGAGCATCGACGCGATCATCCTCGACCTGCGCCTCGAAGACGCCGACGGCATCGAGGTGCTCAGCGAGGTGCAAAAACGCTCGCCCGATCTGCCGGTCATCATCCTGACGGCCCACGGCACGATCGAGACCGCGGTCCTCGCGATCCAGCGGGGCGCGTACGGATTTCTGACGAAGCCGTTCCAGGATTACGAGCTGCTGCAGAAGCTCGCGCAGGCCATCGAGAGCGGGCGGCTCAAGCGCGAGGTGGCGGGCCTGCGGCGCATCGTGGGGGACACGTCGAGCGACATCCGGCTGCTCGGCACGAGCGACAACATCGCGGCCGTGCGCGAGCGGATCGCCCGCGTGGCGCCCGCGGACGCGACGGTGCTGCTGCTCGGCGAGTCCGGCACGGGCAAGGAGCTCGCGGCGCGGTCGCTCCACGCGCTCTCGGCGCGCAAGGCGCGGCCGTTCGTCGCCGTGAACTGCGGGGCGCTGCCGGCGGAGCTTTTGGAGAGCGAGCTCTTCGGGCACGTGCGCGGCGCGTTCACGGGCGCGAGCCGCGACAAGGACGGCCTGTTCGCGGCGGCGCGCGGGGGAACGCTCTTGCTCGACGAGATCGGCGAGGCCCCGGCGCCGGTGCAGGTGAAGCTTTTGCGCGTGCTCCAGGAGAAGCGTTTTTCGAAGGTCGGATCCGCGACCGAGGAGGACGCGGACGTGCGCATCGTGGCCGCGACGAACCGCGATCTGCGCGCCGAGGTCGCCGCCGGGCGCTTCCGGGAGGACCTCTTCTACCGGCTGCACGTGGTGCCGATCGTCATGCCGCCGCTCCGCGAGCGCACGGACGACATCCCGCTGCTCGCCGAGCTCTTCCTGCGCCGCGCGGCCGCGCGCTACGGCTTGCCCGAGCCGTACCTCTCGACCGATGCGATGCGCGTGCTGCTCGCCCATTCCTGGCCAGGCAACGTCCGCGAGCTCGCGAACGTCATGGAGGGCGCCATCCTGCTTTGCCAGGAAGAACGCATTCGCCCGCAGCACATCCTGGCGACGCTGGCGACGCCCGCCCGCCCGCCCGCACCGCTCCCCGGGGAAACGCCGGCCGAAACGACCGAGGAGGGGCCGCCGTCCGGGCTCGCGAACCTCGATCCCGAGGCCCCGCTGCCGCCGCTGCGCGCCGCGCGGGACTCGTTCGAGCGTGCTTATCTGGTCGAGGCCCTCCGCCGCGCCGGCGGCAACGTCAGCGCCGCGGCCAAGCTCGCCGGGCGCAACCGCACCGACTTCCACGATCTGCTCCGCAAGCACGGCCTCTCGGGCGCCGATTTCAAGGCATGACCTTCACGCGGCGGTGAACGCCGGACGACGCGCTCGCCCGTGGCGCGGCGCGGCCGAGCGCGTATTCGACGCCGCTGCGCAAGCTGCTGAGGAGCACGATCGCGCCGAGATCTGCGCCGATCTCCACGAGCGTCCGCGCGACCTCGGGCCGCATGCCGGTGATCACGGCCCTGGCGCCGAGGAGCCCGATCGCGCGGGAGGCGCGGACGAGCGCGTCGGCCACGGCGGCGTCGACGACCCGCACGCCGGTCACGTCGAGGATCACGGTGGTCGCGCCGTGCTGTTCCACGCCGGCGAGGAGCGTGCAGAGGAGGTGCTCGGCGCGCGCAGGATCCATGGCGCCGATGAGCGGCAGGAGGACCACGCCGTCCGCGATGGGGATGAGCGGCGTGGAGAGCTCGAGCAGCGCCGCGCGCTGGGCCTCGATGAGGCTCTGCGACAGGCGCGCGCGCTCCTCCTCCATTTGCTTGCGCTCGGTGATGTCGCGCAACGTGCCTGCCATGCGGATGGGTTTGCCGTCCGCGTCGCGGACGAACACCTTGGCGCGGCTCATGACCCAGACCCAGCCGTTCGATTTGTGCCGCATGCGATACTCGAGGTGGTAGGTCCGGAGGCGGCCTTCGAGGAAGCTTTGCAGCATCTTCCACACCTCCCCGGCGTCGTCGGGGTGCATGAGCGCGCTCCACGTCTCGGCGTTGCAGGGCATCTCGCCGGGCGTGAGGCCGAGCATCTCGAACCAGCTCGGGCTCATGAAGGCCTCGTTGGTGCGGAGATCCCAGTCCCAGCCGCCGTCGTCGCTGCCATCGACCATCCAGCGAAAACGTTGCTCGCTCTCGACGAGCCTCCGCTCGCGCTCCTTCCCCTCCGTGATCTCGCGCTCGAGCTCCACGACGCGCGCTTCGAGCCGTGACACGTCCGCTCGCGCAGCGATCTCGGACCCATCCATGAATCACCTCCCCCCGTTTTCCCCGGCATCATGAAATGCTTGTGAGCGCGCGAGGTCAACGGGAATACGATTGCGATACCGCCGAGAAGAAGGTTCCGTCTTGCACGGCATCCTCCGATATCGGATACATGCGCGCATGCGTCTGTCCCGTTTCGCCTCGCCCCTTCTCTGCGTGATGCTCCTCGGTGCGTCCCTGTCGGCTTGCGGCGGGGCGGCCTCGCCTTCGCCGGACGTGGCCACGTCGGGCAAACCCCGAAAGACTGGCACGTCCGCGCGCCTCGAAGCGGATCCGCGCATCGGCGTGTACACGTCCATTCCGTGGGGCTTCGAGACGAACTCGTTCTGGATCGAGGGCCCGACGGGGCTCATCGTCATCGATACGCAGTTTTTGCCCTCCGCCTCGGCGGAGTTCCTCCAGCAGGCCGAGTCCCTCACGGGCAAGAAGGTCGAGCTCGCGATCGTCTTGCACCCCAATCCGGACAAATTCAATGGCACGTCCACCTTCCAGGCGCGGGGCATCCGGGTGGTCACGTCGGCGCAGGTGCTCGCGAAGATCCCGCACGTGCACGAGATCCGGACACGCTCCTTCGCGGCGCGGTACGCGCCCGATTACCCGAAGGATCTCCCCAAGCCGGAGAGCTTCGGCGACGCGACGCAAGAGCTCTCGGCCGGCGGGGTGACGGTGAAGGCGCACGTGCTCGGCCCGGGTTGCTCCGAAGCGCACGTGGTCCTCGAATACGACGGGCACGTGTTCGTGGGGGATCTCGTGGGGCAAGGGACCCACGCCTGGGTCGAGATCGGCGAGACGGAGGCCTGGATCGAGCGGCTCGGGGAGATCGCCGCGATGAAACCGCGGTTCGTGCACCCGGGCCGGGGCAAGACGGGCGGCGCGGATCTGCTCCCATGGGAGACGGGGTATCTGCGGCGGCTGCTCGACGAAGTGGCGAAGGAAAACCCCACGATGCCGCCGCCGGCAGGGGCGATCGATCGGGTCAAGGAGCGCATGATGAAGGCGTATCCCGGGCTCGATTACGACGTTTTTCTCGACGTCGGCCTCGAAGAGGTCTGGCAGAAACAAGCGGCAAAGGCGGCCGCGAAATAACCGGCAGCTCCACACGGACGGCGCGACGCACCTACAGCGGCGCACATGAGCCGCGCGTTTCCTCCGTTCGGGTCGGAGAGCGCGTGTCTTGACGCACCGCGGAAACCTTCACGAAACATGCGAGGGTGTATCGATCGAGCATGAAGGTCGATACGGGCGACACCGCCTGGCTCCTCGTCTCCACGGCGCTCGTGCTTTTCATGACGCCGGGCCTCGCCCTCTTCTACGGCGGGATGGTGCGGCGCAAGAACGTGCTGTCGACGCTGATGCACGCCTTCGCCGCGCTCCCGATCGTGACGCTCCAGTGGGTCCTCTTCGGC
Source organism: Polyangium mundeleinium (assembly GCF_028369105.1). Classification (NCBI taxonomy): domain Bacteria; kingdom Pseudomonadati; phylum Myxococcota; order Polyangiales; family Polyangiaceae; genus Polyangium; species Polyangium mundeleinium. The sequence goes on along the minus strand of NZ_JAQNDO010000001.1, from coordinate 5,600,236 downwards.
TATTCGCTCGCGTTCGGGCCCTCGATCGGCGGGCTCGTGGGCGGCCTCGGGTATGCCGGGCTCGCCCCGCTCGCGACCGAGGCGCGCGGGACCGTGCCGCACCTCGCGTTTTGTGCGTTCCAGATGATGTTCGCCGTCATCACCCCGGCCCTCGTCGCCGGCGCCTTCGCCGAGCGCATGCGATTTCCGGCGTATGCCGTGTTCGTCCTCCTCTGGTCGACGCTCGTGTACGATCCGGTCGCGCACTGGGTCTGGAGCGAGAGCGGCTGGCTCTTCAAGATGGGCGCCCTCGATTTCGCGGGCGGCACCGTCGTGCACCTCTCGGCCGGCGCCTCGGCGCTCGTCTGCGCCGTGGTCCTCGGCAAACGCGTCGGTTATCCGCACGAGCGCCACCAGCCGCACAACCTCACGATGACGCTCACGGGCGCGGGCATCCTCTGGTTCGGCTGGTTCGGCTTCAATGCGGGCAGCGCCCTCGGATCGGGCGCGCTCGCCGCGCTCTCGATCGTCACGACGCACGTCGGCGCGGCCGCGGGAGCGCTCGGCTGGATCGCGGTGGAATGGTGGCAACGCGGCAAACCCACGGCGCTCGGCGTCGCCTCGGGCCTCGTCGCGGGGCTCGTCGGCATCACGCCCGCCGCCGGGTTCGTCTCGCCAGCCGCGGCGGCCGTCATCGGGTTCGTCGCGGGCGCAGCCTGTTATTTCGCGGTCGTAGGAAAAGAGCGGCTCGGCTACGACGACGCCCTCGACGCCTTCGGCGTGCACGGCGTGGGCGGCGCGATCGGCGCGCTCCTGACGGGTGTTTTCGCGCAGAAGGCGTTGAACGACGCAGGCCGGGACGGCGCGCTCGCGGGCAACGTCGCGCAGCTCGGGCCGCAGCTCGCCGGCATCGTGGTCGTGGGCCTGTATGCGGCGATCGTCACGTGGCTCCTGCTCAAGGCCATCGACAAGGTGATCGGCCTGCGTGTCGCCGAGGACGAGGAGCGCGAGGGCCTCGACGCGACCGAGCACGGCGAGACGGGTTACGCATCCTGATCGCGGAGGAGCCGAGCGGACGGGCCGTCCCCGCGGCCATCTGGCACGAGGGGCAGCGTGAATGCGAACGTGCTGCCCCTGCCGATTTCGCTTTCGACCCAGATACGCCCGCCGTGCGCCTCGATGAGCTGGCGGGCAATGAAGAGCCCGAGCCCGAGCCCCTCGACCTTCTTTCCGGTCCTCGCCCGGTAATACCGCTCGAAGAGGTGGGGGAGCTCCTCGGCCGGCACGCCGCAGCCTCGATCCCGCACGGCGACCACGAGCTCCACGTCCTTCGCCTCGACGCCGATGGTCACGATCTCCTCGGGCGGGGAGTATTTGAGCGCATTGCCGACGAGGTTGACGAGGATACGCTCGAAGCGCGCCGCGTCGAGGATCACGGGGGGCAGCACCTCGGGCGGGCGCTCGATCCGCAGGCGCGCCTGGTCCTGCATCGTCCACGCGCGCGAGACGATGTCCTGGATCAGGGGCAGGAAATCGCAGGGCTCGGTGTGGAGCAGGAGCTGGCCCGAGTCGAGCCGCGCCGAGTCGACGAGGTCGTCAATCATCGAGGCCATGCGCCTGGCGCTGCCGACGACGCGATCGACGACGGACACCTCGTGGTCCATCCGGGCGCGCGAGAGCATGCGCCGGAGCATCTGCGCGGCCGACATCATCACCGTGATGGGCTGGCGCAGGTCGTGCGAGATGGCGTGCAGCACGTCCTCCCGCGCCTTCTCCAGCAGTCGGAGCTCGGTGATGTCGCGCGAGACGACGACGCCGAGGGCGATCGGACCGTCCCCGTCCTGCACCGCGCTCGTGCTCACGAGGATGTAGCGGCGGGATCCATCGCGAAATTCGACGACATATTCGATATCGGTGATGGTCTCGCCCCGCAAGAGCCTCTGGGCGGGGTAGTCTTCCCAGGCCAAGGGCGCTCCGCCGGGCGAGAGCATCCGCATGTGGTTCAGGGCCTCGCGGACGTGGACGACCAGGTTGCCGCCGATCTCGCGGCTCGACTGGTTCTGCAAAATCACCCTGCCCTGGCCATCGATGACGAGCACGGATTCGGCCATGCTCCGGAGGAGCGCGCGTAGCTCGGCCGCCTTGCGCTCGGCCTCCGCGCGCGCGGTCGCGAGCGCGTGCTCCATTCGCTTTCGCTCGGTGATGTCCGAGAACACCCCCACGGCCGCGACGATGCGCCCCTCGCGATCCACGACCGGCGCCACGCTCATGCTGACCTCGACCCGCTCGTCGGGGCTCCGCACGTACGTGTACTCCTCGTCCCGGATGGTCTCGCCCCGAAGCGCGCGTGAAAGCGGAAAATCCTCGACGGCGCACAGGTTGCCCTCGTGGTAAAACGCAGCGCCCTCGCATTCGTCGAGGTCCGCGGCCTGCTGCGGGGCGCCGGCGATGCGTGCGCTCTGTTCATTCGTGAGGAGAAACCTGCCCTTCGCGTCGACGATGTTCACGCCGGAGGGCATCTGCCGCAGCACCGCTTCGAGCAGTCCGCGCTCGGTCTGGATCCGCTGCAGCAGCCGTTCGCGCTCCACCGCGGCCTGCCGTTCGGCCGTGACGTTGCGGACGACCGCGACGACCTGGTCGTCGAGGAGGGGCAACATGCGCGCCTCGAAAAAGAGCGTTCGTTCGGCCCACGTGAGCTCGTACTCCAGCGTGAAGGGGACGCGGGTGGTGAGCACCTCGTGGATCGCGGCCTCGCACCGGCGGGCGATCTCGGGCGGCAAGACCTCGCCGACCTGTTTGCCGAGGATCTCGTCGGGAGGTACGTAGAGATCGGCCAGGCGACCTGCCCTGCAATCGAGGTACGTGCCCACGGCGTCGAACCGGAAATACAGATCGGGCAGCGCCGAAAAGACCGCCTCGAGCTCCTTCGTTTTCCGCCGGAGCGCCTCCTCCATCTCCTTGCGCTCCGTGACATCCCGGGCGAACGCCGCGATCCCGACGATCCGCCCCTCGGCGTCGCGCTGCGGCGCGTAGAAGGCGTCGAAGCAACGGCGCTCGTCGCCGATCGGGAGCCAGGACTCGCGCTGCACGCCCGTCCCCGTCGCGAGGACCGTCTTCTTGATGGCCGTGAGCTCCTCGGCCGACGCCCGCGGAAACACCTCGAAGTCGGTCCGGTCGATCAAGTCCTCCCGACGCAGGGGCGGGCAGAGGTTGTAGACCTCGGTATAACGGAGATCGAGGTCCTGATAAAAAACGATGTCCGGCAGCGCGTCCACGAGGTGACGGAATCGCACTTCGCTCTCGCGCAGCGTGTCCTCGGCACGCACGCGGCCCGTGACGTCACGGAGGAGGGCGTACGCGCCGGAGAGCGCGCCTGCGTCGTCCCGGATCGGGCTCGCGGTCACGGCGATCAGCCGACCGTCCGCGCCCGGCACGTCGAACGAGAGGATCTCGTCCACGATCGAAGCGCCCTCGAGCGCCCGCGCCAGGGGTGTCTCCCCCCAGGCCAGGATTCGACCGTCCTTCCGGCGCACGGTCGCCTCCGCGATCACGAGCCGGATGTCCTCTCCGGCCTGGAGCGGGCGTCGCACGAGCGCTCGCAGGGGATCCTTGGCGAACGCGACGCGACACGCGGCGTCGACCACCAGCACCCCATCGGCGATGGGCGCGAGTGTGGCGCCGAGGGAAGACAGGTGTTCGATGGCTCTGGGCAAGACCCCCCCGTCCCGCGAGGCCCGTCCGGGACGCCCGCACGCGGGCTCGCGGGGGCTCAGAACCTACCAGGAAAACCACACGGAGAGTAGCGGATTGGGGGGAGCCCCGGCACGCCCCAGCACACCGAGGGCTCGCAACGAGCCCTCAGGGCGAGAGCTCGCCTTCGGCGGCCGGCTGCGCCGAGGGAGAGGACGGGCGCGTCAGCATATCGAGCGCCTTTTTCACCGAGCCAACCGCCCCGGCGAGGTACACGATGTCGCCGACCATGAACGGATCGTTCGGGTCCGCCTGTTCGAGGAGCTTTCCCCCGCGCCGCATGGCCACGATGAGGGCCCCCGTTTGCCCACGGACCCCAAGCGCGGCCGCGGATCGGCCGACGGCCGCGCTCGTCTCGGTGAGGAGCGCGCTCTCGATTTTCAGCTCGGCGAGATCCCCGTGCTCACCGAGCACGCGCCGCGGCAGGGTATGGGAACGCTCGGTCGTCTGCGTCGAGGCGCGGACCTCGTCGATCCGCTCCTCGATGACGTTGCGAGGGATCTCGAGCCAGCGGAGCAGCCGCGCGAGGATCTCCACGCCACCCTCGACCTCCTCGGCGACCACGTCGGTCGCGCCCATCGAGAGGAGCGGCTCCTTTTCGAGCATGTACCGCGCCCGCATGAGGATCGGCACGTCCTTGGCGACGCGCTTGGCCGTGTCCACCACGCGCTGGGCGGCTTGCGGGTCGTTCATGAGGAGCAGGAGCGCGCGGGCCTTTTCGAGGTGCGCGTGCCCGAGCGCCTCCTCGCTCGTCGCGTCACCATAATAGACCGGCTCGCCGGCCGCGCGCGCGACGCGCACCGTCTCGGAGTTGAGCTCCAGCACGACGTACCTCGCGCCGCACGCCGCGAGCGCGCGCGCGACGAGCTTGCCCGCGACGCCGTACCCCACGATCACCACGTGCCCGGCGAGCGCGTGCTCGTCGCCGCCATCGGCCTCGTCGATGCTGCGCACCCCGATGAGCCGCTCGAGCGGCAAGAGCAGGCGCTCGCCGGCCGTCAAATGCGGCGCCACGCGCACGACGACGGGCGTGAGGAACATGCTCGTGATGCCGGCCGCGAGCAGCGGGCGCGTCGCGCTTGCATCCACGACACCCGTGCTCTCGCCGAGCCGCGCGAGGACGAACCCGAACTCGCCGAACTGCGCGAGCCCGACGCCCGCGAGCCACGCGACGCGCGCCGGGAAGCGCATGGCGAAGGCCGCGAGCGTCGCGAGGAAGCCCTTCGCCCCGAGGAAGCCCGCGAGCAAGAGCAGCACGAGGAGCGGCTGCTCCAGCACCACCCGCGCGTCGAAGAGCATGCCGAGCGAGACGAAGAAGACGCTCACGAAAGCGTCCCGGAGCGGCAGCATGTCCCCCATGGCCCGGTGCCCGTATTCGGTGTCGGCGACGACCATGCCGCCGAGGAAGGCGCCGAGCGCGAGGGAGAGCCCCGCTTTCGCCGTGAGCCACGCCGTGCCCACGCAAAGCGCGAGGACGGCCAGGAGGAAGACCTCGCGGCTCCGCGCCGCCGCGACCCACCGGAGCGCACGCGGGACGACGAGGCGCGCGACGAGGACGGTCGCAATCACGAGGGCCGCGGCTTTGCCGAGCGCGAGGCCAATCGCACGGGCCATGTCGCCGCCCTGCGCCGCCGTCCCCAGCATCGGCACGATGAGGACCATCGGCACGACGCAGAGGTCCTGGAAGATCAAGGTGCCGACGATGAAGCGGCCGTGCGGCGCGTCGAGCTCGCGCCGCTCCGCGAGCGCCCGGAGCACGATCGCCGTGCTGGAGAGCGCGAAGACGAACCCATAAAACACGCTCCGCCCCGCCGGTTGTCCGAGCGCCATGGCGACGCCGGCCACGACGGCCGTGGTCAAACCGACCTGGAGGATCCCGCCGAGCGCGACCTGCCGGAAGATGCTCTTCAGGCGCGCGAGCGAGAACTCGAGGCCAATGGTGAAGAGCAAGAGGACGACGCCGACCTCGGCGAGGATCTCGATCGAGTGAATCGAATGGACGAGCTTGAAGCCGAACGGCCCCACGAGTGCGCCCGAGAAGAGGAGCCCCGCCACGGTCGGCAGGCGCAGGCGCGAGAGGATGACCGTGACGAGCACCCCGAGCGCGGCAATGACGGCAATTTCATCGAGGAGAGGGATTTCACCCATGGGACCGCCTATGTTTCATACGACCGCATGCGGGCGCTTCTCCTGCTTCGTGCGCTTGGGCGCCCGACGCTGGACCGCGCTTCCGCCGAAGAACCGCTTGTCGATCCACTCCGTGAGCGGAGCGGCGATGTAGATGGACGAATACGTGCCGACCGCGATGCCGACGAGCAGCGCAAAAGCAAAGTCCTTGATCATGCCCGTGCCCCACCAGAGGAACGCGAACATCGAGAGGGCCGTCACGCCGGAGGTGATGATCGTGCGGCCGAGCATCTCCGAAATGGAGAGGTTGATGATCGCCGCGAACGAGAGCCCGCGATGCCGCGGCAGGTTCTCGCGGATGCGGTCGTAGACGATGACCGTGTCGTTGATGGAGTAGCCGACGATCGTGAGCATCGCGGCGACCGTGGAGATCGTGATCTCGCGCTGGGTGACCGCCATGGCGCCGAGCGCGATGCCGACGTCGTGGACCAGCGCGACGATCCCGCCCGGCGCAAAGCGCAGATCGAAGCGGAGGGCGATGTAGCCCATGATGAAGATGAGCGCGATGAGGACGCTCTTGATCGCCGCGTCCCGGAGCTGCGCGCCCGCCTTCGGGCCGATCCACTCGACGCGCAAGGCCTGCTCGGGGACCTTGTCGTCGCCGAGCTCGTGGCGAAGCCCGTCGAGGAGCAGATCGCCCTTCGAACGGAGGTGGATGTCGACCTTGTGATCCCGCTCGTTCGCCAGGACCACGCCTCGCTCGCGTGATTGCAGCGTGATGCCCTCGATGCCCTCGATCTGCTTTTCGATCGCGGCGAGGTCGGGGGCCTTCTCGTACCGGAGCGAGATCTTGTCACCGCCGGGGCTGAAGCGAATCTCCGTCGGGACGAGCACGTTCGCGCAACGCGGATCCGCCGTGGCCTCGCCTTCCTCCGCGAGGCAGAGCCGGTGCCGCACGGCCTGCTTTTGATCCTCGGTGAGCGTATTGACCTCGAGGACACGAATCATGACCCGGTTCGGCGTTCCGGGGCTCGTGACTTCGATCACCTCCGGGGACTCGAATCCCGCGCGCTCCACGGCGTGCCGGATCTCGGTCGTGGGGACGCTCTGCTTGAGCGCGACCTCGATTTCGGTACCTCCTCGGAAATCCGTGCCCAGCCGGAGGCCCGGGACGAAATAGGTGACGATGGAGAGGAGGAGCAAGAGGACGCTGGCGCCGATGAAGTAAAGGCGCTTGCTCATGAAATCGAACTGACGTCCGGGCTTGATGAACTCCATGGATCAAGCCCCCGCCGGGGGCTCGGCCCCACGATGCTCGAAGAGCGCGCGGCAAACATTGCCGGCGACGAGCCGGATCCCCACGCCAAGAAACACGGGGACCGACACTAGCAGGAGGAGCAGGAGCTCCGAGCGCAAAACGACCGCATACAACGTTGACATCTTTTCCTCGAACCCAAGCCCATGGGCATACGAGCCAGCGCACACCCGGAACCATGCGTCCCGAGGGCGTGCGTCATCGAAGGACCAAAGCCAAAACAGCGCCCGATCCCCGTTCGGGAGGGCGCGAATGACCTTGGTTCGTGGCGACGAAGGAAGAAGGCGGAGCGTGGCGACGGCGCAAAACGCGCGAATTCGCCGTTTAGCTCCGGCCTTCGGGCTGGGGAGGACCACGCGCCGGGTTGACGGCGAGGTAATCGGAGGACCGGAGCGCCCGTTCGGGGAGCTCCTGGAATCGGCGCCGCTCGACCGGCGAACCGGCAAACCCGCGCGCGGCCGCGGCGCGGACCACCACGACGGGCCAGCCGATCGCGCCGGGATCCAGCGGCGTATCCATCGGGCCGCGGGGCCGCGCCCAGGAGGGCGGTGGGGGTTGCCGGGAGGGGCGATCCGCTTGATCTCCTGGGCCCTCGGGCACGGGACGCATCCGCGCCTGCACGGGAGCGGGGGCCGCGGCCTGCTGCAGGAGCTCGACGACCGCGCCGACGGTCCGCGTCGCGGAGAGCGCGCCCGCGCCGCCTCCACGCACCTGCGCGAGCCCGATCGAGCTGAACACCAGCGAGACGAGGGCGAGCAGGCCGGCGACGACGCCGAGCGGGAGAGCGCGGCCTTCGTGTGGCCTCGTGTCTCGGCGCCCTGTCGGGTCGTTTGCCATCGGGGGGCGCGTCATGGAAGCTCGCGGGAGGATTTCTTGTCCCTCGGATCGTCCAGAAACTCAAGCCCAAAGATCCAAGGGCATGATTTGAACTGCAACGACCTCGCGGCGCCTTCGAGCGGACCTCGACAACCGGGGGACCTCGGATATCCTCACGCTCTCGGATGTCTGCGTCAAAAACCCCACCCCTCCACGGCGCCCGCCTCGAATACGTTCGCCTGCCCTCGGCCATGCCGCGCGCCGGGGCGCCTTCCCTCGTATTCCTGCACGAAGGGATTGGCTCTGTCACGATGTGGCGGGATTTCCCGCAAAAGGTGGCCGATGCCACCGGCTGCGAGGCCGTGGTGTACGATCGCGCGGGGTATGGCGGATCCGAACCGGCGAGGCTGCCGCGCCGGCCGACATACATGCACGACGAGGGGCTGCTCGTGCTCCCGGCGCTGCTCGAAGCGCTCGGAATCGAACGGCCGATCCTGATGGGCCATTCCGACGGCGGCTCGATCGCGTTGATCTGCGCCGGGGGGACCGAGACGCCGCTCGCCGGCCTCGTCGTGATGGCGCCGCACGTGCTGGTGGAGGACATCTCGATCCGCAGCATCGAAAAGGCCAAGCGCGCGTATACGACCACCGATCTGCCGGCGCGGCTCGGCAAATACCACGGCGACGTGGACGCCGCGTTCTGGGGCTGGAACGATATCTGGCTGCACCCGGATTTCCGCGCCTGGAACATCGAGGAATACCTGCCGCGCATTCGCTGCCCGATCCTCGCGATCCAGGGCGTGGACGACGAGTATGGCACGATGGATCAGATCCACCGCATCGCCGCGCAGGCCAAGGACGTCGCGCTCGTCGAGCTCGACGCGTGCCGCCATTCCCCCCACAAGGACCAGCCGCAAGCGGTGATCGACGCGGTGCAGGCCTTCGTCGAGCGGCTGCTCTCCGAATCGGCTTGACGGTGCACGACCGCCCACGTAGCGAAAGGCAATGCGCACGTTGCGGCCCACGGCTCTCCTCCTCGCCTCCACGTCGATCGTCTCGTGCGGAGGCGCCGAGCCGGCCGTGACGAGCGCGCCGCCCGCGCGGAGCACCGTGGTGACAGCCACGGCAGCGCCGACCGGGGAGCCGAAGCCGCCAAAGCCCCCGAAGCCGGTCGCGGATCCGTGCGCGCGGCCGACGGCGCCCATCGAGGAGCTCACGACGGCCGAGGGCGCCACGGTGTTCACGACCGACGGCGCGTATCTCGTGTGGTCCGACGGGCACGCCGTCGTGCGCGCCGCAATGAACGGGGGCGATCGCAGGACGCTCGTCGCGGATGTGACGAAACAGTCGGTGGTCCGGGGGCTCGCGCTTTCCCAGGGAGAGGTCTGGTTTCGCGCGGAGGAGCGCTACGATCAGGGCTGCGCGGGGCTCCTCGGGTTCGTCGGGCAAAACGGCGGGCCGATGACGTCGGTGACGCCGGAAGGGTGCATTTCGGGGTTTGCTCTGACGCCCAATCGGGTCGTGTTCACGCGGGAAGAGTCGGTCCCGACGCAGTCGGGCATCTCGAGCGGGCTTTACGCGGCGCCACGAAAAGGAGGGCCCGGAAAAACCCTCCTGCGCCCGTTCGGCGGATCCCACGGCGTCGCGACGGACGGCGCGTTCGTTTATTTCCAGGGCGGTTACGACATGCTCCACCGCATGCCCGTGGACGGCGGCAGCGACGCCCAGGCGGTGTCGGACGGCAAGATCGGCGACGCGTTCGGCGGATACGACGGGCGCCGCTTCACGCTCGCCGGAAACGACATCTTCGCCTTGCACGGGCACCCGAACCTCGGCGGCATGAAGATCGCGCGGCTCACGAAGGACGGCAAGGACCCGCAGCTCCTCGGCCCCGCAGTCCCCGCGCATCCGAGCGGAGCGACGCTCCCCGCGGGGCCGCTCGTCACCGACGCGCAATTCGTGTATTGGGCGTCTCCCCTCCGCGGCGCTGTTCTTCGTGTCCCCAGAGATGGTTCCTGCGCGCCGTACGAAATTGCCACGGACCGCGAAAAGCCGGACTGGGTGGCGGTGGCGGGGTCGTACGTGTACTGGATGGATCTCGACGCCAAACCCCCGCGTATCGCCCGGCGCAAGCTGTACGAGGATCCCGAACCGCCCGTCGTCCCGGCTGCGACGACGGCGCTTCCGACGGCCGCGCCCACGCCGCCACCTGCGCCGCCCGCGCCCACGTTCGCCGCGCCCGAGCGGCCGTTCGTCCTCGCGGGCGAGTTCGCGGAGCCGACGACGGTCTCGTTTGCCGCCGGCAAGGTGTTCGTCTTGCTCCGGGATGACGGCCCGAAGCCGCGCAACGACGAGGACGCCCCGTCCCCGTACTGGATTCACGTCCTCGAATTGCGGGGGACGAAGTTCCAGCCGATCAAGAAGCATTGGATCGAAGGCCACCTCGTCGCCGAGCGGGTGGTCGAGAAAAACGGAAAGCTTTATCTCGTGGTGCGGAACCCCGACGCGCGGGGCGAGGCGCATTATTACGAGCCCCTTGGCGCGGGGAAGCAGCTCGCCGGGTACGACGGCGAATGGGAGGATCCGACCGGACCGAACATGCCGCCTTCGTGTGAAGCCGCGCCCCCGCCGGCCACAAAGCTCGCGCCGATGCGGGATCTCTACGGCTGGCCGAGGCTCGACGATGCGCGTTTCTTCATCGGGACGTCGTGCGACGGCAAACCCAAGATTCAGGTCCTCTTCCAGGACAAATCACAGATGATCGCCGCCGAGCCTTCCGACGAGCTCATGCACACGCAGCTCGGGATCCTCTGGAAGAGCACGGCCGGCGTGTTCCTCTTCGAAAAGGGGGCGTTCCGGCGTATCGCGGCGAGCCTGCCGAAGAATACGTGGGACGTCCTCCGCGCGCCCGACGGCACGATCGTCGCGCGCGGCCAGGAGAATTTCGCCCTTCGCGGCGAGGAATGGGCGCCCTGGCAGCTCGCAGGCGGCAGCGCCCGTTTCACGGTGGTGTCCGACGGCGCTGCGCTGTGGGCGCATGTCGGGGAGTCGTCGATCTATATCACCGAGCTACATCGGTACGCGCCCGGCGGCGCGAACGACGTGGCGCGCATCGACACGAGCACGGCCCGGCTCCCCAAGGGGCGCTGAGGGGAGCCGCGGGGCTCAGAAGCGGATCCCGTTCTCCGCCCGGTGCTTCCACCACTTCCAGCCGAGCACGGCCGCCGGGACCGCGGCGACGGTCGCGAGGACGGGCATGCCCGCCACGGCCAGAGCCACCGTGCCGGCCGTCACGACGCCCGCCTTGACCGCGTTTTTCTTGGACTCCTCGAGGACCTCGTTTCGGGACTTGCTCATGTCACGATCATGACACGCGCCGGGCAGGACAGGTAGCCCCTGCGTTCAGCCGCCCTTCCCTGCCCCTTCGAGGGGCTTGCCGAGCGCGACGAGGTGCTCGATGAGGTTCGTCACGTGCGGCACGCCGAGGCCCGTCACCGGATCCCAGTCGGCGCACGCGCTGTAGCCATCGACGCGCTGGACGACGGCCTTGCCCACGCTGTTCGCGACGCGCACGCAGACGTCGGTTTGTCCGATCGTGATGTCGCGGAACGCCGGGGGATCGGCCTTGCGCAGCGAATAGAGGGCCGGGTTGACGAAGCCGACCCGACCCTTGCCCGCCCGGCGCCGCCCCTCATTGGCGAGCGCGATGATCGCGGCCCATATCGGCGCGGCCATGCTCGTGCCGCCCGCGTAATCGATCCAGTTGCGGCCGATCACCGCCTGATAGCCGAGCGCGGAGAGCACCTCGCCCCGCTGCACCGAGGGGCCCGAGGCCATCAAGGCAACGTCGGGAAACCCGCGGCCATACGGGACGACCGCGGGTGAATTCGCGCCGCGCGCATACCATTTGCGCAAGCTGTCGCGTTGCCACGCGGGCGTGGGGACGTCCTGGCTGAAGCCGCCGCTCGATGCGAGCTGCGTGAATTGTACCATTTTGGCCACGGCGACCGGCGGCGGGCCACTCCAGGCGAGCTCGGTGAGCGGATCGAGGCAGGTGATCATGGTCCCGCCGACGCTGAGCACGCGCTCCTCGACCGCGGGAAACACGCCGTGCGGCCAGGGCGCGTCGCTCACGGCGTAGCCGTCGACCATGCGGCGCGGAATGCCGTCGAGCGCGCCCCAATCGCCCGCCGCGCTGACCACGGTGATCCCGAGCGCCGCGGCTTGATCGAGCAGGCCCGTGACGACGCTCGATCCGAAGATGCGATAATACTTCCGCTCGGGGGTGATCCAGCTCGTCGAGGCCACCGTGACGTCGCGGGCCTCGTCGCCGATGACGGCGAGCAGGAACATGGACCAGGGATCGGCGATGACCTCGGGGTCGACGAAATACACGACGAGCCGCGCCCCGGGCGCCATCGCGCCGGCCCAGGCGACGGTCATCGTGGCCTCGAGCCGGTGCAGCGGATCCACGAGCCGGCCACCGCGCGTGGGCCCGAGATCGATCATCTCCACCGCGGGCGGCGTGATGCCGTGCGCGCGCCAGAAGAGGTGCAGGTCGCCGATGTCGATGGAGCCGCCGAGCATGAGCAGCGCAATGGTCTCCCCCTCGCCCGTGAGGTGGTCCGGGAACGAATAAATGCGGCGGATGTCGGCGGGCGTGACGCCGGCGAGGTTCGGCGGGGGTTTTCCCGGTTCGCTGCGGACCGAAAAAGGAAATCCCTCGCGGAGCTCGACCGGAACTTCTTCTTGCCGCGCGCGGGAGACCATGGAGCTGCGGGCCTCGGGGGCGTTGCGCAGGCCGTGGACGGCCTGAATGAAGCCGGCGAGATCCCGCGGCACGGCGGTGTCGACGCGCGGGGCGCGGTGGCCGGTCGGTTCGCGGAGCCAATCGGCGAGGTGGCGGCCGAAGGCGCGGCGGATCGGCTCCTCGGGCGCGCGCACGACGATGAGCTGTCGGCCGACGGGCCCGGACGGCAGGGGTTCGAGGCCGGCGTGCCGGAGCCACGTGTGCACGGCGTCGATCTGCACGTCGTGGAGCGCGACGAGGCCCGCGAGCTCGGCGCGCGAGAGGTGATGGCCGAAGCGCGGGCTCGCGGGATCGGAGCCCTCGATTACGAAGTCCAGGAGCTCCGCGCGCGAACGTTCGTGGAGGATCACCGTGATGTCGATCGGCTCGTTCGGGCCCGGCGGCGGCGTCATGGACATGGGGCGAGCCTACCCGAGCCGGCTCGCGTGAGGCAAACGGGGGGCTTGGACGCGCGCCTCGGCTCGTGTTTGGCGCGGGCGGATGCTAGAGAGCCGGGATGTCCGAGGTCCAAACGCCCTCTCCTCGCGAGCGCTTGCACGAGCTCTTCCTCAAGGTCGACTCGTTTTTCGCGCGCGCGCAGAGCCGGCATGGCGAGGCCCTCACCTGCCACGCGGGCTGCGACGACTGCTGCCGGCGGCGATTCTCGGTCACGACGATCGAGGCGGCGGAGGTGCTGGAAGCGCTCGATCGCCTGCCCGCCGAGGAGCGGCAAAGGGTGGCGGCACGGGCGGCCGAGCCCGAGGGGACGGATTGTCCGGCCCTCGGCGAGGACGGCCGCTGCGCCGTGTACGAGGCGCGCCCCACGATCTGCCGGACGCACGGCTTGCCCATTCGTTTTACCGAACGAAAGGCCGGGCGATCGCTCCCGGTCGTCGACGCGTGCCCGAAGAACTTCGTCGGGCAGGATCTCGCGTCGCTGGATCCGTCGAGCGTGCTCGATCAAACGACGCTCTCGACGGTACTCGCGGCGCTCGACGCGGCGTACGCGGATGCGGAAGGGCTCTCACGCGGGCAGCGGATCGAGATGACGGCGCTCTGCGCCCCCTGACACGATCATCAGCCTTGACTAATATAAGCGGATGGTGATACTCATCCGCCGTGGAAGCGTTCGACGTCCTCGGGGACCCGGTCCGCCGCCGGATCCTCGAGCTGCTCGCCGACGGTGAGCAAACTTCTGGGGCGATCACCGAGGTCATCCAGAGGGAGTTCGGGATTTCGCAGCCGGCGGTATCGCTGCACCTGAAGGTGCTGCGGGACAACGGATTTGCCACGGTCCGGGCGGAGGGCACCCGCCGGCTGTATGCGGTCGACGTCCGGCCTTTGCAGGAGGTCGACCTGTGGCTCGATCGCTTCCGCCAATTCTGGGAGCAGCGCCTGGACGCGCTGGCCACGGAGCTCGCGCGCGGCAAACGCGAGCGCCGCTTGAAGGCCGAAGCGCGTTCGTCCACGAACGACGACACGACCCCAAGGGAGAAGGACAAACCATGATCGACCTCGTGAAGGAGCTCAACGCCGTCCATCGCTCGACCGGCCCCAAAACCATGCCCGGGGGCGAAGGCCACACGGTGAAGTTACGACGGAGCTACGATGCGGCGATCGAGGACGTCTGGGATGCGATCACGACCCCGGCCCGCGTCCAGCGCTGGTTTCTCCCCCTCACGGGCGACCTGCGCGTCGGCGGTCATTACCAGCTCAAAGGAAATGCCGGCGGCAAGATCCTGCGCTGCGAGCCTCCCCGCCTGCTCGAAGTGACGTGGACGGTGGCCCCGCAGGATGACGGGAACAGCAAGGTCGAGGTGCGGCTGTCGGTCGGCGAAAATGAGGAGACGGTCCTCGAGCTCGAGCACGCCGCCATCGCCCCGCCCGGCATGTGGCCCGAATACGGTCCCGGCGCCGTCGGCGTCGGCTGGGATCTCACGCTCCTCGGCCTGTGTTACGAGCTCCGTTCCTTGTTCATCGAAGACAAGGACGCCTGGGGGCTGACGCCGGAGGCGCGGATGTTCATCACCGGCAGCAGCGTCGCCTGGGGCGCCGCGAACCAGGCCGCCGGTGCATCGGCAGCCGATGCGCAGAAGGCCGTCGAGAACACGACCAAGTTTTACGCGCCAGACCCGACGCCGGGGACCTGAGCGACGTCGGCGTAGCGCAGCCCAGCACCGCGTCCTTTCGCGTGGCGAGGTTCGACAGCGGCGTCACTTCAGCTTGGCGAGCAGGAAGGCCCATTCGTCCTGGCCCATCGACGTGTCCACGCCGAGGGCCTCGATCTTGGCCACCACCGGCACCCCCGCAGCCTGCGCGGCCTGCATGACCGCGCGCGCATGGTAAGCGTGGTGAAAGAGCTCGCTCGTGTTCTTGGGGGACTCCACCGTCGCGAGCGCGTTGTGCACGTACACGGGCGGATCACCGGCGCTCAGCAGCCCGAGCATGTCGACGTCGGCGCGATAGGCCTGGATGGGCGGCGTATCGATCTCGCTCATCGATCCCATTCCGTAGAACGAGGCAAAGCGCTGCTCGAGCCCCAACGCGACGGCGGTGTCGACCATCGAGAAGCCGTATTCGGTGAAGACGACCGTCTCCCATTTGATCAGATCATACGTGGCCTGCGTGGCATTCGCCGCGACCGCGACCGGCCGGGTCGATTGCTTTGCCACCGGATCGGCGCTGCCGGCGACGGCCATGTCGTCGTGAAATGCGAGCCACAAGCTCGTGCCCGCGCCCGCCGAACTTCCCAGCAGCGCGACCTTGCTCGCGTCGAGGTTCAGCTCGCTCGCGTGGTACCGGAGGAACTGCAATGCACGCCGGCAGTCGCCGAGCGGCTTTGCGACCCCCTCGGTATCTACGGGATCGAGCAGCCGATAATTGAGGCTCGCCACGGCGACGCCTTGGGCGAGCACGCTCGTGACCTTCGCGTTGTACTTCTCCGCCTTGTCCCCGCCGGTGAACCCGCCGCCGTGGATGTAGATCAGGAGCGGTGTGGGCGCGGCGCTCTTCGGCAGGAAGATGTCGAACCGATGAAGCGGGTCCGAGCCATACGCGACGTCGGCGTAAAACGTCACGTCGATGCCATTCGTGGGGATCGGCGGCGTGGACGCTTCGGGCAAATCGAGATCGACGAAATACGGGCTCGGCTCCGCCCCTCCGGCTCCACCAACGCCACCGGCCCCTCCGACACCTCCGCCGTCACCCCCCGCGCCGCCGCCGCCGAGTCCCCCGGTGCCCGGGGCTCCACCGGCCGCGCCGCTGCCTCCCGAGCCCGTCGACGGGTTGTCGACGTTCTCCCCGCAGGCGAGGAGGGAAACGAACGCAAGCACACAAGCAAAGTAGGTACGCATGGGCCGCTCCTGTGGAAATCGCCCAACAGAACGAACGTTCGTTTACAAACAGTTACAGGCATCCTCGTGCGAGGGTCAACGGGATTCGCCGAGGATGGCCCCTGACAGACCGCCGAGGAGATGAGGATCGATTATAGATGCACTTCCATAAGCGCGAGAGGATTGGCGCCTCTGCGGGGATCGTGTAGCCCTCGTTCGGGCGATGAATCTTGCAGGCATCGACGTGAACCTCGTCGTCGCCCTGGACGCCCTTCTCCAGGAGCGCAGCGTCACGGAGGCCGCCAAGCGGATCGGGCTCAGCCAGCCGGCGATGAGCCACACGCTCGCCCGGCTCCGCGAGACGCTGGGCGATCCGCTGCTCGTGCGCGTGGGCCGCACCATGGCGCTCACGCCCCGCGCCGAGGCCCTCGTGCCCCGCGCCCGGGCCGTCGTCGAAGAGCTCGAAGCGCTGCTCGCGCCGCTGCCCTCGTTCGACCCGAAGACGAGCCGGCGCACGCTCAAGCTCGGGGCCACGGACTACGTGCAGTTCGTCCTTTTGCCCGCGCTCGAAGAAATCCTCTCCCGCGAAGCGCCGAACCTCACGCTGCACATCCTGCCCATCGGCGTTCCTCCGGCCGCCGATTCGCTCTGCGAGGGCGAAATGGATGTGGCGGTCGGGCGCTTCGAGCACGAATCGCTGCCCCTCGACGTGCGCCGCGTGCCGCTCTTCCAGGACACGTTCGTCGGCGTGGCGCGCGCCGATCACCCGCGGGCGCACGGAAAGCTCGATCTCGCGACGTACGCGGAGCTCTCGCACGTGCTCGTCTCCCCGCGCGGGACGCCGGGCGGGATCGTGGACGGCGCGCTCGCGAAACAGGGGCTCGTCCGCCGCGTGGCCCTCACCGTCCCGCATTTTTTGGTCGTGCCTCACATCGTGGCGACGTCGAATCACGTGACGACCATGCTCGCCCACGTGGCCGCGACGTTCACCGCGCTCCTGCCGCTCGCCACGTTCGAGCCGCCCCCCGAGCTCGACCTCGCGCCGGTCACGATGACGATGATGTGGCACGAAAGGACGCACGAGGATCCCGGCGCGCGCTGGCTCCGCGACGCGCTCGTACGAGCCGCGCGGCCGCTCGCCCACGCGCGAGGCGCGGAGCGCAATAAAAAGGCCCGAAGCCCCAAGGCCCCGCTCGCCCCCGAGCACGCCTCGTGACAAAGTCGAACGCGTCATGAGCGACGCGAGCCCGCAGGAGACGAAGGCGAACCCAGTCCCCCTCCCCGCGATCCCCGAGGTCGAGGTGCCGCCCATGCCGGCCATTCCCGAGGTCTTTGTGCCGAAGCTCGATCCGCCCGCCGGCGCAGGAGAAGGCCCGCGCGTCCCCGAGGCGCCGCCCCTTCCCCCGCCGCCCGTGATCCCCGAATCCCCGCTCGCGCCGCGCCCGCCGATCGCAGCGGCCCCCTCGGCCGCCGCCGACGCGCCGTACGTGCCGCCCATTCCCCCGGAGACCTATCCGGTGCCGGCCGCGCCCGAGGCCTACGCGACGCCCGAGCCGCCCGCCCCCTACCCGGTCCCCGAGCCGCCGGCCGCGTACCCCGTCCCCGAACCGCCCGCGCCGTATCCGGTCCCCGAACCGCCCGCCTGATCGCAAGGAACCTCGCCTCGCCCGGTTTCCGTTGCGGCACGCACGAGATCCACGTTCAGTCGGGCAGAACGATCCTCTACGATGCACGCGAGGACCATGCCCCACCTCGTCGTGCGCAAGCCGGGCCAGATGGCCTATTCCGTGCCGCTCCCGGACGTCCTCCACATCGGGCGGCACGAGCAAAACGAGCTCGTCCTCGACGATCACCAGGTCTCACGAAAACACGCGACGCTCACGCGCTCCGAAAAAGGCTTCGAGCTCTGCGACCTCGGCTCGCGGCACGGCACGCGGGTGAATGGCGAGCCGATCACGGCGCACACGCTCGTCGCCGGTGACCGGATCCAGATCGGCAACGTGCTGCTCGAGCTCCACGAGGAGGACGAGCGGACGATCGTGCACCACCAGGTCACGGCCGCGGGGCCGCCTCCGCGCAAGGCCGAGGCGGATCGGCGCCTGTCGCTCCTCTTCGACGTGAGCCGCGCGATCGGGGCGATGGGCGACACCGAGGTGATGCTCGGCGAAATGCTCGAAGCCATCGTGGACGTGCTCGGCGGCGAGCGCGCGCTCGTGGGGCTCGGCGACGCGACCCGCGGCATCGTGCGCCGCTATTGCCGGGCGCGGCGCGGCTCCTCGGCGGACGTGGTCCTCTCGCGCGCGGTGCTCGAAGCGACGCTCGGCCGGCGCGAGGCCGTCATCGTGCGCGACGCGCTGCGGGACGCGGGGCTCGCGACGATGCACCGCGAGCGGATCGTATCGGCGATGGCCGTGCCGCTCGGGCTCTCGGCGCGGCCGGTGGGCCTCTTGTACGTGGACGATCGGCAGGAGGCGGAGCGCTTTGGGCCGGACGATCTCGCGTATCTGACGGCGCTCGGGCACCTCGTCAGCGCGGCCCTGGAGAGCGCCGAGCGCTACCAGCGGGCGGAGGCCCTCGCGGAGGCGTTCACGGGGGGCGGCGTCGCGGAAGAAATCATCGGCCGGAGCGCGGCGATGACGCAGCTCCGGGCGCAGATCACGAAATACGCGGCGGCGGGGCACGCAAACGTGCTCGTGCGAGGCGAGAGCGGCTCCGGCAAGGAGCTCGTGGCGCGGGCGCTACACGAATCGAGCGCGCGCGCGGCGCGGCCCTTCGTGACGCTGAACTGCGCCGCGATCCCGGAGACGATGCTGGAGAGTGAGCTCTTCGGCTACGAGAAGGGCGCGTTCACGGGGGCGGTCGCGAAGAAACGCGGCAAATTCGCGCTCGCGGACGGGGGAACCTTGTTCCTCGACGAAATCGGCGATCTCGCGCTGCCGGCGCAAGCCAAGCTCCTGCGCGCGCTGCAGGAGGGCGAGATCCAGCCGCTCGGCGCGGAGCGGACGCAGAAGGTCGACGTGCGCGTGGTGAGCGCGACGCACAAGGACCTGATGAAGGAGATCACCGAGAAGCGGTTCCGCGAGGATCTGTACTATCGAATCGCAGTCGTCGAAATCGAGGTGCCGCCGCTGCGCGAGCGCGAGAGCGACGTCCTGCTCATCGCCATGGCGCTGATGCGCAAATCGGCGTCGGCCATGGGCAAACGAATCGAAGGATTTTCCGAGGCAGCGCAATCGGCGCTCCTGCGGCACGATTGGCCGGGCAACGTGCGCGAGCTCCGCAACGAGGTCGAGCGCGCGGTGATCCACGCGGACGGTCCGCTCGTGGACGCGCACGACCTCTCGCCGCGGCTCGGCGCGGCGCGGCCGAAGCCGGGGCAGCCGCGGGGCAAGAGCCTGGCCGAGCAATTCGCCGAGCTCGAACCGACGGAAAAAATGCTCGTGGAAGAGGCCATGTCGCGGGCGAAAGGCAACGTGAGCGAGGCGGCGCGGCTGCTCGGGATCACGCGCATCATGATGAAGCGGCGCGTGGATCGGCTGATGGGCGGCGGGGACGCGTAACGTCCCACGAGCACGCGGAGGCCATCGATCGATCAGGTGATCGATCGATGGATCGATCGATCGCCGATCGGATCGATCCCCGCGGGACCTGCGCGCGCGTCTCCCTCGAAAACCCCATGATCTTCGCTCGGTTCGGGGCTGGCACGGATCACGCAATCGCTCCCCGGCGAACGACGAGCCACCCCGCCCGATGAACGGCGCGGAAGGCGTGGCTCCCCGGAGGTCTCTCGCCATGCTCTCGACGACGCGTGTTTTCCGTTCCTCGCTCCGCTCGTTGCTCCTCGCCGCCCCGCTCGTGCTCTGCGCGGCCCCGATCGCCGGCTGCTTCGCCGACGCCGGCGCCGAGAACGAGGGCTTCACCGACGAGGATCCGCAGGCCCTCGTGACGGAGACCTGCAATGGCGTCGACGACGACGGCGACGAGCGGATCGACGAGGACGGGATCTGCGATTGCCAGACGTACGTGCAGGGCGGCCACGAATACCGCGTCTGCCAGGACCAGCTCGATCATGCAAAGGCGCAAGCGATGTGCGAGGGGCGCGGCTACGGCCTCGCCCGCATCGAGAACCTCCCCGAGAACACGTTCTTGCAGCCGTTCGCCGTGGGCACGCAAGGCTACTGGATCGACCTCCATGACCGCGTCACCGAGGGGGATTACCGCTGGTCGAACGGGTTTTCCGCGTCCTTCCTGAACTGGTCCACCGACGAGCCCAACAATGCCAACAACGAGGATTGCGGCATGATGTGGGACAAGCTCATCTGGTACGATGAGGAGTTCCATGCGTGCTTCACCACAGGCAAGGACGGCAAGCGCGTCGAAGTGCCCTGCGACGAGTCCATGAACGCGCCCTTCGAGACGCAATCGGTCCCGCCGGACCTCGGCTGCACGACGCCCGACGATTGCGACAGATCGGCCGGCGATACGAACGGCTGAGCTGTTCAGCGCGCCAAGAGCGACTCGATCCGCCCGACGCAGCGCTTCTCCCATTGCTCGGTCGCGCTGCACGCGGCGAGCGCCTCCCGCGCGAGCTTCGTCTTTTTCGCCGCGCGATACACGAGCCCGCGCCAGATCGCATCCTCGCACGACCCCCGCGCCGAGAGGCGCCCGAGCCATTCGACGGCGGCCTCGGGATCGACCCATAGGTAGGCGCCGACCATCGTCTTCGCGACCGACGGATCCGACGCGACCTTGGCGCGCATCTCGGCCTCGATCTCGGCGAGCCTGCGCCGGTGCTCCGGCAAAACGGCCTTTCTCCGGGCCTTCTCCACACGGAAAAGCCCGCGGATCGCCGCGGCCTCGGCCCATGCGCTGCCGGCGAGCGCCTCGACGTCCGTGATCTCCTGCTCGAACGCCCGCGCGGCCTCGTCGAGCCGCCCGATCCGGAGCAGCACCACGCCTCGCCGAAAATACACGCCCATCTGCTCCGGCGGAATGCCCGCCCGCCGCGCGAGCGACCGGGCGCCGAGCCGCCGCTCCTCCTCGTGGAACGTGATCAGCGCCTCGGACTTCTTCTCGGCGACGAGCATGCGATCATTCGCCAGCGCCAGGCTGACGGAATCCTTGAGCACCCGCCCCGAGAGGCTCCGATCGTGCTCGAGGACCCGCTCCAGCGAGAGCGCGGCCGCCTCGTCGTTGCACGCGCGATCCTGGAGCCGCGCGAGCGACAGATACACGTCCGCGAGCGCCGGGCCCACGCCGAGCGCCGCTTCACAGGCGGCCTCCGCGCGCTCGATCGCGGCATCCGTGGGTTTGTCGTCTCCCACTTCGATCGCCACCTGCATCAGGCGACAGCGCGTCACGAGCGCCATCGGATCCTGCGGCTTGTTCACGAGCGCGAGCTCGATCCCCGCATTCGCGTCGGCCAGCCGGGACGCCGGCGTCCCCTCCCCTGCGCCCATCGAGCGGACGAGCGCCCGCTCGACGAGGGCGGGGACATACCCCGGATCCGCGCCGATCGCGGCGTCGAGCAGGCGGAGCCCCTCGGAAAAGTGCTCCTTCCGCGGCCCGGGCCCCACCATTTTGTAATAATCGAGCAGGCTCCTCTTCGCCGCCTCGTTCGTCGTGCCGAGCATGGCCCGGCGGCGCTTGCCCCAATGGCGCACGACGAGCCGCGCCTCGTCGAGCACGCGGCTCCGCAGGGCCGAAAGCGATGGCGCGACGTCCTTGTCCACCGCAGCGATCTCGACGGGCTCGCCCGGCAAGGCTTCTTGTTCGTCGCCCACCGGATCGAGCTGCGCGGAGAGCCGGAGCGTCTCCCCCACGCGCTGCACACTCCCGCGCACCCAAAACGCGACCCCCGCCGCCCGCGCCGCGTCCCGATTCGCCAGCGCGACCTCCGAGAGCCGCACCTCCGGCATCGTGCGGAGCCCTGCCCGCACGACCTCGGGCGCGCTGAGGGACAAACCATTCCACGCCGTCTCTCCCGTGAGGTTTTCGAAGGGAAGCACGACGAGGGTCGCGCGCTCATCCACGTCCGCGCTCGGCGCAAGGTGCGGCGCGGGCTCTTCTTCGTCTTCGTCGCCGGGAAAAGGGCTCCAAGCGTCGGGAAGAGGATTCCAATGGCGAAGGTCTCCGCGCGGGAGCTGCGCCAGGAGGAAAAGGCCGACGAACAGGAACAGCGGCGCCAGGGCGAGCCGCCGCCATGGAAACGTTCGCGGCGCGGGGGAGGCCGCGGGCTCGGGCTCGGACACCCCTCGGAGCGTGCTCCGGGCCGGCGTCGTGTCCCGCGCCCGCGCGAGCGCGGCCGCGAGCTCGCCCGCGGAGGCGAATCGACCGTCCGGATCCTTGGCGAGCGCACGCCCAAAGACCTCCCGAAGGCCCTGGAGCACGGGCTCCGCCAGACCAGGCACGTCGAGCTCGGGCGGGTCGCTGCGCAGAATCGCGGTCGAAATCGTCCCGGGCGCGCCGTCGCCGAACGGCGATCGCCCCGAAAGGAGCTCGTATCCCACGATGCCCAGGGCAAACACGTCGCTCCGGATGTCGATCGTCTCGCCTTTGAGCTGCTCGGGCGACATGTACGCGGGCGTGCCGGCCGCGCCCGCCGCCGTCGTCGCAGCGCCACTTCCCGGCTCACGCGCGAGGCCGAAGTCGGCGACGAGGCAACGACCATCGCGCCGAACGAGGACGTTCTCGGGCTTGAGATCCCGATGCACGACGCCCCGCTCGTGGGCGGCGGCGACGCCGTCGACGATCTGCTGAAACAGGTCGAGCGCGCGCGCGGACGCGAGGGGCCCGGCCACGAGCAGATGCCGGAGCGTGGTGCCCGGGGCGAGCTCCATCGTGAGGAACGTCAGCGCCTCGGACTCGCCGAGATCGAAGACACGGCACACGTTCGGATGCGTGATCTTCCGGGCGATCTTGACCTCGTCGCGCAGCCGCGCGAGCGCCGCGGGATCACCGACGCGGTCGGGCAAGATGACCTTGAGGGCGACATCCTCGTCGAGCGCTCGATCATGCACGCGCCACACCGCGCCCATGCCGCCCGCGCCGAGGCGCGCGAGGACCTCGTACCGCCCGGCCACGACCTGGCCCACGCGGAGCACCTCGCCGGAGGCCACGGAAATGACCTCCGGCGCTTCGGGCGCCGTGGGCAAACCGGAGAGCTCGGGCTTCACCATGGGGGGAGCGTACCTGGGAAGCGCCGCGCCGGGGCGCTCCCCCGGACCCCGCGAGGGGCTGTCCGCCCCCTCGACCCCGGACCAGGCACAGCCTGGACCGAGGGTTGAAAAACTGCGCTCCGCGCAGTTTTTCAAACGGACCGACGAAGAACCCAGGTTGCCAGCAGAACCCGCAGCGCGGCAGTTTTCGTGGGCAACGTCGCTGCTGGTCTTGACCGGGCCTGTTCGATGAACTGCGCGGAGCGCAGTTCATCGATCCTGGGTCCAGCCCCTGGCTGGTCCGGGTGCAGGGGCGGACAGCCCCTGCTGGGGCCTGGGGCAAAGCCCCAGCTCCGCGCCATCGGCGTGTCCGAGCCGCAGGGAGCGGAAGGCTACGGCAGCCTCTCCGAGAGCCACCTTTCCCCTCGCCCCGTGTCGACCCCGAAGCGTCGCAGCCCCGGGAACACCACGAGGGACATGGTCTCGCCAAAGATCCGCCTCCGTTCGGCGCGATCCAGCGCGCCGAGGCCGGAGAGCGCCTCTTGTGCCGGGTGCTCTGCCCAGGACGCGAAGAGCTCCTCGGAGATCGTGCCCGCGAGCATCGCCGGGAGCGAGGGGCCCACGACATCCACGGCGCCGCGCTCGTGCTCGGCCGCGAGGTGCGCCCACCCGAGCCGCGCGTGGTCGACCTCGTCGCGCAGGATCGATTGCATGGTTTCACGCACGAGCGGTTCGGTCGCGCGCGCGACGAGCTCGCCGAGCAACGCCGCGCTCAGCGTCTCCGTGACGCACGACATCGCGACGACCTCATAAAGCAGCCGCTCACGCGGCCCGAGCCCGCCGGGCGTGACCCCGCGTGGAGCGGGCACGGCCTCGAGCTCGAAGGGCCGCCCCCCGAGCTCGCGCACGAGCGCCCCACATCGCTCCGCGTGGCGCCGCTCGTCCTCGGCCGCCTCGCGGGCCATCGTGACCACGGGCGCCACGGCGTCGCACGCCGCGAGCTCGCCCGCGAGCCGCGTGAACCGCGCGGCCGCTTCGAGCTCGGCCCGCGCGCGGTGCCGCCAGATCTGCGCCGCCGCTTCACGCGCGGCCGTGGCGCCGACGTCAGCCACCGCAGCAGCCCTCCCCGGCATTGCCCGCCTCGCAGAATCCGGCGCAGCACGGCTCCGTATTGAGGCAATTTTCAGCCCAGCAGCACGGGCAGCCACAAGGATCGCTCGGGTCGCCTGGGGGCAGCGAGCATTCGAGGTTGCTCGCGCCGCCCGCGCCGCCGCTCCCCGACGTCGCGCCCTCGCCGCCTGCGCCGCCGCTCCCCGATGTCGCGCCCTCGCCGCCCGCGCCGCCGCTCCCCGTCGTCGCGCCCTCCCCGCCGCTTCCGCCCGCTCCATTCCCGCCGTTCCCGCCGTTCACGCTGCTCGTGCCCGCCGCGCCCCCGTCGCCGCCGTTCCCCCCGTCGCTCGCTTGGTTGCAAGCCGTGAGACCGAGCGCCGCGCCTCCCAGGACCAGGACATTGAAAAGCTTTTCGATGTTCATTGCATCCCTCACGTCAAGCAGAACGGATCCGAGCGGAGTCCCGTGCGCCGCACGGGTCCACCCTTGGTTCTTCCTAAGATGCTCGCCCTCGAATGTCCTGTGAATCGGAATGTTCGATACTGTATCGTTCGGGACGACCGAACGATGAACGATCCCCCTTCCCTCCGCCCCGGCGCCTCCCTCCCTGACCTCGAATCGCTGCGTTGCTTCCTGGCCGCGGCGCGCCACCTGAGCTTTCGCGTGGCGGCGCGCGTGGTCGCGTTATCGCCCGCGGCGTTCAGCGATCGCATCCAGCGCCTCGAAGACACGCTCGGCGCGTCCCTGTTCGACCGCACGACCCGCCGCGTCGCGCTCACCGCCGCGGGCGAACGCCTCGTGCCGGAGGCGCAACGTTGCCTCGATCAGGCGCGGCGGTGCGGCGAGGTCGTGCTCCACGAAGACGGCGCGCCCATGCCGTACGAGCTCACGATTGGCACGCGCTTCGAGCTCGGCCTGAGCTGGCTCGTCCCGGCGCTCGACGCGCTCGACACGGCACGCCCCGAACGCAGGCTTCACCTGTATTTCGGCGATACGCCGGAGCTCGTCCGGCAGGCGCAGCGCGATGGAATCGACGCCTTCATCACGAGCGCGCGGCTCTCGGACGCAGGTTTTTCCTACGCGCGCCTGCACGAGGAGCGGTACGTCTTCGTCGGGCAACGAGAGCTCCTCGCGGGCCGTCCGCTCGCGTGTCGCGAAGATTGCGCCGCGCACACGCTGCTCGATAC
Organism: Polyangium mundeleinium; assembly: GCF_028369105.1. NCBI lineage: Bacteria > Pseudomonadati > Myxococcota > Polyangiales > Polyangiaceae > Polyangium > Polyangium mundeleinium. Next base: position 5,574,674 of record NZ_JAQNDO010000001.1, on the reverse strand, counting down.
GCACCGCGACCTGCCGCTCTTTCGCTATTTCCTCGACACCCGCCCGGGGAGCGAGGATTGGGCCTTCCGGCGCGTGGAGTACCTCGGCACGATAGGCGCCGTGCGGCTGCGCGCCCTCGCGGGCGCGGGGGTCGCCGTGCTGCCGCACTACTTCGTGGAGGGGGATCTGCGACAGGGCCAGCTCATGCAGATCTTGCCGAAGGTAAAGCTACCAATCGACTGGTTCCGGCTCGTCTGGCGCGAGGGGCACCCGCGGGAGGTCGCGCTCCGAAAGCTGGCCGAGGACCTCGTCGCGCACCCGCTCCGGTGACGCCGGGTGGACACGGCCCTTTCCCCGAATCACCTCCTGCGTCCGCGCGCGGGCTCCTGCCACACGAGCGCCGGCCCGAAGCCCCAGAGCCGTTTCTCGACGCGCGCGAGCAGCGAGGAGGCGGGAATCAGGCCCGCGTGCGCGCGGCTCGCGTCGCGGATCACGCGCCAGCTCTCGACCAGCATCGGCGGCACCGAGAATCGCGGACGTCGGGCCCGCGCGCCTTCGATTCGCAACGCGAGGGCCTCCACGTCGGGATGCGCGAATAGTCGATTCCGGGATTCGCAAACACGAAGGCCAGCCGGTCGTGGACGCGCGCTTCGCTATAGCCATGCATGAAGTTGATCTCGGCCGCCCCGCTGGGGCTATACCCGGGCAACTCCAGCACCTGCGAGAATTCGCCGATCCGCGCCAGGTAGAGCCCCGCGGGGAGCTCGAGCTCGACGCGCTCGCTCCGGACCGTCTGCTGGACGACCGGTCGGAGGTCGCCGTCGAGCACGACGAGCCGCTCGCCGACATGCTCCGGCCAGGCGTGGATCACGAGCTTGAACTTCGCCTGCGGCGCGCGCGCGAGCAGGAGCTTCGTCACCTGGGGATCGTCAAAAGGCGTATACGGCTCCTTGCCGATGCTCGGATTGGGGTTCGCCCGCATCTCCACGGGGAGGAGCTTTCTCATGTTGGCGTGCAGGTAATCGGCGAGCGCTCCGGCCGTGATGTTCCCCTGCGCGTCGCTCGCGCCGCCGCGAAGGCTGCGGGCCCGGCGTCGCGCAGCAGTCCATGAAAACGACGACCTGCTTGAACATCGCGGGATGGACGACGCACGCACGCACGAGCCTGGGGATGTTCGCGTGGTTGAATTTGCGCGCCGTCGCGTTCGCCGTCACGAGGACGTTCGCGTCGAGGCTCCCGGATTCGAACATCTGGCAACCATGACCGGAGACGTACAGGTAAAGCCGCCTCGCTTGCGGCCCGTTGTCCTCCGCCTTCGCCTGCACCTCGTCGAGGATCATCGTGATGGCGCCGGCGACGGTGACCTCGTTCGGCTGGGCGTCGGCGGCGCTCTTCGGCTCGGGGGGGAATGAAATCGGAGGAGAGGATCCGCCGCGCTTGCGAGGCCGGGACGTCGCCGCCGTCCGGATCCGTCACCCACGCGTGGAACGCCTTCGCGTCGTTTTCGGGGCCCCGCAGATCCAGGTGCAGACCGGGGTAACGCGAGATGCCCACCACGACGGCCCAATCGTCCTTCGCCATGACGAGCGTCCTCCCCTCGGTGCATCGATCACGGATACTGCTGCCGGATGAACGCCCTGTCCGTCGGCGAAAGGTCGTTGTTCCAGCCGACTTCGAGCCCGTCGAAGTTCCAGCTCTTCTTGATCCGGTAGAGCATGATCGAGGAAGGATCGAACGTCGTATAATTCGTATCCTCGCGGACCGCGAAGATGTTCTTCTGGATGATCTCCCGGCTCCAATGGTTGGGCGGGCCGGAGAGGTCGGCGTAGACCTGCTCCTCGTTCCAGTGGATGCCCGCGGCGGGGCTCATGTGCTCGTGCGTGAGGCCGAGGGCGTGGCCGAATTCGTGGAGGACGACGGCGCGTATCCTTTCGTCGGGCGTGTCCTCGCCGAAGCCCCCGAAGTTCATCGTCGGCTGCGTCGCATCGTCGTACGGCGGAGAAAAACACCCCTTTCCGATGGCCGATCACTGCCCCTGGTACTTGAAGGAGATCCGGATCGGGGTGGCCGCGGGTTTGCGGCGGAAGACGAACCGGAGGTTCGCGAGGCCGAGCGCCGTCCACTCCTTGGCGAAGGTCTTCACCTTTTCCTGGATCGAGGGGACGCCGTCCAGAAAACACACCTCGATGCGGTCCCCGGGGTTCCATTTCGCCCCCCGGACGAGCGCCGCCCTGGGTTTCCCCGAAATCACCTCGCCCACCAGCAAGGCTCCATAAAAATCGGATTCCGTACGGTCGCTCATGATGCCCCTCCTCGCGCCGAGCGCCATCGTCACCATGAAATTGGAGCCGGGGGCGCGCGCGGCAAGGCGCCCTCTTGGGCCTCACGGGTCGGACCATTACGTTTCCATCGCAACCGAAGACGCCCGGACGCGAGGAGGAAGGACGATGACCCGACGAGGAACCCAATCCATTCGAACCCTGGTCGCCATGCTCATCACCCTCGGCGCCATCGCGGTGGGGTGTGAAAAGAAGCCCGCCGAGCGCGCGAATTCAGGGGAATCACGACAGACGGTGACCGTCACGCTCGACCCGAACAGCGTGGCGCAAGCCACCCAGATGGATGCGACCCAGGTGCGCGTCGACATCCGCAGCCAGACCGGGGTGTTGCAGCTCCGCGCCGATTTCCAGGCGGTCGGTCCGCAGAGGACCCTGGTCACGTACACGTCGTTCCCGACGGGAACGGACGGGGACATGTCGACGCAGCCGCTCACGGCGTCCGCGCAAATGGACGCCGAGCTGCCGACGGTCGACCGCGCGATCCTCGGGGCCGCTCTCATCCAGGCCCAGGTATCCCGCGCGATCCATTATTCCTACGACAACTGGGGTTGTGACTTGCCCTCGGCGATCCGCGGGCCGGCGAGCTGCGGTCCGAAGGGGCGTTGCTGCGACATCCACGACGCGTGTTACAGGAAGCACGAGTGCGGGGCCGGGAGCTGGCTCCGGCCCTGGACCCAGTGCCATCTTCTCTGCAATGTACCGGCCGTCGCCTGCTTTTCGAGCAGCAGCTTTCACCCCGGCCCGAGTGAATGTTGCGCTCGCGGAAACTGCGGCGATCCGCGATGACATGACGAAACATGACCCGGCGCCTCGCCCCCGCCTGCCTGGTCTTCGTCTACGCGTGCACGGAGGCCCCCGAGGATGGGGCGCGTGACGCCCCGACGGCCATCGTCGGCGGGCAGGTCGCGGCCCCGGGAGAATGGCCGACCGCGGTATCGTCCGGGCGATGCGACGGCACGCTCGTGCATCCGCGGCTCGTGATCACGGCAGCGCATTGCCTCGCCCGCGGCGGGCCCGTCTCGTTTTCCCTTGGGGAAGCACGTGATCGCGCCGTTCGCACGGCGGCCGTCGACCGCTGCGTGGGCCACCCGGATCATGAACGGAGGAAAGGCGCCGACGTGGCGTATTGTCTCCTCCGCGAGGCCGTGGACGATGTTCCGATCGTGCCCGTCCTTTCCGCGTGCGAGGCTTTCGAATACCTCGCCCCCGGGGCCACGGCCATTCTGGTCGGATTCGGGGCCGCCGGCGAAGACGAGCCCGGCGGCGGCCTGAAGCGGTGGGTCGCCGTGCCCGTTCACGGGACCCAGGCCGAAGCGCGGGAGGTCCTCGTCGGCACACGCGACAAAGGCGCCTGCACGGGCGACTCGGGCGGCCCGGCCTACCTCGCGCTTCCGGACGGCACGTGGCGCGTGTTCGGCGTTTCGAGCCGCATGGCCCCGAGCACGGACCTCGACCCGGCCGAGCCCTGCGCGGGGAAGGCCATCTACACGTCGATCCCCGCGCATCTCGTGTGGATCGAGGAGAGCTCCGGGATCGACCTCACGCCTTTCGAGGAGCGCTGCCCCCGCGCCGCGCGGCCTCCCTGAAGACGCGCTGGATTTTCGGAGAGCACCTATTGCGCTGTGAAGCCCGGACACAACATTCGAGAATGGGAAAAGGAGGTGCCGTATGGCCGTGAGAGGTCAAAAGGGACCGTCCGCTCTTCGGAGCGCGAAACGATTCGTCGCCGAGCACGTGGACGAGAGGATCGAAGTGGAGTTCATCGTGCTGGAGGAGGTCGATCCCTCCGAGGGCACGATGCCGCCGGAGGATTGGGACGATCATGCCCACGAGGACGACGAGGACGTGGAGACGAGCGCCGCGGCGGGCAAGTCGCGCTTCGAAGCCGCGCGAGCGAAGCCGCGATCCATCCATGGATTCAGCGTGGGGCCCGCGAAACGCATCGGGGTCAAGACGTACCGCGTCCCGGGCACGAAGGTATCCTTGCCGGTCCGCGCGATCATCGCCCCGCTGCTCATCGGCTTCGCCAAGGAATTCCACCAGAAGGTGGAGCGGCTCCGCAAGGGCTGGTGCTGGGGGCACGCGAATCGCAACATCCGCGGCTCGAAGCGGCCCTCGTTCCACGCGGCCGGCATCGCCATCGATCTGAACGCCCCGAAGCACCCGCTCGGGCGCGCCAACACGTTCAGCGTGGCCCAGCGCAAGACGATCAACGCGCTTTGCAAGAAATACGGCCTTCGCTGGGGAGGCAACTACCGCCGCCGCAAGGACGACATGCACTTCGAGGTGATCTTGCCCCGCGCGAAAGCGGTGGCGCTGGCGAAGCGGATCCAGAAGGGTGGGGCCCGGTAGCCCCGAGGCGAATGCGGAGGGAGGGGCGGCCATGCGAAGAGGCGCGCAAAACCCATTCACGGTCACGTTGCTCGACGTCGGCGCGGAGCAATACGGCGATGCCGTGCTCTGCCGGTTCGGGACGAGCTCCGTGCTGATCGACGGGGCGCACCCGGGCAATGCCCGCCGCAAGGGCGGGCACCTCGCGATCCAGGAGCAACTCCGGCCGCTCCTGCCCACGCGGGGTGGCGCCTCCGTGGTGACCCTCCTTCTCATTTCGCACGCGCATCAGGGCCACATCGGGTGCCTGCCGCGGCTCGTGCGCGACGGGCTCCTCGTCGCCGATTGGGCGCTCGTCCCCGATCCGGATCTCGCCTGGGGCAGGACCGGGCGAGAGACCGAAACCGAGGCGTCGCCGGCGGCGCGGCGTATTGCGGAGGCGCTGCGCGAGGAGCCCCTGGAGGGCGAGTCGCCGGCCGAGGAGAGCGCGTTCCTCGCGTCCGCGCAGGGCCTCGAAGCCGGATACCGCGAGATGCTGGAGACGCTCTCCCGGAACGGGACGCGGGTCCTCCCTTTCAAGGGCAGCGACGACCCGGCGCTGCGGCCGCTCGTGGCGGCGCTCGCGGAGGGCGGCGTCACCTTGAACCTCCTCGGCCCGACCCGGCGGCACGTGGCCGCCTGCGCCGAGGGCATGGCGAAAAACCTCGAGGCGCTGCGCATCGAGATTCAAAGGGGGATCGGTCTTCGAGCCACCCGGACACCAGGCGAAAGCGCTTCGCCACGACGGAGCCGAAGGGCCCGTGATTTCCTGGGCAGGCACCACCGGCGAAGGCACGCGCGTGCTTTCGACCGCGATGTCGCTCCTCGGGACCCGATCGGAAGGAACGTCCGTTTTGACCGTCACGCGCGAACAGACGTCCCCCGTGACGCTCGTCCTTGCGTCGCCCTTCATCCTCGACGATGCCGAGCTGGACGCGCTCTTCGCGGAGACACCCCAAGAAGCCCCGGGCGTGCCCCTGACGCAGGCGCAATTCGACGCCCTCGTCTCCTTCACCTTCAACGTGGGCGCAGGCTGGATGAAGAAATCGCAGCTCCGAAGGGCGCTGCTCCGCCGCCAGTATGGGGATGTGCCGCGCGCCATGAGCCTCTGGGTGTACGCGGGCGGCAAGAAGCTCCGCGGCCTCGTCCGGCGCAGGCTTGCCGAGGGGCGCCCATTCAAGCATGGCAAGTACACCTGAGAGGGTATTCCACAGGCTGCTGCGCGGCTCGATGCGTCGGTCGGCCTCGCTCGACGTACAGTGTACGCCTCGCTCGGCCTCCCTAGCTTCGAGCCGCTCGCGACGCCTGTGGAACACCCTCTGAGGGGCGACCGTCGCTCGCGATGGGGAGGTGCTGCGTCGCGCGTTTCTGCGCGGCGACCTCTCGCAAAAGCCGTACGGCTCCAAAACGTCACGCGAACCCCGCTTGACGTTTTCTTCGAGGGGCCGTAATGGTGCGCGCATGTCGCAATTCGCCGTGGTACGGCATTCTTGGTTCTGGCCCATGGCCGCTGGAGCCCTCCTCGCGGTGGCCGCTTCGTGTGGCACCGATTCCCTCCCTGATCCCCCGTCCGAGCCTTCGGCGTCGCCGGCGCATGCAACGTCGACCGAGATGCCGAAGGATCTCCGCGCGGCCTACATTCATGCCGTGCAGTCGGGCGCCTCGGAGGCCTATGGCGCGCGGTGGATCGGGCCGGACCTCGTCGAGGCGGAGAACGAGGCTTCGGGCTTCGTGACGACGCTCTCCAGCGCGGGGGTGGTGCTCGCGCCCTTGGAGGAGCCCTGGTCGCTCGAAATGCGCACGGCGGCGCTCGGCTGCGAGGGGGCGGTGGCGCCGGTCTCCGCGGCCGAACCGGAGGCGACGGGCAATCGGATGACGTACGAGCATCCCGAGATCTCCGCGTGGTACCTCAATGGCCCGCTCGGGCTCGAACAAGGGTTCGTCCTCGAACACGCGCCCGGTTGTGCGGGGACGAAGGTGGTTGTGCTGGAGCTCGGCGGCGAGCTCCGCGCGGAGCTCGAGGACGCGGATGGCGACGGGCGCGGGGAGGTGATCCGGCTCGTTACCGTCGAGGGCCAGGTGGCGCTCTCGTATACGGATCTCTTCGCGAAGGACGCGGAGGGCAAAACGCTGCCGGCGTGGATGTCGGTGGAGGCGGGTCGAATCTCCCTGCACGTCGACGACGAGGGGGCGGCGTATCCGGTGGAGATCGATCCGCTGATCGGGGTCCAGCAGGCGAAGCTCCTGGCGAGTGATGGGGCGTCGTCCGACCGCTTCGGCATTCGGGTCGCGCTGTCGGGGGACACGGCGCTCGTGGGCGCCCCGCTCGACGACGACAAGGGGCAAGGCTCCGGTTCCGCCTACCTGTTCGTGCGCAGCGGCAGCACGTGGACCCAGCAGGCGAAGCTCGTGCCGGCCGACGGGGCGGCGGGCGACCAATTCGGCACCTCGGTCGCGCTGTCGGGGGACACCGCGCTCGTGGGCGCCGGGCTCGACGACGACAAGGGGACCGACTCCGGTTCCGCCTACGTCTTCGTGCGGAGCGGGAGCACCTGGACCCAGCAGGCGAAGCTCCTGGCGAGTGATGGCGCGCCGGAGGACTGGTTCGCCATTTCGGTCGCGCTGTCGGGGGACACGGCGCTCGTGGGGGCCCTGTGGGACGACGACAAAGGGGGCAACGCCGGCTCCGCCTACGTCTTCGTGCGGAGCGGAAGCACCTGGACCCAGCAGGCAAAGCTCCTGGCGAGCGACGGGGCGGCGGGCGACCAACTCGGCGCCTCGGTCGCGCTGGCGGGGGACACGGCGCTCGTGGGGGCCTACTGGGACGACGACAAGGGGACCGACGCCGGCTCTGCTTATGTCTTCGTGCGCAGCGGCGGCGCCTGGACCCAGGAGGCGAAGCTCCTGGCGAGTGATGGCGCGGCGAACGACCTGTTCGGTTATTCGGTCGCGCTGTCGGCGGACACGGCGCTCGTGGGGGCGTATCGGGACGACGACAAGGGGACCGACTCCGGCTCTGCTTATGTCTTCGTGCGCAGCGGCGGCGCCTGGACCCAGGAGGCAAAGCTCCTGGCGAGCGACGGGGTGGCGTCGCACAGCTTCGGCCATTCGGTCACGCTGCTCGGGGACACCGCGCTCGTGGGGGCGTATCGGGACGACAACGACAAGGGCGCTGCCTACGTGTTCGCGCGCAGCGGCGGCGCCTGGACGCAGCAGACGAAGCTCCTGGCGAGCGACGGGGCGGTGGACGACGAATTTGGTTATTCGGTCGCGCTGTCGGGGACCACGGCGCTCGTGGGGGCGCACTTCGACGACAACAAGGGCTCTGCTTACGTGTTCGTCTTGACGGTGGGCAATGGCTCGCCCTGCGCCTCGGGCTCCACGTGCGCGAGCGGCTTCTGCGTCGACGGGGTGTGCTGCAACAGCGCGTGCGGCGGCGGCGTCGGAAACGATTGCCAGGCCTGCAGCGCGGCGGCGGGCGCAGCCATGGACGGGACGTGCAGCCCGCTCGTGATGGGCACCGAATGCCGCGCGTCGGGCGGTGCTTGCGACGTCGCGGAGAGTTGTGACGGCGTCGCGACGGCGTGCCCCGCGGACGGGAAGGTTGCGCAAGGGACCGAATGCCGCGCATCTGCGGGTGCTTGCGACGTTGCGGAGAGTTGCGACGGGACCTCGAATGCGTGCCCCGTGGACACGAAGGCCGCGGCGGGCACCGAATGCCGCGCGTCTGCGGGTGCTTGCGACGTTGCGGAGAGTTGCAACGGCACGTCGAATGCTTGTCCGGCGGACACGAAGGTCCCGGCGGGCACCGGGTGCCGGGCATCTGCGGGGGCTTGCGACGTTGCGGAGAGTTGCAACGGTACATCGAATGCTTGTCCGGCGGACACGAAGGTCCCGGCGGGCACCGAGTGCCGGGCATCTGCGGGGGCTTGCGACGTTGCGGAGAGTTGCAACGGTACATCGAATGCTTGTCCGGCGGACACGAAGGTCCCGGCGGGCACCGTATGCCGCGCGTCGGGGGGTACCTGCGACGTCGCCGAGAGCTGTGACGGGACGTCGAATGCTTGCCCCGTGGACACGAAGATCCCGGCGGGCACCGAATGCCGGGCGTCTGTGGGTACTTGCGACGCCGCGGAGAGTTGCGACGGCGCGGCGGTGAATTGCCCTCCCGATGCCGCTGTGCCGGACGGGACGGCGTGCGAGGACGGCGACGCGTGCACGGAGGGCGATTCGTGCGAGCTCGGCGCTTGTAAGTCGGGTGCCACCGATCCGAGCTGCGGCAGCGGCGGCGCAGGCGGCAGCGGCGGCGCAGGCGGCAGCGGCGGCGCAGGCGGAAGCGGCGGCGCAGGCGGAAGCGGCGGCGCAGGCGGAAGCGGCGGCGCAGGTGGCAGCGGCGGCGCGGGCGGAAGCGGCGGCGCGGGCGGAAGCGGCGGCGCAGGCGGAAGCGGCGGCGCGGGCGGAAGCGGCGGCGCGGGCGGCAGCGGCGGCGCGGGCGGCAGTGGTGGTTCGCCTTCGACGCCGGGCCCCGTCCAAGAGGGCAGCTGCACGTGCTCGGCGGCAGGTGATTCCACCTCCACGGGCATGGAAGGCATCGCCCTTCCCATGGCCGGGATCCTCCTCGCGCTCGCGCGCGGCCGTCGCCGCATGCGACGCTGACCGCGAGATCCAGCGAGAACACAGCATTCCGATGGAAGACCGCCCCCGCGTCCACGGCGGTCTCAGCCTCTCCAAACGTTCCAACCCCCTCGCGTCACCGTGACGCGCGCCCGTTCGAGTCTTCGAACACCCGCGCGTCACCGTCTCCTTCGGGTCTCCAAACGTTCGGACACCCTCGCGTCACGGTTGCACGTGCCCGTTCGAGCCTTCGAACACCCACGCGTCACCGTCTCCTTCAGGTCTCCGAACGTTCGAACACCCTCGCGTCACGGTCGCACGCGCCCGTTCGAACGTTCGAACACCCTCGCGTCACGTTCTCCGACGCCCCTTCGAACGTTCGAACACCCTCGCGCGACCCAAAACGGCATAGCCCGCGGGGCTGGGGCGCTCCTCGAGCGTGTCGCGCTTCGTGCTCCCCTGCGCCGTGGCATTGCGCGAGAAGGATGCCCCGCCTCGGGTGCAACCCAGGACCATTCATGTCCTCCCATTTCCGCTCGCGCTCCCGCTCCCGCTCCCGCCCCCGCTCCCCTGCCTCGGACAGATGGCGCCCCCGCGCCGCTCCGAACATCCATTCCCCCACCCCGGATCTGCGGGTATGCTCCGCGCGCCCCCATGGTAACGGCCCTCGAATTTCCTCCGCTCGAGGTCGGTGACGCCGGCCTCTCCGCGCTCGCGCGTGGCGTCATCGGCTCCGAGATCCTGAAGATTGCCGGCGAGATCCGGGCCATGAAGGCCAAGGGCGCCCAGATCTGCAACCTCACCGTCGGCGACTTCGACCCGGCCTACTTCCCCATCCCTGCCGAGCTCTGCGAGGGCACGCGCGCCGCGCTCGCCGAGGGCCACACGAACTACCCGCCCTCCGACGGCGTGCTCGTCCTGCGCGAGGCGCTCGTGCGCTTCTACGAGCGCGAGCTCGGCCTCAAGTACCCGCTCGAGTCCGTGCTCGTCGCCGGCGGCGCCCGTCCCCTGCTCTACGGCGCCTACCGCACGCTCATCGATCCCGGCGACGTCGCCGTCTACCCCGTCCCGTCCTGGAACAACAACCACTACGCCTACCTCTCCGGCGCGAAGGCCGTGGAGATCCCCGTCTCGGCCGCGTCGAACTTCTTCCCGACCGCCGACGATTTCCGCCCCCACATCGGCTCGGCCAGGCTGCTGCTCGTGAACTCGCCGCTGAACCCGACCGGCACCGTCATCTCCAAGGACGAGCTGCGGCGGATCGCCGAGCTCGTGCTCGAAGAGAACCGCCGCCGGGAGGCCGAGGGCCTGCGCCCGGTGTTCCTCGTGTACGACCAGGTCTACTGGATGCTCACGCACGGCGAGGCGCACCACGAGACGCCCGTCTCGCTCGTGCCCGAGGTCGCACCGTACACGCTCTTGCTCGACGCGCTGTCGAAGTCGTTCTGCGCGACGGGCATGCGCGTCGGCTGGGGGTTCATGCCGCCGGCAGTGCGGCGGCGGATGGCGGACATCCTCGGGCACGTGGGCGCCTGGGCGCCGAAGGCCGAGCAGGTCGCGACGGCAGCGCTGCTCGACGCGCCGGACGCGATGCACGCGTTCCTCGCGGGCGCGAAGGCGAAGGTGAAGGAGCGGCTCGACGCGCTCTTCGCCGGGTTCTCAACGATGCAACGCGAGGGGCTGCCCGTCGACGCAATCGCGCCGCAAGGGGCGATCTACCTGTCGGCGCGCTTCGACTGGATCGGCAAGACGATCCGGGGCCGTACGATCCAGACGAACGACGAGATCCGCAAGGTGCTGCTGGAAGAAGCAGGCCTGGCGGTGGTGCCGTTCCAGGCGTTCGGGCTGCGGGAAGAGAACGGGTGGTTCCGGCTGAGCGTGGGCGCGGTGTCGATGGACGACATCCAGGCGGCGTTCCCGCGGCTGCGCGCGCTCATGTCGGGTTGAGGGGCGCTGCGCCGCGCCGGGGCGCTGCCCCGGACCCCGCGGGGGGCTGTCCGCCCCCTCGACCCCGGACCAGCCAGGGGCTGGACCCAGGGTTGAAAAACTGCGCTCCGCGCAGTTTTTCAAACAGGCCGACGAAGAACCCAGGTCGCCAGCCGAACCCGCAGCGCGGCTGTCTTGATGGGCAACGTCGCTGCCGGTCTTGCCCGGGCCTGTTCGATGAGCTGCGCGGAGCGCAGTTCATCGAGCTTGGGTCCAGCCCCTGGCTGGTCCGGGTCCAGGGGCGGAGAGCCCCTGGTCGGGGTCCGGGGTGAAACCCCGGCGCTACGCTACGCTGTGGAACTCCCTCGGAGTTTCCCCGTTTCGCGGAGCCACGCTTCGCTTCGCCGCATGCCCTCTTCGATCGGCACGCGTACCTGCCAGCCGAGCAGCCGCTCGGCCTTCGCCGTCGGATACTGGAGCTTCCGCACGTACCGCTCGAGCCGCTCGGCCGTGAGCGGGATGCCGAGCTTGAAGAGCTCGTTCGCGCGGGCGATGAGGTACGCGATGGGCATGGGCACGCGGCGCGGGCGCTTGCCGCTCATCGCGCCGTAAAAGCCGAAGAAGCGCTCCCACGTGACGGCCGCGTCGCACGCGTTGAACGCCTCGCCCTCGGCCTCGGGCCGCGTCGCGGCGAGGCGCACCATGTCGACGACGTCGTCCACGTAGACGGGATACGCGTGGCCCTGGCCGTCGCCGAAGATCACGGGCACGCCCTTCTGCACGAGCCGGAGCATGCCCACGGTCCATCCGCCCGAGCGCGGCCCGTACACCATCGCCGGCCGCACGATCGAGATCGGAAGGTTCGCCTGCGCCGCGGCCTCGCGCGCCGCCTCCTCACCGAGCGCCTTCGTGCGGCCGTAGAGATCGCCCTGCGTCACGTCGATCGGGACCGACTCGTCGACGAGATCCGTCGCCGGGAGCCCATACACCGAGATGGTGCTCACGAGGACGAACCGCTCGCAGCCCGCGCGCGCCGCCGCCGTCACGAGCGCGCGCGTCGCATCCACGTTGACCGCGTACGCGTCGGACTCGCCGCCCTTGCCGCGCTCGAGCCACGCGGCGAGGTGAAAGACGACACGTTTGCCCTCGCAGAGCCGCGCCATCGCGCCGGCGTCGCGCACGTCGGCCCGGTGGATCGTGACGCCCACGCCACGAAGCTTCGCCTCGTCCGGGAAGGATCGCCCCGCGCCGACCACGCTCGCCTTGTCCTCGGCCGCGAGGCGCTCGGCCAGGCGTCCTCCGATGAACCCGCTCGCGCCGGTCACGAGGACCGGCGTCTCCGTCAACGACACATCACCCATCGGGGCGCGAGTCTACTGCCACGCGCCGCGCATGGGGAGCGCTGCTCGCTCGCTTCAGGGCACCGGCCCGCTCGTCACCTCGACCGCGACCTCCGGCGAGACCTTCACGGTGGCCTCGCAGCTCGGCGTGCCCTCGCAGGACGTGGCGTCCACCCGGACCTCCGCGTCCACGCGGAGCGTCGCGGTCCCCGCCGGCGCGCCCTGGGGGATCCGCACGACGATCTCCCTGTCCACGACGCTCACTTGCGGCGGGGCCGGCAGTTCGAGCGTCTCGTCGTCATAGGTGAAGACGACGTCGAGGTTCTCCTCGTCGAGCTCGTCGCCCGGCGCGGACCACGCGAGCGCGAGGTCGACGCCCGGGTCGATCTTGTTGTCCGGGTGGCTCGTGGTGATCGTCCGCGGGGCGAGCAGGTCCTCGAAGTCGAGCGCGATGCGGGCCGTCTCGTCCGAGACCTCGAAGTGCGTCTTGTCCTTGCCGAGGTTCTCCTCGGCGAGGGCCTTGCGGAAGGTGGGCGCGCCGCAGACCCAGCCGTCTTTCGAGGGCGTCTCGCCGCCGCGCATGAAGAGATCCATCTTCCGATCGTCCACCTTGGCCTCGATGTCGTCGGTGATCGCCTCGCACGTCCCCTCCTTGGCCACGAGCGCGAGCGAGACGCGCGGCGACTCGCCGAGCTCCACCTCGACACGCGCACGGGAAGGGTCGAGGTCAGCGAGGGTGGTCTCGGACTCGAACAGATCAAAGAGGCCACAACCGGACGACGCGAGGGCGAGCGTCGCGAGAAACGGCAAGCAGAGGAATCGAGGGAGGATCACGCGGGCGGGCATGCTGGGCGCCAAGGGCAAACGGCGTACCGGGTGCGGACAAACGCCCGCGACGGCGATTTCTCTGCGAAATGACGCGGCGCGCGCAAATGGTTTTTCGCGGCTCGTGACGCGGGCGAACCAGGACTCCGCCGAGAAGGAGGTCAAACAGGCGGGTCGCGCGCGGGCAAGGGCGGATCAAAGCAGCCTCGACGTCCGCCAGGGGTGCGTCGGACGGTACGCAGGCGTGCGACACGTGTTCCGCATGCGGCAGAGGATCCGCAGGGGGGTGCGCGGCCCATGCGCAGGGCCCCGTGGGCGGACGGCCGCCGTTCGCGGAAAATTTCGGGCATTGCAGATTCCTCGGGGCCCCCGCGGAGGCCCGCGTTGACCACCCCGCGCTTCGTCGCCTAGCCTTGCTCCCGATGGTCCGGGATCCGCGGCTGGGCCCTTTGCAGGACGCACGCCCTCGGCTTGTTGCGTTCGGAAACGTCGCGGTCGGCTTCATCGCGATCGGCAACGTCGCCGTCGGCGTGGTGGCCATCGGCGCGAGCGTGGCCGTCGGGCCGATCGCGATCGGGATCAACGCCGTGGGCATCCTGCTCGGGCTCGGGCTGAACGCAGCCGGCACAGCCGCCATCGCGCTGATCAACGGGCTCGGGCTCTACACGTTCGCCGGCGTGAACGGGCTCGGCGCGCGCACGTCCGCCTACGTGAACGCCGGGGAAAGCGCATTCGTCGCGCTGCTCTGGCTCGGCCTGCAGCTCGTCGCCGCGCGGATCATCACGCGGCGGATGCCCGCGCCATCCGCGGAAGCGCTCCCGGCAACCGTGCCCCTCGCAGAGATCATGTCAGGCGCGCGCGAGGAGGGTCTGATCCGCGCGCGGGTCCTCTCGATCACGGAAACAGGCGTGAAGATCGAGGAGGACACGCCAGAGGCCACCCCCGCGTCGCTCGTCTTCTCGGACCAAGCACGCGCGTCCCTCGAAGCAGCCCAGCGCGTGCCCGGCTCGCCCGCGATGCTCGTGACAGTGCGCGCCTCACGCGAGATGCCGTCGCAAGCGGTCGAGGCCAACTACCGCAGCGCGCCGCAGGTGAGCCGCGTGCTCTGGAGCGAGGACTTCAAGGCGATCCCAGCCCCGCCGCCCTTCTGGGCACGACCCGGCGTGGTGCAGCGACTGTCGCGCGCGAGCCTGGCCGTCGGGGCAACGATCGCCCTCGCGGAGTTCGTGGTGCAGTGGTTCTGAGCTAACGCCGCGCCGCCGCGATCCGCGCGAGCGCCCGCGCCTCGGCCACGTCCATCGGGGTCCGCCCGGTCGCCTTTGCCTCGTCGAGCACGAGCCGCGCCGTGTCGCCGAGCCGATCGATGAGCGGTGTGCGGTCGGCGAGTCCCATCACGGAGAGGCCGATTCCATCGATCACTGCGCCTGCTGAAGCGATCGGATCGGGTACGTGGAGGATGCCACGCGCGGCGAGCAGGCTCGCGATCTCGGGTGACGCGAGCGCGTTGTTCGCCGCGCCGCACACGGCCCACGCGCGCATCGCCTGGACGACCTCGGCTGTGACGACGCCGCCTACGGCGCAGGGCGCGACGATGTCGACGTCTTCGACGAGGATGCGATCGGCTGAGGTGACGCGCGCGCCGGGGATCCCGCGAGCGACCTCCTCCGCGCGGCGTGTGTCCACGTCGGCGAGGACGATCCGCACACCGGCGTCGGCGAGCGCTGCGGCTGCGCGCGCGCCGATGGCGCCTGCGCCCTGCACGGCCACCGAGAGCCCTTCCACGGGTACACCTCGTACGGCCGCGCATGCCTCGATGCATCGGAGGAGCCCACGCGCCACGGCGGCTGCGAGGCCTCGCTCGTCTGTGTGCACGTACGGCGTGTGCTCGGCCATCACCGCGAGATCAGCGGCCGTCGTCCCGAGATCACCGGCCGTGCGGAACATGCCGCCGAGCTCCTCGACCACCTGCCCGAGCCGCGCGAATGCGGCCTTCCGATCGACCCCGTCGCCGAGCAGGACGACCGCCTTCCCGCCGCCCGCGTCGAGCCCGGCGAGCGAGCACTTCCGCGTCATGGCGCGCGCGAGCGCGAGCACGTCGGCGAGCGCGGCGTCAGCCGAGGGATACCGCATCGTGCGTACGCCGCCCACGGCGGGCCCGAGCGTCGTGTCGTCGAGGGCCACGATGGCGCGCAGGCCGGAGCGAGGGTCCGCGACGTAGATGCACCGCGGGCCGCTCGCCGCGGGCTTGGGGAGGAGTTCCGCCATGCATCGCAAAGACGCACCGATCGCTCCGCGACGCAAGCGCGCGCTCCTCCTCGATACACGCGGCGCGTGGCGCGGGCCTCGCATGCCCTGCGGGGCGCGGAGGAGCGGGCATGGACGAGTCATCCTTCCTGGACGAGGTCGCGTGGCGTGGTGGGCTCGGAGAAGTGTCGAGCGCGCGCAGGCTCTCCGAGGCGGTCCTTCGGGCGTTCGCCGAGACGCTCGTGCCCGACGAGGCCCGCGCCCTCGCGCACGCGCTTCCTGCGCCGCTCGCTGCGTGGATCCTCGACGGACCGCACTTCGGGAGCCTCTCCGAGGATGCACTCTACCGCCGCGTCGCCGACCGCGAGGGCACACTCATCGGCTTCGCCATCGAGCACACCCGGCTCGTGCTCGGCGTCCTCGGCGACGCACTTCCCGAGACCACGCGCCTCCGCTTGCGCCGCCACCTCGGGCCCGCGCTCGGCGACCTCCTCGCCCCGCGCGAGCCCCTCCCCTCGCCGCCCGTCCACCTCCGCCGGCCCGCCGAGCCCGAGCTCGGCAAAGGAACCACCCTCGCCACCGGACGCGCCGGCAGCCAGACGCCGCTCAGCGAGGCCCGGCCCGAGCGTGCCCATGCGGAATCGGTCGTCCGCGCCGAGAATCCCCACGGGGAGACGAAACTCTCGTCGAGCCGTGGCCTCACGCAGGAGCGCGAGCAGGAAACCCTGGCCGAGGGCGAACCCGGGCCCCTTCGCCCCGTCAGCGAACGAGGCCGCTAGAACGGAAGCCTCGAAGGGCCGTTGGAATCTGGCAGGACGCTACGATCCCGATCCGAAATCGTGTAGCTTCCGACCGAGCCGCCCTCCGGCTGGGCCGGAGGCGGATCGTGCGGAAAGGCTCGGGCGGATGCAGGCTGGCCAGCAAATCACGCCGACGCTTCGGCTCCAGAGCCTCCTCGGAAAAGGCGGCATGGGGAGCGTGTGGGCCGCCGACCATCTCGCGCTCGGGACCCAGGTCGCCATCAAGTTCATGTCGCCGGCCTACGTCGAGAACCAATCGCTCGTGCAGCGGTTCCGCACGGAGGCGATGGCCGCGGCGCAGATCAAGAGCCCGCACGTCGCGCAGGTCTTCGATCACGGCTTCACCGCCGACGGCACGCCGTACATCGTGATGGAGCTGCTCGAAGGCGAGGACCTGAAGCGCCGCATCCGCCGCGAAGGTCCCCTGCCGCTCAGGGACGTGGCGCTCGTCGTGTCGCAGGCCTCGAAGGCGCTCGCCCGCGCGCACGCGCTCAACATCGTCCACCGCGACATCAAGCCGGACAACATCTTCCTCTGCAACATCGACGGCGAGACGTTCGTCAAGCTGCTCGACTTCGGCATCGCCAAGATGGGCCCGGACGGCGCGCTCGGCGCCACGACCACGGGCTCGATGATGGGCACGCCGCTCTACATGAGCCCCGAGCAGCTCCTCAGCGCCCGGCGCGTCGATCACCGCTCGGATCTCTGGTCGATCGCGGTCGTCGCGTACCACGCGATCACGGGCCGCGTGCCCTTCCACGGCGAGACCGTCGGTTCGCTCGGGGTCGCCGTGCACACGGGCGCCTTCCACCCCCCGAGCGCGCTCCGGCCCGACGTGCCGCCGGCCGTCGACGCCTGGTTCCAGCGGATGCTGCGGCGGGATCCCGCCGAGCGCTTCGGCTCCGCGAAGGAGATGGCCGAGGCGCTCGAACAAGCCATCCTCGGCGCGCCGTCGCCCTACGGCGTGACCGGCAGCTTCGCCCGCGCGTCGCTCCACACGCACGCCGAGCCGACGCCCGCGCCGTTCTCGGGCGGGCCCATGGCCACGACGCCAGCCCCGAACTCCCCGAGCGGTTATGCCTCCTCGCCGTACGCGCCGCCGTACAGCACGCCGCAGGGCCCCGCGAGCGCGCCGCAGACGCTCATCGGGACCTCGACCACGGCCGCGCGCGCGGCCAGCGGCAAGAAGTCCGCAATCATCGCGGCAGGCGTGGCCGTGCTCGTCCTCGCCGGGCTCGGCATCTTCCTCGCCGCTCGCCGCAGCGACGAGGCCACGTCCGTGTCCGCCGCGCCGGGCGAAACTTCAGCCGCAGGCGCGACGCTCGCGCCGACCCCCGCCCCGTCCCCGTCCCCCACGCCCGTCGTGGCCCCGGCGCCCCCGCCGAGCGCGAGCGCGCTCGCCGAGCCTGCCCCGCCCAGCTCGCCTGCGACGACGGCCGAGGGCAAACCCACGACCCGCACGACGGCACAGGCCCCTGCCCCGACGACCTCCCCCCCGCCCGCGACGACCGCGAAGGCCGCGGCGAAGCCGCCCAAGGGCGGCGGCAAAGACACGATCGGCTTTTGAACCACGCTGCCATGCGCCAAACGCAAGCTCGACTCGGTGCCATCGCGACGATCGTCGCGCTCGGCCTCTCGCTCTCCGGGGCAGCAGAGGCCCAGGGAAAGCAGCCTTCGGCCGCCGCCAAGCAGACGGCGCGGCAGCTCCTCGTGGATTGTCGCGCCAAGCTCGCCGCGCACAAGCTCGCCGAGGCGCTCAAGGACTGCCAGGGCGCGCACGCGATCATGAACGTGCCCTCGACCGGGCTCGATCTCGCGCGGGTGCACGAGGCCATGGGCCACCTCGTCGAGGCGCGCGAGGTCGCCCTCGAAGTGACGCGCTTCGACAACACCGCCGGCAACGCCGCCTTCGCCACGGCCATGACCGAGGCCGAGGCGCTCGCGCAGAGCCTCGAACCGAAGATCCCCTCGCTCGTGATCAACGTGAGCGGCCCGCCCTCCGGCGCCGAGATCACCGTGAAGGTCGACGCCGAGACGATCCCGCAAGCAGCCGTCTCGTTGCCCTACAAGGTGAACCCGGGCGAGCACACCGTCATCGTCTCGGCCTCCGGCTTCGGCCAGCGCGCCGAAAAAGTGCAGGTGACAGTCGGACAAACCCGCACCGTCGACATCACGTTGCGGCCCGCCTCGGCGGGCGGCGGAGACGTCGTGGATCCCTTCAGCACGCCGGACGAGGCCCTCTCCGAAGGCGAAGGCGGCCGGCAGATCCCGGTGTGGACGTGGATCGCAGGCGGCGTCGGGCTCGTGGGCGCGGGCGTGGCCGTGGGCTTCGGGCTGAGCTTCAGCGACGCGCAGGAGACCGTCCGCCGCGATTGCCCGAACAACGCCTGCAACGACACCTACACGCCCGCGCAAGCGCAAGACCTGCAGGCGAAGTGGAACCGCTCGCTCGGGCTCACCGTGGCCGGCAGCGTCGTCGGCGCAGCCGGGATCGGCGCAGCCATCTTCGGCATCGTGACAGCGCCGAAAAAAGGCGCGCCCGCGCCTTCGACAGGGTTCGTCCCGTGGATCGGCCCCTCCGGCGTCGGCGCATCCGCGTTCGGCCATTTCTGACCCACGCCACGATCCGTCGCGCACACGCGCGGATGTCCCCCATGGAAGCCTGCGCGCGCCGCGCCTCGGCCGCGCCCTTGTGGTACAACCGACGCCACCGTGCTTCTTGCTCGCATCCGCCTCGTCGGCCTGGGCCCCTTCGGCGACATCACGCTGCCCCTCTGCGACCCGGATGGCTCTCCCCGGCACCTCTGCGTGATCTTCGGCGGCGAGGGCGTAGGCAAGACAGCAGTGCTCTCCGCCATCGCCACGACGCGCCCAGGCCACGCCGTCGCGCAAATCATCAACGCACGCAGCGCCGGGTCAACGTCCGGCGGTCTCCGCCCGGACCCCCAGCACGACCCACGCCACGACGCGCCCCCGTTCGTCGTGGCCGAGTGGCTGCTCGGCGACGACGACCCCGCCCGGCCGCACACACTCTGCGTCGCAAGCCCAAACGCGCGTCTCGACGAGCGCGACGACGAGGCCCTGCTCCGCCGTCGCGAGCAAGCCCTGTTCGATCGTCGCGCCGCCGAGCGAGGGTTCGTGCTGGTCTCCCTCTCGGGCGCCCGCTGGTTCTCACGCACGCCCGTGCTCCTGACGACGCCCGAGCGCACCCTGCTCCGCTACGACGTGCGCGCCTCGACAAGCTTCGACGACGCAAGCCGCACCGACATCGCCCGCGAGACGAAGCAAGTGCTCTCCTTCGCCTGCATCACAGCCGCCCTGTCCCGCAAAACAGAGGGCACGCCGGCCACCGCAGCCCGGCTAGAGACAGCCCTCGTCGGGGTCCTCGGCGCCCTGCTGGAAGAAGACGGCTGCACCTTCATCGGCGTGGATCCCGTGCGCCTCGAGCCAGTCTTCCGCGACGCCGACGACCGTCTGCTCGAATTCGACGACCTGCCCCGAAGCCTGCGTCACCTCGTCGCCTTCGGCGCACACGCCGTGCGCTCCCTCGCCGCCGCCTTCCCCGACCGCGACCCCCGCGAAGCCGAAGGCGTCGTGCTCATCGACGACGTCGAGATCGAGCAGCCCGCCCACCGTCTACGCACCCTCGTCCCACGTCTCCGCCGCGCCCTGCCGCGCGTGCAGTGGATCCTGACGTCGAGCTCCCCCGACGTGGCCCTCGGCTGCGCCCCCGGCGAGATCATCGCCCTGCGCCGCCTGCCCGGCACCGCCGCCATCGAGCTCCACGAAGGCGAGGACGCAGTCCTGCATTAGGCGCGGAGCTGGGGCGTTGCCCCAGACCCCACCGGGGCTGTCCGCCCCTGGACCCGGACCAGCGCAAGCGCTGGACTCGGGGTCGATGAACTGCGCTCCGCGCAGTTCATCGAACAGCCGCTGGCAAGACTGGCGACGACCCTGCCAACCAAGGCCGCAGCGCTGCAGGTTCAACCGGCAACGTTTGCGTCGCCAGGTTGAGACCCACCTACGTGGTCTTGCCACCGGCCCGTTGGAAGAACTGCGCATCGCGCAGTTCTTCCACCTTCGGTCCAGGCCGTGCCTGGTCCGGGTCGAGGGGCGGACAGCCCCCGCGGGGTCCGGGGCAGCGCCCCGGCGCGACGCCTCACGCCTCTTCGCCGGGCTTCTCTGTGACCTTCAATGGTCGTACGCTCGGGCTCTGCCATGCTTGCACGACTTCTCCGGGGAACCGGAATCCTTCTTGGTTTGCTTGTGACCGGCGGGACCCTCGTTGCCTCGGGCGCATGCTCGCTCGGCAACGTCACGCAGGATGACTGCAAGAGTGACGACGAGTGTGTCCTTGCGATCGGCCCGAACAGCACCTGCGTCGCGGGGTACTGCACCGATCCCCCTGCGTGCTCCACGGGCCATGATTGCCGCAAGATTGGCGGCGGCGGCGCGTGTGTCGACGGCGTCTGCGTCTCGGCGTTCCCCAAGCACCCGCAGTGCAGCACGCTCTTCGAGCCGACGGACCTGCCCGACCGGCCCCTTGCTGGCCCTGATGCGCCGCTCGTCATCGGCAGCATCTTCTCGATCGGCGAGACCAAGGACGAGGTCCTCACGCAGTCCGTGCGCGTCGCTGTGCGTGAGATCAATGCGAGCGACAAACTCAACCGTGGCCAGCGCATGGCTGTCGTCGTCTGCGACAACGGCGGCGAGAACAACACGGCGACGGGCGCCGCGCGCGACGAGCTGAACCAGGCTGCGCTCGACTACCTCGCGGGTACGCTCGGCGTCCCGTACATCGTCGGCCCCCTCTCCTCGTCGGACTCGCTCCGGCTCATCGCGCGCCTCAAGGAGAAGGCGTATCCCACGGTGCTCATCTCGCCCTCGGCGACGAGCCCGGCGCTCACCGACGCCGACGATCGCCTTGCGATGGGCGAGCCCGGCCTCTTCTGGCGCACCTGCCCGAGCGACACGCGCCAGGGCGTCGTCATGGCGGACGACGTGATCGAGCTCGATCCGGTCGTCGCTGGCGGCAACGTCGCTGTCGTCTACGTCAGCGACGCCTACGGCCAGGGCCTCGCGACCGTCTTCCGGGATGCGTACGGGCTCGACAAATCCCAGCTCTTCCCCATCGAGGAGGCGAAGCTCTCCGATGCCGGGGCGCTCGCCACGCTCGCCGCCGACGTCGACACGTACAACCCGGCCGGCGTCCTGGTGATCACGGTGCAAGCCGGACAAACCGTCGAGATCCTGAAGGCGATGGTGGGCAAGCCGGTCGCGGGGCGGAAGTTCTTCTTCACGGACGGCGCCAAGGACGCGACGAAGCTGCTCGCCCCGAACCTGGCCGCCGAGGTGAAGCAGATGATCGCGGGATCGCAGGGCACTGCGCCTGCGAGCCCGTCGGGGCCGATTTACGAGACCTTCCGCGCGAACATGAAGTCGCAGTTCCAGACGGATCCGGCCGATTTCTCGTTCACCGCGCAGGCGTACGACGCCACGTACGTCGGCGCGTACGGGGTCATCTGGGCCTCGCGCGACGGGACGGACTACGACGGCCGGCAGGTGGCCGAGGGCATGGGGCGCCTTGCCATGGGGGATCTCATCGACATCACCTCGACCGCCTGGCCCAAGGGGAAAAGCACGCTCGCCGCGGGCGGGAGCATCAACATTGCAGGCACCTCGGGCCCGCTCAATTTCGACCCCGCGACCGGCGAAGCTCCGGGCCGCATCGAGGTTTGGGCCGTGTCGAACGACAACTTTGTGACCGTCACGGTCAAGGATCCTCCCTGATCGAGCCTCCACGCGGCTTGCGTCCCCGCCGCGGGCCGCTTACACGCCGGCCATGCGCGCCGTCGTCATCCGCTCCCCCGGGGGACCTGAGGTCCTCGAGCTCCGCGACCTGCCCGATCCCGAGCCGCCCTTCGGACACGTCCGCGTCCGCGTCCACCTCGCTGGCGTCAACCGCGCCGACCTCCTCCAGCGCGCCGGCTTCTACCCTGCCCCGCCCGGCGTCCCCGCCGACATCCCTGGCCTCGAATACGTCGGCACCGTCGAAGCCGTCGGCCCCGGCGTCACGCGGTATGCGGGCGGCGAGCGCGTCTACGGCATCGTCGCGGGCGGCGCGTATGCCGACCGCCTCGTCGCGCATGAGCGCGAGGTCGTCCCCGCGCCCGCGGCCCTCTCCGACGAGGACGCCGCGGCCGTGCCCGAGGCCTTTCTCACCGCGCTCGACGCGCTCGTCGTGCGTGGCCGCCTCGTGCCCGGCGAGCGGGTCCTCGTGCATGCGGCGGGCAGCGGCGTCGGCACGGCGGGCGTCCAGATCGCCCACGCGCTCGGTTGCTTCGTGATCGGCACGAGCCGCACCGCGGACAAACTCGATCGCTGCCGCGAGCTTGGCCTCGACGAGGGGATCGTCACGCCGGGCGGCGTCTTCGCGGCCGAGGTCCTCGCGCGGACGGGCGGGGCTGGCGTGGATGTCGTGCTCGACCTCGTGGGCGGCGCCTACGTCCCGGAGACGCTCGCCGCGGCCGCGAAAAAGGCCCGCATCGTGCTCGTGGGCCTGACGGCGGGGGCGAGCGCGCAGGTCCCGCTCGGCGTGCTCTTGCAAAAACGGCTGGAGGTCATCGGCACGGTGCTCCGGTCGCGGCCGATCGAGGAGAAGATCGAGGCGGCGAAGCTGCTCGAGCGCACGCTCGGGCCGTGGCTCTCGCGGGGCATCGTGTGTCCCGTGGTCGATCGTGTGTTTCCGCTCGCGGAGGCGGCCGAGGCGCACCGGTACGTCGCGTCGAACGTGTCGTTCGGCAAGGTCCTGCTCGACGCGCGGATTTGATCAATAAGTCCCGACGAGATCGACCAGGAACGTCCGCCCATTCTGGGGCATCGTTCGGCTCCGGAACGTGTCCGTCACCGGCGCGAGCACACGGCGGTCGGCGAGGTTGTAAAGCCCCACGACGTACCGGAGCCCGTACGCCTTCACCTCGCCTGACACCGTCACATCGGCCACGACCTGGGTCCCCGTCGAGCTGCCGTCCACGAGCAGGCGCGGCGCCTCCAGCGTCATGCGGAGCCCGAGCGACGCGATCGAGGGCAATACAGGGATCACCCCGCGAAAGCCCGCCAGATGCTCCGGCACGTTTCGCACCCGCGGATCGGCGAGCGTCTCGTCGAGGTAGGTCGCGCGTTGATACCCGTACGTCGCGGCGAGCATCCACCCTTTGCGCCACTCGCGCCGGATCTCCGCATCCGCGCCGAGCACGAGCATGCGCGTCGCGCTGTTCGCGTAGGCCACCGTGGGCCTGCCCGGGATCGGCTTCGTGACGATGAGCCCGTCGATGTGGCTGCCGTGCACGGCCACGAGCGCCGCCCAATCTTCGAGGAACCGTTGCGTGTATTCGAGCTCGCCCGACCAGATCTTCTCGGCGTCGAGCGCTTGGAGGGGTTTTTCCTGGGATTGGCCGTTGTCGTTGTAGAGCTGCTCGTAAATGCTCGGCGCCCGGAACGCGCGGCCGCCCATCAGCTTGAGGGTGCCGCCTTTCGCGGGCCGCGTGATGATCGCCGCCCGCGGCACGAAGACCGCGCCGAACGTGCTGTACACGTCGATACGCAGGCCGCCGGAGAGCCGTAGCCACGAAAGCGGCGCGCCCTCCGCGAGCGCATACCCCGCGGCGAACTGGTACGGCCGCCGCTCGTTCAGGTATCGCTCCGTGGTGACGCGATTGACGTCCTCGCGGCCCTGGAGCGTCGCCTCCGGGTGCCATTGCCCCTCGCCGCCCACCGTGACGCGGAGCCGCGGCCCCGGCGAATACACGAGCCGCGCCTCGCCGCCCATCCACGTCCCCGCGAAGGACTCGATGTTGTCGAGCTCCCCGTCGAACGCATACACCCCGTCGTACGTGTAGCGGTTCGCGTGCGCGCGCACGAGCAATTGCAAGGATTGCGTCAGGCGCGGCTCGAAGCGCGCCTCCACCATCATGCGGGTATCCGCGAACGCGGTCCGCGGGTTGCCGGCTTGCGTCGCGTACGCGCCCACCGGGGTCGCCTGCGTCCGGTGGTGCACGAGCCATTGCAACGTGGCCGGGCCCCAGTATGCGCGCCCGGCCGTGCCGCCCGCTTGGAAGGCCTCGACCCCGCGCACCCGGAGCGGATCCGTTTGGCCCGTGATCGGCACCTCGAGATCAAACCCGTCCGATTGCGCGCCCCACCCGCTCGCCCAGATCCCCTTGTCTTGCCCCTTCCGCAGGTGAAACCCGCCGCGCCCGCGCAAGACCGCGCCGTCGTAGCTCCCGACCCCCACGTGCACGCCCGTGGGCTCCTCGCGCGAGCGCGTCACGAGGTTCACGATGCCCGAAAACGCGCCGGCGCCGTACAGCAGCGATCCCGGGCCACGCACGATTTCGATGCGATCCACGTCGTGCAAATCGCCCCGGCCATCGGAGCCGATGTACGAGCTGTTCAGCAGGTTGTCATTGAGCGCCTGCCCGTCCGAGAGCACGAGCACGCGGCTGCCATAATCGTTTGGCTGGCCAATCGCGCGGATCGAGGCCGACGCATAGGCCCGATCGTTCGACATGGCGACGCCGCGCACGCCGCGCAGCGCCTCCGCGATCGTCGGATACCCGAACGCCGCAAGCTCGCGCCGATCGATCACCGTGACCGAGCTCGGCGCGTCCTCGATCCGCTCGGAGAAACGCGACGCCGCCGTCACCTCGCGCAGCGGGACGAGGTCGAGCGTGCCGAGATCCACCTGCTCGCCCTGCCGCACCACGATGTCGCGCACCACGGGCGCGTGCCCGGGCAAACTCACGCGCACCTGCCGCGCGCCCGCGGGCACGTCGCCAATCACCGCAGGCGAAAACCCCGCCGCGCGCCCGTCGATGCTCACGAGCGCGCCCGGCTCCGTCGTCCCCACGACGAGGGTCCCCACCGGCGGCCGCAGCGTGACGTTCACCTCGGTCGTCTCGCGCGCCACCACGTTCACCGTCCGCGCCGGCGCGGACGCGCCCTCGGTCGTCACGTAAAGTTCGTGTTTGCCGGGCGATAGCGCGAGCTCGCAGGGGGCGACGCACGCAGGCGCCCCCGTCTCCTGGTCGACCCGCACCGTCCCGCGCGCCGCGCCCGTCACCGTCACCTTCACCTTGCCGACGATCCGCGTGAGCGAGAGCGCGACGCGGGTCTCGCTCCCGCGCTTGGCCACGACCTCCTCGCTCGTCCTGGGCTCGTAGCCCGGGAACTCCGCGATCACGCGGTATTTGCCCTCGTTCACCGCGAGCGGACGTGGCGCGCGGCCCCGCGAGCCGAGGTCCTTTCGATCGATGTAAATCGTGGCGCCGGGCGGATCCGTGACGACGTCGAGGACCGCCACGTTCGGCGCGAGGCGCGTGATGGCCGACTTCGAGGCCTCGATCGCCGCGGGCTCCGTCTCCCCGGCGAGGGCATCGACGTAATAACGGTGCGCGTCGGGCCATTGCCGGAGCTGCTCGAACGAGCGCGCGATGTTGAACACGACGCGCCGGTTCGGGACGAGGCGGTTCGACAGCAAAAAATGCTCGAGCGCGCTCGTGTACTCGCCCTTCTGGTAATCGGCTGCGCCGAGCTGGAAATGGAGCTCGGCCTCGTCCGCGAGCCCGTCGGCCGAGGCGCGCGGCGCGCCGAGGAGCACGAGCGCGGCGGCGAGAAAGGGGCCGAGGACACGAGAAGGCCTCATCAAGGACACGCGTCACCGACCCAGGTAAATGTCGCTCTTGCCCGTGGCCTTCGGCGCGGCGGATCCGCGCGACGAGGCGCGGGGCCAGGGCGCGAGGCCTCGGGCAGAACCACTCGCGCTCGGGGCGACCGGCGCGGCGCTCGGCGCGGCCAGGGCCTCGCTCTCGGCCGGCGCGGCCACAGGCGCCGTCGAGGCCGGAGGCTCCACCACCGGCGTATTCGTGGGCGCCATCCCGGGCGCCGTTTGTCCTGGATTGGTTTGTCCAGCCGGAGTTTGGCCAGCCCCCTCCGGCGCCCGCAGCCCCACGAACGCGACGCTCCCGCCCACGACGAGCGCGAGCGCCGCCATCACCACGAAGGGCAGCGCGCCCGAGCGGCGCTTCGGCGGCGTCGCTTGCGTGATCGCCGCGAACGCCGACGAAGGCGCGCCGATCTGCATCGCCGCGGGCGTCTCGGCCGAGATGCCGAGCGCCGCGCCCGACCAGCGCGTCGTCGGGGGATCGACCATCGCGTACGCGCTGCTTGCAGCCGGGGCCCCGGGGGCTTGGGGGCGGAGCTCAGTTTGTCCGAGCGGAGCCCCCCCACGTGAAGGCGTCTCGGAGAACGCCTGCGCCCCGCTCGGCGGACGCGGCGGGGCCGAAAGGCGCGCGCGCTCGGGCTCGGGCAGCGGCACCAGCATTCGCTCGTGGATCCCGGCATTCGCCTCGCCGGGCGGCAAGAGCGCGACGAGCGCCGCGTGCATCTCGGCGGCGCTCTGGAAACGCTGCGTGGGATCGAGATCGAGGGCGCGATGCACGACCGCCGCCACCGCGGGCGGCACCCACGGCGCGAGCCGCTCCACGCGCTCGGCCGGCTCGGTGCAGATCGCGATGATCAGATCCCCGAGCGCGCCGCTGTCCCGGTGCGGCGTCACGCCCGTGAGGGCCTGGTAGAGCACCACGCCGAGCGACCACAGATCCGCGCGGCCGTCGATGTGCTTGTGCCCGCGCGCCTGCTCCGGCGCCATGTAGAGCGGCGAGCCGAGCATGCTGCCGGTTTGCGTCAAGCTCGTCAGCTCGCCGGCCTGCGCCATGCTCTCCGGATCGGGGGCGAGCTTCGCGATGCCGAAATCCAGGATCTTGACCGTACGCTCGCCGGGCTGCGGGCCGCTGGTGAGGAACAGGTTCGCCGGCTTCACGTCGCGATGCACGATGCCCTGCGCGTGCGCGACCTCGAGCCCGCGGCAGGCCTGGGCCACGATACGCACCGCGAGATCGGGGCGGACTGGCCCGAGGCGCTTCAAGACGGCCCGCACGTCCTCGCCTTCGAGCACCTCCATCACGAGGAAGGGCAGGCCCTCGTCGCCGTCGCGCCCTGCGTCGATCGCGCGCACCACGTGGGGCGTGCTGAGGGCCCGCGCCGCGCGCACCTCGCGTTCGAAACGCGAGAGCAAGAGCTCGTTCCTCGCGACCTCCGCGGTCACGACCTTCACCGCGACCCGCGCGCCGCCCTGCGTATCGGTGGCCTCGTAGACGGCGCCCATTCCGCCTGCGCCGAGCCTGCGTTCGATCCGATATCGGCCGCCGATGAGGTCCTTCATGCCGAGCGCGAAATCCACGCTAAGGGATCTCGCGCGTCGTCGCAAGGCTCGGGTTGACGCCCGCGGCTCCTTCGTGTTCGCATCACGTATGCGCCCTCGCCTCGAACGCCCCCTCGCGCCCCTCCTCTTGCTCGGTGTGACGAACGTCCTCGGCGGAACGGCGTGCACCCTCGAGCCGCAGGAGGTCCCCACGGCGCAGCCCACACGCGTCGAGGATCCGCTGATCTACGCGGATCCGCGCGTCGGCAGCGGCGGGTTCGGCTTCGCGAATGGAAGCGCCTTCCCGGGCGCGGCGGCGCCGTTCGGGCTCGCGAAGGTCGGCCCCGATACCCGCGGCCCCTACGATACCATCAATTTTTTGCATTATTCTGGCTACTGGGCCGGCGACGATCAGGTCCGGGCGTTTTCGCACCTGCACCTGCATGGCACGGGCGCGACCGATTACGGCGTCCTCGGGGTGATGCCGATCGACGCGTTCGAGGCATCGCGCTTCTCGGCGCCCGGCTACGAATCGCACTTCGACAAGGCGACGGAGACGGCCTCGCCCGGGTATTACGCGGTCACCCTCGATCGGGGCACGATCCGCAGCGAGCTCACGGCGACGCGGCACGCGGCGCACCACCGGCACGGGTATCCGGCGGGCACGAAGGAGGGGCATGTCGTCTTTGATCTCGACCATCACCTGGGCGGGGGCGAGGTCACGCAGGCCGAGTTCACGCTGGAGCCCGAGGCGCAACGTATCCGGGGCAAACTGCACCACGTGGGCGGGATGTCGGGCGGGTTCGGGGGCTACGACGTCTTCTTCGACGCCCGGACGCGCGCGCCGTGGAAAGCGGCGCAGGTCTGGTCGAACGGCGACGCGCCCGCGGAGGGGACGTCGGGCAGCGGCACGAAGGTCGGCTTCGCGCTCTCGTTCGACCTCGGCGCGGACGGGGCGGTCGAATTGAAGGTCGGGCTCTCGTTCGTCTCGCTGGAGAACGCCACGAAAAACCTCGAAGCCGAGATCCCGGACTGGGATTTCGACGGCACGCGGGCGAAGACGGCCGCGGCCTGGAGCGATCTCCTCGGCCGCATGAAGCTCTGGGGCGGGACGGAGACCGAACGGCGCATCTTTTATTCGTCGCTCTACCGCGCGTTCCTCATGCCCACCGCGTCGAGCGACGTCGACGGAAGTTACATGTACGGCGGCGAGCAGCACACCGCGGATGGTTTTTCCTTCCTGACCGATCAATCGCTGTGGGACACCTACCGCACGGTGACCCCGTTTTATTCGCTCGTCGCGCCCGAGGCCGCGCGCGACACCGTCCGATCGCTGCACGCGATGGCCGAGATCTCCGGCTTCTTCCCGAAGTGGCCCATCGCCACCGGGGAAGCGGGCACGATGATCGGGGCCAGCGCCGACGTGGTGCTCGCCGACAGCTACATCAAGGGCGTCACGGATTTCGACGCCGAGGGCGCCTACGTGATCGCGCGGCGGGCCGCGGTGGATCCGGTCGAGCCGCCCGGCGGGCGCGGCGGGCGCGGGGACGTCGTGCCGTACATGGAGTACGGCTACGTGCCGTCGAGCGTCGGCCGCTCGGTCTCGCACACGCTCGAATACGCGCACGACGACCTTGCGCTCGGCCTCTTCGCGAAGGCGCTCGGCAAAACGGACGACGCGGCCATGTTTGCCGAGCGCGCGAACAACCACAGAAACCTCTTCGACCCCGTGACGGGCTTCCTCCGCGCCAAGGACGAGGGCGGGACCTTCGTCGAGAGCCCGTACAACCCGTACGCCATCTCGGACCATTACGCCGAGGCGAACGGCTGGCACAGCCTGTGGGCGCAGCACGACATCCCCGGGATCGCCGAGCTCCTCGGCGGGCAAGCGCCGTTCGTGGAGAAGCTCCAGCGTTTCCTCGACGAATCCGTCGCCGACCTGGAGGAGCGCCCCATCGAGGACAACTTCGCGTCGGCGGCGCCACGCAATGCCTACTGGCACGGAAACGAGCCGGACATCCACGCGGCCTATGGCTTCGCGCAGGTCGGCCGCGCGGACCTCACGCAGAAATACGTCCGCTGGGTGGCGCGCGCCCATTACACCGACAAGCCCGGCGGCCTCGCCGGCAACGACGACGGCGGCACCCTCTCTTGCTGGTACCTCTTCACGGCCGCGGGCTTCCACCCGATCCCCGGCACCGATCGGTACATCCTCGGCACGCCCTTCTTCCCCCGCATGGAAATCGCCGTGAAGGCCGGCACGATCGTCGTCGAGGCCCCCGCCGTCTCGGCCGAGAACATCTACGTGCAGGCCGTCACCTGGAACGGCCAAGCCCTCGACAAACCCGAAATCCTCCACGGCGACCTCGCCCAGGGCGGCACCCTCCGCTTCGAGATGGGCCCCGCCCCCGGCCCCTTCGGCGTCACCACGCCCTGACAAACGATTTCTACCATGAACGCTCCCCTCCCCTCCGTCTCGCCGCGGCACGTGCTCGCCGCGGCGAAGAGGCTCGCCCCGAGCGGCCTCATTCGACACACGCCGCTCGATCCGAGCCTGCCGCTCTCGGCCACGATGCCGGCCGACGTCTTCCACAAGCTCGAGCTCTTCCAGCCCACTGGCTCGTTCAAGGTGCGCGGCGCGGCGAACAAGCTCCTGCGGTTGCGCGACGAGGAGCAGGAGGTGTTTCGGCGCGGGTTCGTGGCCGCATCCGCAGGCAATCACGGCCTCGGCGTCGCGCACGCCGCCGCCGCGCTCGCGGCGCGCGCGACGCTCGTCGTGCCCCGCACGGTTTCTCCGGCCAAGCTCGAATCCCTCTGGCGGTACCCCGTCGAGCTCATCGTCTCCGTGGGCAATTACGACGTCGCGGAGGCCGACGGCCGGCGTATCGAGGCCGAGCGTGGGCTCACCTTCATCTCGCCTTACAACGACGCCGACGTCCTCGCCGGCGCGGGCACGATCGGTGTCGAGATCCTCGCCGACCTCCCCGACGTGGATCTCGTCCTCGTCCCCGTCGGCGGCGGCGGGCTCGCCGCGGGCATCGCGCTCTACGTGAAATCGCTCGCGCCCCGCACCCGTGTCGTCGGCGTGCAAAGCGAGGCCTCGCCCGCCATGCACAAAAGCCTCACCGCGGACCGCATCACCGAAGCCGAGGAGTTGCCGAGCCTCGCGGATGGTTTGTCGGGCAATATCGAGGCCGGCTCGATCACGTTCGACCTCTGCCGGCGCTTCCTCGACGACATGGTCCTCGTCACGGAGGCCGAGATCGCCGAGGCGATGCGCCATTTCCTGCGCGAGGAGCGCCTCATCGTCGAGGGCTCGGCCGCCGTGGGCGCGGCCGCGCTGCTCGCCGGGAAGATCGATCTCGCCCGGACCGGTGTGGCGCGGCCGCGGGTTGTGAATGTGGTTACCGGACGCAACGTATCGGAAGCAACGCTCCGGGGCATTCTTTCGCCTCCGGAGGCAGGACGGAGCGATGCCTGAGCCTTGACAGGCCCGCGAACATGCCTCCACCATCGGATGATTTCGAGGAGGGGAGACCATGCTCGAGGCGTCCACGGTATCCATCGTCCACGACGACGCCCGTCTCGCAGGCCGCGACGCCGCGGACGAGCTCGTCGACGTGATGGGCGGCCGGCCCGATTTCGTTTTGCTCTTCGCATCGGCGAAATACGAGGGCCGCGCCGTGCTCGACGGCCTGCGCGGCCGCCTTGGCAGCGGCGTGCAGATCGCGGGGTGTTCGAGCTTCGCCGAGATCGACGGCAAGGGCGGCCTCACGGAGTCCGTCACGGCCATGGGGTTCCGGCTCGGCAGCGCATTGCGCGTGGCGACGCTCGCCGATGTTTCGAGGGACGGCGACGATCGGGGCCTCGGGCGGCGCCTCGGCGAGCGCGCACAGGCCCTCGATCCGAGCCTGATCCTCGTGTTTTACGACAGCTTGCGCGTCAACGGGCCCAACGTCCTCCGTGGCCTGCAGGACGTGCTCGGCGCGACGTTCCCCATGGTGGGCGGAGGCGCCGGGGATCTCGGGGATTTCGTCCGGGCCTATCAGATCGCGGACGGGGAGGTCCTCACGGGCGGCGCGGCCATCGCCGTGTTCTCGGGCCCCATTCGGATCGCGACGGCGGCGCGGAGCGGCTGGATGCCGGTCGGCGGGGAGCACCGGATCACCGCGGTCGAGAAGGGGAATGTGCTCCTCACGATCGACGATCGCCCGGCGCTCGAGTTGTACCAGGAATACCTCGGCCCCCGCGCGGCCGCCGTGGCCTCGCTCGCCGTCGAATTCCCCCTCGCGGTCGTGGGCGGCCTCGAAGGCACGTGCCGGCCGGCCGAAGGGGAAATCGCCGTGCTCCGGGCGGTCGCGGGCATCGACGTCCAGCGCAAGGCGCTCCTCCTCGGCGGGGATTTGCCCGAGGGCACGCTGGTGCGTATGACGACGGGGACGCGGGAAGAAGTGATTCGCGCCGCCGAGGAAGCGACAGCGCGGGCCTTGCGTTCCCTGCCAAACCCTTCGTGCGCGCTCCTCTTCGATTGCATGGCGCGCAAGCTCGTGCTCGGCACGCGGTACCGCGACGAGCTGAAACAACCGATGGCGCGGCTCGGGTCGATCCCGAGGATCGGGTTTTACACGCACGGCGAGCTGTCCCCCGTCGACGGCGTCTGCATGTGCCACAACGAGACCTTCACCCTCGCGCTGCTCGAGGGCTGACGGCCATGCGTTGCACCTCCTGCGTGCTCGAACACGAAGGCGCGGCGCATTCCCTCGACGATTTCCTGGATCAGCTCGGGGGCTGCGACGAATGCCCGCTCCTCGGCGAAGGCGCCTCGCCGATCGTACGCGGGCTCGTCGCGCGCCAGCACGAAGCCGCGCGTGCGCTGCGAAAGCTCGGGCAAAGGGCACGCGCCGCCGAGGCCGCGGTGCGGGATCTGGAGGCGAGCGCGACACGAAACGAGGAGCGGCTCGCCACGCTCGCGAACCTGCAAAAAGCGAGCGCCGCGGAGGCGGAGGCGGCGCTCGATGAAAAAGAAGCGGCGATCCTCGCGCTCTCGACGCCGATCATCCACGTGCTCGACGGCGTGGTCGTGCTCCCGCTCATCGGCGAGCTCGACGCGCGCCGCGCCGAGACGATGACGAACGCGCTGCTCGACGAGGTCACGCGTTCGTCGGCGAGGCACGTCGTGATCGATTTGACAGGCATTCACGCGATGACGGCGGAGACGGCCGAGCACCTGCTGCGGGTGGCGCATGCCGTCCGCCTGCTCGGCGCGGACATCGAGCTCACGGGCCTGCGCGCGGACGTGGCCCGCACGGTGATCGAGCTCGGCGTGGATCTCTCGCGCATCCGGACGCGATCGAGCCTGAAGCAGGCGATCGCCCACGCCTCCCGGGCCCCACGCGTGGCCCGTTCCTGATTTTTCTATTCGATCGCGTCCGTCGACCGCGCGCGCTCGCGTAGCAAAAACTTCTGGATCTTGCCCGTCGAGGTCTTCGGGAGCGGGCCGAAGACAATCTTGCGCGGCGCCTTGAAATGGGCGAGGAGCGTCCGGCAAAACGCGATGAGATCCGCCTCGGCAATGGTGGCGCCCTCTTTCGTCTCGACAAACGCGAGCGGGGTCTCGCCCCATTTCGGATCCGGCGCGGCCACGACGGCCGCGGCGAGCACGGCGGGGTGGCGATAGAGCGTGTCCTCCACCTCCAGCGAGGAGATGTTTTCCCCGCCCGAGATGATGATGTCCTTCGAGCGATCCTTGATCTTCACGTACCCGTCCGGCTGGAGGACGGCGAGATCACCCGAATGGAACCAGCCGCCCCGGAACGCCTCCTCGGTGGCGCGCGGGTTCTTGAGGTAACCCTTCATGACGATGTTCCCGCGGAACACGACCTCGCCCATCACCTCCGCATTGGCGGGGACGGGCTCCATCGATTCGGAGTCCATCACGGTGAGCCCCTCCTCGACGAGGTACCGCACGCCCTGGCGGCCCATACGCTCCGTGCGATGGCTGATGTCGAGCGCCGCCCAGGCCTCGTGCTTCTCGCAAACGGCCGCGGGCCCGTAGGTCTCGGTCAAACCATAGACGTGCGTGAGATCAAAGCCCATCCGCTCCATGCCCTCGATCATCGCCGCCGGCGGCGCCGCCGCGGCCACCATGGCGTGCACGCGGTGCCGGATCCCCTCCCGGAGCGCGGGATCGGCGTTCACCAGCATGGCGTGCACGATCGGCGCGCCGCAATAATGCGTCACCCCGTGCTCGCGGATCGCCTCGAAGACGTGGCGCGCGTCGACCTTGCGCAGGCACACGTTCGTCCCGGCGTTCGCCGCCATGGTCCAGGTGAAACACCAGCCATTGCAGTGGAACATGGGGAGCGTCCAGAGGTACGTCGCGTGCTTCGGCATGCTCCAGGTGACCATGTTGCCGATGGCATTCAGGTACGCGCCGCGGTGGTGATAGACGACGCCCTTGGGATCACCCGTCGTCCCCGAGGTGTAGTTGAGCGAGATCGCCTCCCACTCGTCCTCCGGCACGCGTGGCGTGAACGCGGGATCCCCCTCCGCGAGGAAAGCCTCGTATTCGAGCGCGCCGAGACGCTCGCCCGGCCCCTCGTACATCGGATCGTCCACGTCGACGACGAGCGGCTTCGATTGCGCGAGCGCGAGCGCCTGCCGCGCCGTCCCCGAGAGCTCACGATCGACGAGCAGGACCTTCGCCTCCGCGTGATCGAGCATGAACGCGATCGTCGCCGCGTCGAGGCGCGTGTTCAGGGTGTTCAGCACCGCGCCCGTCATCGGGACGCCGAAATGGGCGTCGAGCATGGCCGGGATGTTCGGCAGGAGCACGGCCACCGTGTCCCCCACGCCGATCCCACGTCGCGTGAGCGCCGACGCGAGCCGCCGCGCGCGTTCGTACGCCTCGGACCAGGTAAAACGGAGGCGGCCATGCACGATGGCGACGCGATCCGGGTACACCGCCGCCGCGCGCTCGAGGAACGTGACAGGCGAAAGCGGGGCGAAGTTCGCCTTCGTGCGGGGCAATTCTTCGTACGGGTTCCGTTTCGTGCTCATGCTCGAAGGCGGAGCCTATCACGCCTCCCACTGTTCGAGCGCGCCTCGTAACGCCGAGACGGACGCGCTCCGCAGGTACACGACCGGCGCGTCGCTGATCCCGAGGTTGTGCACCTGATCCCGGAGCGCATGCGAGACCATCGTCACCATGATGATGACGAGCGCGACCTTCCCCACGTCGCGACGCACCCCTTTCGGCACGCGCGTCTCGTAGTGCTTGAGGGTCAAGCCGTGCTTCTCGGCGACGTCACGGTACCTGTCCGACATCCCGCCGCTGCCGCCGATCACGAGCACGGTCCGACCACCACGCGAATCCTTCTCGACCTCTCTGGCAAGGGCTTCTCGGCTCATGCCAGACGTCCATCGCAAGCTCCGGGCCAGCGCAGACGATCGCGTTTTCCCCGTGTTTTGCAGGGGGAGACGCTTTATTCCCGGCCAAAATGTCGACCCGCCCGAAGCGCGCTCTGACAAGCTGGCAAGGGGGGTGTCTCCGTGGCGGACGCTACGCCAAAGTGCCCCTCACGCCGGCCCGAGCCATTGCGACGCCGTTTCGAGCAGCCGCTGGTGGTCCGGCACCTGTTCGAGGAAGCTGCGCCGGAAGCGCCGATCGCCAATCTTGTCGGCCTTCTCCAAGAGGCGCCGCCGCGCCTCGCCGAGGCGGCGCTTGGCCTCGGGCTCCTGGCCGGTGGCGCGCATGGCGAGGGCCTGCACGAGGCGCGTCAATGCGTCCCCTTCCTCGATGCCGCCAATCCGCTCGAGGTGGCTCGCCGCCTCGCTCGCAGGCGCCAGGGCGGCGAGCGCGTGGCCCTCGGCGAGGAGCGCGTCCGCCAGCACCGCGAGCGCATAAGCGCGCTTGGGCGGCAGATCCTCGGCCTCCTCCGCCGCCGTGCGCGCGAGCGTCACCGCGCCGCCGTGATCGCCCTGCATCGAACGGATCCGCGCCGCGTAGATGAGCAGCCCCGCCTCGCGGCGCCGATCGTTTCGCTGACGCGAGGTCTCCAAGGCCGCCTCGATGATCGGCAGCCCCTCGGCGTCCCGTCCGAGGTGCGCGAGGCAATACCCGAGCGCACCCTGGGCGAACGGCAAGAAATCGAGCTGCATGGGCTCGGCCACCGCGACGGCCCGCCGCAGGCCAAAGCAGGCTCGATCGTAGGCGCCGAGGTGCATGTACGCGAGCCCGACGTTCGTCCGCTGCACGCAGGCGTTGCGAATGTCGCTCGCCTCGGTGAACCCGTCCACAGCGGCCTCGACGCGGCGCAAATACGCCGCCGGATCCCCCTCGAAGATGGCGATCTCAGCGCGGGCCGCGGCGAGCCAGGCCCGGAGGAAGGGGCCCACGACGCCCGCCCGCGCGACGCGGCTGTGGGCATCGCGCGCGAGCTTGCGGCCGAGCTGCGGGACGCCCGCGCGAATCACGAAAATCGCGAGCCGGCAGGCGCTCACGAGGTGCGCCTCGGTCGTGACGCCCTCCTCCTCTTCGAGCTGGACGAGCTCGTCCACCCGCGCGAGCAGCCGATCCTTGCGGCCGAGGTAGCCATACGCAATGACGAGGTGCCCGAACGCGGCATGCCAGCCGTTCGAGCCGCGCGGCATGCGGGCCATCGCCTCCTGCGCCGCGCGCGCGGCCTCGCTGTACTGGCCGAGCCAGCGCTGCGCGATGGCGAGCACGAGCCAGGCCTTGCCGCGGACGTCCTCGTTCTCGCCGGGGATTTCGAGCGCGATCTGCGCCCAGCGGATCGCGTCGGCGAGGGCGTTCACGTCGAGCGCCTCCTCGGCGAGCTTGACGGGGTCCTCCTCGTCCGTGTTGTGACGCTGGCTCTCGGACCCGCCCCACTCGGTCCGCGAAGCCGGGAGCGGAGTCAAGACGGGCACGCGCGGCCGCTGCAAGAGCGCACCGGGGCGCGGCGGCAGCGGGGGCGGAGGGCGGTTGACCCGGACGTACCCACCACCGTCCTCAGGCAGATGGGCACCGAAGCCGTCGTGGAGGTCGTGCACCGGCGCGTCGAGCACCGGGTCCTCGATCGGGACGACGTCGGCGAACGCCGGCCCCACGAACTGGCCCGGGTGCGGCGCCGCGTGCCCGACGAGCAAGCGCGTGCCGCCGTGGGCCTCGCAGAGCGCGTCGCGGAAGTCGAGGATCGTGGCGAAGCGCTCCTTGAGGTCACGCGCGAGCGCACGCGCGACGGCGGGCGCGAAGGGCCAGGCCGCCTTGGGCGCGACAAAGTCGAGCGAAGGAGGCGGGTCGGACGAGACGATCTTCGCGAGCAGCTTGGCGAGGCCGTCGGCCCCGAACGGCTGCACGCCCGAGAGCATCTCGAACGTGACGACGCCCATCGCCCACACGTCGGCGCGCGTGTCGATCTTCTCGGCGAGGACCTGCTCGGGGGCCATGTATTGCGGCGTGCCGAGGAGCATGCCGAGGCGCGTGAGGCTCTGCTTGCCCGGGTCGTGGAGCTTGGCGAGGCCGAAGTCGATGATCTTCGGGATGATCTCGCCCGACGGCGAGCGCGCGAGGATCACGTTCTCGGGCTTGAGATCCCGGTGGATGATGCCGGACGCATGCGCGGCGGCGATGCCGCTCATCACAGGCACGAGGATCGCGAGCGCCTCGTCGGGTTCGAGCGGCCCACGCGCGTCGAGGTGCTCGCGCAAGGTCTGTCCGACGAGCAGCTCCTGCACGAGGTAAAACGCGCCGTCGCGGCGGCGGCCGACCTCGAGCACGTTGACGATGTTCGGGTGCTGCACGCGCGCCGCGGCCTGCGCCTCGCGGCGGAAGCGGGCCACCATCGAGGGGTCGGTGGTGTAGTGCGGGTGCATGAGCTTGAGCGCGACCTTGCGCTCGATGAGCGTGTCCCACGCCTCGAACACCGTGCCCATGCCGCCCGAGGCGATCACCCGCTGGAGCGCGAACTTGTCGGCGACGACGGTGCCCGGCGAGAGCGGGATGCTGCTCGGCGGCGCGATGGATCGCGG
This sequence comes from Polyangium mundeleinium, assembly GCF_028369105.1. Lineage (NCBI taxonomy): Bacteria > Pseudomonadati > Myxococcota > Polyangiales > Polyangiaceae > Polyangium > Polyangium mundeleinium. Next base: position 5,536,944 of record NZ_JAQNDO010000001.1, on the reverse strand, counting down.
CTCGGGGTCGAGGTCGGGCAGCGCATCGTCGTGGTGCATGCCCGGGGCGAAGGCTCCCTCGTCGTTCCGATCGTCGCCCACGGACGTGCTCCTCTCGGTTGTCCCCGCGAAACGCGCGCGGCGCCGTTATACCCAGGCACGCGCGGCAGGGGAAGCGGGGTTTGGCTCGTGTTGGTGAGGCCGCCGCGCTGGGGCGTCGCCCCAGGCCCCACCAGGGGCTGTCCGCCCCTGGACCCGGACCAGCCAGGGGCTGGACCCGTGGTCGATGACCTGCGCGATGCGCAGCTCATCGAGCAGGCCGTGGCGAGCTTCGCGGTGGAAGGGCTTATACTGGCCCGCGACCAGGGACAAGGTCCGTGGAGAGTTCTTCATGACCGAGATTGTCAAGCCGCCGTTCGAGCAGTTCCCCAAGATCCCGCGCCTCAACCGGCTGTGCGTCGCAACGGAGAAGATCGACGGGACGAATGCGTGCATCTACATCGGCGAGCCCGTCTCCCCCAACGCCGGTAAGCCGAACCCGACGATCCTCCTCGCAGGGTCCAGGACCAGGTGGATCACGCCGCAGGACGACAACTTCGGCTTCGCGCGCTGGGTCGAGGAGCATCGCGAAGAACTCATCACCGGCCTCGGGCCGGGCCTGCATTACGGCGAGTGGTGGGGAGCGAGCATCCAGCGGCACTACGGCTTGAAGGAGAAGCGCTTCAGCCTCTTCGACACCCAACGCTGGGGAGACAACGCGGTGCGTCCGGCGTGCTGCGGCGTCGTCCCGGTGCTGGCGCAGGGGATGGACATCCGCGCCGTCACCGAGAAGGCGCTAGCCCTTCTCCGCAAGGAGGGTTCACGCGCCGCGCCCGGCTTCATGCAGCCCGAGGGCGTGGTCATCGTCCACTCGGCCTCGGGCGGGTTGTTCAAGGTCACGCTGGAGAAGGACGAGGCCCCGAAGGGGCAGGGCAAGGAGGAGCCACGAGCCATCCGGCCTTCGAAGTGAGCGCTGGGGCGTCGCCCCAGGCCCCAGGAGGGGGCTGTCCGCCCCCTCGACCCCGGACCAGCCAGGGGCTGGACCCAAGGTCGATGACCTGCGCGATGCGCAGCTCATCGAGCAGGCCCGGGCAAGAGCGGCGACGCTTCGGCCCATCGAGACGGTAGGCAGAGTTCCCTACGGTCGAATCCCAAGCAGCGAGAGCGCATCCGACCAGAGAGGCCAGAGCGTGCGGTCGGGGTGCGCCATCAGCACGAGCGCGCCATTGTCGAGGCGCCTGACGTACGCCGGCGTATGCTCCTCGATGAAGCGGATGTGCTCCTCGGTCACGGGGATCATATCTCGCTCGTCGGCGGAGGCTCGTCCGATTTCGTCGATCAGGCGCGAGAGCTCCCATTGCATGGCTTCCCATGTGGGATGTAGCTTTTCTTGGGCTGCCTCCAGGGCCTCGATCAAGGCCTTGGGAGGCACGTCGAGCGCGGCGAGCACTTGTTCACGCGCCAATCGCTCTTCATCGATGATCCAGACGCTGCTCCCGCGCGGCGACGCTTCGACGCGCGCCCGGAGCACGTCGAGAGGAGAGCTCACGGCGAGATCGATCCGCTCCTTGTCGTGGAGGTGCATCCACGTCAGCGCGAGATCACGGCCGGGATATCCATCCGCGTGGTAGGTCCCTGCCATGGTCATGGGAGCGCCCCAGTCCGGCCCTTCGCCACAACCGCCTGTTGTGATGGCTGGGCTCGCCGTGCAAAACCGAACGAGGAGGTCGTAGCTGTCGATCAGCGCGATTTTCCAAGCAACCCCGGCCTCCATGGCCAGGGACGAGGGACCTCCGTGTTTCAGCCGCGGCAGCTCCGCCGGCAGGAGGAAGCCCTCCTCGAACCCCTTGTACCAGAAACCGATGTCGAGCGTGCTGCCTCCGCATCCGACCAGGAAGAATTTTTCTGCCTTCCAAGCCATGTTCACGTTGACACGGAATGCAAGCTCACGGCCGGACGCCGCCCTAAAATCGACGAGCTGCGCGCTGTTGCTCCCGTATTTCTCGTACCCTGGACGAAGCAACTCGGCCGCTTGCTTCGGGGGCAGGAGATACTCCGTGTCATCGTCGCCCATGACCATGAAACGCGATACGGGCCAATGCCCAGACGCGCCCACCAAGGTCGACAAGGCCGACCCGAAGGCCTCGAAGCGCTCGGCCTCTGGGCACCACGCGAAGAACGTTGCCCAGGGCCTCGGACCCTCGCCCGCTGGCTTGCGGCTCCATTTTCTTCTCATATCTCCACCACGTGGACGACGAGGTCGACGTTCTTCGCTCCGGTCACCTTCACGAGCTCTCCTGTGGCCATGCTGGTCAACTTCCCACCCTCTCCGATCTTAAAACCCGCCTTGAGGTTCGCCCCTTTCGGCACGACAATCTGCACGCGTTCCACGAAGCCGGCAACGTTCCTCTCGCCCAGCTTGGCCATGACGTTGTCGAACTGACTGAGCGCCTTCGGCACGTTGACGACGCTCATCGGGCCGACAAACTTCGAGTCGCTGAGGACGAGCCCGTTGGTCGGCGTAACCGTGAGGAAATCGCAAGCCCTGGAGACGCCCCGCGTCTGGGAGCTCTCGAGGATGTCCAGCAATCTGCGCACTTCGCCGTCCCCGAGCGCGAGTATCTTGTGTCCCTCCTTCTTGATCAAGTAGAGCGCCACATCTCGCTCGAACACGTGCTCGAGTTTCTCGCTGAGCTTGTAGCCACCGCGTTTGAGCTCTCTCCACTTTTTTATCCGACTCGTGCGCAACGCCTCGACGAGCTCTTCCCCGAACTCCACGACCCCCTGCGCCGTCGCCTTCCCGACCGCGCCGATCGGCGCATTCTTCATTCCCTTGTGGAACGCGACGCCCGCCCCCACGCCCGTCCCGACCGCCGAGAAGATCCGCTCGCCGAGCGACAGATCCCTCCCGGCGGGCAAACAAAACTCCTTCCCCGTCACCGCCTCGCACAAATCGAGCACCGCCCCCACGTACGGCACGAACCCGATCCCGATCCGCGTCGCCGCGTGCGTCATCGTCACTATCACGTCGACGTAGGGCGCCGCGACCTCGCCGAGCTCCGACACCCCCGCGGAAAACGCCCGGATCATCTGGAAGAGGTGCGTCTTCTCCAGATCGACCGTGCCCCCATCGCCGACCCCCATCGCATTGAGCGCGTCCTTCAACTCGTCCGCGTATGCGCCGTACAGGTTCTTCAAGACCCCGTCCACCTGCGCGCGCACGTCCGGCGGCACCTGCGAATCCAGGAGCCAATCCGCGGCGTCCATGTAGTGCTTCAGGTGGTTCGTCACCTTGTTCTGCGCGTTCAAGAACGCGCTCATCTCGGCCTGCGTCACGCCCGAGCCTGTCAGCAGCGCCTTTTCGATCGCCGCCTGGTTCGACCGCCACGCGCGTACCGTCGCGACGAACGAGCCCCTATCGATGACCTTGCCACCCGATACGTCCTCCGCGAGCGCCGCGATCACCGCGTCCGCATACGCGGCATAAGGATCCTTCCCCGGCTCGAACGCGCCCGGCACACCCGAAAGATCCGGGATGTCGACCGAGGGCGCCCCGCTCGGGCCGAGCCCGTAGTTGAACGGATCATCCGGATTGAACCCGTCCGTGCGCGCGTCCGCCGTCAGGAAGTCCGCCACCGCGTCCGCCTGCGCGCCGAACTCCGCGGCCAGGCTCGCGAGCTCGTTTTGCAGGTCGACAACGCTTTGCTTGAGATCGTCGATCAGCTCCTTCAGCGCCGCCCGCGTCGCCTCGTCGACGACGCCCGTGTATCGATCGAGGATCGCGTCGAGATCCACCTGCGCGATTTCATCGAGCGGCCTCTGCACCAGATCGTGAAGCTCCAGATCGAGCTCCCGCAGGAAGCTCAGCCGCTCGTCGAGCTCCGCGATCGCCGACGCGTTCGCGAGGAGCGCCTCTCGCTCGTGCGCGATGGCCACTTCCAGGTTCGTGATGGCCTGCGCGAGCGGAGGGTTGATCTCGGCAAGCGCGAGGCCGACCTGCGTGCTGCCGCTGAAGGCTGTCCCATCGCGGCGGACGTCGAACAGCGGCTTCTGGATTCCGAGCGTCGGCGCGACGAGCGTCACGAAATTCTGCGAATGGACGCAGGTGTTGTTGCCGGTGGAGGCAGTGACCCCGAACGAGAACTCGTTCGTGCCCATGCGCAGCAGCACGGAATCGAAGGGGGCTTCCGCCACATTCCCCCGCGAACCGTCGGGGCTCGCGAAGTAGGCCCCGGGCACCTCGAAGGTGGCCAGCGGCATCCCATTCCCGTGGAAATAGGCGCCTCCTTTCATGCTGAGCCTGGCGTCCTCGCAGGAGTTGCTCTCCTGGAACATCTCCCAATGCACGGTATACGGCGTCCCTGCGAACGCCGTCATTGGAAGGACGCATGCAAGGAGCAGGACCACCAAGCAAGGAAGCCTTCTCATAACCCCTCCGTGCTCTCGAGCGTCTCGAGCTCCGCCGCCATCGCCGCGAACCGCTGCCGCAGCGGCTTGCACGCCGCCTCGCGGAACGAGGACAATCCCTCCGCGCAAAGCGGCTTCAACTGGAGCAGCGTCTTCAACGTTCGACGGTGCTTCGCCGCGTCGGGCGACGCGAGCGCGTTCCCCGTCGCGCCGGCCTCGTCGAGCTGCGCGAGGAGCGCGCCGGTGTCCGCCTGAAATGCGGCGGAGGCCTTCGCGCGGCGCGACGCCATCACACCTTCGCCCGCGACCGGGCCAGCACCGAGCAAGGCGAGCGCGTGCCGTCGCAAAACGAGCCCCATCACGAGCGACGTCGCCATCCTGTCGCTGCGCTTGACCCGCTGTTCCACGTATCCGAGCATGGCGTGGATCGACCGCTGCGCGCCCGACGTCATGTCCGGCATGGCCGCGCCGTGCTCCGCCATGAATTCCATGTGCGGCGCGATCGCCTCCTCCGAGGTAAGCTCGAATTGCAGGATCTCCGCGGACAGCTCGAGCGCATGAAGCACGAGGTCATTCGGCTTCGCGCTCGCGGCCTTCGCCGTGCTCAAGATCGTTTGCTCGACGTCGTCGATCGTATCGAGCGTCGTCGTCGACGCATCATCCGCGAGCTTCTCGTACGCCTCTGTCTCGGCCGCCTCGGTCGCGCGATAGCTCGAATACTCCGCGACGATGTTCTTGTATGCAGCGCCGAGCGGCGAAGCGTCCTCCTTCGCCCCGTCGAGGACCGACCACGCCGCGCCCATGGCTTGCTTGTCGCTCGCGATCTCCGCGACGAGCGGGTCTTTCTCGGTCTTCGCTTTGTCCGCGAGCGCCGCCTTGAAATTCCCGATCGCGTCGACGGGCTCCTCCGATAGGATCTGCCGCTGTCTGCGCTTCGCTTGCCGGAGGAGCTCTCCCAGCCGGCCGTCCATGCTCGCTCGATAGGACTCGGCGCTCCCGGCGTTGACGCGCAAGTAGAAGAGCACTTCGTCGATCTCCGCGGACCACGCGTGAAGCTTGCTCCGGCTGCGGACGAGCTCGTCGAGCGTCACGTCCTCCGGCCATTCCGCCCACATCTGGATGGGCAATGTGCCATGGGCCTTCGCCTCCGCCCACGCGCTGCTCGGCCCGCGTTTCGTGCTCACGCAATACGCGCCCCCTTCGCTCGGCGACGCGCAGAATCGTCCCAGGGAGGGCTCGTCGCCCAGGAAACACGAGGACAAAGCCCCCGTCGCGGCGAGAAGCGCCGCGCGGATGAATGGTTTCGACTTCATTTCTATCGGATAACCGAAAGACCAGCGAAGAGCCAACCAAGCATTTCGACATACACCGAGGGCATATGCTGATTCCTCTGTATTCTTCGCCGGATAGAATCGCTCACGGTTTACGGCCTTGACAGATCCTGCCGTCCATGGCCGCGCCCCGGGTTATTCGAGACAATCGCTCGACGCGCGCCATCGCCACGCGCATCACGCTCACGGTTTACCCCTCGATTGCCCTGCCGCCGATGGAGCGTGCCCCCGGGGTGGCCACGTCCGTTTCTACGCGGCAAACGCTACGCCCAGTTCGCGGCACGCCGGGTCCCTCCATACGACGCCAGCATCCCGGACCCAGCGGGGCGCACGGACGACGCAGCTTGTCAAGGCGGAAGGAGTGTGCTGGCGCGCGCGGAGGCGGAAGCCGACATGTCGGCCGGACGATCCGCCTTCCGAATCCTCGCCGTCCGGCCCTGGCGCCGAGCATGGGTCTCATCGTGAAGTCGCTTCGCTGGGGCTTTGCCCCAGGCCTCACCCGGCCCCCCCCGTGGCGCCGTGCACGGGCCCGCGTTCTTCCTGGCAATCCGTTCTGCAACATCCGCCGACGCGGGCACAAGATCGATCGCCCGCGGATCGGACGCACATTGTCCCAAAGCACTCGATTGCACGCCCCCGCCCCCGCGCGGCAACCCCCTCCCCCACGAATGCATCCCCAAACCCCGCCACGGCACGCCATCCACGCAGGAAGGCACCCCCTCTCCCCGCGAAGGCACGCTCGCCCCACCCCAAGGCAGGCCCTCGACGTGTGGCGGCACACGTCGAACCCCTGAAGGCACGCACCGACCGCAGGAATGCAGCGCGCCGACGTATGAATGCACACGCTCGCTCCGCCACGGCAGACGTTGCCGTCACGAAGGCACAATGCCGACCCGTGAATGTACAGCGGGCGCGGAGCTGGGGCGTTGCCCCAGGCCCCAGCAGGGGCTGTCCGCCCCTGCACCCGGACCAGCCAGGGGCTGGACCCAAGCTCGATGAACTGCGCGATGCGCAGTTCATCGAACGGGCCCGGTCAAGACTGCCAATGACCCTGCCAACCAAGACAGCCGCGCTGCGGGTTCGGCTGGCAACCTGGGTTCTTCGTCGGCCTGTTTGAAAAACTGCGCGGAGCGCAGTTTTTCAACCCTGGGTCCAGCCCCTGGCTGGTCCGGGGTCGAGGGGGCGGACAGCCCCCCGCGGGGCCCGGGGCGGCGCCCCGGCTCTGCGGTTCCAGCGTCAGTCCGCGGGCCAGGGCGGCGGCGGATCGGCCGGCTCGTAGGGCGTGGTGTTTGCCTCGACGACCTTCAGATTCTCGATGAAGAGGTCGATGTACTTGAGATCGTCCTGGATGTCCGCATCGGGGTGCTCGGCGAGCCACGTGTCGACGCTCGGGCGGAGTGCTTCCAGCGTGCGGCGCGCGGTGCGCGGATCGCTGTCGGCCGTGAGCTCGGAGGCGAGCTTGAAGCCGGCGTAGATGTTCAGCATGACGAACCCCTTCTCGACGGTCTCGTCCGTGAAGAACGTCTGCGGATCCTCGTACATGTGCGGGGCCTTGATGTTCGTCGACTGGGCCTTCGTGAAGCCCGTGAGTGGATCCCTGTACGAGAGGTTGAGTGACCCGACCTCGTACGGATCGGGCACGCTGATCGCGCCGGAGCGCGGCACGAGCTCGAGGATCATGGCGCCGCCGCCGCCGCGCCGGCCCTCGGAGATGGGCTCGTCGGAGCTCGTGCGGCCCGCGAGGAAGAGGCTCGGGATGGAGATCGTCCCGCCGCCCTCGGCCGTCTGCCAGCCGTTCGTCCCGTAGACGCCGCGCACGACGTAGCCGCCGCCGACGGTGACGTCGATGTTCACGTCGAGCGCGACGGGCACGAGGAAGGTATTCACCTCGTCGGTGAAGACCTCGACGACCGCCTTCGGATCTTCGAGGAAGTAGAAGTTGCCCGCGCCGACCTCGCTGAGATCACGCATCACCTCGACGTCGAAGTCTCCGCCGACGCCGATCGTGGTCACGCCGATGCCCTTCTTCGCGTATGCCTCGGCGAGCGAGGTGAGCTTGCTCGGGTTCGTCAGGCCCGCCGTGGCCACGCCGTCCGAGAGGTAAAGCACGCGGTTCTGGTAGCCCGGATCGAAATACTGATCGGCGACGGAGAACGCGGTGAAGAGGCCGTCGTAGAGGTTCGTCGAGCCCGCGGCGAAGAGGCCCTGGAACGCGCTCTTGAGGGCCTGGGTATCGGAGGCGCTCACGTGATCGAGGACGAGGTTGGCGCTCGTCGAGTACGTGACGAGCGAGATCCGATCCGTCGGCTCGAGCGCCGGGATCATCTCGACGAGGCCCGCCTTCACGTAATCCATGGGCTGGCCGGCCATGGAACCGCTCACGTCGACGGCGACGACGAGGTGCAAAGGCGGGCGCGTCATGCTGCCGACGTCGATCGGCGAGTTCATGCCGATCTGGACGAGGGTGCAATTCGAGCCCGTGATCATGTTGCCCATCACGCCGAGCAGGCCGTGCATGCAGACGTTGTTGCCGCAGTTCGGCGCGGCGTAATCGAGCTTGTGCTCGGCGAAGAAGCCGAGGTCGTCGAGCGCGCCGGGGCCCGGGATCTCCCCGTCTTCGAGGATCTTGCGGAAGAGGCCGAAGTCCTGGGCGCCGCCTTGCGAGATGCCGGTGGCGCCGGGCTCGGGATCCACGTTGCCGCCGAAGGTGCCCGCGTCCGAGCTGTCAGCCGCGCAGCCCGTCAGCACGAGCGAGGCGAGCAAGGTCGAAAGGAGCGCTGTACCGATTCGATGGTCCATGATGGTTTCCTCCCGAAATCAAGGCCCCGCGGGGACGACGAGGACGGATTCGTAATGACGGCTGGAACGAGCGAAGGGCGGGCATTCCGTGTCGCGGATGGGCATGGCCTCGGCGCGCACGAGGTGCAGCGTGCCGTAGCCGTCCGCGAGATTGAGGCTCTTGCCCGCGCGCAGGAAGGTGATCGAGGGGACGTGATCGCCGAGGTAGGCGACCTCGAGCGGGACGAGCAGGCTGCCGCATTTGTCATGCGCGCCGGCGCAGCCCTCGGCGGGATCGGATTCGACGGTGGGCTCGGTGAGCGGCTCGGCCCCGCCCGTGGAGTCGTACCGCGCGAGGACGTTGCCGCGCACCGCGAGCACGGTATGCGTGTCGCTGCGGAGGTAGAGGGCCTTGCCCTCGGGCGCTTCGCCGTTCGTCTCGGGGTAGGAGCCGCCGTCGATCTCGAGCTCGTTGATGAGGATGCTGTCGCCCGCCTTGAACGGCATGGCCGCGCCGGGCACGCACACGTACATCGTCGATTTGTTCTGGAGCACGAGGGCGTGGCAATCGTCGGGGGACGAGAGGACGGATTCCAGGACGTAAGGTCCGCCGAGGGGCAACGGCGTGGACCACTCGATGCCGACGGTCTCGTCGGGCGAGGCGCAGCCGGGAGCGACGGGCGGATCTTCGAGCGCGGGCGCCTTGAAGACGGCCTCGTGCGGGCCGAGCGAGAGTTTGCCATTTGAATCGAGCGAGAGCGGGATCATGAGGCGATCGTCCGAGTTCGTCGCCGTGGAGACGAACTGGGTCGGGAATTTTTGCGAGGACCAGGCGAGGAGCGTGGGCGCGAGGCCGTCGGCGTCGACGAGGTAGGCGACGCAGCCCGCCGTATCATTGTTCTGGAGGGGCAAACCCCGGCCCGGCTGGAGGAGCCACGCCTCGGCGGGGGCGAAGAGCTCGCGCGAGAGCGCGGACTCGGGATCGGCGAGCAGCGTGGTGCAATCGACCTGGACCGAGTCCTTGAGCGGACGCAGGCGCACGATGCGCTCGCCGTCCGTGGTATTGCCGAGGGAGAGCGCGCCGGCCTCTGTAGGCGTGACGCCGCAGAAATCGGGGCCGCACTCCGGCGGCGGATCGACGGGCTCGCTGGTCGCGGCACACGCGAGGGATCCGAAAACGACGGCTGTGCGCTGGGCCAGGGGGCGCTCCGGGAGGGGGCGCTGCATGGCCGGGACGAGGACGCGGAACGCGAGGGCGAGCGCGGGCAGCGCCATCAAATCGGTCGGATCGACGGTGATCTTCCAGGGGAAAGGCGTGAGCGCCGCGAGGGCCTCGAAGCCGCGCGCCGCCGCGGGCGAGAGCTTGATCGCGGCAAAGACGGCGCCCGTTGCGAGGTGCGCGAGGAAAAGGCTGCGGCGACTCCCGAGGCGGAGGAGCGCCGCGAGCAGCGCGGGCGCCACCACGAGCCCGGCGAAATCACTGAGTTTGCCCGTGATCGCGCCGGGGAGAATGCCCGCGCCCTTGAGGACGTGGTCATTCAGGGCGAGGAGGGCGAGGGACCCGAGCCACAGGGGGTGCAGCAGCGCGCGACGCGCCGCCAAAGGTCGTTCCATCGGCATTTCATCTCCTGGATGAGGGAAAAACGAAGGCTGGGCACGGTCAGCAAACGATGTGCCATGCACGTATTCCAGGCATTCGAGGAGGGATCGTGCTCCGAGGCCCGCCGCGCGGCCCTGACAGCGGTGTCGCGGCGGGCGCGGCACCGCCCGAATCAGAGGCGGGCGCGCTCGATGCGTCGCTCGATCACGTCGAGGATCCCGCGGGCATAACTGGCCCCGGCGGTGCGGGAGAAGCGGCGGCGGGCGTCGTCGGTGGCGTTGTCGACGAGGTAGCCGTGTTCGACGGCGGAGAGCATGTCGACGTCGCCCACGTCGTCGCCGAAGCTGAAGGCCCGGGCGCGCGGGATGCCGAGGCGATCGAGGACGAAATCGACGACCTGGCGTTTTCCGACGCCCCGCGGCACGAAATCCACGTCGTACGTGCCCTCTGGCTCACCGAGCGCGGGATGACAGGGATAGACGTGAACGCCGATCCCGTGGCGCTCGGCGACCTTGTGGAGGATCGAGGTGATCTCGGGGGATCTGCCGCGTCCGCTCGGCTGGAACGTGTAACTGTCGATGCGCCGGCCCGCCTGCTCGCGGCGGACCAAGGGAATGCCGCGGCGGAGGAGATCGTCGAGCGCGGAGGCGACGCGGGCCCTCGAAAAGCCGCTCTGCGCGACGCGCGCGTCCCACTCGGCGACCGGGCGGCGGCCCTCCTCGCGGGAGAAAAAATCGAGTTCGGCGCCCCAGGAGCTCGCGATGAAATGGGGCACGACGCGCAAGCCGTGGGTGCCGACCGTGGCGGCGACGACGTCGATGGGCCCGTCGGCGACCCAGCCGAAGACGAGGCCGAGCGCGGTGGCCTCTTCGAGGAGGAGCTGCTCGAGCGAGCGCCGATCGCGGCGGCGCTCGGGCGAGCCGTCGTGCGCGAGGTAGGTCTCGTCGAAATCGGCGAAGACGACCCAGCGCGGGGCCGCGACGCGCGGCAGATACGTCCGGCGATCACCGAGCGGCGGCATGGCGGATCCATCGCACGGCCGACGAAACGAGGCCGAAGCTATTGTTTGTCAAGACAAGCATGGCATCCATTCCTTCGCGGGTGAGGCAAAAAAGAAAAAAGCGGCCCCCGAGGCGCAGGACGAGAGAGGCCACGATCGGCCGCGGCGAGCCCGACGGCCGCCGGCTCCCCGTCCATGACGCCACCCATCGCCGAGATTATCATGCAATGGTGGTGGGCCGCCCGAAATCGACGCTCAGATCGGACGTACCCTGTCCGATCCGAGCGTCCGGGATCTTTTTCGTGTTTATCGGCCCTGCGCAGGTCCGAGGGTGTTCCCCAGGCGTCGCGAGCGGCTCGAGGCTAGGGAGGCCGAGCGAGGCGTACACTGTACGTCGAGCGAGGCCGACCGACGCATCGAGCCGCGCAGCAGCCTGGGGGACACCCTCTCAGATCCGGTCGCCCGGCAGCATCGGGAAGCGGCTGCGGAGGCGCCGCGCTTGGGCGAGGTGCTGCGCGAGCGAGGCGCGCACCTCGCGCAGGAAGGTCTCGACCTCCGCCGACTCGGCGTTCGGGATGAGCTGCGCGTCGAGGAGCGTGATCGCGCGCTGGTGCCCGCCGATCTGGGCGTTGAGGTAGGTGACGTCGAAATCCGCGGCCGGCACGGTCCGGAGCAGCTCGCCCGCGCGCTCGGCCTCGTGGCGGAGGTTCGACTGCATCTCACTGCCCTCCTGCTTGATCCGGAGCTTCTCCTGGAGCGCCTGGATGCGCGTCTCGATCGCTTGATGCTCGGCGGCGACCCGCTCCGCGTAGGACCGGACCCCGTCGCCCGTGGCCCGGAGCCGCGCCGTCTCCGCGTTCGTGATCTCGTTTTGATTGACGGTCGACACGACGGCCAGGATCTGTCCGAGCGAGAGCGGCTCCGAAGGCTCCTCCTTGGCCGGACTCGGACGGTTCTCCCCCGCGTCCGTGCCGCAGCCCCACACGCCCGCGGACGCGAGCGCGAGCAGCGTGAAGGCGCGGCGGAAGGACCGATGGAATGCATGAGCCATGCGTCGTCTCCTCTTCAAAAGCGCCGCCCGCTCGCTTCGGCTACCGCCGAGATCCACGCGCCAGCGCCCCCCTGCCCATGAGGCCTCGCGGCGCGCGCCGAGAGCCGGGCCCACCGTCTCCCGAAGTCGGGGGGACCCGGACGGCCAATTGCTTTCCGCCCGGGTCGTTGTGCCTCCGCGCTGCGTGGTGTAAGTGGGGCCGAGCGCGGCGCTCGGGATCCGTCGCCCCGCCCTTGCGCATGGACACGACCCCCATCGAGCGAAGCCTGCGAAGCGCGGAGACCGGGACGCTCGTGGTGGACAGCCGCCTCGTCGCCCGCGTGATCAAGCGCCACCGGCGGATCGTGGGCATCGGGCTGCAGGTGCCGCATCCGTCGTGTTACGCGCTCGGGCGGGACGAGCTCCTTGCGCTCGTGCCGGCCGCGGAGCTCGGCGAGGCCGGTGCGAAGCTGCCCGAGCACGTGGTGCTCCTGCCCCGGCCGAAGGGCTCGGAGATCCTCGACGCGTCGCCGGCCGAGGTGCTGACGCGGCTCTGGCGCGGGGCGTTCCACGGGCAGGTGCACCTCGCGCTCGAAGCCGCGCGGCGCCGCGGCGCGCTCGACGAGGCGGCGATCCGGGCGCGGATCGATCGGATCGGGCAGACGGAGTTCGACGAGATCCGGCGGGTGCTCCGCGCCGACGATTTGCTCCTGCCCCCGGCCGACGACGCCGAGGTGTACACGGAGTTCGCCGCGCTCTTCTTGGAGCTCCACCACTTCGCCCCGCGCCTCGTGGCGAGGACCTTTCCGACGCTGCGGGATACGTCGCGGGCGCTCGCGGTGCTCGGCGGAGACGTGGACGCCCGCGCCCTGCTCGCGGCGTGCCGGCCCGAGGGCGCGGCGGATCCGACGGACGCGCCGTTCGGCAGGGAGTCGACGACGCCGACGTACTCGGCGCTGCCCGCGCTCGACGTGCTGCCCGGGTTCCTGTCGCGGCGCGCGACGACGGTCGCGGGGGCGCAGAAGCTCGTGGTCCAGGCCGAAAAGGCGCGCGCCGAGGGCAACCACGTGCGGGCCGCGCTCTCGCTCCTCGCGGCGATGCCCGCAGCGGGCGAGGATCAGCAGGTCAAGCTGCGCGCGCAGGTGCAGCGGGATCTCGACGCGCTCGGGGCGCGGCTCGACAGCGCGCTCGTGGGCCCCGGCGAGAGCGCGGAGAGCGCGCCGCGCGTGCCGTGGACCTCGTCGCTGATGCCGCTCGCGGTGACGGCGAGCGAACGGCAGGCGCTCCGGTATCCGGTCGAGGCGCGGCTGCTCTACGATCTGCAGCGGGCCTGCGTGGCGCACGAGCGCGGGGCGTCGGCGATCGATCTCGTGACGTGGGCGCTCTCGCTCGGCGATCGCCCGATCGTGCGGAAGCTGCCGGCGACGCGGCCGCTCAAGATCGCGCGGCACCTGCGGAGCGCGTTGCAAAAGCTGCGGCACGTGGAGATGCCGTCCGCGGATCGACGGCTCGTCGCGCGGCTCTTGCGGATGGCGGTGCGGCGGGCCGAGGAGAACGTACGGAAGACGCTCCGGCCGGTCATCGAGGGGACGCTCGACGGCGTGGGGCTCCGGCCCGCGAGCGTGCCCGAGCACGTGGCGCGCAAGAAGCTCGTCGAGGAGCTCTGCGATCAGGTGGTGGCGCGCGGGTTCTTGAGCATCGGGCAGCTCCGCGACGCGCTCTCCCGGAGCCAGCTCAAGATGGGCGACGTCGCGCACCCGCGTGAGCTCGTGCGCGGCGATCCGCTGCTGCTCGCCGATCGCGCGCTCGACGTCGCGCTCGACGGCGTCTACCGGCGCGGCGAGGTGTACCTGCGCGCTCTGCAGAAGGTGTCGAGCGTGTTCTTCGGCACGAAGGTCGGTCGGCTCGTCACGCTCTTCGTGATCCTGCCGGCCGGCGGCGCGTTCGTGGTGCTGGAGGGCCTGCAGCACATGGTCGGGCCGGCCGCGAAGGCGCTCGGCTTCGTGCCGCCGCACCTCGTGAGCACGCCTTCCCTGCTCGTGATGACCGCCGTGCTCTTCGGGCTCATCCACAGCGAGGCCCTGCGCGCGGGGGCGATGCGGCTCCTGTCGATGCTCGGCCACGCGCTCGCCGCCGTCTTCGTGCGCCTGCCGCGTTGGGTCTTCTCCCTCGGGCCGATCCGGCGCGTGCTGGAGAGCGGCCTCGCGCGGGCGCTCGCGCGTTACGTGCTGATGCCGCTCGTGGTCGCGACGATCCTCTACATGGCCACGCCGCTGCGCGACGTACCCGGCGTGATCGGGCCCCTCGGCGCGGCCGGCGTGTTCGTCGCGGCGAGCGTCCTGCTCAACACGCGCGTGGGCCTCGTCGCGCAGGAGGTCGTGTTCGATCAGATCGCGCTCGGCTGGGAGGCGCTCAAGGGGCGCGCGCTGCCGGGACTCGTGCGGCTCGTGATGGGCATCTTCCGCGCGATGCTGGAGCTCTCGGAGCGGACGCTCTACCGGGTCGACGAATTCCTGCGCTTCCGGGAGGGCGACAAGCGCGCCACGATCCCGCTGAAGGCCACGCTCGGGCTCGTGTGGTTCTTCGTGGCGTACGTGATCCGGCTCTACATCACGCTGCTGATCGAGCCCGAGATCAACCCGGTGAAGCACTTCCCGGTGGTCACGGTCGCGCAGAAGATGCTGATCCAGCAGCTCGCGGAGATGCTGACGGTCATGAACCACGCGCTCGCCCCGCTCGGCCCGGTGATCGGCGGGACGATCGCGGCGACCACGGTCTTCCTCTTCCCGAGCGTGTTCGGCTTCCTCGTGTGGGAGTTCAAGGAGAACTTCCGCCTCTACCGCGAGAACCGCGCGAAAAACCTGGGTCCCGTGCCGATCGGTCATCAGGGCGAGACCGTGGGCACGCTGATGCGCCCGGGGTTTCACTCGGGCACGTTGCCCAAGCTGTACGGAAAACTGCGTCGCGCCGCGCGCCGCGCCGATCTCGACGAGTCCCGCGGCATCGAGCACGGCCACGGCTCGCTGCGAGGCCTGCAGGAGCAACTCGACGATCTGCGCGAGACCGTGCGGCGCGCCGTCGATCGCGAGGTGAGCGGCCTGCTCGCCGCCTGCCCCCGCTTCCGCGCGGGCGCCATCACCGTGCAGAGCGTCGAGCTCGGATCGAACCGGCTGCGCCTGGAGCTCGCGTGCGACGCGCTCTCCAAGGCAAAGGCCGTGATCGCGTTCGAGGAGCAGAGCGGGCTCGTCGTGGCGAGCGTGGTCGAGCCGGGGTTCGTCGACGCGCTCGAGGGCGCGGATCGTATCCTGTTCGAGAACGCGATCGCCGGGTTTTACCGCATGGCCGGCGTGGATCTCGTGCGCGAGCAGATCCGCGCCGCGCTCGGCGACGACGTGCCGTACGACATCGCCGACGAGGGCCTCGTGCTCTGGCCGGGCGATGGCTACCGGACCGAGGTGATCTACGCGCTCGACGCCGGCTTCAGCGGGCCGCTCGTGCCTCCCGCTGTGCGTGGCGAGCGCCCGGCGGCGGAGCCCAAGCCGCTCGATCTACGGAAAATCCTGTTCCGGGATCAGCACATCCCCTGGGCCGAGTGGGCCCTGTCGTGGCGCGAGGAGGTCGCGGGCGAGGCGCCGCGGCGGGTGCTCTTCGGCGCGTCGATCCTGCCGCCGCCGCGACGCGAACGGGAGCGGGCCGCGCGCCTGGCGTCGGCATGATCCGCGCGACGGGCAGCATCTTCCTCGCGCTCGTGCTTCTCGCGCCCGCGTGCGGGCGAGACACGCCGCCGGAGCCTCCGCCGGGCAGCGCGGCCCCACGGACCGAGGCGAAGCCCGCGTCCGGGCCGCCCGAAGCCGCCGGAATCCGCTACCTCGAACGCGTGACGGGCGGCGCTGCCGCGACGGAACGGTTGCCGCTCGTGGTGGCGATCCACGGGCTCGGCGATCGTCCGGAGTCGTTCGTTCGGCTGTTCGATCGCATCGAAGGTCGCATGCGGGTCGTCGTTCCGTACGGGACCTCGCCCTACAGCGACGGCTTCTCCTGGTTCCCGCTCGCGCGTCGAGATCCGGCAAAACTCGCGGAGGGCACGTCGCTCGCGGCCGACGGGCTCGCGGCGATGCTGGAGGAGCTCGAACGAACACGGCCGACGCGCGGCCGGCCGATCGTGACGGGATTTTCCCAGGGAGGCATGCTGAGCTTCACGCTCGCGGTCAAACACCCCGAGCGCGTCGGCGAGGCGCTTCCCCTCGCCGGCTTGCTCGCGCCGCCGCTCTACCCGAGCGCGTGGCCCATGGGAAAACTCGCGCCGCCCGTCCACGCGTTCCACGGCGACGCGGACACGATGGTGCCGCACGCCGGCGCGACCGAGACCGTACGCGCGCTCGTCGCGGTGGGCTTTTCGGCGGAGCTCACCACCTACCCCGGCGTGGGGCACACGGTGAGCGCTTCGATGCGGGGGGACTGGCAGAAGGCGCTGGAGGCAGCGGCGCAGCGGGCCGCCGCCTCCAGCCCGTGACGGGTCAGTTGCGGTTCCGGCGACGCAGCCGCGCGAACACCGCGCCGAGCAGGCCGAGGGCCGCCGCCGCAGGCAGGGCCGGGCTCTTCTGCTCGTCACCCACGACCGCGCAGCCGCAACCACCGTCTTCGACGATGATCGGGCCGACGCCCGGGTTGCCGCCGGCGCCCGCGCCGCCGTCGCCGCTGCTCCCCGTGCCCGGCAGAACGGTGACCTTCACGAGGTCGCTCGCCAGGCCCTTGCCGTCGGAGACGGTGAGCTGGAACGTGAGCGTCGTCTCGGCCTGAACGTCGGGCGCGACGAACGTCGGCCTCGGCTGGTCGCCTCCCACGAGCGCGACCTCGGGCCCTTCCGACTGCGTCCACTTGAACGTCAGCTTGTCGCCCTCCGGATCGCTGCTCTTCGAACCATCGAGCTCGACCTGATCACCACCTGACACCACGAGGTCCGCGCCGGCGTTCGCCACGGGCAGGCCCACGCAGTTCGTGCTGTCCTCCACGATCGACGCGAACGGCTTGTTCACCGCGCCCTTCACGTCGATGTCGTCGATCTCCCAGCCGTACGCGCCGGCCGCCGGATCGGTGCCGATGCGGAAGCGCAACTTGAACGACTTGCCGGCGAGCGAGGTGCCGAAGTTCAGCGTCATCGTGCTGAAGCCCGGCCACGCCGCGTTCCGGTTCGTGAAGCCTTGCCGCTTGCCGAGCGGGTTGTCGGAGATGTCCGTGATTTGGCCGGTGTAGGGCACGTTCGCGAACTGGCTCGCGTCCTGCCAGCTCTGCCCGTCGTTCGTCGAGATCTCGAGGACCGCGCCGTCGTAGTTGACGGACCCACCGCCCTGCGGCGGCGGGCCCACCTCGAACTCGTGGCGGTGCTTCATCGTGATCGTGAGCGGCCCGGGGCCCGCGACGATCACCGGCGACTCGAACGAGGTGTCGCTCATGCTGCCGAGGTCCACGCCGTGGAAGACGTGGTTCGGCGGGCCGTTCTGGATGCGTCTCCAGACCCGATCGGCGCCGTCGCCCGACTTCTTCCACGTCTCGATGTCGCTCTCGGCGCTCTCGATCGTGGCCGACGCCGGCACGTTGTCGTAGTTGATGTACGGCACCTCGACGAGCGTCGACTTGGGCTCGCACGTCTGCGCGCTCGTCACGGCGATGTCGAGCTTCACCGAGCTGATGCCGGCGACCGAGCCGTCGAGGGCCACGTCGATCGTGGTCTTCGCCGTCCCGAAGGGCGGGACCGTGCCGAACTGCACCTGCGTGCCCTTCGGGAACGAGAGGCCCGCCTGCTGCGCCGTCACGCTCGCGACCGCGTCCGTGAGCGGCACGACGCCCGTGTTCTTCAGCTCGATCGTCACGCGGCCCGTCTCCTGGGCGTCGAGGCGCCCGTCGGCGTCGCAGGACTGCACGGCGTCGTCGAGCCCGCCCGCGAGATCGGAGACCGAAGCCTTGACCTCGAAGCTCTCGACCACGCCCACGTTGTCACCGGAGTCGCGCTCCGGCGAGACCGCGCACGAGCCCGCGCCGCGCTTGGCGAAGGCCTTGGCGAGGACCTCCATGTCCTTCACGTCGACCGCGAACGCGGCCGAGAGGATCGCGTCGCGCTGCTCGAGGTACGTCGCGTCCGGCGGCACCATCTTCAGCGACGTGACGATGTAGTCGGCCATGCGCCGGCGAGCCCCTTCGAAGTCGTAGGGAGCGCCCGGCTCCTGGCTGCGCTTGAGGAGGGCGATCGTCGCCTCGAACATCATCGTCGCCCACACCTCGCCGGCGTTGTGCACCTCGGAGTTCGGTGCGGGGACCACGGCCATCGGATGATCCGGCAGCGCCTCGTTGTCGACGATGTGCCGGTAGGTCAGGCCGTTCTTCGTCATGTCGGTCGAGTACGGGACACGCCGGATGCCGTAGTAGCCGCTGTCGCCGAGCGAGGCCGTGGCGTAGACGCTCATGCCGAAGACGCCGTCGAGATCGTCGCCCTCGCGCAGCGTCATGTGGAGGGCGACCGTGTCGCCCCAGCCCTCGCCCATGCCGCCGCACATGTTGGCGCCGCAGTACGCGAGCCGGTTGTGCAGGTAATGGCCCCACTCGTGCGCGACGATGTGGTTGTCGATCGTGCCGTCGCGCTCGACGCCCGTGGCCGAGCGGACCATCGTGGCCGTCACGTCGCCGCCCATCATCGCCAGCTTGATCGCCGCGGCCGACTCGAGCGTGATGGACAGGACCGGGAGCGTCACGGTCCCGTTCGGCTGCCCGTTCGGCATGTACGGCGGGGCCGGCTCGTTCACGTTGTTCGCGAGG
The DNA here is from genome assembly GCF_028369105.1 of Polyangium mundeleinium. Classification (NCBI taxonomy): domain Bacteria; kingdom Pseudomonadati; phylum Myxococcota; order Polyangiales; family Polyangiaceae; genus Polyangium; species Polyangium mundeleinium. The sequence goes on along the minus strand of NZ_JAQNDO010000001.1, from coordinate 5,517,970 downwards.
ATCATGCCGATCGCGCCCGCGGCCTGCGCGTTCACGGCCTTCTGCTTGAACGTGCAGGAGCCGCGATCGATGACGACGATCTTGCCGGACACGTTGTTCTTGATGGACTGGCAGCCGTCGCCGAAGGTGCCGGGCGTCTCGTTCGTCGTGGCCGTGGACTGGTCGTTGACGAGCGAGAGGGCGCCGGTCGTGTTGAACACCTGCTGCCCGAACTCGGCCACGTCGGTGCCGTGGTTCTTGCCGCCGGGGTTCGTCGTGAGGCTGCGCGCGGACGCGCCCGTCCAGAGGTACATCTGCATGATCGGCGACTCGCCGTCCGCAGGCGTCTGCATGTTCGCGTTGTCGCGGCTCTGGAACGCGTCGTCCTGCGCCTCGGCGCGGAGCGGATCCCCCTCCGCGCCGCCGCGGCCGTAGTTGCTCTTCTGTGCGTTGCCCGCGGCCTCGTCGAAGCCCGAGTCGTACCAGTAATCGTGCAGCCAGTTCGTCACGTAGAAGAGCTGCGTGGTGGCGGCCATGATCTGGTTCGGGTTCGCCGTCGGCGTGAGGTTCACGTCGTACGTCCGATCGAACGTGCCGGGGGACGTGACGGTCGGGCGCGTGTCGTTATTGCTGAAGCCGTCCGGCTGGTAGTGGTCGGCGTACGCGTCGACGTTGTTGCCCGACGTCTCGGTCGCCCCGGAGGGCAGCCACGGATCGAAGGTGCCCTGGGGGTTCTTGTTGAAGCCATCCATCGACACCAGCACCGGCGCGATGAAGTCGGGCTGGGAGCCGTCGGGCACGCCCGTCGGGTGCGGCGTGTAATCGGCCTGCGGGCCGTCGAGGGGGCGTTTGTCGCCGTTCGCTTCGGCCCATACCCTGTAATTGAAGACCACGTCGTGCGATAGGTTCTGCCGATAAAGGACACGCCCGTCGTCGGCCGCGATCACATAACCGTAGAGCCCCGCGTTTTTCTGGTCCACCTCGCGCGGGCGGATTTCGAGGTAGTACGCGGGAACGAGGCGATCCGGCAGCGGGAAATACACCTTCTTCACACGCGCGGGGCCTCCCAGCGCGTGCCCCTGCGCGGGCAGGAGATCAAAGGTCTGGTAACGGCCTTTTTCCCCGCGTGGGATGAGGTTCGCCGTGGGGAGCTCGGTCCCGTGGAAATCCCGGAACGCGCTGGCGAGGGCGCCCTGGGGTGTCACGACGAACGTGCGCGATACCCGCTTGTTTCCGGCAAACGCGGCCGGGTGGAGGTTGTTCGCGGCCGCCACGAGGCGGTGGCTCCGATCGAGCATGACGTTCGCGCCGCCGCGGAAGACCTCGACGCCGTCGATCTCCTGGCCGAGGCGCACGACGACGCCGCCCGCGCCGCGATCGTGAATTTCACGCACGACCGTGCCCTGGATGGCGGCTTCGGGGACCTTCAACATCTCCGCCGCGGAGACGAGCGCCTTGCGCGCGGCGAGGTCGGGCTTCGTGCTCGCGACGAGCGCCTGCGTGCCGGCCTGATCCCGCGCGGCCCAGAAGAACGTGGGGGCGCCCGAGTGCGGATGCACCGAGGTGACGTGTCCGCCGATGGGGGACCGTAAGATGCGCGGGGCCCCGGCGGGCGTCGGCTGCGCGCGATAAGAAGCATCGAAGTTCGGCAGCTCCTTCGCATGAGCGAAGGAAGCCCCGACCAGCGCCGTGAGCATGGTGAGACAACGAACGGAGCGCTTCATCGAATTCCTCCACCAACGGAGACGCTCTCGCCCTCGAAAGGGAAGTGGGCGAGAGATGGGCAAGGGCTAGGCGTACTCGGTTATCCCGCTAGAGGGAAGCACATTTGCGCGGCACGTTATGGTCTCTCCGCGGGCCGGCGCGCGCTTCCGCACGTATTCGGACGATGATGCAAGATTCCGTCGCCCGCGGCTTGGAAATTCCCGCCGCGCTGCTTTTCTTTCGCAGTTCAGGTGCTCGGCGCGCGACTTGTGCTAATGGCGGCCGGGCATGGTCCGTCGGTTCTTCCCGTGGTTCCTTTCGATCCTCGCCTGCGGGTGCGGCGGGACGCCCCCTGCCCTCGATCATTCGGCGCCGCCGCCGCGATCCGCGGCGATCCCCGCGGCGCCGCCCGTCGTGACGCCGCCGCCAAAGCCTGCGGAACCGAGCCCTCCAGAGACCGCTGCTGCACCAAAGGTTCCTGCTCCCACGAATTCGGGTCCTCCTTTTCCGCCCCCCGCGTTCCCGCCGCCCCACGCGCGCACCGCCAAACCCGGCGACGGTGTCTTCACGCCGATCGAGGAGGGCGCCGCGCGCGGCACCGGCGCGCTCGCGCGCGCCATGGTCCACCCCCACCCCATCAAACCCCACCCATATGTCGTCCTCGTGGCGATCGATCTGCGCCGGGTCGACCTGCGCCTCGTCGCAGGCACGGAGGAGCCTACGTCGACGGTGGTGTCAAAAGATCGACGACCCGGCCTCGTCCCCGCGGCGGATCTGCCTTCGCTGATTGCGGTGTTCAATGGCGGGTTCATGGCGAAGCACGGCCAATGGGGGATGATGGTCGACGGCGACGTTTTTTTGGCGCCGCGAGAGGACGGCTGCACGGTGGCGCTGCTCGGGGACGGGTCCGTGCGAATCGCGAGCTTCCCGGCGCTCGCGCCCGTCACCGCGGAGATCTGGTCCTACCGGCAGACGCCGCCCTGCCTGATCGAGGGCGGCGCGCTGCACCCGCGGCTTCCGGCCGAGGACACGGCGCGGCTCTGGGGCGCGGCCGAGGGCGGCGATCGCGAGATTCGCCGCACGGCGATCGGCCTGCACGAGGACGGCACGACGCTCCTCTTCGCGATCGGCGAGTGGGTATGGGCGCGTGATCTCGCGGCGGCGATGAAATCAGCCGGCGCCGCGTCCGCCGCGGAGCTCGACATCAACTGGTCGTATACACGGTTCCTCCTGTACGACCATTCGACCCCGCCCGCGGTCGTCTCGACGCTCATCGAAAAGGTCGAATACACAAAGACCGGATATGTATCGAAGCCCGCACCTCGGGACTTCTTCTACCTGAAGCAGAAACAATCCGGCGCCCCCGCGCGGCCTTGATCCGACGCTCGTGTTCCCCCCACCGAGGCCGAGGGGTTGGGTGGGGCAGACCGCAGAGTCGACACGAAGCGGGAGCATGCGGCCGAAGGCGAGGCCGGCCATAGCCCCGAAAACGCGTGTCCGAGGGTGCTTCCGGGCCGATCTACCCCTTGACCGGTTTTTTCGCCTGTGGTGAGGTCACGTGTTGGCAAACGGGAAAGTCCGGCGTCCCCGGGGGCGGCGGGCCGTGTGGTCCCTCGCGCCGGCATGGCGCCGATCGGGAGAAAGGGCATGTCGCCCATGAGTCGATGGAGAAGCTTGGGAATCAAAAGGTACGCCGCGGCGACCTTCGCGCTCCTCATGGCCGTGAGCGCGGGCGCGGGCTGCGAGAGCACGGATCCCCCGGACACCACCGGCGGCGCCGGGGGTGAAGGCGGGGCGGGCGGTATGGGCGCGTGCTCGGCGCCCGCGGATTGCCCCGGCGCCGACACGGTCTGCCGGACGCGCACCTGCACGGACCGCGTCTGTGGCGAAACGTTCGCCCCCATGGGCACCCCGAGCGATACGCAGATGCCCGGCGACTGCGCCCGCGAGATTTGCGACGGCCAGGGGAAGCTCACGCTCGAGAACGACGACAGCGACGTCCTCGACGATCAGAACGATTGTACCGAGGACGTCTGCAATGCGGGGCAGCCGGAGAACAAGCCGCGTGCGGCCGGCGACGCCTGCACCTCGAACGAGGGCAAGCTCTGCGACGGCGCGGGCACGTGCGTCGAGTGCCTCGCGCCCGCCGACTGCCCCGAAAACGTCTGCGCGAACAACGAGTGCGTCCCCGCCGAGTGCGGCGACACCGTGAAGAACGGCGCCGAGACGGACGTCGACTGCGGCGGCGCGGATTGTGGCCCCTGCGCCGACGGCCTCGTCTGCACGGTGGCCCCCGATTGCCAGAGCGGCGTGTGCAACGCCGGCGTCTGCCAGACGCCCACGTGCACGGATACCGTCGAGAATGGCGACGAGACGGACGTCGATTGCGGCGGCGCGAGCTGCAGCCCCTGCGGTCCCGGCCTCGGCTGCGCGCAGGACAGCGACTGCGTGGGCGGCTCCTGCTCGGGCTCGATTTGCTTGCCGACCTGCACGGACGAGGTCACGAACCACAACGAGACGGACGTCGACTGCGGCGGTCCGAACTGCTCGCCCTGCGCCGCCGGCCTCATTTGCTCGGTGAACTCGGATTGCGCGAGCACGGTCTGCACGACGGGCATCTGCCAGGCCTCGAACTGCACGGACACGGTCCAGAACGGGACCGAGACCGGCGTCGACTGCGGCGGCGCGGATTGTGGCCCCTGCGCCGACGGCCTCGCCTGCAATCAGCCGGCCGATTGCCAGAGCGGCATCTGCACGGGCAAACTCTGCCAGGTGCCGACGTGCACGGATACCGTGAAGAACGGCGCCGAGACGGACGCGGATTGCGGCGGCGGCACCTGCCCGACCTGCGACCTCGGCAAGGCGTGCCTCGTGAACGGCGACTGCACGAACAACATCTGCGCGGGGAACGTCTGCGTCCTCTCGCTCTGCGGCGACGGCATCCTCACGGGCGCCGAGACCTGCGACGACGGCAACGCCGTGGCCGGCGACGGCTGCAACGCCGCGTGCGCGCTCGAGGTGGGCTGGACCTGCGCGGGCACGCCGAACGTCTGCGCCCCGATCTGCGGCGACGGCGTCATGAAGGGCACCGAGACCTGCGACGACGGCAACACGAACCCCGGCGACGGCTGCGACGCGACCTGCAAGGCCCAGCTCGGGTACGTGTGCACCGGCCAGCCGAGCGTCTGCAAGACGGTCTGCGGCGACGGCATCCCGGCCGGCACCGAGGCGTGCGACGACGGCAACATGAACGACGACGACGCCTGCCTCCCGGGCTGCGTCGTGGCGACCTGCGGCGACGGCTACGTGAACGTGGCGGCCGAGACCTGCGACGACGGCAACCATACGGCCGGCGACGGCTGCACCGCCACCTGCCAATCCGAGCCGTTCTTCGCGTGCTACGGCACGCCGAGCACCTGCGTCCTCGTCGAGACCGAGCCGAACGCCGCGTGCGCGAGCGCGAGCGGCCCGCTCAAGCCGCCCTTCGCGGTCACCGGCAAGATCAGCCCCGTCGGCGACAGGGACCACTACTCGTTCACCGTGCCCGCGGTCGCGGACGTGAAGATCGAGACCTTCGTCCCGGCGGTGGGGAGCTGCACGACGGGGAACGACACCAAGGTCTTCCTCCTCGCGGCGAACTGCACGACGGTCATCATCGAGGACGACGACGACGGCATCAATACCTGCTCCCTGATCGATCCGACGGCGTCGGCCGACACGGCGGCGCGCAAGCTCGCCCCGGGCACGTACTATGTGCGCGTCGAGGAGTACGACAACAACGGGACCATCGGCGCCTACCAGCTCCAGGTGACGTTCACCGCGCTCTGCGGCAACGGCGCGATCACGGGCAGCGAGACGTGCGACGACGGCAACACGAACAACGGCGACGGCTGCTCGACGAGTTGTGTCATCGAGCAGGGCTACAAGTGCACCGGCACGCCTAGCGTCTGCACGCCGACCTGCGGCAACGGCATCATCGACGCCAGCGAGACGTGCGACGACGGCAACACGGCCAGCGGCGACGGCTGCTCGTCGCCTAGTTGTGTCATCGAGCAGGGCTACAAGTGCACCGGCACGCCCAGCGTCTGCGTGAAGACCTGCGGCAACGGCATCATCGACGGCACCGACACGTGCGACGACGGCAATGCGAACTCCGGCGACGGCTGCTCGTCGCTCTGCGTCATGGAGCCCGGTTACAAGTGCACCGGCACCCCGAGCGTGTGCACCGCCTTCGAGACGCTCTGCAACGACGGCATCGACAACAACGGGAACGGGCTCACCGACGCTGCGGATCCCAACTGCACGCTGCCGGCCTACTTCCCCGCGTGCGCCGCCGGGCAGAGGTTGCACGTCTACAGGTCGATCGATACCCCGATGAGCATCCCGGACAACAACACCACGGGCGTCACGAGCACCCTCGCCGTCGGCCCCACGGGGACGATCACGCGCGTGGCGCTGCTGGTCAACATGGACCACGACTACATGGCGGACGTGGACCTCAGTTTCATCTCGCCGAACAACACCACGTTCGACGTGACGAGCGACAACGGCCTCAGCAACGACGACCTCATCAACACGGTCTTCGACTCGACCTGCCCCAACGCGATCACGAACACGAGCTTCACGGCGCCGTACACCGGGTGCTTCTCGCCCGAGACATCCTTCAACTCGCTCGTCGGGATGTCATCCGCGCTGGGGAACTGGAAGCTCCGCGCCGTGGACGACTCGAGCGGCATCACCGGCCCGCTCCAGAACTGGGCCCTGATCATCTGCGCCAACCCCTGAGAGGGTGTTCCCCAGGCTGCTGCGCGGCTCGATGCGTCGGTCGGCCTCGCTCGACGTACAGAGTACGCCTCGCTCGACCTCCCTAGCCTCGAGCCGCTCGCGACGCCTGTGGAACCCCCTCTGATCCCGCCTCGCCAAGCCGGCCGCGCTCTCCTCGCGGCCGGCGCTCTCCCCCGCGACTTCCTCTGACCCACGGAACCTCGGAGCCTCCGCGCTTTTCCAGCCCGGACCTCCCCGGTATCCTGCCCCCGCGCGCACACGGAAGGGGGCGTGCGAATGCGACACCTCGCTCTCGCGAAGATCCTCGTCGTCCTCTCGATGCGCGCGGCCTATCCCCTCGCGGCCCCGCTCCTGCTCGGCATCTTCCTCGTCGCCACCGTCCTCTTCGGGCCGAACGGGATGAGCCCGCCCGAGGCGCTCGCCGTCATGCGCGCCTCCCCCACGCTCATGACCGTCCTCTGGACCGGGTGGCTCTTGCTCGGCCTGCCCGCCGCGCGCGCCGCGCTCGTTCCTCCGTCCGGGACCTATCTCCGGTGGTTGCCAGCGCCCCGCCTCGTGTTTCACCTCGCGGGCGGCGTGTGCGCGCTCGTCGTCGAGGCGCCGTGGATGCTCCTGTTCGGGCGCGGCGAGGGCCTCCTGTCGGCCTCCACGGCCGGGCTCGCGGCCCTCGCGGGGCACGCGCTCGCCGCCACGCGTCCGTGGGGCGCGCAGGAGGCGCTGGCGGCGGCCGGCGTGGGCTTCGCCGTCTTCGGAAACGTCCCGCCGCTCGCGTTCGGGGCGGCCCTCGTCGCGGCGTGCCTGGCCGTCCCTGCTGCCTTCCGCCGCGCGCCTGAAGCATCGGCCGGGGCGGCCCGCGGGTTTTGGGGTCGATCTCCGCTGGGCGCGCTCGCCTCGACGTTCCTGCTCGGCGTCCTGCGCGGCGAACCTGCGGTCCTCGGGCGCGCGCTCGCGCTCGCCGCGCTCGCCGGGCTCGTGCTCCCGCTCGCCGCCCGCGGGCACGATCTCGATACGGACACGTCGATCGGCGCGCTCGCCCTCGGCCTCGCGGCGGTCGCGCTCTCGCCGGGCCTCTCGGGGGCCGCGGCAGCGGTCGTGCGGGCGGAGCGCGCGGCCTCCTGGCTCTGCGACGCGACGGGGACAGCGCCGCGCACCCGCGCGCTCGCCGCGGCCCTCGCGGGTGGCCTCCTCGGGGCCACGAGCGGGCTCGTCCTCGGGACCGTCGGGGCCCTCGGCCTGCATGCGCCGCTCGCGCTCGCGACGCGCCTCGTCGTGCTCTCGGTCGCCTCCGGGCTCGCCACGGGCGCGATCCTCGTCGGCGGCGCGCGCGAGGCCGAGGCCTCTCCGCGGCGCGGCGATCGCGGCATGATCGAAGCGCTCGTGTGGGCTGCGTTCGGCGCCGCCGCGGCCTCGCTCGCCGGCGAGCTCTCGCTCGGGATGGTCGTCGGCGTCGGAATCATGCGGGTCGGCGCAGCCACGCGTCGCGCCGAGGTACTACGCAGGCTCCGAGGTGCGGCGTGACGCTCTCGATCGTCGACTTGAACAAGCGGCTCGGCGGACGGCTCGTGCTCGACGCGGCGAACCTCTCGGCCGCGCGAGGCGAGGTCGTGGCGATCTTCGGCGACAACGGCGCGGGCAAGTCCACGCTCTTGCGCATCCTCGCCGGCGTGCTCGACGCGGATCGGGGCCACGCGACGCTCGACGGCGCCTCGATCCTCGGCCCGCGCGCCGCCGCACGCGCCCACGTGGGCTACGTGCCCGAGGCCGCCGACGCGCCGGCGCACCTCTCGCCGCGCGAGCTCGCCGCGCTCGTCGCCGCGCTGAAACGTGTCCCGCTCCCGGACGAAGCGCTCCTCGAACGGCTCGGCCTCCGCGCGTACTGGGATCGGCCTTTTGGCGGCCTCTCCCTCGGCCAGCGGCGCCGGAGCTGCTTGTGCGCGGCGATCCTCGGCGACGTGCGCTTGCTCCTGCTCGACGAGCCGACGAACGGCCTCGACGCGGCCGGCGTCCGCGAGCTCGCGGCGCTCGTCCACGAGCGGCGCGCCGCGGGCACGACGATCCTCGTCGCGACGCACGATCCCGGGTTCGCCGAGGCGATCGGCGCGACGCGGGTCCGGCTCTCGGCCGGCAAGCTCGAGGCCTGATTACCCTTTCACCACGCCGAGCGGCCGCAGCCGGGCGACCTTTTTAGCGATGCCCGCCGCGGCCACGACGTCGACCACCCGATCGACGTCCTTGTACGCCGCGGGCGCCTCCTCGGCGAGCTCGGCGTTCGACGCGCAACGAATGACGATGCCGCGCCCCTCGAGCTCCTTGCGGAGCGCCTGCCCCGTCACCATTTTCTTTGCGGCGGTGCGGCTCATTTGCCTCCCGGCGCCGTGGCAGGTGCTCCCGAACGAGGCCTCGCTCCCGTGCTCGGTCCCGACACACACGAACGACGAGGTCCCCATGCTGCCCGGAATGAACACAGGCTGCCCGATATCGCGATACGCCGCGGGCACGTCCCGGCTCCCCGGACCAAAGGCGCGCGTCGCGCCCTTGCGATGCACGCACACCTTCCTTCCCTCGTACTTCTCGATCTTCGCCGTGTTGTGCCCGACGTCGTAGATCAACCGCAAAAAGCCGTCCCGATCCCCGAACATCCGCCGGAACACGTCCCGCACGAGGTGCGCGATGAGGTGCCGGTTCGCGAAACCGAAATTGGCGGCGGCGCACATGGCCGCGAAGTATCGTTGTCCCTCGGGCGACGAGAGCGGCGCGCAGGCGAGCTGCCGGTCTGGCACGTGAATGCCGTACCGCTGCATCACGGCGTCCATCAGGCGCACGTGGTCGGTGCACACCTGATGCCCGAGCCCGCGGGATCCCGAATGCACGAGCACCGCCACGCGCCCGACCGAGAGCCCGAGCCGCCCGGCCGCCCCCTCGTCGAACACCTCGTCGACGATCTGCACTTCGAGGAAATGGTTCCCGCTCCCCAGCGTGCCGAGCTGATCGGCGCCGCGTTGCCTTGCGCGCTCGGACACCGCGGACGCGTCCGCGCCTTCGAGCGCGCCGCCCGATTCGATGGCCTCGAGATCGGACGCCGTCCCCACCTCGTGCTCCCGGACGAGCGCGCCCGCGCCGCCTTCGAGAATGCGATCGAGCTTCTTGCCCGCGAACGACCACCGCCCCCCGCGCCCGGCGCCCGAGGGCACGCTGCGCGAGAGCTCGTGCACCAGGCTCTCGACCCGAGGGGCGATGGCCTTGTGTTCGAGGTTCGAGACGAGCAGCCGCACACCACAGTTGATGTCGAACCCGATCCCGCCGGGCGAAATCACGCCGTCGGGCAGGGCCGTCGCGGCCACGCCGCCGACGGGAAACCCATACCCCTCATGCATGTCGGGCATTCCGCAGGCGGCGCCCACGATGCCGGGGAGCGTGGTCACGTTGACGAGCTGCTCGACGGAATGGTCCGCGAGCAAGGCGGGCAAGGTCTCCGGGCTCGCGAAGATCCGCGCTGGCACGCGCATGTCGCTGCGATAGGAGGTCGGAATCTCGTACACGGAGGGAGCGACCTCGACGAGCGGCGGAGGTCTCGGGGTCGCGGGTGTCGCGGGTTCAGATGTCGAGGACGACGTGGACCGAGTAGCCATGCGAATCCTCCGTGATGTGGACGTCGTGCAGGGTGGCCGCCTTGACGAGGGGCCGGAGGTCCGGGACGACCGCGCCGCGCACCCGGGCCACGAGGTGATCGGCGGCGAGCTCGTCGAAATGGAAATCGACGTAGACCCGCGCGTCCACCTCGGTCCGAAAGACGAGCTCGTTCATCCAGTCGACGAGCAACGCCTCGCGGTCGACCGAATGCAGCGAGACGGAGACACGCTCGCCGGCGGCCTCGGGCAGCGGCGCCGCCTCCCCGACGGCGAGCTCGGCGAGCGCGCGGCCGGCCTCGGCGAAGAGCTCGGGGAGCGTGGGCGCGAAGAGGCCGAGCCGGAGCTCGGCCGTGTGGTCCTCGAAGGTGTGGCGCGGGCCATGCGGGCCGAACGTCATGCGGGGGAATATCGTCGCCGGGGGGCCGACGTCACGGGAGGGGCGGAATGCCGAGGCCCCCATGCAAGCGGGTGACGTCCTCGGGGCGCAGGCCGAGCATGGAGGGCAGGCCTTTGAGATAGGAGCGCTCGGCCTCGGATTCGGTGCCCGCGGAGAGGAGCGAGACCACGTAAAACTGCTCGGCCATCTGGGGAGAGCGGATCTGCCCGACGAGCGCGAAGGGCGGCTGCGGGGCTTCGAGCTCGCGGGCGAGCGCGTCGCGATCCTCGGGCCCGAGGCCGGCGCGCGCGAGGCGATCGAGGATCCGCGCGCGCTCCTCGGGATCGATCTGGCCGTCGATGAAGGCAGCGGTGATCATGGCACGCACGAGGAGCAAGGCGTCGGCGTGGGCGTCGGCGGCGGGAGCGGGAGCGGGAGCGGGAGCGGGAGCGGCTGCGGGAGCGGGCGCGGGCGCGGCTGCGGGAGCGGGCGCGGGAGCGGCGGCGGGCGCGGGCGCGGGTGTGGCGACCGGGTTTGGCGGAGCCCCCCAGTGCGCAGGCGGAGCCGGCGGCGCCGCGTTCGGCGGAGCGCCCCATTGCGCAGGCGGCGCGGTCGGAGCTGGCGGCGCTACGTTCGGCGGAGCGCCCCATTGCGCTGTCGGCGTCGTGCTCGGCTGCGCATTCCATTGCGAAGGTGCAGCCGGCACAGGCGGCGTCGCGTGGGGCGGCGTCCCCCATTGCGCCGTCGGCGTCGTGTTCGGCTGCGCGTTCCATTGCGAAGGTGCAGCCGGCGCCGGTTGCGCGGGCGGAGGCCCGCCCCAGCCCGCTTGGGGTCCCGGGTTGGGCGGCGCTCCCCACGGCTGCGCCGGCTGCGGCGGGCCGCCCTGCGGGCCCCCCCAGGGCGCGTGTCCTTGCGCAGGCGCCGCAGGCGCGCTCGTCCCCCACGTCGACGGATCGTTATGGTAGACCGGCACCCCGAAATTCGTCGCGCCGCCCCCCTGCGGCGCCCCCGGCGGAATCGGCCCGGACGAAGACCCCATCAATTGCCCGAAAAACCCTTGCTGCTGCTGCACAGGCGCGCCCGGCATGGCCTGCATCCCCGGCGCCCCCGGCATCATCCCCGGCGCACCCGGCATCATCCCCGGCGCACCCGGCATCCCCGGCGCCGCCGGCTGCTTGAAGTGCTGATACGCCATGTACGCGAGCCCGCCCGCCGCCGCGACCCCAGCAGCGCCCGCGAGCAGCGTGCCCGCCCCGATACCGCTGTCGTCGTCGCGACGCTCGTACTCATCGTCGCGGGAACGCCGACGACGGCCGGAATCACGGAAGCTCCCGCCTTCGACCCCATCCGAGACCAGCGCGCCCAGGATCCTCTGCGCATCAAACATGGACCGCATGTTCACCAGAACGCGCGCCGCTTTCAAGACCAGCGGGCCTCACCAAGCCCCCCATGGGCCCGCCAGGCGCAGTTTCCCGGGCAGCCCACGCGTCGTCCAGTCCCCACCGAATGCCCTGCATCCCCGCAGGATCGCGGCCGCTCCCCGCAGATGGCCTCCTGCCGCGCCGCAACCCAGTCCCCATCCGCGCCCCCGCCGACCTCGGGCATCGTAAACCGCCACTCCCCGAGCACATCCTCCACCCTGCAGCGCCGCAAACCGCCCTCCGCACGCACCCGCACGCAGTCGACAGCGCCGCCATTCGAAGACCCCGCTCCAGAGGCACCAACCTGCAGCGCCGCAAGTCTCCCCCCGCAAGGCCGTCTCCCGTTGTGCGGCGCTGCAGGTCGCCGAGCGCGCTCTGCGCATCCCATCCTGCAGCACCAGAGCGCGCAGCCGGGGCGCTGCCCCGGACCCCGCGGGGGCTATTCGCCCCTCGACCCGGACCAGGCACGGCCTGGACCGAAGGTGGAAGAACTGCGCTCCGCGCAGTTCTTCCAACGGGCCGGTGGCAAGACCATGGAGGTGGCTCTCGAGCGGGCGACGGGCACGCCGCCGGTTGGACCTGCAGCGCCGCGCTCTCTGTTGGCAGGGTCGTTGGCGGTCTTGACCCTGGCCGTTCGATGAACTGCGCGGAGCGCAGTTCATCGACCCCGGGTCCAGCGCCTCGCTGGTCCGGGTCCAGGGGTGGACAACCCCTGGTGGGGCCTGGGGCAACGCCCCAGCGAGGCGCCGCCCCAAGCCGTGAGGTCCCTTCCGTCAGATCGACAGGTTCGCGATGTAGTCCGCGAGTTCTTCCCGTGCGACGCGCACGGCGGCCTCCGCTGTGTCGATCGTCCGGTCGATCTCGCTGATTCGATCTTCGGTCGACGCGAGGGCTGCCAGGTACCGCGTGTGCAGATCGCTGCCTTGCGGCGACGAGGCGAGGTTTCGGCGCAGCCGATCCTGATCCGACACCAGCGTTTGCCGCTCGGTTCGCAAGAGCGCGAGTGCCTCCTCCCGCGACGCGAGCGTCCGCTGCAGCTCTGCCACGTGCTCGAGTGCGGCCCGCACTGCCGCCGACATTTCCGTCGACGCGAGCAGCACTCCGAGCTCTTGCGCCGTGATCGACCCGATCACGATGCTCTGCTCGATCGGCCGCTCCAGCACGGCTTCCACGGTCACGGTTTGTCCTGCGGGAACCTCACGCCGGATTCGCACGTGCGTGTCCGTCGTCCCGATCACGCCCTCCGTCGGCTCTGCCAGGGTAAACCCCTGGATGCGCGGGTGCTCCAGGACGAGCACGCGCGCCTCGTCTGCTGCGCCCTTGATCTTGTACACCGTCGTCCGCTGCTCCACGCGACGCACCTCCAGCACGCCCCGCGCGATCTTTGCGCCCTTCACGAGCTGCGCGAACTTCTCCTCGCGGTCCACGCGCACCTCGAGATCGACCGCGTAGCTCACGAACCGATCCTCCCCTGCAGGGAGCGCGCCGAGACGCGCGTCTCCGACGAACGACATCGGCTCGTTGGCCTGCGCGTTCTCGTAGATGGACAGGATCCCGGGCGGCAGACCCGTCTCGGTGTCGTTCGTCAGTCGCACCGATGCGAGTGGGTTCCTCGCGTCGACGTCGTAGCGGTACCAGGACACCCGCTCGATCGGGAGCGACTCGCTCACGATCGGCACGAGCAGCGATTGGCCCCGCGGCAGATCCACGGGATCCGGGAAGCGGAAGACCACCTGCGTCGCGCCTTCCGTGGGCTCGGCGATCGGCGGCGGCTCTGGTGCGCCCTCCTCCGCGGCCGACCGCGCGCTGTGCATCAAGGCGTCCGCGGCTGAAGGCGCCGCCATGAAGCCATGCATCATGCGCCCCCCGCCCCCTCCGCCATTGGCCGCCTCGGCGAGCTCGGCTTCCGGCACGGCCCCCACGTCGACGGGCGGCAGCCTGCGCCCGAGCACCTCCACTGGCACCTCCGGTCGGTTCACGAAATACGATTCGTAGACTGCCTGCCGCAACGTCACGGGGTTGCCCGACGCCACCGACAGCTCCACGCGGTTCCAGTCCTGCCCGCTCATGTTCTCCAGCAAGGCCCAGCCTTCGAGCTTCGCCTCGCCGTCCTTCTCGGGCACCACGAGCCGATACGTCGCCTTCCACAGCGGCGCCGCGACCACGTACCCCACGCGCACCGTCCGCTCGCCTTGCCCGTGCACGTCGATCGTGATCGTGCGCTGATCCGCGGCGGCGTACGCCGCGATCGCGGCCAGCGCTTGCTCCACCTGGGCGCGCAGCCGCGCGTCCATGATCTCGATCGCGTCCGCCTCTTCGAGCACGACCTGCCGCATGCCCGTCGGCGTCAGCAGCGACAGCCTGTTCCGCACGATCGTCCCTTGCCCCTCGCCGAGCGAGACCTTCTCCTCCGTCACTGCGACGAGCCGCCCCTCCATGGTCGTCGCGTGCGCCGAGACGCGCAGCATTTGACCACGCAGCGCGCGGAGCAGCGAGGCCGTGGAGGACAGGTCCGCCTGGGAGAACGGCAGATCTCGGAAGATCTCGGAGAGCGGCGCGCGCCCCGGAAGGCTCGCTTGTCCGAGCCGACCTTGTGGATCCATCGCGAGCAGGCTCTTCAGCACGTCGCTCACCTGATCGAGCCGCACGTCGAACGTGAGCTCGGCGTCCCCCGACACCTGCGCCTCGTGCTCGAAGTACCCGACACCGCCCGTCGAGAGCATCACGCGCTTGAGCGCGAGCTCCTCGGCCGACGCCGAGCCCGCGACGAACGACGTGGTGATGAGCCCGAGGGCCCACGTGGCCCCGATCCTCGATTTTCTCATGTGCCCTCCCCTTTCGCGCCTCTCGGGCTCCGCCCGGCTCGCCCGCGCTCCCCCGGAGGCCCGCGCATCGGCGGCATGCCGCCCGACCGCACTGCCATGTTCGTCGAGCACGGGGCGGGGCACGTCAATGCACACGAGCCCGCCTCCCCGTTTTCCGCGCTCTCCTTGCGTGACCTTTCGCTCGGCCCGCCGCGGCATACACTGAAGCCTCGTGGAGCCGCGGTTCTTCTGCGACGCGATGCTGGGCGGGCTCGCGCGGTGGCTCCGCGCCGCGGGCTACGACGCCGTGTTCGAGCAAGGCATCGACGATGCTGTCCTCGTCGCGCGGGCCGGGGAGAGCGGGCGCATCCTTTTGAGCTCCGACGGAGGCATCTTCGAGCGCACGCCCGTCCGCGAAGGGCGCGTGCGCTCGCTCTTCGTGCCGCGCGCGCTGGGGTTGTCCGGGGAGCTTCGGTTTGTCCTCGGCGCGTTCTCCCTCCCGCTCCTGCCGCCGCGGTGCATGACCTGCGGCGGCGCGCTCCTCGAGCTCACGAAGGACGAGGCGCGCGCCGAGGCGCCACCGAAGACGCTTTCGCGGATCCAGACCTTCTACCGCTGCGAGGGCTGCGGCAAGCTGCTCTGGAGGGGCTCGCACTGGGAGCGCATCGCGCGCGTCCTCGCCGAGGCGGAGGCTGCCGCGCGCGTGCGCTGATGCGGCGTGATCAAGGCGTGCTCGGACGAACCTCCACGTTCGTCACCTTCGCGTTCCACGGGCAGTATTGCTTCACCTCATCGATCCACGCGGCCGTGTGCTCCTCGACGTACTCCGGTGTCCCGTCGCAGAGCTCGATGGTGGTGTCCACGAAGGCGACCTTCTCGGGGTCGACGTGGAAGGTCCACTTCGGATCGCAGTCCTGCCCGTCGAGGACCACCTCGAAGTTCGGGATGCGCGTCGTGCCCATCTCCTTCAGGTTTTTCGCCTCCTCGATGAAGGCCTGGTTCGTGATCCAGACCGTGAACGGCTGATCCACGACCTCGAACGTCACGAGCGCGCCGCCCGTCCGCTCCTCGCAGAGCGCGCTGCTGCCGCCACCCTGGCCGCCCTGCCCTCCGGCGCCGCCTTGACCACCCGCGCCGCCTTGGCCGCCTTGGCCGCCTTGACCACCGCTGCCGCCCTGCCCTCCGGCGCCGCCTTGACCACCCTCACCACCCTCGCCGCCCGCGCCGCAGGCGGCGTCGCACGTTTGTCCCTTGTCGCAGCCCTGGAGGAACGCAGTCGTCGCCACAAGTGAAAGAACCATTGCAAGTGAGTGAATCCGTTTCATGCCCACCCCTTCCAGCACGCTCCATGCCAGCGGAAAAATCGATTCTGGCCAGACCCACGCCGCGCCGCGTCTGGCCGTGGTGGCGCGTGTGGCACAACGTGGGCCGGAACGACAGCTTCTCGACGTCTTGCGGCGCGGGCGGGTGTTTCGTTTAGAATGCGCTCATGCACCCCACGCTTCGGCTCTCGGCAGGTTACGCCGACAAATCCCCGCACCTGCGGGACGAGGTGAAGATCCTCCAACGCGCGCTCGCGGGCTGGGGGTTCGACGTGAAGCCCGATGGACAGTTCGGCCCCGGCACCGAGCGGGCCGTGCGCACGTTTCAACGGCGCCAGGGGTTGGTCCCGGACGACGGCATCGTGGGGCCGAGGACGTGGGAGGTCTTGCTGCAAAAGAAGGCCACGCCCGTCGGCACCTCGGTGCGCGACACGCCCATCGTCACGGGCAGCGAGTGCTTCCCGTTCAGCAAGCTCCCGACGGTGAACTGGACGAGCGCGCCGCGCTCGTTCGGATCACGGCGGAGCGGCGGCACGCGCGCGCATGCGGGCTGCGACCTCTACGCCTCGCTCGGGACGTGGGTCCACGCCATCGCCGACGGCGAGGTGAGCCTCGGGCCGTATCC
This sequence comes from Polyangium mundeleinium, assembly GCF_028369105.1. NCBI lineage: Bacteria > Pseudomonadati > Myxococcota > Polyangiales > Polyangiaceae > Polyangium > Polyangium mundeleinium. The sequence goes on along the minus strand of NZ_JAQNDO010000001.1, from coordinate 5,501,325 downwards.
GTTTTACTGCGAGACGTACGCGCTCGAGGTGAACCACGGCTCGTTCGTCATCCGGTACGGCGAGATCCAGCGGTTCACGACCGTGAAGCAAGGCGACAAGGTCAAGGCCGGCGACCGGATCGCCAAGGTCGGGCACCTCGTGGGCATCAAGGTGCCGAGCGACATGCTCCACCTCGAGATGTACAAGGGCAACCTCTCCGGCCCCCTCACGCAACGCACGGGCGGCGCGAAGACGGCGAGCGGCGCGTCCTACCAGCGCCGCGCGGACCTCATGGATCCCACCTCGCACCTGCAGCGCTGGGCGGGCAATTTGCCGCACGATTGACGCGGGCGCGCGGGGCGGACGCGCCGCTTGCCAAGCGCGGCGGATTCGCTGTACCAAATCTCCATGCGCCCGCTCCGCCCGTCCTTCGCCCTCCTCGCCGCGTCGCTCCTCGCCCCCACGCTCGCCGGCTGCGGAGGGGAGGAATCGCCGCCGGCGCCCCCCGCCCGCACGCCGATCGCTGACGACCAAGGCAAAGCGACGAACCTCTCCTGCCCCGGGGCGGCCGGATGCGAAAAGGCCGAGGGGGACCTCTACGTCGGCGCCTCCGTGCAGAAAATCACGCCCACGATCGAGACCTGGACGGACACCGATCAGAATGGCCAGTGGGACGAGGGCGAGGCGTTCGAGGACGCGAACGGCAATGGGACATGGGACGGCGTCTGGCTCGCGGGCTTCGGCAATGGCCGCGCCGCGACGGGCGTGCATGACGACGTCTGGGCGCGCGCGGTCGTCCTCCAGCAGGGCGACATCTCCGTGGGCATGGTCTCGCTCGACCTCGTGGGGTATTTCCAGCAATACGTGCTCGACATCCGCAGGGCCGCGTCCGCGGAAGGGCTCGATTTCGATCACATCCTCGTCGCCTCCACGCACGTGCACGAGGCGCGCGACACGATGGGCATGTGGGGCCGCAGCCCGAGCCACACGGGCATCGATCCCGCCTACATGGATCTCATCGTCAAGCAGGCCGTCCTCGCGCTGAAAGAGGCGAAGGCGGGCCAGAAGAAGGCCCACCTCGTGGCCGCGCAGGCAGAGGCGCCGGAGCTCGTGAACGACACGCGCAGGCCCTTCGTCATCGATCAGAACATCACCACGCTCCAGTTCCGGGACGAGCGCGACGCGGTCCTCACGAACATGGTGTTCTGGGGCAACCACCCCGAGGCGCTCGGCTCGGACAACACCCTACTCACGTCGGATTATCCGCATTTCCTCCGCGAGACGATGGAGGCGAAATGGCCGGGGGCGCCGGCGGTCTTCTTCAATGGCCCGCTCGGCGGCCTCACGACGACGATCGGGATCGTCGGCTGCCCGGATTTCGCTGGCATGGAGACGTGCAAGCAGGGCACGTGGGAGCGCGCGGAGTACGTCGGCAAGGGCGCGGCGGAGGCGGCGATCGCGGCGCTCGAAGGCGCGAAGACGACGAAGGACGAGGCGCCCTCGCTCGCGGTGCACCGCCGGGCGTTCCTGATGCCGGCGACGAACACCTCGCTCGCGATTGCGGTCCTCTCCGGGCTCATGCCGCGCGACGTCTACTGGTCCGATGGGAAGCGCGTGTCGGAGGAGGAGCGGCCGACCCTCGGCGTCGGCCTCCTGCTGAACGGCGACGTGGTCATCGCGACCGAGGTGAACGGCATTCACATCGGCCCGGTGGCGATCGCGACGGTGCCCGGCGAGCTCTACACCGAGCTCTGGCTCCAGAAGCCGGACGGGAGCTCGTACATCGAAAAGCCCGAGGGCGCCGATTACCCGGACGCGGTCCCCGAGACGCCGATCCAGGCGGTCTTGCCGAAGGACTCGATCAAGGTGATGGTGAACAACGCGAACGACGCGATTGGCTACATCATCCCGCTGCCGCAATGGGACGTTCTGCCGCCGTACGATTACGGTGACAACGACAACGAGTACGGCGAGGAGAACTCGTCGGGCTACCAGGCAGCGCCGACGATCACGAGCGAATTCGGCAAAATGTACGAGAAGTGAACGGGGGGAGCTCCACGGCTCCCGCTCGGGCACGGCGACATGCGCACGTTCCTCGCCGCCTTCCTCCGCGAACACGCGGACGCCTTCGCGCGCTGACATTCTTCCTGTCGTGCAGGGCACACACCTTGACGGGTGCCCGCGTTCAATGCGAAGACGAGTTGTGCACCTCGCTCACGCCCTTTACATCTCCATCACCGCTTGCCTTCTCCTTACCGCTGGATGCACTCCAGAACCGCGGGAATACTCCGCCGGGGGCGCAGGAGGCAGCGGCGGCGCGGGCGGTATGGGCGGCGCGGGCGGTGCGCCGGCTTCGTCGTCGTCGTCCACGGGCGGCGGAGCCTCGTCGAGCAGCGGCATGCAATGCACCGACGACGGGGAATGCGCCCCCGGATATTGCGGCGGCGGCGCGTGTGTGGTGCCCGAACTCTTCGCCTCGGGGCAGAATTATCCGAGCTCGATCGCGCTCACGGCGGACGAGGTCCTGTGGACCAACAACACGGGCGGGGACATCATGCGCCAATCCAAGGCTGGCTCCGTGCCCACGCCTTTCGTGAAGGGGCAAGACGGTCCGAGTGAGCTCGTCGAGCGAGATGGGGTCCTCTTCTGGTGCAATACCAAAGGCAACTCGATCTCCACGGCCAAGCTCGGGGATCCGGCCGGCGGCTTCGGGCAAAAGCTCGTCGACGTCAACTCGCCGCTGCGATTGGCCACCGATGGTGCGACGCTCTTCATCGCCACCACCCAGGTCTTGTACCGCGCGCCCGTCACGGGAGGGCCGGTCTCGGATCTCGTGACCGACGTGGAGTGGTACGGCAACATCTCGCAAACGGCAGGCATCGCGCATCACGAGGGGATGGTGTATTTCAGCGAGTATCTCGGCGGGCGCGCCGCGCGCGTGTCCGCGGCAGGCGGCGTTCCGCAGGTCCTCGCGCCTGGCCCTGGCATGCTCGGGATGATCGCCGCCGACAAGAGCGGCGTCTATTGGGTGAGCGTCGAAGCGAGCGCCACGAAGGTCTGGGTCTCCGATCACGCGGGCTCCGGCGCGACGAGCGTCTTTCAAGGTGGAAAGGTCACGGCGTTTTCCATGCCGAAGATCGTCACCGACGACGAGGCCATTTACTTCAGCATGGATACGGTGGACACCGGCGGCTCGGGGCTCCGGCGCAAAACGAAGGCAGGCGCGGACGTCGCGCGTGTGCTCGCGAGCGGGCAGGAGGTGGTCGTGGACATCGCGGTGGACGCGACGCACCTTTACTGGATTTCAGGGTCGTCCATTCTGCGGATCGCGCTTCCCTGATCGGCGGACCTGGCGAGCCAAACGCCTACGGGTCTCGTCCCAGGATGGCGTCCACGGTCGCGATGTCGATCTCGGGGTTGAAGCTCGCTCGTGTCACGGGGTCGGGACGTAAAACCACGAAATCGGGGTGATCGGCGCGCGAATTCCCGGTCCACGCGCCTGCGCGCACGACGAGGCGCCGCCCCTCCCATACGCCGTAGAGGTCGTAGGTGTACTCGCGGGTCGTCACCTCCGTACCCACGTAATCATACGACTTCACGTTGGGGGTCGCCACGAACAGGACGGTACGGACGTGCACGACGTCGCGCGCCCTCGCGTCACGCGTGATCTTCGTGATGGCCTTGTACACCGGCAGGTTCCAGACCTCGTGTCCGGCGTCCCTGTCGATGATGAACGGACGCCGCTTCATGAAGAGCTCGGCGACGAGGACCCGATGGAATGTGTGCGGCAGGATGTCCGCGTAATTGTCGTTCCACGCGCCGTCGTTGCGATCGCCGAGGGTGGGCGTGTCGGTCACGGCCTCGTACGTCTTGAGAAGGAGCGCCTTGAGGTCACCGACTTTGAAGCGCAGCGAACCATGAACCATCGGTTTGGTCGGCTCTGGCTCCATGATCGAGGCGAGCGCCCACGCGAAGCATAGACCCGACCATGAATCGGCCCGCGCATCGTACAGCTTGTTGCGCTCGTAGGCCGCCGCGTTCGTCGTCTTGTGCTGGAACGTGCTGCTGTAGAGGTCGTACTTCTGGAGAGGCGAGAGCTCTCCGTTCGTCTCCGTGAAGAGGAAATCGTCCACGGTCGGGTACCACCACGAGGACCAGGGCTTGATCGTCGCTTCTGCGGTGAACTGGCCCTCCGATATCACGAGGTTTTTCCGGGTGGTGCCACGTCTCTCGGTGACTTCCTCCACGGAAATCTCCACATCGCTGTCTTCTTCGGTGCGTCATCGCCGCACCCAGCGAGCGTACCGAACAACATCAGCAAGAGGGCAGCAGGATGGACACGAGACGCCATGGTGGAACTCCTCCGTGCAAACGAACGACTTGTCGCGTTTTCGACTCCAAAGGCTACAGACGGAAAGAGCCGGAAAGGCCGACCGCTGGGGCGGCCCGCCTTCCCGGCGTGAGACGGCTCCTTCTACCGCTGCGGCGTAAGCTTCGCCTCGCTGCAGGAATTGACGACGTTGCCGGTCTCCTTCGTATCCACGAAGGCCCACGCGCCCTGGGCGTCCTTCAGCTTGGCATCGCACAGCTCGGCGACGCTGCTGAACGACAAGAGCTCCTTGCAGTCGTGGACGGTCACGTCACGCTTGAACGTGGTTTCCATTTCGGTGTACTCGCGACAAGGCGCCTGGACCACCATGGTCTTCGAGTGATCCTTGTTGCCCGTGTCGCTGACGCAGGACTTTTCACAGCTCAGCTCCGCGTAGGTCGAGCTACTCACCCCGAGCTCGATCGGGACGAGGAACTCCCTCTGCTTCCATGTGAGATCCGTGCGCGTACACGAAATGCTGAACCACTTCGGCCCCCTCTGCCAGCCCATGGATTGCGGGTTTCCGCAGCTGTTTTGGAGTTCCTCGAAGCCGAACTGCCTGGCACAGGTGGCCTCGGGCTCGATGGGGCGAAGGCCTTCCTGCCCGCCGGCGGCCTCCGAGGTTTTCACGTCCACGAATGCGAGAGAACCGAATGCGACGGCAGTCAGACCGATGGCGAAAATGCGCTTCAACATGGCTTCCTCCGGTATGCGTGGAGAGGACGCCCTCCCTTCGAGAGCCACCCCTCACGCGCTGTGCCCGCAATGCAATCGTTCTGCCGCGGGCAAACCCGGACGAAGGTCACGTCGTGGCCCGCGCTCCTCCGGACAGGCCAGAGTTTCCCTTGAATCGGACGCGATGGCCGGGGCGCAAATTGCTCCGTGGGTAGGCCCCGCGCAGCCGCCCTCGGCGTCCCGGGCGCATCGGCGCAGCGCAGGCGCCCCTCCCCGCGGCTCGTTCCCGAGAACCAGGCAAATCGTACGGGTGCTCGACCCAACGGAATGCGCAGGCGTCCGTCAGGCGCGCGCTTCCGCCGCATTCACCCTTCGCCTTCGGGTCCCCCCCGATGACGATCGAATCACGCCCGCCCGATAACGAGCACCACCGCCGTCGTCGCGCTCCCGCCGATGTTCAGCGTCGCCACGCGTTTCGCGCCCGGCACCTGATTTTCACCTGCCGCGCCCGTCACCTGCTTCTGTGCGTCCAGCAGCATGCGCACGCCCGTCGCGCCCACGGGGTGACCAATGCCCATGAGCCCGCCGCCCGGGTTCACCGGCAGCTTCCCGCCGCGCAGGACCGTGCCGTCCTCGATGGCCCGGAACGGCTCGCCCGGCGGCGCGATGCCGAAATGGTCGATCCCCATGTAATGCGAGATCGTGAAGCAATCGTGGGCCTCGACGGCCGAGAGCGCGCTCGGCCCCTCGATCCTCGCCCGCGAGAACGCGTCGAGCACCGCGCCGCGCACGTGCGGGAACACGTACGGCTCGCCCCGGCTCGCTTCGAGTTTGTCCTTCATGCCCATACGCGCCGTCCGATGCCCGTACCCCTCGATGCGCGCGACGCTCTCGATCGGGACGCCGCGCCGCCGCGCCCATGCGGCCGTGTAGTCCGCCGACGCGAGCACCACGCAGGCGGCGCCGTCGGTCACGGGGCTCGCGTCGTAGCGGCGCGTGCGGCCGGCGATCACCGGGTTTTCCTTGTCATCCTCGGCGAACGCGCCTTCGGAGAGCGTCCAGGTGCGGGTCTGCGCGTTCGGGTTCCTCCGCGCATTCTCGTAGTTGTTCCGGGCCAGCGCCGCGAGGTGCTCGCGCCGGAGCCCGTAACGCCGATCGTATTCCTCGGCCACGTGGCTGAAGAGCTCCGGCCATGGATACGCGACGCCGCTCGTCTCGCGCGGCACCCACGCGGCCGCGCCGAGCTTCTGCTGCGATTCGAAGCCCGACTGCGCGCGCATGAGCTCCACGCCGAGGACGAGCGCGACGTCGTAGCGCCCGGCTTGCAGATCGGCCATTGCCGCGAGCACCGCCACGCCGCCCGAGGCGCAGGCGGCCTCGTGCCGCGTGATGGGAATTCCCGCGAGATCGGGATGCGCCTCGGCGAGCAGCCCGCCGAGATGGCTCTGGCCCGTGTAAAGCTCGGGGATGAAACTGCCCACGTGCCCCACCTCGACCTCGCGGGCCTCGGCGCCCGCGGCTTCGAGCGCGAGCGTCGCCGCCTCGCCGACGAGATCGAGCAGGCCCTTGCCTTCCCGCGTGACGTTTCTGGCGAAATCGGTCTGGTGGCCGCCGAGGACGAAGACCGGGGGGAGCACGCGATCACGCGGCGCGAGGCGGGGGGAAGCCGTCATGGTGCGACGACTCTACGGCGCGCGTGGCCCCGGCGGCAAGGGCGTCAATGTCCGTGCCCGGCGGCCTGCGTGCCGACCTGGACATCGGCCATCATCCCGTTCTCGCTGTGCTCCGAGATGTGGCAGTGCACCATCCAGCGCCCGTGGTTCTCGAAGTACGTGAGAATGGTGGCGGTCTCGTTGCCGCGGACCTCGACCGTGTCGCGCAACCCGGGCTCGAAGACCGGTTTTCCGCCGCGCTCGAGGATCTGAAAGAACTGGCCGTGGATGTGGAACGGGTGCCGCGGGCTCACGTTGCTCGACAACGTGATCTTCACGGGGACATTCGGCTCGAACGTGTCGAGCAGCACGTGCTCGTGCCCCTCCCCCACAAAGGACGGCACGCCATTGATGGTGAATTGCACCTGCCCGTCCACGACCCCGCCCGAGAGCTTCCATTCGTGCGCTGTCGCTTCCACGGAGGTCGCGGGCAACGAGACCTTCGGGTAAACGGGCTCCGCCGTCACGGTTTCGCCTTCGATCGTCCCGCGCGCGAGCACGAAGGGCGCCTCGACCACGTTGTCGTTCTCGTCGAGCACGAGGACGAGCGCCTCCAGCACGACCTCGGTGGCGTCCGCCTTCGGGCGCACCTCGAAATCGTACCGTTGGCCCGGCGCGATCTCCACGCGCTCCAGCGCGAAGGCCTCGGGCAAAAGCCCGCCGTCGGTCGAAATGACACGCGCATCCGCGCCCCGGATGCGGAGCCCGTACGAGAGCGCGTTCGTCGCGAGCACGAAGCGCCACCGCTCGATGGCTCCGCGCGGAATCGTGAACGTCACGGGCCCATCGCCGTCCTCGCCGTTGATGATCCTGCCATTGGAGAGGAGACGATTGCCGACGCGCCCCGCGCCGATGTCGGGTCCGCTCGTCAGGAAGCCCGAGATCTGGTTGTTGTTGGTCCGGAGCCGGATGTCGTCGCCGACGAAGATGCGCTCGGCCGAGAACACGGGGAAATCCCGCTCGTGGACCACGAGGGCGCCGTAGAGCCCGTATTCGAGCTGCTGGATCTGGTGCAGGTGCGTGTGATACCAGAACGTGCCGGCGTCGGGGACGACGAAATCGTACGTGAAGGACGCGCCCGGTTGCACCGGATTCTGGATCACGGGGGAGCCGTCCATTTGATCGGAGATCCGGAGCCCATGCCAGTGGATGACGGTCTCCTCGGCGAGCTCGTTCCTGAAATGAATGATGACCCGATCGCCGACACGCGCGTGGAGCAGCGGCCCCGGGAATTGATCATTGTAATTGAAGAGCTGCGTGGCTTGGCCCGGGAGGAGCTGCACGGCGTGGGGCCGCGCGACGAGGTCGACCTCCACGACGTGGGGGTCTGGGTTCAGGTCCGGCAGGGGCGTGAGCCCGGATACTTCGGGAAGCGGCGGCAACTCAGGGTGCACGACCTCTCCGACGGTCGTGCCCGGCGCGGGGGGCGCATCGCTCCCGCAGCCCACGAGGAACCCGACAAGGGCAAACGCGCCCATCGTGTAGCGATTCATGGAACGTGAAGCTACCAGTCCCCGCCGAACATGAAAATGAAAATCGTTCTCATCTTTGGGGTCACGCGAACCGTTGTGCCAGTCACCTCACGGGCAGCGAGGGACGCCCGTCCGCAGCACGCGCCCTTGTTGCCTTTGCCTCGCGCGACCGTCCTCGTGGCCGCGCAAGGCCCGGCTTCCTCTTGACGTTCCGCGCGTGGTCGTGTCCCGTCGGGCCATGCGCACTTCGCTCGTCCTTCCGCTCTGGTTTGGTGTCGTGGTCCTCGGCTGTGGTGACGCCGGCGAAATCGGGGAGACCAGCGCAACCGGCTCCGGCGCGAGCTCCGTCGGAACCGGAGGCCATGGCGGAATGGGCGGCGCGACCGTGGGATCCGGCGGGACGGGCGGCGTCGGGGGAATGGGCGGCGTCGGGGGAATGGGCGGCGTCGGGGGAATGGGCGGCGTCGGGGGAATGGGCGGCGTCGGGGGAATGGGCGGCGTCGGGGGAATGGGCGGCGTCGGGGGAATGGGCGGCGCCGGCGGCAACGGTGGCAATGGCGGGAGCGGAAACGGTGGTGGCAGCGGCGGCGCCGGCGGCAATGGCGGTGCGGGCGGCAGCGGTGGCGCCGGCGGCAATGGCGGTGCGGGCGGCAGCGGTGGCGGCGTCGGAGGAATGGGTGGCAGCGGCGGCATAGGCGGCATGGGCGGCACCGGCGGCATGGGCGGCACCGGCGGCGGCAATGGCGGCATGGGCGGCGCCCCACCGTTTTGCATGCCTGGCTCCATCGAGACCTGCTACACGGGCCCGCGCGGCACACAAAACATCGGCGCTTGCAAGCCCGGCACGATCACTTGCAATCCGGATGGAATGGCCTATGGCCCCTGCACGGGCGAAGTGACCCCGGTCGCCGAGGTCTGCGCGACGGCCGAGGACGACGATTGCGACGGACAAATCAACGAAGAAGGCGACGATTGCGTCTGCGCCCCCGGCTCGTCCGAGCCTTGTTACACCGGCCCCATGGGCACAGCCGGCCTCGGCATCTGCATGGCGGGCACGCAGGTCTGCAATGACCTCGGCACGGCTTACGGCCCCTGCACCGGCGAGGTCACGCCCTTGGCCGAGACCTGCGCCACCGCGGATGACGACGATTGCGACGGACAAACCAACGAGGAAGGCGCCGATTGCGTCTGCCCCCCGAACGCCGTCCTCCCCTGTTACACCGGGCCGATGGGCACGCTCGGCGTGGGCCTCTGCAAGGCCGGGACGGCGATGTGCAACGCGCTCGGCACCTCGCTCGGGGCCTGCATGGGACAAACCCTCCCGGCGACCGAGACCTGCGCCACGCCCGGCGACGACGATTGCGACGGACAATCCAACGAGGGCTGCGTCTGCGCCCCGGGCAGCACGCAGAGCTGCTACACCGGCCCCGCGGGCACGTCGGGCATCGGCGCCTGCAAGGCCGGCACGCGGGCCTGCAATGCACAGGGGACCGGATACGGGGCCTGCACCGGCGAGATCCTTCCGCAGCCCGAGAGCTGCATGACGGCCGCCGATGACGATTGCGACGGACAAACGAACGAGGGTTGCGCCGCTCAGACCTGCGCGGTCTACCAGGAGACCTTCGACGACGGCAACGCGAGCCCGCTCACCGCGGGCGTGTACAAGGTCGACTGGTGCGACGATTACATCCCGCTCGCCTCGAACACGCCGCCCTGCATGACGGGCCGCACCCTCCGCACGAACGAATCGACGATCGATCCCACGATCTGGGTCTACAAGGGCGACGCGAGCTGCACCTCCGTGCGATTGAATTACACCTACTACCAGTTCGATCTCGCGAACGTGAACGTCACCTACCAGCAGAGCAACGACACGATCGAGTCCTGCGAGAAATCAGGCATCTTCACCAGCGTCACGGGCCATAACGCGCTCAAGGCGTGCACGGCGCAGACGCAGATCACGATCCCGTTCGGCAGCTCGAAGGGCGTGTACATCCGCTTCGACCACGGCACGGGCTCGAACGCGCTCTGGCTCGACAACCTCTCCCTGGAGTTCGTCGGCTGCGGCTGTTGAGCGTCCAGGCGAGTCGCGTTATCGTCGGGCATGGTCTCCCGCGCCCGCCGTTCGCCCTCCCCTGCCCTCGCCGCGCTGCTCGCCGCCCTCCCCTTCGGTTGCGGCGCGCCGCAAAGCCCCGCGAGCGTCGACGCGAACGCCTCGAAGCCCGCCGACACCCAAGCCCCGATCGCGAGCACAGCGCCGACGACAACCGACGCGCCCCCCCCGAACGAAACGCCGAGCCCCGCCCGCGAAAGACCCGCGCGGTCGCCGAGCCTCTTCCACCCGCTGATCGTGCACGGACAGCCGAGCTTCCGGATGTTCGTGCTCCCCTCGTTCGTCGCGGCCATCAGCGGGGATTACCTCTCTACGCCCATTCGGATCGACGAAACCGGCGCGCGGGTCGATGCAAGCCTCTATGCCGGGCTCAAAGGCATCGGCGAGCCCAATGCATTCTACGTCATGTGGATCACGGGGGATCCGCCGAACCACGGCAAGCTCGGGCTCAACCTGCCCGGCGAGCGTGGCGGCGAGGACGTGTTTTATTCCTGGAAAGGCTCGGCCTGGGCGCGCGACCCCGACAGACCCATGCCGCCAGCCGTCTCGAACGCGTATTATGCAGGCGCGATCTATTCGAGCGCGGCGTGGGGCGATCGAACGCTGTACGAGATCAACGATCCCAAGCTCGACGAAGCCAAGCCGATCTTCGTGCTCGGCCCTGGCGGGAGCAGCCCGCCCGCGCCCGAAATCACCAAAGGCACGGGGAGCTGCAAGACGAAGCTGCTCGGACACGCCGACCTCGCGCGGTTACCATCGGGGGATCTGATCGGCTTCGGAAAAGTATGCCGCGAGGGAGACCAGCCCTCGTTTTACGGGCAATCGGGCGCGGGGCCCCTCGCCGTGGAGCGCTGGCCCAAGGGCTCGCGCACGTCGGTGATCGATGTGCTTCCAGGCTCGGAGGCCGTGACCTCGCTCCCGCCCGGCTCGCGCTTCTACGAGCTCGGCCCGAACGACATCCTCGCCGTGGCCCAGCCCGCAGACCACGGGGCTTACGCGGCGCACTGGAATGGCAAGGCCTGGAGCGACATCTCGCCCGGCAAAAAGGAAAGCATCAACGATGCCTTCCGCACGAAGGACGGCGCGCTCTGGCTCGTGCGCGAGACGGGGCTCGATCGATACACGTCCGGGAAATGGGCGACCTTCACGCTCGCCGGCAACAACCGGCCGCTCGAATGGGCCAAACTCGGCCCGAACGGCACGATATGGGCCGGACGCACGGAACAGCTCCTGACCTTTGAAAAGGACAGCTTCCACGTGATCCCTTTGCCGGAGCTCGATCCCGTCGAGGAAGGCACGCCGATCGACATCGTCTTCCGCAGCGACGAGACTCTGGTCGCGGCGCGCGCCGGCGGCCAGGTGACGGTGCTCTCCACGAAAAAGCCCACGAAGGTGCTGGATCTCGACGCCCCGCAGGCGCCCGGGGAAGGCACGCCGCCGTCGCGCCCGGTGCAAAAGACCGAGCCCGACGCGTTTGCCCGCATCACGCCCGGGACGCCGAGCTGCAAGGAGCTCTTCGTCGTGCTCTACAAGCTCGCGAAGGTGGCCCCGCCTGATTACGATTTTCCCCTCACCCGCGCCGCCATCAAAGGCCATACCGAGCTCTCGGGCGTGAAATTCGCCGAGACGGAGGAAATGGGCCGCCGTTACTTCGTGGCCTTCGTCCCGAGTTTTTCCCTGGGCCAGAAGCTCGTGAAGACCATTCAGGAAGGCGTGAGGGGCTCGACGCCGCAGCTCCTTTGCGGAACACCCGCCCGGACGAATCGTGACATCCGCATCGACCTGCGCACCGGGGAGATTGTCAAGGCGAACCCATGACCTCCGGAAGGATCGTCCTCCTCGCCACGCTCGCCTCGGGGCTCCTCGGGCTCGCTGCCGCCGAGTCGGCCGAGCCCACGAGAATGCCGGGGCCCGCGCCCGTGCCACGCACCGCCCACGCGGCCGAGGAGAACACGCGTTGCGAGGGCTGCCACGCGGACATCGCAACAGAATGGCGCGCCTCGCTGCACAAAAAGGCCCACGACGATCCGGCCTACCAAAGAGCCCTCGCCATCGAGCCCCTGCCCTTCTGCCGCGGCTGCCATGCGCCGGAGGCCGATCCCATGCGGGATCCACCTCCCGATCTCGGCGCCCTCGGCGTCGCCTGCACCTCGTGCCACGGCGACGGCTCGCGCGTGCTCGCCGCCCCGCGCGAAACGCAACGAATCGCGCCGCACCCCGTCGTGCGCGCGGCCGCGTTCGCCTCGGCCTCCGCCTGCGCGGCTTGTCACGAGTTTTCCTTTCCCGACCCTGATCGCCGCTTCACGCCGCTCTTCATGCAGGCGACGGCGAGCGAGCACCGGGCCTCGCCATTCGCCGACGCGAGCTGCGCCGAATGCCACATGCCCCTCGTGGGCGAGGGCGCGTCGCGGCACCGCAGCCACGTATTCCCGGCCTCGCGGGATCCCGCGCTCCTCCGCGCCTCGGCCCGCATCACGGCCACGCGCGCGAGCGCGAGCACCGTCGAGGTACGTATCGAGCCGCTCGCCCTTGGACACGCCTTCCCCACCGGGGATCTCTTCCGGCGCCTCGCCATCCGCGCCGAGGCCGTGGGCCCGGAGCAAAGCGTGCTCTCCGAGGACGCGCGTTACCTCTCGCGGCGCTTCGGCCGCGGCAAGGGGCGCGACGGCCACTCCATAAAAGTGCTCACCGGCGATGATCGCGTGATGCCCGGCGCGCCGTCCGTCATCACGCTCTCGCTCGGCGAAAAGGCCAACACCGCGCCGATCCTCTGGCAAGTCACCTACGAGCGCGTGGAGCACCCGATTGAGGAGAGCTCGGATCACGCCGTGGTGGAGGGCGAGGTCGTGCTCGCGGAAGGCACGCTCGCCCCACCCTGAGCGTCACGCCGGAAGGTCCGATCCCGGCACCCACCACGCGTGATACCCCGTCGGCACGCGCTGCGGGAGTTTGACCCGCGCGAGAGGGGCCCGGGAGACGTCCTTCGCGTCGAGCACGTACGCCTCGCTCTCGCCGCTCGCCTCGTCGACAACATACGTCACGAGGTACCCGTCGTCCTCGCCCTTCGAGCCCACGCGCGGCGCAAACACGACCTCACTGCCGAAGCGGCCCGCAGGATAGGAAAACGCCGCGCTCGTCCCCGCCTCGTAATCGTATTTGACCACGCCGTCGAAGAGCAACGTCGGCGCGGACGTGCTGAGCCGCGGGTTGTAGCTATACCGCGTCTTCCTTCCGAGCGCCCGGTTATCCATGCGCGGGAACTCCGTGAGCACATCGTCGAGGCGCGACTCCTTCACGGCGCCCGTCTTCGTATCGAGCTCCCACCGATACAGGTTCGGTTCGAGCCGCAAAAACCCGATCGTCGGCACCTCACGCGCGGGGTTTTGCGGATCCCCGACCACGGGCGCATCGATCTTGCAGCCGACGAGCACGATCCGATCCCCCTCCTCCCACGCATTGATGGTGTGGTACATGTAAAACGGCTCGGTCTCGAACCAGCGAATCTCGGAGCCCGGCGCGTGGCGCGGGAGCACGCCGATGCGCGCAGGTTTGTCCCGAAAATATTTCACCTTCGTCTTGCCGACGGCGAGGAGCTGTGGGTCCCATTGCATCGACATGTCGAAGAAGATGGCAAAATGCTCGGTGATCGCGAGATCGTGCTGGAGACGCGGGCCGGGCAGCTCGATCTCGGTCTTGTGCACGAGCTCGCCCGAAGCCGAGACGACGGCGTACGTGAGGTACGGCGGGAAGGGCTTGTAATCGAAGAGCATGAGCTCGCCCGTGACCGCGTCGACCTTGGGGTGCGCCGAAATCGTGGGCATCTTGCCGCCCCACGTCTCCGTGCCGCACGTGTCGAGCGACGTCGGATGCACGACGTATGCCGCGCCGCCGAGCCACCAGAGCGAGTACAGCCGGCCCCCATGAAACACGAGGTCGGTGTTCGACGTGTCCTTGAAAGGTCCGCGTGGATTCGTGAAATCCGGCCGCTCGGTGACGCCCGTCCAGAGCGACGCGCCCGCCTTCTCCTCCTCGACGAATGCCCACGTACGCACCCAGCGGTTCGTATACCTCGCGCGCCCGTCCTCGAAGCGGAGCGCGTGGATCATGCCGTCGCCGTCGAACCAGTGGTAACGGCCCTTCTGGCGGAATCGCGGGTTCGAGCCGTTGCGCACGAACACGCCCGCGAGGTCTCGCGGAATCTCGCCGATCACGGGCAGATCGTGCGCCGTGATCTCGCGATCGACGGGCGCGTAGTTGCCCGACAGATAAGGCGGCGGCGCGGGGATCTCGGCGCTCGAAGTCATCGACGTCGTCATGGCTCTCTCCGGCGTGGACGGGGCAGCTCGCGCGCCCCACGTGCGCGAGCCAGGGAGGATAAGGAAGCCGGTATCGAGGCGCAAGGGCCGATGTCCCGCGGAACGATGCTCTCGGAAGGAGCGTGGCAGCGGCCCGCGCACGTGCTAGCCGAAAGCATCCCGTGGCAAAGCCTTCCTCCGCTCCCGTCCTCGAAAGCCGCCCCGCGCACATCCCCGTCGGCCCCCGGCTCGAAGCCGCGCTCGAGCTCGCCTATCGCGCGCGGCGCCCCGTGCTGCTCGAAGGGCCAACCGGCATCGGCAAGAGCGACATCGTCAAGAAACTCGCCGATCGCCTCGGTATCGCCCACGTGGTGCTCGACCTGTCGCTGCTCGAGCCGCCGGACCTCGTGGGCCTGCCCGTCATTCAGGACGGCCGCACGCGATACGCCGTGCCCGAGATCTTGCCGCAAGACGGCGCAGGCATCCTGATGCTCGAAGAGCTGAACCGCGCCGAGCGCTACATCCAGCAGCCCGCCCTGCAGCTCCTCAGCGCGCGGCGCCTGCACGGATACGAGCTGCCGCCGGGCTGGGCCTGCTTCGCCGCTGTCAACCCCGAGACCGAGGGCTACCACGTGACGCCGCTCGACAAGGCGCTCCGCGCGCGCTTTTTGAGCCTGCCCGTGCGCGCCGACCGCCCGAGCTGGCTCGCGTGGGCGCAGGTGAACGACGTGCACCCGGGCGTCATCGCGATCGCGCAGGCGCACGAGCGCGTGCTCGACGACGTGCCGCCCCGGACCTGGACCTACGTCTCGCACCTGCTCAAGACGCTGCGGCCCGACGAAATCGAGAACGTGGGCCTCCTCCGCGACGCGCTCTCGGGGTATTTGCCGACGTCGTGGCTCGAGCTCGTGGTGTCGAGCCGCGGCGTGTGGTCGAGCCGCCTGCCCTTCGACGTGCGCGCGCTGCTCGCCGACTACGATCACCGCGCCGATCTCTCGCGCGCCGTGCGCGGCTTTGCCGAGGCCGGACAAACCGATCGGCTCGACGAGATCACGACACGCCTCGTGCGCCTGCTCGAAGGGCCCGAGGCCGGCGTGCTCGCGGCCGAGCGGCAAATCACGCTCGCCTCGTTCGAGGCGCTGCTCGCGGATCTCCCCGGCGATCAGCGCGACAAACTCGTCGAGGCGCTTGGGCGAAACCCCACGGCGACCTCGCTCATCGACGTCCGCCCCGAGGAGCTCTGCGAGCGTTACGCGAATAGCCCCGCACAACGCAAGCTCAATGGGTGGGCTGCCGAGCCTTTGAAGCAGCACCGCGTGGGGCTCGCCGTGACGGCGCTCTCCTCGCACCTCGAACGACAAACCAAGCTCGCGGAGGTCAAGCGCAGCAACGTGGTGCGCGCGAGCCTCGGCGTACTGCTCGCCGAGCTGCCCGAGCGCTGGGCGCTCGATCTCGTGGCGACGTGCAAGCGCCTCGGCATCACCCCCATCCGCCCCGGTTGACGGAAAAGCAACGCATGGTCGATCCCGTCCGCGCCTTCCTCGACGATTTCGTACAGACGAGCGATTTCGCGCGGCGGTACCCGTATTACACGGCCGCCCTCGCGAACATGGTGCCGGTCGCCGATCCGTCGGTGAAGCGGATGGCCGTCTCGCTCCACGAAGGGCGGTTTTTCCTGCACGTGAACGTCGACTCGTTCCTGCGCGAGCCACAATGGCTGCGCGGCGTGCTCCTGCACGAGGTGCATCACGTGGTCCTCGGGCACCTCTCGCACCCCAAATTCGCGGATCCGGCCGAACCGGAGCTCCTCGAACTGGCGCTCGAAATGAGCGCGAACGAGTACATCGAGGAGCCCCTGCCCGACCCGATCACGTGGCAGAAATACACGGCCTTCGGCATTCGCGCGGGCCAGAGCAGCCTGGAGCGCTACGAAAAGCTGCTCGAAGCGGCGCGGGCCGGCAAATTCACGGCCAAACACGCGCCGGGCGGCGAGAGCGTCGACGAGCACAGGTTGCTCCGGCGCGCAGCGGGCGCGCCCGGCTCGGTAGAGCAAGCCCGGATGCTCGTGGCACGGGCGATGGAGACCGCGGGCGACGTCGGGCCGGAGGGCCCGCCCGAGCGCAGGTTGCTCGCGGGAAAGGAGCCGGGGAGGCTGCTCGCGGAGCTCGACGGCGTGCTCGGGCCACCCGAATGTTTCGTCGATTGGAAAACGGCGCTGCGCATGTTCACGTCGCGGCGGCGTACGCCCGTGGGCACGTTCGCGCGGCCGAGCCGGCGTTTTCCCTCGCGCATCGGCGAAGTGCCGGGGCGCGCGTGGTCGCCGCGGGCGATGGCGCGGCCGCGGGTGCTCGTGACGATCGACACGTCGATGAGCATGTCGGACGCCGAGCTCGCCGAGATCGCAAAGCAGCTCGCGCTCCTCGCCGAGGAGGCCCGCCTCACGGTCGTCGAGTGCGACTGCGAGATCCAGCGCGTCTACCCGTTCACCGGCGCGATCGAGGACGTGCAGGGGCGCGGCGGCACGGATCTCCGCAAGGTCTTCGCCGAGAGTTTTTGGCGCCCGCACGCGCCCGATGGAATCGTGTATTTCACCGACGGCGAGGGTCCGTTCCCCGAGGAGCCGCCGCCCGTGCCGACGCTCTGGATCCTCACGAAGCCGCAGAATTTTGCATGCCCGTGGGGCGAACGCGCGATCCTCGAGCGGCGACGCGCGGTGACGCATAGGTGAAACCATGGGAGCCTTCGACGACGTCCTCGGAATGGTGTCTTGCCCCGCGTGCGGCTCGCGGTACGGAGCGTTCGCAATGGGCGAAGACCCTGAAGGACGCAACGCCCGAGGAGCGCCGGCGGATCCTCGCGGCCGCGTATCAAGAGCACGCGTACCTGCCTCTGGTCTCCGCGCCGCGGACGCCCAATGCCGGGGGCTCGGACTTCCTCTCGGCTCCGATGCGCTGCAGGGCGTGCGGCGACCGCCGGACGCGATTTTGCCATACGTCTCTCTTTCAAGATCCGGAGGCCCCATCCTACGCGGAATGGGTCGCGGGCGAGGTGATCCCCGTCCCGATCCCGCCCGGCAGCACACGCCTTTACCACGCGAAACGCCCCGTCGTCCTCGGCGAGCGATTCAGCGTCCTCGAAGCCTCTTACCCACGGTTTTGCGCCTGCGGCGCCGGGCCGGTCGTCCCGCTCCTCTGGTTTGCCGCCGGTCGAGGGTCCGCGACGCTCATCGAAATGGAGGCGCTCGATCACCTGGATGACGAGACACTCGCGCGGGTAGCCTTCGTCCACGTCGAGCACCTCTCGTCTCTGCGCCGAGGCTCCCCATGAAACAATGCGCACGCGTCAATTCTCGTCTTCAGGGAATCGGTCGAGGCGTCGCCTTGTGCGCGCGGTTCTTGTCGATCACCGCATAAATGATGAGGGCGTTCGCGACGAGCCGCACGAGGTACACGTAAGGAAAATCGTCCTCGGGCAGCTTCGCGATGGCCAGGATCAGCCGGTTCACGGCCATGAGCGAGAACGAGAGCGCAAAAATGGCGAAGAGCCGATCCCGTGTGCTGCGCCAGAAGCGCAGGAAAAACAGCGCGATCACCAGGAATCCGAGGATCAGGGCCCCGCTGAGCAGATCGTTCATCGCCGCACCCCTCGCCGCTTCCGCGCATCAATCCCGCAAATCGTACACGAGACCATACAGGAGAAACGAGACGCCCATCACGGCGGGAATTTGCCGCACCGTGGAGAGGTCGTGCTCCGGAATGAGGATCAGATCGACAAAAAGAAGCACATTGTTCAAAGCGAGCCCGGCAAAGCAGAGGCCGCTCCATAACAACAGGCGCACCTTGCGCGCAGCATAGGCACGCAGGAGCAGCGTCATCGCGACGAGGCTCGTGAGCGTGCAGAGAATGTACACGACGGCCGGTATCATGCTTCCCCTCACTTCTTCTTCAGCATGAACGCGTCCGAAAACGCGCGCAGATCACTCTCGGGACGCCCATAGACGAGATCGATCACGGCGAGCCGCCTCTCCTTGTAGAGCTTCGCCGCCGCGTCGATCAGCGCCGCCATCTCCTCGGATTCGGGGCCGTGCTGGTACACGGGCCCGCGCTCGGTATGGCGAACCTTGAGGAAACGCGCCTCCGCGAGGTGCTCGAGGCGACGCCCGATCGACATCAAGCTCGATCCGAGCTGACGGCTCACCTCGTCGGCGCGCCATTCCCGCGCCGCCGTGTCCCGCAAAAGGAACATCACCTCGAGCTGTTCGAGGGACGAGACGTGCTCCTGGATGAATTGCGCGAGCTCCGTCGGAATGGGCCCCGAGGACGTCCTGAGCCCCCCATCCGGCTTCGAGCCTCGATCGTGCTGGTCGCCCATCACCACTCATCCGGGCTCGCCGTCAGGGGACCTCGCGGAGGGCCACGGCCTCCGCGGGCTCCGCACGCGAGCAAGGCGCGCCGACGAGCCCCGCGATGGCGCGGACGAGCTCGGCAGGATCGATGGGTTTGGCGGCGTGGCGCTGGAAGCCCGCCGCGAGCGCGCGCGCCTGATCCTCCGCACGTGCATGCGCCGTGAGCGCGAGCGCAGGCACCGCGCCCCCGCGCTCGGGCGTGCGACGACGGACGAAATCGATGAAGTCGTAGCCGTCCTCGCCCGGCATCGCGATGTCACTGACGAGCACGTGCGGGCGCGCGGCGTCGAGCTCCGCGATCGCCTCGCGTACGGTGGCCACGATCCGGACGTCAGCGCGATGTGCAGCGAGGACCTGGCGCAGGATCTCGCGCGTGTCTTGATCGTCGTCGACCACGAGCACACGCAGGCCGCTCAGATCGGGCAGCGGGAGGCGTGGCTTGCCGTTGGGCGGAGGCGTCGGGCCGTCGCCCTCCCGCGGCAGGAACGCCGAGGGAAGACGCACGGTGAACGTCGAGCCGAGGCGCGGACCTTCGCTATGCGCGCTGACCGTCCCGCCGTGTGAAACCACGATGTGACGCACGACCGCGAGGCCGATGCCGAGGCCGCCGTGCATACGGCGGCTGGAGCTGTCGCCCTGACGAAACCGATCGAAGACGTAGGGGAGAAAATCCGTGCGGATGCCCTCGCCGTTGTCCGCGATGGCGAGCTCGAGCTCGTCACCCACGCGGCGGAGGCGCACCTCGATGCGACCGCCACGCGGCGTGAACTTGATGGCGTTCGAGAGAAGGTTCGTCGCGACCTGCCGCAGCCGCTCCGGATCCCCCTCGACTGAATCCTTGCCCGCGGAGCACACAACCACGAGCGTGATGTCCTTGGCCTGCGCGGCGGGACGGAGCGCGTCGACGGAGGCCTCTACGAGCGGCGCGAGGCGCACCTGCCGCTGCTCCATGCTCATCTTGCCCGTGACGATCCGCGAGACGTCGAGCAGGTCCTCGATGAGCTTGTTCTGCGCCCCCGCGTTGCGATCGATCACCTCGAGCCCACGCGCGAGCTTGGCCGCATCGGGCTGGGTCTCGCGCAGGATCCGCGTCCAGCCGATGATCGCCGTGAGCGGCGTGCGGAGCTCGTGCGAGAGCGTCGCGAGAAACTCGTCCTTGAGGCGGCTCACCTCGCGCTCCTCGGCGTGGAGGAGGTTCTGCAGCGCGACCGAGGCGAGCTGCGCGGAGAGCAAAAGCAGCGACTCGTCGTCCTCACGGAAGCCGTCGGCTTCGCCGTTCGTGACCTCGATCCACCCGACGCACGTGCCGTCCGATCCGACGAGCGGCGCCGCCATGAGCGGGCCGAGTTCGTCCGCGCGCTCGGGCTCCCGCTGCGCGCGCTCCGACGCGGAGAGCGTGACCACGCCCCCCGCGGTGGCGACACGCGTGAAGATCCAATCGCTCGCGGGATCCACAGGGACCGTCCGCGGCGCGGCGAGCCCGCCCGCCGAGGACGCGGCGGTCCCGTGCTTCGATCCGCTGACGAGCGCGACGAACGACGACCTCGCTCCGAGTGCGGCGCGCGTGCCCGAGGCGATAGCGTCGAGCATCGCTTCGAGGGATCGCGCCCCGTTGATCGAGAGCGACGCGCGCGCGAGCGCCGCGAGCTGACCGGCCTTCTTGGCGACCGCTTGCGCCGCGAGGTTCGCCTCCTCCGTCTTGCGGTAGAGCTCGACGAACACCGAGACCTTCGCGCGCAGGATGTCGGAATCGACCGGCACGAGCATGTAGTCGACGGCGCCGAGCGCGTAGCCCTGCTCGGCCTGGATCGCGTCGCCGAACGCCGTGAGGAAGATGATCGGTGTTTGCCTGGATCGCTTGCGTTGTCGGATGAGGCGCGCCGTCTCGAAGCCATCCATGATCGGCATGTCGACGTCGAGCAGGATGACCGCGAAGTCCTCCTGCAACAGAAACCGCAGCGCCTCCCGCCCGCTCTGCGCGAGGACGACCCGCTCTCCGAGCTCGGCGAGCATGGTCTCGACCGCGAGGAGCCTGTCCCTGCGATCGTCCACGACGAGAATCCCGACCTTGTCGCGAGCGTGCTTCATGCCGCTCCTCCTCTGCGTGGATGGACGACGCTCATCGGTGCAGCCAGAACCTGAGCCGCGCGAAGAGCTGCTCCGGATCCACGGGCTTCGCGATGTAGTCGGTCGCTCCCGCCTCGAAGCACTTTTCGCGATCGCCCTTCATGGCCTTCGCGGTCACGGCGACGATCGGAAGCGCCCGCCACTCCTCGCGCCCGCGGATCGTCCGGATCGTATCGTATCCGTCCATCTCGGGCATCATGATGTCCATGAGAACGACGTCGATCTCGGTGCTCTCTTCCAGCACCTTGATCGCGTCCCGCCCCGTCTCCGCCGCCTGCGTGATCATCCCCTGCTCTTCGAGGATGGTCGTCATGGCGAAGATGTTGCGGATGTCGTCGTCCACGATGAGCACGCGCTTGCCGGCGAGCACCTGCTGCGAGCTGTGAAGCCGCTCGAGCGCCTGCCGTTGCGGCGGCGTGAGCTTGTCGATCGGCAGGTGCAGGAAGAGCGCGACCTCGTCGATCAGGCGTTCGTCCGATCGGCTGTGCTTGAGGACCCCGCTGTGACCGAGCCGCTCGATGCGCTCCTCGTCGGCCAAGGACGTGGCTCCGGTCGCGTGCACGATGAAGGGCACGTTCGAGAGCATCGAGATCTCCGAGGCGCGACGCACAAGGTCGAGCCCATGCCCGTCGGGCAGATCCACGGCCGTCACGACGACGTCCGGGCGCTCCACGGAGAGCAGCTCCATCGCCTCGTCGAGCGTGCTCGCGACGCGGACGTCGACCAGGTCGTGCTGGAGCAGGTTCACCCTGGACGCGCGCTCCGGACCGTCGGGCTCGACGACGACGAGCGAGCGCCGCGGCGCGTCGAGGAACTCGATGATCCGCTCGATCGCGTGGGTGAGCGCGTCCCGCGTGCGCACGGGCTTCGAGAGCACGTCCCGCGCGCCCATCCGCAGCGCGCGCTCGCGCTCGTCAACGTCCGTCGTGATCACCTGCACCGGCACGTGCCGCATGCCGAGGTCGTGCTTCAGCCGATCGAGGACCCGCAGGCCGTCGATGTCGGGCAGGTGCAGATCGAGCGAGACCGCTGCGGGCTTGAGCTCACGCGCCATGGAGAGCGCGTCGGCCCCGCGGTGCGCGACCACGGCCTTGAGCCCTGACTCGCGCGCGACCTCCACGATGAGCCGTGCGAACGCGAGATCGTTCTCGACGACGAGGAGCGAGCGTTCACCCGGCCGGAGGGCCGTGCGATCGTCCTCGATCGACACCGGCAAGAGCGGCGGCGTGTCGATGAGCAGGGGCTCGGGCACCTCGTAGGCCGCCATCGCGGTCGCGGCCTCCTGCATCGTGATCGGGCGCGCGCGGGACACGCGCTGCGGCGCTGCGTACACGTGCGGCACGTAGAGCGTGAAGGTGCTGCCGCGTCCCGGCTGGCTCGACAAACGCAGCTCGCCGCCGAGCAGGTTCGCGATGCCGCGGCTGATGGCGAGGCCGAGGCCCGTGCCGCCGTACTTGCGGCTCGTCGAGCCGTCCGCCTGCTGGAACGCCTCGAAGATGATCTGCTGCTTGTCGGTCGAGATGCCGATGCCGGTGTCGTGCACGCTGAACGCGATCGCCCAGCCCGCGCGGCCGATGTGCTCGTTCTCGGGGCTGTAGCCGTCCGAAACGGTGCGGACCTCGAGGCGCACCTTGCCACGCTCGGTGAACTTGAAGGCGTTCGAGAGCAGGTTCTTCAGGACCTGCTGCAGGCGCTTGGCGTCGGTGTGGATCGAGCGCGGCAGCATGGACGCGAAGTCGAGTTCGAACTCGAGCTTCTTCGCATCCGCGACGTGCCGGAACGTGCGCTCCACGTAGTCGGCGAGGTCGCGGAACCAGACCTCCCCGACGTCGACGACGACCGTGCCCGACTCGATCTTCGACAGATCGAGGATGTCGTTGATGAGGCCGAGCAGCTCGTTGCCGGACGAGTGGATCGTCTTGGCGAAATCGACCTGCTTGGCGAAGAGGTTGCCTTCCGTGTTCTTCGAGAGCTGCTCGGACAGGATCAGGAGGCTGTTCAGCGGCGTCCTTAGCTCGTGCGACATGTTCGCGAGGAACTCGGACTTGTACTTCGAGGTCAACGCGAGCTGCTTGGCCTTCTCTTCGAGGGCCTGGCGGGCCTGCTCGACCTCGCGGTTCTTGCGCTCGACCTCCACGTTCTGCTGGGCGAGCAGGCGCGCCTTCTCGCCGAGCTCCGCGTTCGTCTGGCGCAGCTCCTCCTGCTGGCTCTGCAGCTCGCGTGCGAGGGACTGCGACTGCTTCAGCAGATCCTCGGTGCGCATGTTCGCCTCGATCGTGTTGAGCACGATGCCGATCGACTCCGTGAGCTGATCGAGGAACGCGAGGTGCGTGGGGCTGTACCGCTCGAACGAGGCGAGCTCCAGGATGGCCTTGACCTGGCCCTCGAAGAGCACGGGCAGGACCACGATGTTCACGGGCGCCGCCTCGCCGAGGCCGCTCGTGATCGTGATGTAGTCGGGCGGCGCGTTGACGAGCAGGATGCGCTCCTTCTCGAGCGCGCACTGGCCGACGAGCCCCTCGCCGAGGCGGAACTGGTTGTCCGAGTGCTTGCGCTGCTTGTACGCGTAGCTCGCGAGGAGCTTCAGGATCGGCTCCTCCTTCGAGACATCCATCGTGTAGAAGACGCCCTGCTGCGCGGAGACGACGGGCGCGAGCTCCGAGAGGATCAGCCGGCCGACCGTGAGCAGGTCCTTCTGGCCCTGGAGCATGCGCGAGAACTTGGCGAGGTTCGTCTTCAGCCAGTCCTGCTCGCTGTTCTTCAGCGTGGTGTCGCGCAGGTTCCGGATCATCTCGTTGATCGTGTCCTTGAGCGCCGCGAGCTCGCCCTGGGCCTCGACCTTGATGCTCCGCGTGAGATCACCCTTCGTGACGGCCGTCGCGACCTCGGCGATCGCGCGGACCTGCGTCGTCAGGTTTGCCGCGAGCTGGTTGACGTTGACCGTCAGATCTCGCCACGTCCCTGCGGCGCCCGGGACGCTCGCCTGGCCGCCGAGCTTGCCCTCGACGCCGACTTCGCGGGCGACGGTCGTCACCTGATCGGCGAACGTCGCGAGCGTGTCGATCATGCCGTTGATGGTGTCCGCGAGCTCGGCGATCTCGCCCTTCGCGTCGACGGAGAGCTTGCGCTTGAGATCCCCGTTCGCGACCGCGGTCACGACCTTCGCGATGCCGCGGACCTGGTTCGTCAGGTTGCCGGCCATCGAGTTGACGTTGTCGGTGAGGTCCTTCCACGTGCCGGCGACGCCCTTCACCTCGGCCTGACCGCCGAGCTTGCCCTCCGTGCCGACCTCGCGCGCCACGCGCGTCACTTCCGACGCGAACGAGTTGAGCTGATCCACCATCGTGTTGATGGTGTTCTTCAGCTCCAGGATCTCGCCCTTCACGTCGACCGTGATCTTCTTCGACAGGTCGCCATTCGCGACGGCCGTCGTCACGGCTGCGATGTTCCGGACCTGCGCCGTCAGGTTCCCGGCCATCGAGTTCACGGAGTCCGTCAGGTCCTTCCACGTACCCGCGACGCCCTTCACGTCCGCCTGACCGCCGAGCTTGCCCTCCGTGCCGACCTCACGCGCCACGCGCGTCACTTCGGACGCAAACGATCGGAGCTGATCGACCATCGTGTTGATGGTGTTCTTCAGCTCCAGGATCTCGCCGCGCACGTCGACCGTGATCTTCTTCGAGAGATCCCCGTTCGCGACCGCCGTCGTCACGGCCGCGATGTTCCGGACCTGCGCCGTCAGGTTCCCGGCCATCGAGTTCACGGAGTCCGTCAGGTCCTTCCACGTCCCCGCGACGCCCTTCACCTCCGCCTGACCGCCAAGCTTGCCTTCGGTGCCGACTTCGCGCGCCACGCGCGTCACTTCGGAGGCGAACCCCGAGAGCTGATCGACCATCGTGTTGATGGTGTTCTTCAGCTCCAGGATCTCGCCCTTCACGTCGACCGTGATCTTCTTCGACAGGTCTCCATTCGCGACCGCCGTCGTCACGGCCGCGATGTTGCGGACTTGCGCCGTCAGGTTCCCGGCCATCGAGTTCACGGAGTCCGTCAGATCCTTCCACGTACCCGCGACGCCCTTCACGTCCGCCTGACCGCCGAGCTTGCCCTCCGTGCCGACCTCGCGCGCCACGCGCGTCACTTCCGACGCAAACGAGTTGAGCTGATCGACCATCGTGTTGATGGTGTTCTTCAGCTCCAGAATCTCGCCCTTCACATCGACCGTGATCTTCTTGGAAAGGTCGCCATTCGCGACGGCCGTCGTCACGGCTGCGATGTTCCGGACCTGCGCCGTCAGATTGCCGGCCATCGAGTTCACGGAGTCCGTCAGGTCCTTCCACGTACCCGCGACGCCCTTCACGTCCGCCTGACCGCCGAGCTTGCCCTCCGTGCCGACCTCGCGCGCCACGCGCGTCACTTCGGCCGCGAACGAGCTCAGCTGATCCACCATCGTATTCGTGACGTTCTTGATCTGGAGGATCTCGCCGCGCGCATCCACGGTGATCTTCTGCGTCAAATCACCATTCGCAATGGCCGTCGCGACCTTCGACACGTCGCGGAGCTGGACCGTCAGATTGCCGGCCATCGAGTTCACGGAGTCCGTCAGGTCCTTCCACGTCCCCGCGACGCCCTTCACGTCCGCCTGGCCGCCGAGCTTGCCCTCCGTGCCGACCTCGCGCGCCACGCGCGTCACTTCGGCCGCGAACGAGCTCAGCTGATCCACCATCGTGTTGATGACGTTCTTGATCTGGAGGATCTCGCCGCGCGCATCCACGGTGATCTTCTGCGTCAAATCACCGTTCGCAATGGCTGTCGCGACCTTCGACACGTCGCGGAGCTGGACCGTCAGATTGCCGGCCATCGAATTGACGTTGTCGGTGAGATCCTTCCACGTGCCGGCGACGCCCTTCACCTCGGCCTGGCCGCCGAGCTTGCCCTCCGTGCCGACCTCGCGCGCCACGCGCGTCACTTCCGACGCGAAAGAGTTGAGCTGATCCACCATCGTATTGATGGTGTTCTTCAGCTCCAGGATCTCGCCCTTCACGTCGACCGTGATCTTCTTCGAGAGATCGCCATTCGCGACGGCCGTCGTCACGGCCGCGATGTTACGCACCTGGCTCGTGAGGTTCCCGGCCATCGAATTGACGGAGTCCGTCAGATCCTTCCACGTGCCGGCGACGCCCTTCACCTCGGCCTGGCCGCCGAGCTTGCCTTCCGTGCCGACCTCGCGCGCCACGCGCGTCACTTCCGACGCGAACGAGTTGAGCTGATCCACCATCGTGTTGATGGTGTTCTTCAGCTCCAGGATCTCGCCGCGCACGTCGACGGTGATCTTCTTCGAGAGATCCCCATTCGCGACGGCCGTCGTCACGGCCGCGATGTTACGCACCTGGCTCGTCAGGTTGCCGGCCATCGAATTGACGGAGTCCGTCAAATCCTTCCACGTGCCGGCCACGCCCTTCACGTCCGCCTGACCGCCGAGCTTGCCTTCCGTACCGACCTCGCGCGCCACGCGCGTCACTTCGGACGCGAACGATCGGAGCTGATCCACCATCGTGTTGATGGTGTTCTTCAGCTCCAGGATCTCGCCGCGCACGTCGACGGTGATCTTCTTCGAAAGGTCGCCGTTCGCGACGGCCGTCGTCACGGCCGCGATGTTGCGGACCTGGGCCGTCAGATTGCCGGCCATGAAATTGACGGAATCGGTCAGGTCCTTCCAGGTGCCGGCGACGCCTTGCACCTCGGCCTGACCGCCGAGCTTGCCTTCGGTGCCGACTTCGCGCGCCACGCGCGTCACTTCGGACGCGAACGACCCGAGCTGATCGACCATCGTGTTCACCGTCTTCGCGGTGCGGAGGAACTCGCCTTCGAGGGGCCGGCCGTCGACTTCGAGCGCCATGGCCTGCGAGAGATCACCCTTGGCCACGGCGCCGATGACACGCGCCATCTCGCTCGTCGGGTGCACGAGATCGCTGATCAGCGCATTGACGCTGCCGACCTTGTGCGACCACGCGCCCGAAAGCCCCGCGACCGCCGCGCGATCGCCGATGCGGCCCTCCTTGCCGACGACGCGGCTCACGCGCTCGAGCTCGCTCGTCACCCGGCTGTTCAGTTCGACGACGTCGTTGAAGGTATCGGCGATCTTCCCGTCGAGGCCCTCCCAATCGATGGGCAGGCGAACCGAAAAATTGCCCTTCTTGAGCGCCGTCAACGCTTCGAGCATCAGCTTGCGATCGAGGACGCCTCCGGCCACCGCGCCCTCGCGCGTCGCCGGCCGCTCGGCGCCGGTCGCGCCGCGCGTCTTCTTCACGTCGGCGGAGGCGTTTTTGGACTTGGCCCCGACGGGTTTGGAGCCGGCGACCCTTTTTTCACGAGTGGTCGCTGCGCGCGAGGCGCGGGTCGATCCATCCAGCGTACGTTTGGGCATGGCACCACCTGGGACGACGACGCGCCGCCCGCAACAATGCGCATCCTACCGAGGGCACCCTTTGGCGAAATCCGGCGCTCACCGGTTCCGGCGTAGGGCCCCCCCTTATGCCCCTGTCGAATTCGTGCTTGCTGTTCGTGTGCAGCCCAACGACCGAGAAAAACCCGTTCGAGCCCCAATTGTCGGTCCGGACAACCAGGCTGCTTTTTGCTGCTACGACGCGAGTTGGCGAATGTCGTCGAAGGTGCGGATCCGCACGCCCGCCGTGGCATCGGACACCAAGCCTGCCACCATCGCCGCCGCGACGTCACGCGCCTCAATCGGGCGATAAACACGCAAAGGGCCAATCATGGCCCCGCTCACGCCGCGCAGGATGGGGGCCGCGAACGCCTCCCCCGCCCTGTGCTCGGTGCGATCGCCGAGGAGCATGCTCGGGCGCAGGATATCGACGCATTCGTACCCGAGATCGCTGACGTCGCGCTCGGCCTCGCCTTTGACGCGCAGATAAAAGTTCATCGAGCTGCGATCCGCCCCGATGCTCGACACGAGGGAAAGGCGGCGGGCTCCCGCACGTTTGCCGATCTTCGCGACGGAGACCACATAATCGTGGTCGACCTTGGAAAATGCCGGTCGTGATCCTGCTGCCTTGATGGTCGTGCCGAGCGTGATGAATACGTCATCGACGGCGGGCACGGATGAAAGTCCTTCAAGCGCGTCGAAATCGGCGCGGATTTCCTGCAGTTTGTCGTGGGTGATTCCGGTCGGCCTGCGCACGAGCACGATGACACGCGCGTACGCCGGGTGTTCGAGCAGGCGCTCGAGGCAACTCCGGCCAACGAGGCCCGTCGCGCCCGCGAGGAGCGCGGTTCGTCCTTGCAAACTCATTCCGACTTTCCTTTCCCTTTGCGAAGAAACACCACGAGACACACGAGGAGCACGGCGACGATCACCGAGGTGATGCCCTTCCTGCCGAGCCCCGTGCCTGGCGACTGCGAAGGCGAGCTCGTCGCGGCGGGCGCGGGCGGAGGCGCAGCGGCGCGGGTGTCGAGGAGGTTCTGCTCGGTCGTGGCCACGCGTCGGGTCTCGGGATCGGGGTGCGATTTCGCCACGCGGGCGATGACCTCCCGCGCGGCCGGCGAGCCCACGCGGCGCAGGCTGCCGAGCGCGGCGAAGCGCAGTTCGTCCGGCTCCCGATCCACGGCGCGCCCAAGCGGCTCGACAGCGGCCTCGTTCCCCTCGGCGCCAAGCGCCCGCGCCGCCGCGATGGCCGCGTCGCGCTCGCCTTTCTCCAGAATGGAGGCGAGCTCGGCCGTCACGGCCGGGACGAAGGCGCGCGCCGCGGCCGCGCGAATGACCTGCACGCGATCGTTCGGAGGCGCCGCGCGGAGGAGCGGAATCCAGCTCGGCCCCACGGGCACGAGCTTGCGGCGTTCGAGCTCCATGAGCAGGCCGACGCGCAAGGTGACGGGCCGCGCGGCGTCGTCGAGGAGCCTGGTGAGCGCAGGGACGTCGGCCTCGCCGATCAAAGGCGCGGCACCGGCGAGCGTGAGATCCCGGAGCGCGAAGGTCACGATCCGAGGCTCCGCGGAGCCGAGCATGGAGACGGTGACGCGCCCGAGCGCGGCGGCATCGGCGCTCGTCCGGGTGCCCTTGCCGAGGGCGGCATAAGCGCGCGTGGCGTCGATCCACGTCGCGCGGGTCGCGGGCACGAGCACGATACGATCGGCGATGGCCTCGACGGATTGATACGGCACGGCGGCGGCGTCCTTTGCATCGGGGCGCCTGCGTTCGAGGAAGAGGAGGATCTCCTCGCCGGCAACGTACTTCTCATCGGCGTGGCGGTGCGGCACGAAACGGATGTTTTCCACCTTCGTGTCGCCCTCTCGAAACCATTCGAGAATCCGGGCCTCGACGGGCGGCAGCGGGCCGGCGCCGCGGGGCTCGGGGCCGACACGCTCGATGCGCGCGGCCGCGATGACGTCGGCGGCGCTCGCCATCTGGTGCAACGTGAGCCCGCCCGGAATCGTATGGGCCTCCACGAGGGCCGGCGCGAGCGCCAGGAACACGACGCTCGTGGCGGAGACGTAAAGCGACGCGCGGGCACGGGGCACGGCGCGGATGCTACTCGAAATTGGCCCCACGTGGCGGCGGCGCGCCCTAGCAGGATCGAGGTCCGGGGCAAGCCGCGAATCCTTGCTCGGCGCTGGGAAACACGTCAGGATCGGGCCCAACGTCGGGGGCGAATGACCCGGGGCGGGGAATTCCGGAGAAAAACCATGACGGATCACGAGGACCCGCAAGAGATCGTCGATCGGCTCGAGGAGCAGCTCGATCTCCCGGTCCATCCCACCTACCCGCTGAGGGACCGGGAAATCGTGGGCATCTGGCGCAAACGGAGCGTCGAAGCGCTCCGCGAGCTCGGGAGCCGCGGCCTCTTCATGCACAAGGACGCGCTCGGAAGGCCGCTGCACGAGAGCCTTTGGGCCGTGGCCGACGCGCCGATGGTGGCGTCGTTGGAGGACGCGCCGGGACGAACCATCCTGCTCGGCGAGCTCATCCGCAACATCGTTCATCCCGGCCGCATCACGCAGGGCCTCAAGGGCACGTGCGCCGCGACGTGCGTGGAGATCTACGTGGCCGAGCGAGATCCGGCGGAGTACGCGCGGATCATCGCGGGGCTCGTGAGCCCCCCGGGCCGGGTGGTGGTGCGGAGCGGCGGGGAGATCGTGCGCGACGAGGACGTCCTCGAACCGGACGAACACGAATATCGCAGGAGCCCGGTGAGCCGGTTGTTCCAGGTCGCCTGCATGGAGTTCGCCTACCCCGAGCTCGACTACCACAACACGGAGGACGGGCAGTTCGAGGGCGTGAAGAACACCGGGACGGGGCTGAGCCTCGGCGCCTTCGATCGGCTGCTCGTCGGGATCACGGGGCACCGCTGGGAGACGCTCTCCGATGGGCACGCGCGTTTCGCGGCGCTGTTCAAGCAGCTCGGCCTGGACACGAGCGGCGTGGCCGATCTGCACCGCGACGCGCTTTCGATCATCGAGCGCGTGACCGACGCGGGCGAGGCGGTCTTCGCCACGCTGGAGGTGCCGAAGGTGCGGAGCCCCGTGCGGAGGGCCGCGGGCAGCGCCGATCACGCGGCGCACAAGATCCGGGTGCTGAAGCTCGATCGTCCAAACGGAACGGTCTTGTACGACGATCCGATGGACCCCCAACAAAGCTGGTTCGAGGGGATCCGGACGAACATCGTCGACCGGTACGGCCGCTGCACGATGCCCATCGCGGATTTCGAGAAGCTGCTCGTGGAGCTGAGTTACCCGCCCGAGCTCTGGCCCGGGCCGGAGCAGGCGCGGCCTGCCCCGGCCGAGACCCAGCCGGAATCACGTTAACGCGGCGGCGCGGGCGGGGGCGGCGGCGCGGGCACCTCGCCCCTGCGCGCGGCGTCCACGCACACCTTCGCGACGTGGTTCTCGAAGTGCTGCCTTCGCTGCCAGCTATGACAACGCAGGCTCGCGAAGCCGGTGGCATACCCGCCGATGGTCCCCAGGGTCAAAAGCACGATCGCAAGTCTCCGCTTCATGGTCTCACCTCGTCCTGGTTCGTCTTGAAAGACGCCCCGCGCCTCAAATCTCCACGCCTCGCCCGCCGAAACCGCCCCAGAATCCCGGGGATTGCTCGATCAGGTCCGAAAGGCGCGCCCGCTGCCGCTCGTCGAGCGCCTCGTGCACCCTCGCCATCGAGCCCACCATCGCCTTGCGCATCGCTTCGAGCGCCGTGTCGTGCCGCGCGAAGAGCTCGCCCATCACGGTCTCGTCGAAGCTCGGGCTGCGCATTGCCTTCGCCAGGTCCTCGCGGCTCTTGCGCAGCTCGCCGCGGTGCTTGGCCATGACATCACGCATCTCCTCGAACGCCGCCGCGATGGCCTTCTCCTGGCCCGGCGTCGTGTCGAGCGCCTCGAACAGCCGCCGCAGGACGAAGTGCGTCATGCCGTACCCGCCGGGCCGGAAGCCCGCTCGCCCGTGCGTCCGGAAGGGCCCGCCGTGCTCGCGGTCGTAGCCGCCCTCCCAGCCGCCGTGGCCGTCGCCGCGCCCGCCCCACCCGCCGCCGCCGCCGTACGAGCCACAAGCGCCGCCGTACCCGAAGCTACGGTAGCCGTAGCCGCGGTGGCACCCGCCGTGGCGCAGCACCTTGACGAGGCCGATGAGGCAAGCGGTTCCGATCAGAAATCCGAGCATGTTCCCTCTCTTCCGCGGCTTTTCGCGCGCCGCGTCGTTCACGCAGAGGAACATCACTCGCTCGTGTGAAGGGCGCGCCCCGCTCGGTGTGAAGAAGCGCAAAGACGCGTCGGACCCATCGGACCCAAGAGAGTGGCCAGGTCCGGCCGGCGTCGGGTAGAGTCGTCTCGATGCGGCGGTGGTTCTTCGGGCTCATTTTCCTGGTCTTCCCCGGCTGCGCGGCCACCGCGCCCGCGGAAGCAGGCCCGAAGACGGGTGGGCGCGCGCCGATCCTCGTGCAGCCAGTGCAAGCCACGGCGCCCAAGCCTGCGCCGAGCGCCATGCCCGCCGCGACGAACGAGCCCGCCGCGGACCACGACGACGACGACGACGAGGAGGGGCCGGACGACGACGAAGCGGAAGCCGCCGAAGCGGAAGGCCCCGAGACCGAAGCCGCCGCCGCGACCCCGAAGCCGCCGCCGCCCAAGCCTCCGTCGCCCTTGCTGGCGCTCAGCGTGACCCAGCTCGAAGCGCGCTACCGCAGCGATCCCGCCTCCGTGGGGCCGCTCTCGCTCGGCGCGACGAACGCGGGCGCGCTCGTGAACGGCGTGCAGATGCCGAAGAGCGAGAAGTGGATCGTGCAGGATCCCTCGTGCGCATGGGGCACGCAGGAGACCGTCGACGGGATCGCGCGCAGCATCGAGAAGGTCGCGGCCGAGCACCCGGGCGCCCCGCCCCTCGCCATCGGGCACATCAGCAGCAAGAAGGGCGGTCATCTCTCGCCCCACCGGAGCCACCAGTCGGGCCGCGACGTGGACCTCGGCTACTACCACAACCCGCCCAAGACCACGTTCGTCCGAGCGACCGAGGCAAACCTCGACATCGAACGCACGTTCGCCCTGGTGAAGACCATCGTGAGCGAGACCGACGTGGAGCTCGTGCTCATCGACACGGCCGTGCAGCGCCTGCTCGTGGCCCACGCGCGGCGTTTGGGCGAGGACGAGGCCTGGCTGGATCAGGTCTTCCAGGTCCGCGGAAAACACCCGCGGCCCGTCGTGCGACACGCGCGCGGGCACGGCAACCACCTGCACGTGCGCTTCGTGAGCCCGGTCGCGCAGGAGCTCGGGCGCCGCGCGGGGTCGTTCCTCAGGCGGGAAAAGATCGCGCCGCCGCACGTGGCCGACGCGGTCGTGATGCACAAGGCCCGGAGCGGCGACACACTGCAGATCCTGGCCCGCCGGTACGGGACGACCGTCGAGGCGATCCAGGGGGCGAACGGGCTCAGGACCATCGACATCAAGATGGGCCGGACGTACCGGATCCCGGTGCCGAAGCCCCCGGCCCCGCCGAAGGCGCCGGCCGTCTCGAAGCGGCGCGCGGCCCCGCCGCCGCGCGCTGCCGCGGGCGCGACGCGCGGGCCGACGGCGCACGGGCGGTAGCGCCATGGAGTACCGGAACAACCTCGACGCCGCGCGGATGCGCATCGAGACGCTCGAAGCGAAGCTCGCCGAGCGCGAGGCGTCGCTCCGGGCGCGGGAGGCGGAGCTCGCCGAGCAAACCGCCGAGAACACGCGGCTGCGACAAACCGGCGCCAAGCCCCCGAAATCGCGCGGCGTCTGGATCACGCTCCTCGTGTTCACCCACGTCGCCGTCGCGTGCCTCGGTGGCCTGATCTTCCTCGGCGCGTTCGGACCGTCGCCCTCGTACGTCAACTGCCCCTCGTGCCCTCCCCCGCCCCCCGCGCTGGCCCTCGCGGACGACCCCGCCGCCCACCCCCCGACCCCGAGCGTCGAGGGCAAGGCCACGGACAGCGACACCGGGGAGAGCGCGATCACGCAGTCGAACGACCGCATGCGCCCCGAGGTGCGGGCCTGTCACGTCGAGGAGCGAAAGAAACAGCCCGACGCGAAGGGGTTTCTCTCGGTGGTCTTCGAGGTCGAGCCCGAGGGCAAGGTCGGTCGGGTGAGCTTGAGCCCCATGTCGGTCGGCATGAAGCCCTGGTGGAGCGCGGACTTCGAGCGCTGCGTCGCGAAGGCCTACCGGAGCCTCACGTTCCGCCCCTTCGACGGGGCAAAGACCACCGCGAAGCACACGTACTTCCTCTCGACGAACGACCCCCTCGGCTTCTGAATCCGCGTGCAAGCGCGCGCGCCGAGGCAGTATCCTCGCGCGCACCGTGCGTCTCCCCCGCCCCTCCCTCTCGGCACCGGTGCTCGTCGCGCTCGCCCTCGCCTCGTGCCTCGCCGCGTGCGCGTCCGAGCCGCTGATCGCTGAAAGCCCCTGTCCGCCGCCCGCGAAGAGCACAACCCCCGCGGCCACGACGCCGCCGAAGGCCGAGAACACGCCGCGCACGCTCGAAGTGCGCCTCGCGCCGACGCGCGACGGAGGGAGCGAGGTCGTCGCGATCGACGTGTCGATGCGCTTCTCCGTGCCGCCCGTGGACTTCGGCGAGGCGCGGCCGCTCGTGTTCCGGCTCGACGACGCGCGGGTCGAGGACATCGACGAGCTCACCGCGCGTGACGCCGAAGGATCCCTCGCGCTCGTGCGGGACGAAGGCGACGGGAGCGACGCGACCCTCGCGCCCACCGCGTGGCGCGCCGAGCGTCGCGCGCGTGGCCCCGTGACCGTGAGCTACACGCGAAAGCTCGCGGCCGCGCAGGCCACAGCGACGCTCTCGGCGTCCGCGGGTGGTTTCCTCGGGACCGGGCGCGCGTTTTTGCTCGTGCCGGAGACGACCGAGCCCCACGTGATGCGCGTGCGCTGGGACGTGGCGGGGCTCGGCGACGGCGCGACCGGCGCGTCGTCGCTCGGCGCGGGCGACGTCGAGGTCAGCGGCTCGCCGACGGCGCTCGCGGGCGCCACGTGGGCCGCGGGGCCCTTGCATCGCGTGACGCTCGAACGACCGGCGACGCGCGAGGGCGAAGGCGCCTCGTTCGCGGTGACCTCGCTCGGGCGCGGCGTGTTCGACGTGCTCGACGCGGGGGCCTGGGCGAGCCGGGCCTGGGTCTCGGTGCGCCCGCTCGCCGACGCGCCGCTCGGCCATTTTGAACTTTTCCTGCGATCGAGCGGGAGCGCCGGGCGCCGCTTCGACGCCTCCGTCGCGGGGCGGAGCGCGATCGCGGTCGGCGACGAGGGGCTCACGTTCGGTTGGCCGGAAAAACGCGTGCTGGCAAAGGCCATGGCGCGGGCGAGCCTCGGGTATTCGGTGGCCGGCTGGTTCGACGAGGGATTCGTCTCGTATTTCGCGGTCGACGCTTTGCGCCGGGCGGAGCTCGTGACAGCGCGCGACGTGCTCGCCGAGGTCGACGCGCGGGCGATGCGGTATTTTTCGTCGGCCGAGGTGCGCGCGGAGGATCGAGGCATGTTGTTCGCCGCCGAGCTCGACGCGCGCATTCGTGCGAAGAGCGGGGGGAAACGCTCGCTCGCTGACGTGGCGCGCGAGGTCGCGCCGAAGGCAGGTGAAGGCGAAACCCAGGCGGCACTGCCGCGCCGCGTGCCGGAAGCCGCGCTGCGCGAGGCGATCACGAAGGAGCTCGGCGCCGAGGGCGAGACGCGTTTCGCCGCAGTGATCGGCAAAGGAGGCGCCGCCGAGGTGCCGGACGACGCGTTCGGGCCGTGCTTCGTAAAGGTGAAGAAAAAGGTGCCGCGGTACGAGCTCGGGTTTGATGCCGCGTCCGCGACCGAAAAGAAGGTGCGCGGCCTGTCGCCGAAATCGGCGGCGGCGAAGGCGGGGCTCAAGGAGGGGGAGCGCATCACGGCGGCGGATCTCGGGGACGGGACGGTCGATCGTCCCGTGGAGATCGAGGTCGACCGCGGCGGCAAGCTCACGAAGGTGCGGTGGTTGCCGCGGGGCGAAAACGTGGATGGGTTCTCGTTTGCGTTTGGCCCGAAGGCCCCCGCGAGCTGCGACGCGCCGAAGGGGCGCTGAGGCGGGGGCGGGCGCGGGAGCGGGAGCGGAAGCGCAGGCGGGAGCGGGAGCGGAAGCGCAGGCGGGAGCGGGAGCGGAAGCGCAGGCGGGAGCGGGAGCGGGGGAGCCCGCTCGGGGACGGCGAGCGTACCGTCGTGCTCGGCCTCTTCAAGGCCTTGCCGTGCTCGCCGTGCTCGCAGCACTGCGTGCTGCTCCGCGCGGCTCCGCGCGGTGCTGCGCAGCCTTGAAGAGGCCTGCGCGCGACGGTGGGGGGCGGGGTCCCGGCGATTGGGTCGTCGGGCGGAGGTTCTTTATGCTGAGGATTTACGACGTGGTTTTGGCGATGGCCGGGGACGCGGCGGGCATTGCAGAGAGGATTGAACGACGGGATTCCGATCTCGGTCGGCAACTGCGCAGGGCCATGCATAGCGTCGCGCTGAATGTGGCGGAAGGAGCCGGGAACACGGCCGGGCACAAGCGGCAGCGCTATCAGACCGCATTGGGATCGGCTCGGGAGGTGCTGGCCTGCGTCCAGGTCGCCCAGGCCATGCGGTACATCGGCGCCGTCGACGCGCAGGCGCTGGACCGAATGGACCACGTCATCGCCACCCTCGGACGCCTCGTCTACCGCCGCGCATCGTAATACAACGGGCGGGCCGTCCTCCCTTCAGGTCGGTCCGCCCGTTCCGCCAGAATCGCAGCCCCCATTCCAGGCCGTCTTCCACCGGATCCGCTGCCTACGGGCCATCTTCACCCTTGAGACCGTTGGCTGTGGTACACTTCTCGCTGGCCCCGACGCGACGGGACCGGCGAGGTGCTCCAAAATGGAGCGCTGGGTGCTCCATTTTGGAGCGGGAAAGCCCCAACGCCTGGTCCGGACGCTCGGGTGCCGGCATGGGGAGGCTCCATCGCCTGGTCCGGACACTCGGGTGCCGTCATTGGGGAGGCCCCATCACCTGGTCCCGGCGCTCGAGTGCCGTCATGGGGACGCCCCATCGCCTGGTCCGGACGCTCGGGGTGCTCTTTGGGGAGGTCCCATTACCTGGTCCGGACGCTCGGGTGCCGTCATGGGGACGCCCCATCACCTGGTCCCGGCGGTCTGCATCCGTCATGGGGAGCGCCCATCGCCTGGTCCCGGCGCTCGGGGTGGTCTTTGGGGAGGCCCCATCGCCTGGCCCCGGCGCTCGGGTGCCGTCATGGGGAGCCCCCATAACGAACGTACCGCGGATCCCACCACGTCAGGGGGGCCGGTCAGTTTGTATCGCTTTTGAGGAAGGGAAAGGCCGCGCCTCGGGAGCAGCAGCGGGAGGGTCAGTTCAGATCGAAGTATACGTCGAAGGTGCGTGGGTCGCGCTGGGTTCGCACATACAGCTCCTCGAACACCACGTGCCCGGTCAGGCTCACGTAGGCAGGTGAAGCGGGCGACGCCGTTACGATCTCGGCAGGAAGCAGGGGGGCGTCACACAGGAGCACCCCCTCGAAGTTGCTCTTCCATCCAATGGACTTCTTGAGGAGGATGCAAGTGCGCCCATCGGCGAGCCGCGCCACGTGCACCCGGGCATCCGCGCTCGCCCCGGCAAGATCGCCCGAGAGGGACATCTCTCGCGTGGATGGGGGCGCGACGCTCTGCGCATGCACCCACGCGAGGACCCGCGTGTCCTGTGCGCTCCCCCCGCATCCCACACCCAAGAGGCTCATGAGCACCCCCAGGTAGCGCCCCCCTTGTCGTTGCCGCCACGTGCGCATGCTCAAAGGACCGCTCGGGTGGAACCGCTGTCGAACCGGCACATGGCTCCGAAGATGACACGGTGGGGGGCACCGGTGCAAACGGTCGGATTTCGCGAGAAGGGAGAACAGGCGGTCCCGCGCGCCGGGGGCACGGGCGCGGGACCGCCGGGCCGAGCCTCAAGCCGGCGGCTTGCAGAACACGCCGACGATCGTCCCGAGGTTGTTCCCGGGTTTGCATTCGGCATACGCGCCGTCGTCGTTCGGAATGACGGTGACGTCCACCTTCTGCGATTCGATCGTGGGCGGCATGCTCCAGTTGCAGGAGACGAGCCGGCATTCGCCGGGCTGCAGGACTTCGGTGGTCTTCGCCTCGCAGACCTTCGCCTGCCCGACGTAAAAGCCAACCGAGAGCCCCGCGCCGACGGGATCGGCGCCGCGGTTGCAGATCGGAGCGCCGATCTCCGCGCCCTGGCCGCTGCACGCGAATTGCGCGCTCGCGCCCGCCGTGGGATCCCCCGTGGCCGCGCCGTTCGCGTTTCCGGGCACGTTCTGGCGGAAGTTGTTGAGCTTGGGGTCGTCCCAGTTGTTCGTCCAGGCGCTCGTCTTGGGAATGGTCCCATCCTCGTTGACGTGTGTCACGGCATAAGGGTGCTGGTTCCAGATCGTCCGCGAGCGGACCCATTTGTCGTTCGCGTCCGAGTACACGCGGATCCCGGACACGCCGTGCGGGTGGCCGGCGCGGCACGTATTGCCCGTGCCGGGGGTGCCGGCGGGCGGAGGCGCGCAAAGGAGCCCCTCCTCGATGCAGGCGGCGTCGTCCTGGGCCGCGCAGCATTGCTTCGTCTCGGAGCAACGGCAGAACCCGGTGTCGCATACGCCTGAGATGCAATCGGCCGCCTTCTGGCAGCGGACGCCCGGGAACTGCGGATCGGCGCCGTTCGCGTCGAGGGTCTGGCACGGGATGCCCGTCCCGTCGGGCGAGCAAGCCTTGTTCGACGGCGTGACGAGATCCGCACGGAAATTGCCGTCGACGTCGGCGATGATGGGGTTTTCGTACCAGGTGCACGACGAGCGATACTGGCTGAAGAGGACGTCGCCCGTGTCCCCGTCATACACGCGGACGAAACACTCGTCGCCGTAGACGACCTCGCTCGACCCGTCGGCCTCGAAATCGAAGACGCTCGAGCCCGTGACGTTCGACGAGAGGTCCTGCGTCGATTTCGACCAGAGGATGTAGCCACCCGCGGGGCACGTTCCACCCGCGAGATCACACGTCGCGAGGCTGCATTGCCCACCCGGCCGCGGGGACGCGCCGCAATCGAGGTCGTAGATGGTGTAGAACGCCTGCCCTGCGACCGCGACCTCGGGCAAACCATCCCCGTCGAAATCGCTGACCGTGGGAGGACCGCCGCCTCCCGCCCCGGGCACGGCCACCGGCGGCTGCACGAGCGTTCCGTCGATCGCGTAGATCATGACGAGGTTCGACCGCACGACCACGATCTCGGGGTTCTTCGCGGGCACGCCGGCCCCGTACGCGCCGAAATCGGCGATGGCCACGTGCCCCGGCGCCGACGCCGACGCGCCCGGGAAGCCGGGCTCCTGCACCCACGCGCCGCCCGCCCACTCCCAGACGAATTGCCCGTTCGTGAACTCGATGTTCGGATCCTGATCGAGATTCGCCACCACGGAGAAGAGGCCCGCGGAGTAACTCGCATAGAGGGGCGGAGCGCCCGACGCGAGCGAGCCGTCGGCGCGGAGGACGGCGCCCTCGCGGAGAATCTCGGGCTTGCCGTCGTCGTCGATGTCGTGAATGGAGGGTCCGGCCCAGCCCACGGGGCAGCGGTGCAGGTTGAAATCGCAGGGGCCTCCCGGGATGCCGGCCTGATAAGGAGCTTTCCAGAGCAATCCCCAGGCGCCGGACTTTTTCGTGAACGCGAGCGTCGAGCCGTCCGCCCCGTACGCGACGATTTCAGCCACGCCGTCGCCGTCGAGATCGCCCGACGCGAGCGAGGACGACGAGACGAGCCAATCCGCCACGCCGTCGCCGTCCACGTCGGTGCCGCCGAGGTTCGCCTCGAGCGAACAATCCTTGCCACTGAGCACGCGGATCACACCCTCATCCTCGGTGTAATTGGCGATCACGGTCGGCGTGAACGCCGCGACGATGCTCGGCGAGCCCGCGGCCGCGGGCTTGTTGAAGTTCGTCACGATCGGCGTGCCCTGCACGTCGACGTGGCCCGGGAACGGATCGCCGTCGGGCGCCTTGCTGAACTCGCATTTGACGCGCGGCGAGAACTGGCCAGCAGCGATGACGTTGATGCACGTCGGATCATTC
The DNA here is from genome assembly GCF_028369105.1 of Polyangium mundeleinium. Taxonomy (NCBI): domain Bacteria; kingdom Pseudomonadati; phylum Myxococcota; order Polyangiales; family Polyangiaceae; genus Polyangium; species Polyangium mundeleinium. Next base: position 5,461,563 of record NZ_JAQNDO010000001.1, on the reverse strand, counting down.
GGCGGCGACGCGCTCTCCCACGGCACGCATTGCTTGAGCATGGGCTCGCAATACGTGTCGTTCTTGCAATCCGCGTCATTCGTGCAGCCGGTCACGGGCACGCAGACGCCGTGCGAGCAGACCTGCGTCGTGGGCTCGCACGTCGGGTCACACGTCCCCGGGAACCCGCCGCCCTGCGCCGCGCCGACGGTGAACGTCCCGCCATCCCCGCCCTGCCCGCCCGAGCCCGGGCCCCCCGCCGCCCCCGAGCCGCCCGCGCCCGTATTCGAGCCGTCGCCGCACCCCTGGGCCAGCGCCGACAGGGCGAGCGCGAAAATGCCCGCCGCGGCGAGCCAGCGACCTTGTACCGATCTCCTTCTCATTCGTTCCCTCCTCGGGAGCATTCGTGGGAGGGAGAGAATACCGGAATCGGCTCAGTAATAATACACTTGCACCACGTGCAGCGCGACGAGCACGGGCAGCGGCCAGAACACCACGAGGTGCGCGCGCGACGAGAGGAGCCGCCGATCACGCGCCTTCACCGCGCCCCATCGATTCGAGATCGACGTCACCACGCCCGCGATCGCGCCGAGCACGCACACGGCGAGGAAATCAATCGAGAGCACCAGATTCAGGTGATGGCCGAGCCGGAGGCCCGTATGGACCACGAGCGCGAGGATCGTCGAGGCGCCGATCACGCCGTGGATCGCCCGGAACGTGGGCACGTCGAGCCACGTGAATCGCCTCCAGCGCTTGCGCAGCGAGAGCACGAGGCTCACCACGCAGAGCCCGAGGAGCACGTAGCCGGACACCTGCTTGAACGTGTCGTCCGTGAGCATGCGCGCAGGGCCGAGCCGGCCCGCGATCGTCGTCGGCACCGGGATCGGCCGCGACGCGACCGCCACGGCGGACAGCAGAAACGCGCCGATCGACGCCACGAGCAGCGGCCGGATCCCCGGCTCGGGCGGCACCGACTCCTTGCCGCGCGGCGCGACCGACGTGCTGGCCGCGGCCTTCTGCTGCTCGGCGGGCGGGAGCATACCGACCCGCTTGGGCGGCACCCAGCTCCGACGCGCCTGCACGTAACCGTAGTCGTAGACGCCCTCGTCGAGCGACCGGAACGCGGCCTCCGCCTCATCGGCGTACTCGTCCTCCGCGTCGTCCCCCTCGACCCCGTCGTTGATCGCGGGATCCTCGAAGAACGCCGGGAGCGGCGGCAGCGGCGTGATCTGCAGGTCCTCGACGGCACGCGCCGGCTCCTCGGAGAGCAGCGCCGGCGCGCGATCGGACGAGAGGCCGACCTCGGCCTCGTCCTCGGGCAGCGCGGGCGGCGCGAGCGCGCGGATCGCCGCTTCGAGGCCCTCGGCGAACGAGGGCGTGGGCGGGCGGGAGGACGGGCGCGGTTTGAGCCCAGCCGACGGGCGCGAGGCGGGCGGGCGCGACGACGGCATGCGCCGGCTGCTCGGCGCGCTGCCGTCGGAGGTCTCGCGGAACGTGGGCTCGGGAGCGAACGCAGCCGCCGCCTCGGCGCCGAAGTCCGCGAGCCCGGGCGGGATCTCCATGAGCGGCAGGGTCTTTCGGCGCACGCGGCCGCCGCTCGACGGCGGGCTGCCGGGCATGACGATGTTCATCACGGTCGACGAGCGCGGCACCGCGCCCGGGAACGTGGGCCTGCGCTGGGAGACCGGCGCGGGCGTCATCGTGCGGCGCGACGTGGGCGCCCGATCCTTGCGCAGCGCCGGGCGCTCGCCCATCCGCACGGACGCCGCGGGCACCGCGACGGGGAGCGCGCCGTTCTCGTCCACGCCGAGAAGCTCCGCGATGAGCGGCTTGCACGAGCCGCAGACCGTGCCCGCCCCTGTCTTGCTGCAGAGCGCCTCGACCGACCCGCAGCCCTCGACGATCGCCAGGCTGAGCGTGCCGCGCGTGACGCGCATGCAGCCGCAGACGACGGCCTCGTCGGCCCACTCGGTGACCTTCTTCGACTCCTCTTTCGCGAAGAGGTTGCCCGTCGAGCGGAAGCGCCGCATGTCGAAGAACGACATCGGCACGGGCGAGGTGAGCGCGTCGCGGATGCGATCGAGGTTCTCCCAGTCGCCCACGGTGACCGCGCCGATGAGCTTTCCCTGGCGCGTCACGAGCTTGCGGTAGACGCCGCCGGTCGTGTAGCGCAGCGCCGACGAGAGCGGCTTCGTGTCGCCGTCGTACTCGCCGAGCGCGGCGACCGTGACGCCGAGCAGCTTCAGCTTCGCGGACTGATCGGCGCCCTTGAACTCCGCGTTCTCGCCGAGCAGGTTCGCCACCAGCACGGTGACCATCTGGTAGCCGGGCGCGACGAGGCCGTACGTGATGCCGCTATGGGACGCGCACTCGCCGATCGCGAAGATCTGCTCGTCCGACGTCTGCAGCCGATCGTCGACGAGGATCCCGCCATTCGGCGCGCACGTGATGCCCGCGGCCTTGGCGATGTCACCGCGCGGACGGATGCCGGTGGACACGATGATCATGTCGACGGCGAGGATCTTCCCGTCTTCGAACTCCATCACGAGCCGCTCGGTCTCGTCTTCGAGCGTCTCGTCTTCGGGCTCGTCCGCGACGTCGTCCTTCGGCTCCTCGGCTTCCTCCAGAGGGTCTTCGTCGACGGGCGGGGCGAAGCGGTACGGGCCGGCGTTGGCGGGGGCGAGCTCGCCGGGCGTCAGCGCCATGAGCGTCTTGCGCGCCTGCCGCTTCGCTTGCTTCTCGGCCTCTTGCTCGGCCTTCTTCTTCGCCGCGAGGTGCTCCTTCGTGGAGAGCACGCTCTTGATCTTCTTGCCGACCTGGATCTTGACGCCGAGCTCCTCGATCTTCTCCTTGAGGACCACGGCGCCCTGCGCGTCGAGCTGCCGCGGCATGAGGCCCGGCGCGACCTCGATGACCTGCACCTCGATCGGGTGCAGCCTCCGCCCGAGGTCGTAGATCGCCTTCGCCGCCTCGAGGCCGAGCAAACCGCCGCCGATCACGGCGACGCGGAGCGAGCCCTCGACGTGCGCCTCGATGTTGTAGACGTCGTCGAAGGTCCGGTAGACGAAGACGCCGCGGCGGAGCCGCTTCGATCCGTCCTCGGCCTTGATGTGCATGCCCTCGATGGGCGGCACGAACGGCTCGGAGCCCGTGGCGAAGACGAGGCGGTTGTAGGGGACGCGGCGGCCCGAGTACGACTCGACGAAGCTGTGCTCGCGATCGACATAGACGATCGGATCGTCGAGGTAGAGGTCGATGTCGTGGGACTCGTACCAGTCCTCTTCCGCGAGGATCAGGCTCTCGCCGTCGCGGCCGCCGAAGATGTCGGTGAGGTGCACGCGGTCGTAGGCGGGGAAGCGCTCCTCGCCGAAGACCACGATGCGGATCGACTGGTTGACCCCGTTCTCGACGAGCTTCTGGCAGAGCCGATAGCTCACCATCCCATTGCCGATGATGACCAGCGTCTGCCGGTCGTCATCGACAAGAGGCTCGTCGGCATCGGGGAACCCCCCTGCCTTTCCGTCGTACGTGCCCCCCAATCCGGACGTCACCGGCCTCGGTTCTACACCAGCATCGGGGCGGCGGGCACCTTCTCGACGGCCCGGTCGGGAGGGCCCGCAAAATTCGAGCGCTCGGCGTCACGCACCCCACGGGTCCGACGAACCGCCACCGGCCCTTCGCGCCCTGGGAGGCGCGCGCGCTCAGTCGCGCCAGCGCGTCACACGCTTGACGAGGTCGGGCATCCCGAGCTCCGCGCAGAGCGTCCGAAGCTCCGGCCCCGCCCCCCGGTACACGAGGTCCGCAAACCCCTCGGTCAACGGGACGTCGGTCCGGAGCGTGGCGAGCTGCTTGAAGAGGCGCGCCTCCTCTTCACGGGCGGCGAGGGTCGCGGCGAGCTTCTCGGCGCCCCGCACCTTGAGGCCCCACGCGGAGGCCTCGCGCGGGATGCGCTCGATCGTGCCGAACACGGAGAGCACCGCGGCGGCCGACTTCTCCCCCCACCCCGGCAATCCGGGATAGCCATCCGCCGAATCCCCGACGAGCGCCAAGAAATCCGGGATGGAGGTGGGTTTGACGCCGAACTTCTTGGCCACCCCGTCCTCGTCGAGGACGGCGTTGTCGTTTTTCCGGTCGAGCATGACGACGCGGGTGCCGTCGACGCACTGCGCGAGATCCTTGTCGACCGAGGCAATCAGGACCTGCCCCGCCTCGTTCGAAAAGCGCGCGGCGGCCGCGGCGATCGCGTCGTCGGCCTCGAATTCGACCATGGGCCAGACCACGAGCCCGAGCGCGCGCATGGCGTCCTCGGCCAGGCCGAACTGCGAGGCGAGCTCCTCGGGCAGGCCGTCGCCGGTCTTGTATCCGGCGTACAGGTCGTTCCGGAACGAGCGAACGACGTGATCCGTGGCACAAGCGATATGCGTCGCATCACGCGTGAGGACCATCAATGTCGAGAGCAGCCCGCGGACGGCGCCGACCTCGCGGCCGTCGGGCGCCTTGCGGGACGGCTGCGCGAAGTAGGCGCGGAAGAGCTCGTACGTCGCGTCCACGAGGTGGAGGCGCGGGCGGTCGGGTTCGGCTTGGCGCATGGATTTGGAATGGGGAATACGGGTCGGTAGGGGCCGAAAGGGCGCGTATCCTACGGCGCCGCGCGCGGGCTGGGAAGACGTCGGTTTGCCCACTCGGGCGCGCCCTGAATCGCGGATACGAGCATTCCGCAGCGCGGGCACGCGCGCAGGAATCTCCAGCGTTTTCCGTGATGTCCGCCAGCTATTTTGCGCACGGCGCGCTTGCGCGTCGGGCCTTTCCTTCGGCCTTTGGCTCGTGCGTAGATGGCCCGAGGGGCGAGGCGTGCCTCGGGGGCGTGGGACGAATGGGTTCGATCGAGGCGCGGCACCCGGCGCGGAGCCGCGGACGAAAGCTCGCCGGGCTCGGCGTGGGTCTCACCCTCGTGGCCGTCCTCTTCGGCGTCCGGCTGGGCTTCCAGGAGCTCTTCGGAGGCCACGCGCTGCTCGTCGAGCTCGTCGTGATCGCCGTGCTCCTCTGCGCGATCTGCGAACGATTCTGGCGCGCCCTCGCCCGCGCGCAGGGCCTCAACGCGGAGCTCACGCGCCGCGTCGAGGAGCGGACACGCGCGCTCGAGCAGACGGCCGGCGCGCGCACGGCCGACATCGAGTCGCTGCTCGCCCACGTCCCGTTCGCGTTCGCGTTCTTCGACCACGCGTGCCGCTACCTCCTGGTCAACACGGCGCTCGCGCGGATGAATGGTTTGCCCACGAAGGAACACCACGGCCGCTCGATCCAGGAGATCGTCCCGGAGTTCGTCCCGCTGGTGGAGCCGCTGCTCCGCAAGGTCTTCGCGACGGGCGAGCGCCTCGAAAGCGTCGAGCTCCGGGCCGCGTCCAAGGATCGCCCCGAGGAGCTGCGCGATTGGCTCCTCCACGTGTTCCCCGTGTTCGCGCCGGACGGCGCCGTCGCCTCGGCCGGCGCGCTGATCGTCGACATCACCGAGCGCAAGCGCGCCGATCGGATGGAGATGGAGGTCCGCGCGGCCCACGCGCGCGCCGAGCAGAGCCTGTCGAAGCTCGAAGCGATCCTCGGGAGCATGGCCGAAGCGGTGCTCGTGAGCGACGCGGCGGGCAACTTCGTCTCGCTCGACCCATCCGCGCGAAATGGCTCCGAAGGCGGGCTCCGCACGGACGGTCTGGTCCCGACCGCGGCCATCGGCATGAACCTGCGCGACTTCGTCGGCAAGACCGCGCTCTCGACGCTCGACGGGCGCGAGCTGCCCCTCGAAGAGTGGCCCATCTCCAGGGCGATCCGAGGGGAGGTGTTCAGCGACGTCGATCTGTGCCTGCGTCGCGCGACGGGCGAGGAGATGCTCGTCCGCTACGCCGGCCGGGCCGTGCGCGACGCGCGAGGCAACGTCGAGCTCGGCGTCGTGACGATGCGCGACGTGACCCGCGAGCTCCGCGCCGCGGAGGAGCGCGAGGCACTCCTCGCGAGCGAGCGCGCCGCACGCGCCGAGGCCCAGCGCGCAAGCCGGCTCAAGGACGAGTTCCTGGCGACGGTCTCGCACGAGCTGCGCACGCCGCTCACGGCCATCGTGGGCTGGTCGCAGATCCTGCAAAAGCCCGACCGCACCCCCGCGACGCTGCCACGTGGCCTCGAGGTCATCGACCGCAACGCGCGGCTGCTCACGCAGCTCATCTCGGATCTGCTCGACGTCGGACGCATCGTGAGCGGCAAGCTCAAGCTCGACGTGTCGTCCGTGGATCTCGAAGCCGTGATCGACGCGGCGCTCGAATCGGTGCGCCACGCGGCGGAGGCGAAGAGCATCACGCTCTCGCAACGCGAAGGCGAGCGCGGCAGGACGATCCTCGGCGATCCGGGGCGCATCCAGCAGATCGCGTGGAACCTCCTGTCGAACGCCATCAAGTTCACGCCGCGCGGCGGGGTCGTCGAGGTCTCGTGCACGAGCCACGACGCGCACGTGGAGATCGCGGTGAAGGATACGGGGCAAGGGATCCCGCCGGAGTTCTTGCCGCACGTCTTCGAGCGGTTCCGCCAGGCCGACGCCTCGGCCGCGCGCCAGCACGGAGGCCTCGGCCTCGGCCTCGCCATCGTCCGGCACCTCGCGGAGCTGCACGGCGGGCGCGTGCGCGCCGAGAGCGAAGGGCCCGGCAAAGGGGCGCGGTTCGTGGTGGATCTGCCCGTCACGCCGCGCTCGGACGAGGCCGAGCCGAACGCGCCCACCACGCGGGTCTCGAGCCCCGAGAGCGCGCGGTCCTCCCTCGTGAACGTGCACGATCTCTCGGGCGCGCGGGTGCTCGTGGTCGAAGACGAGCCCGACACGCGCGACCTCGTGCGACGCCTGCTCGAGGAGCACGGCGCCGAGGTCGTGGCCGCGGCAAGCGCGGAGGAGGCGCTCGCGCTCGTCGAGGCGCGATCCATCGACGTGCTCGTGAGCGATCTCGGCATGCCGGGCATGGATGGATTCGCTTTGATCCGCGAGGTTCGCAGCGGTCGCAGGCTCGATGCATCCCGCCTGCCCGCGGTCGCGCTCACCGCGTTCGTGCGCCCCGAGGACCGGCGCCGGGCGCTCGCCTCGGGCTACCAGGCGCACATCGAGAAGCCGATCGATCCGATGGAGCTCATCGCGGCCGTGGGAGCCCTCTCCCTCGGCCGCAAAGGCGGCTGTAGCGAGCCGAAGGGCACCTGACGCGCGTCACCTCTCGACGAGGCTCTGGAGCCGCGCGAGCGCTGCGGGCTCGGCGCGGAGGACGAGGTGCGCGCCGGATTCGTCGTACGTCTCGGCAAGGACCTTCGCGTGCTCGTAGACCTCGCTCACGAGGGCCTGCTTCGCGTACGGCACGACGAGCTCGCCGGGCACCATGAGCGCGTCGAAGAAGTCGATGAGGATCTGCCGCAGGCGCGTGATGTCCGCCGGATCCTTGGCCGACATCAGGATCGCCTCGGGGAACTCGCGCAGGAGGATCGTCCGGTCCTCCTCGGCGACCCGATCGACCTTGTTCAGCACGAGCTTGTAGGGCACGCCTTCCGCGCCGATCTCTGCGAGCGTCGAGCGCGTCACGTCGAGCTGGCTGCGGAACGTGGGATCCGAGGCGTCCGCGACGTAGAGCAGGAGCGAGGCTTCGAGCGCCTCGTCGAGCGTCGAGCGGAACGAGGCCACGAGGTCGTGCGGCAGCTTCTTGATGAAGCCGACCGTGTCCGAGACGAGGATCCGCGGTTTGATCTCGGGGTGCAGCGCGCGCACCGTGGTGTCGAGCGTCGCGAAGAGCTTGTCCATCACGTACACGTCGCTGCCCGTGAGCGCGCGCATGAGCGACGACTTGCCCGCGTTCGTGTAGCCCACGAGCGCAACGCGGCGCGCGTTCTGGCGAAGCGCACGGCGCGTGGCCTGTTCGCGCTGGATGCCATCGATCTCCCTGCGCAGCTCGGCGATGCGATCGCGAATCTTGCGCCGATCGAGCTCGAGCTGGCTCTCGCCTGCGCCGCGGCCGCGTTGCCGATCGCCGCCGCCGCTCGACTCGCGCATCCGTGGGGCCACGTAGTTGAGCCGCGCGATCTCCACCTCGAGCCGCGCCTCGCGGCTCCGCGCGTGGCGATGGAAAATCTCGATGATCACGCCGCTTCGATCGAGCACCTCGATGCCCGTGCACTTCTCCAGGTTGCGGAGCTGGCTCGGCGAGAGGTCGTGATCGACGACGACGAGCGTCGGCGTCTTCGACGCGTGCACGACGCCCGCGCCTTCGTCCGTGTCTTCGTCGTCGCCCGGGGCGCTCTCCGGCGCCTCGTCGTGCTCGTCCTCGTCGTCGCGCTTCTGCCCGGGCTTCTTGAAGCGCATGCCGGCGGGGCCGGGCCCGCCCGTGATTTCGGCGAGCACGCGGAGCTTCCCTTCCCCGAGCACCGCGCCCTTCGAGACGTTCGAGCGGCGCTGCGACACCGTCGCGACGACGTCGTAGCCGAGCGTGTTCACGAGCCGCCCGAGCTCGGCCATGTCGGCCTCGTGATCCACGTCGGCGACGGTTGCGAGCTGGACCGCGACGAGCACGGCAGCGGGACGATCAGTTCCGTTTTTGGACATAGAGGATGCGATTCGATCGAGGGAGCGGGCTCCCGCGCCCTCCTAGCACGGCGAGGGCAGGCGCGGAGAGCTTTGCAGGGGACGTTTCAACGCGAGGGGTGGCTGCCGAGCTCGGCGGGATCCTGCTGGTAGAAGGCGCGCATCTGCTCGTAGAGCGCGGGGTGCTTGGCCCGGAGGGCGCGCGGCCGCTCGAAAAAGATTTCCGTCACGACGGCGAAGAACTCGGCTGGGTTCTTCGCGCCGTACGTATCGATGAGCGTGCGGTCCCCCGACGCGACGTCCCGCAAGAGCCCCTCGTAGGCCGCGCCGAGCACGCGCGCCCACGGCCCGTACGCCGCGCGCCGCGAGAGCACGGGCGCGCCGTCGGCCGTGCCGTCCTCGGTGTCGAGCTGGTGGGCGAACTCGTGCAGGACCACGTTGTGCCCATCACGAACGTCGGCCGCGCCGTGCAGCACCGCGTCCCAGGCGAGCACGACCATGCCCCTGCCCCACGACTCGCCGAGCCTCGTTTCTCCGTCCTCGACGACGATGCCTCCCTCGACGGTCCGCGGACGCTTGTCGACGTACGTGCTCGGATAGACCAGGACGATCTCGAGATCCGGGTAGACGTCGCTCTCTCGGTTGAGGAGCAGGACGCAGGCCTGGGCCGCGATCGTCACGCGGATCTCGTCGTCGACGTCGAGCCCGCCACAGCCCTCGAAACGCTTCTCGTCGAGGAAAATCTGCACGAGGCCGCGGAGCTCGTCCTGGTCTTCGGGCGAGAGCCTACCGAAGTAGGGCACGTTCTCCGCGAGGATGTCCTCCCACGCGGGCGGAAAGGGGCGCCCCCGGACGGCGTTGCGCCTTCGTTCCTTGAAGAAGCCGAGCATCGGCGAGGAGGATGCCATGATTTCGCGTTCGGAAAGAACTTGAAATGGGGCGTCTCGTGATATTCATGCTATGCTGAAGGGTCGAGACGTCCGGCGCTCGCCGGGCAGCGTGGAGGAATCCAATGGCTTATCGCCTCGTGCAGCGTGGAGAGGGAGAGCAGCGGCCGCTCCTCGTTCTTTATCTGGTGGGTTCGCACGTCGACGCCGATCTGCGGGCCGCGCTGGGGCCCGAGGCGAGCATCGCGGCCTACGACGATGCCACGGGCGAGCCATTGCCGCAGACGGTGGCACGCGTCGCGGCCACCACGGGCGTGCCCGTCGGAGACGTCATCCTCGCGGGTTTTTCCGCGGGCTGCCAGGCCGTGCGCCGCGAGCTCATCGCGGGCCGTGATCCCTCGGGCGTGCTCGCGATCGACGGCACGCACGGGGATCTGCCCCCGGCCGACTGGCAACTCGCGCCGTGGCGAGCGCTCGCCGAGCGCGCGCGGCGCGGCGAGCGTCTCTTCGTGGCGACGTGCACGCAAAACACGTACGTCGAGACGGACCTTCCGAAGGCGAAGCGTTACAGCGCGACCGTCTCCGTGCTGCGGCTGGCGTTGGGCTTCGCGCTCGTGCCTTCGGGTGCGCCAGAGGGCGAGCACGACGGCGAGCTCCACGGCTACAGCTACGAGAGCGCGCGGACGGACGCCGAGGCGCACATCCGGCAGCAACGCCTGGTGCTGCCCGACGTCCTGCGCCGCCACGTGCAGCCGTGGCTCGCCGCACGGAAGACGGAGCTGCGGCCCGAGGAGCGCGCGATGGCGCAGGCCGCAGTCGCGCTCTCGCTCGACCGCCTCGCGCGATCCGAAGTCTCGGGCCAGCAACACGAATCCGTGCCCCCGCCGAGCGCCTGAGCGATCCCGCAACGGTCTCGTCTGTGAGCCGCTTCGCTGGGGCGTTGCCCCAGGCCCCAGGAGGGGGCTATCCGCCCCCTCCACCCCGGACCAGCGCAAGCGCTGGACTCGGGGTCGATGAACTGCGCATTGCGCAGTTCATCGAACAGCCGCGGTCAAGACCAGCGACAACCCTGCCCACCAAGGCCGCAGCGCTGACGTTTCAGCCGGGAACGTTCGCGTCGCCAGGTTGAGACGCACCTCCATGGTCTTGCCACCGGCCCGTTGGAAGAACTGCGCACCGCGCAGTTCTTCCACCTTCGGTCCAGGCCGTGCCCTGAGCACTGGTCTCATCTCACGAGCCCATTCTCCCTGAGGACCCGCAGCATCTCTGCTGCGGGGGCCAGGCGCTCCAGGCCGCGGCTGATGGTGACGGAGCCGGGGGGACCTCCGGAAGACTTGCCTGTGTAGCCGCCGAGCTCGGCGATCCACTGCACGGCGAGCGCGATGGGCGGGATCCCATCGGGGATCTGCTCGTTCTTCTTCTTCCGTTTCCGCTTGAGCAGCACCAAGGCCTCGACCTCGTGTGTCGCGAGCTCTTCGGTCGCTGGCAGGTCCGGTTGGGTGCGCGCGAGGTGCTTGAGACGTTCGGTGCGTGTGGCGATGGCTGCGAGCATGCTGCCCCAGATTTTGACTTGTTGGGTCCCTTGAAGTTGCGTGGACTCGACGTTGCACTGGCCCGTCTTCCACGTCCGGAAAAAGTCCTCGATGCGCCAGCGCTGGCTGTAACCATGGGCGACCAGCAACGCATCCTCGAGCGTTTGCACGGGGTGGTTGGTGTACAGCAGCCAATCGATGCGAGGCTCGCCCGCGGGCACGCTGCTGGTCTCGAGGACGCGCACGGCATACAGCGGCAACGCGCGCCAACGCTTGTTCCACCCGTCTCGAAGCGACAGCGTGACAGCCGCGACATGCGCGCTCATCCGCGCCATTCGCTCCGTGCGACCCGGTGCGGCCGAGATCCAAAGGGGAAAGGAGCCCTTTCGGGCGCTCGGGCGCGCCAACTCGTCGAACACGTATCGGCTCGCGCCCGTCTCCGACATGAGCCGGCGGTTTGCCTTGCCCCGCACGGTGAACCAGTGCCCGCTCGTCGAGAGGTGAAGCAAAAGCTGCCAGGCATCAGCCTCCCGGTCGAGCTGGTACCAGGCACAACACCCCGACGCCGCCATGGCGAGCCGCTCGGACGTCTCGGTGATCACGTTGGCCCAGTGGCCGAGCTCCTTTTCGTGCAGCTTGCGCTTGGCGCTGTCTTCTTTCTGCTTCTGCTCTCGCGCCCACCACTGCATCGACGTCAACCCGCAGGGCACCCCCTGCGCGTCGACGGCGAGACCGCAAACGACCTTCAGCCCGCGGGTGCCTCGACCATGCGTGCCGACCGCGCCGAAGTCCTTGCTGCGGTTGTGATCCGTGAGCGTCAGGCTGGTGGCATCGATGGCGACGAAGACGAACATCTCCTTGGCGCAACGGCGCGCGGTGGCAAGACCGGTGGCCTCGAGGATGGCCCCTACGTCGATGTGTCGGCTCTCCAGGAAGTCGTACGCACCCTGCCTGTGGGCATCGACTTGGAAGACTTCACTCACCTTTCCCGACGGATACAGCACCGCCTGCGCGGCCATGCGCGTCAGCCGCCGGGTCCGGCGCGGGTCTCCAAGGTCCGCATGCCCAAACTCCTCCGCCGCCCACGCTTCCGCCGACGAGGCTGTCTCTGCATCCAACATCTCCCCCTCTAAATGTCGTCAGAGGGGGCGAATGTACCGATGGAAGATGGAACCAATGCTCAGGGCCGTGCCTGGTCCGGGTCGAGGGGCGGATAGCCCCCGCGGGGCCCGGGGCAGCGCCCCGGCGCGACGGCTCCCCGATGAGACCCCCAATCCGGTGGAATGGCCGCTCATCTTCACGGCTTCTTTGCGTCGACCATGATTCGATCTTTCGGATCGAACTTCGGCGAGAATGTCGAAACGACCACGGTTACGCCGGGCCCTTCGTGCACGTAGGAATGCACGACGCCGCGGGGAATGACCTGCACGTCGCCTGCTTTCACCACGCGCGTCTGCCCCTCCACGTAGAATGTCCCGCTGCCCTCCAGGATCACGACGAGCTCGTCGTGCTCGGCATGGTAATGCAGAGGCACGGTCCCGCGGGTCTGGATTACGTTGACCGTGTGATCGGCATTCTCGAAGAGCGGGACGAACTTCGTCTTCTCGTCCGGCCCGATCGGTTTTTTCTCGACGACCTCGCGGGCATTGCCCAGGAAAAACGCATTTCGGCCCGCGTGCGCAGACGCGGGCGCGGCGGCGGCCGTCCCCGCGGGCTGCGGCTCCGCGCACCGTTCCTGGGTGGATGCGCAGGCGGACAGGGCGAACAGAGACGTCGCGGCGAGCAGGGCGATCGGGGTCGTAGGGGGAAGCGGCGTGCGCATGGCGCGCTGAGCGTACCAAAAGGCCCCGGGTAGGGTCGAGCGCTCGGCAGACGTCAGCGCCGCAGGCGTTCGAGCTCCGCGCGCATCCGGGCGAGCTCGAGCTCGAGGTTCCGGCGGGCCACACGCTCCGCGTCGAGCGTCTCCCGCGCCGCGAGCTCCGCCTCGCGTGCATCCTCGGCCTTGCGCTCCGCGTTGCGCGCCGCTTCCCGCGCGGCTTCGGCCTCCGTCGGGAACAGCTCCTCCCCCTCGGCGTCCACGGCCAGGCGAAGCCGCATGGCATCACCGCCGCCGACCGCGCGCAGCATGCAGCCGAGCACCTCGCTCCGGACTCGGTCCGCGTTCGTCGCCTCGACGACCACGAGCTTGCCGCGTTCGTCGCGCCGATGGACGCGGAAACGCGTGCGGCCCGAGCGGACGTCGACGTAGGGATCAAAGACGACGAGCTCGCGCGTGCCGAGCTCGTCGTGCCGCTGGGGGGACTGGGAGACGTCCTTGTTCTCGTCTTCCTCGGCGATGATCTCGAGCGCGAAGCTCGGCGCGACGCCTGTCTGCCAGACCTTCCAGCACCGCGGGGCCACGTCGGACGGGAGACCCGGCATCACGTACACGTCGGGCGCCACCACGGCCTTCGCGTTGCCCTTGATCCAGTAGATGAACTGGTCGGCGCCCACGAAGGCCTGGATGCCTCGTTCGGCGAGGAACCGCGCGATCAAGGGGCGAAGCAGCTCGGTCATGAGGCGCTGGAGAGCGCTTTCACCCATGTCGTCGAACGCGGGATAAAACGTGGGATCGTCCGGATCGTCCGCCCCGAGCCGCCACGCCGCGCTGCCCATGAGGGGAGACGTTAGCACGGCCGCAGACCCAGGGGAAGGGCACACGACCGCCGTATCACGCGTGCGCCCGAGGACCAAGAAAAACGTTTTTCCGCGGAGGGTTTGTCTTGCCGTCAGGGCAGATTCGGCTTCGGTGGGTGGTTCTTGTGGCCCTGATCCTTCACGTCGACCTCGACCACGGCAAAACGATCGAGCAGCCCGCTGGGGACCGCCTGGTTCGTCACGAAAAGCCCACCCTTGCCGTCGAATGCCATGTGCGCCGGGCCATCGAGGGGGACCTCGTCGTTCGTGGCCGAAGAGAATCGGCCGAGCTCGCCGCCCGCGGGCTTCACGACCGCGATCTGGCTCGTGATGGAAAGGGCCACGAAGAGCTCTCCGTCCTCGCCGAGGCCCAGGCCCGAAGGCGCCTCGAAATTCGGAAAGACGTGCACGAGCGTGACGTCGTTCTCGTTCGGCGCAGGGACGCGCCGGATCTTGTAAATGCGGCCCTCCCACGGCGCGTCGGCCGAGAAGCCCACGGTCACGTAGAGGCTCTTGCCGTCGGCGCTGACGAGGATCCCCCGCGCGCCCTGGAGGTCGTAGTATCCGGCGAGCTTGGCGCTCCGAAGCCAGATCTCGGGCGCGCCGCCGCCGGGCGGGATCCGATAAATCATGGCCTGGGCAGCGTCGGTCACGTAGGCATGACCGTCCTTGGCGAACGCGATGTCGCTGGGCATCGGCGGCATTTCGTAGACATTGTGCGCACAAAGATCGTTGGAATCGCCCGGCGTGCAGGAAGGGATGTCGGGAAAGGGGCCGGCATACACCGATTGTTTCCATTTCCCGTGCTTTTTCTCCGAGAGCCGCAGGACGCCGAGCTGGGAGCTCACGGCATACAGGCGCCCGTCGGCGTCGACCGAGAGGCCCGTGAGCGCGTGGGGCGCGGCGAGGTCCTCCCCCTGGATGGGGATCGTTTCGAGATGCGCCCCGGTTTTCCCGTGGAACACCGCGATTTCGGAGGGAACCCCGCCCGCGTCGACGCCGAGCGCGGGGCCGGCGACGTACACGCGGTTCTTCTGCAGGACGATCCCGTCCGGGTACCCCGGCAGCTCCGCGACGCGCGCAAGAAAATCACCACAATGCTTGGGCGCGGCCGAAGGCGACTGCGTCTGGAGGACCAGGGCAACCGCCACCGCCGCGCCGAGAAAAGACCCGATACGATTCCCACCCAGCCGAACTCTGGATCGCGTCATTCACGCCCTCCCTTGAAAGCTCGATCGGCGCCCGGCGCGCCGTCCTCGGACCCTCGAAAAGAGTCCAGCATGGACCTCGAATGCTGACGAATTCGATGGCCATCGCCATCAGGGAATTCCGGGAATACCCGACGTCCCTACACCCGATGGTATACATCCCACGACGGGAATGTGGAAGCATGCCCCATACCGAGGAACGGATGGGTCCAGGACGGAGCTCGAAAAGGCCCCGGGCAGAAAATGATTCCCGTCGAGGAACACCGTGGAGACATACGCGCGAGGACGAGCGGCAGCCCAAGGGGCACGCGCTCGGCACCCGTACGGCGCGCACGGCAATGACGGGGACGAACCGGCGAGCCCATGGAGCGACGCCCTGCATTCTCCGGTGACCAGACGCCGGCGGCGAGACCGCCGTGGACGCTCCGCTCAAGGTTTGGTAGGAACAACCATTATGGACGGATTGGGGTTCGAGCCCTTCGACACGCCGCTCGGTCGCGTGGTCGTGGCCTGGAGTCCACGAGGTATTTTCGCGCTCGCGCTGCCGAGCGAACGAGAGGAGGAGACGATCGCATGGATCACGGCGAGCGCGCCCGGCGCCATGCGCGGAGACCCGCCCGCGTGGGTCCAGGACGTGATGCGCCTCGTCGCCGCGCACCTCGGCGGCGCGCCGCAAGATTTCTCGAAGGTGCCCCTCGATCTCGAGCGCGTGTCGCCGTTTTACCGGGCCGTCTACCACGCCGCGCAGGACATCCCGCCCGGCCAAACCGTCACCTACGGCGAGCTCGCCGCGCGCCTCGGCAAGTCCCGGGCGGCCGCCCGCGCCGTGGGGCAAGCGCTCGCGAAAAACCCCATCCCGATCGTGGTGCCCTGCCACCGGATTCTGGGCGCCGCCGGGGCCGCCGTGGGGTTTTCCGCGCCAGGTGGGGTGCAGACGAAGGCACGGCTCCTCGCGCTGGAAGGTGCGCGGGTGCCGCGGGTTCGGTAGGCCCTCCCCCCCGACCCCTCCCCCTTTCGGGAGAGGGGCGGAGGCCGAGGTTCAGGCCGAGTGCGCTGCGCCGTTGAGCTCCGAGGGCTCGGGGGTGTCCTCGCTGCTCATCGTCGAGGGCCCGAGCTCCATGACCGGCGGCGCCGCCGGGGTCGCGTCCGGGGTCGCGTCCGTCGGCGTCGCGTCCGTCGGCTCGGCGGCCGGCTCGGCGCTCGCCGCCTTTGCCTTCGGCGGGCGGCCGCGGCGCTTCGGCGTGTCCCCGCTGGCCTCCCGGGAAGGCCCGGGCGGCGAGGACGTCACGCCCGCGATCCGCGCGACCGAGTCCACCTTCGACCGGATGTCGGGGTGATCGTCGGCGTAGACGCGCGCGTAGGCGAGCGCCTTCTGGGTCTTGCTCGACAGGGTCTCCTCGCTGTCCCGCAGCGCCGTGCGCGCCGCTTCGAGGGCCGCCTCCGCCTTGACCACGGCCTCGGTGTGGGTCCGGACCTCGGTGACCACCTGCTCGAGGATCGCCCGATCGACGCCGGGGAAGCTCACATGCGAGAGCTCGTTCGCGAACAGGTCCATGAGGGCCTGGACCGAAGGAGGAATGGGATCTGCCACGTCCATCGTCGTCTCCGTATTGCCGTTGCAGGGCCGGGGCGCGCGCCCGGACCCTGCGCGATCCGCTCGGGCGGGTCGCTACCCCAGGTCGTCGAGCATGTCGAGCACGGGCCCCGGCGCGCCGCCGTGCAGCGGGCCTTTGAGCGCGCCGATCGCCGCCACGATCGCCGACACCCGATCCGAGCCCGTCGAGGCCACGACCCGCGCGGTGAACGTCGAGGCGTTCATGCCGTGATCGGCCACGGTCACGAGGTAGGCGTCGAGCGCCCGCGCGGCCGCCTCGGGCGCAGCCGCACCGCGCACCATTCGCAAGAAGTCCGCCGCGTGCCCGAGCGCCTTGTCCGGGGCGATCGGCGCGTCCCCCGCGCGACGCCGCGCCCAGGCCGCCGCGAACGTCGCGACCGCGCCCGTGATCCGCGCGAGCTCGATCCACGCCGGGCGATCCGCCACCCGCCACGCCGCACGCGCGCCGAAGTGTGCCACGGCTGCCATGAGCGCCGCACCTCCATCCTCTGCGACGAGCGTCTCGCCGATCGACGGGATCTGCTCGAACGCGAGCGCGCGCCCCTCGGCGAGCGCGTCCGCGAGCGCGCCCTGGGTCGCCGCGTCCGGGAGCCGCCCCCGCCCGTCCCCCCCCCCCCCCCCCCCCCCCCCCCCCCCCCCCCCCCCCCCCCCCCCCCCCCCCGAGGCCCGAGCCCGCAGAGATCCTCGAAGCCGACCCGGCCCGCGAGCGCCTCGATATCGTGCCCGCCCACGACGAGCCTCCCCCGCTCGCCGTCGACCTCGCTCAATGCCGTATCCGCCACGACGACCCCATCGAGCCCACTCGCCTTCGTAGCCGCGTGCTTTGCCCCATTCTGCGTCGCTTGGTCCATCGTTTCCTCCTTGGTTGATGCTATCCTTGATGACGTGAGCAACGTTGATCAACGTGGATTGATCAATCCATCCACTGGATTCGACAATCAACCATCGGACCTCCTGTCCGGGCCGGAGGCCGCCGCGCTGCTCGGGGTGAAGCGCGAGACGCTCTACGCCTACGCGAGCCGCGGCCTCGTCCGCAGCGTGCCCAGCGAGGGCGGGCGGAGCCGCCTCTACGTGCGCGAGGACCTCGAACGGCTGAAGGCCCGGAGCGACGCGCGCCGCGGGCACGGCCCCGTCGCCGCATCCGCCTTGCGCTGGGGCGAGCCCGTCCTCTCCTCGACGATCACCACGATCGGCCCCGAGGGCCCGCGCTACCGCGGCCACGCCGCCACAACCCTCGCCGCGTCCGGCGTGCCCTTCGAATCCGTCGCCGAATTGCTCTGGACCGGCGCGCTGCCCGAAGAACGCCCCCCCTGGACGCTGCCGCAGGATCCCGCGCTGCCCGCCTCCCGCCTCGCCGACCTCGTCCCCGAAGGCGCCCCGCCCCTCGCCACGCTCGCCCTCGCCGTCCCGGCCCTGGCCGCGCGGGATCCCCTACGCTTCGCTGCGACCGAGGAGGCCGAGCTGCCCCGCGCCCGCGCCTTGATCCGCCGCCTCGCCGCGCTCTCGGCCCTGCCTTCGGGCGCTCGCCGGGCCAACACCGCGCTCGCCGAGCCCACGATCACCCGCGCGCTGCTCGTCGCCCTCGGCGGCAAGAGGTCCGACCGCGCCGAAGCCGCCCTCGAACGAGCGCTCGTGCTGCTCGCGGATCACGAGCTCGCCACCTCGACCTTCGCCGTCCGCGTGACGGCCTCGACGGGGGCCGATCTCTACGCCTGCGTGAGCGCCGGGATCGCCGCGGTCTCCGGCCCGAAGCACGGCGGCGCCTGTGACCGCATCGAGGCCGTCGTCGCCGAGGTCGGGCGCCCCGAACGAGCCCGCGCCGTCGTCGCCGCCCGCGCCCGCCGCGGCGATACGGTCCTCGAGCTCGGACACCCGTTTTACCCCGACGGCGATCCCCGCACGCCACCCCTGCTCGTGGCCGCGCGCGCGGAAGCGCCGCGAAAGACCAGCGTCGCGGCCTTGTTCGCGCTGCTCGACGCGACGAAAGAGGCCGGCCATCCACCTCCGTCCGTGGACGTCGGCCTCGTCGCGCTTTGCCTCGCCCTCGGCCTGCCGCCGGGCGCGGCGACGACGATCTTCGCGATCGGCCGGCTCGCCGGCTGGATCGCCCACGCCCTGGAACAACGCAGGGATCCTACGCTCTTGCGCCCGCGCTCGCTCGCGTCATGACGCCCGGGCCATGCGCCCTTGCGCTGCGATATGCGCCTCGAACCAGTGCCCCGCGAGATCCGCGACCTGGTCGAGCGCCCCCGGCTCCTCGAAGAGGTGTGTCGCCCGCGGGACGATGACGATCTCCCGTTCGCAGCGGAGATCCTCGAACGCCTGCTGGTTCAGGTCGATCACCAGCGTATCCGCCCCGCCCACGATGAGCAGCGTCGGCGCCCGGACCCGCGGCAGCGCTCCGCCTGCGAGATCGGGCCGCCCGCCGCGCGAGACCACCGCCTGCACCTCCTCGGGCCGCTCTGCCGCGGCCACGAGCGCCGCCGCCGCCCCCGTGCTCGCCCCGAAGAGCCCGATGCCGAGCCCCGCCGTCGACGACGCCCGGCCGAGCCAATCGACGACGCTCGCGACCCGCCGCGCGAGCAGGTCAATATCGAACCGCACCTCGGCCGTCCTGAGGTCCACGGCCTCCTCCTCGACCGTCAGCAGATCCACGAGCACTGTCGCGAACCTGCGCGCCCGCAGGCTCGATGCAATGTGGCGATTGCGCGGGCTGAACCGGCTCGACCCACTCCCGTGGGCGAACAGCACCACGCCCTTTGGCGCCGCCGGCATCCCGAGATCTCCGTTCAGCATCACGTTGTCCGCCGGCATGCAGACCGGCGAGGTCTCCGCTCGCTCGTTCACCATGATCCGCGCCTCCCCGTGCTCCCTCGGGCATCGGGCAGAGACCCCGCCGGCGGTAGCGGTCCGTCAGAGGTCGATCTGCATGCCGAGCTCGACGACGCGGCCCGGGGGCAGGCCGAAGTACGCGGTGGCGGGGCGCGCGTTGCGGGAAATGAAGGCGAAGAGGTCCTTGCGCCATTTCCACATTTTCGAGCGGCCCGTCGGCAGGAGCGTCTCGCGGCCGAGGTAATAACTCGTGCGCTGGAGCTCGATCGAGAGCCCCTGTTCCTTGCAGGCGGCGAGCAAGCTCGGCACGTGCGGGGTTTGCATGAAGCCGTAGCGGGCGCAGACCCGGTAAAACCCGTGGCCCTTGTGCTCGACGGTCACGCGCTGATCGGGCGGGATCTCGGGGACCCGCTCGTTCGCGATGGAGAGCAGGACGACCTGCTGGTGCAAGACCTGGTTGTGCTTGAAATGGTGCAGCAGGACGGGCGGCGTGCCGTTCGGGTTCGAGGCCATGAAGACGGCCGTGCCCCGCACGCGGTGGGGCTTCGTGCGCTCGACGTCCTCGAGGAACAGCTCGAGCGGCAAGACGCCATCCTTGAAGGACTCGGCCAGGATCCTGCGGCCTGATTTCCAGGTCGTCATGATCGTGAAGATCACGAGCGCCATGGCCACGGGGAACCAGCCGCCCTGAAAGAACTTCGCCGCGTTTGCCGAGAAAAACGAGAGGTCGATGGCCAGGAAGACGGCGACGGGCGGCAGCGCCTTCCAGAGCGGCCAGCCCCAGCGCTTCGTGACGACCACGAAATAGACTGTCGTGGTGATGGTCATCGTGGCCGTGACCGCGATGCCGTAGGCCGCCGCGAGCGAGGTCGAGGTGCGGAACGTGAAGACGAGGAGAATGCAGGCCACGAGGAGCGCGCGGTTGATCTCGGGGATGTAGATCTGCCCCTCGGTCTCCTTCGAGGTGTGGACGATCGTCACGCGCGGAAAGTATCCGAGCTGCACGGCCTGCTGGGTGAGCGAGAACGCTCCCGAGATGAGCGCCTGCGAGGCGACGATCGTGGCGCCCGTGGCAATGGCGACCGTCGGATAGAGGGCCCAGGACGGGACGAGACCATAAAAAGGGTTCGTCGCGCCCCCAGGGTGCTGAAGCAAATACGCGCCCTGGCCGAAGTAATTGAGCAGGAGCGCGGGCCATACGATGACGAACCAGACCCGGCGGATCGGACCCCGCCCGAAATGGCCCATGTCCGCATAAAGTGCCTCGCAGCCCGTGATGCAGAGGACGACGGCGCCGAGGAGCAAGAAGCCGTGGCCCCGGTGTTCCAGGAAAAACGTCACGCCGTGCCGCGGATCGACGGCGGCGAGCACGCTCGGACGGGTCAGGATCCACCGGGCACCCAGGATCGCAATGGTGACGAACCAGACGAGCGTGACGCTGCCGAAGACATTGCCAATGCCCCCGGTGCCGCGCTTCTGCACGAGGAAAAGCGCGAGCAGGATGACCACCGTGAGCGGGACGACGACGTGCTTCAAGGGCTCGTACGCGACTTCGAGGCCTTCCATGGCCGAGAGCACGGAGATCGCGGGCGTGATGACGCCCTCGCCATAAAGGAGCGACGCCCCGAGGAGCACGAGCAGGACGAGCGGCCCCGTCCCCGCGCCCTTGCCCGTCGGCACGAGCGCGAGCAGGGCCATGATCCCGCCCGAGCCCTGGTTGTCGGCCCGGAGGACGAACGTGAGGTATTTCACCGTCACGACCATCAGGAGCGACCAGAAGACCAGGGAGAGGATGCCGAGGATGTTCGCCGGCGTGGGCGCGATGTGATGCGGGCTCTCCGGGCTGAAGCACTCCTTGATCGCGTAGAGCGGGCTCGTGCCGATGTCGCCGAAGACGACGCCGAGGGCGCCGAGGAGCAAGGCCCAGCGCGCGCCCGGGGTCGTCGCGCCGTGCGCTCCGGCGCCGTGGGTCGCGGTCGCGGCGGCCAGCGTCCGCGCGCTGGCTGGTGGCGCGTTTCCGGCCGCGCTTGCGTCTGGGACCGCGCTGCCCCCGTCCGCCGCGGGTGCCTCGGTGGAGGGGAGCGTCCCCGCTTGGTCTTCCGTCATGGCGCGCGGATGGTACCCCATCCCGGGAGAGACGCGAGGCGCGGCCGGCCACGCCGGGAGGCTTGACCACAAGGACGGTGTGGACTTCTGTAGAGAGATGCCAGCTCAGAGGCGCGCGCACCGATGGGGATGAAGCTCGTGTGGGTCTGCGTCGGCGGGGCGATCGGCTCGGGGGCGCGGTTCCTCGTGACGACCTGGTCCCTCTCGCGGTACGGCTCCGCGTTTCCCTACGGGACCCTCGCCGTCAACGTCATCGGCTCGTTCCTGCTCGGGCTCCTCTTCCAGCTCTCCCGAAGCGCCACGTGGCTCGGCCCCACGCTGCAGGTCGCGCTCGGGGCGGGTTTTTTGGGCGGATTCACGACGTACTCCACGTTCAACCTGGAGGTCGTCCAGTACGTACAGAACGGACAGCCCCGCCTCGCCGCGCTGTATGGCACCGCGACGCTCGTCGGTTGCCTCTGCGCCGGGTTCGTCGGGATGCACCTCGGGCGGCTCCCCGGTTCGCGCTGACCGGTCGCGAAAAACTTCGAATCCGCGGTCCCTGGGGACATTCCTCATCGTGAGCACGACGACGAGGCAACACGGACAAGGCGGGTTCGGTGAACCAGCCATTGAACATGGCCGGGATTCCAGCGAACGCCTGGGGCACGACAGGGCCGCAGGGGCACGGTTCCTGAGCACGCACCGACACCGCCGAAGGTTCAACGTGGTGGGGCCCTGCCACGATGAGCTGCATTACATGCTGGGTGCGAGCACGCGGCTCGTGGAGGTGCCAGAGTTGGTGGCGCGCGGGGCGTACGTGGTGGTGCACGCGCCGCGGTTGCACGGGCGAACGACGTGGCTGCGGGGGCTCGCGGCCGGGCTCGCGGAGGCTGGCGCGTGGGTCGTGGTGCGGGCCTCCTGCCGGCCGAGGGGGGGCGCCGCGGAGGGGGCGTTGGGCGAGCGGGCGCTGCTCGAGGCGATTGCGAAGGCGGCCGGGGAGCAGCTCCCAGCGCCGCTGCGGCCTCCGCCGTGGCCCCCGTCGTACGACGTGCGGTTCGCGGGCGTCGTGCTCTCGGCGTGGGCGCGCGCGTGCCCGCGGCCGCTCGTCCTGCTGCTCGACGACGTGGATCTCCTGCCGCGCGAGACCCGCACGAGCCTGCTCACGCAGATGCGGGCGACCTACGAGGCGCGGCCCCGCGCGGCGCCGTGGTCGGTCGTGTTCTGTGGCTCCGAGGAGGTGCAGGCCTCGGCCGTGGAGCTCCTCGGGCCTGGGGCGACGTCGCTCCGCCTGCCCGATTTCACGGCTGTGCAGGTGGCCACGCTCTGCGCGGAGCACACAGAGGAGACGGGGCAGCCGTTCCGGGACGAGGCCGTGGCCGAGATCGCTGCGATCTCGGGCGGGCATCCGTGGGTCGTGAACGTCCTCGCGCGCGAGATCGTGGAGAAGCTACGCCCTCCACTCCGGCAGCCGATCACCGCCGCGCATGTGCGCGCGGCTGCCGAGCGGCTGCGAGGCGCGTGGGTCTGAGAGCGTGTTCCAGAAACTCTCCGAGTTTTCGCGTATCGACCGCATCGCGGTCGATACACCAGAGGTCCAGGGCTGTGCCCTGGTTCGGGTCCAGGGGCGAAGAGCCCCTGGTCGGGTCCGGGGTGAAACCCCGGCGAGACGCTGCGGCCCCCCTCTGAGCGGGTGTTTGCTTCCCGTGCGGGTGCCGCTCGGGCACAATCCGGCGGTTCATGTCGATCGGCGAGGACGATCCTGGAGAAACGGCACCGAACGACGCCGACACCACGGCGCTGGTCACGGAGCCCTCCCCGGAGGTCGACACGGCGGCGTCTGCGGAGACGCCCCAACCGACGTCGCGCATCGCGGCCCTCGCGCTCGCGCTCCCCCTCGACGACGAGGCGATCGCGCACCGCGCCGATCCGCTCATTGGCCTCGTCGTCGCGGGCCGCTACCGCATCCTCACGCCGATCGGCCGCGGCGGCATGGGCGTCGTTTACAAGGTCGAGCACGTCCACCTCGGCAAGTTGCTCGCGATGAAGCTGCTCGCGGGCGAGCTCAGCATGAGCCCCGAGGTCGTGCGCCGCTTCAAGCGCGAGGCGCTCACCGTCTCGCGCCTGTCGAGCCCGAGCACCGTGCACGTCTTCGACTACGGCGTGGACGCGGGCCTCACGTACATCGTGATGGAGCTCGTGACAGGCCGGGATCTCGCCGCGGTGCTTTCCGACGGCGGCCCGATGCCGTTCGCGCGGCTCGGCAAGATCGTCCTGCAGATCCTGAGCTCGCTCGGCGAGGCGCACGGCAAGGGCATCGTGCACCGCGACGTCAAGCCGCAGAACGTGATGATCACGACGACCGAAGGCGGCACCGACATCGCCAAGGTGCTCGACTTCGGCATCGCGAAGCTGCGGGAGGAGGCCGACACGAACGCGGGCGGCGAGGTGACGCGCCGCGATCAGCTCATCGGCACGCCGTACTTCCTTCCGCCCGAGCTCATCCGCGGCGACCCCGTCGATCACCGCGCCGATCTCTACGCCGTCGGCGTGCTCCTCTACCACGCGCTCACCGGCCATTATCCGTTTCACGCGAAGACCTCGGCGAGCATCCTGGTCAAACACGTCACGGAAAAACCCGTGGCGCCGTCGATCCGCGCGCCATCGCGCGGCGTGCCGCCCGGGGTCGACGCCATCGTCCTCCGCGCGCTCGAAAAGGAGCCCGCGGCGCGATGGCAAAACGCCGAGGAGCTACAGGC
This sequence comes from Polyangium mundeleinium, assembly GCF_028369105.1. NCBI lineage: Bacteria > Pseudomonadati > Myxococcota > Polyangiales > Polyangiaceae > Polyangium > Polyangium mundeleinium. Next base: position 5,437,403 of record NZ_JAQNDO010000001.1, on the reverse strand, counting down.
GGCGATCGCGGCGGAGCTACGCAAGCTCGGAACGGACGTCGAGGCGCTGCTCGATGCGAGCGCGCTCCGAAAACTCACGCGTGCGGCGCTGGCGGGGGCGGAACGCAGCCCCGGCGAGATCGCGAGCCGCGACGAGGTCGAGGCGTACGAGCGCAAGCTCAGGAGCCGCCGGCACCTCGCCTGGTTCGCGTCGAGCCTCGTGCTCGTCCTCGGCGCGGGCGCGGGGCTCTTCGTGATGTGGGGACGCTGGACGCCGCGCTTTGCGGGCGTCGAGGTCGAGCCCAACGACACGGCGGCAAACGCGACGCCGCTGCCGCTCGGCGTGTCGGCGTCGGGCCTGCTCGGCAAGCGCATCGACGCGCAGCGCAGCGATCGCGACTTCTACACGTTCGAGATCCCGAAAGGCACAGGCGATACGCCGCGGATCGCGCGCCTCGTGGTCACGGCGCTCCCGAACATGGAGACCTGCACGCTGCTCTACCGGCAAGGCTTCCAGGCGCCGATCGCGCAGTACTGCGTGGGTCGACCCGGCCATTCCCTCTCGATCCCGCGCCTCAGCGTAGAGCCGGGCCGCTACTACGCCTCCGTGCTGCAGGATCTGGATCCGCGCGGCGATCGCAAAATTCCCTTCGTGCACGAGAACGTGTCCGACACCTATGCCATCACGGTCGCGCTCGCCGAGGAGAGCTCCACACACGAGATCGAGCCGAACGACGAGTTGCCTTCGGCCACGTCGATCGAGCCTGGCGAGACGCGGACGGGCGCGCTCGGGTGGATCGACGATCAGGACACGTACTGCGTAGGCGCGGGCGCGCAGGGACATGCGATCCGCTGGACGGCGCGCGACGCCGTGCGCGACGCGGGGTCGGTGCTGGAGGTCACGACGATGCGAGGCCGGGAGGCTGGCAGCAGGGTCCGCGTGCACACGGCGGGTGAGGGTACGCTCTCGCAGGAAGATTCGCGCTCTCCCTGGACGGGCCCCGCGATCGCCTACGAGGAGGGCACGCCGCGCTGCGTACGCGTTCGGCTCGCGCGGGATCCTTGGACGGCCGAGGCGCCGCGGACGCAGCCCGGTGGGATCGAGGCCTACGTCCTCGCGGTCGACATCGTCCCCTGAGCGAAGAGGGACAAAAACCTCACATCCTTGAAACGAGGGGGTACACTCTTCAAAGCGCGGGGGGCACGAGGAACCAGCGATGTCGGAGAACCAGCGTTACCGGGTCATCAAGCGGCTCGCCTCGGGCGGTATGGCCGAGGTGTTCGTCGCGGAGAGCGCAGGAATCGAGGGCTTCCGCAAGCAGGTCGCGATCAAGCGCGTTCTCCCGCACCTCAGCAAGAACGAGCAGTTCATCGACATGTTCCTCGACGAGGCCCGCCTCTCCGGCCGCCTCGCGCACTCCAACGTCGTGAGCGTCTTCGACATCGGCGTCGGCGACAGCACGTACTTCATCGTCATGGAGTACGTCGACGGCGCCGACTTGAAGCAGGTCATCGAGCACCAGAAAAAGGTCGGCAGGCCGATGCCGGTCGAGAGCGCGTGCTTCATCGCCGCGAAGATCTGCCAGGGCCTCGCCTACGCCCATGATCTCCACACGCCCGAAGGCGAACACCTCAACATCGTCCACCGCGACGTCACGCCGGCGAACGTGCTCATCACGCGCCACGGCGAGTGCAAGATCGTGGACTTCGGCCTCGCCAAGGCGTCGAGCCAGCTCGCCAACAGCGACGCCGGCATGATCAAGGGCAAGTTCGGGTACCTCGCGCCCGAGACGGTCATGGAGCTCGGCGTGGACAAACGCGTCGATGTCTTCGCCGCCGGCATCATCCTTTGGGAGATGCTCGCCGGCCGCCGCCTTTTCCTCGGCGAGACCGACCTCGGCACCGTCAAGCTCGTGCGCGACGCGACCATCCCGTCGCTCAAGCCCATCAACTCGGACGTCCCTCCGGAGCTCGAAGAGATCATCCGCACCGCGCTCGCGCGTGATCGCGACGGCCGCTACCAGACCGCGCGTGATTTTGGCCGCGATCTCACGCGGTTCCTCTATCGCTTCGGCAGGCCCGTCAGCGAGTACGAGGTCGCCGAGCTCGTCCTCGGCGCTGCGGGCGCCCCGGCTGGCCGGAAGGACGGGCTCGCGATGATCGGCGAGATGCTCGACCTCATGCTGCTCGAGTTCAAATCCCTCACGCAGCAGGACAACGCGGGCGGGCCGACCAGCCTGCAGCCCGATCTTTTCAAGCTCACGGGCGCGAACCCGACCGTCTCCCCCTCCGCCCTCGAATCGGGGGATACCGACGAGACCTTTTCCGGCCTCAGCGACGAGCTCGAGGGCCCCGATCCGGACGACGCCGCGCAGGACAAGGGCCGCGCGCCCACCGCCTGGTGGCGGGGCCTCATCTCCCGCTGAGCCTCACCTACCCCACCCCTCCTCTCCACACAGTGGATGAGGAGGGCGCTCCCGGCTCGTTCCCCTGCCGCTCGTCCCCTCTCCGCCTCGCGGCGGGGGGCGGGGTGAGGTCGAAGCGTCATGGACGAAGGAAAAAATTGATTTCCAGCCTGCCACACTCGTAGCTTTCCTTTTCCGGGCTCCCGCCTTCGGACCACGCGATGACCCAGACAGACAAGCCGAACCACGTGCATGTCCCCCACGACGGCCGCGTTGCTCCGCGACGCGCGCGCCTCTGCCTCTTCCTTTCGGCCCTCGTCACGACGAGCCTCGCGCCCCTCGCGATCGCGGACGCCGCCGACGCCGAGGCGCTGCTCAAGGAGGGCAAAAAGCTCGTCACGGAGAAGAAGTACGACGAGGCGTGCCCCAAGATCGCCGAGGCGTACAAACTCTCCCCGAGCCCCGCGTCGCTGCTCGATCTCGCGCTCTGCCACGAGAAACAGGGCAAACTCGCGACCGCGTGGGGCGAGATGCTCGACGCCGAGGCCGATGCCCGCAAGGCCGGGCGCGCGGACGTCGAGGCGCGCGCGCGCGCGAACAGCAAGGCGATCGAGCCGAAGCTGCCGCGCGTGACCGTGTCTGTCGCCGCGAACACGCCCGGCATCGAGATCGCGATCGACGGACAGAAGATCGATCTCGGCGCGCTCGGCAAGGGTCGGCCCGTGGATCCCGGCGAGCACAAGATCGTGGCCACCGCGCCCGGCCGTAAGCCCTGGGAGACCACGCTCAGCCTGAAGCCTGCCGAGCGCAAGAGCGTCATGGTCCCGGCGCTCGCCGAGGATGGGAGCGCCGCGCCGACGGGCGACAAAGCGCCGGACAAACCCGCCGGCGGGGACACGGGCGCGACGGGGCAACCGGCCGGGACGACCACGACGAACGACACGAAGACCGACGGCGGCGCCGCGGGCGCCGGTGATACGAAGCCGAAGGACAAACCCGAGGAGCCCGACGACGGCAAGGGGCCGATCCACCGCGCCAAGCGTCTCGTCGTGGACGTCGGCGCCTTCGGCGGCGCGCAGCTCTTCCTCGGCGGTGGCAGCGTGGACGCGCTCTCGGCCCTCACGTACGAGTATCGCATCACCTACCCGCTCGGCGGTGAGGCGGCCGAGTACAAGGCTTGTGATGCGAGCGCCTGTTACGCCACGGTCGATCCCGCGATCGGCGTCCCTGTTGGCGGCCAGGTGTTCGTCGGGTACGCGCTCAGCGAGAAGCTGCACGTCGGCGGCCGCTTCTTCGGCAGCTACCTCGTCACGGGCGGCTACTCGCTCCTCGTCGGCCCCGCGCTCAGCGTGCGCGTGAACGATCGCCTCTGGGTCGGCGGCACACTCGCCGTCGGGTTCGGCGGACAAAACGCGACCATCAACGGCGCGCGCGGCGCGGTCCCGAGCGAGTGGGCCGAGCTCAACGGCGGCGACGAGGTCGAGCTCCTGCTCAGCCGCACGATCCCCGCGGAAAACGAGACCGGCTTTGGCTTCTCGTTCGGCGCTGCGGTCGAGGTCTCCTACACGCTCGCCGAGTTCGGCAAGGGCAAGAGCCTCACGACGGGCTCGCTGGTCGCGAGCGCGTGGCCCACGTTCCTCAAGACGTGGGACGGGTTTGCCATCGCCTTGCCCGTCGGCATCGGGTACCGCTTCCACTGATCCACGCCCCTCCCGCATCGCCGCGTCCTGGACACGTACGTGCGTGATCCTGCGCGGCAGACGCGCGCTCGCGGCGTGCGCGTCGCGCGTCGATGTGCGAGGCTCGGCCCGTGCGCAGCCACCGAGCACGGGCGTCGAGCCTGGGCCGCCGCGCGCTCGCGGGCCCTGTCTGGGCGACCCTCCTGCTCCTGCTTGTGTCCTGCACGGCGGCGCCTCCGCGCCACGGCGGCGAGGTGCTCGGCGAGGATCGCGACGCGCTGCTCGACGAGGCCAGGCGCGCCACGTACGGCGGGGACAAGCCCGCGGCGCGGCGGCGTTACGAGGCGCTCCTCGTGCGGAATCCGCGGGACGACGAGGCGCGGACCGGGCTCGCGCGGCTCGACGCCTGGGAGGGGCACCACGCGCGGGCGGCGGCGGCGTATCGTGACGTCCTCTCGCGCCACCCCGACGACGACGACGTCCGCACCGGCCTCTTCGACGTGCTCACCTGGCAAGGCCTGTGGGACGAGGCCGAGGCGACGCTCGACGCGGCGCGACGCAAGGACACCCCTCCCCTGCTCGCCTGCCGGGCGCGGCTCGAATACGCGCGGGGCGACCTCACGACGGGGCACGCGCTCGCGGAGCGGGCCTCGGTCGCATCCGGCGGCAACACCGAGCTCCGCGCGCTCGCGCGAAGGCTGTCCACGGGGTATGCGCGCGTCACCACGCGCGTACTCGTCTTTCCCGCGCCCATGCCAGCGCTCGGGCAGGTCGACGTCGAGGTCTCCCAGGCGTGGCGCAGGCTCATCCTCGGCGTCGAAACCGAGCATGGCGGGCGCCCGTCGACGGCGGCGGGCGCCTGGTCCTACGGCGCGACCTGGGGCGGCCGGGCCACGTGGCTCTTCGGGCATGGTTTTTCCCTCGGCGGCGAGGCTGCGTTCGGCGCGCCGGCCGCGAGCGTCCCCATGCTCCGCCTCCGCGCGTACGGCACGGCGCCGATCCGGCCCTGGCTCACGAGCGGCCTCGCGTACACGTACCGCCGGTACACGGGCGGCGTCGACACGCACGGGGTCAGCCCGACGCTTGGCCTCGTGATCGGCGATGAGCTGCGGCTCGACGCGACGTATTGGCTCACGCACGTCCGTGTCGAGGATCCTCGAGGTGCGAGCGAAAGCCGCCTCGTCCATGCGTTCTCGTTTTCGGCGGGCCGCACGCTCCTGCCCTGGCTCGCGCTCCGGGCCGGGTATGCGCACGGCGCCGAGGCCGAACGATTCCCGGCCGCATTTCAGATCCTCGACCTCGTCACGGATTCCGTCTACCTCAGCGCGGATCTCTGGCCGTACGATTTTTTGCGCGTGATGCCGCTCTACAACCTCACGTTCCGCGGCCCGCCCGGCGCCGAGCGCATCACGCTGCACACCTTCGAGCTCGGCGCGCTCGTGCGCTGGTAATTGCGAGAACGGCGGCCGCGCGGCGCTTTACGCCCGAGGCGCGCGGCGGCATGATCGCGCCCATGCAACTTCGACGTTATCTTGGTTCGATCCTGGCCGTCTCCGCGCTCCCCCTGCTTCTCGCCTGCGGCAGCACCGTCGAACCGGGCGGCCCCGGTGGTCCGGGCGGCTCCGGTGGCTCCGGCGGCGCGGGTGGTTCGGGCGGCGCGGGCGGCTCCGGCGTCCCGGTCACGCTCACGTGTTTCGACGACAGCGTGCAGTTCCCGACGGCGAGCAAAGGCTGCGTCACGGATCAAGATTGTGGCCAGATCCTGCACGTGATCGATTGCTGCGGCAGCCTCGCGGCCATCGGCCTCGCCGCGAAGGACCTTCCGGCCGTCTCGATGGCCGAGCAAGAATGCGGCATGCATGCGCTTTGCGATTGCATCGCCCAACCCACGCGCGCCGAGGACGGGAACACCACGGAGGACACGTCCTCGATTCAGGTCGCCTGCGTCTCCGGCGTTTGCTCGACGCGTCTGCCTTGAGCCAGCCCCAAGCGAGCCCCGAGACCAATCTACCCGACGGAAGTGCCCGTTTTCTCGACAGTTTCCAGTCTACCACCCATTGACACACCAAACCCCCCTTGGGTATCGTCGCCGGATCGGGCGCCGCGTGCCTTTTGGGGTGCCCCCATCGGGAGGCAGACGACGTGTCCGAGCGGGATCTGGAGCAAGAGAACAGGGCACTGCGCGCGCGGGTCGAAGAGCTGGAAGAGCGCCTTGCCGCCCTCGCGCCCCCGCCTGCGCGCGCCTCGACGATCGAATTGGGACAGCTCCTCCGGCTCCTGCTCGATCACCTCGACTTGATCGTGTGGGCGGTCGACGAAAGCGGCACCTTCACCTTCCACGACGGCAAGGGGATCGACGCGCTCGGCATCGAGCGGGGCGCATTCATCGGCCAGAACCTCCATGTCATGTACGGCGCCGAAGGCACCTCGGGGGTCAGAAGGGCCCTCTCGGGCACGCCCTCCCACGACATCCAGTCGGGGCACGGAATGCACTGGGAAAACTGGTACGTCCCCGTGCGAGGCGAGCAGGGGAACGTCAAATACGTCGTGGGTTTATCGCTCAACGTCACCGAGACCATGCAGACCCGCGAGGAGCTCGACGCCAAGCTCGCGCTGATCGAACGACAACAGCAGGTCATCCAGAACCTCGAGACGCCGATCATCCAGGTATGGGATCACGTCGTCACGCTCCCGATGGTCGGCGTCGTCGACAGCTGCCGCGCCGGCCGGGTGACCGAGGATCTCCTCGCTGCGGTCTCGCGCCTGCAAGCGCGCTTCGCCATTCTCGACTTGACCGGCGTCGACGTCGTCGACACCGGCACGGCGAGCCACATGCTGAACATCCTCGGCGCCGTCCGCCTGCTCGGCGCCGAGGGGATCATCACCGGAATCCGGCCAAACGTGGCGCAAACGATGGTCTCGCTCGGCCTCGACCTCTCCCGCGTGATCACGCTCGCGACGTTGCGGGATGGCCTCTCGTTCGCAATCCGAAGCCTCGGCGACAAGCCACGCGCGGGTGCGCGCGCATAACCACGCGCGCACCCCGTCGTTCCATCAGGGCGTGCTCAGGGGATTCGCAGGGCTGCTCCCCGCGTCGATCTCGTCGCCGTCGAGGTATCCGTCGAGATCCCGATCGATACCGATGCGCACCCCGGAGCCCGGCGGCACGCAGGTATACGTGAGCGATTGGTTGCTCCCGAGGAAGATCGAACGCAAAATCGCGTCGGGGATCGGCGGAATCGCCTGCTGATCGACGACGAAGCGCTGGATCTCCGGGATGTAAAGGTACCCGACCTCCACCTCCGAATAGGAGCCCGAGGCGCCCTTCGCCACGAGATCACATTCAAGGGCGTTCGCGCGCTGCAAGAGCAGATCGATACGCGCCGCCGCCGATGCCTGGTTCGTCACGGTGAGCGTCACCTGTTGCCCGACGATGGGCGCGAAGTTCGTGTCGAAGGCGAGCTGATACGCTTCCATGTCGCGCTTCGCCTGGTCCCCCGCGGGTGTGAGAGGGATCCCGGGCGCGACCACGACTCCGTCCGGAAGGATCCCGGGGAGGACCTGGGTGCCCGCGTCGAAGATGGCGCTGCGCTGGAACAACGTCGGGGTCGCCCCGTCGTGGGTGAAGCCGAAGCCACGAATCTGATCCCCCAGGAAGGGATCGGGGTTCTCGGAGCCGAAGGCGGCGGCGGAGCCGAACATGCCGACCTTCTGGTACTGGTTGCGCAGGTGCACGTTCTTGAACATCTGCGGCGGCCCCCCAAAACCCGAGAAACCATCGCCCCCGAAGAAGCCCGGGAAACGATCGTCCGGGTTGGCATTGGGATCGATCGGATGGCACGTCCCACAGGTGATCCCCCCGGGGAGGATCGCCGTCTGGAGGAAAAACGCGCGGCCTGCCTGCTGGGAGGGCGTCAGCGAATTGTCGAGGTTCCGAATCGGGTTCGGCGGATAGGCCACCTGAAGGATGAACTCCGCGAAGGCCTGCATCTGCTCGTTGCTGATCTCCGCCGTTCGGCCGAGCAAGCCCACGAACGCAGGGTTGAACTTCCGGAATGCGGCTTCCTCGTCGAACGCCCCCGCGTCCGACTGCACGCTCGGCTCGTCGTTGCCGCCCGTGCGGTCGGCGCGCCAGTGCATCGGGCCGTGGTTCGCCATTCCGCGCAGGCTCTGGGTCGCCATCGGGCCCTTCATCGGATGGAAATCGGGATCGATGAACAGGGGCCCCTTGAACGGTCCGGGGTTGTTCAGGATCGTGCCGTCGGGGTTGCCGAGATCCCAGGAGAGATCGTCCATGTCGCCGAAGATGTGGCAGCTCCCGCAGGCCGCCTCGCCATTGCTGGAGGACAGCCGCGCGTCGTAAAGAAGTGGCCGCCCCGCGACGATGCTCTCCGGCTCAGGATTGTACATCCTGACGTGGGCGAGCTCCTGGCGCGTCGACAGGCTCACGACGGAAATCGCATTATCGAAGCGCGTGAGGACGTACATGCGCCCTCGGCCCTCGTCGAGGACCATGCCCGTCGGTCCGCCGCCGCTCAGCGTGATGTGGCTCGACGCGCTGGGCACGAAGGAGTTGTTCTCCAGCGCGGCCGTATTGAACACACCGATCTTCGAGGATCCGAACGCGGCCACGTACAGGGTGCTGCCGGAGCTCGAAATGGCCATGCCGAGCGGTTGCGCGAGGCTCCTCTGGTTCACGGCCGGGGACGCCGGCAGGTCGAAGTAATTGATGTGCTTGTTGAGGTGCCGCGGGGCGACGCCGCCGGGGCCGAGCACCGTGATCCGGCTCTCGTGCAGGTGGCCCTGGAGCGTCTCGCCGGCGAAGATCCCATCCCCCTCGAAGCGCAGGTCGTTGCGGGCCTCGGTGTTGCTGACGTAGACCTTCCCATTGACGGGATTGACGGCCATGTTGAAGAGGACCGTCCCCACGCCCGAGAAGGACCCCGCGGAGCCTGCGACCTGCTTGGGCGGGTTCGCGTTGGCGTCAATGACGAACACGTCCTTGTCGGGCAGCGAGAAATTCACCGCGTCGTCCCAGGGGCGGCCGAGGACGTCCCGCCACGACGAGCCGTTGTACTTCACGAGGACGCCGACCTCGGGCGCGGGGAACCCCTGGAAATTCGTGTTCGGCCCGGGCACGCCGCCAAACGCCTCCCCGCCGTCGGGCACGAGGGATTCGTCGACGATGGTCGTGCGATTGCCCGAATGGAACACGGCCGCATAGACGCGCGAGCCGTCGGGCGTGGCCGCGAGCGCGCGGGGCGTGTCGCCGAAGAGGTTCAGGATCTTGAGCGGCGCGCCGCCCATCGTCACGCCGAGGTTACCAGCGTCGAAGACCCATACGTCCGCGCGGCCCACGCCGGGCGTCGTGAGCTGCGGGTCGAAGGGTACGTTCTGGCCGCGGTGGGCCGTGGTGATGAATGCGCGGCTCTTGCCCGGCCCTGCGAAGACGATATCGCGTGGCTCGTCGCCGACGTGCAGGGTGCGCACGACGGATCCCCTGCCGGCCCCGTGCACGTTGATGATGCTCACGCTGTCGGACAGGTGGTTGACGACCCAAACCTCGCTGTTGCTGCGCGCGGCGACTGCGACGGGCTCGAGTCCGACGGGCACGGAGCCGGTATGCTCCATGAGACCGCTGTATGTGAGCCGAAAAATCTCGAGGCGATTGTCGGGTGTATTGACCACGAAGAGCAGGTGCCCGCTCGGGGACATCGCGATCGGACGGACCTGACCGCTCTCGAACAAGGTATAGGACGAATCGTCGGCGGACACCTCCGTGGTCTGCGAGAGCGTCGCGCCGAGCGTCGCGCCGAAGTAGGCCAAGCACTTCAATCGCATGAGCGGCGTGGCCGCGTGAAGCATGGATCGCATGACAGCTCCCAGGGCAGAGGCGACGGCCGGAAACACGCCGCCATGGTCAGGAAGAAAAGGCCCAACGAGAGGATTGCCCGCAAATTGTGATCTGTAAAGGTAGGAGGATCCCGATGACCACGGGAAGCGCCGCCGCAGGGATCTCTCGGACAGCATGGAGGACGTCCGCGCGGGGTTCGTCCGGGAATCGCCCGCGCCCGTCGCGACCGTAGGACGTGCGTTCCGCGCAGGCATGCGTGTTCGGCGTGAAAAACCCAGCCGACGCAAGAGGTGCCGGCGTCCGCGTCACCGTCTGGTTCGGCAGGGAAAACGGCGGGGAGGTTACCGCCCCCGACGGCGCCCGGGCGGCGCCGTCAAGCGGCGGTCTCGCCCGCCTTCTCCAGGAACAAGCTTCCCGTCGTTCGTCGGGACGCACCATTCCGCTCCGAGGGCGCCCCCTCCGAGGAGCGCCGCCCCTTCTTGTCGTCGGCCGCGGCCCCGAGCCCGAGCGCCTGGGACGCCTCGAAGACCACCTCCGGCGAGGGATCCGAGAGCGCCCGCACGAGCGCGGGCACCGCGAGCCACCGCTCCTCCACCTGTGCGAGGCTCCGCGCCGCGAGCGCGCGCGCCTCGGCGGAGGGATCACTCACGGCGACCTCCGCGAGCGCCGCCGTCGCCTCGGGCCCTCGCCGGTCGGCGAGCTCCAGAATCGCCCGCACCCGATCCTCGAGCCGCGCCGCGCGCCGCGCCGCAATGGCGAAACGCGAAAGCGTCACCATCCTGCGGCCGCTCTCGGCCGGACGCACCGTGCCCACCCGCGCCTCGAACGCCCGCGCCACGGCCTCGCCCTCCGCCTCGCAGACGGCCCGCGCCGCCGCCGCGGCGGCCCCGTCCGAAAGGAACGCCCGCGCCTCGGCGACCCACGTCTCCACGCCCGCGAGCGCGCGCGCCACGATCCACGCCGCCTGCGCGACGCCCTCGGGTTTGTCCCTCCCCAGCATGACCACCACCTGATCGCCGCCGATCCGCCCGAGCGCGAGCGCCGCGCTCTCCCGCGCCTCCGCGGCCGTGTCGTCGAGCGCCCGCCCGAGCGCCATTGCGTGCCGGGACGAACCAAGCTCCCCGAGGATCCGGAACACCCCCGCGCGCACCGCGCCCGCCTCGTGCCGCGCTGCCGCGACGATCGCCTCGGACAACCCCGCGCGCCCCACCGCCACGAGCGCCGCCCGCGCCGCCGCGCGCCCCTCGGCCGTCGCCTCGCCGAGCGCCGCGGCCCAGGCCGAGACCATTCCGAGCCGATCCATCGCGAGCGCCGCGCTCCGCCGCACGTCGTTGCACGGGTCGAAGAGCGCCCGCTCGATCGCCGATCGATCCTTCGGCGACAGGGCCGCGAGCGCGTCCACCGCGCGTGATCGCACCTCCGGATCGGGGTCGCCGAGCGTGGCCACGAGCGTCCCCACGACCTCCTCGTCGCCCACCCGCGCGAGCGCCGCCGCGGCCCGCGCGCGCACGCTGCTCGACGGATCGCCCAAGACGGCGCTCAAGAGTGGCCGCGTCGCCCGCAGATCCCCGATATGCCCGAGCGCCTCCGCCGCGGCCGTCCTCGCCGCGGCATTGCCGTCGCCGAGCTGCGCCACGAGCGGCAATGTCGCCCCTGGATCGCCGATCTTCCCGAGCACCCGCGCGGCCCAGGTCCGCGCCTGTACGCGCTCGTCGTCGAGCATCCCCACGAGCGACCGCACCGCGTCCGAGCCAAATGAAACCAGCGCCTCGGCCACGACCTTCGCGCCCCCCTCGCCCTGCGACGCGAGCGCCTCGCAGAGGTGCGGCAAGACCGCGATGTCCGGAATGGATCCAATGGCCTCGGCTGCCGCGAGCCGCACCGTCGTGTCCTCGTGCGGATTCGCGAGCGCCGATGCGAGCGCAGGGCTCGCCGACGCGGCGCCGAGCTTGCCGAGCATCCGCGCCGCGTGGGCCCGCTCGTTCCACGATTTCGAGTCGCGCAGCGCGCGCTCCCAGGCCGTGCGCAGCCCGAGCTCCTCGCAGACCACCGCGCAGCGCGCCTCCTCGTCGAGCGCATGCTCCAGGGCGGCCTGGATCGTGCTCCGATCGAAGCCTTGCGCGAGCGATCGCGCCACGCGCGCGGCTGGCTCGGCGCGCAGCCTCGAGAGCACCTTCCGCGCGGCCGCGAGCCGCTCGACCGCGCGCCGCTCGTGCCGCCGCCGGAGCGCCTCGCGCCCGATCACCGAGATACCTGGCACGAGCGCGAAGACCGCGATCCCGAGCCCCACGTACAGGACCAAGACAAGGGCACTCACAGTCTCCCCCGATCCCCTTCGAATGCCGACGTCAGGCCCGCTGCGCGGCGGGTGCAACGGGCGCAAACCCTTTGCGCGCGAACTTGTCCCAGCCCTTCTTCCCCTTCAAAAAATCGTAGAGGCCTCGGAGCTGCCAGAACACCAGGTATTGCCGATATCCGAGATTCGACAAGACCCCCACGAACACGAGCACAATCGCGTCACGCGCCCGCGGGTAGGGCACGAGCGACGCCGTGCCGGCGAGCCCCCGCCCGGGCCGCGCCGAGAACGTGCAGAGAACGACCGACAGCGTCGAAAGGCAGAAATTCATGGCCATCGCGAGCCCGAGGAACGCGAGCAATGCCTTGCCGGAGAGCGCGCCGAAGATCGTGGTCAGGAGGAGCAGGAGGTATCCGACGCACTCGGTCGGCGGTGCGAGCGCCTCGAACACGAGCTGGTACGGCATCGCGAACAGGCCGATCTGCCGGAACTGCGGCCGGAACAGCATCGCGCGGTGATAACTCATGACCTCCCAGAGCCCCCGGTACCACCTTGCTCGTTGCTTTCCCAGATCCCGATAATTCTCGGGCGCCTCCGTCCACGTGACCGCGAAGGGCAAACAGACGATTCTCCCCGGCCTGCCCTTGTCGAGCAGATACCGATGGAGCCGCACCACGATCTCCATGTCCTCGCAGACCGTGTGCGCCCCTTCCGTGCAGTATTCGATGCAGATCCTGGAACGAACGTGGCGCGTGAGAAAGCCGCCGACCTCGAAAAGCACGTCACGCCGGATCAGCGCGAAAACACCGGAGAGAATGAGCACCGCGTTGTCCTCGGACAAGGCCGTCCGCCCCTTCGCGAAGGATCGCATGTATTCCACGATTTGCAGCTTCCCGATGAGGCTCGTCGGCAGCGCGAGCTCCTTCACCTCACCCTCGCGGATGATCGATCCATTCGAGAGCCCGACCTGCACGCCCACCGCAACCGTATCGTCGGGCGACTCCATCACCTTGCGCACGGCGAGCAGGAGCGCGTCCGGGACGAGCAGGCTATCGGCATCCATGCTGGTCACGAATTCGCCGGCGGCGACGCTCGTCGCTGCATTCAGCGCGTCCGCCTTGCCGCCGTTCTCCTTGTCGATCAAGACCATCCGCTTGACGTTCTCGGGCAGGCCCGTCCGGCACTCCCACATGCCGCGCACCTCGGCCGTATCGAGCCCGCTCGCGCGCTCGAGCACGGCTGGGACGAACGGGAATGCCGAGAGCAAGACCTCGACGGTTCGGTCCTTCGATCCGTCGTTGCAAATCACGATCTCGTAGGCCGGATAGCGCAGGCGGAGCTGCGATTTCAGGCTCTCCACGATCGTGACCTCCTCGTTGTAGGCCGGCACGAGCAGCGAAACGACGGGCAAGAATGCGTCGCCCTCGGAGAGCGCCGCGGGACGGACCAGCTCGGCCGTGAGCTCGCGTCGAATGCGACGATAGCTGACCAGGACGAACCGCAGGTTGATCAGGAAAAACAGGGTCACGTACCCGACGATCACGAGATCGAGGATACGCAGGAGCCAGATGAGCGCGCCCAATGCCACCCCCCACGTCCCTCCGGAGCTCCGAGGTCAGGATGCACCGGCGCGTCCTGGTCCCCAAAGTCTCCGGGGTGGTCCACGAAAACACCATTCTACCGTGTTTCTCGTAACGCGGTATACACGAACACGCATTCGAATGGGAACGGACATGGCGATTCGGGAAGACACGGACGGACGAACGTGCTACGGCCCAGGCGCGCGCGATTTACCGAGGACAAACCACCGCCCATGCGCAAGACCCGGACGAAGAACGAGATCCCCGCCGCCCGCGAGCCCGATTTCATCGTCGTGAAAGGCGCCCGCGAGCACAACCTCCGCATCGAGCACCTCGAGGTCCCCAAGCGCAAGCTCGTGGTGTTCACCGGCCCGAGCGGCTCGGGCAAGTCGAGCCTCGCGTTCGATACGCTGTATGCCGAGGGCCAGCGCCGTTACGTCGAGACGCTCTCGGCCTACGCGCGGCAATTTCTCGGCCAGCTCGATCGCCCGTCGGTCGAGCACGTGTCCGGCCTCTCGCCCACGATCGCCATCGAGCAAAAGAGCGCGTCCTCGAATCCGCGCTCCACCGTCGGAACGATCACCGAGATCTACGATTACCTGCGCGTGCTTTACGCCCGCGCCGGCGAGCAGCGCTGCACCACCTGCGGCAAGTCCGTGGCCTCGCAAAGCGTCGACGAGATCGTCGAGACGCTGCTGGAGCTGCCCGAGGGCAGCCGCGCCACCCTGCTCGCTCCGCTCGTCGTGCACCGGAAAGGCGAGCACAAGGAGATCTTCGAGGATCTCGCGACGCGCGGTTTTTCGCGGGTCATCGTCGACGGCCAAATGGAGAAGCTCGATCCCCTGCCCCGCCTCGACAAGAAGCTCTGGCACGACATTTCGCTCGTCGCCGATCGCGTCACGGTACGCGCCGAGGACCGGCCGCGCATCGCCGAGAGCATCGAGCTCGCGCTGCGCGAGGGCAAAGGCGAGATGGTCGTCGACGTCGAGGGCGAGAAACCCCGGCCCTTCAGCCAGGCGCGCATGTGCTGCGGCAAGAGTTTTCCCGAGCTCAGCCCGCAGAGCTTTTCGTTCAACAGCCCGCTCGGCATGTGCCCGAAATGCAGCGGCCTCGGCACGCGGCTCGAAGCGGACCCGGATCTCATCGTACCCAATCCGGCGCTCTCGCTCCGGGAGGGCGCGATCGCGCCCTGGGCCTCGGCAATGTCGCGCGGCGAGGGCTGGACGTTCCGCATCGCGGACGCCGTGGCCAAGGCGACGGGCGTGGACCTCGATACGCCGTTCGGAAAGCTCTCGGCGAAGAAACGCGAGCTCATTCTTTACGGGCTCGAAGGCAAGAAGATCGCCGTGCAATGGGGCAAGGAGGGCTCGGAGAGCCACGGGACCTTCGGCATGAAGTTCGAGGGCGTGATCCCGAACCTGGAGCGGCGCTTCCGCGACACGACGAGCGACATGGCGCGGGATCTCTACCGGAAGTTTTTCCGGGAAATGCCCTGCGACGCCTGCGAAGGAAGGCGCCTCCGCCCGGAGACGCTCGCCGTCCTCCTCGCCGACAAGAACATCGCCGCGGTGACGTCGATGACGGTGGGCGCCGCGATCCATTTCGTGCAAACCCTCGCCCTGCCCGGCAACAAGGCCCGGATCACGGAGGGCGCGTCGCGCGAGATCGAGGCGCGGCTCGGGTTCTTGATGAACGTGGGGCTCGATTACCTGACGCTCGATCGCTCGGCGACCACGCTCTCCGGCGGCGAGGCGCAGCGCATCCGGCTCGCCAGCCAGCTCGGCAGCGAGCTCTCGGGCGTGATGTACGTGCTCGACGAGCCGAGCATCGGCCTGCATCAACGTGACAACGAGAGGCTGATCGCGACGCTCCGGCGCCTGCGGGATCTCGGCAATACGGTGGTCGTGGTCGAGCACGACGAGGAGACGATCCGCGCGGCCGACCACGTCGTGGACTTCGGCCCCGGCGCCGGCCACGAGGGCGGCCGGGTGCTCTTCGCCGGCACGCCGGAGGAGCTCGAAGAAGCCAAAGGCAACGTCACCGGCGATTACCTCTCCGGCCGCCGCCGTATCGAGATCCCCGGCGAACGCCGGAAGCCGGGTGGTTGGATCAAGATCAAGGGCGCCCGGGAGCACAACTTGAAAAACGTCGATGCGCGAATCCCGATCGGCGTCCTCTCGGCCGTGACGGGCGTCTCCGGCGCGGGGAAAAGCTCGCTCGTCAATGGCATTCTGCTTCCGGCGCTGAGCCGCGCGCTGCATGACGCGACGGGCCCCGTGGGCGCGCACGACACGATCGAGGGGCTCGACGTGCTCGACAAGGTGATCGCCATCGATCAGCAGCCGATCGGCCGCACGCCGCGCTCGAACCCGGGCACGTACACGAAAGCGTTCGACCACATCCGCGAGGTCTTCGCGCTCCTTCCCGAGGCGCGGGCGCGCGGCTGGGACTCGGGCCGATTCAGCTTCAACGTGAAAGGCGGGCGCTGCGAGAGCTGCCACGGCGACGGCGTCGTGAAGGTCGAGATGCATTTCCTCGCCGACGTGTACGTGCCCTGCGAGGTCTGCGGCGGCAAACGGTACAACGCGCAGACGCTCTCCGTGCGTTTCAAAGGGAAAAACATCAACGAGGTGCTCGAATCGAGCGTGGAAGAATGCCTCGGGATGTTCGAGCACCACGTCGCCCTGAAGCGAATCCTGACGACGCTCGTGGACGTGGGCCTCGGCTACATGAAGATCGGCCAGCGCGCGACGACGCTCTCCGGCGGCGAAGCGCAACGGGTGAAGCTGAGCCGCGAGCTCGGAAAAACCCAAACGGGGCGCACGCTCTACGTGCTCGACGAGCCCACGACGGGCCTGCATTTCGAGGACATCCGGCGCCTGCTCGTGGTGCTCGCACGGCTCGTGGACGCGGGGAATACGGTCGTGGTGATCGAGCACAACCTCGACGTGATCAAATTCGCCGACTGGGTGCTCGATCTCGGCCCCGAAGGCGGCGCGCGCGGCGGGCGCGTGATCGCGGAAGGCGCGCCCGAAGTGGTGGCGCGGGTGACGGAGTCCCATACGGGGCGATTTTTGGCGGACATCCTCGGGCGCGAGCAGGTCAAGGCGAAGGCCAAGAACGGCAAGTCCACCCGCGTTCACGCCTGATCGTCAGGACGACTTTTTCAATTTCCGCTGAAGCGTCCGGCGGTCGATCCCGAGCAGCTTCGCCGCCACCGCAATCACCCCACCCGAATCCTTGAGCGCGGCGTTGATCGCGTCGCGCTCGAGCTCGTCGAGCTTGTACGTCGTCCGGCTCGACGGCGGCGCCCCCGTAAACGGCGCGCGCGGACGCTCGAACAGGACCGTCGCCTCCCGCAGCAATCGATCCGCGTCGATCGGCTTCGTCAAAAGCGTGTCCGCGCCCTCGCGCACCGCCGCCACCGCGAGCGGGATGTCCCCGAATCCCGTGAGCATCACGATCGCCGCCTCCGGGCAGAGCCGGCGCAGCCGCGGCAATGCCGTGAGGCCGTCGACGCGCGGCATGCGGTAATCGACGACCACGAGATCCACGGGCGCATCCTCCAGCGAGACGAGCCCCTCCTCCACGGTCGCCGCCGTCCGCGCCTGTACCCCGCGCCGCCGCATCGCGCCCTGGAGCGTCGTGCGAAACGCGTCGTCGTCTTCGATGAGCAGCGCCGTCTCGATCTTGCGAGGCATCCTCATACCTCCCAGTCACGCGACGCCACACGACGCGCGAGCCGGATCGTCACCCTTGCCCCGCCCTCGGCCCCATTGTCCACGCTGAGCACGCCGTTCATCCGATCGAGCAGCACCGAGCTCACGTACAGCCCGAGCCCCATCCCGCCCTCGCGCTCCTTCGTCGTCTGAAACGGCTCGCCGAGCCGCGCGAGGATCTCCGGCGCGAACCCGGGCCCGCTATCGTCGACCACGATTTCGACGTGATCACCGCCGTCCCGCACGGCAATCCTGATCCGCGGCTTCGCCGTCCGCGCCATCGCCTCGGTCGCGTTCGTCAAGACGTTCACCAGCACCTGCAAGAGGCCCGCGGGCATGACCGTCACGTGCACCGGCTCGGGCGCGTCGATCGTGATCTCGCCCCGGTACACGAGCCGCCGGAGCTCGCGCCCCGCCATCTCCGTGACCAGCTTGCCGAGCTCGACCTCCTCGCACCGCTGATCCGGCCGGATGTAGCCACGCACGAGCCCGATGATGTCGCTCGCCCGCTGCGCCTCGCCCGCGATCGTGCGCGCGAGCTCGGAGGCATCCGGTGAGACGTCCTTCGTGATCTCCGAGAGCTCGCGCCCGGCGAGCAGGATCGTGGCGAGCGGCGTCGAAAGCTCGTGCGACATGCCGCCGACCACGCGGCCGAGCATCGCGAGTTTGTCGTTCCGGAGCGTGCGTTGCCGCAGCTCGTCGAGCCTTCGCGCATACACGAACAGGAACACGCCGAGGAACACGGCGACGGACGCGAGCGAGACAAACGCGCCGAGGTGGTGGACGCGCTCCTTGCCGAGTGGCGCCGACGCGAGCGGCAGCGGATCGGCGAACGAGACGAGCGCGCCCACGGCCACGGTCAGGCCTGCGATCGCGAGGATGGCGCGCCCGCCGCTGAGGAAACCCGCGAGGGCGATCTGGAAGACGAGGAACGCGGCGAACGGGTTTCCGGTGCCGCCCGTGACCCACAACACGGCGCCGAGGGCGATCACGTCGAACGTGATCTGCCCGGCGACGAGGCGCCGCTCGTGGCGCAGCATGCGGCCGATCACGAGCGCGAACGACCCATTCAGGACCACGAGCAAGCCGAGGATCAGGAACACCGGCGTGACCGCGAGATCCGGGACGAACCATTTTCCCGTCGCCGTCGTGAGGCCCATGCCGAGGATCGCGAGCCAGCGCAGCTGGATCAGCCACCGCGCCGCGGTCCCCTCGGGGATCGGATCCGCGCTCGAAAGGACGGCCCTGACGGACGATTGTCCCCCTGGAGGTACACCACCCGCCGCACGTGCCGTCCCCGGCTCGACGACGGCGATGGGGGGAACGGAGACACGGGCCGACATCGGGTCCGCCAGACTATGGCGAGTCCGAACCCGGTGTCGAGCAGTTCGCGGCTCTCGGAAGCTTGGAGGAGGCGGGGGCTGGGTTCGCTTGGGGCTTGGGGGCGTCGCTCGGCTTGCCCGAGCGTGCCCCCAAGGGAGGACGCGAAAAACTCAGTGCTTGGCGGGGGTCGCGGCCGGTGCGGCCGAACCGGCGGCCGGTGCGGCCGAGCCGGCAGCGGCGGGCGCGGCCACCGCCTTGGGGACGGCGATGTCGCCGGTGCGCTCGCCCTTGAACGGGTCCTTCAGATCGACCGGGTTCTTCCCCTCGATCGCCTCCGCTTCGCCGCGGAACTGCGTGTCGCTCATCGTGATGCCGATGAAGACCGCCAGGAAGATCAGGGCGGAGACGAAGATGATCGCGTGGAACTTATGGTCCCACTTGAGGTGCATGAAGATGAGCGCGACGACCGACGCCTTGATCGTGGCGATCAAGAGGGCGACGATCAGGTTGCCCATGTGACCGAGGTCCACGTAGCTCGCGCCCACGGTGACGACCGTGAGGAAGAGCAGCGTGCTGAACGTGCCGATGTAGACCTTGAACGGCAGGACGTGCGGAACGTGATCGCCGTTTCCGCTTCCGTGACCGTGGTCGTGCTCTGCGTGCGAAGTGCTCATGGTGCGCTCTGCTCCGGGCTCAGCCGACCAGGTAAAGGAGCGGGAAGAGGTAGATCCACACGAGGTCGACGAGGTGCCAGTAAAGGCCCACGTTCTCGACGGGCGCGTAGTAACGGCTGGAGAACTCGTTCTTCTGGTTCCGGAGGAGGATCCAGAGGATGAGGCCCATGCCGATGACCACGTGCACGCCGTGGATCCCGGTCATCATGAAGTAGATGGCGAAGAAGATGCCCGGGTGACCCGAGGCGAAATCCGCCGCCGTGAAGTTCCCGCCGGGCAGGAGCCCGTCGTGGATCTTGTGGCTGTACTCGAAGTACTTCACCACGAGGAACATCGCCGCGCACGCGAGGGTGATCGCGAGCAGGATGGTGGTCTTCTTCTTCTCGTTCTTCTGCGCGGAGCGCACCGCGAGCGCCATCGTGAAGCTCGACGAGATCAGCACGATGGTGTTGATGCCGCCCATCACGCGATCGAGGTGGTGGTGCGCCTCGACGAACGACGGGAAGTACTTGCTACGGAAGATGGCGAAGGCGCAGAACAAGCCGCCGAACAGCAGGATCTCCGTCACCAAGAAGAGCCACACGCCCATTCGACCTGCGTCGAACTGGGTGTCTGCCTTGTCGAAGTGGTGGGCGACGTGGAACTGGGGGGAGAGCTTGCTCTCCTCGACGCCGCCCAAAGCCTCGGCTTTCGCGCTCATCAAGCAGTCTCCTCAGCGGGACGTTCGTACGCGTCCAGCGTCACGATGGGGGCCTTCTCGAAGTTCTCCGTGATCGGGGGCGAGGCCGTCTTCCACTCGAGCGTGGCGCCGCCCCACGGATCGGCCGGCGCCGGCGCGCCGGTCTTCAGCGACCGGGCGAGGCAGATGAACGTGATGAGGAAGCCCGTGCCCAGGACCCACGAGCCGTACGTCGAGAACGCGTGCAGCGGCTGGAACTGGTCGAGGTAGTTGTAGTAGCGGCGCGGCATGCCACGCGTGCCGAGGATGAACTGGGTGAAGAACGTCCAGTTGAAGCCGATGAACGTGAGGGCGAAGCCCACGCGCGCCAGCTTCTCGTCGTACATCTTGCCCGTCATCTTGGGCCACCAGTGGTGGAGACCGCCGAAGAACGCGATCGCCGTGCTGCCCATCATCACGTAGTGGAAGTGGGCGACGACGAAGTACGTGTCGTGCAGGTGCAGGTCGACGCTCAGCATCCCGAGGAAGAGGCCCGTCAGACCGCCGATCGCGAACAGGAAGAGGAACGCGATGCCGTAGAGCATCGGCACCGTGAACCGGATCGACCCGCCCCAGAGCGTGCCGAGCCAGTTGAACATCTTCACGCCGCTCGGGATGGCCACGAAGAACGTCAGGAAGGAGAAGATCGCCGAGGAGAGCTCGCTCTGCCCCGAGACGAACATGTGGTGGCCCCACACGAGGAACGACACGAGGGCGATGGCCACGCTGGAGAACGCGATCGCCTTGTACCCGAAGACCCGGCGCCGCGCGTTCGTCGCGAGGATCTCCGTCGCAACGCCCATGCCCGGCAGGATCATGATGTACACGGCCGGGTGGCTGTAGAACCAGAAGAAGTGCTGGAACAGGACGGGGTCACCGCCGAGCGTCGGATCGAAGATGCCGATGTGGAACGCGCGCTCGAAGATGAGGAGGAGCAGCGTGATGCCGAGGACCGGCGTCGCGAGCACCTGGATGATGCTGGTCGCGTAGAGCGACCAGAGGAAGAGCGGCATGCGGTACCAGCTCATCCCCGGGGCCCGGAGCTTGTGCAGCGTCACGATGAAGTTGAGCCCCGTCAGGATGCTCGAGAACCCCATCACGAACACGCCGAACGTCGCCGAGATGACCGACGTCGTCGACACGCCGGAGGCGTAGGGCACGTAGAAGGTCCAGCCCGTGTCCACGCCTCCCGTCACGATCGCCGCGAGCATGAAGATCGCGCCGATCCAGTACAGGTACAAGCTCAGCAGGTTGAGCCTGGGGAAGGCCACGTCCTTCGCGCCGATCATCAGCGGCAAGAAGAAGTTGCCGAGCGACGCCGGGATCGACGGGATGATGAAGAGGAACACCATCGCCGCGCCGTGCAGCGTGAACGCCTGGTTGTACTGCGAGGCGTCCATGATGGTCTTCTTCGCCGTCAGGAGCTCGAGACGGACGAGAAGGGCGAAGATGCCGCCGAGGCCGAAGCCGACGAGCACCGACACCAGGTACATGATGCCGATGCGCTTGTGGTCGACCGTCGTCAGCCAAGACCAGACGCCAGCGGTTTGGTTCAGGTAGTTTTTGCCTCGAACCTCGGGCGAGTGCCCGAGTTCGTCGACCGTAGCCGTGTTTGCCATGATCGAGCCTCCGATTCCCTACTGGACCGTCTTCAGGTACGCGATGAGCGCGTCGATGTCCGTTTCCTTGAGCAGGCCCTTGTAGGTCGGCATGACCGCCGGGTACCCACTGACCACCTTCTTGTTCGGCTCGAGCAAGCTCTCGCGGATGTAGTTCTCGTCGACCTTGACCGACGAACCGTCCGCGATCTGCTCCGTTCGACCGAAGACCCCCTTGAACGTCGGGCCCTGGATGCGGGACCCATCGAGCGAGTGGCAGGTGTTGCAGCTACGCGTCGCGTAGAGCTTCTTGCCGAGCTCCGCCGGGGGAAGCGGCTTCTCGCCGGGCATGAGGCCGGTCTCCTGCCAGTTGTCGTAGTCGGCCTTGTCCATCACCCGCACCTTGGCGAGCATGTCCGAGTGGCCGACGCCGCAATACTCCGTGCAGAACAGGATGGTATCGCGGTTCTCCGTCGCCTCGAACCAGACCGTCGTGTACGTGCCCGGCACGACGTCCTGCTTCACCCGGAACTCGGGCACGAAGAAGCTGTGGAGGACGTCCTTCGAGCTCATGATGAGCTTCACGGGCTGGCCCTTGGGCACCACGAGCTCGTTCACGCTCACGTTCCCGTTCGGGTACGTGAACGTCCACATGTACATCTCCGCCGTCGTGCGGATCTCGAGCGCGTTGCCCGGCGCGACCATCGCCTTCATCCACCCGCTGAGCCCCACGAAGAAGAGGCCAATCACGAGGATCGACGGGATGATGGTCCACGTAATCTCGAGCGTCGTGCTGTGCGTGATGTCACTGACCTTGTCCTTCGCGGTCCGCCTCTTGTAGCGGTACATGAACCACGCGAGCGGCACCATCAGGGCAAAGAACATCACGACGTCCAGCCAATAGACGATGTAGTACGCAGTATCGATTTCCTGCGCAATCGTCGAAGACTGCTTCGGCATCCAGAACGAGCCGAGGTCGATCGGGTCAAACGTCATGCCAGAGCTCCATCCGTCGACTTCGACGCGCGACGACGCTCACGCCGCCAGAACCCGAGGATCATACCCCCAAGGCCCAGCACCGTGAACACACCGCCCGCCTTCATCAGACGCCTCGTCGCGAGGACATACTTGTTTTCTGCGGGATCGTAATGAAAGCAGAACAGGAGCACGCGGCCCCACGCGGACGCGAGCTTGCCCTGCGACGCCTCGAGCAACGACAGCTCGAGATCTTTCGCGCTGTAGTTGAGCCCGTACAGCGTCCGCGAGAGCTTGTTGTCGGGCGTGAACACGAAGACGCCCGCCGCGTGCGCATACTGCTGCGTCGCCTCTTCCCAGCGGTACCGGAAGCCCACCGCGTCGGCCACGCGACGCACCTGGGCCTCCTCCCCCACCAGGAAATCCCATCCCCGATCCGCCACGGGTCGGCCATACACGCCGAGGTACGAGTCGCGCTTCTTGCGCGCCGTCTCGTACGTATCGCGGGGATCGAAGCTGACGACGACGACGCGGTACTCCTTGCCCGCCGTCCAGGCGAGGCCCTTCATGCCCTGGAGCAGGCCGTTCACGACCAGCGAGCAGAGCATCGGGCACTCGTAATACGCGAGCACCAGGATCACCGGGTGCTCGCCGTCGAGATAACTGCCCAGCGTGACGTCGCGCCCCTCGTGATCCCGGAGCTTCGCGTCCGCCGGAAGGACGGCGCCGGGTCGCTCCTCGATGTCCACGCCTTCGAGCTCCTTCGGCAGCGCCGGGTCCCCCGCGAACGCCGGCGAAACCGGCGCAAGCGTGACCACGGCCGCCGTGAGCGCGGCAGCGACGAACATAAGGAAGCGGCCCGGACGAACCATCACTTCTTGGGCTCCTTGGGCTTGTCCTCGGGCTTCTTCTCCGTGGGTTCGCCCTTCTTGTCGCCCTTCTCCTCGACCTTGGCGCCGTCCTTCTTCTCCTCGCCCTTGTTCTCGCCCTTGTTCTCCTCGGGCTTGTCCTGCGGGGGCGTGGGGGCCGGCTCCTCCTTCAGAGGCGGGGCCATGGGCGGCTGCCGATAGCCCGCGATCGTCAGCTCGACCGCTCGATCCGTCGGGATTCGCACGACGCCGTCCTTCTTGCTCACCCACTGGTAGTGCGTGAGCTTCTGCTGCTCGGCGGCGCGAAGGGCCCGAAGGTCGCTCGACTGGAGCGAGAGGACCTTGTCGTGGAGCTCGCGCTCCACGTAGTAGTTGAAGACCTCGCGCACGAAGACGCAGAGAGCCACCACGACCACGCAGGTGATGACCGTGACGAGCACAATGAGGCCGTTGCGCGGCCTATCGTCCTCGACCGGGTCATGCCCGCCGTGCCCGTGGCCACCCTCGTGCGCGTCGCCGCCGTGATCGTCGTGATCCTCGGCGTGCGCGCTGGCCTCCGCGCCGTCCTCGCGCTCCTCGGAGGTGGACTCGTCGTCGCCCGAGGACACCTTCGAGGTCTCCTCGGCCGCGGACTCCGCGCGGCCCTGGTTCTTCTTCTTCTTCTTGCTCATGGATTGTCCACCTTCACGGTCTCGGCGAGCCGAGGATCACGGAGCGGGTAGAGCGGGCCTTTTGCTGCCTGCCGCGCAACCAGGAACGCCGCGATGCCGAGCGGTCCGAGCAGGCCGCAGATGTCCACCACGCTGAAGTGGAAGTGGTGGTCGAACGTCGGCATGACGAGCCAGTAGAGGTCGACGTAGTGCATGACCAGCATGATCACGGCGCCGACCGAGAGCCCCAGCGCATTCCGCTTCACGTGCCGCGAGAGCAGAAGGAGGAAGGGGATCACGAAGTGACCGAAGAGGATCGCGAGGCTCACCTTCGCCCAGCCCGCGTCGTCCCAGCGGTGGTGGTACCAGATCGTCTCCTCGGGGATGTCGGCGTACCAGATCAGCAGGAACTGCGAGAAGCCGATGTACGCGAAGAAGACGATGAACCCGAAGAGCAGCTTGCCGATATCGTGCCGGTGCTCGATCGTGCTGATCTTGCGGAAGTAGCCGCGCTGCTGGAGCTGCACCGTGATCAGCGCGAGCACCGAGAGCGAGCTCGTCGCGCACCCCGCGAACACGTACACGCCGAAGATGGTCGAGTACCAGTGCGGGTCGAGGCTCATCACCCAATCGAACGCCGCGAACGTCGTCGTCAGGGCGAAGAGGATCATCGCCGGCGCGCTCGCCGCCTGCATCTTCTCGGTGAGCTTGGTGTCCCCGCTCTCGTCCTGCGCGCGGCTCGTGCGCGTGAAGTAGAGGCCGAGAGCCACCCACACGAGGACGTAGAACGCCGACCGACCATAGAAGAAGTTGGGGTTCAGGTACCCCGCCTTCTTCTGCAGGATCGGATCCGTCGCCGCCTGCGGCCCCATCCAGTGATGGTAGAGGTCGTGCGCCCAGACGAAGATCGGAATCGAGAGGACCGCGACCGCAGGCAGGAGGCCCGCGAGCCACTCCATCTGCCGCCGCGCCGCCACCGACCAGCCCGCGCGCGCGAGGTGCTGGACCAGGACGAAGAACAGGCCGCCGAGCGCGACCGTCGCGACGTACAGGAAGCCGATCAGATACGAGGCCGCGAATCGCTTCGGGTCCATCGCATATCCGGCACCCGCCGCCACCACGCCCACGACCGCGAGCCCCATGCCCGCCTTCGTGAGCGAGTCGCCCACGTCTTTCGGGAGCTTCCGGGCGTCGTCGCTCTTCGACTTCTCGCCCGTGGCCCGACCTGCGGTCATTGCCGCCGCCTGGCTCATTGCGCGTCTCCTTCTGGATCGATCGCGTTGCGCTTGTCGGCGGGCACGTCGTCGATCGAGGCATGCTGGCTCTTGCCGAGCACCCTCACCCACGTGACGATGGCCCACCGGTCAGCCACCGGGATCTGCTTGCGATACGCCGGCATGTTCCGGACGCCGTGCGAGATGGTGTCGAAGATCTGCCCGTCCGGCATGGTCCGGACGCGATCCGACGAGAGCTCGACCGGCGGGGGGAACCCGCGCTGCACCACCATCCCGCGGCCGCTGCCCGACATGTCGTGGCAAGGCGCGCAGTAGATGTTGAAGCGCTCCTGGCCACGACGAACGAGCTTCTCGTCCACCTCGACCGGCGCGCGGCCGATGAACTCGCCCTTCGCGTCCTTGCCGCGGTGATACGCGTCGTCCTCGTCCAGGTGGCCGACCGCCACCGTCCCGTCGACGATCGGCCGCATCGCGCGGCCGTCCTCGAAGAACGAGCTCGCCTCACCCCACTGGTACTTGGGCTGCCAGTCCATGTCTCCGAAGACATGGACCGGCGGCTCCTCGCTTTTGTTGCCGCGGCAGCCCGCGAGGGCCAGCGCGAACAAGAGGAATGCGGCGGGCCTCATTCCGTGACCTCCACGATCTCACGCGCGCCGAGCTCCTCGAGGAGCTTCCTCGTCTTCGACGCGTCGTATTTGGGGTCCTTCGCCTCGACGGTGACGAAGAACGCGTCGTCCGTCGCACGCGGGAAGGACGGGTGCTTCATCGACGGGTGGTAGAACATCGGCAGGCGGTTCACGCCCCACAAGCCGAAGAACGCACCAAACGCCGAGAAAAGCACCGTCAGCTCGAACATGATCGGCACGTAGGCCTGGTACGAGAACGACGGCTTGCCGCTGATGACGAGCGGGTAGTCGAACGAGACGAACGCCGTCAGCGCGATCGCGCTGAGCAGGCCCACCGTCCCGCAGGTCAGCACGATCCACGGCATCTTCGACGGGGGCAGCCCCATCGCCTTCTCCAGGCCGTGCACGGGGAACGGAGTCTGCGCGTCGAAGTCCTTGTACCCTGCGTTCTTCAGCTTCTCACAGGCGTGCATCAGCTCGCCGGGCGTGAGGAAGTAGCCCATGAGGCCGAACGGCTTCGCCGCCTCCTCCTCGAGCTCTTCGTGACGATGAGCCTTATCCACGGGACTCCTCCTCGTCCTTCTCCGCGTCGCCCTCCGACGCCTCCTCGCCCTCGTCGCCCTCGTCCTCGCTCTCGTCGGACTTCGCGCTCGCCTCCTCGTGGTGGTCGTCGTGTGCGTCGTGACCGTGGTCGTCGCCATGGCCCGCGTGCGGATCCGCCTGCGGCATCACGCCCTTGACCTCGCTGATGGCCACCGCCGGCAGGAACCGGAGGAAGAGGAGGAACAGCGTGAAGAACAGACCGAACGACCCGAGGAACGTCGAGATGTCGAAGAGGCTCGGCCGGAAGTAGGTCCAGCTCGAGGGGATGTAGTCGCGGTGGAGGCTCGTCACGATGATGACGAAGCGCTCGAACCACATGCCGATGTTCACGAAGATCGAGATCACGAACATCGCCGGGATGCTGGTCCGGATGCGCTTGAACCAGAAGAGCTGCGGCGAGAAGACGTTGCAGCTCCACATGGTCCAGTACGCCCACTTGTACGGACCGAACGCGCGGTTGATGAACGCGAAGCGCTCGTACTCGTTGCCGCCGTACCAGGCGATGAAGTACTCGATCGCGTAGGCGTAACCGACCATCGTCCCCGTGAGGAGGATGATCTTGTTCATGTTCTCGAGGTGCTTGATGGTGATCAGGCCCTCGAGACCGTACGCCTTGCGCGCGAGCACCATCAGCGACACGACCATCGCGAAGCCGCTGAAGATGGCGCCGGCGACGAAGTACGGCGGGAAGATCGTCGTGTGCCAGCCCGGCATGATCGACACGGCGAAGTCGAACGACACGATCGTGTGCACCGAGAGAACCAGCGGCGTCGAGAGACCGGCCAGGATGAGGTAGGTCTTCTCGTAGTTCAGCCAGTTCCGGTGCGAGCCGCGCCAGCCGAGCGAAAAGATGCCGAGCACGATCGAGCGGACCTTCGTCTTCGCGCGATCACGCAGCGTCGCGAGGTCCGGCACCAGGCCGACGTACCAGAACAGGATCGAGACCGTCGCGTACGTCGAGATCGCGAACACGTCCCAGAGCAGCGGGCTCTTGAAGTTCGGCCACATGCTCATCTGGTTCGGTATTGGGAAGAGCCAATACGCGAACCACACGCGACCGACGTGGAACACCGGGTAAATCGCCGCCGACATGACGGCGAAAATCGTCATCGCCTCCGCCGCGCGGTTGATGCTGGTGCGCCACTTCTGCCGGAACAGGAAGAGAATGGCGCTGATCAGCGTGCCGGCGTGGCCGATACCGATCCAGAAAACGAAGCCGGTGATGTCCCAGGCCCAGAAGACCGTGTTGTTCAGACCCCAGATACCGAGGCCTTCCGCCGCGAGCTTACCGAGCGAGCCGAGCAGGATGAGCAGGACGCTCACCGCGAGGCCCAAAAGGACCAGCCACGAGGGGGTCGTCTTTTTCTCGACGATCCCCGCGACCGTCTCGGTCACCGCATTGAAATCGCGGTGACCGAGGACGAGTGGAGCACGCTTGCCGGGCGTGTCTTCTTGCAGGGCGGCGGTGGTCATGCCCCCTCCAGCTCAGGGTTGGGGTTCTTGATCTTGGCGAGGTACGACGTGCGCGGGCGGACGTTGAGCTCCTCCAGGAGCCTGTATCCGCGCGGCCCGGCGGCGCGCTTGGCCACCTCGCTCTGCTTGTCGTTCAGGTCGCCGAAGTGGATGGCCTGCGCCGGGCACGCTGCCTGGCACGCCGTCACCACCTCGCCGTCGCGGAGACGCTCGCGACCCTCCGCCTTCGCGGAGATCTTCGCGCGGTTGATGCGCTGCACGCAGTACGTGCACTTCTCCATGACGCCTCGGCTCCGCACCGTGACGTCCGGGTTCATCTGCATCTTGTGCTGCTCGATCGTGTCCTTCGTGTAGTCGAAGTAGTTGAACCTTCGGACCTTGAAGGGGCAGTTGTTCGCGCAGTACTTGGTGCCGATGCACCGGTTGTACGTCATCTCGTTCAGCCCCTCGGGGCTGTGCGTCGTCGCCGCGACCGGGCAGACCTCTTCGCACGGCGCGTTCTCGCAGTGCACGCACATCATCGGCTGCGAGACGCTCGTCGGGTTCTCGAGGTCGCCCTCGAAGTAACGATCCATCCGCATCCAGTGCATCTCGCGCGACTTCTGCACGCCCTCGGCGCCGACGATCGGGATGTTGTTCTCCGCCTGGCACGCGATGCTGCAAGCGTTGCAGCCGACGCACGCGGCGAGATCGATCGTCATGCCCCAGGCATGGCCCTTGTCGTACTTCCGCTCCTCGAAGAGGCTCAGGTACTTCTTCGGCGGCGGGACGACCTGCGGGTTCTCCTGGTACTTGGCGAACGACGCCTCGTGCACGAGCGGTCGGCCCTCCGTGAGGAAGTGCTCCTGCGTCCGCGAGAGCTTCGTCGAGCCGCCCGCCTTCGTGATCGACACGCCGTCCGCGACGTGGAAGCCCGCGCTCGTGCGCAAGGCGCCCGTGTCGACGCCGATGTTCTTGCCGACCCGACCGACCGCGCTCCGGCCCTGACCGATCGTGACGAGGATCGTCCCTTCGGCCAGCCCCGGCGCCACGAGCGCGGGGAGCGTCACCGTCGCGCCGTTCGCGCTCACGTTGACGAGATCCCCATCGACCACGCCGAGCCCCTTCGCCGTCTTGGGCGAGAGGGACGCGACGTTGCCCCAGGTGAGCTTCGCCATCGGGTCCGGCATCTCCTGGAGCCAGCCGTTGTTCGCGTACCGGCCGTCCCACGTGTGCGGATCCGGGTCGAAGATGACCTCGAGGTCGCCCTTGGGCGCCACGGCCTTCTGCGCCTTGATCGCCGCGCCGACCTTCGCCGCGTCGAGATCCGCCGTCTCGGCCGGGAAGGCGCTGTCCTTCCAGAGGCCGTCGTGCAGGGCGCGCCGGAAGTCACGCTCGAAGTCGGCGACGAGCGACTGCGCGCCGTGCCAGCTCGCGCGGACGAGGTCGTAGCCCTTGCGCGTACCGCCGAGGAAGATCTCGAGGATCTCCGCGTCGGTCTTGCCGCCGTACATCGGCGCGATGAGCGGCTGGACGAGCGCGCCCGTGCCGTCCTCGGACCGGACGTCGCCCCAGCTCTCCAGCGCGTGCGCGCGGTTCAGGTGCCACGCCGCGGCCTTGCCCGTCTCGTCGACGTGCGTGCCCACGTGGACCAGCGTCTTCGCCTTCGTGAACGCGTCGCGGACGTCCGCGGGCGCGTTGAACGCAGGGTTGCCGCCGAGCACGATCAACGTGTCGATCGTGCCTGCCTGGAGGTCCTTGCCGAGGGTCACGACCTCGGCCGGGCCGCCCTTCACCTCGTCGAACGGGCGCACGAGCTTCACGGTCTTGCCGACCGCGCCGATCGCGCGATGCACCGCGTGGAAGAGCGCGTGCACGGCCGGGGGCTGCTTGCGCCCCACGACGATCAAGGCCGCGCCGTTCCGCTTCGCGATGTCGGCCGCGATGGCCTTGACCATCTTCGTGGCCTGCGGATCGAGCGCGCCGGCGCCGCCGAGCGCGGACGTGATGTCCGCCGGCAGCTCCACCTTCGCGGCCGCGGCGATCTCCTGCGCGAGCGCGTACGCGAGCGCCGGGATCTTGTGGCTCTGGAGGCGCAACCGATGATCCGCGCTCGTCCCCGTGACCGAGAAGGAGCTCTCGATCGCGTAGAACCGGTTCATCGGCTTGTCCTTGCTGTCCGGGTTCCGCCGGTCCGCGAAGGCGCGCACGTTCTTCACGACGCTGCCCTCGTTGAGGAGGAAGTCCGCGTCGAGCGAGACCACGACGTCGGCCGCGCCGATGTCGTAGATGGGCACGAGCGCCTTGCCGAAGGCGATCCGCGCGGCTTCCTCCGTCACGTCCCGGCCGAACGCCTCGTAGCGCACGACGCGCGCGTCAGGCATCAGCTTGAGGAGCGCGTCGAGCTGCGCGGCGACCGTGGGCGAGCGGTGATCCTCGACGAGGACCGCGAGCCCCTTGCCGTTCTTCTTCTTCGCGTCGTCGCCGAGCTTGCGCAGAAACACGCTCGCGTCGTCCCACGTCCGCGCCTCGCCCTTCTCCTGCGGGCTCTGGCTGCGATCGGGATCGTAGAGATCGAGCACCGACGCTTGCACGAACGAGTTCGTCGCCCCGAGGCTCTCGGGGTGGCGGGGGTTGCCCTCGATCTTCGTCGGCCGGCCCTCGTGCGTCTCGACGACGAGGCCGATCGCGGTGCCGAGGATCGGCATCGCGGTCGAGAAGAAGAGCGGACGGCCGGGGACGATCTCCTCCGGCGCGCGCGTGTAGGGGACGATGACCTCTTCGGGCCTGCGGCACGCCGCGAGTCCGCCGAGGGCCATCGATGCGCCCATGATGGCGAGGAAGCCTCGGCGGCTCGTCCCTTGCGGCGCCTCGGCGGCGCCCTCCGGGAACTCGCGCGTGAGGTCCTCTGCGAACGACGGCGACTTCTCGAGCTCGTCGACGCTCCGCCAGTAGTTCTTTCCGGACGTATCCGGCTCGATGGGATACGGAGCTCGCTTCATCGGTGGCACCCCGAGCAATGAACGGGAGGCGAGACCTTGCGCTGGGAGGGCGGTGCCGCGAGGTTCGCGACGCTCGCCGGCACGGTCTCGTCGACCATCTTGGTGATGTCCTTCGGATCCCGGAGGTTCGGCTCGGGATTCCGATGACAGTCGAGGCACCAGCCCATGGAGAGGGGCTGGGCTTGACTCACCTTGATCATCTGGTCGACGCGGCCGTGGCAGCTCTGACAAGCCACTCCTGCGGTCGCGTGGGCCTGGTGGTTGAAGTACGCGTAGTCGGCCAGGTTGTGGACGCGTACCCAGGGGATGGGGTTCCCCGAGGCGAAGCTCTCCCGCACGGGAAGAAGCTTTTGACTATCCGTCTTCACCTTCGAGTGGCAGTTCATGCACGTCTCGGTGGAGGGGACGGACGCTTGGGCGCTCTTATCGACGGCCGTATGACAGTAACGGCAGTCGATGCCGAGATCGCCGGCATGCAGCTTGTGGCTGTAGTCCACGGGTTGTGTGGGCGTGTAGCCAACTTCGACGTGCTTGTTGGTACCGTAGTACCAAAGGCCGCCCGCAGCCGCGGTGCCAAGCGGAGCAAGTACGAAGGCGGCCACCATCGGCAGCACCCGGTTGGACCACTTTGGGAATAGGTATCTCGCCATGTGGACGCTCGATCATCGGGAATTCCCGACGACGCGGGCGGGTTTTGCCGTCCCCAGCCGACGAGGGCAAGATGGCAAAGCGCCGCACACCTGCGGCAACTTGCCGCGCCCCTCCCCTTACGGTCCGACCAACGGTTCGTCGGGCCACATGTAGGGACATTTTCGGCCACAGAAGAACGTTCCGTAAGGAAACGTTTCAGGTTCGTCGAGCCGGGTTTGGTCCGGACGCGAACCACGCGCCCCCCTCCCCTGCCCCGCGCGGACTACTGCTGCGCGAGTCGCCAGAGCAGATACGCGTCCGACTTCATCGTCTCGGGCAACGACGCCATCGGATCCCGCGACAAACGGGCCATCGCCTCGGGATCTTTCGCGCCTTCTTCCGGCGTGCCCGCGGCGACGAGGGCCTCGACGGGCGGCACGGGCGGCAGATCCACCATGAGGTGAATCCGCGGCGATCCAAGGTTTTCCGCGCCGTGCGGCACGCTGTTGTTGAAGGCCCACACGGTGCCCGCGGGCAGATGCAGGAAGCGGCCCGCGACGCAGAGACGCGCGGCCGGCGTCGTGATCAGCGGGACGTGGAAGCGGTGGTGTTCGTCCCAGTGGGGCGTGTTGTCGACGTGCAGATGGATGCGCGAATCCGGCGGGCTCAACCCGAGCCACGCCGAGACGGGGCGCGCAGGAAAGGCCGTGTCGAGCAGCTCGCGCAGGCGCGGGAGAGGCGCGAGCGCAGGGGCGTCGATGCCGCCGCCGCTCGTGAGCCGACTGCCGGGCCAGCCGCGCTCCTCGCCGCCGCGCAGGATGCAAAACGACGTGCCGAGGTGCCACTTCCACTGGCTCGGCAGCCACGTGATGTCCGCCGCTTCGATCTCGGCGACGATCGGCGCGACGTCGATCACGAGCGGAAGCCGCAGGAAACGATAGGTCTTGGGCAGCGCGCGCGGGCTCGGGACGTGACGCCTCTGGTACATCCGCTCTCTCTCCTGTCGAGAGGCCGAGCATCGCAGCCGACGCGGGCCCCCCGTGTCAAGCGCCGAGCTTGACGCGAAACGGCTCGAACATCACGGAAAGATCGTCGTCGCTGCGGGCCGAACTCCCGCGCGCAAATCTCCCGATCCGGGTGGTCTCGTAAGCGGCCCTCGCGATCGCCTCGCGTTCGCCGTGCGGGAGGCCGGAGACGAGCGTGACGATGTCGTCGACGTGATCCGCGTCGGTGCCGGCAGCGCTGTGCACGCGCAGGCATCGCGTCGCATCGACGCCGCTCGGCAGCACGGCTTGCACCACGCGCACCTCGGCCGCGCTCCGCGTCGCGGCGAGGCGCTCCAGCGCGAACGCGTAGCCCACGCACCGCGCTGGATCTCCCGGGCCACGCACGAGCGACGTGAAGAAATCGACGAGCGCCGCCGCGGTCTCCGGCACGTGCGCGGCGACGAGCGCGCGGGCGTCGTAGCCGAGCGACGCGAGATCGCGCAGCGCGAGCGCATCGTGCCCGTGCTCGTCGCGCGACTTTTCATGCGCCCACGCCGCGAGCGCCGCGCGCCCCTCCCCTTCGAAGCGCGCGGCGGCCTCGATCATGAGCCTGGGCGTCGCGTGGGTCGTGTGAAAGTACCCTGCGAGACGGTGGATCCAGCCTGCGAGCGTGAGCTCTCGCCGCGGCGGCGCGGCCCCTTCCCGTTGCGCGACGCCCAGCGCGCCATCGAGCAGATTCCGCGTCGCTGCGAGGCTCGCCGGCCCCTCCGGCGGCACCGAGAACGGCCCGCCGAAGGCCAGCTCTTCTTCGTGCAGGAACGCCCGCGCGCTCGTCGCGACCACGATCTTGCCTTCCGCGATACGCGCCCACGTGATGTCGGAACCCTGCACGATCGGCGACTCCTCCTCGGCCCTCGGGGCCACGGATACCCCATCGGGCGCGAGGCTTCCAGGCGTGCGCGCCGCGTGATAATCGACCTCGCATCATGGGCATCGAGCGTCGCGACGTGGTCGTCCTCGGCGGGGGTCCTGCAGGCAGCACCTTCGCCGCCATCCTCAAGAAGTACGAGCCGAACCTCTCGGTCACGGTCCTCGAGAAGGCGCGCTTCCCGCGGTACCACATCGGCGAGTCCCTCATCCCCGCGCTGAACCCGGTCCTCCGGGATCTCGGGATCTACGACGATCTCGGACGCGCGGGGTTCATCCGCAAGATGGGCATCACGTTCGTGTGGGGCCGCGATCGGACGCCCTGGGACGCCGACTACCTCAAGCTCGGCGACGTCCGCGTCCACGAGGGCGCCGAGGTGCTGAACGTCCTCGGCCAGGATTTTTCGAAGCTCCTCCGCCGCCCCGAAGAGCGCGACGAGACGTTCAACGCCTTCAACGTCCGGCGCGCCGAGTTCGACCACATGATCATGAACCGCGCGCGGGACTTCGGCGCCGACGTGCGCGAGGGGACACGCGGCAAGACGATCCACAAGGACGAACACGGCCGCGTCACGGGCGTCGACTGGGAGGATGATCAGGGCCGCGAGGGCACGATCGAGACCTCGTTCATCCTCGACGCGAGCGGGCAAGGCACGCGCTTCACGCCGGGGGGCCGCGTCTTCGATCCGCACATGAACAACTACGCGGTCTACGGCTACTGGTCCGGGGCCGAGTGGAAGATCCTCTACCGGGGCACGCGCGACCGGACGAACGTGTTCATCTGCTCGGTCGACAAAGGCTGGATCTGGTACATCCCCGTCGCGCAAGACCTCATCAGCGTCGGCGTCGTGACGAACACGGCGCACTTCAAGGACGCGCTCCAGAGCCAGGATCCCGAGTCGTTTTACCACGAGACGATCCAGGGCTGCCCCGAGGTGCGGGGCCTGCTCTCGCGCGCGACGAACCGCGACGACTTCATCGGCGGCGGCAAGCGCATCTCGGTGACCCGCGACTGGTCGTCGTGGGCGAAGAGCCCCACGGGACCGGGCTGGGCCACGGCCGGAGACGCGGCGATCTTCGTCGATCCGATCCTCTCGTCGGGCGTGACGCTCGCGATGCAGAGTGGCCATCGCGCAGCGTACACGTACCGCACGGCCCGCGCGCGGCGAGACCTGCCCGAGGACGCGCTCTGGCGCGCCTACGCCGACTACATCCGCGGCGAGGCAGGCTCGTTCCTCCGGCTCGCGCGTTACTTCTACGGCAACAACCGCGCGGCGCCCTCGTGGTGGTGGGAGGCGCAGACGCTCGTGAACGCCTCGGGCAAGCTCGCGGTCGACGATCGGCAGGCCTTCACCATGGCGAGCGCCGGGTTCTTCCCGACGCTCCGCGCGGTCACGGACGACACGGTGATCCCGCTCGTCGCGGGCATCACGGGCCTCCAGGGCGACGTGTACAACGTCTTCTACGAGGACGGGCTGCCGCCGCCGGAGGCGCTGCCGAAGCAGGCGATCGAGCACCTCGCGCGCTTCCGGCTGGCGCTGCGCACCGAGCCCATGGCGACCGAGGGCAAACCGACGGGCCAGCTCGACGTCTTCTACGATCTCGTCAGCGACGACGCCGACTTCACGCATCGCACGCACGCGGCGCCGAGCAAGATCGCGCCTGCGCTCGGGCCCGTCGTCGAGGCGATGGGGCGCCACCACGACGTCGCGTCGCTGCTCGCCGAGGCCCCGCGCCTCTTGCCCGCGGGGTACGCCTCGCCCGAGGCGATCCGCGCCGCGACGCTCTCCGTCGTCCGCGCCGCCGCGAAAAAAGGGTTCGTGAAGCTCGCGCCGGGGGCCACGGCTTGACCGCCTACGGAAACGACGAGCTGACGCTCGTGTTCGTCCTTCACGAGCATGATCGGGAGTCGATCCGGCGCGCGGCGGAGGCGGCGAGCCACCCGGACGACAACAAGCGCGCGCAGCACCTCGAGCGCGAGGAGCTGCGCAAGTTCGTGACGCTGCCCTCGGACGAGCGCCGCGCCGTGCTCGCGTGGCTCGAAGAGCACGGCATGCCGCACATGGACGTGCGCAGCGTGTCGGGACAAACGATCTTCGTGAAGACCACGAAGGAGGCCGTGGGCCGCACGTTCGGCGCCGAGTGCCGGCGCTGGCTCGACGACAAGGAGAAGGACGAGCGCGCGCTCACGCCCATGGAATGGCCGATCCCGCGGCAGATCGCGCAGTACGTGCAGTCCGTGAAGGTCCGGCAGAGCGGCAACCGCGCGCGCAGCACGATGGTCGCGGACGCGGGCGCCGAGCACCCGATGCAGTTCCCCACGCTCGAAGGCGCGCGCGAGAGCCGCCCCGAGCCTGGCTTTGGCCTGACCCCCGCGGACGTCCGCGCGATCTACCGCTTCCCCAAGGCGACCGAGCTCGACGGGTCGGGCGAGACGATCGCGCTGCTCATGCTCGGCGGCGCGCTCGAAGAGAGTGATCTCCACGCGTTCTGGGACGCCCACGGGATCCCGCATCCGCCGGAGATCAAGACGTACCACGTGGGATCCCGGCCCTCGAAGGTGACGAGCGCGAACAAGCTCTACACGCTCGAGGTCGCGATGACCGTCGAGTGGGTGGGCGCGATGGCGCCGGGCGCGCGGATCCTCGTGTACTTCGTCGATCCGATGGTGATCGCCGACCCATGGGTGACGTTCCTGCTCAAGGTCATCGGCGACCGCGAGAACATGCCGACGATCGTCTCGACGAGCTGGATCACGCCCGAGCGCAGCTACTACCGCGTGCACGGGCGCCGCGTCGTGAGCGGCCTGCTCGACCAGGCCGCAGCCATCGGCGTCACGGTGATCAGCGCGGCGGGCGACTGGGGCGCATTCGACGGCGTGCCGCGCACGATCAAGGACGGGAGGTACGTCGGGGACGCACCCTGGCCACACGGGGTGTTTCCGGCGGTGGAGGAGCGCGTGCTCTCGGTCGGGGGCACGATGATCACGGGTCGGGCGCCACTCACGGAGATCGCGTGGAGCGGGCCGCCGCCGCCCGGGCTCGGGCGGGTGCTTCATTTCGTGCGACTCGCGTCGAGCGGCGGGTTCAGCCGCGAGGTGCCCATCCCGAAATGGCAAAGCGACACGCTGAAGGGCTGGTACGCGCGTGGCGAGGGCGAGCCAGCGGTCGTGCCGTACGGCCGCGGCTTCCCGGACGTCGCGCTCATGGCCTCGGGCTCGGCGGTGCAACGCGCGTCGAACCAGCCGCTCACGATGCAAGGCTACCAGGCGGTCGCGTGTGGGCAGTGGGTCGACTACGCCGGCGGCACCAGCGTGGCAGCGCCGATCTGGGCAGCGATCGTGGCGCTCATGAACCAAGCACGGCGCGCAGCAGGCCTCGGCCGCGTGGGCTTCATCAACCCGATGCTCTACGCACTCCGGAAGGAAAACCCAGCACCCTTCCGCGAGATCTCCGAGGGGAGCACGGACGTGGCCATGAACGTGCTCAACGCGCACGGCAAGGCCGTCATCCACCGACTGTCAGGCTACTCAGCCGGCCCCGGCTGGGACCCAGCAACAGGCCTCGGCGTCCCCGACGTGACGCGCCTCATCGAGCTCGTCACGCGGCGACGGTAACCTCGTCGCGCCGGGGCGCCGCCCCGGACCCCGCGGGGGGCTGTCCGCCCCCTCGACCCCGGACCAGCCAGGGGCTGGACCCAGGGTTGAAAAACTGCGCTCCGCGCAGTTTTTCAAACAGGCCGACGAAGAACCCAGGTCGCCAGCAGAACCCACAGCGCGGCTGTCTTGGTTGGCAGGGTCGTCGCCGGTCTTGACCGGGCCTGTTCGATGAACTGCGCATCGCGCAGTTCATCGAGCTTGGGTCCAGCCCCTGGCTGGTCCGGGTCCAGGGGTGGACAACCCCTGGTCGGGGTCCGGGGTGAAACCCCGGCTCAGAACCCGGGGTCGTAGTCGTGCAGCGGCGACGTATCGAGCGGCAGGACGGAGACGTCGCCGGAGGGGGCGGAGGGCAGGACGATGTGGCGGCGCTCGGCGGTGTTTTCCACGACCACGAAGGCGACGCCGGGGGGGACCTTGAAGCCGAGATCGGAGAGGACCTTGTTCGGGTCGTCGATGAGCTTTTGGCGGAACTCGGGGTCCTGCCAGGCGCGGAGGACGGCGCGGTCCCAGACGGCCAGGTTTGCCATCTCGTCGGCCGACATCTCGATGTGTTTCGTGTAGGTGGTCTTGTTCGTCATCGGAAATCTTCCCCGTTCACGGCGGACGACGCAATGCGCCGAGGATACCCACCGGAGGGGGCCTCGTCACGTGGTTCCGGCGACTTTTAGTCCGCGAGGAAAGTTTCGAGCTTGGCGCGACCTGCGGCGGGCTGCGGGTTTTGGGCCTCGATCAGCGCGCGGAGCTGCGCGATCGCGCGGCCTTCGTGGATTGCGCGGCGCGCTTGCTCGACGCCTGTGGTGAGCGAGTCGGCCTTGCCCATCAGCTTCAGGCCGGCGGCGGCGTTCAGGAGGAGCACGTCGACGATGGGGCCTTCGAGCTTGCCGGCGAGGGCGCGGGCGAGGACGCGGGCGTTCTCTTCGGCGGTGCCGCGGGAGGCGATGGCTTCGAAGGGGGCCTCGCGCAGGCCGGCGTCTTCGGGGCGGATCGTGTATTCGCGGATCTCGCCGCCGGGGAGCAGCTCGGCGACGTGCGTGGGGCCGACATTGCCAATCTCGTCGAGGTAGCGGCCGGGATGGGCCGTGGACTCGGCGCAGGGGACGAGGGCGCGCTCGTAGCCGAGATCCCGCATGACCTCGCAGACGATGCGAACGAGGCGGGGCTCGGGGACGCCGGCAATCTTGTGGCGCTCGCCGACGTGGCGGACGAGGGGGCCGCCGATGTGGAAGGAGGTGCCGATGCGGATCTGGCTGATCACGCGGGCAAAGCCGCTCGTCATGAAGGCGCGGCCCACGACGGAGGTAAAGCCGAGGCGGCAAGTCTCGGTGCTCTTGACCTGGGCCTCCCCGGGGGCATCGAGGTCGACGCCCCAATGAGCAAACATGTCAGCCGCGCCGCTGACCCCGGTGAGGGCAGGAGCACCGGGTTTGTGGACGTAGAGGCCGCAGGCGGCGGCGAGGACGGCAGCGCCGCTGGAGACGTTGACGGTCTTCAGGGTGTCCATGCCGACGCCGGCGATGCTGAGGGGCGGTTCCGGGGAGCGGACGGTGTGGGGGAACCAGAGGCGCCACTCGTCCTGGAAGGCCTCGACGACGCCGGTGAGCTCGGCCTGGGACTCCCCCTTGGCGCGGAGGGCAGCGATGAAGGCGCCCTGGTGGAGCTCGGGCTGCTCGTTGCGCCAGATCTGCCGGTAAGCCTCGCGCACCTCACCCCGGGTAAGATCCTCGCGCTGCTGAAGCTTGACCACGAGGCGGCCGAAGGCGCGGAGCTTGTCTTCGTCGAACATTGCTTCGAGGGAGCCTACCCCGATCACGACAAACCGAGAAGGGGGACGAGGCAGGGGCGCCGCGCCGGGGTTTCACCCCGGGCCCCGACCAGGGGTTGTCCACCCCTGGACCCGGACCAGCCAGGGGCTGGACCCAAGCTCGATGAACTGCGCGATGCGCAGTTCATCGAACAGCCTGGGTCAAGGCCGGCGATGATCCTGCCAGCCAAGGCGGCAGCGCTGCCGGTTCTTGGGAGGACGTCCGCGGAACCCGGCCTCGTGGTCGTCGTCCTGGGCGCAGGTTTCGGGCGCACGCGGGTGTTCGAACGTTCAAGGGGACGCGGGTGACGGTGACGCGCGGGTGTTTGAATGTTCGGACGCCGACGAGCAACGATGACGTGGGGGGGTTGGAACGTTTGGAGACCCTCGAGAGACGGTGACGCGTAGGCGTTGGGACGTTTGGAGACCCTCGCGTGACGGTGACGCGTGGCGGTTGAGACGTTTGGAGACCCTCGCGTGACGGTGACGCGTGGCGGTTGAGACGTTTGGAGACCCTCGCGTGACGGTGTGGGGGTTGGGACGTTTGGAGCGATGGAGACCGCGATGGAAGGGAAACCGAGGATCAGCGCGATAGCTTCTCGCAAGGTTGGGCCGACCGCACCGCCCGAAGGCCAATGCTAGGCGCTGACCATGGAGAACGATCGACGTCGTGAGACTTCGGCGATCGCCATCGCGCTCCTCGCGCACCTCCTGCTTTGGAGGCTGTCGCCCCGCGAATCGCCGCTTGCGCCCCCCGCTCCGCCTCCGCCACCGCCATCCGTCGAGGCGGATACGACGATCGATATCGAGCCCGCGGCGCCCGCGCCCACGCCCACGCCCACGACGGCGCCCGCCTCCGCCCCCACGCCCCCACGCGCTGCCGCCATCGCACGCGTCCCCGCGGCCGCGTCTGCGCCCGCTCCCGAATCCGCTCCCGCTCCCGAATCCGCTCCCGTTACCGCCCCCGCTCCCGCTTCCGCCTCCGCCGCCGCTTCCGCCCGCCTCAGATGTGGCTGAGCGCCACAATGGGCGGGTCGTTATCGCTGGGCAGGAATCAACGGACGATCACGCGCACCGGAGCGCCGGGCAGACCCTGCAGCCCCACCCGCACTGGCTTCTTGACACGAGCTCGAAGCTGTAGCGCCGCAGCAGCGTGCCCAGGACGAGCTTCATCTCGTACAGCGCAAAGGCGGCCCCGATGCAGCGCCGATTCCCGCCGCCAAACGGCAGGAATTCGAAGGGGGAATAGGTTCGCTCCAGGAATCGCTCGGGACGAAACACTTCCGACTCCGGAAATACCGCGGGATCGTGGTGGGCCCAGATGATTTGCGCGAACACGCCTGCTCCGGCCGGCAAATCGTAGCCCGCGATTCGCATGGGCGTATTCAGCTTGCGCCCCACCCCCGGGCTCGGCGGGCGCAGGCGCAGCGTCTCGTTGCACACCGCTTCCAGATATGGCGCCTTGGCCAGCGCCTCGGGCTCCGGATCCGCGCCCAGCGCCGTCAGCTCGTCCTGCAGCCGGCGCAAGACGGCTGGCGCGTGTCCGAGAAAAGAGAGCGCCCAGGAGAGCGCGCCCGCCGTCGTGCTGTGCCCCGCGAAGAGCAGCGTATGTAGCTGCTCGAAGATCTGCTGGTCGTTGAGCTCCGTCCCGTCTTCCTGGCGGGCTTTCAGGAGCAAACTCAGGATATCGGTGCGCTCGGCAGGGTCGGCTCGGCGGCGGGCTAGCTCCGGATCGAGGAAGCTTCGCAGGTCCTGGGTCACGCGCTGCCAGTGCGCCCACGGGCCGAACCCCCCAAACTCCCGGCGCAGCCAGGGAATCACGAGGGTGACGGTCAGGCCCAAGGACAAGCTCTTGCGCAGCGACTCGAGCAGCTTCTCGAGGCGCGCCGCTTCCTCCGGCGCAGTGACTCCGAACACGATGTGGATGATCGTCTGCAGCGAGATCGTGTGCATGAGGTCCTGCGCCACGAGCTGCTGACCCGGCTTGAAGTCCCGGGAGTGCTGCAGGGCGAGGTCGCAGATCTGCTTCCCATACAGGCGCATGCGCTGCCCATGAAACGGCGGCATGAGCAGCTTGCGCATAGCCGTGTGCCGCGCACCCGAGAGCACGAACAGCGACGACTCCCCGAACAACGCGCTGAAGTTCTTGGCCAGCATCTGGTCAAGGGCCTCCGGCGGCACCGCGAACACGGAGCGCAGCCCCTCCACACTGCCAGTGGCCAGCCCCGGTTTGCCGTCCATCTTCGGGAGCGACATCGGAT
Source organism: Polyangium mundeleinium (assembly GCF_028369105.1). NCBI lineage: Bacteria > Pseudomonadati > Myxococcota > Polyangiales > Polyangiaceae > Polyangium > Polyangium mundeleinium. Next base: position 5,395,903 of record NZ_JAQNDO010000001.1, on the reverse strand, counting down.
CGCCATAACGCTCGCGCAGGCGCAGCGTGTAGCCGATCGGGTCCATGATCCCCTGCACGTTCACCAGGAAGTTGTTGGTAGGGCCTTTGGGAAAAGTGGCCATGGGGCGCGTTCCCTCGATTGTAATGAAAGCTTGAGCTTCCTAACGGGTATCGCCGTAGGGGACAGTACATCCAAACGGGTCCGCAGTTGTCAAGTCTTTTGTGACCCGTCCCCTTCGAGTTGACGCAATCGGTTTTCAACGCGTTTCCCAGGCAGGCCCAAAGTGACCTCCCTCCACAGCAGTACACAATCAGATTTCGGTTGCCGAATCCGCTCCTGCTCCCGAATCCGCTCCCGCTCCCCCGGCCGCCGGGGACGACTACGGTGGCCCTCCGCCCGCGGATCCTGGCTCCGGCCTCCCCGGCCTCGGTACGCCCATCTGGTCCGTTCCCGGCGTCGTCGCTGCGCCCCCCGCGAGCAAACCCGCGGCCACCACGATTGAAGCGGCTCCCGTCGATCGTGAGGCCGCGACCCACGTTCTCACCGGCACATTGCACACCCAGGACAAAGAAAAGGGGATCGACATCCCTGCGGCCGGCCTCGTCGCGCGGTCCGTCGCCTCGGCTGTGCGTGCTTCCGTGGTCAAGGACGCGCGCGCCACCTTCGAGGTGAAGACGTCGTGAGCACCTCGTTCGAGGTCAAACGGGCCGGGGAAAAACCATTGCCGCCCGGCGCTCCGAAGCCCATCGACCGGCGCGCGCCTTGGCTGCTGGAAGACCCCACGAAAACCAGGCCGCCGCCGGAGAAGAAAAAGAAGAAAAGGTAGAAGCCGTTTCCGGCGTCGTCGCGCACTCTTGGGGTTCGCCGCCGAGGCAGTCTTGAATGTCGGCAAGTCATTCTACGAGACCGTCGATCGCACGACCGACGGCCCCTACCTGATCGACGCGCTCCGGCGAACCTACGCCGCGCCGGCCACGCAGGCGGCCTCGAAACATCCCTGCGTCCCCCTTCGGGTCGCGTCCGTTCGCCATTCGCTTCACCAGGGATCGATGACAAATACGCCCTTCCTGCGACCGAGGAGCGTCGGTCGTGGATGCACAGTCGAGCCGTGACCTGCTAGCATCGCGGCATCCATGGCTCGGCGGCGCGTCATCGCCATCGCGGCGAACGAGGTGATCCTCCAGGGCAGATTCACGCCCTTCAGCTTCGGCGCCCGGCGCGTCTGGGCGACGCTGGTGAACTCACCCGCGGGAAAACACGCCGAAGTGCACTTCCGCGAATCGCCCTCGATGGACGTGGACGCATGGGTCGACTGGGTGCTCTCCGTCGAGCCGGATATCGTGGGCTTCGCGGCGTACGTCTGGTCGTTCTCGCTCTTCTTGCGCGTTGCCGAGCGGGTGCGCGCCCTTCGCCCCGCGTGCACGATCGTGTTCGGCGGCCCGTCGGCGCGGTCCCAAATGTTCGACCTGCCGCAGTTCCGCGCGCACGCGGGGCTGCTCGACGCGCTGGTCTTGAACGAGGGCGAGTGGACGTTCGCGGCCCTCGCCGCGCTGCCCTCGCTCGACGCCGCATCGCTCGCGACGGTGCCGGGGCTCGCGCTCCACGCGCGCGGCGCGTGGCACGAGACGGCCGAGCCCCCGAAGCGCGCCCTCGACGACCTCCCCTCCCCCACGCAGCTCGGGATGATCCCGGCCGGGCGCACCGGGGCGATCGAGACCTACCGGGGCTGCCCGATGTCGTGCTCGTTCTGCCAGTGGGGCAAGAGCGACGTGCCCGACCGGGTGTTCAGCGCGGCCTACGTCGCCGCGGATTTCCGCGCGCTGGCGGAGCTCGGCGCGCCGAACGTGCACCTCGCCGACGCAGGGTTGAACCTGAACTCGCGCGGCTTCAGGAGCCTCGCCGAAGCCGAGCGCGAGACAGGATTTCTCCGCACGCGGCGGCTGCACGCCGCCGTGTACCCCACGCAGCTCAAGGACGAGCACATGACGTTCCTCGCGTCGATCGAGCGGCCGCAGCTCGACATCGGGATCCAGTCGTTCAACCCCGAGGCGCTGGCGAGCGCAGGGCGGGCGTTCCGCGAGTCGCGCTTCGCGCGCATGGTCGAGACGCTGGGCGAGATCGCCGAGGTCGAGACCGAGCTCATCCTCGGGCTGCCGGGCGACTCGCCAGCGAGCTTCCGCGTGTCGTTCGAGAGGGCCCTCGAGCTCGGGTGCCGCCTGCGGGTCTTCCACTGCCTGGTGCTCCCCGACGCGCTCATGGTGCGCGACGTCGAGCAGAACGCGATCGACTTCGACCCCGTGACCCTCATGGTGCGCTCGTGCCGGGGGTGGACCGCCGAGGACCTCCTACGCACACGCGAGTACGTCGCCGAAGTCGCGCGGCAGCGCGGGGGCGACGTGCTGGAGAACCTCTGGACCATGCCGCCGACCCGACGCGACGACCGAAACCGGGCGCGCGGAGACGTCTCTCCCGCAGGGATCGAGCTCGGCGCGGAGATGCTCGAGCGCGTACAGAGGATGGTCGGGCAGGCAACGCACGGGGCGTGGACGGTGCGCTCGGTGCGGCACGACCACGCGCGGCTCCTGCTCGAGGTCGAGGTGCGCGGGCAGCCGCTGGGGATCGAGGCCGCGGTCTCCTCCGTGACGCCCCAAGCGTTCCGCCGCGTACGCGGCATCGCGTTCAGCTACACGCGGCGTGGCGGCGCCCCCGACGCGGAGACGCTGCGCGAGCTCGTCGCCGTGACCGATCCCCTCGTCGAGCCCGCGCGCGACGTGCTGGGCGCAGGCGAGCGCGTCAAGCTCCCGGTCGCACCATGAGCGAACCAGGACTCGTTCCCACGCGCGACGTCTCGCCCGAGGAGATCACGCGTTACCGAAGCGACGGCTACCTCGTGCTGCGCGACGTGGTGCCGGCTGCGAAGATCACGGCGTTCCGCGACGCCGTGCGCGAGGTGGTCGCGCGCCACGCCGAGCCGCGCCCACCCGCGCCCCTGCGCGACACGTACGCCAAAGCGTTCATCCAGGTGTTCAACGCGTGGGCGTTCGACCCGCGCGTGCGCGAGCTGGTATTCGACCCAGGGCTCGCAGACCTGGCGGCGCGGCTGATGGGCGTCCCCGCGCTACGGCTGTTCTGCGACGAGATCCTCTACAAGGAGCCCGGCGCAGGGCACACGCCCTGGCACCAGGACCTCTCGGCATGCCCGTTCAAGCCCAACACGGGCATCACGCTCTGGATCCCGCTCTGCGAGGTCAGCGCGGAGATGGGCACGATGTTCTTCGCGCGCGGCTCGCACGAAGCAGGCGAGCTCGGGCCGTATGACATCTCCGACGACACCGACCGCGACCTCGGCGCCTTCGTGCGCGAGCAAAAGCTCGCCTGTGTAGACACCGGGCCGATGCGCCCGGGAGACCTCTCGTTCCACGACGGGTGGTTGGTGCACGGCGCAAACGAGAACCGCACCGAAACGCTACGCGAGGTGATCGTGCTGCACTATTTCCCCGACGGGCAGCGCGTAGCCCTACCGACGAACCCAACACGCGAGCGGCTGCTCGGCGCCGTAGCGCCACACCTGCAGCCAGGGGACCTCGCCGACTGCGAGCTCTGGCCGCGGGTGCCGCGGTAGCGCGCGCTCATGCCGGGGCGCCGGGGCGCTGCCCCGGACCCCGCGGGGGGCTGTCCGCCCCCTCGACCCGGGACCAGCCAGGGGCTGGACCCAGGGTTGAAAAACTGCGCTCCGCGCAGTTTTTCAAACAGGCCGACGAAGAAGCCGGGTTGCCATCCGAACCAGCAGCGCGGCTGTCTCGGTTGGCAGGGTCGTCGCCGGTCTTGAACCGGGCCTGTTCGATGAACTGCGCATCGCGCAGTTCATCGAGCTTGGGTCCAGCCCCTGGCTGGTCCGGGTGCAGGGGCGGACAGCCCCTGCTGGGGCCTGGGGCAAAGCCCCAGCTCCGCGCCTCCGAGATAAGTGGTACGTTCGCGCCGGGACACCAGCTTGACCGCCAGCGTACCTCGCCCGCGCGACGTGCTCTTTGTGCTTCCGCCGGACTTCTCGGCCCCGACGGCGCACCTTGTTTATCGTTTTCCGCCGCTTGGTCCCGCGGTCGTCGCGGCGAGCATCCGCTCGCTCGGGCTCACGGGGCGCGCGGTGGATCTCGCCCTCGATCTCTTCAAGGCGCCGCTCGACCTCGAGGTCGCGCCGCTCGTGGCGCCGGCGCTCGTCGAGCGGCACCTCGCGGGCGAACGCGACGCGCGCATCGACGCCGTGATGGACCGGATCTTCGAGCGCCTCGACGAGCCCGGCCGGGGTGCGGACCTCGTCGCGGTCTCCATTGACCGCGGCAGCCAGGTGCCCTTCGTCGCGGTCCTCACGTGCGAGATGAAGCGCCGCTGGGGAAAGCGGATCATCGTGGGCGGCGTCGCCGTCGAGCACCTCCGCGGCCTCCTCGAAAGGAGCGGCGCGATCGGCGCCGACATCGTCACGAATGCCAGCACGCCCGCGCAGATCCGCCGCGCCTTCGCCGCGCTGCTGGACCTCCCGGAGCACCGGCGCGGAGGTCCCGTCGAACCAAACACGGAGATGGTCCAGCTCGTGCGGGGCGGCATGCGCAAGGCCCCCTCCGCCGCGGACTGGCCCGCGCCCGATTTCTCGATTTACGATCTCGACCTTTACCGCCGCGACGTCGTCCGCGCCGATGAAGATGCCTACCCGGCTTATCGCGGCGAGATCGGCGCGTCGCTCGTCCTGCCGTATTTCTTCACATTCGAATGCCAGTTCTCCTGCGCCTTCTGCCAAACGGGCGGCACGCAGGAGCACAAGCCGATCGACCTGGTGGTGCGGGAGCTCGCGGAGCTCGCGGAGCGCTGGCAGACGCGCGAGTTTCTTTTCTTCGACACGCAGGTAAACCTGCTCGCGGCGGATCTCTCGCGCGCCCTGCTCGCGGCGCGCCTCGATCTGCGCTGGTCCGACTCGTACCGCGTGCGCCCCTCGGAGCCGGGGGATCTCGAGCTCATGGCGCGCGCGGGCTGCGCGGGCCTGACGATCGGCGTGGAGTCGGCCTCGGCGCGGGTGCTGAAGGCCATGGTCAAAGGGCACCGACCCGAGCAGGCGACACAGATGATCCTCGATGCGCACCACCACGAGATCATGGTCCGCGTGAACGTGCTCTCCTGCTTCCCCGGCGAGACGCGCGCGGAGCTCGAGGAGACGTGCGACTGGGTCCGGCAGAACGCCTTCGCCATCGACGATCTCGCGCCCTCTTCCTTCTACCTCACGGCCGACTCGCCGATCGGCAGAAAGCCGGAGCGGTACGGCGTCCGCGTCCGGGGTCCACGCTCGCTCGAAGGGGAAACGCGGTTCCGCAAGTCGCCCGATTCGCTCATGTACGATGAGATGGACGGCCTCACCTGGGAGGAGCGCGCGCCGATGCTCGAAGAGAGCGAGATCATGCTGCAGAGCGCCTGGCTCGAAGGACGCGCTTCGCTCCACGGGCTCGGGGGGTTTTCCCCGTCGGCCATGCTCGGGCTCCGCCGCCATTTCGCGACCAAAACCGAGATCTATTCGTTCCTGGGCCGCTGCCGCGGCGGCGCGCCCCGCCTCGAAGAAGAGGCGCGCGCCCCGGAGACGAGCGCGGAGGTCAACCCCTCGATCCTGCGCTCGTCGCTGCCCAGGCTGCTCGCGCCGCGCTGGGCCGACGCTGCCCTGGCCCGCGCGTTCGCCGCGGCCTTCCGCGCGGCGGCGCCCTCGCTCGCGGCGCGCCTGCGCGAGGGCGACACCGCGCACGTCGTGCTCTGGTCCGACGGTCGATTCCTGTTTTTTCGCGGGACCGTGCGCCGCGGGAGCGACGATCGGGCACGCTCGTTCAGCGTCGAAGAGCCCCTCGGCGCGCCTCCCCCCGAGGGGATCACGCAAGGGTCCTCCTTCGAGGTGCTCACCTTCCGGCTCGATCCCCGGAGGCCCAGGGTCGTGCCGTGAGCGGCTTCGTGTTCTTCCGCGAAAAGCAGCTCGCGCTCCGGGTCGCCGCGGCATGGCCGTTCCACAGGACCGTGGCCGGCTCCGTTCGGGCTGTGCTCGACGAGGAGATCCGGCGCTCGGGCTCCCTCGACGAGGTGCAGCTTTATTTCGAGAATCCCTGCGCCCAGGCTTGCGAGTTCTGCGAGGAGCCTCGGCGCAGGGGCCGGTTTCCCAGCCGGCACCTCGCGTCGCTGCTCCAACGCTCGCAGGAGCTCGGCCTCGACCTCGTCGGCTCCGGCGCGCTCGCGGCGCTCGTCGACGCGCTCGTGGACCTGGAGCCGAAGGTCCCGCTCACGATCACGGGGCATGACTGGACACGCCACCCGCGCCGCCCGGAGATCCTCGCCGCACTCGAGCGCCGCCCGGACGCGCGCCTCCGGCTCCAGGGGCCCTCGCTCGGCTTCTCCTCGCCCGAGCTCACGCGCCGCGTCGCGGCCTTGCCTGGGCTCGAATGGATCGCGACCACCCTGCAATCGAGTGATGCGGCGGAGCACGACGCCATGGTCGGCGCCCCGGGCGCCCACGCGGAGCTCATCGCGGCGCTCGACAACCTGAAGGCCGCGCGGGTCCCCGTCCTGCTCACGGTGGTGCTCAGCCGGCGCGCGCTCCGCACGCTGCCCGAGACCTTGTCGTTCCTGTCTGCGCGACAGCTCTCGGTATCGCTCCAGGCGTTCATCCCGGACGAGGCCATGGGCCCGGCATTCGACGTGCTCGCGCCGCTCGACGAGCTCCGCCGCGCCCTCGATCGGGCCCCGCGCGAGGCGCTTGATGCCATCCATTCGGTCGTCGGAGTCCCCCCGTGCGCGGCGCCCGCACAGCTCCGCCGGAAGATCGCCCCGGCCCATCGAATGAAAGGGCGCGAAGGAGCGAGGTTCGGAGCGGGCTGCGGGACGTGCGCCGCGCGCGGCCGTTGCTCGGGCGTACCCTCCAGTTACCTCGTGGCGCTCGGGGCGCGGGGGATGGAGCCCCTCGCGTCGACCGATTGACTCGATCTTCAAGCGAAGGTCACCCCGGCCTGCTGTGCTAGTCTGCCCCGCCAAGCACCCCATGATCCGTTTTTTGGTCCCGTGTTTCGCCGTCCTGCTCCTCCCGCGCGTGGCGGGCGCCGTGGAGACGGGGGGTGCGGCGCGGGGGGCGTGCGCTCCGCCCGTGGGGGCCTGGATCGCCGCCTGCGCCGACGCCGAGCACATCGAGCTCGCGGCATTGGAGTGTTTTTCCAACCGGGTGATCGTGGAGGCCAGGGGGGAAGCTGCGCTCCGGGTCGACGTCGCGCGGGACGGGAGCAGCTCCTTTCGGCGCGTCGGTCAGGCGGGACTGTCCCCGCTGGGCCAGTTCCCCGACTGGCGCGCGGAGCCGGAGCCGCGTCAGCGCGCGCTCGATGCCCTTGCCGCGTGCCTCGCGCGGGACGCGACGTTCCTCGTGTCCCCCGCGCTCGCCGCCCCCGAACAACCGCCCGCGCCGGCGCCGCCTCCCGAAATGCGACCCTCCGAGGGCCCGGGACGCGCTGGGCTCCCGTGGCCCTCGTTGCTCGCCACCGGCCTCGCCGCCGCGGCGCTCGGGCTCGTCGGGGGCGCGCTCTGGCAAAAGCGGCGCGGCTCCGCCGGGGCTGTCCAGAAAAACGACGACCCAAGACCGCAGCGCTTTCAGGCCTCTCCGGCGTCCGTGATCCTGCTGCTCTGTAGCTTTACGCTGGTCGAGGCCTGGGCCATCCACGCCGCGGATCCGGACTTCTTCATGCCGGACCCGTTCCATTTCCTCGTCGCGGGCGCGGCGCTCCTTTTCATCCTCGCCGGGTTCGTCCGCTGGCCCCAGGTCCGCCGCGGGCTCGTCACGCTGGCGATCGCCGCGCCGCTCGTGATCCTTGCCATGGAATGGCGGCTCTCGGCGGCGGACGTGAACAACCGGCATATCGCTCCATCGAGCGACGGCCTGCTGCGTTATACGTACCGGCCCGGCTACGCGATCGAAGAATCCGAGGGAGAACGAATCGTGGTCACCGAGGATGGGTTATGGGACGTGCCGCACGTCGTCCCCAAGCCTCCTTCCGTGCTCCGCGTGGTGGTGCTCGGAGACTCGGTCCCCAATGACCCGTCCATCCCCTTTCGCCGTCGTTTCCCGCGGCAGCTCGAAGCGCTCCTCGCGCAGAAGGCGCCCGCGGGGCAAAAGGTCGAGGTCCTCAACGTCTCCTGCGAGGGATACAACACCGTGCAGGAGGTGCGGCTCCTCGAAAACGTCGGCCTGCGGTACGAGCCCGACGTCGTTGTGCTCGCGTACGTGCTGAACGACCCCTTCCTGCAAAATGGCGGCTACCGGCGCATCGGGAACAGCTTCTTCGCGTTTCACCTCGCCAACGTGATGTACCGCCGAAAATGCCCCCTCTTCGAGGAGATGCACGCGGGATACACGTTCGACCTCGTCGTGCGCGCGTCGCTCTCGCGCCTGCGCTTGCTCGCCGACAAGCACCACTTCCAGGTCCTCGTCGCGCCCCTGCCGCTGGTGGAGCCCTTCGACGATCCGAGCTGCCTCTCCGTCTACGACAAGGTCGTCGCGGCGGCGCGCGAGCAAGGCTTCTCGGCCGGGCGCGTGGTCGACGCATTCCAGGGAGAAGATCACCGGGCGTTCCTCAAGCCCCAGGACGCCCTCGACATCACCCACCCGAACGCCGCAGGGCACGATCGAATGGCGCACAGGCTCGCCGATCTCGTCGCGCCGCTCCTCGGGCAGGCGACGCCGTGAGCACGCGGATCCTGGGCCTTTCGGCCTTTTATCACGACGCCGCGGCGGCCCTCGTCATCGACGGCGAGATCGTCGCCGCGGCCCAGGAAGAGCGGTTCTCGCGCCTGAAGAACGACGACGCGTTCCCCCGGAAGGCCGTCTCCGCCTGCCTCGCCGAGGCAGGCATCGAAATCGAGGACCTCGATCACGTGGCGTTCTACGAGAAGCCGCTCCTCAAGCTGGATCGAATCCTCGAAACGCACCTCTCGTGCGCCCCGTTCACCTTCCCCCAGTTTCGGCGTGGCCTGCCCACCTGGCTCGAACGCAAGCTCTTCTTGCCCCGCGAGCTCGCCCGCGGCCTCGACGGCCGCTACCGGCGCGCCTTCGTGTTCACCGACCACCACGAGGCCCACGCCGCCGCTGCGTTTTTCCCCTCTCCCTTCGAGGAGGCCGCGATCCTCACGGTGGATGGCGTGGGCGAATGGTCCACGACGACCCTCGGGCTCGGCCGAAACAACCGGATCGAGCTCTCCCACGAGCTCCGCTTCCCGCATTCCCTCGGCCTGCTCTACTCCGCATTCACCCAGTGGGCAGGCTTCGAGGTGAACACGGGCGAGTACATGTTGATGGGGCTCGCCCCTTATGGCGAGCCCCGCTACGAGGCGCTCATCCGCGAGCGAATGATCGATCTCAAGCCGGACGGGTCGTTCCGCCTCGAGATGCGTTTTTTCGATTGGCTCGGCGGGTTGACCATGATCTCGCCCGCGTTCGAGCGCCTCTTCGGGGCCCCGGCCCGCGCGCCCGGCGCGCCGATCGAGCAGGTGCACAAGGACGTCGCCGCCTCGATCCAGCGCGTCACCGAGGACATCCTCTTGCGCCTCGCGCGCACGGTCGCCGAGAAGACAGGCGCGAAACAGCTCTGCCTGGGCGGCGGCTGTGCATTGAATTCGGTGGCCGTGGGGCGCATCCGGCGGGAAGGTCCCTTCGAGCGGGTCTGGGTGCAGCCCGCCGCGGGCGACGCAGGGAGCGCCGCAGGCGTCGCGCTCTTCGTCTGGCACCACCTCCTCGGCAAGCCGCGCGAGGCGCGCGCAGGGGACACGCAGCGCGCCTCGTTGCTCGGCCCGGCCCACGACGCGGCCTCGATCGGAAAGACGCTCGCGGGGTCGGGGCTCCGCGCGCACGAGCTCGACGAGGAGGCGCTCGTCACGCGCGCGGCCGAGGTGCTCTCCGAGGGGCGGGTCCTCGGCTTCTTCCAGGGGAGGATGGAGTTCGGCCCCCGCGCGCTCGGCAGCCGCTCCATCCTGGCCGACCCGCGTGTCGCCGGCATGAAGGACACGATCAACCGGAAGATCAAGTTCCGGGAGGGGTTCCGTCCTTTCGCGCCCTCGGTGCTCCACGAGGACGCGCTCCGATTCTTCGACATCGCGCCCGGGGAAGAGCTGCCGTACATGACGCACGTGGTGCCCGTGCGAAAGGAGGCCGCGCCTGCCCTGCCAGCCACCACGCACGTCGACGGCTCGGCGCGCATCCAGACCGTCGACGAGGCGCGCCATGGCCTTTATGCCCGCCTGCTCCAGGCCTTCCGCGCGCGCACGGGCTGCCCGGTGCTGCTCAACACCTCGTTCAACGTGCGCGGCGAGCCGATCGTCTGTACGCCGGAGGATGCGCTGCGCGGATTCGCGCGGACAGACCTCGACGGCCTCGTGCTCGAGCGCTTCTTGCTGCTGCGCGACGAGCAGCCCCCCGCGGCGCTCGCAGCGCTTGCGGCGTCGGGCGCCCCGGCGAAGCGCGCCGCGTCTCTCCTCGATCGCCTGCTCCGCCCCGAGGACGCCCATCCTTCGCGACGGACGTTGCTTCAATTCGGGCTCTTGCTCCTCGCCCTCGGCGTGGTCTTCGGCGGGGTGGTCTGGCGACGCTCCCGCGACCCCGGAGATCTCGTGGCGGGCGCTCTCGCGGGCGCGGCGCTCCTCGCGGGCACCCAGATCCCCGGGCTCGGCCGCGGGATGTACCGCGCGTGGATGGCGCTCGGCGCGCTGCTCGGCGCCGTGATCAGCCCGCTCGTGCTCGGCGCCATCTACCTCGTGATCTTCGCGCCGATCTCCCTCGCGCGCTCCCTCCTCGGCCGCGATCCGCTCGGCCTCCGCTTCGACCGGAATGCGGCGTCGTACCTCTCCGACAAGCGCACGCACCGCGATCCGCGGCGTTATCTGAGGTTGTATTGATCATGCCCCCTCCCTCTCCGCCGGAAAACGACGACAAACCCGGCCACGTGCCGCCCTCGTTCGAGGAGGCCGCGCGGACGGCGCGCCAGTCCACGCTGCGGGACGCCTTCGCCTACCTGCGCGAGACCCGCAAGCTCTGGCTTTCCCCCGTGCTCGTGATCCTCCTGATCCTCGGGCTCGTGCTCGCGCTCTCGGGCACGGTGCTCTCGCCGCTCATCTACACGCTCTTCTGAGCCGCTCGCCCGGGCGGGCGCATCTCTCCACGTCCAGGGCTCCCCCCTTCTGGTCCCGTCCGTTCGCCTTAGATTCCCCACGCAGAAGGAGGGATCGATGACGAATACAACGAAACTCTTTGCGTTGCTCGCGACCTGCATGATGTCCGCGGTCTCCACGCCCGCGTTTTCAGGGGTGCCTTCGAAATCGGCCGACACGGAGGACACCGACGCGTATACCGTGACCGTCTCCGGGCTCGGGGAGGTCATGGTGGCGCCCGATTCGCTGCGCACGAGCATCTCGATCCGGGCCCGCGCCGAGACGCTGGCCGAGGCGCGCGCGGTCGCCGGGAGGAATACACGGTCCGTCATTCAAGCGCTGGAGGGCCTCCGCATTCAGGATTTGCAGGTGCGGACCGTGGAAATCACGGTGACGCCCATTCCGGAGCGCCAGCCGGAGGGGCTCGGGGAAACCACGGAGCCGCGGATCATCGGCTACCAGGCGGAGAGCAGCCTCTCGGTCGCCCTGCGCGCCGTCGGGTTCGAGGCGCTGCGTGTCCAGGGCCCGCGCATCCTCGATGCGGCGCTCGGCGCGGGTGCCAATGTCGTCGGCGGGCTCGATTTCTTCCTGAGCCAGCCGCGGGAGGCGCACCGCCTGGCGCTCGCGGCGGCCGTCGCCGATGCAGAGGCGAACGCCAGGGTCGTGGCCGGCGCCGCGAAGGTCGAGCTGCGCGGGCACCGGACGATCTCGACGGAGGTCGTGGGAATTTTCGAACCCCAGCAAGCCATGTACGCCGCCGCCGAGATGGGGGCAGGCGGGGAAAACGTGATCGACTTCCCGGTCGAGCCCGGGGAGATCCGGGTGACCACGCAGGTGACGGCGAGCTTCGATTTCGAGGAGTGAGCCTGCGTCTCATCGAAAGCCGCCGCGCCGGGGCGCCGCCCCGGACCCCGCGGGGGGCTGTCCGCCCCCTCGACCCCGGACCAGCCAGGGGCTGGACCCAGGGTTGAAAAACTGCGCTCCGCGCAGTTTTTCAAACAGGCCGACGAAGAAGCCGGGTTGCCAGCAGAACCCACAGCGCGGCTGTCTTGGTTGGCAGGGTCGTTGCCGGTCTTGACCGGGCCTGTTCGATGAACTGCGCATCGCGCAGTTCATCGAGCTTGGGTCCAGCCCCTGGCTGGTCCGGGTCCAGGGGCGGATAGCCCCTGGTCGGGGTCCGGGGTGAAACCCCGGCGCAGCGGCTTCCAAAGGAGCCGTGTCCGGCTCTATTTACACGCCGCTTCGAGCTCTTTGGCGGCCTTGTCCCACGCGGCCTTTTCTTCCTCCGACCACGCGCCCGGATCCTTCTGCGTGAGGGCGGTCCGCGCCGCCACTCGTTTTTGCTCGATGGACGCGAAGGACGCGGACGCGCCGTGCATCTTCGATTCGCCGGGCGAGATGACGAGCGTCACGACCGAGCCCACCGCGCCGAGACCCGCGGTCACGATGCCCGTGATGCCTGTCACCGTTTTGATCGTGTCGGGGGAATCGATCACATACGCCCCCACGCCGCCGACGGCGCCGCCCACCGTCCCGACGCCGCCCGTGATCGAGCCCATGATGGTCTTGAACTTCTGCTGCTCCTGCTTGGCTTCCTCGTAATCATAGAGGAGCTGCGCCTGGCGCTGGCCACAGACGCGATCGGTGCGCTCCGCTTGCCGCGTCACGTCCTCCGGCCATTGCGGCTCCCCGGTGATCAGCGGTTCGCTCGGTCGCTTGAGCGGAGTCGTGGCCGTGGTGCTGGAACACCCCATCGACATCGCCGCGAGCGCCATCCCCGCAAAAACCCCCACCCCATCCCCCCAACGTTTCCCCATCCATTTCCCCATAGAGCCGACGGTATCACCGGCGCCGCGCGCCAAACAAGAAGGCCCGCGGAGCGCCGGCGCCGCCAAGCACCTTTTCGTCTCCGTCAAGCATTTGTCTCCCGCCGCAATCCGAGACGCTTCATCCGGCTCTGGAGCGTTGTGGGGGGCAGGCCGAGGATCTCGGCGGCGCCCCCTTCCCCATAGATGCGACCGCCCGTCGCCCGGAGCACCCGCTGGATGTGGCGCCGCTCATTTTCGGCGAGCGATACCAGCGCCTCCGTGGCCCCGCCTTCCCCGGCGGCCGGCCGTTTGCGGGCGGGCGGCCCGAACAGCGCGAGGTCCGCGCGCTCGATCGTGCCCGCCGCGGCCCGGATGGCCCCGCGTTCGAGGATATTCGAGAGCTCGCGAATGTTGCCCGGGTAATCGTGCTGCCGCAGCGCCTCCTCGGCCCCCGCGGAGAGGCGGAGCGACGCCTTCCCGACCCGCGCGGAGAGCTCCTCCAGGAGGACCCGGCAAATGGCGGCGAGGTCTTCCATGCGCTCGCGCAACGGCACGAGGCGCAGCGGGTAGACCGAGAGCCGATAATAAAGATCCCCCCGGAACTGGCCCGCGCCCACGGCTTGTTCGAGGTCCACGTGGGTCGCCGCAATGACCCGCACGGAGACCCGAATCGGCTGCTCCGCGCCTACGGGCAAGACCTCGCCTTCCTGCAATGCGCGCAGCAGCTTGCCCTGGAGATCGAGCGGCAGCTCGCCGATCTCGTCGAGGAACAACGTCCCGCCGTCCGCGGCGCGAAAGAGGCCGGGGCGGGCCCGCAAGGCGCCCGAGAAGGCCCCGCGCTCGTGGCCGAAGAGCTCGCTTTCGAGGGTCCCCGAGGGCAAGGCCGCGCAATTCACGGGGACGAACGGGCGCTTGCCGCGCGGGCTTTTTTCGTGAATGAAGCGCGCCAGCCGCTCCTTGCCGGTGCCGGTCTCGCCGATGAGGAGCACGGTCGAGCTCGTCCCCGCGACGAGGACCGCCTGCCGCGCGAGCTCGCGCACCTGGGCATTGTCGCTGTCGCCGAGCACGGAGGCATCCTCGGTGATCTCGCCGATGCGGCGCGCGAGCGCGGCGGCCCGCTCCTCGCTTTCGAGGCTCGCGCGGGCGAGCTTCTGGTTTTGCCGGATGCAATGGATCGAGAGCGCGAGCAGGCGCCCGAAGACCTCGGCGAGATCCACGACGGCGCTCGGATAATGGCCGCACCGCGCGCGGTCGATCGACATGACGCCGAAGACCTCGGAGCCCGTCACGAGGGGCACGATCATGCACGCGTGGCCGTGCGGAAAATCCATGAATCCATCAAAGATATCCCCGTCCCCGTGGGCGTGATCGTCCTCCGTGAAGACACGGCAGCGACGCTCCTCGATGGCGAGCCGAAGGGAGGGGAAATGGTCGAGGTGAATCCGAACCTCGCGGACCTCGGGCCGGAAGAGCGAGCCGCGCCCGGCCTTCGCGCGGAGCAAGGGGCCTTCGAGCTCGAAGACGACCGCGAGATCGTAAGGCGCAATGCGGCCGAGCCATTCGAGGCCCCGCTGCAAGAGCTCGTCGAGCGCGTCCGGCGTCCCGTCCGCGAGCTGCGCCAGGTCCGCGAGCTCGTGCGTACTCGCGGTGACCCAATCGTCCAGGTTCATACGGTCCGAGACTATCCGACCCGTCCCGGCGCACGCAACGACCCCTCGGTGTCCGGGCACCGACCGGTCGGTGTCGCGCAACGATATTTCGATGCACACCGACCCGTCGGTGCGGTGGCGCGCGGCGGGATCGAGCGAAATCGCGGGGTTACAGATTTGGACACGCTGGTACGTGCTGTGCCCGTCGCGCCCTGGAGGGGGGCGTAGGGTCGCGAGGCGTGAGGAGGACGAGCATGAACTTATCTGCGGAGAACGGACGACGGCGCATGAGTGCGTCACGGGTGCTTTTGGGTGTGGTGACGTCGGTGGCGCTGCTCGGCGCTTGTGGCGGGGAGAATGGCGAGGGCACAGGGCCGATCGCGCCGGCCCTCGATCAAGAGCTCACGGCGCTGCTCGAGGCCGAGGGCGTGAAGCCCGTGGAGAAACCTGCGGCGCAGGATCCGGGGCTCGTCGAGCTCGGCCAATTGCTCTTCTTCGAGAAAGAGCTGAGCGGCCGGCGGAACATCGCCTGCAGCACGTGCCATCATCCCATGCTCGGATCCGCGGACGGGCAAAGCCAATCCCGCGGCCAGGGCGCGACGGGGCTCGGGCCGCAACGGGTGCACGGGGACAAGAGCCTGTTTTTGGCCCGGAATACGCTCTCGATCTGGAACCGGGGCGTCAAGGGCTGGGACACGATGTTCTGGGACGGCCGGCTCGGCGGCAATCCGACGGACGGGTACATCTCCCCCGCGGGCGACGCGACGCCGCAGGATTTTTCGAATGCGCTCGCGGCCTTCTTCATCATCCCGATCACGCCGGACGAGGAGATGCGCGGCTTCCCGGGCGAGCTCGACGTGAAGGGGAACGCGAACGAAATGGCCGACCTCACGAACGACGATTTCGCGAAGATCTGGCCGCTCGTCGTGGCGCGCGCGATGGCCGTCCCATTTTACAAGGACGCGCTGCTCGCGGCCTTCCCGGGCAAGACGGAGGCCGATATCAACGTGGTGCACCTGGCCGAGGCGACGGCCGCCTTCATGACCGACGCCTTCACGGCGCTCGATACGCCGTTCGATCGTTATCTCGCAGGCAATCACGGCGCGCTGTCGGACGCGCAGAAGCGCGGCGCGCTCCTCTTCTACGGGCGCGCGAACTGCGGATCGTGCCACAGCGGCGCGCTGCAGACCGATTTCGGGTTCCACAACATCGCGGCGCCGCAGGTCGGCACGGGCAAGGGCGACGAGGCGCCGCTCGATTACGGGCGCGGGCGGATCACGCTCAAAGAAGAGGATCGGTTCAAGTTCCGGACGCCCTCGCTCCGCAACATCGAGCTCGAGGGGCCATGGATGCACAACGGCGCGTACGCAAACCTCGAAGACACCGTCCGGCACCACCTCGATCCCGAGGCGTATTTGAAGGCGTACGACGACAAGCAGGTCGAGCCCGAGCTCTGGGGCACCTACCAGAGCAGCGAGGAGACGCGGAAGCTGCTGCTCGGGTCGCTCGATCCCTTGCTCAAGGTGGAAGGCGCGCGCCTCACGGACGCCGAGGTCTCGGATCTGATGGCGTTCCTGTCGGCGCTGACCGATCCGGCGACGTTGAATCAGCTCTACCTGATCCCGGACAGCCTCCCGAGCGGCCTGTCCCTCGACGATTGACGCTCACTCTCGCGCAAACATCGCCGCCACCCGCTGCCTGAGCGAAGCATCCGCGGACGACCCGAGGCTCGCCTCGGTGTCGGCCGCGAGCGACGCGATCCGATCCACGCGCCCCCGCGCCCGAAGCAGCCCCGCGAGGCGCTCCACCACGTCGATCCACGGATCCCCGCCCATCGGCCGCGCCAGCCGCTCGGCCTCCTCCGCGTGCTCCAGCGCCTCGCCCCCGCGGCCCGTCTTCTCCGCGAGGTCCGCGAGCAAGAGCCGACACTTCACGGCGCGCCCCGAGAGCCCGAGCTCGGTGCACAACGTGAGCGCGCGGAGCGCTTGCACCTCGGCCTCGAGCAGCTCCCCCTTTTCGCGCAGGTGATGCGCCAGATGGAACCCCGAGTGCGCCTGCGCCAGCACATTGCCCTCGCGCACCGCGAGCGCGTGCACGGCCTTTTGATCCTCGATCGCCTCGTCGAGCCGCCCCATCGCGGCGAACGTCATCGCCCGGCCGCTGCGCGCCGCGACCTGGCCCCACACGGCCGCGAGCGGATCACCCTCCAGGGCGAGCTGCTCGCCGGCGCGGATCGCCGCCTCGAACACCTCGATCGCCGCGTCGTACCGCCGCACGTCGCGCAGCAGGTTGCCGAGGTCGTGGCCCGCACGCACGACCGCGGGCAGGTTGTCCGATCCCCGGAGCGTCTCCCAGCCCTTCTCGGCGAGCGCGAGGCCTTCTTCGATCTTGCCCTGGCTGCGGAGCTGAAAGCCGCGCGTGCAGAGCGCCTGCGCCGCGTCGAAGGGCCGGCCCGCGCGGCGGAAGAGCTCCTCGGCTCGTTCGAGCTGCGAGACGGCCTCGGGCCAGCGGGCGCGCTGGTGCGCCGTCTCGGCGCGGAGGAGATGACAACGCGCGCGCACCGTGAGCGCCTCCTCGCGCGCGTCGTCGCTGAGGAGCGCGAGGCAGTGCTCGACACGCTCGCCCGCCTCGTCGAAGCGGCCGAGCCAGAAGAGCGCGATGCCGAGATCAAAGAGCGCGCGGGCCGCCGCGAGCGGGTCGTCGTCGCGCAGGCGGCTGCGCAAGGTCTCCGCCGTCATGAGCGCCTCGACCGCGTCGACGAACGCGCCGAGCGCGACGGCGCGGCGACCCGTGAGGCGCGCGTACTGCACGATGCGCTCGACCTCGTCGGTCTGGCTGTAGTGATGGAACAACGCAGGCAAGTGCGGCGCGAGCTTGCCGGCGTGCAGGCGCTCGATGGACGCAGCGGCCAGGTGGTGCAGTACGCGCTTGTTGTCCATGAGCACCGTGCCGTAGATGGCGTCCCGCGCGAGCACTTGCCGGAAGGCGAACGTCTCCTCGCCTCGCTCCTTGCGATGCGAGAGGATACCGCGACGGACGAGCTCGTGGAGATGACGTTGCGAGGTCCGCTCGTCGCCGAGCGCAGCTGCAACGGCGTCGAAAAGATCCGCGCTGAACTCCACGCCGAGGATGCTCGCGTACTGAAGCGTGGTGCGGAGCTCGGGCTCCAGCCGGTCGAGGCGCGTGAGGAGCATGCCGACGAGCGAGGAGGGCACGGTGAAGCGCCGGAGGGACGCGGCGTCGGCCGTGACCATGCCCTGCTCGCGGAGCGAGAGAGAGAGCTCCTCGGCGAAGAGAGGGTTTCCGGCGGCCCGCTCGACGAGCAGGCGCACGACGTCCGCGGAGGGCTCCTCCCCCGCGAGGAGCATGGAGATCTCGCGGATCTCGTCGTCCGTCAGCGGCGCGAGCGGGACACGCGTCACGGCGACGTGCTCGGGGAGCGTCGCGATCTCGCCATCGCGGCTCGTGACGAGGAACACGACGGGGAGCGTGGAGCGGTAGCCGCCGAGGACACGGCCGAGCAGGTCGAGGCTCGTCGCGTCGGCGCGGTGCATGTCGTCGAGCACGCAGAGGACGGGCCGGCCAGGTCGCAGCGCGCTGGCCTTCCGCGCGAGGGCTTCGAGCAGGAGCGTGAGCGTCTGCTGGACGCGGCTCTGGAAGCCGTCGGGCCCGTACTGCTCGACGAGGTCGTGCCCGCCGAGGCCCAGGAGAAAGTCGACGACGGGCGCCTTGGCGATGAGCTCGCTCCGGCGCGCGTCCTCGAGCGCGGCGGCGAGGGCGCCGATCTCGGTCGTCGTCTGGAGCGCGTCGATCATGGTCGCGCCCGGCGGGAAAAAGACGCGGCGGAGGAAGGCGACCCAGGCGCCGTAGGGCGCGGCGGAGGCGGGGTGCGCGCGCACGACGAGGGTACACCGCGCGTCGTCGGCCTCGACGCGCCGCAAGAGCTCGTGCACGAGGCGTGACTTGCCGACGCCGGGCCCGCCCGTGACGAGCCCGAGGTGCAAGCCGCCGCGCGCGCCCGCCTCGGCGAGGAGGCCTTCGAGCGTGGTGCGCTCGGCGTCGCGCCCGACGAAGGGCCGATCCTCGACCGCGCCGGCGCGGCTCTTGCGCGGGCCCTCGACCTCCGAGGGGCCGAGGATCTCGTAGGCCTCGCTCGGGCGCGCGCGGCCCTTCATCGAGATCGGCCCGAAGTGCCGCTCCGTGAACCTGCCGCCGAGCACATCGAGCGTCTCGCGGCTGACCACGACGGCGTTGAGCGGCGCCGAGCGCTGGAGCATCTCGGCGAGGTTGATGCTCTCGCCCGTGAGCATCGCGTCGCCGCCGCGCGTGACGAAGCCCGTGTGGATGCCGATGCGCATGGAGAGCGCGCAGCCGATCTCGGCGAGGGTCGCGTTGACCTCGTGCCGCTGATCAAGCGCGGCGAACGCGGCGGCGACGGCGCGCTCGGCGTCGTCCTCGCTCGACGCGTGGTAGCCGAAGACGGCCATCAAGGACTCGCCCGGGGGCCTGTCGACGCGCGCGCCGACCGTCTCGAAGGCGCGGCCGACGACCTCGGAGATCTGCGTCGCGATCTGCTCGATGTCCTCGGCGCCGAGCGTGCTCTCGCGGGGCTCGTCGAGCGCGAGGCCGACCATTGCGATCGTCAGGTGCCTGCGTTCGCCCTTGCGCAGGCTCGGCCTCGGCACGTCGGCCGCCCCCGCCGCCGTCCCTACCCGCACACGGCCGAGCCCCGCGAGCTTCGACTGGATCCCCGCGAGCTTCGGTACGGGCGGCGGCGGCGGGATCGTGACCGTCTTGCTGCGCGTGATCGCGACGGTCGCCTCGTTCTCGAGGCTCGCGCGGCGCGTCGGCACGCTCGACCGTTGCCCCGCGCGGCGCAGATCGTAGAGCACGGCGCGATCGGCGGCGAAGGGCTCGAGGGCGCGGGCGAAGGCCGCGGCGTCGGGGAACCGCTCGATCGGCTCGATGCGAATGGCGCGCATGACGGCCTCGGCGAGGCCGGGCGACACGTTCGGCGCGGCGGCGGCGAGCGAGCGCGGAGGTTGCCTCTCGGCGAGCGCCGTGAGGTAGCCGATGAGGCTCGACCCGGGCCACGGGCGCACGCCGGCCACGAGCTCGTAGAGCACGACGCCCGCGGCGAAGACATCGGTCCACGGCCCGATCGCGCCGTGATCCCGGACCTGCTCGATCGCCATGTAAAACGGCGACCCCACGAGCTCGCCGGGGCGCGTGTTCGGATCGTCGACGAAGTGAGCGACGCCGAAATCGAGCAGCTTCGGGATCTCGCCGAGCACCTCGCTCCGCGCGAGGAAGATGTTTCGCGGCGTGATGTCGCGGTGGATGACGCCGAGCTTGTGGACCTTGTGCAGGACCTCGAGGACCTCGAAGAGCACACGCGTCGCGTACGCCGGCGTGAGCGGCCCGTCGGAGAGCCGCTGCTGGAGATCCTCGCCTTCGAGGTACTCCATCACCATGTACTGCGTGTTGTCGTCGAGCCGATCGATGTCGAAAATCTGCGGCAGGCGATCGTCGCGGATGCGGCTCGCGGCGAGCGCCTCGTTGCGGAAGCGCTCGGCCATCGCGGCCTTGCCGACCATCTCGGGGCGCACGGTCTTGATGACGACGCGCGTGCCGAGCACGGGGTGCATCGCCTCGTAGATGATCCCCATCCCGCCCGTGCTCATGACGCGGACGAGCGGGAACTTGCCGATGCGCGCGCCCTTCTCGAAGGCGCGCAGCGCGGGCCCTATCCCGTCGGGCAAGGGGCCGGGCAAGGTCGAGCCCACGCGCGGCGTCCCTGAAAAGCCGCCGGCCAGCGTGTCGTGATCACGTATGGGGAAGCGCCCCGAAGGGTCCGCCACGCCGTCCTCCGCCAAGACCAGGATCGCCGCACCGGGCGACTGCCCGGGCCGCGCGTCCGCAGCGGGCGTTCGTACCCAGTTTGCCGGGGCTCCGCAAGAGGCGGCGGATTTTGATGTTCTAGGCGGCGCGGTGACCGTGTCCGCCCTTGCCGACGATGGCGACGGTGCTCGCCTGCGGCCCCTTCTCTCCGAGCTCCTCCTCGTAGCGGACCTCGGTGCCCACGGCGAGCCGCGCGAAGCCGTTGTTGAGGACGCTGTTCTTGTGGAAGTACACGTCGTAGCCGTCCTCGGCCTCCAAGAACCCGTAGCCGCTCTCGGGGAAGATCCGCGCGACCCTTCCGTGCGGCGGCCCGACGTGGGTCTTCACGTCGCCCCGCTGCTTCGCCACGTACTCCCGGAGGAGCCGGCGCGCGCCGTCGAACGCCTCGTGGACCGCGACGTACACGTCCTCGTGCGCGCGCATGTGCTGCTCTTCGGCGGACTCGCCGCCGACGACGATCTCCTCGCCGGGTACGGTCATGTCGATCCGCACCCGGTAGACGTTGCCCTGGTGACGCCGGCGGGACTCCGGCTCGATCGCCACGCGGCAGCTCATGATCCCTTCGTAGACCTCGTCGAGCTTCTCGGCCTTCTCGCGCACCTCGCGCGCCACGGACTCCGACGGTGGCATGTCGCGGAACGTGATCTGGAGCGGTAACTTCATGGAACCTCCATGGCGCGAGTCCGTCGGGTCGCCTCGGCGCCCGCCGGCCATCGACCCTTCTCCCCCTCACATTCGGCTCCGTCCGCGCTGCGGCAAGACCCGGCGCGCCCGTCAAGGTGTGGCGCGGCATGCTTGTTCGCTCCACGGTCGACCAGGCCGCCGAATCGAAGTATGGTGCCGCCGGGACGAACGAGCTCTGATGCGACCGCTCATCATTGGAGTTGCTGGCGGCAGCGGCTCAGGCAAGACGACCGTGGCCCGCCGTATCGTCGAGGCGCTGCCTCCCGCCGGCGTGAACATCCTCGAACACGACGCGTATTACCGCGACCGCGGCGACATCTCCTACGAGGAGCGCTGCGGCCTCAACTTCGATCACCCGGAGTCGCTGGAGACCGAGCTGCTCGTCGAGCACCTCGCGGCCCTGCGGGAGGGCGCGTCCATCGACGTGCCTCGGTACGACTTCAAGACGCACCGGCGCGCGCCGGATTCGCGCCGTGTCGCGCCGACGCCGGTGGTCATCGTCGAGGGCATCCTGGTGTTCGTCGAGGCGAAGCTCCGCGACCATCTCGACATCAAGATCTACGTCGACACGGACGCCGACATCCGAGCCTTCCGGCGCATCCGTCGCGACATCGAGCACCGCGGCCGGACGTTCGATTCGATCCGGGAGCAGTACTACCGGACCGTGCGGCCGATGCACCTCATGTTCGTCGAACCCTCGAAACGCTGGGCCGACGTGATCATCCCCGAGGGGGGTGACAACAAGATTGGCATCGATCTCGTGATCGCGCTGATCCGCCAGATGCGCGGGGCCGAGATGGCCGGCTGAGTTTGGCGCGACGGCCAGATGACATCCCGGCCCGAGTTGGAGTAATGGAGGCCCCGTGATCAACACCGACCACGATCCGACGAGGCCCGCCTCCCTGCCCCCGCCGCCGACCACGATCCTCTGCGTGTCGAGCTACTTCAAGGGCAACGACTTCCTGAAGCAGGCGCGGCGCGAGGGTTGCCGGGTGATCCTGTTGACGCTCGAGTCCTTGCTCGGCAAACCCTGGGCGCGCGAGGAGATCGACGAGATCTTCGGCATGCCGACGTTGAACGATCGGCGCGCAGTCGTGAACGCGGTCAGTTACCTCGCCCGCACGCGCGAGATCGAGCGCGTCGCGCCGCTCGACGACTACGACGTGGAGCTCGCCGCGCACCTGCGCGAGCACCTGCGCATCCCGGGCATGGGCGAGACGACGGCGCGGTATTTCCGCGACAAGCTGGCGATGCGCGCCCGCGCCAAGGATCGCAGCATCCCGGTGCCGGACTTCGTGCACGTGCTGAACGACGAGCGCGTGCGCCGCTTCCTGCGCACGGTGCCGGCGCCGTGGCTGCTCAAGCCCCGCTCCGAAGCCGCGTCGCTCGGCATCAAGAAGCTCGATCGCGAGGAGGACGCGCTGCGCGTCATCGAGGAGCTCGGCGACGATCGCTCGCGCTACCTGCTCGAGCGGATGATCCCGGGGCAGTTCTTCCACGTGGACGCGATCGTCTCCGAGAAGCGCATCGTGTTCGCCGAGGCGCACCAGTACCGGACGTCGCTCTTCGAGGTGGTGAACCAGGGCGGCCCGTCGGCGACGCAGACCGTGGATCGATCGAGTGATCTCTGGCGCGAGCTCATCGACCTGAACGAGCGGGTGATCGAGCACATGGGCCTCGTGCGCGGCGTGACGCACATCGAGTACGTGCGCTCGACCGAGGACGGCCGGATCTACTTCATCGAGGCAGCCGCGCGCGTAGGCGGGAGCCACACGTCGGACATCGTGGAGGCGGCGACGGGAATCAACCTGTGGCGCGAATGGGCGAAGGTCGAAATCGCGCAAGGCGAACGCCCGTACGTGCTGCCGCCGCGGCGCTACGACTACGGCGGTCTCGTGATCTCGCTGTCGCGGCAGGAGCACCCGGACATGTCGGTGTACACGGACCCCGAGATCGTCTGGCGCACGCCGGAGAAGCCGCACCACGCAGGGCTCATCGTCCGCGCAGACAACCCGGCCCGGGTGCGCGAGCTGGTCGAGAACTACGCAGAGCGGTTCACCCAGGACTTCACGGCCGTCCTGCCGCCGCCCACCGCGCCGGTGGCCTGAAGCGCAAGCGCCCCGGCACCGTCCTCACGGCCCGCCTCCGATCATCGTCGTCACCGGCAACTCCTCCACGGCGCCATCAGGCGCAGCAGGCGCGTTGCTCCCAGGCCCGCGGGAGAGAAGAACGCCCGCGCTGATCAGGCACAACACCACCACGATGACCGCAATCATCTCGAGGACCTTCTTCATTCTCCTCCACTGCGATATCGCACCGCGAATACCGCAGCCTCCTCGCCGGAACGGGGCTTGAACCTCAATCCAATACGCGCGCACCAAGCCATTCCACGGCGGAGCCATCCGCCGGCTCAACTCGAATGCGCAGCCCATCGTCGAGCGCGGCGTAGATTGCCCGTCGAGCGCCCCCTCGTCCAGGGGAAATGGCTTACATGATGGACATTGATTGTCCGATCTCCCGCGGGGCGGATCCCGCGGAGGCTCGGCGGCGACGCAGAGCCGGGGCGCTGCCCCGGACCCCGCGGGGGCTGTCCGCCCCTCGACCCGGACCAGGCACGGCCTGGACCGAAGGTGGAAGAACTGCGCAAAGCGCAGTTCTTCCAACGGGCCGGTGGCAAGACCACGGAGGTGGGTCTCAGGCTGGCGACGGGTGCGTTGCCGGTGGAAACGTCAGCGCGGCTGTCTTGGTGGGCAGGGTCGTTGAGGGTCTTGACCGGGCCTGTTCGATGAACTGCGCGGAGCGCAGTTCATCGAGCCTGGGTCCAGCCCCTGGCTGGTCCGGGTGCAGGGGCGGATAGCCCCTGCTGGGGCCTGGGGCAAAGCCCCAGCGCGGCGCCTTCGAACGGCCCGCCCTCAGCCGAGGAACTCGTCGGTCGATCGCATCTTCGCATAGGCGAAGCCGAGGGCGGCCATGAATGCGGCGTGGGCTTGCGCGGCGGGGACGCGCACGCCGTTGAACTCCAGATCGCGCGAGGCGCAGGCGTCGTGAATGACCGTGACTGCGTAGCCGAAATCGGCGGATGCGCGCGTCACGGCATCGACGCACATGTGGCTCATGTTGCCGCAGATCACGACCTCGGTGATGCCATTGCGGTCGAGCACCTCTTTGAGGTTCGTGTCACGGAACGAGTTGATCTGGTGCTTCAGCACCACGGGCTCATCGCCTTGGTTTTGCACCTTCGGGTGAATTTGCGCGCCTTCGGAGCCGGGGGCGAAGAAGGGGGCGTCGGCGGTGGGAAATTCGTGGCGAATGTGGACGACCAGGTCGCCCTTGCTGCGGGCGGCGGCGAGCAGTCGCGCCGCGTTGTCGGCGGCGGCCTCGACCCCGCTGAGCGTCCACTTCCCTCCGGGGAAGTAATCATTCTGGATGTCGACGACGATGAGCGCGCGCGTGGCCATGTTTTTTATCCTTTCCGGATCCGCAGCCGGGGATGACTGCGGCGTGTCTACCACGCCACGCTGGATTTGGAAAGGATGCGAGCCGCCTGGCAGGGCGGGCTCGCTTCACGTATATCGATGCCCTGCTGGCAATGCTTCCTCCATGAACGTGTGTCCACTCGCGGCGAGCAGGAGCAGCCCCAACGCGTGCTTGCATGGCCGCTTGCGGCTCGGACAGCTACACCGCGCGTCCTCCGCCGAGCGCGCGAAGACCGCATATGCGTCGCCCTTCGAGCCGAGCGCCACGCCCCATACGGCGTCTCCCTCACGACCGAGCCTCCGCCAGGCCGAGGCCTTTGCGAGCTTCTTGGCATCCGCCAGAGCGCGGGCATCCGGCGCCAGCGCTTGGATTCCAGCAACCGTCAGCGAGCTGAACCAAGTCATTGCCGCACCTTCTATCCTTGAAAGATCGTGAAGAGCCCGTGACCCGACGAGGAGCCTACGTCGAGCGCCTCCTTCGCCTCGCGCAGCGTCGCCTCGGGGCTGTAGCGCTCGTTGAAGCTCCGCGACGAAAGCGCATGCGCGATCGCGTTCGCGAGGCGCCTGCACGTGTCGGGGCTACGCCAGGCGATCGCCGGAATGCCGGAGGGAGACGCAGGCAAGTCGAGCCATTCGGCTTCACATGCCCGATACGAAAGCTCCCAAAGCGGGTATTCGCTCTCGTCGGGATAATACTCCAGGCCCCACTTCCGCTGCGCGAAGCTCGCGAGAAGAACCTCCACCGCGCGCCCATACATGGCCCCCTCGGGGTGCTCCGCGCGTTTTGGTAAAAAGACGAACGTGCCCCGCGCCATCACCTCGAACGCGGGACGCAAGCGCTCGTCGGGCGGCTCGGCCGCGCGGTAGACGGCATCGACGAGGTCGGTGACGTCGCCACGAATGCGCGCCTGCAAAGGCGCAGGGTCCACGAGGAGGAGGTCGAGGAACTGGCTTCCCATGCGGCCTGGAGTCTCGGCGGAGGCGCGCGTTCGTGTCAACAAGTGCCCGCGCGCGCCGACCTCGCGTCGCGCCCCTTCCAAGCCGACCTCCGCACACGCCGACCTCGCGTCGCGCCCCTTCCAAGCCGGCCTTCGCGCATGCCGACCCCTCTCCGCGCCCCTTCCAAGCCGACCTCCGCGCGCGCCGACCTCGCGTCGCGCCCCTTCCAAGCCGCTCCCGGCGCACGCCGACCCGTCTCCGCGCCCCTTCCAAGCCGCTCCCGGCGCACGCCGACCCGTCTCCGCGCCCCCTCCCCGCCTCGCTCCCCACGCGCTGACCCCGCTCCGCGCCCCCTCCCCGCCTCGCTCCCCACGCGCCGACCCCGCTCCGCGCCCCCTCCCCGCCTCGCTCCCCACGCGCCGACCCCTCGTCGCGCCCCTTTCCGCGGCGACGCCGCTTCCTTTCGGATCACCCCCGCTCCATTCCGGATCGCCCTCCGCTCCATTCCGGATCGTCCCCCCTCCGTGCCCGCGTGCATGTGGCCCTTTTCGCGCGTTTTTCTCGGCGTTCTCGGCTGGCATTCCTCTTGCCATGTCTCCCTCCCGAACCCGCGGCGCGACATCCCGTCGCGTCCGCTTCCAGCGAGGTGTCTTTCCCATGCCGACGACCACCACCCCCGCCAAGCTCTCACGCGCCGAAAAAGCCGCCATCTGCCGCAAGCTCCACGACAACCTCGTCGTCCGTGCGCAGATGGGCCCCCCCGAGCCCGCGCTCGACGCATTCATCCCGCAGCTCGACGCCACGGCCACGCGGCTCGAAGCCCACGTGGCCGGCAAATATGCCGCCAGCGCCGCGCGCGCCGCGTACGCCGAGCGCGTCGAGGAGGCCGACGTCGAGGTCGATACCGTGGCCTGCCACATCGAAAGCTTCTTCGACAACGAAGGCCATCGCCGCCAGGGGCCCCACGTCGCTGCGGTCCGAGCGATTCACGCCGCCGCATTCCCCACAGGTCGCGCGTTCCTCGACGCGCGTGTGCCCGAGGAGAACGCCGAGATCCGCCGGATCCTCGCCGTCCTGCGCGCCCCGGAGCACGCCGCGACGCTCGCCGGGATCTCGTTCCCCATGGAATGGATCACCCGACTCGAATACGCAGTCGGCGAGAGCGACCTGGCTTATGCCGAGCGGGCTTCCGCGCGAGGGACCGCCGGCCATCACGTGAACCTCGGCAAGGACGCAGAAGCCCATTGGCTCGATGTGGTGGGGCGGCTGCGCAAGCACGTGGAAAGCCGCGCGCCCGCGGGAGACGTCGAGCGGTCCCTCGAAGGTCGCGCACTCCTCGCTCCCCTGACGGACGCCATGGCACACGCCAAAGCCGTCGCCGCCGCTCGCGCAACGCGACGAACCAAAAAGGCGGAAGAGCCGCCTGCCGAGCCACCTTCGTCGATTGACTTCGCCCGGCCGTGATCCCTCGCGAAGGCGCAGAGCTGGGGCTTTGCCCCAGGCCCCACCGGGGCTGTCCGCCCCTGGACCCGGACCAGCGCAAGCGCTGGACGCGGGGTCGATGAACTGCGCTCCGCGCAGTTCATCGAACAGCCAGGGTCAAGACCGGCGACGACCCTGCCAATCAAGACCGCGGCGCTGACGTCTCCACCGGCCACGCCCCCGTCGCCGGCTTGAAACCCCCCTCCATGGTCTTGCCACCGGCCCGTTGGAAGAACTGCGCGGAGCGCAGTTCTTCCAGCCTCGGTCCAGGCCGTGCCTGGTTCGGGTCGAGGGGCGAACAGCCCCCGCGGGGCCCGGGGCAGCGCCCCGGCACGACGCCCCCACGAAGAGACCCATTCGGCGGCATGATTGACTTCGCCCGCCCATGACGCTCAACTCCCGCCGATGGAGATCGGGGGATGAGCGAAGCCACACTCGACACCAAGCCAGCCGAACCCGCCGCGCCCGCCGCGCCCGAAGCGCCCGAAGCGCCCGAAGCGCCGGCCAAGCTCGACTTCGAGCGCGCCGAGTTCGGCGCGCCGGCCGCCAGGCACGTGCAGTGCTCGGCCTGCCAGTCGGCCATCACGACCGCGTACTACCAGCTCCTCGACAAGGTCCTGTGCAGCTCGTGTCGTGACGCGGTGAACCGCTCGTCGGAGGATGCTCGCAGCACCTCGGCCTTTGGAAGAGCCTTCCTCCTGGCCGGCGGCGTCGCCCTCGGCTGCGGCGTCGTGTACGCGCTCTTCGTGCACTTCACGCGGATCCAGCTCGCGCTCGCGACCATCGGCATCGGCGTGCTCGTCGGCCGCGTCATCCAGAGCGTCACGCGTGGATTCGGGAGCACGAAACATCAGGTGCTCGCCGTCGTGCTCACGTACCTCGCGTCCGCGATGGGGTACCTGCCCGCGATCCTCGCCGAGATGAATGCAGGCGACGACACGCAGAGCTTGGGGCTCATCGGCAGCATCGTCTACGTCGTGCTCGTCTCGGCGTTCACGCTGATCGCGCCGCTCCTCGACATCATGAACGGCTTCAGCGGCATCCTCGGCGTGCTGATCATCTTCTTCGGCCTGCGCACCGCGTGGCAGGTGTCGCGGGGCGTCGGCGGCCCCATCGCCATCAGCGGCCCGTACCAGGTGAACACGAGCCCGAGCCCGACCCCGTGAACCACGTCGTCTCGCGCTGCGCGGCCTGCGGAGTCGAGCTCGCCCCGGGCATGCTCGCTTGCCCCGCCTGCCGCAAGCTCGTGCACGGCGCGCGCCTCGCGTCCCTCGCGGCGGACGGCGACGCCGCCGAGCGCGAGGGCCGCTTCACCGACGCCCTCACACACTGGCGCGAGGCGCTCGGGCTCTTGCCTCCGGGCAGCACGCAACATCGCGTCATCGGCGAGACGATCCGCCGCCTCAGCCTGGCCCTCGAACAAGCTGGAAACACACCGAAGCCGCAGGGCGGACGCGCGAAGACGGTGGCCGGCCTCGGCGCGGTCGCGCTCGTCGCGTGGAACCTCAAGTACTTCCTGCTCTCGCTGCTCGGAAAGGCAAAGCTGCTCCTCTCGGGGCTCGCATCACTCCCCACGCTCCTCTCGATGTTCGCGTGGCTCGCGCTCGATCGATCCCGCGGGCTCTCCTTCGCGCTCGGGCTCGTCGCTTCGATCTACGTGCACGAGATGGGGCACGTGTCGGCGCTTCGCCTGTACGGCATCCAGGCGACCGCGCCGATGTTCGTGCCGGGCCTCGGCGCGCTCGTGCGGATGAAGCAGTATCCGATCGACGCGCGCGAGGATGCGCGGGTCGGGCTCGCGGGGCCCGTGTGGGGGTGCGCCGCGGCGGCGATCGCGCTCGCGGCGGGGCTCGTCCTGAAGGATCGCACGATGCTCGCGGTGGCGAGCGTCGGCGCGACGATCAACGTCTTCAACCTGGTCCCGGTCTGGCAGCTCGACGGCGCGCGGGGCTTCCGGGCGCTCGAACCGCGGCAGCGGGGGATCGTGCTGACGATCGCCGCGCTCGCCGCGCTGCTCTCGGGGGACGTGATGGGCTGGATCGTGTGCGCGGCGGGAAGCTTGCGGCTCAAACGAGATCTGCCGCCGGAGGGGGATTCTCGGGCCTTCCGCACGTTCGCGGGGCTGCTCGTCGCCTTGTCGGCGATCGCGTGGGCGGCCGGGAAGGCCGCCCCGCCGGGCTGAGGATCAGAAGCAGAAGACCTTGCAGAGGACCTCGCCCACGTCATCCACGACGTCCTCGACCTCGCTGCCCACGTCCTCCGCGAGGTCCTCGAGGTCCGACACGCCGCCCTCGAACCAGCCCAGGGTCGAGTCGAGCGTCGAATTCACGACCGACCCGGCCGTCGAGGTCCAGTTCGTGACCTCGGCGGCTGCATTCTCGGTCGTGAAGATGAGCGCGGTGCTGGCCGTCCCGGCGACACCATTGAGCTTCGAGCCGATCTCCTCGGTGGTTCCATGCAGCCAAACCGTCGACTCCCGCGCGGCCTCCCGCGTCCACACCACCGCGACGCCCGCGTGATGGCTGATCACGATGCGACCGTCGTTCACCGCGTCGACGAGGCCGACGCGGACGTCGTGGCTCCAGTCGATGCCCCACGCGTGGAGGTTGTAGGCCATGATGTGGAGCGGAGTGCCCAAGCCGACGACCCAGCCCCGCAGGTGGTTGTACGCGGTCACGGCATCGCTGCCCTTGACGTACACCGACACGCCCACGGGAACGACGACGAGCGGGACGCTGAAGCCGTATTGCCCATCCTTGCCGTACTTGAGCTCGCCATAGAGGCCCACGCCGGCCGACAGGTTGAGCGACGCGGTCGTGCCGGAGGGATCACCCACGCCCGTTGTGAGGACGAAGAGGTTCGATTCGAAGCCCATGGCGAGCCCGCTGTCCGTGAACATCGCGCCGGCATTGCCCTGGCCGATCTCGAGCGTCGTGTACCCGAGCGCGTTCTGCGACGTGCTCGACATCATCGAGCCCGAGAAGGTCATCCCGTAACGCGATTGCTCAAAATCGCCGTTGAAGAAGGCAACGGAATAGGTGCGTCCCTCGGGCAGGTCCGTACGGGCCGCTTCGAGCTCGGTCGCGTCGACCGTCGTGCCCACGTTCCCCACGAGATCGGAGACCGTCGCGAGCAAGCTCGCCTGTTGCGTGACGCTGAGCGTCTCCCAGAAATCCGTGCCGACGCCGAAGTTGTATCCCGCGGTGCGCAGCGCCTCGGCGATCACGAAGGGGTCGGCCACGACGAACCCATTGCCGCCGGGCAACTCGACCACGAGCAGAAGCTCCTGGGCGCCGTCGCCGTTGATGTCCTGGTAGACGAACTTCAGGGTCGGCGCGGGCACGTCGTCGAGGGCGTGGGTGATGGCGAGGCGCGGGCCTTCCAGGGTCGTGTTCTCTTTCGAGGCGAACGCGAAGTTGAGGTACGGCGTGTACTTGGCGCGGACGAGGACGAGCGTGATCTTGCCGTTCCCATCCGCGTTGATGAAATCGACGAGCGCGTCGCTGGTGAACGAGACGGTCTTGCCCACGTCGGTGCGCTCCACCGTGAATTGCCCGAGCGCATCGACCTCCGAGTTCCGCACGCCGTCGGACGAGCTGTCGATTTCGTTCGAGAACGTCGCGTCGTTCGCCGTCGCCTCGTCGAAGCTCTCGGACACCGCGCCGTCACGGACCCCGAACACGACGAAGTTCAAGCTCTCCGGGATCGTGCCGACGTCCTGGAAGTAATTCGCGACGTCGAGGCTCATCGTGGCCTTCTCGACCTTCGTGCCCGGCGCCATCTCGAAACGAACCACGCCCTTGCGCGTATTGGCGTGCGTGCCGCCGTTGTTCTTCACGAGGATGTCGCTCTCGGCCCCGTGGACCGTCGAGTCCCCGTACCGAGCATAGGTGTCCGCGGCGGCGCCGAGCGTCTCCTCGGCCTGGATGAAGAGGCGCGGCCCGCTCAGCGTCGTGTGCTCCTTCGAGGCGAACGCCGTGTCGAAGCTGTTGCTCCGGAGGACACGCGTAACGACGAGCGTGATCACGCCGTCGCTATCGGCGTTGATGAAGTCGACCAGGGCCGCGCTCGAGAATCGCACGGCCTTGTGGAGGTCGGCCTGCGTGAGCGTGATCGTCCCGAGCGGGTCTTTCGCGGTCGTGGCGGGGTTACCGTCGAAGACGCCGACCGCGGACGTGTTCACGCCCACGGCGGTACTGGTGATGACGCCAGAGAAATTCGACCACTTGGCTGATTCCTCCTCGACGTCTTCCATGGATCCCGAAGCCTCGGCGAGGCCCCAGATCCGGAAATCGCAGGAGAGCGCCTCGTCGAACCTGGCGAGGTCGAGGTAAAGCGCCGCGTCCGTGGCCTTGTCCGTCGGGTTGATCTGGAACCGCATGACGGTCGCCACGGAGTTGTACGACTGGTCCGTGCTGGTGTTCCGCGACAGCTTGACGACGAGCTCGGTCGAGCTGCCGTGCGGTCCCGATCCGTCGAGGTTCACGTGGGTATCGTCCGTCGGCGTGACGACGGTGGCCCGCGCGATCGTCGTGTGCCCGAGGAACACGAGCGCGAATCCCATCAATCGCAAGAAGAAGGTCCTGAAGTGGTCGTGGCGGTGGTTCACGGTGCCTCCGAAGGTCGACGAGGCGGCGTCAGCGCCTCACGAATCGAAGGTAGCTCCGCTCGATGTCCCTACAATGGCCACGGTTCGCCATGGGATGTCCACGCGTGGACATCGTCGAAACGGCTGTGGGATCAGGGCATTTCGTGGAGCTCGGCGTGGAGCTTCGGGAGGAACGAGGCGAGGTGCGACATTTCCTGGGAGCAATGCACGAGGAGCGCGCGGGCTTCTTCCAGGCTCGGCGCCGCCACGCGCCGCGCGATTCGCGACACGACGGCGCCGACGAACCCCGGCGCCCGCACGACGCCGTGGGGCCCGCCGAGCCAGAAGCGGGAGCGCATTTCGGCGCCCCCCGGGACACGGCGGACGTGATGCACGAGCCAGCCGGCCTCCACGGGCAGCCCGAGCAGGCCGATGCGCGCGCAGACCACGGTGGCCTGCGCGGGATCCGCGAGCGCCGCCTCGTCGAATCCGAGCTCCGCGGGCCGGACGAACCGGATCGTCACCTGCTGCAATCGGCTGCCGATGTACTCGTCGACGAACGAGACGCGGCCGACGTACCGCGCGCGCCCCTCGGCGCCCGGCGGATCCGCGTCTCCCCAGCACGCATGCACGTGCGCGCGGGGATGCCAGAGTTTGTAACGTTGTGGCTCTTTGCCATGCCAGCCGAACCACCAATCGACCATGGCCGGCGACACGTCGGGCATCGCGGTGCGCACCGCGAGGAAGAGCGCGCCGTCGTCGCGAACGCCGAGTCCATTCTCGACCTCGTGATCCCCCGCGTCGAGGAGCCGCGGCGCGCCTTTGAGATCGGGGAGCAAGGGCGCGGCGAGCGGGCCACAAAGAAGCGCCTCCCGCGCATGCTCCACGAGCGGCGCGACACGCGGATTCCAGAAGGCTGCATAGGGCTTGTTGCTGAGCTCGCCCTCCTGCATGCCGAGGTGGAGCGGGCGCGACGGAATCGGGTGGCTCATGGTCGTCCCATCCAGGCGTGAAAGGTGTGTTTCGGATCGCGGTCTCCTCGGATCTGATCGAGCCGCGCGAGGTTTTCCGACGTGACGAACCGCGCCGGCCGTTTTCCGAGGTTCTCGTCGGCGAGCTGGCAGCCGCTCGCGAGAGGTTGCATCTCCCGCATGCGATCCCCGGCCCAGGGCGCGTAGAGGTCGTCGTCCTTTTCGCGTTTCCACCCTGCATACAGGGCGATGTAGATGTCGTCCTCCACCGAAAACGCCATGTCGGGTCGATCCGGCGGCGGCGCCCAGTTCAACCAGAGCACGTGCGAGGGCGGCGGCGGGAGTGTCTCGGCGATCTTGCGCAGGCCCGGGAGCAGATCGTCGATGGGGGCGTGGGTCCACATGTTGTCGACCGCATACCGATGATCGTCCGGGTAATGGTGCATGACGGCGCTGTAGAGGAGCGGCAGCGTCGCGGGGATGAAGTCGGCCTTGAGCGCGGCGCTGCGTCCGAGGGCGCTCTCGTTCATGAAGGCGAGCGCGTCGAACGTCTCGCGCGCGGTGCCCGCGAAGACGGGCGCAAAGACCTCGATGCCCGGCCCGCCCACGCCGGTCGCATTGCGCGTCATGACGAGCTGCAGCTCGACCGCGGCGGACACGGAGGGCCCTACGGCCCGCGCCCAGCGGAAGACCTCTTCCATCCGGGACATGGGAAAACTCTGGAACGCGAACCCCGTGACCTCGGGCTTTTCGTACACGCGCAGGTGAAAGCGCGTCACGACGCAGAAGAACCCGGGGCCCGAGCCACGCGCGGCCCAATAAAGATCGGCGTTCTCCTCGGCGCTCGCGTACACCCGCTCGCCGTCGGCGGTCACGAGATCGAGACCGATCACGCTCATGCACGCCGGGCCGAGCGCGCGGCCGTGCCAGCCGAAGCCGCCCTGGAGCAGATACCCCCCGACGCACACGCCCTTGCAATGTCCCGTGGGGAAAAACAGCGACTGCCGCCCGAGCATCTCGGCGAGCTCGTTGCCGGCGCGGCCCGGCCCCGTGGTCGCGCGCCTCGCCTTCCGGTCGATCGTGACCTCGTCGAGGCCGGAGACGTCGAGCAAGAGCCCGCCGTCCCGCAGGTGATTGCCCGCCCAGCTATGGCCCCCCGAGCGGACGCCCATCCGCAGGCCCTCGCGCCGCGCGAGCTTCACGGCGGCGACGACGTCGCGCTCGGTCTTCGCTTGCACGATCACCTCCGGATATCGATCGGGCACACGCGCATTCCACATCGTGGCCCGCCGACGCTCTTCATAACCGGGAGCGCCGCGCCGGAAGGTTCGTCCCTCGTGCGGCACATCGAGATGGCTGGTCAACATCGTTCGATGGTAAGCTCGGCCGAGCGGCGGGCGCATGGCCAATCTCGGCCACCCGGTGCTCAGAAAACGACTATCCCCATGGACCTCGAAGAGCTCCGAGCCTTTCTCGCAGTGGCCGAGGCTGGCTCGTTCCTGGCCGCGGCGACGTCCCTCCGCATGCCCCGCGCCACGTTGCGCCGCAGGATCGATCAGCTCGAAGCACGCGCCGGCGTGCTGCTCGTGGATCGGACGCGGGACGGCGTCAGCCTCACCGAAGCCGGAAAACTCCTGGCGGCGCGCGGGCGGCTCATGGTGCAGGAGTCGAACGCGCTCTTGCAATCGGTCCGGGAGGCGGGATCCGAGCCGGCCGGCGTGCTTCGTGTCCTCTTGCCCGTGGGCTTGCCCCCGCACGTCCTCATTCACGTGCTCGGCATCGCGCGCAAGCACCCACGCCTCGCCTTCCGGCTCCATTTCAGCGACGATCCGATCGCGGGGCTCATGGAGAGCGTGGACCTCGCCTTTCATTTCGGCGAAACGAGCCCCGCGGGGCCGTGGGTCTCACGCGAGCTCATGCGCACCCGCGTGTGGCTGGTCGCGTCGCGTGAATACCTGGCCCGGCGCGGGACACCACGATCCGTCGAGGAGCTTTCGCGGCACGATCTGCTCGCGTGGGAGAGCCCGGGCGACGACGGGCGCTCCTGGCCTCTGCTCCGCGGCGGCACGTTCCCGGTCTCGCCCCTCGTCACGGCCCAAGACATTCACGTGATCCGTCAGTTCGCGCTCGCGGGGCACGGAATCGCGCTCCTGCCCGACCCCGGGATCCCGGACGAGGGGCTGCCCGAGGGCACGATCGTCCCGGTCCTGCCCGACATCGTGGGCCGCGAGCTCGGGTTCCGTGTGGTCGTGCCGGCCGTCCTGTCCGAAATCCCGCGCATCAAAGCGATGCTCGATCTGCTCGAGCCATTCCTCGGAAAACTGGGCTTGTAATTCGAATAGGGGGAAACGATGATCTCGCTCCGACGCCGAACCTTCGCGAGGACCTGTGTCGCGCTCTCGGCCGCCGCCCTCACCTTCACCACGGCCCCGGAGGCGCGCGCCGACTCCTACCGCGATCTCGCAGACGGTCTCGCGACGATCTTCTTTACCGGGACGGCGATCCTCGTCACCGGCACGGTCTTCACGATTCACGACGCCGCGATCGTGTCGCAAGGCGAGCCCCCGGCGCTCGGCTGGTCGATTGCGGAGAGCGCACTCATGACGCCGTCGGCGCTCCTGCTCAACGGGCTCCTCGTGCGGTCGCACGTTGACGGCATCGACTCCAACCTCGTCGCCGCCGTGTTCCTCGTTCCCGCCGCGTGGACCGGGGCCATGAGCGCGCACGGGATCTGGTCGCTCGCCGCGCCGAGCACGGATCGGGGGACGGTGTATGGCGTGTCCTGGGCGCTCGGCGCGAATCTCGCGTTCACCACGGGCGCGGTGAGCGCATTGTTCCACGAGAACAGGACGCCGCCCGTGGCGTTCGGGATCCTCGAAATGCTGGGGACGACGCCGACGATCCTCGTGGGCGCCGCGCAGCTTTTCGATCCCGCGGGCCGGGATCGCGGTGCATGGACAGCGCTGACGGCGTGGTCGGGCGCATTGTTCGTGCACGGCGGGATCACGCTCGCCACGGCGATCGTGCGCGCGCGAGAGGACGACACGGACGACACGAAGACCGACGCGGAGGTGGCCCGGGGCGGGTTTGCCCCGCGATTGCATTTCGGGCCGACCCTGGTCAGCGATGGAGTTTTACGGGCTCCCGGGATCGGTGTGAGCGGCGTGTTTTGAAGGCTCGCGCCCGCGGGCAAACACCGCGTGGAGGAGGATGCCGGTCACGCTGCCGGCGGTGATGCCGCTTTGCAGGATCACCTGGAGCCATGGGGGCAAACTCCGCCAGAAATTCGGAGCGCCGAGCGGAATGAGGCCCACCGCGAGGGTCGCCGCGACGATGAGCCCGTTCATGCGCCCCCGCTCGCTGTCGAAATCGACCCGCGACAGCGTACGCAGCCCGCTCGCGGCCACCTGCCCGAACATGAGCAGCCCCGCCCCGCCGAGCACGGGCGCCGGAATCGCGGCGACGAGCGCCGCGAGCTTCGGCAAGAGGCCAAGCACGACGAGGATCACGCCCGCCGCCGCGACGACCCAGCGGCTGCGCACACGCGAGAGCGCCACGAGGCCCACGTTCTGCGCATACGCGGTGTACGGAAACGCATTCAGCACGCCGCCCAGCATCGTGGACAAGCCGTCGGCGCGTAAGCCCCGCGCGAGCGCCTCGGGCGTCAAGGGCCTGCCCGTGAGCACGCCGAGCGCCACGAAGTCCCCCGTCGATTCCACCATGACGACCAGCATGACGAGGGCCATCGACGCCACCGCCCCCGGCTCGAAATGCGGCAGCCCGAACGCGAAGGGCGTGGTCACCGCGATCCAGCGCGCCTCGCGCACGCCCGCGAGATCGAACATGCCGAGCGCCGCCGAGATCACGGTGCCCGACACGAGCCCGAGGAGCACAGCCACGCCCTGCCAGAAGCCTCTGAGCACGCGTTTGTAAAGGAGAACCAGCGCGAACGTGGTGAACGCGAGCCCGAGCGCGGCCGGCGCGCCGAAATCGGGGGACGACGGGTCCCCGCCGCCCGCCCAGCGCACCGCGACGGGCAACAAGGAAATGCCGATGAGCGTGATGATGCTGCCCGTCACGACCGGCGGGAAAAACCGGAGCAATCGCGCGAAGAAGGGCGCGACGAGCAAGGTCAGCGCGCCGGCCGCGATGACGGCGCCGTACACGGAGGGCAATCCGCCCGTCTTGCCAATGAGGATCATCGGGCCGACGGCGGCGAACGTACACCCCTGGATGACCGGCAGACGCACGCCGAAGCCGGGAAACCCCACGGTTTGCACGAGCGTCGCGAGGCCGCAGGTGAAGAGGTCGGCGCTGATGAGATACACGAGCTCCTCCCGCGAGAGGCCGAGGGCGCCGGCGACGATGAGCGGCACCGCGACGGCACCGGCGTACATGGCGAGTACGTGCTGGAGGCCATACGCGAGGAGGCGCGGCAACGGCAGCCACGCGTCGACGGGATCGGGGGCGCTTTGCGAGGCCATGGCCGAGGATCGCCCCGCGCAGGCGCGAACGCAAGCGTATGCGAATCAGCGCAGCGGCAGGCGGAAGCGTGCCCCCGGGGCCTCGTCGTCCGCGACTTCCGGCGCGAGCGGCGCGGCCGTCCGGGCGGCCGACGGGTCGAAGGGCATGTCGGCCCAATCGAAGATGCGGCTCATCGCGTGCAATCGTTCCTCCTCGGGTAGGTCTTCGATCCCCACGCCGTGGTGCCCGTCGGGCACGAAGTACCGGAATGCGTCGTTCTTCGCTCGGACATCAAACGGGCTCGTGCTCCAAGGATCGTTCTCCCCATAAATGAAGAGCATCCGCTTGCCATGCGCCCACGTCCGCGCTTCGATCAACGGCATGAGACCGTAATCGAAGGGGATCGTCACCGGCACGGGCGTGAGGTTTTCCGCCCTGTCCTGCCCCGGATACCGCAGCAGATCCCGCAAGGGGGCCTCGTCGAAGCGCGGGTGGCCGAGCTGGGTGGCCGACTGGTAGAAATAGGGCCCATAGTGCACGTTGATGGTCTCGTCGTCGTAGTTGAACGGGGCGCCGAGGTAGTTGATGTAGAAGGAGAGCAGCTCCTCGTCGCTCGCGTCCGGCGCCGGGAGATGAGGCTCGCAGAATTGCACGGGGCAAAACTGCCAGTAGAAAAACGAGGCTTCGAGGACGCCGAATTCGAAGGCGCGGTCGGCCCCCACGATATCGAACGTGAGGCCCCAGTCCTCGCCCAGCTCCGCCACCATCATCGGCACGATATGGTCACGCCGCGCCAGAAGGGCGCGCTGATAGGCGATGAGCCTCGACCGCATCGCCGCGTCCCCCACGTTGCGGATGAACGTGACGTACCGCGGATCGCTCGGCGAATAGGTGGACGGCGACACGAACGCGACCGTGCCGTCGACGTCGTCCGGGTAGTAGTAGCGATGATAGATCGAGGTCATGCCGCCCTTGCTGCTGGCGCCGGAGATCCAGCGGCCTGTATAGACGGGCCTGAACGCCTGCACGATCCGGTGGTGATCGCCGGCGGACTGCTCGATGTCGAGGTGCTCGTACGTCGGGCCCGCGGGCACGGATTCGCCGTAGTAGCGATGCTCGGCGTAGAGCTGATTGGCCTGGAGCATGGCCGTGACTTTGCCCTCGATCGCCCTCCGCGTGTTCACGGCATACCCGCTGGGGAGGAACGACGTGGGCGCGTCGAAGGAGCGATGCAGGAGGGCGATCTTCTGTGTGAAGCGCGGGCCGTCCGGGTCATGGTGGTCCACGGGCTGCTCGAATCGGAGCACGAAGAAGCGCGTGCCCGGGATGGTCGAGGGGTTCTCACTGACCACCGTGAGCCCAGGGATCCCGTTGAGCTCAGCGAGGACCTCGTCGGTCACGGCCGCCTGCGCAGCGGCGACAGGCTCGTCCAGAGCAGAGCCCTCGCCGGTGCCGCACGCGGCGACGCCGAGAGCGAGGAAGATCGAAGTCACGGGAAAGTTACGAATTTGCCGCATGTTCATGCTTTTTCATTTTGGCAATCGCCGTGCCTGGCCCCACGCCGCGCCGCACCTCGGCGAAACGCCCTACGCGCGGGAGACACGCGGTCCACGTGCACGTGTCGAGCAACCGGCTTGCACGAATTGCGCAAGCCAACGCCGATGTCGTCGCGCGATTCGTGCAATCGAGGGCGGTGGTGCGGTTCCGACGCGGCGCACAAATCGACGCGCAGGCATGGCGCGTCCTGTGGTACGC
Organism: Polyangium mundeleinium; assembly: GCF_028369105.1. NCBI lineage: Bacteria > Pseudomonadati > Myxococcota > Polyangiales > Polyangiaceae > Polyangium > Polyangium mundeleinium. The sequence continues at coordinate 5,357,005 of NZ_JAQNDO010000001.1, read as the reverse complement.
TCCCGGCACGATGTCCGCGCCCTCCCCTGCCCTCGCCTTGCCCCGCGTGTACAACGCTGCCGGCCATTTCATCGATCGGCACCTCGCCGAGGGGCGCGGCGAGAGGATCGCCGTCATCGACCACGAGGGCGCCGTCACGTATGCGGAGCTCGCCGAGCGCGTGAACCGAGCGGGAAACGCGCTCCGCGGGCTCGGCGTCCGGATGGAGGAGCGGGTCCTCCTTTGCCTGCTCGATGGCCGTGATTTCCCAACCGTCTTCTTCGGAGCGATGAAGATCGGCGCCGTCCCGGTGCCCGTGAACACGCTGCTCCAGCCCGACGATTACGCGTACCTGCTCGAGGACAGCCGCGCCCGCGTGCTCGTTCTATCGTCGCCGCTTTCTCCGAAATTCGCGTCGATCCTCGAAAAGGCGCGTTTCCTCGAGCACGTCGTGCTCGTCGGCGACGCAGGCGCGAGCCCCGGGAGGCATGCGCACCTGGGTGAGCTCCTCCGCGCCGCCGAGCCCACGCTCGCAGCCGCGCCGACGACGCCGGACGACGTGGCTTTCTGGTTGTACTCGTCCGGATCGACCGGTCGGCCGAAAGGCGCGGTGCACCTGCATTCCCACCTGCAGCAGACCGCCGTGCTTTATGGCGAGCGTGTCCTCGGGATCGAGCCGGGCGACGTGGTTTTCTCGGCGGCGAAATCGTTTTTCGCGTACGGCCTCGGCAATGGGATCACCTTTCCCTTTCACGTCGGCGCCACGGCCGTCTACCAGCCCGACCGGGCGACGCCCGATACCGTGATGCGCGTGCTCCGCGAACAACGTCCCACCATCTTCTACGGCGTCCCCACGCTCTACGCCTCGATCCTCGCCGATCCCAAGAACAACCGCGAGACCGGCTCGAATCGCCTCCGCGTCTGCGTCTCCGCGGGCGAGGCCTTGCCCAAGGAGATCGGCGAGACATGGTTCGAGCGCTTCGGGGCGCACATCCTCGACGGGATCGGCTCCACGGAGATGTTGCACATTTTCATGAGCAATCGGCCCGGGGACGTGCGGTACGGGACCTCGGGACGCCCCGTCGCCGGCTACGACGTAAAACTCGTCGACGACGCGGGCGAGCCCGTGCCCGACGGCGAAGACGGCTCCCTGTGGGTGCGCGGGCCGTCGAGCTGCGTTTCGTACTGGAACCAGCGGCAAAAGAGCCTCGACACGTTCCACGGCGCCTGGACCCGCACGGGCGACCGGTACGTGCGCGACGTGGAAGGATATTTTACGTACGCAGGGCGCAGCGACGACATGCTGAAGGTGTCGGGGATATGGGTCTCGCCGTTCGAGGTCGAGAGCGCCCTCACGGCCCATGAGGCCGTGCTCGAAGCCGCCGTCGTGGGCCACACCGACGAGGCCAAGCTCGTCAAGCCGAAGGCGTTCGTCGTGCTGAAGCGGCCGGACGAAGCTTCGCCGGCGCTCGCGGACGCGCTGAAAGATTTCGTGAAGGGGCGGCTCGCGCCCTACAAGTACCCGCGCTGGATCGAGTTCGTGCGCGAGCTGCCGAAGACGGCGACGGGGAAGATCCAGCGGTTCAAGTTGCGCGAGGGGTGAGAAGACGATTCAAGGGGCCGCGCTGCGCGCGCCGCCCTCGGGTCTGGCGCGGATCCCGTCGAGGAGCAGCGTCTTGCAATGGGCGAACGCCTCGGGAAAGCTCATCCCGAGCGCGGCGAGGACGTCGGGGCGGAGGATGTTCTGCACGTTGTTGATGACGATGCGGACGACGAAGTCCTCGGGCACGTCGGGCCGGAAGACCCCCGCGCGTTTGCCCGCGGCGAAGAGCGCGCGCGTGCGCGTGTGGACGACCTTGCTTCGCCATTGATCGACGCGCGCCCATAACGAAGGCGCGTCGCGCTGCAGATCGGTGAGGAGCGGACCACGCGCGGATTCGTAGCCGCCCGCGACGAGCCGCATGAAGCGCTCGAGTTTGTCCTCGAAGCCGAGCGCCGCGTCGTCGAGCACGGCCGCGAGCTCGACGTCGATCGTGGTGAACGTGGCGTCGATGACGGCCTCGCAGAGCACCTCTTTGCTCGCGAAATGGCGGTAGAGCGTTTTTTTGCTCATGGCGAGCTCGGAGGCGATCTCGTCCATCGTGACGCGGCCGAACCCGTGCGCGAAAAAGAGCCGTCGCGCGGCGGCGAGGATGCGGCTGCGCGCCTCCGCCTCGGCCGTCACGCGACGGCCCGCTGCACAGGCCCGAGGTACCGGAGCGGCGCGCCCTCGGACGGACCCAGGGTCACGTTGCGGCGCACGACGCGCGGCGGCTCGGCGGAGAGCACCTGGAAGCGGTGCGCCGAGAGCAGCGTCCCGAGCACGATCTTCATTTCGTAGAGCGCGAATGCCGCCCCGAGGCAACGCCGCGCGCCGCCGCCGAACGGGAGATACTCGAACGGCGTGAATTTGCGCTCCAGGAATCGCTCGGGCCGAAACACGTCGGCGTCCGGGTACACGGCGGGGTTGTGATGCGCGAGCACGATCGCCGCCATCACGGAGGCCCCGGGCGGGAGCTCGACGCCGCGGAACGTGAACGGCGCGAGGAGCTTGCGCGAGACCATGCCGACCACGGGATGCAGCCGGAGCGCCTCGTCGCAGACGGCCGAGAGATAAGGCAATTTCACGAGCGCCTCGGGCGACGGGGCCGGGCCGAGCTCGCGGATTTCGGAGAGGAGCCGGTCCCGGATGCGCGAGTTCCTGTGGATCCCATCGAGCGCCCAGGCCATGCCAATGGCCGTGGTCTCGTGGCCGGCGATCAACATGGTGCGCAATTCGTCGTCGATCTCCTCGTTCGACATGGGCCTTCCCTCCTCGTCGCGCACGGAGAGCAGGAGGCTCAAGATGTCGTCGCGGACCTCGCCACTCTTGCGCCGGGCCTCGATCTCCTCGGCGAGGAGGGCGTGGAAACGCTCGGTAAAACGCTGGAAACGCGCCCAGGGCCCGAGGCCGCCAAAGGAGCGGCGCAGGGGCTCGATCATCATGAGCGGCGGCGTGTACGCCTCGATATAGCCGACAATCACCTCACGGAAGAGCGCCACGCGCGCAGGGTCCCGCACCCCGAAGACGGTCTCGATGATGACTTCGAGCGAAATCTCCTGGGTGAGATCTTGCGCCTTGAACTTCGCGTCCGCCGAGAGCTCGGCCGCCTTGCGAAGCGTGATGGCCGCCATGAGATCGCCATAGGCGCGCATGCGATCGCCATGGAAAGGCGGGGTGAGCAGCTTGCGCTCGCGGCGGTGGGGCGCGCCGTCGAGCAGGAGCACGGAATGCCGGCCAACCACCGGTTCGAGCGGAAGGACCGCGTATGGGGTGAACAGGGAGGGATCCGCAGTGAAGATCTCCCGGATCCCCTCGGGATCCCCCGTGACGACGACGTCCCCCGGAGGAAGCGGGAGCGTGAACGGGTCACCGTATCGACCGACGGCATCGAGGAAAAAACGCTTCGTGTCCCGAGCGAGCTTGAGCGCCTGGAGCGCAGGGAAGCGGGGACCGGCAGGCAGGGTGTGCATCGTGGCCTCCGTGGGAACCAAGGAAACTGTACTGGTTTCCTCAGTTTCCGACAACGCCAAAAACGTGCTCTCGGCCACGCGCTGCCGCAAGGGATCTGCCTGTGTCAGTGCTCGCTTGCAGCCCCGATCCAGGTCGCGAGCTCGGCCGGCGACAGATCGAGCACGGCGTCTCCAACCCGGTCCGGGCCCTGCTTGCGGAGCAGCTCCACGAGGGACGAGCGCTCGGCCGAGGTCATCGCGCGACCGAGCCGGCGCTCGACCATGTGCACGAGCGGTCGAAGCCCCTCCGCGCGGCCTTGCTCACGGCCTTGCTCGCGGCCTTCCTCGCGGCCTTCCTCGCGGCCCTTGGCGACCATCTCCCGGCCGAACTCGCTCTGATACTCATAATTTCGCATGGCCACCAGCCTCTCCAGCGCCTTGCGCGCAGCCTCGCCTACCGAAAATAGCACGAGATCCGCGTACAGCGCCTTCCGCTCGTTGTCCTCGACCCCGGTGGTCGCCGCGAGCGCCGCCACCGCCACGTCGAGCGCGACCTCCGTTTGTCCGTGCGCCAGCGCCGAGAGCACGGCCAGCTCGGGCCGCCTCGCCGCCTCCGCGAGGTCCGTCACCACGGGAACCCCCTGCGGGCCGAGCACGAGCGGCACGACGGATCCTCGTCCCGGTCCCAGCTCGATGGGTTTGGCCAGGCGAGACGCGAGCGTCGCGTCGGGGGTCACGACCAGCAGGCAAGCCGGGCAGCGGTAACGCGCCCTCGCCCCGGCGACGTAGGCCGGCCAGACGAACGGTTTGTCGGGGTCCCACTGCAGCTGCACCTCGACGAGGATGACGAGGACCGGCCGCTCTTCGAGCAGGAGCACGAGGAGATCAGCCCTCCTTTCCCGTGGCACGATGTCCGTCAGGTCGGCCGCCTCGATGCGGGCCTCGGTGAAGCGCGGCAGCGGCACGGAGAGCGCCTCGGCGAGCAGCTCCGCAGCCAGCACGGGCCGATTGCGGAACAACTCGACGAGCGCTTCGTGGAGCAACGAGGGCACGAGCGCCCGGTAGGTCGGTTCGTCCGCGGGGTCAAGGACAAACATTTTCCCCGCGCCCTCGGCCGGTCGAAGGCGGCGCGGGCGGCGTCCTCGACGCCCTCGATCACGCCGTCGGCGAAGGCCGTCACGCGAGCGTGAGGCGCATGTGAACCCGGAGTTCCCAGTCGATGCCCATTTCGTGTTGCGCCTCGGTCGCGGCGCGCATCTCCGGGGACCATTCTTCCGGCGGGACGACGACGAACCCGTGGCGCGTGTACCAGGGCATGTTCCACGCGACATCCGATTGCGTGTTCAGCACGAGGGTCCGCTCACCCGCCGCGCGCGCCCGTTCGATGAGATCCCGCAAGAGCGCCGTGCCCATCCCGAGTCGTCCGTGCGAGGGGAGCACGCTCACCTGCCCGAGGCAGAGCTCCGCGCCCAAACGCGTGACGAAGAGCCAGCCGACGACCTCGCCGTCCACCTCGGCGACCGTGATGCGCCCGGCCGCGACGGCCCGCTGCGCAGCGTCGAGCGGGATGGTCTCCCCGTCCAGGAACGACGCATAGCGAGTCGCCCGATAACGCTCGTCCGCGGCGCGCTCGATGGCCCCGAGCAACGGAATGTCTTCGACGCGCGCCGGACGCAGGACGAACGAGGTCACCGCCGGACCTTATCACACCTCCCCGCACCTACCGTCTCGGTTCAGAGCTTCCCGGGCAGGTGCCGCATTCTCTCCAGCCGTGCCACCATTCCTTTCCGTCGGGACAGAGGTACAGCTCGTTGCAGAATTTTACGCGCACGTAACACTTCGTCAGCACGCGCTGGTAGACGCAGCCCGGCGGCTCGGCGCCTTCGCCCGAGGCGGCGCCCGGGCCAGTCGTGTTCGTATCTTGCGCGGCGGCGGAGGAACCGAGCTCGACCACGGCGACCAGGGCCACAACGAAGGCGAACGGCCCCTTCCTGTTCATACGACCTCCGCGCTGGATCTGAGGACCCGACGTGCACGTCGCAAGCACGCGCGGGAACTCCGCGCGCCCCGCGGCCTCCATGCCCCCATGGTTCGTGTCCTCGCCCGCGCCGCTTCGATGATGCTCCCGGCCCTCGGGCTCGCTTGCAGCCCAACGCGCCCGCCAGCGGTCGAGCCTCCGCCGGCGGTCTCCTCGGCGCCCTCCCCCGCCGAAGACCCTTCCCCGCCCGTGATGCCACGCGCGCCGGTCTCGACGGCCGGTTGCCCCTTCCGGTGGACGCCTCACGAGATCGGCGCGAGCGTGCTCCGGCTGCCCGCCGCGTACGCCGGTCGGTTCATGAACCCGCTCTACGACGTGGCCTGCGCCTGCGTGCGCCCGGGGGAACACGTGTACATGGTCGCCCGCATCGTCCCCGAGCGAGGGACGATCGAGGCCGTGACGGCCGATCGGAACGACCTCACGACGCGCGCCGATCCGAGCATCGATGCCTGTTTCGCCGCCGTGCTCGGGGCGACGACGTTCGAGCCATTCGAGGTCGGCAGCGACGTCGTGTGTCCCGAAGAGCCGCCGCCCACGAAGGGCCCGCCGTTCTTCCGCCCCCCGCGCCCGGCGAATTGCACCGCGCGCGGCCAGCAGACCTCGAAAATCATCTACCCGCTCGTCGTGGACCGCCGGGGCGAGGCGCCCTCCTCCTCCGCCGAGGGCTCGTAAAAAAAACGCCACTTTGTCGTCCGCCGAGCCCGCGTGGACTGCTAGAAGTCGCGTGTGCTCTCGGTCGCGCGTTTCGTTACGCTGGTGAAGGTCGCCGCGTGGTCGGTGTTCCTCCTCGTCTTCCCGCCCATCGCCTTCGCGCATGGGATGTACGCGGCGACCGTCCTCTTGTCGGTGCTGGGCCTCCTCCTCGATCTGACGGCGTTCGGAAGCCTCCTGCCCGAATCGACGTCGCCGAAGGTGCGGCGCGGCGCCGTCGCGAGCCTCGCGCTCCTCCACGTGTCCCTTCTCGCCCTGTCCGTCGTTCACCTCGTGTCGCCGCGCTACGGCGCGTGGCAACGAATCGCCGGCACCGACGAATGGAACAATCTTGCGCTGGTTCGCGCCGAGCAGGGGCCGCTGCTCGCCGTGGGGGGCAGAGACGTGTTTTCGCTCGGAAAGGACGGCGCGTTCGTCCCGGTCCCCGGCATCGATATCCCGGTGCACGTGATCGGCGCGGGCGCGCATCGGGCGTGGTTTGTCGACGTCGAGGGCCAATTTGCGTGGGGCTACGACGGGGCCTCCCTCGAAAAAATCCCGCTCGGGTGGGGGGAGGGCACGCGGGGGCCCGACGGCGCCGCGCTCGATGATGCGTTGTTCGTCGCTCATCCCCGCGCGCTCGTACGCGTGGAGCGCAGCGGACACCAGAGCAAGGTGATCGACGGCGTCTCCATCACCGGCGTCGCCACGGATGGAGACCGCGTCGTGGCCGTGGGCGCGCATGTCTTCGTGAGTGAGGACGGGGGAAAACGTTTTCAGGATCGCGGGCCCCTCGATCTGCCGGCCCCCTCGGTCTTCGCGGGCGGAGGCTCTTATTACGTGGTGCAAGGCGGGTTCATGTCGTCGCGGCTCTTCGTGAGCGAAGCGGGCAGACGCCTGGAAGAGCGCCAGGTGCCAATGCGCGACATTCGTGTCCTCGCGGTGGATCCACGCGACGGCCGGCGGGTATGGCTCGGGACCTGGGGCGAAGGAATATGGCGCTCCGAGGACGCGGGGCGCACCTTCGAGAACCTCGCGCTCGAAGGGCTCGAGGTGCAGTCTCTGGTGGTCGATTTTGCGAAGAAGGAGGCCGGCGCCGAGGCGTGGGTCGCGGCGACGAACCTCGCGATCCCGAGCGGCGTGTTCCATTACGGGACACGCTGATCTTCCGGTCCGCTCTCCGCGCAGGCGCGGGCGCTCTACGATCCGCGCGGGAATGCCGAGCCTTCCACGCGTATCCAGAACGTCCATGCCGACCGCGTGAGGGTCGAGCCTTCGGGAGCTTCGGGGCCGTGGCCTATTCGCAGCGTGCCGTCATTCCCTCGTCGACGCATGTCTGGTTCGAGTCCGCGCAGTCGAACGCCACCACGAAGCGGGGAGCCCCCTCGGGGTTGATGAGCTTCGGACTGCACATCAGCCGGACCGTGCCGTCGCACGCGCCGTCGAAGGTGTCGTCGCACGTGGTTTGCGGCGCGCGCGCGCAATAGGCCATGCCTTCCGTGGGTTCGACGCAAACCTCGTTGGGCGCCTCGCAGGGCGTACTGCTCACCTTCCGGTTGACGACCTGGTCCGGTCCTTCGCCGCAGATCTCCAGTACGTTGCCATTGCATTGTTCCTTGAAGCTGCACTCGTTGCCGCACCCGTTCAGCGCCAGGAACATCGCGGCTGCCAGGAAGATCCGCCACATGGGGCCGAGAGATGGCCTAGTGGGCGCCCGGACACAAGCTCTTTTTTACGCGAACGCCCAGGCCTGCGTCCTCATGCAGACGACCCTCGTGATTGCCGCCCTGGTCCGGGGGCGGCCGGGTCGCGGGAGTTCAGCTCCGTGCAGGCACGAGAGCCGCGCGGTGCGCTTCGAGGAACGCGGCGACGGATTGCGGCGCGTGGCCGGTCAAATCCTTCACCACGCTCGTTGCCACCGCGAGCTCGCCTTTCTGCGCGGCGACGTCGAACGAGACGAGCACCTTGGCCACGCCCGACGGGAGGCCGTGCTGCACGAGCCCAGCTTCGAGCGCGTCCGGCGTCACGGACACGTGCTGCACCGTGCGGCCCGAGAGCTCGCTCGCGATCGCTGCGATCTCTGCGCTCGTCACCACCGCAGGCCCCGTCACATCGAGCGTACGCCGCCCCGCGGCGGCCCCGGCCAGGGCAGCGGCCGCCGCGCGCGCGCAGTCTTCGCGCGTGACCAGCCCGATCGCGCCTTCGCCGCGCGCATCGACGAGCTGTCCCGCAGCAATCGCCTGCGGAAGCGATTGAAGGAGCAGGTCGGTGTAGAGGTTGTTGCGCAGGATCGTGAAATCGAGGCGCGAGGCCGCGAGCGCAGCCTCGGTCTCGCGATGGTCCCCTGCAATGAGGATGGGCGAGCCAGCGCGTGGGTTCGTGAGCGATGTATAGACGACGTGTGTCACGCCAGACGCCTCGAACGCGCGCAGCGCGGCGGCGTGCTGGGCGAGGCGGCGACCGGGACGATCGAGGGCGTCGGTGCTGATGAGCAGCGCGCGGCCCACGCCCTGAAAAGCATCGGCGAGGCCCTTTTCGTCCTCGAAATCGGCGCGTCGGATTTCGATCCCCTTCGCGGCGAACTCCTTCAGCGCGTCGGGCGTTCGTGTGGTCGCGACGATCGGTCCCACGCCCTGAGCGAGCAGAAGCTCGAGCACGCGCCGGCCGAGGTGGCCCGAGGCACCCGTCACGAGAAACGCTTGATTCGACATGCTCTCCTCCTTGAAAGACCCCCCGAATCTAAACTCGTGCTAGGTTGTGGACAATCCTCATTGTCGAGCGTCTGTGGTGCAAGATGGCAACAATCGATCTGAACCTCGTCCGCGCCTTCATCGCCGTGCACGACACGGGCAGCTTTTCGAACGCCGCCGCGCGGCTCGGGGTGCCTCGCTCGACCGTGAGCCGCGCTGTCGCGGCGCTGGAAGAATCGCTCGGGATCCTCCTGTTTCACCGGACGACGCGAAAAGTGTCGCCGACCACGGCGAGCGCGGCCCTTTATGATCGCGTGGCGCCTTCGCTCGCGGCGCTCGAGCTCTCCCTCTCGGATCTGCCGGAGCGCGAAAAGGCCCCGTCGGGTCTGCTCCGCGTGACCACGACCGTGGATCTCGGCGCCGCCGTCCTCGCGGAGGCCGTCACGCGGTTCACGACGCGGTATCCGAGCACCCAGGTGGAGGTGCACCTGACCAACAAGCTGGTGGATCTCGCGGCGGAAGGGTTCGACCTCGCGCTTCGGGTGTTCGTCGGGCCTTTGCGGGATTCGCCGCTCATCGCGAGGAAAGTCGGCACCATCAACCTCCGGCTTTACGCGTCCCCCGCGTACGTCGCCCGACGAGGCGCGCCTCGCACGCCGGAGGAGCTCGCGTCGTTTGATTGGGTCGGGTTCGTCGGGACATCCCCCGTGTACCTCACGCAGCCGGGATCCCGGACCGCCGTGGATGTGCGCACGCGCGTGGCGAGCGACGACATGTCCTTTCTGCGCGAGGTGTTGAAGCAGGGCGCGGGGATCGGGACGCTCCCGTCGTTCGCCGCGGACGCCGACGTCGCCGCAGGCACCCTGGTCCGCGTCCTGCCGCAGTGGGTCGTCACCACGGGGACGGTCTATCTGATGCATCCGGGCCGGAAGCACGTGCCACGCAAGGTGACCGCGTTTCGCGACCTGCTCGCCGAGATGTTACGGCAGCGCCCGCTCTCCGCGGCGCCCGACGAGCCGTGAGCGCTCGTTCGACGAGGGAGTTCGTCTGCCCTACTCCGCCGGCTGCCCCAAAAGCGCCGTGAGCATCGCCACGGGGCTCCCGGTCGGCCGCCCAAATTGCCAATCCGGCGGATCCACCACCACGCCCCCGATATCGAGGTGCACGAACGGGATCCGATCGCCCCGCAGGCCCGACGCGATATCGAGGAACGCAAACGGGAATTGATGCCCGCGCGGCGTGTTCACCGACGCCAATCGGTTCGAGCTGACGACGTCCTCCGCGCTCGATCGCGGTGCCACGAACGAATAATCCTCCCGCCGCGGCCTCGACTTCTCCACCGGCTCGCCCCACGCCTCGCCCAGCCGATCCAGGAGATCGAGCGTCCCCGCACGTTGCGCCGGGCCATTGCCGATCGCGCCGACGTACGGCCCGAACGCGCGGTACACGTGGCCCGTGAGCGTCGCGACCGAGAACAACGTCGGCGAGGACGCGCGCTCCGCGATCGTCTTTGCCTCGGCCAAGAGATCGGCCAGCACGAGCCGCCCCTCCGCGTCCGTGTTCCCGATGCGCACCCGCACGCCCGAACGCGCGCGGATGATCTCGTCGCTCACGAACGACTCGTCGCCCACGCTGTTCCGCACGAGCCCGAGCAACCCCACCACGCGCACCGGCACCTTGAGCAGCGAAGCCGCCAGCACGAGCCCCGCGACCGCGCCCGCGCCGCCCTTGTCGCGCGACATCCCGGCCATGTGCCCGTCCGTCTTCAAATCCGCGCCCCCCGTGTCGTACGTCACGCCCTTGCCCACGAGCACGAGCGTCCGCGACGCCGGCGCCTCGGGCGTGTACGAGAGCCGCACCACGCACGGCCGATGACGCTCGACTCCCATCGACGCCCGCGCCACCGCTGCGAGCAGCGGATACCCCGACACGTCGTGCTCCACCTCGACACGCACGCCCGTGCCGCGAAACGCGATCTCGCAAAGCTCGGCGATCCGGCGCGGCGCCATGCGCTCCGGCTCCGTGCCCGCGATGTCACGGCAGAGCGCGCGTCCGTGATCGATCGCCGAAAGCGACCGTGCCCGCGCCTCGTCGAGGCCCACCACGCCCACGGCCTCGGCCGTGCGCGGCGCCTTGCTCGCCTCCCGCGCCTCCACCGGCGCCCACTGGCTGCCGAGCGCCGCGAGCGCCGCGACCTCCCGCGCGCGGGCAAACCGTGGCCCCGAAGGCGCTTGCACCCACACGAGTGGCCGCGTCGCGCCCGCATCCACCGCGCGGCTCGTCCCTGCGGCCACGGCCTCCGCCACGCTGCGCACGTCGTCCGTGTCCTCGCCAAGCGCGCCCATCGGCACCACCACGAGCCGCCCCCCCGGCAGCGCCGGCGCCGCGATCACCGCGGGAGGCCGCGGGCCTCGATCGAGCGCCGCGTCGGCCTTGAGCGCGCACGCGAGCGCCGCGGACACGGGGCCCGTGAGCGTCGCGCGCGAGCTCATCGGCGAGGGCGCGACGAGGACCAGGGCATCAAAGGGCAAACCTTCGAGGGAGCTTTGGGCGAGCGCCTCCTCGGGTTGACCGAGGAGCAACGGTGGATCGTAGGAGGACATCGGGGCACATCCTAAGGGAAGCCGCCCGGCCGCCGCAACCGAGGGCGTCATGGTTCAGACGGCACGCTTGCGCTGGCCAGCGGCCCCGAGGTGCTTTAGATGACTCCCCGTTTCCCGATTGGGGCTACGCTCGGACAAGCCGAGCTACGCCCCCAAGCCCCCGTGCCCATGCCGATCACCCCCCGCTACCGCCCCGCGCCCCGCATCTCCTTGCTCGGCGACGGCTTCGCCGACGTCGTCACGGCGGCGCGATTCACGACCCGCACGCTTCGCTTTCGCAACCAGCGCTGGGCCAGCCGCCTCGGCCTCGGCGAGCTCGACGCGGAGGAATGGGACCGCCATTTCGGTCGCCTCGAGCCCCTGCCGGCGAACCTGCCCGCGCCGCTCGCCTTGCGCTACCACGGACATCAGTTCGACGTGTACAACCCGTACCTCGGCGACGGCCGCGGGTTTCTCCTGGCCCAGCTCGAGGATCCCGAGGACGGAAGGCTCCTCGATTTCGGCACGAAGGGCAGCGGGACGACGCCGTATTCGCGCGGCGGGGACGGGCGGCTCACGCTGAAGGGCGGCGTGCGCGAGGTGCTCGCCGCGGAGATGCTCGAAGCGCTCTCCGTGCCGACGTCGAAGGCGTTTTCCCTGTTCGAGACGCACGAGGCCTTGTTCCGGGGCGACGAACCCTCCCCCACCCGCTCGTCCCTCCTCGTCCGCCTCTCGCATGGCCATATCCGCTTCGGCACGTTCCAGCGGCACGCCTACCACCGCGACGTCGCGCGTTTGTCCCAATTGCTCGATTTTTGCATCACCCATTACGTGCCCGAGGCTGCCGGAGGCCCGGATCCGGCGGTCCGGTTCGTCGAGGCCGTGGCGCGGCGCTCGGCCCGGCTCGTCGCCGCGTGGACCGCCGCGGGGTTCGTCCACGGCGTCTTGAACAGCGACAACATGAACATCACGGGCGAGAGCTTCGATTATGGGCCGTATCGCTTCCTGCCCACGCACGACCCCTCGTTCATCGCGGCCTATTTCGATCACACCGGCCTGTATGCCTTCGGGCAGCAGCCGCGCGCGGTGGCGCTCAACCTGACGCGCCTCGCCGATGCCTTGCGCCTCGTCTCCCCCTCGGCCGCCTTCGCCCCCGCCGTGCGCGCATTCGAACCGGCGCTGCGCGAGGCGCGCGCGGCCGCGTTCCTCGCGCGGATGGGCCTCTCGCCCTCGGATCCGGATGTCGACGCGAGCCTCGCCGAGGCCATCGAGCTGTTCCTCGAAGACAGCCAGGTCCCCTTCGATCGATTCTTCTTCGACTGGTACGGCGGTGTCCAGAGCGAGGCGCGCGCGCGGGCGAGCGAGGCGTCGAGGTTTTACCAAGGAGAACGATTCGACGCGCTGCGGAGCTTGTTCGAGCTCTACACGCCCGCCCGCCCCGACGCGCTCTCGCACCCATATTTCCAGGGCGATGCCCCGTGCTCGTTGCTCATCGACGAGATCGAATCGCTCTGGCACGCGATCGACGCACACGAGGACTGGGCGCCGTTCGAGGAGAAGGTGGCGGAGATCCGTCGCATGGGAGAGGCGCTCGGCGCGAAGGCGCCGGCGGGGTGAGGGTCGGGGCTGCTCGGCGTCGTCAGAAGAACTTGTGACAGCAGATCGTGGTGGGTTCGCTCGCATGCACCTCGCCTTTGGGCTGGGCCGCCGGGCAAAGCCCCTCGCCGGCCGTCACCTTCGGAGGCACGATGTTCGCCGCTTCGAGCGCGTTGAACGAGGCGCAGTTCCCGATGGGGCTCCCCGCCCCGCTGCAATTGATCCCCGCCTTCTTGAACGCATTCGAGGAATCACAATGCAATTCGCTCGCGACGCAGCCGCAGCCCGGGCAAAAACGCTGATCGTCGAACTGAGCGTACGCCACCTTCGGCAGGGAATCCCAGCCCGAAGGACAGGCGGCCTCCGCGCCGGCCTTCTTGATGCACGCGTAATCGCTGTACTTGCCAGTGGGCACGGTCACGCACGCGCCGCCGTCGGTGCAGGCGAAGGTGGCCTCGATCGGGCAAAGGTGTACGTTCGTCTCCCAGTGGTTGTCATTCACGAGGGTGCCCCCCGACGCCGTGCAGGTCTTCTGGCCATTCACCGTCGTGACCTGATAAGTACCTGTCGCCCGACAATAGGACGTCCCGAGCAGCGTGACGCCCGGCATGCTCTCGCCCGAGATGCACCCTTTATCGAAGTTCGCGGGCGTGCCCATATCACAGCCGTTCGCCCAGCACGACAGCACCGCGCCGACACACGTGGCTCCAGGGTTGATCGTGCACTCACACGGCAGGCATTCGGCCTTGGCAGGATCCGCGTACAAAATCTCGGGGAGTTTGCCGTTGGGGCATGCCCCCGCGTTCTCGTTCCACGTGGTCGGCTTGCCCCAGTAAGGCCCGGTCCAGCCGTCCTTGAAGGGCACGCCCGGAAGGCATTGGTTGGGCTCGTCGCACGCCCCGCCGCTGCCTCCTCCCGCGCCCCCGGGCCCTGCTGGCACGCCGCCCGTCCCCCCGCGCCCGCCCATTCCGCCCGTGCTGCCCGTTCCGCCTTCGCCGCCGGTCGACGAGCCGGTATTCGCGGTCGGGGGCTGGTAATCCGTCAGGGCACACGAGGCGATACCGATCGCCGCGAACGCCACCATCGTCGCCCCCACGAGCGCGCCGCGCATCGTCCAACCGCTCATCGTTCGTCCTCCTGAAAAATAAGAAAGCCGGCTCGCTCCCGGCACCGACGGCGTCCGGGCCACCACGCGCGGGTGGCCCGCCTTCTCGGAAGAAACACGATATCCGAACGGTGGACGCCCGTCATCTGCCCTCGCCGCCGCGGGACGACGATTCAATGCTTTTCAAACGTGCGATCTCTTGGTTTGATGCGCCGAGCCATCATGCACGACGCATCGCCGGCCGAGGTCCTCGTCGTCGCTGCCCCGAGCCAGGACGGCCGCGCCTCCCGCATCACCGAGCGCCTCGAAGAGCGCGGCCTCCGCGTGAAGCGCTGGCCCGAAGAGGACGACAGCGCCGATCCCGCCCGTTCGTTCAGCCGCGCCGCAAAGTCCGCCGCCGCGATCGTCCTCTTCGTCGATCGTAGCTTCGCCGCCGGAAAGATCGGCGCGCCCGAGGAGCTCCTCCCCGCGCTCGTGAAGGTGACCGACAAGCTCCTGCTCGTCGCCATCGATCGGCCCGCGCTCGCCCCGTTCGTCGATCTGCGCGCCGACATCCTGCCCGCGCGCGGGGACCTCGCGGAGCTCGACGAGGGTTCGGCCGAGGACGTCGAGCGCCACGTCGTACACGAGATCCTCGCCGAGGTGGACGCATCGCACGCGCCGGTGCGTACGGACGCCTTCGACGAGTACCGCCTGCTCTTCGACAGCACCGAGCGCCTCGTCGAGCGCAGGCGCGGCACGACGCAGACGTTCCTCACGGTGAACGCGGGCCTCTCGGCGGTCGTCGCCTTCCTGATCAAGGACCTCGCGCTCACGGGCACGCGCCTCGCGTTCGTGACGATCCCGCTCTTCTTGATCGGCATGCTCGCGTGCCGCCTCTGGAAGCGCACGATCCTCCAGTACGAAGCCCTCGTCGACTGGCGCTACCGGCAGCTCCGGCGCATGGAGCGGCGGCGCTTCGTCGGCAGCTACCGTGTCTTCACGCGCGAGTGGGAGGGGCTCTACGCGCCACGCGGCAAGAAGCGCTTCGGCTTCTCGGGGCTCGAGGCCACGGTGCCGGCCACCTTCTTCGCGCTTTACGCCCTCGGCCTTGCGTTCGCGCTGGCCTCGCTCGTCGGTTTGCTCGATCGGCTGCGACCTTGAGCGCGCCGGACGCACGCCGCCCCCTGCCGCCAGGGCGGAATTTCAGCGCCTTCCCGGGCCCTTTGGGAGAGTCCGTAGAGCCGGACCTCGGCGAGGGTTGTGGAGAGTCCGGCGGGAGCGGTATAGTTCGGCTGGATTCGCGTGCCCGGCTCGGGCGTACCCTTCGCTTCCTCATGCCGCCTTCGTCCCAACACCCGCCCGCGTCCGCTCGATCGCCGAGCGCTGCCGCGATCACGGGCGCAGCGGAGAACCCCGCGCCCTCGGAGGCGGAGGCGCGAGCCATGGCCGACACGCAGGACGCGCCCCGATCCGGAATGCCACGCTCCACGCCGCCGCGCTCCACGCCGAGCGAGGCGTCGCCCGCCACGAGTTACCTCGCTGGTGACGTGATCGCCGGCAAGTACCGGCTGTCGAAGGTCCTCGGCGAGGGCGGCATGGGCGCGGTGTGGCTCGCGAAAAACCTCACGCTCGACATCGACGTCGCCGTCAAGCTCATCCGCCGCGACTTCGCCACGGCCGAGGCGTCGCAGCGCCTCCTGCAAGAAGCGCGGGCCGCGGCGCGCATCGGGCATCCCTCGATCGTGCGCGTGTTCGACTTCGGCACGACGGAGCAGAAGGACCCCTTCATCGTGATGGAGGTCCTGCACGGCGAGTCGCTCGGGCAAACCATCTCGCGCCGGCGTAGGCTCTCGCCCGCGGCCGCCGTGCGCACGCTCCTGCCCGTCGCGAGCGCGCTCGCGGCCGCGCACGCGAAGGGCATCGTCCATCGTGATCTCAAGCCCGACAACGTCCTGCTCGTGACCGACGATCGCGGCGCCGTGGTGCCCAAAATCGTCGACTTCGGCATCGCGAAGCTGCACCACGAGGAGGTCGTGCGCACGACGACGCAAGCCGGCGTGATCCTCGGCAGCCCGCACTACATGTCGCCCGAGCAAGCGTGTGGCCGCAGCGACGTCGATCATCGCACCGACATCTGGGCGTTCTGCGTGATGCTCTACGAGGTCACGACGGGCCTGAAGCCCTACGACGGCGGGAACTACAACGCGCTGCTCAGCGCGATCCTGCTGCGCGAACCGGAGCCCTGGTCCGAGCACGAGATCGACGACGAGGAGCTCTGGTCGATCGTGCAACGAGGCCTCATGAAAGAGGCCGACGATCGCTGGCAGTCGATGCGCGAGCTCGGCGCCGCGCTCGCGGCGTGGGCGCAGAGCCACGGCGTGGAGACCGACGCCGCGGGCAACTCGCTCCGCGCCCACTGGCTCGAACCCGAGGAGCATCGGCCGCTCTCCGATAGGCCGCCGATGTCCGCCCTGCAGCCCTCGTCGCCGCGGCCGCGCATGATCTCCGAGCGCGAGATCGCTCCGCTGCGCTTGCCGTCGAACGTCGACGGCGAGGCGGCCGATCCCGCGACGCAGAGCGCGGAGGGCGACGCCGAGACGAGTGGTCCCGTCCGCCCTCCTTCGAGCGTCCCCTCGCCGACGACGAGCACGCGCCCGCCCGAGCGACGCTCGCCCGCGCTCTGGATCGGGCCGCTCGCGCTCGCGGTCGGCGCAGCCTCGGCGGGAGCGTGGATGTATCTCCAGGGAGACACGTCCACGCAGACCGAGGCGAGCGCGCGCGCGCCCGCGGCCCTGACCGCGCCGCTGCCGAGCGAGGCCAACACGAAGCCCGCGATCCTCCCCGCGATGCCCTCCGCGGCGCCGCATCCGAGCGCCGCGCCTGCGTCGAGCGCGAGCAGCGATGCCTCCGCGCAGCCGGTCGCGCCGGGCACGAACGCGCCGAACGTCACGAAGCCCCTCGGCGGCAAGAAGGGGCCGGGTCCGAACATGCCTGTCCCCACCGAACCCAATTTCTGAGCTCATGAACGCTCGTGGCACGCCGCTCACGCTCCTCCTTCTTCCCCTGCTGATCACGCCCGTTGCGTGCTCGCTGCTCGCCGAGTCGGAGCTCGCGGGCAAACCCCTCGAAAACGTTGGCGGGGCCGCGGCCACGGGCACGGGCGGCAGCGGAAACGATGGGGGCGGCGGCGCTCCGCCGTGCAACAACTCGTGCAGCGCGAGCGAGGCGTGTTGCGCCGACGCGTGCGTCGATGTCACGACGAACGTCGAGCACTGCGGAGGCTGCGGGCAGGCGTGTGCGGCCGGCGAGCGCTGCTGCGAAGATACGGGCTGCGCGGCGTGCTGCGAGACCGCGGACTGCCCCGCGGATCACGAGTGCCTCGGCAACACGTGTGTCCTCCAGTGTGGCGGGGAGACGCAGGCCTGCGGCGAGGTCTGCGCGATCCTGGATTCGAACCCGCAGCACTGCGGCACGTGTTTCAAGGACTGCCTCGCGGGGCACGCGTGTGCGGGCGGGGTCTGTCAGCCCGGCTGGGTGGAGATGACCACCATGAACGCGCCCGCGCCCCGGCAACGCGCCGCGGCCGCGTGGGCGGGCACGAAGCTCTTCGTGTGGGGTGGCCAGAACGCGCAGGGCGCGCTCGGCGACGGCGCGCTCTACGATCCGAAGACGGACGCGTGGACGGCCGTGAGCGGCATGGGCGCGCCCGAGCCGCGCGTCGACGCCGTCGCGGTGTGGACCGGCGAGCGTGTCCTCGTCTGGGGCGGCGGCCCCGCGAACGGCTCCACCGCGCTGAACACAGGCAAGCTCTACGATCTCGCGACCGACACGTGGAGCGACGTCGGCATCGCGCCCATCGGCCGGCGCGCGCCCGTCGCGTTCTCCACGGGCAGCCGCGTGCTCATCTGGGGCGGCAGCAGCGGCGGCTCGCCCATCGCGGGCGGCGCGCTCTACGACCCCGCCATGAACAAGTGGAGCTCGATGAGCACCGCCAGCGCGCCGAACGCGCGGACGAACACCGGCTGGGTCTGGTCCGGCACGGAGATGCTCCTCTTCGGCGGCCGCCCCTTCGCCGCCGGCGCGTCGAACGAGAGTTTTGGCTACGATCCCGTGATGAACAAGTGGCGCAGCCTTTCCACGCAGAACGCGCCCACCGCGCGGTATGATGCGTTCACCGTGTGGATGAACGGCACGATGCTCGTGCACGGCGGGCGCGACGTGGCCGGCGCAGCCTTCGAAGACGCTGCGATCTACGACCCGATGAGCAACGTGTGGACCTCCACGACCGCGAACGGAAAGCGCTCCGCGCCGATGGGCCGGACCGGCGTCGCGGGCTACGCTGGCACCCGCGCTGTCCTCGCCGGCGGCCTCGACACGACGCAGAAGATCGCGCTCGACGGCCACGCGTACGACGTCACGAACGCGTCGTGGAGCGCGATCCCGCCCTGGCCCTCGATGGCCGATCACGAGTACGGCGTCGCCGTCTGGACCGGCGAGGAGATCCTCCTCTGGAGCGGGCTCGACAACGGCACCTTGATCACCGCGGGGGAGCGCTACCGTCCTTGACCGTGATCCCGAGGCGCTTCGTCTCCTCCCTCGTCCTCGCCGCGATGCTCTGGAGCCATGGGCTCGCGCATGCGCAGAGCCCTGCGGACGTCGCCCTCGCGCGTGAGCTCTTCCGCGACGGCGCCAAGCTCGCGCAGGAGGGCCGCTGGGCCGAGGCGCGCGAGCGATACATGCGCTCACTCGCCCTCAGGCGCGCGCCGCTCACCCTCTACAGCCTCGGCGTCGCGAACCGCGAGATCGGCCGCCTCGTCGACGCCCTCGAGAGCTTCCGCGCCTTCCTCGTCGAGGCGGATCTGCAGAACGCGGCCAACAAGCCGTACGAGCAGCCCGCGCGTGACGCCATCGCCGCGCTCGAGCTGCGCGTCGGTCGGCTCGACATCCACATCGCCCCCGCCGCGCCGCCCGCGCTCAGCATGCGCGTCGACGGCGCCGAGGTCCCGCAGGCAGCGCTCGGCTTGCCGCGCATCGTCGATCCGGGCGAGCACACGATCGTCGTGCGCGCCCAGGGCTACCGCGAGGCCACGACGCGGGCCAAGGTCGGCGAGGGCGAACAGAAGGCCATCACGGTGACGCTCGTGCCGCTCGGCCCGAAGGGACCCGGCCCCGGCCCCGTGAAACCGCCCGGCGGCGGCACACCGCCGATCCCGCCCGAGCAGCCCATCGTGCCGATCTTCCTCCTCGCCGGCGGCGCCGTCGCTCTCGCGTCGGGCCTCACGGTCGGATTGATTGGTGTTCAAAAGGCCGCAGACGCCCCCGTGCAGGACGGGCCCGAGGCCGCGCAGGCGCGCAGGTTCGCGCTCGCCGGAGACATCGTCGGCAGCGCGGGCGTCCTTGCCGCGGGCGCGGGGCTCGCGATGTTGCTCCTCGGCAAGCCGCCCGACCCGCCTGCCGATTCCTCCGAGGTCTCGGTGCGGCCGTTCGTCTCGCCGACCGGGATCGGCCTCGTCGGCCGTTTCTGATCGCGCCGCGTCTGGTAGCATCGCGCGCATGCGCCTTCCGCGACTCGCCCTCCTCGTCGCCACGGGCCTCGCCTCCTGCGCCTCGCCGGAGCCGCCGAAGCCCGTGCCGGTCCCCCCGGCCGCCCTCGTCCCTCCCACGTTCGGGCCTTCGCCGGGGACGACGCCCGCGCCTCCTGCCGAGGCCGCTCCCTCGTCGGGCATCACGCTCGAACAGCTCCTCGACGTGCACCGCGCGACGGCCCCCCGCGCGATCGGCCGCGAAAAATTCCTGTTCCTCTCGGATGCTCCGGGCACGATGCAGATCTTCTCGGCCTCGCTCGACGCGGCCCCCACGGCCGAGCCGCAGGCTCCGGTGCAGCTCACCAAGTTCCCGGATCGCGTCTCGGATTTGCGCATCGCGCCGGGCGGCGCGGCGGCCGTGTTCCTCAAGGACAAGGGCGGCGACGAGAACGATCAGATCCACTGGCTCGACCTCGCGGCCGGCGACAAGCCCGAGGCCACGCAGGCGCTCACGGACGCGCCCAAGGTCAAGCACACGCTCCCCGTCTTCGACGACGCCGGCAAGCGCTTCGCGTTCACCTCGAACGCACGCAACGGCAAGGACATGGACCTCTACGTCGAGGCGCTGCCCGCGAAGAAAGATTCGTTCGGCAAGAAGCCCATCGCCGAGCTCTCGGGCAGCCACGCCGTCGCCGATTTCGACGGCGATCGTGTCGTCGTCATCGAGGTCCGCTCCGGCTTCGATCAGGACCTCTGGCTCGTCGACGCGAAGAGCGGCACGAAAAAACTCCTCACCAAGCACAAGGGCGACGAGCGCTGGGGCGCCCCGCGCTTCACACGCGACGGCAAGTCCTTGCTCGTGCTCACCGATCGCGGCCGCGAGTTCCTCTCGCTCGTGGCGCTCGACGTCGCCACTGGCAAGATCACCCCGATCTTCGAACTCGATCACGACGTGCAGGACGTCACCGTCCCCGCGTACACGAGCCCCAAGGCCGAGGCTTCCCAGCCCGAGGACATCGTCGCGCTCACGGTGAACGTCGACGGCGTGGAGGAGGTGCACGTCGTCACGCTCGACGCGAAGCGGAAGGTCGTCTCGAAGAAGAAGGCCGACCTCGGCGGCGTGGTGACGAGCGTGAACCTCGCCCCAACCGGCGACGCGGCCTTCGTCGGCCTCGAACGCCCGAACCTCCCGACCGAGGTCTATCGCGTCGACGTCGCAACCGCCGCGGTCGCGCGCGCGACGAAAAGCCACCATGCGGGCATCGACACGTCGAAGCTCGTCCCGCCGGAGCTCGTCACGATGAAGACCTCCGACGGCCGCGCCGTCTCGTTTTTTTATTACCAGATGGCACCTGCGGCCGGCGAGAAGCGGCCCGTCGTGATCTCCGTGCACGGCGGCCCCGAGGGACAGGCCCAGCCCAACTTCAACCCGCTCGTGCAATCGCTCGTGCTCGCCGGGTATGCAGTGGCAGCCCCGAACGTGCGCGGCTCGACGGGCTACGGCAAATCGTTCTCCCACCTCGACGACAAGGAGAAACGCGAGGACTCGGTCCGGGATCTCTCCGAGGTCGGCAAGTTCATCGCGGCCCGCCCCGACGTCGATCCCACGCGGATCGCGCTCATGGGCGGCAGCTATGGGGGATACATGGTCCTCGCCGGGCTCACGCTCTACCCCGATCAATGGGCGGCCGGCGTCGACATCGTGGGCATCGCCAATTTCCGCACCTTCCTCAAGCAAACCGCGCCTTATCGCCGGGCCCTGCGCGAAGCCGAATACGGATCGCTGGCGAAGGACGGCGCCTTCCTCGACCGCGTGAGCCCCATCCACAAGGTCGACCGCATCAAGGCCCCGCTCATGGTCGTGCACGGCACCCGTGATCCTCGCGTCCCCATCGGCGAGGCGCGCCAGATCGCCGAGGCCGTCAAGAAACGCGGCTTGCCCGTCGAGCTCATGACCTTCGAGGACGAGGGCCACGGCATCGCCAAACGCAAGAACCGCCTCGTCGCGTTCCCCGCGATGATCCAGTTCCTCGACAAACACGTGAAGGCCAAGGCCGCTCCCTGATACCCAAAAGAAACGCGGCGCCCGGGGCCGAGAGCCGCGCGCGCCGCGTTTTTTTTTCGAATCCGGACGAGCGTCCGTTCAGGGCAGGAGCCGCGAGAGGAAGCTCCACTTCGTCGACTGCCCCGACTTCATCGCCAGAATGGCGGTGATGCCAATGACGCCCGCCGTGCACGCCAGGTTGATCGGGCCCATCACGTTCAACCACCGCAGGAGCCCCCTCGCCTTCTCGGGCGTCCGGGCTGACGGCTCGCTCCCCGATTGCACGGGCACCGCGCCTTCCGGGGCCTGCTTGCCGAGCTCTTGACCGCTCAGGATGTTCGCCGCGCCCGTGAGGACGGCGGCGCCGAGCAGGATGTCCTTCGCGAGGACGAGCCCGCGTGTCTCCTTGTCGATCGATCGCCCCGAGATCGCCGCGCGGCCGATGAACCAGGTCAGCGCCGCGACGCCCAGGCTCGCCTCGGTCACCACGTTGTAGTTGCTCCATGCGTCGTGCAGGACCTGTCCTCGCTCCTCCTCGGAGCCGATGTCCTGGACCGCGCGTGAAAGCGCGAGCTTGCCGAAGAGCGGGCCGCCGAAGCCGGCGGCGAGGCCGAGATCATGCAGCACCCAGGCGGACGTCGAGAGCACGGCCATGGTCATTCTCCCTTCCTGACGAATGCAATCGGCCCCCCGGGGACCGTCTTGCTCACCGCTGCCATGTCTGCACGAGCGATGCCGCGAAAGGCCGCGCCCGCCCGCGCGCCCATCGTTGAAATCCCTCGCCCGACCCCTGTAAAACATACCACGTGACCCCGATCGATCCCTCCCACAAGACCCTCGTCGAGCAGCTCCGCGCCCTCGCCGGGGTCTCGGACGACACGAACGCGTTCGACATCGTCAAGGAGGAGGGCCGGACCATCCACGTCCGCTTCAGTCCCGGCTCGACCGACTCCCTCGACGTGAAGACCGCCCTTTCGGAGCACGGATCCACGCCACGCCCTGAGCATTGGTTCCATCTTCCATCGGTACATTCGCCCCCTCTGACGACATTTAGAGGGGGAGATGTTGGATGCAGAGACAGCCTCGTCGGCGGAAGCGTGGGCGGCGGAGGAGTTTGGGCATGCGGACCTTGGAGACCCGCGCCGGACCCGGCGGCTGACGCGCATGGCCGCGCAGGCGGTGCTGTATCCGTCGGGAAAGGTGAGTGAAGTCTTCCAAGTCGATGCCCACAGGCAGGGAGCGTACGACTTCCTGGAGAGCCGACACATCGACGTAGGGGCCATCCTCGAGGCCACCGGTCTTGCCACCGCGCGCCGTTGCGCCAAGGAGATGTTCGTCTTCGTCGCCATCGATGCCACCAGCCTGACGCTCACGGATCACAACCGCAGCAAGGACTTCGGCGCGGTCGGCACGCATGGTCGAGGCACCCGCGGGCTGAAGGTCGTTTGCGGTCTCGCCGTCGACGCGCAGGGGGTGCCCTGCGGCTTGACGTCGATGCAGTGGTGGGCGCGAGAGCAGAAGCAGAAAGAAGACAGCGCCAAGCGCAAGCTGCACGAAAAGGAGCTCGGCCACTGGGCCAACGTGATCACCGAGACGTCCGAGCGGCTCGCCATGGCGGCGTCGGGTTGTTGTGCCTGGTACCAGCTCGACCGGGAGGCTGATGCCTGGCAGCTTTTGCTTCACCTCTCGACGAGCGGGCACTGGTTCACCGTGCGGGGCAAGGCAAACCGCCGGCTCATGTCGGAGACGGGTGCGAGCCGATACGTGTTCGACGAGTTGGCGCGCCCGAGCGCCCGAAAGGGCTCCTTTTCCCTTTGGATCTCGGCCGCACCGGGTCGCACGGAGCGAATGGCGCGGATGAGCGCGCATGTCGCGGCTGTCACGCTGTCGCTTCGAGACGGGTGGAACAAGCGTTGGCGCGCGTTGCCGCTGTATGCCGTGCGCGTCCTCGAGACCAGCAGCGTGCCCGCGGGCGAGCCTCGCATCGATTGGCTGCTGTACACCAACCACCCCGTGCAAACGCTCGAGGATGCGTTGCTGGTCGCCCATGGTTACAGCCAGCGCTGGCGCATCGAGGACTTTTTCCGGACGTGGAAGACGGGCCAGTGCAACGTCGAGTCCACGCAACTTCAAGGGACCCAACAAGTCAAAATCTGGGGCAGCATGCTCGCAGCCATCGCCACACGCACCGAACGTCTCAAGCACCTCGCGCGCACCCAACCGGACCTGCCAGCGACCGAAGAGCTCGCGACATACGAGGTCGAGGCCTTGGTGCTGCTCAAGCGGAAACGGAAGAAGAAGAACGAGCAGATCCCCGATGGGATCCCGCCCATCGCGCTCGCCGTGCAGTGGATCGCCGAGCTCGGCGGCTACACAGGCAAGTCTTCCGGAGGTCCCCCCGGCTCCGTCACCATCAGCCGCGGCCTGGAGCGCCTGGCCCCCGCAGCAGAGATGCTGCGGGTCCTCAGGGAGAATGGGCTCGTGAGATGAGACCAGTGCTCAGCGCCACGCGTCGTCCCGGCGGGGTATCGCAATGGCCGCCGTGAAGGGCCTCTGCTCGTCCCGAGGCCCATGCGCCTCCTGCTCCGCAAAGAGACCACGTCGAATCGTGAGGGCAAGAAGAGCGGCGTGGATCACGAGATCCAGACCGGCGACCCCTCCTTCGACGACGAGGTCTTCATTGATACGTTGATCAACGATGATCTCGTCCGCGCCATCCTCGCCTCGCCCGACGCCCGCGCCGCGATCCTCTCGCTCCTCCGCGACAAGTGTCATTCGGTCCGCATCGACGAAACGAGCGCCGGCGAGATCTCGCTCGATCTCGTCGAGTTTACCCAGCCCGCGCCCGATCAGGAGCGCGGCGCGCGTATCGTCGACGCCCTCGCCCGCCTCGCCGCGTCCTTGCCTCCGATCCGGGCGAGCGGCGAGGCGCCCCCGGTGGATCAGCAGGCCGCGGCGTCCACGGCCGGCTGCGTCGTTGGCTTCGTTGGCCTCATCGGGACCCCGCTGGTCGTGTTCGGCCTCGCGCCGAGCCACTGTGTCGTATCGGACGGGGAAGGCTCGGACCTCGTGTGCAGCGCGGGCCCGGAATGTTGTGAGCCGCTCTGGGTCGGTTTTTTCGCGGGGATCTTCCTGAGCCTGCCGATGATGGCCGTTCTCCATCGAATGGTGCGCGGGAAGCCGAACTCTTCGACGAACCGGTTCATCTTGCAATGCGCCACCCTCGTCGTGTTCGCCGAGCTCGGGATCGTCGTCTCGCGCCTCTGGCGCTAGGCTCGGCGACGCGCTACCCGGAGGAATCCTCCGCATGGCTCCGCATCGAGTCACCGCTCCCCTCGCGCTCGTCGTGGCCGTCGCCGCATGTGGGAACGATCGCGCGGACACCACGAATCTCGCGCCCGCCCCGGCGCCCGCGGCGCCCGCCCCGGAGCTCCCGGATGCCGGGGACGAGGACCCGAGCGACGCCGCGGCGCCGGATGCATCGACGAAAACCCCTGCATTCGTCACCGTATTCGCCGCGGGCGACGTGAGCTTCGGCCGCCTCGTCGGCCAGATCCTCCTGCGCGAGCCGGATCGCGCCCTGTTCGCCCCGATGGACCACCTCCTGCGCGCGGCGGACGTGCGGTTCGTCAATCTGGAGGGGCCCATCAGCGATCAGGGAAACGAGACCGTCTCCCCCGAGAACAACCTCGTCTTCAATGGCCCTCCCGCCTCGGCCGACGTCCTCGCGCGCGCCGGAATCGACGTCGTCTCGACGGCGAACAACCACGCCTGGGATTACGGCAAATCGGCCATGCTGGAGACGCTCGATCACCTCGATCGTGTCTCCGTCCTGCACGCGGGCACGGGCGCGACCCTCGAAAAGGCCTTCGAACCCGCCATCGTCACGCGGCGCGGGTTTCGCCTGGCCTTCCTCGCGGTCACCGACGTCTGGAACCAGGGCGCCCTTTCCAAGCACCCGGGCCGCGCCCACGTCGCCGGTGCCGATCGCGAGGCCCTCGTCCGCGCCGTGCGGGCGCTCCGCGCGCAGCGCGACATCGATGGGATTTTCGTCAGTCATCACGGCGGCGAGGAGTACCGCGAAGATCCGCTCCCCGGCACGCGCGCCCTCGCCGAGGCCGTCATCGACGCGGGCGCCGACGCCTTCCTCGGCCACCACCCGCACGTCGTGCAAGGCGTCGCGTTCCACGCCGGAAAGCCCATCGTCTACAGCCTCGGCAACCTGCTCATGCGCATGCACAGCGGCCACCCGTGGACCGAGATGGGCCTCGCCGTGAAAATCGAGCTCGAAAAAGGCGCCCCTCCCCGCCTCTTCGCGTGCCCGTTCCGCATTCACGGCATCGAACCGATCCCCCTCGCCCGCGATCCGCGGCGCAAGACCTACGAATCCCACTTTTTTGGTCGATTCCAGGCCCTGTCGCGCCGCGTCGGGGGCGCGTCCCTCGGCCCCGCCGGCGAGGACGGATGCGCACCCGTTGCGCCGCCTCCCAGCGCCAAAACACCGACGTCCTCAGATTCCCTCGCACCGAACTTTCCGTAGTCCCCGCCGGGCATTACCCTTCCTCCATGTTCACGCGAAAGCTCCTCCTCGGCCTCGGCGCCTCGTGCGTCGCGGTCGCACTCGCATTCGCTGCCGCCGGACCCGAGGGCGCGACGCCTGCGCACGCCGCAGCGCCGCCCGAAGTCCGGGGGCCTCGCGTGGCCGTCCTGGCCACGTTCCCGGGCGCCGAGCATACCTCGCTTTATCTCGTCCAGGCCGGCGGAGGGGCGGATCCCGCTCCCGTCGCCACGTTCGCGCACCTGCCCGACGCCGCCGTGCGCGCCGCCGTCGTCCCGGGCACGCCGTACATCCTCGCCACGGCCGATACCACGCCCACGCGCGACACCTCCTTTAATGCCTCGCTCTTCCGCCTAGAGCCCCACGCGCCGCCCGAGGCGCTCGTCGCCGGGGTCGTCCACGCGAGCCGCCCCCTCGTCACCCCCGCCGGCCGCGTCTTCGTCTCCCGCGGCCGCGCCGGCACCGAAATCGAGGGCCAATTGCGCGTCGATCCCCTCACCGTCGACGAGGTCGACCTCGCGACCGGAAAAACCCGCCCCGTCCACGCCGAACACGGCCACCTCCTTTTCCTCGCGGGCGCGGCCGGCAAAGAGATCGTTCTTTATCGCGTCCTGCCCGATCACGCCGATATCGTCGCCGTAGATCCCGACAGCGGCGCGGTGCGCTCCATCGTCGACAACCTCCCGCCCTTCGCCCGCGATTTTGCCATCGACGCCGGCGGGAAAAAGCTCGTCTTCCAGGGGCGCCACGAGACGAACAGCCGCACCTGGGTCGTCGACGAGATCGACCTCGCCTCGGGCCGCGCGCGCCGGCTCTTTTCGAGCCCCAGCATGAACCTCGCCCCCGCGGTCCTCCCGAGCGGCGGCGTCCTTTACAATCCGCCGGGCCGCGGCCTCTCCACGCTCGACGCCGAGACGCGGATTGCAGGCCCCCTCGGCCCCGGCGTCGACCTCGTTGCCGCCACGACCGCCGATTCCCGCTGGATCGCCGCCCTGCACACGCAGCCGAGCGCGCTCTCCGTGCCTTTCCTCGTCGACACGGAGACCGGCGCCGCCGCCGTCCTCCCCGCGCCCCGCGGGAGCCGCGCGGCCGTGGCCGGGTTTTACGCCGAGAAGGGAGGTGCGCTTTGAGCCCCAAGCTTCCCCTCGCCGCCGCCGCCTCGCTCGCCCTCCTCGCCGCGAGCGGCGGTGCCGCCGCTTATTGCCCCTCCTACACCGCGTCGAGCCCCTCGAACGATCACGACTGCGCCATCGAGGCCGTGGCCGGGACGAACCCCACGAACGACGAATGGAACGTCATCTTCGACCTCGTCTCGCAGGGCCCCGCGGCCTGGGGGAATGACGGCCCCTCCGTCACCAACATCGGCCAGGGCTGCGGCAAACCCGAGCCTTACCAATCCGTCCCCGCGCGGTTCCCTTGCGAATTGCTGAAGGCCCTCACGAAGGTCGAGTCCGGCTGGCGCCAGTTCTGCGTCCCCACGCTGCCGGCGGATCAGGTCGGCGGCGAATCACGCACGATCATCTCCTTCGATTGTGGTTATGGCATCGGCCAGGTCACGAGCGGCATGCACGTCGGGGAAAACCCGGATTTCGACCGCGAGCGCGTGGCCTCCGATCCGTTCTACAACCTCGCCACGAGCACCCGCATTCTCGCGGCGAAATGGAAGGCGACGAACTGCGTCGGCGACAACCAGCCCAAGGTCGTCGAGCACTGGTACACGGCCACGTGGGCCTACAATGGCCTCGCCTACGTGAACAACCCGAACAACCCGAACTACGACCCGAACCGCGGCGTGTGGAAGCCGTCCGTGGGCGGCGCCGCGCCGTACCAGGAGAAGGTCTACGGGTTCATGGAATTCAATAGCCAGTGGGAGACGATCACGCCGGCCTACCCGAACCCCGGCGATATCGGCGGAGGCACGAGCCCGCCCGCGCTCTCCGATCCCGATTGCGCCTCCCCCACGGATTGTGAAGCCAAACGCCCGACCCACGTCACCACGTGCAACGGCGCGGTCGGCGGAAGCGGTGGCGCAGGCGGAAGCGGTGGCGCAGGCGGAAGCGGAAGCGGCGGCGCAGGCGGCAGCGGCGGCGCAGGCGGCAGCGGCAACGGCGGCGACAACGGCGGCGGCAATGGCGGCGCAGGCGGAGACGCAGGCGGGAACGCGAGCGCCGGCGGAGCCGGCCCCGACGACGACGACGGCAATGGCGCCGTTCGCGGCGTCATCACCTGCCAGTGCCGCGCCGCCGGCACCAACGAAACCATTCCCGGCTGGCTCGGCCTCGCGACGCTCGCCGCCTTGGGTGGGCTCGGCGCGCGCCGCCGCCGCCGCTAACCCCGAGGGCCGACGCGGGCCGGGGACGAGACGCCCCGGCCCTCCCGGCTTCACGCAGGGGTCCGCATCACTCGCAGGCGAGCGTCTTCATCTCCTGCACGCGGAACGGCAGCTCCTTTTGCAGGATGAAATCCGAGATGCGCGTCTCCGGGCCGGTGCGGCTCCGCGACACGTGAAGGAAGTTCGTGGTCGTCTCGCCCGCGTGACAACCATTGCACGTCCCGATCGAGAACTTCTGCCGAATGTTCTCGGCCACGTCGGGGATCTCCCATAGGAAGGTGTTCGTCGGCACACGGGCCGATCCACCGTTGAAGGGCTGGCCTTTGAACCGGGGCCCCACCTTGTATGTCCCGTCCAGGATCTTGCGCTCGTTCTGCTTCACGAATTCGGTGAGGAGCGGCGTCTTGTTGTGGACGAGGTCCGGCGTCAAGCCCACGCTCGCCGGCAAGAGCCTGCCGCGCGTGTCGATCTCGAATTGCCGCAGCTCCCACAGGGGCGTCGCGTCGCCAGAGGTCAGCGCGATCTCGTTCGTCCGGAGCTGGTTCAGCACGCTGCCCGCGGGCAGCCCTTGCCACGATTTCGCGCTCACGAATTTCTCGGTCAGCGCTTCGAGCTTCGTGTTGTAATCGGGCCCGAACGGCAGCGCCCCGAGCGCGTGGAACTCGCGCGCCCACGACTCCGCCGTCTGGCCTCGGGTCGCCGGCAGCTTGTATTCGAAGATCATGGTGAACGGCAGCGCACGCCCGTCGGGCCCGTGCACCTGGTAGACGAGCCGCCCCTCGCCCACGCCCACGCCCACGCTCTGCCGCTTGCGCAGATCGAGCCGGTACACGATGGCGAGCAGGGACATCGGCGCCTTGTCGAGCTCGTACGTCTTGCCGCCCGCGCTCTTCGCCCGCCAGGGCGCGAGCACGAGCTCCTCCATCCGCGGGCGCGCCTTGATCGTGAGCCCATCGACGGTCTGATCGGTGAGCCACGATTCCATGAATCTCTTGATGAACTCCTGCTCGTCGTGGCCCTTCGCCATTTCCTGGACCGCGTACCCGAACGACCACTTTCCGAATCCGCGGGCCCGATCGTCCTGGATCACCGAAAGATCCGTGATGAAGAGCTCCTTCGCGGCATCGACCGAGCAATTGGTGAGCGCCTCCTCGTTTTCCCCGAGGGACTCCGCCTCTCCCATTTCGGAGACCGGGGTTTCACCGCAGCCCACCCCCAGCACGAGCGCCAGAGCAACCGTGAAAAACCCATGCATGTTACGCTTCATGACTGTCCCCGCCCCCTCCGCGGAGGTGCGCCCGGTCCAATCGCGGTACGCGGTTTGTCCCGGACGTGCCCCCACGGGGTCCTAAGGTCCTTCGGCGCGCCCGTACCCAGCGTTTCGCGCCGAAAACCTGCTCCCTACGCAACAGTCACCAATATCATGCGGGCATGGTGCGTCGGCCAGTCCCCCCGCCCCAAGCTTTTGCCCGGGAAGCGATTTTACGTCCGCTCGCGCCGCGCCGCCTCGATTCCGTCGCGCAGGCTCCGGAGCAAGAGGATCCCGCCGAGGTCCACATTGGCATGGACCAACGTCCGCGCGAGCTTCGACGTGATGCCCGTGGCGATCGGCCGCGCCCCGAGCAGACGAATCGCATGTCCGAGGCGCGCCACCTGCTCGGCCGTCTCCGCCGTGAGCGCATCGGCGCCGGTCAGATCCAGGATCACGTGCTCGGCGCCGCGCGCCGAAACGGCCCCGAGGATCCGGCCTTCCATCTCCGCCGCGCGCGCCGCATCGAGCGCCCCGATGATCGGCAGCGCAATCGTGCGGGACGAGACTTCGAGCACTGGCGCCGTGAGGGCCAGGATCTCCTGCTTCTGCCGCTCCACGAGCGCGAGCGTCCCCCGGAGCGCCTCCGCGAGCTGCCCCTCCTCGGCCGCCCGCCGCTCCGCCCCGCGCCGCGCCGTCTCGTCGGTGTGGTGCACGAGGATCACCGTCTGTCCCGTCGCCGGATCCGGCAGCGTACGCGCCTCGACCGCGTGCCAGCGCTCGCCCGCTTCCGTGCGCACGGCCGTCTCCAGCGAAAACACCTCCCCGGCCCGCGCCGCAGCGAGCAATGTCTCCGGAACGACGTCGTCCGGGAAGCGCGCATGAAATGGCGCCGAAGCCCCGAACGCCCGTTGCGCCGCAGGGTTTTGCAGGACAATCTCCCCTGCCATGTCGAGCAGCGTCACCATCACGGACGTGTGCCGCAGCGCCTCGATGCTGCGCACGAGATCCGGGCTCGGCGCCTTCTCCTTGACGAACCCTTGGATCAGCACGCCCGTCCGGTCGTCGTCGAGCGGCACACCCGTCATGAAGAGCTTCACCGTCACGGGCTCGCCCTTCGGATACAGCGTCCATTCCTCCTCAGCCGTCCGCCCCACGCGGAATCCGTCGATGTACCCGCGCATCCGCGCTCGCGTCGACTCCGACATATCGGAGTAATCGCGGCCGTAGAGCTCCTCCGGAGTGCTCGCGCGCCAAAGCTCGAGGGCAGGTTTGTTCGCCCAGCGCTGGCGGAAAAAGTCGAGATCGAACACCCAGGTCGGGACGGGGGAGGATTCCAGGGCGGCGAGCCGTTCGTGAAGCTTCATGGGTCGGGCGTCGCAGACGACGCGTGACGTCGCTGGGGGACCTCGTCTAAGACGGAAACAGCGCGGTGTCTACCCCACCGCGCGCCTCTCTCCCAGGCCCGGCTCGTGTTGTTCCATGGGCAATCCCGCAATCTCGCGAAGCACGATCGGAAAGAAGCTCTCGTTATCCATCGCACCCGGCGCGCTGCCCGGATAGCGGCGCTCGATCGAGCGCTTTCCCCGCATCGGATCGATCCTGCGGATCACGACCGTCCCGCCTTTCACCTCGATCTCGTCCACCTCGATCGCACTCCACCGTTCCACGCGTTCGCCGTCGAAAAGATCAATGAACCCGAGCCCGATCCGCGCGCGCCGCGAGGGATCCCGCGCATCTCGCCCGATCTCGATCGCGCCGTGTGCTTCCACATCCTCGCGCGCCTTTCGAAGGAGCCAGTCGTTCCAGGCTCGCTCGGCCGCCACGGCGAAGAGATACGGCTGGTGCTCCGGCTGCGCGCCCGCGCGCGGCGTCTCCCCGTCGTAATGACCGTGGATCCGGAACGCCGCGCCGACGCTCCGGCGCCCCATCCAGCGCAGGTCGAATTCGACGCGGTTCGTCTCCCCTTTTTTGCGGACGCGCACGACCTTCACGAGCGCGCGCGCGTCCTCGAAACGGAGCACCACGCGCGGCAGCGGATCCCCCCACGTGTGCTGCGCGAGCCCGTCCTTCCCGACGTACGTGCACGACGCGGTCGGCCCATTCACCTCCCACGCGATCGGCGCCGCGAACCAGGCCCCCGCGGCGGCCGCGATCGCGACGAACACGTACGAGATCGACTCCGTCCAAGGAGAGCCGAGGCCGAACCCCTGCCGCAGCAGCCATACCAGGATGCCGATGGGCACGAGCGAGACCACGCCCACGGCGACCGCGGCGAACGCCACGAGCACGGACGTCCGCGCGACGCGCAGCGAGAGCGTCACCGGCTTCTCGCCGGCCTGCACGGTGCTCCCGACCGAACGTACGTCCCCGATTTCCGGCGGGGGCAAGGCGAACACCCGCATCCCGTCGACCAGGCGATCCCCTGCGTGTGACGTCGCCAGAGGCGCGATCCGTGTCATGCCGTCCCGCGGGCGAGGATACCCTCCCCCGCCGCGTTTCGCGAGCCCGTCCTCTTCGGCCTTTGCTTCGCAGACCCTCCCGGATTACGCTCTCGCCGCGTGTCGGGCCCTCAGAGATCCTTCAGCGCGGAGCGTATCGGCGCGTGGGCGTACGCGAATGGCTTCACGTGGAACCCTTTCCCCGGGGAGAGCTGGTTCCGCCCGTGGGAGCCGCACGACAACATCGCGCCCCCGGGCCAGTACCTCCACGCGGTCACGCGCCAGACGCCCCACGGCCCGTATGTGCTCGTCGAGCCCTGGTACGCCACGGACCTCGACACCGAGCCCCTCGAACGAACCATCTTCGCGTACGCGACGCACCCGCACCTCGTGCGCCGCGCGGCCATGCGGGTCGGCGAGCACTTCGTCACGCGCGTCGCTTACCTCGAAAGCGCGCCGCCGCCGAAGGTCGAGATCGGCGACAGCCTTTGGGATCAGCACGTCACGACCTTCGCCGCCTCGCCCGCCGAGGCCGCCGCCGCGTTCCCGCCGCGCCTGCGCTCCATGCTCGCGAGCTGGGGGTTTCAGGGGCACCTGGAGATACGCCCCGGCGGCCTCGTGATGTTCATGGCGGGCCTGCGCCCCGTGCCCGAGCATTACCATCGCTTGCTCGGCGCGACGCGCGAGGTGCTGCACGCGGCCCTCGGCTAAAAGACGAACGGCACGTCGATCTGCACGATCTTGTACTCGAGGCCGCCCGAGGCGAATCCGGTCGGCAGATCGAGGCCCATCGTCAGGGAGACGCCAGGACGTAGCCACATCTTGTCGTTCAGCTTGATGTGCCCGCGCGGGCCGAAGCCGAGCGTCCAGTTGTCGATCCGCGTGGGATCCGGGCCCTTCTCGATCGTCCCGTTCGAGACCCACAACTGGTAACGCAGCTCGGTGCCGATCGAGAGCTGCGGAATGACGAACCAGCCGAAATGCAGGCCCGCGGTGAGGTTCGTCCGCGCCGCGTCCTTGTCGAGCGTGGCGCCACGCACGCGGAGGAGCTGGAGGAGCGTCACCTCGGCCTGCAGCGTGATCCCGTTCGCGATGTAGCCGATGCCCGCGCCGACGATCGGGGTCATGTAGTTGATCTGGAAGAGCGCGTTGTCCATCGAGGCCCGCGCATAAATCCCGTCCAGGTTCGCCGTGCGTGTCGCCGCGTCGGGTTTGTCGCCGCCGCCCGTGCCCACGGGGATCGTCGTAGCGGCGAAGAGGCCCGCTTTCCACGACTCGCCGATCGGAATCGAGTAGAGCGCGCCGATCGCGGGGTTGATGAACGACGTGGCCTTCGTGCCCTCGGGCCCCTTCGTCTCGCTGTGAATCATACCGAGCCGTACGATGGCCGCGAGGTTCGGCAGGATCTTGTAGCTGCCGGACAGGAGCACCGGGACCGTGGTCTTCGTCGTCGAGAACGCGAGCGCCGTGTCGAGACGAACCACGTTCCCCGCGGTCACGGGCCGGAGCATGAAGGGCAAGGAGTACGGCGCCGGGGTCTTTTTCGCCGGCGCGGCCTCCGGTGCAGCGGGCGGCGCCTCCGCCGGGGCATTTTCCGCGCGCGCCGGAAGGGCGACCGAGAGGCCGCCGAAAGCGAGTCCTAACGCAACGAAACGTGATGCCTTGCGACGAACCCCAATTGCGTTTTTCACGACCGTACCCTCTCCTCTCCGAGCCCAACGTATCCGAGAGCAAGCGCAAGGTGCGAAAAAATCCGAGGGGACCTCGTGCGCGGCTTGGCAGGCCAGACCACGACGCGCGCTGACCTATCCCATGTCCCAGCGATACGCGCCCACGATCCCCGCGTGATCACTCACGCGCGGGTGCAGCCCATCCTCGGGCCCGGCGCCGTCGAACACCCGGACGAACGCCTCGATACGCGCCGCGCGCCGGCCCGCCGTGGCCCGGAGCATCTGGTAATCGATCCGGCTCGTCAGCGTCTTCTCCCCGAACGTGGGCCACACGTTGCGCGTGGCCATTCCCACGTCGGTATATCCACGCTCCACGAAGAGCGCGACCTGCCGGTCCTCGGGGCTTCCATTGAGATCCCCTGCCAAGAGCGTCGCGGCGTGATCACCCCCCGGCAACCGGGCGGCCTCGGCGAGCAGACGCGCGACCTGCGCTCCGCCGTCCGATCCCCACGACACGTGGGTCGTCCCCACCCGGATTTTGGTCTCTTTGACAGTCGTCCGCGCGAGCAGCGCGATGCGGGCGAGCGGACCTTCACTGAGCTGCAAGACCGTCACGTCCTCGATCGGGCCCGACGACAGGATCGACAGCCCCTCGTGGTACACGTCGAACCCGATGTGGGCCTCTCGCCACACGTGCTCCCAGCGCCGCCGCGTGAACCGCTCGAGGTGCTCCTGCAAGATCCGCCCGGCGTTCGGCTCGGCCGGGTTCGACACGTGCTCGCCGACCTCCTGCAAGAGCAGCACGTCGAGCCCCATCGCCGCCACGCCGAACGCGATCCGCTCGATCTTCGGGATCGAATCGTTCACCACCGCGCCGTCCTGCAGGCCGCGCTCCTGGTAGGTGTGCAGGTTCAGCGAGAGCACGCGGATCGCCGCGGGATCACCGAGCTCACGCCCTCCCACGACGAACGCCGAGTTCCGCCCCCCGAGCCCGTCGTCGACGTCGAGCGGGTTTGCCGGGTCCGCGGTCCACCGGCCATCCACGACGAGCTTGTACGCGTGCAGCCCGCGCGGCAGCGGCCGCGTCGTGAGGACCCACAGATCCGTGCCTTCGCGCTTCACGAGCGGAATCGGGTCCTTGCCCCAGCCGGTGAAATCGCCGGCCACGAGCACGCGGGAAGCGCGTTCGTCGCGGTAGACGAAGGACACGGAGCCATCGTGCGCCACGCTAGAGCCGGGAGAAGAAACCACCTCGGGGCGGGTCATCGCCACCTTCGGTTATGCTTGCGCGAGGGGCGTGTCAAAAGGATTTCCGGGGCGGCCTTCTCGCCTGTAGTCTGCCGGCCATGCGCAACGTGGTCTTCGTCCTGCCGTTCGTCACGGAGGGCGCCCTCAAGTTCGTCTCCGGAACCGCGAACGTGCCCGGGGTTCGCCTGGGCGTCCTCGCCCAGGATCCGGCGGACAAGCTCCCGCCCTCGATCAAGGATCGCCTCGCCGGCCACTGGCAGGTGCAAAACGCCTTCGATGCGCGTCAGATCGCCGAGGGTGTCCAGGGGATCGCGGAGCAGATGGGGCCCATCGATCGCCTCATCGGCTCGCTCGAGCCGCTCCAGGAGCCGCTCGCCGAGGTCCGCGCCGCGCTCGGACTGCCGGGCATGTCGCCCGAGGTCGCGCGGAACTTCCGCGACAAGGCCGTGATGAAGACCATCTTCGAGAGCAAAGGCGTCCCCTGCGCGCGCCACCGCCTCGCCCACCGCCGCGAAGAGGCCCTCGACTTCCTCGCCGACGTCGGCCTCCCGGTCGTCGTCAAGCCCCCGGCCGGGGCTTGCTCCGTGGACACGTTCCGCCTGGAGACGCAGGGCGACCTCGACGCGTACCTCGCGCGGATGGCCGCCGAGGGCGGCCCCGTCCTGTTCGAGGAGTTTTTGCGGGGCGAGGAGCATTCGCTCGACGCGGTGACGGTGAACGGCCGGATGGTGTGGTATTCGATCTCGAAGTACTGGCCGTCGCCGCTCACGGTGATGGAAAATCCATGGATGCAATGGTGCGTCCTGTCGCCGCGGCACGTGGACGTGCCGGCGTACGCGTCGATCCGGGAGACGGGCGAAAACGCGGTCCGCGCGCTCGGGCTCACGACGGGCCTGACGCACATGGAATGGTTTCAGCGGCCGGACGGCAGCGTGGCCGTCTCGGAGATCGGCGCGCGCCCGCCCGGCGCGCATTTCATGACGCTGCTCTCGCACGCGCACGACGTGGATTTCCACGGCGCCTGGGCGAAGCTCATGGTGGACGACACATTCGAGGTGCCGGAGCGGAAATATGCGGTGGGCGCGGCGTATCTGCGCGGCGCGGGGACGGGTCGCGTGAAGGCGGTGCACGGGATTGCCGAGGCGAACGCGGAGATCGGCTCGCTCGTGGTCGAGGCGCGCCTGCCGACGCCGGGGCAGCAGCAGGGCAATGCCTACGACGGGGTGGGATTCGTGATGCTGCGGCACGAGGACACGGATCTGGTCGCGCAGGCGCTGCGGCGGGCGGTCGAGATTCTGCGCGTCGAGCTCGAATGAACGTCCGTCGTCCGCTGTGACGCTTGACACCTTCCTGCCCTTCCTGCCAAGATCGTTTGGCAGGACGACACAACATCCGAACTCTCGGTCCGGGAGAGTGGGAGGGTTTTTCGTGAACGACATGCGCTCGGCGCGCCCAGCTCCGTCATCGACATTCCTTGGTCGGCTCAAGCGTGCGGCCTCTGCGCTGCTTATTGCCTCGATGCCCGTCCTCGGGCTCGGCACCCTCGCGGGCTGCGCGTGGCAACCCACGATCCTCCGCGTGGATCCTGCGTTGACGTCCAAGGACCTCGTGAGCGGCAAAATCGCGGTCATGCCCGTGAAGTTCGACGACGACAAAGTGGGCCCCAAGGAGCGCTCCTTGATGGCGGCCGCCTTCGTTCGTGCCGTCCTCCAAACGCGCGAAGACATCCACCTCGCCAGCAGCGCCTCGCATGATCAGGCCCTCCAGGGGGCGCTCGAAGAAGAAGCCAAGTTCATGCGTGTCTATGAGGAGGGGGGCACCGACCCGACGCGACTCGCCGAGCTCACGGCCTCCCTGAATGCTCGCTACTTCGCCCTGTCTCGCCTGCATTACGAGCAGGCCGTCCATGGCGGGGGGAACATGGCCGGCAATACCGTCCAATCCACGCTCTCGGGGCGGGTGTCGCTCGTCGATACGAAGTCGGGGGCGGTCGTGTGGGAGGGGGAATTCGTCAGCACGCGGAGCGGCGTCGACACGCAGGTGGATCCCCACCCCTCCATGCATGCATTGCCGTTCTTCTCGACCTTCGTCCGCGGTTGGCCCAACCAGCCCTGACGCGGCGTCCGCGCTCGCTCAGCCCGCGCCCTCGTCGACGATCGCCTGGGTCGCGGCTTCGAGCCATCGGCGCGTGGAGGCGATGCGCGCATCGGCGAGCGGTTCGAGGGGCAAGAGCTTCCAGCTCGTGAGGAAGCCGGTCCAGAGGATGTTGAGCCGCGCCGCCCGCTCCTCGGCGTTCGGGGGCCCCAGCCACGCGGCCAGCGGCACGATCACCTTCGTCTGAAGAAACTCGATGCTCGCCGCGTGCGCCGCGGGGTCGGCCGCCGAGAGGATCATCATCGCCAGCGGGCCCGAGGCGTCCTGCGTGTCGCAGAAGATGGACACCATGTCCACGCCGAAGCTGCGCCGATCCCCGTGGAGCATCGGGGAGATGTCGATGATCCGCTCCAGCGTCGCGCGGTACAGCCCCTCTTTCGAGCCGAAGTAGCGGCCGACGAGCGCGGAGTTCACCCCGGCGAGCTCCGCCACCTCGCGCACGCCGGTGTTCGTGAAGCCTCGTGTCGAGAACAGGGTCCGCGCGGCGTCGAGGATCGCGGAGCGCGTGCGATCCGCATCGCGCTGCCGCGTCGGCTTCTTGGGCTCGGTGCGAGGCATGTACACGGCTGTTTACTTACGCCGAAGACAGGGGTATGTCCAGAGATGTACACAGCCGTGTACATGGTTGGTGGCTGTCGAGTCGAAAGGATGTGTGCGGATGGATGCGACGAAGAAGGGTGAGGCCGCTTTTTCTCCGGAGGCGTTGCAGGAGAAGTACCGGCTCGAGCGCGAGAAGCGGCTGCGCGCCGACGGCAGCACCCAGTACCTCGAGCTCAGCAAGGTGTACGCGGACTTCGACAAGGATCCCTACGTCGAGCCTGGCTTCACCCGTCCGGCGGTGACCGAGACGATCGACGTGCTGATCGTCGGTGGTGGCTTCGGCGGCATGCTGGCGGCGGTGCGGCTGCGCCAGGCGGGGGTTCATTCCTTCCGCGTCGTCGAGAAGGGCGGCGACTTCGGCGGCACCTGGTACTGGAACCGTTATCCGGGCGCCGCCTGCGACGTGGAATCCTACATCTACATGCCGCTGCTCGAAGAGACCGGCTACGTCCCGACGGAGAAGTACGCCAAGGCGACCGAGATCTTCGCCCACTGCCAGCGGATCGGCCGGCAATTCGACCTCTACAAGGCGGCGCTGTTCCAGACCGAGGTCGAGCAGATGGACTGGGACGAAGAGCAACGGCGTTGGATGGTTACGACAAACCGCGGCGACAAACTCGCGGCGCGGTTCGTGGTCATCGCCGGGGGCATCCTCCACAAGGCGAAGCTGCCCGGCATCCCGGGGATCGAGACGTTCAAGGGCCACAGCTTCCATACGAGCCGGTGGGACTATGCTTATACCGGCGGCGGCCCCGCGGGCAGCATGACCCGGCTCGCCGACAAACGCGTGGGCATCATCGGGACGGGAGCGACCGCAGTCCAGGCGATTCCCCACCTCGGCGCTTCGGCCAAGCAATTGTACGTTTTTCAGCGCACGCCCTCGGGCGTCGGCGAACGGAACAACCAGCCGACCGACGAGGCCTGGGCGAAGACGCTCGCGCCCGGCTGGCAGCGGGAGCGCATGATCAATTTCACCGCCATCGTTTCGGGTCGAAAGCAGGACGTCGACCTGGTGAAGGACGGCTGGACCTACATCTTCGACGACGCCGAGACCCGCAATGCCACGACCCCCGCGGAGGCGGCCGGGCTGCGCCAGCTCGCCGATTACCGCAAGATGGAGGAAATCCGCGCGCGGGTGGACTCCATCGTCAAGGATTCGGCGGCGGCCGAGGCGCTCAAGCCCTACTACAACCAGCTCTGCAAGCGTCCCTGCTTCCACGACGAATACCTGGAGACGTTCAACCGCCCGAACGTCGAGCTCGTCGATACCGACGGCAAGGGCGTGGAGCGAATCACGCCCACCGGCGTGGTCGTGAACGGCAAGGAATACCCCGTGGATTGCCTGATTTACTCCACGGGCTTCGAGGTCTCGAGCGAATACACCCGCCGGCTGGGCTTCGACATCCGCGGGCGCGGCGGCAAGTCCTTGCGCGAGAGCTGGGCCGACGGCCCGACGACGCTCCACGGCATGCTCACCCGCGGATATCCGAACCTCCTGATCTTCAGCCCCACCCAGAGCGGTTGGGCCATCAACTTCGTCCATGTCCTCGACGAGCTGGCGCAGCACGCCGCCTACATCGTCGAGCGTTGCCTGAAGCAGGGCGTCGAGACCATCGAGCCGACGGAGCAGGCGCAGCAGCAATGGTGGGAGGTGATCATGGGCAGCCTCATGACGAACCCCATCGCCTTCGGCGGTCCCGAATGCACGCCCGGCTACTACAACAACGAGGGCATCCTCGCGCTGAGCCTGGCGCGCTTCGCCGCGTACAACGGCGGCACGCTCGAGTTCTTCGAGATCCTGAACAACTGGCGCAAGGCCGACGATCTCGCGGGGCTGGAAGTGACACGTGGCTGATCGGCAAAACGTGAGCGCCTGAGCCCCCCTCGGAGGTCCCCCGTGTATCGATTCCCCATCCAAACCCTGATCGCCTGCATGCTGCTGGGATGCCAGCCCCCGGCCGCGGCTCCCCAGGCCACGCCACAGACGCCTCCCGAGGGCCCTTCCCGGGCCTATCGCAAAGAGGTGGTCGTGGCGGGCTCGCCCTTCCAGGGCGTCCATGGGCTGGCCCTCGACGGCCATGGGCACCTTTTGGCCAGCAATCTGCTCGGCCAGTCGGTCCATTCCGTCGATTTGCACAGCGGCGCGGTATCCACCCTGGTGGGGCCTCCCCTCGGCGGCGCGGACGACGTGACCCTGGGGCCCGATGGATCCATCTACTGGACCGGCTTTTTCTCCGGCCGATTGATGCGGCGCACGCCCGATGGCAAGACGCACGTCCTTGCCACGGATCTGCCGGGCCTCAACTCGCTGGCCTTCCGCCGCGACGGCAGGCTCTACATCACCCAGCTCGGCCGGGGGGTCGATGCGCTGTCGGAAGTGGATCCGGACGGGAACAAGCCTCCTCGGCAGGTCCTCGCCAATCCCGGCTTCCTCAATGGGTTCGAGTTTGGCACGGACGACCGGCTGTACGGCCCGATCCTGCTCAAGGGGCAAATCGTCCGGTTGAACGTGGACACAGGCGCCATGGAGGTCGTGGCGCAGGGTTTTGCCATGCCGACCGCCGTCAATTTCGACGCGCGCCGCGAGAATCTTTACGTGGTCGACGCGGCGCGCGGTGAGCTCGTCCGCGTCCGGGCCGCCACGGGAGAAAAGAAAGTCGTCGCGAGTCTGCCCACCGGACTCGATAACCTGACGGTCGGCCCCGACGACCAGGTGTACGTGTCCAACATGGTGGACAACGACATCCGCGTCGTGAATCCCGCCGACGGCTCCATCCGGCCCCTCGTCGAGGCGCGCTTGACCGTCCCCTCTGGCCTCGCGGTCGCGCCGGAGGATCCGGACGAGCGCCTGTACGTGGCGGATGTGTACGCCCTTCGCCGGGTGGGAGGGCGTGACGGAAAAATCACCGATACGACCCGTGTCCTCTCCACCCGAATGAACTTTCCGATGCAGGTGAGCCTGGGCGCGAAACACGTCGTGCTGAGCAGCGCCTATCTCGGGAGCGTGCAGGTGCAGGATCGGGCCTCCGGGGAAATCCTGCGGACGATTCCCAACACGAATGGCGTCCAAGGCGCGCTCGAGCTCGCCGATGGCACGCTGCTCGTCGCGGAGGCCCAGACGGGCAAGCTCGTGCTTATCGATACGGCCGAGCCTGCAAAGACCACGGTGCTGACCGAGGGATTGGAAGGGCCCGTGGGGCTCGTGGCAGACACGGAGGCGAAGGTGCCGGGGGTGTACGTCACCGAGGTGCGCTCGGGGCGGGTGACCCGGGTGCGTTTGTCGGATGGTTTCAAGCACACGGTGGCCAGCGATCTTCAGGCGCCCGAGGGCATTGCCCGGCATCCCGACGGCGGATTGATCGTCGCCGAGGTGGGCCGCAAGCAACTCGTGCGTATCGATCCGGCCACGGGGCGCACCACCGTGCTCGCGAGCGGCCTGCCCATTGGTTTGCCCGAGAGCGAGGGCCTGCCGCCGGGCTACGTCCCCACGGGGGTCGCCGTGGGCCGCTCGGGCACCATCTATCTGTCGTCGGATATCGAGAGCGCGCTCTATCGATTCGTCCCGGCGCCCTGAAATTCCCCTTCCGAGGAGTGTACGACCATGAAGGTCCGAAACAAGGTCGTCGTCGTGACCGGCGGCGGAAATGGCATCGGCAGGGGGCTCTGCCTCGGGCTTCTATCGAAGGGCGCGAGCGTCGCCGCCGTCGACATCGACGCGTCTGCCCTCGAAGAGACCCTCGCGCTTTCAGGGCGAGATCGGGACAGGCTTTCCACCTACATCGTGAACATCACGGATCGGGACGCGGTGGACGCGCTCCCGGCCCGGGTCGTCTCGCGTTTCGGGGCGGTCGACGGCATCATCAACAATGCGGGCATCATTCAACCGTTCGTCCGGTTGAAGGACCTCGATTATGCGGCGATCGATCGCGTGATGAACGTCAACCTGTTCGGGACGCTCTACATGACCAAGGCGTTCCTGCCGCACCTGCTCGCACGCCCGGAGGCGCACATCACGAACATCTCCAGCATGGGAGGATTTCTTCCCGTACCGGGACAAACAATTTACGGGGCCGCGAAGGCGGCCGTGAAACTCCTGACGGAGGGTTTGAACTCGGAGCTTCTGGGGACGAACGTGAAGGTCACGGTTGTGTTCCCGGGAGCGATTGGCACCAACATCGCGGTAAACTCGGGTGTGATGGACACCCTGCAGCTGAAGGACGGAGCGGCGCCGGTGCCCAAGATGCTGGCGCCCGGCGCGGCCGCGCAGATCATCCTCGAGGGGATCGAAAACGACGCATACCGCGTCCTCGTCGGGCCCGACGCCAGGCTCATGGATGCCATCTACAGGCTGCACCCCCAGCGCGCGGCGCGATTCATCTACGACCAGATGCGCGCGTTGTTGCCGAAGTAGCCCGCGATTCTCCCCCTGCCGCGCGAAAGACAGAAGCGAGAGGACCCGCCTCCACGAAGGGGTGACAAACACCCTCCTGCTGAGTAATGTCGCCGCGTGCGCTCCGCCCGCCCCCGCCTGGCCCTGCTCCTCCTCGCGCTCGCCGCGTGCAGCCATCCCGCTGCATCCGGAAAAACCCCGATGCCGACCGCGCCCGCCGCATCGAAGCCCAGGCCGACCGTCGCGACCGCCGCCCCCGCGGCCAACGCCTCCCCTGCCGTCTCCTTCGCGCCCGTGAAGCTCGGTCAGGTCCGCCGCGTGGTCGCGGGAAGCAGCCATACCTGCGTGCTTGGCTCCGAGGGCGTGGCCCGTTGCGTCGGGCTTCTCCACCAGCCGCATCTCCCCTCGGGATCCTCCGAGAATACGCGCGTCGCCGACGTCGTGCTCGGGGAGCGTATGGTCGATATCGCGGCCGGCTCCGGCTTCACGTGCGCGCTCACCGAATCCGGCGCCGTGTTCTGCTGGGGAGGCTGGGTGTACGCCGATCCGACCACGAAACGCGAGCTGCGTATCACCGGGGTCACGGACGCGACGGGGATCGTCGTCCAGGAAACGGTGGGCTGCGCCATTCTGCGCGACGGGGACGCAGCCTGCTGGGGCAACGCAGAGTGGCTCGGCGAGAGCGGGAACACCTCCCCAACCGCGGCGATTCGGCTCGGGCTCAACGACGTGACGTCGATCGCTCCGGGGGAAGATTACGTATGCGTCACGCGCAAGGGAGGCGCGGCGCAATGCAAGGGAAACCTCCCGTGGAAGAAGGACGCGGCGGCGACGTGGGTACCCGTTCCCGCGAAAAAGGGCGCGGCGCCGTTTCGGCGCGTGTCGGCCGCGAGGGGACGCGCCTGCTTCGAGACGGACAGCGCGCCGCTCTGCCTGGGCACCGATCTCCTGGGGAGCATCCTCCCCGAGCTCGACATGCCTGCGTTCGCGCGCGGCGCGCGTCGGGTGCAGGCGGGGGGCGAGCGCGTCTGCGCGATTGACACGAGCGGGCGGGTGGCGTGCTGGGGACATGCCTATTATGGGGAAACCGGCATCGATCCGGACGCGCCGCTCGTGGGCGGCGCCGTGCCCGTCGTGGGCGTGAGCGACGCCATCGATCTCGCGCTCTCGGACAACCATACCTGCGCGCTCGAATCGGACGGCGACGTGTTTTGCTGGGGCCTCCATCGAGAGGGCCAGCTCGGCGACGGCAAACCCCTCCACCGGGCGACCCCCGTGGACGTCGGCGTCTTTCGGGGCGCGACGGACATCCAGGGCGGGTCGAGCGAGACGTGTATCCTCGCCGGCGGCGACATCTCCTGCTGGGGCGGCGACAGCGACCCGGGGCCATGGCCGCAGAAAGCGAGCTTTCCCGACCGGGTCGTGGCCATGGACCTGGGTCAAGTCACCGTGTGCGGGCTCCTGCCCGGCGGCGACGTGCGTTGCGGGTTCTTCAACAAGGTCGACCGTTGCAAGGACCGGGACAACCGTCAGCATTGCACCCTGGCGTCGCGCTGGGACAGCGACCGGCTGCCGGCCTTGCCCGGCAAGGCGACCGATTTCGCGACCGATCGTATCAACAACGTGTGCGCCCTCGTCGGCGGCGCTGCGCATTGTCTGTTTTACCTCGGCGAGGCCGGCGGGTATGACGGCGATACCTGGCAAAAGGTGCCGCACGTGTCGGGCGCGGTCTCGATCGAGGCCACGGCCGAGACGATGTGCGTGATCCAGGGCGCCGATCGCCACGTCGCCTGCTTCCACGATCATCGCTTCGACGCGGACCAGGATTTCGCCGAGGAAGCGCCGAACCCCAAGGTCACGAAAATCGCGGGCCTCACCGGCGTGACGGCCCTGACCGGCGGCGCCTCGACGTTCTGCGCCCTGGCCGGCGGCGCGCTGCGCTGCTTCGAGCCGGACGTCGAGCGGGGCAC
This sequence comes from Polyangium mundeleinium, assembly GCF_028369105.1. NCBI lineage: Bacteria > Pseudomonadati > Myxococcota > Polyangiales > Polyangiaceae > Polyangium > Polyangium mundeleinium. The sequence continues at coordinate 5,312,631 of NZ_JAQNDO010000001.1, read as the reverse complement.
CCCGACGATAAGGCCGACCTCGGCCGTCGCGATCGACGGTCTCCCGCAAGCAGATGCGATTGCAGGCGCGGACGACATGTTTTGCGCGATCCAAGCGGGAAAGGTCCATTGCTGGGAGATGAACCACCCGGGGGCCGTGAAGACGGTGCCGCTGCCGCGACCGGCGACGCGGATCGGCGTCGGATACGAGCACGCGTGTGCGCTCACGGACGACGAGCATTTGTGGTGCTGGGGGCGCGACGAAGGCGGGCAGCTCGGCGTGGGGCGCGTCGCGATGTCGTATCGGCCGATCCGAGCGGAGGTGTTGCGGTAGCCGCCCCGGGACTCCGCCCCGGTCCCCGCGGGGGGCTGTCCGCCCCCTCGACCCCGGACCAGCGAGGCGCTGGACCCAGGGTTGAAAACTGCGCGGTGCGCAGTTTTTCAAACAGGCCGATGAAGAAGCCGTGGGGCCAGCAGAACCAGCAGCGCGGCTGTCTCGGTCGGCAACGTCGTTGCTGGTCTTCACCGGGCCTGTTCGATGAACTGCGCACCGCGCAGTTCATCGAGCTTGGGTCCAGCGCCTCGCTGGTCCGGGTCCAGGGGTGGACAACCCCTGGTGCTGAGCACGGGTCTCATCGAACAAGCCCGTTCTCCCAGAGCACCCGGAGCATCTCTGCTGCGGGTGCCAGTCGTTCGCGTCCGCGGCTGATGGTGACGGAGCCGGGCGGGCCTCCGGAAGACTTGCCGGTGTAGCCGCCGAGCTCGGCGATCCACTGCGCAGCGGACGGCCCGCGACGCCGGGGAACGCGAGCGCCCAGCGCCGCCCGACCCGCACGAGGCCCGCGCCGCTTCGACCCCGCCTCCACCTCCTCGCAACGCGCCCGGATCCGCTGCCAGCCCGATTCCCCTTTGTCGGAGCGCCCCTCGCCTCTGCGCCGAGGTCGATTCCGCGTTGCTGGACCACGCGCGGAGCCGTCTCCCAGCTCGTTCCCCTTTTTCGGAACGCCCCCCGCCTCGTTTCCGGGAGCCTTCCCCTTTTTCGGAACGCAGCGCGACGCCGCCCTCGAGGTTCTTCCCACATCGTGCAACGCGCCTGGATCCGCTTCCGGGGACGTTCCCGATTCCGGGAACACGTACCGCCGCGGGGTGGGGCGCGTTCCGATCTTCGGGAACGAGCGTTTCGCCGTTTTCGCGGGGATTGTCCCTTCCGCAAGGCGCGTCCGCGGGTCCCGCGCCTCCGTTGCACGGACCGGGCGCCTCCTCGGATACATTTTCCCCGGGCACGTCCTTGCGGCGCGACCCGCCGCGGCCGCTCGCAGCGGGGCCCCGCGGACCGGTATTTCGCCGTGATCCGGTCGTCCCCGCGCTGCACGACGATTGTAACCGAAAGCTCGATGAACTGCGCTCTGCGCAGCTCATCGAACAGACCCGTTCAAGACCGGCGACGACCCTGCCGACCAAGACAGCCGCGTTGTGGGTTTGGCTGGCCCCCCGGCTCCTTCGTCGGCCTGTTTGAAAAACTGCGCACCGCGCAGTTTTCAAACCTGGGTCCAGCGCCTCGCTGGTCCGGGGTCGAGGGGGCGGACAGCCCCCCGCGGGGTCCGGGGCGGCGCCCCGGGGCGCGGTGCTACCCAGATGAGACCCATGCTCAGGGCAAGGAGCACCGCTGGCAGCGTGGCGGGCGTCGCGCCCTCGCGAGCCCGACCCCGCCCTTCCCTGTTGAACCCGCCCCCGAGCGGCGCGATACCTCCCCGCATGCCGCACATCCTGATCGTCGAGGACGAGCCCGCGATCGCCGAGTCCCTCGCGTACGCGCTCCGCCGCGACGGCTTCGGCGTCACCCTCGCCGGCACCCTCGCCGGCGCCGAGCGCTCCCTCGACGGCGCCTCCCTCGTCCTGCTCGACCTCATGCTCCCCGATGGCAGCGGCTTCGACCTCATCGGCAAGGTCCGCAGGAGCGGCCTCGGCACCCCCATCATCGTCCTCACGAGCCGCGACGACGAAGCCGACCGCGTCGCCGCCCTCGAAACCGGCGCCGACGACTACGTCACCAAACCCTTCTCCACCCGCGAAATCGTCGCCCGCGTCCGCGCCGTCCTCCGCCGCGTCGCCCCGCCCGCCCCCCTCAGCACCACGCCGCCTCCCGCCGCCGCGCCCACGCCCGCTCCCGCGCCCGTCACCACCAACGCTTCCGCTTCCGCTTCCGCCTCCGCGCCCCAGCCGCTCTCCGTCGACGAGGCCACCCGCAGGGCCTACGTCCACGACCGCGAGGTCGAGCTCACCCGCGTCGAGTTCGACCTCCTCGCTTGCTTGCTCGCGGCGCCCGGCCGTGTCTTCACCCGCGCGCAGCTCATCGACCGCGTGTGGGGCGACGGCTTCGCCATCTCCGACCGCACCATCGACTCGCACGTAAAAGGCCTTCGCCGCAAGGTCGAGTCGGCCGGCGGAAACCCGGCCTTCATCGAGACCGTGCGTGGCGTCGGCTACCGCGTCACCGACAGGCCCGCGGCGCCTCCGCCGGGCCCCCCGGATGCCCCGTGATTCGCCTCCTCGTCGCTTCTGCCTCGGCCGTTGGCCTCATCCTCCTCGTCGCCTACGTCGCCTCGCGCATTGCCCGCGCCCGCACCCGCGGCACGAGCATTCGCCTCCAGGTCTTCCTCGCCCTCGCCGGCATCGTCGGCGCGTTCGCGTTTGGCCTCGGCCTCCTCGTCCTCGATCGCATCGAGGCCCGCGCCACGCTCCTCGCCGAGGACGCCGCGCGTGACGAGGCCGCCGCGATCGCCGCCGTCGTGGGCGGCGAGCTCGATGCCCGCGGCGCTTCCCTCGGCGACGTCGGCGGCCGCATCGCCCGCTCCGCCGATCCCGACGCCCTCCACTTCTCCCTCCTCGATCCCGCGGGCCGCCCCGTCTTCCGCGCCGGCCCGGCCCGGGGCGAGCCCGGCACCGTCTTCGTCACGGCGCCCATCCTCGTGCAGAGCCACGTCGTCGGCCAGGTCGAGGTCGTCAAGCCGACCCTCGTCATCACCCGCACCCTCACCGACTTCGCGCCCACGGTCCTCGCGATCAGCCTCGTGCTCGGAGCCGCCGCCGCGGCGGCCGCCGTGCTCATTGGCCGCGCCATTGCCCGGCCCATCGAGGCCCTCACCGACTTTGCCGTCCGTGTCAGCGAGGGCGAGCGACGCGCGCCGCCGCCCCCGGCGTTCGGCCGCGAGGTGCAGCGCCTCTCGCGCGCCATCGATTCCATGCGCCGCCAGCTCGAAGGCCGCCCCTTCGTCGAGACCTTCGCCGCCGACCTCTCGCACGAGCTCAAGAACCCCGTCGCGGCCATCCGCGCGAGCGCCGAGGTCCTCGCCGACGGCGCGCTCGAGGAGCCGGAGGAGGCCGCGCGTTTCGTCGGCCGCATCCAGCAAGCGACGCAGCGCATCGAGGCCCTGCTCGGCGACCTCTTGAACCTCGCGCGGATCGAAGCACGCGGCGTCGAGGACGCCGCCGTCGTCGATCTCGACAAACTCGCCCGGGACGCCGCGGCGCAGGCCCGCGAGCGTGGCGCGATCGTGCACGTCTCCACCCATGGCGCCGTCACCGTCCGCGGCAGCGCCCTCTGGCTCTCCCGGGCCCTCGAGAACCTGCTCGACAACGCCGCCACGCACGGCGAGCCCAGCGAGGCGATCCACGTTTCGCTCCTACGCGAAGGCGACGAAGTGCGGTTCACCGTCCGGAGCCGCGGCCGCATCCATCCGCACGTCGCCGGCCGCCTGTTCCGCCGTTTCGTCACGACGCGCGTGGAGAACGGCGGCACGGGCCTCGGCCTCGCGATCGTGCGCGCCATCGCCGAGGCCCACAGCGGCTCCGCGGAGTGCGCCGAGAGCGGCCCGCCCGAGGTCTCCTTCCGGATCACGCTGCCCGCTGCGAAGATTCTGTAACACAATCCACACAATCCTCCGTTCGCGCGTGGGAGTTCTCCATGGAGGCTCCACGAATGCACCACGGCGGTTCCGTGGACGTGGGTGGTTGCATGGTGCATCCTCAGGCTGCACGGCTCGAAGGTATCCCCCCATGAACGAACGCTCGCTCCCTCAGCACATCGCGATCATCCTCGACGGCAACGGCCGCTGGGCCACGTCGCGCGGGCTTCCTCGCACGAAGGGACACGAGGCCGGCTCGCACAAGGTCCGCCTCGCGGTGCGCGCCTGCCACGAGCGGAAGATCCCGGTGCTCACGCTCTACGCATTCAGCGCGGCGAACTGGAGCCGCCCGGGCGAGGAGGTGGGGAACCTCATGCGCATCTGCCGCGACTTCGCCGAGGAAGCGCACGACGATCTCGTGGCGCGCGGGGTGCGCGTGGTCGTGGTGGGCGACATCGACGACGAGGTGCCGACGGCGACGCGGAAGGCGACGGAGCGGCTCATCGCGAACACGGCGGGCGGGACGTCGATGACGCTGGCGCTGGCGCTGAACTACGGCGGCCGTCGCGACATGGTGAGCGCGATGCGCGCGGTGGCGGCGCAGGCGCGCGCGGGGTTGCTCCTGCCCGAGGACATCGACGCGCAGTCGCTGCGGCGCTTTCTGAGCACGAGCGAGCTGCCGGACGCGGATCTCGTGATCCGGACGGGCGGCGAGCAACGGCTGAGTGATTTCCTGCCGTTCGAGGCCGCGTTTGCCGAGCTCTTCTTCACGGACACGCTCTGGCCGGACTTCTCGGAGGCGACGCTCGACGACGCGCTCGCGTTCTACACGCGCCGCCAGCGCCGCTTCGGTCGGACCGACGAACAGGTCCGGCGCTCGGCGGAGGTCTGAACGGTCTTTTCAGACGGCCCGCGACCGTTTATGCTCGCGTGCGAACGCGAAAGCGAGCGCCCGTAGCTCAGCTGGATAGAGCGGCGGCCTTCTAAGCCGCGGGTCGCAGGTTCGAGTCCTGCCGGGCGCGCATGCGAAATCCCTGAGGATTTCGTCCCCCCACCTCCAACCTGGTAGCCCACGTGTAGCCCACCGGAAGCTCCGCCGGAGGTGCCTCCCGTCGCCTTCGCCGCCGCCTTGAGAGCAGTCGCGCCGAGGTGGGCGTATCGCTGTGTGAGGGTGATCGAGGAGTGCCCGTGGAGCTCCTTGAGCTCCTCGAGCGTCCAGCGGCGGCCTCCTGGTACGGGCGTCCCGTCCTCCTGGAGGGGGTACCAGCCCGAGACGAGCGACGCGGCGCAGGTGTGCCGGAAGTCGTGCGCCGGCCTCGGCCGCCGGCCGTCGTGGCGCCTCTCGGGAACGATCCCCGCCGCGGCGAGGTAGCTGTCCCAGGGGTTGACCTTGACGGCCTTGCCGCCCTTGTGGGTCGAAAACTGAAACAGCACCCCGACGCCACGCCGAGCCCCTCGCAGACCAGGGAACGACAGCGAGAGCGCGTTCCGGGGGCACCACGAGGGCAGGAGGTCGAGCCACCGGCGCATGGCGGGGAGCGCCATCCCGAAGAGGGGCACGCGCCGGATCTTGCCGCTCTTCGTGGCGCCCTTGCTCGCGCGGCGGATCACGACGTGTGGGTTTTCGTCGTCCAGGTGCACATCGGCGAGTTTTAGCGCGTTGAACTCGCCGAGCCGGAGGCCGGTGCCGCACAGGAGCTGCATCCAGAGCCGGTGTTCTTCCGGGATCTTGGAGCAGGTGAAGAGAGCGTGCTGCTCCTCGGGGAGGAGGTAGGTCCAGGGCTCCTCGGTTTTGGCCTGCTTGCGGATCCTCACATCCACCGCTGGGTTCTGCAGGATCATCCCCTGGGCGACGGCATCCCGCAGGGCGAGCTTGACGAGGGAAAGGACCTTCGTGGCGGTCTCCCTCGAAATGCGGCCGATGCCCCGGCAGGCCATCGGGGACAAACGCGTCACCGTGAGCCAATCGACGAAGGCAATCACGTCCCGGGCCTGGATGTTGACGAGCGGCAAACGTGCGAGGTGGGACTTCGAGACGTGCCGACTCCAGCGGCGCCGCTCGTGCACGATCCAGCGGATCTGCTCGATCACCTCCCGCCGGTTGAGCCGATCCCCCGCCGAAGAGCGCGAAGCTCCCCGGCTTCCGGGCACAACGCGCGGTCGCTGCGGTGAACGAAGCACGGAAAGAAGCGGACCGGCTAGGCCGGGGCGATGGCATGACGCGAGCGACGACCTACTTCTCGCTGTCGAGCGTCGCCATCAAGGGCGCGGGGTAGCGGGTGCCGGCGATCTCCTCCGCGGGGACGGCGGCCTCGAGCTCGGCGATGTCGGAGGGCGCCAGCGCGATCTCGAGGCCGGCGAGGGCATCCTCGAGCTGCTTCCGCGTGCGCGCGCCCATCGTCGGGATCACCGTGACGCCCTGCGCGGCGCCCTTGGCGCGGACCCAGGCGATCGCGAGCTGCGCGGGGGTGACGCCCCGCCTCTGGGCGAGGCGAACGAGGGCGTCGACGAGAGCCTGGTTCTTCCGGGCGTTCTCGCCCGAGAAGCGCGGCATGTGGGCCCGCATGTCGCCCGCGCCGGCCGGCTTGCTCCCGGCCAGCAGGCCGCGCGAGAGCACGCCGTACGCGGTGACCGCGATGCCGAGCTCGGCGAGCGCGGGGAAGATCGTCGCCTCGGGGCCGCGGCTCACGAGCGAGTACTCGATCTGGAGGTCCACGATCGGGTGCACCTTCGCGGCGCGGCGGATCGTCTCCGCACCCACCTCGGAGAGGGCGATGTGGCGGACATGGCCTGCCTTCACCATGTCGGCGATGGCGCCGATCGTGTCCTCGATCGGGACCGCCGGGTCCAGGCGCGCGGGCCGGTAGACGTCGATGTAGTCGACGCCGAGGCGCGACAGGCTGTGGGCGAGGAAGCTCTTCGTCGCCATCGGACGGGTATCGAAACCGAGGAAGGTGCCGTCGGGCGCGCGCAGGCCGCCGTACTTCACGCTGAGCACGACCTTGTCGCGCCGGTCCTTGATCGCCCGGCCGACGAGCATCTCGTTCTTGCCCATGCCGTAGAAGTCGCCGGTGTCGAGGAGGCTCACGCCCCGATCGAGCGCCGCGTGGATGGTCGCGATGCTCTCCGCGTCGTCGCTCGCGCCGTACGGGCTGCCCGCGGCCATGCTCATGCAGCCGAGGGCGAGGGGGAAGACGGAGGGGCCAGTTTTGCCGAGCTTGGTGGAGTTCGTCGTCGTCATGCCCTCAACCCTAGGCACTCGCGTTCCATTGCTCCAATGAATAGTATGTATTCTCGACATGCCTGATGTTTATGGGAGGGACCTCGACCTGAACCTGCTCCGCGTCTTCGCCGTCGTCGCCGAGGCGGGCAGCGTCACGGAGGCGGCGAGCCGGCTGTACCTGACGCAGCCGGCGGTGAGCGCCGCGCTCCGGCGCCTGACCACGACGATCGGCGCGCCGCTCTTCGTGCGGAGCGGACGCGGGCTCGCGCTGACGAGCCGCGGCGAACGGCTGCGCGCGTCGCTGAAGCCGCACCTCGGCGCCCTGATCGAGGCCGCGCTGGCGCCGCCGACCTTCGACCCGAAGACGTGCGAGCGCACCCTCCGCCTCGGGCTCTCCGACACAGCCGAGGTGTGGCTGCTCCCGCCACTCTTGCGCGCGCTCGAGCGCGAGGCGCCGCGCATGCGCGTGGTCGCCGTGCCTGTGCAGTTCCGCACCGTGGGCGCGGCGCTCGCGGGCGGCGTCGTCGACGCGGCGATCACGGTCGCCGACGATCTACCTTCGAACGTTTGCCGGCAGCGGCTTTTGAAGACCGGCTACACCTGCCTCTACGACCCGCGCCATGCGCGCCTGCGCAGGCTGACGGAGGCCGATTACTTCGCGCACGATCACGTCATCGTCTCGTACAACGGGGACCTGCGCGGCTTCGTGGAGGACTCGTTGGGCAAGACGCGGAGCATCCGGTGCTCGATCGCGAGCTTCTCCAACCTGGGCGCGCTGATCGACGGCACCGCGATGCTGGCGACGGTGCCCGAGATCGTCGCCGCCGACATCCGCGCCGTCAGGCCGCACCTCCGGACCAAGCCCCTGCCGTTCAAGGTCCCGCGCGGGTACATGGAGCTGCTGTGGCCGGTCGCCACGGACGACGACGAGGCGTGCAGGTTCGCGCGGGAGAAGATCGTCCAGATCGCGCGGCCGCTGAGCAAGGACTGACGGGCGTGCCCTGAACGGCAGCCCGACGACGACGTCGAGGAGCCACGCCGCGCCCTCGTCGACGGCGACGCGGTGCTCTACGCGCACTGCGGGCACGCGCACGCTATCCGCTACGAGCTCGCGGCGGATGATGGCGTGTGGCATCGCCCGCGGCAGTACCTCAGCCGGAAAAGAAGACCGGCGCGGGTCCCGTGCTCCTCGCCAACCAACCCCGAGCCCGCGCCGGTCTCCTGGGTTGGGAGACCCGGGACAAACGACGAAGTTGCAAGACCGATGAACGTTTCACCGCGACCGGGAACAGATGGCAAGCGTCCTCTCGGACAACAATTCTTCGCGATCCGGGAGACCACGGACAGCCATGAATCTTCGCAACTTCTTATTCAAGATCGCCATCCCGTCCCTCCCCCTCGCCCTGCCGGCCCTCGTGGGCTGTGGCGACTCGGAGCCCGCGAAACCCGGGCAGCCTGGGCAGGAGCTACTCGCGCCCCCGGAAGCGGGCAAGGGCGTGCAGTTCAAGATGGTCACGAAGCTCGACCCCGGCACCGAGGGCGAGCATTGCATGTTCGTGAAGGCACCCGCGGAGGGGCTCTTCGTCAACCGTGACGAGGTGCGCTACTCGAAGGGTAGCCACCACTTCCTGCTCTTCGAGACGAGCTACGACGACATCCCGACCCAGAAAGAGGATGGGACGGTGGTCGACACGAGCGGCGTGTTCGACTGCTCCGACGGTGCGACCGATGGCTGGGAGGTGGAGAAGCTCGTCGCCGGCTCGCAGAACGCCGACGGCGACTCCATGCTGCGCTTCCCCGAGGGCGTGGCCATGAAGGTGCGCCCGGGCGCCGTGCTCCTCATGAACGCGCATTACATCAACGCCTCGATGAACGTCATCGAGCCCGAGGTCCGGGTGAACCTCTACACGGTCCCCGAGGCCGAGGTGAAGACGGAGGGCGACATCCTCTTCCTCTACAACCCCTTCATCCACGTCGGGGCGCAGTCCCAGGGCCGCGCGCGCATGCGTTGCCCCGTGCACAAGGACATCACGATCGCGAACGTGCAATCGCACATGCACGCGCGCGGCGTTGGTTATGCCGCGTCGATCGTCGGGCAGGCGGATCCGTTCTATACGAGCACCGAATGGGAGAACGTGACCGTCAAGGATTTTGGCGAGGGGCTCCAGGTCAAGGCAGGCGAGTGGTTCGATTACTGGTGTGACTACTCGAACGCGGAGGCAAGGGACGTCCTCGAGGGCCCGCGCTCGACGGACGAGATGTGCATGCTCCTCGGCTCGTATTACCCGGCCGATTCGGCGACGGCGCACTGCCGCGCCGAGCCCGACGTCCCCGGCCAGCCGAACTTCATCGGCGCCGAGTGGGTGGGCAATGGCAAGGCGACGTGCGCCGAGTCGTTCGCCTGCGTGCAGCAGGCCCTCAGCACGGGCAAGGAGATCACGCCCTGCGTGACGAGCTCCGACGCCGCGGTCTCACGGGAGTTCTCCGACGCCTTGCGTTGCTTCCTCAAGAAAGCCGGCCCGGGCCAGGATCCGGCGATGGTCTGCAAGACCGAGTTCGACGCCTGCCTCGCGAAGTGACCCTTTCCCGCCGGATCACGCTCGCCCGAGCGTGATCCGGCCCCTCCCCTCCATCGAGCGACCCGAGCCCGCGCCGCACCGCGGGCAGAATCGCGCCCATGTGCACGCCGTGGACAATCTGCCCGCGCTCGATCGCGGGCACGGGTTGCAGCGGGACCGCGCGGTGCAAGGGGGCGCCCCTGCCCCGTGCCAGCCGGTTCGCAAAATGATAAAATGGTGCGATGAAGCGACCTTCAAGGGCTCCTTGGTGTACGGATCTGCCCGCATTCGCCGAGCGCGCAGGCCTCTCGCGTCGAGATCTCCTCAAACTCATCGGCGCATCGTCGCTCTACGCGATCGGCGCGCGCTCTCTCGCCGGTTGCAGCGTGGACGAGACGATCTCGCCGCTCCCCGAGGTCTATGATTACGTCGTCGTCGGCGCCGGCTCTGCCGGGTGCCCGCTCGTCGCGCGCCTACTCTCGGAGCCGGGCGTCACGGTGCTGCTCGTCGAGGCAGGCGGCAGCAACGATCGCGAGGACATTCGCAATTTCACTCAATCGTGGAAGCTCACGCAGCCGGACTCCGGGGTCGATTGGGGTTATAAGTCCGAACCGCAGCCCGAGCTCTTGGACAGGGCGCAGTCCTACTCCGCGGGCAAGGTGCTCGGAGGATCGAGCTCGATCAACGGGATGGTCTGGGTGCGCGGCCATAAAGACGATTTCGATGGCTGGGCTGCCCAGGGGTGCACGGGCTGGGGCTATGAGAGCGTGCTGCCGTCGTTCATGACGCTGGAGACCTACCTGGCCGGCGATCCCGCCTACCACGGCACCATGGGCCCGATGGGCCCGACCGCGGAGTTTACCTCGAACAATGAGCTCTCCAAGGGCGTGCTCGATGCCGTCATGAAGTTGGGGTATCCGCTGAACCAGGATTACAACGGCGCCTCGCCCTACGGGGTCGGGTTTACGCAGCTCAACGTCGACGTAGAGACGGGGGCTCGGCAGGACGCGTTCACGAAGTTCGTAAAGCCGCTCCTCTCGAATCTCAACCTGACGATCAAGACGCTGGCGCGCGTCAAGCGCATCACATTCGATGCAAACCGGAAGGTCGACAAGGTCCTCATCGACGTGAATGGCGCCGAGATCGCCGTCCGGGCGAGGCGGGAAGTCGTGCTCTGCACGGGCACGGTCAATACGCCCCAGCTCCTCATGCTCTCTGGGATCGGGAGCGCCGCCGAGCTCGCAATGCTCGGGATCGAACACGTCGCCGACGTGCCCGGCGTCGGGCAGAACCTGCACGATCACCTGATCTCGGTGGTCGTCAAGAAGCTCAGGATGCCGAACGCGCCGAGCCACATCACGACCATGGACGTATCGATTTTCACGAACGGAGCGCCCGGCGCCGTGAACGGTCCGCCTCGGTTCGAGGTCCAGTCGTATTATATGCGCTACGGCTGGAGCGACTATCCATCGGAGGCGCTCGCGCTCGGCTGCATCAACCTTCACCCCACGAGCCGTGGCCACGTCAAGCTGCGCTCGGCCGATCCTCGCGAGGCGCCCATCATCGAGCCGAATTTCCTGGGCACAGCGGAGGACTGGGCCACGCAACTCGAGGGCTACAAGATGATCCGCCAGATCATCAATACCCCGGAGCTCCTGGCCTGGGTCGAGGACGCCGAGCACACGCCGGGGCCGACCGTGGTCACGGACGATCAGCTCAGGGAGGCATTGCGCAAATACTCCGAGGCCGATTTTCACCCGGTCGGCACGTGCAAGATGGGCGTCGATCCGAGCGCGGTGGTAGACCCGGAGCTCCGCGTGCGTGGCGTGACCGGCCTGCGCGTCGCGGGCGCGGCGATCATGCCGACCATCGTGTCCGGCAATACGAACGCGGCCTCGATGATGATCGGAGACCGCTGCGCGCGGCTGATGCTCGGCAAAGGGTAGGCGATCGGCCAGCGGCGCCCCGAGGACCCCGCTGCCTCGGCCGCGGCGTTTCGGAGGAGGTGGACGGCAACACGACGAGCGGCTCCAACCTGAGCGCCCCCCTCGACCACCTCGAACGCCCGCGCCGCCCTACGCGCCGCTCCTGCGCTTGGCCGGCGCCTTCTTCGCCGGCACCTTCTTCGCCGATGCGACCTTCTTCGCCGGCGCCTTCTTCTTCGCCGTCGCCCCGCCCCCGGCGAGCGCCTCCACCAGGAAGTCCCTCGCAAGCGCCGTGATCGCATCGGCAGGCACCTTCGGGCGCTTGCACTTCACATCGACCGACGTCGGGTCCAGCGCCCAGCCCTTGCCGTTGGCACCGAGGAGCTCGGTCACCTCTCGCAGCGTTTGGCACTGCGGCGGGTCGCTGTGGATCCTCGCCATCCAGAAGGGCTCGGAACTGCCCTCGAGAACGTCCACCGAGGCGGAGCGAATGGTCTTGCCGCGGACAAGATGGAACTGAATCGTGAGCGACGGCCGCTTCACGCTTGCCGCGAGGCGCTGCAAGAGCCGCGTCGCGGGCCCGAAGCTCCGGTCGTCGCCGGGAAACCCTGACGCCGGCACGCGCGCGACGAGCGCCTCGATCCCCTCCGGGGACCGGGGCTCGGCGACGGGGAGCTGGGTCGCAAGGCGCGCCGGCGACAAGCCTTTGAACAGGGTCGTGAGGGCAGACGGCTCCACGCTGAAGGCGGCCACGACGAGGCCATGCCGGCGATAGTGCCGCAGCTCGTTCGCGCCGAGATCGAAGTCGCTGGTCGCGTAGGAAAGGCCCATGTACTTGCGGAAATCACGCCCGGAGCCTTCGCCGTTGATGTGCAGACCGCTCCACTCGACGAGGTCGTCGAAGGCCTCCTCCGAGGGGGACGCGAGCACGAAGAACCAGGCCAGCGCGCGCGCCTCCGCGTTCCCAAGCACCCATCGGGTCCAGCGCCCCTCGGCGACCTCGGCTTCGTTCGAGAGCAGATCCCACAGATCGTTCAACGGATAGGGCAGCGCGTCGCGGCCCTTTTGAGGAGGCCCGTACTCGAACGGCTCGCCGCTGCCGTGCTTCTGGTCCCAGGCGGCATGCCAGCGCCGCCACGCCGGCTCGAACAACCCACGACGGTCGGGAGGCAGGATCTCCCAGCCGGCGGGCAGCTTCAGGGTCGCGCGATTCGAGAGATCAAGGATATTCACGAGGAGCCGTTCCTCCCGCACCGAGGCCGGTTGGGGACGGCGAGCCTAAAGGGCCAGCATCGGAATTTCCAGCTCGGCGTGAGACCAACGAACGCAGCCCAGCGTCAGCGATAGACAGCAGGTGCGTTCTCGTATTGCACGAGCAGGGTGGTCATCTGGTGCTCGTGCGTGAACGCGACGCGGCAATAGACGATGCGGCCGCGCAGCCTGGCGAGCGTGTGGAGATCGCCGCGCACCTCCAGCGACGCAGGATGTTCGCGATGAATCACGGAGCTCGCCTCTCGATAGAACAAGGCGTCCGAATAGATCACGCCGGTGTCGACCACTTGCAGCCAGGTGCCCTCGTAGTTGTTCGAGAACATGCCGCCCTTTTGCTGCGCGATCCATACGTCGACCAGGGTGCCGTTCGCGAGAGGGACGGCCCCACGCATATCGATACGCGTGACATTGTTCGACGTGCTCATTTGTCGACCTGTGCGCCGCCCAGGATCCCGTCGGCGAGCCGCTTGTGTTCGTCTTCGGTCATCATGCGTCGTGCCCGGGCGCTCGCCCGCCTCAAACGAGCGACTCGCGCTGGCGGAGCGGACGCCCTGGCCGGTAGTCATAACTGCTCGGCCATCGAAAGCCCACGACGGCGAGCGAGAGGCTCGGGGACAGGCTCCATACCTCGTGCCACCAGCCGACCGGAATGAACAATGCATCTCCCGGCGCGAGCTCCACTTCATGGACGAGCTCGGGGTGGGTTCGACGAACGTCTTCGCTCGTATGCGAGGCGTAAAAACCCGTGGCCGCGTCCGCCACCATCGTCGCGCTGGGCGGCACCAGGAGCACCCGCTTCTTGCCGAGGATCTGGCAAAAGAAGTTGTTGGTCCCGTCGTGGTGCAGATGCGTGTGCGTGCCCTCGGGCCCAAGCCAAAAGGACATGGCCCCGCGGCGCGGCGGCGGGAAGAGATCGGGGGGCAGCTCGATCTCGTCGAGCAATTGCCCGATCGCGGTGTCCTCGAAGGCGCGGTTGCGCGCGACGAGATAGACGTCGTTGCCGATCGCGCTCGTGACGAGATCGAGGTAGTCCCCGAACGGCATCTTCGCCCGCAGCTCCGTGAATTCGAGGTCGGGGCGCGTGTGCTTGGTTCGACCGCGGGCGACCTCGATCTCGACGTCGGCAAATCGTCGTCGGAGGTCCTCGAAACGAACGCGCGGTGGTCGCGGCCATTGCTCCACGTACCCTCGCACGACGAGCGGGGCATTGCCGAGCCAGTGCTGGCGATGGAACACGTCGGCGGGCGGGCACCACGAGACCTCCACGAGCGCGCATTCATCTCGCCCGACGAGCTGCGGGAGCCGACCTATCTCGCGGGCTCGGGCGCGCTCGTCGACCGCGCGGACATAGGCCGGCGTGATCTGCGAATGCTCGAGCTCGTCGAGCGCGCTCCTGACCGCTGCCACGGGAAGGCCTGCGCCGGAGAGCGTCGCGACAATCTCGCGGGGCGCCACGCCGCGCGCGAGGTTCAGCACGATCCAATCGAGCGCGTCGGCCGAGAGCCGGGTCGCTGCTCGGGCCCCCGCGGTCGCCTGTGGAGAACGGACGCTGCGCGTCCTGAACCGAGAGCTGCCGCCCATCGGCGATGGCTTATTTGAATTCCGGGGGTTGGGGTGGAATGGCGCCCCCGCCGGCCGGATTGGGTTGAGGCGGGATGGCGCCGCCCTCGCCACCTCCACCGCCGACGCCGCCCGCGCCTCCTCCCCCGCCGGGCCCAGGCTGCGGCGGGAGGACGCCGCCCTCGCCGCCTCCCCCGGGCCCAGGCTGCGGCGGGAGGAAGCCGCCCTCGCCGCCCGCGCCCCCTCCACCGCCCGGCCCCGTCGAGCTCGTCGTCGGATTCGGCGCCTGCGGCGGGATGTCGCCACCTCCGCCCGTCGTGTCACCCCCACACCCCGGCAAGAGCGCCGCGGTGAGCACCGCGGCTTGCCCGGCGCGGACGAGGAGGGAAGTGCGCGGGAGCGGGGTCGGCGTTACGGGTTTCATCTTCACGCCCAGCTAACAGCGAATCTGCAGGGCCGTCAACTGCTCGCTCGCGGAGACGATCGAATTCGGATCGAGGCGACCGAGGACGAACAAGACGACCCGAGAGCCTCGCTCCTCCGCTGCGATCAACTGCCCTTGCAGACGTCGGCGCAGGTGCTCGTCGCATCCACACACGCGGAAGACGCGCAGTCCGCGTCGGAGGAGCAGGGCGCGCCGGCGGTGCCGAGCGGCGCGCACGTGGCGCCAACACACATAGCGCCGACCGCGCAGTCTTCGTCCGACGTGCATGCACCGCCCACCTGCTCGCGCGCCTGGCATGTGCCGTCCTCGGCGCAGCGAAGCTCCTCTTGGCAGTCGACGCTCCCCTTGCACGACCCGCCGACGGCGAGCCGCGGCGCGCACGCCCCCGCGTCGCACCGGAGCGCCTCCTCGCAGTCGAACGTCGCCGTGCATGGCTCTCCGGCGACCGCCTTCGCTTTGCATGCCGACGTCGATTGCCCGCTCGAATCGACGTTGCGCACGCAGCGGTCCCGGGCGCAGTCCCAGTCCGTGCCGCAGGTCCCGCCCTCGGGCACGGAGCCGTCCCACGCATCGAGGCAGGACGGCGTGAACTTCTCGTCCACCCCCAAAAGCGCGCCCAGGATTTCAAGTTCGGCGCAAGGGGCGGCGCCCACCTCGGCGAGACACGCCTCCGCCTTTTCCGGGACGAAGGTGCCCTTCACCTCGCCTCCGCCGCCGATGGCAATGAAAATCGCTTTGAGGTCCGAGGCACACGCGTCGGCGGAGCTCGCGTCCAGGCCGCGCGCGGCCCGGGCCGCCGCGTCGCAGCACGCGAACGTGCGGTCGCAGACGGCCTTCACATACCTGGAGACGAAATCGCTCTCTGTCGGCTCCGGTCCTCCGCTGCTCGCCTGCGTCTTGTCATCCTCGCATCCAGGCGCGGCGAACATTGCGACGGCGATGGCCGAAAGGAGCGTCACGAGCATGACAGGTCGATGCGTGCGCATGAAAAACCTCCTGGGGTCCGATCTTATAGGGATCGCCGCGGCCAAGCCAGCGGTACAGACCGGCTACCTGAGTGACAGGTAGACCGGGAGGCTGGGTGACAGTTCCGTCCGATGGATCAACTTTGCCGACGCACCATTTCGTTGATCCAGAGGGGGGCGAACGGCGAGGTACACCCCTTGGACACCGGATAGTCGCGATAGATGCCCAATCTTTCGCCGATAGCAAGGGCGCGCTTCCGAAGCTTGGGGAAGTGAATGCCGATTCCTGCAAGACAGAAGTTCATCGTCCATTGCACTTCCGAAGCAGCATTCCCCATCTCAGCCTCGATACGGTCCAGAAGCGCTGGCAGATCGAGTCCGTCCGGACGTTTGGCGATGCGCTCTGACGTCAGGCTCCAGCCGGCGCGGGCGGCCCAGGGGTCATCGTCTTGCATCCATGATTGGCGAAGAGACTCCTTGTCGGGATGGTTCTTGACGACATTGGCATTCAGCCAGTCCGCGACTTGCACAAAGTCGACCGACCGCACCATCCGATCCATTTCGTCGCGAGACAGGTTTTGGGGCTTGAGCAGAAGGATTGCCAGGAGCCGGGCATCGATGTTCCCGGTGTCCCAGAGCGCGATGGCCAACGGCTGGTTGGTCTTGAACTTCGCGGCAAGCTTCCGGATGTCACCAAGACGGACGCCGAACTGATGGTCCCCCGCGCCATGTTTTTTGTTTTGCGCACGGACCTTCTCGTGACCGAGAGATTCCAGCTGCGCGAGGGCATCCTTGAGAGTCATTGTCATGCTTGTGGCGCTCCTTGCGTCGGAGAATGCGGGACAACGGTTTGATTAGCTCATGCCAGTCCTTGCGTTCGGCATCAAAGGCTGTGCTGGGACGCACGTCAAGAGGGATGTGCAGGGGCCGCCCGGATCCTCGGCCTACAAATCGCTGCCGCTCGCGGATGGTTCCGCATCCGGTGCTCCCTTCCCCGCCTCGTCCACCGCGCATCGGACTTGGTCGACATTGGCGTCTTCGGCACGACGAGCCCGCACGATGTGCAATGCAACGACGACAAATGCCGTGGCGATGCAACATTCCATTACGGATAGGACATTCTTCAACATAGTTCATTTGCCATTCAGGACGCGTGACGCGTCTAAGCGGACTTCAAGGCGACACGGTGCCGCCTCAGGAGGTCTGAATGACAACGACTGTGGTTCGCTTGGCTTCGACGGTTCACATTCCGGTGCCCGGTGCGCCGCCCTACCAGCTCGACGGCAAGAACCTGGTCCCGGGCGACCGCGCCCTGCTCCGCATCCAAAGCTCGTCGTCCGAGAATGGCGTCTATGTGTATGATGCGTCCACCCTCACCCTCATCCGCGACCCCGATTTCGACACGGCCGCAGAGCTGCTCGGGTTGCGGGTGTTCGTGTCGGAGGGCGATACGCTCGATAACACGCGCTGGCAATGCACGTCCGACGCGCCGACCCCGGGGAGCGGCGTGATCAGGTTCGAGCAAATCCCCAACCACACCGACAAATTCCGCATCGACCAGCTGCACGGCAACCTGCTGAGAAGCCCGGTGACGCTCACGCTCTCGGCGCTCAGCACGACGATCGACGTACTGGGAGGGAAGATCCGGCAGATACCGGCGCAAAGCCTCTCCGGCGATCGCAACCTCACGCTCTCCGCCTTCGGCGCGTTCCCCAGCGACACGATCACCCTCCTGCGCTCGGACATGTCCCAGTACCGCATCCGCATCCTGGACGCCGCCGGGCAGTTGCTCTTCGATCTCGGCGGCCCTGGAGTCGTCGTGGCGCGATTCGACGGCCTCGCGTGGCAGATCGTCGGCAGCACGCGGGAGAATGGCGTGCTCACGTTGAACGTGAGGGATTTCGGCGCCAGGGGTGATGGCGTGACGCGGGACGATGAAGCGATTCAGGCTGCGCTGAACGTGTTCTCGCCCGTTCAAGAGACCGATGTCACGGCAGGCGTGATCTTCTTCCCGAGAGGCGTCTACCCGATCGAGCAGACGCTCGTGTATCGAGGCGCTGCAGGCTGCGCCATCCACCTTCGCGGCGAGATTGGCTACACGCTCGGGATGGTCGGCACCGTCCTTCGATGGACAGGGTCGGCCGGCGGGAAGATCATTCACTTGATGGGCGCGAACGGAAGCGTCCTCGAAGACCTCGAATTCGACGGCATGGGCATCGCGAAATACTGCGTTCACCTGGACTATGCTGCCGAGGTGAAGAACGGCGCCGGTGAGGTCATCTACGGGGGCGTGGGCTCGTCCGGGTGGCGTATCTCCCGCTGCTCCATAGCCCACGCGGGCGGCGCCGATTCCGTATGCCTCGCGCTCGGGCCGGAGAGCGGACCGCAGACGCAGACCTCCGAGGTCCTGGTCGAGAGCTGCTTTCTCCAGGGGGCCAGCGACTCGAGCACGCTTGCTTGCATCAAGACGCTCAGCCCTGGCAACACCAAGAACATCACGATCCGCGACACCTCGATCAGTGGCTATTGCCACTATGGCGTCGACTGGGATCAAGCGAGCGGGATGCTCCTCGTCTCGGGCGTCAACACCGCAGGCACCACGATCGCCGATTACAGGATCGGCGGCGGTGAAGCCACGATCATCGAGCAGGCGACCGAGAACGTGAACATCGGCGCGAAGTTCATCACGTCGGATGGCGCCGTCACGGGCGCCGTGAAGGTCATCGGCGGAACCTGGGTCGGCACGGCCACGTCGAATAGCGTCGCCATCAAATACAGCGGAACACTCACGCTCATCGGCGTCAACCTCAAGCTCCACCAGCCGCTGCCTGCGCCGGGGGACCCTCCTCCCCCTCCGCTCAAGCTGCGTCCGATCATCCAGCTCGGCGACCCGCTCATCAATGGCAACGGGCCCTCTGGCCTGTTCTCCACGGGGTCCTTGTACTGGAATTGCGACGATTACATCGACGTCATCGACGGAAGCACGAACCCCATCGTGGCGAACGACCACGGCAACAACAGGCAGATCCGCGTCGTCTCGATCAACGACTACACCTACGACACGACCACGTCCAAGGCCAGGAAGCTGAAGGACTACCACGGCAACTACCACACGCTCGGGCCCGGCATCCTCTACGGGCACACCTACGCACCCGACCCGACGTACAAAGGCCCCGGCTTCTCGCGCGAGGTCCTGCACGAGCCGCGCTCCGGCTGGACGAAGCAAGTGTATACGTACGAGGCGTTCCTTGCGTCGACGCCCCCGCTGGGAGCGGATCAGCGCCGGCTCATCGTCGGCAAGGCGGCCCCGCGCGCCAAGCTCGTGGCTGCCTACCTCCATGTAACGACCCCATTCACCGGGACGAGCGGCGGGCAGCCGCTGCAAACCGAGATGCGCTTTGGCAACAGCATCGCTGCCGACGCGTACATCGCCGCGTTCAACGCGTCGAGCGCGCCCGTCACGAGGGGGCTCGACGATGCGGAGCTCGGTACACAGCTCAAGCGCTCTGCCGCCGTGCAGGGCGGCCACGTGCCAAACTGGTCGGGCTATTCCATTCTCTACCTCCACATGGTCGAGACCCAGGGCTTTAGCCTCGCCAACCTGACGGCCGGCTCCGTCGAGGTGATCATGAAATGGGAGGTCATCCCCTGATCCTCGCCCGCTGACGCCGAAAAGGGGGGGCATCATTCCGACGCATGCCGGATATGTTCTCGACGACATCAAAGGTCGTCGAGGCACGCATGGATGAACGGCTTTCCGTTGTAGCCGCAGCTCCTTGGCCACGTACCCGCCTTGCCGGACCGTGTCACCCAGGGTCCCAGTCTATGTGCCCAAGCCCCCGGTTTGCGCCGACCGAGGGGACGGCTCGACATCGCCAGCAGGGAGGAAGTGTCACCCGAGCTCCCGGTCTGAAGTCCCTCCGCGCGAGCGACTGTGCCCTCCGCGCGAGCGACTGTGCCCTCCGCGCGAGCGACTGTGCCCTCCGCGCGAGCGACTGTGCCCTCCGCGCGAGCGACTGTGCCCTCCGCGCGAGCGACTGTGTCCTCCGCGCGAGCGACTGTGCCCTCCGCGCGAGCGACTGTGTCCTCCGCGCGAGCGACTGTGCCCGCCGCGCGAGCGACTGTGTCCTCCGCGCGAGCGACTGTGCCCGCCGCGCGAGCGACTGTGCCCTCCGCGCGAGCGACTGTGCCCTCCGCGCGAGCGACTGTGCCCTCCGCGCGAGCGACTGTGCCCGCCGCGCGAGCGACTGTGCCCGCCGCGCGAGCGACTGTGTCCTCGGCGAAAACGCCGCTCAGCCCCGCAGCCGCATGGCGATTGTCTCACGGTCCGGCCCTTCGGGCGGCGGGAGCATCACCGTCAGCGCCTCGATCTCGGGCAGCGCGGCTCGGACCTTCGAGGCCACCGGAAACGGCGTGAACGGCCCGCTGAAGCAGAGCAGCAATACGTAAACACCGGCGAACGATTGCGCGTAGGCGAACGGCTCTTCGTCTACCAGCGCGACCGTGAAGCGCGCGCCGGGTTTCTCTTTCCCGGGCGGGCGGGCGCGCAGCACGCGCTCGAACATCTCGCCGATCGCGGGGAGCTCGCGCGCGAGCTGGGCCTGCGTTTCCCCCAGCGTGGCGGCCAGCCGCAAGGCAGGGATGCCCTCCCATCGCCTCGACAGACCACAACAGAAGATACTGCCCGAGAGGTCGCAGACCAGGGCGTTTGTGGCCCCCACGCCGTCCTGCAGGGACACGAGGCGGCGATGCAGCTTGAGCCACGCAGGGATCTCGTCGGCCGAGGCCATGGTCGCAGAGCCTACATCCCTGCCGCCCGAGGCACAAGACCCAGGCAGACTCTCGACCTCGTCCCATGTATCTTCCCCCGCATGGACGCCCAATCCTTCCTGGATCGACTCCGCAACGACGACGACGTCAACGAGAAAGAATTCGCGAAATCGGCCCTTGCGGACAATCCTGATCTCCCCGCGGAGCTGCTCGCCTGGGCCGCGCGGGCGATGAACGAGGAGGTCGTGATCGAGCGCGCGGATGCCTCCACGTTCCTCGTCGTATCCCTGGCCGTGACGGACCCCGCCCTGAAGGGACGCCTCCGCCTCGCCCAGGCCGAAATCATGGACGTATCGGGCGATTCCCATCAGTATGTGCTCGACGCCGCGATCGACGCCGTCGGCTGGGCTCCGGACCTCGCACGCGCCTACGAATTGACCTTCGACAAACTCCGCGGATCGTCCGATCTCGACTGGACCGAAGCATTCGAAAAGATCGGGGGACGGGGCCTCCCCAAGGACGCCCTCGCCCTCCTGCGCCACGTGATCGCGCGCGCCGAGGCGGGCGTCAAGACCGGAGACAAACCGTATTTCCTGAGGTTCGCCCCCACGGACGGGGCCACGCGCGCGGACGTCCAGGCGTTCCTCGAACAAGACCTCCTCGCCGAGGCCCTCGCGGCCCGCCGCGGCGCCGCGGGGGAGGATTTTCCCACGGCGCGGCGGGCCGTCTTCGGGGGATGAAGGACGGTCTCTCGCCGTGACACGGCCGTGACATTTCCATGCGAACCTCTGCCTCGTGCTCACCGAACGCGCCGCGCGGCTGCGGGATCTCCTCCTCTTCGTGACGCTCGCGCTCCTGCCGTCGATCGCCGTCGGCGTGCTCGGCCTCCGCGCGGTGGAGGGCGAGGAGGCGGCGCAGCGGCGCGAGGCGCAGAGCGCGCTCGACTTCAGCGCCGAGCGGCTCCGGCTCCGCGTCGAGCAGGCCCTCGCGGAGGCCGACGTGGCCCTCGCCGCCGCGCGCTTCGGCCCCGATCTCCAGGACGCCGAGCGCACCCTCGCCGGCATCGTCCCGCCCTTCGCGGCTCCCTTGCTCCTCGATCGCGACCGCGCCCTGGCCCTGCCGGCCGCGCCGCCCGCGAGCGCCGCCTCGCCGGCCTCGACCCCCCATTGCAACACCCTCGCCGCCACGTTCACCACCACGAAAAACCCGGGCGCGCGCAAGGCCGCCCGCAAGGAGCTGCTCGACCTTTGTCCGGACGTCCGTGGCGCCGGCGGCCGGTTCCTTTATCCCGTCGTCGCGCTCTCCAACCTTTCGGAGAGCGAGGCCCCGGCCCTCGTCGCCTGGATCGAGGGCCATGCGAGCTCCCTCGCGCCCGGGGAGCGCGAGGCCACGCGCGAAGAGATCACCACGGCGGCCGCCCTCGGAGAGGCCTTGCGCGCCCGCGCGCTCCTCGCATTGAAGGGTTCTCCCTCGACGCGCGGCCGGATCCTCGAAGCCTTGCGCAGCGAGGAGGCCGCGACGGCCCTCCGCGGCGGCCCCGATCGCGCCGGCATGCTGCGGTTTCGCGCCCCGGGCGCCATCTTCGTCCTCCGCGCGCTCGACGACGGCCGGCTCGCGGGCCTCGTCGTGCTCGGCGAATCCCTCGCCGCCTCCCTCGACGCGGGGTTTCCCGCGATGCAACCCGGCGAGCGCGCCCTCTTCGCCCCCACGGTGTCGTCGTTCGGCGATCTCCGCGGAACGACGCTCCTCTCGCCCGGCCTCGCCATGCACGTCGTCCCTGTCGATCGCACGGCGATCGATCGTCGCGCCGCGCGGAGCCGCCGTGTCCTCGCCGCCATCGGCGGGGGCGCCGTCGCCCTCTCGCTCGGCCTCCTCGCGTTGTTATGGGCGCGCATGCGCGCGGCGCGGCGCACGAGCGAGCTTCGGGTCGATTTCGTCTCCGCCGTCTCGCACGAGCTGCGCACGCCGGTCTCCTCCGTGCGAATGTTCGCCGAGCTGCTCGAAAGCGGGCGCGTCGAGCCCGAGGAGCAACACGAGGTCTTCGAGGCGCTCGCGCGTGAATCGAAGCGGCTCGGCGACACGGTCGAGCGCATGCTCTCGCTCGGCCGCATGGCCAAGGGCCGGCTCGCCGCGGTGCGCGCCGAGGCCGATCTCGCGACCGTCGCGGACGAGGCCCTCCTCGCCTTCGAGGAGCGATTCCCCGATGTCCCCGCGATCGAGCGCGCCATCGACGCCCCGGCCCCTGCGCACGTCGATCCGGGGCTCGTCCGCCTCGCCCTCGACAACCTGCTTGACAATGCGCGCAAATACGCACCCGACGGCGCGCCGTACCGGCTCGTCGTGCGGCGCGCGGACGAGGGCATCACGATCCGCGTCGAGGACCGGGGCCCCGGCATTTCGCGCCGGGATCAGAAGCGCATCTTCGAGCCTTTCGAGCGGCTCGATGATAAGTTGAGCCGGGAAACCGAGGGCAGCGGCCTCGGCCTCTCGCTCGTCCGGCACGTGATGCGCGCGCACGGCGGGACGGCGCGCGTCGAGAGCGAGCCCGGCCGCGGCGCGACGTTCCTTTTGATTTTTCCAGGGAGGAAGGGATGAGCACGAAGAGCCCCGCGGGGCGACAGGAGACCATTCTCCTCGTCGAGGACGACCTCGGCTTGCGCCTCGCCATGACGAAGACCCTGCGATCCGAGGGATTCCGGGTCGAGATCGCGGGCACCGGCAAGGATGGCCTCGAAGCCGCGCTCGCGCAAAAACCCGACCTCGTCCTGCTCGACGTGATGCTCCCCGGCATGAACGGCTTCGAGGTTTGCCAGCGGCTCCGCGAGGCGGACCCCGAGGTCCCCATTTTGATGGTCACAGCCAAAGGCGAGGAGCCCGACAAGGTCCGGGGTTTGCGGCTCGGCGCCGACGATTACATCGTAAAACCGTTCGGCGTGGCCGAGCTCTGCGCGCGCATCGACGCGGCCCTCCGGCGGCGCAGGCGCGCCGAGGTGGAGACCGAGGTCCTCCAGATCGGCGACATCACCGCCGACTTCCGCGCCCACACGCTGCGCCGCAAAGGCCAGCCGCTCGAGACGACCGCGCTCGAAATGCGCCTGCTCCGGTACTTCTTGCGCCACGAGGGCACGCTCCTGCCCCGCCAGCGTATCCTCGATGCCGTGTGGGGCGCCGACTACTTCGGCACGGATCGCACCGTCGACAACTTCATCAACCGCCTCCGCGCCAAGATCGAGGACGACCCGAAGAACCCCCGCCACCTCGTCACCGTGCGCGGCGCCGGCTACCGCTTCACGCGCGCCCCGAGCACGGGCGGCGACTGACCCGTGCCCGGTGACCGAACGGTGACATGGCAGAGAAACTTCGTACAGGAACGCGCCGCATAGTGGTCTCCAGACGGCGCCGCGATGGCAGCCATAGGGGGTTTGGGGCGTAGGACGCCGAAGGCGATCCGCAGCCCCAAGCGCCAACAGGAGGTCTCGATCATGATGAAGCAATTCGGCCGTGGTTTTGCACTGGTTTCCTTGGCTTCGACGTTCGTGCTCGGTTGCGCAGGGGAAGGCACCGAGGGGACCGAGGCGCCCGCCATTCAGGCGGCGCCGGCCGGTGAGACGTCGGTCGCGCTTCGTATCGAGCGGGTCGCGCGCGCGCTCGACCGGGGCGAGGATCCGAAGCAGGCGCTCGACGAGATCGTTCTCGCGCTCACGCATCCCGCCGCCACCGCGACCGAGCAGGACGAGGCGACGCTCGTGCAGAGCCGCGCCCTCGAAGCCAATGGCGACATGGAAGGCGCGATCAGCGCCGTCGAGGCCCTCCTCGCGCAGCACGCGGGCGACCGGGAATGGGCCTTCTCGTCCGAGGCCGAAAAACGCCTCCGCAAGCTGCTCACGGGCAGCGAGGACACGCCGAAGCGCCGCCTCACCCCGGCCGAGCCGCCGGTCTCGATCTTCGCGGCCGAGCTCGCGAAGTATTTCCCGGCCGACGCGGGCGGACGATATCGCGTGCGGGTGCTCGCGTTCGGCGGCGATCGCAATTTTTCGAGTGATCGGATCGGCACGTTCAACGTGGGCGGCGCGATCCGCGCCGAAAAAGAGAAAACGTGCCCGACGTGCGAGGTGAACGTCGACAGCAACACGAACCGCGAGACGTCGTGGATCGGCATCGTCCGCGCGCGCGCCGAGCTCGCCTCCTCGCTCGTCGTTTATTATTACGACCTCGAGGGCGGCGAGATCCCCGCGCGGTACGACGCCGAGCTGCCGCTGCCTTCGGCCGAGATCAAGGCGCGGCTCGCGAAGGGCAAAGGGCTCGTGGCCGCGAAGAAACGTGATGGCGCGCCGCCCGTGATCCTCATCGCGGCCCCGCGCTTCTCCCAGCTCGACAATGTCGAAAGCACGCTCGCCGGCATGGACGCTCTGCCCCTCGAAGCGACGAGCGTCGATGTGCCGGCGTCGCTCGAGGCCGAGGAGATCCAGGCCGTCGTCCGCGGATCCTTCAACTCGTTCCGCGTTTGTTACGAGACGGTCCTCCAGAGGAACCCGGCGGCGCAGGGAAGTATCTCGCTCGATTTCAAGATCGACGCCGACGGGCATGTGACGACCATGAAGGCCACCGCGGATTCGGCCTCGATCCAGTCGATGGAGACGTGCATGCGTGACGCCGCCCAGGCGCTCGTATTCCCGGCGGCGACGAAGGAGACCTGGGTCGTCTATCCGGTCCTCTTCACGCCCTGAGCGATTCCGTCACGCCAAACCCGCGGACGCGGCGGCGTGCACGGGCGCCCGCCGCGCCCGGAAGGACTGGACCTCCTCGATTTGCGCGCAGAGCCGGAAGAGACGCGCGTCCTCGCCGAAGCGCGCCGTGAGCATGGTCCCGATGGGCAAACCGTCGGCATTCCAGTGGAGCGGCACGCTCGCCGAAGGCTGGCCCGTCACGTTGAAGACCGGCGTGAACGGGGAAAACGCATACGCCCGGTCCACGGCCATGTCGAGCAGGCGCGGCAGCCGCAGGAGCTCGGGGCGATCGAGCCGCGCCACGAGCTCCTGCATGCCCTCCTCGAGGCCCTTCGCGAGCAGCGTCCCGTGGGGCACGGGCGGCCTGCCGATCGTCGGCGTGAGCAGGACATCGTAATCCTGGAAAAACCCGGCGATCGCGCGCTGCACCTCGAAGAGCTTGCGCCGGTAATACACGAACGTCCCCGCGTCCGTGCTCCGGCCGACGAGGTTCAGGAGCCACGTCGTCCGCTCGACGTCCTCGCGCTTCGCCGGACGGCCGAGGAAGGCCTCCGCCGCGCGGATCTCGGAAGCGACGAGCGCGCTGAAATGCAGGAAAAACCCCTTCGCGAAATCGCGCGCTTCGAAGCTCGGCCGCGCCGGCTCCACGTGATGGCCGAGCTTTTCGAGGAGCTTTGCCGTCTCCTCGACGGCGCGCCGGTTGTCCGGGTGGGGCTCGGCGCCGTGGAGGAGCGGATCACTCGTGAACGCAATCCGGAGTTTTTCGGGCGGCGTATCGAGCGCGGCCAGAAACCCCTGGTACGGCGCGGGCGCGTGGTACATCGCGGTCGCCTCGGGCCCGGCCGTCGCGTCGAGCGCGGCCGCGCTGTCGCGCACGGTGCGGGAGAGGACGTGCTCGGCGGCGAACCCGTAAAAACTCTCGCTCACGTCGGGGCCGACGGGGTTTCGTGCGCGCGTGGGCTTGAAGCCGAAGAGGCCACAACACGAGGCCGGGATGCGAATCGAGCCGCCGCCGTCGCCGCCGTGCGCCATGGGCACGATCCCCGCCGCGATCGCCGCCGCCGCGCCGCCGCTCGATCCGCCCGGCGAGTAGCCGAGGCGCCAGGGGTTGTGCGTGGGGCCATAAAGCTCGGGCTCCGTCGTCGGCAGGATGCCGAACTCGGGGGAGTTCGTCTTGCCGAATACGACGAGGCCGGCGCGCAGGAACCGCTCGGTGAGCTCGGCGTGGTGGGCCGGGACGTTGCCCCGAAAGAGGCGGCTCGCGGCCTGGAGCGGCACGCCGGCATACGCCGTGGCCATGTCCTTCATGAGAAAAGGCACGCCGCGGAAGGGGCCGTCGGGCAGCTCGCCGCGCGCCCGCTCGCGCGCGATGACGTGCATGCCGATCACGATCGCGTTGAGCCGCCCGTTCACGCGTTCGGCGCGCGTGATCGCCTCCTCGAGCAGCTCGGCGGGGCTCACCTCGCCCTTTTTCACGAGCGCGGCGAGGCCCAGGGCGTCGTGGTCGTCGTACTCCTTGAAGCTCACCCTCGTTTACCTACCAGATCGCGCGCGCCCGACTCAACGACGAAGGGCACGCCCGAGGCGCATCTCCTGCGCCGCCGCGCGCGTCTTGCGCGCCGCGCGGAGCCCGCACCGCTCACGAGGGGTGAAACACCGGCCTGGTTGGTGTATGTAGGGCGACGAGCGAGCCCGGCACGCCAAGTGCTTGGTCTTCGGTGCATCGAACGAGGCACGATGAAACACCAATTTCTCTTCGGTCTTCTCGCGGTGGGGGCCCTCGGCGCAGCCGGTTGTGGCACGGATTATTCGGGCACGTACAAGGGCGAAGCCACGGAGTCCGGCACGGTGAAGATCGCCGTGCCGCAGACGGCGGACGTCGCCAAGAACGAGTCGCCGCCGCGCAAGGTGCCCGACGCGACCGTGACGGTCTCGAAGGACGGCAGCGGCTACACCGTGAAATTCGCGTCCTGCGAGATGAAGGGCGAGGCGTCGACGCCGAAGCTCGTGGTCGTGAAAAACACGTGTGACGTCAAAGTGGCGAACTGGGAGGGCAAGTTGCCCCTCTCGGCGACGCTGAGCTTCGACGACACGGGCGCCCTCTCGATGGAGGTCACGGGCACCACGAAAAACGACGCGACCGTGGTTTCGTACGACTGGACGTTCAAGGGCAAGAAGTAACGTTCATTCGGGACAACCGATCGGCTGCGTGGCGAGGACGACGTCGTCGATCCAGATCGCGCGCGCCTCGTCGGGCAGATAGGACTCCCATCCGAGGTAGATCTCGGAGAAGAGCGGCGCCGTCCAGGGAGCCGCGGGGGTGTCCGGGTTCGTGCAGCCGTCCCCGGTCTCCTTCACGGAGAGGCCGGGGACGCCATATCCGTCGACGGAGAGCTGCATCGCGTTGTTTTGCCCGTCGAACTTCCATTCGAAGCACGCCCACCGCCCAACGGGCACGGCCACAGAGTGCGAGTGGGCCCAGCACGCCGTGTGAGGAGCGCTCATCGGATCGTCGTAATACTCGGGCGTGTCGTAAAACGCCGTGAGCTGGCTGCCGAGGAACGAGCCCGTCGCCTCGTCGAAGATCGGATGGTGCACGCCATACCGGTAATAGGCCTTGTAGGTCTGTCCGGGTACGCGCCCCTGCGCCGTCACGAGCCCGATCCCCCCCGCTTCCATGGGCACGGATTCGACGAACAGCATCGCCCGGCCATAAAGCACGTTGCCCTCCGGGGGGAGCACCGAGGTATCGTCGAGCGCGAGCATCACGGTGCGGAAATCGCCGCTCATCGCGGTCGCCGTGATCTTCACCGCGCGTGAGCCGCTCCGGGCGTTCTCCGAGGAGACGACGACGGACCCGCCCACCTCGACGGTGCGCCACTTGCCGCCGGGTTTGTCGCTGTCAGCGTACGATTCGAAGTCGTCGCAAAGAAGCGCCGTGTCGCAAATGCTCGCGAACTGTCGTTCCTCGGTCGTGCACGCGGCGGCGCCCAGGGCGGCCGTGAGGAGGATCGCTGAGAGTTTTCCGTCGTTTCGCATGCCGCTTTTTTATCACGGCGCTCGGCGAGACGGCAGGGGTCAGCGGCAGCCCTCGGCGCGGGACCAGTCGAACGTGTCGTCCTTGAACTCCCGGGTCGACTGCGATTTTCCGCCCATCGTCATGTCGATCGTCTGCTCGAACCGGACGTGGCGAGGGCGGAGCGTACGCGGGTCGGTCTCCGCTTCCGTGCGCGTGATACGGCGGATATTTTCAATGGGCATGTCTTGGGGGAAATGGGGCCCGGCGAGCTCGCGGAGGAGGTGGGCGAGTCCCTGCGCGGCTTCTCCGCCCGCGAGGGTCTGTGTGATCGACACGCGGACGAGCGCGTCGTCGTCCTGGACTTTGCCGTGATGCTCGAAGCGCATGCGCACGGGGACCCTCTCCGCGCCGACCGGGACCTCGTCGTCCACGTCGACGACCTCGCCCGGCGAATTCGAGAGCCCGATCCACGCGCCGACCCAGGCCTTCCAGGTGTCACCCACGGTCGCGGCGAGCTGCGCCTGCATCTGCGGCGAGCGGAGCGTTTGCGCCATGAACGCGGAGAGCTTCGGGTCCTTGGCGATCGCCGGCGCGGCCAGCAGACGCGCGATGACCTGATCGAGCTCGC
This sequence comes from Polyangium mundeleinium, assembly GCF_028369105.1. Taxonomy (NCBI): domain Bacteria; kingdom Pseudomonadati; phylum Myxococcota; order Polyangiales; family Polyangiaceae; genus Polyangium; species Polyangium mundeleinium. Next base: position 5,283,655 of record NZ_JAQNDO010000001.1, on the reverse strand, counting down.
GGGCTTCCAGGTACTCGCCCTCCGCCGAAATGATCATGGGCACGGGCATGCTGAGCAGCGGGAGCAGCGGGGCGAGCTTCTCCTGGGCCTCGGGGGTGGTGGCGTCTTCGCCGTCGATCTCGAGGAATTCGGTGCCCTCGATGCGGATCTCGATCCTGTCGTCCTTGGCGGGGCGGGCCGCGACGAAGAAGCGCATCTTCGCGCGCTTCCCTCGCTTCTCCGAGACGCGCAAGACGGGCACCCGGCAAGGCACTTTCCACCCGAAGGAGAGGACGTCTACGTTCGTCGCGGCAGGCTCCGCGGCCTCGTCGGTGCTCCCTGCGGACGAACCGGAGGCGGGCGTGGCTGGGTCTTTCGTGGCCTCGGACGAGGCGCCGCAGGCCGCGGTGAACAGGAGGAGCAGGAGGGGCAGTCGCGCGCGCAGCATGAGCGCGCGCAGCATCCATCCATTCGGCCCGCGCGATCCAGTGATTTTTTCCGCGGGGCCCCTCCCCCGCGTTGCGCCTTGACGCACGGGAGGACGGACGAACATCATGGGGCCCGTGACCGGAGCGCCCGAGCGCGTGGAGGAGACGATCAGCGCCGCCGAGCGCCGGCAGCTCGGCGTCCATTACACGAACGAGGCGTTCATCCTCCGCACGATCCGGCCGCTTTTCCTCGACGCGCTCGAAGCCTCGCTCGCCGCGGCGCGTACGGCCGCCGCGCTTCACGCGTTCGTCGAACGGCTCCTCGGCCTGCGTTTCCTCGATCCCTCGTGCGGCGCGGGAAATTTTCTCGTGGTTGCATACCGAGAAATACGCAGGCTCGAAATCGCGGCCCTCGTTCGCCTCCGCGCCCGGGGCACGAACCAGCCACGCCGGGTGCGGCTCGACCAGTTTTGCGGGATCGAGATCGACGCGCGCGCCGCGAACGCCGCGCGGCTCGCCCTGCGACGGGAAGCCGAGGCCGCGGAGCGCAAAGCGCACCGCCCCAAATTCGTGGGCCCGCGCGACGAAACGCCGCGCATCACGGTCGCCAATGCGCTGCGCATCGACTGGAACGACGTGTTGCCCGCCGAGCGCGCGCCGTTCGTCTTCGGAAACCCGCCATTCGTGGGCATGGCCTGGATGAGCCCCGAACAGCAGGAGGATCGCCGCCTTGCATTCGAACCACTCGACACGCGCGGGATCCACGCCGGCAGGCTCGATTATGCCGCGGCCTTCATCGCCCGCGCGATCACGTATGGCGCGAGCCACCCCGTCCGATGCGCGTTCGTCACCACGAACTCCCTGACCCAGGGCGAGCAGGCGCGGAGCCTCGGCCCGCTGCTCCGCCGGTGCGGGGTTCGGCTCGATTTCGCGCATCGGACGTTTCACTGGGCGAGCGCGTCGAAAGGGAAAGCCAACGTGCACGTGGTGGTGCTCGGGTTTTCCCGCGGGGACGCGGGGCCGCGCCGGATCTTCGATTACCCCGATCCGCGGGGCGAACCCGTGGAGCGGGCGGCGGCGAACATCAACGTGTATCTCGCCGACGGGCCGGACGTCGTGCCGCGGAAACGAAAAACCCCGCTCGGCGCCGGTTACCCTGCGGGCACGAAAGGCAGCCAGCCGACCGACGGCGGCCACCTCGTCGTCGAGCCCGCGGATCACGCCGCGGTGATGGCCGATCCCGTGGCCCGGCGTTACGTGCGGCGGTATCTCCAGGCGTCGGCGTTTCTCTGGGACGAGCCGCGCCATTGCCTCTGGCTCGAAGGCGTGCGCCCCGAGGAACTCGAGGCCTCCCCCATTCTGCAACGGCGTATCGAGGCGATTCGCCGTCTGCGCCTCGCGTCGCGCACGCCGTCCGTGCGGGATCTCGCGGACAAGCCGTGGCTGTTCACGCAGATCCGGCAGCCCTCCGTTCGTTACCTCGTGCTCCCGGAGGTCTCGTCCGAGAACCGCCGCGTGATCCCCGCAGCGTTCCTCGATCCGGAGGTGATCGCCGGCAACAAGCTCATCACGTTCCCGGGCGCGGACGACTGGCTCTTCGGGCTGCTGCAATCGAGCATGTTCATGGCCTGGGTGCGCGCCGTGGCCGGGCGCATGAAGAGCGACATCAGCATCGCGCCGCACCTCACGTATTGCACGTTCCCCTTCCCCGAACCCGACGCCGAAGGCCGCCGCCGCGTGGAGGAGGCGGCCCGCGCCGTGCTCGATGCGAGAAAGACGTTCCCGGGCAAGAGCCTGGGCGAGCTGTACGATCCGCGGGGAATGCCGAAGGAGCTGGCGAGGGCCCACGATGGGCTCGACAGGGCCGTGGAGGTGCTTTTCGAGGGGGGAACACCGATGCGCACGGAGGCGGACCGGCTGCGAGCGCTCTTCGAACGGTATGCCGCGCTCAGCCTTGCGGGCCGCGCCTGACGCCGACGGCGTCGAGCGCGCAGAGCTCGCCCTCGCCAAAGACATTCGATCGCGTGAGGAATCGCATGCCCTCGGGCGACTCGATCGAGAAGCCGGCCCCGCGGCCCGGGACGGCGTCAATCACGAGCTGCGTGTGTTTCCACAGCTCGAACTGCGCGCCGCCGATGTACACGGGGCAGCCCTCGATCTCGCCGAGCAACACGTCCCGCTCGCCCACCTTGAACTCACCACGCGGGTAACACATCGGGGCGCTGCCATCGCAGCAGCCCCCCGATTGGTGGAACATGAGCGGGCCGTGGCGCACCACGAGCCGCCGGATGAGGCCAATGGCCGCCTCCGTGGCCGTGACGCGCGGCGGGGCCGTGGCTTCCATCAGAAGAACCCCAGCGCCTTCGGGCTATAGCTGACGAGCAGGTTCTTCGTCTGCTGGTAATGCGAGAGCATCATCTTGTGCGTCTCGCGCCCGATGCCCGACTGCTTGTAGCCACCGAATGCGGCGTGCGCCGGATAGAGGTGGTAGCAGTTCGTCCACACGCGGCCCGCCTGGATCGCGCGGCCCATGCGATACGCCGTGTTGATGTCGCGCGTCCACACGCCGGCGCCGAGACCATAAAGCGTGTCGTTCGCGACCGCGAGCGCCTCGGCCTCGTCCTTGAACGACGTCACGCTCACGACCGGCCCGAAGATCTCCTCCTGGAAGATGCGCATCCGGTTCGTGCCCTCGAAGATCGTCGGCGCGACGTAATATCCATTCTCGAGATCGCCGCCGAGCCGCACGCGCTCGCCGCCGAGGAGGCACTTCGCGCCCTCCTTCTTGCCGATGTCGATGTAGGAGAGGATCTTCTCGAGCTGATCACTCGACGCCTGCGCGCCGATCATCGTCGTCGGATCGAGCGGGTTGCCCTGCTTGATCTTCTTCGTCCGCTCGACGGCCCGCTCGATGAACTGGCGGTAAATCTTCTCGGCCACGAGCGCGCGCGACGGGCAGGTGCAGACCTCGCCCTGGTTCAGCGCGAACATGGCGAACCCTTCGAGCGCCTTGTCGGCGAAATCGTCGTTCTGCGCGAAGACGTCCTCGAAAAACACGTTCGGCGACTTGCCGCCGAGCTCCAGCGTGACCGGAATCAGGTTCTCCGAGGCATATTGCATGATGAGGCGGCCCGTCGTGGTCTCGCCGGTGAAAGCGATCTTCGCGATGCGCGGGCTCGACGCGAGGGGCTTGCCGGCCTCGAAGCCGAAGCCGTTCACGATGTTGACGACGCCGGGCGGCAGGAGGTCGCCGACGAGCTCGGCCCAGAGCAGAATCGAGGCCGGCGTCTGCTCGGCGGGCTTGAGGACGACGCAGTTGCCGGCGGCGAGCGCGGGCGCGAGCTTCCACGCGGCCATGAGCAGCGGGAAGTTCCAGGGGATGATCTGGCCGATGACGCCGAGCGGCTCGGGGAAATGGTAGGCGACGGTGGTATCGTCGATCTGGCCGATCGTGCCCTCCGAGCCACGAATACAGCCTGCGAAATAACGGAAATGGTCGATGGCGAGCGGCAGGTCGGCCGCGAGCGTCTCGCGCACGGGCTTGCCGTTGTCCCACGTCTCCGCGACCGCGAGCTTTTCGAGGTTCTGCTCCATCCGGTCGGCGATCTTGTTCAGGATGTTCGCGCGATCCGTCGGCGAGGTGCGACCCCAGGCGGCACGCGCGGCGTGCGCGGCGTCGAGCGCCTTGTCGATGTCCTCCGCGGAGGAGCGCGGGATCTCGCAGAAAGGCCGGCCGGTCACGGGGGAGATGTCCTCGAAATGCTCCCCCTTCACCGGGGCGACCCACTCGCCGCCGATGTAGTTCCCATAGCGGGACTTGAACGAGACCTTCGAGCCTTCTTGGTTGGGCGGCACGTACACCATTGCGATTCCCTCCGCAGCGTGTCTCGCCCCCCGACGTGCCCCCCGCGGGCCGCCTCGGAGGCGAGCGAGGAGCAAACTCCCCGGGGTGGCCGGTGTCAAGGGGGTTTCCGGGCGCAGCAAGGCCGCGGCTCGGCTCGCGTGTGTGGTAGAGTCGCCGCCATGTCCGATCTCATGTCGGAGAACCACCTCGGCCCCCTGTTCTCGTCGTTCCTCGTGGACGGCGTGGGTACGCTGGGTTTCCTCGCGCTCTGCGGCGCCGCGCTCCTCGCGCGGGCCCGCAAGCGCGCGGAGGCGCGGGCCGCCGAGGCCTCGTTCGACGGCGAGAAGCAGCTCGTGGCCGGCGAGGCGGTGCTCTTCGGCAAGGTCGAGCGGGCCGAGCGGTCGGACACCACGGTGCGCGTCGAGGTGGATCAGGAGGGCGAGGAGTCCGAGAGCTCCGGCGTGTGGTCGCACAAGTGGACCGAAAAGAAGCGGCGGGTCTTCGTCGCGCCATTTTATCTGCGCCTCGCGTCCGGCGATCGCGTGCGAATCGAGCCGCGGGACGACGTCTTCCTCGTGGACGAGATGGACGGGCTCGTCCGCGTCGATCTGAAGGCCCGGATGCGGTACGCCGAGCTCACGCCCGGCGAGCGCGTGTATGCCGCGGGGGTGCTCTCGCGCGCGCCGGATCCGGAGGCGCAGCCGGCGGCGGGATATCGATCGGGGGGCGAGGGGTACGTGCTCCGGCCGCCGCGCAGCGGGCGCATGTTGCTCTCGTCGCAGCCGCTCGGCGAGCGTTTCCACGAGCGCGCCCGCTTTCACGGGCGCTGGGCGATGTGGATCGTGCTCACCGCGCTCGCGTTTCACGCCATGTTCCTCGGCTATCACATACGGCGCTGGGCCGGCAGGGCCACGACGGCCACCATCCACAAGCTCGACCATTACGTCACGGAGAGCGACGACACCATCACACACCATTATCGGGTATGGCTGTCGCCGCAGGACGGAATTTCGGTCAACGACGAGGTGGAGCCGGAAGACTTCGCGTGGATGCACGAGGGCCAGATCTTGCCGGTGCGGCTCGTCGAGGGGTCGCTCGCTTCAAACACGACGATCGGTGGTCACCTGACGGTCCACCACCTCGCCTGGAGCGTGGTGCCGCTGCTCCTCGGGGCGTGGATCATCTACCGCGTCCGCGAACGCTCGACGCGCCCCTGGTACGAGCGCGAGGTCGTGGATGAGGGCAAGGGGAAGCTCGAAGAGACGCTCGAGGCCGAGAAGAAGCGAAGCCGGCCGCCCCATACCTGACGCGTCTTATCGAGGCACTTCGATAAGTTAGCGAGGGAGTTCGGGCTGGATTTCGTCACGGGAACGGATTAGGGTCGCCACTGCCGTGAGGGGGAGTAGGCTCCGCGCGGCGCATAACCACAGGGGTATACGACATGGCAAAGCACAGTTTCTCGGTCAATTTCCCCGGCGCCGCGGTCGACATCATCGCGAAGGCGAAGGGCGCGATCGAGAAGGCGGGCGGCAAGTTCGGCGGTGACGAGAAGAAGGGTGACTTCTCGGTCCCCACGCCGGCCGGCACGGTCAAGGGCGTCTACACGATCACGGGCCAGGCGTTCGCCGTGGACATCACGGACAAGCCCTTCGTGGTGCCCGGCAGCGCGATCGAGTCGCAGGTCAAGAGCTTCCTCAGCAAGGCTTGAGCCCTTCGCCACGCCCGCGAGCGCCCGGATCGTGCCGGGCGCTTGCAACCCACGACGATTCGCCAAAGACGAGAATCTCCGCGCGCTCGGCGTTCGTCCCTCCCAATCGAAGATTCCGCATTGCAATGGTCGGGCCGACGACGCTTCGGGCCAGCCTACCTCGTCGCGCCACGCTCGACGCGCCGCGCTGTGCGCAGGCGGGCGACGGGGAAACGTCCGACCACGTTGCGGAGCCGCTGCGCCGTGGTCTCGTCGATCCCTTTTTCAGTGTGCACCACAACACGTCCGCCCTGAAGCCGTAGCACGATCGTCCCGGTCGCCCGGGATCGACCGAGGACGTCCTCGATGTCGGCGGCGAGCTCCGCCGGCGCCCGGCCCGAGAGCCGCGCGACCCTTCCCCCTTGTGCCTCGACGACGAGCAGCCGGCGCGTGCGCTCGACCGAGACGATCACGACCACGACGAACGCGACGAGCCCCAGGGCGACGAGCCAAGCCACGCCCCAGCATAGCAAGCTTCCGCGCGTATCGCCGCCCCCAGCCCGGAGGGCGCCGCGGCCCGCCGCGGCTTCACGCGGAGCAGGGCAAACCCCACGAGGGCGCCCACGAGGAGAACCACCAGGACCACGTAGATCCACGTCCGGGAAGGATCCGCGGCCCGCGCCTGGTTCAGATCGGCGGGCTTGCCCGGCTCTTGCTTCACGTTGCGGATCGTGGCCTCCTCGGGCTCGGGACCCGCGGCCGCCTCCTCCGTCTTCTTTTTCTGCGCCGCCGCGGCCGCCGCCGAGGCATTGAGCTCGGCCGTCGCCTTGGCGATCTCCTCCGAGATCGCGGCTTGATCCCCGAAATCGGCCGAGTCGAAGATCGACGCCAACCGCTGCCCACGCGACTCGGGCCCGACGAGCCCGCTCACGCTGCGCTTCAGCGTCATCGAGGGCGGCGCGCCGACGATCGTCGGCTCGCTGTCCGGCGAGACGAGCTTGGGGCTCAGCGCGGTCGTCGAAGGGAGACGTCGCCCAAGCGCGAGGTGCGGCATCCGCGAGAGGACCGCCGTGGGCTCGTCGTCGCTGCCGGTCTGCGTCGTCTCGTCCTCGTCGGTCGAAGGCACGCTCCGGGCCTCGTGGGGCGCCGTGGAGGTGAGGCTGCCGGTGAGCTCGTGGTAGACCTCGCGCACCGCGGCTTGCATCTCGCGCGCGGTCTGGAAGCGGTCCTTCCGATCGAAGGCGAGCGCGCGGTCGAGGAGCGCGACGAGGGCGCGGGGCGCGCCGGGCGAGACCGTCGCGAACGAGGGCGCGGGCGTCGTCACGGCGGCGACGAGGGACTCCTGGGGCGTGAGGTTGCCGTGGACGAGCTGCCCCGTGAGCAAGGTGAACAGGGTCGCGCCGACCGCGTAGAGATCGGAGCGCTCGTCGACGAGCTCCCACTGTCCGCGGGCCTGCTCGGGCGGCATGAAGGCGGGCGTGCCGATGACGATGCCGTTCACCGTCAACGCCTTGCCGCGGGGCGCCTCGCGGAGCTTGGCCACGCCGAAATCGAGCATCTTGATCTGGCCGGTGCGGAGGAGGAAGACGTTCTCGGGCTTGAGATCGCGGTGCACGACGCCCTTCTCGTGGGCCGCGGCGAGCACGTCGAGGATCGGATCGGCCATGGAGAGGACGTCCTCGAAGTCGAGGCTGCCGCCGCTTCGAAGGCGGCGCGCTTCGAGCGTCTCGCCGTCGAGCAGCTCCATGACGAGGAAGACGCAGCCGTCCTCGTCGACGTCGTCGTCGAGGATCGAGACCATGCCCGGGTGGGTCACGGCGTTGACGGCGTAGGCCTCGCGCAGGAAGCGGCTGCGCGCGTCGGCGATCGCGTTGAGCTCGGGGTGGATGATCTTGATGGCGACGCGTTTGCCCGTGCGGTGGGTCGCGGCGTACACCGCGCCGAACCCGCCCGTCCCGAGCACGCTGTCGAGGCGCCACTTGTCCAGAAGCACGCGTCCCACGCGCTGTCGCGCGATCTGGGACGCGATGCTCAGGGGGGCGCTGTCCATGCGGGCGCGGAGGGTACCAGAAGTCCTGCGAAAGGGGGAACCGACCTCGGCGCGGTGGGCACGAGCTGCGTGCCCGCGGCGCGAGGCGCGCGTGCCGGAGCCCCCGCGCCGGCTCCTGTCCACGCACCACCCGGGGCCAAGCTGTTCTTCGTGCCAAACACGTGGCCCGGCGCCCCCAGGTTTTTCCGCGGAACTGCAAAATCGCTCGAAGCCGTTCGAAAAAAAATCACGAAAGTACGCAACTGGGGTACACCTCCGGTCGATGGACGGGTGCGAGCCCCGAAAGCGCCGCGCGGCGCTTGCGAGGACCGTTCCAGAAAAACCCGTTCCCGGTAGACGAGCGCCATGAAACTTCCCCGTCCCCCCCGTCGTCCCCCGTTTCAAAACCACTCCCCCCGGGGTTCGTCCGGACGCCCCACTCCCCTCCACGCCCCCGATGTCGACGAGATCCGCGCCCTCGTGGCGAACGTGAAGGAGAAGCTCGTCCACACGGACGATTTCGGCGGGGTGATGGACGCGTTCTTCGATCAACTCGGCACGGATCTCCGCTTCCTGACCAACGGCGTCCGCATCGACGAGCGGCCGCTCGTCGGCTCGCTCGTGCCCATGGCGGAGCAGATGGCGGGCCGGCCGCTCCGCTTCAAGGAGATGAAGCTGCTCCGGCTGCACGAGCACCGCCTGACGCACGGAATGCTGTATTTCGCGGGCTGGCTCGGCGTCGTTCTCCTTTTCGAGGACATCGGCATGGGCGTGCTCGCCATGAGCGAGTCGGACATGCGCGGCCCGACACTTTATGGGCGATTCAGGTTCGTGGCGACGGAGCGGCCCGCAAAACCGCTGAACTGAGCGGCACGCTCATCCCCGCTCGAGGGCGGTTTTTTCCAGGGAAAGCGGGGCCTCCGTCCGCCGGAGCGAGAGTGCGATCCAGACGACGAGCCCCGCCCCCGCCCCCATCGCCCCGATCGCCTGGACCGAGAAGGAGGCCTGGTACAGGAACGCCGCGATCAGCGCGCCCACCACCATCGTCGTGGTGGTCGTGAGATCGTCGATGCTCGAAAGCCGGCCGATCATCGCGTCGGGCGCGAGGCGCTGGAGGGAGGCGCTCGTGAGCACCCAGTTGCTCCCGCCGCCCATCCCCCACACGAGCACGGCCACGAGCAAGAGCGCAGGCCAGGGCTGCACCAGCGAAAAGGCGACGATGCCCGCAAACGTGGTGAGCGTCGCCGCGTGCTCGAGCCCCCGCCCCGGATCGCGGCCGCGCGTGAGGAGCGAGATGCCGAGCGGGCCGAGCCCCGTCCCCGCCCCTCGCACGGATTGCAAGATGCCGAGCGAAAGGGCCGCCGCGCCGAACGGCGCCGCCTGATCCGCGACGAGGTTCAGCGTGACCCAGCCCATGCCCCCCGCGAGCGCCGCGGGCACCTTCGAGAAGACGGCCCGGAAGAGCGCCGGCCGCGCGCGTGCATGCCCGAGCGCAGCCCAGAGATCCCGCGGCACCGCCCGGACGAGTCCCCAGACGCCGGTGGCCTGCGGCGCCCCGGCCCCCTCGGGCTTCAAGGAAGGCAGCCCCGAGGCGAGCGCCGCGGCGAGGAAAAACGAGAGGCTGTCCACGAGGATCGCGGGCACGGGCCCGAGCGCGGCGAGCCATCCGCCAAGCGCCATGCCCGCGACGAACGTGATGCTCCACGTCCCCGAGACGATGGCGTTCGCCCGGAGGAGCTCCGGCGGCTCGACCGTGTGCCGGAGCGCCGCCGTCTCGGCCGGGACCATGAAGGCCGTGAACGCGGATCGCACGAGCACGAGCGCCTGCAGCGCCGCGAGCTCGCCCCGTGCGGCCGCGACCGCCATGGCGATCGTGAAGGCGGCCTGGACGAGCGGGATGCCGACGAGCAAGCGCTGCCGGTCGAACCGGTCGGCGACGAACCCCGCGATGGGCGACAGGCACGCATGCGGGAGCGAATGCGCCGCAAAGACACCCACGAGCGCGAGCGCGCCCCCGCCGTGGTCCAGCGCCAGCCGGCTCACGGCGACGAACGCGAGCCAGTCGCCGACGAGCGAGATGGTCCCAGCCGCCCAAAGGCGACGGAACGCAGGGCGGCGACGGAGCAGGTCGAACATGCGGCAAGCATGGCAGCTTTCTCCGCATCCGCGCGTTGGGCGGGCCAGCGGATTGGCAGATGCTCAATCGACCAGCACGGCCCGCCTTCCGTCCCAACCCCTTCGTGCTAGCTTGCCGGCCGTCCTCGGAGCCCCTATCGAGGGCGAGCCTTCCTGCGGATGCCCGGGGCAGGCACGGGAGATCTGGTGGTTTTGTCACGACGGTATCGGCCTTTCCTGCTCCTCCTCGCGCTCGCCGCGCCCGGGGCGCTCGCCGCGTGCAAGTCGAAGCCGGCGCCGCCGCGCGACGTGGCCGGCGGAGACGCGGAGCGGGGGCGCGAGGCGATCAAGAAGTACGCGTGTGGCGCCTGCCACCTCATCCCGGGCGTCGAAGGGGCGATCGGCAAGGAGTCGCATCCGCTGTTCGGCTTCGCGAACCGGGGCGACATCGCGCACGTCGCGCCCAACACGCCCGACAACCTCATCCGGTGGATCCGGCGCCCGACGGACCTCGATCCACGCACGAAGATGCCGACCCTCGGCGTGAGCGAGCAGGAAGCGAAGGACATCGCGGCCTACCTCTACACGCTGAACGGCGAGTGATCGCGGCGCCCAAGGAGACGCGCGGATCAGCTATCCTCGGCGGGCCGCATGACGAAGGCCCGCGCCCTCGCCGCCGCCACGCTCGCGATCGTCGCCCTCGCCGGGGGTGCGGCCGAGGCAACCCCGCGCCGCCGGGTGGGATATCCCTGCCCCGGCTGCCTCTTTGATCCGCCGCCCGAGGGCGCGACGAAGGCGCCGCTGCTCGTGGTGCTGCATGGCGATGCGCCCGGCGGCAAGACGCCGCTCGTGGAGCGGGACGCCTCGCCGTTCGTCGCGGCCGCCGCCGCGCGGGGCGTGGCGCTCTTTGCGCCGATGTGCCCGAAAGCCGAGGGATGCCGGGTCGGGAGCTTCTGGCAATGGTCCGAGGGCGATCCTCCCGGGTGGATCGAGGCGCAGATCGACGCGATCGGCCGTGAGTACGGGATCGACGCGGATCGGGTGTGGATTGCGGGTTGGTCGGGGGGCGCATCGTTCCTCGGGTGGAACTGGGCGCGGCTCGGGGCGCGGTATGCGGCGGTGGTGTTCGTCGGCGGGGGCATGCCCCCGCGGGACAACACGTGCGCGCCGGAGCCAAACCCGACGTGCGCGCCGCCGGCGTATTTCCTGGTCGGCGACCGAAACCCGCTCCACCACCTCGCCCGGGGGCTGCATGAGCGCGTCGCCGCCTGCACGCGCGACGTGACGTGGGACCTCTTGCCCGGCAAGGATCACGGCGGCGAGTGGCGGGCGCTCGGCGCGAGAGGGAAAGCCGACAGCCTGCTCGATTGGCTCGCCGCGCGGCCGCGGACCTGCAAAACCGAGCCCGCCGCGCCGGATCCTCCGCCTCCGCCTCCGCCCTTGCCGCTGCCGCCGCCTCCGCCTCCGCCGCCCCCTCCGCCGCAAACGAAGCCGCCCCCTCCGCCGCAAACGACGCCGGCGCCGGCTGCGCTTTGTGGATGCCGAATGGGCGAACGGCCCCCGGGTTCCGAAGGGGTTGCTTTTGCGGCGGCCCTGGCGCTCCTCGGGGGTCGCCTTCGGCGCCGGTTTACTCGGGCAAACGGCGGAGCGAATCGAACGGGAATGGGTCCCAAAACGGGGTCGTGAGCGCGCCCGCGGCCTCGTCGAGGACGAACCACGCGCTCGCGGGCTCGGGGCGGATCACGTGGACGTTCTGCGCGGGGACGAAGCTCTGGCCGAGCAGGACCGCGCGGCGCCCGGCCGCATCCTTTGCCATGTCGAGGACCAGGACCGTGTGGCCGAACGGCACGCCGGTCAGCACGAAAAAGTCCCCGGGGCGAAACGTGTCGAGGGCCACGCGCTCGCCGTCCCGCGCGAGGGCGCCCGTGTTGGTCCAGCCAAACACGTCGTCGAGCCAGGTCCGGAAGAGCGCGTGGGTCGCCTCGGCGCGCTTCGCCGATGGGACGAGCTCGAGCCGATTGCCAGAGGCGCGGATCCGCTGACCCGAGGCATAACGCTGGAATTCGAGCGTCGTGCCACTCGCCGTCCGGTAGGCGTGGTCGCGCTGCCCACGCGACCAGCGCCACTCCGCGTGCAGCCGGAGGATCGCGTCGGCGCATTGCTGCAGATCCGCCTTGCCGACGTCGATGGCCACGACGGCGGCGACGTTCGGGTGCCCGTCGGCGCGGATCGCGTCGCCGCGGTAAGACTTGACCGGCGTGCCCTTCGCGGCGAGCGGCAAGGTGCGCAGGAACGCGCCGAAGCCGTCCGGGGCGAGGGACACGCGTGAAAAGCCGGGCGGGGGTGGAAACCGCTTTTCGAGCGTGTCGACCGGCGCCGGCATGCCCACGGCTCCCCCTTCGAGCCACGGGTACCGCGCGAAAGCATCCGGCGCCGGCGGGGTCGCGGGGGACACGCTCGCCGGTCCGCTGCCTTTGGCGCTCGCGGCAGGAAGCGCGCGGGCGGGCTCGGGGCGCACGGCGGGGTCTTCCGCGTCGCGCCGAGGCTCCGTGCCCGGCGACCCGAGCGCCGTGCATGCCGAAAGCGAGCCGAGAAGCGCGAGGGTCCACCGCATGGTCATCTCCTTCCGATCCGATCGTGCCCTCCACGTATCGAACGGGCGCTCGGAAGTGTGACGTGCGCTCGCCCGCCCGGGCCTGCGCGCCACGTGACGGGGAGACAAAAAGCGAGCGCCTACTCTACGGCGGGGGGGGGCGGCCGGAGCAGGCGCTCTGCCCGTAGAGATTGCACGGTCCGGGCCAACGTCGTTCATGTGTCGATCCGGGCATTTGGCCATAGGTTCTTCCGGACCGACTTTCAATCGTGCAACCTCACGCGTCGCGATCGTGCAACGCGCCGCGGCGTCGTTGCTGGGGTCACGGAAAGGTGGGAGCCTCCCCGGCCCTCATGGTCTCGTTCACCCCGTTCCCGACGCTCGAAACACCCCACCTCGTCCTGCGTGAGCTCGTCCCGGCCGACGCAGAGGCGATCTTCCGCATCCAGTCGAACCCCGAGGTGGTCCGGTACTTCGGCCGACCTGCACACGGAACCCTCGCCGAAACCGAGAAGCTCCTCGGCATCGTGTTCGAATCGCAACGTGACGTCACGGGCATCCGGTGGGGCCTCTCGCTCAAGGACAGCGGCGAGCTCACCGGGACGTGCGGGTTCTGGCGCTGGAACAAGCCGCACCGCTACGCGGAGGTCGGCTACGAGCTCGCGCCCGCGTTCTGGGGCCGCGGCCTCATGGTCGAGGCGCTCCGGCCCATCCTCCGCTACGGCTTCACGGAAATGGAGCTGCACCGGGTCGAAGCGATCATCGACCCGGACAACCACGCCTCGCAACGCGTCCTGGAGAAGCTCGGCTTCAAGCGCGACGCCCTCATGCGCGAGAACTGGTTCTACAACGGCAAGTTCACGGACTCGGCCATCTACGGGCTGCTGGAGCAGGAGTTTCTGAACGAGGTGCGCTAGCAGCCTGTGGACTTATCTGCTGCGCGCCCCGAATCGTCGGTCGACATCGCTCGAAATCCTTCAGGATTCCTCGCTCCGTCGCCCTAGCTTCGGGGCGCTCGCGACGATAATTCTACAGGTTGCTAGAGGCTACGCCTCGTCGTCGTCCTCGTCGTCGTCCTCGTCCTCCTCCTCATCGTCGAGCTCGTCGTCCTGCGCGCCCTGCCTCCGCGCGTAGGCGCGCTCGTCCCGCTCGTCGAGCGCGGTGAGCAGGGCACGCGCGATCTTGGCTTGCGGGCCCCGCTGGTTCGCCTCGATCTCGGCGCGGATCTCCGGCCGTTCGAAGAGAGCCTGCGAGATCGCCGCGCGCGCCTCCGGCCGATCGGCGTAGAGCGCGAGCGCCATCCCGACCACCCGCGCCGACGCGAGCCGCGCGAGCTGGCTGCCCACCCACGCCGCGTCCGTCACCTGCGGGATCCGCGCCTCGTACTTCCCGAGCATCTCTTCGCCCGCGAGCGAGACCAGGAACACGTCGGGCGCGGATGCAGCCGTCTTGCGATCGAGGAGTTTGTCACGGACCCACGTCGGATCGTTGCCGGCGTGCGCGAGATCGAGCTCGCACCGCGCGCTGCGCTCGGCCCCGGCGCGGCCGTGGAGCACGAGGTCGAGCATGCGCGGCGCCTCGCCCGTTTGTCCCGGCCGCCACGACGCCGCGAGCCGATCGCGCAGCGGGCCCCGCGACCCTTCCACGCGACGCAGGACGAAGCCGAGCTCGAAGATCGCGCTCGCGAGCGCCGCCCTGTCGGACGCCCACGCCTCCGGCGAGAGCTTTCCGAGCGCGGCGACGAACGCCTCGACCGTCTCGCGCCCGCCGACGAGCGCCTCCAGCAAGAGCACGAACTCCGTGCCCACGTGCGCGGGCACGGCCCATGGCCGGAGGACGAAGGTCTCCACGAGCTTCCGCGCCTCGGCCGCGTAGAGCATGCGCTCGTTCTTCGCGGCCGCGAGCACGCCGCGATCCCCGGTCACCCACTTGCGCTCGGCCAGGCCCGCGACACGCGCCCACATGCACGCCGTCCGGCGCGGCCAGAACAGGCGCACGACGGGCGATGACGCGTTCGTGAGGTGCAGGATCGCCTGCTCCGCCTGCCCCTTCTTGTTCTGCGCCGCGCCGTGGAGGAGCCACACCCCGTGCGGAAAACCGCGCGCGATCGTGAGGCTCCAGTACGGCGTCACGCCGACGCCCTCGGCCGGCGTCTCCGGCTCGATCGGATCGTCGCCCTCGGCCCACGCGTCGCCGCCCGCGTAGCTGCGGAGCTCGGCCGCGCCGGGGATCCAGCACTCGGGCCGCGCGTTCGCCGCGCCGGGCAGGCGCGTGATCTTGCGCCGCGCGCGCAGCGCCTCGACCATCGCCACGAGATCCATCGATCGCGAGGCCGGTTCGCCCGCGGCGACGTACTGGAAATCGTCGAACGAGAAGAGCCGCGTCGCGCCTTGCGGGATCGCTGCGGCGACGCGCAGATCCCGATCGGCGGCGAAGATCACGTCGCGATGCCGGCGGCACAGATCCACGACGAGCGCCTCGACCGGCGTCACGAGGCGGAGGCTTCCGCGCGCGGACTCCGGCAGCGATGCGAACGCGCGCGGGAGGCGGTAGCTCGCGCGCAGCGGATCCCCCTTCTGCCGCACCGCGGCGCGCTTGACGTGCACGATCATGTCGTCCGACGGGAGCGGCAGCGGCACGATGCGCGGGCCGTCGGATCCCGCGGTGGGCCGGCCCTTCTCGTCGCGCTCGCCGAGCAGGACGATCTGGTTCGTGATGCCGTCGACGTAGTCGTCCGCGTCGATCTCCACGCTCTGGAGCTCGTCCCGCGCGGCGTCGATGAGCTCGTCGTCGCGCGTGGTTCGTTTGCCCGCGCCGGGCCCGTACGCCGAGAACTCCCAGCCCGCGAGCGTGCCGGAGCCCGGGTGGTGGAGGATCTGCTCGAGGACGAGCACGTCGCCCTTCTGCGACGCGTACCCCGTGATCCGCATCGCCGCGGTCGTGTAGTTCGCGTTGTCCCAAATCGGCAGATCAAACCTGCGCGCGGCCTCGTCGAGCTCGGCGATGCTCCAGAGCGGACCTCGGGGCTCGTCGATCGCCTCGGACTCGGCGAGCAGCCGCTCCACCTCCTCGGGCAAACGCGTCCGCGGTAGGTTGAACTGCTCGGCGATCCGCTTGGCTGCCTCGGCGCCGAGCGCCGCCTCGATCGCCTCGCGCACCACGCCGCCGAGCGCCGACGCGCGATCCCGCAAGAGCTCCGCCGCGCGCGTGTTGCCCTCGTCCGCGAGCGTCGCGAGCGCCCCGTATGCGTCCGGATGCCGCGTCATCCACCGCCGCGCCACGTCGAGACCGTCGTCCTCCGTGGCGCCGTCGGCGCGGGCGTGCTCGTCGTCCTCGTCGTCGTCCGCGCCCGGATCCTCGTCGTCCTCGTCGTCCTCGTCCTCGTCCTCGTCCCCGTCGTCGTCGTCGTCGTCGTCGGAAGACGCGGACGTGTCCTCCGCAAGATCAGACTCCTCGGCCTCGATCTCGCTGCCCTGGCCCGCGAGCTCCACGATCGATCGCGCGCGCAGCGCGACCTCGAGCGCCTCGCGCGACCCGATCGCGAGCAGGCACGGCACCACGCACCACGGCACGTTCACGAGCGTGCCGTCGCCTTCGAGGCGGCTCTCGATCCACGGCAGGATCCCGTCTCCGTAGCGATCGTGGAGCGCGGTGTTGTCGCGGCCGCGCACCTGGAACTCCCAGCGGATGCGCCGGCCGTGCTTCACGAACTCGGCCGCGTCCTCGAGCGACAAAAACGCCGCCCACACGCGGTCGCTCTCGAACACCATCGTCCCTGCGGCCGTACGGCCCTCCCCTTTGCGGAAGGCCTCGGTCGATTCGATGAGGCGCCGCGCCTCGCTGAGCGACATGAGCCCACGCCCGTCGCGGCGGGACACACGCGCGTCCCGCATGGCGATGCTCACCGGCGAGGATGCATCGAACCACCGGGGCGCTGTCTTCGTGACGTGTTCCTTCTTCATCAACTTGCTCTGCGCGGGCCGATGCTAGCGAGGGCCCAGCGATATGGCTACCCTCGCCCAACGGGCGGAGGCGGGAGCGGAAACGGAAGCGGGAGCGCCGGTGGTCTCGGCGCTTCGCCTCACCCTGGCATCGCGTGCGCCAGGAGCCTGGCGCCGTCCTTGAAAATCACTTCGATTTTCGCGCCGTCCACGCGACGCACGAGCCCGCGTCCGAACTTCGTGTGGTCGACGAGGTCTCCGGCGGCAAACCTCGCCGTCGTACGGTACGGCGCCGCTTTCTCTTCCATCCGCCCGCCGAGCGCCTCCTTCCAGGCGCGCTCCTTCTGCTCGGCCGCGGTCTCCACCGGCTTCGTCGGCGCGGGGTCGCGGAGCGGATCCCAGCCGTGCGCATACCGCAACATCGACGCGGCGAGCGCCGGATGCGCGGCGGCCCAGCGATCGTCGAACAGGATCCACTGCTCGTGGCCGAACGCGCTCGACGTGTGCGGGCAGAAGAGCGCCGCGTGCTTGCCCACCTGCACGATCGCCTGCGCGGGATCTCCGGTCCCCTCGAACGCCGTCCCCACCTTGTAAAACTCGCTCTCCGCGTTCTGGTGCGCGCCCACGCCGAGCAGCGTGTGGTTCGTCCCGGTGACGACCTCGCGCAGCGGATACGCCGCACATTTCGTGAGCGCCGGCGCGATCGAGATCTGGCCCGGCTCGATCATCGCCCGCAGGAGCCGGAGCTCCACCGGCCACGTCTCGAGCCACTCCTTCGACCAGGACGCCGGCTTCTTCGCCGGCACCACGGTGCGCAGGTGCGACGCGAGATCGGGCAGCCGCACGCCGGGGATGGCCACGGCGAGGCCCGGGATCGAGTCACCGTCGTACGACGTGAGCAGACAAGCGTACGTCGTCCCCTCGCCTTCGCCGCGCGGCAGGACGGGCTCCGGCTCGAAGGGCGGCGTGAACGAGCCGTCCGCGTCGCCCTCCGGCAGCTTCGGCTCCTCCTGGAGCAAAAAGGACACGCGCTCGGGCTGCTTGCGCACGACCTCGTCATCGAAAAAGAAGTACGCGAGCTCGACTTCGTCGTCGTCCGTCAGCACGCGGAGCGAGTGCTCGTCGATGCGAATGTGCCCCGCGTCGCCCTCGACGTAGAGGTGCTTGCGGAGGATCTTCTCGAGCTCGGCCGTCGACTTCGGCGCTATGAGCCCGTGTTCCTTGACGGCCTCGAACACCGTGCCGAACCCGTACACGTAGCCGCCGAGCTCGTCCTCATAAATGCGGCTCGGATCCTCGGCCTTCTTGGCATCGCTCATCTTCTGCGAGAACCACGCGAGGATCGAGGGCGCGTCGAGGCGCCGAACGAGGCGCGAGAGCGGCCCTTCGTAGTGCGATCGATACACGAACCAGATCCCAGGTGCCTCGCTCACGCGCCACCGCTCCTTCCTCGGCCTCCACAGAGACCGCGCAGTTTGCTCCGACGCGGGGCGAACGTGAAGAGGCAAGCCGGCCATGCCCGAGGCGCACGGGCAGCCGCTACGCCGCGCCAGCTTGCGATCGGGCCCGCACGGCACCACGTGCCGATGGACCCATGGCCGAGCCTCGTGCAGGTGCTGCCTTCGCGGAGGGCCGATGTCGACGGCTCCTCGACAGCTTGCCTGGGCTCGTCTGGGCGTGCCGGGCAGACGGCACATGCGACTTCGCAAGCGCCTCGTGGATCGCGTACACCGGCCTCCCCGCCGCGGAGCTTTACGGCCTCGGCTGGCAGCGCGTGCTGCACCCCCACGACCAAGCTTGCGCCGCTCGGGCGTGGAGACACGCGCTCGCCTCGGCCGAGCGGTTTGCGATCGACGCCCGCATCCGCCGGCACGACGGCGTGTACCGCTGGTTCTCGCTCCGCAGCGCGCCGATCCTCGACGACCGCGGCGCCGTCGTCGACTGGTCCGGCTTCGCCCTCGACATCCACGAGCAGCACGAGCACGCGCGCCACGACTCCGAGGATCTCGCGCGCGCCTTCGACGTGCTCGATCGCGGCGACGCCTGCTTCGTGCTCGATCAAGACTTCCGCTTCGTCTTCGTCAACCCGCGCCAGGAGCGCCTGAGCCTGAAGCCGCGCAGCGAGACGCTCGGCCGGAGCCTCTGGGAGGTCTACCCTTCCCTCGCGGGCCCGCACTCGCGTTACTTCCGCGAGTACAGCCGCGTCATGCGCGAGCGCGTGCCTGCTGAGTTCGACGAGTACTACGCGCCGCTCGATCTCTGGACACACGTGAACGTGTACCCGACGAAGGAGGGCGGCATCGCGGTCTTCTTCCGCGACGTCACGGCGCGCAAGCGGATCGAGGAGGAGCGCCGGCAGCTCGTCGAGGCGCTCCGCGAGACTGCGGCCCGCGCCGACCACAGCCGCGCGCAGCTCGAAGCCGTCTTCCAGGCGATCCCGGACGGCATCGTCGTCTTCGACATGGAGGGCAAGGTGGTCCTCGTGAACAGCGCGGAGGCGGTGAAGTACGCCTTCATGAACCGCAGGAAGATCTCCATCGCGGACTTCGCCGCGCTCTACGAGCTCACCGATCTCGACGGCCACGTGCTCGCCGTCGACGAATGGCCCGTATCCCGCGCGCTGCGGGGCGAGTCCTTCGCTGGCTGGCAGCTCCACACGAGGCGCCTCGACACGGGTCAGACGTGGATCTTCAACTTCAGCGGCGAGCCCGTGCGGGACGAGCAGGGCCAGCAGATCCTCGCGGTCGTGGTGAAGCGCGACATCACCGAGCACAGGCAAGCCGAGGAGGCGCTGCGGCAGAGCGAGGAGCAGTACCGCGCGTTCTTCGAGACGGCGATCGTCGGCATGGGCCAGGTGGATCCCGGGACGGGGCGGATCCTGCGCGTGAACGATCGGTATTGCGACATCACCGGCTACAGCCGCGAGGAGCTGCTCTCGGGCACGGTGCGTGACATGACGCACCCCGACGATCGCCAGGCGGACTGGGAGAAGTACAGCCGCATGGTGCGCGGCGAGGTTGACGAGTACTGCACGGAGAAGCGCTACGTCCGCAAGGACGGGCGGATCATCTGGGTGCACGCCGCGGCGCGGCTGATCCGCGACGCCGCGGGCGCGCCGGTCCGGAGCGTGGGCATCATGCAGGACATCACGCAGCGCAAGGAGGCCGAGCAAGCGCTGCGCGAGAGCGAGACCGCGCTGCGCGAGGCGGATCGGCGCAAAGACGAGTTCCTCGCGATGCTCTCGCACGAGCTCCGAAACCCGCTCGCGCCCATCCGCAACGGTCTCTACATCCTGGAGCGCGCCGCGCCGGGAGGGCCGCAGGCGCGGCGCGCGCACGCGGCGATCGAGCGACAGGTCACGCACATGACGCGGCTCATCGACGACCTGCTCGACGTCACGCGTATCTCGCGCGGCAAGATCCAGCTCCAGCGCGAGCGGGTCGAGCTCGGCGAGTTCGTGCATCGCCTCGCCGAGGATCTCGGGCCGAGCTTCGAGCTGGCGGGCGTGACGCTCGAGGTCGAGGTGGACCCGGCGTCGCTCCACGTCGACGGTGATCCGACGCGGCTCGCGCAGGTCGTGGGCAACCTGCTGACGAACGCGGCGAAGTTCACGCCGCGGGGCGGCCACGCGTTCCTGTCGGCGAAGCGCGAGGGGGGCGAGGCTGTGGTGTGCGTGCGGGACGACGGCGCGGGCATCCCGCCGAAGACGCTGCCGCACGTGTTCGAGCCGTTCGTGCAGGCGGATTGCACGCTCGATCGAAGCCGCGGAGGGCTCGGGCTCGGGCTCTCGCTGGTGAAGGGCCTCTGCGAGATGCACGGCGGGACGGTGACGGCCGCGAGCGCGGGGCTCGGACAAGGCGCGCGGTTCACGGTGCGGCTGCCGCTCGCCCCGGCCCTCGCGTGGAGCCGGGCTGCGGCGCCTGTGGCCACGCGGCGGGAGCCGGCGCGGCGGGTCCTCGTCATCGAGGACAACGTGGACGCGGCCGAGACGCTGCGCGACGCGCTGGGGATGGGCGACCACGTGGTCGAGGTCGCGTTCGCGGGGCCCGAGGGCATCGAGAAGGCGCGTCGCTTCGAGCCGGACGTGGTGCTCTGCGACATTGGCTTGCCGGGGATGGACGGGTATGGCGTGGCGCGGACGATACGCGCGGATCCGAAGCTGCGATCGGTCTACCTGGTGGCGCTGAGCGGGTATGCCTTGCAGGAGGACGTGGAGCGATCGAGGCAAGCCGGCTTCGACAGGCACATGGCGAAGCCGCCGAGCCTTCCGGCGCTGGAGAAGATGCTGGCCGAAGTGGGGAGCGGGAAGCTGAAGGAGGCCACGGGGACGGGATGACCGGGCGCGAGAGGCTGTGCCCTTGACGCGAGCGCCCCCGCCGTTGCGGAACACGCCCCCGCCGTTGCGGAACACGCCCCCGCCCTTGCGGAACACGACATCGCCCTTGCGGAACACGACATCGCCCTTGCGGAACACAACGCCGCCTTGCGGAACACGGCTCCGCCGTTGCGGAACACACCCCCGGCCTTGGCGCGAGCGACCTCGCCCTTGTGGAACCGCGGCTCAGCGGCCGAGCCCGAGCCCCGCGAGGTGATCGAGCGACGCTTGCAGCACGATGGTGGCGACGTGGTGTTTGCGCGCGATCTCGACCGGGCTGTCGTCCGACAGGAGCAGATCCGCGAGGAAGGGCGTGATCGGCCCGAGGACGAGCTTTCCGCGCACGGCGGCGTAGAGCGTGGGCCCGGCCCGCTCGCCCACCGCGAAAAACCCATCCGGGACGACACGAACCTCCGCCGGCAGGGTGAAATCCGGCAGCGGGCTCATCAGGAGCGCCTTCATCATCGCCGTGAGAAACTCTGCCTCCCGGATCGCGCCGTCGCCGATCCCGCGTGCATCGCAGAACCGAAAGAAGGCCTCTTCGAGGCAGACCCCGGGGCCCGCGTGGGAATGTGCGCGATACGCATCGAAGGCTGGGGATTCCAGGAACGACGCCAGCAACTCTTCGAGCTCGTGATCCTCGGGATGCGTGGCCCTCCACGCGTCCAGGGTGCGCGCGTATATCGTGAGGAGCCCGCCGCTCCCCCGATGTTTTCGCTGGATGACATCCGCGCGCACGCGCTCGACCGTCCTTCGGAGCTGCTCCGGGTCGATGGATTGGAGCGCGCGCAGATCGCCTTCCGACACGTCGAGCTCGGAAACGCGTCCCGCGAGAAAGGCTTCCCGGTACGAGCGATGATGCAAAAGCCGGTCGAGCGCCTGATCGAGCGAGATCATGAGAGCCAGAGGTCCACGGCGTCCCGGAGGCGCTCGAAGCTCGTGACGGTCTCGGGGGCGAGCCGCCCTTCGGCGTCGAGCCTCGGATCTTCGTAGGTGATCGCGGACAGGTTCGGACAAAGCGGAAGGAGGCGACGAAGGAGCTCGAGCTGCTCGTCGAGAAGCACGCCGTGGTGATGGTCCATGAAGGAATCACCGTCGATCGCGCATCCCGAGAGGTGAATCTCGAAGCAATGGTCGAGCGGCAATCGCTCGACCTCCCCGAACAGCGCCTCGCCCCGCTTGCCGAGCAGCCATTGATAGGAAAGGAGGTGCCCCACGTCGAGCGTGGCCGGCGACCGCGTCTCCTCCACGACCGTCCGGAAAAAATCATACGCGTGCATCTGGCCCATGAAAAAGCTCGTCCCGTCCGAGAATCCGGGGAACTCCACGAAGAGCGGCGCCAGAAGCTTCTCTTGCACCTCGGCCGTGTTCCGGATGGCGGCGTCGAGCCCCGCGGGCGTGAGATACGGCGGCAGCGGGTACGGCAAGGGCCTGCCGTGCAGCGACCAGAGGCCGAGATCCTCGTTCACCCACGCGAAGTGGTACCGGTCGACGAGCGCGTTCGTGAAATCGAGGATCCGCCCGCGATCATAGGCTTCGAGCGCGCCCAGGTTGAAGGTCGTCTGGTGGAGGGCGCGCACAGAGAACGCTGGAATGCGGGCAAACAGGTCGTCGTAGGCGTCGAAGTACTCGCGGGGATCGAGGCGATTTCGACTCCGGGGCTGGAAGGACGTGAACAGATACCGAAAGGCCCCGGCATGGGACGACAAGAACCGCACGACCGGATCCGTCACGTGATCCCCACGCCCGGAATCGTGCGTGAACCCGACCGGGGCGCCCCAGGGGAGATCCATTCCGACCCCCAGCCCGAGGCGCCCATTCACGTCGGGAAAACGGGCCCTCACAGATCCTTGGCCGCGTTCACGATGCTCGCGAGCTTCCCGGCGCGCTCGCAGGTGAGGGCCTTGGCATCCTGAACAACGGGCTCGCAGGGCTGGTAACAGTTGGCGCTGTTCTTGGGCTCGTCCTTGATCAGCCCCTCGACGTGCACGATATGGAGCGCGTTCAGCGCGGCGAGGTTCTTTTCGATGGTCGCCTCGGCGCAGGCGTCCGGGGCGGGGGTCTTCACGGCGGACTCGGCGACGTCGGCCAGTTTGTCCACGCGGAGCGCGGCGATCTGGCGATGCTTGCAGACCGAATAACAATTGGAAGAATGCCCGGGCATATCAAAGATGACATGATCGGCATCGAAGACCGCGAGCGCGCGCAGGCGGGCCATGTTCTCATTCAGCGACATGAGGGCGGCGTTGCCCGCGGCCGGGTCGGGCTCGGGTGTGGTGTCCGCCTGGCTGGGAGACGACCCGTCCGCGGCACCGGCACAACCGGCGAGGGCGCCAACGGCTCCAGCGACGAGGGCAATTTTCAATTCCACGGAAACTCCTTGATGGCGGGCGCTGCGCGCCCCGTTGGGATTGCAGCGTAGAACGTATCGCAGTTTCCGTCACCTGTTCTTGCGCCCTCGCGACCGCCTCCTGCTGCCGCCTCCTCGTTTGAACGCGACCATGGCCTTCCCCCTCCGGTCGTCGTGGCGTAGTCTCGGCGCGCCCCGATGGAGGAGGAGTTTCGATGAACCACGCACGTGGACGGCGCCGCGCGGCGTTCGTTTCGACGGCCCTGATCTTGCTCGCCGCTTGCGCCCCCCCGCCGCCCGTGCAGCCGGCGGTGGCGGTAAGCCAGGACGAACCGGGGCGCCGCCCCCTCGCCGTGCCCGAGGCGGCCAACGAGGGCGAGGGCGCGGCCGCGCTCCCCGATCCCGGGACGGCCATCCCCGTCGGTCCCGACGCCCCTGCCTGGGGAAACCCGCTCGCCCCGGTCACGATGGTCATCTGGGGCGATTTCGAGTGCCCCTTCACGTCGCGGCTCATGGCCACGCTGGCGCTCCTGCAGCAGCAGTACGGTCCCGACAAATTGCGGGTCGTCTGGAAACACAACCCGCTCCCGTTCCACAGGAATGCGCGCCCCGCCCACCTCGCGGCCGAGACGGTGCTGCGGCTCGGGGGCGCGAGCGCATTCTGGAAGTTTCACGCCCTCGCGTTCCGGAACCAGCGCTCCCTCGACGTCCCCTCCTTCAACGACTGGGCGGCCCAGAGCGGCATCGATCCTTGGGCGTTCCAGGCGGCGTTCGACCAGCAGCGCTTCGCCGCGAACGTGGACGCGGACCTCGCGTTCGCCAAGCAAGTCGGCGTCCGAGGGACGCCGGCCTCGTTCATCAATGGCATCTTCCTCGCCGGCGCTCAGCCCCTCACGAAGTTCCAGGAGGCCATTGACGCCGAGCTCGAAGAGGCCGCCGCGCTCCGGCGCAAGGGCGTTCCCCCCGAGCGCGTCTATGCCGAGCTCTCCGAGCAAAACTACAAAAACGCGCCGCCGCCCGTGCCGCCTCCCCCTCCGCCGTCGGACTCGGACACGGCCTGGAAGATCCCGCTCGACGGCTCGCCCGCGCGCGGCAAATCGACCGCGCTCGTGACCATGGTGATGTTCGGCGATTTCCAGTGCCCCTTCTGCAAGCGGTCGATCGCGACGCTCACCGAGCTCGAAGCCAAGTACGGCGACAAACTGCGCCTGGTGTTCAAGCACAACCCCCTGCCCATGCATTCGCGCGCCGAGGCGGCCGCCGAGCTCGCCATCGAGGCCGGCGTGCAAAAGGGAGAGGCCGCCTTCTGGAAGGCCTTCCAGGCACTCTTCGACACCCAGGATCGCCTCGCGGACCCCGAGCTCGAAAACCTCGCGATCGCCCTCGGCCTCGACGTGAAGCGCGTGAAAAAGGCAATCGCGTCGCACACGCATGCCGCGCGCATCGAGCGCGATCTGGATCTGGCGGACGATTTCAAGGTGATGGGCACGCCGCATTTCTTCGTCAATGGCAGGCGCCTCATCGGCGCGCAGCCCCGCGAGGCGTTCGAAGCCCTCATCGACGAGGAGATCAAGAAGGCCGAAAAGCTCATCGCCGCGGGGACGCCGGCCGCGAACATCTATGATGCACTCCAGAAAGACGCAAAGGGCCCCGAGCCCGTGGAGAGAATCCTCGCCCCCGCGCCCACGAAGGACCATCCGGCCAAAGGCGCGCCGGCCGGAGCGGCAGTGACCATTCAGATGTTCGCCGACTTTCAGTGCCCTTTCAGCAAGCGCGCGCAGCCGGTCATCGATGAGCTCATCGCCGCCTTCCCGGGCAAGGTCCGCGTCGTCTGGCGGCATTTTCCCCTCTCCTTCCACAAGCACGCGCAGCTCGCTGCCGAGGCCTCCGTCGAGGCCTTCCGGCAGAAAGGCGAGGCCGGCTTCTGGGCCTTCTCGGCGCGCCTGTGGGAGGATCAAACCGAGCAGGGCTTGAGCCGCCCGGCCATCGAGCGCAAAGCCGCCGAGGCGGGGCTCGACGTGGCGAAGCTCTCGGCAGCACTCGACGCGCGCACCCATTGGAAGGTGGTCCAGGCCGATCTGGAGCTCGCCGAGCGCCTGAAGATCACGGGCACGCCGGCCTTCGTCATCAACGATTATTTCGTAGGCAACGCGCAACCTCTTCGCAACTTCAAGCGGATCGTCACGAGGGCCCTGAAGCCGAACGAGCCCATTGCCTCCGGCACGCTGAAGGCCGACGCCCGGCAGCCCGTGCCCCTCGTGGCGACGTCCCCGCCGCCGCTGAGCCCGCCGCCGTCCCCGTCCCCGGCCCCGCCCGCGCCCGCGGCGTCGGCGGTGACGCCCGCGGGGCACCTGGGCGCAAAACACCTGATCGTGATGTATGCGGGCTCCAAACGCGCGCCTGCGACCATCACGCGCAGCCGGAGCGAGGCGCTGGCGCTCGCGCAGGACGCGCACAAGCGGCTGCAAGCGGGGGCGCGCTTCGACGATATCGTCGCACAATACAGCGACGAGCCGGGCGCCGCGCAACGCGGGGGCGACCTCGGCACGTTCCCGAAGGGCGCGATGGTCCGCGAATTCGAGGACGCCGTGCTCAACCTCGGCGTGGGCGAGACGAGCGGCATCGTGGAGTCGCCGTTCGGATTCCACATCATCGTGCGGACGCAGTAACCGCTCGTTTCGGTCTTACGTCCACACGCGGGAGATCGCCGTGCCGTTCACCCTGCCGGTGCGCGCGTCGACGCCCGCCTGGATGAACAGGCCGGTGATGCTGTCGAGAAGCGGATACTCGTGGAAGTACAGCCCCGTGCTCTGCGTCCACAAGAGCGGCTCGACGCGCAGGAGCTGGTGGCCCTTGATGTCGAGCGGGTAATCGCCCTCGCCGCGCAGGGCGTGGACACGGCTCCAGGCGTCGCTGTTCCACGTGTAATACCAGGTGAGACCACCGCTGTCCGGGATCGGGAAATCGATGTACCCTTCCTCGCGTTTGTCGATGGGGAAGTGCTGTTTCTTCGCGTAGCTCCGGATGAACGCCGAGCTGCCGAGCCAATGCAGCAGGGTCTCGTGCAGCGAATCGCCCACGAGCGGCAGCTCGAAGTGGTCGAACTCCGCATCCCCCTCGTCGCTCGGATTGCGCACGGTAAAACCGTGGCGCTGGAGGGCCCGAACGAGGTCGCTGAAGGACCGTATCTCCTGGTGAAACAAGGGCAGGATCGCCGAGGCCTTCACGATCTCGGCGGATGGGTACTTCGCGCGCGCCTTCTGCGGGGCCGCCTGCGCGCCGTGGAGGATGACGTCCGCCGTCGCCATCAACTTGTTGGTCACGCCCTTCGCGCCCAGCCCATACAGCATCGTGCGGTAGAGCTCGTAATCGTCGACGTCGGCCACGTACACGCTCTTGCCCGCCACGCCATTGGGGGTGTTCGCGACGGTTTCGCCGGGGCCTGCGTGCGCGCGGGTCGGATGTTTCTTCAGAGGAAGCATGGGCCTCACTTCCCGTCTTTGATCTCGATGACGCGCGGCTTGTCCGGTGCGTGGCAAATCAAGATCGGGTTCTCCTCGTTCATCGTGGCCTTCACGTGCGAGATGAGGGCCTCTCCCTGCGCCTGGCTCTTCACCTCGACGCCGAGCCGCCGCCCGCCTTCGAAAAACTCCACCAAGCGAATGTCGGCGACGCCGGGGAACGTGGCGAGGGCCTTGCGGGTCGAAGGAAACGTGAACTTGTTCGCGTTTCCGGGGTTCACGTCGTAGAGATACACGAGCGGCGTCTTGCACCCCTCCGCGAACGACCAGCCTTTCCCCTCGCGCACCCGGTACACCTTGCCCTCGGCGGACGCCCACATCGCGTCGCCGTCGAGGACCATCGAGCGGAAGATCATGGGCCAGGAGAGCTTTCCGATCTCCACCCATGTCCCGCCCTCCCATCGCGCGAGCGAGGGGCCCGCGACCACGTGCAAGACGCCGCTCGTCGAGACGAATGCGAGCGTCGGCGGCGCCTCGGTCCGGGGCAACGCCGTGAGCTCGCCGCCTTTGAGCTGGAGAATCGGATTGTTTTTCCCCGAATAAAGCCAGACCTCGTCCTTGCCGCCGAGGAGCTTCGGCCAAAAGCCGATGTCCTTCACGAGAGGCCGAACGTCGATGAACCGCGATTTCGTCGCGTTCTCGTCCCATACCTCCAGCGCCGGCCCCCGCGTGTGGCACATCTGGCCGACGGCGACGAGCACGCCCGATTTCGAGGCGGCGATCGTGTCCGCCCATATCGCGGGGCGGATCGGCATGAACTCGCTGGACTCGACCTCTCCCGGCTTGCACCCCGCCTCCGTGGGCATCTGCTGCTTCCGATCGAGCTTGGGCCCGCGCACGGTCGAGAAAAAGATCCCGTCCCCGTACGCGTACGACCATCCCAGGAGCAGGACCGATTCTCCGATCCGGGCGATGCCGTTGATCGCGGCCGGGCCACCGCCCCAGGCGAAGGATTTGCGGGTTCCCTTTCCGGTCAGCGGCATGTACGAGGGCACCGGCGCCCGCATGCTGTCGCTGCGATAGAGCACGTCGATCGCGTCGGGCCAAAGGCCTTGCACGGAGTCGATGACCGTCGCCTGCGGCCCGCCAATCTCGGGCGGGATCGTCTCCTTCAGCCATTCGACGCCGTCGCCCACGATCCGGCCGACGCGTTGCTTGTGCGTCACCACGACCGCGCCCTCGACGTCGAAGACGGCCTCCGGCTTGCTGCTGCCCGCGGGCGCGAATTCTTCGAGGACGAGCGTGGGCACGGCCTTCGGCCCCGCGGGCTCCGCCAAGGCCGCGCTCGCGCTCGGCGCGGCCTTCGGCGCGTCTTGCTGCGGCGGCGGGGGCTCGTTCTTCTTGCACGACGCGACGCAAGCGAGCATCACGACGAGCGGGAACATGAAAGGAAAATGGGCGGTCCTCTGCATGGGCCGCCCGGAACTATCGGCGATCGGTGCGCCCTTGTCCACCCACGACGCGCCCGCGTGGGGCCGCCGCCTCCCTCAATCGATGCAGACGAAGCCCGTGAATCGGTAGACCTGCTCCCGGTCTGCGACCCGCACCCGCCCGCTATTCGGCACGAAATAATCCACCGCCGACGTCGGGTGCAGCCCGCAACCACAAAGCTCCATGTCGAACAGCCGCACCCGGAATCCCCCCCGGACCTTCCGGACGTTCGTCGTCTCGATGCGATCCACCAGGAAATCGCGGCCGTCGTTGATCTCGATCGTGTACTCCGGGTTCGCCGTCGTGAGCGCGACCGCGAAGCCGAGCGCCTCCGCCTGCGAGGTCACCGGGGCGAAACGGTCGACGAACCCCGCGGCCGTGTCGATGAGCTCGAAGTGCCCGCCGCCCGTCGCCAGCAAATATCGCCGCTTCTGCGGCAACATGCAGCCGAGGTTGACGATCCCCACCGCCGAATCCTCGCGCGCGTCCGCATTGCATTCCGCGATGGCCACGCGCGGCGAAAGGCCGCCGAGCGCATCGTCGATGCGCAGGGTGTTTCCGAAACATCCGAATGGCTGGATCGTGGCGGAGGCCGAGCAATCCAGCGTGTCCTCGCTCCGGACGCAGCCCGCGGCGAGGAACGGCTCCACGTTGACCGCCGGCACGCGCGGCGGCGGATGCTGGATGATGACCGGATCCCGCGCCGACGCCTCCGCCGCGAAGCCCGTCACGAGACCGAGACCAAGCGCGAGAATCGGAAAAACGTGCTTCATGGTCATGCCCTCCCCGACGTACCTAAGCCCGTACGCCTGGGTGGCAAGCCGCCACGCGCCAGCCTCTTCTTCCCGTCAGAACCGCAAGACCCCATTCTCCAGCACGACGCCCGTATTCGCGCCCTGCGCCTTGACGAGCTCGATCCGCGTGCGGCCCTCCGACAGGAACATGGCCCCCCCGACGACCGACGCCGCGCCGAGGCCGAGCGTGATGAGGCCAATCGTGCGGACGGCCCGAACGCTCTTCATCGGATCCGTGTTGTCGGGTCTCGGGGTCGTGTCCATGGTGAAACTCGCAGCCGTGAACATGACGCCGCCGAGGCTGAGCACGCCGCCCATCGTCACGAGGAGGATGCCCGACGCGAACCGGGCCATGCTGGTGCCTTTGACGCGCGCCGTCACGTGGCCCGCCTGGGAATCGAGGCGGAAGGCCTCGGTCGGGAACATGCCGGGGGCGCTGATGAAGAACCGATGGCCGTCCCGCCCGTCGACGAGCCTGTCGCACGGCGCGCTGCACATGAACTTGGTGATCGTATTGGGTCCAGCGTACGCTTGCTGCTGGTAGCCGCCGCCGACCTCGCCGTCGATCCGTGCGAGCTCCACGTTGGGCCAATCCGATTCGATGTGGAGGAACGGCACGCCCTGCCCCGGCGCGAGCGGCGCGGCTGCGGCCGGCGCGGCGGCGGCCGGGGGCGCGGGGGCGGGGGCTTCCTGCGGGCCGCCCGCGATCTTGGCGATCTCGCTCCACGGGATGACGCTCTGCTCCCCCGCGACGATGACGATGACGCGTTGCCCCGGCTCGACGTTCACGAGGGTGCCGCGCATCGTGCTGCCATTCTTGAGCTGAATCTCGGCGGGCCCCGTGGTCACCGAGCCCGCGCCCGGGACCGAGACCGAGACCGGGGCCGCGGCCGGCGCTGCGGCAGGGCCCTCGTCCGGGACCGGGCCCTCGTCCGCCCGCGCCACACCTGCGGAAGAAGCGCCCACGAGCGCCACCACACCCACCCACCGTGCAACGAAGCTCATGGGTCCTTCATAGAGCAAACGAGCGCGCGGGTGAAGAGCGCACCGAGCAATCCGAGGCATGTTTCTTCCCTGGGCAACACGGGCCGCCGGCGTTAGGGCCCAGGCGAGGGGGTGGCTGCATGAAAGCCGTCGTGTTTCACGGGGTCGGCGACATCCGGCTGGATGACGTCCGCGAGCCGAAGATCAAAGAGCCGACGGACGCGATCGTGCGCCTGACGGCGAGCGCGATTTGCGGGACCGATCTGCACTTCGTCCGCGGGACCATGTCCGGGATGAAGCCGGGCACGATCCTCGGGCACGAGGGGGTCGGGGTCGTCGAGGAGCTCGGCAAGGACGTGCGCAACCTGCGGAAGGGCGACCGCGTCGTCGTCGCCTCGACCATCGCCTGCGGCACCTGCTCGTATTGCCGAGCCGGCTACCAGTCGCAGTGCGACAAGAACCCGAATGGCAAGCAGGCCGGGACGGCCTTCTTCGGCGGGCCCATCCAGACCGGCCCGTTCGACGGGCTCCAGGCCGAGTTTGCCCGCGTCCCCTTCGCGCACGTGGGCCTCGTCAAGCTGCCCGACGGCGTGAGCGACGATCAGGCGATCCTGCTCTCGGACATCTTCCCCACGGGGTATTTCGGGGCGGAGATCGCCGAGATCACGCCGGGCGACACCGTGGCCGTCTTCGGCTGCGGGCCCGTGGGCCTCTTCGCGATCGTGAGCGCGCAGATGCTCGGCGCGGACCGGGTCCTCGCGATCGACACCGTCCCCTCGCGCCTCGACATGGCGCGGGCGCTCGGCGCGGAGGTGATCGATTACAACGAGGAGGACCCGATCGAGACGATCCAGCGCCTCACCGACGGGATCGGCGTGGACCGCGCGATCGACGCCGTGGGCGTCGACGCGAACCGCCCGCACGCGGGGCCGGCGAAGGTCAGCCGCGAGGACAAGAAAGAAGCCGATCGAATGGTCGAGCAGGTGGCGCCGAGGACGAACGAGGACGGCGACAACTGGCACCCGGGGGATGCCCCGTCGCAGGCGCTCACCTGGGCCGTGGAGGCCCTCGCGAAGGCCGGGACGTTGTCCATCATCGGCGTCTATCCGCCGCAGATGAAATGGTTCCCGATCGGCATTGCCATGTCGCGCAACCTCACGGTGAACATGGGCAATTGCCCGCATCGCCGGTTCATCCCGAAGCTGCTCGATCTCGTCGCGAGCGGCGTCGTGGATCCCACGAAGATCCTGACGAACCGGGAGCCGCTCGTCTCCGTGATCGACGCCTACAAGGCATTCGATCGGCGCATGCCGGGCTGGGTCAAGGTCGAGCTCGCGCCGCCCTCCGCCCCTGCGAAGAAGGCGGCCTGATCGGGGCGCGGCTCGGCGGAGACGCCGAAGAGCGCGAAGTTCAGCACGAACATGATGGCGCCGAAGAAGTGGAGGCCGAGGAAGACGGCGATCCCGACGTGAAGCGAAAGGATCGCCGCGAGCCACAACCTCCGCGTGCGCTGCGGCCAGATGAACACGCAATACCCGAGCTCGACGGCGAGCGTGCCGAGGCAGGCGAGCTGCGCGATCGCGGGATAGGACGCGAGCCACGACATCTCGAATTGTTTGCAATCCGGGAACGAAAGGGCCCGGAAGAGGAGTTCTCCGTCCCACCAGTCGATCCCGGAGGCCTTCTCGAGGCCGCTGGCGAGGTACGAGATGGCCATGTGAATCTGCATCACGCGCAGCCCGAACCGCGCCGCGGACGCGGACGCGGACGACGGACGGAAGAGCATTTCATCGAGCGAGATCGCACGGCCGGCAGGGACCCAGATCAGATAAAACAGGAAAATGTGGGCGTACCGGTCCACCCCGTAGCCCAGCGGATCGGCGCTGAGCATGAAGGTCCAGTGGAGAAACCACGCGAGCAAGGCGGCGAGCCGCGTGCACAGGCCGACGGCGAGCAGGGCGAGGGCCACGACGTAGGCGGCGCCGAGGGCGCGAATGCCGCTCCCTTCGTCGAGCCCGAGTGAGGAGAGCCCTGCGAGGAGGTCGTGGACACGCGGCCCGAACGAGGCGCCCGAGGCGCCCGAGGCGCTGCCGAAGCCCTGGAACAGGCCGTCGCGCGAGAACCAATCGACGATCTCGGGGCGAAGCGTGGCGGCCTGCACGAGCAGCACGAGCGCGAGGCCGATACGCAAGACAGCGAGCGGCCGCGCCGTGGCCGGGGCGAACAAGAAGGCGTCGAGGGCGCTGCGCGCGCGTGCCTTCACAGCCAGCTCATCGAGGATCGACCGTTCCATGATGTCCCCCTGTCTCACCGGGATCCGCGCTTGAATTTCGCCTGGTAGATCGGCTTCATGCTCGGCGTGCGCCCGTTTCGGTGCTCCTCCATCGAGACCGATTCGAAGTCTTCGACGCGCACGACGACCTCGCGCGCCTCCGGGTTCCGTTTGAAAATCTTCGCCGCGAGCGCCGTGGCGAGGGTGCGCCGATGCTCGGGATCGTCGTACTGGAACTCGGCCGCGACATGGGAGAGGCGGAGGTCGACCTCGCGGCTCCCGCCCGTCTCGAGGGTGGTCGTCGTCCTGCGTTCCTCGTGATCGATCACGTCGAAATGGAGCATGAACTGGTCACGCGCCACGGGCGCGAAGAACCCGTACCCCGTTCCTGCGCCCGAGAGGTCGCTGTAGTGAGAAAGGACGCGCCCGATGGGCCCGACATGGCGCAACGGAACGTCCGAGGCTCCGAGCGTCACGAGGAGCAAATGAGCGGCGGCAAGCCCGATCAGCCATCGGCGCGGCACGGGGCGCATGATCGACTCCTTCCAACCAAACGCCGCCCACCGGATCCCCGGTGGGCGGCCTTCATGGACTGCTTGTTCGTCCGGGATCTGCGTCAATCTCAGCGATAACGGTCGTAGCGACGGTCGTAGCGACGGTCGTAGCGACGGTCGTAGCGACGGTCATAGCGACGGTCGTAGCGACGGTCGTAGCGATCGTCGTAGCGACGATCGTAACGACGATCGTAACGACGATCGTAGCGACGATCATAACGACGGTCGTAACGACGATCCCACGGTTGGGTGCTCAGGGCATCCTCGGATTCGTCTACGGCTTCGTCGGACTCGTTCAAGGCATCCTCGGACACGCCCACGTCCTCGTCGACGAGCTCCGGTGCCGGCGGCGGGATGTCCGCCCGGGCCACGGACGGCGCCGTGACCCCGGCGAGCCCCGCGCCAAAAACGCCTACCACGAGGAGAGTACGAATGAAATTCTTGACCATGAATCCCCCTTCCAGTCCGGAACGTGCGGTCGTCACACCGAACGGCAAGGGTCGCATGGGCGAAACGCTCGCATCGAGGCTTTGCCGTCTTGATTCTCCGCCCCCGCCTCTCTCCCAGCGCCTCCGTTTTCCGCTCGCGGGCCGCTCCCCTCTTTCGGTATCCTCCGCGCGATGAAGAAGCTCCTCAACGCGCCTTCCGATCTCGTGAAGGAGGCCCTCGCGGGCATGGCCCTCGCGCACCCGGACCTCCTCCGCGTCCACGTCGACCCGGCTTTCCTCGTGCGCGCCGACGCGCCCGTGCGGGGCAAGGTCGCGGTGCTCTCCGGCGGCGGCAGCGGGCACGAGCCTTTGCATGGGGGGTTCGTCGGGCGCGGCATGCTCGACGCCGCGTGTCCCGGCGCGGTGTTCACGAGCCCCACGCCGGATCAGATCCTCGAAGCCACGCGCGCCGTCGACGGCGGCGCGGGCGTCGTCCACATCGTCAAGAACTACACCGGCGACGTCATGAATTTCGAGATGGCCGGCGAGCTCGCGCGCGACCTCGGAATCACCACCGAGACCGTGCTCGTGAATGACGACGTGGCCGTGGAGAACAGCCTGTACACGGCGGGGCGCCGCGGTGTCGGGACGACGGTGCTCGTCGAGAAGATCTGCGGCGCCGCGGCCGAGGCGGGGCGAGCCTTGGCGGACGTCGCGGCCCTCGGCCGGCGCGTGAACGAGCACGGGCGCAGCATGGGGATCGCGCTCAGCCCGTGCACGGTGCCGCATGCGGGAAAACCCTCGTTCGAGCTCGGGCCGGACGAGATGGAGGTCGGGATCGGAATCCACGGCGAGCCTGGCCGAAGGCGCGCGAAGCTCGAATCCGCCGATCGAATCACGGAAATGTTGATGGAACCGATCCTCGACGATCTCCCGTTCCGGGCTGGAAAGGACGTGCTCCTCTTCGTCAATGGCCTCGGCGCCACGCCGCTCCTCGAGCTTTACGTCGTGTTCCGCAAGGCGCACGAGATCGCGACGGCGCGGGGCCTCCGTGTCGTGCGCAGCCTCGTCGGGCCGTACATCACCTCGCTCGAAATGGCGGGCGTATCCATCACCCTCCTCCAGGTCGACGAGGAGATGCTTCGGTCCTGGGACGCGCCCGTGCACACGGCGGCGCTGCGCTGGGGGGTGTGACGTGGAAAGCGGAATCTTGAACGGGGACACCGTGGTCCAGTGGATCGAGCGCGCGGCCGAGGTGATCGGGGAAAATGAGAAAACCTTGACCGAGCTCGATGCGGCCATCGGCGACAGTGATCACGGGGCGAACATGGCGCGCGGCTTTTCGGCCGTGCGCGGCAAGCTCGCGGAGCATTCCCGAGACGATGTCGGCGCGATCCTGAAGACCGTGGGCATGACGTTGCTCTCGACCGTCGGGGGCGCGAGCGGCCCGCTCTACGGGACCTTGTTCCTGGAAGCGGCGAAGGTAACGGCGGGAAAACCGGAGATCGATCGGGCGACGATCCTGCAATCGCTCGCGGCCGGGCTCGCGGGGATCCAGAAACGTGGGAAGGCCGAGCCGCTCGACAAGACGCTGGTCGACGCGCTGGGTCCTGCGATCCGGGCCTTCGAGGGCGCGGAGGG
Organism: Polyangium mundeleinium; assembly: GCF_028369105.1. Classification (NCBI taxonomy): domain Bacteria; kingdom Pseudomonadati; phylum Myxococcota; order Polyangiales; family Polyangiaceae; genus Polyangium; species Polyangium mundeleinium. Next base: position 5,248,689 of record NZ_JAQNDO010000001.1, on the reverse strand, counting down.
GGTTTCGCTCGCCGAAGCGCTCTCGCAGGCGGCCGAGGCGGCGCGGCAGGGAGCGGAGGCGACGATTCCGCTCGTGGCGCGCAAAGGACGGGCGAGTTATCTCGGGGAGCGGAGCGCGGGCCATCAGGATCCGGGCGCCACGTCGATGTGGCTCCTGCTCCAGAGCCTCGCCGAGGCAGCGGCAGAATGAGCCAAACGACGGTCGGGCTCGTCCTCGTCTCCCATAGCCGCGCGCTCGCCGAGGCCACGCGCGCGCTCGCGACGCAGATGACGGGCGACAGGGTGGTCATCGAATGCGCGGCCGGCGTCGGCGAGGCGGGCGAGGCGCTCGGCACCGATGCGACGGCCATCCTGGCGGCGCTCGAACGCGCGGCCGGCGAGAAAGGCGCGCTCGTCTTGATGGATCTCGGCAGCGCCCTTTTGAGCGCCGAGACCGCGCTCGATCTCGTGGATGCGTCGATCGCGGCGAAGACGCGGCTCTCCGCAGGGCCCTTCGTCGAAGGCGCCGTCGCCGCGGCCGTGCGCGCGGCGGGCGGTGGGACGCTCGACGAGGTCGCGGCCGAGGCGCGGCGGGGGCTCCTGGCCAAGGAGGAGCAGCTCGGGGAGGCCCCGCCCGCGCCCGCGCCCGCGTCGGTCGACGAGAGCACGGAAAACGTGTTTTTGGAGGACGCCGTCATCGGCGACGAGCACGGTCTGCATGCACGACCCGCGGCGCGGCTCGTGTCCTGTGCTTCCCAGTTCGACGCGAAGGTCGCGATCGAAAATCGAACGAATGGAAAAGGGCCGCGCGCGGCGGACAGCGTCGTCCTCCTCGCGGGGCTCCAGGCGCGGCGGGGGGATGTTCTACGCATCGCCGGTTCGGGGCGCCAGGCGGAGGCCGCCGTCCGCGCAATCGCAGCCCTCGTGCGCACGTTTGGCACGACGCCCGACGCGCCCCCGCCGCCGGCACCTGACAAGACCACGAACGACCGCGGGATCCCCATTGCGCCAGGTGTTGCCGTGGGACCGTGTGTCCGCCTGGAACGAGCCGAGATCCGTTTCTCGCATCCCTTCACCAAAAATCCCCCCGCGGAGCTCGATCGGCTCACGGCCGCGCTCGACGAGGTCGAGGCGGAGATCCGCGGCGCGTATGGTCGTGACGACATGGCGACCCTGCACGCCACGTTGCTCCGGGATCCCGTCATCCTGCAAACGGCCCGCGAGCGCATCACCAAACAACATCAGAATGCCGCTTCCGCCTTCCACGAGGGGATCGAACGCGCGGCCATGGCCCTCGCGAGCGCGGACGACCCTTACATGCGCGCTCGTATCGCTGACCTGCGCGACGTCGAGCTCGCCGTCTTGCGCGCGCTCGGCGCCGCGCCCGCGGCCGTCCTGCCCGAAGGCCCGCCGGCCCTTCTCCTCGCCGACGAGCTTTTGCCGAGCGAAGCCGCGCGCCTCGACCCCGCGCGCGTGCTCGGCGTCGTCGACCTGCGTGGCGGCCCGACCTCACACGCCGCGATCCTCCTGCGCGGCGCCGGCATTCCCGCCGTCTTCGGAGCCGCATCCCTTTTGAAGGATCTTCCCGCATCCCCTGCCCGCCTCGGCCTCGATGGATCGACCGGCGAGGTGTGGATCGATCCGGGTCCCGAGCGCACGGCCGACCTCGAACGCCGCCGCGCCGAAGAACGGGCCGCGCGGCTCTCCGCGGCGGCCTTTCACGGCAAGATCACCCTTCCCTCGGGCCCGACGGTCGAACTCTGGGCCAATGCCGCGAGCGCGCTGGAGGCGCGCGCCGCCAAGGAAGCAGGCGCCTTCGGGATCGGCCTTTTGCGCACGGAGATGTTTTTCCTCGACCGCGACGACGCGCCCGGTGAGGACGAACAAGCCGACCTTTATGCCGAGGTCCTCGCCGCCTTCCCCGGCGCGCCTGTCGTGATTCGTACGCTCGACGCGGGCGGCGACAAGCGATTGCCATGGCTGCACGTTCCCCCCGAGGAAAACCCTTACCTCGGCCTCCGCGGCATTCGCCTCTCCCTCGATCGGCCCGACCTGCTGGAGACGCAGCTCCGCGCAATCCTCCGCGCCGGGCGGGGCCGGGACGTGCGGATCATGATCCCGATGGTATCGACGGTGACCGAGATCGAAGCCACGAAAGCGGCCCTCGCGCGTGCCGCGCGCACGCTCGACGCCACGGGCAAACCGTATCTCTGGCCCGTTCCGCTCGGCATCATGGTGGAGGTGCCGGCAGCGGCGCTGCTCGCGGATCAGCTCGCCCCGCACGTCGATTTCTTCAGCATCGGGACGAACGATCTCACGCAATACACGCTCGCGGCCGAGCGAGGTCATCCGAAGCTCGCCGCGCTCGCGGACGCGGGACATCCGGCGGTGCTGGATCTCGTGAATCGGGTCTCCCAAGCGGGACGAGCCGCAGGGCGCGCCGTCTCCGTCTGCGGCGAGGCCGCGGCGGATCCAAAGCTCGCGGCGACGTTCGTCGGGCTCGGCATCACGCGGCTCAGCATGGGCCCGGCGGCCCTTGCCCGCGTCGCCGCGGCGCTCGTAGCGGGCGCCGAGATCGGATAACGTCTCGCGCGATGAACGCCCCCCGCTACGCGCTCCCCCGCTCGTTCCTTCCGATTCGCAACGCCCACCTCGCCGGCAAGAAGGCCGCTGGCGTGAAGGAGGTCCTTCCCGCCGGCGAAATCGTGATCACGACGGGGCGCCTCGTGGCCTGCGATCCGCTGATGCAGCCCGAGCGGCCCCCCTTCGAGCGCCTCCTCGCGCCGGGGAAATACCCCGTTCACCTCTTCGTCGCGAAGGAAGGCTCGGTGATCGGATTCGCCGAGATCCGATTGCGAAAGACGGCCATCGACCATTTCGAGCTCGCCACCCTCGCCGGGCAGGATGCAACGACGCTGGGCGAGGGGCGATTCTTCGGCTATCCGGTCGACGCGGGGCTCGGCTGCTTCGCCGACGAGGCCGCCCTGCGTCACCTCCGCAATGCGGACGCCGCGCGCCAGAAGGCGGAGGGGCCCTCGTATGGGAGCTACTACGACGTCGTGAGTCCCGAGCTCCGCGCGAATGGGGACCGGTGGGTCGATCATCGGCCCCAAGGGAGCACGAGCGAAAACGTGATGATCTTCCGCTCTGGCGACGGCGACGGGACCTATGCGACCTACTTCGGCCTCGATGCCGACGGCGAGGTGGCGTGTGTCGTCACGAGCTTCAACGTATTCGCGGAGCCCATCTCTCCGGAGCGCAAGCTGCGGGACCTCACCGAAGTCTTCGCGCCCTTCGTCACCGCCATCGAGCGGGACATCGGCGCCTTCCTGCAATCGAAGGGGTTTTCAGGGCCGAATACGGCCTACAAGGTGAAGTCGGACGGGGGCGAGCTCGATCTCACCTACACGCGCGACGGGCTCGCCTTCCAGGTGCGCACCACGGCGCTCTACCAGTCGGTATTGGACGCCCATTTCCGCTGGACGCGCGGGCGCGCCACGCTCGACGTGGGCAACGAGCACACCAAGGCGGGCGTCAAGCTCGGCCTGCCGAGCGCCTTCGCCGTCGGCAACGCAGCGTATACCTACGCCACGAAGATCGGGGCCTCGTACGGGGCGCACTGGGACGTGCTCGAACCAGCCGTGCTGGGATACCTGCCGATCAAGGCCCCAAAAGCAAGCAAGCGCTGACCACCAGGCTCGTCCTGATCCGGATCCTCTTGCAAGACGTTTGGGCATCCCCGCGGTGGTTTTTTTCACGCTCCGCCAGGAGACTTGAGCGAGGCGAGCCAGGCCGCTTGAAACCCCCGTCCCTCCGCGCGTTCGCGTCCGCTTCCGTGGGCGCACCTCCGCGTGAGGTCGCCTCCCCGCCCGGCCCCGCCGCCTCCCCCAACGGTCCCCTCGCCTTCCCGTTCGGTTTCCAGACGTCACACCGTGGGCTACGCTTCGCCCATGCCGTCGTACGCCCATCTCGTCGCGCGAGTGCGATGTCCTGGATGCAATGTCGAGATCACGAGGCGCCCCAAAGACCTGATCGCATTCCAGTGGGGCTACTGTCCCAGCCGTCAGCCCTGGGAGGATCTGTTTTATCACATCGGCGATGCGCTCCGCTGGAGGCTCGACGATGAGGGCCAGATCCGACCGTGGGTGTATTTCGAGGGCGCGCTCCAGGCGGGCAACCTCGGCGATCCCTTGTTGCGCGATCTCCTGGTACGGGGCCTCAACCTCAACGGGCTCGACATCGAATGCGCGGCGTGCGGCGCGAGCGGTGTCGCCATCCGCATCCGCGACGGCCGCATCGTCGGACTCGAGGCCGCACGCGCGGACTGCGACGTCGCGGTCATCGGCCGGGACGGGCAGATCCACCCGTGTCCGGACCTGGATGACCCCCCCATGCCGATCCTCCAGGTCCGGAGCCGGGTGCTGGCGACCTGCGAAGGTACGGTGATCCCTGGCATGCACGCCCCGTAGGCACGGGCCGGGCGCCGGGGCCTATTTGCGCCCCGCTCCCGCTTTCACGTCGCGCGCCGGGGGCGCAAACGGCGGCACCTCGAACTTGGGGAGCGGCAACGTCACTTCGGCGGGGAGTTCCTCCTTCTTGCCTGTTTTGAGGAATTCATACACCGCCTGCTTCACCGCCGGCTCCCCGCGAAGCTGATAAAACGTGCCGTCGTGGCCGGCGCGATGGACGACGATCGCATGGCCGTTCGGAAAGTAAGGCTTGAGGCCCAGGGTATTTTCGACCGGCGTCGAGGTATCCCAATCCCCATGCACGAACACGACCGGGATCGGGCTCTCGACCGGCTCACGTAGCGCGTCGCCCATGTCGCGGGTAGGCCAATCGGGCGCGGAAGCGATGTTCGATTCGAAGTTCCATGTGCCCAGCATCTCGACGGCCGGATCGGTCCGCAGCTCTCGTTCGCGCGCGGCCGTGACGCCCAGGCTGCTGTCGACCAGGGGTCCGATGAGCTTCGTCTTGCTCGCTTTTCGATCTTCGAAGACCTCGCGTGCCCAGGCCTCGTAGTGCCCGTGATAAAGCGACAAGATGAACGCAGGCCATTGCTCGCCTTCCTGCGTATGCGACTGCAGGGCGAGCTGCAGGTCTTCCGCCCCGAGAACCACCGTGTGCTCTCGACCGGCCTCGTCCTTGACCTGCAGGTGCACCGATTTCTCGGCGAAACGCCGACGCAGCACGCGCACGGCTTCCATGACGCCGCCCGCGGGTAGATAGGGGGCGAGCCCAGGATCCCGGTCGGCGTCGTTCGCGATACGCTGCAGCGCCGCGAACACGTGCGAGGGCATGTCATAGCCGTTGTTCAACGGCTCCACGCCCGAGAGCACCGCGCGCGCGACGATGTCGGGATGGAGTCGCATCACCGCGAAGCTCCACTGGGAGCCGAAGCTCCCTCCGAACAGGCTGATCTTGTCATACCCGAGCGCCCGGCGAAGATCGTCCACATCGGCGGCGAGCTCGCCGATGTCGTAGCCCGAAAGGTCCTTGTCGGGGTTCGCCGCAATCGCCGCCTTGGCCAAGGCCCGCATGGCCTCGGTATCCGCGCGCGCCGAACCGGGCTGATCCAAGGGCAAGCCTTCGCTCATCGCTTCGAGCATTTCGCCCCGGCGTGTATACCCGCGCTGCTCGATCACGACCAGGTCCCCCACGGCCCCGAAGGTCAGCCAGGATCGCAATCGGCTCTTCGCGGCCGCGTCGTCGTCGGTGAGCGCGCCGAGCACGCTCAGACCGGGGCCTCCCGGCAACCAGAAGACAGGCGGCGCGCCGGTGGAACGCGGCGCCTTGATGCGGGCAAACCCGACGCCAATCAAACGGCTGCCGGGGTTTCGCCTGTTCTCGGGCACGATCAACGTGCCGAGCTCGTACGGCACATCGGTGCCGTTCTCACTCTTGACGGTCCCCCGCTCCACGACGATCTCACGGGGCTTCGAGGGGACCGCCGCGGATACCGGCGCCGCGGCCGGCAAGGACGAGGATTGGGGCGTCTGGCTTGCGGAATGGCAGCCAGCCGTGAGCAGGGCGGCGGCGAGGACGAGGGAGCGGGCCATGAGGACACGCCCTACCACGCGTCCCCCGGGGCAGGCAATCGCCCCAGCGCGGAAATGGCGGTCAGCCGGTACCTGTGCTCCCCGCCCATCCGCGCAGGGACGGCGCGCTTACCTCCGATTCTGGATGCTCGAACCCTTCGGGATCATGTCCTCGACCCCGATCCCAAGACCCATGGCGATCCGGACGCATGTCGCGATCGTGACGTTGACGCGCCCATTCTCGATGCTGGACAGGGCGCCCTTTCCGACGCCGCTCGTCTCGGCCAGGTCGGCCAGCGACATCTTTCGGTCGAGGCGCAGCTCCCGCACGCGCGCGCCGAGGGCTGTGAGAAGCGGATGGGTCATTGAGCGGGCTCGAAAAACCGGTATCCTCGGCGCGAGAGGTCCCATGCGCCGTGGTGTCTTCACCTCGTCCCTGCTGCCACTGACCCTTCTCTTCTGCGCTTCGCCCGCGCGTGCGCTGGAGTTCCGCGTCTGCGTCAAGCCGCCGGACGTCCCGCCCGGCCTGACCCAGTGGGCCTATGAGCAGGGGTCGGCGAAGGTGTGGACCACGCGCAGCCGGATGGAGTTCGCGCGGAGGGTCGAGGGGCGCGCCACCTTCATCTTTGACCCCCATGCGCCGCCAGAGAGCGTTCGCATTTTGCCCATCCCGTACAACGCGCTGAAATGCCCGCCGCCTCCGAAACCGGCGCCGGCGAAGGAGCCGCCCAAAGAAGAGAAGAAAGCGGAGGACGGGAGCACGAGCAAAGCGCCTGGCAAGCGCGGCGGTGACGAGGAACGTAAAGGCGGCGACGACGAGGGCAGCGTCGAGAAGCGCGTCGAGAAACATCGCGTTCCGCAGCCGAAGGAGGGCCCGCCGCCTCCGCGTGCTTCGGCCCCGGCACAGCGGCAAGATCCTGTTTTGCCGCGACAAGGTGTCCTGTCGAGCGAGCCGATCCTCCCGCAGCGGGAGGCGAAGTGGGCGGACAAGGAGCACGGGCTCGTGGATCGAGGCGGCGCGCTCCCACAGCTCGTGGACACGGCGGACCGCAAGCCGTTGAACGTCACGTCGTGCGAACAGACGAAGGAGGGCTGCCCGGCGCGGAAGGAGAAGACGCGGCACGGGGCGATCCTGGAGCAGGTGGTGATCGCGGGGGCGATCTTCAACCTGCAAATGAACGAGGACCTCCATCGGCCCGACGGGAAGGAATACGGGATCGTCGGTGGAATGAACGCCGACGGTCCGAACGACCCGAGGCTCCAGGCGGCGGCCGCGGCGGTGATGTTCTCGCCGGTGGCGATGGCGCTCGGCAACAAGTTCATGAAGGCGGCGGCCGAGGCGAGCAAGGCGGGGGAGAAGCTCGTCCTCAAGGATCTGAGTGAGCTGTCGGAGGATGCGGCGGAGTACCTGGCGAAGGAGTATGGAGAGGAGCTGACGCAGGCGCTCGCGGAGGCGGGCGTGGTCGGGCCGTTTCGGGTGATGCAGAAGTTCACGCTGGGGTATGAACGGAAGTGGCAAGCGCACCATATCTACGAAACGGCGAGGATGATCGAGGCCGGCCTCGATGCCCTGGATGGACCGGCGGTGATCCTGTCGAATGAGGCGCACACGGTGATGACGAACAAGCTGCGCGACGCTACGACAGGCATCGGTCGCGACCAGCTACCGAGGCTCTGGAATGCATACAAGAAAGTCTACGCGGATTGTCCCCATTGGCTCAAGGCGATCAAGCATTACTTTGATTGACTGGTTGGGTGAACCGGACATCGAGCGATGAAAACCAAGGTAAAAATATCTTTCCATGGCCACCATGTCCCAGGGGGAGAGCGGACGATCCTCGTTCCGGCGGGCTGCGGGCCTGATGTCGTCACGGTGCACGATTACAAGGCTCTACGGCAGGTTCTCGTCGACGTCATCATGGACGTTGACGACGCTCGTCTGCCTCTCCTCCTCCAGCTCCTCCTCGCCTACAAGGTCGAATGGTTCGAGGATCGCTGGGACGAGTACACGGACGACGACTTCGAGTCCGCGCATTTGATCCTCGTGACCGATACCTTCGAAATCTGCGTTCTCGGAGGCCCGCGGTTCGGCACGGATTACGACCTGTCGAATGCGTGCCCCGCGTGCGGGGCGGGGATGCGGCAGACCTCGGCGTACGTGCTCGATGGTGCCGACGCCGAGAGCATGGGAAAGCTCGGAAAGTTTCGCGCCGTGGATAGCTACAGCGACATCCTGGTCGACCATCGGCTGGCAGAGACCCTCGAAGGCGCAGGCCTCTCGGGGCTCTCCTTCCGGAGCGTCTACACCCGGCAGAAAGACATGCGTCAGATCAAGCTGCCCTGGCGGCAGATGTGGGCGTCCCACATGCTGCCCCCCATGTCCCGGCGGTCGACGGGGGTCTCCTGGGACCGCGTGTGCAAGTCGTGCGGGCACAGCAAGGTAGAGATGACGCACCCAGGGCCCCTGCGCGTCGCCTACCGCGCCCAGGATCTCGCCGGGGCCCAGGACGTGAACCGGATGTGGGAGCACTTCGGTCTCGCGCGGTGGAACGGCGACCTGAAGACAGCCGTACTCTCGCAACCCAGGTTCCTCGTCACCCCCAAGGTCTGGCGTATCTTCCGCGACGCGGGCGTGAAGGGGTTCCAGTGGTTGCCCATCCGCGTCGTCGAGGACGAGTGACGGGTCGGCAGCGCAGGCAGCATTCCACGTCGCCCGTCGCATCTCCCTTGCCCCCTCCCTGCCAACCCCTGTAACCTCCCACCCCATGCGCCACATCTCTCTTGTCGCTCTATTCGTCGGATTAAACGATCTCCTCACAAATCGAAAAGCCGCTCTCGTGAGCTTCGCCTCCGGCGCCGCCAGCACCAAGCTCCTCACGGCCAAACACGACGCCCTCGCCAAGCTCCCCTCCGTCGCCGCGGGCCGGCCCCTCGTCGACGAGCTCGACGCTGCCGACATCCGCCATGATGCCCTCGGGTATGCCCTCTGGCACCTCCTCGAAGCGTACGACCGCCACCCTGACATCCCCGAGCACATTCGCGCAGCCGCCCGGAAAATCCGCGCCGCTTTTATTCCCACCCTCGAAGACCTCGGGGCCAGTTATCCGGCCGAAGCCAAGGCGGCCATGGACCGAAAGCCGGCGCTCGCGAGCCTGCAATCGGAGCTCGCGCTGTTCCCCGTCGCCGGCGGCGGCACCCTCCACGATTGGGCCGACAGTTTCCTGAATGCCGGCGTCGCCATCGATTCTCTCCTCAGCGCCCGCGCCGATCTCGAAACGAAGACCCGCAAAGACGCGACCCGCCTCCGCGGAGAGGTCATCGGCCTCCTGAATCGCACGCGGAAAAACCTCGCCCTGGAGCTCCAGGAGGATCCGAGCCTGCCCAAAGACATCGACGCGCGTGTCTTCGGTTACTTCGACCTCCTCGAAAAGAGCGCCGCTCAGGCGCAAAAGGGCAAGGCTTCGCCCGAGATTCCTCCCCCGCCCTCCGCCCCCGAGGCGACGGCCGCCACCCCGTAGCTCCTCGGACCTGCTCCCCTCCCTCGGCGCCGCGCCCGACGAGCTCCTCCGACCTGCCCCGATCCCCCTTCGCCGGCACGCGCGATGAGAGCCGAGCATGTCCCCGGCGCCGCCCCGCGCCCACACCGAGCTTCTCCGACCTGCTGACGTACCCCTTCACCGGCACGAGCGAGCTTCTCCGACCTGCCCGCGTACCCCTTCACCGGCATGAGCGAGCTTCTCCGACCTGCTCGGAGGGGATGGGCTCGGGTGCTCCGGGCAGGTCCGACCTGCTCGGAGGGGGGTCGTTCCGGGGGTTCGAGCAGGTCCAAGGAGGTGCCGATGGGGACCGCGTCGCTCGGCGGGCAGCTCGGATGAGCATCGGCCCCCCGCGCCTCGGTCGTCCGAGCAGGTCGAAGAAGCAATGCCCCGCCGAAATGCCCCGAGCCGGCGCCGTTGACCTCTGCGCCGCCCGGCTCGTACCCTGGCCGAATGAAGCACCTCTTCACGCTCGCTTGGGCCTCGCTCCCCCTGCTCCTCCTCGCCGGCTGCGGCGACGGCAGCGGAGAGGGGCCGGAGCCCGGTCCCATCCCCGTCGCGCCAACGCAAAACCTCGACCGCGATATCCTCTCGACCGCGCTCGCCCTCGACGTCACGGCGCTGACCGGCGAGGCCACGATCGTGCTCGCGCCCGCGGAAAAGCCGGGCGCCTCGTTCGAGGTGGACGGGCTCGTGATCCAAAGCGTCGAGGATACGAGCGGGCGGCTCGAATATGCGGTCCAGGAGGGAAGGCTCGACGTGGGCGTGAAGGCGAGCGCGGAGAACACCACGCTCCAGATCAAGTACGCATACACCACGCAGAAGAACTTCGACGGGTATCTCGCCGAGGGCGTGAGTTTCCTGTGGCCGCGCTTCTGCGGAAACCTCTTTCCGTGTAAATCCGTGCCCTCGGAGGGCGTGAGCTTCGAGATGGCGCTCGCGGGCGTGCCCTCGGGCAAGCAGGCCGTCTTCCCGGCCGAGATCCCGGCCGACGCGCCCACGTACATGCCAGCCTTCGCGCTCGGCGTATACACGTACGTCGCGCTCGGTACGACCACGGCAGGCACGAAGGTGGGCGTTTATCACCTGCCCGGGGAGGAGGCGGCCGCGACCGAAGGGACGAAGGATCTCGCGGCTGTCTTCGATTGGTTCGAGACGACCTATGGGGCGTATTCGTTCGGCGGCGCGGTCGCGTCGGTCTCGGCGGACTGGGGTCCGGGCGCCTACGGCGGCATGGAGCACCACCCGTACTGGCATGTCGCGCGCGACGCGATGAACGATCCGGAGGTGCACGCGCACGAGGCCGCGCACGGCTGGTTCGGCAATGGCGTGCGAATCTCTTGCTGGGAGGATTTCGTGCTCTCCGAGGGCACGGCCTCCTACCTCGCGGCGCGCGGGCTGGAGGCCGTGGGCGGGCAGGCCGTGGGCGAGAAGATCTGGAGCGATTACCAGACGAGGCTCGACGACGTGATCCAGGACGAGGACACGGTCCTCATGCTGGACACGTGCAATACGATCGACCTCATCGTGCATCCCTTGTGGTCGAACGTCACCTACATGAAAGGCGCGTTCTTCTACCGGGCCGTGGAAGCCCAGGTCGGCCGGGACAAGCTCGACGCGGCGCTCGCGAAGTTTTACGGGACGTTCAAGAACCGCGCGGCCCGCATGCAGGACATGATCGATACGATCGAGGCCGAGACGGGCGCGGACATCTCCGTGCACGTCGAAGGCTGGCTCAAGGGGCTCGGAAAGCCCTGACGATCATTGCTTCGGCTTCCACGCCGCAATCGCCCCGCGCCACGCCTCCGCGTCGCGCAGGGGCGATTGGTTCGTGAGCTCCGCAGTCATCTGGATCTGCATGAGTTGATTGTCCGTCGCGTACGCGAGGTGCACGACGCTCGTCTGCTCGGTGAACTGCCGGCACCAGACGCACGTCCCCTGCACCCACACGCGCTCGGACTCGATGAACACCTGCACCTTGCCCATCGAGCCTTCGAGCTTCTGCGCGCCCTCCGGCAAGCCCATGCGGCGACCCACGGTCACGATGCCGACATGGCCATCCTTCCCGCATCCAGCGTTCGGGCCCGCGTAATCCGCCTGGTCCGCCGCCGGGCAAGGTTGGCCGAGCTGCGCAAACTCCGGCGGCAGAGGCGCAAGGACCTGCGGCGTCTCGGCGGGCGGCTCGGGTCGAATGGAGCCGTCGTCCGCCGACGCGCAGGAAAACGAGAAACCAGCGAGAAGGAGGGGCACAAGGAAGGAGGCGCGCATGCACCTACCTACCACGCGGGGTGGGCTACGGACAGGGCATGTAGACCGACGCGATCGCGTTCGTGGTCACGTAGACGCGCATGTACGTGCCGTGCACGTGGACGCTGCTGACCTCGATCTTGTGCACCTGGGCCTTCATGCAGCCCTGGCCGCTCGCGAACGAGATGTCGTTCGAGAGCTTGTCGCGCACCGCCTTGAGGCGCTCGCCGATGTCGAGCCGCAGCGCATCACGCGCCTGATCGCGGATCTTGTCCCCGTCCATCGAGGCCTTGAGCTTGAAGAGGAAGCTCTTCGTCTCGATGGTCGGTTCGAGGTCCGGGATGCGCAGCTCGTTGTCCACGACCGTCGGGTGGCCGGTCATGAAGAGGTCGCCGTCGAGGTCCAGGCTGACGGGGTTGTCGACGTGCCCAGCGATGTGGAGCTTGAGCACGAGTTGATCCTTCGCGGCGTAGATCTCGGGCTTCTCCATGTAGAGCTTCGGGTGCTCCTTCGAGAAGAAGAACTTCCCGTCGGTGAACACGAGGCCCATCGCCTTCGCGAGCTCGTCGTACTTCGCGACGATCGGCACCGTCACCGTGAACGGGCCCGGCTGGAGCGTGGCGACGTTGGCGAGCGGCGGCAGCTTCGCGTCGGGGTTCGGCGGCGCGCAGGGGATCGTGACCGAAGGCGCGACGACGAGCGCGAGGTCTTTTTCGAAGCCACCCGCGAGGACCGTCGGCCCCGCCTCGACGGAGACGACCTGGAGCGCCGCGCAGCCGTTCGCGTCGCCGAGCGGAAGCTCGATGGGGCGCGACAGGCGGCCATGGGCCTCGGCGAGCGTCGGATAGAGGTCGTACTCGAACGCCTCGAGCTTCTCCTTCACCGCCGCCTTGACCTTGCCGAGGATGTCGGCCGCCGCGTCCGCGGCCTTGATCACGCGGTCGTCGCTCTTCACGGTGACCTCGAGGGATTGCAGCTTCGCCTTGTACTCGCTCGTGACCACAGGCTCGGCGAGGATCGAGAACTCGAGCGGGACGTCGAGGCTGCCAATGGGCATCTCCGCGTTCGCATCGACGTGCAGGTCGAGCGCGATGCGGCCCTGGTTGAAGCGCACCGTGATGCCCCCGCGGTTCCACGTGTACCTGCGCTCGTTGCCGAGCATCGGGAACGTGCCCTCCCCCGTGCGCGGGACGGCCGTTTCGAGCTCACGCTGGAGGTGGGCCCCCGTGATCGTCGCGTGCACGACGACACGCGAGGGGACGGGATCGGAGACGGGCTCGCCAGGCGTGGCCGGCGGGCGAGGCGGATACACCGGCGTGCCCGCGCCGCACCCGGCAGAGGCGACGACGGCGGCGACGAGGACGGCGAGCGAGGTTCGCGACATGGTGGGTGCAAAAGAAGACGGACGGGACGCGCGTGTCAACTCCATCGAGCGGCAGGAACGAACACCTCGCGGCGGGTATTTCCGGCCCGCGTCCGTCATGGTAGGGCCGATCGCGTGGCACCGTCGCGCCTCGCCTTCGCCGCCTCCGCTGCGCTCCTCGTCGCCTGCGCGGCCGAACCGCCTCCGCCCCCGAAGGCGGCCGCGCCCGTGGAGACGCGCGCCGAGGCGCCACGCCCCGCGGCGCAGGCGCAATCGGAGATCGGGGGCCTCAACGAGGAGGCCGTGGAGCGCTCGTTCGGCAAGATGCAGGACTCGATTCAGTCTTGTTTTGCCAAGGGCGCTGCGAAGGTGAGCGCGCTCGGCGGGCATTTCAAGATGAAGCTCCGCATCGATCCGCAGGGCGTGGTGAAGTGGGTGTACCTCGGCGAGACCACGCTCGGCGATCGGGACACCGAAAAATGCCTGCTCGACGCGGCCCGCGCGAAGAGCTGGCCCTTGCCCGTCGGCGGCGATGGGCTCGCGGAGAAATCGTTCGACCTCGATCCTTCCCAGGCGCCGAAGGATCTCGATCCGGCGAAGCACAAGATGGCCATCGCGCTCGCCGCCAAGGAGACCACGAAATGCCGCAAGCGTGGCACCTGGGGCACGGTCTTCGGGGTCACGACGTACCTGCGTGTCGATGGACGGCCGATCGCCGTGGGGATTGCCCCGCCAAACGAGAAAGGCGAGGAGGTCGTCGATTGCATGGTGAAGATCATCCAGAAGATCAAGTTCAGCGGGACGGGCCGAAAGATCGGAAAGCTCGTGTTCGACCTCCGCTGAGGCGGATGTAATTTTCTCCTGTACGAACGTCGTTGCGGAGGCGGCCTTCGGCTTGCTAGGGTCGAGGCATGGCGGGCGCGGAGAAAGCCCTCGTGTGGCTCTTCGGCGCGGGGGAGCGCCAGGGCGGCTACCCGGAGTCGTTCGACGCCGAGCTTGCCTTTCAGTCGTGGAAGATCCTGCGGGTCTCGGGGCTCATCTGCGCGCTCGCTTGGCTGCCGTACTTGCGGCTCGACGAGGCGCTCCACCCCGAGATCCCTTCGCTCTTCCTCCTGCGCCTCAGCCTCACCATGGCGGGGGCCCTGGCGATCCTCTTTTCGCTCTTCCCTTCGGCGCCGCGCCATGCGAGCCGCGCGCTCTTCGCGCTCTGCTTGAGCCTCGAGTGCGCGACGGGGCTCATCACGGGGCTGACCAGCGGCAAAAGCCCTTACCTCGGCGGGTTCTTGTTCGTCCTCATGCTCGTGCCGCTCGCGCCGCTGCGGCGACGGTATGCGTGGGGCATGCTCGGCGCGGCGATTCTCGTCTTCTGGGTGACGGGCAAACTCGCGGGCATGGACTTCGACGGGCCCGAGCGCAACTACGCGCTCCAGGACCTCAGCGCCGCGGTCCTCGTCTCCGGGGTCTTCGTGCACCTCAGCGACCGGCTGCGGCGGCAAGGCTGGACCAAGGGGAGCACGATCCAGCATCAATCCGAGGAGATCGCGCGGGACAAGGCGAAGATCGACTCGCTGCTCTGCAACATCCTGCCCGCGCCCATCGCCGGCGAGCTTGCGCGCGAGGGCTCGGTCAAGCCTGTCTTCCACGAGGAGGCGACCATCGTATTCGCCGATTTCGTGGGCTTCACGGCGAAGGCCGCGACGATGCCGCCCGAGGCGCTCGTCGCCACGCTCGACGCGTATTTCTGCCGCTTCGACGCGATCGCGGATCGCTCGGGCGTGGAGAAGCTGAAGACCATCGGCGACGCGTACATGGCCGCGGCGGGACTGCCGGCGCCGACACGAACGCACGCCGTTGATGCTTGCCTGTTTGCGCTCCGGATCCGGCGCGACGTCGAGGGTCATGACGCGTGTTTCCAGGGCGTGCGTATCGGCGTGCACTCGGGGCCGGTCATGGCTGGCATGGTCGGCTCGAAGAAGTTTGCCTACGACGTGTGGGGCGACACGGTGAACACGGCGAGCCGCATGGAGTCGTCGGGGGAGCTTTGGCGCATCAACGTCTCGCGCATGACGTACGACCGGGTGAAGGACTTTTTCGAGCTCACGGCGCGCGGGGCGGTGTCGGTCAAGGGCAAGGGCGAGCTCGACATGTATTTCCTGGAGCGCATCCTGCCGGCGCTCAGCCGGGACGAACAGGGCGTCGAGCCGAACGACGTGTTCTGGGAGCGCTACCGCGCGCTGCAATCGAATGTGCTTGTCTCGGGCGGCGATCCCCGGAAGGATGCACGCCGCGCACGATGACGACCGAAGTTTCGGAAGAGCCCCGGATCACCACCCAAAACGGCAAATACCCGAAGTCGATCCCGTCCATCATCGGAAATGAGGCGTGCGAGCGCTTCAGCTTCTACGGGATGCGGAACATCCTCACGGATTTCCTGATCGGGTATCTCTTGCTCGACCTCGTGGAGAAGGATCGGGCGGGGGCCGCGAAGGAGGTCTTCCACATCTTCGTGATGGGCGTCTATTTCTTCCCGCTGCTCGGCGGGTGGATCTCGGATCGCTTCCTCGGCAAATACCGCACGATTTTCTGGCTCTCGCTCCTCTACTGCGTGGGGCACGGCTGCCTCGCGGTCTTCGAGGGGAACAAGACGGGGTTTTACGCGGGCCTCTTCCTGATCGCGCTCGGCTCGGGCGGGATCAAGCCGTGCGTGTCGTCGTTCGTCGGCGACCAGTTCGACCAGTCGAACAAGCACCTGGCGCGCGTGGTGTTCGAGGCGTTTTACTGGGTGATCAACTTCGGCTCGTTTTTCGCATCGCAGCTCATGCCGAGGGCCCTCAAGCACTGGGGGCCGGCCATCGCGTTCGGGATCCCGGGCATCCTGATGTTCATCGCGACGCTCATCTTCTGGATGGGGCGCAAGAACTACGTCGTCGTCCCCCCCTCCCCCGCCGATCCCCATTCCTTCGGCAGCATCGCGTGGACGGCGCTGCAAAAGGGCCGCGGGGCGGGGCGCGTGCTCGCGGTCCTCGGCGCGCTCGGGTTCGTCGGCTCCTTCTTCCTCATTCCGACGCTCGGGTTCGTCGCTTCGTTTTGCCTCGCGCTCGTGGTCTTCCTCGTGCTCGCGGGCCCGGGCGTGATGCTCTCGCTCGAAGCGGCGCGCGGGACGCACCCGGACGAGGACGTCGAGGGCGTGCGCTCGGTGATGAAGGTGCTCGTGGTCTTCGCGCTGGTGACGCCGTTCTGGTCGCTCTTCGATCAAAAAGCCTCGACGTGGATCATCCAGGGCAAGGCGATGGTGCTGCCCGGGTGGAGCATTCTGGAGACGGCGTCGCAGATGCAGGCGGTGAACCCGCTGCTCGTGATGCTGCTCATTCCGTTCAACAATGCCGTCGTGTATCCGCTGCTCCGGAAGATCGGGGCGAATCCGACGCAGCTCCGGCGCATGACGGCGGGCATCGCGATCGCGGGCGTCTCGTGGATCGTGATCGGCGTGCTCCAGCGCTGGATCGACGCGGGGGAGAAGGTCTCGATCCTCTGGCAACTCGTGCCGTACACGATCCTCACGATCGGCGAGGTCCTCGTCTCGACGACGGGCCTCGAATTCGCTTATAGCCAGGCACCGGCGAAGATGAAGGGCACGCTGATGAGCTTCTGGTCGCTCTCGGTCACGGTCGGCGGGTTATGGGTGCTACTCGTGAACGCCGGCATGAAGAACGAGCGGCTCACGAGCGCCATCTCGGAAGCAACGGGTCTATCGACGACGGCGTTCCAGATGTTCTTCTTCGCGGGCTTCGCGTTCGTGTTCGCGTTCGCGTTCGGCGCGTATGCGATGCGGTACAAGAGCGTCGAGCATTATCGGAAGGCGTGAGCGGCCGGCTCGCCTTCCGGAGTCGGGCTCTCGCGCGGCCCCTCGCCTTCCGCAGCATCGGCGGCGGCAAGCAGGAAAATCTCACGGTTGATCGCGGGGCGCAGGACGGCGAGGCGTTCGTCCCCGTCGACGTGCGCGAGCAGCGCGCGGGCGGCGTCGCGGTATTCGTGGAGCGAGAGATCGCCACGGCAAACGAGGAGGCGCAAAAGGATCGCGGCCTCGGAGGCGACGTCGGCGAGGTTGTAGCGGCGCACGGCCTCGCGCCCCTCCTCGCCGCTCGCCCATAGGCCCTCGACGTCGGAGCCGTCGACGCCGATCTTGCCAGGCCAGCCGCAGAGGCACGCGAAGGAGGCCATGCGCGAGGCGCGGCCGGCGCCGCGCATGCTGACGGCGTCCTGGAGATCGAGGTGGTTTTGCCCGCGATAACGATCTTCAAAGTCGCGGTTCCAGAGCCAGGGCGCGACGACGCCGTGGCGGATCGCGCGGGCGAGGACGAGCGGCAGGTCGAAGCCGCGGCCATTCCACGAGACGAGCACGGGACGCTTGTCGCCGACACGTTTGACGAAATCACGGACGATCGCCGGTTCGTCGCCGCCATTCGGCCCGCCGAGCAGGCGCGGCGGGAAGACGCGGACCCCTTCGTCCTCGACGACGATGGCCAGGGTGGCGCCGGAGACGATCGCGAGGTGGGAGACAGCGGGTACACGATCCGGATCGGCGCCCTCGGGGAGCGGGTTGCCCGCGTCGAGGATGGCCTCGAAATCGAAGACGACGTACGTGGTCATGCCTCGAAGCCCCCGCGCTCCTGGGTGATCATTTGAACGATCTGCTCGAGATCCCGCGTCTCCTCCTCCCAGTACGCCTCGGTGCCGAAATGGGGGAACGTGCGCGGGAAGATGGGGTCGTGGAAGCGGCGGGCGATCCAGGCCGCATAATGGACGCGGCGCAGGCCACGGAGCGGCGTCGCGAGGCGCAAGCTCTTGCGATCAAATGCGCGGAGGACCTCGTACCCTTCGAGGAAGCTTTCGAGGGCGATGCGCGCCTCGACGCCCTCGCCGGGCAGGAGCAACCAGAGATCCTGCACGGCCGGGCCCACGACCATGTCGTCGAAATCGACGACGGAGAGCACGCCGTCGCGCAGGAGCAGGTTCCCGAGGTGCAGGTCGCCGTGAATGCGGTGGACGGCCGTGCCTTGGATGCCCTCGTCGACGAAGTCCGCGATCGTGCGCGCGGCGCGCTCGTACCGCGCGAGGAGGCGCGCCGGGATCGAGCCCTTGTCGCGGAGGAAGGCGACGTTCTGCCGGACGAACGCGTCCGCGTCGAGGCGGACGCGATGCGCAGCCGGCCGCGCAGCGCCGACGTTGTGGATCCGCGCGGCGAGCATGCCGAGGCGCTCGAGGAGGTCGGTGTCAGGTTCGTCCGGGGCGCGGCCGCCCATGCGCGGGAAGAGGCAATAGGAGATGCCGTCGATCGTGCCGAGGGTGCCGCCGCCGCGCAGCGTTCGAGGGAGGCACACCGGGACCTCGGCCTCGGCGAGATCCGCGAGGAAGAGGTGCTCTTCGAGGATCTGCTCGGGGCTCCAGCGGCCCGGCCGATAGAACTTCGCGACGAGCCGGGAGCGGTCTTCGAGCTCGACCTCGTAGACGCGGTTCTCGAACGAGTTCAGCGGGTAGCAGAGCGGGTTCACGGGGAAGCCCGCATCCTCGACGGCTTCGAGGACTTTGTGGGGTGTGAGCGAGAGGAAGAGGTCGGTCGTGTTCATAGGCGCCGCCGCGGCGAGTGCCGGAGGGCGTAGGTGATACCATCGCGGAGGGTGGCGCGCGTCGCCAGGCTGCCGAGATCGGCGCCGAGGTCGACGAGCGTGCGGGCGATCGAGGGCTGGATGCCCGTGATGACGACGTCGGCGCCGAGGAGGCGGATGGCCTGCGCGACCCGGACGAGCGCTTCGGCGACGGACACGTCGGCCTCGGGGACGCCCGTGACGTCCACGATGGCCACACGCGCGCCCTGGGCGACCACGCCCGCCGCGATCGTCTCCAGGATGCCCGCGGCGCGATCGCCCGTGATGCGGCCGATGAGCGGCGTGACGAGGATGCCTTCGCCGATGGGGATGAGCGGCGTGGAGAGCGCGCGGAGGGTCTCGTCCTGGGCCTGGATGAGGCGCGCCTGGGCCTCGTTCTGCCGCTGCACGTCCTCCGCGTGCTTGCGCGCCGTCACGTCGACGACCGCAATCTGCGTGGCCTCCTCGCCCTCGAAGAGGATGGGCCGCGCGGCGACGTCCGCGTAGATGACAGTGCCGTCCGCATGGAGGTACCGCTCTTCGATCGGCGGGAGCGCGATGCGGCCGTCTTTGCTCTTTCGCAGGCGATCGAGGAGGAGCGCGTGATCGTCGGGGTGCACGATGCGCATGACGTTCATCCCGACGAGCTCGTCGCGCGGCACGCCGAGGAGGCGCGAGAGGGCCTCGTTGACCCAAAGAAACACGCCGCCCTTGTGCACGGCGAGCGGGAGCGGAGCGAGCTCGGTGAGCCCACGCCATCGCTCCTCGCTCTCGCGCAGCGCCCGCATGGCCTGAACCTCGGCCGTGACGTCCTCGAAGACCGCGAGGATCTGCTGGATCTCGCCGCGCTCGTCGCGCACGACGACGCTCGACAGGCGGGCGTCGATGACCTCGCCCGTCTTCTTGACGAACTGGGCGTCGGCGCCGTCGACGCGCCCCTCGCGCCGGAGCCGCGGGAAGTGCTCGGCAAGGGCGCGCTTGCGCGTCTCCTCGGTGACAAACTCGATCGAGCGGCGGCCGAGGACCTCGTCGCGGGTGTAGCCGAGGAACTCGAGCCAGCGATCACTCACGGTCGTGAGGCGGCCCTCGTGATCAAGCGAGTGCATGAGGGCCGGGGTGCGCTGGTAGATGTCCTGGTAGCGCGCTTCGAGCGCCTCGAAGGCGCGGCGCTCGGTGGCGCGGCGCTTCTCGTAGACGGCGACGGCAGTGCGCACGAGCTCATCGGCGACCAGCTCGGCGCGCATGATGACCTCGCCGGCGAGCTCGGCTGTAGGGAGGCTGCGCAAGGCGATGCGGGACACGGTGCGGCGGCCGATGGAGATGCCGTGAAGGACCTCCAAGAGCGACGCGCCTTGCTCCTGCCTGCGCGTGAAGACTTCGAGCCCATAGGTGCGCAGCGCCTCGGGCTTCACCTCGTCGAGGGCGTCGAGGTAGAGGTCGATCAAGCGGGCGGCCATGGCGAGCTGCGCGCTTCGTGGAAACGCGCTGTAGAACGGGGCCACCTCGAGGATCTCGCCGATCAAGGTCTCGATGAGGTTCTCCCGCTCGGGGAGAAGTGCCGCCTTGAGCGTGCTCGTCTCCATATCTTCGGCTTCTAGCATGGTGCCGCCGCGGCGGCCGATCCGGCCTTGCAGCCTGCCACCGAGGCAGGTAGCCCTTGCAACATGAGCGAAGCGACTCCGGGCGGACGGCCCGCCGGACACGGCCATGGCCAGGGCAGCGAAGACCTCCCCTCGATCGACGTGAGCGAGCGCGGCGCACCGCGGGACGGGCAGCCGCAAACGATGGATCGGCGGCTGTTCATGCAGCTCCTGGTCTACCAGGTGCCGGGGCTCTCGAAGCTGTCCGAGCTGCGCACGCACGCGCAGGCAATCCGCAGCGCGATCAAGAGCAAGGGCGCGGGCGCAGTCGTCTACGAGGACGTGAACGATCCGCACAGCTTCGGGTTGCTGACGTGGAGCGAGGATCCCGGGGCGTTCGTGGAGGTGGTGCGGCCTGCGCTCGTGGAATCGGGGCCGGCAGTTTCGCTTCGCCCGGACATGACCATGCTCGGGCGCACGTATTCGACGGGCTACGAGCAGGATCTCGAATACTGGCTGCTCCGGCGTCCCGCGGAGACGGTGGCGAACCCGGCGTGGCCGTGGGCGGTGTGGTATCCGCTGCGCCGGAGCGGGGCGTTCGCGAAGCTCGAGCCGCGGGAGCAGGGCTCAATCCTGCGCGAGCACGGGACGATCGGAAAAGCCTACGGAGCAAAGGACCTGGCGCACGACATCCGGCTCGCCTGCCACGGGCTCGACGCGCGGGACAACGAATTCGTGATCGGCCTCGTGGGCAAGGAGCTGCACCCGCTCTCGCACATCGTACAGGGGATGCGAAAGACACGACAAACGAGCGAGTTCATCAGCCAGATGGGGCCGTTCTTCGTGGGAAGAGTGCTCGGCTGATCAAGCCGAGCCCTGAGCATGGGTCTCATCTTGGGGGCGCTGCGCTGGGGCGTTGCCCCAGGCCCCACCCGGGGCTGTCCGCCCCGGGACCCGGACCAGGGCCAGCCCTGGACCTTTGGTGGAAGAGCTGCGCTCCGCGCAGCTCTTCCAACGGGCCCGTGACAAGACCACGGACGTGCATGTCTAGCTGGTGACGGGGCGTTGCCGATCGAGCCGTCAGCGCTGCGGTCCTGGTGGGCAGGGTCGTGGCTGGTCTTGACTGCGGCTGTTCGATGAACTGCGCAGAGCGCAGTTCATCGACCCCGAGTCCAGCGCTTGCGCTGGTTCGGGTCGAGGGGCGAACAGCCCCCGCGGGGTCCGGGGCGGCGCCCCGGCGCGACGGCCCCCTGCTCAGCGCTCGCGGGACTTCAGTACGAGACGTCCATTTCGAGGATGACTGTCTGGATGCCCTCGATCACGCCGTCGCGGCGGGTCGGGTAGACGGTCACGGACGTGCGCTTGTGCGACACGAGGTCGACGAGCGTCGAGATGTAGCCTGATTGCAGCGGGGAGTACCAGGGAATGGCCCACGCTGGGATGCCCCGCTGCACGAACGTGATCGTGCCTGGCGAGAACGAGTTCGCCTCCCATTCGCCGAAATCGTAATACCGCTGGGCGATGAGGCGGAAGCGCGAGGGGAAATCGTCGATCGAGCGGCCCTGGACGAACGAACGATACGCGTGGTCCGCGTCGTACTTCGCCTGCGCGCGGCCCTGGCCTTGCGCGAAGATCTCGAGCTGCACGTTCGCGAGCGAGGCGCACCCGGCGCTCGCTGCGACGAGCGGGAAGAAATCGTAGAAGCTCGACGCGAGGAACGGCTGGGCGAGGTATTCGCGCAGGATCGGATCACGGAACGTATTCGTGAGCGACTGCATCCCGCCGTCGAGGCGCGTCGAGACATAATGGAGCATGCCCTTGTAGGCGATGCCCTTCACCCGGAACGGGCTCCGGCCTGCCGGGCGCGGCAGACGCTCGAACCAGCGACGATCACTCGCGGGAGAGACGCTCGGCGGCGGGAGATCGACCATGCGGCTCGATCGAGGCTCGGGCGGCGGCGACGAGGGGCGCTGGCTCGCGGACTCGGAGAGCTCGCGGAGCGAGGAGAGGCCGGGCATCGTCGCCGCCATGCCGAGCGTCGGGTCCGAGGAGGGCGGGGCCGAGGGTGGGATCGACGGGAAGACGTCCGCATACGTGCGGGAGCGGATGGAGGGCGGCGGGGGCTCGACGCTCTTCATGTTGGAAAGGGCGTCGAGCGCGGCGGCCACGGCGGCGCCGTCCGTGGGGCGTGCGCCGGGCTCCTTGGCGAGCATGCGGGCGACGAGGGCGTCGAGGGCCTCGGGGACGTCGTGCCGGCTCGACCGCAGCCGCGGCGCGTCCTCGGCGAGGAGCTTCGTGATGATGGCCATCGGGTGCGGGCCGTGGAAAGGCGGTTGGCCCGCCAAACATTCGTAGAGGAGGCAGCCGAGCGAGAAGACGTCGGCGCGGGCGTCGACGTACCGTTTGTCGCCGCGCGCTTGCTCGGGCGCCATGTACCCGGGGGTGCCGAGGACGTTGCCGGTGCGGGTGAGGCCGCTCGACGCGTCGTCGAGGCGAGCGATGCCGAAATCGAGGAGGCGGACCTTGTCGATTGCGCCGTCGACGAGGAAGACGTTGCTCGGCTTGACGTCGCGGTGGACGATGCCGCGCGCGTGGGCGGCGCCGAGGGCCACGGCGACACGACGCGCGAAGTCGAGGCTCTCTTCGAGGCGCAACGGCTCGCGGGCGAGGCGCCGATCGAGGCTCTCGCCTTCGAGCCACTCCATCACGAGGTAAGGCTCGCTTTCGGACGAGATGCCGTGCGTCACGTAGCGGACGACGTGCGGGTGCTCGAGCCCCGCGAGGGCCTTGGCCTCCTTGAGGAAGCGGGCCTGCGAGGTCATGTCCGGCGCGTGGAGGACCTTGATCGCGACGAGCTTCGTCGTCTGCCGATCGAGCGCTCGGTACACCGATCCCATGCCGCCGACGCCGGCGCGCTCCAGAATGGCGAAGCGTCCGTCAACGACGTCTCCCGTGCGCATGGGACCGGATGATGCCCGAAGGACATCCGCGGCATCAAGGTGCTCGTGCGCGCTTCGCGTTCAGGCGACCCGGATCACCTCGTCCGGTTTCTGGGTAGGCGCCGGAGGATCCCGGATGACGGGCGGCGCGGGCGGCGGCTCGCCGGGGACCGGGCTCGGCGCGGGTGGCTCCTCGATCGGGCCCTTGCGGATGCGGGGCTCCTCGATCGGCCCCTTGCGGATGCGGGGGTCTTCGGCCGGCGGCGGCGCCTCGGGTCGCTTGGACGGACCATGGGGCGATTTTTCCTCCGTTACGGTGATGGTCATGCCCCGACGAACGCAAGCCTGGTGCCCCGGGCGCGTGTGCCTCCTCGGTCGGGCGCTTTACCGGGCCGATAACGACGGGTATCCTGGCGGGCATGGACCTCGAACGGATGCTGGAGAACTGCCGGCGTGATCAGTGGCGCGTCGGCGACCTCGACTGGAGTCGGAAGGCCCGGGCCATGTCGCGGGAGGACGAGATCGCGATCGTGCAGCTCTTCACGGACATGTCGGGGATCGAGCGGCTCGCGGGCGCGCTCTTCCGCGAGCAGGAGCGACGCGTGGAGGATCCGACGCTGAAGGCGATCTTCCGGTCGTTCGTGGTCGACGAGGTGCGGCACGCGCACGCGGCGCAGATGCTCGCGGACTTTTATGACGTGCACCATTACAAGCTGTATCGACAGAGCCCGAGCCTGACCGCGTTCGCGCCTCATTTCGTGGACGCGATCCATTATCTGAGCGACGACGTGGCGAACGCGTACATCGTGGCCGGGGAGCTCATCCTGGACATCGCGCTGCTCCGGTCGATCAACGATTTCGTGCACGACGAGATGAGCCAGGCGGCGATGACGCTCATCAACCGCGACGAGTCGCGCCACATCGCGATCGACTACTACATGGCCGAGTATTACGGGTCCGAGGCGTACGAGCGGCGGATGGCCGAGCGCCAGACGAAGCTCTCGCTCGCGGAGCGGGCCCGGGGCGCGAAGGCGTTCGTGTTCATGCTGCATTCCGCGCATCCGTTCATCCGCGACGTGTTCCTCGATCCGATGAACTTCGTCGATCCCGAGGGCAAACGGCTGCGGGACGCGTTCAAGCGGATGCAGCTCCTCGGGCGGAAGGAGGAGACGCCGCGGCGGCCGTTCACGCGGTTCTTGCGGCTCTTGCAGGACGGGGTCGATCACCCGATCACGGGCAGGCTGCTCGGCGATCTGTTCGGCCGCGTCGGAGGCGTGGGCAAGGAGTTCATGGCCCGGCAATACGACGACAAGGAGCTCACGCGCGTCCGGCGCATGACGTACGAGGAAATGGCCAACGAGGCGCTCTCCGCGAAGGAGACGAACTAACGTTTGACGCGCATCGCGCCGCGGCCGAGCGCGAGGGCGATGCCGCCCTGGAGGGTGCTCCGGGTGCGCATGCGTCCGAGGTCGGCGCCGATCTCGACGAGGGTGCGAGCCATCGCCGGCTGAATGCCCGTCAAGACGATCTCGGCCCCGAGCAGCTCGACCGCGCGCGCGGCCTGCACGAGGACGCTGGCGACGTGCTCGTCGACGACGGGCACGCCCGTGACGTCGAGGATGACGATCGACGCCTGGTTCTCCGCGATGCCGGGGAGCAACGTCTCGAGCACCTGATCGGCGCGGCGGGCGTCGATGTTGCCGATGAGCGGCATCACCACGACGCCCTCGGCGATCGGCAGGAGCGGCGTCGAGAGGGCGCGGAGCGTGGCATCCTGAAGGTGCAGCATTTCCTCCTGGAGCTTTCGCGCGCACGCCTCGGCTTCCTTTTGCTCGCTGACGTCGACCGAGATGCTGCACACGGCCATGGGTTTGCCCTCGGCGTCCCGGAGGGGGAATTTCGTGGTGACGAACGTGGCGACGCCGTTTTCGAGGGGGATCACGTCGTCCCGCACGATCGCCTGGCCGGTCCGGAGCACCTCGGCATCCGAGGCCGTGTACTTCTGCGCGATCCCGGACGGAAAAAGCTCCGCGTCGGTCTTGCCGAGCAGATGCGCGCGGTCCATCCGGGCGAAACGCTCGACCTGGCCGTTGACGAGCACATAACGGCCCGCGAGATCCTTCGCGTACATGAGCGAGGGCGCGTTCTCGACGATCTCGAGCAAGAACCGCTGGCTCTCCTCCAGCGCGCGTTGCGCCCGGAGCCGCTCGGTCACGTCGAGGTTCACCTCGACCGTGTACCGCTTTCCGTGGACGTCGACGGGCTGGAACGAGGTCTGCGTCCAGACCTTCCGATCCTCGGTGCGCTCGATCCCCGCCTCCGCCGTATCGTACGAGGTGGGCGGCATGAGCACGGCCTCCCCACGCAGGGCCCGCTCGAGGTGCGCGGCATACCCCCGGGCCACGGCCTCCGGGTCCTGGAACAGGTTGTGTTTGCCGACGACGAGCTCACGCGAGGGGATGGCGAGCATTTCCCGATCGACTCGGTTGATCTCGACGAGCCACCCCTCGGCGTCATGGACGCCGGCCGGGACGGGCAAATGCTCGAAGAATGCCTGGTAGAGGTCCGCGCGGTGCTTCGCGGCCTCGAGCGCCGCCTCGAGCTCGGTCACGCGCGCGCGAAGCCGCTCGACCTCCTCTTGCAACCGCTGCATTTCCTGGACGTCCATTCTCCCCCATCGATGGATAGGACCCCTCCCCAGCGACCGTTCCTTAGAACGATCCGGGGCTGCCGTACAGAAGGATTCGATTGCGGCCGGCGTGTCAACTTTGTGGCAGCTTCACGCCACGGCGGCGTACGAGCCGCGCGACGACAAATCCGAGGAGGGAGGCGAGGAGCGGCATGGAGCCGGATTTTCCAATCAAGCCAAACCCGACGCAAAGGAGGACGAGGCGGAGGACGAAGATGATCGTGGGGCGCGCGCGCTCCCCCGTCTCGCGGTGAATTCGCTCGCCCTCGGCAATGGCCTTGGCATGCGCCCAGCCGAGCGCGAATCCGAGGGCGAGGAAGAGGAGCACGCGAAGGACGAGGTTCGTCACGGGGCCTCCGGTTTCGGGATCGCGGCGCCGAACGCCACCTTGCCGCCCAGGATCACGCGGTCGATCTTCGCGTCGAGCAGCGATCGATCCGCGGCGAGGGCCCCGGCAAAGACGGTCAGATCGGCGACGTAGCCGGGGGCGATGCGGCCGTGGGTGGCCTCGGTGAAGGAGGCGTAGGCCGGGCCCGCGGTAAAGGCGGCGAGCGCCTCGTCGAGGGTGATGCGTTGCTCGGGCAAGAAGCCGCCCGGCGGGGCGCCCGAGGGATCCTGGCGGCTGACGGCGGCCCACAGGCCGAGGAGGGGCGAGGGCTCTTCGACAGGGAAATCGGAGCCGAAGACGAGACGCGCCCCGCTGTCGAGCAGCGAGCGCCAGGCATACGCGCCGCGCAGACGGTCGGGGCCGAGGCGCGCCGGGGCCCAGGGCATGTCGCTCGTGGCGTGGGTCGGCTGCATGGAGGCGAGGACGCCGAGCGCGGCGAACCGCGGAAGATCCTCGGGCGCGAGGACCTGCGCATGCTCGATACGAAAACGAAGCGCGCGCGCCCGGCCCTCGCCGAGGGCGGCGAAGGCGTCGAGCACGTCGCGGTTGGCGCGGTCGCCGATGGCGTGCACCGCAAGCTGGAATCCCGCGTCGGCGATGATATGCGCCGATTCGGTGAGGGTTTTCCGGTCCGTGATCGAAATGCCCACGCTCTTCGGCTCGTCGGCGTAGGGCGCGAGGAGCGTGGCGCCGCGGGAGCCGAGGGCGCCGTCGGCGAAGAGCTTGACCCCGCGCAGGACGAACATGGACGTGCCTTGCGGGTCGATGTCGGGTTTTCGTTGCGACAAGGCGGAGAGGTTCGGCCCGCCCGCCAGATAGGCAACCACGCGGATCGGGAGCCGGCCCTCGGCCGCGAGCTTGCGGTAGACAGCGACGGTCGCGTCGTCGATGCCCATCTCGTGCACGCCCGTGAGCCCGAGCGAAAGAGCGCGTTCGGAGGCGCGCAGGATGCGGCGCTCGGTCACCTCGGGTGGTTCGCCGGGGATCTTCGCCGTGACGAGATCCATCGCATTGTCGATGAAGACGCCGGTGGGCGCGCCGGCCGCGTCACGTAGAATGCGGCCGCCCGGGGGATCGGTGGTCTTTTCATCGATGCCGGCGAGGCGCAGGGCCGCCGCGTTGGCCCATAGAGCGTGACCGTCGATGCGGGTGAGCGCGACGGGGTGATCGGGGACTGCGGCGTCGAGCGGGGCGTGCGTGGGAAACGCGGCGGGAGTGAAAAGATTTTGATCCCAGCCGCGGCCGGTGATCCATTCGCCCGAGGCGCGGCCTTTTGCCTCGGCCGCGACGAGCCGGGCGACGTCCTCGGGGCTCTTCTTGCCGCGCACGTCGAGGCTCTCGAGCGCGGCGCCGAGGCCGTGGAGGTGGCAATGGCCGTCGACGAGGCCGGGGATCACGGCGCGGCCGGAGAGCCGCTCCACGCGGGTCTCCGGCCCGATGAACGAGCCGACCTCGGCATCCGTGCCGACCGCGACGATTCGATCGCCCCGCACGGCGATCGCACTGGCCTCGGGGCGCGCCGGATCCATCGTGCGGACGGCGCCGCCCAGGAACACGAAATCCGCGGGAGGTCGTGATTGCGGGGCGGGCGCGGGGGAAGCCCCACAGCCGAGGGCCAGGGGCGCGAGGGTCGCCGCGAAGAAGGCGCTTCGGAACATCGCGCCCACTCTAGCAGCGCGGGGTCGCATGGGTCTCCTCGTGAAGCCGCCTCGCTGGGGCTTTGCCCCAGGCCCCAGCAGGGGCTGTCCGCCCCTGCACCCGGACCAGCCAGGGGCTGGACCCAAGCTCGATGAACTGCGCGATGCGCAGTTCATCGAACAGGCCCGGTCAAGATCGGCAGCGACCCTGCCAACCGAGACAGCCGCGCGGCTGGTTCGGCTGGCAACCTGGGTTCTTCGTCGGCCTGTTTGAAAAACTGCGCGGAGCGCAGTTTTTCAACCCTGGGTCCAGCGCCTCGCTGGTCCGGGGTCGAGGGGGCGGACAGCCCCCCGCGGGGTCCGGGGCAGCGCCCCGGCGCGGCGTCAGGAGGGGACGCGGGTATTCAGCTTGTCGACGGCGTGGACGGGGGCGTCGTTGCCTGCCATGAGGTGCGCGATCGCGCCGAGGACGAGGCGGTGCTTCTCCAGCGTGTTCTTGCCCGCGAAGACGACGCTGGTGACGGAGATCTCGAAATGCCCTCCCCCGCCCTGCACCTCCACCACGGCGTCGCTGATCTTTTCCTTGATGGCCTGCTCGATCGCCGCCGGGATCGAGCCCTGGAACGTGGTCATGTGGTAGGACACGCGCGCTTCCTCCGAAATTCGTCAATACCGCGGAACCGAGGGATCCACCGCGACCGACCAGGCGTCGATGCCCCCCTCGAGGTTGTATACCTTGGAAAAACCTCGCCCCACGAACGCCTCGGCCGCCGAGCGGCTGCGGCCGCCGTGGTGGCAATGGAAGACGATGGGCGTGTCCTTGGGCAGCGCTTCGAGACGCTCGAGCTCGGCCTGATCGAGGAGCTTCGCCTGCTCGATCCGCGCAATGGCGCGCTCTTTGTCGGTGCGGACGTCGACGAACTCGAAGCGCTCGCCCGCGTCGAGCATCTCCTTCAGCTTGCGCACGGAGAGCTGACGGACGCGCGGCGGCTCGTTCGGGTTCTCGATCCGGAAGCCGGCGCCCTCGGGGCCGTCCACGAAATCGATGGAGACGCCGTCGGCCCGGCGCGCGCTCGTCGGGTCGACGAGGACCGTGAGGCCCCCCGCGTCGACCTCGAGGTCGCCCTCGGCGCGCGGCCCGAAAAACAGCCCATACTCGAAGCGCGGGCTCACCTCGAAGCGGAGCAGCTCGCCCGGCGCGTCGGCCGCGGCCTCGGTGAACGCGCGCTTGGCCGCCTCGCTGATCGTGATCTTCGGCGCCTTGACCTCGCTGCCGCCGCCCGCAGACCCGCCGAGCTTCTGCGCGAGCTCGCCGCTCTCACGCATCTCCCGGATGATGTCGGCCCCGCCGACGAACTCGCCGTCGATGTAGAGCTGCGGGATCGTGGGCCAGCTCGCGTAGGCCTTGATGCCCTCGCGAATCTCGGGATCTTCGAGGACGTTCACGGTCGTGTAGCTGGGCAGCACCGCGTCCAGGATCTGCACGACGGCGCCGGAGAACCCGCATTGCGGAAATCGGCGAGAGCCCTTCATGAAGAGCACGACGCGGTCGGACCGGACGAGCGCCTCGATACGCTGCTTGAGCGGTTCACTGAGATTCATCTGTTTCCCTCGATCGGTCGGGACTGTCGCACGTCTCGAAACGTGACGCTACGTCATTTAGACCGAACGGTCTGCTCGTCCGTAGACGTGCGCCACTGACGTTCGTCGCCCCGCGCGCTCCCCCTCGCGAGCGCCCGAGGGGCGATGTTTCCACGCGCCGGGCGTCCGGCGCGTGCCGGGAGAAGTGTGTCATGACGAACCGATGGCTCCGTGTCCCCCGCACCCGCCGCGCGCTCGCCGCGAGCCTGCTCGCGCTGTGCGCAGGAGGGCTCATCCTGCACAGGGCGCCGCTCGGCACGCGGACGAATGTGGCGTTCGCGAGCCCGAGCGAAGGAGGCGCGGGCGCGACGTTCTCGGGGCCCGGCGCGCGCGGGTCGATCACGTTGACGCAATCGCGCGTGTTCGGCGGGAGCGAGGCGCGGATCTCGGCGGTGCTGCGGATCAAGGCCGACCCGGCAGACACGCGGGAGCGGGCGCCGCTCGCGCTCGCGATCGTGCTCGATACGTCGGGCTCGATGAAGACCGAGAGCAAGATGAAGCAGGCCAAGGAAGCCGTGGTCGAGCTCATCCGCGAGCTGCGCGACGACGATCAGATCACGTTCGTGCGGTACGCGTCGGACTACGAGGTGCTGCAGCCGCTCGCGCGCGTGGGCGACGTGCGCGAGCGGCTCCTCGCGGTCATCTCGGAGCTCTCCGCGAGCGGAGGGACGAACATCCCGCCGGCGCTGTCGCAAGGGATGGGGACCCTGGCGGACGCCTCGCCGGGGCGCGTGAAGCGGGTGGTCTTGGTGAGCGACGGGCTCGACAACGGGCGCATCGAGGCAACACGGATCGCGCGGGACGGCGTGGAGGATCGGGTGACGGTGTCGTCGCTCGGGATCGGGCTCGACTTCGATCCGGGGTACATGGGCGGGGTCGCGGAGGCAGGGCGCGGGAACTTCGCGTTCGTGAAGGACGGCGCGGCCCTCCGGACGTTCCTGCGCCGCGAGCTCGAAGAGACGGCCGCGACGACGGTCGAGGCGACGGAGGCGCGGCTCGTGCTGCCCGAGGGCGTGCGGTTCGTCCGGGCGATCGGCGCGGAGGCGCGGACGGAAGACGACGGGCGTGAGGTGAGGTTGCGGATCGGCTCGCTCTTCGCGGGCGACGAGCGGCGCGTGGTCGTGGAGCTCGCGGCGAACGCGGAGGCAGGGGAAAAGCTCTCGATCGGCGGCGAAGTGGGCTGGTCGCTCGTGGGCGGAGAGCGGACACGCGTGGCGCTGTCGCCGCTCGATCTGCAAGGGACGGCCGACGCGCGGGAGGCGGAGCGCAGCGTGGATCGGGCGACGTTCGCGGAGGCGACGAGCGCGCTCGCGTCGAGCCGGCAAATCGAGGCGGCCGCGGCGCTGGAGCAAGGGGACATGCAGGCGGCGCAGCGGATCGTCGAAGAGAACATCGGCGCGCTGAAGGCCGCAGCGGCGGCGGCGCCCGCGCCGGCCGCGACGGCGATCCAGGCGCAGGTGGACGCGTACGAGCGGGACAAGAAGGAGATCCACGCGGCGCCGCCGAAGAGCGCGGGCGCGAAGGCGGCGGCGCGGAGCATGGCCGACAAGGAGTTCTCGAACCTCGGCCGCGCGGCTTCGTACTGAACGACCAACCCGTTGGAGATGCAAGGAATCATGCGAAAGCTCGCCCTCCTCGTGGCCGCCGCGGCGGCGTTTGGTTTGTGGCCCTTCGCGGGCCGGCTCGGGCTCGTCACCGGATCGATCGCGCTGCTCGCGCTGGGCGTGCTGCTCTCGCTCGCGGCGAGCGCGACGATCGAGGGGCTCGCCGCGGCAGGCGGGGCGCTCGGCGCGCTCGCGGCGGCGCTCGTGGGACCGGCGTCACCGGCTGCGGCCGGCGCGGCGCTCGTGGCGCTCGCGTACGCGGAGCGGACGAGCCGGGTGAAGGCCGGGACGGCGCGGCTCGTGCACGTGGGCGGCGCGCTCGTCGCGGGCGCGCTCGCGGGGACGCTCACGGCGGCGTACGGGAGCGGCTCCTTGGCGATCCGCGTGGTCGCGTCGCTGGTCGCGGCCGTGCTCGCGGCGCTGCCGCTCTTCGTGGAGGCGGATGATCCCGTGGCGTACGCGCTCGACGGGCTCGCGGAGGATTGTGGCGAGGAGGCAGGCGCGTCCTTGCGGGAAGGCGCGGCGCTGCGGAGGCACGTGGACGAACGGCTGCTCGACGCGGCGGCGGCGCGCGAGGTGCGCGCGAGCTGGAAGGCGCTCGTGCGGCTCGGCGAGGCGCGGGCGCGGCTCGAACGAGCGCGCGCCGGTGGAAAGGGCGCGCTCGCGGACGCGCCCGCGGCGGTGGCGCGGCGCGTGGATCAACGCATCGGCGCGCACGTGGCGGCGCTCCGGCGCGCGTACCTGCTCGCGGACACGGCGCACGCGGCGGAGACGAGCGAGGACGTGCGGGCGCTCGAGGTCGTGGAGGCGACGGGGGAGAAACTCGAAGCGACGAGCGAAGCGTTGCTCTCGTCGTGACGGAGGCGCGCGAAGGCCGCTGGAAACACGGCCGTCCGGGGGTCTATGCTCGGGCGTGATGGCCCCTCGGGCACCGAGCCTCCCCCGCCGCGTCGCCGCGCTGCTCGACAAACGTCCGGTCAAGATCGCGCTCGCGATCTGCATCCTCGTCTCGCTCCTGCCCCTGCCCCGGCTGGAGAACGCGCTCCGGCCCGTCTTCCTCGTGGTCTTCACGATCGAGCTCGCGCTGCGCTGGATCGCCCTGCGCCGCCCCCGCGAGGAGATCAAGCGCTTCGAATGGTTTTTCCTCGTCGTCGATCTGCTCGCGCTCCTGAGCTTCGTGCCCTTCGAGCAGATCGGCGATCCCCGGTACGTGGCGCCGCTGCTCTCGCTCCGGCTCGCGCGGCTCTTGCTCCTCTTGCGGTTCGCCCGCGAGCTCGCGGCCGACGTGTACTCGATCGTGACGCGGCGCGAGCAGCTCCAGCAGTTCGGGCTCGTGACGGTCGCGGTCTGGTCGCTCGCGTTCGGCGCGGCCGTGGTGCTGGATCACCTGGCGATCCGCTACGATTACACGGGCGAGGGGATCGGGGCCGACGCTGATTTTTTCGATCGGGTGTGGTGGGCGTTCCGGCAGCTCGAGAGCGCGGACAACCTGGTCGGGTCGATCCGGGTGCCGGCGCCGATCGCGGTGCTCTCGCTGGGGCTCACGATCGTGGGCGTGTTCGTGGTGTCGTTCATCATCGGCATCGGCTCGAACATCGTCGATCAGGTGGTGCGGGCCGAGCGGCGGCGCACGGTCGATTACGACGAGCACTCGCTGGTGATCGGGCCGGTGCACGAGGCGGAGATGCTCGTGCGGGAGTTCGCGCGGCTCTACGAGCGGAACCGGATCCTGCGGAGCTTCTTCCGGCCGGTGGAGATCCTGCAATGGCTGCTCGGGCGCGGGGCGATGCCGCGCCGGCACGCCCTGCCGCGGATGGCGCTGCTCGGGACCACGGAGAATCCGCCCGGGTACCTCTACGAGCCGATGATGCGGTGGGTGATGTACCGCGAGGGCGACGGCTGGGATCCGGACGCGCTCGCGCGGGTGTCCGCGGCGACGGCGAAACGCGCGATCCTGCTGTCCCGCGCGGACGCGGGGCCCGACGCAGACGCGGTGACGACGATGACGCTCGCGTCGTTCCGCGCGCAGAACCACGACGCGCAGGTCTTCGTCGAGGTGGTGGAGAGCGAGAACCGCGCGCTCGTGATGGCGATCGGTGGACCTCATACGTTCCCGCTCGACATGCCGCGTTTCCTCGGTCTTTTTCTCTGCCAGCACCTCGTCACGCCGGGGGTCGAGGCGCTGTACACGGACCTCATGACGGCCGACGGGTCGGAGTTCTACACGCACATGTTCGTGGAGCCCGGCGAGGCGGAGGCGATCGAGGCGCTCGGCGGCGAGGACGGCTTTGTTCCTTTCGAACGGCTCGCGCGGGCGGCGTACGAGGAGCGCGGCGTGCTGCTCACCGGGGTTTTCCTGGGGGAGACGATGCCGCGGCGGACACGCGGGCTCGTGCCCGTGGCGAACCTGGAGCAATGGCTGAACCCGCTGCGTGATCCGGAGGTGGGCTCGGGCGCGTGGAAGCTCGGCGCGCGCGCGGGGCAGATCTCGACGAAGCTGCTGCGCGGGATCATCGGGGTCACGGCGACGTACGCGCCGCTGCGCAGGTACGGGCGGGATCTCGTGATGGGGCGCGGGATCACGCGGGCGGATCCACCGGAGGCGCCGCGGCCCGAGGTCCGCACGTGGGCCGAGGACACGCACATGGCGCGGGGGCTGCTCTCGCGCGTGCTCGTCGTGGGGTACAGCCCGGCGCTGCCGTCGATGGTGCAAGAGCTCGCGCGGTTCATGCCCGGCGTGGACGCGACGCTCGTGCTCGGCGAGCGCGGCGACGAGCGGATGCCGCTCGCGGCGCGCCTCGCGTCGCTCGGCATCGGCATCGAGCGGGACGTGCCGCCGCCGGGGCGCGAGGGCGTGACGATGCCGCTGGAGCACGGCGGGCGGGTGACCGTGTACACGCAACGCGGGCACGATCTCGCGTCGTTCGCGGTGGCGTGCGCGAAGAAGGGCGGGCCCGTGGGCGCGGTGATCTTCCTGAGCGAGCCCGACGCAGTGGATCGGGACGCGCGGACGACGCTGCGGCTGCTCCGGTTCGTGGCGGCGCTCGAGCGCGGCGAGCTCGCGCGGGGCGAGCGGCTGCACGTGCTCGCGGAGTTCGCCTCGGTGCAGAAGGGCGAGCACGCGCGGAGGCTCGTGGACGCGAAGAAATGCGGGTTCGCGTCGGCGGACAGGCTGCGGCTCTCGCTCGTGAGCACCGACCGGATCAAGAACTACTTCATGGTGCACAGCGCGTTCGTGCCCGGCGTGACCGCGCTTTACGACGAGATCCTCGGCGAGTACGGGCAGGAGATCGTGCGGCTGGAGCCGGGGGACCACGCGGCGGAGGCGAAGGGCGCGGTGCGGTTCGACGAGCTGCGGGAGGCGCTCGCGCCGCGGCAGGTGATTCCGATCGCGATCGAGCGGCGGACGGTGGACGAGCGCGCGCGGGAGCGGCTGGAGGTGCTGCTCAACCCGCCGCAGGACCGGAGGTTCGATCTGTCGGAGATCGTGGCGATCTACGCGCTCGCCGAGAGCCGTGATCTCGAAGAGCCGGCCGCGCGGGAGGCGCGGGAGCGAGCGCCCGCGGTGCGGACGGTGGGGCCGTTCGAGGCCTCTGCGGGCGCTTGAGGATCAGGGCGCGGCGCGCGGGGTCTCGTCGAGGACACAATAGAGCAGCGTGGGATCACATTTCACGCGGTAATCGGGGTTGATCCCGGAGGGCTGGACGCCCTCGGCGGCATTCCCTTTTGTAGCGCAGAGCGCGTCGTCCGGCTCGTCCGTGGGCTTGCCGTCGGCGTCCGCCTTCGCGCAATGGACCGCCGGGAAGAGCGCGACGAAGGTGTACGTCGCCGAGCAGCCCTCCATGAGGTCCTCGTACGTCATCGTGCCGACCATCTGCGTGCCCGGCGCGGCGGCGGTCACGTACACGGAGAGGTTCTCCCAGGTCTGTCGGAGCCGTTTGGCGGGCAACGTGACGGGGTTTCCCATGGCGTCCATGATCTCGGCCTGCGGGAGATCGAGCTCGGCGGCCGCGAGCGCGGCGGTGCCGGCCGCGCCCCCGGCAAAACAGAGATCCTTCTCGTCGGGGTTCGTCGTGTACGCACCGAGCGCATAAGGGATGTCATCCTCCCCTGCCCCGAGCCCCTCGCGCTCCCGGACGAGGCCGCCGAACGTGTCGGACTGGACGGCGATGCTGCGCTTGTCGTAATCGGCGAGGGTCCGATCTTCGTTGGGCGCGAGGAACGTGGAGACGCCGATCTCCTCGCCGACGAGGTCGGCGCATGAGCCCGTGCCCGAGACGAGCGTGT
This sequence comes from Polyangium mundeleinium, assembly GCF_028369105.1. Lineage (NCBI taxonomy): Bacteria > Pseudomonadati > Myxococcota > Polyangiales > Polyangiaceae > Polyangium > Polyangium mundeleinium. Next base: position 5,213,116 of record NZ_JAQNDO010000001.1, on the reverse strand, counting down.
ATTTCGCGATGAACGGCCCGTGCCCGACGACGCACTGGATCGGGGGCTGCGAGCACGAGGCGCCGCCGAACGAGCCGAGGCCGAGGCCGAGGGCCGCGACGGCGAGGAAGGAATGACGTTTCTTCATGGTTCGTCTCCTCGTCAGCGCGCTCAGAAGGTGACCCGCGCGTTGAAGCGGACCTGCCTCGGGAGCTGGAATCCGTTGGGGTTGCCGAAATTGGGGTTCTTGTCGACGTCGTCGAAGGGCTTGCCGTCCCAGTACACGAGCTTGCCCTTCGCCGCCGGGAGGTCGTCCATGGTGCCGCCGGCAATGGGGCGGACGTCGGCGAACGTGTAATTCGAATCGACGCCGGTCACGGCCTGGAAGTTGAAGATGTTGAAGATGTCGACGCCGAAGGTCACGCTCTTGTCCTTGCCGAGCTGGAAGCCGGCCGTGACGTTCGTGTCGATCGAATGGACCCACGGCGTCCTGCCGCCTTCGCCGCGCGGCAAGATGAAGACCTCGCCCGTGAGGTATTGCGGGTGCGCGCCGAGGACGTTGATGGGCGTGCCCGAGCGGGCGGTGTAGCTGCCGCCGACGCTGATGCTGACGTTGCCCGGCAGGATGAACTCCTTGGCGCCGAAGACCTTGATGGAGTGGGTGCGGTCGCCGGGGAGCGGGCCATTGCGGTTCGGCAGGAGCGAAATGAGATCGAAATCGGAGTTGATGTTCGGATCGAGCTGCTGCGTCTCGGGCCGGAAGAGGCCGGCGAGGTTGCCACGCAGGTACGCCGCGGTGTAGCTCGCCTGCGCGAGCCAGCGATTCGCGAATGCCTTCTCGAAGAAGATCATGAAGGAGTCGTAATCGCGGACGGCCTCGGGGAAGTCCTTGGCGATGCCGTGGCCGGGGTTTCCGATGAAGTAGGTGTTCGCCTCGTCCCGGCTCATGTCCTCGACGGCATGGTTGAGCGTTTGGTGGGTGTACGCGCCGCCGATGCGCGCGCCGGTGAAGATTTCGTATTCGCCGCCGAGGACGAGCTGGTCGGAGGACTGAGGCTTGATGTCCGGATCGACGGGACACGGTCGGAGCCGGTGGCGCCGAATTTCCGGGTGGGATCGGTGTTTCCGGTGATCGTGGTGAGGTTCTGCGGATCGTCACAAGCGCCGCGGACCTGCGCGGGATCCCGCGGATCGCAGACGTTGGATCCGCGCAGGGAGTAGACCTGGAGCTCGCCGGGGAAGGAGCGGTCGACGAGGTTCAGGGTGATGGCCTGGTAAAACCGCGCGAAATTGCCGAAGATCTTGGCCCGGCCTTTTCGGGTCGGATCCCAGATGACGCCGACGCGGGGCGACCACTGGTTCGGGAGCGTCATGCCAATGCGGCCGTCATTGCCCGTGACGACCTGCGCGTCGTAACGGACGCCGAGGTTCAGCGTGACACGCTCGAGGATGTTCCAGCTATCCTGGACGAACCCGCCCACGGTATAGGAGCGCGAGGTGGTGGAGAACGAGTTCAAGAAGACGGGGCGGTCGGGGCCTTCCATGAAGCCGAAACGGCGGGCGTCGAGGAAAAAGGCGCCGTCGGGGGTCTCGCGGAACGCATTGCCGCCGCTCACGCCGCGGGCGCTGGTGTAATCGAGGGCCTCGAAATCAATGCCGGCCTTGAGGATGTGCTGGCCGAGGAGGCTGCCGATCGCGGTGAAGATGGCCCGGCCCTGGATGCGGTTCTGAGAAGCCTCGCGCAAAAGGCCGGGGCCGCCCGTGGCGTAGTTGACGACGGGGCAATAGAGCGCGGCGATCTCCTGGCTGCCGCCGGGCGCGCACGCCTCGCGCGCGGCCGCCGGGAGGTTCTCGAATTCGGTGATCGGATACCGTCCGCCCGAGGACCTGCGCCACCCGACGTTCGGGATCCCCGCCATGGTGCCCGGCGAGCCGATGTCGGCGACGCCGCTGCCGTCGGCGGCGGCCTGGGTGACCGAACCGTAGACCCAGCCGATCGTCGTATCGAGCAGGTACTTTTTGTCCTTGAAGGACGAGGAGGTCTTCAGGACGACGTTGTTCGAGAACGATTCGTTGATCCCGCCGAACGCCGAGTACGGCCCTTGCAGGTTCGGCGCGGAGCCGCCGGTCTGGAGGTTGAACGGATAATCGCCGCTGCCGCCGGAGGTCTGCGGCACGCCGAAGACCGAGAGCGAGATGTTGTGGTCCTGGTTGGCCTTGAACGTGAGCTTTCCGATGTACTGGTACGTCCGGCTCGTGGCGTACTGGGTGGTCTTCGTCCCCGGCAGGAGCGAGGTCTGCTGAAACCCGGTCTCGGAATCGCGGATCGGAATGGGGTTCCCCATGGAGTCCACGGCGGGCGTGCCGTCCGGGTTTTCGACGTAGAGGAGCTTGTTCAGCGTGCGCTCGAGGCGCGTCTTCTGGATCGCGAGGCTCATGCCGGTGAAGAACCAGAGTCGATCACGCAGAAGGGGGCCGCCGAGCTCGAAGCCGATGTCCTGGATGGTCGCGAGGCTCGGGTTCGTCTGGATGGTGCTTCCCGCGCGTGGAATCCGGGTGCGCTCGCCCTCGAGCGCGCCGGGCGTGATGGCGCTGAAGAAGGAGCCGTGGAACGCGTTCGAGCCGCTCTTCGTGACGACATCCATGACGCCGCCGATCGAGCGGCCATATTCGGGCAAATAGCCGGCCGTGATGACGTTGACCTCGCGGACGAACTCGCTGGAGAGCGGCGTGCCGAGGATGCCGAACGCGGCGTCGTTCGCGGAGAGGCCGTCGATGACGAAGCCGTTCTCCGGGGAGGTCGTGCCATTGACGGAGACGCCGTAGGTGTCCGTGAAGGTGCCGGGGGCGATGGTGGCGAGGCCCTCGAAGGAGCGGGTCGCGCCGCCTTTGCCGGTGGGCGGGTTCGTCGGGACGCGCCGGGTGAACTCGGGGCCGACGCTGGTCTTGACGCCGGTCGTGTAATCGATCACGGGCGGCGTGGCTTCCACGAGGATCACGATGCCGGAATCGATGGTCTCGGGCAGGATCTGGATCTGGACGAGCGCCGTGCCGCCCGCGCGGAGCGTGAAGGGCTTGGAGGCAAAAGGCCGGAAGCCGCTGCCGCCGTCGGCGCGAATGACGTACGAGTCGCCTGGCGGCAAGCTCGGAATGCGGTAATTGCCTGCCCTGTCGGTCACGGCGATTTCCTCGCCCTGGAGCGCGGGCGAGGTGGCCGTGACGACGACGTCCGGGACCGGCTGGTTCGTCGCGGCATTGAGGACCTTGCCCTGCACGGTGGCACCGCCCTGCGCGAGCGCATCGCTGCCGAAGCAGACGATCGCCGTGGCGAGGGCCGGCGCGCAGAGGAGAAATACTCGATTCGGCCGTCTCACGTGGACCTCCCTCGAGCCCGCCCCGCGGGCTCGACGGCCCGAAGAGCAGCGACCGTGCCACACGGGCGCGGAGGGCATTCTCGCGAGAAACGAAGGCGATCATGAGCGGAGTGGGTTTCACGGCGCGCGATCTGCGCAAGAGGCCCTTGCACAGATCGCGCAAGGCCGTTCGATCAGGTTGCGCAAGCGGCGGGGCGCGGCGCCGTCATTGCTCGGTGTCGTCGCAGGGGTCGAGGCATTGTTCGTCGGCCGTGTCGGTCTTGCAGTCGCCGTCGTTGTCGACGCAATCCCCGCAGGCGTAGACCTCGCCCTGGCAGGTCGCGACCTTGCAGAAGTCGCCGCAGCCGCCCTGGCTCGGATCGCAGGTCTGGTTGCAGGGGCAGAGGGAAGGGTCCGGGATGCCTTTGCAGGTGTCGAGCAGCTCGTCGCAGACGTCGTTGGTGCAGGGGATGCCGTCATTGCACGTGACGGGCGTGCCCTCGATGCAGCCCTGGAGCGGATCGCAGACCTCGACGCCGTCGCAGAAGGTGCCGTCGTCGCAGAGGTTGTCCTGCGGGTAATGGACGCAGGTGCCGGTCGGGTCGTGGCAGAGGTCGTAGGTGCAGGGGATGCCGTCATCGCAATTCACGGGCGCGCCGCTGGTGCAGCCGAGCTGCGGGTCGCAGGTCTCCACGCCGTTGCAAATCTTTTCGTCGGCGCACTTCGCGCTGTCCGGACCATGGTTGCATTCGCCGGCGACGCATTTGTCGTGGGTGCAGTCGATGAAGTCATTGCAGTCGAGATCGGCAGAGCAGCCGGCCGATGCGCTGCCGAAACCGCCGCCGCCGGTGGGATCGATTCCGCCAGCGCCTCCGCCTCCGCCGGCGGCGACGCCTCCGCTTCCGCCGGCGCTTCCGCTTCCGCCTCCGCCGGCGCTTCCGCTTCCACCTTCACCGATGGAGCCGCCCGCGCCGGTTCCGCTCGTTTCGCCTCCCGCGCCGCCCATTTCACCGGCTCCGCCAGGTCCCACGGTCGCGGCGCCGACGCTGCCGCCGGTGCTCGTGGTGATCTCCTCCGACGCACCCCCGGGGCCCGTTCTCTGTTCGATCCTATCCGAGCCATGACACGCGGCGAGCGCACCCCATGCCACGAGCACGGCACCCGCCACGAATGCTCGATTCGTGTCCATGTAAGCCCCCCAGAAAGAAGTCAGGTGTTCCGGGGAAGAGTCTGACCCGCAAAAAATGGAAACTCCACGGCGGTTCTGCGGCTTTTCTCGCATTTCCGCGCGTGCTCTACGTCCGCGAAAAAGGGGGCTTCGTCCACGCGACGCGTCCATGCGTCGCGGCCGGAGGGCCCATCAGCCGGGAACGGAAGCGGAGACGCGGGGGCGACGGACCCAATGGACGGCGAGGGGCAAGGTCGCGAGGAGGAGGCCGACGAAAATGTCCTGGAGCCAGGGCGAACGGAGGCCGAACGCTCCCGGACCGAACTTGCCGGCGAGGGCTCCCACGAGGCCGAGCGTGAGGGAGACGAGCGCGACACGCGGGGGAATCGGCGGGCCGAAGAGGCCCACACAAAGGAGGGGCAGGAGCGAGGCGCCGAGGAGGGCGCCCGCGAGGGTCGAGAGGGAGACGATGTCGCCGAGGGGGCGGAAGGAGAGGAGGAGGACGAGGGTCGCGACGAGGAAGAGGATCACGCGGGTGCGGCGCTCGCTCGGCTCGCGTCGGACGAGCGGCGCGACGACGTGTTTTTCGAGGCACGAGGCGACGACGAGCAAAGCGGAGTCGAGCGAGGACATCGAGGCCGCGAGGAGCGCGACGAGGAAGATGGGGCCAAAGGCCGCGCCGAGGAGGCCCCGCTCGAAGACGAGGCGAGGGACGACCTCGTCGACGTCACGCACGAAGGGGACGAGCGAGCGCGCGAAGTAGCCGACGGGGAAGAGGCAGCCGAGGACGAGGAGGAGCAGGAGGGGCGCGAAGTGCCGGAAGCGGCGGGCCTGCGCGCCGTCGCCGAAGGCATAAAAGACCATGACCTGCTTGGGGTCGGCGACGAGTTTTACCGCGCCCGAGAGGCCAACGGCGACGAGCTGCGCGATGGAGAGGGGGCGAATCGGCGGAGGCGCGGGCGCCGAGGGCTCGGGCGAGGCGGAGAGGACCGCGACGAAGAGCAGGACCGCGCCGCCGAGGAGGACGACCGATTGCACGACGTCCGTGAGCACATCCGCCCATAAGCCGCCGAGCAGGCAATAGACGATCGTGACGAAGTACACGACGAGCAGGGCCGCGGAATACGAGAGGCCGAGGCCCGACGCGACGACGAGGGCCGTGCCTCGCAAGACGGCGAGGACGTACAGCAGGGTCGTGACCACGACGATCCACTGGACGAAGACCGCGAGGGGGCGGGATCCGAAGCGGCGTTCGAAAAAGTCCGGGAGCGTGAGGGCGCCGTTCGTCCGGGCGAATTCGGCGAAGCGCGGGGCGAAGAGGTGGAAGGAGAGCACGCAGGCGACGACGAGGAAGCCGCCGACGACACACCAGCCGAGGCCGACCTCGAAGCTCTTGCCCGCATGGCCGACGAAGGAGTTCGAACTGACGAAGTTCGCCATGAAGGAGAGGGCAAGCATCCACGCGGGGATCTTGCCGCCGCCTGTGACGTAATCGGAAAAGCCCTTCGATCGCCGGGTGACGTAGGCGCCGGCGAGGATCAGCGCGAGGAGGTAGCCAGCGACGACGAGGAGGGTGACGAGGCGATCGGTGCTCAACGGAAACGAGTCCTAGAGCATGGGCCGGTTCGATGCTTGGAAGATCGCTCCCGAGAGGGTCGCCTCGTGTCGACACCCGCCGGTCCTCGTGCACCACGGCGGTCGCTTCGTGTCGACACCCGCCGGTCCTCGTGCACCGCGGCGGTCGCTTCGTGTCGACACCCGCCGGTCCTCGTGCACCGCGGCGGTCGCTTCGCGTCGACACCCGCTGGTCATCCTACGCCGAGGGGGTCGCTTCGTGTCGACCCCCGCTGGTCATCGTGCACCGAGGGGGTCGCTTCGTGTCGACCCCTGCTGGTCATCGTGCACCGAGGGGGTCGCTTCGTGTCGACCCCCTCCGCTCATCGCGCACGCCGTGCACGCCGCCCGCTTGAGACCCACCTCCATGGTCTTGCCACGGGCCCGCTGGAAGAACTGCGCACCGCGCAGTTCTTCCACCCTCGGTCCAGGCCGTGCCTGGTTCGGGTCGAGGGGCGAACAGCCCCCGCGGGGACCGGGGCAGCGCCCCGGCGCGACGTCCCAACCCAAACCGCGACTAATGACGACCGGAGAGTGGATCCTTGCGGGGCACGGTGCCCCGAGGAAGGACGCTGGGCGCGGCCGAGGCGGAGGGGGCTGGCGCGACCGAGGAGGCCGGAAGGACGGTCGATCGAGAGGGCGAAGGCGGGGGCGTGACGCCTGCGCGGGCAGACGACGGGAGGCCCGAGGCTGCGGGCGCGGCGCTCGTCGTGGCGCGGGGGTCGTCGGTGCTGCTCGATCCGACGAAGCCGAGGCCGATCACGAGGCCCGCCGCGAGCGCCGCAGCGATGGCGAGGCCGACGAAGAGCGCGCCGCGCGAGGCGCGAGGTGCGGGTGGGATGTCGAGGGTCGGCCGCGCCACGACGTCGGCGGAGGTCGTGACGGCGGTCGTGCTCGGGGGCGGGCGCAGGTGCGCGGGCAGCTCGGGATCCGAGAGCGTGGCGGGGAGCTTGGGGACGGGCGGTGGCTTGATTGCGGGGAATGCGCCCGTGCTCGCGGGCACGGATGGAGCGGGCGGGCCCTTGGACTCGAGGGCGTCGAGGAGGATGTCGATGGAGTCACGCCCCGACGAGGGCGGCGCGCGCATGGTCTCGCTGTACGCCATGCCGCCGAGCGCGCGTCGTGAGGAGATGACGGCGTCGATGAGCGCGTCGCCCTCCTCGACGCCGAGCGCTGCGGCGAGTGCGGTGACGGCCTCGCCTGCCGAGCGGAAGCGCTTTCCGATCTCGCGGTGGCAGCAGCGGAGGAACCAGGCGTCGTAGGCCGGCCCGAGCACGGTCCCGAGCTCGCTCGGGGGACGGATGGGGTCGTATGCGATCTTGCCGATGAGCTCGGCGACGGTGTCGGACTCGAAGTGATCACGGCCGGTGAGGAGACGGTTCGCGACGAGGCCGAGGGCCCACACGTCCGTCGCGGCGCCGACGAGCGAGACGCGGCCTGTGGCTTGCTCGGGCGACATGAAGAGCGGCGTGCCGAAGATGCGGCCGGTCTGCGTGCGCGAGACGATCTGCGCGATCGTTGCTGCGTCCCCCGTGAGCTTGGCGATGCCGAAGTCGACGAGCTTGATGCAAGGGACGCCGTCGTCGCGCTCGATCAGGATGAGATTTTCCGGCTTGAGATCGCGATGGACGATGCCGAGGGCGTGCGCCTTGTCGAGCGCGCGTGCAGCCTGGCGCATGTAGAGCACGACCTCGGGGGCGGGGAGCGGGCCGCGCATGTCGAGCTCGGCGCCGAGGTCGCGGCCGCGCAGGTACTCCATCACGAAGAAGGGCGCGCCGTTGAGCTCGGGCGCGACGTCGGCGTCCGTGATACGCACCACGTGGTCGCTGTCGATCCGCGCCGGCGCGCGCGCTTCCACGCGGAAGCGGGCGATCTTTTCGGGGCTCGCCGCGGCCGGGTCGTGCAGCAGTTTGAGGGCAAACTGTTCGTCCGTGTGGACGTGCTGCACGAGGTGCACGGAGCCGACCGCGCCGCGGCCGATCTCCCGGATCACACTATACCGGCCGGCAATGACCAGGCCGGGGGTGATCTTCTTCTTCTCCGGCATGCGCGCGGCGTCCTCGGGTGGCACGCCATCCTAGTCAATCCGGACGCCAAACGAAAGCGGGGCGCGGCGGCTTGGCGGTCGCCTTGGGCCGAGGTAGGTTCGACCCATGAGCACCGAGGGCATCTCGGAACGGGACTTCGAACGGGCCGCGGACGACACGCTGCGCAAGCTCGAACGGGCGCTCGGCGACCTGGACGGGATCGAGGTGGATCTGCAGATGGGGGTCCTCACGGTCGAGTTCCAGGACGGAACGCGGTACGTCATCAACAGCCACCGCGCGGCGCGGCAAATCTGGATGGCCGCCGAGCGGAACGCCTGGCACTTCGACCCGCGCGCCGGCGGCGCGAGCTGGCACGCCTCGAAGGACGGCGCCGAGTTCTGGGCGACCGTGCAGGCCGTGCTTTCGCGCAAGCTCGGTAGGACGATCGAGCTCGCCCCCTGAGCGCGGGAGGTGCCTCCATGCGCTCGACGCCTCGCTTCGCCGTCGCGATCGGGATGGCGCTCGTGATGAGCGCCGCTTCGGACGCATACGCTTATTGCCGCGCCTCGACGTGCGCCGAGGGCCAGCTCTGCGGGCCGCCGCCGTGGGACGATCCGGCCTGCAAGCCGCTCCTCTGGAAGCGGCCTTGCGTGGGCGTGAGCCTGCAGGTGGAGGCCTCCGAGGAGGTGCCGTACCCGCTGGCCGTGGCGGTCGTCGAGGAGTCGTTCCGGGCGTGGGAGCAGCCGGTCTGCGAGACGGCGCTGCCCGGCCCGCCGAACATCCACGTGCAGAACCTCGGGCCCATCTTGTGCAACCGCGTCGAGTACAACTCGAACGCAGGCAACGCGAACATGGTGGTGTTCCGCGACGCGACGTGGACACACCCGGATGGGCCGCACAACATCGCGCTGACGACCGTGACGTTCGATACGCGGACGGGCGAGATCTACGACGCGGACATCGAGGTCAACACGCACGGCTTCCCGTTCACGACGTCGGACAACCTCGAGGAGGTGCAGACCGATCTGCTCTCCGTGATGACGCACGAAGCCGGGCACTTCCTCGGGCTCGCGCATGCCGAGGACGCGAACGCGACGATGTGGCCGAACTACACGTCGGGTAGCCTGCTGCCGCGCACGCTCGCGGCGGACGACATCGCGGCGATCTGCGAGGCGTATCCGCCCGCGGAGGAGCTGGTCGACACGGCGCGCTGCAATCCCCTGCCCCGCCACGGCTTCTCGCCGGAATGCGCGGCGAAGCAGACGGAGGGCGACTGCAGCGTGGGACGCGGGCCGGGCGCGAACGAGGCGGGACACGCGACGCTCGCGCTCGTGGCGCTCGGGTTCGTTGGGGCTCGAAGGATCAGAGCCCGAAGCGCACGCCGAGGCCGGTGAGGATCCCCGAGAGGGTCGGCGCGACGTCGAGATCGATCGAGACGCGCGGCGTGGGACGGAACGAGAGGCCGAGCAGGGGCAAGACGACCCACGGGTAGACGAGGGGCCGCACGCCGCCGGAGAACCAGCTCGGCTCTTCGTACCCGCCGTAATGGTCGACGTCCTTGTCGAGCTGGTTGCAGTACCGGAAGCTGCCCGGCGGATCGTTCGGCGCCGTGCAAGGACGGTACGTGTACGGATCCGCGGGCAAAAAGCCGGGCGGATACGCCTGCGTGCGGTAGAGGCCGCCGAGGAAGGTGTAGCCGACGCCGAGGCCCCCGCCGATGCGGAAGCGGACGCGCTGCTGGCGATCGAGCGGGACATTCCATACGAGCTCGAACGACGCCTGGAGGGAGGAGAGATCGGCAGAGACGATCTCGTACTCGGTGTCGGGCGTGCCGCGCGGCTTGAAGGGCGTGGGCGGCAGGAAGAAGGCCGCGTACCCGAGGGTGAACGTGATGTCGAGGTTGCCCGAGGGGCGAACGAGGCTCACCGCGCCGCCCGGCGCGATCACGGTGCGGCCGCCGTCGCCGAAGATGTTCATGGCGAAACGCGGGATGACGTAGCCGCGGTACGCCGCGCCGAGCCAGAGGCGTGGCTCCTTCGAAGGGACCACGGGCCCGGGCGTGGCGGAGGATCCGAGCGGCGCGAGGTCGAGCGTGACGACGCGGCGCTCGCGCTCTTCGAGGGTGATCGTCTCCTTGCGCTCCTTGCGGCCCTTGGCCTTCATCACGACCGCGAGCTCGTCGCCGGGATCGACCTTCTGCGGCTCGGTCGGCTGTTCGAGGGGCTCGCCGTCGATCGTGACGACGACGCCCTCGTAGCCTTTGGGGATCACGAAGGTGAGCGTGGGGATGCGGTCCTCGATCTCGCGCAGCTTGCGCTTGGCCATCTGGATGGCCGCGCGGTCGCCGCGGGTGTGGGTCCGATCGGGCGGCTCCTCGGCGACGACGCCGTAGAGGGCGCTCGCCTGGAGGAGCTCGGCCGCCATCTCGTAACAGCTCGCGAGCGCGACCGCGGTCTCGGGCCGGTGGCGGAGGCCCTCGGCCTCTTCGAGCAGCGGGACGGCGTCCCCGCACTCCCCCTTCCGGGCGAGCGCGATCCCCTTCTGCGCCTGCGCATCCCCGGGCGCGGCGCGCGCGGGCGCGGCGAAACTCCCCGCGGCGGCGGCGAGACCCACCCCGAGGAGGCGGCGGATCCACGTTGGCCCAGGACGATCCGGGCCTGTTCGTCGGTCGCGACCTGCGGCGCTGGGACGCCTCTTCGGCATGGCTCGGTCGATCGCGCGGGCGGCTAGAACCCTCGCCGGTCGGCATCCTACGCGGCCCCGAGCAGCGCGTGCCGACAAAGTTACCACCGCCCTCGTCCGGCGGTTGCCGAGGCCGACCCCGGGTCCGGCCCCGACCGGCCGGTGGTGAGATTCCCCGCTCGAAGAAGAAAACGATGGGCCGCGACTTTTCCTGCTTCGACGTCCCCGAGCGACGCTTGTAATCTACCGCTGATGGACCCAGGCGCAGGGAAAAACGGGCCGAATGGTCCCGATGGCACCCCCGGGGCCGCAGGTACCGGGCGGGGTATTCTTTCGAATCCCACGCGTCGGACCCTACGAGCCGGCGAGATCCCGTCGACCATGATCGAGTGCGTGCACGCCGAGCAATGCGGCGGCTGTCCGCTCATCGGGATGGATTACGCCCAGCAGCTCACGACGAAGCGCGCGCGCGTGGTGAGCGCGATCGTGCACTACCCGGCGCTCGAGCTTCTGTACACGCGCCAGGTCGTGCCCGGCGACCAGATCGTGGGCTACCGCGGCCGCGCGAAGCTCATCGTGTCGCCGACGGGCGGGATCGGGCTCTACGGTCGCTCCGGCAACCACGACGTGATCGACATCCCGAACTGTCGCGTGCTCGCGCCCGCGCTCGCCGAGGTGACGACGATCCTGCGCGGGCTCATCACGTCGCCGCCGCCCGAGGCCCGCGGGCTGCTCTTGCCGTACGATCCGCACGGCGGTGGTGTGCTCCGCGCGATCGATCTGCGCGAGGTGCACATGCCCGGCACGACGTCGCTGCCCGAGACGACGACGACCGCACAAGGCAACCGCGTCGGCGTGCTGCTCACGTTCGTGCTGCAACGTGATCGTGTCCCCTCCCGCGAGGAGCTCAAGGAGGCGGGGCGCGCGCTCCGGGCGCTCTTGCCGCGCGTCGTGGGGATCGCGGCGAACCTGCACGAGGCGGACGCGCCGCAGATCCTCGGGCCGGAGACGATGGTGCTCGACGGCGTGCCGCACGCCGAGGATCGCATCGGGCCGACGTACCACGTGGCCTCGTTTGGTTCGTTCGTGCAGGTGCACCGCGGCCAGGCGTCGCGCGTGCACGCGCTCATCACGCGCGAGATCGCCTCGCTCGACATGCAGCTCCTGATCGACGAGACGGGCACGAACCGGCGGCAGCCGAAGGTGCTCGATCTCTACGGCGGCTCGGGCGCGATCTCGATCGCGCTGTCGCACGCGAAGAACATCGTGACGATGGTGGAGTCGTTCGCGCCGGCGGTGCAGAACGCGCGCTCGGCGGCCGAAGCGCAAGGGCTCGGCAAGCTCGACGCGCGCGTCGGCGACGCGGCCGACGTGGTGAACTCGCTGCTCGCGAACAACGAGAAGTTCGACGCCGTGGTGATGAACCCGCCGCGACGCGGGGTTTCACCCGCGGCGCGCGAGGCCATCGCCCGCCTCGGCGCGCCGCTCTGCATCTACGTCTCGTGTGATCCCGATACGCTCGCGCGCGACCTCGATCACTTCAGCCGGCTCGGCTACACGTCGAGCGAACTCATCCCGATTGACATGATCCCCCTCACGGAAGAGGTCGAGACGGTCGCGGTGCTCAAGCGCGCGCCGCCTGCGCAGCCGCGCGTGATCTACGAGGACGACGACGTCATCGTGGTCGAGAAGGGCCCGCACGAGCCGGTCGAGAACCAGCCGGAGTACCTCGGCTCGCTGATGCAGCGCTGTCTGCGCTTGCCCGGCGTGTCGAACCTCAAGGTGGTGAACAAGCTCGACACCGGCACGAGCGGCCTCTGCATCTTCGCGCGGAACGAGGTGGCGCGGCAGCTCTGGACGACGGCGCTCGCCACGAGCGGTCGGCTCATCTACCTCGTCGCCGCGAAGGGCGTCACGCCGACGAAGGGCGCCATCGCGCGCGACCTGCGCGAGGGCGGCCGCAGCTACATGGCGCGGACGCGCTACCGTCGCCTCGCCGTGGCCTCGGGTCACTCGATCCTGCGCGTGATCCCCGACGGGCACAGGCCGCACCAGATCCGCCGCCACCTCGCGGCGATCGGGCACCCGGTGCTCGGCGACGAGCGGTACGGCCACGTGCCGACAAACCGCTACTTCGAGGAGAAGCACGGCCTCGATCGCTCGTTCGTGCACCTCATCCGCATCGAGATCGTGCATCCACGCACGGGCGCGAAGCTGCTCATCGAGTCGACGCTGCCGGGGGATCTGCGCGCGTCGCTCGAGCGCGCGACGGGCTCGTCCGTGATCAAGTTCCTCGAGCAGAAGCACGCGCTCGGCGAGAACCGGGCCTCGTCGATGCTCCCCGGCGAACCGGCGAGCGCGCCCCTGCCGCCGCCACGGCCGCTCGATCGCGGCGGCTCGCAGCCCGCGATCGGCCCGATGCCGACCGATCTCTCGCCGCCGCCGCCTTCGTATCCGCCGGACTCGCTCGCCGAGCCGATGTCGTACGCGTCGCCCGACTCGTTCGCGTCGCCGCCGTCGTACGCCTCGCCGACCTCCTACGCGCAGCCGCCCTCGTACGCGCCGCCCGGCGGCCTCCCTTCGCCGACCATCACGGAGGCGCCGACCGAGCACGTCCCCGAGCTCGACGAGTCGCCCCGCACGATCCGCCACGCGATCGTCTCCGACGACGACTGACGGCGCGGTTCATCTCGCCCGAAAAGTTGCAAGACATCTGGTAGGCTCGGCCCGTGCCGTCTCAACTCACGGAAGAGCGCCCGCGTATCCTCGTGGTCGACGACGAGAAGGTCATCCGCGACATGCTGGCGGATTTCCTGGGCATGGAAGGCTACATCGTCCGCACCGCGGAGGATGGCTCCGTCGCACTCGGGGAGCTCACGAAGTCGCACTACGACCTCATCATCAGCGACCTGAAGATGCCGAAGATGGGCGGCATCGCGCTGCTCGACGAGATCGGCAAGACCGCGCCCGACGCGCTGACCGTGATCATGACGGGGTTCGGCACGGTCGAGACCGCGATCGACGCGATGAAGCGCGGCGCGTACGACTACGTGCTCAAGCCCTTCAAGCTCGACGAGGTGATCCACGTCGTGCAACGCGGCCTCGAGAAGCAGCGCATGGCGGCGGAGAACCTGCGCCTGCGCGAGGCGCTCGGCCTGTACAAAGTCAGCGAGGCCATCCAGGCGAGCCTCTCGCTCGATCAGGTGCTCGAGACCGTGGCCGAGAGTTGCCTCTCGGAGGTGCGCAGCGATCTCGTGTCGACGTGGCTCGACGACGGTGAGGGCGGGCTCTTCGAGCGGCAACACATCCGCGGATCGACGCTGCCCGAGGACGCGGCGATCGGCGTGCTCGATCACGACAAGATCGCCGCGCACCTGCGCGCGGAGACGACGCTGCTCGAACAAGGGCCGCGCGGGCTCAAGTTCTTCTCGGCGCCGCCCGAGGTGCCGCTTTACTCGCTCGTCGCGGTGCCGCTGCGCATCGGCCAGCGGTTCATGGGCTTCATCGCGCTCGGCTCGTTCTCGAAGGGCCGCCGCTTCGAGGAGGGGCAACGGAAGCTCCTCAGCATCATCGCCTCGCGCGCCGCCGCCGCGATCGAGAACGCGCGCCTCTACCAGGATCTGCAGGCCACGTTCCAGCAGACGATCCAGGGCCTCGCGAAGGCGATCGACAAGATGGATCGCTACACCTCGGGCCACTCGGATCGCGTCGCGTTCTACGCCGTCTTCCTCGCGAGGCAGCTCGGCCTGTCCGCGTACGAGGTCGAGATCGTCCGGCAGAGCGCGCTCATGCACGACATCGGCAAGATCGGCTGCGTCCTGAACCTCAACAAGCCCGGCAAGCTCACGCAGGACGAGTACGAGGTCTTCAAGAAGCACCCGGTCTTCGGGCGCGACATCCTCGATCCCATCAAGTTCTTGCACCCGCTCATCCCGGGCGTGCACCTGCACCACGAGCGGTGGGACGGGCGCGGGTATCCGCTCAAGCTGAAGGGCAACGAGATCCCGATCATCGCGCGCATCATCGCCGTGGCCGACACGTACGACGCCATGACGAGTGACAGATCCTATCGCCGCGCGCTGCCGCACGAGGTCGCCGTGGCCGAGATCGAGCGCTGCTCCGGCTCGCAGTTCGATCCCGAGGTCGCCGCGAACTTCACGGACAACATCGAGGGCTACCGCGACGAGCGGCGCAGCGCCGGAGACAAGGTACCGGAGTAATGGGCGCGCGACAGGCGAAGGCGTATTTCCTCGGTCGACGGCGCTACGAGCCGATCCACGCGCTGCAGGAGCACCTCGTCTCGCTCCGCGCGGACGGGCACATCGAGGACCTGATCCTGCTCGTCGAGCACGAGCCCGTCGTCACGCTCGGCCGCGCCGCCGACGCGGGCAACGTGCTGCTCGGCCAGGAGCTGCTCGCCGAGCGCGGCGTCGATCTCGTCCAGACGGGCCGCGGCGGCGACGTGACCTACCACGGGCCCGGACAACTCGTGTGTTACCCGATCCTCGATCTCAAGCCGGATCGATGCGACGTTCGCCGCTACGTCCGTTCCCTCGCGGAGGTGATGATCCTGCTCGCGCGCGAGCTCGGGGTCGAGTCGGGCGTCGTCGACGGGCTCATCGGCGTGTGGGCCGATCGCGCCAAACCCGCGGAGTGGGCAGGCGCGCCCTGGGCCAGCGAGATCGCGAAGCTCGGCGCGATCGGCGTGCGCCTCTCGCGCTGGGTCACGATGCACGGCTTCGCATTGAACCTGTCCGTGGACCTCCCTTCGTTCGGGATGATCGTGCCGTGCGGGATCCGCGACCACGGCGTCACGTCGATCGAAGAGCTCGTCGGCCGCGCGCCCGCCGTGCGTGATCTCGCGCTCGGCTCTCACGAGATCCTTTCGCGCGGGCTCGAACTTTCCGTCCCGCGCGTCGAAGACATCGCCCACGTGTCCGATCTCGAAGCCGCGCTCGCGGAGGACCCCGTCTCTTCCGGCCTCGCAAAGCAAGAAAAACCCGCCGCCGGCTGATTCCGCATGCGGTCGCTTCGTGCGATCCTCGCGATCCGTGGGGTCTGCTTCTTCGCCTCCGCCTCCCCAGATCTCCGTCGCGCAGGCGGCAGCGGACCTGTCGCCGGTCGATCGCTGCCCGCGTTGCGGCGGCCGGGCGATGCCTGTACGGCGACGGAACAACCCCTTCCTCGACGGACTCGACATTGCGGTCGTCTGCGAGGACTGCGGGCTGTCGTTCCCAGCCAAACCGCCCCCGCCTCCGCCCTCGGGTCGGCCGCCCTGGTGATCCGCGCCCAACACGCGTGACACAGCCGGTATGCGCTGTGCTACGGTGCGGGCCATGTCCGTCGTGGCGGCGAGCGTCCTCGGCCTTGGTCTCGGGCTCAAGCATGCCTTCGAGGCAGATCACGTCGCAGCCGTGTGCACCTTCGTGGCGCGCGGCGGGACAGTCGCGCGGGCGGCCTGGTCCGGTGCGCTGTGGGGGCTCGGGCACGGGGCCGTGATGGTCCTCGCCGGCGGCGCGCTCGTGGCCTCCGGTGCGACTGTTCCCCCCTCGATCGCCCTCGCCCTCGACGTCGCCGTCGCCGTGATGCTGGTCGGGCTCGGGATCGGCGCGCTCGTGTCGCGCCGGCAGAAGCCCACGGAGGACAGCGCGGAGGACAACACGCCTCCGAAGACGGTCAAGCGGCCCCTGCTGGTCGGGCTCGTGCACGGCGCCTCGGGGACGGCGGCGCTCACGCTGCTCGTCGCGAGCACGATGCAGGCGCGCACGGCGGCGCTGGTCTTCGTGGGCGTCTTCGGGCTCGCGTCGGTGGTCGGCATGGCGCTCATCGCCGCACTCGTGGCCTGGCCGATGCGCTCGCTCACCCGCGTCGCCCCTTCCCTCGGCCCGCGCCTGCAAGCACTCGCCGGCCTCGGCTCGATCGCGGCCGGGATCGCCGTGGCAACGACGGTGATCTGACGCGCACACGGCGTGGAAGAAGCCTCGGACGGAGCGCTCCCCCGTGCAGCGGCGACCGAAAATCAGCTAAGAAGGGCGCCCATGGGCGCGACGCGGCAAAAGCAGCTCGGCAAGGCGCAAAAGGTCGCGCTCGCCAGCGTCGCCGTCCTGGCCACGGGCGCGGCCTCCTTCGTGACCGTGCCCGAGATCATGCTCGCGCACGGGACGCGGGAGGCGAAGCGGTGCCTCGTGTCGTACGAGTCCCCCGCGCCGCCGGAGGTCCTGACCTGCCGCGAGCCGATGGAGTGGATGCTCCTACCGGCGCGCCTGCCATGGACCGCGAACCGCGCGCGCTACCGGGCCGAGGAGCTCAACGCGCGGGTCGCGGTCGCGAACTACGTCGAGGCAGCCGTCGGCGCGCCCTCGGCGGAGCGCCTGGCCAAGGCGGCAGACGCGCTCGAGCTCGAAGCCGAGGTGGTGAAAAAGGGCTCGCAGCGGCTCGCGTTCGACGAGCTCGGTCCCTCGGTCGGCGCGCCGGATCTCGGGCGGGAAGCGGACGCGGTGGGGGATCGTCGCACGCTGCTCGCGCGGGGTGACATGTGGCTCGACTTCCGCGTGCGGATCGCGGCGATGCGCGCGGCCCTGCTCGAAGCCGATCCGAAACGCGCCGAGGCCCTCGCGCGGAGATACGCCGACTACGATCCGCGGGATCACGACCACCGCACGGCGATCGCCGCGGTGCTCTGCATGGGCGAGGACACGACGCGCGGCTTCGAGATGCTGCCGTTCGTGCAGGATGATCGGGCCGCGAAGGTACGAGGGCATGTCGCGGGATTTCGGTGAGATCCGCGCGCTGCTCGTCGCGTGCGCGGCGCGCGCGGGAAAATCGCCGCCGCCGATGCCGGAGACCCCGAAGGCGGGAGGCGCGGATGCGGTGGAGCAACGCGCGCTCCTCCGGCTGCGCCTCGCCACGGCCCGGGCGAACGGCGAGGCGACCGAGCCCGTGCAGGCGGCCATCGCGGCTGCGAGGTCGCTCCTGGAAAACGGGCCGCGTGGGCCGGGCGCGCGGGTCGCGCTCCTCGCGTCGATGCTCGCGGCGGGCGCGGATCTCGACGCGGCCGAGGTCGCTCGGCTGTCCCGCGCGCGCGACGACGAGGATCCGCTCGCCGCGCCGCTCGCGTGGACCGCGACCGAGTGGCTCGCCGAGCGGCGGCCGGTGCTCGGCGATGCGGAGCCTGCGCCGGTGGTCCCGGGGGCGACGTTCGTGGCGGCAGCGCGCGGGGTGCTCGGCGTCGAAGCGAAGCTCCGCGCGCCCAAGGAGGGGCCGCGCAGCGGGACAGCGGAGGCGCTCGTCGCAGCGAGGGGCGCGCTCTGGCTGGAAGCGGCGGCGGCGCTCGCGCGGGAGGGCGACGCGGCCTCCGGGGCGAACGCCGCGGACGAGGCCGCGACCGCGCTTGGCCTCGGGCCTCACGGCCGCGCGCTCGTGCGGTCGAACGTGTTCCGGCTCGCCGGGGATCGGGAGAAGGCGTTCGCGGAGCTCGCCGTGGACGACGCGCCGGCGAAGGACGAGCTCACGGGCAAGGCCGCCTCGGATCCGCGGGTCCCGGCGGCGGTCGCGCTCCAGCGTGCCGAGCTCGCCATGGCGCTCGGCAAGCGTGACGAGGCGCGGGCGTCGGCCGAACGCGCGGAGGCGCGGGCCACGGCCTGCCACGACGTGCTCCTCGCGGCGCGGGCGCGCTGGCAGCTCGGCGCGCTCGGCGCGCGGACGGCGCCGCCCCCTCCGTGGGCGGACGTCGAGGCGGGCACGGCGCTCTCGTGGATCGGCTTCGGCAACCCGCTCGAGCCGTTCCGGGCCGGCGACGCGACCTCGCAATCGGCGCGGGTCACGCGCGCGCTCGACGGCTGGGTCGGCCTTGCGGGCGCGGATCCTTCGCTCCGCCATGCGGCGCGCTGGGCGGCGCTCCGGGATCGCGGCGACGCGCCGCCCTGGCTCGGCGTGCACCTCGCGCTCGCGGGGCGCTTGATCGCGCCTTCCGAGGGGGACGTGGAGCTCTGGCTCGACGCGGCCTCGGCCTTCGACTTGCGCCGCTTCTCGCTCCGCTCCTATGCCTTCGCGCGGGCCGACGCGGCGCGCTTCCGTGGCGATGCCGAGGCCGCGACGCGCTGGGAGGCGCGTTATCGATTCTTGCGCGGCGTCGCTACGGATCCGACGCGGATCGAGCTCGCGCGGCACCTCGACCTGTAAAAGGTGCTATCGCATCTGTCCGATGCGACGGTCCCGCGCGCCCTTGCTCCTTGCTTCGATCCTCTCGATGCTGGCCTTTACGCCTGCGGCCGAGGCCTACGAGCGGCAGTGGCACGTCGGCGGCGGGCTCGGGTATTCGCTCGTCCTGCCCGGCGGGAGCATTCCCACCACGGCGACCTCGCTCCACGGCGTCGGCGCCACGCTCCACGGCACGTACGGCCTCACGGACACGTTCAACCTCCTCGTCCAAGTCGACGGCAGCTTCGCCCCCAGCGCGCCGCCTGTCCTCCTCGCCGGCGGCGGCGTGGGCGTTGGATACGTCCTCGATGTCCTGCGCTGGGTCCCGTGGGTCGGCGTCATGGCCGGCGGATATGCGGTCTCGGCCCTCGACCCGTGCGGCGCGGCCGGCGAGACGGGCTGCACGAGCGGCCGCCTCGGCCTCTCCGTTCCGCTCGGCCTCGATTACCAGGTCACGAGGAGTTTTACGCTCGGCGTCTCGGGCCGCTACGGCGTGCTCCTCCTCGGCCCGAAGGGCGGCGTCGACCAGATGATCGGCGCCTTCCTCCGCGCCGAATACGTCTGGGGTTATTGAGGCGATTCTTTCGACCGCCGGGATCGCGGCGCCCTTTTCGGCGCTTCGGGCACCCGCGCGGTCGGCACCACGCTCCCGCCCGGCGTCGTGCTCGACCGGGGCGCCTTCGGTTGGATCTTCTGCGTCGCGATCTGCGACGAATCATACCCTCTCGGCGACGACACGATGTCCACGCGGGGCGCCGTCCTCGACCGGTGCGACATCACCACCGCCGGGACCTTCGGCGTCTGCGCGGCATGCCCTCCGGACGGCGTCCGTGGCACCCGCTGCGTGGGTGCGCACACATCCGTATCCGCGGCGACCACGAGCGCATTCCCGACCGGGAGGGGCGCGCGGACGGGCTTTCGTGACGTCTTTTGCTCGATGGCCCTGGGGGCGGAGGTCCAGCCGTCGCGGGCCGTGGACGGGCCGGCGGGAAGCGACGAAAGCGACCCCAAAGGCTTGCGCCGGGAGGGCGGCGGCGGATGGTTCCGCGCTACCGACACGCCCGCCGGCGCGGCTGGCAGCACGGCCTTGAGGAGCGCGCCGCCGAGATCCGATCGATCGAGCTCCAACGTTCCCCCGTGCGCCACCGCGATCTGCCGCGCGAGCGTGAGACCGAGCCCGAGGGATTCTTTTTTCGTCGTGAAAAACGCGTCGAAGATCCGGGCTCGCACGTCGGGCGGGACACCCGGTCCCGCGTCCTCGACGCGCACGGCGACCTGCTCCTTGTCGCGCGTCACGGTCACGCACACGAGCGGCTTTTGCGGCTCCTCACCGACCTTCGCGCCCGCCTCCGCGGCGACCGCGCAGGCCTCGACGCCATTCGTGAGCAGGGCGAGCAGGAGTTGACCGAGATCACTCCGCTTCCCGACGACGACCGGCGACGACCCGTGCACGGCCGTCACCAGCAGATCGACGTTGCGCGCGCGCGCCGTGGGCTCGACGAGGGCCGCGGCTTCGTGCGCGAGATCCTCGAGATCCACAGGCTCCGCGCGCGAATCCTCCAGCGCCGAGAGCAGCCTCGTCCCTGCCGTCCGGGCGAACTTGAGCGCCGTCGTGGCTTCGTCCTGAATTCGCGCGAGATCGTCGAGCGCCGAGGCCACGCCGGGGAACCGCACGCGCAGGTGGCCGATGAGCTTCTCTTGCTCCTCGAGCTGCGTGCCGAGCGACGACAGCGGCCAGCGCATCTCGTCGGCGAACCCCGCCGCGAGCGAGCCCAGGATGGCCAGCCGCGCGAGCTTCGTGTCCGTGCCCCGCCGTTCGTGCGCGGCCGCCGCGGGCTTCACCTCCTCGGTCGTGAGGGCTGCGGCGCGCCCCCGCGCCTTTTCGTGCGCCATCGAGAGCGCGAGCATGTTCGCCGCCGTCTCCAGCACGAACGGCGCCTCGGGCGACAGCATCTCCGCCGACGGCGTAGCGACGACCAGCGTGCCGAGCACGTCCCTGCCGATCAGGATGGGCGCGGCGAGGATCGTGCCCCAGCCTGCGCTGTTCACGAGCTCCCGATCGATCCGCCCCGCCAACGCCGTGACGGCATCCATCTCCGTCGTGACGCGCCTCTTCTTGGCGGCCGTCTGTGCTGGAAACCAGGGCACCTCGGCGCTCGCGAACGTGCCGATGTAGGCGCGCAGCGTCGCGGGCAGCCCCACGTCGGCCTTCAGCTCGAGTCCGTCCTCGGTGGCCTCGTAGGCGGCGCCGCGCTGCGCGCCCACGCCTTCGAGGACGAGCGCGAGGGCCTCGGAGAGCAGGCCGCCGGTTTTTCCGCGCGCGAGCAGCCCCGAAAGGCCGAGGAGCGCCTGGAGCGAGGGGCTCGGCCTTGTCGTGGCGGTCGTACGGCGGGCGGCCATGATGCTCCGAGCGTACTCGGAATCGGGGCGTGGGCGAAAGAGATACGCGCCGGCCCTCAGCGACGCGCGCGCGCCGAGGGCCGCTCGGGGCGACGCCCGACTACGGGCAGGTCAAGCCGCCGCAGTCCTCGCTCTTCGGATCAAAATCGCTGCATTTGCCGTTCGGCTGCAGGCCCCAGGTGCAATAGCTGAGGTAGTGGAAGCCGTCGATCGCATTGAACGTCATATTGACGTCCGAGAACACCGGCGCCCCGTAGCAGGCGTTTTTATCGTAGCCGCGGTAATAGATCTTGTCGCCGATCTCGACGTTCGAGTCCTGGAGCTTGATCACGCCGAAATCGCCGACCACGACCTCGCCCATCCCCATCGGCGCCGGGTTCGGCTGGGGCACGGGTTTGGCGTTCGAAACCCGCACCTTCACGCCGCCCCACGCGTTGTGGAAGTCCGCGTCCGTCGTCGAGCCGAGCTTCGCCACCTCCGCCGCGTCCGTGAACGCGTGCGGCGTCGGCACCGGCGCCGTCCCCGTCCGCGTCACGGCGCACGTGAAGGCGATCTGCGTCTGCGGCACCTTGCTCCCGTTCATCTCGTTCGCGCAGGCCGCGAGCAGGAACGAATCGGCCACGCCCGTGATGTCGAGCGTGTCGCCCGGCTTCACGTCGTCCGGGATCGCGTCGCCCGGCAGCGGATCGCCCTCGTAGTAGTTCGACAGCTTCGGGCAGTACGCCTTGTTGCCGCCGGGCGGGATCACCGCGGGCACGCCGTAGCTCAGCACCATCACCCCGGAGTACTCCTTCGTCTCCGTCAGGCCGGGCGCCGACACGAACACGCCCCACAGGCAGTTGCCCGCGTTGCTCTGCGAGACGAGGAACTTGTGGCTCATGGCCACGGCGCCCTTCACCCGCACGGGTGTCCCCTTCCCGACCGCGCCGGCGGCCTTGGCGTTCGTGATCTGCTCGATCGTCACCTCCTTGCCGTCGCACGTCGCGCCCCCGGCGCCGCCGTCGCCGCCGTCGCCGCCCGCGCCGCCTGTGCCGCCTGTGCCGCCTGTGCCGCCTGTGCCGCCGGTCGCCCCGCCGCCCGCCGGCCCCCCCGCTGGCTGGGCGATCCCGTCGCCCCGACACGCCGTCGAGAGAAGGACACAAAGCCCGAACGCGCACGCCGCGCTCGTACCCAGAACAGACCACTGCTTACGAAGGGACATGAAGGACCTCCTGCTCGCCGCTCGCCGCGCCGAAGAAAGATGCCCCGAGGCTACCACCGCCCCCTCCGCCCCGCCCGTCGGTCCGAACGTCCTGGCTCCCTCCGCCCTCCTCGCCGCTTCCGCGCCGCCCGCGTCTTCCCGCCCCGCCGCCCCTTTCCCGCACCTCGTCCCTTCCGCGTCTGCTGCCCACATCGAGTACGCCGGACTACACAACCTGGGACATGGGACCGGGAATAAAGCCGTTCGATGGGGGTTTGGGCCGCGCGATCGACGTCACCATGGCGTTGACACGGATCCGCCCACCGCTAGGATGCGCGCCGTTCGCTCGGGCCAGATCGTCAAGATCGCGAGATCCCGAGCCGAGGGGGCGCCGCCGTGCGGCTCTGGCGGACCCTCACCTGGTTTTACCGTGCAGCGACAAAGGGCGCTCAGGTGCGCGCTCTACCGAAGGAGGTCGGATTGTCTACCGACGTGATGATCGAGGCCAATGGGCTCACCAAGCGATACGGGGCGTTTCGCGCGCTCGACAAGGTGAGCTTCGAGGTCCACCGCGGGGAGGTGGTGGGCTTTCTCGGCCCGAACGGCGCCGGCAAGTCCACGACGATGCGTATTCTCACCTGCTTCATTTCCGCCACCGGCGGGACGGCGCGGGTGCATGGCTACGACGTATTCGACGATCCCCTCGAGGTCCGGAAGAAGATCGGCTACCTGCCCCAGCGCGCGCCCCTCTACGGGGAAATGAGCGTCTGGGAGTACCTGACCTTCGTCGCGGACATGCGTGGGCTCGAGACGTCCACGTTCAAGAAGCGCATGAAGAACATCGTCGAGGTCTGTGGCCTCGCGACGAGCCTCGGCAAGGACATCCGCGACCTGTCGCACGGCTACCGGCAGCGCGTCGGCCTCGCCCAGGCGCTCGTGCACGACCCGCCCATTCTCATCCTCGACGAGCCGACGAGCGACCTCGACCCGAACGAGAAGGCCGAGGTCATCAAGTACATCCAGGAGATCGGCAAGGAGCGCACGATCCTCCTCTCGACCCACAACCTGTCCGAGGTCGAGCAGGCGTGCGCGCGCGCGATCATCGTCTCGAAGGGGCGCATCGTCGCCGACGGGCCGCTCGAGGAGATCCGCGCGAAGAGCGGCCGCGTCCGCTACGTGGTCCAGGTGCACGAGAAGCGCGTCTTCGAGGGAGGCCCCGCGAAGAAGGCGCCGAGCGCCGAGGAAGTGCAAGCGGCCCTCGAGAAGCTGCCCGGCGTGACGAGCGTCGTGGAGCTGCCGACGGACGATCGCGCGCACAGCTTCCAGCTCGCGGGCGCGCAGGACGGCGACATCCGCGCAGAGATCTTCCAGCTCATCGTCTCGAAGGGCTGGCTCATGCTCGAGATGCGTCGGGAGGCGCAGAAGCTCGAGGACGTGTTCAAGGCGCTCACGAAGAACGACGAGCGCCGTGATCGCGGCCGTCCCGTCGTCGAAGACGACGAGGACGAGGCCGAGGCGTCCGCCGAAGACGAGGACGAGGACGAGGACACGTCCGCCGAAGACGAGTCCGACGAGGATGAGTCCGACGAGGACGAGGACGAAGACGAGTCCGACGAGGACGACAAGAAGAAGAAGGGCTGAACGCCGATGGGCACCACATTCATCATCGCGAAGCGCGAGTTCCGCTCGAACTTCGACTCGACGCTGGCCTACGTCGTGATCTGCCTCGGGCTGATCCTTCTGGGCTTCGTGTTCTTCGAGTTCGGGGGCGGCTTCTGGCAGCAGGACCGGGCCTCGCTCGTGCAGATCTTCGCGCAGGCGCCGCGGGGTTTGTCGTTCCTGATCATCCCCGTCGTGACGATGCGCCTCCTCGCGGAGGAGAAGCGCTCGGGCACGCTCGAGATGCTGATCACCCTGCCCGTGAAGGATCACGAGGTGATCCTGGGCAAATTCCTCGGGGCGTGGGGGCTCGTGCTCCTGCTCGTCGCCTCGACGCTGCTCTACCCGCTGCTCATGTTCTTCAAGCCCTGGGATCTCGGGCCGCTCGACATGGGCCCGGTCTACTCGGGGTACCTCGGCCTGCTGCTCTACAGCGCGGCGGCCGTCTCGATCGGCCTTCTGATCTCGGCGCTCGCGGAGAGCCAGACGGTCGCGTTCTTCATCACCTTCGTGGTGCTCTTCGCGCTTCACATGGTCGGCAGCGTGGCGGACAAGATGCCGACGCCCTGGCTGCGCGAGGCGATCTCGTTCATCAGCTTCGACACCCGCCTCGTGCCCTTCGCGAAGGGCATGATCAACACCCGTGACATCGTTTACTTCGCCTCGATCGCGGTGGGCTGCCTGATGGCGGCGTTCCGCGCGCTCGAGCGCCGGAAGTGGGCGTAGGAGGAAGGCCATGGAACGCAAGACCAAGGCCAGAGCGGCTACCGGCGTCTATCTCGTCCTCGTCGCGGCGATCCTCGTCGTCGTGAACGTCATCGCGTTCATCCAGAACAAGCGCATCGACGTGACGAAGAACGAGCGGTTCACCCTGTCGAAGGGATCGGCGCGCCTCGTCTCCGAGGGCCTCAAGCAAGACCTGCAGGTCGACGTCTACGTGACGCGCGGCGGTCCCAAGCAGGAGGCCTTCATCCAGGACCTCGTCGACCTGATGAACGAGTACGAGCGCGGCTCGAACGGCAAGTTCAAGTACACGCTCGTCGAGCCGAAGACCGAGGAGCAACGCACGGCCGCAAAGGAAGCGGGCCTGCAGGAAGCCGCCTTCGGTGAGGGCAGCGAGACGGGCCAGGATCAGGCCACGATCACGCGCGGCTTCATGGGCATCGCCTTCAAGTACGGCAGCGAAAAAGAGGCTATCCCGATCCTGTCCGCGGACCAGTCGCAGGGCCTCGAATTCTGGATCACCAACAAGATCCGGGAGCTCCGCGACCGCGCCGACAACGTCTACCAGAAGTACGGCGTCATCACGGGCAAGGACGAGATGAAGCTGACCGACACGAACCTCGTGGCGGCGCAGCCCGGCCGTGGCGGCGGTCCCTCGATGAAGGGGATCCTCGACCAGGCGCTGCCCTTCTACAAGATCGAGGAGGTCGACCTGCAGAACGGCGACGCCGAGATCAACAAGGAGCTCGCCGGCATCATCATCACGCAGCCCGGCAAGGACTACACGGAGAAGGAGCTCCGCCGCATCGATCAGTTCCTCATGGAGGGGAACAAGTCGGTCGTGGTGGTCGCGGGCGCCGTGAACCTCAAGGCCTCCGACGCGGCGATGAAGGCCGAGCTGAACCTCCACGGCCTGGACAAACTGCTCGACGGCTACGGCGTCGAGATGAAGAAGGAAGCGATCATGGACTGGGGTCGCCCCGTCCGGATCGCGGTCCCGACGCAGACCGGCCAGGTCATCGGCATCATCGGCTACGGCATGGCGCACGCGCAGCACGTCGACGGCCTCGACGAGAAGGAGCAGACGCTCGACTCGTCGTTCGCCGGCTTCTTCCGCATCGAGGAGCTCGCGTTCCCCTTCCCGTCGACGCTCGTCCCGCACCCGGAGAAGCAGCCGGGCGCGCAGATGAAGGTGGTCGCTCGCTCGACGCCGCGCAGCACGATCGACACCTCCGACGCGATCGACCTCAAGTTCTCCGCGCAGGCCAAGCCGAAGGGCGAGTACGGCCAGCGCGCGATGGCCGTCGCGCTCGAGGGCAAGATCAAGAGCGCGTTCGGCGGCGCGGGTGAAGGCATCGAGACGGCGGCCGAGTCGAAGGACAAGAGCCGTCTGCTCGTGATCAGCGCCTCGCAGTTCCTCGCGAACCCCTACGCGCGTTCGGGCAACGCGCCCCCGATGCCGCCGCAGATGATGATGATGGGCGGCATGGGCGGCGACGAGGATCTGCAGATGCTCTCGATGCCGTACGCCCAGAACTACCTGACGGCGACGATCCTCGCGTTCAAGAACGTCCTCGACTGGATGAGCGGCGACTCGGACCTCATCGCGACGAGCGCGAAGCTCCTTCAGGAGCCCAAGCTCACGTACGCGAACATCGAAGCGCCGAAGATCGACGCGACCGACGACGAGTCGACGGCGACGAAGAAGGCCGAGGAGTACCGCCTCGAGCGCAAGAAGACGCAGACGCGGGTGCAGTGGTCGCTCACGCTCTTCGGCCCCTTGCTCTTCGCGGCGTTCGGCCTCTTCCGCTGGTGGCGGCGTGAGAACGCGCGGGAATCCATCCGACTCGACTGACGACGAAGACGAAGGAAACCCATGAAGACCGAATACAAGATCTACGTGGCGATCGGCGTCCTCGCGGCCCTCGGCGGCGGCCTCTACGCCACGAGGCAGACGAAGCAGAAGGAGATGTCGGCCCACTCCGCGACCGCGGCGACGGCCGACTTCCCGGCGCTCGCGCCCTCGAAGGAGGACGTCGAGGCGATCACCAAGATCGAGATCAAGAACGCCGACAAATCGAGCGTCACGCTGGAGAAGAAGGGCGACGCATGGGAGCTCGTGGCTCCCGTGTCCGCCAAGGCGAACGCGTCGAACGTGCGGTCGCTCCTCGACAACTTGAAGGAGATCAAGGTCAAGGAGAGCATCGACCGCGGCACGGGCACCTACAAGCAGTACGAGCTCGACGACGAGAAGGGCGTCCACGTCCTCGCCTACAAGGGCGACGGCAAGATCTTCGACGCCTACTTCGGCAAGAGCGGCTCTCGTGGCCAGCTCGCGCGTGTCGGCGGCAAGGACGGCGTGTGGGTGGTCGGCGGCTACTCGAACTTCCTCTACACGCGTGAGGTCAAGAACTGGCGCGAGACGTCGATCCTCAAGTTCGAGGACGCGAACGTGATCCAGGTGTCCGTGACCAACACGAACGGCCAGTTCAGCTTCTCGAAGAACGACGAGAAGTGGGCGGGCTCGTACGCGAAGCGCGACAAGGACAAGAAGCTCGAGAAGCCCGAGAAGAAGTGGGAGAAGTTCGACGAGGCCAAGGTCAAGGACATGCTGCGCGCCTTCAAGTCCCTGACCGCCGAGGATTTCGGTGACGAGAAATCGGACGCCGGGATCGACGCGGCCGAGGCGAACGGCGGCGTGGTCCAGATCAAGCTCAAGGACAACGCCGGCGACATCACGGTCAAGGTCGGCAAGACGAGCAAGGGATCGAGCCGCTTCGCCCAGAAGGATGGCGGGGACGGCA
The DNA here is from genome assembly GCF_028369105.1 of Polyangium mundeleinium. Taxonomy (NCBI): domain Bacteria; kingdom Pseudomonadati; phylum Myxococcota; order Polyangiales; family Polyangiaceae; genus Polyangium; species Polyangium mundeleinium. Next base: position 5,185,328 of record NZ_JAQNDO010000001.1, on the reverse strand, counting down.
CGGTCTACGTGATCTCGTCGTGGTCGGGCGACTGGGCCACGGCGGATCGCGCCAAGTTCGAGAAGTCCGACGACAAGAAGAAGGACGAAAAGAAGGACGAACACGGCGCGGACGACGGCCACGGCCACGACGCGCCTCCCGAGCTCGAATAAACCGAGCCCGGTAGGTTCCGGACAGACGAAGGCTCCTTTTCGACCCGAGAAGGAGCCTTCGCCGTTTTGTGGCCCCGGTCGAGAAAGCTTGACCGGACGTTTCATGCGTTTTAGGCCGCAGAGGTCATGAAGGCCTCTTACCGCTGGATTCGCGAGCTCATCCCCGGTCTCGATGCTTCTCCCGAGGAGATCGGGCGGCGTCTCACGCACGCCGGGATCGAGGTCGAGGCGATCACCGAATTCGGCGAGGGCACGAAGACGCTCGTCGTGGCCGAGGTGAAGGCCTACGAACCGCACCCATCGCGAGCGAAGCTCAAGCTCGTCACGATCAACCGAGGCGGCGCCGAGCAGCGCATCGTCTGCGGCGCGCCGAACGTGCCCGAGCCGGGCGGCCTCGTGGCGTTTGCGCCCCTCGGCGCGCACCTGCCGGCCGTGAACATGACGCTCACGCCGCGCGAAATCGGCGGGGTCGTCAGCGAGGGCATGCTCTGCTCCGAGCGCGAGCTCGGCCTCTCCGCGGTCGCGAGCAAGGACGAGGACGCGGGGATCCTGATCCTGCCGAAGGGCCTCGCCGCGCCGGGCACGCCGCTCCGCGAGGCCATGCCCGAGGTGCACGACTACATCCTCCACCTTGGTTTGACCCCCAACCGTCCGGACGCGCTCGGCCACATCGGCCTCGCCCGCGAGATCGCGGCGCTCTTCAACCTGCCGTGGAAAAAGCCCACGCCGAAGGCGCCCGCGCGCTTCGCCGAGGGCGAGACCGTGTCGCGCCACGTGTCCGTGCGGATCGACGACACCGAGCGTTGCCCGCGGTACGGCGCGGGCCTCGTGCTCGGCGTGACGATCGGCCCCTCGCCCACGTGGCTGCGCTACCGACTCGAGAGCCTCGGCGTTCGTTCGATCTCGAACGTCGTCGACGTGACGAACCTCGTGCTGCTCGAGTACGGGCAGCCGATGCACGCGTTTGATCTGAACGACGTGCGCGGCAGCCAGATCCTCGTGCGCCGCGCCACGCCGGGCGAACCCCTGAAGACGCTCGACGGCGAGGATCGCAAGCTCGACGTGGATGATCTCGTGATCGCGGACGCCGAGGGGCCCACCGCGCTCGCGGGCATCATGGGCGGCGCGAACAGCGAGATCCACGCCAGCACCACGCGCGTGCTCCTCGAATGCGCCTACTTCGCGCCGCGCAGCGTGCGGCGCACCGCGCGCAGGCACGGCATGCACACCGAGTCGAGCCACCGCTTCGAGCGCGGCGTCGATCACGGCTCGCTCGAAGACGCGCTCGCCTACGCGACCACGCTGCTCACGGAGCTCGCGGGCGGCGCAGCAGCGCGCGAGCCGATCCTCGCGGGCGCGAAGATCCCGGCCCGCGAGCCCGTGCGCCTGCGCGCCGCGCGTATGAATGCGCTCCTCGGCACGGACGTCCCGCTCCCCGAGGCGACCGACATCCTCACGCGCCTCGGCTTCGAGGTCCGCGGCACGCACGGCGAAGGCGAACAAGCGTATGCCGACGTCATCCCGCCCTCGCACCGGCCCGACATCGCCGGCGAGGCGGATCTCGTCGAGGAGGTCGTCCGCGTGCGTGGCCTCGGCACCGTGCCGACGGTGCTCCCGGCCCTGCGGCCGCAGCCCCCGCGCCACGCGTTCGACCTCTCGCTCCGCGTGCGCGGCGCGGCCGTCTCCGTGGGGCTCTCGGAGGCGATCACGTACGGCTTCGTCTCGCCCGAGGAGATCGAAGCGCTCGGCCTGCCGCCAGCGCCGTTCCGCCTCTTGAACCCGCTCACGCAGGACCGCTCCGTGATGCGCACGTCGTTGCTCCCGGGCCTGCTCGAAGCTGTGCGGCGCGCTCGCAGGCATGGCGTCCCCGACATCCGTCTCTTCACAGTTGGCGCGCGGTTCCTCGCCGATCCCACGCGCGCGCCGCTCGCCGACGAAGCCCCCTCGTTCGCCGCGGTGCTCGCCGGTTACCGTCGCTCGCCGCTGCAAAAGCCGGTCGAGGTCGACGTGTACGACGCGAAGGGCGTGGCCCTCGAGATCGTCGAGCGCGTCACCCACGAAAAGGCCGACGTCGCGCACCAGCCCGAGGCGACACGCGCGCCGTACCTGCACCCGCGCGCGGCGGGGCAGATCCTCGTGAAGGGGCGCGTCGTCGGCGCGTTCGGCGTCCTGCATCCCGACGTCGTCGACAAGCTCGACCTCGATGGCTCCGCGGTCATCGTGGAGCTCGATCTCCGCGCCCTCGCCGAGGTCGGCGCGGCGCGCCCGCAGTACCGCCCGATCCCGACCCTGCCCGCCGCGACGCGCGACATCGCGCTCGTCGTCTCGGACGAGGTCGAGGCGGGCGCGGTCGGCACGGCCATCCGCGAGGCCGGCGGTGAGCTCTGCGAGTCCGTGGAGGTCTTCGACCTCTTCCGCGGCGGCAGCATCCCCGCGGGCCACCGCTCCCTCGCCTTCCACGTCGTCTATCGCGACCCGCGCGCCGCGACCGCCCCCGAGCAGGCGCGCACCCTCACGGACGAGGAAGTCGACCGGCGACACAAGTCCGTCGTCGAGACCGTCCACGCCCGCTTCGGCGCCACGCTCCGCGCCTGAGCTCCGTCCCTCCTCCTTGCAGCACGTCCACAAAATTCCTACCGCGTTGCGCGGACGGACGCCTTTTCGCGTGCGGCCGTAGCGTGGGCGGCCCCTGAACGAGAGTTCTCGCCGGCAACGATTGACGGGCTCGGTCCACCCGGAAAACACTGAAATTTGCTATCGGGGCCCGCGAGCGCTCGCGGCGAACCTGGCCCTTCCCTCCTCGCGAGCGCTCTCTGGTCCCCTGTCGACCCCTCAAGGACGGGACGGAGGACCATGGCGGAGACCCACATCACTGGGAAACACCTTCGGGCAGGGCTCGTGTGGCTCGGCCTCACGAGCGCCTTCGCGCCGGCGATCGCGCACGCGCAGCCCTACCAGTTCGACACGAGCGAAGCGACGTTCGACACGACGTACGCGCAGACCACCATCAGCCTGAGCGGCACGATCAAGAACCGCGCGGGCCAGGCGATCACGGGCGCCACGGTGACCGTCCTCGCCTGGGGCGACGGCGTGACGAACGCGGGCAAGACGGCGACGACGAACGCGTCCGGCGGCTTCACGATCACGGGCCTCAAGCGCCGGAACGTGCTGCTCAAGATCACCGCCTCCGGCCACTACAGCGAGATCATCCCCGTCGACCTGCACCGGCCGACGAGCGAGACGATCACGAGCACGGGCACGATCTCCATGAACCCGACGAAGGCGGGCCGCGTGCGCCTGATCTTCGGCGGCGACACCATGCTCGGCCGCCGCTTCACCGACCTCGACGCCGACGGCATCGAAGGCGAGGCGGGCGACCTCATCCGCCCTGCGAGCCGCGCCGCCGACGCGCAGGCGATCTTCTCCTACGTGCGCGACGCCCTCTCGTCCGCGGACTACACGGTCGTCAACCTCGAGTCCCCGATCACCTCGGACACGAGCACGCCGCATCCGTACAAGGACTACACGTTCTTCTCGTACCCCGAGACGCTCGCAGGTCTCACGTACGCGGGCATCGACGGCGTCGACCTCGCGAACAACCACATCTTCGACTACCTCACGACCGGCGTGACCGACTCGATGCTCCACGTCTCGAACGCGGGGCTCGACTGGTGTGGCGTGGGCTCGAACGATACGAACGCCGAGGGCACCACGATCTTCCGCACGCTGAACAACGTGCCGCTCTCGCTGCTCGGCTTCAGCGAGCTCGTCTCCGACGGCTCGACGGAGCTCGACTACCTGCTCGTCGCCCGTGATCCGGACAAGGCGGGCGCGCTCGAGGCGTCGAACGCGAACATGAACGCGTTCATCGACGCCGAGACACCCGAGCGCTTCGCGATCCCCATGATCCACGGCGGCGTGGAGTACAGCGAGTTCCCTTCGAACTCGATGCGCTCGAAGTTCATCTCGCTCGCGAACCGGGGAGCCGGGATCGTCGTCGCCCACCACACGCACACCGCGCAGGGCATCGGCCTCGTGAACGTGGGCGGGACGCCGCGCTTCGTGCTGATGTCCCTCGGCAACTTCGTCTTCGATCAGGACGTCCACGAGACCTTCCAGTCGATCCTCGCGATCGCGGACGTCGACGTGCTCGCGGGCGGCGGCTTCGACGTCGCGCGGCTGGATCTCATCCCGATCAGCATCGAGGGCTACGTACCGAAGCTCCTCGCGGGCGACGGGCTCGCGCGCACGGGGCGGCATTTCGGGCACCTCTCGACGCACCTACCGAAGAACCCGGCCGGCCAGAACATCGCGGACGGGCTCTCTGGCGCCGTCGTGTTCCCCACGGGGCACCGCATCGTCGCGCTCCGCTCGACCTCGCAGTACACGACGTCGACGACGAACCAGTCGCTGAACGCGCCCGTCACGAGCCAGACGACCGGGCCCATCGCGTTCACGCGGAACGCGCCTTCGGACTCGCTCTCGTACGTGAAGTCGAGCGCGAGCGCGACGGTCGAGTGGGGCCGCGAGCTGCTCATCAACGGGGACTTCGAGGATTCCGACGTCGACGGCGATTTCAGCGAAGGGAGGGCGTGGGACCAGAGCACGGTCCGCTACGTGGAGAACAGCGTCGTGCGCAGCGGCATGGGCGCCCTCGTGATGCTGCGGAACGCGTCGAACTCGACGGAGATCACGGTCTTCAACAACAACCGCGTGTCCTTCCCCGGCGGCTCGAAGCTCACGATCACGGGCTGGATCCGCGGCGACAACGCAGGCCCCTTCGCGCTCACGACGCGCATGTACAGCGACAGCGGCACGACGCTGAGCACGACCGACTCGTACACGAAGACCGCGAGCACGTACGGCTGGACGCAGTTCATCGTGAACGTCACGGCCGCCTCGAACGCGACGAGCGCGCGCTTCTACTTCAGGACCTCGCCCCCGGCGACGGGCGAGGCGCGCATCTTCATCGACGACTTCAGCCTCATCCGCTGGGAGAAGAGCTCGATCTACGCCTTGAACGGCTTCGAGATCCCCGCGCCGAACAACTGGAGCCACGTGCGCTTCACCAACGTGGCCTCGGGCGTCTCCTCGCTCGGCGTCACGCTCGGGCACCGCACGTTCACCGCGCTCTAGGCGGAATCCTCCGCCAGAAGCCTCGACCAAAAAGCCTTCACCTCATCGATGCGCTCGGTGCGCGCGGCCGGCGGTAACCCGTCGAGCAGGAGCGCGCCGTAGCCGCGCGTCCGCACCCGCCTATCGAGGATCGCCACGATCCCCCGATCCTGCCGCGTTCGGATCAGCCGGCCGAACCCTTGCTTCAGCGTGATCGCCGCTTGCGGCACGGTGTACGTCGCGAACGGGGAATGCCCCGCCTGCTCGATCGCCTGGGAGCGCGCGACGACCACGGGATCCGTGGGCACGGCGAACGGGATCTTGTCGATCACCACGAGCCGGAGCGCGTCGCCTGGCACATCCACGCCCTCCCAAAAGCTCATCGTGGCCACGAGGACCGCGTGGTGCGCGGCGCGGAACTTCGAGAGCAGCATCCGCTTCGGCGCCTGCCCCTGCACCATGAGCGGCCCCGGCACCCGGCCCGCGAGCGCACGGCCGAGCGCGACCATGGAACGGTTGGAGGTGCAAAGAACGAACGCGCCGCCGCCCACGATGTCGACGAGCTCCACGATCCGATCCGCCGACGCCGCGAGGAACGAGGGATCCGAGGCCTCCGGCAGATCCCGCGGCGTGTAGAGCAGCGCGCGCGACGCGTAGTCGAACGGCGACGGTACGACGAGCTCGTCGACCGGCACCGTGAGGCGCTCGTCGAGGCCGAGGCGCGTGCGCAAGAACCGGAAGTCGTCCGACGCTCGGGGGCTACGCTCGGACGGGCCGAGCTTCGCCCCCGAACCCCCCGCTTTTGCGGTCATCGTCGCGCTCGTCAGCACCACGCCGCCGATCCGCTCGAAGACGCCTTCGCGGAAGAGCCAGCCGACGTCCACCGCCGACGCGCCCACCGACACGGAGCGCGCGCGCACCTCGACCCACGTCACCTGGTTCGACTTGCCATCCACGATCTTCGCCGCGTCCGTGCGGAGCGTCTCCGCGCGCGTGCCCACGAGCCCGACCGCCTCCGTGATCGCGTGCGCCGACGCGTACCCCGCGAGCGCTTCAAGCGCCTCGTCGAAGTGGTGATACGCATCCACGAGCTCACCCGCCCACACCTCGCGCTTCAGCTCCACGCGCCCCTCGCGCGCCGCCTCGCCGGCGACACGCGCGACCGCCGCGAAAAATCGGTCCGCTGCTTCGCGCACGAGCGCCACGATCGCGGTCCCCTCCCCTCGCCCGAGGATCCGATCGGCGAGCCCGCTCGCGATGAAGGCGCGATCGGCGTCCCGCAGCATCGAGTCGACGCGTGATCCCGAGATGCGCGTCCCGAAGAACTCGGTCGCGATGTCCTCGAGCTCGTGCGCCTCGTCGAAGATCACCGCGTCGTACGGAGGCAACGCGCCCGCGCCGGGGACGTTGCCGCGGCCGAGCTTCAGCGAGAGATCCGCGAAGAAGAGGTGATGGTTCACCACGAGCACGCGCGCTTCCTCGGCCTCACGTTTCATGCGCGTGACGAAGCATTTTTCGAAGAACGGGCACGCCGATCCGATGCGCGTCTCGCTCGACGAGCATACCTCGCGCCGGATCGGATCCGACTCGGCGAGCGTGACGAGCTCCGAGAGATCACCGACCTCCGTCTCGCGCGCCCACGCCTCCACGACCGGCAACGAGCGCATCACGCCCGCTTCGTGGTGCGCCTCGGGGCTCGTCCGAAGCTCGTCGAAGCGCCGCAGGCAGAGGTAGTTCCCGAGCCCCTTCACGAGCGCGGCCGAGACGTGCAGGCCGAGGTACTCGGCCACGAGCGGCAGGTCCTTGGCAAAGATCTGCTCTTCGAGCGCCTTCGTCGCCGTGGAGATCACGACCTTGCGCCCGCTCAGGATCGCCGGGACGAGGTACGCGAGCGTCTTGCCCGTGCCCGTGCCCGCCTCGCAGAGCAGCACGCGATCCTCGTCGAGCGCGCGCTCCACCGCGTCGGCCATCGCGAGCTGCCCCTCGCGATCCTCGTAGCCCTCGAACGCCCGCGCGAGCGGCCCGCTCGGTCCGAGCAGCCGCCGCGCACGCCCTTCCCTTGCTGGCTCTTCTTGCCCCGCGTCGGCCTCGACGTCGTCGTCGTAGCTCACTACGACCGCGACGCCGCCTTCTCGAGCGAGAGCGCGAAGCCGACCTCGATCATCGCCTCGTCGAGCCCCGCCACGCGCTTCTCGAAGGAAACCTCGAACCAGCTATCGAGCGTGCGCTCTTCGTCACTCGGATCCGGCAGGCGCGTGACCTGCGTCCCGACCTCGTGATACCCGCGTTCCCGCGCGGCGACGCCAAGCGCGCGCGCGCGCTCGAACATGTCGTCGTCAGGGTCGTGCGGGAAATCGGTGCGCTGCGCGCGGAGCACGAGGGCCACCGCGACCTCGCCGGCGTGCACGCGCACGCCCGAGTCCATGATGAGGTTTTCCCGCGCGCGTTCGGCGACGTGCACGACGTCACCGCGCGTGCGGTACACCTCGAACCCTGCGGCGATCAAAGCTTTTTTGACTTCGGCCGGCGTCGGCATCGTCCGATCGTTCCGGGCCCCCCAGATTATTTGGACCGGGCCCAAGGCTCGCAACTTCGTGAAGAAACGTCAAGAGGTGGCTCGGCCTCGCGCGCCACGGTCGCCGCGTCGAGAAACGCGACGCCCACGATCGCGCCGCCGAGCTCCACCTGGATCCAGACGACCCGTCCCGATCGCGAGCCCTCGTCGCCGAGACTCACGTCGAAGCAGTCGCCGAGCCCCACGGGCTCGTCGAGGATCGCGCGCAACCCACCCAGGCTGATGTTGAGCGCGAAGCCGTGCACCTCCCGCTCTCCGCGACGAAACACGACCCGTTCGGTGAATGGACGGCGCGTCGAGGCGCGACGCCCGAGCTTGGCCAGGGTGGGAGGAGCGCACGTGGTCGGCGTCAAAGAGCGGCGTTTCACGAGGCTCGGGAGCGTAGCAGCGAGCCTCGTGTTGTCAGCCGACGTACGGCTTTTCCGGTCAGGTCCGCCCGGGGCTCAATGCGTGGCGTTCGGGGCGTGGCCGCTCGAACCGTCGTCGGGCTCCTGGAACACGGGGGCGGGCTCGAGGACGTTGAGCTGATCACGCTTCAGCTTGAGGCCTTTGTCCGAGAAGAAGAGGTCGTTCTCGTCGAGGCGCGATCGCACGCGGCCGATGAACAGGATCGGGTCGCCCTCGCGGGTGTAGCCGAGCTGGACGATCGCGCCCTTCGGCCAGGATCCGCCTTCGAACGTGAGCTCCCGACGCAGCGTGTAAAACCCTTCGGGCGTGAGCTTCTTCAACGTGCCCGCCCAGTTCAGCCCGCGGAACTCGATGCCCGGGCCGTGGAAATGCCAGCGGTTGTGGATGTTGTGGTCGGGCGCGATGACCTGAGGAAGGCCGCTGTCCGAGTGATTGTGGAAATACACGATCGTGTTGGCAGGGACCTTCTGCTCGTTGCCCGGAAGCGGCTGCGACGTCAGGTAGAGCCCGCAATCCGGCAGCATGTTTTTCGGTGTGGCCATGGGACCCGGAGCTTACTCATCACGCGCCGGGCGGTCGAGCCGTTCGACGAGGCCCACGGAAGCCTTCTCCCCCAGCGCCTCCCTCTTGAAGTCGTGCTATGCCGGGGCCTCGGTTGATCCCCTGCGAGGCATCTGACCCTCGCCACGCCGGATGCGGAGCTCGAGCACGTGAACAAGTTGACAAGCATCCTGGGCGGCTTCGCCGTCATCGCCATCGCCCTCGTCTTCATCGTCCAGTTCCGGCCGAACGCAGGGCAGCAGATGGTCGAGTCTGCGAGGTGCGCCGTGGAGATCCGCGGGAGCTGCATCTCCTCGGGCCATTTCTGGGCCTCGTATCGCATGCTCGCCCCGCGCGGCGCCGATCAGGAGTGGATGCGGCAGCGCAACCTCCGCAAGATCACGGCCGAAGGCCTGGTCGAGCGGCAGCTCCTCAACGAGGACGCGAAGCGGCTCGGGATCACGATCTCGGAGGACGAGCTCAACGCTGAGCTCACCTCGGGCCGGATGCACGTCTCGATGCCGCTCTCGCCCGTCATGATGCCCGACGGCCGCGTCGTCGATCCGCGCGGCGCCGCGTACATGGGTCTCGGCGGCCCGATGGTCCGCTACCTGAACGTCAAGAATCGGCAGACCGGAAAGTTCGACCTCAAAGCATATGAGCGCGAGGTCCGCATGGTCGCCAAGATGAGCCCGCAGGAGTTCCGCGAGTACCAGAAGGAAGAGATCATCGCGGCGCGCATGCGTGAGCTCGTGCGCTCGCGCGCGGTCGTGGGCGACGCCGAGGCGTTCGCGCGGTACAACCAGGACAAGTCGACGGCCTCCGTCTCCTATGTCCGCCTCGACAAACGTTTCTTCGCGGATCTCGTGGCCGACAAGTCGCAGAAGGCGATCGACGCGTGGGTCGCGCTGAACAAGGAGGAGGAGGAGCGCGCGTGGAACTCGCGCAAGTCCTCGTACCTGCCCGAGTGTCGCGTGACCCGCCACATCCTCGCGAAGATCGATCAGGACAACGCCGATCCCGCGGACGCCAAGGCGAAGGCCAAGGAGAAGATCGAGCAGGCGAAGGCGCGGCTCGACAAGGGCGAGAGTTTTGCCGATGTGGCGCGCGCGATGAGCGAGGACGGCAGCGCCGAGCGCGGCGGCCTTCTCGGCTGCGTGACGAAGGGCAGGATGGTGAAGCCCTTCGAAGACGCGATGCTCAAGGCCGAGCCCGGCAAGGTGACGGACATCGTCGAGAGCGAGTTCGGGTATCACCTCGTGCTCGTCGACAAGGTCGCGAAGGATCTCGAAGCCGAGGCCGTGGGCCGCGCCGAGGTCGACGAGGACCTCTACCTCAAGTTCGAGACCGAGCGCCTGACGGCCGAGGCCGCGAAGACGATCCTCGCCGCGGTGAAGGGCGGCAAGACGCTCGACCAGGCCGTCGAGACCTACCTCTCCGAGCTCGAGGCGAAGCTCGCCAAAAAGGACGAGAAGAAGGACGACAAGGCGAAGAAGGGCGACAAGAAAGACGAGAAGAAGGACGAGGCGAAGAAGGACGAGGCCGCGGCCGAGTCGCCCGTGCGCAAGCACCCGCAGCGCCCCGTCGTGGAGTCGAGCCTCCCCTTCAACACCTCGGGTAGCCCGATCCCCGGCATGATGCCGGGCTCGAACGCCGCGACGCAGGCCTTCAAGCTGGAGAAGCCGGGCGACGCCGCGGACGAGATCATCCAGCTGTTCAACGGCTACGCCGTGATGGTCCTGAAGGAGAAAAAGCCCGCCTCGAAGGAGGAGTGGGAGAAGGACCGCCCGACGTTCATGGCCCAGTTCCGCGACGAGAAGCAGGAGGACGCGCTCGTCGCCTACATCTCGCGCCTGCGCAACACGCTCGGAACGGAGATCAAGTTCGGGGGCGCGGAGTTCACGACGGAAGCAAAGCCGCCCAAGGAAGGCGGCGAGGACCTGGGAGAGTAGCGGAACGGCTCCGAATGCATCATTCGTGAGGGCGGATGCTGCTCCACCACGACCTCGTCCTCCCGAACGGACTTCCTCTCGTCATCGTCCCGCAGCCGAGCGTGCACCGCGCGGTTGCGGCGCTCTTCCTGCGCACGGGCTCCCGCTTCGAAACCTCCAAGACGAACGGGCTCTCGCACTTCCTGGAGCACATGGTCTTCCGGGGGACGAAGGATCTCCCCTCGGCCCACGCGCAGGCCCTCGCGTTCGAGCGGCTCGGCGGCACGCTCTACGCCGCGACGTACGTGGATCACGGCGTGATGAGCATCTCCGTGCCGCCGCGGAACTTCGAGCAGGTGATCTCTCTGCTCGGTGAGGTGACGACGGATCCGCGTTTTTCCGATCTCGAGATCGAGCGCGGGATCGTGCGCGAGGAGATCCTCGAGGATCTCGACGACGACGGTCGGATCATCGACGCCGACAACCTCGCGCGCGCCTTGATGTACCAGGATCACCCGCTCGGCTACACGATCACGGGCGGGCTCGACACGCTCGCGCTCTTCGACGCATCGATGCTGCGCACCCACCACGCGCGGCACTACACGACGTCGAACGCGGTCCTCTGCCTCTCGGGCAACCTCGATCCGGACCGCGTGATCAAGGCGGCCGAACGCGCCTTCGCCACGATGCCCAAGGGCAGCCGCATCGGCGCGGTCCCGCCGCCGAACGGCCAGAAGAAGCCGCGCTTCTCGTTCATCGAGAACCAGTCGAGCCAGACGGAACTTCGCGTCGCGTTCCGCGCGGTGAGCGAAAAAGACAAGCTCGAGCCGAGCGTGGAGATGCTCCTGCGCGTGCTCGACGACGGCATGTCGACGCGCCTCTACGAGCGCATCTGCGACCGGCTCGGCCTCTGTTACGACGTCTCGGGCATGTTCGAGGCGTACGAGGACGACGGCGTCGTCGACATCGCCGCGGGCGCGGCGCACGAGCGCGCGACCGTGGTGCTGAAGGAGATCTACGCGCTCGTCCACGAGCTCGCGTCGCACGGGCCCACGCCCGAGGAGCTCGACAAGGCGAAGAACCGTCACCTCTGGTCCGTCGAGGCGATGCTCGACGACGCCGAGGCCGTGGCGAGCTTCTACGGCCTCGCCGCCTTCGCGAGCATCGCGCGGACGCCGATGGCCCGGCACGAGGAGCTCGCCAGCGTCACGATCGCCGACGTGCGGGATGCCGCGCAGCGCGTGTTCCGTCCCGAGCGGATGAGCACGGTCGCGGTGGGCCTGCTCAGCCGCGCGGAAGAGGGGCGGATGGAGCGGGCCGTCAAGGGATTTGGGGGATAACGCACCCCAACGGAGGCACGACAGGGGCGGATACGGGCCTTGTTATTGAAGTGATTATCAAAGTAGAGGTCGGGACATAACCTTCTTGCATGCATGCGCATGAACGCATATAGCAAGAAACGTGATGCACGACCCGACGGGCCCGAGCGGGCGTCTGCCTGCGGACGCTGCGAGCCGGTGGGAGCTCTACCGGCTCCTCGCGGATCCGGTGCGCCCGCGGCTGCTCGCGCTGGCGGCAGCCGAGGAGCTCGGCGTCGGGGAGCTGTCGGAGCTGCTCCGGGAAGGCCAGCCGAAGATCTCGCGCCACGCAGCGGCACTCCGGGACGCAGGGCTGCTCCTCGCGCGCAAGCAAGGCACGTGGACCTTGCTCCGGCTCTCGCCCGGGGCCGCGACGGATCCGGTCGTGGCCGACGCCGTGCGGGCCGGAACCGCGGCCTGCGAGGCCGACGGGACGATGGTGCGGATCGGCGAGGTGATCGCCGGGCGCGACGCAGCGACCCGGGAGTTTTTCGCGCGCGCAGGTAGGCCGTTAAGGCCGGGGCCGCCGCTCGAGCTGGGCGCGTATCTCACCGCGCTCGCGCCGCTCCTGCCGCATCGCGCGCTCGCGGTCGACGTGGGCACGGGCGACGGCGCGCTGCTCGAAGTGCTCTCGCCGCTCTTCGCGCACGTCATCGCGGTGGATCGCGCCGAAGCGCAGCTCGCGCTCGCGGAGGAGCGCATCCGGCGGCGCGAGCTCGCGAACGTGGAGCTCGTGCAGGGCGAGTACGACGCGCCGGATCTGCGCGAGCGGGTCGTGTCGCGGGCCGGTGAGGCCGGCGGCGCGGACGTGGTCTTCGCCGCGCGCGTGTTGCATCACGCGCCCAAGCCCGCACGCGCGATGGCCGCGCTCATGCACCTCGCGCGGCCGAGCGGCGGCGCGGTCTGCGTCCTCGACTACGAGGCGCACGATGATCAGGCCCTCTGCGAGCAGGAGGCCGATCTCTGGCAAGGCTTCGATCCCGAGACGCTGCGGCGGATGGCCGTCGATGCGGGTCTCGTGGACGTGACGATTCGCCGTCTCCCCCGCGCCTGGCAGGGGGACGGCCCGGACAGGCACCTCGTCTGGCAGCTACTGGTCGGTCGGCACAGCGAGGGAACGCAAGGGACCGCCGAGAACAGCAAGAGGACACGATGAGCGAAAAACCCCGCTTCAAGGTCGCCGATCTCAGCCTCGCCGACTGGGGCCGCAAGGAGATCCGCATCGCCGAAAAGGAGATGCCCGGCCTCATGGCGCTGCGCGCCGAGTACGGCAAGCAGAAGCCCCTCGCCGGCGCCCGCATCGCAGGCTGCCTGCACATGACCATCCAGACCGCGGTCCTGATCGAGACCTTGCGCGAGCTCGGCGCCGAGGTGACCTGGACGAGCTGCAACATCTACTCGACGCAGGATCACGCGGCCGCGGCGATCGCGGCGACGGGCGTGCCCGTCTACGCCTGGAAGGGCGAGACGCTCGAAGAGTACGACTGGTGCATCGAGCAGCAGCTCTTCGCGTTCGAGGGCGGCAAAGGCCCGAACATGATCCTCGACGACGGCGGCGACCTCACGACGATGGTCCACGAGAAGTATCCGCAGCTCTTCGAGGGCGCGGATCCGGTCCGCGGCATCAGCGAGGAGACCACGACGGGCGTGAACCGGCTCTACGACATGCACCGCAAGGGCCTGCTCCGCGTGCCTTCGTTCAACGTGAACAACTCCGTCACGAAGTCGAAGTTCGACAACCTCTACGGCTGCCGCGAGTCGCTCGGCGACGGGATCAAGCGCGCGACGGACGTGATGTTCGCGGGCAAGGTCGCAGTCGTCTGCGGCTACGGCGACGTGGGCAAGGGCTGCGCACAGTCGCTGCGCGGGCTCGGCGCGCGCGTGATCGTGACGGAGATCGACCCGATCTGCGCGCTCCAGGCCGCGATGGAGGGCTACGAGGTGCGCACGCTCGACGCGGTCGCGCACGTCGGTGACATCTTCGTGACGGCAACGGGCTGCAAGGACGTCGTCCGCGGCGAGCACATGCTGCGGATGAAGGACGAGGCGATCCTCTGCAACATCGGCCACTTCGACTCCGAGATCCAGATCGCCTGGCTGGAGACGAACCCCGAGATCAAAGAGGAGAACATCAAGCCGCAGGTCGACCACTTCGTCTTCCCCGACGGCAAGCGCCTCATCGTGCTCGCCCGCGGCCGGCTCGTGAACCTCGGCTGCGCCACGGGCCACCCGTCGTTCGTGATGTCGACCTCGTTCTCGAACCAGGTCCTCGCCCAGATCGCGCTCTGGACCGAGAAGTATCCGCTCGGCGTGCACCTCCTGCCGAAGAAGCTCGACGAGAAGGTGGCCGCGCTGCACCTCGCCAAGCTCGGCGTCGAGCTGACGCAGCTCACGAAGGACCAAGCCGACTACATCGGCGTGCCCGTCGAGGGCCCCTTCAAGCCCGAGAACTACCGGTACTGACGGAGCCCGCCGCGGCGCGCCATTCCCGAGGCGCGCCGCGGTTTGTCCGTTCGATCGGGCCCGGCTCTTCGGGCCCCGACCTCGTTCGTCCCGCCTCTCTCCCGTGGTATGAACGCGCCGTGGAATCACGGTATCGCGCCGCAGACGCTGCCCAGTTCGTCGAGACGTACGGCCCTCGCTGGGGCGAGGATCTCGCCTTGCGCGTCTACACATCGCGCCTGCTCGGCCAGGAGCCCGACCTCGTCCTGCACGGCGGCGGCAACACGTCCGTCAAGACGCGGGTGACCGAGCTCGTCGGCGACACGACCGACGTGCTCTACGTGAAAGGCAGCGGCTGGGATCTCGGCGCGATCGAGCCCGAGGGCTTCCCCGCCTGCCGCCTCGCGCAGCTCCGCCGTCTCTGCGAGCTGCCGAGCATGACCGACGAGCAGATGGTCTCGCTCCTCCGCTCGCACATGCTCGAGCCGAGCGCGCCGACGCCCTCGGTCGAGGCGCTGCTCCACGCGTACCTGCCGTTCAAGTACATCGACCACACGCACGCCGACGCCGTGCTCGCCATCGTCGATCAGCCGGGCTCGAAGCAACTCGTGCGTGAGGTCTTCGGCGACCGCGTGCTCTTCATCCCCTACGTGATGCCCGGCTTCGCGCTGGCGAAGAAGGTCGCAGATCTCTTCCGCGCGCTCACCCGCGCGGGCCGCGAGCCGAACGTGATGGTCCTCGACAAGCACGGGATCTTCACGTGGGGCGAGAACGCGATGGAGAGCTACGAGCGCATGATCGCGAACGTGACGCGCGCCGAGCGCTGGCTCGAAGAGGCCAAGCCGATCTCGCGACGCACGATCTCGAGCCCCTCGCCCGACGCCTGCGCGCTCCTCGCGCCGATGATCCGCGGCGCCCTCGCCCGCGCCTCTGGCCAGCGCTGGATCTGCTCGTTCCGCATGAGCCCGCAGATGGTCTCGTTCTGCGATCGCGACGATCTCGAAGAGATCACGCAGAAGGGCCCGGCCACGCCCGACCACGTGCTTCGCACGAAGCCGAAGCCGCTGCTCTTGCCGCCGCTCTCGCCCGAGGATCGGCACAAGACGACGGCCACGCTCGACGACGCGATCACGGCATACGCCGAGGCGTACAAGGACTACTTCCGCCGCTGCGCAGCCGTGCGCCCCGGCGACAGGCGCGAGCTCGATCCGTGGCCGCGTGTCCTGCTCATCGAGGGCCTCGGCGCGTTCACCGTGGGCAAGACGCGCAAGGACGCCGAGATCGCGGCCGACATCTACGAGCACACGACAGGCGTGATCGAGCAAGCGACGGCGAACGCCGGCTACGAGCCCGCGAGCGAGCTCGACATCTTCGACGTGGAGTACTGGAGCCTGGAGCAGGCGAAGCTGAAGAAGAGCGCGGGCCCGGGCAAACCGCTCGATCGGCACGTCGCGTTCGTGACGGGCGCGGCCTCCGGAATCGGCTTCGCCACAGCACGCGCGCTGCTCGCTGCGGGCGCACACGTGACGCTCACGGACCGAGACGAGGCAGCCCTCGAGCGCGCCGCGAAGCCGCTCGTCGACGCCCACGACGATCGGGTGTTCCTGCTGCCCTGCGACGTGACCTCGAAGGACGACGTGCGCGTGGCGATCCGCAAGGCAACGCTGCGCTTCGGCGGGCTCGACGTGGTCGTTTCGAACGCGGGCACGGCGTTCGAAGGGTCGATCCACGGGGAACAAGGCGACAGCGCGCTGCGCGCCTCGCTGGAGGTCAACCTGCTCGGCCACCAGAACGTGGCGCGGTTCGCCGCCGACGTCCTGATCCAGCAAGGCGCCGGCGGCGTCCTGCTCTTCAACGCGTCGAAGAGCGCATTCAACCAGGGCCCGGATTTCGGTCCTTACGCCATCCCCAAAGCCGCCCTCGTCGCGCTCACGCGCCAGTACGCCGTGGATCTCGCGCCCTACAACATCCGCGCGAACGCAGTGAACGCCGATCGAATCCGCACGGGCATCTTCGGCGGCGGCATGCTCGAAGCCCGCGCGCGGGCCCGTGGTGTCGGCGTGGATGAATATTTCCGGGCAAACCTGCTCCGGCGCGAAACCACCGCAGCCGACGTGGCGCAGGCGTTCCTGTATCTCGCCACAGCCGAGGCGACGACAGGCTGCGTCATCACGGTCGACGGCGGAAATGCAGCGGCGTTCCCGCGGTAGTTCAATTGAACCGAGCCGGGAGGACGACGTACCATCCGCGTCGTGCGTCTCCTCCAAACCCTCTCCGTTCTCGCGCTCTCCGCCCTCTCCCTCGCCAGCACGGGGTGCATCAAAAAGATGTTCCTCGAAGGCCAGATCGAAGCCACGGCCACGGCCTCGGCCGCGATCGACACGCTGACCGACTACGAGGTCGCGAAGGTCGTCGCGTTCAACGGCATCGGCCAGTTCGAGGGCATGCATTACCTCGCACCGGACAACGAGGACGCGCTCTTCGCGCTCGCCAAGACCTGGACGAGCGCCACGTTCGCCTTCACCGAGGACGAGCTCGAAGACGCCGAAGACGCCGAAGGCCTCGAAGGTCCGCGGTATCTGTACCTGAAAAACCGCGCAGCCGCGGCCTACGACCGGGGCCTCCAGTACGCGCTCCAGCTCCTCGAAATTTATCACCCAGGCTTCGAGGCAGCGCGCAAGAACGACGACGCGATGCGCGCCTACACCGCGCAGTTCACGGACGCCGAGCGCGACGCCCCCGCCCTTTTCTGGGCCGGTTACGCATGGATCAGCAAGACGAACATCCTGAAAGACGACGCAGCCGCCGTCGGCGATCTATGGATCGGCGTCGCACTCATGGAACGCTCCGTCGCGCTCGATCCCAAGTTCATGCACGGCAGCGGTCACACGATCCTCGGCGCCTACCACGCGCGCACCGCGATGGCCGAGCTCGACGACGCGAAGAAGCACTTCGACCAGGCGCTCGCGATCCACGGCGGCAAGATGCTCCTGACGCAGGTGCAGTACGCCGGGAAATACCATTGCCTGAAGGGCGACAAGGACAGCTACGTAAAAGCGCTGACCGCGGTCGTCGAAGCCGGCGACGTGCTCCCCGAGCAACGCCTGGCAAACGTGGTCGCGAAGCGTCGCGCCGCGCGCTACCTGGGCAAAGTCCGCATGCGCGAGTGTGGGTTCTGAGAGAGTAGCGCCGGGGTTTCACCCCGGGCCCCGACCAGGGGTTGTCCACCCCTGGACCCGGACCAGGGCCAGCCCTGGACCTTTGGTGCATCGACCGCGATGCGGTCGATGCACAGGGCCATGTGTCACGCGCTGAGGAGGCTCAGCCGCCGTCCTTCCCCGCTTCGAGCATCTCCTTCAGTAGATCGTCCATCGGATCCGCAGCCTTCGGCGCCTCCGCGTCGGCCGCGCCCGCGTCCGTGTCGCCACCGCCAAGCATCTGCTTCAGGAGATCATCCATCTCATCCGTGCCCGCATCCGCACCCGCGTCCGCGCCGCTGTCCATCGCAGGCACGACGTCGCCCGTGGGCTTCGGCTTCTCACCTTCCTTCGTCGCAATCCCCTGCCCGTCCGGGCCCCACTTCGTGATGTCTTCCTTGGAGCAGGGCTTGAGGTTGTTCGTGTCCTCCTGCACGCACTCGAGCAGCCACGCCTCGCGCGGCGCGACCCCATCCTGCGCGGCCTGGGCCCGCGCCTTCGCGACGTCGCCCGCAATCGTGAAGCTCGACATGGACGGCATGACGATCACGATGCCGAGGCCGACCGCCAGCACCGCGACGAAAGGCAGGACGACGCGGTAGACGTCGACGATCGGGCGCGAGAAGCGGAAGCTCGCGATGAAGAGGTTCAACCCCATCGGCGGCGTCACGTACGCGATCTCGAGGTTCAAGAGGAACATGACCGCGAGGTGGAACGGGTTGATGTGGAACGTCGCCGCGAGCGGGATGAGCAGCGGTATCGCCACGAGAAGCGCGCCAAACGGTTCCATCAGCATGGCGAGCACGAAGACGAAGAGGTTCAATACCAGGATGAACTGCCACGCGGCGTTCATGCCCCGCTCCATGAAGAACTCGAGGATCGCCTGCGGGATGCCAGCCTGGATGATGTAGTTCGTCATGGCCGTGGCCATGGCGAGGATGAGGATGATCGCCCCGGAGAGCATCATCGCGTCCTTCGCCACCCGCACGACCTTGCGCAGACTGAGATCCTTGTAGACGAAGACCTCGACGATCAGCGTGTAGAGCGCGGCCGCGCCGGCGCTCTCGTCGAGCTCCATGAGCCCCGTCGTCAAGCCGAGGGCGACGAGCAGCGGGGTCGCGATCTCCCACTTCACGTGCCAAATCGCGGAGCCTGCTTCTTTGAGGTCAAACTTCGCTCGCGGGATGCGCGAGCGTTTGCCTTCGTAGAACGCGTAGCCGCAGAGCAGCACCATCAAAAGGAGGCCCGGAGGCAGCGTCGCCTTGTAGGCGCGCGTGACGTCCACGCCCGCGATGAAGGCGTAGATCATGACGAGCGGGCTCGGGAAGAAGAGCAGGCCCATCGCCCCCGCCGTCGTGACGAGGCCGAGCGTGAACTTCTCCGAATACCCCTGCCGGCGAAGCGCCGGATAGAGCAGGCCGCCGATCGCGACGATGGTGACGCCGCTGCCGCCCGTGAGCGTCGCGAAAAACGCGCTCGCCACAGTACACACGATCGCGAGGCCCCCAGGCATCCAACCGAGCACCGCCGAGGCAGCGCGGACGATGCGATCGGGCGTCTTCGACTCGGCCATCAAGTAGCCGACGAACGTGAAGAGCGGGATCGTGGCGAGGATGGGCGTGCTCGAAAACCTCTCCTCGAGCACGTTCGCCGCGATGAACCGGACGAACTGCTGCTCGCTGTTCGTGGAGCCGAGCCACGACAGGATCGAGATGCCGCACATCACGGCGAAGATGGGCATGCCGACGACGGCGAGGAGCGCGATGACGATCAGCCAGAGTTTCATCGGGCGCCCTCCTCGGCGACGGGGCCGCGAGGCTCGTCTGTGTCTTCGTCTGGCTCATCGGCGTCCTGCTCGACCGAGGCGTGGCCCGCGATGACGAGCACCACGCGCAACAGCACGCGCAGGCCGATGACGAAGAGCCCGAACGTCCACATGAGGTTCATGTCTGTGAGGAGCAGACCTCGGACGTTCTCACTCGGGAGCACGACCACCGGCACGCGCGGCGCTTCCTCGCTGCCCTTGGGCGCGCGCATCAGCTCGACCTCTTCGGCCGTGAACTTCTCGCTGAAGCCCGACTCGTCGATCCACGTGTTCCACGCCCGACCGTTCATCCGTGAAGGATCGTCCCACCGAACGCCGCTGAAGATGACGCTGGGTGCGGCACGCAGGTCGAGGCCGATCTGCTTACGCAAGAGGAAGAAGTGTCGGGACGAACCCTCGCGGACGCCGAC
Source organism: Polyangium mundeleinium (assembly GCF_028369105.1). NCBI lineage: Bacteria > Pseudomonadati > Myxococcota > Polyangiales > Polyangiaceae > Polyangium > Polyangium mundeleinium. The sequence continues at coordinate 5,165,375 of NZ_JAQNDO010000001.1, read as the reverse complement.
GAACTTCGCGGAGGCGGAGAGATCATTGCGTTGGCCGAAGCCCTCGATCGAGATGTAGTCGAAAAAGCCCCAGGACGCGGCGAAGCAGACGGTCGCGGTCACGAGCGCGCCGAGGACGTGCACGGGCTTGCGCAGGGACGGGGGCATGAAGCGCAGGACGACGTCGATGTTGATGTGCTTGGAGCGCGCGGCGGCGAGGGAGGAGCCGATGAGCGCGGCGAGCAACGTGAGGCGCGTGGCGACGCCACGCAGGCCACCAAAGAGCGTGAGCGCCGAGCCCTCTTGCAACCAGTTCAGGATCGCGTCGAAGTGATCGACGCCGACCTTGCGCCACGCCGGCGCAACCGCGGCGCCGATGGCCATCGCGACGATCGTCACGATCGCGCGCTTCGTCTCGTCGTGGATCTTCGCGCGCGTGGTCCCGAACCGCGCCAGCGCGCCGAGGACCGTGGCGCCGAGCAGCCCACGAAACACCGTCCCGGCCGCGTTGTCCGCTTGCACGGGCGAGGCCAGGCCGCGCAGCGAGATCCAAATGACGAGCGAGAGCACGAGCGCGAGCAGGACCACGAAGAGCACGCGGCTTTCGAACCACGTGAGCGCTCGCTCGATCCGCACGAACGGAAGCGCCCACGCGGCGCCCACGCGCGGCGGCTCCGCGCTCGTCTTCGCGCCTTCGTCCTGCGCCGACGTCTCGCCCGCATCGCCGTCCTTCGTGCCTTCCGAAGCGTCGGTCTGCGCCGATGGCTGCGCCGACGTCTCGCCCGCGTCGCCGTCCTTCGTGCCTTCCGAAGCGTCGGTCTCGCTGGGCTCTTTGCTCGCGGCCGGGTCCTGCGTCTTTTCGTCGCCCTGGCCTTCGTCGTCGGGTTCGCCTGCCATGGCGCGACATTAACGGTTTCATGAAGCCCCGGTAAACGGCGGCGAACGCTTCGACGCTGTGCGTAAGATAGTTTCCCTGGCTGGATCCAGGGCTCCGCGGCCCCGTGATGCGTGGACAAACGGGAGCACGCGGGCTAACGAGATCCCCATGGAACAGCGCGCCGACGTCGTGATCGTGGGGGCCGGGCACAACGGCCTCGCGGCGGCCATCCTGCTCGCCCGGAAGAACCTCCAGGTTCTGGTCCTGGAAGAAAAACCCACCCTCGGCGGCGCGACGAAAACCGAGTTCCCGTTTTCCCGCGCCCCGAAGCTCGGCATCTCGACCGGCGCGTACCTGCTCGGCCTGATCCCGCCGGAGCTCGTCGCCAAACTCGGCGTCGATCTGCCCATGAAACGGCGTGATCCGCACTACTTCCTTCCGACGAGGGGCCAACGATCCCTGCTCTTCGGATCCGACACGACGTCGATGCGCCGGCAAATCACGGAGTTTTTCTCGGAAGCGGACTGGAACGCGAACGTCGCGCTGAACGAGGAGCTCTCGGCGATGCGCGACGACATCGCGCCGACGTGGCTCGAAGAGCCGCTCTCGCTGGAGCAGACGGCCGAGCGGTACGTGCGGCCCGCGCTGCGCAAGGCGTTCGTCGATCTCTGCCGCGGCCCCGTGAGCGACTACCTCGATCGCTTCGGGTTCCGGAGTGATCTCATCAAGGCGATGTACGCCGTGACCGACGGTTTTTCCGGGCTCTCGGGCGGCTATGACTCGCCCGGCACGGGCATGAATTTTCTCGTCCACAACATGTGTCGCCTGCCCGGCGCCGACGGGACGTGGATGGTCGTCGAAGGCGGCATGGGCACGGTGTCGCAGAGGCTCGCGGCGAAGGCGCGGGCCGAAGGCGCGACGATCCGCGAAGGCGCGAAGGTCGCGTCGATCGAGGTGACGGACGGCGCGGTGAGCGGCGTGCTCCTGGAGGATGGCTCGCGGATCGCGACGAAGGTCGTCGTGTCGAACGCGGATCCCTACCGGACGCGCGGGCTCGTCGGGAAAGATCGTTTCCCGGCGACGCTGTCGCAGCGCCTCGACGAGGTGCAACGGCCGGGCACGACGATGAAGGTGAACATGGCGCTGCGGAAGCTGCCGACGTTCACGTGTTTGCCCGAGGATCGTGGACAATACGGCGCGACGATCCACCTCCTGCCCGACGAGCACGAGGTGCTCGCGTCGCTCCGCAAAGCGCACGCGGACGCGATGGCGGGCCGCCTGCCCGAGTTCCCGTCGATGGAGTGGTACATCCACACGGCCGTCGACGGCTCGCTGCGCGACGCGGAGGGCCGCCACAACGCCGCGCTCTTCGTGCAATGGGTGCCCTACGAGCTCGAAGGCGGCCGCTCCTGGGACGACGCGCTCCCGGGCTACGTGAAGCAGCTCCTCTCGATCTGCGATCGCTTCGCGCCCGGCACGACCGATCTCGTGGAGGACACGTTCGCGCTGTCGCCGAGGGGAATCGAGCGACACTTCGGAATCACGTACGGCCACATCCACCACGTGGACAACAGCTACGGCTTCGACAAACGCATGCCGTATCGCTTCGGCGTCCCCGGTCTGTACCTCGCGAGCGCAGGCGCGCACCCGGCCGGCGCGGTGATCGGCGCTGCGGGGCACAACGCGGCCGAGGCCGTGATCAAGGACCTCGGCTAAGCTCGCGTCGTGTTCTCGCCCGTCGGCATCTCCGTCGCCGCAGGGATCTCCGCGCTCGCAGGTCTCGTCGAGATCGTGCGCGCCGCTCGTCTCGTGCGCGTGGGCAAGATCGCGACGGCGCGCGTCGTCGCGAACACATCCTCCGAGCTGGACGACGACGATCCACCACCGAAGCTCCGTTTCCGGACGGAGGACGGGCTCGACATCGAGGTCGTCGAGCGGACGCGGAACGCCGACGACGACGCGCGCATCGGCGCGGAGGTGCCCGTGCTCTACGACCCGCGTGATCCCCAGCGCGCGCGGCGAAACGCGTCCGCGCAGATCTGGGGCCCGGGGCTCGTGTGGATCGCGTTCGCCGCGCTGCTCGGCGTCGCCGCGGCCGTCCAGGCGCTCGTGACCTAGACGTCCCCATCACAAAACAAGCACGGACTCTCCCCACCCGCGCGGACAAGAACGAAGTAGTATCCCCCGAGACCGTGACCTCGGCCCAGAACCCCATCGGCCCGTCGGATCCTTCGGCCGCTTCCCAGGGCTACAAACCCACGCTGCTCGACGGAACGCCGTACCGCTTCCTCGCGCCGCTCGGCCGCGGAGGCATGGGCGACGTGGTGGAGGCCGAGCACGTCGCGCTCGGCAAACGCGTGGTCGTGAAGCTCCTACAAGAGCGCCACGCGAGCCGCCCCGACTTCGTGGACCGGATGCGGATCGAGGCGCAAGCGCTCGCGAAGATCACGCACTCGAACCTGGTGCAGGTGACCGACTTCGGGCAGACGGCCGAAGGACGGACGTTCCTCGTGATGGAGCGTCTCCACGGGCGGAACCTGCGCGAGGAGCTCGAGCAGCGGAAATTCTTCCCCGTCGCCGAGGCGATCGACGTCACGCGTCAAGCGCTCGCAGGCCTCGCCGCCGCGCACGACGCGGGCGTCGTGCATCGCGACGTGAAGCTCGACAACCTGTTCCTGTGCGACGCGCCCGACGGAGGGCGCCGCCTGGTGAAGGTGCTCGACTTCGGCGTCGCCAAGGTGATCAACGTGACGGGGGACAACACGCCCCTGCCGCTCGCGTTCCCTACGGCCGAAGGCGTCGCGATGGGCACGCCGCGTTTCTTCTCGCCCGAACAAGCGCGAGGTCGGCCCGTCGACGGGCGCGCGGATCTCTACGCCGTGGGCATGGTGCTCTACACGCTGCTCGCAGGGCGCGGGCCCTTCGATCACATCACGACGCTGCTCGAGTTAACGCGCGCGCACGCATTCCAGGTACCGGAGCCGCCGTCACGATTCGCGACGCAAGCGCTGCCGGCCGGGCTCGATGCGATCGTGATGAAGGCGCTTGCGAAAGAGCCCGCAGATCGTTTCGCCACCGCACGGACGTTCGCCGCGGAGCTCGAGCGCGTCGCGGACGGCCTGTCCGCGAGCAACATCCGCCCGCGCTGGGACGCAACGGACGTGATGCCGACGGTGCCGATGATGCAGAAGGCGCCGCAGCCAGTCGTGGACGACGAGCCGGCGACGATGCGCGTAGACGCGTTCCCGAAGAGCGCGCTGCCGAAGGCGATGCCGGACGACGACGACGAAGCGCCCGACACGCCGACGCGTCGCCTGGAGCGGCCGATGGCGTTCATGCGCGCGCAGCGGAAAAGCGCCGTGCCGCCGCTGCCGCTGCCCGAAGCAGCACCAGCGATCGCGCCCGCGCCTGCACCTGCGCCCGCGTGGCAAGCCAAGCTGCCCACGACCATCAGCGAGCCGCCGAAGACGCTGGAGAACATCCCGCTGCCCTTCTCGGAGCCGCGGAGCGACGCGGCCACCTCGCAGCCCGCGAAGCCCCAAGAGGTGTCCTCGTTCCCGCCGGATCCGATCCTCGACGCGACGTTGACCTCGGCGATGCGCGCGCCGAAGCCACCGAGCGACACGTCCGCGCTGCCGCCGGATCCGATCCTCGACGCGACGTTCCCCTCGGGCCCGCGCGCCGAAGAGCCCACCGCTGCGCGCATCCCGTCCGAGCATCCTGCCGCGAACCGTGTCCCCTCGGAGCATCCGTCTGCCCCGACGCGCATGACCTCCGAGCGACCAACCTCGTCCGGCGGAACCGGGCGATCCGATCGGATCTCCGCCCTGCCCGGCCGAAACCCCGATCGACCGTCGATCGTCCCCGGGCGTGAAGGTCGTGTCTCCGTCCTGCCCGGCCGCACGGATCGCACGTCGGCCCTACCGACGCGCCCCGATCGCATCTCCGCCCTGCCCGCTCGCCCGGAGCACACCTCGAACGTCCCGCCGCGCGCCGCCGAGCCCGTTGCAGTGCCCGAGCGACCGGAGCGACGAAGCAACCTGCCTGCCGCCGCGCCGATGCACCCGCCTGCGCCGCTGCCCGAGGAGCGCATCTCGGTGCCTCCGCCCGGCCCTGGCGGCGTACGCCCGCTGCGTGCGCCCGTGCCCTGGCGTAGGCGCCCGGCTGCAGGCTCGACGAGCGGCGCGGCCCGTGGCGCAGCGACGGCGACGCAGAGCAAGCTCGTCGAGGTCGAGAACGGCAAGCGACAGATGGCGATGCTCGCGATCATCGCCGTCGTCGCCGTCGCCGTCGCCGGCGTGTTGCTCGCGCTTCGTTTCCGCTGAAGGCGGCGCTCAGAACCGGCCGACGAGCCCGATCCCGGTCGGCCCGAACTGGAGGCGCACCGAGGTGGTCTCCGGGCTCTTCTTGGGCTCGCCGCCCGAAAGAAAAATCCCCGCCACGCCGACCCCCACGCCGACGACGGCGAGCGCGAACGCGACGTTGGAGACGTTGGCCAGCGTCTTCGCGGAATCGTTCACGGGCGTAGCTTCGTCGAGCGCGGCCTGCGTCGGGCACGTGCCCGCGGGGCAGAGATCCTTCACGGTGCCCGCGCGCGAGAGCGAGAGGGCACCGGTCACCGCCCCCGCGATGAGCCCCGCGCCGCCGACGCCGAAGCCCACGTACACGAGCGGTGAGAGTCGCCGGCCGGGATTGTCACTGCCATCGTCCGACGCCGCTGCATCGCCAAGCGCGAGCGTGACCTGGAGCCGCTGCGCCTCCGCGATCTCGATCTCCTTCGATACGGGAGGCAGCCCCGTCGCCGCCGCCGAGACCTCGTGCTTGCCTGGATTCACCGGCTGCGCTGCGCGCGCGGCCTCGCTCGGCAAGAGAGCGCCGTCGATCTTCACCTCGACAGGCGCGCTCTCGGGCACGCCTCGCACGACGACGGTGAGCCTCGGGATGCGCGATTCGATCTGCACCGCGAGTTGCTTCGCGGCCTCGCGCGCCTCGGTGAACGGCTTCGGCTCGCCGGGCTTCACGGGTATGTTCGCGACCTCGAGCGCGGCCTTGTGCGCTTCGACGAGGTGCCCGAGCTTCTCCTCGGTGCGCGCGACCTCGATCCCGGTCGAGGGCACGCCCATGATCGCGTGCGCGGCGCGGTAGGCGCGCAGCGCGCCGGCGAAATCCTTCTTCTCGACCTTGGCGTCGCCCTCGTCCATGAGCGCGCGCGCCATGTCGCGCTCCGTCTTCGATTGCGCGTGCGCGACGGCGTCTGCCGCCACGATCGTCGTGACACCGAGGAGACACGCGACGAGCATCCTCCGCGCTCGCCCTCGTGCCCTTTCAGAACCCACGATCACGTTTCGTTTTCCCCGTGGAGGTGGAGGTCGACGTCGAGGCAGGCTTGACGGGCGCCGCAGACGCCTTCGCGGACGCGGCCTGTGGCGTCGCGACGGTCTCCGTCGGCGTCGCAGCAGGTGTCGCAGCAGGCGTCGCGACGGGCTCCGGCGTGGGCGTCGGAGGCGCGGCTTGCGCGGCCGCCTTCGTCGTCCCCTCGGCCGGGAGCACGGCCGCCGTGTTTTCCCCTTCGGTCCCGTCCCCCTTCGTGAGCACGACGATCACGATCAGGATGAGCACGACGACCCCGAGCGCGCCCGACACGACCGTGACGAGCGCACGTCGCCGCGACGAGCTCTTCCACTCGGCATGCGTGACCGAGGAGCCGTGAAACGTCTGCAGCGGCGGCGGCGCGGCTGCAGCGCCGCTCGCGGCCCACGGTGGCTCGATCGACGAAGGATAGCGTCCCGAGCCCGTGGGCAACGCCGGCTCCGCGAGCTGCCCCGGCGGAGGCGTGGCGGCCGAAGGACCGGTGCCCATCATCGGCGGCGGCGTCGCGCCCGAGACCCACGCAGCGGCCGAGGAAGAAGCGCCACTGCCCGGCAGCGGCGTCATGCTGCCCGGCGGCTGCGCCGTCGGCGCGGAGCGAGGCGCCGCGGTCGTCTCCATCCGGAACGGCGACGCAGGCGGCGCATACCCGCCCGCCGCGAGCGCCGACAGGAACGCATCCGCGAGCTCCTTGGCCGACTGGTACCGCTGCGCCGGATCCCGCGCGAGCGCCCGCAAAAACCAGGCATCGAGCGTCGGCATGAGCCCAGGCCGCCGCTGGCTCGGCGGCAGGAAGCTCCCGCGCTCGATCGCGATGCACACGGCGCCGAGCGTCTCGCCCTGGAAAGGCACCTGCCCCGTGAGCGCGCGGTACAAGACGACGCCCACCGACCACAGATCCGCCCGATGATCCACGCGCCGCGCGCTCAGGATCTGCTCGGGGCTCATGTAGTGCGGCGTGCCCACCATCGCGCCCGTCCCCGTCATGCCGTCGAGGCCTTCGCTCTCGGGCGTCGCGTGCTTGGCGATCCCGAAGTCGAGGACCTTCACGAAGAGCTCGCCGTCCTGATCACACAGGAAGACGTTGTCGGGCTTCATGTCCCGATGAACGATGCCGAGCGCGTGCGCCTTCGAGAGAGCGCGCGCGACGTGCACGATGATCGTGGCCGCCTCGTCGAGCCCGATCGTGCCGATCTTCGAGAGCCGCATGCGAAGGTCCTCGCCTTCGAGCAGCTCCATCACGATGTACGGGGTGCTGTCGGGCGTGATGCCGTGATCGAAGACCTGAACGACGTTCGGGCTCTTGATCTGCGCGCTCGCCATGGCCTCGCGGGTGAAGCGAGCCACGTACTCCTGGTCCTGCGCGAGGCGCTCGGACATGAACTTCACAGCGACCTGCGTGCGCAGCGTCAGGTGCTCTGCGAGCCACACGCTGCCCATACCGCCGCGCTTGAGCGGACGAAGCAGACGCACGTTGGTACCGACGATCGCGCCGGCCGAAAGGCTCACGGCGCGGAGAATACCACGGCATCCGCTGTGGTGAGCTTCATTCGACGGTCAAAGACGCCGTGTCAGCCCTTGTGCCGCCCCTCGTCGTCCATCCGGATCTCGTGCAGGAGCTCCTCGACGCGATACGCGCTGTCCTGGCCCGTGTCGTAGATGAACTTGAGCTCCGGCGCCCGGCGAAGCTGGACCGCCTTGCCGACATCACGCCGGAGCCGTCCCCCGGCCGCTTCGAGCCCCTTCAGCATCGACCGACGCTCCTGTTCGCCCTGCGCCGCGCCGAGCTCGTGCCGCACGAAGATCCGCGCCGTCTGCAGATCGTCGGTCATCTCCACGCGCGAGATGAGCACCCCGAGGAGGCGCGGATCCGCCATGTCGCGCAAGAGCGTCGCGAGCTCCTCGCGGACCCGCGCTGCCACCCGAGCCGACCGCAATCCCTGTCCACTCACGCGGAATTCCCCTCGTCGTCGTCGTCGTTGTCGAGATCCCCGAGCATCTGCTCGATCCCGCCCACGACCCCTCGACCGCCTTCGCCGAAGCTTACGATCTCGCTCGCCCGATCGGCGAGCAACGCATCCGGCAGCGTGGAGGCCATGCTCACCACGCTCGAGATCATCTGATCACAGACCGTGTGCGAGTTCGACACGACCGCGACCCCGAGGGTGGCGTGCCGCGGATCGTCGAGAACCCCGACCTCCGCGACCGCCACCTTCAGCCGTCCTTGCACCCGCTCCTTGAACGAGCGGACGACGCTCCGTTTGTCCTTGAGCGACCGCGCCCCGGGCACATCCAACCTCAGCCTCAACACACCAACAAACATCGTCGTTCGCCGGCGCTACCCGGGTCCGCGGTCACCCCCGAAGCTCAGGTGAGCTTCGTCTTGACCTCTTCGATCTCGAAGCACTCGATGACGTCGCTTTCCTTGATGTCCTGGTAGTTCTCGAGCGAGATACCGCACTCGAACCCCTCGGTCACCTCTTTCGCGTCGTCCTTGAAGCGGCGCAGGCCCGAGAGCTTGCCCGTCCACACGACGACGTTGTCGCGGATGAGCCGCGCCTCCGCCGTCCGCTTCACGAGGCCGCTCGTCACCATACAGCCGGCGACCGTGCCGATCTTCGCCACGCGGAAGACCTGACGAACCTCCGCCCGGCCGAGCTGCTTCTCGACCTTGGTGGCAGGCAAGAGGCCTTCCATCGCGGACCGGATGTCGTCGACCGCGTTGTAGATGATGTTGTAGAGCCGGATCTCGACGCCCTCGGTCTCGGCATGGCTGGCGGCCTTGCCCGCAGGACGGACGTTGAACCCGACGATGATCGCCTTCGATGCGACCGCCAGGTTCACGTCGCCCTCGGTGATGCCACCGACGCCCGCGTGGACGATCGTGACCTTCACCTTCTGCGTCGAGAGCTTGGAGAGCGCATGGCAGATGGCCTCGACCGAGCCCTGCACATCGCCCTTCACGATGAGCTTCAGCTCGAGCTGATCGCTCTCCGCGAGGCGCGAGGTGAGCGTCTCCAGCGAGACGCGCGAGTCCTGCGGGATGAGCGACTTCGACGCCTTCTTGCGACGCGTCTCCGCGATCTCCTCCGCCGTCTTCGCGTCCTTGACCGCGTGCACCGGATCACCCGCGCTCGGCACCTCGTTCAAGCCGAGCACCTCGACTGGCGTCGCGGGGCCCGCATGCGCCACCGTCCGGCCGAGCTCGTCCGTCATCGCGCGGACTTTGCCCCACACGCTGCCGGCGATGATGATGTCGCCGGTGCGCAGGGTGCCGTCCTGGATCATGACGCGCGCGACCGGGCCGCGGCCACGATCGAGCAACGCCTCGATGACCGTCGCGCTCGCGCGGCGCTTGGCGTAGGCCTTGAGCTCCAGGATCTCGGCCTGCAGGATGATCGACTCGAGGAGCTGGTCGATGTTCTGCCCGGTCTTCGCCGACACGTGCATGAACATCGTCTGGCCACCCCACTCCTCCGGCTGGAGCCCGAGGTTCGCGAGGTCGCGCTTGATTTTGTCGGGATCCGCGCCCGGCTTGTCGATCTTGTTCACCGCGACGATGATCGGCACCTTCGCGGCCTGCGCGTGCGAGATCGCCTCCTTGGTCTGCGGCATGACGCCGTCGTCCGCCGCAACCACGAGCACGACGATGTCCGTAAGCGAAGCGCCGCGGGCGCGCATCGCCGTGAACGCCTCGTGACCCGGCGTGTCGAGGAACGCGATCGTCCCGCGCGGCGTCTCGACGCGGTACGCGCCGATGTGCTGCGTGATGCCGCCTGCCTCGCCCTCGGCCACGCTGGCCTTGCGGATCCGGTCGAGCAGCGACGTCTTGCCGTGGTCGACGTGACCCATGACCGTGACGATCGGCGGACGGAGCTCGAAGTCCATATCCGCCTCGGACTCGACGCGCGTCGCGTCCTCGAGCGTCTGGGTCTCGCTGACCGCGACGTCCTCGACGTTCCAGCCGAACTCGCTCGCGACGATCTTCGCGGTGTCGGCGTCGAGCGTCGAGTTGATGTTCACGCCCGTCATCCCCATGCTGAGGAGCTTCAGGAGAACATCGGTCGACTTCACGCTCATCTTGCCGGCGAGCGCCTGCAGGCTGACCTGCTCCTCGATTTTGACGACCTTCTTGTGGGAGGCCATCTCCTGCGTGGAGACCTGCGCAGGGCCGCGTCGCTGCTGGATCGGAGGCCCGCCCGGACGACCACGGAAGCCGCCCATGCCCGGGCGTTGCGGGCCGCTGCGCGGGCCGCCCGGCTGTCCCGGACGACCCGTCTGCGGGCCGAAGCCCGTGCCAGGCCGACCCGGCTGCGGCGCCTGGGCGCGCGGATCGTACGTCGTGCGGCGCGGCGTGCTCGTACGCTGCGCGGCCGGCATCGGGACGCCGGGGCGGCCCTGCCACACGTCGATGCCCGTCTTCGGCGGGGACGACGGACGCGGCGGGACCGAGGACGGCGTGTCCGAAGGCTTGCGCGGCGGCGGCACCGACGACGCAGGCGCTGTGCGAGCCGGCGGCGCGCTCGGCGGCGGCATACGACCCGGGCCCGGCGCGGGCGAGCGCGTCGTGGCCGGAGGCGGCGTCGTGGGCTTGGACGGCCCCTGCGCCGACCCACCAGCGGTCCGCTGCGGCTGCTGCGACGGCGGAGCCGTGGCCGGCTTCGGCGCCTCGGAAGGCGCAGGCTTTACCGGCTCCTCGGCCTTCTTCGGCGGCTCGGCAGCCACCTTCGGCGCAGGCGCAGGCTCCGCCGCCTTCGGCGCAGGCGTCGTCGCCGGAGCGGCCGGCGGCGCAGGCGGGGCCTTCGGGGCCTCGGCAGGCGCTGCGACCTGCTTGGCAGGCTCCTCGGCCTTCGGCGCCTCGGCTGCCTTCGGCGCAGGCGCGGGCTCGGCCGCCTTCGGGGCGGACGCGGGCTCGGCCGGAGCGGCCTTCGGGGCCTCGGCGGCGACCGCAGGCGCAGGCGCGGGCTTCGGAGCCTCGACCGGCGGCGGGGGTGCCGCCTCCACGGGCTTCGGCGCGGGCGCCTCCGGGGCCTTCTCGACAGCGACGGGCTTCGCGGGCTCCGCCGCCGCGACCGGGGCCGGAGCGGGGGGCGGCGCAGGCGGAGCAACCTCGCGCGCCTCCTTCGCTTCACCTTCCACCGGCTGGGCGGGCGCCGTCTGCGTCGCTGCGGGCTTCTCGGGAGCGGGCGCGGGAGCAGGCTTCGCGGCCTCGACGACCGGCGCCGGTGCTTGCGCGGTCCTCGGCGCGGCGGGCGTTGCCGCCGCCGACGTCGGGCTCGTCGGGGCGGGAGCGGCGGACGGAGCAGAAGCGCGCGCGGGCGGGACGGCTGGAGCGGAGGCACGTGCGGGGGCCGTCGTCGGCTCGGGGCCGGAGGTCTCACCTTCGGCGCCCCGCGCGCGACGCTTCACGACCGTCGGACGGATCCGTTCCTCGACCACCTCGGGCGCCTTTTGCCGCTCCAGATGGCGCTTTACGCGCTCCACCACATCGCTCTCGACCGCGCTCATGTGGTTGCGCACGTCGCCGATACCCATGGACTGGAAGAGCGCGACCAGCGTCTTCTGATCCATGTTGAGCTGTTTAGCGACCTCGTACACCCGAACTTTGCTCATGCACCTCGCTCCAATAACGACAAACCCGACTCACCCGTCCGCACGACGATCCTGACCGGACCGCGCCCCATCTCTATCGATCCCGCCGCCCGCATCCTTCGGCGTGGACCTTTCCGAGGACTGCTGCCCGGAACCACCGGGGCGCCTCGCATCATGGCGCTTGCGGCCCGCCGCCGCACCTTCCAATGGTGGCGCGGCGAGCGCGGAGGCCGTTTGCACGGCCTCCTGGAGCGCCGCCGCGATCCGATCATCCGTGATCGCCACGACGGCGAGCCCTTCCGCGCGCTTCGATGACGCAGCGGCAGAGCACAACGTAGCCAATACCATCTTCGTCCCCCAGGCGACCGCGCGCCCCTCGGAGACCGCGCGACGCACGGCCGAGAGCTCCGATCCCGCGGCCGCGTCGGTCGCGACCACGATGAGCTCCGCCTCGCCTCGCCCGTCGGCGCCCGTCACCGCGTCCGCCCCGAGCGCGACCTTGCGCGCACGAGCCGCCGCGACCACGAGCCCCTGCACCCGCCGATCCAGCGCGCGCACGATCGCCCGGGAAAGCGAGCTCGCATCGAGCGGGACGAGCTTGCCCGACGACGCCGTCCCCGACGACGCCGTCTCCTCGCCCGGCTGCTCGGGCGCCTCGTCCCAGAGCAAGCTCACCTTGCCCTTGGCCGCCCGCGCGAGCCCCCGCTGCGCCGCCTTCTCGACGCAGGACGGCCTCGGGTGCACGTGCGCGCCGCGGCCGAAGCCGCCGCCCGCCGCGTCCACCGCGACCTCGCCGCCGGGGCCCAGCACGAGACGGACGAGCACGGACAGCGCCGCCCCAGAGCGCGGGATTTCCACCCGCTCTCCGCAGCCGACACACGTGCGCACCCGCGACGAACCTTCTCGGTCCGCCTGCGGCGTCGCTCGTTCTGTGTCTGTCCGTGCTTCCACTATCGTCCGTTTCGTTCTCGGAATTTGGCTCGTCCACGAGAAACGAGCCGCGCCCTCTTACGCCTGCTTTGTCGAAGCCGCCACTGCTGCGCGCCTCGCATCGGCGCGGCCCGCCTCAAGCACCTTCTGCTCGCTCTCCACGAAGTCCCGCGCCCCCTGTCGGATGGCCCGGGCTTTCTTGATGCCGAGGCCGGTCCGAATCGCCAGCCGGTCCTCGTCTTCGCGGAGAATGTCCTCCACGGTCTTGTAGCCCGCCTCTTCGAGGAGGCCCACGGTCCGATCGCCGACGCCACGAATGAACATCAAGCGCTCGCGATCCGTGAGCGGCTCGGTCCGCATGCTCGCGGCCCGGATGCGCTCCTGACGCAGCCGCTCCATGGTCGTATCGGCCTGCGCCTTGATCCGCTCGGCCACCTCGGCGCCGCCGAGCCCGGGGATCGCCGCGAGTTCCTCGGCGGCCGCCTCGCTGACCTCCTCGAGCGCCCGGAAGCCGAGCCGATACATCGACTTCGCGATCGACTCCGACACGCCGTCGATCTGCTGGAGCGCGTGGATCGCCTCCTCCTCCATCTGCTTGAACTTGGACTCGCTGATGATGTCGAGCTTCCAGTTCGTGAGCTGCGCGGCGAGCCGGACGTTCTGGCCCTTCCTGCCGATCGCGAGGGAGAGCTTCTCGTCCGGCACGACGAGCTCCATGCGCCCGTCCGCCTCGTCGACGATGACCTTGTGCACCTCGGCCGGCTGGATCGCGGCGATGACGTAGCGCGCCGGATCCCGATCGAACGGCACGATGTCGATCTTCTCGCCGCGTAGCTCCTGCACGACCGCCTGCACGCGCGAGCCCTTCATGCCGACACACGCGCCCACCGGATCGACGTCCGCGTCGCGCGAGGTCACCGCGATCTTCGAACGAGCCCCCGGCTCGCGAGCGACCGAGACGATTCGCACGATGCCCTCGTAGATCTCGGGCACCTCGGCCTCGAAGAGTTTTTCCACGAGGCGCGGATCGGACCGAGACAAGATCACCTGCGGCCCGCGCGCCTCGCGATCGATGTCCTTCACATAGGCGACGATGCGATCGCCCGGCCGGTACGTCTCGCGCGGCGTCTGCTCGCGGAACGGCAGGATCCCTTCGGTCTTGCCGATGTCGACGATGATGTTGTTGCCCTTCTCGAAGCGCCGAACGATGCCCCGGATGAGCTCGCCCTTCCGGTCCTTGTACTCGTTGAAGATGAGGTCGCGCTCGGCGTCGCGGACGCGCTGCAGGAGCACCTGCTTCGCCGTCTGCGCGGCGATGCGGCCGAACGTCGTGCGCCCGGCCTTGAGCTTCAGGATGTCGCCGAACTCCTTGTCCTGCTCGCGCGCCTTCTCGGCATCCTCGGGACGCCAGAAGACCTGGAAGCCGAGCTCCTCGCCGAGCGTCGCGTCGAGCTTGTGCTTCTCCACGTCGGCGAGCGAAATCTCGCGCTCGGGCTCGGCCACGTCCTCGACGACGGTCATGTACTGGAAGAGGTCGACCTGGCCGCTGTCCTCGTTGAACCGCGCCTCGAGCTCGCGCGTCGGTCCGAAGACGCTCTGGGCCGCCTTCAAGATCGCCGCCTCGATCGTCTCGACGAGGATCTTCCGGTCGATGCCCTTCTCCTTCGCGACCTGCTCGAGGATCGCCCCGAGGCTCGTATCCACGGTGGGCGTCGCTCCCATCGTTGCCATGGCTGCTCGCTCTCCTGATCTCACTACCGGTTACCGCTTTGCTTCGCCTTGCCCGCGCGCGTGCTCTTCTTCTGCTTCTTCGGCTGCGTCACGAGCTCGAACACGAGACGCGCCTCCACGACATCCGCGAAAGGCGCTTCGATCCGCTTGCCGTCGACGACGACGGCGATCTTGTCGTCCGGCGCCTCCGCGATCTCGCCGCGTAGAAGGCTCTGGCCGTCGGGCACCGGCCGGGCGAGCTTCACACGCGCCAGTTTGCCGCGGAACCGCCGGAAATCCGGAAGGTCCTTCAAGCGCCGCTCGAGCCCGGGCGAAGACACTTCGAGGCTGTAGTGATGCGGGATCACGTCATCCTCCGCATCGAGGGCCGTCGAGGCGTCCCGCGAGACGTCGGCGCAGTCGTCAAGCGACACGCCCCCAGCCGGATCCGACGAGTCCTGCAAGCCCTCGCGCTCGATCGTCAGGCGCAAGACCCACGTCCCCTGGTCGGTGAACCACTCGACATCCACGAGCACCACGCCGTGCGTCTCCAGCACGGGGCCCACGGCCGCGCGGATGCGGTCGAAATCGATGGTCTTCTTGCTGGTTTGCTCGTTCGACGCTTGCTGCATGCCTGAGAGGACGGGCGCGAGGCCCCGCGCGGCGAAAAACCGTCTTCGCCAAGGGCGCCCGCCGCGCGAGGGCCCAAGCGAAAAAAAAAAGAGCCGATTCCCAAACTTGGGAATCCGGCTCCGCGGATCCGCCTAGTTTTGTCGGGGTGACTCTAAACGAACCTGGGCGGATGCGCAAGGGGGCATGGACGCCCACCGCGCACGAGCGAAAAGCCCAGGAAAATCCGCAGTGAAGCGGTCTCCGGGGCGGGCAGGCGTGACCTCGCTAGGCGAGGTTCGGCAACGATACCACGTCCACGTGCAGGACCTCGTCGAACGCCGCGATTTCTTTCATGCAGGCGTCGCTCGGCCGTCCAGAGACGCGCATCTTCGTACACGTCGCGAGCGCGCCGTCGAAGACGGTGTTCGAAATCTCCTCGATGTTGATGCCGTGACGCTTGAGCACGCTCAGCGTGTTCGCCAAGACGCCCACCTTGTCGAGCATGCGAATCACGACGACGTACCGAGCGGGCGAGGTGGCGCAGATGTTCACCACGTTCGGCACGGTCTCCTCGGTCATGAAGGCGCGAATGATGCGCGCAGTCTCCATGGCGATCGCCCGCTGCGCTTGCTCGGTCGACGCGCCGATGTGCGGCGTCCCGTACACGATGCCCCGGCCGAAAATGCGCGGCTCGATCGTGCCCGTGCCGCGATCCGGCTCGTTCGGAAACACGTCGAGGCCGACACGCAATCCCTTCTTCGCGATCACGTCCTCGAGCGCCTCGTAGTCCATCACCTCGCTGCGCGCGGTGTTCACCACGATGGCCCCGTCCGGCAGTGCTTCGAGCACCTTGCGACCCACGATGCCGCGCGTCCGGCTGTCGAGCGGGAGGTGAATCGTGAGCACGTGCGAACGTGACGCGAGCTCTTCGAGGCTACGAGCGAAGCCGACGTCGAGCCGCTGCGCTTTGTTCTGCGAGAGCGAGCGCGACCAGGCATGCGGCTCGAGGCCGAAGCCACGCGCGCGGTTCAAGACCTCGCGGCCGACGGCGCCGAGGCCCGCGACGCCGATGCGAAGGCCGTAGAGCCCCTCCGCCTGCGCATACCGGGTCTTCTCCCACTTTCCTGCGCGTAGATCGGTGGTCGCATCGACGATGCGGCGATCGAGCGCGACCACGAGGCCCATCGTCAACTCGGCGACGGCGATCGCGTTCTTGCCAGGGCAGTTCGCGACGTACACGCCACGCGCACTCGCAGCGGCGACGTCGATCGTGTTCACACCGGCGCCCGCGCGCACGATGAGGTTGAGCTGGCGGCCCGCTTCGATGGCGCGTGCCGTCACCTCGGTCGAACGGACGACGAGGATCCCGATGCCGTCGAGGGCCGCGGGCAACGTCTCCTTGGTAAGCTCCGGGCGGGAAATGATCTCGACACCCAGGATGCGGAGCTCCTCGAGCGCCTGGGTGTCCATCTTGTCGGCGATCAAGAGGCGCATGCGAGGGCGAACGGTAGCAGAAAAGGCAGCGCGGTTGTTCGTCCTCGTGGCGTCGATCGGTTTCTCGGGGTGCACCTCGGATCATCGGGTCTCGCCCTGGGGAGGCGGAGAAATGCCCCCCATCACGGCGTTCGCCGCGCCGCCCGACATCGAGGCGCAGCTCTCCACGATCGACGCGGAGACGGCGCCCCTCGGCTTACAGAAGACGTCGGAGATCCGCGCCAAGCTGCCGCGTGGGGGCGGCGCCGTGGTCGTCCGCGGATACGAAGGCGTCGACATCCTCGGAAGAAAGACCTTCGCGGTACGAGCAGCCACGGTGCACGGCGTGGTGCTGGCCGTGGGCCCACGCGACGCGGGGGAACACGCGACGGAGCTCGTCCCCGCGCTCGTCCCCGGCACGAGCGGCGGCTACGAGGACGGCGCGTTTCGCGCGCTCACGGATCTCAACGGCGATGGAACACTCGACGTGGTGCTGCGAGGGAGTGGCGGCGTGCTCGAGGTGCATCAGCTCCTCCCGACGGGATCGGCGCAGTACGAGGTCGAGATGAAGCTCGTGCCGACGGAGGTCGCTGACGTCGACGAGGACGGACACCTCGATCTCCTCGGGCGCGTGGCCGTACCGGCCGACGATCCGATCCGGCCCGCATTCCTCACCGTCGCGACGTTCGAGGCCGGGCGATACCGCGCGCGCTCGGAGGCCGCGCTCGCGTTTCACACGCGCCGCGCTGACGCGCCGCTCCGGACGCCGAAGGACAAGGACACGCCGATGGACGACGTGACGCGCGTCCGGCGCGCGCTCGAGCAGGCATGGCACGCGATCCACACAGGCCGCGAACGCACGGCCACGCTGGAGGCGCTGCAGAAGGAGCCGGTACCGGGTTCGCTGCGTGCGTCGTTCGACGCGCATGTCGCGCGGATCCGATCGGCGCAGACCACGCAGCGCTAGAAGTCGGTCGCGCGTAGCGGGACCTGAGGCATCTGGAATGCCTGCTGGAACGTGACGACGAACTGACCCGGGAACGGGCCCTCGGGGGCGAACGTGCGCGTCAAAGGAAACCCCCAGTCGAGACGCATGACGGAGCGATCGAGCTGCGGGAAGACAGCGCGGAGCCCCACGCCGACCGAGTGCTTCATGCGCATCTCCTCGAAACCGTCGAAGGCGTCGCCGGCATCGAAGAACGCGACGGGGCCGAGCTGAAAGGAGAAGATCTGGAAGGGGCGCGCGCGGTACTCGAGGTTGTACGAGAGCACGTCGGAGCCGATGTACGCGAGCGTCGTGTAGCCCCGGAGCCGCGTGTCGCCGCCGAGCACGGTGCGCCGGTTCATGTAGTTGCGGAAGCGTCGGAGGAGGCGAGCGTCGAGGACGAGGCGTCCGATGCCCGTGCGCGGGGTCTGGATCCGCACGCCGGCTTCGAGCGAGGCGTCGGCGATGCGATCCGGCTCTGCCTCGATGATCCCCTCGGCGAAGACGCGCGCGATGCCGTCGCCCATCGGCGCCGTGTAGCTCGCCGAAGCCATGGTGCCGAGGAAGTCGCGGCTCGATCCGATCCCGGCGAAGACGGGGTAGACGCGCAGGATGAGGTCGTGGCCGAGCCGAATGTCTTCCTGCAAGCCGAGCGTGTTGAAGTCGAGCACGCGCATGAAGCGCGTGGAGTAAGCGCGCACCTGGGCGAAGGGTCCGATGCGTGTGTCGCTGCGCGGCACGGCGAAGTCGACGAACTCGCGCGCAGCATCGGGCGCGTAGCGAGAGAGGTCGTCCTGGCGATAGACGCGGCGGCTCACATCGAGGCCGACGCTGTAGTCGTGTTTGTTGCGCCGGCCGAAGGATCGCGTGAGCGTGTACATGCCCGCGAGCACGTCGGCGCGGTAGCGGAAGGGGATCGCGTCGTCCTGCTCCGTGGACTTCGCGTCGAAGGTGGCGAGCTGGCCGCCGACGTAACGACGATCGATCTCGTAGCGCCACATGATCTGCGCGAGGTACGACCAGTCGGCGCGGGTGGAGTAGAGGGGCTGGCCGTAGGTGAACGCGCCGAAGGAGCCCTCGGGGTTGCCGCTCTCGCGGTTCCAGACGACGTTGCCCTCGGCTCGGAGGAGGATGCGGCTGCCGCCGACGCGTGGGATCGAGTAGCGCGCGCCGAGCGCGTACGTCTCGGGCTGGAAGTACGCCTGCACGAGCGCGGAGTGGTGCGTGCCGAAGAGGTTCTCTTCGCTCGGCTGGACGAGCAGGTACTCGAGGCGGCCGGAGGCGAAGCGGTAGCCCAGGCCGACGCGCAGGCTCCAGACGTCCTTCGTGACGACGAGGAGCCGCACGCGATCGGACTTGCTGCCGCGCACCGCGAACACGAGCACGAGTGAGAACTGCGGGATGTTGCGGAGGTTTCGGCCCGTCTCGTCGGCGAGCTCCTGCTTGTACGGTTGCCCCGGCTCGAGGAGGACCTCGCGGCGGACGATGTACTTGCGCGTCGTGGCGTGGAAGATATTGACGAAGTTCGGGACCGGATCGCGCTGCTCGATGACGTCGAGCGTGATGACGTCGATGGCCTCGATGGTCTTGCCTTCGGGCGACTCGTCGATCGTCTTGCCCTGCGCCGTGAGGACCGCCTTGATGGTCTCGCGCTCGTACGGCGAGTACGCGGGCGGCGGCGCTTCGTCGCTCTCCTCGGCCGCCCCCGCGAGGGACGAGGAGAACGACGAAACGAGCAGGGTCGCGAGGACTAGAGCGAGAGCTTGTTGTCGGCCGGCGGATACGTCGCGACGACGTTCACCTTGTAGCGGACGTACTGGTGCGGGATCGTGGGCCAGTCGGGCTTCGGCATCGCGCGCTTGACGCAGCGGAGGAGTTCCTTCGCTTTGTCGCGCTTGATGCTCGACGACTTGCCGACGAAGAGGTTCGTCTTCTTCGTGCGGAAGTCCATCTCCAGCACGAAGCTCACGGTGGTTTGCGACTTTCCGGTGGGCGCGCACGCTGTGTTCTCGCGGATGGCACGGGCGAGGCCGTCCTCGAAGAAGGTAACGTGATCGCACCGCTCCGGTGGGGTCTTCCCGGGCCCCGGGTTCTCGCAACGAATCGTGGTGAACGAGGAGAGGGTGACCGGCGGCGGGCCCGCATCGACCACGAAGACCGGCGCACTCGCGTCCGTCGTGCCGGCGTCCGTGACGGCCGCGTCGGCCGAGGGGATCGAGTCGGGCCGCGGCCCGCGCCAGAGGTACAGAGGAACGGCGACGAGAATCATCCCCGCGACGAGCGCGAAGATGATCTGCATACGCACGGGCCGCTCGCCCCCGCCGCGACCGAGATAGCGGTACGGGGAGGGCTGCGACGGCGGGCTCGACGACAGCGGGGGCCTGATCATCGTCGGCCGAAGCTCTTCACCGGGAGATCACGGGGTTAGTCGAGGAGGGTCCGGGCCGGTCGACCCGGCTCGCCCTTGACGATGGTGGCGGTGAGCTCGAGCGAGTCTGGCAGCGTGCCTTGCACCTGGGAGAGGACTTGCTCGACGACGTGGCGGGCCTCTTCGAGCGAATGGCCGACCATCGACACCACGAACTTGAGCGGCCCGGTGCGGCCGGCGACGACGGGCGTGAGGCTCAGCATGAGCATCTCCGTCAGGTCGACGACGCGCTGGGCCGCCTTGCGCAGCGCGAGCATCTCGAGGATCGTCGGCCTCTCGCTCACCTGCCGGTTCGGGCCGCGCAGCTCGTAGCGCGCGACCTGCACGTTCACCTCGGCCCACTCAGCGAAGAGCCCGTCCTCGTCGATGGCCTTCATGAGGTGGTCGCGTACGAGCAGGCCCGTGAGGCCGTCACGCTTCGCGAGGTACTGGCGCGCGCGCTTGTGCGAGGGCGACTCGGGGCCGAAGCTGACGAGCTTCAGGCGGCACTCGCCGACCTGGACCTCGCCGTTGTGCATGAAGGTGATCTGGCTCTTGCGCTCGAAGCCGAACTCCGCGTAGCTGCCATTCGTGCTGCCGAGGTCCTCGATCGTCCACGAGCCCGACTGGCAACGGAGCAACGCGTGCTGGCCGCTCACCGTGGCCTCGGGGATCACGAGGTCCTGATCGGCGCGACGGCCGAGCGTCATGATCGGTTTGTCGAGGGGCAGGATCTGCCCGACGATCTCCGGCGCGTTGGTCGCGTACGTGATGAGTAGCGACTGCGCGCCGGGCGTGAACGCGGCGGTCTGGGCGCGGCCCGGCGGAGGCCCGGGTTCGAGGCGCTCGCGCGGGAGCTGGATCGGGCTCGTCGTGAGCTGCGTCGGGTTGAAGAACCGGAGGTGACGCGCCTGGGGGCGCATCGTCGGGTCTTCGTTCATGCCGCGGAAGATCTGCTTGACCTCGTCGGTCGCCAGGCCCGCGGGCACGTCGAACATGATCTGCTGGCGCATGGGCCGCGCGCGCGGCTTGTAACCAGGCTCGGGGACGCGGCAGGTCCACATCTCCCAGAGCGTGAGCACCATGGCGTAGACGTCGTCGTCGACGCTGGCGCCGCCGTTGCGCAGGCGCTCGGGCGACATGTAGTTCGGCGTGCCGCCGTCCGGCGGCGCCCCGGGGCGGCGCGCCGAGGCGCGGGCGCGCTCCTGCGCGAAGCCGAAGTCGAGGATGACGGTGCGGCCTTCGCTCACCATCACGTTGCCCGGCTTGAGATCGCCGTGCACGAGGCCTTGCGCGTGGATCGCCGCGAGGCCGCTGCACACCTCCGCCGCGATCTTCCGGAACTCGTCGGCGGTGTAGCCGCCTTGCGCTTTTTTCTTCCGGATGTGCGTGTGGAGGGTTTGTCCGGCGATCTTCTCCATCACGAGGATGGGCCCCCATAGGCTCGGGGCGAGATCGAAGACCTTGCAAACGTTGGGGTGGGCGACCGATCGCGCGAGCAAGAGCTCTTGCCGCAGCGCCTCGTCGTCGCCGGGCATGCGCGATTCCTCGCGCACGACCTTCAGCGCGACCTCTTGCTGCGTCGATCGGTCGAATGCGAGGAAGACCTCGCCCATGCCACCCTTGCCGAGGCTTAGTCGGATTTCATAGCGGTCGTTGATGACCGTTCCGGGAGTGATCGGGGGGGGAGGAGTTCTGTTGGTCACGACGAGAAGAGGGTCAGCCGCCTCGTTGCCCAGTGGGTCGGGACGGTGCTGGTTTCCCACAAGCGTCGTCCATCTCGGGCGAGAGCGCAACGAGTCCTTTTCAACAACGAGTACCTTCCCACGCGGACAAGCGTTTTCCGGGGTTTCGGGGTCGGTCCGGGCCCACCCCGCGGTCCGGGTGGCCCGTGGCCCCTCTCGTACGTACCCCCCTCCCCTCTCCTTTGTAGCCCCCCCGTGGCCGCCTCCCCACGCTCCCGAGGCCGTCGAGTGAGCGAGCGCTCCGGTCGATGAACCTCTTCTTGACTGCACGCTCGTTCATCGCCTACGCCGCCCCGTGCGGACCCCGGGATGCAAGTCGAGGGGCCCGCCGATCTCGAGCAGTGGGCGCGCGCGTGCGCCGAGCGAAGGCTCGCCGCACGCGCGCGCCGGACAACAGGGAAGCCGGTCCCATGCCGGCGCGGCCCCCGCCACTGTAACCGGGGACGAAGGCGGAAGAGCCACTGCGCGGAGAGCGCCTCGTCGGTGCGAGCCGAGGAGACGCGAACGCGTGGGAAGGTCCGCCCGAGGACGATCCGGGAGCCAGGAAACCTGCTGCGTCGAGGCCCGATCGCGGTCTCCGGGGTGGAGCATGCGGCGGGGGGGCCCTCGCGTCCGTGTCTCTCCGTCCATGCCCACGCCGGCGCCGCTCTTCGGCGGGATCGTTCGATCCCGCCCACGAGACCCGAGGGCGCGGGTGTGTCGCCCATGCGGAGACGAACATGAACGACGAATCGAAACGCTGGCAGAGCTCGCGGCTCGCGCTCGCCCTCGCGCTCGGCGCGAGCTTGATGATGGTCGCGTGCGGCGACGACGGCAACGGCAGCGGCGGCAACGGTGGCAACGGTGGCAGCGGCGGCGCGGGTGGGAACGGCGGCGCGGGTGGTGGTGGTGGCAGCGCGTGCCTCGACCCTTCGACGTACGCGGATCTTTTCACCGTGAAGGACGCAGGGTTCTGCGTCGTCGGGTTGTACGAGTCCGACGCGGTCGTCGGCGCGCCCTCGACGTGGGGGCGCCACGGCGGCCCGGTCGCGGTGAGCCCCGCGCCCGCGCCCGGCTCCGTGACGATCGAGCGCCTCACGCCGCCCGGCGGAGCGACGGGCAAGCTCACGATCACGACGAGCGACGTCGACACGAAGATCCCGGCGATGACGTTCCTTGGAGCTCAAGCGATCGATCTGCCGTTCTTCGACTGGACGGTCGTCTCGTACACGGCCTCCGATCTCACGGGCGAGATCGTCCTGCTCGACGGCACGACCGTCGCAGCGCGTTACCCGGTAAACGGGTTCTACGCGGGCGTCGGCGTGGGCGATGGGACGCTCGGGCGGCTGCTCTACACGGGGATCTCGCCCGTGAACGACGCCGCGACGAAGACGAACGCGCTCTACGCGGCGGACGCCTGCGGCACGGCAGCGTCGATGCCCCGGCTCGTGCCCGACGGCGACATGACGTGCGCCGCGCCGCTCGCGGTCGACACATTCGGCGTCGCGTCCGGCCCCATCGCCGCGGATCACGCGGGCAACGTTTTCGTGATCATGTCGGAGGCGAACGGCGATCAAGACGCGCGCGGGTACGCGGCGGAGAAGGTCGCGCGGGGCACGGGGCCCGCTGCCGGCGCGTCGCTCTTCACGCTGCCGGGATACGCGGGCAGCCTCGCTGCGATCGCGCCCGGCTCGGGTGACACCGGCGTGCTCGCGTTCCAGCCCGTCGATGGCACGACGTTCGACGCGCTCGACGTCGTCGCGCAGCGCTACCGTGTGGAGAACGGCGCCGTCGTCGCCGAGGGCACGCCCGGCGTGTTCCTCTCAGCGGCCACGCCCGGCGCGTCGCTCCCCTTCTTCACGGACGACCAGGATCGGCTGTGGGTGGCCGGGCAACGCGGCATGGACACCACGGTCCTCGCCGTCGTGGCCCGCGTTCCCTGATCCCCTGCGAATCCCGCGCAATGTGGTAGCCCGGGAGACCATGCGGCCGAACGCCGGCCGGGTGGTCTCTCGGCATCCGCACGTCGGGGGATGTATCTCCGCGACAGGGCGTGATAATCGAGGCATGACGGGGTGCCCCTATGGGAGGCGTCATGAACTTCCTCGAGCCCGACAGCGATCGCGTCGTCCGCGTGAGCACCGACGCCTTCCTCGAGGGAAGGCTACGCCCGGACGTGGCCGGTGATCGTGTCTTCGAGACGAAGAACAGCCGATATCGCATGGTCTCGGGCAAGCTCGTGGCCGCAACGTCGTCGCAGCTCGTGGGCTCGGAGCTCGTTGGGTGGCTCGTCGACGAGGAGTCCGACAAGGCGCGTGTCCTGCCGCGATGGTCGCCCGGCGCGCGCGCAGTCCTGCTCGTCAAGCGCCTCGGCCGGCACATCGTGGTCACCTCCGCGACGCTCATGATGGAGGTCGACGGCGTGCTCGTGGAGGGCTCGGATACGCGTCCGCTGGCCTCGGGCAAGGTGAGCACGCCTGCGATGCTCGCCGTGACTCCGCCTTCCGTGCAGGTTCCGGTGATCCCCAAGGCTGCGCCTATGCCGCGCGGGGTCGGGATGGAAATCACCATCCCCGACGCCGTCATGGCGGACGCGCCGCCCTCGGCGCCGCGGGCGCCCATCAACCCCTCGACGCCGCCGCCGGGCCCGGGCCCTGCGTCGGGGCAGGTCGTTCCCTCGACCCCCACGCCCCCCGGACGAACCTCGCTCGGCTGACCCACCGCGCCCCCTCTCACGGGGGGGCAAGTGGTCAGCGGAATTGACACAAGAGCGCGGCACCGGCAGACTTTCAGCGCACCCGAGCGTGCCTTTGGGGGCCGCCGCTCGCCGAGGATCCAAACCCGATGGCCCAGGTTCCACATATGGGCGCGTCCCGACAAGACCAGCAGGCGGAGGGCGTCGATGACCCGAAGGGGGCCGCGCCGGATCCCCTCATCGGGATGGCCATCGGCGGTCGCTTCAAGATCGTCGGCGTCATCGCCCGCGGCGGCATGGGCAAGGTGTACAGGGCCGAGCAAGCGCCGCTCGGACGCATCTGCGCCTTGAAGGTCCTCTCCCCGAAGTACGAGGGCGACCGCGATCCGGAGTTCCACAAGCGCTTCTTCCTCGAAGCGTCGATCGCCGCAAAGCTCACGCACCCGAACACCGTCACCGTGTTCGATTACGGGCAGAGCGACGACATCTATTACATCGCGATGGAGTTCGTCGACGGCAAGACGCTCCACCGCGTGCTGCGCGAGGAAGGCCCGTTCAGCGAGGGCCGCACCTGCCACATCGCCCGGCAGATCTGCCGCTCGCTGCGCGAGGCGCACCAGATCGGCGTCGTGCACCGGGATCTCAAGCCGGGCAACGTGCTCCTGGCGCAACACGGCGACGAACGGGACAACGTCAAGGTCCTCGACTTCGGCCTCGTCAAGGACGTGACCGGCGAGGCGGAGGATCTCACGCAGCAAGGCCTGTTCATGGGCTCGCCGAAGTACATGGCGCCCGAGCAGATCGTGGGCGCGGAGGTCTCGGCGCGCACCGACATCTACTCGCTCGGCGTGATGCTCTACGAGATGCTCTGCGGCAAGGTGCCCTTCGACAAGGGCCCCGGCGTCGGCACGCTGATGGCGCACGTGAACGACCTGCCGCCGCCGATGATCCATTACAACCCGAACCTCGTGATCTCCGAGGAGATGGAGGCGATCGTCCTCCGCTGTCTCGAGAAGGATCCGCAGCGTCGCTTCGGGAGCATGGACGAGCTGCTCTCTGCGCTGAAGCGTTGCGGCGGCGGCGCCGAGGAGATGATGACGGGGCCGTACCAGCCCTACGCGCACACGGGCGCATTCCGCGCGCGGCACCTCGACAGCCTCCCACCTGGCGACACGACGGGCCTCTCGGGCCCGATGCGCCGGCCCTCGGGTCCGCCCGGGGACAGCGGCCCTTCGACGTCGCTCTCGTCGCTCTCGCTCTCCGGCGCGCGCCCTGCGGCGCTTGGCTTCAGCAGCCCGAGCACGCTCGCCGATCCGCTCACGGCCTCGCAGCCGATGTCCCTGCCCGACCCCGACGCGCTCGGCGGCCAGAGCGGCAAGCGGCGCTTCATGTTGATCACGGGCGTGCTCGTGCTCGGCTTCGTGGGCATCATCATCACGCTCACGCAGACGCGCAGCTCCGGCGAGACGACGGCGGGGAGCGCCTCGCCCGCGACGACGCCGCCGCCCACGCCCACGCAGGCCGCGCCGCAGACGCCCGCGCGTCCCGGGGATCGCGTGGTGCACATCGAGAGTGATCCTTCCGGCGCGAGCGTCATGGAGGGGAACGAGACGCTCTGCGGGGGCACGCCTTGCGACGTGACGTTCCGCGGCGCCGGCGCTGCGGCCGACGTCGTGCACAGCCTCACGCTGTCGAAGAAGGGCTACCAGTCGAAGACCATCAAGGTCACGGTCGTCGAGGAGAAGGTAAAGGTCACGCTCGACGCCGCCGCGGGCACCGTGCGCACCGCGCCCGCCACGACGAAGACCGGCGGGAACAAGGATCCGAACTACAAGCCGGACCCTTACAAAGGCAATCCTTACTGACGCGCGCGCTCCGCCGAAATGGCGATGAGGGCGGGTGAATGCTCGTGTAGAGTGCGGTTTGCCCCCGAGGAACCGCCATGTCGTCCGAGCCCTCATCCGCCCACCGTGACGCGCCCTCTGCCTCCAAGGAACCACGACGCTCGCGCCCCACGCGCGTGCTCGTCGCGCTCGCCCTCGCCTGCGCCACGGCCCTCGCCGCGGGCCCCGCGATGGCCGACGCGCGCACCGAGGCGCGACGGCACTTCCGCGCGGGCATGGAGCTCATCAGCAAGGGCAACTACCCCGAGGGCATCAAGGAGCTCGAGCGTGCGCAGGAAATCCTCCCGCACCCGAACGTCCTCTTCAACATCGCGCGCGCGCACGCCGAGGCCGGCAACCTCGAGCAGGCCATCAACGCGTACAAGCAGTACGTCGCGTCCGATCCGCCCGACCGCGCCGAGTCCGCGCAGGTCCTGAAGCAGCTCGAAGAGAAGCTCGCCCTGCAGCGCGCCGAGCAATCCAAGACCACCGAGCCGCCGAAGACGAACGAGGGCGACACCAAACCCGGCGACACCAAGCCTGGCGAAGACAAGCCCGGCGATACCAAACCCGGCGACACCAAACCCGGCGATACCAAGCCCGGCGATACCAAGCCCGGCGACACCCCTGGTGATACGAAGCCCGGTGGCACCAAGCCCGGCGACGCGCAGGCGCAGGCCGACGTGAACAAGATCGTCGGCAAGGCGCGCGACGAGGACGTCTACCGCGAGACGGTCATCACGGCCTCGCGTGGCGCCCAGAGCCCGCTCGACTCGCCGAACTCCACGACCATCATCACGCGGCAGGACATCCGCCTCTCGGGCATCACGCGCATCCCCGAGCTCTTGCGTCGCGTGCCCGGCATGGACGTCATGCAAATCACGGGCGGCGACACGAACGTCTCGATGCGCGGCTTCAACAGCCGCCTCGCGAACAAGCTGCTCGTGCTCATCAACGGGCAGCGGCCCGCGTACCTCGACATCCTCGGCTCGACGTTCTGGGAGACGCTCTCGATCGACGTCGACCAGATCGAGCGCATCGAGGTCGTGCGGGGTCCGGGCTCCGCGCTCTACGGCGCCAACGCGTTCGCCGGCGTCGTCAACATCATCACGATCGCGCCGGGCGAGGGCCGCACGGGCTTCCGCGTGGGCTACGGCGACACGGGGCAGGGCTACGGCTCGGCGTGGGCCACGGGGCGCGACGGCGACCTCGGGTACCGCGCGTCGGTCGGCTACACGCGTTACCCGCGGTGGACGCGCGAGGTGCAGAACGGGCGCCAGGACATCCAGGTCTTCGATCCGAACCAGAACCTCGGCGCGGAGAACCTGCGCGTCGACATCCGCCTCGCGCAGCGCTTCAAGAACAACCGCGAGCTCCAGGTCGGCGGCGGCTTCGCGCGCAGCGACCTCGACGTCTACGGCATCGGCCCGTTCAACGACTACCGCGCCCGCTTCGACAACGCCGACATCACGGCGCTCTTCAAGACCGAAAACTTTTCCGCGCGCGTCTTTTACGCGCGGGTCGCCGCGCAGACGTCGTCGAACCACGACTACTACGGCCACACGCTCTTCCCGAGCCAGGCGAACCAGAACGTCGTCGACGCCGAGCTCAACTTCTTCAAGGACGTCACGTGGCCGAAGTCCGTCGAGCACAGCCTCCGCGGCGGCGCTGCGTACCGCATGAAGTCGATCACCTGGACGTACCTCCAGGACGAGACGCCGATCGAGAACTGGGGCTCGCTCTTCCTCCAGGACACGCTGCACTTCGGCAAGTCCGTGCAGCTCGTCGTCTCGGGCCGCGCCGACTACGTGCCCTACCTCCAGAGCGTGAAGGTCTCGCCGCGCGGCTCGGTCATCATCAAGCCGACCGACCTCCAGTCGATCCGCGTGAGCGGCTCGACCGCCTTCCGCAACACGACCTTCCTCGAGTCGTACCTCGACCTGCCGATCCAGCTCCAGCTCCCGGGCGCCGAGCTCATCTCGGCATCGCAGCGCTACGAAGACACGGCCTTCCGCCTCCGGCCCGAGAGCATCATCACGGCCGAGGCGAGCTACCTGAACCAGATGAGCGATCGCTTCGAGTTCGAAGCGACCGCCTACTACAACCGCGTCACGGACCTGATCGCGCTCGCCGGCGAGCGGCCGCTCACGCTGGCGAACCGCGCTGACGGGCTCGGCGGGCTCAACCCGGAGACGGGACGTTACACGGTCGGCTTCGGCGGGTGGCTCAACCGCTGCGACATCCAGAACGTCTTCGGCGGCGAGGTCGGCACGCGCGTCTACCCGATCGAGGGCCTCGACATCTTCGCGAACTACGCGCTGAACGTCTCGTCGCAGGAGCTGCCGGACGGCTGTTCGGCGCCGACGGATCAGCGCACGAGCCGGCACAAGATCAACGCCGGCGTCCAGCTCCGCACGAAGCCCGGCATCGACGGCGAGATCACCTTCCACTACCAGTCGGCGCAGACCTGGGCCGAGCAGGTCGCCACGCTCTCGGGCATCCAGGTGCAGACCTTCGACATCCCCGGCTACGCGCTCCTGAACGGGCGCATCGGGTGGCGTTTCCCGATCGCCAGCACGACCGGCGAGGTCTCGCTCGTCGTCTACAACGCGCTCTCGGGCGTCGTCGACGAAGCACCGCAGATGCACCCCTTCGGCAACCGCGTCGGTCGCCGCATCATGGGCTTCTTCCAGCACACGCTGTAGAGGTTTCGCGTGGACATCCAGTTCGTCGGCGCGGCGCAGACCGTCACCGGATCGATGCACGTCGTCCGCACGGAGCACGCCACCGTGCTGCTCGATTGCGGCCTGTTCCAGGGGCGGCGGCGCGAGTCCTTCGAGTACAACCGCCGCCTGCGCGTGCCCGCGCGCGAGGTCTCGGCCGTGGTGCTCTCCCACGCGCACATCGATCACTCGGGCGCGCTGCCCATGCTCGCGAAAAACGGCTTCGACGGCCTCGTCTACGCGACGCCGGCGACGCGTGATCTCGCGGCGCTCATGCTCCGCGACGCAGCGGCGATCCAGCAGGCCGACGCGAGGTATCTGAACAAGCAATCCGTGCGCGAGGGCAGCGAGGACGAGCTCGTCGAGCCGATCTACGGCGAGGAGGACGTGCTCGACGCGATCTCGCGGTTCGTCTCGGTCCCTTACCACCGCTCGATCCCCATCGCCGACGGCGTGCGCCTGACCTTCTTCGACGCCGGGCACGTGCTCGGCAGCGCGATCACGGTGCTCGACCTCGAGGAGCGCGGGAAGAAGCGGCGCCTCGTCTTCACCGGGGATCTCGGCCGCGCCGGGCGGCCCATCCTGCGTGATCCCGAGGTCCCCGAGGGCGCCGACGTCCTCATCACGGAGAGCACCTACGGCGATCGCCTGCACGACGGCGTCGACAAGATGGAGGACGATCTCGCGCGTGTCGTCACGCGGACCGTCGCGCGCGGCGGCAAGGTCTTCATCCCCTCGTTCGCGCTCGAGCGCGCGCAGGAGGTGATCTTCGCGCTGAAGAAACTCCGCAAGGCCGGCCAGATCCCGCGTGTCCCGGTCTACGTCGACTCGCCGCTCACGGTCCGCATCACGGACGTCTTCAAGCTCCACCCCGAGTGTTACGACGCCGAGGCGCGCGCGCTGCTCCGCGGCACGGACACGCCCTTCGACTTCGAGGACCTCGAGTACATCGAGGACAAGGAGCGCAGCAAGGAGCTCGGCGGCGAAGGCAGCGCGATCGTCATCTCGGCGAGCGGCATGTGCGAGGCCGGCCGGATCCTCCATCACCTGAAGAACGGCGTGGAGGATCCGCGGAACACCGTGCTGATCGTCGGCTACCAGGCCCAACACACGCTCGGCCGCAGGCTCGTGGAGAGACGCGCGCGGGTCCGCATCTTCGGGGTCGAGCGCGAGCGCCGCGCGGACGTCGTGGTCCTGAACGGCTTCAGCGCGCACGCCGATCAGCGGGATCTCGTGGCCTACGCGGATGCTTGCCGCGCGCGAGGCCCGGCCGGGACGATCGCGCTCGTGCACGGCGAGCCCCAGCCGCAACGCGTGCTCGCGGACAAGATGCGCGAGCGGGGGCACAACTCGATCGTCATCCCGGCGCCGAACGACAAGCTCGAGATCGGCTGACGCTCAGCCTTTCACGGCGTTCACGATCGCCGCGGTGAGCGGCGCGTCCTCGCCGTCGAGCAACGTGCGCACGTCGAAGAAGATGCGGCCCTCCTGCACGCGCGGCAGGACCGACGGCTCCCCCACGCGGAGACGCTCCGCGATCGTCGCGAGCTCTCCGCCCGCCGCTTCGAGCGCCACACCAAACGAGGGCAGCGGCTCCTCGGCGCACGCGCCTCCCCCCACGGCGCCGCCGAGCTCCACGACGGACGACGTCACGCCCTGGCGCGCGAGCTCGCCCTGGATCCGCTCGGCCCGCGCGCGCACGGCGGAGAGCGGCGCGCGTAGCGCGGCCAGCGTCGGGATCGCGTCGAGGTCCCCTTCGAGGTACGCGGCGAGCGTCGCTTCGAGCGCGACGAGCGGGAGGCGACCGAGACGCAGGGCTCGCGCCAACGGATCTTTCCGGCACGCCGCCACGAGATCGGCGCGCCCCACGATCGCCCCGCCCTGCGGCCCGCCCAGCACTTTGTCGGTGCTGAAACAAACCACGTCGGATCCCGCCTCGACCGAGCTCCGCACGCTCGGCTCGCCCGAGAGCCCGAGCGGCTCGAGATCCACGATCGCGCCGCCGCCCAGGTCCTCCAGCAAGAGCACCTTCCGCTCGTGCGCGAGCGCCGCGAGCGCCCGATGCTCCGGCCGCTCGACAAAACCCACCTGCCGGAAGTTGCCTTGGTGCACGCGCAGGATCGCCGCGGCGTCGGGTGCGGCGTCGAGCGCGCGCGCGTAGTCCGCGATCCGCGTCTTGTTCGTCGTGCCCACCTCGACGAGCCGCGCGCCTGATCGCGCCATCACCTCGGGCACCCGAAACCCTCCGCCGATCTCCACGAGCTCGCCCCGCGACACCACCACGGGCCGGCCCGCCGCGAGCGCGCCGAGCATCAGGAGCACGGCCGCGGCGTTGTTGTTCACGACGAGCGCCGCCTCCGCGCCCGACAGCTCGCACAGCGCATCCTCCGCGAACGCGCCGCGACGCCCGCGCCGGCCTGTCGCGAGATCGATCTCGATCGACGTGTACCCAGCCGCCGAGCTCGCGAGCGCCTCGGCCACGCGCGCGCCGAGCGGCGCACGACCGAGGTTCGTGTGCAGCACGACGCCCGTCGCGTTGATCACCCGCCGCGCGCGCGTCCGGAGCGTTCGCTCTGCGTGCGCTGCGACGCGAAGCGCCACGTCCTCCACAGAGGGACACGGCCCGCCGCCGCGCACGGCGTCGCGTGCTTCATCGAGGGCTCGCCGCACGAGGCGCGTCAAGGCAGCGACGCCGAGCCTCTGCTTCACCTGTGTGAGGGACGGACTCGCGAGGACACGGTCCACCCGTGGGATGCCCCGCAGATCCGCGCCCCCTGTCCCTCGCGTTTCCTCCTCGCCCATCGGCTGCTACATCTAGCTGCTCTCCGCTCCTTCTCCGTACTTTTTACGCACACACACTTACGCGGCCTCGCCCGAAACCGCGCCGCGCGGGGCCGATGAGGAGACGATGCGAACGTACCGCCCCTCGTGGCGCGGCGGCTTGCTCGCCGCCCTGGCCCTCGCGAGCGCCCTCGCGCCCCACTCCGCGTCCGCCAAGTGGCCCCCGTCGTCCGACGCGAACATGGCCGATCCCGCGAACTGGCCGAACGATCCGGGCTACGCGTACGCCGAGGATCGCGACGGGCAGTGGAACTACTACTCGTTCCTGCCGCCTGCCGCGCCGGGCGTCGTCCGCCGCGCGGACGAGGTCGCCTCCGGCATGAGCATCGACCTCGCGTGGCGCATCTCCATCGGCGATCCGCGCGTCGTCATCGCCGTGACCGACAGCGGCATCTTCTGGGAGAAACCCGATCTCCTCGACAAGGCGTACCTGAACCGCCGCGAGCTCCTCACGCACAAGCCCTTCCAGGCGGGCGGCGCCCCCTGCGGCGGCGCCGGGGATCTCGCCGGCTTCGACTGCAACGACGACGGCGTCTTCTCGGTCTCGGACTACGCGACCTCGATGCCGCTGCCCGCGTCCGATCGCAACGCCAACGGCGTGCTCGACGCCGGTGATCTGATCCTCGCCTTCTCCGATGGCATCGATGACGACGGCAACGGCTACATCGACGACATCTCGGGCTGGGACTTCATGAAGAACGACAACGACCCGTACGACGACACGCGCTACGGGCACGGCACGGGCGAGGCCGAAGACTCGTCGTCCCAGGCCGACAACGGCATCGGCCTCGCGGGCGGCTGCCCGCGCTGCATGTTCCTCCCGCTCCGCGTCGGCGACAGCTTCATCGGCGACGTGCAGGCCTTCGGCGAGTCCGTCGTCTACGCGACCGACAGCGGCGCGAAGGTCGTGCAGTGCGCGCTCGGCACGCTGAACATGACGCGCTTCGCGCAGGCCGCGCTCGACTACGCGTACGAGAACAAAGTCCTCGTCGTGACCTCGATGGCCGACGAGAACTCGCGCCACCACAACATGCCGGCCGCGAGCAACCACACGCTACCCGTGCACGCGATCCAGTACGACGGCGCGAGCGCCCGCGCCTCGCGGAGCTTCGTCGACTTCCACCCCTGCTCGAACTACGGCGGCCAGAACTTGCTCTCGGCCTCGGGCACCTCGTGCTCCAGCGAGGCCACGGGTCAGCTCAGCGGCATCGCGGGCCTGCTCTATTCCGCGGCGCTCAAGTACAACACCGTCCCGCAGCTCTCGCCGGGTGAAGCGCAGTCGATCTTCTTCTTCACGGCCGACGACATCGACGTGCCCGAGTCCCGCGAGCTCGGCTCGATCTACCGCTTCTCGCAGTCCGGCTTCGATCAACGCTTCGGTTACGGCCGCGTCAACGCGAGCCGCGCGCTCGAGGCCATCCGCGACGGCCGCATCCCGCCCTCGGTCGACATCGTCTCGCCGCGCTGGTTCGAGGTCCTCTACAAGGATCGCGTCGACGGCCCGATCCAGATCCGCGGCACCATCTCCGCGCCGCGGGCGAACGCCTACGACTACGTCGTCGAGTGGGCGAGCGGCGTGCAGCCGCTCGAAGAGGATTTTCAGAAGCACGTCCTCGATCGACGCCTGAACCTCGATCCCACCTTCATCGCCGGCACGGCCGAGCCCCTCGCGCTCCTCGACGTGCGCAACGTCACGGTGAGCCACCCGCGCGACATCGACAGCCCCTTCGGCGAGAACGACCACACCATCACCGTGCGTGTCCGCGCCGTCGCGCATTACGGCGGCGCCGTCGGCGACGTGGCCGGCGAGATGCGCCGCACCTACTACGTGCACAGCGATCCCGACCTCGCGCGCGGGTTTCCCGTGTGGCTCGGCGACAGCCTCGAAGCGAGCCCCAAGATGGCCGATCTCGACGGCGACGGCGTGCGCGAGCTCATCGTCCCCACGGGCGGCGGCGCGATCCACGTCCTCACGCTCACGAAGGCCGGCCCCGTCCCCTTCCCCGGCTTCCCCTTCTCGACGACCCCCATCGACGGCCTCACCGCCCCGCTCGAGAGCGAAACGCCGAGCCACATCACCGCGCCGGGCTACGCGTCGGGCAAGGTCGATCCGAACCTCGCGCGCGAAGGCTTCATGAACGCGCCCGCCATCGCCGACCTCGACGGGGATGGCACGGTCGAGATCGTCGCCACCACCTATGCCGGCACGATCTACGTCCTCGAAGCCGACGGCTCCGTCCGCCCGGGTTTTCCCCGCCGCCTCCCGCGCATCCCCTCCTGCCCGCGTGGCGTCGACCTGCCTCCGCCCGCGAGCCCCTGCATGAACGAGGACCAGCGCATCACGCGGGGCGCCTTCGCATCACCTGTGCTCGTCGATCTCGATCAAGACGGCCACCTCGACATCGTGCAGGCCGCGTTCGACGGCAAGGTCCACGCCTTCGACGCGGGCGGCGCGCCCCTGCCCGGCTTCCCTGTCGAGATCCGCATCGACCCCGAGAACAACCCCAAGGCGAAGAGCCGCATCCTCACGACGCCCGCGGTCGCCGACTTCAACGCCGACGGCGTGATGGACCTCGTCCTCGGCTCGAACGAGCGGCTCGGCGCGAGTGGCCAGTTCGGCGCGATCACCGTCGTCGATGGCCGCGGCACGAAGGCCCCCGACGGCCCGATCCTCGCCGGCTGGCCCGTCTCGCTCAGCTCCTTCGAACTCTTCCCGCTCGTCGCCGAGGGCATCCCGAACTCCGCGGCCGTCGCGCGCTTCGAGGGCAAGCTCGCTGCCGTCGCGCACGGCAACGTGAGCCTGCCGTTCGTCGTCCCCACCGATCCCGGCGGCCAGACCTCGCTCGGCGCGCCGCCCGCGAACGCCCTCCCCGTCCGCCCCGATCCCACGGATCCCACGAAGGAGCTCCGCGGCCTCGAACCCTCCAGCATCTTCGGCCCGCTCACGCGCGCTTCGCAGCCGAACACGATGCTCCCGCTCTTCTCGAGCCCCTCCGTCGGCGACCTCGATCAGGACGGCGTGCCCGACGTCGTCGCCTCGGGCGGCTCCCTCTCGCTCACGCAGGCGCTCCAGGGCGGCGGCACCGGCGCGGGCGAGCACCTGCTCGCGGTCTGGAGCGGCAAAACCGGCGCGATGCTCCCCGGCTCGCCCTTCCTCCTCGAAGACTTCACCTTCTTCAACAACCACGCCATCGCCGACCTCGACGGCGACGACTACCCCGAGGTCATCACTGGCTCGGGCGGGTATTTCCTCCACGCCTACGACGGCTGCGGCCGCGAGCCCGCGGGTTTTCCCAAGTTCACGGGCCAGTGGATCGCCTCCACCGCCGCCGTCGGCGACCTCGACGGCGACGGCACGCTCGAAGTCGCGGCCGGCACGCGCAGCGGCTTTTTGCACGTCTGGCACACGCGCGGCCGGACCGACGGCGTCATCGCGTGGGAGAGCTACCACCACGACAACCGCAACACGGGCAGCGTCGAAACCCGCCTCGATCAGGGCGCGCTCCTCAAGGCGAAGGCCCCGCTCACGGCCGACGTCTGCGAGGCCGCTCGCCTCCCCCGGCCCCTCGAAGCGGCCGGCGGCTGCGATTGTCGGGCTGCCGGCCAGGGCCGCGGCGATGGGCGGACGGCGGGCCTCCTCGCCGTGGGCCTCGCGCTCGTGCTGGCGAGGCGGCGACCTGCGCGCAGCTAGGCTACCCTCTCGGGGTGTCGCCTCCCGTTCGAATCTACCTCTCTCCCGGCATGTTCGGCTTCGCGCGGCTCGCGTCGTTCGAGTACTTCGAGCACCTCGTCGTCGCCCTCGAAGATCGCTTCCGCCAGCGCGGCCGCGTCGCCAAGGTCCTGGTCTGCGACGTCCACCCCACGGCCAGCGTCTGCCGCCGCGCGGCCAAGCTCGCGCACATGATCGCCGCCACGGCCGGCGACGACGACGGCCCCATCCACGTGGTCGGCCACTCGACGGGCGGCCTCGACGCGCGCCTCGTCGCCTCTCCGACCGCGCGCCTGCCCGGCGTCGCCCGCAAAGAGCTCGCGTGGCTGCCGCGCCTCTCGTCGATCACGACGATGAACACGCCGCACTACGGCACGCCCCTCGCGGCCTTCTTCGCGACCGTCAGCGGCCAGCGCATGCTCTACGCGATCTCCGCGCTCACCGTGACTGCGCTCAAGCTCGGCGCGCCTCCGCTCGCCGCGACCTCGGCGCTCGTCGCCGCGTTCGGCCGCCTGTCGATCGGCAACTTCGAGCTCGAGATCATCAACCGCGCCGTCGACGCCGTGGCCAAGGTCCTCGACGAAGCGTCGAGCCGCGAGCTGCGCACCTGGCTCGATCTCTTGCGCGGCGACCAGGGCGCGATCGTGCAGCTCATGCCCGAGGCGATGGACCTCTTCCAGGCCGGCGTCGAGGATCGCCCCGGCGTGCGCTACCAGTGTGTCGCGACGTATGCGCCCTCGAACGCGGTGCGCGACTGGATCGCGGCCTTGCGCTCGCCGTGGAGCGCGATGAGCGCGACGATCTTCACGGCGCTCTACAACCTGACGAGCCGCCTCGACGAGCGGTACCCGTGCGCGGCGGCCGACGGTGCGGCCCAGGCGAAGCTCAAGGCGATGCTCGGCGAGGCCCTCCCTCCGACGGCGAACGACGGCGTCGTGCCCTTGACCTCGCAGATCTGGGGCGACCTCGTGTGGGTGGGCAAAGCGGACCACCTCGACATCGTCGGCCACTTCCCGGGCGCGGGCGGCCACACCGACTGGCTCGCGAGTGGCGCGCGGTTCCAGCGCGTGCGATTCGACGTCGTGATGGATCGGATCGTGTCCGGCATGATCGTCGGCGAAGAGCTCCGCGACGCGCGTAGCCCCGCGTCCGAGCGCGCGCCGAAGAGCGCACCGCCGAGCGTGCGCGGGGTGTCGTGACGAGCAAGCGGCGCTCGCTCGAGCTCTTGCAGGAAGCGCTCGTCGCGTGCCGCCGTTGTGATCGCCTCGTCGCGTGGCGGGAAGAGGTCGCCCGCGTCAAACGCCGCGCCTACCGGGACGAGACCTACTGGGGCCGCCCGATCCCTGGCTTTGGCGACCCCGACGCCACGCTGATCCTCATGGGCCTCGCGCCGGCCGCGCACGGCGGCAACCGCACGGGCCGGATGTTCACGGGGGATCGCTCGGGCGACTTCCTCTACGCCGCGCTGCACCGAGCGGGCGTCGCGTCCCAGCCGACGAGCGTACACCGCGGCGACGGCCTCACGCTCACGGGCGCGTTCATCGTGGCCCCGTGCCGCTGCGCGCCGCCCGAGAACAAGCCCACGCCGGCGGAGCTCGCGGCTTGCCGGCCGTGGCTCGAAGCCGAGCTCGCGCTGCTCGACCGGGCGCACACGTACCTCGCGCTCGGGAAGACCGGCTACGACGCGGTCCTCACGCTCGCGAAGAAACACGGAGACGTCTCGGGGGCGCCCGCGTTCGCGCACGGGGCGCGCGGAGAAATCCCGGATCCGCGGGGCGGCGGTGGACGGGCGTGGCTCTTCGGGAGCTACCACGTGAGCCAGCAGAACACGCAGACGGGCCGGCTCACGGCGGCGATGTTTGATGAGGTGCTGGGGGCGGCGCTCGAACGAGCGCGCAGGTAGGTCAGTTCTTCGGCGCGAGGATCTGCGACAGCTCGCCCGACTGCTGCATCTCGGAGAGGATGTCGCTGCCGCCGACGAACTTCCCGTCGATGTACACCTGCGGGATCGTCGGCCAGTTCGAGAACTCCTTGATCCCCTGGCGGATGTCGGGGTCCTTCAGGACGTTCACGTCCACGAACTCGGCCCCGGCCGACTTGAGGATCTGCACGGCGCGCTGCGAGAACCCGCACTGCGGGAAGCTCTTTGTCCCCTTCATGAAGAGGACCACGCGGTTCTGATCGATGATCTCCTGGATCCGTTGACGCACGTCGCTCATGGCGGCGACAACGTAGCGTAAGGGGAGGAGCGGGGCGAGGGTCGGGCGCTTGGCGCCTTCGCGGGCAAGCGACCGAGGTGCCGCCCGTGCTCGAAGGTGCCAGGTTGCTCCTCGACGACGATGCACCGGTTCTTGCTCTACCCCGGCCTGCTCCTTTGCGTCCTCGGCGGGTACGTCATCCTCATGAATGCTGCTTCCGTCGTCGTCAATACGCGCAATCGACGCCGCGGGATCGACCGGTTCATTTCAATGGTGCCCCTCGTGGGACCCCTCCTCGCTTGTGCGGGGCTCTTCCTTGCCTCGGCGCCGCTCTGGGGTTTGGCCGTTCCCTGGGTGCTCGACATTGCGACGTGGTCCTTGCTCGCGGCATTGCCGACGCTCGTCCGTGAAATGCGACAGCATCGGAAGTGAGACGCTGGTCTTCTGGACGAGGAAAAACGCGCTCTTGAATCCGCACGGGCACGACAGCCCACGGGCGCCTTTTCAAGGCTCCTCCAGACTGTGCTCCTTCACGCACAGCACCATCGGCGAAGCGGGACCGTCGTACGAGTCGAATACCCCGGAGGCAGAGATGGACACGCGATCGTCTGGCGTCGCCCAGAATACACCCGTCGGATACTCAGGGAATAACATCTCGTTGATACGACCGTCTTTCGTGAACCACCTGAATTCCCGCACGCTGGGCAACCGCCAGCCCGTCGGACGCTGCGCGCAGGCGGCCTCCGCAAGCTCGAGCGTGGCGTATTTGGCTGGTTTGCCCGTGCGCGGCTCCTTGAGGGGCACTCGCGTCCAGAGCAAGGTGCCAGAGAACCAGGTCGGATCGCGGTCCTCAGCCATTTCGTCAATCGCTGCATGGCTCGAAGCCCCGTCGGCTCCCGCATCCTCGCTCCCTCTCTTCTGCGCGGATTTGCTGTCGAGCGGCTCTCCCTGCGGCGCTGCGTCGGCAAGGAAAGAGCGGCCATCCGGACGGTTGCTGCGAGCCTCCCCTTTCTCGTCCTTGAACTCCTCGACCGCGGCTTTCAGCTTCTCCTCCGGGTCCGACCCCT
Organism: Polyangium mundeleinium; assembly: GCF_028369105.1. Classification (NCBI taxonomy): domain Bacteria; kingdom Pseudomonadati; phylum Myxococcota; order Polyangiales; family Polyangiaceae; genus Polyangium; species Polyangium mundeleinium. Next base: position 5,126,603 of record NZ_JAQNDO010000001.1, on the reverse strand, counting down.
GCGTACGGGCCGCCATCATGATGAGACAGGTGCTCCCGGCGAGCGCGAAGATCCCGCATCCGGCGAAGAGGCCGACCGGCACGAACCAAAGGGAGGGACCTTTGGGCTTCGGGGGCGGTAGGTAAATGGGTGGCGGCCCGGGATACGTCGGGACATAGGGCGGCGCGCTCGGGCTCACCGGGACATAGGGCGGCGCGCTCGGGCTCACCGGGACGTAGGGCGTCCGGCTTGGGCTCTCCGGGGCGGCACCGGCCCCCGGAGAGCCGATCAGGGGGGGGCGGGGGCCCGCGCCGTATACCCTTCGATGGAGCGCAGCAGAGCCTCCATCCCCCGCTGGAACGCATCGTCGTCGGGGAACAGGTCGACATACTTGGCATGCGCGATGATCGTCGGCGGCGCGACGTCTTCGAGACGGATCGGAAGCACGCGGGTCATCTTCGAACGGAACGGCTTCATCACCGAGCCATCCAATTCGCTCCTGACCCACCCGCTTGCTATCGCGGCGCGGGAAAGGCAAACGAGGACGAAGTCCGTGGTCTCGAGCCCACGCTCGATGGCGCCGGGAATCGACTCCCCCACGAGGATCTCTTGCTCGTCGATCCACGGCTCGTGCCCCGCTTCCCGCAAGGCATCGACAATCCGACGGACCGCTGGCTTGTCCACGTGGGCGTGCGACAGGAAGACTTTTGCCACGGGCGGAGTGTCGCACGGTCGTGGGCTTTGAATCCACCACCTCGTGGACGCTCGCTCACCGTCGCCGCCCCCGACCCCCCGAGGTCGCACAGGGCGGCTCCCGCCGCCGCGCGCCGCTTCCGATTCGCGCCCGCCCCCGGCATCCACCGCTGCTCCTGCGTCTCCAAACGTCCCGACACCCACGCGTCACGGTGACGCGCCCCTGTTCGAACGTTCGAACACCCACGCGTCACGTTCTCCTCCGGGTCTCCGAAGCTTCGAACACCCTCGCGTCACGCTCACCAGCGCCCGCTCGAACGACCGATCCCCCGCGCGTCACCGTCTCCAGCGGCTCTCCAAACGTCCGATCACCGACGCGTCACCGTGACGCGCGGCGGATCGAACGTTCGAACACCCACGCGTCACCGTCTCCCGCGACCCCTCGAACGTCCCAAGACCCTCGCGCGCCAGAAACCTGCTCGGCCACGTCGCCCCTGCGCGCGAACGCGAAGGTGTGCGCAGGGGCCCCCTGAGCCCTGCCTCACGACCACCCAGCCTCCGGCTCGACTTCCGAAAGAATGGGCCGGGCGCAAGGTCACCCTATTCGTCCGAGGCGCGGCAGACCGATTCTCGTGCCAAAGCAAGCCCATCGAGGACGTGAACCCGGAAACAGGCGCAATCGAGCCGGAGCCGCGCACGCAGGGTGAGGCGCCCGCCAAGGCCTGATTTCGACGCGGTTCGCCGCTGTTTCGCCTTGCCGCCCACGCACGCTCGCCTACCATCGCGGCGTGTTCGAATCGGGCCGCTCCCCCCCGCCGCCGGCTTCCACCGCCCTCCGGTCCCTCACGGAGTTCGACGGCTATCGCCTCCTCGAGCGGCTCGGCGAAGGCGCGATGGGCGAGGTTTGGCGCGCCCTCGATCTCACGATCGATCGCCACGTCGCGATCAAAATGATCCGCAGTGCTTATCCGGCGGAGCGCGACCGCGAGCGCTTCCGCCTCGAAGCCCTCGCGCTCGGGCGGATCGAGCATCCGAACGTCGTCGCCGTCTACCGCAGCGGGGAAACGCTCGGGCAGCCTTACATCGTGTACGAGCTCGTCGCCGGGCAGAGCGTCGATACGCTCGTCGGCACGCTCGAGTGGCAGGAGGTCCTCGCGCTCGGCGTCGACGTCGCGCGGGGGCTCGCGGCGGCCCATCACGCCTCCGTCCTGCACCGCGACCTCAAGCCGGCGAATGTCATGCGCACCCGCACGGGCGCCGGCAAGCTCATTGATTTCGGCGTCGCCAAGGTGCCGGCGCGGCCCGCGTTCCTCGAAGAGGCGGGCCCCGAGAGCATCGCGCGCTTCGTGGCGAATGGAGGCCTGCCCGCCGACGTGACGCGGAAAGGCGACATTCTCGGCACGCCCCGCTACCTCGCGCCCGAACTGTGGAAAGGCGCGCCCGCGACCGCCGCGAGCGACATCTATGCGCTCGGCCTCGTCCTGTGGGAGCTGCTCGCCGGCATCCCGCCCTATGGGCCCAAGCGGCCTCTGATGCAGCTCGTCGACGCGATCCTCAAAGAGCCCCTGCCGAGCATCGCCTCGCTCCGGCCCGACATCCCCTTCGAGCTCTCCGCGAGCGTCGACCGCGCGGTGCAAAAGGACCCGGCCAAACGCTTCGCCTCGGCGGACGCCCTCGCCGCCGCGCTCGAAGGCGTGGTCGCGACGATGCGCGCGCTCGGCCTGCTCCCCGAGGCCGCGGCCTCGCCCTCGGAGCGGCAGGCCGAGCTCGTGCGGATGATGTTCAAGCGGGCGGTCTCGCGATCGAGCTTCCCGCAGCGATTCTATGAGCGCTTGTTCGCGCGGCACCCCGAGATGCGCCATTTGTTCCCGCACGATCTCACGGGCCAGGGGCGCAAGCTCGTCACCGCGCTGACCGCGAGCGTCGCCTGCCTGCGTGATCCCCACGGGCTCTACGCGATGCTCGAAGAGCTCGGCGCGCGGCACGTGCTTTACGGCGTCCGCGAGGCGCACGTCGATTCCTTTGGCGAGGCGCTCCGCGCGGAGCTCGATCTCACCGAGGGCGGCCGCATGGACGACGAGCTCGCCGAGGCGTGGGGCCAGGCATGGGAGCAGCTCGCGAGCGCCGTACGCCGCGGGATCCAGCGCGCCTCGCTTCCCGAGGGGGAAGCCAAAGCAGACTCCGGCATCACCCCGCGGACGGCGAGGGACCCGAGCACGATCGGCGCGTTGCTCGGCGCCACGGCGCTCTTTTCGGATCTCGACGCCGACGAGCGCCGCGACCTCGCCGCCCGGATGCGGCCCTTCCACGCCGAGCCCGGCGAGGTCCTCTGCACACAAGGCGCGCCGGCCGACCAGCTTTACCTCGTCGAGGACGGCCTGCTCGCGGTCTCGATCCGGACGCCCGGGGACGATCGTATCTTCGTCGGCGAGAGCGGCCCGGGGGGCGTGCTCGGGGAGCACGCCTTGAACCAGCCCATGCTCCGCGCGGCCACCGTCACCACGGTCCGGCGCGCGTCGGGGTATACGCTGGAGATCGCCGATTTCGAGCACCTCAGGCGTGTGCACAACCCCGCCGCGCTGAAGGTCCTGCGCCGGCTCTCGCTCCACCTTTGCAGCGAGCTGCGCGGCGTCACCCGCGAATTGATGGGGCCGGCGCCTCCCGCCGCAAGCACGTCGGCCTCGGACCTCGGCGAGGGCCACCCCCTCACGCCGCCCATCGCGTCCTCCCTCCGGAGCCTGCCCTTTTTCGAATCGTTCAGCGACGAACGATTGGCCGTCATCGCGGGCGTCCTCGTCGAGCGCGAGGTGCCGCGCGGGCGCATGATCTTTGCCGAAGGCGCGAGCCGGGGCTCGGCCTTCCTCCTCGCGCGTGGCACCGTCGAAATCACCGTCCGCGCAGGCCACCGGCACATGCACCTCGCCGTCCTCGGGCCCGGCAAGACCATGGGCATGGAAGCGCTGCTCGACCACGGCCCGCAGCGGGTCACGTGCACTGCACGGGAGAACGTGGTGCTCCTCGAGCTCGCGCCCGAGCCCCTCGCGCGCCTCTTCGCGTCGAGCCCGGCGATGGCCTTCGAGCTGGTCGAGGCCATCAATCGCGACCTCATCGACGCCCTCCGGCAGACCGACGCCGGCATCGTCCGGCGCGCGGCGCAGGCGCTCGTCGTCGGCACGCACGGCGATCGCGCGATGGGCACGAAGACGCTGATGCGCATGACCCTGGCCAGCACGACGCGGGCCGGCACAGAAGACCTCGTCGAGCAGACCCTGCGCGGATTCGTCGACGGCCTCGGGACGCTGCTCGACATTCCCCACGCCCTGCACGAAGCGGCGAACACGACCCGCCTGCATGCGTCCCCGGACGACGCATCTTCCGACAAGGAGGCGCTCCTCGGAAAAGTGCGCGCCTCGATCCTCGGCGACGACGTGGTCCTTCACGGGCCCTTCGGACCACGGCGCCTGGTCCAGGCGGACGATACGGCCTCGGGCCGCTCCTTGAGCTTCCTCGAAGAATTCCTGCGAAGCGAGGTGATGCCGCTCTCCTCGGGCACCGGCGCGCAGACGTCGCGGTTATGCGAGGAGGCGGGGGACCTCCTCCACGAGAGCGTGGGCGGCGGGAGCGACGACGTCGTCCTTTTTTGCGGCTCGGACGCGACAGCGGCGGTCGAGGAGATGGTCCGGGCGCTCGGGCTCGCGTTATCGCCGGAGCTCGACGAACGATATCACCTGCGCGAGCGGATCCCGGAGAACGAGCGCCCCGTCGTGTTCCTCGGGCCCCACGAGGCCCCTTCGAACGAGCTCCCGTGGCGCGCCTCCATCGCCGACGTCGTGACGATCGACGCGGACGCCGAAGGTCGCATCGATCTCCACGCGCTCGAAGCGGCGCTCGTTCGACACGCGAACCGCCCGCTCAAGATCGGGAGTTTTTCCCTGGCGTCCCAGGTGACGGGCATCGTCGCGGACGACGTCGCCATCACGACCCTCCTGCACCGGCACGGGGCGCTCTCCTTTTGGGATTCCACCACCGCCGGGCCTTCGCTCGACATTCGAATGAACCCCGAGGGCTCCGGCGCCCTCGCGTCGAAGGACGCCGTCTTCCTTTCGCCGCACGAATGCATCGGCGGCCTGGGCACGCCCGGCGTGCTCGTCGCCAAGCGCGCGCTCGTCGCGCGCCGCAAGGAGGCAGGCCCGCCGGCCCTGCTCGACTCCATCCGCGCAGGCCTCGTCTTCCAGCTCAAAGCGGCGATCGGCACAGACACGATCCGCGCCCGCGAGGACGACTTCATCAAGCGCGCCCTCGCGTCGTTCCGAACGAACGAAAAGATCTGGGTGCTCGGCCCTCCAGAGCACGAACGATTGTCCATCGTGTCGCTCGTGATTCGCCACGGCCGTGATCAATTCCTCCACTGGAACTTCGTCGTCGCCCTGCTGAACGATCTCTTCGGCATCCAGGCGCGAGGCGGAGGCCCCTCGGCAGGCCCGTACGGTCACCTCATCCTCGGCATCGACCCCGAGCCCTCCGCGGCCTTCGCCGAAGCGGTGGAAGCCGGCTGCGGCGTGCTCCAGCTCGGCTGGGTCCGCGTCCATTTCAATGCCTTCATGACAGAGACCGTGTTCCTCTACATCGTCGCCGCGATTCACATGATCGCCCACGACGGGTGGAAGCTGCTCCCGATGTACCGGTGTGACGCCGCGACCGGGCGCTGGACGCACGTGGCCGGGCGTCCGCGGCCCGCGCTGCGTTTGAAGGACCTTTCGTACCGCGGGGGCGAGCTCGAATATCGATCGATGCGCACGAGCGAGCCAGAAAGCGCGCTCGCCACCTACCTCGACGAAGCACGGGCCATCCTCGCCAGCGCCGCCGTCGAGGGGCCGCCAGATCCGCAGAACGAGCCCGACATCCCGGAGGCCTTCCAGCACCTGCGCTGGTTCCCGACGCCGCTGGAAGCCTGGCGCGCGCATCGCGCTGGCCGGTGAGCGTGGGTCTCTCGTTTTGAGGCCGCTGCGCTGGGGCTTTGCCCCAGACCCCACCGGGGCTGTCCGCCCCTGGACCCGGACCAGCGCAAGCGCTGGACTCGGGGTCGATGAACTGCGCTCCGCGCAGTTCATCGAACAGCCGCAATCAAGACCGGCGACGCCCCTGCCAACCAAGACAGCAGGGCTGACGGTGCAACCGGCAACGTGCCGCTGCATGCGACGACCTCCATGGTCTTGCCACCGGCCCGTTGGAAGAACTGCGCGGAGCGCAGTTCTTCCATCACCGGTCCAGGCCGTGCCTGGTCCGGGTCGAGGGGCGGACAGCCCCCGCGGGGTCCGGGGCAGCGCCCCGGCGCGGCGGCCCCAACGAACCCCAACAAGAAAGAACACTGGAATGAGCACGAAAAAGACCACGACGAAAAAGACCGCGACGGAGGAGACCCGCATTGTTTTCCCGGATCCTGGGCTGCACATCGCTGTGCTTGGTGCGTTGATGGAGGCCGAGGCTGTGAGTTCGGAGCGGGTCGAGGCCAAGCTCGAAGGGATTGAGGGCGACGACGATATGGTTCGGCTCCGGGCGGCCATGGCTCGGCTGCATTCGATCAAGCTTGATCGCAAGAAGGTTGCGCGGCTCGATCGGCTCGATTTCGATGGCGGGAACGAGATCTACATGATGATGGAAAGCGGCGCTGGCGTCTATACCGGCGGCGAGGACGACACCTATTCGCTCCGCTCGCTTGTAGGCATCGGCGCGCTCGAGGCCCTCGAGACGCTTGACCTCGACGGCCATGGCTTTTTCGACGACCTCCGTGATCTCCGCCCCCTCGAAGGATTGGCCAAGCTCACGCATCTCACCTTGACCGGCGATTGGACGCACGCGGCGAGCCTGGAAATGCTCCCCAAACTCGAGCATCTCGAGGTGAACCTCGGCTCGGTCGACGACCCCGCGGTCCTCGATCGCCTCGCGGCGCGTGGGGTTGAAGTCTTGCGCTGAACGCCTGCTCGCCCCAAAAGGGCGAGATGGCAGCGCAACCGCGTTTGTGGCGGAAGTTTGGCGTGCTCTTCGGCATGGGCGTCGTGGGCAACCTCAGCTTGCTGCCCATTGCGATTCCACAGATACGGCAGATCGTGGAGCATACGGACGCGGCCTTGCCGTCGCTGCCCGTGCTCGTGATTGCGTCGCAGATTCAGCCCCTTCTCCTCCTGGGCTTGGCCGTCGCGGCGGGCGTCCGCCTCGCGCCCTCGTTGCACCTGCGATCTCACATCGCTGCATGGGCCGGGGGCGAGCCGCAACCTGAGCCGCGGTTCCGAAGCCAACTGCGGATCGCGGTTGGCCTGGGGATCCTTGCCGCGCTCGTGGTCCTGGCCCTCGACCATTTCCTGCGCCCCACCCTGGCCGAAACCGGTGGGAAGGACCTCCGCATTCTCCAGAAACAACCCGCGTGGGCCACGATCGCGGCCGTCCTTTATGGCGGCATGAACGAAGAGCTCCTGACGCGCTGGGGCCTCGCGACGTTCCTCGCCTGGGCCATCGGAAAGATCCGCAAAGCGCCGGGAAGCCCTACCAGGGGCGTGATGTGGACGGCCGTCGTGCTCGCCGCCCTCGTGTTCGCGGCGGGCCACCTGCCCGCCGTGATCGCGATGGGCATCCCGCTTTCGGGCCCCATGATCGCCCGCACCCTCGTCTTGAATGCATTCGCGGGCGTCATCTTCGGTTGGCTCTATTTCCGCCGAAGCCTGGAATCGGCGATGCTCGCGCACGGGACGGTCCACATCACCTGGGCCGTCCTCTCGCACCTCGTCTGAGATCCTGCGTGATCCGTCGTCGGACGAATCCCGACTGACGACAAGGCCTGGTCACGCGTGCAACCACCCACGTCCGCCGTCGCTGATGAAGTGCGGTGTTTCCGCGATCTTCCTCGTGGCGAGGGGCTGGCGCGCCTCGTGCATTCCGGCTGCACGACGTTCGTCCGTGGACACGGCCCGGGGAAACTGCCCTGGAGCCGAGCTTCCGCCAAGGAGACTTTACATGCCGTCCTTTTCCAAGAGCGCAATCGTCTTGCTCCTCGCGAGCCCCCTCGTCGCATCCGTGATTGCCGTGGGTTGTAGTGATGAGCCCCAGGTCCAAACCAGTGGCTCTGGCGCGAGCGGCTCCGGCGCGAGCGGCGGCATCGGCGGCGCGGGCGGCATCGGCGGAAGCACGGGTGGCGCGGGCGGCATCGGCGGCAGCACGGGCGGCGCGGGCGGCACGGGCAACATCCCGGACGCGGGCCCGGATGGCTGGGTGGGCCCGGACGGTGGGTTCGTCATGGCCGCGTGCGTGAACCAGGTCTACCAGTGTGGCGACACGATCGACAACGACGGCGACGGCCTCATCGACTGGCAGGATCCGGAATGCCTCGGCCCCTGCGACAACAGCGAGACCGGCCTCGGCGTCAGCATCCCCGGCGGCGCCGGCGCGGCGTGCATCACGGACTGCTTCTGGGACTCGAACTCCGGAACGGGCAATGACGAGTGCTACTGGAACCACCAGTGCGACCCGCTCTCCACGGCACCCGACTATTACCCGGAGTGGTGGAACGGCAACAAGTGCACCTATAACGCGAATGCGAACACGCCTGGCACGAACCTGAGCTGCGACGAGTTGCTCAACAACCAGCCGGAGACCTGCAAGCAGGTCTGTCCGGAGCTCACGCCGAACGGCTGCGATTGCTTCGGCTGCTGCGTCATCTACAAGGACGGACAAAAGCACGGCCCGGTTTGGCTCGGCACCGAGAACGGCCTGGGCAGCTTCTCCTGCGATCTCGAGCACCTCGACGATCCGAAGAGCTGCGCCCCGTGCACGCAGGTGAAGGGCGCCTGCTACAACGAATGCGGCACGTGCGAGCTCTGCATCGGCAAGGACACCCTGCCGCCCGAGTGCTTCCCGCCGCCCCCGGACGCGGGCGTCGACGGCGGCGGCGGCATGGGCGGCACGGACGCCGGCACCCCGCCGCCCGAGCAGTGCCCCGACGGCCTACAGCCCTGCGGCCTGCCCGGCCAGGACCCCTGCGGCGCCGGCTTCTACTGCATCACGGGCTGCTGCATCGAGCAGCCCAAGTGAAACACGCTCCACGCTCGGGGGCTACGCTCGGACAAGCCGAGCGACGCCCCCAAACCCCCGGGGCCTGGCCCCAAGCACGGTTCTGCGACGAACGGTGGCCCCAAACCCCCTCCCCTCACAGCACGAATCCGGTGTAAGTAGCGGACGCCTGGGCCCGTCTTACAGCCCAAGCATCGGTGAGCCGTAGCGTCGGCCCCGAGCGTCTTCCGAGGTGCGGCGACGCCGCCGCGCTCCCGAACCACGGCAGCATAGATTTCCAGCATAGATTTCCAAGGAGCCAACCCATGCGCCTCTCGATGATCGTCCCCGTGGCCCTGCTGGGCCTCTTCGCCGTCGGCTGCGGCGGCAGCGACACCCCGGACCCGAACGACCCGTCGCAGCAGAACCAGTACGCGAACGGGCAGCAGCCGGGCGCGTACAACCCGAACCAGTACCAGCAGCCCGCCCCCACCGCGGTGACGCCCACCCCGGCCCCCACCACGGTGACGCCCGCCCCGACGACGGGCGCCTCGGGCGGCAGCCCGGCCACGCCGATCGCCCCCGCCGCCGCCCAGGTCGCCACGCTCGCGCTCCAGGGCCTCGCCGCCTCCGAGGCGCCCGGCATGCAGGCCGACGGCGCGCCCTTCGCCGCGCAGTTCCAGGAGGGCCAGGTCCTCGAGCAGGCGATCAACATCGAGGCCGGCAAGTGCTACTCGGTCATCGCCTCCGGCGTCGGCGTCCAGCAGCTCGACGTGCAGCTCGTCCTGCACGCCGCCCCCCTGCCGCCCCAGGTCCTCGCCCAGAGCAACGGCCAGGGCGCCACGGCCATCCTCGGCGGCAAGGCCAACGGTTGCTTCAAGAACCCGCTGCCCATCGGCGGCCCCGGCAAGGTCATCGTGAAGGCCACGCGTGGCGCCGGCCTCGCCGCCGCCCAGATCTACAAGAAGTAACGATCCGCCAAGGTCGGATCCCCCCGCCCCCGCCGCCGATCGTCCCGGCGGCCCTCCACGTTCTCCCTTTCCCCCGCGATTTTCCGCAAACACGAGGTGTTACCGCCTCGTCCGCGTGCACGACTTGCCCGAGCTGGTCGTGATCGCCCGCGGCCCGAAGTTCGCTAGCGCACCCAGCAACTTCGGTCGCGGCGACGATGCATCAATCTTTCCCCACTGCGCTGGTCGATGGAGACGCCCGCCCTGGGCGCGAGGGCGGCCGCGGGCGACCCGCGTTCGAGCACGAGGCGACCTTCCATGTCGAAGGCCTCTCGTGCCGGAGCTGCGCCCGCCGCGCGGAGCAAGCCTTGCGCACCCTGCCCGGCGTCCGCGCGGGGTCCGTCGGGTTCTTCGGCGAGATCGCCCAGGCCATCTACGACGTGCGGGTCACGAGCGAGCGCGAGATCGCCTCCGCCATGGCCCAGCGCGGCTTCACGTTCACGGCCGCCGTGGGCGCACCGCCGAGCGAACGAGCGCGGCTCGACGCGGGACGGTTCGGCCTCGTCGTCGCGCTCCTCGGCAACCTCGTCGCCCTCGCCTCGTGGCGGCCCGCGCGCACCCCCGAGCGGGAGATCGCCTGGGTCGAGCTCGGCTTCACGCTGTTGCTCTTCGCCGTGGCCGGCCCGCCCCTCCTCCACCGCGCCCGCGCCCTCGCGCGCCGCGGCGTCCTCGGCACCGAGGTCGTGACGCTTTCCTGCGCCACGCTCGCGCTCGCCCTGGGCGTCGTCGCGATGGTGTTCGATCCGAGCCGCGCCGGAACCATCCTGGAGAAGCTCACGCGGCTCGGGCTTTCGCTCGACGGCCTCTCGCTCGCCGCGTTCGAGGCCTCCGGCGCGATCCTCGGCTGCTCGATCCTCGGGCTCTACGCGCACACGGCCTTGCTCACGCGCGCCTACCGGAGCGTCACGCGCGCCGCGCTGGCCCGCGAGGCCCGCGTGCGCCGCGTGGGCGGCAGCGGCGTCGACGAGCGCGTCGCGTGCGCCATGCTCGCGCCCGGCGACCGCGTGCGCCTCGGCGAAGGCGACATCACGCCCGTGGACATCGTCCTCGAGAGCGCGGCGCGCGTGTCCCTGCCGGATGGCCGCGCCGTGGATCGGGCCGGCGGGCAGATCGTCGAGACCGGCGCGCGGCTGCTCTCCGGCGAGGTCACAGGGCGCGTGGCGCGGGCGCCCTGCTCCGAGCTCGCCGCCGCGGCCGACGCCGAGGTGCATCGCGCCGCCCTGCGGATCGAGCGGGACGCGCGGCAGCACACGGGAAAGTCGTTCGCGCACGTCGCGTCGCTCGCCCTGTCGGTCGCGTCCGTCTCGTTCGCCGGCTTCGCGTTCGTCGTGCACGCGCTGCTCGGCCGTGGCCCGTTCCATCCGGACGGGTATCTCACCGCGATCGCCGTGCTCATCGGCGCCTCGCCCGCGGCCTTCGTGATCGCGCTCCCGGCCGCGCGGACCATCGCCGTCCTGCGGGCGCGCGCGGCGGGCGTGGTCGTCAAGGATCCGGCGGCCCTCGAAGCGCTCGCCACGGCCACCGTCGCCTGCTTCGACAAGACGGGCACGGTGACCCTCGGCACGCCGCGGGTCACGCGCCTTTCGTGGCGCGAGTTCCCGGACATCTCGATCCTCGAGGACGTGGCCGCGCTCGAAGCGAGCGCGACGCACCGCGCGGGCCGCGCCATCGCGCATCACCTCGCCGTGGCCGGCGTGCGTCCCGGCGCGCTCGACGAGGCGGCCGACGTGCGCCCCGACGGCGTGGTGGGCCGGTCGCGCGGCGCGCTCGTGGAGGTCTCGGCCGCGCGCCCGGGAGATCCTCTGCCTCCGGACGCGCGAGAGGGCGCGAGCCTCGTCTGCGTCCGTCGCAACGGCACCGTCGAGGCCTGGTTCGAGCTCTGGGATCCGCCGCGGCTCGGCTCGGAGAAGGCGTTCCGTGCGCTCTTCCAGCGGGGGCTCGGCTGCCGGCTCCTGAGCGGCGACGGCCCGGACGCGACGCTCGCGCTCGCGCATCGGCTCGGCGTGCCGGCGCGCGGCGGCCTCGGCCCGGCGGAAAAAGCCCTGCACGTCCGTGACCTTCAGCAAGCCGGCGCGCGTGTCCTCCACATCAGCGACGGCCAGGAGGACCGCGCGAACAGGGGCCCGGCGGACGTCTCGCTCGCCGTCGCGCCCGGCGCGTTGCCCGTGGCCGTGCCGGCGCCCCTCGTGCTCTGCGACGACCGCCTGGAGACCATCGCTTGGCTCGTCGACCTCGCCCGCGCCTTGCGGGCCACGGTCAGGCAAAGCCTCCTCGTCTCCGTCGTCTACAATGCGGCCGTCATTCCGCTCTGCGCGGCGGGCTTTTTGAGCCCGCTCGTGGCGGCGGGGCTCGCCCTCGGCGAAGCGCTGCTCCTCTGCGGGAACGCGGCGCGCCTCCTGGTTTCGCCCGGGCTACCTGGCAAGGCCGCCGCGCCTCCGGGTTTGCCCGCTGCGGGCGCTCTCGCGCACGTCCGGACAGACCGGGTGCCCCTTCCGCCCTGAAAAACCTCCCCGCACGTGCGCGAGAGAGGTCGCCGCCGGCCTGGTTCCAGGGTAAACTCGCCCTCGATGCGCTTTCCTTATCGACGTTCATGGTTTGTCCTCCTCGCCACGGCGGGGCCGCCGCTCCTCGGCTGCGCCCCGAGTGACGACATGACCGTGGAGACGCCCTGGTCGCCGCCCGTGGAGACGGCCCCCAAGACGCAGCTCATCTTCACGAACGAGGGGCCGCTTTCGCTCGGCATGCGGGAGCAGGCCACGATCACGGTGCGCACGGACCCGCCCTCGTCGGACGAGGTCTGGTTCGTCCTGCTCGGCGATTCACTCGACGCGACGCTCGATCGCGTGGCCGCGCCGATGGATGCAGAGGGCGCGGCGACCGTGACGATGCGCGCGCCGAACAAGGCGACGGCGTACCGCCTGCGCGCATGGATCAAGGACGGCCCCGCGGCCGAGCTGCCGGTGACGGTGAACGGCGACGGCTTCGCGACGCTGCAGGTCCTGCCCCAGTACAAGGGCAAACGTGAGGTCACGACGTGGACGGTCAGCGTCCTGCCGCGCTCGACGTGTGAGGCGGTCGCGCCGCTCCTGCCGGAGGACGCCCCGGCCGACATCGTCAAGAGCGCGCCGGTCGACGCGCCGCTGCTCGTGGAGAAGGCGCCCGTCGGCCCGACGCTCGCGGTCTCGGTGCGCGCCGGCCATTACGCCTGGGGCTGCGCCACCGCGAGTGGCCTCATCGCCGGGACGACGCACACGCTCAAGGTCAACATCATCGACAAACCCGTCGTCGTCGGCAAGACCGACCTCGACGTCACGCTCGACTTCGTGCCCGCGCAGGCGCCGTTCCTCTCGATGATGACCGCCGCGGGCAAGAGCTTGCTCGACAGGTTCGCGCCGAAGGACGTCGAGATGGCGGCGGTGCTGCTCGACGAGATGGCCGCGCGCGTGCCCGCGCCCGATGCAGCGCTCTTCGCCGAGGCCCGCGCGGCAAGCGGCTGGGATACGATCACGAAGGATCACCTCGCCGCGCAGCCGATGTCGCTGCGCAACGCGATCGAAGGCTTCCTGCAGAAGGGCACGGCCGCGCCGCCGACCCAGCTCGCCGGGCGTTTGACCGCGCTCACGGCCGTCCCCGGGTTCGGCATGTTCTCGCCGAGCCGCTTTGGGGTCGTCCCGGCCGACGAGGCCGGCATGCCGGGCGCGCACCTCGTGAAGATCGCGTCCGAGCCGGGGGACAACGTCTCCACGAGCGGCGAGATCTTCTGGCTGCCCACGCGGTACGTGGGCGGCGCGTGCAAGAGCGTCGCGCTCGAAGGCGCGCCCGAAGGCACGACGATGGGCGACGCGCTCGCGACGATCGCGGGCTGCACGGCGCTCGGCGAGGCCCTCGTCAGCTTCGGCACCTGCGACGCCGCTTGCCTCGCCAGCCTCTGCCAGGAGGCGCTCACCACGCGGTGGGACGCCGCCCAGGATGGTTCTGCCATCGAGGGAAAAATCGGCCTGATCCAGATCTTCGCGGCAGCCGGCGCGACGGTGGACGACATCGCGGTCCCTGTCTCGCTGCAAGGCTCGTGGCTCGGCAGCGTGACCGACGGCGTGATCGTCGCGCCGGTCGAAAAAGCGCCGATCACGGGCGTGCTCCCCGGGCTCGGCGAGACGATGCCCGCCGAGCCGCCGCCGGAGCCGACGCCCGACCCCGAACCGCCCTCGCCCTGAGAGGGTGAATGACGGGCGTCGCGAGCGGCGCGCGGCTTCGGTATTCTCCCGACCCCATGACATCCGCTCGCCTACGGGGCTTTTCTTCCACACGCACACGCGCGGCTTTCGTCCTCGCGCTGCTCGGCGCGATCGGCGCCGTCGCCGCGCCGAGCTGCACCACCGAAACCACGCCGGGGACGAGCTCCGGCGGCACGGAGCCGACGCTCCGGCCCGGTGATTTCTGCTCTGCGCCGTCGCCCGACGTCGTCAAGCTGCGCTTCGAGCCGAGCCGCGTGTTCCTCGCGAAATGCGCGGACGGGAGCGCGACGTGCGCGTCGCGATCGGTCCGCCTCGTCGCCGAGCCCGACTTCTGCACGAAGACCCCCATCCGCTTCGAGACCTCGAGCGCGGACATCACGCCCGCGCCGAAGGGCGACACGCTCGACCTGTACAAGGCCGGGTTCGACGTCGCGGTCGTCGCCGGCAAGACCTCTGGCAGCGCCTCGGTAAAGGCCTTCCTGCCCCGCGGCGACGGCACCGACGCGGAGGCCACGCTCGAAGTCGAGGTCCTCGACACGGCGGGCACCGCGGATCTCACCTGCGCGGCCGGAGACGGCGCGGCGGGCGTTGTCGAGGGCGGCAAGACGATCACCGCGAAGGGCAGCCTCGCCGCGGCGAGCCTCGGCCTGCCCGAGCGCGCGAGCGATCCGAACAAGGGCAGCTTCCTCTGGAGCGTCCCCAAGTTCGACGCGACGATCGGCTGCGGCGACGCGAAGCCCCCGTCGGGCTACGACCCGCTCGGCCCCGCGGTCACGTTCGGCCCCATCGCCTCGAAGTTCCAGCGGGACGTGCCGATGACGATCCCGATCAACCCCGCGCGCATGCCGGAGAAGGCGCGCCTGCGGCACCTCGCCGTCTCGTATTCGGGCCCGGCCTTCAAGGAGCCGCGTGTCGTCCCGGTCGCGGATGCTCGCATCGTGAAGATGGGCGACGGCTGGGCGCTTTCGTTCAAGGCGCCGCGGCTCGGCACCTACCAGGCCGTCGTGGAGAAGGACGCGGGCACGGACGCCTTCCCGCGCAGGCTCACGCACCGCGCGATCCTCGGCGTCTCGATGGGCGGCGGCGGCACGGCCATGTTCGGCATGCGTCACCATCACCTCTTCGACGCCCTCGCGCCGCTCGGCGGACCGGTCGACTGGACGTGGATGCTCGACGCGGTCAAGCGCCACTACGTCGGCGGATTCCGGCCGATCCAGAAGGGCACGGTCCTCGGCGACATCAACCTCGATCCCACGCTCTGCCAGACGAACGCCGAGTGTGCGCAGGACGAGACGTGCATCGGCGTGATCGACGGATCGCCCGGCAAGTGCGCGTGGATGCTGCCGCCGCGCGACCCGTACGAGCACACGCAGGTCTTCAACCAGTGGTGGTTCGAGTACCCGCGGGAGGGCACGGGCGGCAGCTTCAGCCGCGAGGCGTACGTGCAGATCTTCCGCGATCTCGCCGCGATGTTCGGCAACCCGAACGGCGAGAACCTCACGCCCGGCGCGGAGAACCTGCCCGCGGGCGTTCGTCCGGACGACGCGAGCCAGACCGGTGGTCGGCCGACGGACGAGTGTGCGATGTGGGTCGATCCGCTCGACGGGCCGGACAAGGACAAACAGGAAGAGCTCGCGCAGAAATGCCCAGTGGAGCGCTGCGCGAACACGCTCACGCTCACGAACTACTTCGACGACGAGTTCAACCCCGACGGCACCTTCCCGGTGATCACGGTCTGCGACGGCTCGCCGCAGAAGGAGGAGCGCACGCCCTACGCGAACTGGTGGACCCCCGAGGGCAACACCTACCCGCTCGAGCTCGCGCTCGCGGTCGACTACAACGGCAACGGCAAGCGCGACGAGCTCGAGCCGATCATCCGCGCCGGCCACGAGCCCTGGGACGACGTCGGCAAGGACGGGATCCCGAGCAACATGGAGCCCGGCTACATGCCCGGCGTGAACGAGGATCCGGCCGGCGACGACTACGACGCGCAGTACAACCCGGGCGGCACCGAGCGCAACATGCGCTTCGACGACGGCGAGCCGTGGAAGGACGTGGGCCTCGACGGCGTGGCCGGCACAAAGCAGCAGCCGCCCGGCGGATGGCAAAAAGCGGGCGACGGCTACGACGTGGGCGAGGGCGACGGGAAGTTCACGGTCGCGAGCGGGCTCGACCGGTTCTGGGAGCGCGACGCGCACTCGATCGTGCATCGCATCACGCGCGAGGCGCCGCCCGGTGGCGAGCTCGACGACGCGGCGCTGCGTCGCATCGACGTGTGGACCGACGGCGGCACGCGCGACCTCTTCAACTTCGCGGTGAGCGCGCAGCACCTCACGGGCGCGTTCGGCGCGCGCAAGCGGAACGTCACGTACTTCTCGGACTTCACGCAGCAGCCCGAGCTCGTGCCAGGCAACTTGAACGGCTACGCGCCTTCGCGCGTGCCCTACGAGGATCTGCCCGGCATCGTGCTCCAGCGGTACGGCAAGCTCGATCCGACGGCCGACGACATCGAGAACGGCAGCGGCCAGCACGTGGGCACGGCGAACGAGCTCGTCGCCCGCTTGCAGGGCGCGCTCTACTTCATCAGCTCGCGCTGGCCCGATCAGGACCTGCGCACGCTCGTGCTGGAGAGCAACGACGACGCGGATCCGGAGGCCGAAGCGTGCGAGGTCCAGGGCGCCTGCTCGTTCGAGTTCAAATCGACGCTCGGCCGCGTCGGCCCGGTCAGCGTCGCGCTGCCGCCCGGCTACGCACACAAGACGCAGAAGGAGCGG
Organism: Polyangium mundeleinium; assembly: GCF_028369105.1. Taxonomy (NCBI): domain Bacteria; kingdom Pseudomonadati; phylum Myxococcota; order Polyangiales; family Polyangiaceae; genus Polyangium; species Polyangium mundeleinium. The sequence goes on along the minus strand of NZ_JAQNDO010000001.1, from coordinate 5,109,872 downwards.
CGCTACCCGGTCGTCTACGCGCTCCACGGCTACGGCCAGGAGCCGAAGGATCTCGTCGCGGCGGCGACCTTGATCAAGACGTTCATGAACGCGCCGACGGACAGCGTGGAGAGCCGCTTGCCGAAGATGATCCTCGTCTTCGTCGACGGCCGCTGCCGCGTCGGGCCGGACGGCAAGGCCGAGTGCATCCGCGGCACATTCTTCGGCGAGAGCCCGCTCCAGAGCGGCGCGAAGCTCGAGTCGTGGTGGCTCGAGCTCATGAACCACATCGACGCGAACTACCGGACGATGGGCGAGTCCGAGTCGATGTGGACCGAGTGAATTGACATCCGGCGCTCCGCATCCCAAATGCGGAGCGCTTGTCCCCCGACGATCCCCGTCTCCAGCCGTTCTCGCTCACGCCGATCGGGATCCTGCGCACGCCCTTCCCCGATCGCGTGAGCACGCCACGCCAGCCGCACGCCTCGGAAGGCGCCGAGGGCCGCATCGAGCTCGCGGCCGGCCTCGGACTCGAACACGCGGTGAGTGACCTCGAAGGCTGGGAGTACCTCTGGGTCATCTTCTGCTTCCACCTCAACGCGGGGGTCCGGGGGCAGAGTTCGGCTCCGACGAGCGGAGCCCCCGGCACGTACCACTGGAGGCCCAAGGTGTTGCCCCCGCGCAGCGCCGGCAAACGCCGCGGCGTGCTCGCCACGCGATCGCCGCATCGGCCGAACCCCATCGGCCTCTCGCTCGTGCGGCTCGTCTCGGTCGAGGGGCTCGTGATCCACGTGCGCGACGTCGACATGATCGACGAGAGCCCGGTGCTCGACATCAAGCCCTACATCCCCTACGCGGAGGCGCGCCCCGGCGCGCGCACGGGCTGGCTCGAATCGCTCGCCGGGGAGAACGAGAGCGCGGGCGAGGCCCCCGCGGATCCGGAGCCGGGTTTTTCCGTCACGTGGAGCCCGCACGCCGCGGCGCAGGCCGCATACCTGAAGGACGAACACGGGGTCGACCTCGTCACGCCCGTCACGCGCACGCTGCGCCTCGGCCCGCAGCCGCACCCCTACCGCCGCATCCGCGCGTTGCCCGACGGGACCTTGCGCCTCGCGCACAAGGACTTCCGCGTCAGCTTCCGGGTCGAGCGGCGCGACGTGACGGTCCTGTCGATCGGGACCGGTTACCGCGAGCGGGATCTCGCGCTCTCCGACGATCCGGCGGTCGCCATCCACCGCGCCTTCAACGCCCGCTTTCCTCCGGGCGGGGAACCGGCGGCGTGCTAACGCATCGTCCGATGCGGCCCTACGCTTGTCTCCTCCTGCTCCCCGTCATCGCCTGCGCGAGCGAACCTCCCCCGAAGCCCGTGTACAGCACGGCGGAGACCATGCCGCATGACGAGCTCGTCGCGAGGATGCCCCCCAACCAACCGCATCACGGGCACGGCGGCGGCCATCACGGGCATGGCGGCGGCCATCACGGGCACGGCGGTCCGCTCGTGCATCGCTTCGAGAAGGCCGAGGACTGGGCCAAGGAGTTCGACGATCCGGCGCGCGACGCGTGGCAGAAGCCGGCCGAGGTCGTCGCCGCGATGCGCCTGTCGCCGGGGCTCGTCGTCGCGGACATCGGCGCGGGCACGGGGTACTTCGAGCCGCACCTCTCGCGCGCCGTCGGGCCGAGCGGCAAGGTGTTCGCCCTCGACGTCGAGGCCGACATGGTGCGCTACCTGCGCGAGCGCGTGGGGAAGGAGAAGCTCGACAACGTGGAGGCGCGTCAGGTCGGGCTTTCGGATCCGGGGCTTGGACAGGGCACGGTCGATCGCGTGCTCATCGTCGACACGTGGCACCACATCGATGGCCGAAAGGACTACGCCGCGAAGATCAAGGACGGCCTCAAGCCTGGCGGACTCCTCGTCATCGTCGACTTCACGATGGAGGCCCCGAAGGGCCCGCCGAAGGAGCACCGCATCACGCCGGAGGCGATGATCGCCGAGCTCGAGGCCGCAGGGTTGAAGGGCGAGGTCCTCCAGGAGACCTTGCCCGACCAGTACATCGTGGTCGCGAAAAAGCCCTGACTAGCGCCGACTGCAGGCGAACGTCCACCGCCGCCCCGTCGATCGCTCCGTCGCTGCGAGGGGCACCGTGCCAGCCGGCGACGGTTTGTCTGCGGCGGGCTGCGCCTTCGTTTCCTTGTCGGGCACGAACGTCCCGTCGAGGCGCGCGGCGATTCCCTCCACGCAGGCGGCTCCTGGATCGATGCGCAGCCGCATCTCGATCGAGTCGAGCGCGGCCCGACCGCCGGGGATCTCCACGGCAGGTGACGCGTCGAGCGACGTGTCCATGAGCCAGCCGTCCTGACCTTCCGCGCAGCGCGGCGGCAGCACGCCGCCGAGATCCCGCTTGCCGAGCGCGATCGGCTCGCCCACGGCGCCCGTCTCCGGATCGACCGGGTGCACGTACATCCCGCCGAAGCGATCGCCCGGCTCCGGGATGCTCGTCACGAGCAACCCGAGCCCCGTCCCGAGCGCGCGACGCACGAGCCGCGGCGGCTCCGGCATGGCGTACCGCGAGGGGCTCGGCCGGTAGAACGACGTGACGAGACGCAGGACGCCGAGATCCACGCGGTAGAGCGCGACCGTGTCGTAGGACGCGCCCTGCACGAGCAGGAACCAGCTCTCGCCGAGGCGCACCGCGCCTTGCGGCAGCGGCCTTGCAAACCCCGCCGTGCGCCCCGCCGCGTCTCGCAACAGCAGCACCGGTTGCCCCTCGCTCGCCGCGAGCAACGAGCAGCTCGTGCCCCGGCACACGTGCGCCAGCGCGTGGCGGCCGGTCGGATCGAGGAACGATCCCCACGACGCGAGCGGATACGAGCCGACGCCCATGCCTTCGGCGGTCGAGGTCTCGTCGGGCCAGGGCGGCGCGCTCGTCGCCGTGGATCGAACGCCGCCCGCGGGATCGAAGCGATCGTCGAACCGCACCAGGAAGTGCCCCGTGCGCGCCCAGTCCGAGCCCTTCTTGCCCCAGGCGTACGCGCGCAGGCTCACGAGGTCGTAGGGCGCGCCGTTGTCGATCCCGACCTCGTCCTTCTCCAGCGCAGGCGCGGGTAGGTTGCGGAACGTGCTCCAGGGCGTCTTCTGCGGCTGCGGCGGCGGCCGGCCGAAGCCGCCGAAGCCACCCCCACCAAACCCCCCAAACACGGGCGGCACCGGCGCGGGCGCGGCCTCCTTCTTCGCAGGCTTGTCCGGGAGCGGCTCGGTGACGGGTTTGCCCACGGGCGCGCACGAGACCCGCACCGTCGGCGTCGTCTTCATCGGCACGTAGAGCGCAGGCGGCGCCTCGGCAGCGCCGAGATCCCCCGAGATCGCGGGTTTGCCCCAGCCCACGCGGACCCAGCCCGCGAGCACGCACCCGACGGGCCCGCAGGCGCGCGTCGCGGCGTCGCCCGGCTCGACGTCGTGCTCGGGCAGGTCGAAGACCTTCCACGTCATGCCCCCGTCGATCGACTCCGCCGCGCGCCCGCCCTCGCCCGGCGACAACGCGAACTTGCCCGAGATCACGACGCCGTTCTCGTTGTCGCGCGCCTCGCCCGCGGTCACCGTGCCGTCGAGTTTCACGCGCACGCCGATCACCGGCCCACCCGACTCGACCCAGCCGCCGAGCACGCCGGGCTCGCGCTCCTCGAACCCTTCGAGCCACATCCCGCGCCGGAGCTCGCGCGCCACGCTGCGGGGCTTTTGCGGCAGCACGAGCGGCACGTTCGTCATCTCCGCGCCCTTCAGGATCGTGAGCTGCCCCGTGCTGCCCGTGCGCGGCGGCACGAGGATCGCGACCCGCTCGTCCGAGAGCGCCACGACCCGCTCGACGCCGAGATCGCCCTTCACCCGCACCTCGCGCGTCGCCCCGCTCGCCGCGCGTACGCAGTACACGCGCGTGCCCGCGTCACTCGCCGCGCTCGCGCCGGGAGCGCGCGCCTTCGCGCCTGGCCCTCGTGCCTCGCCTTCGCCGTCCTCGCACGTCCCGCGCACCACGAGCGCGCCCGCGCCGTTCGCCGAGACGAAGCGCGGGCCCTTGAACGAAAGGACCTTCTGCATCGCGAGCGGCGGGACGAACGCGTAGATGTTCGTCGGCCCTTCGCGCTCGCCGCAAACGAACCCGTACGAGGCGCCAAGGCGCACGGCGTGGCAATTCGCTTCGCGCTCGGGGAACGCGGCGAGGTTCAGATCGACGATCGCGGCCGTGTCGAGCGAGACCCGCGCGAGCGCCCCGGCCCGCGCGACGACGGCCGTGCGTGGCGTGTCGGGAAAGCCGTCCTCCACGGCCGCGCGCAGCACCTTCTTCCCGAACGGGCCTTTCGGCGCGCCCGGCGTGGTCGGGTCTCCCTCGTCGTCGGTCGCGACCTGGTTCGCGCGGTACGTCAGGTTGCCGCGCGCATCGAGCACGTACCTGCCGCCCGCGACGAACATCGTCGGCTCGTCGCCCACGACCGAGATCGCCGCGGGGCGCTCCGGGAGCTGCAGCGGCCTCCACGTCGCGCCCGCGTCGAAGGTCGCGAGCACGCCGCGCAGATCCGCGTCGACGACGCCGGTGAACCCGTCGGCGAACGCGAGCCCGCCGTACGCCGCGGCGGGCGGCAGCGGCGCGAGGGATCGCACCTCGCCCGACTCGGCGTCGACCGCGACGAGCTTTCCGTTCGAAGAGAGCCGCAGGTAGAGCCTGTCGAACCCCGGCACGACGTCGCTCGTCGTCGAGGAGAACTGCACGAGCGGCCGGAGCTTTCCGAGCCAGGACGAGGCCCGCCAGAGCTGCGTGCCGCCGCCCGACGTCGCGTGGAAGACGAACCCACCGCCGAGCCGGCTCGGCAGCGCGACGGCGTTCACGTGACCGAGCGGCAAGAGCTCGTTCGCCCGCTCCGTCGTGCCGTCCTCGTGCACGAGGAGCCGCATGCGATCGAGGAGCACGCGCCGCGCGCCGGCCTCGTACGCGACGACCCCGCGCTCGCCGCGCACGTCGGGCAAGAGCCGCGAGGGCGACACCATCGACACGAGTTTTTCCGGGACGGCCGCAGCATTCGTTGCGGGCGCCGTGGCCCCCTGGGCAGCGCTGCCCGAGGCGCCCGATTTGCAGCCTGTCACGGAGAGCGACGTGAGCGGCGCGAGCGCGAGGAGCGCGAGGATGCAACTCGAAGCGCGGGAGGGGCCTCGCATCAAGGACGCATGCTAGCGCGCAGCCCGCCGAGGCGCAGCGTTCTTGCGCGGACCGCGGACCGGGCGCTATAGCGGGCCCATGTCGTGCGTCGTTGCTGTCGTGGGCGCCACGGGCGTGGTGGGGCGGGAGATGTTGCGGACCCTGGAGCTTCGGCGCTTTCCGGCGACCGAAGTGCGCGTCCTCGCCTCGGCGCGCTCCGCAGGAAGCCGCGTCCCCTTCCAGGGCGGCGAGCTCGAAATCCAGGTCGCCCGCGCGGAGGCCTTCGACGGCGTGGACATCGCGCTCTTCAGCGCCGGCGCCGCCGCCTCGCGCGAGCTCGCCCCACTCGCGGCCGCGCGCGGCGCGGTGGTCATCGACAACTCGAGCGCGTGGCGCGCCGATCCCGACTGCCCCCTCGTCGTGCCCGAAGTGAACATGGACGCCGCGAAGAACCGCCCGAAGGGCATCATCGCGAACCCGAACTGCAGCACGATCCAGATGGTCGTCGCGCTCGGGCCGCTCCACGCCGCGGCGAGGCTCAAGCACGTCGTCGTCTCCACGTACCAGGCCGCGAGCGGCAAGGGCCACGCGGCGATGGACGAGCTCATCACGCAAACGCGCGAGCTCGCGGCCGGCGCCGAGCCCACGGCGAGCGTCTTCCCCGGCTCGCTCGCGGGCAACCTCCTCATGGACTGGAAGCCGGGGAGCCTGCCCGACTGGTCCGAGGAGGAGCTCAAAATGGTGCACGAGACGCGCAAGATCCTGGGCGACGCGGAGATCGGCGTGACGCCGACGACGGTGCGCGTGCCGGTCGTCACGAGCCACAGCGAGGCCGTGCACGCGCAGTTCCACCGCCCGATGACGGCGGCCGAGGCGCGCGAATTGCTCCGCGGCGCCCCGGGCGTCCGCCTCTTCGACGAGCCCTACGCGCCGGGCAAGCACCCGCAGCCGCGCGCGGCGACCGGCACGGACGACGTGTTCGTTGGCCGCGTGCGCGACGACCTCGCGGTGCCGGGGGCGCTGAATCTGTGGATCGTCGCGGACAATCTGCGGAAGGGCGCGGCGCTGAACGCGGTGCAGATCGCGGAGCGGCTGCTCGGCTGAGGCGGTGCCCCGCCGCAGCGTAGCGCCGGGGTTTCACCCCGGGCCCGACCAGGGGTTGTCCACCCCTGGACCCGGGACCAGGGCCAGCCCTGGACCGCGGGTGCATCGACCGCAATGCGGTCGATGCAAAGGCGCATCGCGTCGGGGAGCACCCGCCGAAGCGGGTCGTTCCCACCGACGTGCCGTTCGTTCCAACACGCGCGACATCGCTTCCCGCATCCTGAGGTAAAGAAAGCTACAACACACGCCTTCCTTCCTACGGAAGTGCGATTCGCTCCCACGGAAGTGCGGTTCGCTCCTGCGGAAGTGCGATTCGCTCCCACGGAAGTGCGATTCGCTCCTGCGGAAAAGGGATCCGCTCGTGGACCACGCGCGCTTTCTTCCGACACGTCCGCTTTTTCTTCCCGCGAAGCGGCGTGACCTTCCCGCGCGCCTGCCCTCGCTTCCGGCGCGTCTTCCGCGCTCGGGGGAGCGTTTTTCGCGCGGGAGGGCTCGTTCCACGGGCGAGGTGAGCCCCCGCCCCTTGACACCACACCCCGTACAGCCTTCCGATCGCCCAACCGCACGCCGCCAGGCCTCCCCCGCGTATGGCCAAAGACAAGAAGACCCGACACAGCTCGCTCGACCCGGAGGACGTCCTCACAGGTCGCTCACGTCCAGAGGCGCGGGATCTCGTCACGCTCATCCGCGAAGTGAACCCCACCGACCGCGGGCTCGATCGGCGCGAGACGGCGCGGCGTTACGCCCTGAAGAACCGCCTCCAGAGCATGCTCGTCACGCGCTTCCGCGAGGCGATCGAGATCCGCCCCGAGCCCGGCCAGCCCGGCGTCGTCCTCCTCCACCATCGCCCCTCGGGCCTCGACGCCTGCCACGCCGTCATCGCGGAGCTCGACGACGACGCGAGGTCCTTCGTCCAGCACGTGGTCGATACGGCAGCCTCCCCCGCGCCCCTGGCCCCCGAAGCACCACGGAAGACCACGCCGCGACCAAGCGAAGGCAGCCGCCCGAGCGGCGCCCTCCCGGACCTCCTCCGTGCGGCCGAGGAGGCGCTCGCAGAGTACGACTACGAGCTCGCCCGGACACACCTCGAAGAAGCGCTCGCCCAAAGCGGCGGCGACACGCAAGCCGCGATCGCGCTCCTCTCGCTCCTCGTGGCCACGCTCGGCATCGACGCAGAGGCGCTCGCCCTGGAGGCCACGCTCCCCGCGGAGACGCTCACGGATGTCCACGTGCGTCTCCTCCTCGCGCTCGCCGCCGCGAGGCTCGACGAGCGCGCGCGTGCGCTTCGCCTGCTCCCTGCCGCGAACGCAAAGGCCCCCCCGGCGCGCGTCGCCGAGGTCTTCGTGGCACTCGCGAGAAGCGCGCTCACAACGGGAGACCTCGCCTCTGCCGCCGACGACATCACGCGGGCGCGAGCCCTCGACGTGACCCATCCGGAGCTCGTGGGCCTCGCAGACGCGCTCGCGAAGGCGCGCGCCACGACGCGAGGCCCCGCGGAAGCGGAAGCGTCACGGCTCTTCGCGGAGGGGGATCTCCACGGCGCAGAAGAACGCGCCCGCGAGATCCTCGCGCATCACCCGGAGAGCGAGGTCGCCCGGAGGATCCTTCGCGCCGTCGAGGAGCAAAAGAAGCGGGACGAGGCGCGGCGAAAGCTCGACGACGCATGCGACGCGCTCGATCGCGGCGCGCCCCAGCAAGCCGTCGCGCTGCTCGAAGCCGCGAAGGGCCTCGGACTCCCGGAGCATGAAGCGGCGACCGTCGAGCAACGGATCGCCGTGATGCTCGCGGCAGCGCGCGCGCAGGAAGAAGAAGCGCACGCCGCGACGATCGCACGAGCGATCGGCACAGGCGCGATCGCCGAGGGTCTCGCCGCGTACCTCACGTTGCCCGCCCCGGGACGCGGCCGGGTGAAGGCGCTCGCAGGCTCGAAGCTCCTCCCGTGGATGGATGTCGTCGCGCCGCCCGGCGAGGGCGCGAAGGGGAAGCCGGCGGTGGCCGCGATCGTCGCGCTCCACCGCGCCACAGAGCTCGCCGAACGCTCGCCGGAGATGGCGATCGAGCTGCTCGACGCGCACGGAAAAGTTCTGCAGGGCTTCGCACCCGCAGAGGATGTGCGAAAGCGCGCGCAGGCCGCGCTCGCGGACGAACGCCGGCGGGTCGCCACGGGGCGGATCGAGGCGGCTCGGCGGGTGATGGAGGAAGGCGACGTCGCGCAGGCGAACAAGCTCCTCGGCGAGGTGCAACGAAAGGATCTGCCGGAGGACGAGGCCTCGGCCTTCGATCGGTTTCGCGCAGAGGTGCAGCGGAAGCTCGAACGGCAAACCCTCGCCGCCTCGCTCGCGGAGCTCCGGCGCGAGGGGGATGCCCTGCGCGCGCTCGCCGTGTGCGAGGAGCTCGCGGCGCGCGTGGAGGGCGAGGACGTGGCGCGGATCGCGGCCCTGCGCGGGGAGATCCGCGCGGAGGTGCGGCGCCAATTCTCGGTGCAGGTGAAGACGTTCGAGGGAGGCCAAGGACCCGCGGCGGCGCTCCACGACGCACGCATCATCCCTCGGTGGAAGTGGGAGACGATGCTCGTGCGGACGCGTGACGGGCGCGAGGAGGTCGTCCTCATCGTCCCCCAGACGAGAGGCGCGTGGGTCTTCCTCCGCGTGATCGACGCAGCGACGGGCAAGCTCCGGGCGCGCATCACCTTGCGCTCGCCGGATCCGATCGAGCTGTTGGCCGCGGCGCTGCGCGACAGACGCCTGATCCTCGTCGGGCGGCGCGCGAGCCTCCTCGAGATCGACACGGACGACTGGACGGTGGAGCGCTGGTGCCGGAACGTCCTCTGCAACGGCACCGCGGTGACGTTCCAGCAAGACAACATCCTCGAGCTCACCTTGCCCCAGGTGCACGTCGAGGAGGCGCTCATCACCCCGGAGGGTCGCTGGCTCTGGATCAACACGATGGCGAGCGGCAGCATTCGCCGGATCCTCTCGGTGTTCGACCTCGAGGATCTGCGGCTCGTGCGCGAGATCCGCGAGCATCGTTCCGAGCGCGTCTCCTCTGGCGGCATCCCCGGTCTGAAGACGCCGCGCGTGGTCGTCTCCGAGAGCAGCGAGAAGGAGGACAAGGGCCGGACGTGCTTCTACAGCTCCCGCGGGGCGCCGTCCGGCGACCCCACGTTCCCGACCGACGCGCTCTCCGCCAGGGCGGTCGTCGCCTGCCCGGACGGTGAGCGGATCCTGGGCATCACCAGCGACCCCGAGGGCCCGATGGATCCTCACGCCGCGTGGTGGGGGTTCGTCGAGATCGACGCGCGAGGCGTGCGGCCCCTGCGCCTCTTCGAAGGCGTGACGGCCGTCTACGAGGTGACGGCGATCGGGAGCCTCGACGCGAAGATGTGTTTCGTGCTCTTCGATCTCAAAGACGACGGCCCCCTGCTCTTTGGCCTCCGCGACGAAGAAGAGGGACTCGCGATCACGTACCGCGTACGCGTGCCTCGGCGCTCGCTCCTCGCGGGGACCGCGGACGGTCGCCGCGCGGCGCTCGTCGTGCTGCACGACGGCCACCACGAGATCGTGCCGCTCGGCCCGGAGCCGCCGAGGGCGGCCGAGGGCCCTATCGTCGCGCCGTTCACGATCCCGACCTTGCCGAGGGGCTCCTTGCACACGCGGCACCTCGACTGCCACCAGCCCGCGGGGGAAAACCTCACGGCCGCGATCAAGGAAGAGCGCGTGCTCCGGCGGGAGGGGAGACAAGGGCTCAAGCGGCGCCTGGAGTGGGCGCGGCGAAAGGCGGGCCCGGACGAGATCCTCGCGTTCGAGCACGCGCTCAAGCGGCTCCATGACATGGAGACGGCCGGGTACGTGAACAAGATCGCGTGCGAACGGTTCCCCGATCATCCGAGGATCCGGCTTTCGTATACCCGCACGCTCGGCTCCCTGGGGCAGTGGCGCGAGATCGTGGAGCACCTCGCGGACATCGATCCCTCGCGGCTCCGCGAGCCCTCGGACGTAAAGCACTTCCACCACATGCGCGGGATCGCGCTGATGATGCTGGACAAGCCCGAGGCGGCGCTCGTCGAGCTCGAGCGCTCAGCCGCTTGCAAGGAAGGCGCGTGCGAGCCTGAAGAGATCCTTCCCCTCTGCGTGCCGCTCTCGGACGAAGAAAGGTCGTGGACGCCCGAGCAAGCCGTAAAGCGGGACTACCTGCGTATCGTCGTCACCGCGGACGAGGCGCTCGCGCGAGGGGACGCAGCCGCGGCGCAGCGGATCCTCGACGTTCCCCTCCTATGGGAAGCCAACGAGATCCAGAGCATGGCGCGGCTGTCGGAGGCGTGTCTACGGGCGGAGGAGGGCCAAACGCCCATGGTTCGGTTCCGCAAGGCCCTCGCGCTGCTGTCCTTCTGCGAGCTGTTCGACGCGCGCGGCACCCTGAACCGCCGCGAGATGCCGCTGCCGCGCGCGACGTGGGACGCCGAGCGCCTGTCAGCCCTCGCGGCGAAGGCGCGCGCGTGGGTGGAAGAAGCGCTCCGGCTGCCGGCCTGAGATCACCACGGGAACCACTCCCCCGGGATCGTCTGCCACGCCGTCGGCCGCCGCGGATCTCCCTCCGGCATCACGAGCGATCCGACGAAGTCCGCATGCTCGTACACGCTCCCGATCGACCGGGAGATCCCGTCGAGATCCGCCTCGTCCACGACGCCGTTGCTCGTGGCCTTGTAGAACTGCACCGTCACCCGGATCGGGAACTTGGGGTCCCGCACGAGCCGGAGGTTGTGCCCCTCGTTGTAGGGTCCGAGGTTCGGGCCGTGGCCGAGCACCGCCTGCTCCACGTCGCTGTCCTCTTCGACCGCGGCGTCGAGGGCCTTCTTCGACGGCTTGGTCGTGGCCATGGGCATCGGCGCCCCGCCGCTCTTCGGCGTCGGCATCGTCGGCACCGAGCCGCCGAGCACCCCGCGCTGCGCGTGCACGAGCGGCACCTGCACGAGGAAGAGCACGTCCGCTCCCTTCGCGAGCGCGCTCTGGTCCGCCTCGGTCTTCGGCCCGCCTTGCGCCTCGATGCGCGCCTTCACGTCGCTGCGCCGCTCGGCCGTGAACGAGGCGCGCTGGCCCTTGTTGTTGAAATAAAGCTCCTGCCCCATCCCGCGGATGCCCATGTCCTCCCGGCGGTTCTCGATCACGCTGATGCTCGTGCCCTCGCGCGTCACCAGGAGCGTCAGCACGGCGGGTGATTTCGGGGCCGACTGGTAATTGAAGATGACCGGGTTGAACTCGGCCTTGCCCGTTTTCGGAATCGGCAAGAACACGGCCTGCGCGCTCACCAGGAAATGCGAGTCCCGCGGCGCGAGCAGGTTGCCGTTGCCGAGGATCGAGCTCGGCACGCTGGCGAACGCGCGAATGTCCTTGAGCACGTCCTTGAGCGGCACCGACTCGATCGACCCGCCGCCCGCCTTCTGGTTGCCGACGCGCACGAAAAACCGGTCCGCCGGGATGTCGCCCGTGCGATCCGTGAAATTCGGAAAGCGGATCACGGGCATCAGCGCCGTTCGAAAAGAGTCGCCGCGTTCGTCGTGGAACCGCACCTGCAGCGTCAAATCCGAGATGTTCGGTCCGAGCGAAGACCCCTGGGCCCGGCCCGTATCCTCCCACATCACGTTCATGACCGACAAACCGCGGCGCTGCGTCGCCGCCACGACATTGCGGTCGCGGATCATCGACTCGACCCGCGCGACGACGCTCGGGTAATCCACGGTCGGCACGGGCGCCGGCCCCACGATCCCCCATTCGGTCGGCCCCGTCGCCACCTCGGGCGCCGTGCCGGTCGTGATGCCCGTGGGCTCGGTCTTCCCCTGCTTCTCCTGCGACGGGAGCGGCTCGGCGGCCTGATCACTGCTCTGCACGACCACGGGCCCGCTCGCGCACCCGACCGCGAGCCCGACCCCCACGGCGAACCCCGCCGCCATCACCACCATGCTCCGCTTCATTCGCTCCTCCTCGCCTCCCCACAACGTTCGGGCCGAAAAAGACCTTACACGTCTTCGTCAGCGCGTCCTTCGACGTACGTGCCCCACAAAAGACTTCGGCCGCGGATCCCTCCGCGGCCGAAGTCACCGGACGCCCGGCTCGGTCACACCTTGTTGACGAGCGCGGTGATGGCGTTGCCCTTATAGAAATCCGTCACCTTCTTCATGTCGCCGTTCGCGATCGCGTAGAGGATCGCGGCGCTCGCGGCGTGCACGGACTTCATCCCGTTGTAAGCGGTGCTCAGGCCCGTCGTCGGGTCGATGCCCAATGCCGTGTTGTTGGTCTTCGGATGACCATGCCAACCGGCCGGGAGGTACCCATTGCCCATCACGTAGATCCAGTTCGCGCCGCCCGGCGTCGAGTCGGGCCACGCATTCCGCGTGAGCGGGTCGTGCGGGTGATCGCCGTGGACCGTGGTGATGACGGTCTTGTCGAGGTTCTTCGCAGTGCAGGCCGGATCCGGCGCCTTCGCGAGGTCCTGGTAGAACCGGTCGAGGAACATGCCGTAATACTTGATCACGTTCCGCGCGCCGGGGAGCTGCGCGAAGGTCTCGTGCGGATCGGTGAAAATGCCGCCGCCCGTCTCGGCGACGACGCCGATGATCACCTGGTTCGTCAATCCGAGCGCGAACGCCTTCTTCGTGATGATGAGGGACTTCGCCAGATTGAGGAGCCTGTCCTTGCCATTCTGACCGCCGAAGAACTCGCTCGCCGCCATGCCCTGGACCGCGGTGGCGCCGTAAAAGTCGAGGTCCTCGGTCTCCGGCCGGAGCTGATCGGCGAGGTTTCTGCCGATCAGGTTCGACGCCTTCTTGGCAATATCGAGCTCGCGCGCCCAGGTCGGGCGCCCGGCAGCCTCGCGCAGGCCGAGGATCGCCTTGTAATAGGTCTCGAACATCGACTTGTCCTCCTGCGCGAGCAGGATCGCCTTCGACGCGGCGCTGTTGAACAGGTCGACCATCGAGTCCGCGCTCGGCACGACCGAGAGCGTGGGCGCGCCCGGCGCAGAGCCAATCGAGGCAGGCGCGACGCCAATCGACGGAAGGATCGAGGTCGTCGTGCGTTGCAATGCGCCGATCGCGGCGAAAAGCGTGACGCTGCTGCCGACGACGCCGTCGCCGCTGTTGTTCGTGTTGCCCGGGAGCGCGCCGTCGATCGTGATCTGGCGGAGCGGCTTCCGGTGATGCACGGCCGTGTCCGCGACGAGGTACGCGCTCATCGGCCGGTGCACGGTCTGCGACGCCTGGTCGACGAACGGCGCATCCGGGCCGTAATACATCGGCCGGTCGGCGGCGCCGTTCTTGAAATACGAGTTCTCGTCGACGTAGTTCGTCATGAAGCCCTGGCCGACCGCGTCGTACGCGAAGGCAGGGTTCATCGACGCGGCGACGTCGGGCAGCGGCCAGATGAGCTGCCAGAGGCAGAAATTGCCGCCGCCGGAGACGATACCGACGTGGCGGTTCGTCTCGCCGCACGCCTCGGCGGCGAGCGCGGTGCCGCCCTCGTCGGCGATGAAATTGAGGAGCCGCGAGCGCTCGAGCGCGAAGCCCGCGCCCGCCGCGGCCATCAGCCGGAGAAAGTTCCGGCGCTGGGGGCCGCGCAAATCCTTGAGTTTGTAGTTTGCCATGGCCCGTTCTCCTACTCGCAGGTATGCGCCGCGCTCAGGAACGCAGCAACGGTGAGCGCGCGCTTGTTCGCGAGATCCTTGGGATCCGCCTTGTTCGCCTGCTCGATCATCAGGTTGCAGAGGTCCATGTCATCCTCGGTCGCCGGCCGGCCCATGATGCAGCTCAACGAGTTGTAGACGCACCTGCCCGTGGCAGCATCGAACATGGGATTGCCCACGCCGTTGATCTTGCACTCCTCGGCGTTCTCGATGTTCTGGATGATCTCGGGCGCGGCCTGCATGAAGATGTCGAGCACCTTCGCGGCCGCCGAGATCGTATAGAAATACGACTCGCCCATGCGCGCGTCGAAGTTCGCCACGCCGAGCGAATCCTTCGTCGCCGCCGACTTGTAGAGCTGGCCCGCCGTCGGAGGCTGGCCCGCCGCGGCCGTCTTGTTCAGATCCACGCCGCGCGTCGTGAGCAGATCGCCCAGCGCCGCATACGTGAGCTTGCTGCAGGAGTGCAGCCGCGTGCGGATCTCCGGGGGACCTTCCGCCGCGCGCTTCTTCAGGATCTCGAACGGATCGTCCTGGCCCGCTTGCGTGGGGTCCATCGGATGATGGAAGTTGTTGCTGCCATTCTCGCTCGTCTCGGGATCGCCGGCCGATTGCGCGCCCGCGCCGGCCGAGCCGCCGCCCGCGCCGCCCGTACCGCCCGTGCCGCCATTGCCGCCCGCTCCGGGGCCCGACGTGGTCGGCTCGCAGTCCTCGCCCATCGGATCCGCGCTGCCGAGGCATGCCGCGAATCCGAAGCCGATCGTGAAGAACAGGCCAGGCAGCGCCCAGCCGAGGAAGCTCCGCGCCATGATCAATACCTCACGAAGTCGTCGTGGACGAACGCGGCGCGGATGGTCTCGCGCAGGTTGTAGTTGGTCTTGAATTGCTTGACGAACGGGTCGATGACGCTGTCGGGCACGTCGGCCAGATCGTAGACCGCGTCGCCCTTCGACATCGCGTAGTTCCAGACGCGGACGACCGCGCAGCGCGCGACCTCGTCGTCGGCGGCCATGCGCTGGCCGTACTCGAGGAGGTTCGCCGCGGGCTGGCCAAACTTGAACGCCGTCGTCTCGCCGGGGGGCAGGTAATCGCTCTGCTTGACCTTCGGATTGCCGTCGATGGGCACCGTGGCCGAGAACTCGAGAATGCCGTCCATGCCGGCGGCGGGCTCGATGTACTTGCCGCTGTCGTCGTACGCCGCGAAGAGCGGGGCGCGGTGGTTCATCGAGCCGTGGCAGTTCGCGCAGATCGTCGACGAATCATCGAGGAAGTCGACACGACCACCGTTCGCCGCGCCGGCGATCGATTCGAAGGGCCAGGGCGACGTATAGAAGCCGCCGCCTCTCGGCTCGGGCGTGCCTCGGTATTCGGCCGGCATCTTGCGACAGGAGAACGTCTCCTGGATGAACCGCACGCGCCGGAACGCGAGCGCGCTCGCATACTGGGCCATGAGGCCCGCGTCCGTGAGCACGCCGGCCGCGGGCGCGGCAGCGGGGCCATTCGCGCAATCGGCGGCCGTGAACGTGCCGGCCGCCGGGTCGAACGTGGGACAGGTGCCGCTCGTCGCCGTGAAGAGCTGCCGGTAATCGCCGCCCTCGACGGTGACCTTCGCCGCAAAGAGCGGCGCGTTGTTGCGGTTCGGCGCCTCGTTCGGGGCCATGGCGCCCGAGCGGAACGTGTTCTTCCAGTAATCGAGCATCATCGCGGCGAAGCGCGGCGACGCCATGTACTGGTCGACGAACGTCTCGTAGACCTTCTTGGGATCCGCGGCGCTCCGAATGCCCTCGATTTCATCGTTCTTCGGCAGCTTGCCCACGAGCTTGAGGCTCGCGGTGCGCAGCGCCTCGCTGTACGAGACGACGCGCTCGTCGAGCACGGTCTTCACGCCGCCGCCCGAGCCAGTCGTCCCGCCGCCGCTCGTCGTCGTCGGCTCGCCGCCCGATCCGCCATTCCCGACGGTGGTCGACGCTGTGGATCCGCCCTCTCCGCCCGCGGAAGGCGGACAGGGCTTGCCCCCATTGGCGGGCGGCCCGCCGAGGAGCTGGTTGGGATCATCGGGATTGCACGCAGAAAGGACCAAAGAAAGTCCGATCAGCGCGGTCCCGGTCCACGCTCTCTTGCCCCATTTCATTGTCATTGCTGCTCCGCCATGATCCAAGGCTCCACCTTGGTCTTGAAAGCGTTGTATGCGTTCAGATCACCGTCGAACTTGTACATGTGCACGATCGGCTGCACCGGATCCGTCACCTGCAGGATCTGGCTCGCGGCGGAATCGCCCGGCTTGATGCGCGCCCGTACCTCCTGGCAAGCCGCTGAGGGCATCATCACATTGAGCTCCGACAGATCCATCGTGCCCTTGGCCTGCGGGTTTGCCCCGCCATGACACTTCATCATGCACGTCTGCATGGCCGGCACGACGTTCTGCTGGAACGTCACGAGATCATTGCAGCCCGTCCCCGGGCCCGCGTTGCCCCCGTAGACCTCGATGAGCTCGAACGCGATCCCGAGGTACGCCCCCTTCTGCCAGTTCGTCAGGACGACCTCGCCGGTCCCGAGCGTGTTGTTCCCGCCGAGCGTGAACGTCTGGTCGAGGTTCGAGAAGCTGTCGACCGGATCCGGATCGCCCGGTTGTCCCGGCACGTACACCGTGAAGACCGGGTGCACGATGTGCAGCGGCTTGTTGATGACGGGGTGCACCGTGATGTTCGTCAGGCGAAGCATCGTGGGCGCGTCGCTCGTGCCGCCGAGCGCCTCCGCGAAGAACGCGATCGACATGTACTCGAAATCAGCGCCGAGCGCGTCGAGGTAGACCGTGTTCAGCGCGCCGCCCGGCAAAGGCCGGAACGGACGCACGCTCGGCCCGATGTCCCCATTGCCATCCGGCAGCCCCTCGGCCTCCGCCGTGAGCCACGTGAGCACGCCAGGCTTGACGTTGTCCGGGATCCTCGGCGCCTCGCCGCCGCCATGGTTCGCCGACTCCGGGTGCGTGAGCAGAATGCTCTGCTCGGGCGCGTGGACCACGATCCCCGGCCAGAACGTAATCGTCTGGTACCGCTCCTCGGGCGTCGTCCCCGCGAGGAACGGCGCCGGCGCCGAGCCGCCCTTCTTGTGGCAAATGTTGCAATTCGTGACGAGGTCCGGCTCGATTTTCAGGAAAAGCTCGTAAGGCGTCGGCCCCGCAGGCCCACCCCCGCCCCCGCCTCCGCCCCCGCCCCCGCCGGTCGCCCCGGTCCCCTCTGACGAGCCCTCCGAGTTATTGCTCGAACACGCGCTCATCCCCGCGATCGCGACCACAACGCCGAGCGACAGGAGCAGTCCCAGAATGGGGCGGCCCGCGGATCCGATTTCACGAGAAGTTTTCACTGCCATAACAAGGATCGAGGGTGATCCGGGTGGATCGATGCATGCCCACCCGGGGGAGGCCCGGGAACCCGAGGGCGCGCGCCTGTTCCGGCATCGATCCGCGCACCCTCGCCTCGATTCGCCTCGTCTCGAGGATCGAGGACGAGGGAGATCAGATCCGGATTATGCGCCCCTATTCCCGCCATGGGAAGGAGTTCTTGATGCTCGAAGGCATCCTTGGTACCGAAAAAGGATGTCTCAACGCCGCGCGTCGCTCGCCCTCGCGAGCACGCTCCTCGCCGCGCTCGCCGTGTCGTCGGTCACGAGCTGCGTGCTCATCGCCGAGATCGATTACGATCTCATCCCCGAAGACACGGATGCCCCGGACGCAGGCACCGGCGGCAGCGCGCCCGACAGCGGCAGCGACGCAGGCTGCACCGCGGACACCGCCTGCGACGACCAGAACCCCTGCACAGCCGACGCCTGCACCGACGGCGCGTGTGTCTCCACGCCCCTCGCGATAGGCACCACGTGCGGCACGCCCGCCCCCTGCGTCGAGGACCTCACCTGCGACGCAGCAGGCGCATGCGTGCCGAAGCCCGTCACGACAGACGACGGCGATCCCTGCACGACCGACGCCTGCGACCCGCAAACGGGCGCGATCTCGCACACGGCGGTCGGCGGCGCCTGCCTCACGTGGGTCCCGTTGTCCCAGCAGAACGCGCCGTCGCCGCGCTTCAACCACACCGCGATCTGGACCGGCAAGCACATGATCATCTGGGGCGGCGAGCGCGGCGGCCTCGATCCGCTGCTCGGCGACGGCGCCCTCTACGATCCGATGTCGAAGACATGGACGCCGATGAGCAGCGTCAACGCCCCCTCCCCGCGCTTCGGACACACAGCCATCTGGACGGGCACCGTCATGATGGTGTGGGGCGGCTATTCGACGAACGGGACGGTCGGCGCAGGCGCATTCTACCACCCCGACACGGATACCTGGACCGCGATCCCAACGATGAACGAGCCCACGCCGCGCATCCGGCACTCGGCCGTCGCAACAGGCTCGTACATGATCGTCTGGGGAGGCACCTCGGGGAGCAACCAGCCGCTGCTCTCCGGCGGCCGCTACCACATCGCCACGAAGACCTGGTCCCCAACGACCACGATGGGCGCGCCGAGCCCGCGCACGCAGCACTCCGCGACCTGGGCCGGCGATCGCATGGTCGTATGGGGCGGCATGGACTTCTTCGATTGGCTCGGCGACGGCGCGATGTACTCGCCGAGCGACAACGCATGGACGGCAAAGACCTCCATGACGAACGCAGCGTCGTTCCGCGAATCCCACACAGCCGTATGGACCGGCTCGGAGATCTACATCTGGGGCGGCTGGAACGGCGGGCCCTACCTCGACACAGGCGCCATCTTCGCGCCCCTGACCGGCGCGCAAGGCACATGGACGCCCATGACCACCACAGGCGCGCCAAGCCCGCGCCGCTCGCACGTCGCCGTCTGGACCGGGTCGTCGATGATCGTCTGGGGCGGCTGCGGAGATCTCGTCTGCACCGGGAGCCTCGGCGACGGCGGGCGATACACGCCCGGCATGAACGGCGGGACCTGGGAGCCCATCCCCGAAGTGCCCGCCCTGAGCTCACGCCGCGACGCAACCGCCGTATGGACAGGCTCGCGCATCCTCGTGTGGGGCGGTCGCGACACCAAAGGCGCACTCGGCACCGGCGCCGAGGCGCAGCCCTGAATGCAGCGTAGCGCCGGGTTTCACCCCGGACCCGTCTGATCAACGATGGGGCTACGCTCGGCAAGCCGAGCTACGCCCCAAACCCCAGGGTTGTCCACCCCTCGACCCGGACCAGGGCCAGCCCTGGACCTCGGGTGCATCGACCGCGATGCGGTCGATGCAAAGGCGCATGAGTTGTGGCAGCGCCCGCTGGCGAACGGCTCAGAGGGCGAGCGTCGCGAAGAGGACACGGCCGACGGTGGGTTCGCCGTGGATCCAAGCGACCACGGCGCGATCGCCCGGGCCGCCGACGGCCACGTGCGGCGTGAGCGCGTGATCCCCCGCAGGCGAGAGGACCTCGAGGAGCCCAAAACCCGCCGCGCTCCCCCGCCGCGCCGCAACACGGAAGTGGTCGCCCACCTCCTCGCTCCACACCACGATCACGCCGCCATCCCGGCCAACGGCAAGCACCGGCGTGATCGCCTGCGTCGCGCCTTCCGTCGAAAGCACGAGAGGTCGATCCCCCGGGTGGATCCAAGCGCCATCCGGCGCGCGCTGCGCAAGGTGCACGACCGGCCCCGTCCCCGTGTCCTCGGACCAGGTGACGTACAAATGGCCAAGCCCATCAAACGCCGCCCGCGCGTCCCGGCATTTGCCCGCGGGCCGTGAGAACGTATCCGCGAGGTCCGCGGGCCGCGTCCACGTGCCGCTCGCATCCCGCGAGGCGAGGTACACCGCGACGCCCCCTTGCCCCGTCTCCTGCGTCCACACCACGACGCCACGGCCGTCCTCGGCGAGGGCAGGCTTCGGGTTGCAAACGGGATCGTTGTCGACTGGCGCGCCCGGGGCCGAGAGATACGCATCCACGCCGGGCCGTGAAAACGCGCCCTCGGCGCCGAGGCGCTCGCTCATGAACGCCATGAGCTGGCTGCCGGCCGACTGGTACCAGGACACGAGCGCATCACCGCGGCTGTTCACCGTGACCTGCGGCGCGTTCGAGAAAAACGAGACCGGCGAGAGCACGTCGTCCTCGGCCGAAGGCCCCTCCCACGCCTCGCCCGGGCCTCTCCGGCGCGCGATCGCGACGCCAAAATGGGAACCGTCGAACCACTGGTTCCACACCTGCAGCATCTCGCCCGAAGGCCGCGTCGCGAGCCGCGGCTCGTACGCTCGTACGCCGAACGAGACCCGATCCGCGGGCGACATCGGGTCCGTCCACGTCCCGTCGGGCGCGCGTTCGCTCCGATGGACGTCGCCCTCGCCGCCCGTGATCGACTGGCGCCACGACACGACCGCGTCCCCCGCCTCGCCGCCGAGGACGACGCCCATGCCAGCAAACCCGGGCAGCACGGCGCTCGGCTTGCGCAGGGACAAACCCGCGTCCGTCTCTTCCGCCACGACGATCACGTCGGCGCCGGGCGTGGTCGCCTCGTCCCACACGAAAAGCCCGCGGCCGCGCCCGTCGATCGACGCGGACACGCGGCGCGCCCCGGGGCCGCTGATCGCTTGAGACGGCGCGGGGTAGATCCACGTGCGGGCGCGACAAACCTCCCCGTCGGCCACGGTCCACGCGGGACAGCAGCCGCCCTGGGGCAAGGCGCGCGTGGGGCCGCAGGTGCAGGCGGCAGGGTCGTCACAAGCGATCTCGACCTCGCCGCATCCGAGCGCGCCGAGGCCGAGGAGGAGCAAAGATGCGCGGAGACGTTTCATGGAACGGAGAGCCGGCGAGCCCGGGTGAGCGAGGTGAGGAAGACGCGAAGATCGGCGCGCTCGGACTCCGAGAGCGCGGCAAACGCGTCACGCGCGGCCTGCGCCTCGCCGCCGTGGAGCAGGATCGCATCCTCGAGGGTCGGCGCGCGGGCGTCGTGCAGATACGGGCGGCTCCGCGCGACGCCCCAAAGCGGGCGCGTGAGAAACGTGCCCGGACGAACCCCCCGATCCGCCTGCTTCTCCGCGAGCCCGGGCCCCATGTCGTGCCGCTTGAGATCGCTGTAGAGGTAGACCCGCAGCGGGCCTCCGTCGAAGGGCGGCGTGATCCGCGGGGCCGCGGCGTCCGCGGCGAGATCGACGCGGACCGGCGTGCCGCCCTCGCGGCTCGGGAGCGAATACACGGCGCTGTCGAGCGAGAGCGCGGGGATGTGGCAGTTCGCGCAGCCGAGCGCCTGAAAACGCGCTTCGCCCGCGCCGAGGCGCACGATGTGATCCTGATCCTCCGGCGGATCCGCGACGGGCACCTCCTGCATGGCGAGGAAGAGTGCGAGCGCGGTCACCTGGCCCTCGCGGATCTCGTCCGTGACGCCGTCGCCATCGGGGTCCGTCCCGCCAAACGCGCCGATCCGCGCAGGATCGCCGTGCGCGACGAGCCACGTCGATTGCATGCCGTGGTGGATGTTGAGCTCGTCCTCGACGGCGTCGCGCAGCGAGGCGAAATGCCCCTTCCAGCCGAAAGGTTTGACCACGAGGTCGGTGTCGACGCCGAGGAGGCTCGTGCCGTCGAGGGCGCCGTCGGGCCGGGCTTCGAGCTCGCCGAACACGACGCCCTTGGCCACGAGCGGGCCGCGCGCGGGTTTGCCCTCGGCCTTCGCCTTCACGACGAGCGCGTCGCGCGCGCGGGCGAGCTCGGCGCTCATCTCGCGGGCGACGAGCTCGACGAGGCCCGCGCCCACGAGCGAGGGCGGGTTCCGGGCGAGCGCGCTCGATTGCCGATCCCCGTCGCCGGCGAGATAAGCGTTGTCCGCAGCGTCGCCCGCGCCGCCGGGGCCGCCGCGCCAGTGGCACGAATCGCACCGCATGGCGTCCGGTCCGCCGCGGCGACCTTCGTGAAACCGCGCGAGGTGCGGCCGATCCTTGCCGCCGTACCCCATCGTGGGCGTGAAGGTGGCGTGGAAGATCTGCGCGCCGAGCTGGAAGATCGCCTCGGGCGAATGGACGCCGGCTTCGAGATCGGCCTGCTCGACGCGGATCGAACGGGCGAGGTGGCCGGGATCGGCCGCGTCGAGGAAACGATGCTCGCGCCTGCGCGCGTCGCGCGCGAGCGCGTCGTACGCTTGGCGTTCGAGGTCCGGTTCGAGGTCTGTCGTGTACACCCCGAGCGCGCGCGCCGAACCTTTCTGTGCCGTGGGCACGGGCGTCGGATCGAGCGCGCACGCCGCGAGCGTGGTGGCCACGAGCGAGAGGACGAGCGCGCGCCTCATTGCAGCACGTGGACCTTCGGCTCCCGCGTGAGCGAGAGCAAAAAGACGTGGAGGTCCTTCTGATCCTCGGGATCAAGCGCGCGGAAGGCGTCACGCGCGGCCGCGGCCTCGCCGCCGTGCGCGTCGATGGCCTCGGGGATCGTCGCGGCGCGGCCGTCGTGCAGGTACGGCGCAGTCTCGGCGAGGCCCCATAACGGGCGCGTGAGGAACACGCTGCGCGGGACGTCCCCGGTGCTGTCGTGGGGATCGGCGAGCCCTTCGCCCATGTCGTGCCGCTTCAGATCGCTGTAGAGCCTGACGAGGCTCGTGCCCCGCGGCTTTTCGCCGTCACGCATGAGGTTCAGCTCGACCGGGGGGCCGCCGGTCGTATCGGGCCACTCGTCCCACCGCACGTTCATGAGCGGCAGCTCCGGGCTGTGGCAGCTCGCGCAGCCGGCCTCCTCGAACACGGCCATGCCGTTCGACCAGCGCGTGCGCAGCGCCGGATCGTGCGGCGGCAAGATCACCGGCGTCTCCAGCATCGCCATGTACACCGCGGTCGCCGTCAAAATCCCCTCCTCGATCTCGCGTTGCACGCCGTCGTTATCGGGATCCCACCAGTTCGGCCCCGCGCCGAGCCGCGGCACGTCAGGCTCCACTTGCCACTGGAGCGCGAGCACGTGCGACTGAACGCCGAAATGGATCCGCGCCGCATCCTCGGTGAAGCGCCGCAGCCGCGCGATGTCGCCCTTCCAGCCGAAGGGTTTGACCACGAGATCCCGATCCACGCCGACGATCGCCGACGTATCGAGCGAGCCATCCGGGTGCGCCGTGAGGCTGCCGAACGAGACGCCCTTCGATTCGAGCGAGACGGTCACGTCGGTCCCGGTCTCCGCGGCCTTGGCGAGCGCGGCGCTCCGCGTTTGTCCGAGGTCGAAGGTCATCTCGGCGCCGAGCGCCTGGACGAACCCGAGGCCGAGCACGTGCGGCGCGTTTCGCTGGTTCGCCGACGAGGCGCGATCGCCGTCGCCGAGGAGAAATGCGTTCTGCGTCGGCGCGCCCGCGCCGTCGGGCCCGCCGACGGAGTGGCAACCCGCGCACGAATACGTGTCGAGCCCGCCGCGCACGCCCGAATGCACGCGCGAGAGCCCAGGCAAAGGTCGATCCCCAAAACCGTCCTCGCCGCGGAACTCGTGCGCGAAGAGCGCGTCTCCGAAGGCGAAGAGCCGTTCGAGATCGTAGGCGCCGAGATCGATGTTCGGCTGCAGCGCGAAGATGTGCTCGCGATCCTCGCCCTTCTCGGCCGCCTCGAGGAACTCCTCGACGCGCTCGCGGGCGGCGAGCTCGATCGCGGCGCCGATGGCCTCGTCGAGCTCGATGGAGGAAGGGGCGTCTCCGTGGGGCCAAGGAATGGGCTCCTCGCCCCCGGCGGCGACCAGGAGGCCGGCCGCCAGGGGGAGGAGGAGCGCGAATCCGAAGCGGCGGAAGGCGCTCATGACCCAAAACCTCGCGTCAGGGGCTCTGGCAGACGGGGAAGCAGCACGGGATGTAGCGCTGCACGCTGCCGCAGTCGAGGCCCGGACCGGCGCAGCCATCGGCCGGATTGCCGGTGAAGCACGCGTTCGCGTCGAGCGTGAACGCACCCGCGATCGCGCCGGCCGTGTTCGTGATGGTCACGAACTCGCCGTCGTCGATGTGGTTCGTCATGTACGTCCAGTTGTTGCAGCGGCCGCCCGCGCCCACCGCATAGTTCGTGCCGCCGATGGTCGCCATCGTGGTGCGATTGACCCACGCCGTGATCATGCCACCGGCCGGGACGCTCGTGGTGATCTTCGCGACGTCGACCGGGTGCGCGGCCTGGTTGTTGAAAATCTCGGCGAGCTGCTCGTAGTCGCACACGCCCGCCGCGCCGATCGCCTGGCACATCTTCGTGCCGGCCTCGTAGCCGAGGCTGCCCATGTAGCTCCACTGCGAGGCCTGCGGCGCCGCCGTGAAGCCGCTGAAGATGAGCTTGCCGGCGCAGGGATCGACCGGGGCGTCCGGGCCGCCGTCGTTCGGGATCTGGCAGTCGTCGGGACACATGTCGCCGACCTCGTTCTGGCCGTCGTCGCAGTCCTCGCCCGCCTGGACGATCTTGTCGCCGCAGTACGGGTTCTTGCACTTGTCCGAGCACTCGTCGTCGGGGACGCAGTTGCCGTCGTCGCACTCCTCGCCCGGATCGAGCGTGCCATTGCCGCAGACGACCGCCGTGGAGCCGCCTTCCACGCACGTGACGGGGCCGCCGCCGCCGCTGCCACCGCTGCCGCCGCTGCCGCTGCCGCCGCAATCACAGGCCTCGTATCCATTGCCGGCCGCGTTGCAGACCTGCACGCCCTCGCGCCCGCCGCCGCAGATGCACGCGGCGGTCGATCCGGGAATACAGCCGGCGGGGCCGCCCGAGCCCGAGTTCGTGTTGTCTCCTCCGCTGCATGCCTGCGCAAAAAACGCCGCCAAGCCAAGCGCAGTCAACGGAACGAGAATCGATTTGATAAAGCTATTACGCATGCTCCACTCCCGATGCTTTCCCCACGACGCCGTACGCGATGGACCAGCTTGTTATTTAAACAAGGGCGCGTCGGTGGGTCAACACATAAATGTCGCGAAAAGCCCGTCCCATAGGCCTCGCCGAAGGGGATCGCGTAAATTCATTCGCAGTCAAACCGACGCGTGATCACGCGTCACGCAACGCGCGACACGTGGCACGAGTATGGATCTACCGCAATGCGTCGTGAGGCAGCCGACGCGCCGGGGCTCGTGTTCGCGCGTTTGGTGAAATGGGCGGGCCGCGCGTCAATCGCGGCGGACCTTCCCGCCTTTACTGGAGCTTGAACATCGCCATCGCGGTCTCGCCGCTCTTGATGGCCACGCTCCTCGATTTCGTGGCGCCGCTCGCAGGCTTGCAGCTCACCGAATAAGTGCCCGGCGAGAGCGAGAGCTTGAGCGTCGACGTGGTGCCCTTGGAGGCGCCGTTCACCGAAAATGCACACGTCCCGCCGACCGCGACCGCGACGAGCGTGCCGTTGCCGCCGCCCGCCGCAGGCGCAGCTGTCGGCGTCGCCGTTGCCGTGGGAGGCGCCTTCGCCGTGCTCGTGGCCGTCGCCGTGGCTTTCGTGGTCGCGCCGCCGCTCGGCGCCGTGCCCGCGGGCGCGCTGCCGCCCCCCGCATTGCCGCCGGCCGCCGGCTTGCCGGTATTCGGTTCCCCGGCCGGAGGCGTGTTCACCGCGACGGGATCCCCCGCCGGCGGAGGCGTGGTCTCGGTCGTGGCCGGGGGCGGCGCCGTGGCCGCCGGCTCGGCCGTCGTCGACTGCGGCGGCGCGACGGCCACGGGCCCCGCGCTGTCGGCCGTCGTCCCCTCGCCGCCCTTCTTGTCGCCCCCGACGAGCAGGATCACGAGGATCACGGGCACGAGCACGGCCGCCGCCGCGAGCCCCCCGAAGAGGATTCGTCGATCCTTCTTCGGCGCGAATGGGTTTGGCTCGACGATCCCGCCGGCCGGGCCCGTGCCGGGCGGCGAGATCACGGCGCCCGACGGCGTCGCCGGATCCGGGCGCCCCGGGGCCCACGCGCTTTGCGGCGAGAGCGGCCCCCCTTCGGGAGCCCCCGAAGGCCCGAGCACCGAAGGCCCCATCCCGCTCGCCGCGCCCCCGAACACGGGACCACCACCGGCCCCCGGGAACGGGACCGTCCCCGGCGTCCCTGCTTTCGCGTCCTTGGGCGGCCCGGGCGGCTGCGGGACGAAATCGCCGGCGAGGAACATCGTCCGCTCCATCTCGCCAAGCGCCGCCGCGGAGCTCTGGATCCGCGTGACGGACTCCTCGTCCTCGATGTCCGCCGCCTGGCCGCCCGCGGAGCCGCGCGGCGGCGGCGTGGGCGCGGGCAAGGGCGGCGGCGGCACGGAGCCGGTCTTCTTACGTTGCTTGGCCGCGTGCGTGATCGCGCCGATGCGATCGATGATCACCTGCCCCTCGGCCGTCACGTACGGCCGGAGCGCATGCGCGAAGCCGTGCACGTTGGCGAAGCGGCCGTCGACGTCCTTGGCCATCGCCCAGCCGAAGATCTGGTCGATCTCGGGCGGCAAATCGCGGCGGACCTGCGTCGCGGGGCGCGGCTCCTCCTTCGTGATCTGCAGCATCAGCATCGCCATCTCGCCCTCGAAAGGCGGACGCGCCGTGAGCAGGTAGTAGAGGATCGCGCCGAGCGACCACACGTCGGCCCGCACGTCGATGCTCTTCGCCTTGCGCACGATCTCGGGCGACGAGTAGGGCGAGAGGCCGAGCATCGTGGTGGCCGTCATCTCGCCCGCCATCGGCGCGGCGACGTCGCGCATGAGCTTCGCGGTGCCGAAGTCGATGACCTTGAGGAAAGGCGCGCCGCCGACGCGCGTCGTCACGAAGAGGTGCTGCGGCTGGAGCTCGCGGAAGATGATGCCGTGCCCGTGCGTCTCGGCGACGGCCTCCGCCGCCTGCAGGACGAGCAAGCAGGCCTCCTGCAAGGGCAAGGGGCCGCGGGTCTTGACGTGCGTGGCGAGGTCGGTGCCTTCGAGGAACTGACGGACGAGGTAAAACGTGCCGTCCTGCTGGGTGCCGACGTCGATGATACGCGCGACGTGCTCGGATTCGAGCTTGGCGAGCGTGCGCGCCTCGCGCCGGAAGCGCTCGAGCTCTTTGTCGTCGGTCTGGCCCGCGAGCAGGAGGCGGATCGCGACCCGCTGATCGAACTCGGTGTTGAAGGCCTCGACGAGGACCCCGTGCCCCCGGCCGAGAATGGTCCGGATGCGGTACTTCCCGGCCACGAGGCCGCCCGGGCGAATTTCGTCAGGTCGCATGTTTCGGATCGTGGCGGCGTCGAGGAAAGCCGCGGGGCCATTCTGGCATGTCTCGGGTCTCGGTGGGTACTTCCCGCGATCGCTTCGCAGGGTCCCCTACTTGAGGGGCTCGATCGCCGCGGTGCAAGAGGCCGCCACGGAGGCGGCATCCTTGAAGCCGAGCCAACCGAGGATGCACAGATCCCCGGGATCCTGCTCGTTCACGATCTTGCCGCCCTTGTGCCGTTCGAGCCCCCGCGCCTTGTTGACGAGCAGGAGCTTGTCGGCCGTGGATCCGAGATCGTCGACGACCTGCTGCATCGCCGCGGGATCGAGGTTGCACACGGCCGCGTAGTTCGCTTCGAGCTCGAGCTGCGTCGTCGAAACGCCGCCGGAGACGTTGTTCTCCGCCGGGTGGCGCAGGCCGAGCTGGCCGTAGATGCGCATGGGGCGCGTCATCTGGCCGTGGCAGTCGAGGGTACCGCAACGGCGTTCGAGGTACGGCGAGACGCTCGCCGTGAAGACGGCCGGGTTCGGACACCCGTACGCTTCGAGCCCCGCCTCGCCCACGCAGCTCGAAGCCCCGAAGCCGAGGCCGAAGAGCCCCGCCGCGAGGACGCCGAGCGCCGCGAGCGAGCGCCGGCCGAGCGCCTTCCGGAGCCGTTCACGCACGTTCCGCCTCACGGCGCACCTCCACCACAAATCGGATCCGTGTCTCCGTCATCGACGAGCACCACGC
The DNA here is from genome assembly GCF_028369105.1 of Polyangium mundeleinium. NCBI lineage: Bacteria > Pseudomonadati > Myxococcota > Polyangiales > Polyangiaceae > Polyangium > Polyangium mundeleinium. The sequence continues at coordinate 5,082,106 of NZ_JAQNDO010000001.1, read as the reverse complement.
CGGCCGAGTCATGTCCGGCGCCGTTCCCCGGCCTGTCGTCCGAGGGCAGCTTGTGGCACGAGGCGCACGAGCCCTCGCGGCCGATGATCGAGTTCATGCTGCGCTGTCCGGCCCTCACCTTCAGCGGGAAGGTGAGATCGGCCCATTTGTCCTTCTCGATGTAGAAGTTGCCGGCCGCGTTCGTGCACGCGAAGCGCGAGGGCCCCGCCGAGTCGAAGATCTCGACCTTCACGTTGGGCGCGGCCGCGAGCGCGCCCATCGCGTTCTCCTTGTATACGGTGCCGGCGATCGCGAACGCGGGCGCGGCGGCGCCGTACGTGGAGTGGCAGGACAAACACGGCTGACCGGGCCGGTGCAGCGCGCTCGGCGACCCCTGCTCCGCGGGCAAATCGTCGAGGACCTCCTGCGGGACGGGATCGTTGCCGTTGCAACCAAAGGCGCCCACGCCGAGGACGAAGGCGAACGAGAGCACGGCGAACCTTCGCCCGTGCGACACGGGGACCATCAATCGACCTCCAGCTCCAGGGTCACGGCGGTGAACAAGCCGAACCGGTTGAAGACGTAGATGTGGTCGAAGTACTGGTTGTAGAGGCCCTCGACCTGGAGCTGCGCCGAGAGCACCCGGGCGAGCGCGTACCGCGCGTTCGCGCCGAGCGTGAAGCCCATGAGCGCCCCGAGCTCGCGATCACTCGTGCGGAACTCGGGCACGTTCCACCCCGTCGCGCTCTGCGTGGCGACATAGGCGCGTTTCCAGAAGTCGACCGACGACTGGATGTTGAAGCGCAGGTGGCTGCCGAGGCGCAGGTCGTCGTTGACGTCGAGGAAGAAGCGCGCGTCCGTGGTGCTCGCCATCTGCCCCCACGTATCGACGTAGACCCGCTCGTCGCCGCGGATCGTGGTCTTCTCGAAGCGCTTGGCCGCGCGCCCGACGAGCGCGAAGCGGCTGCGCTCCGTGGGGAGCTGCTCGAGCGGCGCGAACGGCAAGCGGTTCTGGCTGACGACCTGGCGCGTCGCGCCGAGCGGGACGCGATCGGCCGTCGCCTGCGTGAACATCGGGATGTGGCGGTACGGCTTCGAGGTGTCGCCGAAGACGAGCTCGGCCGTGCCACCCACGACGACGATCATGCTCGGATCGATCACGAGCGAGACGCCCGCGTCGATCGTGTGCCGCATGATGTCCTCGCGAAACACCTCGAAGGGCGTGCCCGCGCGGCTGAGCACGTCGAAGCCGAGGTTGTACGCGAGGGTCGGCGTGACCATCTTGCTCTTGAGGTCCGTGCTCACCGCGACGCCGACGGCGCGCGCGAGGTAATCCGGCTCGACCGAGACCGCGCCGTTCAAGCCGATCTTCGCGGGGCCGACCTTGAAGTCACCGGAGAGCGATCCCGCGAAACGCCGCTCGTTCCACCGCCGCGACGCCGTGGCCACGATGTCGGGCGACGCCGTGCTGACGACGTCGACGATGAAGCTGCCGCCGATCTGCCAGCCCGCGGTCGGGTTCTCGCCGGAGATGTAGGCGGCGGGCGACACGACCGTGGTGCTCAGCGTGTCGGTGTAGAACATCGTCTCGAGGCCGGCCTTCAGCGTGAAGCCGCGGCCCTTGCCGCCCGTGTCGATGCAGCGCTGCATGTCGGCCGGCGTGCGCGCGGCCTGCATACACTGGAAAACGGCGCTGTTGTTGCCGCCCGCGCCGCCCTGATCGACGTTCACGGTGATCTGCTCGCCGCGATCGAAGGCCTCGGTCGACTTGTACTGCGCGGGGAACTTGCCGCGTTTGCCCTTGGCCTCGATCGTGGCCTTGCCCGGGTTGTGCGGGATCGGCTGCTTGACCTTGTCGGCCGGGACGACGACGCCGTCGATCTTGACCTCGACCTCGCTCCACGCGCTCGGGATCTGCAGCGTGATCGTGGGCGTGTCGATCTGGAGCTTTTCGATGAGCTCCTTCGCCTCGCCCGCCACGGCCGCGTTGTTCTCTTCCTCGGCGAACTTCGCCGCGATCTGCGCGTCGGCGGCGGCTTCCAGCAGCAGGCCGCCGGCGTCCTGACACTTCGCGAGCATCAGTTTGCCCGCGGCGAACTCGCTCGACGTCGCCATCTCGGCGATGAGCGTCTGCATGCACCCGCTCCAGTCCTTCTGGGCGAGCGCCGCCTGCGCCGCGGTGACCGACGCCATCTGCTGCTTCGTGGGCGGCGGGCGCGCCGGCCCGAGGACTTGCCGGGCCTCGGCGAAGGTCTTCTCGAGGTCCTTCGTCGCCCACTGCTTGTCGAGCTTGACGTTCGCGTCTTCCTTGAGGGCCGACTCGAACGCCTTCTTCGCCGCGTCGAGCTTCTTCTTGCCCGCGCCCTGCACGACGCCGATCGCCATCTGGATCTCGGCGCGCACGCTCGGCTCGCAGGCCTTGCCCTTGCACGCCTTGAGCGCGGTATCGAGCCGAGACAGGGCCTTGTCGTACTTGCCCTCGACGAACTCGTTCATCGCCTCGGCGACCGCGACGAGCCCATCAGCGTCCTTGTCCCCCGCGTACGAGGGCCCGGCGTCCGTGAGCCCGACGAGCGCGAAGACGGCCGCCGGCAGCAGGAACGCGCGGATCAGTTGTCGGGCGCGCCGCACTTGATCCACTCCTCGATGGTGGTGAACTCCATCTGATTGATCCGGGCATCATCGACGGTGTCGTCGGGATCGACCTGCGGCATGAGCGCGCCGCAGTTCGGCGGCTTCACGACCCCCATCTCGACACGCAGGTTGCAGAGCATCTTCGAGTCTCCCGGTGTTTCACACGCGATGTACGGGCCCCCCACCACGCTGATCCCGAGGAGCTCGGTGCGGAGCTTCTCCGCGTCGCCCGCGGTCAGCGTGAGCGTGCCTGCGCCCATGCCGTGACACTGGGCGTCCGCGCACTTGCCCTTCGTTTCGAGGATCGGGAGCACGTCGGTCGCGAAGCTCACGGCGCACATGGGATCACTCATGCACGTGCCGCCGCCCGAGGACGAGGAAGCCCCCGCGCCTCCCACGACCTTCGCTGGATCGCCGTAGGGCGGGATCTCCTCGGTGGCGCATCCAGCGATCGCCATCGGGAGCGCCGCAACAGCGGCGAGAAGAAGGATGAATGAGGGCTTGTGCATCTTACCGGGCAGGTTCGCCATCATAGCCGGGCCCGCGAAAGAGGGACAAGCTCTCCTATCAGGGATCGGCGGCGGCTTTCCGGATCGCCGCGAGGACCTCCTCGACGGTGCAGGGGCCCGAGAGTCGCGCGACCTCGCGCCCCTCGGCGTCGAGCACGACCGTCGTCGGCACGGAGCTCGCGCCGTACCGCGCAGCCCATAACTCGGCGTCCGGCGTCTCCTCCGTGAGATCGATGCGCAGCGCCACGATCGGCATGCGCTGGAGCTGGATGCGTGGATCGGACCAGACCTCCCGCGCCATGGCGATCGACGCCGCGGACCAAGCGGCCGAGAGGTGCACGACGAGCGGCACCCCTTCCCGCGCGGCGCGGGCGCGGGCGCGAGGTTCGTCCGTCTCCCACACCCACGGATGAAGCCGCGGCGAGGACGCTGTGCCTTTCGGATCTGGATCTCCGACGGCGACCACGGCAGGCGCGCCGCCGGGGATCGCCACGACGGGCGCAGGCTCGGGCGCGCGCGCGGCGCACGCGACGAGGCATGCGCTCGCGGCGAGGACAAACGCGCGTGGATCGATCGTGGGTTTGGAGAAACGAACGGGGAAGAAGCGGGCGGGGCTCCGCGGATCCGCGGGTCGGGAGCCCCCTCCCGGAAGGGTCACTTGCCCTTGGCGGAGCAGCGCATCGCGCACATGAGATCGCCAGGCGCGCAGCCGCAGGAGCTCGGCTTCGCCGTGGGCTTCGCCGTGGACGCGGGCGCCGTACCGCCGCCGCTCGTGGGCGCCGTGCCGGCCTTCGTCGTCGTGCCGCCCGCCTTCGACGTCGTGCCGCCCGCCTTCGACGTGCCGCCCTTCGAGTTCGCAGCGAGCGCGGACGCGCTGGCCGCGGGCGCTTCGGTCTCGGCGACGGTAGGCGTCGGCGCGGGCGGCGCGGTCTCGAGCGGAGGCGGCGTGTTCGCGGGCGCGGCCGACTGCGCCGTCGTCTCCTCCGGCGGAGGCCCGCCGTTCATGACCATGAACGCACCGACGATCGCGCCGACGGCGACGAGCGCGCCGATGCCGATGAAGAGCGGCGTGCGGTTCTTCTGCGGCTTCGTCTCCTCGGGGATCGGGATCGGGGCCGCCGCGGGCGCCGTGACGGGCGGCGCCGCGAGCTCGAACAAGCCGCCGGAGTCGCCGAGCAAGCTCGCCGCAGCGGACGTCGTGGACGGCGCGGCGGACGCGCCGGCGGCGAGCGCCTTCAGGTCGATGAGGCCGGAGTCATCGGAGTTCATCGACTTCGACGGCGTCGACGCGAGCGCGCCGAGGCTGCTGAGGCTGCTCGCGGCCGAAGAAGAAGTCTGGCCTGCGCGGTTCGTCAGCGCGCTGAGCGAGAAGAGCGCGGATTGCTCTTCCTTGCCGGCGCCGATGCGCATGGGCGCGGCCGCCGCGCGGGGCGAGGAGCCGCCCATGCCCGAGGCGCTCGTCGACACGTCGGAGGCGCCGTCGGAGCCGAAGAGATCGCGCGCTCCGCCGCGGGCCCCGTCCTTCTTGACGGCAGCTCGCGCGGGCTCGGGCGCAGGCTGCGGCGCGCTTGCGCCTTGCGCGGCCGCGTTGAGCGCGTCCACGATCGCCGGCACCTGGCCGAGGGGCTGCCAGTCGCCCATGCCATCGGCCCAGACGTACGTGTCTGCGGTGATGACCGAGCTGTTGTAGGCCTGGACGATCTCTTGCAGCGACATCGTTCGCTGATCGCCCTCGGCCACGTTGACCTGGTACGCCCCGCCGTCCGCCGCCGCCTCTTCGGCGCCCGCGGCCGAGGCGGCGTCAGCGTTCGTCGTGGTCGCCCCGCTGCTGTTGACGAGGATCGTCGCGCCGCACTTACGGCACTTGATCTTGACGGTCTTGCCTTGGACCTTCTCGTCCGAAACCGTGTACTTCGACTGGCAAGATTGGCAGGTGATCTTCATGTCGCGTCTGGTTCGGAGGGTCGACTGTTTACCTCGGGTCGGTCTTCGCTCGAAGACTCTACCAGGGCGCCCTGTCGTTTCGGACCTTTCCTGACGTATCAGCCACGAGGAAGACTCGAATCTGCCAAAAATTCGTCTCCACGTGCAATTTCTTGGAGCTCGATCCAAAAAAGCGCTTGCAAGCGTGTCGAAAGCGGCCCCCATCGGGAAGCGGGACCGCAAGACAGCGGACGAACCCGACCGGCGAGGCCCCTCGCCGCCGGGTCGACGCACGCTGGATCAAGGGAAGGATCAGGAAAGACAGCGGCCCGCGTCGAGGTCGCCCGCGGCGCTGGGAACGCTCGGCGCTTCTTCCGAGGCGGGCGGCGGCGCCTCCTCGGCGCTGTCTTGCGGGCTCTCGGCCTCCTGCGCCTCCTGCGCCTCGGGCGCCTCGTGGCTGCCGACGTGCTCGCCGTACGCCTGGAGCTTCGAGTAGAGCCCACGCCGGCTGATGCCGAGCACGCGCGCTGCGCGCTGCTTGTTGCCGCGCACGGCCTCGAGCGTCAGCAGGATCAGCTTGCGCTCGGCGTCGGCGAGGCGCGTGCCCACGGGCAAACGCAGCACGAGCGGGTGCTCGCTGCGATCGCCGCCCTCGCGGGCTTCAAGGTCGTGCGACGACGGCGTCGTCGCGCGGATCGGCGCCTGGGCAAACGACGCGGACGCCGACGGCGGCGGCGGCTCGGTGAGCGAAGGCGGAGGCTCGCGCCCCTCGAGCTCCGCGATCGCCGGCGGCGGCGTCGTCGTGATCGGCGCCGTCGGCACGTGGTGCTCCGGCTCCGCGTGCGGCGGGTTCGCGTGGACCTGGAGGTCGTGGTGCGAGCGACGGCCCGTGCGCCGCTCGATGCGGCCCTGGCCGATCTGGACCTCCTCCGGCGCGACGATCTCGCCCGCCGCGAAGAGCGCCGTCTGTTCGACGACGTTGCGGAGCTCGCGCACGTTGCCCGGCCAGTCGTGCCCGTAGAGCCTCTGGATCGCGCCCTCGGAGAAGCGACGCGCGGGCGTGCCGTAGCGCTTCGCGAACTTCACGAGGAAACGCTCGGCGATCGGCAGGATGTCCTCCACGCGTTCGCGCAGCGGAGGCAGCGTGATCGTGAAGACGTTGAGGCGGTAGTAGAGGTCCTCGCGGAAGACGTTCTCGTCCACCAGATCGAGCAGGTCCTTGTTCGTCGCGGCGACGATCCGGACGTCGGCCTCGATCTCCTTGCGGCCGCCGACGCGCGTGAAGCGGTAGGTCTCGAGCACGCGCAGCAGGCTCACCTGCACAGCGCTGTCCATCGTGCCGACCTCGTCGAGGAACACGGTGCCGCCCGTCGCCGCCTCGAACTTGCCCTCGGCCGAGGAGAAGGCGCCGGTGAACGAGCCCTTCTCGTGACCGAAGAGCTCGCTACCGATGAGCTCGCGCGGGATCGCGCCCGTGTGCACGGGGATGAAGGGTCCGTTCTTGCGCGGGCTGCGGTTGTGGATCGCGCGCGCCACGAGCTCCTTGCCCGTGCCGCTCTCGCCCACGATGAGCACGGGCGCCATCGTCGATGCGACCCGGTCGATCCGGGCGAACACCTCGCGCATGCCGCGCGATCCGCCCACCATGCCCTCGAACACGAGCGGCCCGGCCGCGGCGTCGTCGTCCTCGCCTTCGGCCTCGCGGACGTTGTCCGAGGACAAGAGCTCGCGCACGAGCGAGACGAGCCGCGCCGGATCGAGCGGCTTTTGCAGGTAGTCGGCCGCGCCGAGCTTGAGCGCGTCGACCGCGCTCGACACCGAGCCCGACCCCGTCACGACCACCACCGCGGGCGCGGGCGTGGTCGTCTTGATGGCCTCGTCCTCCGTCGGAGGCGTGAGGCGACGCATGAGATCCATGCCGGTCATCCCGGGGAGGTTCAGATCGGTCACGAGCACATCGGCGGGCGTCCGGTGCTGGATCTCGAGGGCCTGCTCGCCGCTCGAAGCGACGAGGACGTCCAGCCCCTCGTGCCGGAGCACGGCCTCCAGGATCGCAGCTTGATCGGGCTCGTCCTCGACGAGCAAGACACGCCCCGTATGGTGCCCGGCCGCCCGGTGCGCGCGGAGCATCGATCCCCTCGCATGCACTGAAGCGCTCGCTCCCAAGCTTTTCCTCCCCGGAGGTTCTCCGCGCGATCTACGCGGCGCCTCCACGCTTTCGGTGAAGGAACTCTAGCGAAGAGGTTCGCTCACGCCACCCGCCGGGATCAATTCAGGATCCCCCTCGTTTGGGTATCGCGATACCCCGAGGTGCGTGTCAGGTACGGCCTGGACGCTCGTACGGAATGCCTCAGGGCGCCCGCGTGTCGGACGTCTCCTTGCGACGATAGATGCACCAGGCGAAGCCCGCGTCGAGCGGCACTTTGCCTGCGATCTCGTACGCCGGCAGGAAGCGTCGATCGCGGTAGATCACCTGCGATCCCGGGACAGACGGGTGCTTGCAGTCGATGTTCGAGGAGATGAGCAGGAAGTAGTCCGGGCGCTTGTCGAAGAAGCGATCGAGGAATCCGGGGCCGAGCTTGCGCGTGTAGCCGCCCTCGAGCTTGCTGATGACCGGATCGACGAGGCCGAGCAGATCGAGGATGGGGTAGTCCGTCGCGTACCCGACGTACCCGATGTCGCCGATCGCGATCTCGCCGGGCTTGCCGTTCTCGAGGAACCACTTCGCCGTGCCGCCCGCGGCCATCGTCCAGAAGCGCTCCTCCTTCTCGAGGATCTGCCGCTGCGCGCTCTGCATGTTCCCGACCCGCAAGGAGAAAGCGATGGTCAGGAACGCGGCGAGCGCGAGGTTCGCGGCGCGGCTCCGTCGATCGACGATCGCGCGCGTCGAGACGCAGATGAGCAGGAACGCGAACGGCTCGAAGGGCGCCATGAAGCGGAAGAACGGCATCCAGTCGCCGCCGACGAGCACGACGTAGAGCATCACGAAGATCGCGATCGCGGAGACCGCGAGCAGATCCCGACGCCGCCACACGAGGCCCATCGCGACCGCGAAGATCCCGAGGTAAAGCACGGGTCCGGCGTGGTTGACGTAGTTCCGGACGTAGTCGGCGCCGCCGTCGATCTGCGCCGACCAGTTGCCCGTCTTCGCCGAGAACGTGTTCGGCACGAACGAGCCGTAGTACGCGCGCCGGAACGCGAGGTGCGTCCCGACAGGCAGGACGAACGCCACGCCGCGCAGGAGGTTCTGCTTGCCGAGGAAGCCGCTCGGCGCGGTGAAGACGCGAGCCGCGACGTCTTTCGTGCCGAACGCATCCCGCCCGAAGGTCAGCACGAGCATGAGCAACCCGACGAACGCAGGCGCCTCGGGCCGCGTGATCCCGGCGAGGCCGAAGACGAGGCCCGACCAGGGGAAACGGAAGGTTGTTTTGGACGAACCTTCCGCGTCGGGATCGATCTCGCCGAGGAAGAGCCACGTGCCTGCGAGCAGGAGGAAGACGAAGAACGCGGTCTCGAGGCCGAAGACCGCGTACCCCGAGAAGACGACGGTGGTCGCGGCGAGCCACGTCGCGAGGCAGGGCGCCGCCGCGAGCGGCCGGAGCCGATCGGAGAGGCGGTACATCATGACGAGCGCGCCGAGCGCGGAGGCGGCGCCGAGGACCTTCGCCGTGACGTCGGGATCGAGGCCGATCTTGATCGCGCCGGCGAGGATCACGGTCCAGAGGAAGTTCGTGTAGCCCTCGATGCGCTCGCCGGCGTTGTAGACAAGGCCGAGGCCCTGCGCGAGGTTCCGCGCGTAGCGGTAGGAGATGTAGGCGTCGTCGATGGTGAACGAGAGGACGCGGCGCGCGTTCGCGAGCATCACGATCGCCGGAAGCACGAGGCCGAGGACGAGGTGCACGAACCGCGGCAAAGGCGCCCCCGCGGCCCAGTCGCGGAGCGTCACCGCCGGCGGACGTTTCCACGGGGGATCGGCCGCGTCGGGATCGGGATCATCGCGATCGTCGTCGGATTCCGGTTCTTCCGCGTCTGCGTCTGCTTCCGCTTCCGCGTTTGCTTCCGCTTCCGCGTTTGCTTCCGCCTCCGCGTCGCTTCCTCGCTCGTCGCCCTCGGGCTGCCTCTTCACGCCACGGCCATACCACCGGAGGGCCCGGTCTTGGCAAGCGTCGCCGTGCTTTCCGCCGCGACGAAGGCCAGGTATGGGCCGCTCCTCGATGTCGACCCGCGAAAACGGCCCCGTTGCCGCCTCGCCCGAGGCCCCCCCGACGAGCGCGCTTGCCTCCCTCCGCGCCTGGCTCGGCGGCGCGCCGCTCTCCCAACCCACGCACCTCGCGCTCGGGCTCGTCCTGCCGATGATGCTCGTCGTCGCGAACGCCTACCGCGTCGCGGGCTTCACGATCGACGACGCCTACATCTCCTTCCGCTACGCGCGGAACTTCGCGGAGGGACACGGGCTCGTCTACAACCTCGGCGAGCGCGTCGAGGGCTACACGAACTTCCTCTGGACCGTGCTCCTCGGCGTCTTCGCGACGCTCGGCGCGCGCCCCGAGATCACAGCGAAGGTGCTCGGCGTCGTCTGCGCATGCGCCTCGCTCGTCCCCGTCTACCGCATCGCGCGCAGGCTCGCGCCGCTCGGGTGGTCGCCGTGCCTCGCCACGTGGCTCTGCGCTTCGAGCTTCCCCCAGACGGGGTACGCCGTCTTTGGCCTCGAGTCGCCGCTCTTCGTCCTGCTCGTCCTCCTCGGCACCGAGCGCTTCCTCATCGAGGCGCACGACGACGCCGACGTCTTCCCCTGGTCGGGCCCGCTCTTCGCGCTCGCGGCCCTCACTCGCCCCGAGGCGCCGCTCTTCCTGCTCCTGCTCTACGTCTGGCATCCGGACAAACCCTTCTCCCGCCGGAGCCTCACGCGCCTCGCCACCGTCGCCGTCCCCGTCCTCGCGCACCTCGCGTTCCGCCGCCTCTACTACGGCGGCTTCTTCCCCAACACGCTCACCGCGAAGACGGGCGACATGAACCAGCAGCTCCACGGCGGCCTCGACTACCTGCGCCGCTACGCGATGCACGCCGGGCCCGCGCTCTGGGCCGGGGTCGCCGCCATCGCGGTCTTCGTCGTCCGCAAGCGACGCGACGGGCTCGCCATCGCGGCCATCGCCCTCACCTTCGGCCTCTACGTGCTCCTCGTCGGTGGCGACTGGATGCCGTACTACCGGTTCCTCGCGCCCGCCGAGCCCTTCGCGTTCCTGCTCGTCGACGCCGCCACGCGCACTGTCGCCGAGCGCAGGGAACGGGCCGTGGCGCTCGCCGTCGCCCTGTTCGTGATCCTCGTGGGCTTCACGCGCGTGGGCTCGCTGCGGGTCGCGCAGCGCGACATCTTCGAGAAGGACAAAGCCTTCTGGGACGACGCCGGCGGCCGGACTGCGGCATGGCTCTCGACGCACGGAAAACCCGGGCCCGTGGCCATCGCCGACATCGGCTACGTCGGCTACGCGACGGGTTTTCCCATCGTGGACATGCTCGGCCTGCTCGCGCCCGAGATCGCGCGCCTCCCGGGCGGCTACACGAACAAGACGGGCGCGGGATACGCCGACGCGATCTTCGCGCGCGACCCGCGCGCGAGGTAGGCCGGCACGCCGTCCTTGAATTGCAGGCTGATCTCCGCGCCTGCGGGGTTGTTCACCACGTTGATCGAGGCGATCCGCTTGTCCTTGCGGGCGAGCTCCGTCGCCGACGAGAGCGCGCGCCGGCCGGGCAGCGAGACCGTGAAACCCATCGCGCCTGCCGCGCCGTTCACCGTCTCAATCGGCCCGTCCATCTTCAGCTTCAGCACGATCGGGCTCCGCACGTTGCCCTTGCCGTACTGCTTGCCGTCGCCTTGCGTCTCGGCCTCGTCCGCGTCGCCGCCTTCGCTGTCGTCCGCCGCGGCCTGCGCGCCGTCGCCCTCGGGCGCGGGCGGCGGCGTCTGCGCGATCGTCCCATCGGGCTGCGTCGGCATCGCCGGCACCGGCTCCGTCGTCGAGAGCGGCGTCGCCCCGAAGAGCGGCACGTTCACGTTCGGCACCACGTTCGGATCTCCGGCCGCCATGTTCGCCGCCGTCGGCGCGGGCAGCGCTGCGGCCGATCCTGCCGCGTTCGCCTCCATGCCTTGTGCATCGGTCGGCGCCGCCGCGCGCGACGCACCGAGCAGCCGGATCCCGCCCACCACGACGAGCACCGCGGCGAGCCCGAGCGCGCTGCCCATGAGCGCGGCTTTCCGGCTCGATCGGGCCTTCGGAGCGGCCTCGGTCGTCTCCGCCTCTTCCTTGTCACGCACGAGCTTCTTGCCGGCTGCGCGCAGCGCGCCCGTCGGCGGCGCTGCGGTCGTTCGCCGCGTCGCTTGACCGTCCGTCGCCTCGGCTGCCTCCTCGCCGCGCCGCTTCCGGATCGCCGCGAACAAGCCTGACATCGCGCCCTTCGCGCGCGTCCCGATCCCACCCACGGCCGGACCGATCGCGCCGAACGCGGCCATCGTCGCGCCCTTGGCCTTCTCGGTCGCCCCGCGCAGCGCCGCGGAAAAGTCCTTCTTCGCGCCGACCGCCGGCGAGTCCAGCGACGGATCGTTTGCCTCGGCGGCCTCGTCGTTCTCCTCCTCGACCGCCGTGCGCAGCGCTGCGGACTCGGCCGACGCGCTCGGCCGCGTGGCCGGCGGCTTCGACCGCATCTCCTGCGTCCGGGCACGCGAGGGCACGACCGGCGACGAGAGAAGCTCGGCGCGAGCCTCCTTCTCCTTGGCCTCCTTGGCCTCCTTGGCCTCCTTGGCCTCCTTGGCCTCGCCGCTCCCCGCGCTCACCTCGGTCTTCGCGGCCGGACCCACGCCCGGCGTCGTGCGCTTGATCAGCGCGCCGAGCCCGAGGGACGGAGCTTCCTTGCTCGACTCCTTCTCCGGCGCCTTCGACGCGACCGCCTTCTCCGGCTCCTTCGCCGCGGCGACCGCCTTCTTCGACTCCTTCGCCTCGCCGAAGCGCAGCGACACCACGAGCTGCGGCACCTTCGTCGACGGGTCGATCTCCACCTTCACGGCGTCGACCATCGCGGCGCGTTTGTCGCCGTGGTCCATGTCCTCGAGCTCGAGCGACCGACCCACCTTGAGGAACTCCAGGTTCGAGCCCACGAGCACCTCGCCGCCCGCGGCTTCTCGCACCCGCGCCTTCATCGGCGAGCCGAGCCCGTCGATGTGCAGCCGCACGCGCGTCCCGGGGATCCCCATCGCGCCGATCCCGCTGCTCCCTTCGGTGGTCCCGCCGAGATCCTGGCACAGGCTGCGCAGCGTCGCCTCGGCGTCGGGGCTGTCGAAGCCCACGAAGCGCAGGCCGAACTCGCCGCCGCGGGGCGCTTCGCGGCGCCAGGTCACCTCGCCGTCGGCGACCACCTCGCCCGCGTCGCCTTCGAACCGGCACACGAGCCGATCGCCGATCTGCGGCAGGTAGGCCGTGCGCAGGCGCATGCCTTCGGGCGAGACGTCGATCGACTCGGCTTCGAAGCCGCCGCTGCCCTTGGCCTCGCCCACGGCCACCAGCGCCTCGAAGTGGACCCGGTGGTGGCCCGCGCGCCGGTCCGGCGTCCCGGGCGTCCCGGGCGTGGCCGTCGTGTTTGCCCGGCCGTTCGTGCCTTCCGCGGAGTCCTCTGCGCCTCGCATGCTCATGACAATCCTCCAAGGGGCTTGGGGCGCTGCTCGGCTTGTCCGAGCGCAGCTCCAAACGCCAACCGGTAGGGACTGGACAGACCCCGTCCCTGCCGCGCCCCACGCGGCTCACTCGCTTTCGCCCCGACTAAGTCACCCCGAGGAAGAGGGCCAAGTTTGCGTGTCGGGAAGAAACCGCCCCCGCGCAGGTTGTCCCGAAGAGCGGACGAGACCGGCGCCCCCGTCAGGGCGCAGGGACCTGGTCCAGGCTCCGCCATCGCGGACTTTTTTCCGTGATGACGACGGAAAGGCCTGGACAGTCCCGCTACGGAACCTTAGATCATCCGCTATAGCGGACAGTCGGCTACCGGGAGCACCGAGTTGCTTCTTGGGGTGGCCGTCGAGGAGGCCCCATGCGCATTGGTTGGATCGGGGGAGTCGAGCGTTACGAGGTGCAACTGGAGCGGCTCGCGAAGGCGGCCGGGCACGAGCTCGAATATCACCGAGGCGACGTGCGCGGCCGTGGGGCGCAATCGCTCGAGGGGCTCGTGGAGCGCTGCCAGATCATCGTGATCCTGACGGAGACGAACAGCCACGGCGCCGTCCAGCTCGCGCGCAAGCTCGCACGCCAGCGCGGCCGCGGAACGCTCCTCCTGCGCAAAAGCGGCATCGCCCGCTTCGCGCGATTGCTCGAGGCCATCGACCAGGCGACGGCGAAAGGCCTCTTCCACGCAGACGGCTCGGTGGGCACGGGCTACGAAGCGGCCCTGCTCGGTGCGTGACACGCCGCGTGTGCTCGGCCTTCCCGAGCGAAGCCGGGGCGCATCGCGGCTGCGATCTGCCCGAAACGTGACAAGCTTCCCGCGTGAGTGACGAGCCTGAAGCGCCCGAGCCGCCGTCCGCCAAGAGCGAGGTGACGGAGTCGAAGGCCGAGGACGTGGTGATGATCCACAGCCCGATGTCCGACGGACAGGGCTACCACGTGCTGCGGCTGCGCGAGGGCAACGTGGAGCTCGGCGCGATCCGCAACATGCGCGAAGGCGCGCCGGTGCACGGCGACGTCGTGAAGCTGTCGCAACGCAAAGAGCACGAGCGTTTCTATGACGTCGAGGTCCTCGTGAAGAGCCCGAGACCCCCGGAGGCGCCCCGATCGGGCCCGGCGCAGGTCGCGACGGACGCGTACCGGGCAAACTGGGACGCGATTTTCGGAGCGGGACGCGGGGACGGCGGCGGCGAGACGTTGAATTGAGCCCCTCGCGATTGCGGGACCCCGTGGCCATTGCGAGAGCGGGTCTTCCGCCTCGACGAGGTTTTGCTCCCCCTTGACCCCTCGCCGCACCCCGGCTTCCCTCCGCGCGCATGGATCCCCTCGCGCCCATCGCCGGCCTCTCGCTGGAGCAATACGCCGAGCTTCGCGCCCTCTGCGCGGATCACCCTGACGACGCCGACGCCTGCGCGCGCGTCGTGCAATCGAAAAACGTCTCCCGCGAGGACTGGCTCGCCGCGCATGCGGGCTGGCTCGCGCGGCTCGAGGATCCCGCGCTCGGCGGCGCCATCGCCGTGCGGTTCGTCCCGGCCTACCAGGCCGCGCTCGGCCGCGCCAAGGGCGCCGCGCCCGCGCTCTCGTTCGAGGAGTACGTCGGGCTCTCCGCGCAGATCATGCACGCGGGCCTCTCGTCCACGCTCGCGCGCCAGGACCTGGATCTCTTCCGCTACACGCAGATCGCGTTCCACTGGAACGCCGCCATGTCCCGCGACATGCAGCAGTTCGTCGCGTACGTGTGCGCCGTCGAGCAGGAGCTTTTGCGCCTGCACCGCGGCGGCGAGCGTCGCCCCATTCCCACGCTCGCCACGCTGATTGGCACACAAGCCACGGCCTACGCGCCCCCCTCGGAGGCCCCCGCGGCCCCCGCGGACGACCCCACGCCCGCCTCCATTCCTGCGCCTGCGCTCGCTGCCGTTCCTGCGCCTGCGCTCGCTGCCGTGCCTGCGCCCGCGCCCACGCCCGCCGCCATTCCTGCGCCCGCGCTCGCTGCCGTTCCCGCTCCCGCTGCCGTTCCCGCTCCCGCTGCCGTTCCTACACCCGAGCCCGTTCCCGCTCCCGCTGCCGTTCCCGCTCCCGTGCAACAGCCGAAGACCCTAGAGCAAGAGGCGAGCGACGCGGCCCACGCCGTCGGCGGCGCGCTCAAGAGCGGGTTCGACAAGCTCGGCCACGCGCTCGATTCGTTCGGCAGGAGCCTGTCCAAACCGGGCGTCGGATCGGCCGTGCTCGTCGCGTGGTCGGACGGAAACAAGTACCCGGGGACGGTCGCGCAAATCGCACAAGGTCAGTACTTCGTGACGATGTCCAACGGCGAGCAGTATTGGGTGGCCGAGCCGTACATCTCGGCTCCGTAGTCCCCGCACGCTTCGTGCTACACCCGCGGCGAACGATGCCCGCGACCGAAAAGGCAACCAGGGGCGCAGAGCTCCGCGCTTCCCTCGGCGAGATCGCCGGTGTCGAGGCCCTCGACGTCGAACTCGATCGCCCCGATCTAACGCCGGTCGAGCCCCTCCCCTCGTACGAACTCCCGCTCGATCGGCCGATCACCGCAACGCGTGATCTCGCCGCGCGTGTCCTCGGCGCGAAGGGTCCCACGATCCACGTCGTCTCCGTCGCGGGCGGCGCCACCGCGCTCGTCCTCCGCGCCCTCGCGAAAGCCACGCGCCGAAAGATCATCGCCGTCACGGCGGATCTCGAAGCCGCGCGCGCCCTCCACGCCGACGCATCGTTTCTGCTCGCCGGCGCGGATGCCGAGGAGCCGGACGCGGGCAAGACCACGCTCGGCGAGGTCCTGCTCTTCCCGCCGAACGAGTCGAGCCCCTACGCCGACGTGAACCCCGATCGCCGCGGCGCCGAGGCCCGCCTCGCCGCGCTCTTCCACCTCGCCGTGGATCTGCCGTGGCGCGCGCTCGTTTGTCCCGTCTCCGCCTTCGCCCGCAAGGTCGTCCCGCAGCCGGAGGTCCTCGAGCATGCCGAGCTCGTCGTGACCGAGCAGGAGATCGAGCGGGACGCCTTGATCCGCAGGCTCGCGCAGGCCGGCTACGTCCGGAGCCCGCTCGTCGAGGACCCCGGCACCTTCGCCGTGCGTGGCGCCCTGCTCGACGTCTGGCCGCCGAACGCGAGTTTTCCCGCGCGCATCGAGTTTTACGGCGACCTCGTCATGGGGATCAAATCGTTTGACCCCGAAGGACAAAAGACGATCGCCGACATCAAGGAGGTCTGGCTCCCGCAGGCGCGCGAGGCCGTGCTCACGCCCGAGAACGAGTCCCGCGCCCGCGAGCGCGTGCGGGCCGCGTGTGATGCGGTCGATCTTCCGTCGGTGAAGGCCCGCGCCCTCGTCGACGACGTCACGAGTGGTCGCACGTTCTTCGGGGCCGAAGGGTTTCTCCCGGCGTACCTCGACCTCGCGCCGCTCGCCTCGTACCTGCCCGACGACGCCATCGTCGTGCTCGAAGATCCCGCGGCGATCACGCGATCCTTGCGCGACGAGCTCGGCCGCGCCCTGGCCGATCTCGCCCACAAGTCACGTGACGCGCACTTCCCGCTCGACGCGTTCTACGAGACCGAGGGCGGCATCGCCGCGTGGATCGAAGGCCGCACGCACGTCGCGCTCCATCGGACCGGGATCGCCGGAGACGCGCCGGATCCTGCGTCCCTCGAACGTTTCGAGGTCGCGCCGGAGGAGGCGCCCTCGCTCGCCACCTTCGATCAGGGCGACCTCGAACGCGCCATCAAGGCCGCGCGTGCTTCCCGGGGGAAGACCGGCGCGCTCGATCCGCTCGTGCGCCGCATCCTCGCCTGGCAAGAGCACGGCATGCGCGTCGTCGTCGCGGCGCGCGCGGAGACGCAGGTCGAGCGCCTCGTCACGCTCCTGCGCCACCAGGGCGTCCGCGTCCGCGCCCGCCTCGGCGCGTTCGACCCCTCGCTCCTCGACGAGCAGGATGCCGAGGCCGCGCGCACCGCGCTCGTCGTGCGAGGGGGGCTCGCGCGGGGTGTCGTCGCGCCGGCAGAGCTCCTCGCGCTCGTCACCGAGGAAGAGGTCTTCGGCGCCCGCGCGCATCGGCGCGCCGCGCGTGGCGGCAAGGACACGAAGGCCTCGGCCCGACCCTTCCTCGAAGACCTGCGCAACCTCTCCGTCGGCGACTACGTCGTGCACGCCGATCACGGCATCGGCCGCTACCACGGGCTCGTGCACAAGCAGGTCGGCGGCATGGTCGTCGACCTCATCACGGTCGAGTATGCGGGCGGCGACAAACTCTACCTGCCCGTCTATCGCCTCAACCAGATCCAGAAGTTTCAGGGCGGCGAGGGCGCGCCCAAGCTCGACAGGCTCGGCGGACAAACGTTTGCCAAGACGAAGGCCAAAGTCGAGAAGAGCCTTCGCAAGATGGCCGACGAGCTGCTCCGCCTCTACGCCGAGCGAAGGAGCGCGATCGGCGAACCCACGGCTCCGCCCGACGACGACTACGCCGCGTTCGAGGCGACGTTCCCCTTCGACGAGACGCCCGATCAGGCCCGCGCGATCGGCGAGGTCTCCTCCGATCTCGAAGCCGCACGCCCGATGGATCGGCTCGTCTGCGGCGATGTCGGCTTCGGCAAGACCGAGGTCGCGATCCGCGCCGCGTTCCGCGTGGCCGCTTCGGGCCGCCAGGTCGCTGTCCTCTGCCCGACGACCGTGCTCGCGCAGCAGCACTACCTGAACTTCAAGGCCCGCATGAGCCCGTACGCGCTCGAAGTCCGGGCCATGTCGCGCTTCCAGTCGAACAAGGAGCAGGACGAGGTTACGCGGGGCCTGCGTGACGGCAAGGTCGACGTCGTCATCGGCACGCATCGTTTGCTCTCCAAGGACGTCCACTTCAAGAAGCTCGGCCTGCTCGTGGTGGACGAGGAGCAGCGGTTTGGCGTGACGCACAAGGAGCGCATCAAGGCGCTGAAGACGAACGTCGACGTCCTCACGCTCACGGCGACGCCGATCCCGCGCACGCTCCAGATGGCCGTCACGGGGCTGCGCGACATGTCCATCATCACCACGCCGCCCGCGGAGCGCCGCGCGATCCGGACGATCGTCACGCGGCACGACGAGAACGTCCTGCGCGAGGCCGTCGAGCGCGAGCTCGGCCGCGGCGGGCAGGTGTTTTACGTGTACAACCGCGTCGAGGGCCTCTACGAGCGGGCCGCGCGGCTCCAGGAGCTCGTGCCCTCGGCGCGCATCACGATCGCGCACGGGCAGATGAGCGAGACCACGCTGGAGCAGGCGATGCTCGACTTCGTCGAGGGCCGCTACGACATCCTGTGCTCGACGGCGATCATCGAGAGCGGCCTCGACATCCCACGCGCGAACACGATGATCGTCGATCGCGCCGACATGTTCGGCCTCTCGCAGCTCTACCAGCTCCGCGGCCGCGTGGGCCGCTCGAAGGAGCGCGCCTATTGTTACCTCGTCGTCCCGCCCGCGAACGCGATGACCGACGAGTCCCGCTCGCGCATCGAGGCGCTGGAGCGGCACACCGAGCTCGGCTCGGGCTTCCAGATCGCCTCGCTCGATCTGGAGCTGCGCGGCTCGGGCGACATCCTCGGCGCCGAGCAGAGCGGCAACGTGGCGCAGGTCGGCTTCGAGCTCTTCTGCCAGATGCTCGACGAGGCCGTGCACGAGCTCCAGGGCGAGCCCGTGGTGCACGAGGTCGACCCCGAGCTCGCCTTCGACGCGGACGCGCTCTTGCCCGAGGACTACGTGTCCGATGTCGGCGTGCGTTTGTCCTTCTACAAGCGCCTCGCGAGCGCATCGAGCCCGGACGAGGTGCAGGATCTCGCGAACGAGATGGAGGATCGCTTCGGCTCGCCGCCGATCGAGGCACGAAGGCTCGTGCACCTGATGAGCCTCAAGACCGAGCTCCGGAAGCTCCGCGCGCTCGCGTGTGAGGCGACGGCGAAGGGCGTGACGTTGCACCTGCGCGACGACACGCCGCTCGATCCCGCGAAGGTGATGAAGCTCGTGCAGCCCAAGGGCTCGCCGTACAAGCTCTCGCCGGACATGCGTTTGTCGAGGAGAACACGGGACACGGAGGTCTTCGCGAGCGGGCTCGAAGCGACGGACAAACTCCTCGCGGAGCTCGCGTCGTGCATGAAGGCGGGGGCGTAACGCGCGTCAGGAAGAGGCGTCCTCATCGCCCTCGTCGTCGTCCTCGTCTTCGTCCTCCTCCCAGTCGTCCTCGTCTTCGTCCTCGTCGTCTGCGCCTCCGTCGACCCAGTACTTCGCAGCCTCGTTCGGCGCGCGGAGGAGATGGAGCATGACATCGCGCGTGTCCTCCACTTGCACCCGCGGCAGGACCTCGGCGAACAGCTCCTCCATCCCCTCCGGCTTCCGGAGCCACAAGGGATCGTGCAGCTCCTGGGTGACCCGTGGATCGGGCGAGATCAAGCACGCGGCGACGTGCTGCCGGTAGCTCGCGAGCGGGACCTTGTTGTCGATGAGCGCGCCGCAGATCGCGGCACGCGCGCGGGCCGGGGCTCGATCCAGGATGCCCGGGAGCCGCGCGTCGTCCTCCGCGAGGATCTCCTGCCAAACCAGCACATACGCCGCTTCGGCCGCCGCCGCGCCGCCTCGCGCAGTCGAGGCGAGCACGCGCGTGAGCGCTTCGAGGATCGGCGCGGGCGAGGATTTGCGGACGAGCCTCGCGGCGAGGGCAAACAGCGGCGCCTCGGGCTGCGCGAGCGCAGACAGGATCCACGCATCGTCGAGGCGGTTGGCCTGCACGAGCGCCAAGGCGGCGCGGTAGACCGGGCCGAACGCCTCGGGATCGCCGTCGTAGGCGGACAGGGCGGCCGGCGCGACGTCCAGCACCTCCGCCGCCTTTCGCTCCGACCCGAGGTACATCAGCCGATCGAAGAGCTCGAAGCGCTTCTGCTGGAGCGCCTCTCCTGCCGCCGTCGCGATCCGCGCGTCGAGCCACGGGGCCTCGGTCACGTCGCGCAGCACGATCATCGCCCATCGCGACGCATCCGCGTTCGACCGCACCCCCTTGCTCCGTGCGTCCGCGGGGTCGTCCGGCGCGATCAGGATCGACCAGAGCCGCTCCACGCAGTCCTCCGGCGCCCCCACGACCGAGAGCGTGAGGAGCGGCCCCGGCGCGTTGTCCCACGCAGGCGACGCGAGCGCCGCGCGCGCGATGTCTCGCAGCCGCTCGCGCTGCGCTGGGCCAAGCATCCCTTCCCGCGCCGCGCTCGTGAGCGCATCGAGCCAGCCGCGGGCGACCCCCGCGAGGGCCGACGCCTCCGCGAGGCTCGCGAGCCCCTCGAACGCGAGCGTGCCGAAGCGCCGGAGCAGCAGCTTGGCCCAGTCGGCCTCCCCCAGGTTGCCCAGCGTCGGGTGCTTGTAGAGCCTGCCGGACGTGCGCAACGTGAAGAGCAGCAAGGCGAGCGCTTCACGCTGGGACGAAGAGAGCTGCGCAGGCGGCGCGCTCGCCTCGGGCGCCTCGGCGAGCAGCGCGTCCACCATCGTGAAGCGCGCCTCCTGCGAGGCGCCGCGGAGCACGGTCAGGCACGCGGAAAACCGATCGCTCGGCGGCCCTTCGAGCAGGAACACGGGCACCCCGGCGAGGGGCGACGCCGGCAACGCGCCCCCGAACCGCTCGAACCAGATCCCCTTCACACGCTCGACGAGGTCGTGGTCGGAGCCCCCTGCCGCCTCGAGGAGCCGCGGACGCGCGACCTCCTCCGGCAAGAGCACGAGCGCGCTGATGGCGGCGTACCGATGAAGGCCGCTCGGCTCGGCGAGCACACGATCGATCCGGTGGATGGCCCGCTCTGGATAACCGGCGGCGAGCGCCTTCAGCGCCCAATCGGCGTCGAGCCCGGGTCGGTCCCGGGAGATGTGCGCACCGCCGCCCTCCACGATGATCTCGAGCGGCTTCCACCCTTCCGCCGGGGGCGCCCCCCGGAGCGCGTCGATCAGCGCCTCCTCGTACTCGTCGATGCGATCAAAGGCGCTCATCCCAGCGCCGCGGTCGAGCGGGTGGCGCACGGCGTCTTCGAGCAGCCAGAGCACGTCTTCCTCGCGCTGCGTCCATCCCTTCATCTGCGCGAGGATGAAGAGCGCATAATACCGAAGGCGCGCGTGGGGCGTCCGGAGGGCGCGGCGAAGCGCAGGGATCGCCACCGGATAGTCGTCGAGCGAGAGCCATCGGATCGCGAGCGCGCGGACGTCCCATACCCGCGTCGTGTCGGCGAGCTCCGCGAGCCGCGCGCCGAGGTCGGGGTAACGTCCTTCGAGCTCCTTCTCGGCCACGGTGCGATCGACGACGAACGCGAGGTTTTTGTCGCCGGAGCGCGCGGCCTCGACGATCAGATCGACCACCTCGGGGTGGCGATCCGGGATGGGCAGCCACGCGAGCTGGAACATGTCGGTCTTGCGGATCGGCGTGGCCTTGATGTGACGGGCGATCAGCCGAAGCAAGCGGACGGCCTCCAGGGGATGCCGGGACATGCCGAGGATCTCGAAGCCGATCCGCCGCGCAAAGCGCTTCAGGCGCGCCGCGGCGGCGGCCTGCGCCGGCGGAGACGCGAGCGCCCATGCTTTGCGCACGTCCTTCGCGAGCTCCTCGCAGACGAGCGCCGCGTGTTCGGCGAAGCCTTCCGAGGCTGCCGGATCGAGGTTCGGCGCCGGAGGGGCATCGGCTTGCGGTGGCGGCGCTTCGGGCGGCGGCGCCATGCGCCAGGCGAAACGCGAGGCCAGCGCGGGATCGAGCACGTCACGCTTCGGCTTGGGTCCGTCGGACATCCGCTCAAGGATACAGCGATTCTGGCCCCACACACGGCGTGCGGAGCGTGAGCGAAAACGAAAGCGTGTGCGCCGGGAATCCCGCGACCTTCACGAGCCCCGCGGGCTCCTCGGTTTGCCCAGGCGCGCAATGGACGCCATCGCCATCGCTGTCGAGCCAGCCGTAGACGACGAGCCCATCCCCTTCGTCGAGCGGATACAGCACGGTCTCGCGCATCGGCCCCACGCCGGTCACCGTGCGCGTCTCGAAGACGCCGAGCGGATGTTCGAGGTCGCCCTCGCCGAACGTCCTCGCCACGTGGAATTCGAGGTGCACGACGCCCGCGCTCGGCACGCCATTCGGCACGGCGACCTGCCCGTCGAGCTCGATTTCGTAAAGGTGCGTCTCCTCGTTGATGCACCCCGCGAGCACGAAAACGAGGGCTGCCGCGAAAACGAGGTGAACCCGGCTCATCGATCCCCTCCGAAATGCAAGCCGAGGTGCACGCCGGGCAGCGCGATCGTGTCCGGCGCACCGACCCAGCCGTAGTTGATGCCGAGGTCGAGCCCGATCCCCCGCGAAATCGCGAATCCGAGCCCCAGCGTCGCCCACGGCGTCCACTCGTGCCGCACCGACCAGCTCGTCTCGGTCCCCGAGGCGCGCTCGATCGTCAGGAGATCCGGCAGGAAGGCGTGGCGCGTGCCGATCACGAGGTACGGGACGAACCGGCGCACCGGAATGGCGAGGCGAAACCGAAGCTCGCCGTTCGGGCCACGCCGGTTTTCCTCGCTGCGCTGAAAGAGCCAGCCGGCGAGGAATTCGCCCGTCAGGCGCACGTGGGTTGCCTCGGCGAGGCGCACGCCGATCCCCAGCATCGGACGATACCGACGTCCAATGGCCGATTCGAGCTCGCTTTGCAGGGAGATCCGGTCCGACAACCCCACCTGCGCGCGCAGGAACGAGAACGGCCAGCCGCCTTGCGCCGACAGGACGTACGCCCCTTGGGCCGGGCTGCCGCCCACGGCGTCGAGCGCGGCGTGCGCGGGAAAGGGCGCCCGCGGCTCCGCAGCGGCGGCCTCGGAAGCGCCGAGGATCGAGGCCATCACACAGGCGCCGAACGTCACGCCCCAACGCATGTTCATTCGGCCGCCTCCGCGGGAACCGTCACGCCGAACACGCGCGCAAAGTTCCCCGCGAGGACGCCAGCCGCTTCCTGCTCCGTGTATCCGGTGTCCTTCATCGCGGCGACCGTTCGTTCGAGGTATCCCTTCACGAACCCCGGGCTCTGCGGCCCGTCGCTGCCATAAATCACGCGGTCCGTGATCCCGGCCTCGCGCATACGGCGCAGGGCTTCCTTCAGGTTCGCGCCCGTCGGATCCGACGACGCTGAGCCGAGCGCCGAGGGCTCGAGGAACACGTTGGGGTACGTCTTTGCCAGCCGAATGCACGTTTCGAGGCCCGCGTGGCGCTTCTGCTCGAAATCGTAGCCGAGGTGCCCGAGGATGAAGGTGGCGTTCGGAAATTGCTGGATCGCCGTCTCCAGGTACGTCGGGTCCGTATAGGCCGGCTCCTGCGACGTCCCCGGGAACGGGCTCGTCCCCGTATGCAAATAGAGCGGTTTGCCCAGGGAGGCCGCGACCTCGTAGATCGGAAAAAACGCGGGATCATCCATGCGAAAATGCTGATGCGCGTGGGCCAGCTTGATCCCGACGAACCCCGGCCGCGAGAGCGTGCTCTTCAATTGATCGAGCTCCGCGTCGCGATCCGTCGTCCACCGGTCGACCCGCAAGGACGCGAGCCCAAAGAAGCGATCCGGGGCAAACGTGAGATCCTCGGCGACGAGCTCGTTCGACGCGACGCCCACGGTGCGCGGGGCATAGATGGCAAAGAGGCCCGCGCCCCAGATGCCCGCGTCGTCGATCTCGCCAAGGATGCTCTCGGGCAAGAGCGAGCCCTTCGCCGCCGCCTCAGCGTCGAGCCCGATCGGGAACGGGAACCGCGAGGCCAAAAACTTCCGGGTGTCCTCGGGGACGTGATCCCAATCGCCCGGGTGCAGGTGCATGTCGATCGCCGGCAGGCGCTTGCCGTTCCAGTCGACGCCGCGCGGCGGCGTGCCACAGCCGACGTCGAGCGAGACGAGCGTGCTCAGCGCGAAGGCCGAGGCGAGCGCGAGCGGGGTTGCTCTACCGAACCGACGTTTCACATCCGGACCATCGACGCCGCCCACGTGATGCCGGCCCCGAGCGCGCAAAGCAGCACGTTTTGCCCGGGTTTTACGCGGCCATCCCGCACAGCCTCGTCGAGCGCGATCGGAATCGAAGCCGCGCCCGTGTTGCCCACGTCGGCGAGGTTCTCGATGAACTTGCTACGCGAATACCCGAGCCGCTCGGCGATCCGATCCACGATCCTGCGGTTCGCCTGCTGCGGGATCACCCAGTCGAGTTTGTCCGAGAGCAGCCCCGCCGCCTTCAGCGCCTCCATGCTCGCGACCTGGAGTTTTTTCACGCTGACCTGGAAGAGGTCCGGCCCCTCCATCTGCACCTTGTTCCGCTTCGCCGCGAGCCGCTCCAGCGTCATCGGCTCGCCCGTGCCCCCGCCCGGGATCGAGAGCAACGAGGCCATCGTGCCGTCGGCGCCGAGCCGCATCGAGAGGATGCCTCGGCCATCGTCGCCCGCCGCGCCGAGGATCACCGCGCCCGCGCCGTCGCCGAAGAGCGCCGCCGTCGTCCGATCCTCGGGATCCACGCGGCGCGAGAGCATGTCCGCGCCAACGACGAGCGCCGTGCGCGTCGCCCCCGCGGAGATCGACTGCTCCGCCACGGCGAGCGCGTAGAGGAAGCCTGCATGCGAGGCCGCGAGGTCGAACGAAGGGACGAGCTCGGTGCCGAGCTTCTGCTGGACCGTGGCCGCCGTGGCCGGCATGGGGCTGTCGCCGCTCCCGGTCGCCACGATGATGAGGTCGAGATCCGCAGGCGAGAGCCCCGCCGCATCGAGCGCAGCACGCGCAGCCGCCGTGGCCATGTCGCTCGTCGTCTCGCCCTCGGCCGCAACGTGGCGGCGCTCGACGCCAACGTGCTCTTTGAGCCACGCATCCGAGGTTCCTGCGCGCGCAGCGATCTCGTCGTTCGCGACGACACGGGCAGGCAGGTAGCGGCCAGTGCCGAGAATCCGGGCGCGCGGGGGGCTCGCTCTCATGGGCGCGGAGGGTAACAGAAGGTTTGAGAAGCGGGGCGGAGGAAGGTAGAGTCCGCGCGCCATGGCCGAGAAAGAACCGGACGAGGACAAGGACGAAGGCGGAGCCGAGGACGAGGGCCACGACGAGCCCGAAGCCGAAGCAAAGGAAGAGGCTCCGAAGGCCGAGGCAAAAGCCGAAGCAAAGGCCCCCGCCGCCGCAAAAGCCGCGCCTGCAAAGGCGCCCACGAAGAAGCAGCCGAAGGCCGGCAAAGCCGCGCCAAGGCGCGCGCCGCCGCCGAGCTCGGCGTCGCTCGGCAAGAGCATGGTGCTCTTCGTGGTCGTCGTAGGCACGCTGGCCGCAGGCTTCGCGCTGCTCGGTCAAGAGCGCGGCGGCGGCGGTCCGCGCGGGCCCGCATGGAAGCCGGGCCAGACCGTGGACGTCGAGATCACGCTGGTCGCCGGCGACAAACGCGAGCTCAACTGCGCCGCGACGGACGAGGTCGCAGGCAGACACTGCAGCTTCGAGACGCCGACGAAGGTCTGGGGCAAGGGCGACGCCGGCGACGACAAGAAGACGCTGCGGCCCTACACGTCGACGGACAACGTGCAGTTCGTCGCGGCCGGCCTCTGGAGCGAGCCGGCACTCGCGAACAACCTGCCAACCACGCGCTTCAGCGTGAAGTGCAAGTACACGGTGGAAGGCAAGCTCAAGAGCCCAACCTTCCACTGGGAGAGCGGCTGGGAAGGCCAGCCCCGCGGCGAAATGCTCGCGGGCGTCCTCACCGGTTGCACGCTCGTTCCCTGAGCCTCTTCTTCACTCTCCTCCCCTCCCCCGAAAGGGAGAGGGGCTGGGGGTGAGGCATTCTACCCTATCGGCGCGAGTGCCCCGAAGCCGTGGGCGCGAACCCAGTTCACGTGCACGCCACGGCATGAGGCGTTCTCGCGGCAGTCCTTGCAGCGGAGTGCCTTTGTGTAGAAGCCGTCGGCCACGTAGCGCTTCGTGAATGCTGTCATGTCGATGCGCGCGTCTGCGCCGAGCATCGCGAGATCCAGCGTCCGCGCCGCGGAACGTACGGGCCTGCCTGCCACGCACGCGGGCACGTTCTCCACGGGGACCGGATGCGGGTACGTCGCGAAAAACGATTTCGTGTCGACGTCGTTTGCGTGGGCGTCGGAAACGAGGTCGTAGTTCTTCTGCACGAGCACGAGGGTTGCCGGCGGGGGCTCGAGCCTGCGGATCACGGGCTCGGTCGCCTTCGTGAGGAAGGTGCGGACCTCGAAGGACGGGGGGATCCCGAGCAGCGGCTCGATCGCGGCGGGATCATCGGTGTAACAAGCCACGAGCTTCTTGCCGAAGAGCAGACCTTCGGGCGAGAGCGCCTCGGACAACCCCTCGTAGGACGCGAGCTCGAGCTCGATCGAGCCCGGCGCCGCCTTCGCCGCGAGCGCCGCGGCCTCTTCCAGGTTTGCCGCCGCGATCCGCGCCGCGTGCGCGTCCGGCAGCTTGCCTGCGCGCGGCGGCTCGCCCGCGTAGCGGAGCACGTCCACCTCGTCGGCCTTGCGCACGTCGATCACCTCGTCGAGCGTGTCGCAGAGGCTCTGCAGGTAGCAGTATTTGCAGCGCTCGGGCTCGCGGCACATGAGCTTCTTGCCGAGCGACAGGTACCGATCGTACTCCTCGCGCCGGCCGCGCACCTCGTCATTGAGCTTGTACGGATCCTGGATCAGATCCTCAAATCCCTCGGCGTAGGGCGGCGGAAAGCGGTTCAGCCAGATGTGGATGTCGGGCCTCCGCGCGTAGGCGAAGGCCTGCTGGAGGTACTCGAGGTTGCCGTCGAGGTCGTAGAAGAGGTGGTGCCGCGCGTCGCTCCACGCGTTGCCGAAGGGGATCACGTGGAGCAGGTCGAACTCCTTCACGCCCCAGCCGATGAACGTCTCCAGCATCTCCGGCAGGTGCCGGACGTTTTGCTTGTTGATGACGATGTCGACGTTGACGATGAAGCGCCCCGACGCGAGCGCGGCTTTGAGCCCCCCGACCTCCTCGACGAACGCGCCGGGCGTGCCGACGAGCGCGTCGTGCAGCTTCGCCGTGTGGCCGTGCAGGGAGAAGGTGATCTCGTGCAGGCCGTTGTCCGCGGCCTTGTTGAGGAACTCGGGGTAGCGGAACATGCGCCCGTTCGTCACGGTCTGGATCTTCCGGTAGCCGGCGAGGCGCCCGAGCTTGACGAAGTCGAGGAAGTTCGGGTGCATCGTGGGCTCGCCGCCCGAGAGGATCAGCCGATCGGCGCCGCGCCGCCGGCCCTCGACGATCTGCACCTTGATGTCCTGCGTCGCCCGCATCGTGCCGTCGTGCGCATTCGAATCGAGGCAGAACGTGCAGTGGTTGTTGCAATCGTAGGAGAGCCGCACCCAGTTGCGCTTCTCGTGCGCGGCGGCTTCGTGCGCGAGCGTCTTCTCTCCGCCCTCCGCGTCGCCGAGCAACGCCTCGTTCTGGAAATCGGCGAAGGACGTCTCGACGGCGCTTGCCGGGAGGACCGGGAGCTTGCGGGGGGACGGTGCTGAAGCAGTCACGACGGCATTTCTCCCGTGCGCTCGTAGCGCAACATCCACTGATTGCTGGTCTCGCGGCCGACGTCGCGGCATTCGAGCAGGCGCAAGGGTTTGTCTTCGAGGCGCCGCGCGGTCCGGGCCGCGTCGTCGTTGCGGAAATGCTCGAAGCGGTTTCCGGGCGCGTTCTCCGCGCGCGTGGCGTGCGCGCGGCTGCGGACGAGGCCAAAGGCCACGTTGTCCACGAGCGTGAGCGTGCCGCCGGGCCGCAGCCGCGCGATCGCCGCGCCGAACGCGCGCGCCGGATCTTCGAGGTGGTTCACGCTGCGGAGCGCGAGCACGTGGTCGAACGTGCCGAGCGCCTCGTCGAGCTCCTCCGCGCGGCCCTCCACGAACTGCGCGAACGGGTGGCGCGACGCGAGGACGGCGAGCCGCTGCGGATCCGGATCGACGCCGACGTACGTGATGTGCCCTTCCGCCGCGCGCCGCGCGAGCGCTTCGAGGTACGGCCCTTCGCCGCAGCCGAGGTCGAGCACGCGACCCGAGAGGTTCGCGAGGATCTCCATCACGTCGCGATCATCACGCGTAAACACGTCGGCGGGCACCGGCTCCCATGCGCCGGTGCAACGCGGGCGCTCAGGGCACGCCTCGCACTCGGCCGCGGGGCGGAGCTTCCGTAAGTCCTTCGCGAAGTCGTCGGGGGCGAGCTTCGTCGACACGTCGAGGTAGAGCTGGCCGGCGCTCTCCTTGGTGGCGAAGAGCTCCTCGTCGGAGAAGTCCCGCGTCTCGGTGCGGAAGAGGCGCATCCGGTCCTTGAGGCGGAGCAGCAGCGTGCGGCCGCGATCGTACGGGCTCGTGCCGTCCGCGCGGATCGGGCACGGCGCGCCGGGCGGGCGCGCGAGGTCGCGCTCGGGGACGAAGTTGTACGAGTTCGCCCGAGGGCGGTCCGTGACGGGCCGGAGCGCGCTCGCGCCGTGGATCTCGTGGTAGCCGCGGTACAGCCCCGGACACGCGCCGCGCAGCGCGCAGTCGCCGCAGACCTCCTCGGGCTGGATCTTCGCCACGTCGTCGACGGGCACGAAGTCGTCCTCGTCGGACTCGATCATCGTCGCGTACCGATGCGTCTTGAGATCGTCGTAGAGGTGTTCGTATCCAGGCAGCAGGCAAAACGGCAGGCCGTCGTGCGCGAAGCGCGGGCCGCGCTCGGTTCGCCGCGAGAGCCCGTACGCGATCGCCTCGTTCACGCGCGCGGCGCAGGCGGCGACCTCGGGCACGATGACGTCGAAGGCACGGTTCGCCGCGCCCTTCGGCTGCGTCATCGAGAACTTGATGCAGAGATCTTCGAACGGGAGCAGCCGATCGACGAGGCCCTTCAAGTGCTTCAGGTTCGCCGTCGTGATCACGCAGTTGATCGTGAGATCGGGGATCCTGCCGTGCAGGTTCTCGATGGCCTGCATCGCCTTGTGAAAGGTGTCGGCGCGGACGACGGAGCCGTGCACCTTGGGCTCGCCGCCGTGGAGGGACATGTACACGTAGCGGAGACGGCACTCGCCCACGAGCTCGTCGACGACGTTCCGGTACGAGAGCATCAGCCCGTTCGTGACGAGGCCAAAATCGAGGCCGTGTGCGGCGATGCGGCGCGCCCAGCGCGAGAGCTCGGGCCGCATCGTGGGTTCGCCGCCGGAGAGGACGACCATGGACGCGCCGAGGCGCTTGGCGCGATCGATCTTCCAGTCGACCCGCTCGGACGTGTCGTCGAGGTGGCGGATGTCGGCCGTATGGCAGAACGTGCAGTTCTCGTTGCACGCGTAGCCGACTTTGATCAGCGCCTTCACGACAGCGCGATCTTAGTACGAAGCAGGTCCTAGACCGCGGGCGAAAAGACCTTGTTGGGGTGCTTGCGCTCGAAATACCCGATGATCGCGCGGCCGAGGGACTCGATCACGACCGCCGCGATGCTCGCCCGGATCACGATGCCCGCCGGGCCGGGGACGAAGGAGGCGGCGCGCGTGGCCACGAACTTGAGGCCCGCGCCCATGACCTCGAGGCCGCCGCCCGCGGCGAGGCTCTTCAGGTTGCCCACGGGCTCTTCGTACACGTTGCCGATGAAGTTGATCATGTGGACCTCGAGAGCGGCGAGGCCCGCCGTCGTGGAGACCGGGAGCGGGAGGGTGGCGAACGCCGCACCTCCGATCGCGTACCGATGCACCCAGCGCGTCGCTTCTTGTCTGCACGTGATCGCCATACGTCGAGGCTGCACCAGCCCGAGCCGGTTTGCACGCTCGGCGCTGCCGCGTTTGTGCGGCAAAATCAGCCGATCGTGGCGCTCGACGTGGGGCCCATCGCAGCGGGGAGAGGCTCTCCATCCTCCGTGATCACGAGCCGGTGCTTCAGCCGACGTCGTCGTACGAACGCGCGAGCAGGGTCACGGCGTCGCCGACGCGGAGCTCCCCTTCCCCTTCGGCGACCATGTTCCAGCCGAAGTACACGCGGTTCGCCCGCGCCCGGAACGTCGCCAGCGTCGCCAGCGGATCCTTGCCCCGCACGCCCGTCGCCTGGTCCACGGTGACCACGCTGCAACGGCTGCACGGCTTGCGCAGGTGGAAGACCACGGAGCCGATGGACAGGCTCGTCCACGCGTCCTCGGCCCAGGGCGGCGCCCCGCGGACCACGAGGTTCGGCCGGAACCGATCCATCGGCACGGCCTCGCGCAGGCGCGCGTTCAGGTCCGCGAGCGAGCCCTCCGAGGTGATCAGGTACGGAAACCCGTCGGCGAACGCGACCCGCTCCTTGCGGTTCACGTAGCGGCCGTCCACACGCCGCGCGGCGTCGTCGGGCATGTACACGAGCTCCACGCGGCGGCCGAGGGCGTCGCTCAGGTACGCGGCGGCCTCGTCGCCGACGAACACGGCGCGGCACTTGTCGCTCCAGACCCGGACGCGCCGATCCGTGGGGCCTTCGGGGCGGAGCGGGAGGCGGAGCGGGCCGTGGTCCTTCGCGCGGAGGACGAGCGTGTCGCCCTCGATCGCCGTTTCGAGCAGGGCCATCTCGGGGTGCTCGCGTTGCGTGAGGAACTCGCCGTCCGGGTCGACGATCATGAACCGCCGGTCGTGCTCGATGCCGAGGCTCTGCGCCCGAGCCCGGTCGAGGGCGATGCCGCGCGCGCCCTTGACGGGATACACGAAGAGTCCGCTCAGGGTGATGGTGCTCATGGGGACCCTGGGAGGCATAAAGCGGCCTCGCTCGCGCGTCGAGAGGATGAAAGGCGCTCGCCTGGACGCCCGGCCGGCCCTAGAACGGGGGGCATGTCGCAAGGTTCGTTTCGCCGGGTCGCGTGGGCGACGCTCGCCGCCACGCTCGGCGTGATCCTCTGGGGCGCCTACGTCCGCGCCACCGGCGCGGGCGCGGGCTGCGGGAGCCACTGGCCCACCTGCAACGGCGAGGTCATTCCCCGCGCGCCCAGCGTGAAGACCCTGATCGAGTACACGCATCGGCTCACCTCGGGGGTCGCCTTCCTGCTCACGTTGCTCCAGCTCGTGTGGGCCTTCCGCGCCTTCCCACGCCGGCACGCGGTGCGGTTCGGCGCGGTCGCGTCGATGTTCTTCATGGTCACCGAAGCGGCCGTCGGCGCGGGCATCGTCCTCTTCGAGCGCGTCGCGGGCGACACGTCGATCGCGCGTGGCTACTGGATGAGCGCGCATCTGATCAACACGTTCCTGCTCGTCGCAGCGATGACGCTCACGGTGCTCTGGGCCTCGGGCGGCCCCTTGCCGCGTCGCTCCTCGGGCACGCCGACCTACGTGCTCGGCGGTGGCCTCCTCGGCGTCGTGGCCGTCGGCGTGACGGGCGCGATCGCGGCCCTCGGCGACACGCTCTTCCCCGCAAAGACGCTGAGCGAAGGCCTCGCCGCGGACGTGTCGCAGGCCGCGCACGTGTTCGTGCAGCTCCGCGTCTACCACCCGATCGTGGCCGGCGTGGTGGCGGCGTACTTGCTCTTCGCGACGGGCTTCGTCGCGTCGCAACGCCCAGCGCTGCTCAAGCCCGCGCGGCTCGTGTCGGCGCTCGTGATCGTGCAGATCGGCGCGGGCTTTCTGAACCTCTTCCTCCTCGCGCCCGTGGCGATGCAGCTCGTGCACCTCCTGCTCGCCGATCTCGTGTGGATGGCGCTCGTCGTGCTCACGGCGTGGTCCTTCGCCGAAGCCCCCGAGGCCGCTTCGTCCGAGCCTGCGGGATCAGACGCGGCTCTGCCTTGGTCGGGTCTCACGGACGAGTTCGCGCGCCCGAAGGAGACGCCTCCGCGGTAGGATGCCTCCATTCCACCGCGCGGACGGCGCGTGGCTCACGCTTGGAAGGGAGACAGACGATGAGGCTTGGTTTGTACGCGCTCGGGCTCGCAGCGCTCGGCTCTTTGTTCGTGTCCGTGGGATGCGGTGACGATACGGGCGGCTCGGGTGGCGCGGGCGGCTCCGGCAACGGTTCGTCTTCGAGCTCCTCGGGCAGCAGCTCGTCGAGCTCCGCAGGCGGCGGCTCGTCGAGCTCCGCGGGCGGCGGCTCGTCGAGCTCCTCCGGCAGCGGCGGCAGTTCGTCGAGCTCCTCCGGCAGCGGCGGCAGCGGCAGCTACTCGGTCTGCAGCGACTGCACGAACAACACCACGGGCGCGTACGCAAACGAGTGCAAGGCGCTCGCAGACGCCTGCGTCGCCGACGCCGCCTGCAAGGCCCTCGCCGATTGCTCCTACGACAACTGCGCGCTCAGCACGGACGGCGGCTGCTGCACGCTCAAGTGTGCGCAGGACCTCAACACGCCCGCAGGCGCGCTCCAGAAGTTCGAGGCCCTCGACTCCTGCGTCTTCTGCCAGACCTGCAAGACGATCTGCATGAGCGACGGCGCGCCCGAGTACTGCGCCGTCGTCGAAGCCGCAAACCCGAACTGCCCCTGACGGGAGGCGCGGAGCTGGGGCAACGCCCCAGCTCTGCGCTTCACCTCAAGGAATCCACGACTCCGTCATGCATTCCCCTGCGACACACTGCTCGTAGGCTTCGAGCAGCTTCCGCCCCTCGGTCCCGTCGGCGGAGTCGTCGCAGGCGGTGCAGTCCCCGATCGAGGTGCAGAACTTCACGCAATCGCGGTACACCCCGCACCGCGCGTCGGCTTCGCATGCCTTCAGGTAGCCCGTGCAATCGCCGTTGTTCATGAACGTCCGGCAGAGCTCATAGTCCTGCGGGTAGAACGTGCAGGGCGGCGAGCACTTCACCTCCTGCGCGCAGTTCACGACGGCGAGGTGCTGATCCTTTCCGGCCGGGAAGCGGTCCTGGCAGTACAGGAAGCATGCGCTCTCGTCCTGCGGCGAGTCGCTGAGGTTCACGCACACCGTCTCGATGCACGCCTCGATGGAGCGACAATCGGGACCACATGCCTTCTCGGCCTGCCCGCAGGTCCCCTCCAGGCACTCGTCGCACTGGCTCCAGGGGCCTGCGTCGGCGCTTGGCCCGGGGCCGGGGCCGAAGGCGTCGGGATCGACGCCGCCGTCGCCGCCGCCTGATCCGCCCGGCACCACGCAGACGTTGCTGATGCAGCGCAGCGGCACCGCGCAATCGTCCGTCTTGGTGCAGCTATCGCCGGGGAAGCCGGGCCGCGGCTCCAGTCCGTCCTCCTCGGTGCACCCGGCTGCGCCCGAGAGCCACGCGAACAGGAGCGGCGCTCCGACGAGCGAAAGGAACGCCCAGCGCGTACGCGAAAGCCTCTTGCCGCCTCGATCCATGCCCCGACCATGCCACGAGGACGGCCCGGGCGGAACACGCAGAAGCGTCCCTCCGCGCACTAGGGCGCGAGGACCTCGGCGATCCGCGAGAGCCGCTCCAGATCGTGGATGTCGTAGGGGAACGCCGGCACGTGCGCGAGCAGGCTCCCGCCCGAGGCCTCGTCTTCCAGCGCCGCCTCGAGCCCCACGAGGTGCAGCGCGTCGAGCTTGCCCATGCGGCTCTCGTCCTCCGCCGCGCGCCGGAGCCTCGCCGGCGCGTCTGGCCCGAGCGAGATCGCGCTCCGCGAAAGGGCCGCCTCCACCTCCGCCGCGTCCGGCACGCGCCCGTACGTCGGGTGCACGCGGTTCACCACGAACGCGTCGCGCCGCATGTCCTGCTCGCGCAGCCGGTCCGCGAAGAACATCACCTCGCGCACGGCGAGCGGGTCCGGTGTCGTCACGAGCACGTAGGCCACGTCGGGCCCGCGCAGCGCCGTGCTCACGGCGTCCGCGCGTTTCTTCCACCCGCCGAAGACCGAGTTGATCTCCGCGATGAACGCCGCCATCTGCTCCAAGAACCCGCTGCCCGACACCTTTCCGATGCCCCGCACGATCGCGGCTGCGCCCTTCGCGAGCACGTTGAGCGAAAACTTCCCCGAGCTCTGCACGGCCTGCACGAGCCACCGCGTCGCGGCGCTGTCGATCGCGCCCACGAGCCGCTCCGGCGCGTCGAGGAAGTCGAGCGCGTTGGGCGTCGGCGGCGTATCGAGCAGGATCAGGTCGTAGCTCGGATCGCCCTTCGTCGCGTAGAGCTTCTCCATCGCCATGTACTCCTGGGTACCGGCGAGCGACGTCGAGATGTACTTGTAGAGCACGTTGTTCAGGATGCGATCGCGCTGCTCGACGGAGGGCGCGAGCTCTCGGACGAGCGAGTCGAACGTGCTCTTCGTGTCCAGCATCATCACGGTCATCGAGCCCGTGACCGGTACACCCGCCTGCGCGAAGAGGGCCGGATCGATCGTCTGCGCCTCGGTCTTCATCTCCTCGATGCCGAGGCTCTGCGAGAGGCGCCGCGCCGGGTCGATCGTCAAGCAGAGCACGCGCTTGCCGCGACGTGCTGCCGCGAGACCGAGCGCCGCCGTGGTCGTCGTCTTGCCGACCCCGCCGCAGCCGACGACGAGGAGGACCCGCCGCGAATCGAGGAGCTTGCCGAGCCCGCCGGGCGAGGACGAACGAGAATCCGAAGCTGCCACGGGGCGCCCTTTAGCACGGCTCGGGAGGTTCGGGGATGACGGAAAGCGCGGAGGCCGCCCGCAAGATCTGCCGGCGACCTGCGGGAGAGCCCCTCGCGAGGTTCAGCCGAAGGTGATCTGCGGGTTGCCGGCGGCGAGGGCTTCGGCGCGGATCGGAGCGGGGGGATAGATCCAGGCGGTGTTGATCATCCGCTTGCGCTCCTTCCCCTCGGCGCCGGTGAGCTTGACCTGACGGTCCCAGCCTTCCGTGTAGACGGCCCCCCATTCCCCGAGATCGAGGCAGGTGGCGTAGAAGACCTGGCGATATTCGAGGGTCGGAAGGCCGAGCAGATCGGCCACGGCGTTGTGCCCGCCGAAGCGGCCCATGAAGATCGCGTGCTGGCAGGACATGAGGGCGTAGTTGCCCTGATCATCGGAGCGCGCGTGCGCGACGTCGCCCGCGGCGAAGACGTGATCGGTGCCGACGACGCGCAGGTCCGGCGTGACCTCGACGCGGCCGAGCGGATCGAGCGAGGAAGAGACCTGCGCGGTCAAGCTGCTGGCGCGCATGCCGCCGGTCCAGACGACGGTGCCGGCGTCGATGCGTGTTCCTGCGGCGGTCACGACGCCCGTGGCATCGATGGCCGCGACACCCGCGCCGCCCCGGAAGTCCACGCCGAGAGAGCCGAGCGCCTCCGCAATGGCGGGACGTGGATTCGCGCCGAGGCCCGCGCCGACCTCCGCGGCCCTGTCGACGAGGACGACCGAAACCTTTGCCTCCGCGCCGAGGACCGCGCGCAAGCGCTGGGGCAGCTCGGTCGCGAGCTCGAGCCCCGTGAAGCCACCTCCCACGACCACGACCGTATTGCGCGCGGGTGACGCGGGCAGGCCGGCGAGGCTCGCGAGGTGCTTGTCGAGCTCGACGGCGTCCTCGACCTGATCCACCGAAAAGGCATGCTCCTCCAGGCCGGGGACAGGCGGGCGGAAGAGCTTGCTGCCGCTCGTGAGCAGGAGCCGGTCATACGGCAGCGTGAGCCTACCGCCGTCCGTGGTGAGCACGTCCACCTCCTTTGCGCCGCTCCGGATCTCCGCGACGGAGCCCTCGACGAACCGGACGCCGATGGCCTCGAGCAGCGGCAGGAGGGGCGCGCTCATGTCCTGCGGAGAGGGCTCATAGAGCCGCGGGCGGATGTCGAGGGCGGGTTTGGGCGAGATGAGGGTGATCTCGACGTCCGCGCCCGTCTTGCCCTGCTCGTCGAGCAGCCGCGCGGCGGCGAGGGCGCCCCATACGCCAGCGAAGCCGGCGCCGACGATCAATACTTTCTTCGACATGCTGCCTTTTGTTCCTCTCGTTCAGGCGAACCCAGCCTTCGCGCTGGAGGTGCGGAAGGCCGGAGCACGCTATCGTCCTAGGGCGTAGGTCGAGAGGGACGCCGCGGGCATGCCATTGATCCCTGATTTTCTGCCAACGTCCACGTGCCAGCCTCGGCTCCTCCTGTTCGTGGCGTTTCCCGGCATGGGGCTGCTCGACATGACCGGGCCACAGACCGCGTTCTGGTCCGCGTCGCGGTACGCGGAGGAACGTGGGCTGCCCGGGTACGTGCGGCGGACGGTGAGCCTCGGGGGCGGGCTCGTGCCCTCGGCGGAGGGCGTGGAGCTCGACACGCTGCCGCTCTCGGCGTTCGCGGACCACGAGGTGGACACGCTGATCGTGCCTGGCGCGCCGGCGATCGAGCAGGCGCTGGAGGGCTCCGCGGATCTGGTGGCGTGGCTCTCCGCGATGTCCCGCAAGGTGCGGCGAACGGCCTCGGTGTGCAGCGGGACGTTCTTGCTGGCGCAGGCGGGGCTCCTCCAGGGCAAACGCGCGGCGACGCACTGGGCGATGTGTGACCTGCTGAAGCGGCGGTTTCCCTCGATCAAGGTCGAGCCGGACGCGATCTACGTGCAGGAGGGGCCGGTGTGGACGTCGGCGGGCGTGACGGCGGGGATCGACCTCTCCCTGGCGCTGGTGGAGGCGGACTGCGGGCGTGACATCGCGATGAAGGTCGCGCGGGATCTCGTGGTCTTCTTGAAGCGACCGGGCGGACAGTCGCAGTTCAGCGAGGTGCTGCAAGCGCAGGCAGACGACCACGCGGGCTTCGACGACTTGCACCAGTGGATCGCCGAGCACCTCGGCCGCGAGGATCTGACGGTGGAGCAGCTCGCGAAGAGGGCGGGGATGAGCCCGCGGAACTTTGCGCGGGTCTACAAGCAGAAGACGGGGAGAACGCCGGCGAAGGCGATGGAGGTGTTCCGGCTCGCGGCGGCGCGACGGCTGCTGGAGGCGTCGGAGCGGAACGTCGACGAGATCGCGCGGCAGTGTGGATTCGGCGACGTGGAGCGGATGCGGATGACCTTCCAGCGGCACCTCGCGGTGTCGCCGACGGAGTACCGCCGCAGATTCTCACGATGAGGGAGACCACGTCTTCGCGTGGCTCCCATGCGAAGCGATTTTTCTTGACGATTTCGGGACGGCGGTGGGCGGCTCAGGCCGCCTGCAAGATCCGCCGGCAGCCTGCGGCTGCGCGGGCGATGAAGGCCGACCGGTCCTCCCCTCCTCCACGCACCGCAAGCAGCGCCTCGGCCGTGCCGAGGGGGAGCGCGCGCACGAGCACCTCGCGCGAGAGATCGGCGATCCGTGTGCCGACGGCTGCGGATGTGGGCAGGTCGGGCTCGGCGAGCAGCGGCGCGTAGGCGGCGAGCTCCTCGCAGACGGGCCATGAGCCGGCGCCTGCGACGAGGCAGCCTCGATCGTCGACGAGCACGAGGGCCTCGAGCTTCCCTTCGCTGCGCGCGACCGAGAGCTGGTAGTGCAGCGCCGTGATCGGGTCTTCGCTCCTCCGCCTGCGGCGCTCGGCTCCGAGCGACGGCGGCGGGGCCTCGGTGGGATCCATCCTCGACAAGAGAGAACCTCCTTCGCGGGAAATGGTCGCCCGTTCGCCGCGCTGGGGTCCACTTTCCGGCGAGATCCCGTTCCTGTATGCTCCGCCCCCGGCGTGATCGTCACGCGTTCGAACGGAGGCGGTTTCCATGGGACTCATCGAAAAGCGGCTCATCAAGGAAGCGAAGGAGTCCTGGCTTCCGGGCGAGCAAAAAGACATCCAGGACGTCGCGGGCGCCCCCATCGTCGTCGACGTCGACTGGCCGACCTTCGAGACGGACGAGGCTGCGCTGAAGAACGTCCAGCACCTCGGCGTCCGCAAGCTCGCCAACGCCTTCCGCGTCATCTGCGTCGACGAGCTTGGCAAGGAGGCCGTCCGCGACGGCGTCAAGCGCATCGTCGTCACGAACCAGAAGGAGGGCGCCCCTTCCGTCGTGCTCGACAACAGCGTCGTCACCCTCGCGTGTGTCTTCGCCAAGGGCTCCGACGGCTGCCTGACGGATCTCGAAATCGCGAAGATCCTCACCCGCGCCCTCTGAGAGGGGGCTCCACAGCCCTTCCACTCTTCTCTGCATCGACCGCATCGCGGTCGATGCACCCTCGGTCCAGGCCGTGCCTGGTCCGGGTCGAGGGGCGGATAGCCCCTCGTCGGGCCCGGGGTGAAACCCCGGCGAGACGCTGTGCGCGCGCGCCCTCCTCAAAAACTGCTAGGTTCGCGCGGCGCGTGATGACGGGGTACATCGACCTTCACTGCCACTGGGTGGTTGGCATCGACGACGGCGTGAAGACCGTCGCGGACAGCCGCGCCTTGCTCATGGGCCTCGCGGGTGCGGGGTTCGGCAAGGTCGTTGCCACGCCGCACATGCGCCCTGGGATGTTCGACAACACCAAGGGCGACCTCGCGCGCGCTTACGAGGCCACGCGGCAGGCCCTCGCGGATGTGCCCGGCTTGCCTGAGCTCGCGCTCTCGTCGGAACACTTCTTCGACGACGTCGTCTACGAGCGCCTCATGCGCGGCGACGCCCTCCCCTACCCTGGCGAGCGTGCTGTCCTGGTCGAGCTCTCCCCGCGCGCCTTCCCTGCGCGCCTTGCGTCTCGCTTCGCCGACCTCCGCCGCAAGAAAAAGCTCCGCCCTGTCCTCGCGCACCCCGAGCGGTACGAACCCGTCTGGAACGACCGCACTGTGCTCGATCCGCTGCTCGACGGCGGCGTCGTCCTTCTGCTCGACATCGCTTCGCTCGTTGGCAAGTACGGACGGGCGACACGCAAGTGCGCGGAGACGCTCCTGGAAGAGGGCTACTACTACGCGGCGTGCAGCGACGCCCATCGCCCGGGGGACGTCGAGGACGTCGCTGCGGGCATCGAACACCTGCACCGCGCGCTCGGCGCGGCGGAGGCACGCGACATGCTGATCGAAGGACCGCTTTCCATCCTGGAGGGCCGGGTCGACTCGTGAAAGGGACAGGCATCGTGCAGGAGCTTCTCAAGAAGATCGAGGATCGTAGCGCGCACATCGTCGTCGTGGGCATTGGCTACGTCGGGCTGCCGCTCGTCGTGGAGTTCGCTCAAGCCGGCTTCTCCGTCACCGGCTACGACAAGGATCGCGAGAAGGTTCGGCTGCTCGGCCAAGGCGTTTCGTACATCGGCGACATCCCGTCCTCGGCGCTCGCGCCGCACGTCGCGGCGGGCCGCCTCCGCGCCACGACCGACCCTGACGTCCTTGGCTCGGCCGACGCGATTGTCGTCTGCGTCCCGACGCCGCTCAACAAGACCAAAGACCCCGACATGCGCTTCATCCTGTCGGCGAGCGACGAGATTGCGGAGCACCAGCACTCGAACATGCTCATCGTGCTCGAGTCGACGACGTACCCGGGCACGACGCGCGAGGTCCTGGTCCCGAAGCTCACGGCTGGCCGCTACGAGCTCGGCAAGGACGTCTTCATTGCCTTCAGTCCCGAGCGCGTCGACCCTGGCAACAAGACGTATGGCACGCGCAACACGCCGAAGGTCCTCGGCGGCGCGACGCCCGGCTGCCTCGAAGTCGCGATGGCGCTCTATGGCAAGATCATCGAGACCGTGGTCCCGGTGTCGAGCACCGACGCGGCCGAAATGGTCAAGCTCCTGGAGAACACGTTCCGCGCGGTCAACATCGGCCTCGTGAACGAGGTCGCGCTGATGAGCCGCAAGCTCGGCATCGACGTCTGGGAGGTCATCCGGGCGGCAGCGACGAAGCCGTTTGGCTTCATGCCCTTCTTCCCGGGCCCGGGCCTCGGCGGCCACTGCATTCCGATCGACCCGCTCTACCTCTCGTGGCGGATGCGGACGCTGAAGTACCAGGCGCGCTTCATCGAGCTCGCCGACACGATCAACAGCGGGATGCCTGAATACGTCGTGCACCTCGTGCAACAGGCGCTCAACGGCGAGCGCAAGGCGGCGAATGGATCGAAGATCCTGGTGAGCGGCGTGGCGTACAAGCGCGACGTGGCCGATTACCGCGAGTCGCCGGCGTTCGACATCATCCACCAGCTCCAGGAGCTCGGCGCCGACGTGCGGTATCACGATCCGTACGTGGCTGAATGCGACGAAGGCGGCATCGTGATGAAATCGGAGCCGAACAACGTGGCGTACGGCGAATACGATGCGGTCGTGATCGTGACGGATCACGCGTCGGTCGATTATGCGCGGATCCTCCGCGAGGCGAAGCTCGTGGTCGACACGCGTGATGCGCTCCGCAAGGTCGAGGGCGACAAGACGAAGGTCGTGCGGCTCTAGCTCGACCCTGCCACACGCCCGCGCGGGCTACGGCGGGCAGCCGTGCTCCGTGACGTGCCACTTCCCACCCGAGCAAAGCGCGCTCTTCCCGCAGCACGTCGTCCCGCAGGACGCGCCCTCGGGCGCGCAGCGCTCGCCTTCGGCGAAACCAGCACCACATCCGCCGGAGGTCAATCCTTGGCAGCGCCACACGAACTTGAGCGGCGGCGCCTGCCGGGGCACGCCGCTGCACGGCTGCGGCGGCATGTCGAGGTTGTAGGTGCACGCTGTGGCTCCGGAATAGAGGCACACAGGGCTTTTCTCGAGCGGCGTCGCCGGAGCGCGCTCCCGCTCCGGCTCCGGGGCGCAAGCGCCGTCCCGATGCGCGTCCGTGCACGCCACGGGGAGGGCCACGCGCCACGTCCCGAGGTGGCAATCGTATACGGTCCCGCATCCCTGGGACGAGGCATACGTACAGAGGCGACCGGCGGTGTCGCAGGCGCCGAGCTCCTTGGGCTCGGCGGCGGGGCAGCCCTCCTCGAGCGGCACCGTCGTTACCTCCGCTACCGCCTTCGCGGTTGCCGCCTTCGCGGGCGGCTCGTTCCCCTCCGCGCCCGGTCGCGGAGCGCTCGAGGCACATCCGAAAGCTCCCGCCGAGACGGCGACGAAGACGTGGAAAGGAACGCGTGCGAAGCGGCGCATGAGCACACGCTAACACGTACGCCAGCCCGCTTGTTTTCAATCGGAAACCCGTGTCCTACCTCCCAGCCCACCTCCCCCTTCTGCCCCCTCTGCCTATCCCCGGAACCGGGAAGCCGCTACCCTGCCGCGGGTGACACGAATCCCCCTCGGCTTGCTCGCGCTCGGCGTCGCCGCGCTTTCGAGCTGCCATGCAGAAACACCTGCGCCCGCCGCGGCGCCGACCGTGGTGATGGCCCCGCCCCCCGCGGCCCCTCCGCCCGCGGCCCCCGCCCCTCCCGCAAAGCCGCCGCCCGCGCCGTCGATGCCGCTGCGCCTGGGCTCATTCGACAGCGGGCACTGCGACCTCGTGGCGACCCCGACGCATGTCTACTGGCTCGAAATCCACGATCGGCATTCCGCGCCTCCCCCTACGCCGAGCGGCTCGGGCGCCTATGGTGCCGCCCTCATGTGCGACGAGGCCGGCGGCGCGCTCACGCGGACGTCGAGACACGAAGGCAAAAAGGTCACGCTCGCCGCGCTCGACTACCGCCCCTACGGCCTGACCGCGCAGGGCGAGACCCTTTACTGGACCGGCGCGCCGTGCACCGGGGGGGCGCGCTCGGGGGCGCATCCCGATTGGCTCTGGTCCTACCGCGAAGGC
Organism: Polyangium mundeleinium; assembly: GCF_028369105.1. Taxonomy (NCBI): domain Bacteria; kingdom Pseudomonadati; phylum Myxococcota; order Polyangiales; family Polyangiaceae; genus Polyangium; species Polyangium mundeleinium. The sequence goes on along the minus strand of NZ_JAQNDO010000001.1, from coordinate 5,040,899 downwards.
ACGTCCTCCAAGCCGTCCGTGATTGGCGCAAAGGATCGGAACTACCTCGGCGTGATCGCCTCGCCGACGAGCGTGTTCGTCTCCGATCGTTTCGGCAAGGGCGGCGCGCTCCGCGTCGACGAGGCGCACCCCGCAGGCGAGGCCATCTTGCCGGACAAGGAGCAGCCCTGGCTCATCGCCGCAGACGCGCGGACCCTCGCGTGGGCCGACCGGAGCTGGGAAATCACGCTCACCGACCTCGCCACGCGAAAGACGACCCGCGGGATACCGCTCGGCGAAATGCCCTCGGACGGCAGCGCCTTCCCAGGCGGTTGGCTCGTCCGCACAACGGAAGCCGTCATCGTGGTCTCCGCCGACGGCATGAAGGAGCAAAAACGTTTCCCGATCAGAACCTACGGCGACCGGGGAAACGGCGCATTCGCGAGCGGGCGCTACTATTACTGGGCAGACGGCGACGACACGCTCTCTCGCATCGACGTCACGACCGGAGCGGTCGTCCGCGTACACGCCCCGGAGGCAAAACGAGCCTGCGGCGTCGCCGTCGAAGGGGACACGATCTTCTGGGCCGACCGCGGCAAAGAAGCCGTCTTCGCCTGGCGCACGAGCATCTTCGACGAGACCCCGCCGGAGAATCCCGGCAACGTTCCTGCCAAGGAAAAAACCGGAGGTTGAAATGCTCAAAGTCGATCACATCGGTCTGGCCGCTCGGGACGCGCGCGCGTCGGCCGAAACCCTCGCCGCGATCCTGGGAGCCGCCGCGCCGACGGTCGAAGGCGCCGACGACGACATGTATCGAATCGACCTCGACCACGGAGCCTTCCTGCTCTTCAACCCAGCCACGACCGTCCACCCGGACCACGTCGCCTTTCGCGTCGACGAAACAAGGTTCGCCGAGGTCGTGAAGCGGCTCGAAGCGCGCGGCATGTCTTTCGGCAACGATCCGGAGGATCCCCGCAATGGGAAGACGGACGACCCTCTCGGCGGCGCAGGCCGGGTGTACTTCGTGGACGAGAATGGGCACCTGTTCGAGGTGACCTGCTGAGATCGGTCTCCTCACCTGTTCCTCTGCCCACCCTCACTGTGTTACAGAAGCCACCTTCGACAGGGAGGTACCATGAGCAGAGTCTCCAAGATGGGGGCCAATCGTGCGGCGGAAGCGCAGTCATGATCGGTCGATGGTCCCCCCTCACGCGTGCTTATGTCGGCCTTCTGCTCGTGCGGATCGCCCTGCTCGTCGCGGGCTATGGGTTCGTCTTGCGGCAATACCCCCCTTGGGCCTTCCTGGAGCCGGCCCTCGGCATCGTGGGGATGACCCTCGGGCTCTCCTGGCTTCATCAAACCTGGGCGCGTATTCCCAAGCCGCAACGTCAGGCCTACGACGGCCAGCGCATCGAGCCGGACCAGGCGGTCTGGAAGCTGTTCATCCCCGTCTACGGCATCTACTGGCTCTTCGTCGCCAATACGGGTCTCTGTGGCGCCATCGAGCGTCGCCTGAAGCGGGTTCATGCGCGCTCGGTCGAGGTCCCGTCGACGCTCGCGTTCGTGGCTTGCCTCGTCCAGCTCGTGCCCGTGCTGAACCTCGCCCTCTCCCCGTTCCTGTGGGGCCTTTTCATGGCGCGCGCGGACGCCGCGCAGGCGGAGGCGGATAGGCTGGACGCGGAGATCGTCGCCCCCAAGTCGCTCGGATGGCTCGAGGTCCTCGCCATTCTCGGCGCCTCGCTCCTCGCCATGTGGGGCATCCTCATCGTCACATTCGCCGCGATCTGGCAATTCTTGAGCCCGGCGAAGCCGTAACGACCACGCCTTGCGGCTCGACCGCCTCGCGCGGGCGTCCTCAGGGATCCAAGCGGGTCACGAAGATGGCGCGCGGCTGGCCGCTGTCGTTCACGAGCGCGCCTTGTCCGAAGTCGATCTGGCTCGTGAAATAACCGGCCATGTACCGACGGCCTTCGCTGTCGAGCGCGATTTGAACAGCGTAATCCTCCCCGGGCCCTCCGTACGTCGCGGATTGCAAGAAAGTCCCTTGCTCGTCGATCTCGGCGACGGTGATGTCTTCATAAGACTGGCCTGTGAGCGTCGACCCGTTGATGTTCATGGTCCCTTCGAGCCCAAGGGCCAGCCATGCGCGTCCAGGGGCGCTCTTCGTGAGCGTCGTGTGGACGGCGTAGAATTCTTCTCCCTCGACGAACCAATCGCTGCTCCCGTCGGGTGAGTGGTGCTGGAGGGAGGAATAACAATGCTCCGCGGGGTCCTCTGCGCGGGCCATGAAGTATCCTTCTTTGCCGTCGGGCGCGAAGGCGAACGCGTCGACCCAGCAGACGCTCTCGGTCACCTCGAGCTCCAGCTCCCCCCATTTTTTGAACTTTTGCACCCGTGCTTTTTGATAATACGAGGAGCGCGCGAGCCAGAAGTCCCCATTCGGCTCCACGTCGATCTTCCAGAACACGGTTTTCATCGCCGGCATCGTGTGTGTGTCCAGGAGCATGGCTTCGCCGGGCGATCGAATCGACACCTCGGAGTCGGTCTGGTCCGACACGAACGGGCTCGAAATCCAAGCGGCGATATACACGTTGCCCTTGCCGTCGGCGCCGACGTCGTTGAAGCGATACGCGGGCGGATCGCTGGGGGTCTGCTGGCTGTCGGTGACGTAGGCCCATCGAATGTTTCCGCTGGGATCGAGGCGCACGACGAACGGAGCCTCCTCGTAGGTCTGGAACTTGTTCCCCCAAAAATCGAGGTCCGCCTGCGACGCCGGCTTGCGCTTCGCATACCCGGAGAAGAGCACGTTGCCTTCCGCGTCGGTCTTGATGGCGATGGGCTCGACGTCGATGTCCGGGCCGTCGATGGTCCCTTTGAACACGATGTTGCCATAGGGATCGAGCTTCGTGATCCAGGCACTCTCCCATACCGTGTCGCCGGGGACTTCCTCGGTGGTGATCCCGCCAAACACCCAGGCGGAGCCGTCGGGCGCGACGGCGAGGGGATAGGTCGCGAGTTTGCCCGAGAGCACGAGGCCATACGGCGCGCCAGGTCCGACGCCGCCGCCGCCCGTGCTGGACGAGCTTGCAATGCTGCTCCCGCCCCCGGCGCCGCCGCTGCCGGTGCTGGACGAGGCGTCGCCGCTGCCGATGTCCACTTCGAGGGCGGACTTGCCGCCGCACGCGTAACCGAAAAGTCCCACGAGCCCGAGCGCCACACCACGAAATCTCATGAGCGCTTCTTTGCCCAAGCGAACACGAAGGGCAAAGAACCCCGCCCCCGCCTCCGCTCCCGCCTTGCCCCCGCCCGTTCGTCCTGCCACCCTGCGCGCCGTGTCCGCCGCGGACGAGCCTCTCCCGCCTGCACCTACGCCCGGTCCGAGCGTCGCCCCCGAACGCCCCCAAACCCCCTGGCGCAGCCGCCTCGCCATCTCCCTCCTCTGCGGCGTCGGCCTCGTCTGGATCCTCCTGGATGGCGGCCTCCCCATCTACCCGCCGGACGGCGCGTTCGACCTCCTCCGCCCCTGGACCGTCGTCGCCTACGTGGCCTCCCTCGCCGCCGTCCACTGGTTCCGCGCGGCGCGCTGGCGCCACCTGCTCCGACCCCTCGGCCGGCTCTCCCTCCGCGAGGTCGTCGCCGTCTCCTGGGTCGGCTTCGGCGCCATCCTCCTCTCGCCTCTCCGCAGCGGCGAGGTCGTCCGGCCTTACCTCGTCACCACCCGCAGCTCCATCCGCATGTGGGAAGCGACGGGCAGCGTCGGGGCCGAGCGTGTCATCGATGGCCTCGCGCTCAGCACCATCCTCTTCATCGGCCTCCGCCGCGCCACGCCGCTCGACCCCCTCCCCGATCACATCGGTGATCTCGAGGTCCCCGTCGCCGCCGTGCCCAGCGCCGCCATGGGCGCGCTTTTTCTCTTTTGCTCGGCCTTCGTCACGATGGCCGTCTTCTTTTTCGCCCGCGATTTCGCTCGCCGCGCGACCCAAAAGGTCTTTGGCCTCGTCTCCGCGCCGCTCGGCGAGCGCGTCGCCGACATCGTCGACCGTGTCGCGCAGGGCATCCGCTTCTTGCCCTCGCCGCGCCACCTCGTGCCTTTCCTCCTGGAGACGGCCGCGTACTGGAGCATCAATGCCGCGGGCGTCTGGCTCCTCGCGTGGGGGTCGGGGCTCTCGGGGATCACGCTGGCCGAGGCTTGTGTGACCATGGGCTGCCTCGGCATCGGGATCCTCGTCCCCTCGGGGCCCGGGTATTTCGGCGCGTTTCAGCTCGCCACGTACATGGCCCTCGCCATGTTCTTCCCCGAGGACGTGCTCCGGGGCCCCGGCGCCGCGTTCGTGTTCGTGCTGTATGTGTCCCAGGTGGGATTCCACCTCGCCGCGCTCGGGCTCGGGATGAGGCTCTTGCGGCGGGCGCCGGAAACCTGGCCCAAGGCCGAAGCTTTGGGGTAGATGCTGGGAATGCGACGAAGGATCTGGGGCATGGCTCTTTGCGCGTTCCTCCTCGGGGGCGTGGTCCTCGTGCCCGCCTTCGAACGCGAGGCGCTCGCGGCCACGGCCTACGAGTCGCCCTACACCTTCGAGCAGACCTGGGGCACCACGGTTCGCCTCGTCCGCGTGGATCTCGGGCTCGAGATCACGGAGAAGGATTCCGAGCACGGCTACCTGCTCTTCAAGTACACGAGCCCCGAGAGCGGAAAACGCGTGCATGCAGGCTCGATCGAGATCGTGAAGAGCGGCAAGGACGTCGTGCGCGTCACGGTGCAGCTCGCCACGATGCCGAGCTACCACGAGCGGATGATCGTCGACGCGCTCGCGAAGAAGTTACACGTCGAGTACGGCGATCCGCCCCGCAAGCCCGATCCCCAGCCCCCGGCCCCGCCGCCCGAGAACGACGGCGCCAAGGACGGCAAGGACGGCAAGGACAGCAGCCTTCCCTGAAGGAACGATCATGCTGACAGTCTACAAATTCGGCCCTGCGTTTGGTTTGCCCGACCTCGGCCCGTTCGTCATCAAGGTCGAGACGTGGCTGCGCATGGCGGGCCTGCCCTATCGCAGCGAAATCGGTGATTTCCGCAAGGCGCCGAAGGGAAAAATCCCCTACGCGGAGGACGGGGACCGGCGGATCCCCGATTCGAGCCAGATCATCGATTACCTCATCGAGAAGCACGGGGATCGATTGAACGACGGCCGGTTCGGCCCGAAGGAGCGGGCGCTCGGGCTTGCCCTCAAATCGATGTTCGAGGCCGATCTTTATTACATCTTCGTCTACTTGCGCTGGTGGCGCGACGAGGATTTCGTCCACATCCGCCCCGCGATCGCGCAGAGCATGATGGCCGGCGGGGTCCCGCGCTTCGCCGTGTCGCCGCTGCTCTCGTTCGCGCAGCGGCAGACGCGCAGCATGCTCAAGGCGCAGGGGATCGGGCGGCACACGCGCGAAGAGGTGTATGCCATGGGCCGCTCGCTCGTGGACGCGGCCTCCGAATTGCTCGGCGACAAACCGTATTTCCTCGACGACGCGCCCTCGACGCTCGACACGACGGCGTACGGGATGCTCGCGCCGCTTGTCTTTTCGCCCCCCGAGAACCCCGTGAAGGCCCGCGCGCTGGAGAAGGCGAACCTGGTCGCGTTCTGCGAGCGGATCCGCGAAACGTACTGGGCGAACGAGCCCGCGGCCTAGATCTCGGGGCGCGGCGGCGGGTTCGGTGAGAGGGGGGCCCTGCGGAGGCGCGCCGCGGCCACGCCGGCCGCGCCGCCGAGCAGGATGCGGGCGGCGAGATCCGGCTCGAAGAGCGTGCGCGTGGGTTTCAGCATGTAATACACGGGCGTCACCCGCCGGAGCACCTCGGCGTCGTGGTTCATCGTCCGCAAGATCGAATCGCCGAAAAACGACGCGAACCGCGAGGGCGCCGGCAGATCACTCTTCACGCCCGGGAAACGCATGTCGGCGCTCGTCGCGAGGTTCCACGCGTCCCTGGCCGCGCGGTGCTGGCTGCCGAAAAAGACCCGCTCGAAGCCGGGATCCCCGAGCGAGACGCGCTCGAGCGTGGATTCGAGGGCGCGGGCCGAGAGCGTGGCGACGGTCATGCCCTGGCCGTACACCGGATTGAACGTGCAGACGCTGTCGCTCACGGCGACGAACCCCGGCAGGGGTTTTGTCAGCTTGTCGAAGCGGCGCAGGCGATTCTGGTTCGCGCGGCTCGAATAGACCGGCGAGACGGGCCGGCCGAGCTCCGCCATGCGCTGCAACACCGGAGACCGCAGCGCGCCGAGCGCCCGAAAAAACCCCTCCTCGTCGCTCGGCGGGTAGTGCTTGGCGTACCCGACGAGCGTGATGATCCAGCGGCGCCCCTCGACCGGGAAGAGCACGCCGCCGACGAAATGGTTCTCCTCGGGCGAAGGATCGAGCCAGACGAGCTTCCACCAACAATCCGCGGGCAATGCTTCGGGGGCCTCGTACCAGCGGGAGCTATACCCCGAGTGACAATCGACCACCTCCTCGCGCGGGACCTCCGCGCCGAGCGACGCGAGCCACGAAGGCGCCTTCGACGAACGGCCGCTCGCGTCGACCACGAGATCGGCCGGGAGCGTGAGGTTCGTCCCGCCGCCCCGCTGCACCGCGAGCACCCCCGCGGCCCGTCCGGGCGCGTCCGGGCGAACGTACAGGCCCGTCGCCTCGGTCCTCGGGAGGATCTCCACGCGGCCGCCTTCCCGCAGCCGCCGGCGCACGATGGATTCGGTCAGATCCCGCGTCGCCAAATACGCCGTGCAGCCGCTGCGCATCGGCTGCTGCCAGCCGGGATATCGCAGGACCGCGCCGTCGTAGGAGACGTCGAGCTTGTGGGCGCCTTTCGCCTCGTACTCCGCAAGGAAACCCGGGAACAGGGCGTCGAGCTCCTGGGCCCCACGCGTGACGAGGGCATGCACGTGCCTCGCCTGCGGCACCCCGGCCCGCGCGGTGGGGCCCTCCGGGAGCTCGTCCCGATCGAGGACCGTGATCTTCTCGAAGAATCGCTCGAGCACCCGCGCGGCCGAGAGGCCGGACATGCCCGCACCGATGACGACCGCGTGGTTTTGCATGACCCGAATCTCGTAAAGGAAGGTCAGATGGCGATCAAGGCCCGGGCCAGGCGATCGGGGCGCGGGGCCCCTTGCGCGTGGAACCACGCGTCGATGTCGCGGATTCGCGCCCGCCCCGCCTCGCCGCCTTCGAGCTCGCCCATGCGCCGCTCGATCAGGCGCGCGTAAAGCTCCATGTCCGAACGGCGGAACGAGGAGCGGGCGCGCGAAAGGGAGGCGAGGGCGCGATCGACGTCGCCGCGCCGCGCGAGCAGGGCCGCGCGAATGCCGAGCGCGCACGCGTCGGACCAAGGGGACCGCTCTTGATCGAGGCGATCGGCGAGGGAGAGGGCCTCGCGGACGAGGGGCTCGGGGCGGCGGATCTCGCGCGCGCGGGCGAGCGCCGTTCGCGCCTGGAGATCAAAGAGCCGGATCCGGATCGATTTGGCCGCGCGCGGCATCATCGCCGCGTGGAGGGCGCCGATCTGCCCATGCACGGCCGCGTACGCGCGGCTCCCTTCGCCGAGGTAGAGCAGGGCCTGGGTGCTCGAATAAAAGGAGCCCCAATGCATCGTGTGGTAGCCGCGCGTCGTCCAGCGCGACAGGGCGTGCCGGCTCGTCGCGATGGCCTCCTCGGGCCGGTCTTCGAGGAGCAGGCCCATCGGCGTCATGAGCACGCCGAGCGCGGTCTCCATGTACCGATCCCCGAGCGCGTCGGCCTCGCTGCGGCATTGCGGCAAGAGGTCGAGCAGGGAGCGGACGTCGCCGACGTAGAAGAGCGCCGTGAGGAGCCACCAGGCATACATGGAGGCGATTTCCCAGGCGATGTTGCTGCACGCCTCGCGGAAGAGCGCGATCGTGCGCTCGCAGAGCACGACGGCCTCGCGGAAGGCGTAGCCGTTGTGCGCCGCGAGCGCCTTGCCCGCGCACGACCACGCGAGCGCGTGCGGGTGGCCGATGCGGAGCGCGATCGCCTCCGCCCGCGCCGCGAGATCCCGCGCCTCGGCGATGTTCTGCGCGCCGCCGCCGAGGCTGCGGAGCACGGCCTCCCAGGCGAAGGCCCGCGCGATGCGGTAAGGCTCGCCGGCCGAAAGCGAGAGCGCGAGGTGCCGCGCTTGAAAATCTGCGCCGCGGACCGCGTCGACGCCGCCGAGCCCGTTGCCGAGCGACCAGCAGAGATCGATCCGGTGGAGCACCACGGGATCGATCGCGTGCTCGGGTTTTTCCTGGAAATCGTAGCCGCGGAACCGCTGCTTCACGCGGGCGACGGCGACGTTGACAAACGCGCGTCGCGGCGTCGCGGGATACGGAAGGCCCACGTCCGGCAGGAGCTCCCGCGCCGCGGTGAGCCCCTCGTCCATGTGACCCGCGCGCAAGAGATGCTCGACGGCCCGCTGCCGCGCCACGAGGGCCGGCCGCGCATCGAGCCGCGCCGCCGCGGAGAGGAACACGCTCGCCGCCTCGGCCCCACGCCCGGCCTTCGCGAGCGTGTCGCCGAGCCGGAGCTCGAGCGCCCCCACGTCCGCGGGCTCGGCGTGCTCCAGGGCCAGCCGATAGAGCGTCGCGGCCCGATCGAACGCGAGCACCTGCTCGGCCCGCTCCGCCGCGCGCTCCATGTAGGCCCGCGCGCGCGAAGGTTCGCCCGCCGTCCGGAAGTGCATCGCGAGCGCCGCCGGATCGGCGTTGCTCATCGTCTCCATGGCCTGGCCGAGCGCGAGGTGCCGCGCGCGCAGATCCGCCTCGGCGAGCCCCTGCACCACGGATTCGCGGATCTTGTCGTGGTACGTCTCGACGCGCGCCTCGTCCCGCCCGCCCTTCGCGCGGAGCAGGCCCTCGGCCCGCAGCAAGGCGAGCGCGCGGCGGTTCTCCTCGTCCCCGAGCGCCGCGGCCTCCTTGATGAGGACGGGCTCGATCGGCCGCCCCGCCGTGCTCACGATCTCCAGCACGAGCCGCGCCGACGCCGAAAGCAAGGCGACGCGCGCCGCCACGACCCCGCGCAGGTCGAGCCCCTCGCTCGTGTGCCCGGCGAGGAGGTACCTCGCGAGCTCCTGCACGAAAAACGGGCTCCCTGCGGCTTCCCGCGCGATCCGGGCCGCCGTCCTTTGCGCCTCCTCGCCGTCCTCGCCGTCCTCGCCGAGGATCGACCGCGCGAGCGCCTCGGCGTCCTCGGTCGCGAGCGGTCCCACGACGACCTCGCGCGCCACGAGGCCCGGCGTGGGCGCATGCGCCGAGGGCAAACGCCCGATGAGCTCGCACCCGCGTGCTTCCTCGGTCCGGTAGCTCGCGACGAGGAAAAGCGCGGGCGCGGGCGCCGCGAGCAGGGCTTCGAGCAGCGCGGCGCTGTCCGCGTCGGCCCATTGGAGGTCGTCGAGGGAGAGCACCACCGGCCGCTCGCCCGCGAGGTTCGCGAAGAGCCTGCGCAGGGCCTCGAACGCGCGCCGGCGCAGCTCGTGTGGATCGGGCGCCTCCGGCTCGCTCCCCTCCTCCGTGAGCCGGCCGAGCACCGGGAAGAGGCGCGCGAGCGAGGCGAACCCCGGGGGCAGGAGGCCCGCGCGATCGTCCGAATCGATCTCCCCGAGCAGCCGCGCGAGCGCGTCGATCGCGCCGTCGAACGCCTTGTACGGCACCCACTCGCGCTCGTGGCAGCGGCCTTCGAGCACGAGCGGCGCGCGCTCTTCGGCGAGCACGTCCAGGAAATGCCGCACGAGATCCGATTTGCCCATCCCGGACGTGCCGTGCACGTGCAGCACCACGGGCTGGTTTTCCTGGACGCACGTGTCGAACGCCTCGCGCATCGCCGCGACCTCGCGGGCGCGGCCCATGAAGCTCCGCCGCGCGCCGAGCGTCGTGGACGCCGGGGGCGGGGCGCTCTCCCCCGCGGCGCCGGTGATGCGAAAAATCTCCTCGGCCCCTGCCCGCGCGTTCGGGTCCCGCGCGAGCAGGCGCAGGGCGAGCTCCGCCAGATCCGCCGGCGCGGAAGGAACGATTTCCCGCGGATCGGGCGGATCGACGAGGTGCTTCGTGTAGAGCAGATCCTCGATGCTCGTCCCTTCGAAGAGGTGCGGCACGACGCCCGTGAGCGCCTCGTAGAGCATCACGCCGACCGAGTACCAGTCCGAGCTCCCATCCCCCGCCGCGCCCGTCGCTTGCTCCGGCGACATGTACGCGGGCGTGCCCACCACGAGCACGCGGTCGCGCGCGAGCGACTCGAACGATCCCACGAGTCCGAAATCGAGGATTTTTACGTGACCCTCCGGCGTGACGAGCACGTTCGAGGGCTTGAGGTCGCGGTGCACGCGGCCCGTGCGGTGGATGGCGGCGACGCCCTTCGCGAGCCCCACGAGGCTCTGGCGCAGCCGATCCACGTCGAGCTCGCCTTGCGCATCGTGCTGCTGGAGCGGCAGGCGCGGGGGCGCGGCGCCGTCGAGGGGCAGGGTCACCATGGCGATCGTCTCGTGCGGCCCCGCGACGACAGGCAGGTCCATGGTGACGGCGGTCGCGAACTCGGCGGCCATCGCGCGCTTCGCCGTGGGCAAGGGCGGGAGCGTGATCGCCGACGCGTCGCTTCGTTCCTCGCGGTTCGGCCGCACGTACCGGAGGAAGCTCACGCCGCGCACGAGCTCCATCGTCAGGTAGAAGCGGCCGTCGTCGAAGAAGAGCTCGTGCAGGCCGACGAGGTTCTCGTGCGCGACGTCGGCGAGCGCGCGGAACTCCTGCTTGAAGGCATAAAGCGCGGCCGGATCCATGGAGAGCAGCGCCTTCAAGGCGACGTCCGAGCCGAGGGATCGATCGAGCGCCTCGTACACCACACCGAAGCCGCCCTGCCCGAGGCAACGGCGAATCAGAAAACGCCGGCTGAGCTCCTCGGAGACGGACGGCAAGTGCGCGAGATGTTCCACGATCGGAAGCTCCCCTCCCCCCGAGCCCCTCTCGGCGGGAGAGGGGAGAAGGGTCGTTCTAGCCTCGCTTCACCGGGGCCGGAGAATCAAGTCGAACGTGGGGAAAAAATCGTTCGTTCGCACGGGAACCCTACGCCATCGCCCGTCGTCCCCTTTTTGGAGGACCTTTTCGCGCTGATCGTAATTGTACCAGATGCCGCCGAGCGCCACGCGCACCGTCTTGCCGAGCCCGATCTCGATCCCGACCTCGGCGCTCGCGTAGAACGGCGAGCGCGGCGGGTGCGGGCTCCGCCCGATCGCATATCCATTCACGGCGGCGCGGGCCCGCAGCCAATCGAGGATCGCGTAATCGTAGGCCAGGCCGGTCCGGACGCGGAAGCCGTTCAGCGCGGGCGCGAAGAGCAGCTCGAGCGGCGCGTACGACTCCAGCGGCGTCGCCGGGTTCTCGCCGAGCGAGAGGCCGACCGTCGTCTCCAGCCGTCCTGTGAGGACGCCGCGATCGCCGCCCGAAATCCAGAGCCCCGCCGTCGGCGCGACCACCCAGCCGGGCCGCTGCCCCGACGTCTCCCACGTCGGGAACAGATACCCCTGCGTCAGGCGCATCGCGCCCGTCGGTACGGAAAGTCCGTATTCACCCGTCACCACGACCCCCTTGCCGAGATGGCCGAGCTCGCCGCGGAACGTGATGTTCGGCGAGAGCAGGAGCCAGGGCACGATCATCGTCGTGACCTCCCAGCCGCCGCCGAGCCCGAGCTCGAACGGCGAGAGGAGCCCGCCGGAGAGTTTTCCCTTGTCGAGGACGCGCGCCGTCTCGCGCGCGGGCATCGGCTCGGCCTCGGCGAGGGCCGGCGAGAGCAGGGCGAGGAGCCCGATCGCTCCGAACATGGCTCGTTTCACGGCGTCCCTCCCCCGAGCACCCACGTCCCCACGACGGGCGCGTGATCGCTGAGCATCAGCGGATCACTCTGGATCCCTTGCCTGCCCGGCTCCTGGAGCACGTCCGTCGAGCCCGGGGCCCAGGCGTCGGCCTTTGTGATGAAGAGGTAATCGAGGGTGCGGTTCCAGAACTGCGGATTGCCCGTTTCATCCTTGTGCAGCGGCCCGGCCACGGTGTGCGTGAAATACCGCCGCTGCGCGGCCTCGGTGGTGCCGTAGGCTTCGAGGCTCACCCAGGGCACGTAATCGTCGTAGAATGTCTGCATGATCTCCGGCGTGTAGGGGGGCTGCTCGTACTCGGTGCCGATCGAGCTCGGGTGTTCGTCGGGGAAACCGACGAGCTTGATCGCGTTCGGCGGCAGCTCGTTGAAATCGCCGCCGAGCACGAACGGGAGCGTCTCCTTTTTGATTTCGTCGTAGATCTGCCGGATCTGCCGGCCTTTCGTGCCGTCGACGTCGTAGGCCTCGGTGTGCACCACGTACGCGGCCACGTCGCGGCCCGCGCCCACGTCGATCACGGCGCGCCCGATCATGCGGTGAATGTAGAACTTGGCCGTGATCCCGTCCTGATCGGTGCGATCCTCCTGCCGGATCCGCTCGGCGAACGTGATGGGGTATTTCGAGAAGATCGCGTTGCCGAGGTCCATCCGGCCGACGCCCTCGGAGGGGATGAAGCGGCTGTTCCAGGTCTGGATGTAGGCCGCGTAATTGAGGCTCGTGCCCTCCAGCATGCCCTGCACCATGTCGTAATAGGCGCTACGCCGGGAGTTCACCTCGATCTCCTCGGTCATGAGGATATCGGGGTCGTACTCGTTCACGAGGCGGTAGAGGTCGGCCATGTTCTCGGCGACCTCCTGCTTCGTCATCTGCACGCGGTCGCCCCAGTAATCGAACCAGAAGTCGATCCGCGCGGCGCCGTATTTCACGTTCCAGGCCATCACCTTGAGCGTGGCGGGCGCAGGATCGGCGGGCGGCACGAGCGTGCTGCGCGTCGTGACCTGGACCTCCTGGCGGACGAAATCGAGGTCGTCCGCGAGCGGCTCGCAGGCCGGGAGCAAGGCGAGGAGCGCCGACATCGAGAGCGCGAAGGACGCGCTGCGGCGGGTGAGGAGTGCCATGACCGCCCATGCTACCCGTCACGCCCCGACGGTTGAAAGATCCTTACAAGTGGCCCCCGTCACGGGCCGGTTCAGCCGGCGCGGAAAAGCTCTGCGGGCCTGCAATTCCTTCGAATGATCGCGCCGGGTTCTCGCTTGACACAATCGTGCCGCTCGATTCTCCTCGCAGGATGTCCCGCGCCTCCCTCCTCCTCGCATTCGCTCCTCTGGCCGCCGCCGCGCTCCTCGTAGCTCCCGACGCGTCGGCGACGAACTTCTCGCTCTGGATTCACGGCCGGAACACCGGCACGGCGACCAAGGCGGGCAATTACACCGACTTCTCCTACTGGGGTTCGTCGGGGACCGCGGCCGGCGTCAACAAGAAGGCCGTCAACTGGGACGGCAAGAGCCGCATCTCCGAGCAGAACTACCGCATCCGCGACGCCCTCGATTGCTACTGTACGGGCTCGAACTGGTGTTACATCGCCGCCCACAGCGCCGGCGACGCCCAGATCGGCTACGCGCTGGCGCAATTCGGCGGCTCGTCGCGCAGCATCAAGAACGCCACCCCGGCCGCCGACGGCACGTGTGGCAATGCGGGCGGCACGCAGACCGGCTGGAACATCAAGTGGGTCGACGTCGCGAGCGGCGCCGGCGGCGGCAGCGAGCTCGCGAACATCGGCGCCTGGGCGGTGAGCGACAAGCTCACGGACGACCTGAAGACGGCCACGATGCGCGCCCTCTACGACCACAACCAGACCCGCGGAAAGTGGTTTTACATGTTCGCGGGCGCGAAGGGCACGCTCTACTCGGGCACGCTGGCCGGCCAGGACGACGAGGCGGTCGGGTACCACTCGACCGGCGGCGTCTCCGTGACAGGCGGCTTCTGCAACCCGGGCGACCTCCTGTGCGACGGCACGCTCACGACGGGCTCGGGCACGACCAGCAACGGCAAGGCGAAGTGGTCGTACCACTCGGTCCTTCTCCGCGACGACGCCGAGCAGTACAACCATTACGCGAACGGCGCCTGGGCGGGGATCATCGCCCCGGTGCGCGCCGACATGGTCGCCGACGCCCTGTAAATCCTCCGCGTGACGAAACGATTGCCAGGAAAAACGACCTCCCCGCGGTCGGGACGGCGACGCCTCGCCCTCGGGGCGGTCGTCCTCGCCGCAGGCCTCCTGCTTTTCTGGCAGCGCGATCGCCTCTCGCCGCGGCGCGCGCCCTCCGAAGACGAGCTCTTCGCCGCAGCCCCCGCGCGCGCGGCAAGCGACACGCCCGCCCCTCGCCAGGACGGCCCGAAGTCCCGATGGGTGGACCCCAAAGCCGCAGGCGACGACGGGGCGGGCGCGCGTGAACGCGCCGAAAGGCGCCTGGAACGCACGCGACACACGCTCGAAGGGTATTTGCAGGCGACACGGTACCCGCCCGGCGCGCGCCCCCTCTCGGAAAAACCCGATCTCCAGAAGGCGCATTCCGTCGCGAAGAGCACGCAGCCGCTCGCGCGATCGGACAAGAAGCTCACGGACGCCCGCGTGACGCTGGAGCAAGATCGCCTGTATCTCGTCGGCGACGAGGCCGCGCGCCTCAAGGTCTCGTGCACCACGAGCGAAGGCCCTGCGCGGTGCGAGGTCCTGCGCGCCGAGGCCCGCGTCCCGGAGACGATGCCGCAGGCAGGCAACATGCCCGCGGCCCCCGTCGTGTTCGCCGACGAAGGCGGATCCGCCGTCACCACGCTCTTCGCCCCAGCGAAGGAGGGGTTCGGCGGATACCACGGGCCCATCGCCGTAAACCTCGATCTGCGCATCGACGGCGAGGAAGGTGGCGCGCGGTTCGACGTCATCTACACGCCCGCGCCGCCGGCCCGCCTGACGGGCGACGTGCGCGAGGTCCTCGAAAACGGCTCGCTGTGCTTGTACCTGCGCCTCGCCGTGGACAAACCGGGCCGTTACGTGGTCGTAGGCCGCGTGGACGACGCCGACGGGGACGGGTTCGCGTACCTGGAGCACAACGATCCGCTCGACGCGGGCACGCAGGAGGCGAAAATGTGCATTTTCGGCAAACTCGTCCTCGACGAGCGAGCGAAATCCCCGTTCGTGCTGCGCGACGTGGAGGCATACCTGCTGAAAGAAGACACCTACCCCGACCGCGAACTCGTCCCAGGGCGCGACGGGCCTTTCTACACGACGAAGGCCTATGCGGAGAGCGTGTTTTCGGATGCGGAATGGCAAAGCGAGGAGCGGGACCGCCACGTGAAGGAGTTCACGAAGGACGTGAAGGAGGCGGAAGGCGCGCTCGAAGCCCTTCCGTGAGGCCCGAAGCGGACCGGACCGGGGCGCCGCCCCGGACCCCGCGGGGGGCTGTCCGCCCCCTCGACCCCGGACCAGCCAGGGGCTGGACCCAGGGTTGAAAAACTGCGCTCCGCGCAGTTTTTCAAACAGGCCGACGAACAACCCTGGTCGCCAGCCGAACCCGCAGCGCGGCTGTCTTGGTCGGCAACGCCGCTGTCGGTCTTGACCGGGCCTGTTCGATGAGCTGCGCACCGCGCAGTTCATCGAGCTTGGGTCCAGCCCCTGGCTGGTCCGGGTGCAGGGGCGGACAGCCCCTGCTGGGGCCTGGGGCAAAGCCCCAGTACAGCGCCGCAACGTTGCGCGAGGGCGCCGCACGGGATGGACGACGGTGCAGCATCGTTGCGCGAGGCGCAGCCGCGACAGGGATGCCGGTCGCGTAACGTTGCCGAGCCCACCGCCATGAGGTGATCGCCGCTCGCGCAACGTTTCCGAGCGCACTTCCAGGACCTGGACGCCGCTTGCGCAACGTTTCCGCACCCTCGGCCACGGCGTGGCCGCGCCTTGCGCAACGGTTCCGGGGCGACCGCCAGGAGGTGGGCGTCGCTCGCGCAACGATGCGCGGCGCGCGCCATGCGCCACCGCGTGCGGGTGCGGGGAATCCTGCTACTGGGGCGGTTCGATCTGGAACACGTCCCAGGCGGGCGTGTGGTTGTTCTCCTCGGGGACCTGCGACGTCACGTACAGCGCGGGGTAGGTCTTTTCGATGACCTCGGAGCCGTCGGGCTGCACCTTCGTCACGACGCCGCTCACGAAGAGCTGCGGGTTGTTCAGATCGCGCCGCTTCGAGCTGAACGTCAGCCAGTAATACCTCTTCCCCTGGAACACCTCGGCGCTCGGCGCCCAGCGCGGCCACGAGTTCGTGATGCCCGGGCTCGATCGGTTCACGCAGGCCGGCGGATCGTTGGCGGCGACGCGCACCGGCTCGCCGCCCTTCGCCGGCACGACGAAGACCTCGGCCATCGGCTCGTCGTACGAATCCGCCCAGTTCACGCCGTCGAACTTGTAGGGCGCGAACCGATTGAACGCGAGCAACGTGTCCCCCGGCGAGATGACGGGGTAAAACTCCAGAAACCCCGGATCACTCGCGCCGGGCAGCGGCGTCGCATTGCCGCCTTGTCGGTCGTTGAAGGGCACCGTGTAGATGTCCATCGTCGTGTCGGCGTCCGTGATGCCCGTGACGACGCCTTCGCCGGAGGTCGTGGCCGTCGTGTACGCGATCGTCGTCCCGTCGTGCCAGAACGTCGGCGACGCGGGGGCGTGGGTATCCCCGACCCGCGGGAGAATGCCCGAGCCCGTCGCCGGATCCTGGGTATGCAGGTCGGTCCAGACGAGCTCGTTCCTGTTCGCCGTGAACGCAGGGTCGATCATCACCGTGATGGCGACGGCGTCCTGCGCCGTAAAATGCTTCTCCGAGAGCGTCGGCGCCGATTGCTTTTGCCGCCCGAGCAGGCCGAGCGCGACGGCCGAGACCTGCGCCTCCGTGGGCAAACCCGCCGTCCCGTCCACCTTTCGCGCCGTGACGGTCCGCGTCCCGATCGACGCGTCACGCGTGAAAAACGTGAGCGCGCCGTCCGGCGACGAGGCGTGGCAGGCCACGCATGTCGTATCGCCGCCCATGATCTCGGGCGAGAGCACCGTCGTCAACTGGGTGTCGCCGATGGCAAAACCCTTCAATGCGGTCTTGCCCGAGCCCGGCGCGCCCGTCGTCCAGTAAACGATCGAGCCCGGCGCCGCCACGGGCGCCACGTGGACCACGCCCTCGGTCCCTGCGAGCGGACCTGCGACGAGCTGGCCGCCGTCGATCTGGGCGCTTCGCACGGCCATCTTGATGTCGCGGCCCGCGCTGTGCCCCGCGAGCCCGGACCAGATCTCCGCGGGAATCGTGTACGACGTGGCCGACGTGTAGACCACGAGCTCGTTCACCTGGTTGTCGACCTTGAGCCGAAGCTCGAAGACGTTGTGCCCCGGCGGCGCGATCCATTCGAAGCGCAGCGGGGTCCAGTTCGTCGGGACGAGCGCGTCCACCGGCGGCTCCGAGACGCACGGTCCGCCCTGCGGCTCTCCGGGCGTGCCCTGGAAGAGTCCGGGCGCCTCGGCCGGCGCGCCCATGTCGAGCTGCGGGCCGGCGGGGAAATCGAGGAACGGTCCGTCGGGATTGGGGCCGCTGCCAATGAACGTCCCCCCTTCCCCGCCCGCGCCGGCCGAGCCGCCCGATCCAGAAGCACCGGCCCCGCCGGTTCCCTGGGTCGCGGACGAGTCCCCGTTGTTGCTGTTCGCGGAACACGATACCCCGGTCGCGCCGAGCGCAGCGGCCGAGGCCAAGGCCAAGAGGAGCGCGATATCGCGCCGAAGTGTGATTGTCATGGACGGATGATCGGGAGCCACCGGCCGGCGTCAAGGCAGAGACGCCGAGCTCGCCCGATTGCGACAGGAGGCCCGCGGTTGACATGCAAGCCCTTGGCGCCACGGGACCTACATGGCGGCGAGGGGGAGACAGAGGACGGTCATCGCGCTCTCGGGCGGCGTGATCGCGGGCATTTTCGGCGGGATCGTGCTGAGCCTGTACGGGCTCCTGTCGGCGGTCGCGCGCGGGGGCGACCCGTGGGTCGTGTTCAAGGGAGCCTCGGCGCCGTTCCTCGCCGAACGCGCGTTCGCGCCCGGCTTCGACGCGGGCGCCGTGGTGCTCGGCATCCTCCTGCATTTCGCCGTCTCGATCGGCTGGGGCGCGCTGTTCGGCTTGCTCGTCCTCGGCGCGAACGTGTTCCGCACGCTCGTGTTCGGCGCGGCGTACGGCGTGATCGTCTGGTTCGTCATGTACCGGGTTGTCCTGCCCGCGGCGGGACTCGGCGCACTCGCGACGAGCGCGCCCGTGGGTCCCGCGATCCTCGAACACGTGATCTTCGGGCTCGCACTCGCGATCGGGTTTCTCCCGTTCCAGCGACGCGCCCCCACGGTTTGACCGAGGAGCGCCACGTTCCGCCCCTTCCGAAGGAGCGTTCGCCTCGACTAGGATGCGGGGCATGCCCCTCTCGGTTTCGCCGCAGGCCGCGACGCACGTCGGCCGGAAGCGCAAGCGCAACGAGGACAGCCACCTCGCAGACCCCGACCTCGGCCTGTACATCGTCGCCGACGGCATGGGCGGCCAGGCAGCCGGCGACGTCGCGTCGCGCCGCGCAGTCGACGTCGCGCGGGCCTACGTGGCCGATCGGGTCGACGTGCTCACGCGCTTCGCGGCAAACCCCTCCCAGGAGAACCGCGTCGCGGCGCAGGAGCTCGTCGCCTCGGCAATCCAGGCCGCATGCGCGGACCTCTGGGCCATGGCCGAGAACGACCCCAAGCTCCGCGGCATGGGCACGACGATGGTGCTCTTCGCGGTCGCAGGAGATCGCGGCGTCGTCGGGCACGTGGGCGACAGCCGCGCCTACCTCCTGCGGCAAGGCGTGGCGAACCGGCTGACCGAGGACCACACGATCGTCGCGGCCTCGATCAAGAACGGCACGATGACGAAGGAGCAAGCCAAGGTGAGCGCCCTTCGCAGCGTGCTCACGCGGGCCGTGGGGACGCAGGCGTCGGTGCAGGTCGACACGCTGCTCGTGGAAATCATGCCGGGCGATCTCTTCCTGATCTGCAGCGACGGCCTCTACGGGTACATCGAGGACGAGGAGGTCCCCGCGCTCTGCGCCGGCGTACCGGACAACCTCGCAGAAGCGCTCGTCGACGTCGCGAACGAGCGAGGCGGCCGCGACAACATCACGGCGCTCGTGCTCTCGTTCCACGGCGCGACAGCAGAGGAGCCGGAGCCAGAGGCGCTCACGAAACACGAGGCGCTGCGCGGCATCCCGCTCTTCATGCACCTGACCTACCGCGAGCAGGCCGAGATCCTGGCGATCTCGGACGTGCGCAGCCACCCGATCGGCGCAGCGATCGTGACCGAGGGCGAGCCAGGCGAGGATCTCTACGTGATCCTGCGAGGGCGGGTGGCCGTCGAGAAGGACAACGTCGCCATCACGTCGATCATGACAGGCGGATACTTCGGCGAGATGGGCCTCGTCGACGACTCGCGGCGCTCGGCCACCGTGCGGGCCCTCGAGCCCGTACGCACGATGGTCATCACACGAACAGACATGATGAACGTCATGCGACGCGAGCCAGTGCTCGCCGTGAAGCTGCTCTGGAGCTTCGTGCAGGGCCTCTCGCAGCGCCTGCGCACGGTGAACACCGAGCTCTCCGAAGCACGCGCCGAGCTTTTCGAAGCCCAAGGCGTCACGCCTTACACGTCGTAGGTGGTTTCGTTTTGAAGGCGCTGCGCTGGGGCTTTGCCCCAGGCCCCAGCAGGGGCTGTCCGCCCCTGCACCTGGACCAGCCAGGGGCTGGACCCAAGCTCGATGAACTGCGCGGTGCGCAGTTCATCGAACAGGCCCGGTCAAGACCGACAGCGGCGTTGCCGACCAAGACAGCCGCGCTGCGGGTTCTGCTGGCAACCTGGGTTCTTCGTCGGCCTGTTTGAAAAACTGCGCACCGCGCAGTTTTTCAAACCTGGGTCCAGCCCCTGGCTGGTCCGGGGTCGAGGGGGCGGACAGCCCCCCGCGGGGACCGGGGCAGCGCCCCGGCGCAGCGGCCCCAACACGAAACGCTCAGCTCAAGCCGTGCGCTTCACGTACTCGAAATCGACGGGCCGCCCTTTGATGCCGTGCTTGGGGGGCCCGATCCAGTTTGCCATCTGCTTCGGATCGTAGATCGGCGCTGTCATGAGGCTCTTCACGTAGGCCTCGTCTGCTTCGCTCGGCATCCACTCGTCGCGACGACGCTCCCACTCTTCCTTCGTGAGGACGTTGCCCTCCACGTCGAAATGGAGCCCGCCGTAGATCCCTGTGCGCCGATGGAACCTTCGGCTCGGCAGCTTGAGCTTGTACGAGATCCCTGCCTCGGCGAGCGCGCGGTTCCACTTGTCGACTCCGCGCTGCGCGTCCTCGATGTACTCGTCGCGCAGCACCTCGTTCATCGCGTTGCGCAGCGGCACCTCCTCGCGACGGAAGCCCGTCACCAGGCCGGGACCTGCCGTGACGGGCACGTCCATCGGGTAGATGCTGTCGACTGCGCGATGATCCTCGTAGCTCTCCTCCTTCGCGCGCCCCTTCAGGCTCGACGCGAAGAAGTTTGCCGCGTTCGACGAGATCTCGCCGCCGAACAGGTCGAGCGACACCGAGTACCAGAAGTTCAAGTACTTCTGCATCGTCGGCAGATCGATGCCGCCTTCGGCGCGCGCGTCCTCGTTCTTGTTCTTCTTCATCAGCTCCGCGGTGCGCTGCACGATGCGCAGGATGCCCGTCTCGCCGACGAACATGTGATGCGCCTCCTCGGTCAGCATGAACCGCGTCGTTCGCGCGAGCGGGTCGAAGCCGCTCTCGGCGAGCGCGAGGAGCTGGTACTTCCCGTCGCGATCCGTGAAGTACGTGAACATGAAGAACGAGAGCCAGTTCTGACACGGCTCGTTGAACGCCCCGAGGATCCGCGGTTTGTCGGGGTTGCCGCTCCTGCGCTCGAGCAGCGCTTCGGCCTCCTCGCGACCGTCGCGGCCGAAGTAGCTGTGGAGCAGGTACACCATCGCCCAGAGGTGCCGACCCTCCTCCACGTTCACCTGGAACAGGTTGCGCAGGTCGTAGAGGCTCGGGCACGACTGGCCGAGGAGCCGCTGCTGCTCGACGCTCGCGGGCTCGGTGTCTCCCTGCGTCACGACGAGCCGGCGCAGCACGTTGCGGAACTCGCCGGGCACGCTCTGCCAGACGGGCTCGCCCATGTGATCCCCGAACCCGATCTTCCGATCGGCGACGGGGTCCGTGAGGAAGATGCCCCAGCGGTAGTCGGGCATCTTCACGTAGTCGAAATGGGCCCAGCCCTCGTGATCGACGCTCACGGCGGTGCGGAGATAGATCTGGTCCTCCTGGAAGCCCTCGGGACCCATCTCCTTCCACCAGTCGATGAACCTGGGCTGCCAAGCTTCGAGCGCCCGCTGAAGCTTCTTGTCGGACGCGAGATCGACGTTGTTCGGGATACGCTCGGAATTGACGACAGAGCTCACGTTCGCCTCCAGTCGAATTCGGGTCGCTCGGGCCGGCCGTACATCGTGAGCGCGCCCCGCTCGCCGACCGCATTCGGGCGCTGGAAGATCCAGTTTTGCCAGGCCGAGAGGCGCCCGAAGATCTTCGTCTCCAGCGTCTCGGGCCCCGCGAATCGCAGCGAGGCCTCCATCCCGGTCAGCGCGTCGGGCGACAGGCTCGCGCGCTCCTCGACCGCGATCCGCACCTCGTCGTCCCAGTCCATCTCGTCGGGCGTGAACGTCACGAGCCCGAGCTTCTTGGCGGCGTCCGCGTCGAGCAGCTCCGTTTGTCCTTCCAGACGCTTCACGGCCGAAGGATCGTGCAGGAACCGCGTCTCCAGACGCGTGAGGCCGTTCGGCATCGGGAACGGGCCGAAGTTCAGCGGCGAGAGGCCGATCACGGGCGGCTCGTCGCCGCCGTCGAGCATGTAGGTCCGGTCGCCGGCGAGGGCCAGCTCGAAGAGGCTGCCCGCGAAACACGAGCCGGGCTCGACGAGCGAGAACACGCTGCGCGCCGTGAGATCCAGGCGCTTCAGGGTGCGGCGCATCTTGAGCAGGATCTCGCGGGCGAACCAGTCGTCCTGCAGCGCGTGGAGCGCGCGATCCGCGGCGCGAACGGCCTCGGGATCGCCCTTCGTCCGGAGCAGCACGAGGCCCGCCTCCGGGTGGTTGAAGCGCAGGTCGAGCAGCGCGTCGTCGAGCTCGCGGAACACGCGCAGCGACCACACGTCGGAGCCGCTCTTGTGGAGCGCCTCCACCGTCGTCTCCGGCGTGCCCTCGGGCGCGCGCACCTCGATCTCGGCGACGCGCGTCGCGCTGTCGATGACGAGCGTGACGTACTTGTACTCGGACTTGATCTTGCTGCCGTCCTCGGAGCGCTTCACGTCGAGCGGGGCGAGCGTGACGCCCGGGCCCTGCTTGTCCTTCGTGCGCGCGGCGATCGCGTTTGCCTCCTCGATCACCACCTGATCGAAGCGGCTCTTCGGGATCGAACGATCGACGAGGCGCCACTCCTCGGCGCGCTTGCCGCGAACGCCCTCGGCGAGCGTGCTGAACACGTCGGCGAGATCGCGGCGGACCTTGCGCTTGTCCACGAGGCGCGTGAGCCCGCCCGTGCCCGGGAGCACGGCGAGCAGCGGCGTCTCCGGGAACGAGACCGCGCTCGATCCATCGTCGCAGAGCAGGATCTTCTCGCACGCGAGCGCGAGCTCGTAGCCGCCGCCCGAGGCCACGCCGTTCAGCGCGGCCACGTAGTGCTGGTCGCTCTCGGCGCAGGCGGCTTCGAGCGAGAGGCGCGTCTCGTTCGTGTACTTGCAGAAGTTGACCTTGAAGGCGTGCGTCGACGAGCCGAGCATGTAGATGTTCGCGCCGGCGCAGAAGATGCGCGGCTGCCCGCTCGTGACGATCACGACCTTCACCTCGGGGTGCTCGAAGCGCAGCCGCTCCACCGCGTCCGCGAGCTCGATGTCCACGCCGAGGTCGTAGCTGTTCAGCTTCAGCGTGTAGCCGGGGCGCATCGGCGCCTCCTCGACCACATCCATCACGAGCCGCGCGATCGCGCCGTCGAACGACAGCTTCCAGTGCTTGTAGCGGCTCGGATGTGTCTCGAAACGGATGGCGGGCGCCTTGGCCCCGCCGCTTTCACTCTCGATGCCCATCGCCGAAAACTCCATCACCGGGGCGGGAGGGTGTCAAGCAATATACTGCGTGCCTTTGCCGCGCTCATGAAATATAGTGCATGACGTGGCCGCCCGAAAGAAGCCCGACGCGGGCGCAGACGAACCGGAAGGCGTGGGCTCGCCGCTCCTGCGGGTGCTCGGCGAGCGGGTGCGCGAGCGGCGGCGCGCGGCGGGTTTGACGCTCCGGGATCTCGGGGTCGCGTCGGGCGTGAGCGAGCGGTTTCTGGTGCTCGTCGAGGGCGGCAAGGCGAACGTGTCCGTGGTTCGTCTCGACGCGATCGCGCGCGCGCTCGACACGTCGGCGTCGGCGCTGCTCGCAGACGCGCCCACGGAGGCGCCGCGCGCAGCCGTGAAGGGCCCGCTCGTGGCGCTGCTCGGCCTGCGCGGGGCGGGAAAAACCACGCTGGGGAGCCGCGCGGCGGCCCGGATCGGGTTGCCCTTCGTGGAGCTCGACAGCCTCGTCGTGACGCGGACCGGCATGAGTCTCACTGAAATCTTCGAGATGCACGGCACGGCCTACTTCCGCAGGCTCGAACGCGAGGAGCTCACGCGGCTCGTCACGCGTGGCGATCGTGGGATCGTCGCGACGAGCGGCAGCCTCGTGACCGATCACGAGACGTTCGAACTTCTCTGTCGCGAGGCCGTGACCGTGTGGCTGCGCGCGCGTCCCGAGGATCACTTCCAGCGCGTGATCGACCAAGGCGACGCGCGGCCGATGGCGAGCCGGCCGGCGGCGATGGAGGAGCTTCGCGCGATCCTGCGCGCGCGACGTGCCCTCTACGAGCGCGCGGCCCACATCATCGACACGTCGGCGCTTGGCCTCGAACGTGCGATCGACCGGCTTGTGAAGATCGTCAACACGGCGAGCCGTGGTAGGCTGCCGGCACCGCCGGTCGGTTGAACGCATGCCCCGCCTCCGCATCCTCAACGTCGTCTCCGAGTGCGTCCCTTTCGCCAAGACGGGAGGCCTGGCGGACGTAGCCGGCGCGCTCCCCATCGCCCTCGCGGCGCGAGGCCACGACGTACGCACCGTCATGCCGCGCTACCGCATCGCGAAGAAACACCCGGCCAAACGGCTGCCGATCTCGCTCGGCGTGCCCGTCGGCGGCAGTGAGGCGTGGGGCGCGGTGTGGGAGGCGCGGCTCGGCGAGAGCACGTCGCGCGTCTACCTGCTCGAGCACGACGAGCTCTACGATCGCAGCGGCATCTACAACGATTCGAACGGGGATTACCGCGACAACCTCGCGCGCTTCACGTTCCTCTCGCGCGGGGCGCTTCGTCTCGCGAGCGTGCTCGGGTTCATCCCCGACGTCGTGCACGTGCACGACTGGCCGACGTGCCTCGTGCCTGTGTACATGAAGACCCTCGACGCCCGTTCGCCGCTCGGCGGGGCCGCGTCGATCCTGACGATCCACAACATGGGTTATCAGGGCTGGTTCGACAAAAACGAACTCTACCAGACCGGCCTCGGCTGGGACGTCTTCCACCACCGCGCGCTCGAGTCCTACGATCGGCTGAACCTGCTGAAAGGCGGCATCAACTTCTCGACGATGCTCTCGACGGTGTCGCCGCGGTACGCGCAGGAGATCCAGACGAGCGAGGGAGGGCACGGGCTCGAAGGCGACTTGCGCGCGCGCGGCGGTGATGTGATCGGCATCCTGAACGGGATCGACGACGAGATCTGGAACCCCGCGACGGACAAACACCTCCCCGCGCATTTCGACGCCGACGATCTGCAAGGCAAGGCCTTCTGCAAGGCCGAGCTGCAGCGCGAGATGGGGCTCCCGGTTCGCCCCGACGTACCGATCATCGGCCTCATCAGCCGGCTCGTGCACCAGAAGGGCATCGACATCTTCGCGGGCGCGCTCGGGACGCTGCTCCAGCGAGACGTGCAGGTCGTGGTGCTCGGATCGGGCGAGAGCTGGGCGGAGGATCTTTTCACGCGGCTCAGCCACTCGACGGATCGATTCCGCGCGCACATCGGTATGAACGACGCGCTCGCGCACCGCATCGAGGCGGGCTCGGATCTCTTCGTGATGCCCTCGCGCTACGAGCCTTGCGGGCTGAACCAGCTCTACAGCCAGCGGTACGGTACGCTGCCCATCGTGCGCGCGGTGGGCGGGCTCGACGATACGGTCGAGCACATGGCGACGGGCTTCAAGTTCCTGGATCTCTCGGCCGACGTGCTTGCCGACACGGTGCTCGAAGCGGCGTGGATCTACCGCGAGCACCCCGAGCACTTCCGCTCGATGCAGAGGCGGGCGATGAAAAAGCCGTTTGGCTGGGATTACGCGAGCCGCCAGTACGAGGCGATGTACCGGCTCGCCATCTCACGGCATCGCGGAGAACGCTGAGCTCGTGGTGAGCAGGGAGCTCGCAAAGCGAGCTCCCTCGAGGGGGTGAATCGGCCGGGCTTTGCCCGGACGAGAGGGGGACGCGAGGCGTCCCCCTCGGGACTAATGCGCGTGACCGGCGTGATCGTCGGGGTGCTCGACCTGCTGCCCCGGCGTCGGGATCCGCCGCGTGGGCGGCCCCGCCTTCGGCTCGACGACCTCGCCCTTCGCAGTGAGCGCGCGCGAGAGGGCGCGGTGCTTCGCCTCGATCACGGAGGTGAACCCGTTGACCAGCGGGAGGAAGCCGTCGGGCTCGATCCCCTTGTCGCTGATCTTCGCCTGGGCCTCTTCCGCGGCCTTCTGGAACGCGCTCAAGGGCGGCACGGTGATCCTCGCCCAGGGATCGTTCGGGTTGTTCGTGCCGAACGTCTTGATGGCCTCGATGTCCTTCGCGAGCGCCGCGACGCCCTCCTTGAAGGCCGCCGTGTCGATCTTCTTCGCGAGCACCGACAGGACGAGCCCGCGCGCCCTGTCGTAGGCCGTGAGCACGAGCCGCTCGCCCTCGTCGAGCTTCGCCGCGTCGACCGGGTGCTCCTTGTGCCACGCGGCGATCGCGCTGCCGAGTTTGTCGGCGTTCTCGTCGAGCTTGGCAAAGTCGGCGACGAGCTTCTTGTGCAGCTCCTTGCCGCGCTCGAACTTGTCCTTCGTGTACTCCTCGCGCTGGTAGTACACGCTGGCCGCGGCGATGTTGCGGCTGAGCTCCAGCGAGAACGGGGCGAACGTCATGAGCGCCGCGTCGACGTCGGGCATCGCCGGCTCCTTGAGATCGGCGGCGACGGTGCACGCCCGCGCGTTGCGCTCGTGCGGAGCGCGCATGCCCATGTCGGCCATCTTGCGGCCTGCGAACGCGCTGTTGCCAGGCGCGGCGGAAGCGCGTGGTGCCGCGGAGGCGACGGGGCCCGCGGAGGGCGCAGCGGAGCCACCGGGCTTCGGCGGCACGAGCGTGGGCGGAGCCGGCGGCAGCGACGCCCCGGGGATGCCGAAGCTCGGGATCTTCTTCTCGCTCGGCTCGTCCTTGCCGAGGCTCCCGAGGTACGCGTCACGCGCTTGACGCAGAGTGAGCGTACCGAAGTAACAAACCTCGAGGCGGTAGTTCTTCATCGCCTGCGGGTCGAACTTCGGGATGGGGGCGATCGGCGTGCGCAGCGGCAGCTTGCCCTTCCCGCTCGGCAGCATCGCCGCAGAGGGCTTCGCCTCCGGCGCGGGCGCGGGCGGCTCCTCCTTCTTGCAGCCTACGGTCAGGGGAGCGAGCGCGAGCACGAACGGAAGGAAAGACCGCAGCCGGATCATGAAGACATGCCTCCTCGAAGATGCCCCACGCCGCGGCAAAGGCCGGGCGAAGGCCGGACCGGCATCATGCCCGACCAGCACGGACTTTCAAGCGTCGCACCGCGGCGATCCTGCCCCCGCCCCTTGCGGCCGCGCGCAGCGGAATCATGTTGGCCGTCGTGAAAAAAACCACCGACCTGCGCCCGCAGAAGCTCGAAGGCAAGAAGGTCTCCGGAAAGGCTCGCGGGCTCGCGCTCGTGCCGCTCCTCCGGGATGCGCCAGCGGCTTGGCGGCTGCTCCGCGACCGGGAAGCCGCGCTCTGGGCCAAGGCGCTCGTCGTTCTGTCGGTGGTTTACTGCGTCTGGCCGCTGGATCTCGTGCCCGACGCCGTACCTTTCATCACCTGGATCGACGACGTGGGCGTGGTGCTCCTCTTCCGGGTGATCCTCCACCGTCAACTCGGCCGGTACCACGAGCCCCGATCGGAAATCGTGGAGGACGTGCGTGGGCCTCGATCCGGAGCCGATGTCCGCGTAGCCTGAACGCGGGTTCCCGTGCGACTCCAACGTTTTACGCTCGAAAATCTCCGCATCGAAGACGAGCGCTCGTACCGACACATCGGTCTCTACGCCGAGCTCAAGCGTGCGCTCGTGCGTGACCACGTCACCTTCCTCGTGCCGAAACCCGGGACACCGGAGGCACGCTGGGATCGAGCGCTCTTCCTCAATCTCACGTTCTGGTCGCCCGACCAGCCTGGCGACGTCCTCGACAGCGACGCCATCCCCGCAGACGTGGTGATGCACGCGGGCTGGCACCACGTCACGCGCCGCGCGCTCGACGCGCTCGGAGCGACGGCGAGCCAGAGCCCCGACGCGCTCCTGCTCGGCGAGTCGATCGCGAGCGCGTTTGATCTCTACCTCGTCGGTCGCTTGCTCGGCCACGCGCCGGACGCCGCGTTCCTCGAAACGCAGGTGCCCGCGATGGCGGAGGCCGCGCTGCAAGCTGGCATGCCGGAAGACGCGTTCGAAGCGATGCTCGACGAGGTGTCGCGTGATCCTGACAAGGCGTTCGAGGATCTGCGCGAGCTGCTCTTCGACGCGAGCACCACGCTCGTGCGCGCGCCCTCCGTCGAGGAAGCGGCCGAGAGGATCGCGCGTTTCGACACGCATCGTTTCGGACCGCTCCTGCACCACTACGAACTCTCGACATGGATCCTGTACGCGCGCGCCTACGCGAAGGACGCCGGCGCGCCGGATCCCCAAGTGATGGCCGTCGACGCGACGATCCGCCGCGCGGACGTCGCGCTCGATTGGCTCGAAAAGCACTGGATCTACGGGCTCTCGGGGGATCCGGGCGGACCCGACGACCGCGAGGTTCTGCCACGATGAGCAAGAAACAAGACGACACGAAGACGGCAGCGGGCAACGTGGAACCCCCGCCAGAGACGATGAAATCGATCCCCGAGCGGACGAGCGTCTTCGACCTCGACGTGTCGGCCGAGGTGGTGACGGTGCCGCCGCCCGCGCTCGCAGGCGCGGACGACAACGTGAAGATCCCGCCGCCGCCGCCGGCGCCGCGCGCGAAAGCAGCCTCGCAGCCATCGATGGCGAAAAACGCCACGCCAATGCCGGCCGCGACGAAGCGCACGCCGACGTTGAAGGACGACGACGACGACAGGCCCTCGTTCTTCGAGGTCTTCGACGTCGACCGGCACGAGGCCAAGCACGCGCAGCCCGAAGCCGCCCCGGAAAAACCCTCGGACAAGGCGGCCCAGCGCGGCTCGCGGCCCGATCCGCGCGAGATCAGCCGCAGCCGGAAGATCGTCGACGAGGATCTGTTCAACCTGAGCAGCAGCCTCTTCAGCAACCAGGGGCTCACGCCGCTCGTGGCGCCCGACGTCTCGGCGCTCGGGATCTCGGCGCTCGGCAAGGATCTCACGACCGCGCCGAAGCCGGCCGATCCGGCCGCAGGAAAAGCCGACGCGGCAAACAGCGGAGGTTCGCTCTTCCTGGCCGCGCCACCCATCACGGCGCCGCCGGCGCCAATGACGAAGTCGTCGATGGACGCGATCGATCTCGACGTCGACGTCGCGGCCGCGACCGGAAAGCTCGATCGCAAGCGTCTCGGGATCGGCGTCGTGCTCGTCGCGGCCCTCGCGGGCCTCGTGTTTTTCCTGGTACAACGCGCGTCGACGACGTCCGAGGAGCCGACGGCCGCGGTCGCTACCGAGTCGACGACCACACCGCCCGGCACCGGGAACGACGCGCCGCTCGCCCTGCAACCGGGGGCCACGAACCAGGCGCCCGCGCCGAACACGAACACCCCGGCGCCGAGTGATCCGGCCGCAGCGGCGAAGGCAGGCACGGAGGCCCCCGCGGACAAACGCGCCGGCGCGGCCGACGCAGCGCCGAAAAGCGACGGCCGGGACAAACCGGCGGCGGGCGGAGACAAACCGCCGGAGAAGACCGACGCAAAACCCGCCGAAACGGCGGCGGGGAACAAGACGCAGGATCTCGCAGCCGCGATGGCCGCGGCGAACAACAAGCCCGCCGTGCCCGAGGCGCCCTCGGGCGGCGGCAACGAGTTCAGCAGGAGCGCCGCGGCCTCCGCGCTCGGCGCCGCCGCCGGCAGGGCCTCAGGCTGCAAGGCACCTGGCGACCCGAGCGGCACAGCCCGCGTGAGCGTCACGTTCGCCCCGTCCGGCCGCGCCACGAAGGCGCAGGTCAACGGCCCGCCGTTCGCCGGCACGCCGACCGGAGGCTGCATCGCCGCAGCGTTCCGCAGCGCCTCGGTCCCGCCCTTCTCCGGTGATTCCGTGACGGTGAGCAAGTCCGTCACGATCCGCTGATCTCCGCGTAGAACGCGTCGACGTTTCTCGTTCCGTTCTTTATCCTCCCGGCCCCGTGCTGGTCGCCCTCCGCGTCAAGAACTTCGTCCTCATGGATTCGCTCGAGCTCCGCCTCGAGCCCGGCTTCAACGTGCTCACCGGCGAGACCGGCGCGGGCAAGTCGATCGTCGTCGGCGCACTCTCGCTGGTGCTCGGCGGCCGCGGCAACGCCGAACAGGTGCGGCCCGGCGCCGACGAGGCCGAGGTCGAGGCGCTCTTCGACGTGACAGGCAGCGAGCAGCTCGCGACGGCGCTCGACGCAGCCGGCGTGTCCTCCGGCGGCGAGCTCGTCATCCGCCGCGTGGTGCAGCAAAACGGCCGCTCGCGCGCGTACCTGAACGGGCGTCTCTGCACCGCGGGCGAGCTGCAAGCGCTCGCGTCGGAGCTCTGCGACGTCGCCTCGCAACACGAGAGCGTCGCGTTGACCGATCCCTCGACGCACCTCGGTTACCTCGATCGTTTCGGCCGTCTCTCGACCACACGCGAGGCGCTCGCCGCAGAGGTCGAGAAGCTTGAAAAGGTCGTCGCCGAGATCCGCGAGGTGCGCGAGGCCGAGCGCGGCCGCGTCGAGCGCGAAGCATTCCTCGGCTTCCAGCTCCAGGGCATCGACACCGTGTCCCCGCGGCCCGGGGAGCTCGAAGAACTCGCGGCCGAGCGCCAGCGGCTCCGCCACGCCGGCCGGCTCCGCGAGCTGACCGAGCACGCGGCCGCGCGGCTCGATCAAGGCGAGCACGCGATCTGCGACGAGCTCGCGAAGCTCTCGAAGGATCTCCGCGCCGCCGCGGATCTCGATCCATCCCTCGAAGCAACAGCGAACACACTCGATGGTTTGTTCTCCGAGCTTCGAGAGATCGCCCGCGAGGTCGATCGGTACGCCGAGCGCGCCGAGGCAAACCCATCGCGGCTCTCGGAAATCGAGGACCGCATGTACCGGCTCGAAGGCCTCCTCCGGCAACACGGGCCCACGATCGACGACGTGATCGCGGCGCGGTCGCGCATCGCGACGGAGCTCGAAGGGCTCGGCAACGTGGAGACGAAGCTCGAAGCACTGGAGCACGAGCGCGACCGGCTGCTGCGCGTGGCGGGAGAGCGCGCGCGGCAGCTCTCACAGAAGCGCCGCGAAGCCGGCGAGAAGCTCGGCGCATCCATCGGCGGAGAGCTTGCCGATCTCGGGATGGGCGGCGCGCGCGTGATCGTGGACGTCGCGCCGCTCTCAGGCGAGAGGTCCGAGCTCGTCATCGACGGCGCGCGGCTCGGCCGCGACGGCATCGACCGAGTCGAGTTCCTCATCGCGCCAAACAAAGGCATCGAGCCGCGCCCGCTGCGCAAGATCGCCTCGGGCGGCGAGCTCTCGCGCGCGCTGCTCGCGCTCAAGCGCACGCTCGCAGAGTCAGGGCCGGCAGGGCTCTACGTGTTCGACGAGGTGGACGCCGGCGTCGGCGGCGCAGTAGCGGACAAGATCGGCCGCGCGATCGCGGACGTAGCGCGCCACCATCAGGTCCTCTGCATCACGCACCTCGCCACGATCGCAGCCTTCGCAGACGCACATTTCGTGGTGTCGAAGCAGGTCGACGGGCCCATCACGAAGAGCACCGTCAAGCGCGTCGAGGGCAAAGAGCGAGTCGCCGAAGTCGCACGCATGCTGGCAGGCGCGAAGGTCGGTCCGAGCGCACTGAAGGCAGCCTCCGAGATGTTGGACGAGGTGAAGGCGCGTTCGGTGGCCGCCGCTGCGAGCCCGAAGCGCGGCGCGAAGGGTCGCGCTTCGTGAGGGGGTGCTCTGCAGCGTAGCGCCGGGGTTTCACCCCGGACCCGACGAGGGGCTGTCCGCCCCTCGACCCGGACCAGGGCCAGCCCTGGACCTTTGGTGCATCGACCGCGATGCGGTCGATGCAAAAACGCATCGATTTGCGCTGTGGAACAGCGCAGTCAGGCACGGGACAATGAGTAGTCGCCGAGATCGACGCGGACGAGACCTTCGAGCCAGGGGTGCACCGCAATCGCCGCGCGGAAGAGCCCCTGCGCGATGCGCCGATAGCTCGCGTGCCCTTGCCGCGCCGATCGCAGCTCGACCACGTGAAAGAGCTCGCGCAGGTTGAGCGTCCAGAGCGTGCGGATGCGGAATCCGAGCGGCACCGCGTACTGCGCTTCCTGCGGGTGTTTGCTCTCGAGCTCCTCCCACGCATCGCACGCCGCGACCATCGCGTCAGTGTACGCCCGATCGAGCTCGAGCTCCGCGAGCTCCGCGGGCGTCTCGAAACCGAGCCGGCACGTGAGCCGCTGCGTCGCCGGCAGGAGCATGCGGTGCCGCTGCAGATCGCGGTACGCGCCGTAATCGAGCATCAACTCGAACGTCATCGTCGTCGCCTCGAAGCCACGCGGCACGGGATCGTGCGCGCCACGCCGCGCGACCGACGCGCGAACGACGTCTTCGAGCTCGCGCGACGTCGCATGCCGCATCGCCTCCGTGAGGCCACGCGCGTGCACGTTCGGCTCGCTGCTCTCGTACGCGAGCGCGAGCACGATCCGCTCCAGCGCGTCCTTGTCGTGCCGCACGAGCCGCACCGGTTGCCCGACAACATTCGTCGCACTCGCGTCCCAGGGACCGGGATCGTAGATCGATCGCAGCTTGTCCCCCACGTCGCCGCGCTGCGCGGACCGATGCTCGCTCCGCCCCGCGTACTTGACCAGGGTCGGCGTGACGGTGCGCGCAGCCACATGCATGGACGTCGCGACGTTGCGGACCTCCGCGAGCGGATGCGAGAGCATCTTCGTGAGCAGCGCTTCGAGCGCGCGCGCATTCGCAGTGAGGCCGAGGTTCGTCCGCGTGCCAGCCGGTAAGAGCCCGCGCAGAAGATCACAAGCATGCGCGCGGATCGCCGCCGCGTGCGCCGCCTCCGACGCGCCCGGCGGCCGGAGCACGCGCACGCGAAGCGCATCCATCACGCGCGCCATGAGATCGACGTACGTCGTGAAGAGCCGCTCCGCGCTGGCCCGGTACGTCTGTCCGAGCGACCCTTCGAGCTCGGGCAGGTCGACGAAACTGTTCCGATCGAAGACGACGTAGCGCGTGCTCTTCTCGGTGTACGAGCCGAGCCGGAGGTCCTCGATCACCTTCGAGGCCACGATGCTCACGTTCTCGATCGCGAGGTGCACGACCGCGTGCTCCGCGACCGACGCGTGTCCGTAGCCAACGACCCATTTTTCGTGGAACGCGCGCGCCTTCTCCGTCGCGAGCCCGAACGAGGGGCGCGTCGTCACGCCTTCCCCGACGTCGAGCTCCTGGTCGGTGAGCAAGCGCGCCAGGTTCGTTCGCAGATCGTCGCGGCTGCGCGAGTAGTAGGCAAAGAGGACGGCGATCACCTCCTCGGGCAAACCCGAGAGCGCGAAGACGTCGTCGGTCAGGCTAGATACGTACGGCGCGATCCGGCCGCGCGCAGCTTCGTCGAGGGGCATGGGACCCGTGGTCCGTTAGCGCGTCGTGGCCGCGGCGGCGACCGAAAACACGTCCCCGAAGATCTCGCTGTTCGAGAGCTGCCTGCTCCGGCGCGTCAGCACCTCGCAGCCGTTCTTCGTCACGACGAGCGTGTGCTCGAACTGCGCGGAGAGCGAGCCATCCGCGGTGACGGCCGTCCACTTGTCCGCGAGGACCTCCACGTCGTGGTGGCCGAGGTTGATCATCGGCTCGATCGTGAAGCACATCCCGGCGCGCAAGCGCATCCCCGTCCCGCGCTTGCCGACGTGCGACACCTGCGGCGCCTCGTGGAACACCCGGCCGATGCCGTGTCCGACGAACGCGCGCACCACCGAGCAGCCCTCGCCCTCGGCGAACTCCTGGATCGCCGCGCCGATGTCCCCGAGCCGCGCGCCCTCACGCACCTGCGCGATCGCGAGATCGAGCGAGCGCCGCGACACCTCGGTCACGTGCTTGGCCGCGGACGAAGGTTTGCCCACGTAGAAGGTCGCCGACGTGTCGCCGTAAAACCCGTTGTAGATCGTAGTCACGTCGACGTTGATGATGTCGCCCGGCTCGAGGACCCGCGCCCCCGGGATCCCGTGGCAGACGACCTCGTTCACCGAGGTGCACACGCTCTTCGGGAAGCCGTGGTAGTTCAGCGGCGCGGGCCAGCCGCCCCGCCGAACCGTGTCGTCGTGGACGAAACGGTTGATGTCCTCGGTGGTGATCCCCGGGCGGAGCATCTCCCCGACATCGAGCAGCGTCTCCGCGGCCATCTGGCACGCGGCCCGCATCCCTTCCACTTCCTTCAACGTTTTGATGCTGACGTTGCTCACGATCCGGACAGCTCCGCGAGGGCGAGGGCATCCGTCACGGCAGCCGCCACCTCGGCGGTGTCCGGCGACAGGTGCCAGTGAAGCCTGCTCGGCTCGTCTCCCTCGCCCGCAAAGCGACGGAGAAAGCCGATGAACGACGCGCCACGCAGGCGCATGTCGAACGCCTGCGCGACCCCGTAGGACGGGGCGGCGGGCCCAATGACGAGCTCGAAGGCCGTCTGCTCGAACGCCGGCGTGCCAAAGGCCGGCGGGACGACCTGAAGGACGAGGTGGTAGGTGCGGACCTGATCGAGCGATTCGACCGTCACCGTGCTCACCCGCACCCGCGAGACCAGCTCCGAGCCACGTGCCCGCTCTTTCAGGAGCGGATCCTTCTGCGCGTTCGAAACATCTGCGCCGAGGCCGAGGGCGCCCGCATCGACGACGTCGTCGAAGAGCTCCCGGTCGTGCCCGAGCCAACGCGGATGCACGACGACGTTCGGGTCGCCCTGGACGCCCGCAGCCCCGCACCCGGACACGAGCCCCCCGAGGGCCGCGCCGAACGCGACCGCCCTGGCCCGCCTGGCCGTCCGCGTCAAGAGCTGCGCCATGGGGCCTGCACCTAGCACGTCCCCTCCGATCTGTCAGTGCTGGCAGCCTCCTGCCTCGATCGGATCCCTTTCCATCGATCGGACGCGGGCTTCGTCCAACACCCCGAAGACCTCGGCGGGCCCCTTTTCCCGCAGAATCTGGTAGATCCCGTTTGCCGGCCGTGGGCCGGCGGGGCGGAGGAGTGGAGATGAAGGTGAACAAGCTTTGGGCGGCGCTCCTGGCGACGACGTTTGGCCTCGCGGCCACGGTGACCCCGGTGGTGGTCGAGGCGCAGGCCAAGAAGAAAGCGGCGACCGCGCCCGCCCAGATGGGCCCGGCGGTCACCAAGAAGCCCATCGCGCTCGAGCCGGCTTCGCTCAAGTGGGGCATGACGACGAAGCAGGTCGGCGAGGCGATCGACGCGCAGCTCGACGAGGCGTACAAGCCGCTCTACCAGAAGGTCTCGCCCGGCGTGAAGATGCGGGAGCTCGACGCGGCGCTCGCGGAAGAGAAAAACGCCTTCCGCCGCAGCAAGATCGAGTTCGGCAAGTTGCCGGTCGCCACGGACTCCACGCCGCTGCGCGGCGAGTACAGCTACCTCAACAAAGAGTGGATGTTGTCGATGAACCGGGACGGCAAGACCCGGTACTTCTTCTTCATCCAGGACAAGCTCTGGAAGATCATCGACGAGATCAAGCTCTCCAAGAGCGCATCGCTCGGCGCGAACTTCCAGGAAGCCGCCGTCAAGCTCTCCACGGCGTACGGCGCGCCGGGCCGGATCATCCCGCCGAACCCGGACCTCGGGATGTTTGCGACCGTCGTCGACTGGAAAGACGCGACGACGCACGTGCGCCTGATCGAGCGCGGTGATCCGGCGATCGCGATCGCGTACGAGGACAACGCGACGCTGCAGAACATCGAGTCGCTGCGCCCGAACAAGCCGAAGCAGGAAGACGCCATCGATCCTGCCGTGGCTGCCGCGATCCGCGGCGAGGAGAAGGCGCCCGAGCCGCCGCCTCCGCCCGCCGACAAGAAGAAGAAGTGAACCGACGAGGGCCCCGAAAGCCGCGGGGCCCTTCGCGTTTCAGGGCGAAACGCCCTCCCCCCTCTCCAGGACAAACCAAGGCCGACACGCGAGCGCGTCGCCTTCGCGGCCCCGCGTGGGCTCAGGTGACGAGCGACGCGCCTTCGGGGATGCGGATGCCGCTCGTCACGACGACCCGCGCCGAAGGCGCGACCGCGTGCACGGCCGGCTCGATGACGCCCTTCGTGGTGAGGTTCGCGCCGGGGCAACCCGCGCACATCCCAGCAAGGTGGAGCGTGATCTGATCGGGCTCCACCGCCACGAGGTAGAGTTCGCCTTGATCCGCGCGCACGAGCGGAGCGATCACCTCACGGCAAACCTTGAGCATCTGGTCGATGTTCGCAGGCATTCTCGAGCAATCTCCGGGAGCGAACGTAGCATGAAGCGATGTGCTCGCGCAGAGGTCGTTCTGCACGTTCGTTCGGCTGGGATGAGCGTTGGCTCCGCAACAACGCAGAACCGCAGCGTCAAAGCGTGAAGCAGACCGGGTAGCGATAAAGCAGGCACTGGAGGCGGAAGCTCGCGCGCTCGATCGCCCGGGCGTCCTCGGAGGTCCACACGTGGCCCGGCTCGGCCATGGCTTCGAGGCGGCTGCGATCCCCGAGGATCCGCGCCGCGGTGATCGGGCTCGTGCCAGGGATCGAACTCCAGGGCTTGGCCGCCGCGTCGAAGGCGAACCGGAGCGTGTCGCGATCGGCCGCGAGGTCCTCGCCGCGCGGGTCGAAGGAGAGCGCAGGCGGCGCGGCGTCGAGCGCGGCGACGAGGGAGGCGATCCAGCGCGAGGTGCGCGCCATACGGTCGTAGAAAAGCGTGTCCGGGAGGTCCGAGGCGCGGTGGTACCGAGGCGTGCGGCCGCTGGAGAGGAAGAGGAACGGGACGCCGTGATCCCGGAAGACGTCGTAGTCGGAGAAGGGCTGCGGCGCGTACCCAGGGATGTTCTCGACCGCGTGGATGCCGAGGCGGCGCACGTCGAGGCCAGGCTCGCGGACGTCGTCGACGATCGCCGGAAGGCCGAGGGTCTTCTCGGCGCCACATGCGTAGATGGCGTCCGCGGTGCGGCGCCAGACGACGCCGCCGATGAGGTCGAGGACGACGGCGAGGCGGACCGAGGTGAGGCCGCCGATCTCCTTGGGGAGCGCGGCGACGAAGCGTTGCGAGCCCTGGCGCGGCGTGCCGAAGTAGGGCGACTCTTCGGTGTTGAAGAAGGCGACGGCGATGCCGTACGGGCGTGGATGCTGCGCGAGGAGCGAGGGAAGCGCGCCGAGGAGGACGGCGACGGCCGCAGCGTTGTCGTCGGCGCCGAGGAGGAGGCCCTCGTCGGTCCTGCCGAGGTGATCGAAGTGCGCGCCGAGGACGACGGTGCCGCGCGGCTCGCCTGGGCCTTCGGGCGGGATCCATCCGAGCACGTTGTGCCCGAGCGGCGAGGTCGGCGCGGCGAGCGGCGCGAGGTAACTGCCGAGCGAAGGGAAAGGTTTTACGCCGGCCGCAGCGAGCGCGTCGGCGAGGTAGCGCGCCGCCGCGGCGTTGCCCTCGCTGCCGGGGATCCGGCCGGCCCACGCGGGCGCGGCGAGCGCCTCGACGTGCGCGCGCAGCACGGGCGAGAGCGGGTCGGTCTGCGGGAAATCGCGGCCCGAGAGCTCGCGCACGCCGACCTGATCGAGGACGAGGAGGAGCGCGAGCGCGAGGACGACGAGGGTGGCGATCCGGCGACGACGCGAGCGAGGCTTGTGTCGCGCGTTTGCCGCGGGGTCACGGGCCGGAGGCGCGGGCGGGGGCTCGCTCGCCACGACACACCACGCTTCAGATCGAGGAGGCGATCACGGAGAGGATCGTGCCCTCGCCGAGATCGGGCACGCGCTGGGCCGCGACGCCGTAGAAGCGGTTCGTGATTTCGAGGGAGCCGCGGTAGGGGCCGCTCTGCGTCTTGTTCGCGAGATCCATGGCCTCGACGGCCTGCGCGTTGACGTCGGGTGTGACGGGGGCGCCGTAGGCCTTCCCTTCGCGGACGAGGAAGACGTAGACGATGGGGACCTTCTTCTGCTTCTCGCGCTCGGCGCGGTCGAGCAGTTCGCGTTTCGCCATCTCTTCGAGGCGGAGCGCGAAACGCCGGAAGGACCAGCCGGTGACGAACATGCCCTTCACCTGGCCTTCCTTGTCCTTCACGGGATGCGCCGCGACCCACTGCGTGTCAGGCCCCGTGCGCACGCCGCGCATCTCCTGCATCTCGCCCCACGCCTCGACGACGCCCGCGCTCGGTTCAAGGCCCTTCTTCAGCGTAGGAAACGACGAGAGGACCGACTTCTGCGCGAGCAGATCCGGATCGGCCTCGCTGCGCAGAGCGATGCCCGTGGTGTCGACGAAGGTGAAGAAGGTGCTCTTCGCGATGTCGAGATCCTTCACCGACGCGCGCGCCCCGCGGACGGCCTTCTGCAAGGCGAGGAGGTTCGCCCCGGGATCGGCGTCGACGACCTCGCCGAGCTTCTTCGCGCCCTCGGGTAGTCCACGGCGCACCTGCGCGGCGTCCTCGTTCGCGATGGGCACGAGCTTGTCGAGCACGTACCCCGCGGCTTGCTCCTGCTCCTTCGTATTGTCCTCACACGCAGGGAGCGTCGCCACGAGGGCGGCAGGGACGATCAGAGAAGCGAGCCAGCTCGAACGCATCGGGACCTCATGCGCGAAAACGACGCGCGCGGCTGCATGCTACTAGAATGTCTCGGGGGTGACGAAGACGATCTCGACGCGCGCGTTGCGCGCCCGATCGCTGCCCGCAGGATCGACGACGGGTGAGGCCGCGCCTGCGAGGACGACGTCGACCCGCGGCGCGTTCGCCCCCTGGAGCGCCGCCGCGACGGCGTCCGCGCGCGCCTTCACGGCCGCCTGTTCCTTCGCCGAGGGCTCCTTGTCCTGGTGCACGACGACCGCGAGCGGGAACCGCGGGTTCTGCGCCGCGAGCTTGCCGAGCCGCGTGATCTGCTCGGTCGCGGCCGGCGTGAGCTTGTCGCCGGCGAAGAGGTTGCGCAGCGTGACCACGATGCCGCGATCATCGCGCGAAGGCGAAAACGACCGCGTGGCGGAGATCTCGCCGAGAAGCGCGTCCCCCGCGCCCGGCGCGCGCGTGACCGGCGTCATCGCGCGGCGCATGCCCGTGAGCGCGGTGAGGCAACTCGAACGGGCGCGCGTCGCGAGATCGATCGGCGCAGGGCCCGTCTGCGCGAGCGACTCGTCGAGCTTCTTCACGATGAGCTGGGCCTCGTCGAGCTCGGCGACGAGCGCCTCGCGGGTCGGCGCGCCGATGGGCGCAGGCGTGTCTGCCTTCGGCGCCGGGACCTCGGGCAAGAGCAGGCGCGCCGCCGTGCAGAGCATGCGCGCTTCGAGGGCGAGCGAGCGCGCTGCAGCCACGCGGGCCTTCTCGCGCGCCGCGTCTGCGGGGCCGGACGGCGCGACGGGCTGCGCGTCGCGGGCGACCTTGATGCGCGCTTCGAGCGCGGCGACCTCGGCGGCCGCGCGGGTCTGCTCGCCGTCGAGCGTCGCGAGCTCGGCTTGGCGCGCGGCGAGCTCGGCCTCGGTGCTCTTCGCGTCGGTCTCGGCGCGCGCGACGCGGGCGAGCGTCTGGGCATGGGCGTACGCGGCGAGCGCCCACTCGGCGTGGAGCTGCGCGCCCGCGACGTCGTCGGCCTCGAACGCGGCGTGCGCCTCCTTCCGGTGTTTTTCGGCGCGCGCATAGGCGAGCGGCGCGAGATCACGCGCCTCCTTCGCCGCAGCGCCCTGATCGACGGCGTCGACCTCGGAGAGGATCGGCGGGCGCGGCACGGGCGCGCAGGCCGAGGCGAGCGCGACGAGCACCACGAGGAGCATTCGCTTCATCACTTCCCCTTCCCCTTCTTCGGGACCGCGGCCGCGCCGCCGGCCTTCTTCGGGGCCTTGGCGTCGTCCTTCTTGGCCGGTTTGTCCTTGCCCTTGCCCCCGGCGATGCGCGCCTCCTCGGCCTTCGCGGCGGCCTCGCGGGCCTCTTTTTCCTCGGCCGTCGCGCGCTCGAGCTCGGCCTCGGCGCGGCCTCTCCGCGCCTGCGTCTCTTCGAGCAGCGCGCGCGCTCGCTCGGCTTGCGTCGAGGCCTCCTTCGCCTTGTCGGCGACGGCCGCGGCCGACTGCTCGGCTTCTGCCGCGCGGAGAAGATCCCGCGCCGTCTCCGCCCATTCGAGCGCGAGCCCGTCGAGGATCCGGGCATGCGGGACGTCCCCCGAAGCGCGCGCGCCGTGCGCCCGTTCGAGCGCCTTTTTCGAGCGCGTGATCGCGTCCGCGACCGTCTTCTTCGAGCGCGGATCCTGGGCCTTGGCTTCAACGTCGCGCAGGATGCCCGCTGCCGTCGCGCCGTCGCCGGGCGGCGGCGGCGGGACCTCGATCGGCGGGCTTGCTACGCCTCCGCCGTGCGCGAACGCCGGCGCGGCGAGCAGCGCAGGCACGAGGAACGCAACACCGGCGAGCGACCTGGGCCGCGGGCGGTGGAGCCGAAGGCCGAACGAGAGGAGGTGACGCACCAGACGCGGGGTAGCAAAGGGGCCGAGCGCAAGCAAGACGCGTCGCGAGCGCGGGGGCTCCGCGCGGACGGGCCGAGCGACGGCGTCAGTGATGGAGGAAATTCTTCACCGACCAGTCGATCTGCTCGGCGAGCCGCTGCATCTGCGGCCGCGCCCCGCCCGCTTCGAGGATGAACACGCGATCGTCGGTCACGAAGATCGTCAGGTAATAGAGGTACGGCTCGTCGCCCTCGTCGTGACCGAAGCGGAGCTGCGTCCCCGTGAGGCCGGCGCGATCCTTGACCTCGCGTTTTTCGAGGAGCGCGTACCCCCCCATGTCGCGCGTGCGGTTCTCGACGGCGCGCACCCAGAAGGCGCGCTCGCCCTTGGGATCGTTGTCGAACGCGCGGATGCCGATCACCACGCCGTCGGCCGTCGTGGCGCGGTACTCGGCGCGGCCGTACCGATCTTCGAGCTCGACGAACCCGGGCGGCGTGGCCGGCTCGAAGGGGCGGCAGGCCGAGACGAAGAGCAGGGCAAGCAGAGCGATGGAGTCAAATCGGGATCGCACGCAACACTCCGTCACAGGCTGAGCAGCCGGCCGAGGCCAAGCTCGTAAATCCAGGGCACGGGCAGGTTGAAGCGACGCTTGCCGAGCTCGGCCGAGCTCTGCGGCTGGAACGTCACGGTGATGGTCGAGAACGCCGCGCGATCACGCAGGAACTTCATGCGCCCTTCGAGCCGGTCGATGGTCTCGGCGACGCGCTCGAGCTCCTTCTCGATCTGGATCGACTCCTCGACCTTCGTCGCCTTCGCGAGGAGCTGCTCCAGCCGCTCGCGCACGGCGCGCGCGTTCTTCAGGCGGATCTCGGTGTCGTGGAACTCCTCGGTCACGTCCTCGACCTGCACGTCGCGCGAAAGCATGTCGCCGAGC
The DNA here is from genome assembly GCF_028369105.1 of Polyangium mundeleinium. Taxonomy (NCBI): domain Bacteria; kingdom Pseudomonadati; phylum Myxococcota; order Polyangiales; family Polyangiaceae; genus Polyangium; species Polyangium mundeleinium. The sequence goes on along the minus strand of NZ_JAQNDO010000001.1, from coordinate 4,999,868 downwards.
TTCTCGATACGCCGGATCGCCTCGTCGAAGCGGGTGGCCGGCACGCGGATCGTGATCGACTGATCGTTCCTCCGCGCGAGGAAGCCACCGAGGCTCCGCGCGAGCGACTCGACCTCGCCGAGCGAGCTCTTCACCTCGTAGACGGCCATGTTCACGCGGGCCGTGTAGACGAGCATCGGCGCGCGCATCACGGCCACCGTGCCGTCGCCTTCGAGCTTCTTGCCCGTCGGCTCGCTGCTCGGCGCCGTCTGCGTGCCGGGCGCCTCCTTCGGGGGCGCCTGGTCCTTCTTGGATCCCGCCGGCGGCGGCGGAGGCGGTGCGGGCGCCGCGTTTCCTTCCGCCAGATGCAGGCCGAGCGCGAGGCCTCCTCCCGGCGTGCTCGCGAGCGAGATCCCATCTTCCTCGCCGCCGCTCGCCGTGAGCGCATCCTCGTTGGACTCCTCCCGGGCGACGGCCATGCTCATGTCGCCCATCGATCGCGCGGGCGCCGCGTAGGAGCGCGCTTGCGCGCCCGCGGAACAAGCCGGCAAGAGCCCGAGGATCACGCTGGAGAGCGCGAAGATCGCTTTCGGTCGCATCGTTCGTCCTGGTCGAGGAAGCCTTCGGAGCGCGACAGCCACACTACATGGGCACACGTCGCGCGCGAAGGGGCTCGTGCGCCTCAGGTGCCGCGCGGCGACCCGCCCGCGAGCCTCCGCGCCCGCTCGATTTCGCGCGTCCAGTACGACACACCCGCCAAGGTCCCCACGCACGCCGACGCGACGAGCGCGCCCTCCACGAGATGAGGCGCCGTGATCGCCGTGACCACCGCGACGAACTGCACGCACGTCGCGAGCTTGCCAGGCACGTTCGCCCGCGCCCCCGCCCGCCGCGCCCCGCGGAACCTCCGGCTCACGAGCACCCACGCGAGCAGCGGCGCTTCCAGGATCTCGCGCGAGAGCAAGGCCAGGGGCGCCCACGCGGGCATGCGCCGGGTGTAGAGCAACGTGACCACCACGGTCACCGCGAAGACCTTGTCCGCGATCGGATCCACGACCGCCCCCACGGCCGTGAGCTGCCCCCGACGCCGCGCGAGCCACCCGTCGAGCACGTCCGTCAGCGCGGCCGCGAACAGCACGGCGAGCGCGGCCCGTACGTCGTCGACGACGAACGGGAAGACCACCGCGAGCGGCAGGCGCAACGCGCTGAGGACGTTCGGCAAGAGGCCGAGATCAGCGACACGGTACTGCGGCATCCGAACCCCCCCCGGGATCGTTCAGTCCGCCCGCACCGTCACCACGGGGACCGAGCTCTTGCGCACGATCTTCTCCGCCACGCTGCCGAGGATCAGGTGTGCGACGCCGGTGCGCCCGTGTGTGCCCATGACGATCATCGTCGCGCCGAGCTCCTCCGCTGCCGCGAGCACCTCCGTCGCGGGATCGCCCTGGCGCAACACCGCGGACACGCCTTCCTGCTGCGCGAGTTGCTCCACCGCGCGTTGCGCCGCCGCGGCCACCTCCGTGTGGAAACCGGGGAGAAGCGTCGGTTCGAGGCCCGGGTACGTGTAGACCGGGAGCTGGTAGGCGTGCACCAGCACGACCTGGCCTCCGAGGCGCGCGGCGAGATCCTTCGCCAGCGCGAGCGCCTTGGCCGAGGCGGCTTCGAAGTCGATGGGGACCAGCAGTTTCTCGTTCGCTCCCGTCGTCATGGATGCTCCTTTTCCCTGGGGAGCGCAGGTTGCAGGCTCACCCCGAGTCACGCAACCGGGGAGAGCTCCCCCCGAGCGGCACCTCCTTGCTCGGCGGCCAGGGCCTGCCCGAGGGGCTTGCACGCGCCGAGCCAGCGCGGGGCGCACTGCTGCTTTCTCGCGGCGCGGGGAGGCATCGCGGTACGCTCGTTCTCGCCGTGAAGAGCTCGAACCTCCGCGCCACCGTCACCGTGCACGCCTACGCCGTGACCGTCGTGGACGACTCCCAGCGCGCCGGCGCCCTCCCGCACGAGAGCGCGAGCCCGCCCTCGGTGGTCATCATGCCGACCATCGACGACGTCGTGGGCGGCGTCTACCGCCTGAAGCGCCTGCTCGGCGCCGGCATGTTCGGCAAGGTCTACGTCGCCCAGCGCGAGGACGTCCCCGAGCACCAGGTCGCGCTGAAGATCCTGCCGCGATCGCACTTCGCCGGGCGCAACGTCGAGCGCGAGCTCGTCATGCTGGCGACGGTCGGCCACCCGAACGTCGTCCAGATGAAGGACCACGGCACGACGCCCGAGTACGTGTGGCTGACGATGCCCGTCTACCGCGGCGAGACCCTCGCCGAGCGGCTCGAACGCGGGCCCCTCGGCCTGCGCGAGGCCCACGACGTCGTCCTCGCGATCGCCCGCGGCCTCGAAGCGCTGCACGCCGCGGGCCTCCGGCATCAGGACATCAAGCCGGACAACATCTTCCTGGCCACGTTCGGCGGGCGCGTGCACCCGATCTTGCTCGACCTCGGCGTCGCGGCGGAGCGTGAGGGCACGTTCGTCGCGGGCACGGCGCTCTACGCCTCGCCGGAGCAGCTCGCCGCGATGAAGGGCAACCCCGGGGATCTGCCCATCAGCGAGAAGATGGACACGTATTGCCTCGCTGCGACGCTGCTCGTCTCGCTCGTCGGCGAGGACCGCTACCCCGGCGCCTCGGCGAACACGATGGACGACCTCGAACGGGCGCTCGACGTCCGCGCGAAACACCCGCTGCCCGAGGGCGCGCTCCCCGAGGTGCGCGGCGAAGCGCGTGGCATGATCGATCGGGCGCTCACGCGGTGGCTCTCGCACGATCCGCGCGAGCGGCCGGCGATGAGCGAGCTCGCCGAGGAGCTCGACGTCTTGCTCGAACCGGAGCGCGCGATCACCCGCGCCGAGGAGCGGCAACGGCAGAAGCAACGCGCCGCGCTCCAGGCCTTCCGCGTGTCGGCGGGCGCGCTCCTGCTTCTCGCCGCCGCGGGCGCCGTCGTCGCCTTCTCCAAACGGGAGACCTTCAAGCTCGCGACCGAGCTCGAACGCGCGCGGGCCGAAGGCGCACGGCGATTCGATCAGATCGAGATCTGCAACGCCTCCTACAAGACGGCGATGTCGGACGTCGACAAGTGCAAGGCGTCCTGGGGCAAGGACAAAAAGCTCTGCGACGAGCAGCTCGACGCGCAGATGAAGCTCTGCGAGTCGGGCAGCGAGCTCGACTGCGCCATCGAGATCAAGAAGCTCCGCGACCAGGGCGCGGCGCGCCTGCAGACGTGCGAGGAGACTACCGAGAAGGCCGAGACCGAGTGGAAGCGCCGCGAGGCCGAGTGGGACAAACAGCGCGTCGCCCTGGGAAACGAGCGCGATGAACAAAAGGCCCTCGCCGAGAAGAGAGCCGAGGAGCTGAAGAAGCTCACCGAGGAGCGGGATCGCGGAGTCGCCGAGCAGAAGGCGTGTAGCGACGAACGGGAAAAACTCCGCGCCGAGATGAAGCCCTCCGGGTCCGGCGCGACGCTCCCCGCGGCCTCCGCGTCCGTCTCGCCTCCGCCCGCCCTCACGTCGCTCGCCTCCGTGGGCCCGCCCCCTCCCCCTCCACCGCCTCCGCCGCCTCCGCCGCCTCCGCCGCCTCCGCCGCCTCCACCCGCGCCGCCGACCCCGTAGCCCCCCCGTTTGCGCGGTCGATCCTCGTCGACGACCCCTCCCCTGCCCACTAGCTTCTCCGCAGCGCGGCGCGCTTGTTCCACCGGCGCGGCCTTGCTATCCGTAGGAAAGCTTCCGATGCGTAACATTTCGCGCCGTGAGATGATCGAGCGCCTCGCCGCTGTGGGGCTCGTGCTCGGCGGGGCCGGGGCCCTCGCGAAGATGCGCTTCGATCGCGGCTCGATCACGGAGGGTCCCTCGAAGGATCGGCCGCAGACGCGGGATTATCGGCTCAAGGACGCGCTGGCGAAGCTGCCGACGCTCGTCATCGCGAAGAACGAGGCCGAGCCCGAGGCGCTCGTGCGCAAGGCGATCGCAGCGCTCGGCGGCATGAACCGCTTCATCTCGCGCGGCGACATCGTCGTCGTGAAGCCGAACATCGGCTGGGATCGCACCCCGATCCACGCGGCGAACACGAACCCGCGGGTCGTCGCCGAGGTGGTCAAGCTCGCCTACGACGCGGGCGCCAAGCGCGTCGTCGTCACGGACGCCTCGTGCAACGAGCCGAACCGCTGTTTTCAGCGCTCCGGCATCTGGAAGGCGGCGTACGACGTCGGCGCCGAAGTCGTGCTCCCCGCGGCGCACCGCTTCCGCGGCATGCGCCTCAAGGGCGAGGTCCTCGACGAGTGGCCGGTCTACACGCCGCTCATCAACGCGGACAAGGTCATCAACGTCCCCATCGCCAAGCACCACAACCTCTCGAAGTACACGGCGGCGATGAAGAACTGGTACGGCTCGCTCGGCGGGCGCCGCAACCGGCTCCACCAGAACATCGACGTCTCCATCGCGGATCTCGCCACCTTCATGCAGCCAACGCTCACGATCGTCGACGCCTGGCGTGTCCTCGTGCGCAACGGCCCCCAGGGCGGCAACATCGCCGACGCGAAGGAGATGCGCATGCTGCTCGCCTCGACCGATCAGGTCGCCGTCGACGCGTACGGATGCCAGCTCGTCGGCCGTACGCCCGAGGAGATCCCGTACCTGCGCATGGCCCACGAGCGCGGGCTCGGCACCATGCACTGGAAAGACGTGCCCTGGGTGGAGGTCTGACCATGGCCGCTCCCGCTGTCGTCGGAACGACCAAGGCCCCGCCTGCCAAGCCCACCAAGCCCGCCAAGGTGAAAGGGCGCCCCGGCTCGGGCATCGAGGCGCGGTTGTCGATCCGCATCCTCGTCTGGGTGCGTCGCGTCTCGCAGGCCGGCTTTCTCTCGCTGTTTCTTTATTTCCTCTTCCAGACCGCATTCCGCGGCTCGTTCGCGTCCGCCGAGACCGCGGTGCGCTTGCCCCTGCCCGTCGAGGCGTATCTGCTCGCCGACCCGTTCGTCGCGGCGATGACGCTCCTCTCGACGCACACGGTCTACCGCGGGCTCGCGTGGTCCGTCGGCCTGCTCGCGGTCACGCTCGTCTTCGGCCGCGTCTTTTGCGGGTGGATCTGCCCGTTCGGCACGCTGCACCATTTCTTCGGCTGGATCTTCCCCTCCCGTTATTTGCGCGGAAACAAGCGCGTCGAATCGAACAAGACCGCGCCGCGGCAGCAGGTGAAGTATTACCTGCTCTACGCCTTCCTCGCGGCGAGCGTCGCCGGCAGCGCGATCGGCGGCCTCTTTGATCCGATCTGCGTCGCCGTCCGCGCGATCGGCCTCGGCGTCGTCCCGGCCCTCCAGTACATCATGGGCGTCGCGAGCGTCGCGGCGGGCCAGGCCGGCGTGCGCCCCGTGCAGGGCGCGACCGACGCCGCGCAGGACTTCCTGGCGCAGACCGTCTGGCAATCGAAGCAGTTTTATTTCCACCAGACCTGGTTCATCGGGATCCTCCTCGTCGCGATCCTCTTCATGAACCGCGTGATCCCGCGGTTCTGGTGCCGCGTCCTCTGCCCGCTCGGCGCGTTCCTCGGCGTCTTCGCCCGCTTCGCGCTCTTCGGCATGGAGAAGGACCACGCGAAGTGCACCGATTGCAATTTGTGCATCGTGCATTGCCAGGGCGCGGATTCGCCACAGGGGGGCGTGAAGTGGCGCCAGGACGAGTGCCACATGTGCCTGAACTGCGAGAATGCCTGCCCGGAGGACGTGATCAAGTTCCGCTTCCTCCCGAGCCGCAAGAGCACGATCTCGAAGCCGGACACGGGCCGCCGCACGGCCATTGCCTCGGCCGCGGCGGGCGCCGTCGTCATCCCGGCGATGCGCATCGCCGACGTCATCGACGCGAACTACGACCACCGCGTCATCCGCCCGCCCGGCTCGGTCGAGGAGCGCGAGTTCCTCGAGCGCTGCATCCGCTGCGCCGAATGCATGAAGGTCTGCCCGAACAACGCCCTGCACCCGGCGTTCTTCGAGGCCGGCGTCGAGGGCATCTGGACGCCGATCCTCATCCCCCGCATCGGTTATTGTGAGCACTCCTGCGTGCTCTGCGGCCAAGTTTGTCCGACCGGCGCAATCCAGAAGATCACCGAGGACCAGAAGCTCGGCATTGGCCAGAAGCCCGTCTCGATCGGCACCGCGTTCTACGATCAGGGCCGCTGCCTGCCCTGGGGCATGGCCACGCCGTGCATCGTTTGTGAAGAGTTCTGTCCCACCTCGCCCAAGGCCATCTGGGTCGAGGAGGTCGACATCCCGAAGCGCCTGCCCATGGCGGGCGAGGACGGCAAGGAGCCCGGGATGACCACCGTGCACGTGCAGCGCCCGCACGTCGACCCCTCGCTCTGCATCGGCTGCGGCGCCTGCGAAAAGGTCTGTCCCGTTCAGGACAAGCCCGCCGTCTACGTGACGAACGTCGGCGAGACCCGCTCGAAGACGAACGTCATCCTCCTCGAAGACACAAATTACAACCGACCCGGCTGAAGCGCCCCGTCGCCAAGCCACCAAGCCGCCGTCCGCAGCACGTCGCACGCCCGCGCTCGGCCGCGTCCCGCGCAAACCGGAGGCACGCGCAGGCTCGACGAGCCATTCTCGATCGATTCCGCTTGTGTTAGCTTCATGGTTCGTTCAGCAAACCAGCGGCGCTCACGTGAGCAAGTGGAGGGGAACAACCTGGCCAGCATGGATGGGGATGGGCATGGGCACCGGCCCCGGGCCGCATGCCATGGAGGGCTCTGCCGCGCGTGACTGGACACGCGAATCCGTGGCGAAGCCCTTCGAGCGCCTGTACACCACGGCGCTCCACGCGCTCGAAGCCGATGTTCTCCTGCTTTACCTGCCGAACGCGAGACGCGCGCTCGAGCTCGTCGCCCATCGAGGCGGCCCGCCGGAATGGCCCGAGCCGCTCCACCGCATCCCCTTGACCGCGTCGAGCCTCGTCGCTCGCGTCGTCCGCGACGGCACGACCGAGGCCGCCGACGCCAAAGCGCCCACGGCACCCGAGGACGTCCGCATGGCCCACACGGCGAGCGGCGTGCGCCATTTCATCGCCGCGCCCGTCGACCTGCCCGGCGGACGCACCGGCGCGCTCGTCGCGGGCTTTTCCCGACCGACCAGCCCCAGGACCCGCGACACGTTCGAAGCGCTGGCCGGCCTCGCGGCGAGCGTGCTCGAGGAAAAGCAGGCACAAGCCGAGGCCGAAGCCAAAGCCGAGGCCTGGCAATTCGCGTTTCAACGATTCTTCGACGTCGCGATGGGCAGCATCCTCGTCGCGAACGACGACGGCCGCTTCGTCGAGGCGAATGCCGCGGCCTGCAGCCTGCTCGGCCGGAGCCGCGAGGAGATGCTGAACCTCTCGATCCACGAAATCACGACGGCCCACGGCAATGCCCGGTTCGAGGAGCTCTGGCGAACGTTCTTGGTCGAAGGAATCCAATCCGGCCATTTCACCCTCGTCCGGGGCGACGGCAGTACGATCGACGTCGCGTATCACGCGCGGGCGAACGTCGTCCCCGGCTGCCACGTGGCGGGGTTTTCGGACGTGACGGAACAGAACCGCGCCGCGGAGCGAATCCGGCGCGACCATGAGAGCCTTTCGCGCGCGCAGCGGGTCGCGCGCGTGGGCAGCATCGACTGGGACATCCGGGGCAACGAGGTCCGCTGGTCGGAGGAGTGTTATCGCCTGCTCGGCCTCGAGCCCACCCCCACCCCGCGCACGCTCCGGGACGCGAACGCGATCCTGGAGGCGCGGATGAGCCCCGAGGAGCAGGCGCGCCTGCGCGCGGCCTACGAAGCGGCGCTGAAGACCGGCCGGAGCTTCTCGGTCGACATCCACATCCGCCGCCCGGACGGCGAGGAGCGGCTCCTCCACCAGGAGGCCGACATCGAGTGCGACGCCGCGGGCAAGGCCGTGCGGATCGTCGGCACGCTCCAGGACGTGACCGAGCAGCGCCGCGCCGAGCAGGCGCTCCGGAGGAGCCGCGAGAGCCTCGCGCGGGCGCAGGCCGTTGCGCACGTGGGCCACTGGGAGTGGGACGCGGCGACCGGGGAGTCGTGCTGGTCGGACGAGGTCTACCGCATCTTCGGCCTGCCGCCGCGCGCGGGCCCCGAGCCACATCAGACGCTCGCGGGCGTGCTCCACCCCGAGGATCGGATGCGGATCCTCCTCGGCTTCCGCTCGCTCGTCGAGAAAGGCGAGCCTTTTTCGTGCGAGCACCGGGTCGTCCGGCCGGACGGCGAGCTCCGGATCGTGCACGTCGAGGCCATGCTCACGCGGGACGAGGCGGGGCGGCCGCTCAACGTACTCGGGGTCGTGCAGGACATCACCGACCTCCGCCGCGCGGAGCGCGAGCGCGAGGCGCTGCTCAGGGCCCTCGCGGACGAGCGCCGCTGGCTCCGGGCCGTCATCGAGAGCTCGCCGGTCGGCATCCAGCTCTGGCAGGGCGTGGCGTCGCCGCGGGTCACGCAGAACCGCATGGCGGATCTGCTCATCGGCAACCTCGTCGACGCCAACCCGAACCTCGACGCCCTGCGCAGCACCGTCACGTACCCGGACGGCACGCCGGTCGAGACCGGCGATCTGAGCATCGAGCGCGCGCTGCGCGGCGAGGTGGTCGTCGGCCGCGAGCTCATCCGGAGGCAGCCGAACGGAACGAGCATGCACACGCTCGTCAACGCCTCGCCCGTGCGGGACGAGAGCGGTCTGATCCACGGCGCGGTGGTCCTCTTCAGCGACATCACCGCGATCAAGGAGCTCTCACGGCTGCGGGAAGAGTGGACGACCATCGTCGCGCACGACCTCCGGCAGCCCGTGACCACGATCCTCGCGACCGCGGCGCACCTGGCCCGCTACGTCGTCGAGCCGAACACGAAGCGCAAGGCCGAGCGGATCCGGGCGAGCGCCGAGCGGCTCATCCGCATGACCGACGATCTCTCGGACCTCTCGCGCCTCGACACGCACAAGCTCGAGCTTGTCCGGACCCCGACGAACCTGCCGGCGCTCTTGCGCCAGATCGTCGAGGACATGGCTGACGAGGAGGCGCGCGCGCGCGTCTGGCTCTCGATCGATCGGGACATGCCGCTCGTGCACGTCGACCCGGCGCGCATCCAGCAGGTGGTGGAGAACCTGGTCTCGAACGCGGTGAAGTACGGCAGGCCCGGGACGCCGATCGCGCTCCGGCTGCGGGTCGTGCCGGGGGAGGTCGTGCTGGGTGTGTGCAACGAGGGGCCGGGGATCGATCCCGAGCTCATGCCGCGGCTCTTCTCGCGCTTTCAGCGGGGGAGCGCGGGAGCGACGCGGATCAAGGGGCTCGGACTCGGCCTCTACATCTGCCGCGGCCTCGTGGAGGCGCACGGCGGTCGGATGATGGTCGAGAGCGAGCCCGACAAGACGACGACGTTCTCGTTCACGCTGCCGATCGACGAGGGCGGGTCACCCGATCACGACTGAGCGCGGAAGCCCTCGGCGGGGCGGAGGCGGGCGGCGTAGAGGCTCGGGACGATCGTGGCGACGAGGCAGATCACGATGGCGATGGCGCCCGTGATGATGAACTCGAGCGGCCGCACCTGCACGGGCAGCTCCGAGATGAAGTAGACCTTCGGATCGAGCGGGAAGCCGTAGACGAGCAGGCCCTTGCAGACGGCCACGCCGAGCAAGAGCCCGAACGTCGTGCCGAGCAGGCCGATGATCCCGCCCTGGTAGAGGAAGATGCGCAGAATCTCCCCGTCCTTCGCGCCCATCGCCTTGAGGACCGAGATCTCCTTCGTCTTGTCGAGCACGACCATGATCAGCGTGGCCACGACGGTGAACGCGGCGACGACGATGATCAGCGCGAGCACGCCGCTCATGAGGATCTGCTGGATGAGCAGCGCCGTGAACAGGCCGTGGTTCAGCTCCTCCCAGTCCATCGTGTGGTAGAGGCCGCTGGCGAGGTTCTGGCTGATCTGCTTGGCGATGGGCTTGGCCTCGTCGATGTCGTCGACCTTCATCTCCACGCCAGTGACGGTGTCGCCTTGGTCGTAGAAGGTCTGCGCCTCGTAGAGGTCGGTGTAGACGAGCTTCGAGTCGTACTGATCGAAGCCGGCCTCGAAGAGCGCGATGACGCGGAACCGCTTGGCCACGGGGGGCTTGAGCGACCCGCCCGAGTACGAGTAGCCGATCGTCGGCGACGTGACGGTGACGCAGTCGCCGAGGCTGAGCTTCAAGGTCTTCGAGAGCGAGACGCCGACGACGATGCCGGGCAATTTCGCGACCACGGCGGGGTCCGCGCAGAGATCGGGATCGATCTCCTTGGGTACGTCGTCGTCATCCGGCAGCTTGCTCGCGTAGCCGCCCTCCGGCTCGACCGAGCCAACAGGCGCGCCGTCCGCGACGCCCGCGTCCGCGAGGTCGTCCGCCGCGGCGACCTTGTCGTCCGCCGGTTTGTCGGCCTCGCCCTTGTCCGAGCCGCTGAACTTGCCGGCCTCGATCGCGAGGATCTCCTCGATGCCCCCGCCGCTCGGCTCGAGCTTCTCCTTGTCGGGCGCGGGCGCCTTCTCGGCCTTGCGCAGATCCTCCTCGATCGCACGGAGCAACCCCTGCGTGCCCCCGCCTCCATCGGCGCCCGCGTCCGCGTCGAGTGCGCGTTTGTCCTGGAGCACCGGCACGGGCGGCAGCTCCGGCCCCCCGCTCCGCCGCTCGGGCGGCTTCGCACCGGGCAGGCGCAGGCCGTCGAGCGAGCCCTTCTTCACCTGCTTCGGCAGATCCAGGACGTACGGCGACCCCTCCGGCATGCCCACGCCGAGGCTCGTCGCGGGATCGACGCCCTTGAGCAGCACGCCCGTGGCCGTCGCATCGCCGTGGGTCAGCATCATCGGGTTGATGCTGAACGGCGCCACGGCGCGCACGCCGGGCACCTTGGCGACCTGCTCCATGATCGAGCGGTACTCCCGGAAATCCGTGGAGTACTTCAGCACGAGCACGTGGGCGTTCACGCCGAGGACCTTCTCGCGGAACTGCGCCTGGAAGCCCCCCGTGACGCTCATCACGGTGGCGAGCGCGGCCACGCCGAGCGTGACGCCCAGAATCGCGAAGGCCGTGCCAACCGAAATGAACGCGCGCTTTTTGCTCCCCAGGTACCGGAGCGCAACCTCGAGAGGGTAGCCCATCTGGCGGAGCCTCTAGCAGAAGGGGCGCGGCGCAGCACGTGGGAGCTTCGGGGCGGGCATGGGAGGCGTGTCGGGACGACGGCGTGGGGCCCTTCGGGGGGTGCCTGATCGCGTCCCTGACGGCCAATCGAGCCTGGACCGGACAGACGTCCTCCACGCTCTTCTCGGGCTCGCCGCGTCCTGCTACGATGGCCCCTAGCTTCCCGAACTATCTGCGATCTCCTGCATGTCGCCCCCCGACAACGAGCCCCCTGCCCTGCCCAAGCCGCCTGCGGTTCCCAAAGTCGCAGCGGGGAGCTCGCCCCAGCCCGGGGGCGGGAAACCCGCGACGAAACCGCCGCCTGCGCCTTCTGCCGCGCCGAAGCCGCCGCCCCCCGTGCCGCCGATCCCCGCGGGAGCGGCGCGTGCGTCTTCGCCCGGCATCCCGCGTCCGGCAACGCTGCCCTCGCTGAAGAAGCCGCCGCTCCCGTCGACCGCGCCCGCCGCGGCCGCGACGAACCCCGCGAGCGTGCCTCCGCCAGCGATGCCGAAGAAGCCTTCGATCCCCGCACCGCCGCCGGTGATCCAGATCGAAGAGGAGCCGCTCGATGCGGACCTCGCGATGCTGGCGAGGTCGCAGATCGAGATCGACACGGGCGCGCGTCGGAGCCGCATCTCGACGCCCGACGGTGATCCCCCGCGCCGCAGGCTCAGCTCGAACCCCGACGAGCCGCAGCCGACGTCGCGGCGCTCGTACGAGGATCTCCTGCCTGCGTCGCGCCGCGGCGAGCAGGACCCGGACATCCCGCCGCCCACGCACGTCGACGCGGAGCGCCCGCCGGGCTCGAAGGATCCGTACATCGGCACGACCTTCGATCATCGCTACAAGATCGAAAAGCTCCTCGGCGAAGGCGGCATGGGGTTCGTCTACCTCGCCCGCCACAAGGTCATCGACAAGAAGGTCGCGGTGAAGGTCCTGCGCTCCGACATGGCGCGCGACCGCGAGATCCTCGAGCGCTTCCTGCAGGAGGCGCGCGCCGCGTCGAGCATCGGCAACCCGCACATCATCGACATCTCCGACTTCGGGGATCTGCCGGACGGCTCGACCTACTTCGTGATGGAGTTCCTCGACGGCAAGAGCCTGATCCAGCTCAACGAGGACAAGGCCAAGCGGCTCGAGCCCGAGCTCATCGCGAAGGTCGCGATCCAGATGGCGAACGGCCTCGCGGCGGCGCACGAGCGCGGCATCATCCACCGCGATCTCAAGCCCGAGAACATCTTCATCATCCAGCGCGGGATCGACAAAGAGTTCGTCAAGATCCTCGACTTCGGCATCGCGAAGGTCGCGACGAGCGGCGACAACAAGCTCACGCGCGCGGGCGCGGTGTTCGGCACGCCGCACTACATGTCGCCCGAGCAAGCCGCGGGCGCGCCGCTCGATCACCGCACCGACATCTACTCGCTCGGGATCATGCTCTACGAGATGGTGAGCAACCAGCTCCCCTTCGTCGCAGACAACTTCATGGGCATCCTGAGCCAGCACATGTACCAGGCGCCCACGCCGCTGGCGAAGCTCGGCCTCGAGCCCCCGTGCCCGTTCGATCTCGAGGCGATCATCTTCAAGTGCCTGTCGAAGGCGCCCGAGGATCGTTACCCCGACATGGCCGCGCTCGCGGCCGATCTGCAGCGCTTCCAGCAGGGCCACGTGCCCGACGCCGTCGCGGAGATGACCTCGCGGCCCGACGGGCTCACGGCCTCCGTGCCCGACGGGGTCGCGGACAAACCGAAGAAATCGCCCTGGCTCCGCTTCATCGCCGTCGGCGCGGTGGTCATGGGCGCGACGCTCGGCACGGTGCTCATCCTGCTGAGCGGCCCGCCGCCGAAGACCGATCCCGGCGCGGTCACCTCGCAGGTCGTCACGGCGCCACCCGCGCCCACGGCCACGAGCGCCGCGAAGAAGATTGTGCTCGTCGACGTGGATCCGCGGGACGCGAACGCGTCGACGACCTACGCCGGCAAGCAGCTCACGTTCCCCGCGAACTTCGAGGTCGAGCCGGGCAAACCCGTGACCCTCGAAGTGAAGGCCACGGGCTACACCACGCAGACGATCACGATCGACGGCTCGCAGGAGAAGCAGACGCTCAAGCTCGTCGCGATCGCGGGGACGACACCGGCCACGACCGACGCCGGGACCGCGCGCCCGCCGACGACGAAGGGCGGCGGCGGCGTGCACGTGGGCCCCCTGCCCACGACGAAGAAGGGCAACAACGCGGCGAGCAGCGGCGGGGACATCGTGGACATCTACCACGGCGGCTCCAACAAGCCGTGACAGGCGTCTCCGCGCCAGAAGCGTGGTAAAGCCGAGCGCCGTGGAAGGCGTCGCTCACCTCATCGAAAAGGTCCCCGAAGACGTGCTCGGGATCTGCCGCCGCCTGCGCGAGAACGGCAAGCGGGGCTGGATCGTGGGCGGCTGCGTGCGCGATCTCCTGCGCGGCGAGCCCGCGAAGGACTGGGACGTCGCGACCGACGCGCGGCCGGAGGAGGTCATGCGGATGTTCCGCAAGGTCATCCCCACGGGCCTGCAGCACGGCACGGTCACGGTCCTCCTGCGCGGCGTGCACTACGAGATCACGACGCTGCGCGGAGAAGGCGCCTACAGCGACGGGCGCCGCCCCGACGCGGTGGAGTTCGTCGACGACATCAGCGCGGACCTCGCGCGGCGCGACTTCACGGTGAACGCGATCGCCCTCGATCCCGTGGACGGCCACGTGATCGATCCCTTCGGCGGCGAGCGTGATCTCGACGCCCGCGTGGTGCGCGCGGTGGGGGATCCGCGCGAGCGCTTCGGCGAGGACGGGCTCCGGATCCTGCGGGCCGCGCGCTTCTCGGCGACGCTCGGGTTCGCGATCGATCCCGACACCGAGCGCGCGATGGGCGAGCCGCGCTCGCTCGTCACGTTCCGCCGCGTGAGCGCCGAGCGGGTGCGCGACGAGTGGCTGAAGAGCATGCGCGCGCCGCGGCCGAGTGTGGCGTTCGAGGCCATGCGCCGCACGGGCGTCCTCGAGATCACCTGCCCCGAGCTGCTCGAAGCGGTGGGCTGCACGCAGAACAAGTGGCACGCCTTCGACGTCTGGGGCCACGTGATGGCCTGCCTCGACGCGAGCGAGCCCGCCCCGCTCCTCCGCGTGGCCGCGCTCCTGCACGACATCGCGAAGCCGCGGACGCGCGCGTTCTCCGACAAGACCGGCGACTACACGTTCTACGATCACGAGAAGATCGGCGCAGAGATGACGACGGAGATCCTCGGCCGGCTGCGCTTCTCGAACGACGAGCGCGACCGGATCGCCGCGCTCGTCCGGCATCACCTCATCTGTTACGACGAGGGCTGGACCGATGCGGCCGTGCGGCGCTGGATCCGGCGCGTCACGCCGGATCTCGCGCCGGACCTCTACGCGCTGGCGCTCTCGGACGTGCGCGGCAAGGGGCGAGACCCGACGGACGAGGTGCACGCGATCGAGCGGCTGCGCGAACGCGCGACGAGCCTGCTCGCAGCGGGCGCGCCCCTCGGGACGAAGGATCTGAAGATCCGAGGAAACGAGCTCATGCGAGAGCTCGCCATCCCGCCCGGGCCCGTGGTCGGCGAGATCCTCGCGGCGCTCGTGGAGGTCGTGACCGACGATCCGACCGAGAACGAGCGCGGCCGGCTGCTCGTGGCGGCGCGGCGGCTCTACGACGAGCGACGGAAGAGCGACGGGTGAGAGCTGTTCCGCAGGCGAAAACGCGTCGACACGCGGTGCCCGGTTGGGTAGACGGCGCTCCGTGACGCGCACGTCTCTTCCCGCTCCGAGCCTCGTGTGCAAAACGTCCCCCACGAACGCCGCTTGAACCATGCAGACGACCCACGAGCCCTCCGAGAAGAGACTCCCGACGCTGCCGGACCGCGCAGGGATCGGTGACGAGGAAAAGCGCCTCGGCGAGGCGTTTCGCGCGCGGTACGCCTCCGAGTTCCGCGAGCTCGTCGTGCGCCGCGAGGTCAAGGATCCCGCCGTCACGCTCGTCGTGATCTCCTACCGCGCCGGCGACTACCTGCTCGACTGCTTGCGCCACCTCCGCGGGCAAACCGTCGCGCTCGATCTGCCGTACGAGATCCTCCTCGCGGACAGCGGCGGCCTCGAACATCTGCGGGATCGGTACGGCAACCTCGTCGACGTCGAGCTCCGGCTGCGCGACGGGCTGCCGCTCAACGTGGCGCGGAACGCGGCGATGGGCTGGGCGCGTGGCGAGCTCGTGGCTTACATCGACGACGACGGCCTCGTCGTGCCCGATTGGGTCGAGTACGGCGTGAACCTCTTCCGCGACGAGACCATCGGCGCCGCGCGCGGCCGCATCGTCCCGCACAAGCACCCCTGGTACAACGTGTGGGCCGGCCACTACGACCGCGGCGACGACCTGTGGGACGAGGACAACGTCTCCACCGAAGGCAACATGCTCATCCGCCGCGCGGTCTACCTCGCGATCGGCGGCTTCCGCGACGATCTCTACGGCGGTGAAGGGCTCTACCTCGCCTACTGCATGAAACGCGCCTTCCCCGCGCTGCGCTCGGTCTACGCGCCGGGCATGATCATGCGGCACGACTACTGCCGATCCGTGCGGGAGTTCATCTGGAAGTCGCGCCGGTACAAGGACGTGCGCAAGAACATCACCGGCATCGAGCCCGCGTTCGACGCCTACATGGCGACCTTCGACGCGCGGAAAAAGCCCGTCCGCAAGCGCACGCCGACGGAAGAGGTCGTCCTCGCCGGCATGCGCGCGGCCCAGAAGACGATCGCGCGCATGCCGATCTTCGACCGCGTGAAGCGACGCTGACTGCCCTCAGGTCACGCGCACGATCGTGGACTCGGCCTCACGAAGCTCGCCTTCGAGCTCCACGACCGTGAGCAGACCGAGCACGATGCGCAGGATGCGCGCCTTGTGCGAGCGCGCGTGCAGGAGCAAGAGCGGCGAGCGCAGGGCCGTCAGCGCCCGGGACGACGCCGGCTGGGGGACGCCGAGCACCACCGCGGCCACGTCGAGGAAGGCCCGGAGACGCGCCGGAACGACGAGAGGTTCGAGCAGAGACGTCGCGTCTTCGAGGCGCTCGCGGATCACGCGCCACTGCCCCACGAGCGCGGGCTCTTGCCAGCCCGAGCCCAGGATCGGCCGCGCGTGCGGCACGGGCTCCATCGTGATCGCCGCGCGCGCGTTCGTGCTCCGCGCGACCATGTCGGCCTTCCACGAGGCCTTCGCGAAGGGCAGCTCCACGAGCTCGGGCCAGAGCCGCGACATGAGCTCGAAGTGCACACGAGCCCCCGTGCGATCCGCGAGCGGCAGACCGCCGAACGCGCGCTGGATCGCGGGGTGGTAGAGCAGGTTCAGGACGAGCGCGGTGATGCCGTCGCCGAGGCGCGCCTGGCCGATCCAGCGCGGGACGTACTGCCGCGCGTAGTAAGCCTCGTGCAGGTGCTCGGGCGCCGTGCCCCGATCGAGCTCGCCCTTCATCCAGCGGGCCGTGCGCGAGACCTGCGTCGAGAGCGCCTCCGGGCGAAGCACGCCGCCGAGGTTCGGCGCGTGGAACCAGAAGCGCGCCGCGGCCTCGGGATGGGGCGAGGCTGCGCCGCGGCTGCGGTAAAGCTCGCCGAAGAGGCCGTGCAGACCGAGGCGCGCGTGGTACGTGACGGCGCCCGTCATGTCCCACGCGTTGAGCGCGCCCTCGGTCAGCGCCACGTGGCGGCGCAGGTCTTCGAGGATGCGGGTGCGCGGCGGCGGGTCGATCCGTTCGAGGTTCAGGCCGAACCGATCGGCGATGCGCCGCGCCACGAGGTGATCGGCGTGCTCGGGCGGGACGCTGATGTAGAGGTTCGCGCGCTTCTCCAGGCCCGCGCTCTTCAAGGCCGCGAGGACGAGCCGGCTGTCCTTGCCTCCCGTCAGCGCGGCGAGGATCGGCTTCTGCGTGCCCGCGATCCACATGAAGTTCGAGCGCAGGTGCTCCGCGAGCCTGTCCCAGTCGGGCGTCGCGCCCGGGATCGCGGGCTCGCCGCCGCCGAGCGCGCGAATCTCGACGGGGCCCGCGTCGCGGGGCAAAACGACGGCCGTGTGGGCGTCGACGAGCCGCACGCCGCGCACGGCCGTGCCTTCGGTGCAGACGAGGTAGCCGGGTGAGATGAGCCCGCCGAGCGCCTCGAAATCGGGCGCGGGGCGCGGGCCGAGGGCCTTCATGAGCTCCCAGAGCAGCCGCGCGCGGTTCGAAACCGCGAAAAACCCCGACTGCTCCGTCATGTACACGTGCTCGGTGCCGACCGGATCACAGGCCACGAAGAGCCCCTCGTCCGTGAGCCTGCACATCGACCACTCGCCGTGAAAACGGCGGCGGAGGGCCGGGGCGTCGGGCTCCCGCAAGACGTCCACCGCGCTGAGGAGGCGGCGATCGTCGGCCACGCCGTACCCCGTGATCACGGCGGCCCCGCTCGCGTCCTCGTGCCAGCGCGGCTCGGGCCAGAGGCCCTCGTCGCGCAGGAAGGCCCAAAGCTGGATGCCGCCGCGCGTGGCGGACAGCCGCGCCTCGGGCACGAATGGCAAGGCGCGATCGAGGCGCGCGGCCAGGCCCTCGGGCAGGGTTTGGGGGTCCTTCAGGCGGAGGGCGAGGTAACACGAGGACATCGGCGCGCCGGGTCCTGTATACCCGATCCCGAGGCTCCTGCTTGCGCGGAGGCGGCCTCGTGTGACAAGGGGTTCGGGTGTTCGTCGACGAGTCGGAGTGGATCCGCGACGTGCTCGTAGCAACGCCGCTCGAAAAGGGCGCGACGGTGCTCGACATCGGCTCCTCCACGCTCCACTTCCGCACC
This sequence comes from Polyangium mundeleinium, assembly GCF_028369105.1. Taxonomy (NCBI): domain Bacteria; kingdom Pseudomonadati; phylum Myxococcota; order Polyangiales; family Polyangiaceae; genus Polyangium; species Polyangium mundeleinium. The sequence goes on along the minus strand of NZ_JAQNDO010000001.1, from coordinate 4,981,840 downwards.
GTCGTGCAGCCGCACCTCGATCGGAACGTGTTCGCGCCGCTCCGCGCGCGGGGCCTCCAGGTCCTGCACCTCGACGCGCGGCCGGAGCCGGGCGTCGACATCGTCGCCGACGTGACGAACCTCAAAGGCGTCGATCGCACGTTCGACCTCGTGCTCTGCACGAACCTTTTGGAGCACGTGACCGATCGCGAGGCGACGCTCCGCCACGTGGCGCGGGTCGTCGCGCCCGGCGGCCTGCTCGTGCTCACGGTGCCGCGGCGGTACCCGATCCACCGGGACCCGATCGACACGGGGTATCGCCCCACGGCGGCGGAGCTCGCGGCCCTGCTCGGCTGGCCCGAGGTCCTGCGGCAGGAGGTCCTGACCATCCGCGCGCCCGAGCACTACCAAGGCTTCAAGCGCGCGCTGCGGCGGATCTTCTCGCCGTGGCAGATCGCGTGCGTGCTCGCGCGAAAGCCTGCGTAAAGCGGCTCAGCGAGGCGCCCACACGCGCTCGGAGAGCACCAGGCTCGCGAGCAGGGCGATCTGCGGCATGCCGCGACGTGAGCCCGCCTCGACGCCCGCGAGGAGCCGCGCGACGGACGCTCGGTCGAAGCAACCGAAACGATCGACGCCGGTCCGGGGGTCGAGGAGCAGGTCGCGCAAAAACCCGCGAAGGCGCGCCGATTTGCGGAAGACCGCGTCATGATCGAAAAAGGCCGCGGCGGGCGGATACGGCGGCTTGCGGAGGCGGCGGACGAGCGTCTCCACGACACCTCCGCGCGGGACGGGCCAGCCGATGCGCTGCCAGGGGATCGCCGCCATGCGAGGAAATCCCTGCCAGAAGAAGGGGGCCTGGAGCGCGGCGTCGAGGCGCGCCTCGGGGGCGACGGCGAGCAGCCGATCGATGAAGCGCGGCGCGAAGAACGGAAAGGCCGAGCGCGCCACGCTGCGCCAGAGCAGCGGGCCATTCACCGTGAAACGCCGGATGCGGTGCCGCAGGATCCAGAAGTCGGACCAGCGGGGATCGTCGAGCGGATCGGCTTCGAGGCTCTTCGCGAGGGAGGCGCGGGCGAGATCGAGCATCTCGCCGCGGGCCTCGGGCACGAGCAGCTCTTGCCAGGCCGGGCGTTCGAGGCGCGCGCGGGAAGCCCAGAGCAGGCGATGGCGCGCCTCGGGGCTGCGCGCCGTGAGGTGCTCGCGGCGGAGGAAACTCCCGCCGAGCACGACGTCGCCGGCGAACCCGTCGAGCCGCAGGATCCCCTCGGGAAACGAGCCCGTCAGGCTGATGCCATAGGCGTGCAGCACGTTGAGCTGACCGTCCGTCAGCACGGACGCGCGGACGGCGTGATCGACCAGCCAGTCGTCGTCGAGGCCAAGCGCGCGCCACGGGACGCCGAGCGTGCGGCAGACCTCTTCGGCGATGCCGATGTCCGGCGTGCGCTCGCTGGTGCCGGAGAACGTGAAGGCCGAAGCGGAGGCGCCCGCTTCGACGGCCGACGCGAGCAGGAGCCGCGAGTCGAGGCCACCGCTCAGGGGAACGACGAGGGGCTGATCGCCACGGGTCGCAAGCGCGCCCGCGAGGCCCTCGCGCCAGAGCGGGATCAACGCGGAGACGGCCGCCGCCGGCGACATGCCGCGATCGATCGGAAGCTCGGCGTAACGGAAGCGACGCGGGAAACTCAGGCCCGCGGGGCCGATCTCGAGCGCGGCGCCTTGCGGCAGGGCGGTGACCTCGCGGCGCAACGTGCGCTCGCCGAGCAGGTGGTCGAAGGCGAGCAGCTCGGCGAGCGCGTGCCGATCGATCGAAGAACGCGGCGAGAGCTTTCCGAGGAGGGCCGCCGACGTGGAGACCACGACACACGCGCCCACGGTGCGGACGTAGACGAGCGCGAAGCCGTGACGATCGACCTCGACGACGGCCACGCCCCGCGCGGGATCCCAGCTGCAGAGCAGCCACGGCGGTACGAGGCGCGCGGCAGGGCTCTTCGTGTCATCCCCGCCGAAGCCGATCGCGTGCCCCGCGGCGCCGGGCGCGCCGGGGCAAACGATGCGCTCCCCGGCATGCTGGGGGAAGAGGGCCGCACGGAAAGGTCCTTCGTGCAGCGACGAAGCCGCGCTCCCGAGATCGCGGGTCAGCTCGCGAAAGAGCGCGGCCCCCTCGCGCTCGGCCCCCGCGGGCGTGTACACGCCGATGAGCGTGGGCATCAGAGCGCCTCCTTCGGGGCCGTCTCCTCGACGGGCGCCTCGGCTGCTGCCGGAGCCTTTGCGGGCGCCTTCTTGTCGCGCTTGAAGTACCCGAGGAACGCGCGCACCTCGGTGGTGATGGGCGGGTAGATCACGCGCAGCGTCGCGACGTACACGAGCAGCATGATCAACGTGAGCCCCACGAGCCGCGCGACGTCCCCGACGATCCCTGCGGGCAGCAGCGTCGCGAGCTCGAGCCGCGCGATCCCCCCGGCTGCGGTCGCGGCCGCGGTCGCGACCGTTGGCACGACGAGCACGCCGAGGAGCCGCGAGAGCTTCATCTCGATGTAACGACACGCCAGCCACTCGGTGAAGAGCGTACCGGGCACGCAGAGGATCGAGATGCTCACGGCGACGCCGAGGGTCCCCCAGCGCACGCCGATGCTCATCGCCGTCGTGAGCCCCACGAGCCACGCGATGTTCCAGTAGAGCTCCACGGCGGGTTTGCCGCGGGACTTGAAGATGATCCCCACGAGCGTGCCCACGGCCTTCAGCGCGCCCGCCACGCTGAGCGCGCGCAGCGGCCCCACGGCCGGCAGCCACCGCGGCCCGTAGGCCAACGCCACGAGCTCGGGCGCGACGACCGCGACCCACGCGAGGATCGGAAAACTCACGATCGCCACGGCGCGCGAGATCTTCAGGTACGTCTCGCGCATCTCGTCGAGCTTGTCCTGGATCGTCGCGAACGCCGGGAACATCACCTGGCTGAAGAGCGAGGCGATGCGCGTGAGCGGGAACGTCATCGTCTCGTACGCGAACGTGTACGTGCCGAGCGCCGCGGTCCCGAGCCGCTTGCCGACGATCATGTAGTCCATGTTCGCCGACAGGTAGTTGATCGCGTTCGCCCCCGCGACGTAGGCGCTGAACGAGAAGAGCTCACGCGCGTGCGTCCACGTCGCGCGGAAACGCGGCCGGAACGGGCTCGACAGCGTGTACGCGATGACCGCGACGAGGTGGCTCGCGAGCGGGCCGAACACGAGCGACCAGTACCCGACGCCGAACGCCGCGAGCCCCAGCGTGGCCACGCTCGCCGCGACATTGCGCCCGGCCTCGATCGCGGCGACACGCCCGAACCGAAGATCACGCCGCAGGAGCGCGGCGTGCGTCGAGGCGAAGGGGCCGATGAGCAGCGGGAGCGCGGAGACCAGGACGAGCGACACGACACGCGGCTCGCGGTAGAAGACCGCGAGGGCCGGGGCCGCGGCGACGCTCACGAGGAAGAGCACGGCGCCCATCGAGATGCTCATCCAGAAGGCCGCGTCGCGGTGCCCGTCCGTGAGCTCCTTGCGCTGGATCGTCGCGGCCGTGAGGCCCATGTCGCTCAGCGCGCCGAGGAAGCCGAGCAGCACCGTGCAGAGCCCGACGAGGCCGAAGTCCTCCGGCACGAGCAGCCGCGCCAGGACGAGCGTCCGCACCCAGCCGAGGGCCGTGGCGAAGGTCTGGCTCGCCCCGAGCGCGACCCCGCCGCGCGCCGCGCTCCGTAGAACGCTCATCCGGCGGCGCGGCGGCCTTCACGCGCGAGGAAATCGCGGTACCAGGCGGTCGTGCGATCGAGGCCGGCGACGAGGCCATAACGAGGCTTGATGCCGAGCACGCGCCGCGCCTTCTCGGCGTCGAGGTACTGGTGCGCGATCTCGTGCGTCGCTTGCCCGCGCACGTCCGGTTCCAGGCTCGACCCCATGCGCTCCAGGATCGCGCGGGTCATCTCGAGCACCGTGAGCTGGTTGCCCGCCGAGATGTTGAACGCCTCGCCGTGGACCGCGGGATCTTCCATCGCGCGGGCGAGGTCGAGGTACGCGTCGACCGCGTCCTCGACGTAGAGGTAGTCGCGGATGAGCGTGCCGTCGCTGCGGATGACGGGCCTGCGGCCGGCGACGATGTCGCGGATCACGCCGGGCACGATGCGGTTCCAGTTGAGGTCCCCGCCGCCGTAGAGGTTCGCGCAGCGGGTGATCGTGATGGGCAGGCGGTAGGTCACCCAGTACGTCCGGGCGATGAGGTCCGCGCAGGACTTCGAGACGTCGTACGGATGCTCCCCCCGCAGCGCCATCGACTCGGTGTACGGCAAGGTCTCGTGCGAGCCGTAGGCCTTGTCGCTCGACGCGAGCAGCACGCGGCGCACCTTCGGCGACCTGCGCGCCGCCTCGAAGACGTTCCAGGCGCCGGCCACGTTGCTCTCGAACGTGCTCACCGGGTTCGCGTTCGCGATGCCCACGATGGTCTGCGCGGCGAGGTGGAAGACCGAGTCGATCTCGTGCTCGCCCATCACGCGTTCGAGCAGCTCGCGGTCGCGGATGTCGCCGCTCACGAGCGTCATGCCCTCGGCGATCGTCGTCCCCTTCGCGCCCTTGGCGAAGAGCCTGGACGTGGGGACAAAATCCCGCACGAGGCCCACGACGTTCGCGCCGAGCGAGACCAGCCGCTCGCTGAGCCACGATCCGAGCAGCCCCGTCGCGCCCGTGACGAGGACGTTCCGATCGCGGAAGAACGCGCGATCCGCCTCCTCGTCCCTCACCAGACCTTCCACGGCGCTCCTCCCGTCCACAGGCTCCGGAGCATCTCCAGATCACGCATCGTGTCCATGCACTGCCAGAAGCCGCGGTGCTCGTAGACCATCAGCTCGCCGTCCTTCGCCAGCCGCGCGAGCGGTTTTCCTTCGAGCACGCAGCCATCGTCGTCCTCGAGGTAATCGAAGAACTTGCGGCTGAAGACGAAGAACCCGCCGTTGATGCAGCCATCGTGCATGAGGGGTTTTTCGTTGAACTCGACGACACGCGACCCGTCGCGGAGCAGCTCGCCGAAGCGCGACTGCGGAAAGACGCCCGTCACGGTGCCGATGCGCCCGTGCTCGCGGTGGAACGCGAGCAGCCGCCCGATGTCCACGTTCGACACGCCGTCGCCGTACGTCACGCAGAACGTGTCGGTGTCGACGTACTTCTCGATGCGCTTGATGCGCGCGCCCGTCATCGCGCGCTGGCCGGTCTCGGCGAGCGTCACACGGAAATCTTCTTCCTCGGCGGCCGGCGACTCGTGCAACGTGATCGCCCCGCCCTTGCCGAGATCGAGGGTAAAATCGCGGCTCATGGCGCGGTAGTCGAGGAAGTACTGCTTGATGACCTCGCCCCGGTAGCCGAGACACACGATGAAGTCGCGCAGCCCGTGGTGCGCGTAGCTCTTCATGATGTGCCAGAGGATCGGACGATCCCCGATGGTGATCATCGGCTTCGGCCGAAACTCGGTCTCCTCCCGGAGACGCATCCCCTGGCCACCCGCGAGGATGACGACCTTTTCACGCGACACGGCCAAAAGCGTTTAATCGAGAGGCCGACGCAGAGCAAGCGCGGCTAGCGCGTCGTAGTGCGCCTCCAGCGTGACGGCGAGCTTGCGCGCGTCGTAGGTCGCGAGCGCCTTCTGCCGCGCCGCCTCGCCCATGCGCGCGCGCAGCGCGGCGTCCTTCGCGAGGCGCACGAGACCCGCGGCGAGGCCCTCCTCGTCACGTTCGGCGTAGAGCAAACCGCTCTCACCATCGACCACGATCTCCGGGATCCCCGCGTGCCGGCTCGCGACCGCGGGCAAGCCCGTCCCCGCGGCCTCCACGAGCACCGTGGGCACGCCTTCCTTGTCGCCGTCCGCCGCTGTCACCGAGGGGCAGAGCATGAGATCACTCTCGCGCATCACGACGGCGGGATCCGACTTCGGATCGAGGATCTCGACATGGGGCCCGAGCCCGAGCTCCTCGATGAGCGCGCGGAGCGGCGCGCCGAGCGGCCCAGGCGCCGGCAGCCAGCGCACGCGCAGATCCACGCCCGCGGCCCGCGCCCGCTGCACGGCGCGGAAGCCATGGGCAAATCCCTTCTTCTCGATCTCGCGGCCGCACATCACGACGGAGAGCGGCCCTGTGCGATCGGCGCGCGGCACCGGGCTGAAGCGCTCGAGATCCACGCCGTTCGGGTGGATGCGCAGCTTCGACGCGGGGCAACCGAGCCGCACGAGATCGTCGCGCATCGCGGTCGAGAGCACGAGCACGAGATCACTGCCCTCGAAGAGCGCGCGCTTGCCGAGGATGTAGTGCCAGTAGCGCCGCAGGTGCTTCCGCGGTTCGAGGAGGATGCCGACGTCGCCGCCGTAGAACGAGGTGACGACAGGCAACCCGAGCTTCTTGCCGTACACCGCGGCGATGAGCCCATTCGTGCCGAACTGACCGTGCAGCACCGTCGCGCGTGTCTCTTGCAGCGCCTGCATCCACGCGGGATCGAGCGTGAGCCTCCCGTGTAGCGGGCGGAGCGCCTGGCCGATCTTCGAAGGCTGCCTTCGCCCGAGGATCCGCGGCTCGGTCCAGGGAAACCGCTCCTCGTTGGCGACGCGGTTGCAGAGCGTGATCGCCTGGTACCGCGCGAGGGAGCGCATCTGGTTGAAGAGGAACGTCTCGGTGAACGAGAACGCCGTCCCGAGGAGGAACGCGACGGCGGGGCGCGCAGGCTCCGGGCCGCTCACTTGGACCGCTCCTCCCGGGCTGCATCGATCGTGCGATCGACGCCTTCTTCCAGCGACACCTCGGGCTTCCACCCGAGCCGCGCCTCCGCGGGCGCGGGATCGCCGTAGTGCGCCTCGGGCTCGTCTGCGGGGCGCGCCGTCGCGCCGAGCACGGGCCCGCCGCGCGCCGGCTGGATGCGATCAACGACGAGGCGCACCACGTCGGCGACCTGCCGCGGCACGCCGGTGCAGATGTCGATCACGCGCCCCACGGCGTCGGGCGCCGTCGCGGCGAGGGCCACCGCGCGGGCCACGTCGCCCACGTACACGAAATCGCGCCGCTGCAGGCCATCCGTCATCGGAAACTCCCGCCCTGCGAGGCAAGCGGCGATGAGCGCGGGCAAGAGCTGCCGCGGCTGCGCGCCCGGCCCGTACACGAGGTACGGCCGGAGCACGACGGCCGAGAGGCCCTGCTCGCGCAGAGGCCCGAGCACCATCGCATCCGCCTCGGCCTTCGTGCGCGCGTACGGCGTCCGCGGCGCGACCTCGCCTTCCGCGTCGTGCGGCGAAGGGAGTTTTCCGTAGACGTCGCTCGTCGACACCACGACGAGCCGCGCGGAGGCCTCGATCGAAGCCTCCGCGAGCCCACGCGTCACGCCCACGTGGAGCGCGCGCATCGCCTCGACCTCGTCCTCGGAGGCACGGGCGCGCGCATCGGCCGCCAGGTGGATCACCACCTCGGGCCGCGCCCGCAACATCTCCGCGCGGACCGCCTCCGCCACGCCGAGATCGACCCTGCGGAGCTCGGTCCGATCGAGCCTCGTACCGGCCACGCGAAAGAGCCGCCCGAGCTCCGAGCTCGGCCGCGCGAGCAGCGTCAGGCGCGCTTCCTGGTCGAGAAGCGCTCGCGTCACGTGCGCGCCGAGAAACCCCGTGGCGCCCGTGATCAGCACGCGAAGGCGGCTCACGGCCGGCCCTTCGTTCCCTTCGCCTCGACGTACACGAAGAGGTTCACGCTCGTCTCCTCGCGGAAGAGGCCCCGCGCGTACCGCTTCGCCTTCCACCACGAGAACTCGCCCGGGAGCCGCTGCCGCTTCGAGGCGAAGGCTTCCTGATCGAGGTCCACGATCCGCAGCCGGAGCCCCGGCCTCCGCGCCTCGAGAGCCCGCAGGATCCGCACGACGCGGCCCTTCGTGATGTACTGGATCGTATCGAGCCCCGCGGTCGGCTTGCCGATCGCCCGCAGGTAGGCGCGCGCGAGCGGCCGCGGGAAGAGCGGCAGCCAGGGCAGCCGGTAGTGCCCCTCGAACGTGCCCCGGTAATCCGGGCAGCGAAGGTGGATCCCGCCGCCCGCCCGCGTCACGCGCACGAGCTCCGCGAGCACGCGGTCGACGTCCTGCACGTGCTCGATCGTCTGGTAGCTCGTCACGCAGTCGAAATCGTCGTCGGGGAACGGGAGCGCTTCGCCCACGCCGTCGTGGAAGCGGCTCATCCACGCCGCGGGATACCCACGCTCCTTCGCCTTCATCCCGTTGAACGTGTGTTTCCACCCCTCGGGATCGATCCCGACCATGTCGTAGCCGTGGAGCAGCCCGTAGAACACGGCGCTCCCGCAGCCCGAGGCCATGTCGAGGATCCGCTTCGCCGAGGGCAGCGCGGCCTCGATCGTGTCGAAGCGATGCTTCGAGTTCGTATCGTCGGCCATCCACGCTTCGACCACGCCGTCGAGGAACGGGCGCGGCGGCAGGCCGAACCACGCGCTGTATTCACGTTCGAGCTCGGCGCGCAGGAAATCGCGGGCAGCGGACATAAGCGATGCCGGGGTATAGGGCCCCTCGCCGAGCGATGCAACCGCGCGCGGCGCCCGGGGGCCCTCGTGACTTGACGCATCCGAGCGCGCGTGGCACTCGGCCGTTCGTGGCGCGTGACGAGGCCCGCGCGGCGGGCGAAGGCGACGAAGCGGAGGAGATACGCCGCTTCTACCGCGAGCGTTTCCTGCCGCAGAACGCGTGGTGGCCGATCCTGCCGCACGCGTACCTGTGCCAGCGGCAACGCCAGCGCCGCATTCGCCAGAGCTTGCAGGAGATCGGCGCCTCCACCTTCGAGGATCTCCGCGCGCTCAAGGTGCTGGAGGTCGGCTGCGGCGGCGGATCGAACCTCGCCTGGCTCGTGGAGATGGGCGCGGATCCCACCGGGCTCGTCGGCGTGGACCTCGTGCCCGAGCGGATCGAGCAGGCGCGGCAGCGCTGCGCCGGCGTGCGTTTCCTCGCGGGCAACATCCTCGAAACCGACGTGGGCGGGCCCTTCGACGTGGTGATGCTCTTCGCGGTGCTCACCTCGGTCACGAACGCCGAGACGAAGCAAAAGATCATGGAGACGTGCTTGTCGCTCCTCCGCCCCGGGGGCGCCTTGCTCTTCTACGACCTCATGACCCGCCGCGAGGATCCGGGGACGCCCAACTACAAGAAGCTCACGTACGCGGAGTTCGAAGGCTACCTCGGCGGCCGTCGTCCCCGGTACTTCAAGCGGGACTACCTGCGGCGCGACGTCGCCGAGCGCATCGTCCCCCTGCCCCGCGTCGGGCTCTTCGCCGCCGAGGCCCTCCAGGCGCTCGGCTGGTTCAACATCGAGGCGACCTTCGCGCACGTGCGCGTCTGAGCCCCCTCTCCGCATGAACGCACCTGCTTCGAGCGCGCCGCTCCTCACGATCGGCATCACCTGCTACGCCGAGGGCGACTGGCTGCTCGACTGCTGGAACAGCCTCCTCGCGCAGACCGATCCCCGCTGGTGCGCCGTGCTCGTGATGGATGGAACCGAGCACGCGCGGACCCGCGAGATCTTCGCGGCGCTGAACCATCCGCGCCTCGTCAAGTACGCGATGCCCACGAACATGGGCCCGTACCCGACGCGCAACAAAGCCTTCGAGCTGACCGAGACGCCGTTTCACTTCTACCTCGACGGCGACGATCAACTCGTGCCGAGCAGCGTCGCGCTCGTCCTCGACACCTTCACGCGTCACCCCGACGCGGCCTTCGTCTACGGCGACAACGAGCGCTTCGGCGCCTATTCGCGCGTCCACAAGCACCGGCGCGAGGTCACGTGGGACGACTTCATCGCGGGACAGCCCACCCCCGGCCCCTGCGCCTACCGCAAGGATCTCTGGATCGAGCTCGGCGGGTACACGGACGAGCTCGCGCGCGGCAACGGCGACTACGACTTCCTCATCGGCGCCGCCGAGGCCGGGCGACGGGGCTACCACTGCGGCGAGATCCTCTACCGCTACCGCGTCGGCAACGCCGCGAAGGTCTCGAAGAGCTACGACCGCCGCTACCACGAGACGCACGAGATCATGGTGAAGCGGCATCCGCGGTTCTTCGCGGATCCCGCGCGGCGGGATCGTTTCCTCGCCCTCGCCTACCTGCGCTCGGCCGAGGCGAACCTCGCCGTCGATCCACGAAGGGCGCGCGAGCTCGCGCGGAAGGCCATCGACCTCGGCCTCCGCTTCGACACGCGCCCGTGGAAGACCCTCGCGAAGGCGGGCCTCGCCGAGCTCAGCCGAGCACGTTCTTCCAGGCGCGGAGGAGCTCCGCCACGCTGAAGGCCTGCGCCGGCCCGCCGTTCGGCGAGAACGGCATCACGCCGCTCGCGAGCTCGGGCACCTGCCCCACGGCGAGGTCCCGATCGGCCGCCGCGGCGATCAAGTCCGGCAGCTCGACCACGAGCGGATCCTCCGCCGGCAGCACACTCCGCACGGCGCGCACGTAAAACCCGAGCAGCCACGGCCAGGCCGTCCCCTGGTGGTACGAAGCGTCGCGCTCGAACACGTTGCCGCCGTAGTGGCCGCGGTACGACGCATCCGAAGGCGCGAGCGTCCGCAGCCCCGCCGGCGTCACGAGCTCGGCCCGCGCCCGCGCGATCGTCGCGCGCGCCTGCTCCGGCGAGAAGCAGGTCGGATCGATCGCGAGCGCGAGGATCGCGTTTGGCCGGATCGACGCGTCCACGAACGCGCCCTCCCCCGTCGGGGACTCGGAGATCACGTCGAACGGATACGACGTCTGCTCGCACCAGAACCGCGCGTGAAACGCAGCGCGCGCCCTCCTGCAAGCGATGTCGGCCCGGTCGGCGAGCGAGCCTGCGTCCGCCGCGTGCGCGAGCCGCGCGAGCGTGTGGCAACCCCGCGCCCACAACGCCGAGAGCTCGATCGCGCAGCCCACGCGCGGCGTCACCGGGACGCCGAACGCGCGCGCGTTCATCCACGTCGGCGCGTCGCCCGACTTGCCCGCCGCGAGCAGCCCGTCCGCCGTCACGCGGATCCCGTTCGGCGCGTCGCCGCGCAGGATCGCCTCGAACGACGCCGTCATCGCCGGCACGAGCTCGCCCTGCAGGAACGGATCCGACGCGCCGAGCACATCGGCAAAACACCGCGCCGCCTCGAAGAGCCAGAGCGTCGCGTCGGCTGACGCCGTGTCCGGGCGGCCATCTTCGTCGGCCCTCCGGCTCGGCACGAGCCCGCCCTGCATGCTGGCCACGATCCCGCGCGCCACGCGCTTCGCTTCTTCGATCTTGCCCGTCGCGAGGTAGAGCCCCGGCAGCGCGATCAAGCTGTCGCGCCCCCAGCCCTCGGCCCACGGATACCCCGCGACGATCGCCGGCTCCGGCGCGAGATCCGCGCGGTAGAGCTCCGCCGCGACCGAGAGCTTGCGCTCCAGCGCGGGAACCGAGGGGCCCGGATCCTCGGCTTCGAGCGCCGCCGTCGTGGCGGCGATGAGCTCCTCGGGTTTGCCCTCCGGGAGCTTCTCCACGCCGACGACGAGGAAGCTCGGCGTGCCCGATCCATCCGCGCGGATCTCGAACACGCCCGGCGTCCAGAGATCCTCCTGGAACTCGAGCCCGCGGTCCCGTTCGAGCAAATACTCGAAGCGCCGCCACCAATCGGGCGAGCCCACGAACGTGCCTTCGTCGTAGCGGAAGCAGAGCTTCGGCAGCGCGCGCATCGGACGCACGCGCATCTCGCCCGCGCGCAGCTCCACGCGTTGCTCCATCGCCCCGTGCTCGCGCATGAGCACGTGCATGTGGCGCATCGCGAGCAGCGGCCGCAGCGTGAGCACGACCGGATGCGGGCCGCGCCACGTGTAGCGCAGCACCGCCGCGTTCTCGCCGCGCACGAGCGCGAGCAGCACCTCGAGCTCGCCGCCCGCGACGCTGTAGGTCCAGCGCGGCACCGGATCCTGATCAAAGCGGTTGAGGTAAAACGGCCCGCGCTCCGGGTTGATCCCCGGGAACTGGTGTGTCGCGAGATCCCACACCCCGCGCGGCGCGAGCGACTTGATCGCCACGTCGACGTGCGAGAGCACCACGTGCCGCGCGCGCGGCGGCTCCAGCGCGGCGACGAGCAGGCCGTGGTAGCGCCGCGTGTGCATGTTCGCGATGGTCGAGCTCGCGTAGGCGCCGGCGCCGTTGCTCGCGACCCACTCGCGGAAGAGCGCGCGGCCGAGATCCCGACGCACGTCGACGTGCGGCCAGATCGACGCGTTCGAGGCGTCGCTGCCGCTCATACCGTGTGCCCTCCCCGATCGAGCGCGCCCTCGGCGGCCCGCCGCATCACGTCGAGCGGCGGCTCTTGCCCGGTCCACAGCACGATCGAGCGGGCGGCTTGTCGCACGAGCATCCCGAGTCCGCCTTCGGCCCGGATGCCTCGGGAGGCGGCGGCGTGCAGGAACGGGGTCATTCTTGGGGTATACACGACGTCGTACGCGAAGACGTCGCTTCCGAGATCGTCCCAAGGAACGACATCCCGGACCGACTCGCCCGGGTCCTTGCCGAGCATGCCCGCGCTCGTGGCCTGCACGACCAGCGACGCGCCACGCGCGAGATCCCACCATTGGAGCCGGAGGGCCTGCGAGGCGAAGCTATCGGGCGCGGGTTCGCCCGGACCGGGCCAGGGCAAGGGCAGCGCCCCCATCCGCCGCACCTGCTCGGCCGACGGCGACGTCTCGACGTTCTCCGACCGCGCCCACGAGCGCGACGTCACCGCGATCAGTTTGAACCCCAACCGCTTGCACGCGGCCACGGCCGCGACCCCCGCCCCGCCTCCGCCGATCACCATCGCCCGCTTGCGCGAGGCGTCGGGCGCGAGCGCGGCGATGTCGTCCGCCAGGGCGTCCGCGTCCGTGTTGTAGGCCCGGAGCCGGCCGTCCTCGCCGCGGCAAAGCACGTTCGCCGCCCCCGGCTCGATCGCGCTCGTGTCGACCTCGTCGGCGTGATCGAGCACCGCGCGTTTATGCGGCAAGGTCACGTTCACCCCGCCGAGCGCGCCGGACCGCAGCTCGTCGAGGACCGCGACGAGCTCGGCCGCGGTCGGCACGTCGATCGCCCGGTACACGTGCGGCAGGCCCAGCGACGCGTACGCGACCGTATGGATCACCGGCGAGAGCGAGTGCGCGATCGGATGCCCGAGGACGGCGAAGACCCTTCCCTCAGCCATCGCTTCCATCGCCTTCTGCCGGATCGATCACCGCCGTCACCTCGGCGCGGAGCGCGCCCTCGTGCACCCGCACCGTGATGGACTCGCCCACGGCGACCTCCTTCGCGGCCCGCACCGCGCGCCCCGACGTCGTCGTCGCGATGGCGTAGCCGCGGGCGAGCACGCCGAGCGGCGAGAGCGCGTCGAGCCGCGCCGCGTGCCGCCCGAGCGTCGTCCGCAGCCGCTCGATCCGCCGGCGCTCGGCCGCCACGAGCCGCACTTCGAGCGGGCCGATCGCAGCGCGTGCCACGGCGATCACCGCCCGCGGGTGCCGCTCCGCGAGCCGCCGCTCGATCTGCGAGAGCTCTTCTTTGCGCCGCGACGCCGCCCGCTCCATCTCGCGTCCGAGCTTGAGGGTCAGCTCGTCGAGCTTCTGCTGCCGCACCGCGAGCAGATCCTCGGGCGAGCCGATCGACCGCGCGAGCCTGTCGACGACGACACGCCGCCGCTCGATCGCCTGCCGCGTGGCGCGCGCGATGCGCGTGTACAGGTGCTTGAGCTGCTTGCGCCGCTCCACCCGATCCGCGACGAGCAGCTCCGCGGCCTGCGAGGGCGTGGCCGCGCGCGCATCCGCCGCGAGATCCGTCAGCGTCACGTCGACCTCGTGCCCGACGGCGCTCACGACCGGCACGGGGAAACTCGCCACCTTCCGGACGAGCGCCTCGTCGTTGAACGCGGAGAGATCCTCGGCCGATCCGCCGCCGCGCCCGAGGATCACGACCTCCACGTCCGGCACGCGCGCGAGCTGATCGAGCGCGCGGGCCATCGACTGCGCGGCCCCCGGCCCTTGCACCGTCGCCCGCGCGAGCAGGATCCGCGGCGCGCCGCGCCGGAACGACACGGTCACGATGTCGTGGATGGCCGCGCCGTTGCCGCTCGTCACGACCCCGATCACGGCCGGATCGACGGGCAGCGCGCGTTTTCTCTCGGCCGCGAAGACCCCCTCCCCGGCGAGCTTCTGCTTGAGCCGCTCGAGCGCTTCGAGCAACGCGCCGCGCCCGACCGGCCGCACATCCGACACGGAGAACTGGAGCTGGCCGCGGGGCGCGTACACCGTGGCGCGCCCCGTCAGCACCACACGCGCCCCGTCCGCGAGCAGCTTCCGCGCCCGCGGCGCGGCCGTCTTGTACATGACGCAGTTGATGAGCGCGTCCTCGCGCTCGTCCTTCAGCGTGAAGTACGCGTGCCCACTCGAATGCAGCCGGAAGCCCCCGACTTCGCCGAGGACCCGCACGTCCTGCGACGCGTGCTCGACGGCGCGGCGGAGCCGCTGATCGAGCGCGGCCACGGAGAGGACCTCGGGCTCCTCCTCGGCTGCGCGGGCTTCCAAGGAACTCCCCCGAGGCTGGTAGCCCGCCACCTCGTCGGATCCTCCTGCCTCGTGGAAGGAGAGCGCGGGGCCCGATTCGCGTCGCTGCACGGGGGGCGAGAGGTAGCTCGTAACTGGCCAGAGGGAAAGGGATTCGTTGCACGGAGATGGGGCGTCGCCCCAGGCCCCAGCAGGGGGCTGTCCGCCCCCTGCACCCCGGACCAGCCAGGGGCTGGACCCAAGCTCGATGAACTGCGCGATGCGCAGTTCATCGAACAGGCCCGGGTCAAGACCAGCAGCGGCGTTGCCTACCAAGACAGCCGCGTGGCTGGTTCGGCTGGCGACCCGGCTTCTTCATCGGCCTGTTTGAAAAACTGCGCACCGCGCAGTTTTTCAACCCTGGGTCCAGCGCCTCGCTGGTCCGGGGTCGAGGGGGCGGACAGCCCCCCGCGGGGTCCGGGGCGGAGCCCCGGTGCGCAGCCCCGGTGCGCATGCTCAGCCACCCTCCCGGCCCGAGCCGTGCTACGTGGGCGTCCGTGATTCGCAAGGTCCTCATCGCCAACCGCGGCGAGATCGCCGTCCGCATCATCCGCACGCTGCACGAGATGGGCATCGCCGCCGTGGCCATCTACAGCGAAGCCGACCGCAAATCCCTGCACGTGAGGCTCGCCGACGAGGCCTACTGCATCGGCCCGGCGCCCGCGCGCGAGAGTTACCTCTCGATCGAGCGTGTCCTCGACGCCGCGCGCAAATCCGGCGCCGACGCGATCCACCCCGGCTACGGCTTCCTCTCGGAAAAGAGCGAGTTCGCGGAGGCCTGCGAGCGGGCCGGCATCGTGTTCATCGGCCCCCCGTCCCGCGCGATGGCCGCGATGGGCTCGAAGACGGCCGCGCGCGCCAAGATGGCCGCCGCCGGCGTGCCGATCACGCCCGGCGGCGACGCCTCCACAGTCGAGGAAGCCCGCGCGACGGCCGAGCGCGTCGGCTACCCGGTGCTGATCAAGGCCGCGATGGGCGGCGGCGGCAAAGGCATGCGGCTCGTGCACAACGCGGACGAGATGCCGAGCGCGTTCGAGCGCGCCCAGAGCGAGGCCGCGCGCGCCTTCGGCGATCCGACGGTCTACATCGAAAAGGCGATCCTCCGGCCGCGGCACGTGGAGATCCAGGTGATCGGCGATCGCCACGGCAACATGGTCCACCTCTTCGAGCGCGACTGCTCGATCCAGCGCCGCCACCAGAAGGTCGTCGAAGAGACGCCTTGCCCCGTGGCGACGCCCGAGCTCATCCGGCGCATGGGCGAGGTCGCGGTGAAGGGCGCGCTCTCGGTCGGGTACTTCTCGGCCGGCACATTCGAGTTTTTGCTCGGCGAGGATGGCAGTTTCTACTTCCTCGAAATGAACACGCGCCTCCAGGTCGAGCACCCGGTCACGGAGTGGATCACGGGGACGGACCTCGTGGCGGAGATGGTGCGCGTGGCAGCGGGCGAGCAGCTCTCGTGGCGGCAGGAAGAGATCGTGCGTCGCGGCGCGTCGATCGAATGCCGCATTTACGCGGAGGACCCGATCGGCTTCCTCCCGAGCCCCGGCAAGATCGAAGCGCTCCGCGTGCCCGCGGGCCCGTGGGTGCGCGACGACGGCGGCTTTTACGAGGGCGCGACAGTGCCGAGCCATTACGACCCGCTCGTCTCGAAGGTGAGCGTATGGGGCCCGGACCGGAAAACGGCCATCCAGCGCATGCGCCGCGCGCTCTCGGAGTACGTGGTGACGGGCATCAAGACGAACATCGTCTTCCACGAAAAACTGCTCGCGCATCCGGCGTTCGTCGAAGGCCGTTACACGACGGGTTTCATCGAGGAGAACAAGGAAACGCTGCTCGGCTATTCGGACGTGCGCGAAGAGGACGAGGCGACGCTGGCCGCGGCGATTGCGGTGGCGGCGGCCAGGGCGGAGCGGAAGGCGCAGCGGACGGAGGGGCAGGCGCTGGAGGATCGCGGGCGGCTGTCCCCGTGGGTGGAGCAGCATCGGGGGCGGGTGTTGCGGTAGGCTCACCCCGAGCCCCTCTCCCTTGCGGGAGAGGGGCGGGCGCGTGTGGCTCAGCCGGTAGGCTCGCTCGGCGCTTCCTCGTTGGCGCGCGCCTTCTCCTTGGTCGCGACGGCCTTCAGGGCGGGCGCGGATTGGTAGGCGAGCAGCTTCTCGAAGGGCGCGAGGATCTCGGCGCCGTCGGGGGAGCGATCCGCGCGGCGGCGGATCTGCTGCACCATTTCGCCGAGACGCATGGCGATCTCGTGGCCGCGCATGAGGCGGGTTTCGTGGAGGAGCTCGAGGAGCTTCTCGACGGCGGGGACGACCTCGTCGATGCGCTGGACATCGGCCCAATGCGCGGCAAGGGTCTGGACCTCGCCCGGGTGGATGGCCGCGCGCTGGAGAGCGAGAGACGAGGCGGTGACGATGGTCTCGACAGCCAAGTGATACCCGTCGCGGAGTTTGCTCAGACGGCTGATGTGATCGGGCGTGATGTCGACGAGGATGAGGTCCGAGAGATCAAAGACCTGATCGTTCGGCTTGGGATGCTTGGGATCGGACATGGAAAGACTCCTCCCCGAATGCGGGGGGTATAGGGCTGTACTGTCGCGCGGCATGATTGCAGCGCGCGTGTTGGATGAGGTCGAGTCTTTAAGCTTAGGGGGAAAGCAAGAAGGCGACGGGGACGGGTGCGCGGGGGGATGAGGGCGAAGGGGTGATGGGGCGGGCTCGAGTCTTCGGAGACACGAGGGCGTGTAGCGGGAGAGGAGGAGGGCGGGGCGGCGGGGGTTGGGGGCGATGGGGAGGTGAGGCGGGGTCGTTGGGGCGACGGACGGGCGAAGCTGGGGCGGGGGGTGAGGGCGTGGCTGACGGGCTAGGACGTCGTCGCTAGGTGGGACGGATGCGCGCCGTTTGGGACGGTGAGGATGCAGCGTCAGGACACGACGCCAGGAGGGCGGGGACAAGGCCAGGGCCAGGGCAAGTGTCCAGGCGAGCCCCCCTCGGCAGCGAAGGCGAGGGGCGCCAACGTGGACCGGCGCGATCGGCGCAGGTAAACTCCCCCGAGGGGAGGGGTCATGCAACGGATCACGAGTCTTGGAATCGTCGTCTTTCTTGTAACAGTCCTTTTCGCGTCGCCGGAGGCGGCCGCAAACGGGGGCAACGACTGCCCACCGTCGAGCGTCGCGGGGCGATGCGAAGACCGATGCATCGAACAATATGATCGCGACGAGGCGGATTGTCGACGATTGCCCAAGAACAGACGCCAAGCCTGTTTTAACGAGGCCATGCGGCGGCTGGCTAACTGCATGGCCAAATGTCCGGATAGGTCGAAGAACGGATGCAAGAAGTAATCGCTGAAAGGCAACTGGACTTCTATTCGCCGCGAGGCCGACGGCCGAAGAAAATCATCGTCCGCATCGGCAAGGCCGAGCTCGACGAGACGGGCGAGACCTGGCGCGCGCCCATCGAAATCCTTGGTCCCAAGGCTTCACAGGTCTTCCGGAGTCGGGCGTCCGGTGTCGACTCCATGCAGGCGGTCATCGGAGCAATATGGCTCGTCCCGGTCCTTCTTCGGACCCTCACGAACGACACCGGTGGGCGGCTGGAATTCGAAGGGAGCGCGGATCTCGGCTTCTACATGGAGCCGCACGAGGCCTTCAAGCCGCCGTTACCCGCGAAGGAATGAGGCTGCCGTAAGTCCTCAAGACGCGTAGCACGCTCCGCGATGAACTCGCAGGGCTGCTCGTAGTTCGCTACCCTCCCACCTGCCATGCTCAGCGCCTTCACGCGCATCGCCGTCGTCCAATTCGCGTACCACCCGGCGATCCTCCTGCAGATGCGCTCACCGCTCGAGGATCCTGGTGGCGTCAAGCCTCTTTTGCCGTCCGTCGTCCCCGCGACGCTCGTCAAGCCGTTCGACGATCTTCGTCTCCGCATCCGGACCGCGTACACGGCGTTCACGCTTCGGCGAGTCCAGGCCATCCTCGATGCGTGCCGCGGCTGGGGCGTGCGTCTCGTCGTCTTCCCCGAGTACAGCATCCCCTGGGGCATCCTCGAAGACGTCGCGCAGGCAGCACGCGACATGGTCGTCGTGGCGGGGACGCACATGGTCGACTTCGAGGGGCTCGAAGCAGGCATCTACGAGCGCCTGGGTTGGTCGAGCGACGCCTTGCCGATACCCCAACAGGCGGTCGCCCCAGTGCTCTGCCGCGGCAAGCTCCTCGCGCTCTCGCCCAAGTTTCACCCCGCGACGGCCGTCGGCGAGGAGATCGAGGCCGGGACGTCGTGGGCCCCCGTCGGTCTGCCCGAGGACATCGTAGGGCCGATGGGCGTCATGGTGTGTCTTGACTTCCTCCACCGCGAGAACGCCGAGCACCGGGCTCTGGTCATGGAGCCGCTCGCGCAATGCAGATTCCTCGCAGTGCCCAGCCTGACCGGGAAGCACACGGTGGGTGAGTTCGCGGCGAAGGCTTGGGAGGAGGCGAAGCGGTACGGGAGGCCCGTGCTCTACACGAACCAGGCGGAACATGGCGGGACGTCGATCTTCGTGGACGAAGAGAAGCACTCGGACGTCCGGCCATTCCCTGAGCACGTGGGCCGTCTGGAGCCCGGGGAGGAGGGCGTCATCGTCGCGGATGTGGACCTCGGGTTCGTGCGCACGGGAGGCTCGACGCATTACGACGCCCGCAGACCTGTACGCCCGTTTGCAGCGGCGACGCTCGTCTACCGCGCGCGCCCCGAGGACGACGCGTATGCGGCATGGATCGAAGAAACGGCCCCGCTTCTCGCGGCGAAGGACATCTCTACGCTGCGAACGCTCATGCAGCGTATGACGGCAAGCGCCACGGTCCTACAGAGCGCAGCGGATAACGACACGGCCATGTCGCGCAAGGAGCGCCTGTCGCGACTCATCGGCAATCTACGCAATGTGTCGAAAGACGAGATCGGACGGCTCACGCGCGAGGTCGTCCTGCCTTCGGACATCGTTCCATTCGATACGATGTGCGCTGCGCTTGCAAAGGGCGCTGCCGAGGCCATGCAACCGTGGCTCGCCGAGCATCCGAATCTGGGCCCGGACGTCGCGCGGCTACGGAAGGCCGCGAGTGCGCTCGATCCCGGTGCGTGGACGGATGCGGGAGGATCTGCGATCGAGTCGGTTGTCGCGGGGATAGTGGCAGAATCGCAGGCGCACGTGTCCGCACGAGTGGTGCTTCTGGAGGGAATTCACCCGGCGGCCCTCGGCGGGCGGAAGCACGGAGGGCTGGTCTTTACGTTTCGCGCCAAGCCTGCCGATTTGCTAGAAGCGGCGCGCGCTCACGAGGCGGCCCCAAAGCATGGTTTTGGCGATCTGTACCTGCGCGAGGCAGAGGAGGTGTATCAGCTTGCCCTCGCCGAAGGAGCGACGGGGCTCGCGGTCGTAGGGATCTGGGCGGAAGCGCCCGTGGCCGGTGATCTCTTCGTGCTCGTGCCTCGGGGCGATCGATGGACCGTGTGGACGAGCGCGACCGATCGGTGGGTGGAAACGAAGCGTACGGTGATCGTGGAGGGGCTCCGCTCGTTTGGGATCGACCTCGAAGGGATCGAAATTCTGACAAAGGCAGACCGCGAAGAACGAGCGCGCGCCCTCCTACCGCGTTTCGCAGG
The DNA here is from genome assembly GCF_028369105.1 of Polyangium mundeleinium. Taxonomy (NCBI): domain Bacteria; kingdom Pseudomonadati; phylum Myxococcota; order Polyangiales; family Polyangiaceae; genus Polyangium; species Polyangium mundeleinium. The sequence goes on along the minus strand of NZ_JAQNDO010000001.1, from coordinate 4,961,643 downwards.
TGCGCAGAGGCGGATCGATGCCTGCGTGGAAGAGCGCCTGCGTGAGGTGGGAGGGCAATTCGTCGAGCCGGCGGTGCGCGTCGAAGGATCCGAGCCCGAGCCAGCGCTCGCCGCGATGGATAGGTGGCTCGCAGGAGGAGGGCAAACCGCTCTCTTGCTTGGCGAATTCGGGACAGGCAAGTCGACCCTGCTCGCCCGCTGGGCGCAGGAGCGCTGGCGCGCGTCCACGGGACCTCGGGCCCTTCTGGTCAACCTTGCGGGCGCAGCGACGAACACGGTCGCGGAGCAGCTCCTGCTCGAGGCCGCGGGCGTTGCCGATGACTCCACGAACCGCGCCGCGCTGGTCTTGCTCGTGCGGTATCGAATGCTCGTACCCTGCTTCGATGGCTTCGATGAGATGGCGACGCGGGTCGGGCAAGCCGATCTGGGCGGGCGCCTTGCGGGGCTCCTCGAGGTGGCGTGCGGGGGTGGATGGGTGGTGCTCTCCTGTCGAGATCACTATTTCCCCACGGAGACGGGCCTGCGCACGACGGCGGAGCAAGCGCTCGCGAAGGCACTCGGAGCGTCGGCCGGCGGCGTCACGCGGCTCGTGCTGCAGCTTTTCGACCAGGGCCGGGTCGAGGCGCTCGTGAGCAAGATCAAAGACGGGGACGCGGCGACGCGGGAAGCGCTGACAAAGATCGAGCGGACGTATGATCTCGGGGATCTGGTACGGCGCCCCTTGCTCCTCGCCATGGTGCTGGCCACGCTGGACAGGCTGGACCCCCAGGCGCGCGTCGCGACGGCGGACGTGTATAACGCTTACCTCGCGAGGTGGCTCGAGCAAACCCGCTCTGGCGACCCCGAGTGCTTCACGGATGCCCAGAAGATCGCATTCGCCGAGGCGCTTGCGGAGGAGTTGTGGCGCACCGGAAAGCAGAGCTGTTCCTGGGAGGAGTTGCGGCACTCGGTGCGCCAGGAGCTATCCAGGGAGCTGCCCGACGACGTGCCTCGGGAGGCTGCATACCTGGAGATCCAGGGCGGCGCTTTTTTCATACGGGAGGGAGAGGAGCTTTATCGATTCGCGCACAAATCCTTGCTCGAATTCTTCCTTGCGTGCTCACTCGTGAAAACCTTGCCCTTGAAGCCTGCAGAGGCGCTCGCGACGATGCCACTCACGCCCGAAGTGGCGGCCTTCGTGGGGGAGGTTTTACGTCGAGACGGAGAACCCAAGAAGTCGGCAGCGGTGTTGGCGACTCAGAGTTGGCTGCAAAGGAGTAGAGGAGGCGACCCTCTAGCGACCACGAAAGCGGCGGCAAACGCGCTGCGGCTGCTGCTCGGGCTCGGCCAATGGGCGAAAGAGCCGGAGGGCTGGGTACCGGAGGGAGCGGACCTGCGTGGAGTGCAGCTCGCGGGTGAGGACATGCGACAGGCCGCTCTTTCGGGCGCTCGCTTCGATGGCGCAGAACTCACGGGCGCCGACCTCCGGGGTGCTACTTTGACGCGGGCCAGATTAGACCGAGCGCGACTCCCAGGCGTCCGCCTCGACGGAGCGCTGCTCCAGCATGTGAGCGCACGAGAGGCAGATTTTACGCAGACGGAGGCTCACGGGGCCGATCTCGAAGGGAGCGATCTGTCGGGTTCGGTGCTGCGGCAATCGACTTGGACGGGGTGCCGGTGGGAAGGAGCCTGCTTGGAGCGGGCCGACATCACGGCATGGATCGCCCCTGAAGCGCCGTTCGGCGGCGCCGCGGTCGGGGAGGCCGCGGCACTCCCGACGCTATTAACGGATCGACGGCGCATCTGTGCGGCCCGGTCCCCGGGGGGTCAGTACGTCGCGAGTGCCGAATCGGACAACACGATTCGCATCCGGGACGCAGCAACGGGCCACGTCCTCGCGAGGTTGATTGCAGCGGAGACTTTGACCGGGCCGATGACCTGGGATCTTTCCGGTACGCGGCTCGCCGTCCTCGGAGAGCGAGGGGTCGTCGTCTCGTGGGACGGAATCGTCCCGAGGCCCATGGTACGCCTCGAAGGCGCTGCAGAGCATCTCCTGTTCAGCCCCGACGGGACCAAGCTCGCAGGCTCGTACGTCAACGCGACGCGCCTCTCGATATGGGATGCGGTGAGCGGCCGTCGGCTCGTCGAGTGTGAAGCGTGGGCCCTTGGCATGGCTTGGCATCCATGCGCCCCTATCCTCGCCCACTGCGGCCATGTCGTGGAAGTTCTGGATGCAAAGTCCGGAGAATCTTTTGAAGTCGGCGAATACCGAGCCTGGCGATTCTCTGTCGACTGGAGCCCGGACGGCCGGTTTCTTGCGTCCACCTACTCGGATTCCGACAAAAATGGGGTACAAATCTGGGATGTGCAGCGACGAAATGAAATATGGCATTACGACTTGATGGAGGAACGCCCCTGCCTTGCATGGCAGCCGGATGGTCGACTTTTTGTGGACACGGAAGCCGCGGGGCGTATCGTCTGGGATGGTCGCGGCGCACATCCGGAGCACGTAGAATGTGTCGACAATGATAGCGACCAAGAGCTCGAACGAGAGCCTACGGAGTCGTTCTTTGATTTCTTGACGGAACGAATTACCACTCAATCCATCCGGTGGGATCCTCTGGGTACTCGGCTCGCGATCGAGGATGGAACGCAACATGTGCGCATTTGGGACTCGAAAACGGGCCGAGAGGCGCTCGTCATTGCGGATGCTCATGGAGCGGTCTGGAGCCCCGACGGCACCCGACTTGCCGCGTTTGCAGCTCCGACACGCATCCCGGACGAGGGCACAGTCATCCAAGGGCTGCAAATCTTCGACGCCATGCGCGGGACTCGGCTGCGATACCTGGATTCCCCGTCGTTCAGCCCGAACAATTCGCTCCTGAGCGTGTGGCTCACGAGGGACATGCTGATTGCAGCGTCAGCCCCCCTGTTCCATTCCATCAACGTCGACGAGGGGGGGGAGGTTGTGGTGACCCCGATGCTCGCGAGCCCGCGCCCCGGATGGGTTCGCTCGTCGGCACTGAGCACCGATGGTAAGAAGCTCGCACGCATTCACCAGTCTGGTTTCGGGAATGCCACCTCCGAGATGGATGTCTTCGATTTCCAGACGCAAAAACGCATTGTTCTGGAGGACGGTCAATCCGACCCAGCATATCTTCTTGCATGGCATCCTGCTGGAGGGCAGGTTGCCGTAGCCACGTCCTCAGGGAACATCCGGATTTGGGACGCTCTGACAGGACGTCTGCTCGACAGCGCGCGAGCCCCCGAAGGTTTGAGCGCGATGGTATGGCACCCAGACGGCACATCGCTCTCGATCGCCCACGCCAATGGCACGGTTACGCTCTGGAAGGCCACCCCCTTGACGCCTAAGGTACGCCGCGTGGCGACCGGTTGTCAGATTCGCGCGCTCGCCTGGCATCCGAGTGGGAAGTGGCTCACGAGCCTTGGGGCGAATGGGGTCATTCAGCTGATGAACCCTTCCACGCTGGAGACCGTAGTCGCCATCGAGGTTTCTCCCGGCTCGCTGCTCACCCGGACCCCGAACGGGTTTTACGTGGCGAGCGGCAAACCCGCGCAAGTCGGACTCGCGCTCCATCACCCTGATCCCAGCTCGGGTGCCGCGCTGTATCTTCCCATGGCAGGTCTGGACGAGGTCCTCTCCAACCCCGCCAAGGTCGAATCCGCTCTCGCAGGCGACCTCTCGGGGGACGCTGTCTCCCAGGAACTCGCTAAGCGCGGCTGGGACAAAGGCATCCCCTGGGATGGCCGGGAGCGACTCGTCCCCGCCGCGGTCGCTGACCCCAATGCCATCGTCGCAATTGCGCCTCCTCCGGCTCCCCCGATGTCCTCCATCAAGCTCCCTCGACTCCTCCTCGACGCCTACCGCCGCGGCAGACTCGCCCTCTTCGTCGGCTCCGGCCTCTCCCTCGGCCGCGACGTCGCGGGAGACTTCCCCACCTGGTCCCAGCTCCCCGAGCGCCTCCTCGACGCCTGCGCTCGTTACGATGCGCTGGACGGCGACGTGATCGCCGCAAAGAGGGCGCTGTTCAAGCCCGGCATGCGGCTCGAAAACATGCTCGCGGAACTCGGGGCCTTGCGGACCGCACTCGGTCGGGACTACCAGAACGCCCTCAACGACATCTTTCGCCCCGAAAACGCTGCGCCAGGCGAAGCGCATCGCGTGCTCGTCAGCCTCGGTACCCGGGCCATTCTCACGACGAACTACGACCAGCTCCTCGAAGGCGTGTCCGAGACGCCGCGGCGTCAGCCCTACACCTGGAAGGACGCCGATCGGGCGCTGGGCGACTTGCGCGCGGGCCGGAAGGTCCTCCTCAAGGTCCACGGAACGGCGGAGCACCACGATACGGTCGTGATGTCGGAGGTCGAGTACAACCAAGCACGTGCCGACCGCTCCTACCAGGCCGTGCTGAGCTTCCTGCTCCAGGATCACGTGATGCTCTTCGTGGGCTACGGCATGAACGATCCGCTCGACCTCGATCTTGCCTTGAAGGGCAACGCGGACGCGTTCCGGACCTCGGCACAGCGGCACTACGTGTTGCTCAAGGGGCCTTCCGATGCGGATCGGGATCGACTCGAGCGAGAGTATAACGTCCGCGTGATTCCTTATGCAGAGCATTCGGAGATTCCCGCGATCCTCCGAAGCATCGCGGACGCGTGACACAAGGGGGACACGCCGGTCGTGCTCGCAGACGTCGCTTGCACCCGATGGCCGCCCCATCTGTGCGAGCCCGTTGTGGCTCCACATCTCACACGTATTTCGCTACCCTTGATCTTCCTCCGGCTGGGACCTCGATCGCCAGATCCGCGAGGAGTTCACCCTCACCGCCGACCGCGTCACCACGAAGGGTCGCGCAGGCCAGAACCGGATCCCCAACACCGGCAAGCGCGCGGACATCGTCCTTTTCTACAAGCCGAACCTCCCCATCGCCGTTATCGAGGTCAAGGACAACAACCACGCCGTCGGCGCCGGCATGCAGCAGGGGCTCGCGTATGCCGAGCTCCTTGCCTGAGGACGCACACCATGGGCTGGGCCACTGGATACATCACCAAGCTTCGCACTGGCGAAATCGTTTCCTTCCGCCCGCGGGGCAACTCCATGTCTCCACGGATCGAGTCCGGTCAGCTCTGCACCGTGGAGCCCGTCGACCCACGCGACATCCGCCCCGGCGACATTGTCCTGTGCAAGGTCCGCGGCACCGAGTATCTCCACTTCGTCAAGAGCGTGCAGGATGGGCGGTTCCAGATTGGGAACAACCGCGGGCACATCAATGGGTGGATCGGGCACAATGCGGTCTTCGGGCGGCTCGTGAAGGTGGAGCCGTGAGGGATCCGCGTGCGCGCAGCGTGGGAGTGGTGGGGTGACAAGCCTCAGCCGCTCGCGTTTGCCATGAAACAAGGCGACTGCATTCCCCTCGATACCGCATATTACTGCGTGGAAGCCATCGAACCGGGAACATCGGTCACGCTGAAAGCGACGTACAAGAAACCCCGGCGACCGGAGCACATGCTCGAACGTTTGCCCTGAGCTCGTCTGGTTTCCGGGAGGTGCCCCTCCCGCGGCAGGAAAAATCGTCCGGAGGATGCACGGATCCACCCGCGAGCCTGCCCAAGAGGAGACGTGACGACCCCCGAACCCGCCGCGCCTCCTGTCGGTTCCTTCGCCAGCCTCTACCAGGCCTACGCCGCCCAGCTCCCGCACTGGTTCCGTCGGCTCCGCGTCCCGGCCGTCAGCACCGCCGATGCAGAGCAAGAGGTCTGGCAGGCCGTCACCGAGGCCCCCGAGAGCATCCTGACGAACCCCACCGAGGCCCGGCGCGCGCTCTTCAAGCCGGTGGACAGACGGGCCATCCGCGGGAGGCGACGAGGGCATGCCCTCCTCCCTGGGGCCCGTTGCCGGGGATGACGGACGCGTGTCTCCGAAAGGTGAGGACGCGGCGTCAGGACACGACGTCATGAGGGCAGAGACAAGGCCTGGGTCGCGAACGCCTCAGGACCGCTGCACAGCGCGCGGCGTCCTCGGCGAAACGTTCTGGCGAAACGGAATTCAACAGGCACGGAGTCTCCCGAGCTCCAGGGACAAGGCCATCACCACAGGGGTTGTCTTGGCGAGCACTCGACAGTACAAGGAAGGCTCTCGTGGGAAATGGGGGTTCACATGAGACGCGTCGCGATTGTTTTATTTGGGGGTCGTTACACTCGTAGTATTTCCATTACAAATCGGTGCATAAACGCCCCTCGAGGCGTGCTTCAACGCATGCGAAGCCATCTGGAGGATGGACAATGAGCGCTGCCGCAGGATGCCGGAGAATGCCAGAAAAGAGCGAGAGGCGTGCTGGAGTCAGGCGAATAGGGACCGCTCGAACTGTCGCCTGGAGTGCGAACGGGAGGCTGCGAAGTTCAAATGCCCGGTCCCGTCATCGCTGAGCGAGTTCTAGAATTTCGCCTTCCCGGGCAGACGCACGCACAACGGGTCACCGTGCTGATAGAGGCGCCCCAATCCATAGAAAATGGAAACTGGTCCGTGGAGTACGAGATCCACGGTCCGGGTCAGCGGAAGGTGCGCCAGTGGGTCGGTGGCGTCGACTCTGTGCAGGCCCTCTACATGGCGTTGGTCAACATCCCGGTGGATCTGCGTGGGATAGCGCTTTTGCTGGGCGGAACGATGACGTTCCTCGACAGCGAGGACCTGAAGTTTCCTCCGCCGCTCTAATGCTCTCCTCACCCGCGAAGGAATGAGGCCGCCGTAAGTCCTCGCCCCACCTCGTCTTGCTGGACGCCCGCAGACGTGACAGGGCGAGGACGTACGGTCGAACAAGTTCTTGGCGAGTTCGTCCTGGGAAGCGTCGTCGAACAACTCGAGGCGATGCTTGCAAAGGAACGCGAACAACAAGGCGACCGAGGGTCAGGGCAACAGCGGGGCAACGGAGTCCAGCGAGCCGGAGCACGGGGGCAACAGCGGGGCATCTCACGGTATCCGCGCCCCCGCGCCTCCTCCCCCTCCCTCACGGCCCTGCGTGCCTCCCCGCTTTCGCTGGCGGCCAGCATGCCCCAGGGAATCCGTGTGCGTTTGCGCCACGGGGACAGGGAGGTCGAACATGAAACTCACGCTGGCCGTCACTTCGTTGCTTTGCTGCGCATTGACTGCGTGCGGCACGGGCGCGCCCGAGGAGACCACGACCACGGAAAATGTGCTTGCGCTCGTCAGGACTGCCGACGGGGCGGAGGTCCGCTTTTTCGAATCTCCCCCCGGTGAGCTCAACCTCGAAAGCACGCCTGCCGCCGGCGGCGAGGATCCCCTCGCGCGCCCCGACCTCGGCCACCTCCGCGCGACCGAGGTGTATGAGGCCCTCGCTGGCGAGCCGGCGCCGGAGGCGCTCGTGGCTGCGGAGGCGCGTGCTGCCTTGTCGGAAGGATCAGGAGAGACGGGCGAGCTCGCGCCGGTGGGCGAGGGCGACGCGGCGCTCGTCGCGGTGCCGATCGGCGCGACGGATTTTCAGCGCCGCTTCTGCGGCAGCCTGTCGTTCTGCTGGGTCAACCGGTCGACCGACTTGCGCGACGAGGAGTTCGCCAAGGGGATCAAGGGGTACATCTACGCCGTCCGCGGCTCGGTCTTCTTCGGCATCCGCCGGAGAGAGAATGGTTGGTATCAAGTCATCTCGCGCCAGATTCTGCCGGAGGCGGCATTGCCCTACCACTTCGACGAGCACTGGGGAGATCTGATCCGGCGCAAGATCAAGATCGAGGTGAAGAACTCCACCGGCGACCAGTACCACCTCGCCTACGACTGGATCTCCCGGCGCGGGTGGTGATCGGGCCGGAGGTCGCGCCCGGGACGCCGCTGCCGGGACGGGCGGCGCGAGCTCATCCACCACGGGCGTCGGCGGAGGGAGCGGCGACGCTCCCAATGCGGAAGGCTCCTGCGGGTGCAAGGTCGTCGGGACGAGGTCGAGCTCGAGCGGGCTGCTCTTCGGGGCGGCGGCGGTGGTCGCCATGTCGGTCTTTCGCCGCCGCCTGCGGAGGGATCGCAGCGGATGCGTCTCCGCGGGCGTGGTGAAATAACGCGGGAATAGGCAACGCGGCGGGGACGATGTTATGTCGGGGCATCCGAGGAAGGGCGCCCGGGCGGCGCTCGATCGAACCGAGAACGAGGAGAGCCATGAGCCAGGAGACGGAAACGGGCGAGAAGGTGCGGGCGGCGGGCGCAGGGTCACACCACAAGAGATTTGGCCAGCAGATCGACGGCGGATGGAACATCGCCATCTACGACCACAAGGACGGGGACCTCATCGCGCAGATCGTCACGACCCTGCCGAACGGACCCACCATTCACCCCGCTTCGGACAAGTTTGGCTCCAACGACAACCCGCCACAGAGCACGGAGATGTGGTGGTACCAGAGCAGCTTGCTCGACAAGCTCACCGGCACCACCATTTACATCGAGAGCAACCCGATCACGGGAGATTCCGTGAACCTGCTCCGTGCGTCCTTCGATCCGGCGACCCCCGCCTTCACCAGCGCCGAGGGCACGAGTTGGGCGCCCCTTCGCGTCGAGAACGGTGTGCCGAACGTTTTGGTGTTCTGCGGGAAGGACCAGTACAACGGCGGCGACAAGGATCTCTATGTCTCGATCGTGGTGACGAATGAGGCCATCACCCAGGTCGAATGGTTCGAGAAATCCGATTCGGCGCCCGCGTACATCGTCCCCGCGACGGCTTCCTGGACGTCCAGCGTCTTGCCGAATGGCCAGTATCAGGCCGCCTACTCGCTGCACGGGCCGAACCCGCGCCGGAACTCCTGAAGGGCGCTCGAAGAGGGTGCAGCCGCAGACTCACCCGCGGAGCGACCTCGCCACACGCACGCCGATGCTCTCTCGCCGATCGCCGGGCAAGTTGCCGAAGCGCGCGGCCGCGCGCGAGCGCTCGAGAGGGCTCGTCCACGCGCCGCCGCGGTTGCTCCGGAAGTCCGGATCTCCCGCAGCAGCCGGCGACAGGACCAGACGGCCTCCCGACACGTCCGGCCCCGCGTGACGCCAGACCTCCAGGCAATGGTCGCGGATGTTTCCGGCGAGGCCCCGCACCCCATAGGGGCTCTCGTCCAGCGGATACGCGGTCACGCCCACGCGCATCGGCAGCGTGTCACTCTCCGCGGCGCGGGCAAACGTGGGATCGGCCTGGTTGCCCCACGGGAAGACGCGAGCGTCGGCGCCACGCGCGGCCTTCTCGCGCTCGAGCTCCCCCGGCAGGCGCCACGGCTTGCCCGTCCGCGCAGACAGCCACGCCGCATAGGCACGGGCGCCGTGCCAGTCGATGAGCGCGACAGGCCAATCGGGCTGCCACCGCCGGCCGAACTCCTCCCCCCCGAGGACGAACCGCCCGCCTTCGCCCCGCGTATAGATCGGCCGCCCCGCGCGCGCGTCCGTCGCCCCCGACAGGCTCGGCGGATCCCGCGGACAGAAGACGAGCGCTTCCTCTTCACGGCCCGCGGCGATCAGGTCATTGAGGAAGATCAAATACTCTCGATTCGTCACCGGGTATCGCCCGAGGATGAAGCCGTCCACCCAGAGGCGCCGGCCGGGCAGGCTGTCCGACGCCTGCGGATCGCCGCCTATCCAGCACCAGCCTGCCGGGACGTACACCTCGTCCGGGCCGAGCTCGCCCTCGGCCGGGAGCGGGATCGGAAGCGGCTCCGATTCTCCGGGCGGCACGCCATCCCATCGCCCGCCGCGCTCGACCCACACCGGGATCCGCGTCTCGCATCGGCCCTCGGCCCGGACCACGCAGAGGTAGCTGCCTCTCGGCACCACGGCATCGAGGAGGGGCGTCGGCCCGAGCTCGCCCACGAAGCGCGGAACGAGGCGCCGCTGCGCGGGCTCGTAGCGGAACAGGGACACGCTCGCTCCCGGGGGATCGGTCACGAGCGAGAGGGCCCCTTCCCCGCGCAGCAAGGCCACGTGCCGGCCGCGGTCGTGCGCGCGGAGGAGCGCCTCGAAGCGGACGGCGTCCTCGCCCGAGGAGGCGCGCTCGGCCGCGATCAGGCTCTCCGCGTAGTGATCCGCGAGCGCGGCGTGCGCTTCTTCGAGATCGGGATCCAGGGTGAGCGCACCCGACATGCCCTCGAGCCACGCGATCTCTTTCAGCGCCGCTTCGCGCCCGAGCGCGGCCGCCTGCTCTTCGAGGTCCCACGCGGGCGCCTTGATCTCCACCGGATCGAAGGGCCGCGCCGTGGACAGCCGGTGTCGCGCCTCGGCCAAGAGGTCCGCCTTCCTCGCGCGGAGCGCCGCGATCGCAGGCGCGATCGCGCGCGCTCGCGTCGCGATCACGAGCGCCTGATCGCGCCGCCGCGCACCGTCGAGCCACGCGAGCACCTCGCGGCCGAGCGCCTCCGCGTCGGGGTGGCGATGCGCGATCTCGCGCGCCATGGCGCGGCGGCAGATGTCCGCGAGATCGTCCGGAACAGGCTTGTTCCCGGCCGCCGCGCGCACGTCCGGCGGCGGCCCGGCGCGCACCTGCAGGACCACGAAGGCCGCGGCGCCCGCGTACGGCGGGTGGCCCGAGAGCGCGTGGTAGAGGATCGCGCCGAGCGCGTACACGTCACTCGGGGGGCCGAGGAGCGCCTGTTCGCCGCGCGCCTGCTCGGGTGACATGAACGCGGGCGTGCCGAGCACATCGCCGTGGCGCGTGAGGGTGGGGCGGTCCTCGTCCGGCGCGGCGCCGGCGGCCTCTTCCACAGGCGCCGGCGCGTGCTCCCCGAGGCGCCGGCCGAGGCCCCAGTCCATCACCATCACCTCGCCGAGCTCGCCGACCATCACGTTGTCGGGCTTGAGGTCGCGGTGCACCACGCCGCGCTGGTGCGCGTACCCGACGGCCTGGCAGACGCGCGCGAAGGCGTCGACGAGGCGGCGGAACGAGAAGCCGTAGGGCGTCTCGACGAACGTGCCGCTCGCCGCGTCGCCGTGGACGTCGTGGATGATCTCGGACAGGGTGCGGCCGCGGACCTCCGGCATCGTGAACCAGGCGCGGCCGTCCGCGAGCGTGCCGCCGTCGAGCACCGCGACGATCCCCGGATGCTGGAGGCCTGCGGCGAGGCGCATCTCCGCGAGGAAACGCGCGGCGGCGCGGATCGACGAGGCGACCTCGGGCCGCAAGAGCTTCATCGCCACGGTGCGCCCGAGATCACGATCGTACACGCGGCGCACCTCGCCGAAGCCGCCGCTCGCGATGCAGCCGAGGTCGTGGTAGCGCGGCGGCAGCGCGATCGCCTTCGCCGCGCCGAAGCGCGCTGCCTCCGAGCCCGCGTCCTCGCTCGACGAGAGCGCGGTGATCATGCCGTCCTGCGTGCGAGACACGACGCGCGGCGCGCTCACATCGGCGGGGGCGGGTTCGGACGCAGATTCGTCCGCCGCGGCTCCTCCTCGCCCCGTGTCGCCATGATCCACCGAGGTCACCTCGCGCACCCTTCCTGCTTGGTGACTCGGCCCATAGCATACGCGCCCGTGGGAGCCTTGAAGCAAAGTGGTCACGCGGCGCCGTACAACCTCCGCTCGTGGTGCCTCCTCGGCCGCTCGCCCACGTGTGACGTGCGCCTCGACGACGCGCGGATCTCGGGCGAGCACGCGCGCGTGAGCTTCACGGGCCACGGGTGGGAGCTCCGCGATCTCGGCAGCCGCAATGGCACGTTCGTGCACGGGCAAAAGGTCCCGACAGCCGATCGCGTCGCGCTCGCGGAGGGCGACGTCTTCACGCTGGGCGGGCCTGCGCGGCCGGCGCCGGAGCTTTGCCTCGTGGATGCGTCTCCTCCGATCGCGAGCGCTCTCCATGTCGCGAGCGGCAAGGTGCTCGTCGCGGCCGGGGGCGTGCTTTCGCTGCCGGACGAGGACGATCCGCAGGCGAGCCTCGTCGAGACGCGCGAGGGGCGATGGGTGCTGGAGAGCGGCGGCGCGACGCGGGACGCCGTGGACCGGGAGATCGTCGTCGTCGGCGGCGAGGCGTGGAGCCTCGACGTGCCTGCGCTCACGGGCCCGACCCTCGACGCGGCGGCGGGGGTCCCCACGCTGGACAACGTGGTGTTCCGGTTCCGGGTGAGCCGCAATGAAGAATATGTCGAGATCACCTTGCTCCACCCGGCGGGCGATGTCCTCGTCCCGACGCGGAGCCACCATTACCTGCTGCTCACGCTGGCGCGCGCGCGGCGCGACGACAGCGAGGCCGGCGCGGCTCGCGATGCAGCCGGCTGGCGCGAGCGCGACGAGCTTTGCCGCATGCTGATGATGGACGAATACCGCTTGAACGTGGACGTCTGCCGGGCGCGCAAGCAGCTCGCCGCGGCCGGGATCGCGGGCAGCGCGAATGTGGTGGAGCGCCGCGTGGGCAGCGGCCGCCTGCGGCTCGGGACGCCGCAGATCAAGATCGAGCGCGAGGGCGCCTGAGGCGCGTTGCGCCGGAAATAGGCCTGAAATACCGCTCGGGCTGGGACGGCCTCACCATCGAGCAACGGAACGCCCCGAACAACCAGCAGGCGCCGCCGGCAGAAAGAGGTCCCCCCCATGTGCACGCACCTGATGATCAGCGTCCCCTCCAATCCCGGTCAGAACCCCCCCGACACGGCGAAGACATACGTGAGCGGGAGAGCAATGGAGCTGCCGGGCGTGCTCGAGCAGAGCGTCTACGTCATGCCGAGAAACCAGGCCTGGCCGCTGCAAGCGGGCCAGGGAGGGACGACGCTCCAGTGGAAGAATCCCTATGGCTTCGTGGGAATCGCCCCCTCCGGGCGCGCTTGGGCATCGCAGCCGGCCTTCTGCGACGGCATCAACACGGAGGGACTGTCCGTCGGAGCGCTGTGGCTCGCCCCCGGTACCGAGTACCCGCCCATTGGGACGCAGGGGAACCAGGTGTCTTACCTGGATTTTCCTGCGTGGATCCTCGGCAACTTCGCGTCGGTCGAGGACTTCCTGGCAGCCCTGCCGACGATCTCCGTCGTGGGGCCTGCGCCGGGAACTCCGTCCTATGTTCCGCTGCACTTCATCGTGACGGACAGCACCGGTCAGAGCGCCGTCATTGAATTCATCGGGGGCAAGCTCACCCAGTACAAATGCACCAACGGCGTCATGACCAACTGGCCGACGTACGATTGGCAGCTCACGAACGTCCAAAACTACTTCAATCTGACGCTCGTCGGCAGCGGCACCTCCACCACGGGTGCCGGCAATCCCGTCGGAGGCGGCCTGGTCGGGCTGCCAGGGGACTCGCTGTCCTCCTCGCGATTCGTCAGGGCAACGATCCTCTCCCAGGGCTTCAGCCAGCTCCCGGCAGACGGTACGGGTTGGCTGCCGGCGCCAGGCGTCTTCGCGACGACGCCGCCGTCGAAGAACCCGCCCGGCTTCGCCGGTCCCGAGCAGACGGCGGTCATGGTCGCGCTGCAGCTCACGCAGATCTGCATGGGGACGCCGTACGGGATGCTGCTGGAGACGGTGCAGAACTCGCTGGCCACCACGGGCATCCCGGCCACGACGCCGCCCTCGTCCACGACCACGTACGGCGACTATACGCTGTGGACGAGCGTGCGTGATCACACCAATTGCAAGTACTACTTCATGTCCGCGTTCAGCGGGATCCTCACGATGATCGATCTGAGCTTGCTGAACTTCGACACCACACCGGCGTACCCGAACAACGCGAGCATCGCAGTCCTGCCCCAGGGGGATGCGCCGTGGTGTGCGGATGCGACGAAGCTGCTCACGCCGGCAACCTCCGTCGCGGGTTCAGGTAGGGTGCGCTGACTCCTCTCGGGAGAAACGCAGGATAGGGGCCCCCCGAGGTCCGGCCTGTCACGATGGGGCCACGCCCACGCGCGTTACGGCGCGAGGAATCTCGCGAGGAACATGTCGGAATCGCCGGCGGTCTCGAGCAGCCCCTGGCCGAAGTCCACCGTACCGTAGAACGAGCCCGTGATCGCGGCGGCCCCGCTCGGATCCACGGCGAGGCCGTCCACGGACATGTACTTGGTACCGCCAAACCCGCGGCTCTCGACGTGGTTGCCCGCGGCATCGTAACGCGCGAAGAAAATGGCATTCGCCTCGCGCAGGATCTGTCCGCCGCCGAGGTCGATCGCGGCCATGAAATCCCCCGTGACGACGAGCCCCCCCGCGGGGTCGGTGGCGATGCGGGGGCTTGGGTTGTCCCAATCGGCGTCGAGGAGCGCGAAGCTCCGCGCCCATCGCGGGGCGCCGGTCGGATCGAACTTCGCAAAGAAGAGATCGCGGTCCTCGGCGCGCAGCTCGCCATTGCCGAAATCGATGCGTCCCTCGAAGAGCCCGCCGACGAAGACGTTGCCTTCCGCGTCGGTGGCGACGGACTTGATCATCTGGAACGAGGCGTCGCCGAAGGTCTTCGTGAAGACGTGCTTGCCGTCCGCGTCGAGCTTCACGAGCGCGGCGTCCCACTCCCCTGCGTTCGTGGCCAGCCCGCCGCCGAAATCGACCGGCCCACGGATGGCGCCGCCGAGGAGGACGTTCCCGCTCGGGTCCACGGCGACTTCCATGTGCTCTTGGTTCGCACTCCCGAATGCGCGGGTCCAGACGGGGGCGCCCTTCCCATCGAGTTTCATGACGAGGATGTCCTCCCCGCCCGCGCCGGTGAACGTCTCGCCGCCGACGACGACCGTCCCGCTGAAGGTGCCCGCGGCGACGATCGCATCGTCCCCGGCGGCGGCGAGCCCCTCCAGCCAACCCGGGAACATCATGCTGAAGACGTGGCCGCCTTCCGCGTCGAGCTTCGCGATCGCGGTGCCGGCGACGCCCTGGGGAACGAGCGGCCCGCCGCCGAGATCCAGCTCTTTTTCCGTGTGTACCCCGAACACCCACGCGCCTGCGCCGGCGGCGACGACGTGCCGGGCCAGTTCGTGCTCTGCCGTCCCGAAGCGCAGACTCATGCCCGGGTTGCCCTCCGCGTCCCACGTCGCGAGCACGGCGTCCGCGTTCCCGGCCGAGACGAGCGGACCGGCCCCGAAATCGACGGTGTCCCAGAAGGCGGCGAGCACCGCCACGCGGCCGTCGGCCGAGACGGCAACTCCTTTGCCGCCGTCGTACAACGAGCCGCCCGCGCGGAGGCTGAAGGCGCTGCCGATGGGCGCCGCCGCTGGGTACTCTTCGGTGGTGGTGCAGCCGAATGCGAGCGTCGCGCAGACGAAAAGGAAGTTCCGTAGGTTCATAATGCGTATCCTACACATCGTCGTCGCCTCACGCGAAGCGTGATCGCCCTCGGCGCGGATGCCGTCACGCGGGCATGACAGGTGTCCGGGGCGCGTGACAGCGCGCTGTCACGCGGGCATGACACCAGGGGCTCGGGCCCCGCGCCGCCGGCGCCGAACGTCGCGCAGCGGCGCATTCCCGCAGGATCGCAGCGCGTTTGCGTCCCCCCTGCACTGCCGGCATGCCCCATGCACAGAGTGCGCTCGCTCCTTGACCAGCAAAAGAAACACGAATGCGCTCGTCAGGGGGCATCCACACCCACGAAGACAGCGGAGTTGCCTCTCGGAAGAGAGCGAGCTGGCTGCCGCGCGCGCCGCGTTCAGAGCGAGCTCGCGCGGCAGGGCGTCGACATGGACGTCGACGACGCTCGAATCTCCGCCCCGGCTTCAGAGCGGAGCGACATCTCATGCGTAGAAATTCTATCTCGTTCGGCATCGCCGGCATTCTGGCCGCCTCGACGTGCCTCCTCGGTTGTCCCCAGGAGGGCGGTGTCGGGGACTCGGCGGGGCCACTCGGCGTGGACTGCGACGCGCCCACGCCCAATCGATCGTTCCCCTTGCTCGACGGCAAGTGCTCCATGCCGGCGCTCTGGGGCACGGCCGTGTTCAACGGGGTAGATTGCGAGATCGACAATTGCTTCGCGATCACCCAGGACTGCCTCGACGAGATGGAGGCGACGGTGGCGAGCGTCGTCGAGGGCACGCCGGACTACGGGTCCGAGGACAACAAGACGGCATTCCTCGTCGCCATGCAGCAGCTCCTCTATGGTCCCATGGCGCGCGAGCCGGCGATTCTGCCGGGTCTCAGCACCATCCTCCCGCCGAGCCTCGATCACGTCGACACGACCGACCTCTGCTACAACGCGACGGAGGGCTCCCCCTCCTTCCACCTCGCGCTGCTCGAGGACATCCACGACTACACGGCCATGCCATACCCCGTCATCTGGGGCAGCGAGGAGATGCGGAACGAACGGCATTACCAGTTCGTGTTCGAGCGGCTGAGCCACCTGAAGATCGACAGCACCAACAAGGCGGACTACGTGGCCGGCAATCGTGGAAACCGGAAGCTGATCCTCGGGCCCGAGTTCGGTTCGGATCACGGGACGTTCGGGCATGCCGGCTTCCTGCTCCACGAGCTGATTCACGGCCTGGGCGACGGTTTCTTCGCGCCGCACCACCTGGGGTCGCCACACATCGCCGCCCTTTGTCCGATCCCGAGCGACGACCCGGACTACGAGTGTGATCAGGACGAGGCCAGCGCCTATGGAATGGAGGTCCTCGTGATCCACGCCCTCGCCCTCGGTTATCAGCATACGGCCGGCCAGGCCTTGTTCCTGCTGCCGAAGATGCAGGCGGAGTGTGATAGCAACCTGGAGGATGAATTCGCGCGTGCTTGCAGGCGCGCGCGAAGGAGGGTCGTCGACGCCTTGGCGACTCCGGCCCCGTTCGACTGCGAGAGCGAGGCCGCCGCATATCTGAGCTTGCACGCGCCCTCTGGGTTCAACGATCCGGCCTGCCTGACGCCGGCGGCGACGTTCCGGGACCTCCCGTGCGGCACCGCTCCGCTCGACAAGACGGGCATCGATTTCAGCGCGACCGCGAACCGCGTGACGCTCCCGCAGTCGACCCACGACGAGCTCCTCGAGGACCCCGAGTGGCTGATCGACGACGAATACGCCGCCGGCGTCCGCATCAACGTGACACAGACCACCAGCGGCGCCGATGTGCTCACCTTCGCTCAGGTCCCGTCAGGCTCGCTGGCGCATACGCTCGGCATTCTCCCGGGCGATGTCTTGACGCAGGTCAATGGCTCGAACGTGACGACGGTCGGCCTCGCTGATCTCGCCCTCCGGCCGCATCTGGTGGAGAGTTTCACCCTGGCACGGACGATACCGGGCAGCGGAACACAATCCCGGACGATCAGCATCCGTGAAGAGGAGGGCGGATGCGCCGACAGCGTGCAGGTGGCGAATGAACAGACCTTCGCCCCCGGGATGGTCGGCTGCGCGGGGACGGTGGCGTGGGCCGACCGCGCCAATCTCTGCAAGCCAGGCTGGCACGTCTGCTCGGCCGAGGAGTACGTGGAGCGCAACTTCGCCGTCACCCCGACCACGGACGCCCCGGCGTTCCATTACTGGACCGACGACAACCTGAAGTACTCGGGGACGAGCAGCGCTTGCTCGGTCTCGACGACCTCCGGGACGTCCTGCTCGAGTCCGATGCGCGTATGCGCTCCGAGCAGCACGGGATACGACCCGCTGAACAACCAATGCAACTGGCGGGGCTGCGGGTACGAAGGGGGGACCGCCAGCCGTTACTTCGGTGGATGCGCCGGCAATCTCACGGCCGGCACGATGTGCTGCAAGTAGCTCTTCGCCACCCCCCTCGCAGCCCGGGTCCGCCGCGACAGAGGCGTCCCCCCTCCTCGCGGGCCCCCCACGCGTCCCCTCCTCGAGCGTGACCGGGGCCGACGTGCCAGGCACACTTGCTCGCATGGAGGCTGGAGCCCCGTGCGCATGTCGCATTGACCTCGCAGGCAGATGAGCGGCCCGCCCTCGGTGTTGGTCCTGGCGTGCGGCATCGTGGGGCCCCCATAGAAAAATCGTCCGGGCGATGCACGGATCCACCCGCGAGCCTGCCCAAGAGGAGACGTGACGACCCCCGAACCCGCCGCGCCCCCTGTCGGTTCCTTCGCCAGCCTTTACCAGGCCTACGCCGCCCAGCTCCCGCACTGGTTCCGTCGGCTCCGTGTCCCGGCCGTCAGCACCGCTGATGCCGAGCAGGAGGTCTGGCAGGCCGTCACCGAGGCCCCCGAGAGCATCCCGACGAGCCCCACCGAGGCCCGGCGCGCGCTCTTCAAGCTCGCCGTGCGCATCGCCAGGAACCACAGGCGCCGCGCGGCCCGGGGCGCGACCCGCCGAAGCGCGGTCACGGTCGACGACCTCGCGTCCGACCGGCCGAACATCGAAGAACAAGCGGCCGTCGCGCTCGCGTTGCTCGATGCGCTCGAAGAGCTCCGCGACGAGGCGACGCGCCGCATGGTCCTTGCAAACAAGGTCCTCGGGTACGCGGGGCCGCGGGCACGAGCACGCCCTTCGGCGGGCCCGACGGGTGGGACGGGTCCTGCACGAACGAAAACGCCCTGGCCGCGGGCGCCATGTGCGGCGGGGCCTTGTGCGCGCAGTCGATCGCCGTCTCGCCGCTCGGCGCTCCCACGGGCGAGGCGTGCGCGTCCTTCTCCGAACCGATCCCCGTCACGCATTACGGACTCCCCGCGCCGAGGTGGGCGACGGCCGCGATCGGGTGCCGGATCCCGACGTGCAACGTGCCGAGTGCGTCTTGTCTCCCCTCGATTCGCCGCCTCCCCGACGGGTTCCTGACGTGCATCAAGCGAGAGGGAGAGCACGTCTGCCCCGCGGCGTGGAACGGCGATCGGTTCGTCGTATACGAGGTGACGCACGAGAAACCGGGCTGGCTGGAAGGGCGCGAATGCACGGCGTGTGAATGCGGCGCGCCCGTCGGCGGGGCGTGCCTCGCGCGTGTGCGCACGTTCGAGGATGGGGCGTGTTCGAAGCTCATCTCGGACGACGGGATCTCGTCGGTCGTCGAGCAATGCTCGAACGCTCCGTTCGCGGGCCTCGCGATCGGCAGCAAGGAGATCACGCCGCCGGAGTACCTGCCCGGCGCGTGTGAGCCGAGCGGCGGAGAGCCAATCGGGGATGTGAAAGAAGATCCCGCGCAAGCGGTGACGTTCTGCTGTCGGCCGCCGGATACTTGAGCGGCCCAGCGTCGAGCTTCGCGGAAGGGGCAGGCGGCGAATTTCGTTCAACGAACCGGGGGGACGCCCCCTGCGTTCAGTCGCAATCCCACCCGATTCCGGGGATCGATACGCATTCGAACCAGGGATTGCCCATGAGGGAGAAGCTGCAATGGTACCAGGTGCCGCCGAGATCGCTGTCGCAGCTGATGCCCACGCAGCCGGTCGGGTTGCTCAGGTCGCAATAACTCGTCGGATCGGGCCCACCCGTGGACAGATCGAGAGAATCCCTCGCGCAGGCGGCTTCGGGTCGCGTCGGGCAGACCCAATATTCGACGATGCTCTCCGTGAGCGTCGCTTCGGCTTCCACGCACACGTTCTGACCGGCGACATCAAGACCACACTCCGCGGAAGGGGCAGGATCCGCGCTCGCAACTCCGGGGGCGCCCGCCATGAATGCAAGCAACGTTGCGGCGCCTACGACGATTCGATGGAAAGACAGGTTCATGAGTTTCTCCTTCGTTCTCTGTGTCGTCCAGCGACGCAAACACGTACGGCAAGGCGCGTGCCCGAACGCCATCGGGAGCGTGCGCGTGTATCCGCGCCCTCGTGCGCAGCGTTTTTGGTGGGCCGCGCTGGGGTATCGCATGCCCATCACCCCCCACACGTCCCGGACCTTGCACCCCGCGACGTTCTGCAACCGGGGAGCGGTGGCCGACCGGGAGGCTGCGGGACGTCACGCGGGTGTGACGCTGTCATGATCGGGTGACAGCCGTCGTCATGGGCGTATGACACGAGGAGGCGGGTGGGGCGGGGAGCGTCATTCCTGCCGAGGATGCCTCTGTAGATACGCTTCGACGGCCAACAGGTCACACGATGGCGGCACATTGACCGTCAGGAGCGGGTAGGCCCCGCCGTATTCCGTGTCGCAGCCCATGGCTTTCAAGCGTTTGATCGGACCGTGGGATTGCGTGAAATCCTTTGGCGGCGAAAAGCACGACCGCGTGTCGGACGCTGTACGATTCGAGCCCGTGCTTTTGCTTCCCTTCCGGGTTAGGAGGCGCCGCATGAACATTCGTGGTGCGGTTCTTGGTTGCCTTTTTCTTACGTTTCTCCTCGGCGCGTGTAGCGGGGAGTCGAACGAGGCGTCGGGCTCGGACGGCGGCGGTGGGACCTCGTCAGGCAACCCGGCGGGCGTACCGTCGTGCGCCGACGTCTGCGCGGCCATCGGAAAGCAGTGCGGGCAGATGCCCCCGAATTGCAGCGATGGCTGCTCGATGCTGTCGAACGAGGCCAAGGCGTGTGTCGTGAACGCGAGCTCATGCGCAGCCATCGACGGCTGCGGGAGCAGCAGCGCGAGCAGCGCAAGCAGCAGCGCGAGCAGCGCAAGCAGCAGCTCGTCGAGCGCGAGCAGCGGATCGGGGGGCTCGGGGGATGTGTGCGCGGCCTGCAAAGGGGACGAGTTCTGCGTGAAAAGCTCGTCGATCGAGTCCGAGGTCGGTTGCGTCGGTCTCCCGTTCGATTGCAACGACTCACTCTGCGTCTGCCTGATCGCGAAGGGGTGTTCGCAGGGCGGTAAGTCGTGCGCGGGTAGCATCGTCGAATGCCTCTGATGCGCGCGACGCCGTGACGAAGGGCCCATCGGGCCCATTCCTTCGGCGACTCCCCGATCACTTCAACGACGCCGCGAACGCCTTCGCTTCGTCCAGTTGCTCGAACAACGCAATCGCCGACGTGCTCGCGTCCGTCTGCACCCCCTCGGGATCCCCCGGCCAAGACACGCATTGGTCGGACGGGATCTCGGCGATGCCCGCCGTCATGCGATATCGGACCACCCCGTAGACGAGGCCCGTCGCGGACGCGAGCCCCGGGGCGAGCTGGCACCCATGCCCGCCGAGCCAGAAGTACCGGAAGCCGTCGATCTCGCGCGCGAGCATGTACTGCCCTCCCGCGTCGGTGCACAGCACCGTGACGGAGATATCGGTCACGGCGATCGCCTCCCCGTCGTCGCCCGGCGTGATCACCTCGGCGGCCGTGTCCAGCGATGGCTGCGTGACGCAGCCGTTCCCATCCGCCACGAAGAGCTGGACGGCCTTGGGCTGCGCCTCCGGGGCGGGGTCCACGACCACACTGCCGCACGCGGCGGCGAGCAGGCACAGAGATGCACAAAAGAAATGGGCGATATGCATAGGCCGGGCATTTCAGCAAAAGCCGTGCCCCTCGTTTCGGGGTTCCGAAACGGCGCGGCACCCCCTCTGTGTTGGTTCTGAGCATTGGTCTCATCGTGACGCCGCTTCGCTGGGGCTTTGCCCCAAGCCCCACCCGGGGCTGTCCGCCCCGGGACCCGGACCAGCCAGGGGCTGGACCCAGTGTCGATGAACTGCGCTTCGCGCAGCTCATCGAACAGGCCCGGTCAAGACCGGCAGCGACGTTGCCAACCAAGACAGGCGCGCGGCCTTCCAGCAGGCCGGTGGCAAGACCATGGGGGGGTTCGCTGGCCCGTGCCTTGGAGGGACGGGAACGTGCCTTGGAGGGACGGGAACGTGTCTCTGGGGCGTGCGGTCGAGCCTCCGGAGGTACGAGGCCGTGCCTTGGAGGGACGAGGCCGTACCTTGGAGGTACGGGGGCGATGGAAGGCGCGGCGGGCCCGTGGCGTCGAGAGATGGGCACGATGCGGGAGACCATGGGCTCATCGCCGAAGACCTACGGCCCCATCGCGTGGTGGGACGGAGCCGTGCTGTTTGGAACATGAGGCCACCGCATCGCGACACGACGTCATGCGACGAGACGTTACCCGCCGACCTGTCAGCGCTGCGGCCTTTGGTTGGCAGGGTCATCCCTGGTCTTGACCGGCAGCGGCGTTCCCCACCAAGACAGCCGCGCTGCGGCTTCTGCTGGCAACCTGGCTTCTTCGTCGGCCTGTTTGAAAAACTGCGCACCGCGCAGTTTTTCAACCCTGGGTCCAGCCCCTGGCTGGTCCGGGGTCGAGGGGGCGGACAGCCCCTCGCGGGGTCCGGGGCAGCGCCCCGGCGGCGGCGCTCACGGGGCGATGCGAAGACGTCAGAATCGCGCGGATGACTGCAAGGGTCGTGTGCGATCACGAAGAGAGGAGAGACACGACGCTCCTCGCGGTCGCCTTCGCGGAGGAAGGGTTCTGGCCCGTCACCAATCTCCCGTCGACGACGACCTTCGAGAGGAACGGGACGATGCTCTTCTCGTATCGCGCGCCGCGCGCGCGCATCTCCGCCTCGGCGTTGTAGGGCACCATCTTCGCAACGCCGGCGAGCACTTCCTCCCACCACGAATACCCAGTGACGCGCCGCCCTGCGACCAGGAGGCGTCCGTCCGACAGCTTCGTGTTGAGGAGGCCGCAGTAGCCGTGGCACACCGACGAGACGACCCCCCCATGCTCGTAGATGTCGCGTGTGAGAGCTTGGAGCGCCTCGTCGTCGGGGAAGTCCCACATGACGGCGTGGCCGCCAGTAAAGGAAATCGCGTCGTAGTCTGCGGCGTCGATCTCGTCAGGCCGCGCGGTGGACGACAGCAGCGCCGACCAGGTTGGATCTGCCCAGCGCGCTTTGGCAGACGCGTCGAGGAGCGGCCACTTGAGCGAACGGGGCTCGAGAGGTGTCCGCCCTCCCTTCGGGCTGACCAAGCGCTGCTCGTAGCCCCGCGCGGCGAAGACGTCATAGGCATGCGTCAACTCCGAGAGCCACAAGCCGGTCGGCGTCGACCGGCCGTCATAGTGGTCCACGTTGGTGACGACGTGGAGAATGCGCTTGGTCTTGCTCATCCGCCCCATCCGAACAGCCGCGTGAACCGTCCGCCGACGGCCATCTGGCTGCGCAGATAACCGCTGTACTTGGGCAAGTCGTCGGCGGCGTCGTTCAGCCTCCGATGGTAGAAAATGTGCATCACCGGCGGCGGGAGGAGCTCCTGCCGTTTGAAGTTGATGCTCGGAACGAAGATGATCTTCGCTGGGCCGAAGCCCACGTATTCGATCGCGGGCTTGCCGCACGTCTTGCAGAGCCCGCGGTTGATGTTCGGCGGCGGGCGGTACTTCTTGAACGCAATCTGGCTCCAGTCGTTCACTTCGACGTGCTTGGCGCGAAGCACCGTCACGTCGGCAAACGGCTTGCCGTTGTAGGCTTGGCAGATCGTGCAGTGGCAAAAGAAACGTACGGCCGGGGCTGCGCCGACCTCGAATTGGCAAGCGCCGCATTCGCAGGTCGCTTGCTGTTGCTGAAGGGTCTTTGTCATGGCCGATGTCCGCTGTTCGGGGGAAGGAAGCTCGCGCGCTCGCGACACGGGAGGACTTTGCGCTGAACCTTTCCGATGAAGGAAGTGATATGATTTCATGCACCTCGATGCATCGCGTGCATGATCGCTTCGACACGATGGACCTCAACCTGCTCCGCGTCTTCGAGGCCGTCTTCCGGGAACGCCATCTGACGCGGGCAGCGCGTGTCCTCGCGCTGAGCCCCTCGGCGGTGAGCCACGCGCTGCGAAGGCTCCGGGAGCACCTCGACGACCCGCTCTTCGAGCGGGAAGGGACCGAGATGGTGCCCACGGCGACATGCCTGCGCATGGCGCCCGCGCTCGTCGAACAGCTGGCGCAGTTGCGCGGACTCCTCCATCGATGGGGAACGTTCGAGCCTTCCACGACGACGCTGATGTTTCGCATCGGGATGCCCGACTCCATCGAGCCGATGCTCGTGCCTCAGCTCCGGAGCGCACTCGCGAAGGCGGCTCCGCTGGCCACGCTGGCGAGCGTCGCGTACCAACGCTCCGCCATTGCGCGTGAGCTTGCGTCCAGACAGATCGATCTCGCCTTTGATGTCTCCATGCCGGTCCACGAGCCAGTACAACACCGTCGCGTTCTGGAGGACGACTTCTGCCTCGTCGTGCGAGATGGGCATCCCCTTCGGGGGAAGCTGACGGTCGCGCAGTACGTCGCGGCGTCTCACGTCCTCGTGTCGAGTCGAGCGACGGGGCTCGTGCTCGAGGATCACGGGCTGTTGAGGCTCGGCGTCGAGCGGCGCGTGGTGGTGCGCTGTCAGAGCTACGACACGGCGTTCCGCGTGGTCGCGGACTCGGACGACGTGCTGACCGCGCCACGACGCTTGACGGGCGAGGTCGGGAAGGTCCACGCGCTCTCGCGACGCGCATTGCCGTTCAAGTTGCCACCCGTGAAGCTTCACATCTACTGGCACGCGCACGCGGAGTCGGACCCGGCAAACATGTGGCTCCGCGGGTTCGTAGAGGAGGTCGCCAACGCCGGTTCGGCCTGACGCTCAGAGCTTGACGCCACGGAGGGTTCCTGCCCTGCTGCGCGCCCCAATCATGCGCGCGCGTGCCCTGCCCCAGCTCCTCTCGATCGCCGTCGCCATCTCCGCATGCGCTGGCAGCCCGGCGCCCCCGTCTCCGCCTCCCCTTGCGGCGGCCTCCGCGACGCCGCCGCCCCAAACACCCGCGCCTCCGCCCGACGACGCGCCGCCCTTCGAGCTCTCCCGGGTGGAGCTGTCGCCCGAGGGAACGCGCATCGTCGCGTGGCAGGGAGGGGCCCCCATGGGGGCGTCTGCACCGCTCTGCGTGGTGCAGCTCGCGTCGCAGACGCCGGTGTGCGTCACGCTCCGTCCCAGTGATCCGCTGGACGGAGATCCGAAATTCTCCGCCCGGGGCACGTACCTCGCCATGCGCACCCGCAAGGGCCTCTTGGTCCGGGAGACAGCGCACTTGCGAACGACCTTCCAGAAGGCGCTCGCGAAAGGCGAAGAGGCGCGCGCCTTCGCCCAGAGCCCGAACGAGCGCTTGCTCGCCTGGATCGACGCCCGCGGCGCGGCGCGCGTGCTCGACATGACCACCGGGACCGACGTCATGTCCGCTGCATTCGGCGGGCCTGTCGAGACAGGGCGTGTCCTCTGGAGCGGCGACGAAAGGGTGGTCGTCGCCGCGGACGGATACGCTCCCCAGGTATGGGACCTGGCGCAGAATGCGGTCCACCCCGTCGACGTGCCGGGCGCGACATGGCGCGGCTACGAAATGGCCATCCACGGCAGCACGGGCCTTGTGGCGGGCGGTGACGCGCTGGTGGCCCAGTTCGACCTGCTCACCGGGCGTGTGACGGCGCTCGTTCGCCCGCCCGCTCCGACAAGAGGATCCCGCCGCGCGTCCCTCTCCACCTCGGCGTCGGGCGGGCGCTTCGCGGTGACGCTGGGCTCGCAGATTGACGTCTTCGACGCGAGCCCACCCGGGCTCGTCGTGTCGGTCCGTGTCGCCGACGGCGAGATCATGGGCGCCGCTCTGTCTCCCGACGGCTCCCGGATGGGGTTCGGCCTCGACCGCACCTCCTTCGCGGAAGGGCTCATGTACGAGTCGCACACCTTCCCGGTCGCGGCGGGCGCTTCTCCGAAGCGTATTGCCGAGACGCTGTTTTTGGGCTGGCTCGGCCATTTCCTCGTGACGGCCCGAGGCACCGAGGTCGTCGCCTTCGACGGCGACACCATGGCATGGCTCTACGACACCGGCTTCGTCTGGGCCGAGGCGTGCATGCTGGGGGGATATGCCGTCTCGGGGGGCACCGCGCTGCGCGTGTTCGACGCCGCGCTCCGGAAGAAATTCGAGATGGTGATCCGCGGGCCGATCACGTCCCCGAAGCTTTTGGCCCTCCCCGGGACGCGGATCGCCGAGCTCCCTCGCAATCTCAGCGACGTGCCCTTCTGACGGCAGTGCCCATCCAGGCTCGGAAAGCGGGTCGCTTTCCGGGGGATCCGGATTGCGCGCTCGATGGTTTCACGCAGCCCATCCTGGGGCGCATGGGTACCGATCTCCCCTCTTGAGATGGCGGCCTCGGCAGAGCACGCGCCGAGGCTGCCCCGGTGTTCGGTGCGCAAAGCCGCACGGCATGGCGCTCAAGGCGCGCTCAGCACCACGTTGATCGCGCTGTTGCTGCTCGAGACCACCGCGTCTGCGTGCCTGCGTGCCGCGCGTGACGACCACGTCATTGTCCCCGTCGCCGTCCATGTCGGCGGGGAGCGCGCCGTCCGGGGCCTGGGCAAAGGGGCTCATGACGCTGACGGAGAAGACCCCGCCGCCCTCGTTGAGCGCGATGCTGGCGTCCCGCGAGAGCCAGTTCGTCATGCCCAGGTCCACGTCGCCGTCGCCGTCCACGTCGGCGGCCTGGAGGCGGCCTGGAGGCGGCCGTTTTCGCTGTTGTAGATCGTCGCGCCCGTGAGGAAGGCGGATTTCGGCAAGAAGCCCCCGCCGCCGTCGTTCTGGAGAATGCGCACCTCGTCGAGCGGGCCCACGCCGGCGGTCGGGCCGATGCGGACGGCGATGTCCAGCCAGCCATCTGCATCGTAATCGGCGATCTCGGTGTCCACCGGCCGCACGCCCAGGGACAGGGGGACGGCGTTGAAGGACCCCCCGCCCTGGTTGTAAAGGCGGGTGAGGTCGTTGGAGCCCAGGTTCGCGGTGATCAGATCGCGGTCGCCGTCGCCGTCGAGGTCCGCGACGTCGAGCGAAATGGGCTCTGTGCCGACGGGAATCTTCACGGTCGCGGCGAATGCGCCATTGCCCTCGTTGCGCAGCAGGCTGACGGAGCTGTCGCCCTTGTTGACGGTGGCGATGTCCATGTCGCCATCGCCGTCGAGGTCCGCGAGCACCACTTGCTTGGGCGTCGCGCCGGTGGCGAGGCTCTGCGGCGCGGAGAGCTGGAAGAGGCCCTGGTTCTTGTAGACGAGCACGCCGCTCGAATAGGTCCTGCACACGACGATGTCCGCGTCCCCGTCGCCATCGACGTCGCCGAGCGCCATGTCGCCGGGCATCTGGCCCACGCCGGCGAGCGCATGGGCGACGACGAACGAACCATCCGACTGCTGCTGGAGCAGGCGCAGGTAGCCATTGGACGTTTCGGTGAGCGAGGCGATGTCGAGGTCGCCGTCGCCGTCGAGGTCGGCCAGCCTGAACGTGCTGGGCGAGGCGTCCAGGGAAAGCGTTTGGCGCGGCCCGAACTGATAGCCTGCGCCGCGCGGCAGGATCTGCAGGCTGGAGAGCTCGTAGCTCGCCAGCACGTCGACGTCGCCGTCGCCGTCATGGTCCCTGAGGCTCATCATGTAGGGGCGGTCGGGGAACACCCAGTCGAGCTGCGGCGCGAAGCATATTTCGCCGGTCTGATGAATGCCGTCGCCGCAGGTGGTGAACGTGGGCTTGCAGTCCGCGTCGCAGCCGTCGCCGCTCACCATGTTCTTGTCGTCGCAGACCTCGCCCGCGTCGAGCAGGCCGTCGCCGCACTGCTCCACGCCCTTGCAATCGCTGCGGCAGCCGTCCCCGTTCTTCACGTTGCCGTCGTCGCAGGCCTCGGCGCCCTCCTTTACCCCGTTGCCACAGGCGAACTTGGTACAGCCCGCCGTGTCCAGCGCGCAGCTCGGCGCGCAGGCGAGCTGTCCGGCGTCGAAGCCCAGGTCCTGGCAGGTCTTGCCATCGAGCAGCGCTCCGTCGCAGGCCTCCTGCGCGTCGAGCTGGCCGTTGCCGCAGGTGCCTCCGCAGGCAGCCTGGCCCGCGCAGTTCGTATCCGCGCAGTCGGCGGCGCCGTCGCCGTCGTCGTCCACGCCGTTTCCGCAATCCTCGACGGGCGGCACGCACGCGGGCTCTTCCGCGCAATCGTCGTCCGCGCAGTCGGCGGCGCCGTCGCCGTCGTCGTCCGCGCCGTTCTTGCAATCCTCGGCGGTGGGCGGCTGTCCGGGGGGCCGGGATCGCCGCAGGCGCCGAGGATGGCAGGGAAGAACGAGAGCAAGAGAAGGGCGTGTCGATGCTTCATGGTTCGCTCGTAGCGTCGCGGGGGCGCGAGCCTATCCGGACGTCAATCGCGGTGGGAAGCGATTGCAGATCGGCTGGCAGAATCCACGACGTGCCCGCGGGCCTATCGAGCGTCAGGCGGGATCGTGGGCTCGGGCTATTCGTCGATCGGCATGCAGGAAGAGCCGTATTCCTTCACGAAGACCTTGTACGTCTGCGGGGGCTCTTCGTCGAACGACGCGAAGTCGCTGCGTTCGAAGTCCTGCACGAGGTCCTTCTCGCACTGCTGCCCGTCGCGGTCGACGTCGACCACCACCGAAAAGTAAAACCCCGCATCCTCGCGCGCGACCGGCCCGACCCCTTGATCGATCAGCGTATGGGCGTTCGCCGGAATGTCGAGCGCGAGGTCGACGGGCAGCGCTGTCACTTCGAGCGCGTAGCGCCGGATCGCGGTGGCGCTCGCGTCGGCGAGCCTGGAATCGTAGCCCCACAGCGTAATGTGCGCCGTGGCGGGCTCGCCGAGCGTCACCGGCTCGTGATCCAGCGTGAAGGTCGTCCCCTCCGTCCCTCCCGTCCCCTCCGTCCCCCCGCACCCGAACAGCGCCAGAGCTGCGAGGATCCATGCGTGATGTGCTCTCATTCTCGTGCCCCTTTCCCTGTACGTGCGCGGGCATGGGGAACAATTGCAGACTTCGTGCCGTCTCGGCGCTCGTTCTTGCCCGCCAGCGTCTCCAGGCTATCGGCCCATCCCGCGCTGCGCTCAGCGTCCTGTTCTGGCGCAGCCTGACACAGGGCTTGCGAGCGACGCGCGGGCCGTCACGGCCCTCCTTTGCGAGCGAGACATTCTCGCCAGCGGGCGATGGGCATGGATCAACGCGATCGCGTCCTCGACCGTGCTCGTGATGCCCATACGGCACAGAAGAAGCACGACGAAGGAAGCCGTGCGGCCATGCCCCTGTGCACAATGCACCAGCACCACGGTCTCGGGGCCTATCTCCACGCTGGGCGTGTCGTGCACCAGCGGCATGCCGTCGAGATTCGGGAGCGCCTCGTATCGATGGGGAAAGCTGTACCAGCGCGGCAGCTCGGCAGCGAGATCCACCACGACGTCGAACCTCGACAAGTCTGGCCCGAGGAGCGGCCACCGGCCGAGGTAGATGTTCGTCCCTTCGAGCCGGTTTACCCGGGGCTCACGAGAAAAGACGGCGAGTATGATCCAGGTCGTCCAGGTGAATAACAACCACGGGAGGTTCAGCGTCGTCCAAAACCAGGAGACGCGTCCGTCGTTCGACTTCCCGCTCACCAGATGCGGGCGGTTTCTCGCGTACGCGTAGGCGAGCACGACACAGGAGAGGGCTGGCCACAGCAGGAGATGACGAGCGGGATGCGCGAGCAGCGCCACGCATGCGCCTTGCGCGAGTGCCAGCAGGAGGAAGAAGACGACGAACTTCATCGAGCAGCGCGGGAAGGCGGCGAACGATATGGGAATGCAGCGATCTTCCCTCGAGGGGGTGCCGCTTATCCGTTCGGCGGCGCCTGGGGAGGAAATGCGTCGTACTGAGGGGCTGGTCCCCCAATGTGATCCCAGGGCGCCTTCGAACCGACGAAGATATGCATCTCGATCTGAACGCCGGGATCACCATCGACGCTGCCGAGCGTCACTCCGTGCACCTTGCCTCCGCCTGTGCCGCACAGCGTGCTTCCACAGGTCCGGCAGAAGCACAGACCCCATCCCGGCGTCGTTTCATAGAAGCTGAGATTGTCCTCCCCGCTGAGCCACGAAAAGGACCCCGGCACGACTTCCGCGTAAGCAGACCCCGTCCCGCTAAATGCTTTTCGGCATCGCGAGCAATGGCAACTGCGCCCTGGTCCAAGCGGCGCATCGATTTGGTATCGAACCTTTCCGCAGAAACAACCACCCGTCAGCGACATGATCTCTCCTCTTTCTTTGGTTTCTGGCCGCCTCGGCCCGCCAGCGCCGGGACCGGCCCGCATCCCAGGCGGCCGTAGGGACACGACTTCACCGGCTTCGAGACCGAACGCCGAACGATGTCATTGGACCACCACCGCAGAACCGCCCCCTCCCGCTGGGTAGCCCGCTGCGGCCTGGTGTGTCGATCGACAGGCCGCCCGCGTGTCCGCCCAAAAGGCTTGACACGCGGGCCCTTGCCCTACCTCACTCCTCCGCCGCCGCCTCCGCCATCCCCACCGACGGCTTCCGCGCCGACAGCCCCGCGTCCCGGATGAGCGCCGTGTCCTCGTCGGCTTCCGGGTTCGGCGTCGTGAGCAGCTTGTCCCCGTAGAAGATCGAGTTCGCTCCGACGTAGAGGCACATCATCTGCGCCTCGCGCGACAGGTCCGTTCGGCCCGCCGACAGGCGCACCATGCTCTTCGGGAACACGATCCGCGCCGTCGCGATCATCCGGATGAACTCCACCGGATCGAGCGGAGGCAGGCTCTCCAGCGGCGTGCCCGCCACCCGCACGAGCGCGTTGATCGGCACGCTCTCCGGGTGCGGCGTGAGGCGCGCGAGCTCGACGAGCATCGCCGCGCGATCCCGCACCGACTCGCCCATCCCGATGATCCCACCCGAGCACACCGTGATCCCCGCCTTGCGCACGTTGCGCAGCGTCACGAGCCGCTGGTCGTACGTGCGCGTCGAGATGATCGAGCGGTAGTGCTCGCGCGACGTGTCGAGGTTGTGGTTGTACGCGTCGAGCCCCGCGTCCTTCAGCTTCGTCGCCTGCTCTTCCGTGAGCATGCCGAGCGTCACGCACGCTTCGAGTCCGCGCTCCTTCACGCCCCGCACCATCTCGAGCACGCGGTCGAACGCCGGGCCGTCCTTCACCTCGCGCCACGCCGCGCCCATGCAGAAGCGCGTCGAGCCCGCGGCCTTCGCGCGGTCGGCCGCTTCGAGCACCCCGTCGACGTCGAGCATCTTCTCCGGCGACGTGCTCGTGTCGTGGTGCGACGACTGCGGGCAGTACGCGCAGTCTTCGGGGCAGCCGCCCGTCTTCACGCTGAGCAGCGTGCAGAGCTGCACCTCCCCATCGACGTGGTGCGCCCGGTGCACACCACGCGCGCGGTCCATCAAAGCAAAGAACGGCAGGTCGTGAATCGCGACGACCTCGTCCACGGTCCAGTCATGGCGGATGGGGTCTGGGGCGAAGTGAGCCTCGGTCATGGCCGGCCGGTGTAGCCGACAAAGGCCCGCGCGAAAAGCCATCACCCCCGCCCGCCCGAGCGCGCCCCCTCGCGGCGGCGGCGGCTGGCATCGATCTGGCACGTTCTCCTCGGCAAAAACCGCAGAGGAGTGCCCCATGTCCCTGGATCGCTACCGTCGCCCCCGGTTGATCGTCCTCCACCCCCGCTCCACGACCTACGAGGCCGCCCGTGCCATGGCCGACAACCACGTCGGCGCCGTCCTGGTCGTCGAGGACCAGCGCCTCGTCGGCATCGCGACCGACCGCGACCTCGCCCTCGACGTCGTGGCGGCCGGCCTCGACCCGCGCACGACGCCCCTGCGCGACGTCATGAGCGACGAGGTCACCCCCGTGGACATCGACGACACGGTCGAAGACGTCGTGCGCGTCATGCGCGAGCACGCCTGCCGCCGCGTCCCCGTGCTCGAAGCGGGCCGGCCCGTCGGCATCGTCACGCTCGACGACCTCTTCCTCGAACGCGCCATCAACCTCGACACCGCCCGCTCGATCATCACGGCGCAGCTCGAAGTCGCCGCGCGCTTCAAGCCGGCAGGCGCGACGAGCCCGGCCGGCGTGACGCCAGGCCGCGGCGGCGAACGCGCACGCCAGCGCCGCGCCGCGCGCGCGGAAAATACCTACGGGCGCCTCCTGCACGCCTGCATGCGCCAGACGGGCCTCTCCACGCGCGAGCAGGCCGAGCGCGCGCTGCTCATCGTGCTCTCGAACCTGTGCAGCCGCCTCACGGAGGACGAGGCGCAGCACCTGCTCGCGCAGCTCCCGTCGAAGCTCGTCCCGCAGCTCGACGCGACGCTCGGCGGCTCGAACAAGGGCATCACGCCCGACACGATCGAGGCGGAGCTGCGCCGCGCGCTCCAGCTCTCGCCCGAGGCCGCGACGGACGTGCTCTACGCGACGTGCGAGGTCATCGCCGACAGCGTCTCCGCGGGCGAGATCGAGGACGTCCGCTCGGAGCTGCCCGCCGCGATGAAGGACCTCTTCCCGCCGATGCCGTATCGCCGCGCCAGCTAGAGCATCGACCCGTTCGATGCTCTGAAGATCGCGACGCGATCTTCCTCGGGGGGTGAATCGGCCGGGCTTTGCCCGGACGAGAGGGGGACGCGAGGCGTCCCCCTCGGGACTAGACCTGCGTCGCTGAGCGCGCGACGTCCGCGTCCACGAGCCCCTCCGCGACGAGGCGCTCGATGTGCATAGCGAACGTCTGCATCCCGTAGGGCGTCACGCCCTTCTCCATCAGCTCACGAAGCGACGGATGGCCTTCCGGACGCTCGATCGCGCCGCGCACCGCGCCCGTCGCGACGAGCACCTCCGACGCGAGCACGAGCCCGCCCCCTTCGCGTCGCGGGAGCAGGCGTTGCGCCACGATCCCCTGCAAACACGCGCTCAGCCGGTCGCGCGTCTCCGCTGGCGTCGGGCTCATCGAGAGGAGCCGTTTCACGGTCCGGCCCACGTCCGGCGTGGGCAGCGACGAGAGCACGAGGTGCCCGGTCTCGGCCGCTTGCAGCACGGCCTCCATCGTCGCCGCGTCGCGGATCTCGCCGACGAGCAGCACGTTCGGATCCTGCCGGAGGGCCGCGTGAACGCCCGACGCGAACGACTCCGTGTCGCTGCCGACCTCGCGCTGGCTCACGGTCGCGCGGCCGCCCTCGTGGACGAACTCGATCGGATCTTCGACGGTGACCACGTGCCTCGGGTGCGCCTCGACGATGTGCGCGAGCATCGACGCGAGCGTCGTGGTCTTGCCTTGCCCCGCGGCGCCCGCGACGAGCACGAGCCCGCGGCTCTTGTCGGCGAACCCGCGCGCGGCGGGCGGCACGCCGAGCGCCTCGAACGAAGGGATCTTCGCGGGGATCAGCCGCAGGACGAGGGCGATCGTCCCGCGCTGCAGGTAGACGTGGACGCGGAAGCGCCCGAGGCCTTCGGCCTCGTAGGAGACATCGACCTCGCGGAGCGATCCGAGCGCGCCGAGGACCGCGGGCCGCCGGGTGAGCACGAGCCGCGCGACGGCCTCGGTGTCCTCGGGCTTGAGGGGCTCGGCGCGGAAGTAGACGATGTCTCCGTGCACCCGGGCCCCGGGCGGCTGCCCCACGCGCAGGTGGATGTCGCTCGCCTGGGCCGCTTGCGCCTTGGCCAGGATCTGGTGGAGGAACGCCTCGCTCGCGTAGGGGGTCGTCACGGGGTCGTCACGGTAACGCAAGTCGGGCGAGGCCTCACCCCCGCCGCCGCCTCCCCCAAAGCAACGCCATCCCCGCCAGGAGCGCGCCCATCCAAGCCGCGCCCGTCGTTCGTCCGGGCCCGACCGCGCACGTAATGCCAGCGGCGTTTTCCTCGCCGATCTCCGCATCCGCGTCCGCGCCCGCTCCCGCCCCTTCCTCCGCTCCCTCGTCCGCTCCCGCCTCTTCCTTGCCCCCCCCGAGCCCTGCCCCCTCGTACGCGCCGATATCGATCGCGCCTGCCGGGACCCGCCCGAGCTGCCCCAGTTCCGTCACGACCTTCTTTGCCGGCGGCACGAAGAGCGGCGTCGCGAGCGGCGACGGGAAGGGAGACCCGGCCGGGCTCGCCGGGGCGGCCGCGCCTGCATCCCGCAAAGGGCTGTCCGCCGCGGGGCGCAGGTCGAACGCCGCGAGGTCCGCGAATTTCGGATTGCTCCCCTGGATCGTCCCCTGCCATTGCGTCGGCACCGTGCTCCCCTGCGGCACCCAGTTCTTCTGGCCGCCGATCACCGCCTTGCCCGTCGCCCATTCCACGTCCGTGAGCTTCAGGATCGAGACCGCGCCTCCCCCGACCCGGTAAAACGCGTTGTTGTGCATCTCGATGCTCTCGATGCCCCAGAAAATCTCCACCACCGGCTTCGATCCCTGCGCGAGGAGGAACGTGTTGTTCACGAAGCGGTAGCGGCCGTTCGTGGATCCGCCCGTCGCGTCGCTCCCGATGCGCACGGTGTAAAACGTCCCCGTCTTGCGGAAGACGTTCCCCACGATGTCGCCGTCCTCGCGCGCCACGTCCTCGGCCTCGCCGTCCGGCGCCACGAGCTCGAGCTCGCGGTAATACGCGCCCTCGATCCAGTTGTAATAAATCTCGTTCCGCTCGGCCCGGCTCTTCACCGCGTGCCCGCCGAGGCCGTCGTGCACGTAGCAATGCTGCATGCGGAACACGGCGCCCGGGTGCGCGTGCTCGTCCGTGTCCATGTAAATGGGGTGGCGCTTGTCGCCTGCCCCCGCCTTGTAGACCTCCACGTATTCGAGCGTCAGCGAGCCGGAGCCGTCCATCGCGCCGAGGATGCCGTGCGAGGGGCAATCATGGACCGCCGTGTCCCGGATCCGGATGTCGTGCCCGCGGTGGAACACGCAACGCGAGCTGCCCCCCACCACCTCGAAGCCCTCGATCACATAATGGTCGGCCCCGACCTCCAGCGTGTTCGTCCCGCCCGAGAGCACCGGGCGCTTGCCGTTCACGCGCACGCCTCGGATCGTGATCTTGTTCGAATTCGTCCCCGACTTCGTGAGCTTCACGTCGCCCGCGTACGTCGTATTTCCGGCGACCTCCACCACGTCGCCCGGCTGTAGCAGTGACGCCACCGCTTTCAGACTCGCATGGGGTTTGCCCGGCCCGACCTGATACGTCGTGGCGAATGCGAAAGGCGAAAGCAAGAGCGTCGCCCCGAAAAACCCCGCCACGACCCCACGGCGAAGCGTCCATCCGTTTGTCATGCACGGAGCTTCGCCCGGCAAACCCGGTCCACTCAAGCGCGACCCGCATCGATATCGGGCGCGAAGCTGCCAGAAATGTGCTTACCCGCCGGAATGGAAAGCCCGGTCGGCGCGCCAAACCCGGGCGCTCCCGGTCTTCCAGGGTTTTCGGGTCAGGGCGGATCGAGATCGCCGGGGATCTTCGCCGGGTCGAGGATCTTCTTTTCGGCAAGCGCCCGCGCGGCCGAGACCGCGAGCGCCCGGTGCTCGCGCGGGAGCGCAGGGTTTGCCGCGATCGAGAGCACGGCCGCGCCCGCCTCCGACGCGCCCTCCGGATCGAGCGGGTCCCGCGCCGTCGCGGGCCGGCCCGCCACGCCGAGGACGGCTTCGAGCGTGGGCCCGCGCTCCTCGTCCGTCGCCGCGAGCGCCCGCTTGCCGAGCACGCCGAGCGCGAGATCCGCGTCGTCCGCGAGCGGCAAGGCGGAGAGCGCCGTCCTCAGGATCGCCCCGCCGTCCCCGAGCGCCTCCACGAGCCCCGCCGCGCCGAGCGCGTCCGCGAGCGCTTGAAGTCCCGCCGGATCGTCATCCATCGCCCGCTGCCAGCGCGGATCGTCGAGCCGCGGGCTCCTCCGCGGCGGCGTGTTCGCTGAAGCAGACGCCCCTGAGCCCGCGGCCGCCTCGGTCGACCCCGACGAACCGCCCGACGGCGAGGACACCTCCGACGGCGCGGATCCGCGGCTGCACGCGGCGAGGCTCGCCACGAAAAGCACGGTCCACAGTCTCCTCGGGCGCGTGATCGAATCCGGCATGGTCCCGGCGGCTTACCGCGCCTCGAAGGTCCTGCCAAGCGCCACGGGAGAGAGGCCGGTCAGGTCCGCGCGCGCTTCGGTGAATACACTTCGCGATTCCGCGCGTCGGCGATCCCGAGCAGCGTATCGCCGTCGAATCGCGCGATGTACCCGACGGGCAGCGCCAGCACGTCGAGCAGCCGCTCGCGGCCGAGCCGCACGAGCCCGCAGCTCATGAACCCGGCGAGCTCCTCGGCGGACGGTTTTCCCTTGGCCTCCGCGCGGCCCATGTACCAGCCGGCGTCCCCGCCCTTCGCGATCCCCGTCCGATGCAGAACCACCGCCGGGGCGCGCAAGGCCGCCCGGTCCGCGACGATCTTGTCGTCGAAGCGGCACCCCTCCGGCTTGACCCCGAGCATCTTCACGAGCCCCACCTGCCGCGCCACGACCCGGAGCGACGCGGTCACGTCGGGCCGAAATTGCCGCGGATCCTCGTCGAAGTTGGGCTCGCACACGAGGAGCTGGCCCTCGCGCCGTTCGAGCCGGTAGGCGGCCCAGCCGAACACGACCACCGCGCCTTCGAGCCGGCTTTCGTCCGGCGAGCGGGCCGAACCCCCGCTCGATCATCGTGCGCGCTTCGAGCGCCTGCTCCGACGCACACCGGGCCACGACCGTCGTGCCCCCGATCTCTGTCGAGACCTCGATAAAACGTCCCACCGGCTGCCCTCCGCGCCCCTTGGGGCGGGCGCGAGTCTGCGCCTCTCGCCCTCTGCTCTGCAAGCCCGCTGAGGCCTCGATCGGGCGACGTTCGCCGCCGCGCCCGCTCGATCGTCCTGCCCAACGAGCACGCGCGTGGCAAGGTGCGCCCGCGGGAATGCTCTATCCGATCGTCCTCACGCTCCACTCGTGGCTCCGCTGGATCGTCCTCGGGCTCGGCCTCGCCGCCACCGTCGCGTCTGCCAACGCCGCGCGCGGGCGATCCGGCGCGTACGAGCGTCTCCACGACCGCCTCGGCCTCTTCTTCGTCGCCTCGCTCGACCTCCAGATCACGCTCGGCCTCGTGATGTACCTGTGGCTGAGCCCCATGACGCACCTCGCCTTCCAGGATCCCGCGGGCGCGATGCGCTCCTCGGCGCTCCGGTTTTTCCTCGTGGAGCACGCCTTCTCCATGGTGCTCGCGCTCGCCTGCGCCCACGTCGGCCGCGTGCGCGTGCGGCGAAGCACGAGCGACGGCGACAAGCACAAGCGCGCTGCGTGGGGCGCGGGCCTCGCGCTCGTGTGTCTTCTCGTGGGGATCCCCTGGCCGTTCATGCCTTATGCCCGCCCGCTCGCGCGGCTCTCCGTGGAGCAGGAGGCACCGCGGCAAGCGCTCACGGGCGCCGCGCTCGAAGAGACGCGCAAGCTCTACGAGCTCCGATGCGCCCCGTGCCATGGGGTGAACGGGCGCGGCGACGGCCCGGCCGCGGTGAACCTCCTCCCGCGGCCGCGTGATTTCGGCGATCCGGAATGGCAAACCGCCACGAAGGACGAATCGATCGAGCGCATCATCCGCTTGGGCGGCCGCGCCGTGGGCAAGAGCATGATGATGCCCTCGAACACCGATCTCACGGACGCCGACGTGCAGGCGCTGCGAGCCTACGTCCGCCGCATGGCCCGCTAGATCAGGCCGGCTCCGCCACTTCTTCCGGGGGTGCGTCCTTCGGGTACGGCACCATCTTGCCGGTCTGCGGGTCCCACAACTTCAGCGAGAAGCAATGCAGGATGTCGCGCGGCGACAGGCTCGTCTGCGGCTCGACCTGGAGCTCGGGGATCGCGGCCATCGCCTCGCGCAGCCGGTAGAACGGGATCGCCGCGTTCAGGTGGTGCACGTGGTGATACCCGATGTCCCCCGTGAAATAACTCATGATCGGCCCGCAGCGCATGAAGCTCGATGACTCCACGGCCGCGCGCGCGAACGTCCAGGTTTGCCGCGGCTGCATGTGCACGCCCGGGAAGTTGTGCTGCGCATAAAAGAGATACGAGCCGAGCGCGCACGCGATGAACAGCGGGCCCACGAGGACGAGCAGCGTCATCTCCCAGCCGAAGAAATACGTGATCGTCGAGACGAGCGCCGCGTGCAGGACGAACGCCGCCGCCGAATCCCAGTTCTCCTTGGGATTGCGCAGGAAGGCCGAGATGCACATCCCGGCGAGGAAGATCGTCACGTAGCCGAAGAGGATCGTCAGCGGGTGGCGGGCGAGCGCATACGCGATCCGCTTGCTGCGCGGCGCCCGCTTCCACATCTCCACCGTCATCACCGGGTACGAGCCGATCTGCGCGCCCACGATCTTCGCCGTGTGCGCGTGGTGGTAGTTGTGCGTCTGCCGCCAGACCCGAGGCGGCGTGAGCACGAGCGCGCCGTAGAGGCCGAAGATCACGCTGCCCACCTTGGACTTGCGCAGGAGCGCGCCGTGATGGAAGTCGTGCGACAGGATGAACGCGCGCACGATCACGAGCCCCTCGATCACGCTGCCGAGGATCCGGAGCGGCTTGTACGGCGCGGCCGCGGCCACGGCCGTCGCGAGCGCGAGGACCGCGAACGTCGAGGCGACGTGATAAACGCTGCGGGCCCGATTCTCGGAGGCAAAGGGCCGCGTGACGGCGACGAGCTCGTTTCCCTGCATGGTCCGAAAGATGACCCGTGAATCCGGGCGAAGAAGAAGCTTCGGTGCGCGTGCTCTTATCCAACCTCGCGCGCCGTGGCAAGGTCCGCAAGGGCTTCTTGGCTGCGCAAAAAGCTACGCGCCGAGCCTCTTGGATCCTGGGCGCGGCTCGGCTAGCTCCGACCCTGCCATGCGATCTGTCCTCCTCGCCCTCCCCGTCGCGGCGCTCCTCGGCTGCGCCACGCCGGCGATCCCGCAGGTGCAGGCCCCTGTGGCCGTCGCAGCCGCATCCCCCCAAACGCTCCGCGCGCGTTGCGCCAAGGGCGATGGGCCGAGCTGCACCGAGCTCGGCGTCCGGATCGAGCGAGGCGACCTCGGCGGGAGCGAGAGCGAGACGGCCGCCTCGTACTACGAAAAGGGCTGCTCCTACCGCGACGCGAGCAGTTGCAACAACCTCGGGTGGCTCCTCCACAATGGCAAAGGCGTGCCCGTCGACCTGTCGCGCGCGGCGGACTTCTATCGCATCGGATGCAACCTCGACAGCGGCCAGGCCTGCACGAACCTCGGCAACCTCTACGAGCACGGGCTCGGCGTGCTGGAGGATACCTTCTCGGCGGGCCTGCTTTATATCCGAGCGTGTGAACTCGGGTTCGCCGTCGGCTGCCGCAACGAGGGCCTGATCCGCGAAACGCATTTCGGGCGCGTCGGCGAGGACCCGTCCTGGGCCCGCAAGTGCTACGCGCGCGGCTGCAAGCTCGGCGATGCCGGCTCGTGCGTAAACCTCGGCAACCTCGTCCGCCAGGGGCGCGGCGGCCCGGTCGACTTCGACCGCGCGCGCCAGCTCTTCACGCAGGCCTGCGACGGCGGCGATCTGCTCGGCTGCAACAACCTCGGATTCCTCTACGAAAAAGGGCTCGGCGTCCCGAAGGACATGTGCAAGGCCGTCGCCGCGTACGAGCGCACCTGCAAGGGCGGCGAGCAGCTCGGATGCACGAACCTCGGTCATGCCTACGAGAAAGGCGCCTGCCTGCCCAAAGACACGCGCCGCGCGCTCGCCCTGCACGCCCGCGCCTGCGACCAGGACGAACCCCTCGGCTGCAACAACTACGCCGCCGCCCTGGAGCGCGGCGAGGACGTCCCGCAGGATCTCAGCCGGGCGCTCGAGCTCTACCGCTTCGCCTGCGACAAGAAGGAGCCGCTCGCCTGCCACAACCTCGGCCGCATCTACGAGGAGGGAAATTTCTTCCCCGCCCCGCAGGACCTCAACCTCGCCGTGCAATACCACCGGATCGCCTGCGACAGGGCCCATGGCAAGTCCTGCGCGGCCCTCGCCCGGATGCACCACGAGAGCCTGGGCGGCCTCCGGCCCTACCCGCCGTGGGAGCGCGACCTGCGCGAGCGCGCCTGCCAGCAGGGGTACACCGAAGCCTGCTCGACGACGGGGACCACGCTGCCGGAAAATCCGGCTCCGCCGTGAACCCGCCCCCGTCCCCCTTGCTTTCCTCCCCCACCGCTGGTGCATCCTCGTAGGCGGTGCACAAATCAGGTGACGTGATCGGCGGTCGTTTCGTGCTGGAGGAGCCGGCCATCCACGGAGGGATGGGCATCGTCTGGCCCGCCTACGACAAGGACACGCGGGGGCGCGTCGCGATCAAGTTCGTCGCGGAGCCCCGGGACGGCTCCACGCCCAAAGAGAGCTTGCTCCGGAGGTTTCGCGGCGAGATCGAGATCCTCTCCCGGCACCTGCGCAACCACCCGCACATCGTCCGTTACGTCGACCACGGCAGGATCGACAACGAGCCCTGGCTCGCCACGGAGTGGCTCGAAGGCCGGGGCCTCGACAAGGTGCTCGAAAATGGCCCGCTGCGCATCGAGGACACGCTCAAGCTCGGCCATCGCGTCGCGCAGGCCCTCGGCGCCGCGCACGCGGCGGACGTCGTGCACCGCGACATCAAGCCCTCGAACATCCACCTCGTCGGCTCCGACGTCGAGCGGGTGAAGGTGATCGATTTCGGCATCGCGCTCCTCGCGGGCGGCCACATGACCTCGACCGGCGTGGTCATCGGGACCGTGGGCTACATGGCGCCCGAGCAAATCGACTACGGCGGGAACGTGGACGCGACGGCCGACATCTTTTGCCTCGGCGCCGTGCTCTTCGAATGCCTCACCGGCCGCAGGGCCTTCGAGGGCGGCCCGCAGCACGTCGTGCTCGCGAAAATCGTGATGGCCGAGGTGCCGCGCGTCGCGGAGATCCGCCCCGAGGTGCCGTTCGCGCTCTCGGAGCTCATCGCCCGCATGCTCTCGAAGGATCCCTCGCAGCGGCCGCAGAACGGCACCACCGTCGCGAACACGCTCGAGGGCATCGCCAAAAAAGCCTCGACGAGGCCGCCGCTCCCGGAGCGGCGCACGAACCCGGTCATCACGACCTACCCGCCCGCCTCGCCGAGCGACCCCTGGGCCCGCAGGTTCACGCCGATCCCGCCGGCGCCGCCCGTCCCCGCGAGCGAGCGGATGAGCCCGCTGGAAAAACAGCTCCATTTCGTGGTCGCGGCGAAGCCCGTCCCCGACGTCGACGATCTCCTCGCCGACAAGCCCCCGCGTGGTCTGCCGCCCGAGGTCGTCGCCGCGATCCGCGCCGAGGTCGATCCGAAGAAAAACGAGCAGCTCCACGAGCTGCCGGGCGTCGCGCTGCTCATCAAGATCCAAGGCCGGGGCAACCCCGCCGAGATCGCCCGACGCGCAGCGAGGCTCGCGCTCGAGATCGCGGGGCTCGCGAAGGGCTCGCGCGTGGCCATCTTCGCGGCGTACGCCGAGGCGAACGACAAGGCGCCCGTGGGCAAGATGCTCGACGGTGTCTTTCACTTGCTCGACATGCCCACCCTCGATGGGGGCAAGGGGCCGAGGCCCGTGCGCGTCAACGACGTCGCGTGCGCCTTCCTCGACGCGCGCTTCGACGTGACGAGTTACCTCGGCGAGTTCTGGCTGCGCAGCGAGCGCGAGACCACGCGTGCCGTGCGCACGCTGCTCGGCAAGAAGAGCCCCTACATCGGGCGCGACCAGGAGCTCGACACCGTCTGCAAGTACGTCGAGCAGGCGCTCCAGGGCAGGAGGCCGCGGGCCGTGCTCGTGCTCGGCGAGCCGGGCGCCGGCAAGT
The DNA here is from genome assembly GCF_028369105.1 of Polyangium mundeleinium. Classification (NCBI taxonomy): domain Bacteria; kingdom Pseudomonadati; phylum Myxococcota; order Polyangiales; family Polyangiaceae; genus Polyangium; species Polyangium mundeleinium. Next base: position 4,920,350 of record NZ_JAQNDO010000001.1, on the reverse strand, counting down.
CGCGCCTTCGCTTCGAGCTCGTCGAGCGCCTCTCCCTCGAAAAGCCGAACCTCAGCGTCGTCCTTGGCCGCGGCGATCCGCTCCGCGCCGGATCGGCCTTCTCCATCGTCGGCTCGGCGCTCCGCAGCGCCGCCGGGATCTCGGCCGGCGAGCCGCCCGACGCGAGCCAGGAGAAGCTCCGCGCGCTCGTCGGGACCTACCTCGCCGGCAGCGACAAACGGCGCGTGACGGAGTTTCTGGGCGAGGTCGTGGGTCTGCATTTCCCCGACGAGGGGCGCACCGAGCTCCGGGCCGCGCGCAGCGACGCGGCCCTCATGGCCGATCACATCAAGGAAGCGTTCTTCGATTTCGTCCGCGCCCTCACGGACAAGACGCCCTTCCTGCTCGTGCTCGAGGAGCTCGAGTGGAGCGACGCCGCGTCGCTGAAGCTCGTGGACGCCGCGCTCGACGCGCTCCGGGATCGGGACTTCGCGGTGCTCGCGCTTTCGCGGCCCGACGTCCGCGAGCGGCTGCCCGGCCTCTGGGAAGGCCGCGAGGTGCAAGACGTCCGGCTCCACCCGCTCCACAAGGACGACGCCGCGCGGATCGTCCGGAGCGCGCTCGGCCCGCAGACTCCGCGCGCCGTGGTCGACCGGATCGTCGAGCTCGGCGCCGGCAACGCGTTTTACCTGGAAGAGCTCATCCGCGCGGTGAACGAGGGCCGCGGCGGCGCCCTGCCCGAGTCGGTGCTCGGCATGGTGGACGCGCGGATCGATTCGAAGTCGCTCGACGACGAGGCGCGGCGGGTCCTGCGCGCCGCGAGCATCTTCGGCGAGGCGGCGTGGGAGGGGGCGCTCGGGCCGATCGTCTTCGGGCACAACGAGCCCACGGGGTCGCTCGGCAAGACGCTCGACAAACTCTGCAATTGCGAGCTGCTCACGCGGAGGCGGCAGAGCCGCTTCGCGGGCGAGACCGAGTACGCCTTCCGCCACCCGCTCCTGCGCGAGGCGGCGTACGCGCGCCTGACGGACGACGATCTCCAGCTCGGCCACAAGCGCGCGGCCGAGTGGTTGCTCGCGGCGGGCGAGAGCGACAAGAGCGTGCTCGCGCTCCACTTCGAGCGCGCCGGCGACGGCCCCCGCGCGGTCGAGTTTTACGTACACGCGGCCGAGCAAGCCCTCTCGGGCGGCGCCCTCGAAGCGGCGATCGACCTCGCCAAGCGAGGCCTCGCTCTCGGCGCCGACGGCGAGGCCGCCGCCGAGCTCTGGGCCATCGCCACGGACGCGCAGAGCTGGCGATCGAGCCACGCCCGCGCCTACGAGGCCGCCCGCTGCGCCTTCCTCTTCGCGCGCCCGGGCAGCCGCCACCACGCCCGCGCCCTCGGCGGCGCGATCCGCTCCGCGCTCGCCCAGGGCGACGCGCAAGGCACGGCCGAGCTCTTCCACAAGCTCCTCGACGAGCGCCCCGCGCCCGACGCGGTCCTCGCGCTCTCGTGGGCCTTCAGCGCCACGATCGACGCGCTCCTCGATCACGAGCCGGCCGCGGCCCTGCCCTACCTCGAGCGCATGCGGCTCGTCACGGCCGCCGCCGCCGAGCGAGAGCCCGTCGTCGCCGCGTGGATGCTGCACACCCACGCCCACTGGACACGCGCGGTCGAGCAGGATCCGGGGGCCGCGCTCGGGCTCGATCGCGAGAGCGTCCTGCGCTTCAAGACGATCGGCGACCGCCGCTATCTCCCTTATGCGCGCATCCACGTCGGCCTCGATCTCCTGCTGCTCGGCGCGCACGAGCAGGCGGACAAGGCGCTCCGGGAGGGCCTCGATCAGGAGCCCGAGGGCAGCCTGACCTCGATCGTGGGCAGCACGTTCGAGGCCCTGCGCAGCCTGGAGCGCGGCGCGTTCGTCCCGGCGCGGGCGATGGCCGAGGACGTGGCCGCCCAGGCCGAATCCCGGGGCGAGCGCCTCGCGGCGCGGCGGGCGCTCCTGCTCGCGGCGCGCGCGAGCATCGCGCTCGGCGAGCTCGACAAGGCCGATCGGATGCTCGGCGCGCTCCGGGCCGCCTCGACGCCCCCGGGCGCGCTCTACGGCGTACGCGCGGCGTTTTTCCTGGCCTCGAAGAAACCGGACAAGACGCTCACGCTCCTCGATCGCGCGCTCGCCTTGCGCCCTTCCCGCGGCGCGCACCCGGCCCCGGCGCCGCCCGAGCTCACGCTCCTGCGCGTCGAGGCGCTCCTCCTCCTCGGCGCGCACCACGAAGCGCGCGCGACGCTCGCCGCGGCCCGCGCCGACATCCACAAGCGCGCGGCGACCCTCCTCGACGACGAGCTACGGAGCTCGTTCCTCAAGGGACGCGCCGCGAACGCCCGCCTGCTTCAGCTCTGCAAGGAGTGGCTCGCGGACGAGCCGGGCGACGACCCGAACCGCCGCCTGATCATCCTCCCCACGCCGTGACACACGCGGCTTCGGCCACGTCGCAGAACTCGCGCTGGATCTGCCCGAGCGTCGCGTCCTGCGCGAGCAGATCCGGATCGAGCTCCTTGAAGAGCCGATCCACCACGGGCACGGCCGCCTCGGCGGCTTCGAGCACGCGCGTCGTCACCTCGGTCTTTGGCTCCGTCGCGGCCACCAGCAGCTCCCGCGCCGGATCCACGAAGACCGGCCCCACGTGCGCGATCGACTTCTCCAGCGTCGCCAGCACCTCGCCCACGTGCCGCTCCACGCCGGCCCGCCGCTCGCGCGCGAGCTGCCGCAGCGCCTCCTCGCGGCCCTGCGTCGCGGCCGTCTCCGCGCTCTGCACCATCGCGGTCACGTGCTGCCGCTCCACGCCGATCTGCTTCATGCGGGCAAGCACGCGCACGGCTTCGTCCTTCTGCCGCCGCATCTCGGCCTTGAGCGCCTCCATCCGCTCGGCCACGCCGAGCTTCACCTGCTGCAGCGAGCCGAGCGCCTTGCGCGCGTCGTCCGCCGACACCGCCCGCGACGGCCGCGACGCCCCGAGCTTCGTCCCGATCTCCCGGATCGTGAGCTCCAGCGTCGCGGCCTTGCTCTGCGCCTCCCCGATCTGCCGCTCGAGCAGCGCTTGCTTCTGCTGCTCCGTCTGCACCTCGACCGACACGCTCGAGTGATCGATCTGGAACTGCTGCAGCGTCGCGAGCCGCTGCCCGTACGTCGCCTGCTGCTGGGCCTTCTGCTCCTCCATCGCGGCGACCTTCGCGCGCCACTCGTCCTTGCCGAACAGCACGGGCTCGTCCTTGCGCGTCTCCACGAGCTGCGCTTCGAGCGCCCCGAGCTCGGCGTGCCTCCGCCGCAGCTCGTCTCCTCCTCGGCGAGCGACGTGACGCTCGCGCGCGCCTGCGTGAGCTCCACCGATCCGGCCGGCGGCACCGTGACGAGCTCCGGCGGCAGATCCTTCGTGATCGGCAGCGTGTCGGGCCACGACGCGGTCGGCTCGGCGTTCACGAACGCGTAGAGGTTCTGGATCGCCTTGCGCAGGAAGGGCAGGCACGTCTGGTAGACGTGATCGAGCTTCGCCGCGTACTTGCGGTACTCCTCGGCCGCGGTCTCGGCGTTCGAGAGGTCCGGGAACGGCACGGTGCGCACGGCGTCGATCGTCTGCTTCGCGCGGATCACCACGGTCTCGGCGAGCGGACCAAACGCCGCCATCTTCTCGGCCCGCTCGGCGGCGGCGCGCGCCTCTTCCTCCGCGCGCAGACGCGCCGCCGCGGTGCGCGCCGCGTTCGGCAGCTCCCGCAGATCGGAGAGCCTGCGCCGGTGCCCGAGGATCTCGTTCCGCGCGGACGCGACGAGCCGCTGCACGCGCGCGAGGTTCTCGTTGTCCTCGCCCTGGAAACCGAACCGCCCGGCGACCTCGTAGATGTCGTTCATATCCGAGAGGTCTTTCCCGTCGACCGGCCTCCACAACGCGGCGAGCGCTTGCTCGGACGGCGCGGGATCTTCCAGCGCGGCGAGGAGCGGCGCGTAGGCGACGGGCGCGAGCGGCTCGGCGAGCGGCGCGAGCGCGTCCTTCGCCGTGAGGTGCAGGCGCGTCAGGTTCTGCCAGGCCGCGCCGAGCTGGTTCACGACCGTCTCGTAGAACCGAACGTAACTCGACAAACGCGCGAGATCGTAGGCCACGGTCTAGGCTCCTGCTTTCTGGGGCGGGGCGTTCCCACCGAAGAGCTCCTCGAGCGCCTCGATGTCCGCGCGCGCCCGCTCCTTCTCCGCTTCGATCGCGGCGAACTTGTGCGGCCAGATCCGCGCGCACTCGCTGCGCACCCACCGCCTTAGCGACTGCTCCCCTTCGCGATCGAGCCACGAGTCGTGCACCGTGCGCACCGCCTCCTCGTGGTACTTCTGCAGGCCCCGCGGGTGCTTCGCCAGCGCTTCGAGGAAGTCGCAGATCCGCTCCACGTCCACGCGCACCCGCGACAGCATCTTCGACCAGTCGCGCCCGTTCGCCGTCGCCGCGGGCGCCGCCGCCGCGCCGGGGTTGGTCTGCGGGGGTTTTGTACTGCCGGCCGGCGCCGCGCCTGCTTGCGGGGCCTGCTGTCTCGGCACGGGCATCGCCGCGCCCACCGTGGGAAAACCTCCGATCGCGGGCGCAGGCGCAGGCGCAGGCGCCGCTCCCGCCGCCGCGTTGCCGTCGGGCTCTCCGAACCCGAGCTTCGCCTTCACCGAGCCGATGACGCCGCTCGCGGCCGCGGCCGCGCCCGTCGCCGACCCTTGCGCCTTGTCGGCGATCCCCATCCCGAAGAACTGCTCGAGCCCGCGCATCTCGCGCTCGCGGATCTCGCGATCGTAGGGATCCGTCGCGTCGAGGATGTCCACGATCTGCCGCGCGAAGTACCGGGAGAGCACCTCGAACGCGACGTCGGCCTTGGCCATCTCCTGGTTCTGGTAACGAACCACGCTCTCCGAGACGTGCCCCGACCGGCCGAGCGCGTCGATCCGCTCGATCAGCGTCTTGCCCGACGCGAGCAGCACCTCCATTCGCCCGCCCTCGTAGGTCGCCTCGATGAACATCTCGTGCAGCATCCGCTCCACGCTCTCGCGCGCCGTGTTGCGGAAATCCTCGCCGAGCCCCGCGATCCGCGACGCCACGCGCTCGCGCATCTGCTTGCGCATCTCGATCTCGACGGCGGTCTCGTTCATGAGCCCCGGGCTCGGCATCTGCCGCCGCTTCGCCTCCGCCTCCTCGGGCGTGAGCCGCGCGAGCAGATCGCTCCGGATCTGATCGATTCGAACGTCCGCGCGCGCGGCCCGGGCCGATCGCTGCGTGTCGCTCATCTCGAAGTCCATGAAGCCCGACATGCGCTTGCGGATCTCGGGCAAGAGCCCCGTCGGATCCTCGCCCGACTGGATGTGCTCGTAGTGCAGATCGAAGACCTGCTCGGCGCGCCGATCGAACTCCCGATCGCTGAGCCCGTCCTTCACCGTCACGAGCACGCCGCGGAGCAGCGCCTCGACCTCGCCGAACTCCGCGTTGATCGCCTGCGTGACCTTGCGATCGAGCGCCTCGACGTCGGTCGACAGGTAGCGCTCCACCGCGTCCTTCAGTTTGTCGAGCCCGTTCACGGGCGTCGTCGCGCTGAAGAAGTCCATGAGCTGGCGCGCCACCGGGTGCTGCGTGTCCACGCCCTGGTGCACCCACACCTTCGAGTACGGGAAGATGCGATCGACGCCCTGCTCGCGGAAGTTCCGCGCCGCGAGCGACCAGTGCCAGTTGCCGTTCTCGTCGGCGTGATCGAAGAGATCCACCTTCGTCAGCACCACGAAGATCCGGTCCTTCAGCGAGATGCTCCGGTCGGCCGTCTGCGCCATGCGGAGCAGCTCGACCTCGTTGCGCACGAGCGAGGGCCGGGTGATGTCCTTGACGAAGATCGTGACGTCGACCTCGTTCGCGAGCGCCTCCTCGGTGTCGCGCCGCGCCTTGTCCGAGGGCGCGTCGATGCCGGGCAGATCCATCAGCTCGACGCCGGGCATCGCGCCCTCGACGGGGATCGTGACCGTGACGATCTTCACGGCCCGCACGCCCGGGTAGGGCCTGTTCCCGTTCTTCGTGTCCTTCAGCGCGATGTAGGGCCGGATCTGCTCGGCGAGCGCGTCGAGGCTACTCGCCGTGATCTTCTCGGGCGCCCGACCGAGCCGCGCCTTGATCTCGGAGAGCCCGGCGCTGATCTCCACGAGCTCGGCGAGCGCCGTCTGCTCGCGCCGCCCTGCGCGATCCGGATCGTCGACGTCGTAGCCTTCGCGCGTCTTGAAGCTCGCCTTGAGCCGGAGGATCTCGGCCTGGTTCAGGCCCTGCCAGCGCTCGACGCTGCCGGGCTCCAGCGCGTCGAAGTAGCTCTGGATGCGGGCCTTGAAATCGGCCTCGTTGTAGTAGGTGACGGTCGCGGCGAACTGCCCGGCCTCGCCTGGCTCGATGACCGTGGTGCTCCAGGTGCAGCGCTCGGCCTCGCTCGGCAGGAGTTTTTCACTTTTCAGCCACGCCGACAGGAACGCGCTCTTGCCCTGCTTCTCCAGGCCGACGACGCCGATCTTCACGACGCCCTTGGCGAGCCGCTTCTCCCGATCGAGCGCGCGGCCGCGCAGATCCTCGAGCTTGCCGCGGATCTGGCGGAGCTGGCGGGCGTTGTCGCTCTCGGGCTGGAAGTAACTCGCGAAGCGGTCGCAGAGCTGCCGGTAGCGCAGGACCTTGTCGGCGATCCTGCGGAGCTCACGAGCGTTTTCCTTGCGGCCTTCAGGGCTCCACATGGCCGACATGGCAAGCCAATCGGGCCGAGGGTGTCAACAGGGAAGCGGTTGCGGGAGCGGGAGCAGGCGCAAGTGCCGGGGCGGGAGCCGTGGTTCGACGGGCCGTGTGAGCCGGCCCCTTGCCAGCTTCAATCGAGACCACGCTTGCCCGGAGCCCAGTAAGCCTTGTTCTTCTGCGCCGCGAACGCGACGCGATCCCTCTGGGCCAGCCGCCGGATCGCCTGGATGGTCTGTGCTTTGCCGGTCAAGACCAGCGCGCTCGACGTCTGCGAGGCCGCCTTCACGGCGGACCACAGCGCATCGACGTGCGCGTCTCCGGCGGCACGGGCCACGAACGAGGCGTCGCGAAGGCCGATGGCATCCGCTGCGGCCTGTGTGGCGGCGACGTCGTCGACCTCGAGCACCACCGTGCTGGGCCTGCCCAGCTCCCCGAGCGAGCGACCCACCGCGAGCGAGGTCTCGTCCCCGACCAGCACCGCCGGAGACGGGAGCGCCCGGAGCGGCAACGAGCCCCGCGGCCCGAAGAGAAACACCTCGTCGCCTGCGCGGACGGCGCGCCCCCAACGCGCCCCCGGCCCGTCCCCGTGCAGAAACGCGAGCAGGCTCGCGCGCCCCGCGGCCGCATCGAACGCAAAGGGCGTGTAGGTACGGAAGTCCCCGTCGATCATCACCTGCACCTTGTCCCCCGGCGCGCAGCGCGGCCCGGTGAGCGCCTCGCCCGCGAGCACGATGAGGCGAAAACGCGCTGCCACGTCGGTGACGTGCTCGACCCGAACGGCGCGTAAAATCGGCTTGAGGAGCCCGCCGAGGGCTTGCTTGATGGCGCTCATGTCATTGCCTCCCAATACGTGTGTCGGTGGGTCGTGGGCGACGAAGCCCTTCGATCTGGTTCACATCGTCCAGCAGCGTCTTCTTGAGCTCGCCCGCGCCGTGGGACCATCCTGCGAGTCATTTGCATCGTCCTCGATCAACGCGCGCCCCCTTTGGGCGCGCACCTGGAGCAAAGGCCGAAGAGCTCGTGCACGTGTCCCGTCAGGAAAAAGCCGAACTGCTCGGCGATGTTGCGCTGAAGCACCTCGATGGCCTCGAACTCGAACTCGACGACCTTGCCGCAGGAGGTGCAGATGAGGTGGTCGTGGTGGTCGCGTTCGAACGCGCGCTCGTAGCGGTGTCCTTCGCCCGCCGAGACCATCGTTTCCTGAAGGAGCCCCGCTTCCACCAGCAAGGGCACGATGCGGTAGACCGTGGCCGGGTGCGCTTCGACCGTGCCCGTCTCTCGGAGCGTCTTCACCAGGTCTTCGACCGTGAAGTGCCCGTCGTACGCGAGGGCCACGCGGGCCACGGCGTCACGAACCTCCGAGTTCTTCAGCCCCTTGGCGCGCACGACGCCGTGGAGCTGTTCGAGGGCTCGGTGGATGCCGACGGAGTCGAGGACGGGAGGTTGGGCTGCCCTGCGCATGGTCCTATCGTGCGAGCGCTTCGCAAGATCCTCAATAGGCCCACGAGCGGCGCGTGATCCGCGGCGCGGGTGGCCTGTCTTCGGGCGGGTCGCGAGGGCGGAGCTCGAACGGGTCGCCGAGGTGGCCGACCAGCAGGCTCACGGCGTACGAGGCGAGAGAGACGCTCGCGATGCCGAAGAACCCGCGGGTCCCCACCCAACCTGCCGCGACCGCCCCGAGGCTGGCCACGAAGCCGACCATCCCGAAGAGGCCGAGCCCGAGGACGCAGGCGGACCAGCGCTCGATGCAGCGGCAACACCAGCGGCGCGTCTTCACGCGAGCCCTCGCGACGAGCCGAGCTCGGCATTCCGTTGCGCATACACCGTCGCCGCCGCTTCGCCGAGGACGACCCACAACGCTTCGAGGGCCAGCGGGTCGACGCGCACGGTGGTGGTGCCGAGATGGATCGATACGCACTCGCACGCGGCGCACTGCTGCACGTGGGCGATGTCGTTCCTTGCGAGCGTCACTTGATGGCAGGGGGGCGCGTGCATGAGGTCCTCTGGTCGGCGATGATGGTGCGAATGACTCGCGTTGTCAACAGTCACCATCCAAGACCGTCCGGGTTCCTCGACGGCCCGCGAGGCAGGCGAGGCTGTTTCGTGCAACCAGTTCGCATGGTTGGCCCCCGCGCCGCGTCGGCTCGTACGCGCATGGAGGTGCAACCCGGTGCGAGATCGGGCAGCCTTTCGCCATGCACCGACTCTCGTTCACCTCCGAGCACCGGATCGACGCGCCGCCCGAGCGTGTCTTCGAGGCGATGACCAACCCCGAGGGCTTCGGCGACTGGATGAAGGGCTTCGTGCGGGCCGAACGCCTCACGCCCGGCGAATTCGGTGTCGGCACCACGTTCCGCGAGACGCGCAAGATGTTCGGCAAGGAGGCCACCGAGCATTTCGAGGTCACCACCTGCGTGCCGGGAAAACGCCTCGGCCTCAAGGTCGACGGGACCAAGGGGACCACGGGCAAAGGCGAATACCGCTTCGATTACGATTTCGAGCCCGCCGGCACGGGGACGCTCGTGCGGACCAGCGCGGTCATCGACATGCCCGGCGGCCTGTTCACGAAGATCATGGGCAAGCTCATGGGCGGCGCCTTCAAGAAGGCGTGTGACAAGGACCTGGACGCGCTGAAAACCTACATGGAGCGGGGTCGCTGATCGGCGGCGGCGCGTGCGCCCAGAGGCTGCGCATCGAGGGCCGAGCCCCTCGACACGTGTCGACCCCCGCAGTCCAACCTGACCCGACCCCCTCGACGCGTGGCGACCCCCGCGGTCCAACCTGACCCGACCCCCTCGACGCGCGGCGACCCCCGCGGTCCAACCTGACCCGACCCCCTCGACGCGCGGCGACCCCCGCGGTCCAACCTGACCCGAGCCCCTCGACGCGCGGCGACCCCCGCGGTCCCATCTCTCCGACGCCCATTGACGCGCGTCGACCCCCGCGGTCCAACCTGACCAGCCCCCCTCGACACGCGTCGACCCCCGCGGCACCGCGCAGACGCCCGCATCTTCCCTTCCCCACCGCCCATGACCATGAACATCACGGCCATACCGGTCCTCTCGGGTTCCCGCGGCCTGCTCGGGCACGTGGCGGAGATGCGCGAGGATCGTCTCACCCTTCTGCGGCGCGCCGCGCGCGAGCTCGACGACATCGGGCGCCTCCGATTCCTGCACCGCCACGTGCTGCTGCTCAACACGCCCGCGCTCGTCCACGAGGTGCTGGTCGAGAAGGCAAAGAGCTTCGACAAGCCGCTCGCCACGCGCGTCAGCCTGACGCCCCTCGTGGGCGACGGCCTGCTCTCCAGCAAAACGGACACGCGCTGGCGGCGGCGACGTCGCATCGTGGCCCCGCTCTTCTCGCATGCGGAGTCCGCGCGCTTCGGCGAGGTGATGGTCCATTCCGCGGTGCAAGTGGCGTCGCGGTGGAACGAGGGCGCGGTGATCCCCGTGATGCGCGAGGCCACACGCATCGCAATGGCGGTGATCACGGCGTGCCTGTTCTCGACCGAGGATCTGGAGCTCGCCGATACGATCAGCAAACCCTTGACCGGCGCGCTGGAGTGGACCGGGCATTACGGCACCTCGCCCGCCATGATGGGGCAGCTCGTCGCGCACAATTTGCTCCGGGGGCTCTCGCGGCGGCTCGACGGGAGCGCCGCCGCGCGGCTGGAAAAGCTCGGCGCGTGGCTGGAGCAGCCGTTTCTCGTGCCAGGGGCGCGCACGTCGGCGATGCGGGCCGATCTGGCCCGGATCGAGGAACGTCTGCTCCCGCTCGTCACCGCCCGTCGCGCCGCGGGAGGGACCAAGTCCGATCTGCTGGAGCTTTTGCTCCGCGCCTGCGAACAGGAAGGGCACCTGAGCGATCGGGAGCTGCGCGACGAGGTGGTCACGTTTTTCGTCGCGGGCAACGAGACCACCGCCTCGGGAATCACGTGGGCGCTTTCTCTGCTCGATCGAAATCCTGCGGTGCTTTCGGCGCTGGAGCGCGAGGTGGACGCGCTCGGAGGCCGGCGGCCCACGGTGGAGGATCTTCCTCGCCTGGCGCTCTGCGCGCAGGCATTCAAGGAAGCCTTGCGCCTGTATCCGCCCATTTACCTGTTCGCACGAGAGAGCGTGGAAGACGTGGTGATCGGGCGCTACCACGTCCCGGCGGGGACGTCGGTCTACATCGCGCCGTACATGATCCACCGTGATCCCGCGCTGTATCCCGATCCGGAGCGCTTTGATCCCGCCCGCTTCACGCCCGAGGCCGAGGCGGCGCGCCCGCGCCTCGCCTGGATGCCCTTCGGCGCGGGACCACGCGTCTGCGTGGGCGCCGCATTTGCCCACCTCGAAGGGACGCTGGTCCTGGCGACGCTCCTGCAGCGGTTTCGCTTCGAGCGGGTCGAGGATCGCCCCGTGGATCCGCTCCCGTTCATCACCCTGCGACCTGCGTGGGATTTGCCGATGCGGGTGCGGCGACGCGAGCCGATCCCCGGGTGAAGGCTCAGAGCCCGAACACCTCGCGCTCCAAAAACTCGTTCAAGAACACCCCCTCCGGATCGAATCGCGCCCGCTGCACCAGGAAATCCCCCATCCGATCGAATCGATGCCGCCATGTGGCCGGCGCGAGCAAGAGCTTCCCCCAGTGCGGTCGCATGGCAGGAATCGCGTCGATCAGCCGGTCATGCGCCTCCTGGCGAAAACGATCGAAGGCAGGCGTCCCTCGCACCGTCGCCACCTCGATGAAGCAGCTCGCGCGGCCCTCGCACGCCGCGAGGTACGAATCACTCGGCCCCGTGAACCGCGCCAGGAGCCCCAGGTTCACCGGATAACGTCCCCTCGCCCGGTCGTCCTCCAGCGCGGCCCGGAGGATCTGGAACGCCCGCGCAGCCGACTCGATCGGCACCGAGCACGAGAAATCCAGGCAACGTGGATACTGATCGATATGGTGCCACTCCCGGGTCGCGTCTCGCACCCACGCCCCCTCGGCGAACATCACCACCCGGCCAAACCGCATCAGCCGGGGTGCCAGATCCGGGCGCAATCGCTCGATCCCGGGCATCAGCACCTCTCCGGCCAGGACCCCCGTCCGCATTCGCAAGGGATGCAGCACAGCGCTGGGCCATAATTCGGGCGTCTCGGGCGCCGTCGTCCGCTCGAGCCCCCGCACCAGCACGTCCGCCTCGCCCGGCATCCACATCAGCTCGGCAAACTCGTAGGTGGACGTCAGATCGGAGAGCTCCGCGATCACATGATCGAGCGGGTGATAGCGCTGCTCCACCTTCACGCGGAACGCCGGCTCGCAGCGCAACGTGACCGCATGGACCACGCCCAGCGCGCCGAGGCTCACCCGCGCGGCGCGCAGCGCGGACAGGTCCGTCCGGTCGATCTCCACCACCTCGCCCCGCGCGGTGATGAGCGAAAGCGACTCGATGCCATCGGAAAAACATCCCGCGGTGAGCCGCGTCCCGTGGGATCCCGTCGCGGCGGCCCCTCCCACCGTCACGAGATCGAACATCGGCGGGCTGATCAGCGAGAGGCCTTTGGCGCGCAAGATACGCGTGAGCGCCCGGATCGTGATGCCCGCCTCGACCCGGACCGTGGGAGGATCCCCGCCCTCGTCGAGTGATAGACAGCGATCCAGGCGCCGCATGTGGATCAAGGTGTCCCGCGTCGGCACGAGCGGGCTCCACGAATACCCCCCGCCACAGAGCCGCACCCGACCTCGGGACGCGCCCTGTTTCACCGCGCGCGTGAGCTCCGAGAGGCTCTCCGGCTCCACCACGTGTGCCGTGCAGCGCAGGTTCCCGCTCCAGTTTTCCCACGATGTTTGCATAGGATCCTAGAAATGGACGCTGCCCGGGACCAAGCTGGGGAGGAGGTAACGATAAGGCCGGGGACGACGCCGGTTGCGTTCTTCGATCTCCACCTCGATCGCCGCCAAATCACGCTGGAACCGCTGGAGCGCGGACCGCGCCGGAAGCGAGCGCCCGAGGCGCGACGACCGGTATTCCCCAAAGCGGCTGGCGCGGTGGACGGCGATGGCGCTGTAATGAACTTGCGTGGCCGCCGACGTGAGGGGTGGGAAAAGCGACTCGAAGGAGAGGGGCGCGCCGTCGCGGGGGGGCGGGCGATAGATGGCGGCGGGGAACCCCTCGATCAGCGAGTAGAAATCGGGCTGCGCATAATGCAGCGCCGAATGCTTGGGGCCCGCGGTGAACAGCGCCTGCGTCAGGACCTCGACCAGCGCCTCCCGTGTGCCCAGCCGGCCGTCTTCCGTCACCCGCCCGAGATCGCCGCCCTCGGGCGCCAAGAGCTCGGCGAACCAGGCTTGCAGCTCGTGATCGTCCGCCACATCGGCGTCGCCGCGATAAAACAGCTCTACGTACGAGGCCACGAAACGCCGAATGGCCGCGACGTGCAGGCGCGCGTCGTCGCGATAGGGGTAATCGAGGGGGGATGCGGCGACCCCGCGCCGGGTGAGATCACGCTCCAGCTCCAGGTCGTAGAACGTGCTGCTGGTCCGCGCCTCCACCAGCACGGCGCGCATCTCGGCCAGCGTGCCGCCGTAGATGGTGCCGAAATGGCTGGAGGTATCACGCAGAAGATCGTTGCCGTCCGCATTGACCTGGAGCGTCCAGCGCAGGTGCGGCTCGAGCAGGACATGCACCGGATGCTCGGCGGCCAGGCAACGCGGCGTCGCCATCGCGAAGGCCTCGATGATCGTATGGACCTGGCCCAGGTGGCTCCCGAAGATATGCACGTTCATCTCGGCGGCCTGGGCGTAGAGCTTCGCCATTTCCCACGTGGCCCCGTCGCCGGGGCGGTACACGGGGTTCGGCGCGGGCGCGTCCGGGCCGTCGAGCTGAATGGCGATGGGGTGGAGATCGCAGAGGGCCCCTTTTTCGGGGCGCATCTGGAAAAGCACCCGCGGAGCGGCCATGTAGCGATCACGCCAGCGCGAATCGCGGGGCCGTCGCGGGTGCAGGGCGCGCCGGAGCAAGGAAAAATCGACGGCGAACAGGCGTCCGGCCTCGACCTCGACCTCGGGCGCGAGCGATGGGGCGAATGCAGCGTCGGGCGAGAAGAGGGCTGTGAGGTGGGCGGGATCCTGGACGCGCTCGATCAACACGGGACAGGGGCCGTCCAGGCGCTGCCGCGCGAACGCGTCATCGAGCGCGTCGGCGGCGTCGACCCAGTTCGGCCGCGGGACGCCCAGCGAGAGCAAGCGAAACCGATCCCCGTCGCGCAGCAGGCCAAGCGCCTCCGCGGCGCGGCCGAGCCCGGTCTGCAGGGCCCGGCGCGTCAGCGACGGCAGGAGCACGGGCAAAAGCTTCAGCACCCACGCCGGGCTGTACCATTCGCGGAGCGGGAAGCGTTTTGCGGTCGGGACGGGGTACAGCCAGTGTGTCTCGGGATCACGCGGCTCGTATTCGTAGAGCCGCCGGGTCCGCGCGATGCGCTCCTTCCGCGCCTCGCCGTCGGTCGCGTGCTGCGGAAGGCCGATGCGATCCAAGAAGGACATATGGTGATTCTGCGGGACCACGCGTGTCCTCGTCCACCAAATCCTTCCGTTGCGATCTCCATGCCATCGGGCGCGTTTCGGGGGCCTTTCCGTTCGTCAGGGCGCGGCCCCGGGGCTCGCCGCGGGCGCCGCCTCCGGCGCATTCTTTCGCCGCTTTTTGCGGAACCGCATGTTGAGCAGCTCCACCCCGAGCGCGAAGGCCATGGCGAAGTAGATGTAGCCCTTCGGAATCTTCTGCCCCATCCCCTCGGCCACGAGCATCACGCCGATCAGGAGCAGGAACGCGAGCGCGAGCAGCTTCACCGACGGATGCGCGAGGACGAACCCCGAGATCCCCTTCGCGAACACGAGCATCACGCCCACGGAGACCATGACCGCGGTCACCATGACCCACATCTGCTCGGGCGGGATCATGCCCACCGCCGTGATCACGGAGTCGAGCGAGAACACGATGTCGAGCGCCAGGATCTGCGCGATCACGAGCCCCACGCTCACCGCCTTGCCCCCGCTTCCGTGCGCCTCCTCCTCGTCCTGCTCGACCTTCGCGTAGATCTCGTTCGTCGACTTGCCCATCAGGAACAGGCCGCCGATGAGCAGGATCAGGCTCTTGCCCGAGATCGCCGCGCCCACGACGGGCAACGTGAAGAGCGGCCGCGTGAGGCCCATCAGGAAGCTGATCGTGAAGAGCAGGCCGATCCGCATCACGAGCGCGAGCAGGAGCCCCATCCGACCGACGCCGTCCCTCTTGTCCGGCGGCAGGCGCGCCGTGAGGATCGAGATGAACACGACGTTGTCGATGCCGAGCACGATCTCCATCGCGCAGAGCGAGATCAGCGCAACCCAAGTCTCCGGATCCTGGATCCCCGAAAACATCCTCTCACACGTCCCTTTCCTGCCTCATGGCGGGCGACATGAACCCGTTTCTACACCAACCATCGGCGGCGCGCGCCGGGGTTCTCGGTTCTAGGGCGCGCTTGCGCGAAGGGAAGAGCGCGCGCCCACCTCCGCTCCCCTGCCCCCCCGGGACGATCGCTCGGAAGGTGCTGCCCCAAGTGAGGCGCTACACGATCGGGCCTGGATCGGGTAAGCAGGAACCATGGTTTCCGTTCCCGAACCGACTTCGGGCGTCGGGATCGCCCCGGCGGAGGCGGGCGCCCTCATCGTTCGTGTGGCCCGGGAGGGTCGGATCACGACGCTGGGGAGGCTCTCTCCATGAGGGGAACGTTCCCGTATTTTGATCCCGAGCAATGTGATTGTGGCCCTGCCACCGGAGCGATCCGGCGGATCCTCCACGAATGGGCGTCCGTGGATTGGTTCGAGCCGCCGCGCCACGATTCTGACGTGGAGCGCGCCGTGAGGCTTTTGCGCGAACACCACACCCTGGTGAGGTCGTACCAGCCGGCGTTGCTCTCCGAGCGTTTCGAGGTGCGTCCGTCCATCGGCGACGGCTCCCACTTCTCGACGTTGTGCGAGCAAGCGAGCGCATCCATCGAAACATGGGACTGGAAGTACGGGGTGCTCAAGCCCCTCTCGCGCCGGCACATGGAGGCGCAGGGCTGGGATCGCAAGGCGCATGCGCGGCCGCTCGTGTGGAAAGATGGCCCTCGCCCCCGCACCGGCGACCTCATCGTGAAGGTCGCCACCACCGTGGTGTGGAACGCGTACGCCGTGGTGGACCTGCGCGCCGCGCTGCCCCCCGACCGCGTCAAGGCGGCAGAGTGGTATCTCTTATATGCGAATGTGGATTTCATCGATTGCCTCGAATGGCAGCTCGCCGAGAACCACGACCGCCTCGACGCCAATCCCTTCTTTCCGCTCGTGCAATGTTATGGCGCCGGCGCCTACCCGTTCAGCCTGAGCCCCACCTCGTACGTGCTGCACGCATTCGCCCGACCCGCGTAAGGCCGAGCTTCGCGACAAAGATGTCCAGGCTGCTCGCGCGTGCCCTGGAGACGAGCCAGCGCGGCGTGATTGTTCGTGGCGCGCCTGCGCCGGCCGTGAGAAGACAAGGGCATGGAGGTATCGACCCCTCGGACGACGGCGGTCGCGGACGTGCCTTCCCGGACCCACGTCGGCGCGCTCGGCGTCGTGACCACGATCTTTTTCATGTGGGGCTTCATGACCTGCATGAACGACATCCTCATCCCGCACCTGAAGAACGTGTTCCACCTCGGGTATGCCGAGGGCGCGCTCGTCCAATTCTCATTTTTCTCGGCCTATTTCCTGATGTCGCTGCCGGCCGGCAAGCTCGTCGCGCGGATCGGCTACAAACGAGGCCTCCCGCTCGGCCTCGCGACCGGCGGCGTCGGCGCGCTCCTGTTTTATCCGGCCGCCAGCTTGCCCTCGTATCCGTTTTTCCTGGCCGCGCTCTTCGTGCTCGCGACGGGAATCACGATCCTCCAGGTCACCGCGAATCCCTACGTCGCCGTGCTCGGCCCGTCGGCCACCGCGTCGAGCCGCCTGAACCTCACGCAGGCCTTCAACTCGCTCGGCACCACGGTGGCGCCCTATTTCGGCGGACACTTCATCCTCGGCGCCGTGAAACAAGCGGAGAACCCGCTCGCCGAGGCGCACGCCGTCCGCATGCCCTACCTCGGCCTCGCGGTCATGCTCTTCGTGCTCGCCTTCGCGCTCGCGCTCCTCAAGCTCCCGACGATTTCGGCGGTCGAGGGCGAAGAGGCGAAACACGGCTCATTCCTCGACGCGCTCCGCTTTTCGCATTTGCGACGCGCCGCCCTCGGCATCTTTCTTTACGTCGGCGCCGAGGTCTCGATTGGCAGCTTCCTCGTCAATTTCTTCGGGCTCGCCGCGATCGGGGCGATGACCGAAGCACAGGCGGCGAAATACGTGTCCCTCTACTGGGGCGGGGCGATGGTGGGCCGCTTCATCGGCGCGGCGATCCTGCGCAAGCACGATCCGGGGCGGGTGCTCGGGGCGAGCGCGATCGTCGCGGCGCTGCTCGTGACGGCGACCGTCTTGCTCGACGGGCCCGTGGCGATGGGGACCATCCTCGTGGTCGGGCTCTTCAACTCCATCATGTTCCCGACCATCTTCACGCTGGGCATCGAGGGCCTCGGCAAGCTCACGAGCCAGGGGTCGAGCATCCTCGTCATGTCGATCGTCGGCGGCGCGATCGTCCCCGTGCTCTTCGGCTGGCTCGCCGACGCGCTCGGCGTCCACCAGGCCTTCCTCCTGCCCGCGCTCTGCTACGTCTACATCGTCCACTTCGGCTTTCGTGGCTCCCGCCACGCGGCCCTTGCCGCGTGAGGTGATCGCTCACGCGCCGAAATTTCGTTAGCGGATTCCGTCCCGGAGCGCATTCTTGGCGCATGCGGCGTGTGCTTTCCGTTCGTGGATGGGTCTCTGCGGGTCTCCTGGGTCTGGTCGTCGTCGCCGGCTGCGGCGGCACCGAAGCACGGCCGCCGGACAGCACGTCGTCCGGCACCGGCGGCATGGCCGGCGCAGGCGGCGCGGGCGGGATGGGCGGCGCAGGCGGCGCAGGCGGGATGGGCGGCGCAGGCGGCGCAGGCGGCGCCCCCGAGCCTCCGGTTCGCGTGCAGATCCTCGGGTTCAATGATTTCCACGGCAACCTCGAACCGCCGCCGGGCAGCGCGGGCCAGATCACCCTCCCCGATAACACCACCGTCGACGCCGGCGGCGCTGCCTATTTCGCGCAGCACGTC
This sequence comes from Polyangium mundeleinium, assembly GCF_028369105.1. Lineage (NCBI taxonomy): Bacteria > Pseudomonadati > Myxococcota > Polyangiales > Polyangiaceae > Polyangium > Polyangium mundeleinium. The sequence goes on along the minus strand of NZ_JAQNDO010000001.1, from coordinate 4,902,429 downwards.
GCCTCCCTGCGCGCCGAAAACCCGAACACCGTCGTCGCCTCCGCCGGAGACCTCATCGGCGGCAGCCCGCTCCTCTCCGCGCTCTTCCACGACGAACCGACGATCGGCGCGATGAACCTGATCGGGCTCGACATGAACGCCGTCGGCAACCACGAGCTCGACGAGGGCAAGAACGAGCTCTTGCGCATGCAAAACGGCGGCTGCCACCCCAAGGACGGCTGCCAGGGCAGCAACAATTTCCCCGGCGCGAGCTTCGCGTTCCTCGCGGCGAACATCCTCGACGAGACGACGGGAAAACCCCTCTTTCCCCCGTACACCATTCGCACGTTCGAGACCACCAAGGTCGCGTTCGTCGGGATGACGCTGAAAGCGACCCCGACCATCGTCGATCCCAGCGGGATCCAGGACCTCTCCTTCCTCGACGAGGTCGAGACCGTCAATGCGCTCGTGCCCGAGCTCCAGGCGCAGGGAATCGAGGCGATCGTGGTGCTCCTCCACGAGGGCGGCGCCACCACGGGCCATTTCGACGAATGCGCGGGCATCTCGGGGCCCGTCGTCCAGATCGCGACGAACATGTCCGACGCCGTCGACGTCATCCTCAGCGGACACACGCACGCGGCCTACAACTGCATGATCGGGGGCAAGCTCGTCACGAGCGGGGCTTCGAATGGCCGCCTGATCACGGACATCGATCTGGAGCTCAGCCACCTCACCGGGGACGTGATCAAAAAGGAGGCGAAGAACGTGGTCGTCACCCGCGACACGGCCGATACGCAGGTCGAGACGTATGTGAATGGATATGCGGCGCAGGTGGCGCCGCTCGCGGAAAAGCAGGTCGGCACCATCACGGCGACGCTGAATCGGGGGCAGCCGCCCCTCGGCGCGAGCGTGTTCACGCTGGGCGTGGTGGTCGCCGATTCGATGCTGGCGGCGACGAAGGATCCGATCCAGGGAGGCGCACAACTTGCCCTCATGAACGCGGGCGGCGTGCGGGCGAACCTGCCGTTCATGGCGGCCGCGGGAGAGGCCACGAACGGGATCGTCACCTACAAGGAGCTCTTCTCGGTCGTGCCTTTTGCCAATTCGATCGTGGTCATGAGCCTGACGGGCGCGCAGCTCGACGCCTTGCTGGAGCAGCAATTCGGGGTTGATCCAAGCGGCGCCCCCTTCATCTACCTGCTGCAGCCGTCGAGCAATTTCCGATATGCGTACAGCGCAAGCGCGCCGCCCGGGTCGAAGGTCGATCCCGCGTCGATCCTCATCGACGGCATGCCCATCGACATGGGCAAGACGTACCGGGTCGCGGTGAACAGCTACAATGCGGCCGGCGGAGACGGGTTTTCCATTCTGACGCTTGGCACGGATCGCCTCGGCGGCGCGCTCGACATCGACGCGCTCCAGGCTCATTTCGTCGCGAGCTCGCCGATTTCGCCGCCCGCCGTGGATCTCGTCCAGGCCTTGCCCTGAAGCGGCAGGTCCGATGCGTCCGGCGCGCTGCAGACAGGCGGCGCGCAGAGGACATCCTGCTTCGCCGTTGCGTTTGTGCCCCAACTGTCTTAAAGCGCGTAGTCTCCCCTATTCGTCCTTTTTCCGGAGCCTACAGAATGATCCACCGCACACGTACATGGGCCGTCGCCCTTCTCGCCTCGCTGCCCTTTTTCATCTCCCTGCCCGAGGTCGGGGCCGCGCCGAAGGGGCCGTCGATATCGTCGGCCACGTGGCAGCCCATTTCGGCCATGACCTCCAAGCGCCGCGGGCATGTGGCGCACTTCGTCCCCGGGAAGGGGCTCCTCATCGCCGGAGGATATGCGCAGACGTTCCCCGACGACACGGCCCTCCAGACGGCCGAGCGCCTCGATCTCGGCACCGGCACGTGGTCGCCCCTGAGCCCGCCGCCGAACGGGATCTACTATGGGCGCAGCGTGGTGCTGCCGGATGGCCGCATCTTCGTCGTCGATGCCGGGAACGCCGCCACCTACGATCCGGCGACGGATACCTGGACGGACGAGGCCGCGCTCGTGTCGAACTACGAGGCCAGCGGCGTGCTCGGCGCACTTCCGGGGGGCGACGTGATCTTCGCGGGCGGCGGGGAAAGCGAGGACGTCTCGAGCAAGGCGGTCCGCTACGACCCCACCGCGCATGCCGTGACGAGCACCCCGAAGATGAAGGCATTTCGAGCCGCGCACGCGGGGACGACGTTATCGGACGGGCGGTTCCTCGTGACGGGCGGCTGGGCGTGGGGGCCGGACGAGTCGCACGTATCCCTCACGAGCGCGGAGATCTTCGATCCGGCGACGGACACGTGGACGCTCGTCGCGCCGATGGCGACGGGCCGAAAGGGGCACACGTCGACGCTCTTGTCCTCGGGCAAGGTGCTGGTCGCGGGCGGCATCGCGGACACCCACTCGGCGACGGCGGAGATCTACGACCCGGCGACGAATACGTGGGCCACGGTCGCTCCGATGAGCCAGGGGCGGTGGCATCACGTGATGACGGCGCTGCCGAGCGGCCGCGTGATGGTGTCGGGCGGGGATATCTCGGGCGGCGAGACCGCGGGCGTGGAGGTCTACGATCCCGACCTCGATACGTGGACCTCGCTGCCGGCCATGGCATCGCCGCGGTCGTACCACACAGCGACGTACGTGGCCGGACATGGCGTGGTCATCGCGGGCGGCACGGCGGAGGACGACAGCCTGAACAGCGTGGAGATCTATCCGCTGGGGAATGCCGCGGCGGAGACGGCGTGCGTGATCGGGGACGAATGTACGAGCGGGGTCTGCGAGAGCGGCCAATGCACGAATGCAGGAAGCGGCTCGGGCGGCGGGGGCGGTGAAGGCGGCGCGGGTGGTGAAGGCGGCGCGGGCGGCGAAGGCGGCGCGGGTGGCGAAGGTGGCGCGGGCGGCGAAGGCGGCGAAGGCGGCGAAGGCGGTTCGGGCGGCGAAGGCGGTTCGGGCGGTGAAGGTGGCTCGGGCGGTGAAGGTGGCTCGGGCGGCGAAGGTGGCGAAGGTGGCTCCGGTGGCGAAGGCGGCGGCGGCAACAACGGCGGCGGCGACGGATGCAGTGTCGGCGGCGCAGGCTCGAAGGCGCCTGGCGCGGCCGGGCTCTTCACGGCGCTCGCGCTCGGGCTCCTCGCGATGAGAAGGCGCCGCTAGCAGGCTGTCCGGGGGTCCCTCAGCCCGTCGCCACACGCACCCGCGGGAACACCAGCATTCCTTCGGTCCCCGCCCGGCGCAGCCCGGGCAGCATGCACTCCACCACGTTGCCTTCCTCCGCGGGATCACTCGTCGTCGCCGCTTTCTCCATCGACGACGCCGAGAACCGCGTGCCGGGCGTGGGCGTGACGAGCTCGCAGCCGGCCGCGGACGCGAGCGCCGCGAGCGGCGTGCGCTCGCGCTCCAGCAAGGGCGCGTGCGCTATCGTGCGACCTCGCTCCTTGAACGCGCCGACCAGCACGCCCTCGAGCCCCTTCGCCTTGAGCGCCGCATAAAGCGCCGGGCTCGCCTCGAGGTCACGCCCGAGCGCCGCGCGCAGCGCGCTCTCCAGCATCGTCCCGCTCACGTCGGCGCACGCCGCGACGAATCGCTTTTCCGCGGAGAACTGCTCCTCCAGCGCCGAAGCGACCGCCGCGCCCGCGCGCACCTCGGCTTCGAGCGACTCGATCCGCCCGCGCGACGCCTCGAACTGCGCCGCGATTCCATCCCGCTCCGCGCGCAGCGCCGAGAGCTCCCGCGCGAGCGTGTCCCGCTCCGATCGCAGCGTCGAGAGCTCCCGCGCCATCCCGTCTCGCTCCGCGCGCAGCGTGGCGAGCTCACGCTCGGCCGCCTCCGTGCCCCGCGCGCCCTCGCGCTCGGCCGCCTCCACGCGCGACGACACGAGCGCCTCGTAGCGCAGCACGATCGCCTCGATCTCGGCGCGCAGCGCCGTGGCAAACGTCTCTTTCATGGCGAGCTCACCGCATGTACTTCGCGAGGTTCAAGGTCGTCACGAGCGGGTCCTGCCCGTCGCGCTGCAAGGCCAGCGTGAGCTCGTCCGGGCCCGAGACGCACACGAACAGCCTGCCCACGAGCCCGGCGGCGAGGCCCGTCGGGATCATCGACACGCGCGGATCGTTCGACGTCATCTTCCCGGGCACGTACTCCTGCGCCACGCGCAGCGGCGTCTTCGTGTCCCACTTGCCGAAGTCCACGTAATGCGGCCCGAACGCGCTCGGATCCGAGACGGGCGTGCCCATCTGCACGAGCGCCACGAACTTCGGCGGGAAGCCACGCAGATCGCCCACGAAGTAGGAAAACCCCTGCGCCCGCCGCACGAGGTGCACCTCGCGGTTCGCGATCTTCAGCGCGCCGAGCGCCACGGCCGTCTTCGGCGTCACGCCCACGATCGTCACGCCGCGCTCGGTGCGTTGCGGCGTCTCGTAGAGCACCACCTGCTGGAACGGATCGCTGCTGCCCGGCCGCCAGACCTTGAGCCCCGGGATCCCGAGCTCGTCCGCGAGCGCCTGCTCCACGAACGCGCTGCGCGAGGAGTTGCCCGCGAGCAAGATCGTCACGCCCTGCTCACGCCAATCTCCCTCGGTTCCCCACGGCGCGATCGCGAGCATGCTCTTCATGAGCTTCACGCCGTCGCGGATGCGCGTCTGCAGATGATCCTTCAGCTTCGCGTGCAGCGCTGGCACATCCGTGGCCATCGATTCGAGCCGCACCTCGCTCCCGTCGAGGCGCGCGGCGGAGAGGTCCGCGGCGCGGCGCGGCTCGTTCTCCGGCGCGAACTTCACCGCTTCGAGGCCGAGCTCGCGCTCGAAGCGGAAGCGGTTCTGCCGCCCGGCCAGGCTGCGCTTGTAGAGGTGCGGCTTGTTCGCGAGGTTGTTCGGAGGCACCGTCTGCGGCCGCATCATCGGCACCTCCTTGTCCTCCATCTCGGGCAGGTGCTTGTCGTGCTGGTGCGTGAGCCACACGAGCTCGTGCGTGAGGTAGTCGCCGCCGAGGTGATCGTCGCCGCTCACCTGGAGCGTCTCGATCACCGTCCGGCTCCCGAGCTCCTCGGCCTCCTGCTCGGTCGCGGGCCGGAAACGGCCGCAGGCGATGTCGAGCGTGCCGCCGCCGAAATCGAAGACCGCGAAACGCATCTCGCCGAACTTCGAGATCACCGGCTCGAGCTCCGCGTACGTCGCGAGCTCGGGACAAACCTCGGCGGCGAACGCCTCCGGCTCGCTCGCGCTCATCTCCACGACGATCTCCTCGGCCGGGATCCCCTCCGGGATGCCGAGCAAGATCCCGCGGCGGATCTCTTCTTCGAGCAGCTTGCGCGCGCGCTCGTCGAACTTCGCGGGGTGCGTGAGCCAGTAGCGCAGGTACACGTCCTGCCCCGGGCGGTTGATCGCGCGCGAGAGCAGGTAGGCGTACGCCCGCACGAGGATGCGGACGCGGTTCTCGTCGAGCAGGAAGTCGCGGCGACGCTCGCGGTCGCGGAGCTGCGGCGACTGATCGAGGCTGAGGACGCGCTCGGGCAGGCTCTTGAGCTCGCCCACGACCGCGCTCGGCGAATCCGTCATCGCCTCGCGCGCCGCGTGGCTGCCTCGCACGACGCGCAGGAGGTTCGGGAAGCGCGCGTCGCCCGCCGCGGCGCGCTCGACCTCGGCCCACAGGCGCTCGTGATCCTCGACGAGCAGGTACGTCGGGTTCTCCGCCGATTTCGCGGCCGGCGCGCTGCCACTGCCGAGGCGGAGCAGCGCGCGGTAGCCCTTCTGGTAGAGCGCCGCGACGGTCGCGGTCGTGCCGAAATCGATGCCCACGGCCGAGAGGCGCTGGAACGATTTCAGAAGCGGCCGCGGATCCCGCAGGCGCACCGGCAGCGCCGCGTGCCACGTGCATACGCCCGTGTGCTCGCCGTACGTGAGCGCGTGCTCGACCGTCAGATCGAGCGCCACGTCCTTGCCCTCCTCGGGGATCGGCAGGAGGTCCGGATGCGAGGAATCCAGGACGAGCTCGGTGTACGTGCGCCGCCCGCCCGCGCGCCGCGTCGCGTCCTCGACCACCACGGCAGGCGCGTCGTCGTCGCGCTGGAAGCGGTGCAGGACGTGCGCGGGCTTCGTGTCGATGACGAACGGCTCGCCTTCGAGCTTCGCCCAGTCTGCGAAGAGCCGCAGGCGCCACTTGCCCGTGCCGATCCAGAGCCCTTCCTCGGGGTTTTGCAGATCGAAGAGGCGCCGCTCGGGCGCGTCGACGAGGACCGAGTCCGTCGATTCGAGCAGATCCAGCGCGGAGAGCAGCGGCCCGTAGCCCGGGATGCCCACGAAGATCGCCCGCGCGAGCGTCACCTTCCGCCCGCCCGCGAGCGAGCTCTGCGGCGACAGGATCAGCCGGAGCGCGCAGCGTTTGCCCGCGTGCGGCGCGAGGAGCGCGAGCGGCACGACGAGCTCGACGGAGAACGGCGAGAGCGGCCCTGCGCCCGCTTCTCCGGGCGTGGATCCGATCGACGCGGCGACGGCCGCTCCGGCCTTCGTGCCCTCGATCTCGAGCGCCGCGAAGAACGGGCTGTCCGTCAAACCCGAAACGCGAACGCGGAGCTCGGCGCTTTGCATCCAGCCTTCGAAGAGCGGGAGCGCCTGATCCCACGCCGCCGTCACCGGGCGCGGCGGGCGGATTTCCATGCGCACGCCGTTCGGCAGGGCGCGCTGGACCACCGTGGAAATGACGTCGATGCGGACGCGGGGCGAGGGGGTCGCGCGCTCGGGCGCGGGGGTCTGCGTGGCGGTGTCGTTCATGGTCGGCCCGAAAGCCGCGCGATGCTACCACCACCTCCCCGCGCCGCGATACGAAAGGACCGCTACCGCCTCGGCGCAGGCGGCGCCGATTGCACGGCCCTGCCACGCGAAGGCGGCGGCGCCGAGGGGAGACGTGTTCCTTCCGGCGCGGGGCTTTGGATCACGGCGGGCGCAGACGGCGCGCTCCTGCGGTAGGTCTCCCCGCGCGGGGCCGGCGGCGCGACTTGCACGGGCGGCGCGATTTGCGTCGGCCTCTCCACACGCGCGGGCGGCGCGACCTGCACGGGCGGCGCGACCTCGGCAGGCCTTCGCAGAGCCGGAGGCGCGACCTGCACGGGAGGCCCCGCCGGGTAGGCCGGCTCGCGGTAGGCCGGATACGTACGATAAGCCGGGCTGCGATACCCAGGGCTCCCGCGGTAGGCCGGATACGCTGGATATTGCACGGCCGGCGGCGCGACCTGGACCGGCCGGGATGTCCGGTACTGGTAGAGATCCCAGGGCTCGTCCTGGAAGACCACCCAGCCGCCGCCCATCGGATAATACCAGGACGAACCGACGAGATAGGCGTAGCTCCCGTTCCAGTAGTAGCTCGGGTAATCGTAAATGTCGTACGGAACGCCGCCCGCGTCGACGACGGTATATCCGTAGATGGACCCATATCCGAGCGGCACCGTGGCCCCGATCGTCGCCCCGCCGCAGCCCGCGACGAACGCGAGGGCCACGCACAGCCCTGCGAGGCGCGCACAAAGACCCATTCGATCGCTCCTGCTCGGCGTCGCCCACCTGGTTCCCATTTGCACAGCCCAACCTCGCTCCGTCCTGGCTGGGCAAGCGGGATGCCAGCCATTACCGTTCCGAGGGACGGACGCCCGCCGCGAGCACCTTCCGTTTCTCGTCGAGCCACGCCCGCGCGGTCGCCTCGTCGGGCGCATGCCATACCCAGCGATTGCGGCTCCCGCGGAGCCAGCTCGCCCGGTCCATCATCTGCGATAGCACGCGCACCGTGAAGCTCCCGCCATGGATCGCGAGCGCGCGCGGCGGCAGTTTGTGCCCGTTCGAAGTGAGCGCGTGCCGCGCCGCCGGCGAGATCGCTCCGACGTACGTCAGATCCATGAGCAGGAGCACAAAGGGCCGCGCCTGCGCCCAGGTGATGAGCGCCTCCATCATCGTAGCCGCGGTCTCCCCGTCAAAGTCTCCACGCGGCTTCATCACGACCGTGTCGGGCGGCTCGATGATCATCTCGCTAAGACCGTACTTCGCCCGGGTCTGCATGCCGCTCGACGCTAGAATACAGGATTTGACCCTCACGCGCCCCCGGGTTAGCCATGGTCTCATGAAGCTTCGTGCACCTCTCCTCCTTGCATTCACCTGCGCGGCGCTCGCCCCTGCGTCGTCTGCGTCCGCGCAACAGCTCCGCTTCACCGCAACGGTGCCGGGCGGAATCGCTGGCACGGGCAACGCGCTTGGCCTGAGCAAGGCCACCAATGCGAACGGCCCGGGAGAGCGCGACTCCATCGGCACGTTCACGTCCCTCGGCAATACCGTCGACGAGCCCCCCACGGACCCGCAGAACCCCTGGCCGATGGGCACCACGGCGGACTGGAAGATGAATGGATCGAGCGCCGTGCTCTCGCTCCCCGAGGCCGAGGTGCTCTACGCGGAGCTGCTCTGGGGTGGCAGCTACGACTATGGTGGGGAGAACGTCACGTCGATGCTCGAGACCGCGGTCACCATCGCGGCGAACGGAGCGACGATGATGGTCACGCCCGACCCCGCGACGGCGCTCACGATGAACGAGACGGCCGCCTCGGGCTTCGCGGTCCGTTATTACATGCGCTCGGCAGACGTGACGGATTTCGTCAAGCAGGCCGGCAAGGGCACGTACGAGGTCTCGGGCGTCCCGGCCACGCAGACGACCGCGATCAACAACTTGAGCGCCGCGGGCTGGACGCTCGTCGTCGCCTACCGCGACGAGGGCGTCCCCATGCGCAACCTCAGCATCTTCGTGGGCGGCTCGTTCGTCGACGAGAACACGACCCAGGACTACACGGTGAGCGGCTTCTGCGCGCCGCCGGCGGGCGTCGTCGAGGGCGCCGTCATCGTGAGCGCGATCGAGGGCGACGCGAACTTCGTCGGCGATCAGCTCCGCATCGCGCCCACGGCGGCCGGGCCGTTCAAGAACCTTTCGGGGCCGAACAATCCCTCGGACAATTTCTTCTGCTCGCAGATCAACGACGGAGACGGCAACCTCGACACCCAGGGCACGTTCGGCACGCGGAACCAGGACGCGATGGGCGGCAAGAACGTGAGCGGCGGCCGCCAGGGCTGGGACGTGACCACCGTGCCCCTGAGCTCGCTGGATGAGCAGCTCCAGAATGGGCAGAGCTCGGCCGTCATCCGCACGCTCACCACGGGCGACTCGTATGCCCCGATCCTCGCGGCGTTCTCCATCGACGTGAATGCGCCGAACTTCAAGGGCGTGGCGAGCAGCGTCATCGACGCGCCGAGCTCGGTCTCGCTCGGCGACACGTTCACGGTCACGGCGATCCTCGCGAACAACGGCGACGTCGCGGCGGAGCAGATCGACTTTTCGCTCCCGCTGGATGCGAGCCTCGGCCTCGTGTCGTTCGCGGTCGACGGCACCCCCGGTGACGCCACTGGCAACCCCGTTGACAGCGCGAAGCTCACGGCCGGCGTGCCGGTCGGGGATCTGCCGGCCGGCAAGACGAAGTCGGTGACGCTCGACCTCGAAGTGAAGAGCGCGCCGCAGCTCGCGGGCTATTTCCTCAAGGCGAAGTGGGGCTACGGCTTCGAGGTTTGCCCGAACAAGCCGCTCGTGACGGAGTCGTTCTCGCAATCGAAGCTCGTCCAGTACGCGGGCGGCGGCGGCGCGGGCGGCGCAGGTGGCGCGGGCGGCGCGGGCGGCGCAGGCGGCGCGGGCGGCGCGGGTGGCGCGGGCGGCGACGCGGGCGGCGACGCGGGGGGTGCCGGCGGCGCGGGCGGCGCGGCCGCGGGCGGCAGCGACGGCGGCGTCGGCGAGTCCGGGAGCTGCGATTGCTCCGTGCCGGGACAAACTGCGCCTGCGGGCGGCGCGACCGCGGCCTTCGGGCTCCTCGCGCTCGCCGCGCTCCGGGGCACGCGGCGCCGCGGCCGGTAGTTCTCGCCGGACCGCCTCCGCGGGTTGGCATATCGATTGCCACACCATCCAAATTCGCCGTGGGCCGAATCACCGGCCCACGACGCTCGCGGAGGACATATGCGGTCTCGCCCTTTCCGTACCTCGCTTGCCCTCGTCGCGCCTTCCTTCGTCCTCGTCGCGTCCGGTCTCGTCGCTTGCGACAACGCGGTGACGCCCCTCCGATGCGAAGGGCCGGACTGCCCCTCCGACCCCTGGATTGCGCGACTTGCAGCGTCCCCCATCGAGAAAATCGACCTCCTGCTCGCAATCGACAATTCGCGCTCGATGGCCGACAAACAAGCCCTGCTCGCGAGCGCGGTGCCCGACCTCGTCCTCGGCCTCGTGAACCCGCCTTGCGTCGATGACAAGGGCGAGACGGCCATGCAGCAGCCGGGGCATCCCCTCGATCCTTGCCCGGCGGGCACCCAGCGCGTCATGCGCCCCGTGCTCGACATCCATATCGGCGTGCTCAGCTCGAGCCTCGGCGGCCACGGCGCGGACACGTGCCCCGACCTCGTGCCCGACGAAAAAACGTGCGCAGGCAAGGCGAACACGACGAACAACGACAAAGGCCACCTCGTCGCGCGCCTCGATCCCTGCGGCGACGCCGCGGCGCCGACCTATGGAGACCGTGGTTTTTTGGCCTGGGATCCGGCGCAATCGCTCGTTCCGGCGGGCGAGAGCGACATCCAGGCGCTCGGCGGGTCCCTGCGGGACATGGTGGCCGGCGTCGGGCCGCTCGGCTGCGAATACGAATCCCAGCTCGAAAGCGTGTACCGTTTTCTCGTCGATCCCGCGCCCTACGCGTCGATCTCGGTCGTCAACAACCGCGCGACGCCCGAGGGCGAGGACACGGCGCTCCTCCAGCAACGCGCGGCGTTCCTGCCCCAGCGGCCCCCCCGCGTTGCTCGCGCCCGAGGAGGACCCCAAAACCCTCCGGTGCTGGGATCAGACACCGCCGCTTCGGCCTCGCTTTCCTCTATCCGGTCGCTCGCTACGTGCAGGCCTTCACGTCGCCCGCAACTCCAGGACCGCGCGGGGAACCTCGTCCCGAACCCCCCTCTTCACGGACCCCCGATCCGAATGACGCTGTCCGACAACCCCGCGAACCTCGTCCTGTTTTTCTCGCCGGGATCGTCGGCGTGCCCTGGCAGGCCGTCGCCCGGGCTCCACTCGCCCTCGGAACGGGCTTGCAGCACCGCGGCGGAGCTCGCGGCGCCGATCGACGCGCCCGGCGCCACGCCCTGGAACGTGATCCCGGGGATCCCCCGACCTACCTGCAGCCGCTCGATCGCTGATGATCGAGTCCGTCGCGACAGCGCCCGGGGCCGAACCCGATCACGGGCGACGTCCTGGTCGCCGCGAATGCGCCCTCGAACAACCCCCGATCAACGGGCACGAGCGGACGCTCGCCGGGGACGCCCTGCAATACGCGTGTATCTTCCCTCTGCCGGCGGGCAGGAGCGCGATTGCACGGACGAAAACCTCGCCGCCTGCGATTGCAAGGCGACCGACACGCCAATCCCCTCTGCGCGGACAAATCCGGCGAGCGGCGGCGCGCCCACGTTGCAGGTCCGCGCGACGGCCTATCCCAGCCTCCGGCAGCTCGCGGTGCTGCGAGGTCTCGAAGCGCAGGCCGTCGTGGCGTCGGTTTGTCCGGCCAGCATCGAGGAGGCGAGCGGGCCCGTCGCGGTTATCGCCCGGCCCTTTCAGCGCTCCGCCAGAAAATGACGACGAGCTTCGACGAGGCGTGCCTGCCCCGGAGCCTCGAACCCGATCCGGCGGGCGGCCTGCCGTGCGTGCTGATCGAGGCGCAGAACGTGCAGGGCGGTGTGTGCACCTGTGATTCGACGACGGGGCGGCTCGCGATCCCGCCGGAGCACGCCTCGCTCATCCCCCGCCTCAAGAGCGATCCCCCTCGCGGCGAGCGCGCCGTGGGATTGCCTCTGCCTGGTCATGCAGGCCGCGGAGGGCACAGCGCGGCCGGCTTGCCAGGAGGACGTCTCCGATCCGCCGATCGCCCAGGGGAATCCCGTCCACGGCTGGTGTTCCGTCGACGCCACGGCGTCTCCGCCGGTGGGAACCCCGGAGCTCGTCTCGGCTTGCCCGGAACCCAAAAAAGGCGGATCCGCATCACCGGCGACACCGAGTTCGGCTCCCCCGCCACCGTGTTCCTGTCCTGCCCGCGCATTGAGTCGGCCTTGAGCCCCCCGCGCGGGCCCTGATACGGTCCGCCTGTGCGACTCCTCTCGCTCCTCGTCGCCCCGATTCCCCTCGTCCTCCTCGCCGGGTGCGGCGCGTCGCAGGAGCACGCCGCGCCCGCGCCGACGATGGGTCCGCCGCGCGCGGCGGCGGCCGTGTGCAGCCCGCTCCCGGACACCCCCGCGAGCCAGCGCGTCGTGGGGATGCCCGCCGCCGCGCGCGAGGCGCTGGAGAAGCGGCTCGAAGAAGGGCCCGTCGCCGTGACGCTCGAAGGGTGCAAGCTCGTGGTCGTCCCGGGGTGCGAGCTACGCGCCGCGGCGCAGTACACGGCCGCGCGCGAGGAGGGTTCGTTCACCTTGTCGAGCGAGGCGGCCGTCGCGCGGGAGGTGCCGCTCGGCAAGGGTCGGCTCGGCGTCGTCATGAACGGCGGCCACGCGGTCCCCGTGAAGGTCGCGCCGGCGGGACGATTCACGTTCGGCGGCGCGACCGCGAGCCCCGAGGCCACGCAGGCGTGCACGGAGGCGACGCACGTCGTCCGCGGATACACGATCGGCGCCTTCGAGGTGGCGAGGCGGCGTCCGGCGCCACGGTGGACAAGGCCGGCGCCGCGGCGGCCTGCGCGAAGGGCGCGGCGAATGCGACGACGCCGCCCGCGGGCTGCGGCGCGCTCGTCTCGATGGACCTCGTGGCGCTGCACATGGGGGCCGACGACGCGCGCAGGATCGAGCTCCAGCGGCCGGCGAGCCCGATCCCGAGAGGGGACACCAAGCCCGCCGGGGCCGCGGGTTTCGTCGGCGGCGTCGACAGCGACGACCCCGACGCGGGCTGCGACGCCCGGGAACGACGGGGGCAAACCAAACCCAGCGACAACACTGCGCGCCGACCGCCCCGCTCTGCGCCTATTGATGAGGCGCCGCGGCGCTCACTTGCCCGCAGGGAGCTTTTTGCGCAGCGCGGCCGCGCGCTTCATCGGCGCAAGGTCCGCGTCGGCCCGAGGCCAGAACGCAGCCACCCGCGTCGAGCGTCGTGAGGGCCTCGGCATTCTCGCCGCGCTTGTGCTGAAGCTCCGCGCGTCGGACGAGGCCGTCGGCGATGTAAGGCCCGCAGAGCAGGTGCCTGTCGAAGACGCGTTTCCCGCATTTCTCCCGCTCGTCGAAGAGCCGCTCGTAGGCGCGCTCCGCCTCGGCGAGTTTGCCCCGGATCTCGACGGCGTGGGCTTGCAGATGCATGCGCCGAAATCGCGGCAGGTTGCCTCGCGCCTCGGGCGCGTCCGGAATGACGATGTCCTCCTTCCGGGCGGCGGCGATGGCGTACACGAGCTCGTCATTCCCGCCGGAGGCGAGGCGCTTCAGCTCGGCGAGCTCGGTCTCGGCGCGGGCGAGGTCCCCTTTTTCGAGCGCCCGCATGCCCTTCAGGCCCTTCAGCCTGATCTTGGCCCGCTCCTCGTCCGTCTTCGCGAGCCCCAAAACCTTCCCATACGCTCGATAACATGGCGACCTTCACCTCGGCTTGCTCGAAGCGGCCGCGCACCCCGTCGGCATACGAAGGCAAGCGCCCGCAGCGGAGGAGCGTGCCCTGCTCGCCCTTGTCCGCGGCGAACGCGCCGGCCTCCTGGATCCACGCGTCGGCCTCTTTCGCGCGCCCCTCGCGCAGGCGCACGAGCGGATGCGCGCACCTGCACGAGAGCCGGTCGTCGATGTTCTTCGTGTCGCGCAAGGTCTGGCGCTCGCGCGCGAACAGCGCCTCGTCCTCGCTTTTCCCCGTCGTCAGCAGGGAGAGCGCATACGTCCCGTGGGCAGAGAACGGGCCGCGCCGGGCACTCGCCTGTTCGAGGTCGGCCCTCGCGGCCGTGGTGTCGCCCCTGCGCCTCCGCACCATCCCGCGCTGCGCCAGGATCCAGGGGGAAGCGCCCTGAATTTCGAGCGCCTTGCCCACCTCGGCAAGCGCCTCGGGGTATTTCCCCGTTTCCATGTCGAGCGCCGACGCGAGGACCTGGGTGAGCGCGTGCTGGCCGTCGATCGCCCGGGCCGCCTCGTACCGCGCCACGCCCTCCGGCACCCGTCCCTCGATCCATGAAATCACTAGGCGCTGCAGAGGTGTGCCAGGAACACCTTCGGGGATTTGGCCCGGACCGTCTCCCAGGCCGCGAGCCCCTTCGCGGCGTCTTCGTCCGACATGTCGAGGCTCGCGATGAGCTCGGCGTCACGGCCGGTGGCCCCGCGGACGAGCCCGATCGCCGCGTCGAGCTCGCGCGTCGAGTCCTCGAAATGGTTCTGCAATGCGGCGATCATGGCGAGCCCCACGTGCGGCCAAGGCTCGCGCGGCGCCTTGTCCCGCCCGGTGAGCAGCGCCGTCTCCGCGCCGTACACGTCCGCCTGGAGCAGGCTCTCCATCCCGCGCCGGAACTCCGCCTGGAGGGCAGGATCCTGGAGATCTGCGGGATCACCGGCTCCTCGGCCGGGGCGCCGGCCGCGCTCACCGCACACGCCCGTGGGCGGGTTCGTCCCCAAAGATCCCTTCGTACCGAGCCAACGCCGACCCCGCCGAGCGACAATGCCACGGCCCCGATCCCCGGGAACAGCCACGCGGGCCGCGAGGTCTTCGGGGCGACAACGGGTTTTACCTGGCTCCCGGCCGCCACGACCTCACCCGCCGCGGGTTTTTCCTCCGCCTCCCCCTTCCCCTTCGGCCGGGCGCGGCGCGGGCGTCTTGCGGATCGACGGCCCGGGCGGGCGTTTGTCCCCGCCGCCCACGAGCGCCGCGACGTCGGCGTCGAGCGCCGGGACCGCGGCCGCGAGCGCCTTGCTCTTCACCACGTCGCCGCTCGCATCATCGAGGACCTCGGCCGCGCTGCGATATCCATTGAAGAAGAGAGCGCGCTCCCGCTCGTCGCCGCCCTCGAAGAGCACCCACGGGTGGAGCGACGCGAACTGGCCGTCCTTGCGCAGGTACACCCGGCCCGGCAGGACGTCCTCCGCCGCCTGCGCCTCGCCCTCACGCTCGGACGCGCGGCCTTCGAGCCGCACGATCTGCGCCTTTCGGTCGCCCCCGGCGCCGATCTCCCCCTTCTCCACGACAGACGAGCCCGCTGTCCGTCGGGACAAACACGCCGGCGCGCCACGCGGGCTCGATCGCTTCGAGGAACACGCGCGCCGCCTCTTGATTGAACGCGTCGTTCCGCGTCCTCCGCGAGCAGCGCGTGCAGCGCAAGAAGCGCCGGATCCGTGAGGCTCCCCGGCCGCGGCGGCATGGCCTTCACCCAGTGCCCCGTCGAGGGCATGCCGAGCGTGCTCACGTCCGCGGGCGGCTCGGCCGCCACCGTGAGGCGGATGCTCGCCTCCCAGGCGTAATACGACGCGAGGTGCTTCTTTGTCGGATCCGTGGCGTTGCGCACGCGTCGGACGAGCGCCGCAATCGGCAGCGGCAGGGGCGGGGCGGCCATCGCCCGCCACGCTAGCACGGCAGGCCACACGCACGGAACGCGCTTTCGCGATTTGCGCGGGCCGAGCCGTCGTTCGCCCTTCCGCATCCGGGCCCGTCCGGGTTACGATGATTGCCTTCGAGGCCCTTGCCATGAAACGACGCGCGGATCCGCGCGAAGAAACCCGAGCGCCGCGCCTCCTGCGCCAGCCCTTTTATTGTGAGGAGAACGTCTGGCAGCTCTGCCAGGAGCCGGCGCTCGCGGACAGGAAGCGCGACGTGGTGTTCGTCTCGAACGCCGAGCGCGCCTGCCCGATGTGGTTCCAGAAGGCTGGCCGGGGCAAACCCATCGTCTGGGATTACCACGTCGTCCTGTTGACCTGGGATCCCCTGGAGATATGGGACGTGGACTGCACCCTCGGCGTGCCCCTGCCCGCGATCACATGGCTCCAGCAAAGCTTCCATCCCGGCGTGCCGCCGCCGTACTTGCCCTCGTTCCGCGTCATCCCGGCCGATCTCTTCGCCCGGACGTTCACCTCGGACCGCTCACACATGCGCCTGCCGGACGGTACGTTCCAGAAGCCGCCACCGCCCTGGCCGATGATTGGTGCGTCAGATGCCCCCTCGAACCTGATGTCGTTCGTCGACGTGACGCGCCCGTTCCTCGGCGAGGTGCTCTCGCTTGCGGCCTTCGCCGCGCGCGTCGGCTGATCACGGCCCGGGTGAGGCGCGGCTAGCCAAGGGCCGCGGTGTCGGTATATGCTCCCGCGTCGAGCAGCTCGGTCCCCGCCAGACACCGATGGGAACAGACGATCGTGACGACGGACGACGAGATTGGCCGCCCCCGAGCGCGGGGCCGCCGAGCGACGCCGGTCTACGCGAGGCCGTGACCATGCTGCGCCGCCTGCGCGCCGGGGATCTCGTGTTCCCGAGCCGCGAGCGTGGTGGGCTCATCGGCGAGATCCTCCGTGAGATCGAGGCCCTCGGGAGCAAGGTCCTCTCGGAGCGCAAGGCCGAGGACGAGCGGATCGCCACGCTGACGCACGTGGTCGTGCAGCTCGCCGCGCTGAACTTCGAGGCGCGCGCCGCCATCAGCCCGGGGCACGACAAACTCGACGGGATCGCCGCGGGCCTGAACATGCTGCGCGAGGAGCTGCAGAGCTCGACGGTCTCGCGGACGTACCTCGACAGCGTCTTCGCCTCGATGGCGGATGCGCTCGTCGTGGTCGACGCGTCGGGCCTCGTCCGGACCGTGAACCGCGCGACGACGGAGCTGCTTGGCTTCACCGATCGGGAGCTCGTCGGCAAGCCCGTGAGCACGCTCTTCCTGGAGGAGCTCGATCCCGCGCAAATCCTCGCACTCCACGGGCACGAGATGCAGTGCTTGACGAAGTCGGGCGCGGTCCTCGAGGCCTCGGTGTCGTCCTCGCCGCTCCAGAACGGCAGCACGAGCGAGGGGTTCGTGTGCGTGCTGCGTGACATCACGGATCGGAAACGCGCCGAGGAAGAGCGCATGCGCCTCGAGGAGGCGATCCGCGCGAAGAACGATCTCATCCGGACGATGAGCACGCCGCTCATCCCGATCACGGACGAGATCGTGGTCATGCCGCTCGTGGGCACGCTGGACTGCGAGCGGGCGGATCAGGTGATCGAGTCCCTCTTGCGAGGCATCGCGGCGATCCAGCCGCGCGTCGCGATCCTCGACATCACGGCGGTGCCCGTGGTGGACGCGGACGTGGCGAGCGCGCTCGTCCGCGCGGCGCACGCGGCGCGCTTGCTCGGCGTGGACGTGGTCCTCACGGGCCTGCGCGCCGAAGTGGCGAAGACCCTCGTCGACATGGGGCTCGATTTGCCCGGTGTCAGGACGTGCAGCACGCTGAAGAGCGGCATTGCGCTCTCGATGAACCGCAAGGCACAGAAGGCCGAGGCTCCCAGGAGAAGTTCATAATGGTTTCGAGCGACGTTCCGGTCGAGATAGAGACGCGAGGGGCCGTGCTATCGTACGATCCGCGCGGATACGTCAAAAAGGTGACGAAGGACGGCGCGGAATACACGCTGCAGGACGCCGAAGAGGATTTCGAGGCGGCCAAAAAGCTCGGCGGCGGCCAGCCGCGCCCCCTGCTCGTGGACGAGCGGGGCCTGCGTGGCGCCGATCACTCGGTACGCAAGTTCTGGGTGAGCCCCGACGTCCCGGCCGTCTGCAAATGCGTCGCGGTGATCACGGGCAGCTCGCCGGTCAGCAACATGATCGGCAACTTCGTGATCACGGTCTCGAAGCCCGCCGTGCCGACGAAGCTCTTCGCCTCGGAGCAGGCCGCGATGCCGTGGATCGAGTGGTTCCTCGACGAGGAGCACGACAGCCCCCCGCCGTCGATCCGGTTCCGCTGAAGGGGCCCGGCCGAGGTCTCCCCCGGCCGCCCGTCATTGCGCCCGCTGCGCCTCCGCCGCGCGTTTCCGGGCCATCGCGACACAAGCCTCTCGTTTCGTGAAAAACGCCGGCCACGGTTGGTCCGGTACGGATTCGAAGTCGAGCCCGGCGAGCGCGCGGTTGATCCGGGGAATCTCCGCAGCGAGCGCATCCGCGGGGCAAGCCGTGCAGGCGGGCAGCACCTCGCCTGCGGCCACCCCCCGCCCCCCCCGCGCGGAGCTCGCGATAGCGAATCCATGCCCCGGCTCGTGGGAGCGCAAGTGCGCCGCCAGGCGCGTGCATCGCGTGCAGACACCCACGCCGCCGCCAGCCTCCGCGCACGGGTGATCCTCGAAGACCGCGCACACGGCCTGCGCGGAGACGGGCGTCGCGCCATAAAGAATCGCGTCGTCACGAATTTCGAGGAGGATGCCGGGGGGAGACCACGCCGAGCCGATCGCGGACATCGATTCGGTCTTCTGGCCGCGCGCATTCGTTTCGATCGTCCGCGTGTGGGGCCCAGAGAAGGTGACAGTCCCATCGAGCAAGAGATTCTCGAAGGAGCCGGAGCGCGTGAGCGTCGGGCGGCCCTCGCCGCCGTCGAGCGGGACCTCTGCATGGAGGGATTCGGGGGACACCTCGAACACGACACGCCGGCAAAGCCTCTGCGACGGGACGCCGTACGGGATCAGCTCTTCCGGGACGAAGAGGGCGAGCGTGGGGCCGGCTTTGACGAAACGCGAAAAATCCGGCGGGGTCACGCCGCTTCGGAGATCGTCGAGGTCGGGAAGCCGGGCGCGGGCGTAGGCGATCCGCTCGGCCTCGGGGAGCGCCGCGATCCGCGCGAGCTCTGGATCCTCGGCCGGAGCGGCCTTCGGCACGGCGACCGCGGGGGGTTCGGCGTCGGGGCCCGCCTCCACCGGCCCCGCGTCGGCCACGGGCGGGGCCGCGCCCCCCACGGTCGGGGACGGGCCACCGGCGCAAGCCGCGACGGCGGCGGCCACGAGCGTGAGGGAGGCGAAGAGCGGCGGGAGGAAAGTACGCATGCCCGAGGCGGAGGGTAACCGCGGTCGCCGCCAGGCGCGAGGAAGACCGACGTGCTCAGCCGGAAGACGCGAGGATCACCCGCACGAGCTTGCCGAACCGATCCACGAAGAGGCCGGCGACGCCGAGAAAGCCGAGCGAGAGCAGAACCAGGCGCGCGGCGAGGGGTCGCGAAAACGTTTGTCGTTTCCAGAAGGCCTTGATGCGCCCGGGCAAACGCAGGGCGAGCTCGACGAGCGAGACGCGCGGCTTTCCCGCGGCGGCGCGATTCCGCCCGGCGCGCCGGTACAAGAACGAGCCGACCCCCGCGAAGAGGGTGAGCACGAAAGCGAATTTCAGCGGGAGCAGGAGAGACGCCCGAACAAACGGGACGCGGGCGCGGACGACGGTGCCGGGTCCGACCCAGTACCGCACGTGCGATTTTTCGGTGCTCGCGGCGATGAGCTCGGTCCACGTGGGCGCGACGGCCGGCGCAGCGCGTTGCTCGCCTTCCCCCGTCTCGTTCCAGCGCACCGCGCGCTTCAAATGGGGCGGCTTGTGCCAGCTCGCCGCGCCGGCGTAGACCTCGGCGGGGACATCGGTCCGGAGGTCCATGTATTCGTTGTGGGCCGGTAAATAAAGCCGCCACCGCCATGCGGCCGCGCCGAGGTCGAGCGTCGGGAGCGCGAGCTCGGGGGCGCCGAAGAGGCCGAGCGGGGGCAGGCTCGATTCGAGGACGATGTCGAGCGTGATGGGCTCCTCGTGATCGGCCCCGCGGGAGCGCTGCAGCGGCAGGAGGAGTTTGCCGTCTTCGCCGCGGCTCGGCCGCGCGGGCTCGCCGTCGAGGCGGACGGCGCGGACCTCGGTGTTCGGGGGCAATCCGAGCGCGAGGCTCGGGCGCGAGGCATTCCGCAGGACGACACGGAGATCCGTGACGAGCTTGCCTTCGGCCGCGAGGACGCTCGTGGCCTCGACGACGTCGATCGCGCCCTCTTCGAGCTCCTGCTCGGGCAAACGCTCGATGGAGAGGCCGAGCGCGGGCGACGCCGCGTGATAGCGATAGGCTTCGAGGATCGGGCTCACCGCGCTCGCGCGTGCCTCGGTCGGAAGCTCGGGGACGGCGACGGCGACGAGGCCCTCGCGCGAGGTCGCGCTGATGCGGAGCTTGCCCGGGACCTCGACGGCGAGCCAGCCGTGCTCGCGCTCGACGCCGATGCAATGCGGGAGGCGGACCATCGGGCGATTCTTGTCGGGGCCGCTGCGCAGGCGCAGGCGGAGCGAGAGCTCGTAGGTGCCCTCGATCGGGAAGGCGGTCTCGCCGCGGAGGAGGACGCCGTCGTCTTTGCGTTCGGTCGTGGAATGGAAGGCGCCTTCGCCCTCGGCGGAGACGACCTCGACGCCCTCGGGGAGCGCGACCTCGAACGATTGCATGGCGCCGCGGAGAATGGTGTAGCGGACGACGGTGAAGAGCTCGACGGCGCGCTCGTCGATGCTGAGGAGCGAGACCGTCTCGGCGACGGCGCGCGCGGCGCCCGGGGCCTCGACGCCGCCGACGTCGCGGAAGCCGACGACCCGGATCTCGGTCGTGGGCGCGAGCGTGGCGCGCGCGGTCGTGCCGCCGCGCTCGGCGCGGACCTCGCTCACGACGGCGCCGTCGAAGCGAGGCGAGAGGCCCTCCGAGGGGAGGCGAATGGCGACGCGGGTGCTCGGCGTGCGCGCGGATCGAAATGCGTATTCGATGGATCCACGGCCGCCGCGCGGGCCCACGAGCAAGGAGAGCTCGACCGTCACGACGCCTTTTTGATCCGTGACCCAAACGTGGTACCCGGGCCTGCGCGTGACGCCGATGGGCTCGCCGTTCGCGGTGGCCGAGACGAGCGCGACGTCGTCGCCCACGAGCGGCACGAATTTGAGGCCGTCGCCGGCGAGCGTGACGACGAGTTTTTCCCGGAGCGCGAGCACGCCGCCCTCGACCTCGCCTTCGTACGACGCGGCGCCGAGCACCACGGGCGCCGCCGCGAACGTCGCGCGGTCTTTCCGGACACGCGCGGCGCGGCGAGCGAGATCGCTGTATTCTGCGAGTGGAACCGTAGCGGTGCCGCCCTCCACGGCGGGCGCCGCTTCGGTCGCCTCGGCCTTCGCCTCACTCGCGGCCTTGGGGGGCGCGTTGAGCTTCATGACCTCGTCGAATTGCGAGGTGGGGGCCTCGGGCTTTTTTGATTCACCCTCCTCCCCCTCGCTCCCCTTCCCTTCCTCGTTGCCCTCGCCTTCGGAGCCTTGGGACTCTTCTTCCGATGCCTGTTCGCCCTCGCCCTCCTCGGCCACGGCATGCGTGGCCACGAAGGACGAGAGCACGAGCAGGAGAAGCGCGAAAAACGCAGCGGTTCGATTACGTTGCATGACGAGACCTCCGCCGCTCCGCGAGGATCCGCAGGCGGAACCACACGGCGGACAAGGACACGAGCGCGGCCAGGGAGAGGAGCATCGGGTGAGCGGCGAGCTCGCCGAGGAGCCAGGAAAAACCCGCGGCTGCGACGAGCCTGCGGGCGGTGATCATCCGGGCGAGGAGCCACGGCGCGCGGGCGAAGGCGCGCGCGAGGCGGCGGACGCGGGGCCACGCGCGGCGCGCGAGCGCGAGGAAGAGCGCGAAATCGAGGCCCCACAGAATGCGGCGGTGAATGCCGGGAACGAAATGGGCGAGGCAGACGAGGAGCACGAGCGTACCGACGAGCGCGAGGAGAGGCGCGCGTCCCCGGCGCCGGAGCGCGAAGGCCGCCGCGACGAACGCGGCCACGAGCGCGCCGTGCCGGACCCAGGAGAGCAGGCCGTTCGACGCGTAGACGACGGTGATCTCGGGGATCTCGCGGCCGAGGAGGATACGGCGGAAGCGATAACGCTCGCCGACGAGGGGGAACTCGGTCAGCGCGGCGAAGGGCTCGCCGCCGCCCGTGGCCTCATCGTTATAGATGGCGCGGCGCTTCTGGAGAATGTTTTCGTATCCGCCCGCCGACGCGGTCGAGACGCCGAGCGCCGATTGCAGGTACCATTGCAGCCGGCGGAACGGGTCGTATTTGATGCGGGACGCCTGGCGGAGGTTGCCCCGGAATTCGAGCGGCTCGTGCGAAGACGGGAAGTAGACATGCCAGACGGCCTTCGTGGTGTCGACGTCGAGGCCGGGGAGGCGGAGTTTTTCCAGACCAAACGCGCCGAGCGCGTGGAGCGGGCGCTCGTAGGCGACCTCGATGACGAAAAAGGCCTCCTTCGTGGCCTCGGCCGCGGGAGGAATTTCGAGGCGCGTGCCTTCGACAAGGGAGCCGCTCTCCGGGATGACGGCGCGGTTTTTCGCGGAGATCCGCTGCCAGGCGGAGGGGTCGGCGTAATAGAGGTTCGCGACGTCGCTCAGGGTCTCGCCGGCGCGCACGGTATGAATGCGGGTCTGGTCGGCGGCGAGGCGCTCGCTCTGGCGAAGCGGCAAGAGAAGGCGCTGGCCGAGCAGGGCGGGACGCACCTCGCGGCCGTCGATGAACGAGCGCAGGGGCCGCGCGCCCTCGGGCAAGGCGAGCTCGACGTATTGCCGGCCGTCGTTGCGAATGCGGAGCGCGACCTTCGTGCGCTCGGTGCCGTCGCCGAGGACAACCGTGGACGCCGAGAGCTCGTCCACGACCGTGCGCGCGAGCTCGAGCTCGGGCAAAGGCGAGGCCGAAAGGACGATCCGCGGCGATTTGTCGAATCGATACCCGAAGAGCACGGGGCCCGTGCCGAGCGCCTGGAGCTCCTCGGGGATCTCGCGCGGGGCGAGGCGCTCGGCAGCCTCGACACTACGCGGATCCAGGCGCAATCCCGGTGGCCCGAGCACGCCGAGCGAACCCACGGTGGGAATCGGTGCGCTCGGCAGGGGCATCACGAGCTCGATGGGCGCCTGCGGCTGGTTCGCGAGCTGGAAATCGACACGAATCCGCGCCTCGTCGGCGACGAGGTGGCGGAGAAGGACGACGAGGACGCGGCCCTCCTTTTCGGTCGCGAGGGGGTGCCATTGCAGGACGGCGTCGCCCTCGACACGAAGCACCTCCACGCCGGGGGGCAAGGAGAGCCGGATCGTGTCGGTCTCGCCTTCGAGGACGTGGAGGTCGATCCGGCTCTGGCCGGTGACGAGCGCCTCGCTGACGCGGAAAAGCGTGTGTTCGCGGGCCTCGATGCGCGCCTCGCCGCGGGGCTCGCTCGACTTGCTTTGTTTCCAGGACAAACGAAGCTCGCCGCTTCCGTCGAGGTGGCCCGTGACGACGGTGTCGCCGCCTTGCTCGGTGAACGAGGCGAGCGCGCCGCCGGCGAGGGTCGGCGTGATGCCACGCTCGGCGATGCGAGCCTCGAGCGCGACAGGGCCGCCCTCGGGGAGCGAGAGGTCGAGCGTGCGGGTGAATCGCTCGGTCTCGCGGCCCCAGTGGAAATCGACGGTGAGTTCGTGACGGCCCGCGTGGTCGAGCGGGAGGGCATATCGCGCGCCGTCTTCGAGCAACGCGGCCGGCTCGCCGTCGAGCGTGACCTCGCCGAGGACGGCGCGATGATCGAGGACAGGGACGCGGACCGGGCCGCCAGGCAGGACGTCGAAGCGGGCGACGAGGCGGCCCGTCCAGAGGCCTTTGCGGAAGCGGCCCTCGATACGCCGCGAGACCCATAAGACGCCCTCGGCGGCGGGATGCGGAGGCGCAGGGGCGGCGAGGTCGTCTTCGAGGGCTCGCCACCGCGATAACGGGAGCGTTACGGTGCCTTTGGATTCTTTTGGTTCCGGCGGCGCGGCGGCAGCGAGGGCGCCGAGGCCGAGGACAAAAAGAAACACCGCGAGAAGGAGGATGGCGTCACGCGGGCGTCGCATGGGGGCGCGAAACGCCAAACGCGCGAGGCGCATTCCAGGGACGAACCTCGGTTTCTTGTCGAAGGCGCTGCGCTGGGGCGTTGCCCCAGGCCCCACCGGGGCTATCCGCCCCTGGACCCGGACCAGCGCAAGCGCTGGACTCGGGGTCGATGAACTGCGCGATGCGCAGTTCATCGAACAGCCGCTGGCAAGACCCTCAACGACCTTGCCAACCAAAACCGCGGCGCTGCAGGTTCAACCTGCAACGTGCCCATCGCCTGCTTGAGACGCACGTCGATGGTCTTGCCACCGGCCCGTTGGAAGAACTGCGCATCGCGCAGTTCTTCCACCTTCGGTCCAGGCCGTGCCTGGTCCGGGGTGCAGGGGGCGGACAGCCCCCTGCTGGGGTGCGGGGCGACGCCCCGCCTCCGAGAAACGAGCGCCCGACGCTCGGGTGCGTCGCAGGAGCTCTAAAGACCGATCCGGACGCATCGGGATGGCGCGGCGGGGCTCTGGAGGCCGATCCAGACGCGTCGGGATGGCGCAAAGGAGCTCTGGAGACCGATCCGGACGCGTTGGGATGACGCGCAGGAGCTCCGGACACCGATCCCGACATGTCAGGGCGGCTTCTTTGAACCGGGCGGGCGGCTTGACAGAGCGATGTGCCCGCGGTTACTCCTGCCGTCGCAGCGCGAGACGCCGCCGGAGGAGTGCATGCAAATCGTCACGAGCGCTTATCTCGAAGGAAACTGGGGACCGGTGCACGACGAGCTCGACGTGCCGAATTTGCATGTGATCGGCGAGATCCCGCGGGACCTGCGCGGTACGTTCGTGCGCAATGGCCCGAATGCGCAGTTCGCGCCGATCGGGCGGTACCATTTCTTCGACGGCGATGGGATGGTGCACGCGGTGCGCATCGAAGACGGGCGCGCGTCATACCGGAACCGCTGGGTCCGTACGAAAGGGTTCGCGTTCGAACGCGAGGCGGGCCGGGCGCTCTGGACCGGCTTCGCGGAGCCGCCGAACGTGGCCGAGCCGCCGCACGGGATGATCTACAAGAACGTGGCGAACACGGCGTTTGCCCTGCACGGGTCGCGGCTTCATGCGACGTGGGAGGGAGGCGCGCCGCACGAGATCCGTTTGCCTGATCTGGAGACGGTGGGACAGGTCGATTTCGAGGGCCAGCTCGATTACCCGTTCACCGCGCACCCGAAGGTGGACGAGGGGACGGGGGAGATGGTGTTTTTCGGGTACACGCTCTGGATGCCGTATATCAAATATGGCGTCGTCGGGCCGGATCGGCGGCTCGACCACTACGTGCAGATTCCGCTCGACGTGCCCGTGATGATGCACGACTTCGCGATCACGGAACATTACTCGATCTTCTTTCACCTGCCCTACACGTTCCGGCTGGAGCGCATGGAGCGCGGGGAGGTGCCGCTCGCCTTCGAGCGGGATCGGCCGAGCCGATTCGGGATCCTGCCGCGGCGGGGCGACGCGTCGCAGATGCGATGGTTCGAGCTGCCGGCGTGCTTCGTCTTTCACGTGTGGAATGCGTACGAGGAGGGCTCGCGCGTGGTGCTGCTCGCGAGTCGGCTCTCCCATACCGACGTGATGGGGGCGTCGTCCGCGCAGAAGAGGGGCGATTACGACGGCGGGCGCGCGTGGCGATTCACGTTTGATCTCGCGACGGGCGAGGCCAAGGAGGAGCAGCTCGACGATGCACAGGCGGATTTCACGCGCATCGACGACCGGCTGACGGGGAAGAAAAATCGGTTCGGCACGGCAGCGCGTTTCGTGCAGGGCTCGGCTCTGCCGTGGATCGACGGGGTCGTGCGGTACGATTTCGACAAGGGCCGGAGCGATACGCACGTGTTCGGAAAAAACCGCTTCGGCGGCGAAATGGTGTTTGCGCCGCGGGAAGGTGCCACGTCGGAAGACGACGGGTACGTCGTGGGGTTCGTGCACGACGAGGGGACGGGGGAATCGGAGATGATCGTGCTCGACGCGCGGGAGATCGGGCGCGGGCCTCTGGCGCGCGTGCGAATGCCGAGGCGCGTGCCGTACGGGTTCCACGCGGCGTGGGTGCCCGCGTGAAGCGACGTCAGTAGCGGGGGATGCTCGGGTCGATCTCGCGCGACCAGGCGTCGATGCCGCCGCGGAGCGAGGCGACACCGGGCAGACCCAGGCGATCGAGCAGCGCGGCGGCCGAGAGGCTACGCACGCCGTGGTGGCAATAGGCGACCACGAGCGCGCCGGGCGGGGGCTCGATCTCGTCGGCGCGCTCGGTGAGCTCGTCGAGCGGGACGAGCAGGCTGCCCGGCAGCGCCGATCGTTCGTGCTCCCACGGCTTGCGGACGTCGATCAGGTAGACGGGCTTGCCCGCGGCGATCACGTCGGCGAGCTCCCGGGGAGAAATTTGGGACACCAATGGTTGGTGCTCAAACTCCCCCTCTCCCGCAAGGGAGAGGGGGTTGGGGGGTGAGGGCGTGCTAGTTGGTCTTCGCGCTCGCCGAGGCGGTCACGCTGACGCTCGCCTTGACGTTGAGGTCGATCGAGGACGTCGCGTTCGCCGTCGCGTCCACGCCCGCCTTGATGCACGCGAGGGCCTTGCCGCCCGCGTCGCCGACCACGTCGACCATGCCCTTGCCCGTCTTCACGAGGCCCTCGGCGCCGACCTTGATCTTGGCGCCCGAGCCCGCGGAGAGCTTGATGATGCCGGGCAGGTTGCGGCTCAGCGCGCTGACGAGCTTCTGCACGTCGGTGTTCACCTTGCCGTTCGCCACGACGCGCACGGCCGGCGGATCGCACTTCGCCGTCGCCGCCGCGCGGTTCGTGCAGCTCTGCTGGCACTCGACGTCCACCGACGGGGGCTTGAACTCACCCGAGCACTTCGGCTCCTTGTACGCGACCGAGCAGCCGCCCGAGCAGCTCCCCTCGCACTTCGCGGCAGCCTTCACCTCGCACGCCGCGGAGCACGAGCCCGAGCAGGTCCCCGAGCAGGTCCCCTCGGCCTTCGCGTCGCACTTGCCCTCGCACTGGCCGGCGCACGCGCCGCTCGCCTGCTTGCCGTCGCACTTGCCGTCGCACTTGCCGCCGCAGCTGCCCTTGAAGCCAGCCTCGCACTTGCCCGAGCAGCTCGCCTTGCACGTGCCCGTGCACTGCGCGCCCGCCTCGACGGAGCACGTGCCCTTGCACTGCGCGTCGCACGAGCCGCTCACCTCGCCGCCCGAGCAGCTCGCCTCGAGCTTGCCCGGCTCGATCGGCGAGCCGCACGCGTCGAGGCACTTCGCCATGCCGTCGACGTCCGCGTAACACTTGGGCGGATCGAACTCGATCGAGATCTTCGCCTCGGCGTTCGCGGCGAGCATCGACTTCACCTTCGCAGCGACCGCGGTGCAGACCTTGTCCGCGCCCTTGCCCCCGCCTGCCTCGGCGCGGAGCTCGTCGTCCTTCATGCCGAGGTCCTTGCCGAGCGCGCCGCACGACGAGATGAGGCCCTTCTCGAGGTCGACGACGGTCTTGTTCACGTCGTACGAGACCTGGAGGAACGACTTGATCTTGCCCTGGACCTTCGCGTCGCCCTTGAGCGCGAGGGAGCCGAAATCGCCGGTCTTGAACTCGTCACAGCCCTTCGCGGCCTCGACGCCCTCGGTGAGGGCACCCGGGACCTCGACGCCGCCGACGCCGGGGATCTTGCCGCCGCAGTTCGAGAGCAGCGGCGAAGCGATGCCGAGCACGACGACCGGCATGGAGAACAACTTCCAACGATTGACGCTCATCTAACTAACCCTCCGGCCCCCGGGGGGGCGCCTCTCTGTGTGCGGGGGCGCTCCGCGCCATGCCGCCTGTCACCACCGAGTGGCAGGTCCCGCATGCGGAGCCGACCGGGCGAAGAACTGCCCAGACGCCCCGCGTCGATCCCTCCCAGCACGGTCGCCCTTCTGCCCTAGTCTCGCCGGGCTGTAAAGACCGTTGGATCGCCAGGGCCTTGCTACGGTCCTAGCGCTTGCGGGCGGGCTTCGTCGTGGGCGCCGCCGATTTGGTCGGGGCGGATACAGCAGGAGCAGGCGTGGTGGGGGCGAGGGCAGGCGACATGCCGGGAAGCATGGGCTGTCGGAAAGCGGCGCGGGCCGCCGCGCTGTCCGGGGCGGCCTCGTCGAAAGGAAGCGGGAGCTGCGAGAGGGGGCGCGCGCCGACGGTGGGGCCGCCTTGTTTCTCGAAGAGCGCCTGCTCGCGTGCGAGGTCGGCGTCGATGAGGTCCTGGTTGTCGTACGCGAAGGAGAGCGCGTCGAGGATGCGGGCCGGACCGAGGTTCGGGTAGCGGCGCAAGAGGGTCTCGACCGAGGCCCCGCCGCGGTGCCAGACCCAGAGGCGCCGGACGGGCACCCGGGATCCTTCGACGTGGGGGCTGCCTGCGAGGATCCTCGCGTCGCAGCGCACGTGCGGATGAGGGACCCGGACGCGCGGGAGGCTTGCGTCTGCCATACGTGCCGAGAGGGTAGCCAGGGCCGCGCCGGTAGCAAAGATATCGGAGAGCGGATGCGTCCTCACGCCGCGTCGGCCGGGGCTCTGGTAGCCTGCCCCGCGGGACGGGGAGTCCCGCGAGGGAGGAACGCATGTCGTTTTCGGAGAACGTCGGCAGCGGCGAAGAGAACCCGCTCCGCGAGGGCATGCCCGACGAGCGCACGGTGCGGCCCGCGTCGGTCGTGATCTTCGGGGCGTCCGGGGATCTGACGCGGCGCAAGCTCCTGCCGGCGATCTACAACCTCGCGTTGAGTCGGCTCTTGCCAGGCGGGTTCGCGGTGGTGGGCGTGGCGCGGCGGCCGAAGCCGGAGTTCGGCCGCGAGATGCGCGACGCGGTGGCGAAGTTCTCGCGCCGCAAGCCGCTCGACGAGGCGACGTGGAGCGAGCTCGAAAAGGGCATGGCGTACGTGCAGGGGGATTTCAACGATCCCGCGACGTACGCGCGGCTCGCGGCGGAGCTCGGGCGGCTCGAGGTGGAGCGCGGGACGGGGCAAAACCGGGTCTTTTACCTGGCGGTCGCGCCGACCGAGGTGCCCGCGATCGTGCGGGGGTTGTGTGACGCGAAGCTCGTCGTGCCTCCCTCGGACGCGCCGGACGCGAGCTACCAGCGGGTCGTCGTGGAGAAGCCGTTCGGCGAGGATCTGGCGAGCGCGCGGGCGCTGAACAAGGACCTGCTCGCGTGCCTCGACGAGCGGCAGATCTACCGGATCGATCACTACCTCGGGAAGGAGACGGTGCAGAACCTGCTCGTCTTCCGGTTCGGCAACACGATCTTCGAGCCGCTCTGGACGCGGCAGCACGTGAGCCACGTGCAGATCACGGTGGCCGAGGAGCTCGGCGTCGAGGGGCGCGGAAAGTTCTACGATCAGACG
Organism: Polyangium mundeleinium; assembly: GCF_028369105.1. Taxonomy (NCBI): domain Bacteria; kingdom Pseudomonadati; phylum Myxococcota; order Polyangiales; family Polyangiaceae; genus Polyangium; species Polyangium mundeleinium. The sequence goes on along the minus strand of NZ_JAQNDO010000001.1, from coordinate 4,873,188 downwards.
GGCATCACGCGCGACATCGTGCAGAACCACGCGCTGCAGCTCCTCACGATGGTGACGATGGAGCCGCCGTCGTCGTGGGACGCCGACGCGGTGCGTGACGAGAAGGTGAAGGTGCTGCGCGCGCTCCGGCCCATCCGCGGACGCGAGGTGCTGGAGAAGACGGTGCGCGCGCAATACACGGCGGGCACGGTGCGCGGCGACCGGGTGCCCGGCTATCGCGAGGAGCCGGACGTGGATCCGAACTCGAAGACGGAGACGTACGTCGCGATGTCGCTGCGGATCGACAGCTTCCGCTGGGGCGGCGTGCCGTTCTACCTGCGCTCGGGCAAGCGGCTCGCGAAGCGTTGCGCCGAGGTGGCGCTGCACTTCAAGCCGCTGCCGCACCGGCTCTTCCGCGACGCACCACACGGCCTCGACGGCGGCCCGCCCCCGAGCATCCGCCGTGGCGAGGACGAGCCGAACGTGCTCGTGGTGCGCATCCAACCCGATGAAGGGATCGCGCTGCGCTTCGCCACGAAGGTGCCGGGCGGCGGGATGACGATGCGCAACGTGGCCATGGATTTCCGCTACGGGACGGCGTTCGGATCGAGCACGCCCGAGGCCTACGAGCGGCTCATCCTCGACGCGATGCGCGGGGATGCGACGCTGTTCACACGCGCCGACGAGGTCGAGGCGCAGTGGGGCTTCATCGATCCGATCCTCGCAGGCTGGAGCGACGCCGATGCGCCCGTCGCGACCTACGAGGCCGGGAGCTGGGGCCCGCGGGAGGCGGATCGGCTGCTCGTGCCGGGCGACAAGTGGAGGAAGCCGTGACGGCGCTCCCGGTCGGCGAGGCGCTCGCGCGGGTCGAGGCGGAGCTCACGTCCTTCTGGTCGTCGCCGGACGACCAGGCCGGCGCGTCCACCACGAAGGTGCGCTCGTCCACGATGAGCTTCGTGGCCGTCGCAGCCCCGTCCGAGGTCGAGCATGCGCGCGCGACGACGGACGCGCTCGCGGACACGCACCCGGGGCGCGCGTTCGTGCTGACGAGCGACGGGCGCCTCGCGCCCTGGGAGGTGAGCTACGACGTGCGGGCCGCGTGCCGGCTCGACGGAGGGACGCCGATCTGCTTCGACTGGATCGAGATGACGTTCGGCGCGATGGCGTGCGAGCGCGCCGGCTCGGTGGTGGCGGCACTCGCGCTGCCGGAGGTGCCGGTCGTCGTGGAGATCGGCCGCGGGGCGCCGCGCGCGCTCTTGCCCTCGCTGCTGCCGCGGGCCGATCGGCTGATCGTCGACTCGGCGCACACGAGCGCCTCGCGGATCGTGGAGATGCTCCACGACGGCACGGTCCCCGTGGGGGATCGGCAGTTCGTTCGGACGTACCAGTGGCGGGAGCTCGTGGCGCGGTTCTTCGATGACGCGCTCGCCGCGCTGGGAGCGATCCGCGAGGTCACGGTGGGGCGGACGCCGGGCGGCGCGACCGAGCCGGCGGCGCTCTTGCTCGGCTGGCTCGGATCAAGGCTCGGCTGGGGCTTCGAGGCGCGGGATCGGGCGCGGGATCGACGCGGCGAGGCGGTGCGGGTCACCCTGCGCGACGATCCGCAGGAGGGGCTCCCGCCGGGGCAGATCACGGGCGTGTGGATCGAGGCTTCGCTCGAAGGACTGCCGCTCTCACTCGCGTGCGTGCGCGACCGGGAGAACCCGAAGCAGGTCGCATGGACGCGGCGCGGGGCGCGCGTGACCTCGCACGAGCACGCGCTCGGGCACCGGGACGAGGCGTGGGTGCTGGTGAAGGCGCTCGACGCGACGGAGGGAGATCGGGTCCTGCGGGACGCGCTCGTCCTCGCGGCGCAGTGGAGCGAACGATGAGCGAGGTCTCCACGGCGCGTTTCGAGGTGACGGTCGCGGAGAGCGAGGCCGAGCATGCGGCGCTCGGGGCCGAGATCCTCGCGCGGGCGATCGACGCGGCGGTGCGGGCGCGCGGGTCGGCGAAGGTCGCGCTCTCGGGCGGATCGACGCCGGGTCCGGTCTACCGGAGGCTGGCGCAAATGGCGCTGCCGCTCGATCGGATCGACTGGTTCTGGGTGGACGAGCGCGCGGGGGATCCGACCTCGCCGCGCTCGAACTTCCGGGCGGCGCGCGCGGATCTCGGGCTCGATCGGGCGGACGTCGCGGCGCGCGTGCACCGGATGGAGGCGGAGGATCCGGATCTCGCGGCGGCGGCAGCGCGGTACGAGGCGCTCTTGCGGCGTACGTTCGGCGTGGCGAGCGCGGTCGCGTTCGACGTGATGACGCTCGGCATCGGGGACGATGGGCACACGGCGTCGCTCTTCCCGGCGGCGGGCGCGACGGCGATCGACGATCGGCTCGTCGCGGCGATCGGAGCACAGCCGGCGAAGGGGCTCGAAGCGCGACTCACGCTCACGGCGCCGGTGCTCTGCGAGGCGAGGACCGTGCTGGTTCTCGCGCGTGGTGCCGCGAAGCAGCGGCCGATCGCGTCGGCGTGGTCGGAGGGCCCCGAGGAGGAGGTGCCGGCGCGCGTGCTCCTTCGGGCGCGGGGCCAGGTGGTCTGGCTCGTGGATCGGGACGCCTACCCGACCGGGTGAACCCCAACACGGGAGCTTGCTTTCCTGCGAGGAACTTCGTACCGCAACGAAAGGTCATGATGAAGAAGCGTGGTGGGACGGGCTCGCTCCTGGTCGGCGACATCGGGGGCACGCGGACGCGGCTCTCGCTCTACGACGGCCTCGGGAAAAGGTTGCTGCTCGAAGCAGTCTTGCCGAGCCGCGAGCACGGGTCGTTCGAGGAGATCGCGCGGAGCTTCCTCGGGAGCGCCGATCACCCGCACCCGTCCGTCGCGGTCCTCGGCGTGGCCGGGCCGATCCGGGATGGCATGGCCACCGTGACCAACCTTTCGTGGAAGCTCGACGAGGTGAAGCTCGCGCGCAGCCTCTCGCTCGATCGCGTGATCCTCGCGAACGATCTCGCGGTCGCGGCGCGCGGATGCTTGCACCTGCCCACGGACGTCGCGGTGCCGCTCGGCGAGGGTCGGCCGAAGGCGAAGGGCAACCACATGGCCGTGATCGCGGCCGGGACGGGGCTCGGCGAAGCGCTGCTCGTGTGGGACGGGTCGAAGCACCTCGTGTTGCCGACCGAGGGAGGGCACACGGATTTCGCGGCGCAGGGCGCCATCGAGGCCGAACTCTTCGCATTCCTGTCGAAGCGATTCCCGGAGCACGTGAGCTACGAGCGCGTGCTCTCGGGCAACGGGCTCGGGGCGCTCTACGATTTCTTCGTGGCGCGCGGCGCGCGCGAGACGAAGGCGAACGAGCGGCGGCTCGAAGAGGGCGATCGGAACGCGACGATCGCGGAGCTCGGTTTGTCGGGTGCGTCGCGCCCGGCCGCGAAGGCCGTGGACCTCTTCGCCTCGATTTACGGCGCCGAGGCGGGGAACCTGGCGCTCAAGCTGCTCGGGCTCGGGGGCGTGTTCGTGGCGGGCAACATCGCGCGGCACATCGTGCTCGCGCGGCGGGAGCAGTTCCTCGCGGGGTTCCGCAAGAAAGGCCGATTCGCCGGGCTCATGGCGCAGATCCCGGTCGTCGTGGTGACGGATCCGCTGGTCGGCGTGCGCGGCGCGCTGGCGATGGCGAAGGATCTGCTCGCGGACGGCGAGGCGGCGCCCCCTGCCCGCCCGAAGCGCGTCACGCGGCGCAAGCCTTCGTCTCGGTAGAACGAGCGCGCGTCACCGCGGCGCGGCGGGCCAGTCTTCCGCGGTGACGGCGAAGAGCAGGTGATCCTGCCACGCGCCGTCGATCTGGAGGTACCGCGCGGCGCGGCCTTCGTGCCGGAGGCCGCACTTGCGGGCGACGGCGAGGCTCGCGGCGTTGTGGGGCATGATGGCGGCCTGGATGCGGTGCAGGCCGATCTCGCGAAAGGCGACGTCGAGCGCAAGCCTTACCCCCTCCGTGGTGAAGCCTTGTCCATGGTGCTCGACGTCGACCCAGTAGCCGAGAGACGCGCTCTGGAAGATGCCGCGAAAGACCTGGGTGAGGGCGACGCGGCCGATGACGGGCCCGTCCTCGCCGAGGGTCATGCAGAATCGGTAGTGGCGGTCGGCGCGGATATCACGGCGATCCCGAAGAAGACGGGTACGCGCGAGGTCGACGTCGAATTCGTCCGGGCCGGGCACGGGCACCCAGGCTCGCAGGAATTCTCTCGACCGGGTGCGAATCTCGACGATGCGCGGCGCGTCCGAGACGCGGGGCGCGCGGAGGGCGACGCGCTTGCCCGAGAAGATGGCGCGGAGGGGAAGCACAGGGGCGAGGATACAGGAAACACAAACGAGCGCGAGCGCGGGCGCGAATGCCGAGGTGGCCTGCCGATTCCACCATTGGCGTACAGGTTCACGACGCCATGCTTTGCGAATCGTTTGTCCAATGCTTGCACATCCAACGATTCTGCTCCGCGGCGCTCGACGGAGGCGCGGGATCAGGGCATGATGACGGCGACACGGACGCATTCTCATGTCCGCGTCGAAACCACATGCCGACTCGCTCGTTTGCGCCCGTGCCATTTCTCGTCCGCCGGCCTCTCGGGCCGGCGTTCGTCGGACGCGCGCGGGAGCTCGAGCTCCTGCACGCGGTGCTGCAGGGGGAAGAACGCGCGATTGGCGTCTGCGGTCGATCCGGGATCGGAAAGACGGCGCTCGCGTTCGCTTATACGAATCGATACCAGCACGCGTATCCAGGGGGCGTGTATTGGGTCGACGCGCCTTCGGGGTGCGACGAGGGATTCGCGGCGCTCGCCACGGCGATCGGGCTCCGGGCCGAGGGGCCGCTCTCCGATCGGAGAAGGCAGCTCGTCCAGGCGTTCGCCAAGCATCTGCGTCTCCGGCCAGATGCGTTGCTCGTGATCGACGGCGTCCCGGCTCCGAGCGCGCTCTCGGCGCGCGTGCTCGGGTTCGTCCCGGCGGAGCTCGCGTGCAGGCTCCTGTTCACGATGCGCGCGCCGCCGGGGAACCTCGTGCTCCCCACGTTCGATCTCGGCCCGCTCGCGGAGGAGGCGCGGGTCGAGCTCCTGCTCTCCGGGCTGGAGATGCCCGACGCGGAGGAGATGGAGGCTGCGCGGCGGGTGTGCGGGGCGCTCGCGCGGAATCCGCTCCTGGTGTCGATCGCGGCGGGCTGGCTCGCGCGGCGGCCCGGTCGCTCGGCCGGAGACCTCGCGCGACGGCTCGCGGGCGCGGAGGTCGCGGCGGCGCGCGCGGCCGTGCTGAAGCTCGGGTGGGACGACGTGCCCGAAGGCGAGGCGCGGCGGCTCCTCGCGCTGCTCTCGATGGGCAAGGGAGAGGCGCTCGTGCCGGCGACGCGGCTCGCCTGGCTGGAAGGGCGACGGGCGGGAGAGCCGATCCAGGCGGCGGTCCGGGCGCTCGCGGCGACGAACCTCGTGGACGTGGACAAAGCCGGTCAGGCGAGGCTCTGGCCGGACGTCCGGGCGTTCGTGGAGGGCGCGCTCGATCCCGTATTTCGGGACGAACTCCGTGTCCAGGCAGCGGCGCACCTCGAACGCGCGCTCGGCGACGTCGGGAGCATCGAGCGCGACGTCGCCGAGCGAGGCATCGCGGCTGTGCTTGCAGACGTGCGGGCCTCGTCGGCCTGGGCGGCGGGGGCCCGGGGGGTCGCGTCGATGCGCGGCGCGCTGGAGCTCGAGGCGAACGCGCTCGTCGGCTGGGATGCGTCGCGCGAGCCTGCGTTTTTCTTGCAGCAGCTCCGGGCGCGGGCCGAGGCGTTCGAAGGGGCGAATTTCACCGAGGCGCTCGACGGGGCCTTGGCGGCGCGGCATTCGCCGTGGATCCGGGTGCGGTCGAGGACGAGCCGCCGCGGGGAGGTTTCCGCGCGTGTGCTCGAAGGGCACGCGGCGAAGGTGAATGCCGTCGCAATCACGCGGGACGGGCGGCTCGCGCTCTCGGCCTCCGACGATCGGACGGTGCGCGTGTGGGATCTCGAAGCCGGGCAGGCGCTCTTCGTGCTGACGGGGCACGTGTCGGCCGTGCGCGGGGTCGTGGTCTCGGCGGATGGGCGCACGGCAGCGTCGGGGGCGGCGGATGGCTCGCTCTTCGTGTGGGATCTGGCGACGGCGCGGGTAACGCGACACCTGCGCGGGCATACGGGCGTGGTGCATGCGGTCGCGCTCGCGGAGGACGCGGGCACGGTGGTGTCGGCCTCCGAGGACGGGACCGTGTGCGTGTGGAGCCTCTCGACCGGCGAACTCGTCCGGACGCTGCACGGACACGTGGGCGGCGTGCATGGCGTGGCGATTACGGCGGACGGTCGGTCTTGCGTGTCCGCGGGCGAGGACGACGAGGCGTTGTGGCTATGGGACGTTGATGCGGGGCGCGTCGAAAATGCGCCCGACGCGCCCGGCTCCCCACGCTCGGCCGTGGCGATGAAGGCGGAGGGGCGGGTCCTCGTGGCGGCCTCGCACGAGGACGCCGTGCTTTGCTGGGCGCCCCTCGAAGGCAGCCCGCCCGAGCTCCTCGCGGGCCACACCGACGGCGTGACGAGCGTGGCCATGACCCCGGACGGGCGCTTTTTGGCCTCGGGATCGTGGGATCACACGGTGCGCATGTGGGATCTCGACGCGCGGATCCCGCTCGGGGTCCTGCACGGCCATGCGGAGGGCGTGCAAGCCGTGGCGCTGACGCCGGACGGGCGGACCGTCGTGTCCGGCGGGGAAGACCGTACGGTGCGCGTGTGGGATCTCGGGACGAACGTGGCGCCCGGGGTCCCCGGAGGGCATCACGCGCGGGTGAGCGCGCTCGCGGCGACGCCGGACGGTTCGTTCGTGGTGTCGGCCTCGTTCGACGACACGCTGCGCATCTGGGACGCGCGGCAAGGCGCGCTGCATGCCGTGCTCGAAGGGCATGCCTTGTGGGTGCACGGCGTGGCCGTCACGCCGGATGGAAAGCGCGTGATCTCGGCGTCGGTCGACGGCTCGCTCCGGGTGTGGGACGTCGCGACGGGGCAGCTCGCGTGGGTGATCTCGTACCTGCCGGGGCGCGGGCCGGGCACGATGTCGCTCGGGCGCGAGGGCGTCCCGCTGTGCGCGCCGTTGCTCGTAGACGAGCGGGGCACGCGGGTGATCACGAAGAGCCAGGAGGGTGCGCTCGCCGCGTGGGATCTCACGGAGGGGCAGCGGGTGCGGACTTATGGGACGGGCCGCGAGGAGCCCCTCTGCGGGGCGCTCGTGGGCAATCGGCTCGCGGCGGGCGGCGCCGATGGGCAGGTCGTGTTGTGGGACGTGGGCTCGGCGGCGCAGGTCAGCGAGCTCGTGGGGCACGAGGCGGCGGTGCGGGCGGTGGGGATGTCGGCCGACGGCGGCTTTTTGGTGAGCGCGTCGGAGGATCACACGATCCGGGTATGGGATCTGGGCGCGGGGCGTGTGGTCCGCGTGCTCGCCGGGCATCGGGCGCCCGTGGGGGCCCTCGCGTGGCTCGGGGATGCGCGGCACCTCGTGAGCGCGTCAGAGGACCGAACGATCCGGGTATGGGATCTCGCGACCGGGGGTTCCGTGGCGCGGCTCGTGGTGCGCGAGCCGGTGGAGGCCCTGGCGGCGGGGCCGGGGGCGCGGTCCATCGTGGCGGGGGATCGCGCGGGGCACGTGTCGTTCCTGGAGCTCGAAGGCACGGATTGAGCGGGCCACGATTTCCGGGACAATTTCGGCAATCCATATTGCGAATTCGGCCCGTGCAAAAAACGCATTTATTTTAAGAACGTCGCATGGGTCGACAAATTCCTGTATGTGGCCCCCCTTCCTCCCCGCAATCCGTTCGCGCAGGAGCAAGCTTGGCTCTACGCGCACGCCGTCATCTCCCTTCGCCGGCGCCTCCGCCGCATGGGCGTCCTGCCGGAGGACGCGAAGGATCTCGTCCAGCATGCCTTCTTCGTCGCCCTTTCGCGCTGGCACGAGGTCGAGGACGCCTCGGAGGGGCGCAAGCGCGCCTGGCTCGAAGGGATCACCTGGCAGCTCAGCCAGAACTTCCTCCGCCTCCGCCGCCATCGGGTTGAAAAGCTCGGCCACCGCGGGCTCGACCTGGCCCCCGCGCCCGGGTCCTCCGTCGACGAGCAGACGCACGCCGCGCGCCTCGTCCACGCGGCCCTGGATTCGATGACGGATGAGGACCGCGCTCTGTTCGTCGCGTATTTCCTGGAGAGCGCGACGCTCGACGAGCTCTCGGTGCGCTTCGGGATCACCCGCAATGCGGCCTTCCGCCGGATCACCACGCTCGGGCGCGTGGCGCGCGCCCGCCTCGAACGACTATCGCGCCGGTGAGCGCCCGCCGCGCGCGTAACAGCAACGAAAGCCGAGGTGGTAGTTCACGTGGAACGCCTTCCGGATCGGCTGCACGTGCCAGCGGGGGTCGTGCGCGCAGTGGTCCGAGTACACCTCGCGCCGCGGCGGCTCGTCGAGCCTCCGCGCCACGTCGACGTAAAAGAACGCGCTGCCTTTGAGCTGCGAGACCACCTTGTCCTCCTCGGGATCGAAGCGCGTCATCGCCTCGGCCACGTTGCCGTGTTGATCGAAGACGCCGAACCGCGAGCGGCACCGCGGGTACGAGCCCGACGGCTCGGTGTTCGTCGCGCACGTCGCCCAGGTCGTGTCGATCGTCCGGGGATCGCAGGGTTTGTCCGACCACTTGGCCGCGGGTTTGTTGGTGTTGCAAATGTCGAGGTCGAGCTCGCTCCCGTACGCGTACGTGCTCGACTCCCCTCCCCCGGGATCACCGCGGCAGGCGAGGACCCACTCGTCCTGCGTGCAAAGCCGTTTTCCTTGCATCTCGCAGAGCGCCGCCGCGTGGGCCGGCGGCACCCACACCATGGGCAGCTCGCAGGGGCGGTTCGGGTACTCGAAAACGTCGATGCACGCTTTCGCCTTCTCCGCGTCGCCGCCCGCGTAGATCGGCACCATGTTCTCGTGCCCGCCGCACGCCTCCCGTTGCGCCTCCGTCTGCAGCGTCACGCCGCGCAGCCCTTCGAGGCATTGCGCCCGGGAAATCACGTGCCGCGCGAGCGCGGGGTTGCCCTGGTTCGTTTGTCCCGGCCCGTCGGGTCCGACGTACCGCCGCAAGAACTCGCCCGGCTCACGCTTGCGCCACTTCTTCCCCGGCGTGATCGAGATCAGCGCGAGCAGCTCTTCCTGCGTCGTGTGGTGGAGCGGCTTGTCGTCGACGAGCGCCGCATCCGGCGCCGCGCCCGCGTCCTCTCGCGTCGCGCTCGCCGGCCCGACCCCGCCCTCCGGCATCGGCGCCGAAGACGACACGACGGACGCGCTCGGGCGCGGCGGCGCGGGCGTTTGCTCGTCGTTCGAGCTCGCCTTGCAGCTCGGGAGTGCAGCGAGGGCGACGACCAGGACGAACCACCGGGCGGGCACGGGCGCGCACGATAGCAGGTCTCGGGACGAACGGAGATGCTCGGACGATCCAACGCGCGCCCGCCGCTCCCCGTGGCAACCTGCCGCGGCGAATGTGCCGGGATGCGGCAACTTTGCCGTTGAAAAGGGCGCAGGGCACCCCTTACATCGTCCTCGTCACCGTGGATACCTCATCGCTCGGCGTCCCCTACTATCCCACGAACGATTTCGGCCCGCTCATGAAGGGCCTGGTCATCGGGGGACTCGGCATCTTCCACGTCTTCCTCGCGCAGTTCGCGATCGGCGGCGGCGTGCTGATGACGTATTTCGAGTGGCTCTCGGGCAAGGGCAAACTCACCGTTGGGAGCAGGGGGCTCCGCTCGGACGAGCCGAGCTCTGCCCCCAAACCCCCGCTCGCTCGGCGTTTCACGAGCGGCTACTTCAAGCTGCTCGTGCTCGTGAGCTTCGTCGTCGGCGCCCTGACCGGCGTCGGCATGTGGTTCACCTCGATCCAGACGAGCCCGCGCACGATCGGGCTCATGGTCGACACGTTCCACTGGGTGTGGGCCACGGAGTGGACGTTTTTCTCGCTCGAAGTCATCGCGGGATATTGCTTCTACCGTTATGGCGATCGCCTCGACGGGCGCTCGCGCCTCTTCTTGCTCGGGCTCTACACGACGGCGGCCTGGTTCAGCTTGTTCTGGATCAACGGCATTCTCTCGTGGCAGCTCACGCCGGGCGCCTGGCTCGAAAGCGGCGATCTTTGGGCCGGGTTCTTCAATCCCACGTTCTGGCCCTCGCTCTTCTTCCGCACGTTTGCGGCCATGGCCATCGCCGCCCTCGTCGCGGCGCTCGTCATCAGCGCCTCGCCCTCGCTCGAACGGGACGAGCAAAAGGAGCTCTTGCATCGGGCGGCGCAGCTCCTCGCGCCGATGGCGCTCATGCCGCTGCTCGGCGCCTGGTACCTCTTCGCGATGCCGAAGGACAGCCGGAGCTGGGTGCTCGGCGGCAGCCCCGCGATGAGCATGTTCTTCGGCCTTGGCGCGGGCGCCTCGCTGCTCGTCGGGCTGTACGCGATCTTCGGCCTGCTCCTGCGCCGCCTCTACATCAACAGCGCGACCGCGTCCTTGCTCCTCGTGCTCGGGTTCGCGGCGACCGCGGGCGGTGAGTTTGTCCGCGAGGGCGCGCGCAAGCCCTTCACCGTGCGCGAGACGCTCTACTCGAACGCCATGACGCCCGCGGAAATCGTGACGATGCGGGAGAAGGGCTCGGTCACCGGCGATCCCTACCCGCTGCGGGACGCGGCCGATTACCCGAACGATCAGGTGCGCCTCGGCGCGAAGGTCTACCGGTTTCAGTGCAGCGTTTGCCACACGGTGGGCGGCGTGAATGGGATCGTGCACCTCGCAGGCACGTGGACGGCGGAGCAGACGCGGCTCAACGTGGCGAAGCTCCAGCACACGAAACCGTTCATGCCGCCGTTCGCCGGCACGCCGGAGGAGCTCGAAGCGCTCGTCCGGTTCATCGAGTGGGAATCGGCTTCGCGGCCCAAGGACTTCGAGGTCACGAACGACCCGGCCACGCTCGCGCAAATCAAGCGCTGGCTCGACGAGGCGGGTACGGCGCCGGGATACACGACCGCCGCGGAGAAAAAGAGGTAACCATGGACGCCCCCTTCCCCTTCGGTTTTCCCGGGCCGACCGCGTTTTACCTCGCGACGTACGTGCTCACGCTCGTCTCGCACGTGGTGTTCATGAACTACGTGCTCGCAGGGACGGGCGTCCTCCTCGTCCGGCAGATCCGCGGCAAAACAGGCACGAGCGACGTGCTCGCGGACCTGCTCCGCGACTGGCTCCCGTTCGCGCTCTCGGCGGCGATCACGGCCGGGATCGCGCCGCTCCTCTTCATCCAGATCCTCTACAAAAAGGCGTTTTACACGGCGAACCTTTTGCTCTTCCACCGCTGGATGCTCATCCTGCCAGCGCTCATCGTCGGGTTTTACCTGCTCTACGCGCAGAAGACGGCGTTCGTGAAGGCGCGGCCGCGGCTCCGGGTGCTCGTGACGACGGGCGCGCTCGCGAGTTTCCTGTTCACCGCGCTCTCGTGGACCGAAAATTACCTGCTCGCGCGGAGCGAGAACGCGTGGGCGCCGATGTACGCGTCGAAGTCGATGATCTACGAGAACCGCGAGATCCTGCCGCGCATGCTCCTCTGGACGCTCGGCGCATTGCCGACGCTCGCGGCGCTGCTCGGCTGGCAGCTCCATCGGCGGGAGCGCGCCGGCGTTCCCGTGGACAAGGCAACGTTCCAGCGTATCGCGCGGATCGGGCTCGGCGGGCTCGTCGTCGCGGGGGCTTGCGCTGCGGGATATGCGATGCTCGTGGGGCCCGCCGCGAGGGCGCACGCGGTCGGGCCCATGGCCTTGCCGTGGTTTGTCGCGGCGGTGGTCGGCGTCGTCGTGGAATGCGTGGGGTTCGTCGGGCTGCATCGCGCCGAGGCGAACCGAGGGAAGTGGCTGGGGATCGCCTCGGCGGGGCTGTTTTTCGTAATCCTCGGGACGACGGTCGTGCGCGAGGTCCTGCGCATCACGGCCGTCGATTTCGCGGCGCTTTATGCGGAGCACGCGCGCGCCGCCCAGGTCTCAGGCCGGTGGCTCTTCCTCGGGTTTTTCCTGGTGAATGCGGTGCTCGCCACCTGGGCGATCCGGACGGCGCTCACGCGGGCCGAGCGACCGGCCGCCTGATCAGGCCACCTTCCGGCCGCCCATCCGCTGGAGCACGCCGCGCGACACCGCCTGCAGCGTCTCCATCACGCCCACGCCGCTCTTCGCAGCGCTCTCCACCTCCGGCGCGCCCATCGGGTTGAGCAAGGCCCGGAGGCGCGGGACGGGCTCGATCTCGGGCAGATCACGCTTGTTGTACTGCACGACGCACGGGATCTCGCGGAGCGACTCGCCGAGCTCCGCGAGGTTGTCGCCGAGATCCTCCAGGGCCTCGAGGTTGGCTTCGAGCCGCGCGGATTGCGAATCGACGACGAAGACGAGCCCGTCGACGCCCTTCAAGATGAGCTTGCGGCTCGCCTTGTAAAAGACCTGCCCCGGCACCGTGTAGAGGTGCAGCCGGACGCGATACCCGCGGATCTGCCCAACTTCGAGGGGCATGAAATCGAAGAAGAGCGTCCGTTCGCTCTCGGTCTTCAGGGAGACGAGGTTGCCCCGCGCCGCCTGGGGGGCGCGCGCGTGGACGTGCTCGACGTTTGCGGTTTTTCCGCACAAACCCGCGCCGTAGTACACGATCTTGAGAAATATCTCCCGCGAGGGGACGTTGACGAATGCCATGTCGCCACCTCCTCAGGCCTCGGGCCCCGCGTCGGCGAGGCAATGAATGGCGGCCACGATGCTCTCGAACGAGGCATCCCGGGCGCTCGAATGCTTGACGAGCCGCACGTTCAGCTCGACGAGCGCGAGGACCTCGCCCGCGACGCCGGGCGCACGGAGGAGGTCGAAAATGGTCCGCGAGAGGCGCGGCGGCGGGGTGAGGCAAGCGAGCGCCGAGAGGGCGGCCATCGCGCGCGCAGGCAGGGACGCGACCAGGGATTCACGGGCAATGTGGACGAGCGCCGCGGCGAAGGCCGCGCTCATCGCGGAGAGCAAGCCCTGCGGCTCGTCGCGTCCGGGGACGCCACGCACCGCGGGCGCGCCGCGGGCCGCACTCCACACGAGCGCGCAAATCTCCGAAAGGGACGAATACGCGCTCCGATCGAGGAGCGCGAGCACGACGTCCTGCCCGTGCGCGTCCCAGGCTGCGCGCGTGCCGACCTGCGCGGCGAGGAAGGCCCGGAGCCGCGGATCGATCTCGCCCGCGCGCACCGCGGCGACGGCGATCTCCACGAGCGGCTTTCGGGGCACGCCGTGCGCGGCGGCCCATTCGAGCAGCAGGACGCGCTCCTCCGCGCTCCACGCATTGCGCGCGCGCTCGACGATGGCCTCCGGCGCGAGCGAGGCGTCGATCGGCGTCGCGAGGCCGGGCCCCGTGGGCGCGATTTCGTCGAGGCTCGACTCCAGGAAGCCGGCGAGGTCGAAATCGTCGCTCGGGAGCGCCGCGCTCTCCTTTTCTTGGGGCGCCTCGATGCGGACGCGGCGGGCGGCGATTCGATCGAAGATACGCGGCGGGACCTTGCCGCGCGTGAGGTCGGCGAGCTCGATCCACTCCTCGTCGTGGAGGGAGAATCGGGGCGCGTCGAGGACCTCGTGTTCGAATTGCGACGGCTCCTCGAGCGCAATCCGGGCGAGCGCGCGAAGAACCGCGCCGGTGAAGCCCGGCTCGCAGCGGGCGCGCCAGGCGAGCAAATCGGGGACGCCGAGCTCGGAGACGTTCTCGCGCAAGAAGGATTGATCGTCCTCGTCGAGTCGCGACTGGCGAAGGACGTGCAAAAAAGCCACGGGACGAGCCCGCCCCCGGTGCGCGCGCACCAGGGCATCGATTTCCGTTCGTTTCACGCGGGACCCCCTATGCCGCGCGGAAATCGCCATTTCGGAGCCGTCGCTCCGCAATGCGAGTCACGTGCAGCGCTGGGGTTGTTCGTCGTCGCCCGAGGGCGACCCGCCGTGACTCGTCGGTCGGTGGAACGGCGGTTCCTTCTTCCGGACCGGTACCTCGTAATCTACGAACCGCGCGCCGCCCTGTCAAGCTCGCCCGTCAACTTCCCCGTGCCGCGGCCGATATCTCCGCATGGCTCGCCCGGAGCTGCTGGGCGAGCTTCTCCGGCAGCACGTGCGCGCGCCGGAGCGCCTCCTCGCTGAACGGGAGGGCCGAGACCGGCGCGCCTCCGTCCGAATAAAGGTTCGCCAAGAGGTCGAGGAGCCAGGGCTCGCCCGGGAGAATGGAGAGGCCGAGGAGCGTGATCCGCGCGGCGAGCTCGTAATGGCCCTCCATGGCGTGCTTCGACGCCGACATGGAGAAGAGGCCGACGAGCTTCTGGATGTGCGAAAAGAGCATGATGTGGCCGATGAGCTCGAGGCCGGCCTTGTAGGTCTGCTCCATGAGCACGCCCTGATCGACCCCAAGGGCCGCCTGCTCCGCGGCCGTGACGAAGACGCCGCCGACGCGCCGCGCCAGCTCGTCGGGCAAAAGCTCGGACGCGCGGCCCCGCGCGGCGATGATCGCCTTTTCGTAATCGACGAGCGCGCTCGCCATGGCCCCGCGATTCCCGCCCGAGGCGAGCGCGAGGTATTTCTTTTCGGTCTCGGGATCGTCGAGGACGAACTCGCGCTCGTCGACGTCGAGCCTGCGGACGAGCGTTTCGCCGGGGTAGAGGACGAGATCGAGGACGATGGGCTCGTCATCGTGGGTCGTGACGACGTGGTGGCGCCCCGCATTCACGTTGCAGAAGCCGCGGGTGCCCTGCGCCGTGAGGCGGCGAAAATCGCCGCGCATGCCGTCGATGGCGCAATCGCTCCAGGTGTTGTCGCGGAGGAGGAGGCACCCGCCGGTGCGGGCCTTTTGCAGGTCGTCGAGCGCGTGGGCCATGGGGCCGGCACGCTAGCACGCCCGGGTCAAGGCAGGGTGGCGATCGCGAGCCGGCCCGAGGCGCTGCCCGCGAATGTGGGGGTGAGCCACGCGCCCCCGACGAGGCGCGTCGAATACACGGTGTTCAGGTTGTCCGCGTAAATCATTTCAGCCTCGGCGCCCTTGCCGCCGCGCGTGAGGGCCGGCGGCGCGAGGAGGACCGGGTTCTTGCCGCCCGCGCCCTGCGCCGGGGTCGACCAGGTGGGCGCGTCGCCGGTCGAGAGCCGCGCCGTGTAGAGGCGCTGATCCGTGCCTCGATACGCGAGCAACGCGCCGCCGCCGGGCAGAGGCGCGAGGATCGGCTGATCGAGCGAGGAGGCGCCCTCGATGGACTGGGGGCTCGTCCACACGGCGCCCTTGCGCGAGAGCCAGTGCAGGCTGCCCGCCTCGTTCGCGAAGACCGCGACGAGCTCCGGGCCGGACGCGAGCGCGACGATGCCCGGCGTCGCGCTCGCGGCCTTGCCGGCAATCGCGTGCGGCGTGGCGGCCGACCACGCGCCGCCGCTCCTCGATTGATCGTAAAACGTCCCATCTGCGCCGACGAACGCGATCACGGGCGCATTGCCGAGCGCCGCCACGGCCGGCGGGTTCGGGCCGGACGAGGGCTGGCCGTTCGCGGTGATCGGCTCCTTTTTGCTCACCCAGGAATCGTTCTGGCGACGGCCATAATAATAAGAACCGTCCGTGCCCTTGTAGACGAGGTGCGCCACGCCCGCAGTCCCCGCGATCTGCGGCCCGCCCTGGCTCGCGAGGCCCGCCTCCAGCGCCGGCACGGGTTGTCCGAGCCCGGGCGACCACGCCCCGGCCGAATACAAGGCCACGCGGAGCTCGCCCGACGCGCTCGATCGGAGCACGCAGATGCCGGTGCCGGTGCCGTCGGAGGCGAGGCCGATCACGTCCTGGGTCTGGTCCTGCCAGGGCGTCGACTTCATCGCTCCCGATTCGAGATCCGATTCGGCCGCGAGGACGGCGCTGCCGCCGCCGAACACGCTCACGATTTTGGTCGCGGTCCCATTTTGCCCGCCGCCCATTCCCCCGCTGCCGCCGCCACCGCTGCCGCCCGACCCGCCCGTGCCCCCGGATCCGGCCATCATCCCGCCCGCGCCGCCCGCTCCGCCGGCTCCGCCCGGCCCGACCATCGTGCCGCCCGACCCGCCCGACCCGCCCTGGGCGCCGTCGCCCCCCTCGCCTCCAGTGCCGGGTGTGTCGTTGCTCGCCGCGCAGGCGAGCGGGCC
Organism: Polyangium mundeleinium; assembly: GCF_028369105.1. Taxonomy (NCBI): domain Bacteria; kingdom Pseudomonadati; phylum Myxococcota; order Polyangiales; family Polyangiaceae; genus Polyangium; species Polyangium mundeleinium. The sequence continues at coordinate 4,857,000 of NZ_JAQNDO010000001.1, read as the reverse complement.
GAGAGCGGCCAACGAGACGAGGCCCGAGAAGAGGAGGGCCGAACGGAGAACCGCCAATCGAGAAAGCAAGCGCATGTCGAGGACCTCGCAGAAGAAGGGTGGATCGAAGCGGGCAGTATGCCGCGAAGGCGAGGCGCGACAAGGTAGGCGCGGCCGCGCCGTCAGGGCGTGAAGCGAATCGAGTAACTGACCATCGTTTTTTTACCGCCCTTCGGCCGTAGAAATTCGATGGCTTCGAAAACGCCGACGACACACGGCACGAACCCCTCCCCTTTGAGCGCGGTGCGGGGGTGCGAGACCTGGGCCTTGCCGCCCTTGCCGTCGACGAGGAGGTCGACGCCGAAATCCCCGCCCTTCTTTTGATCCTCGACCTTGGCGAAGCAGCGGCGGAGTTCGTCGAAATGGGGCTCGACCGAGCGGTTGAACGGCGCCTTCGTGGCGTCGTCGTTCGGCCCGCCGCCGATGTGCATTCCGATGTTCTTGACCTTGACGGCCGGGAGCGGCGCAGCCTCGGGCGGCGGCGCTTCCGGGGCGGCCGCGGAGGCAGAAGCGGCCGCGGACGCAGACGCGGCGGGCTCGGGCTCGGGCGCGGCAGCGGAGGCGGGCGCGGCAGCGGAGGCAGGCGCGGGCGCGACGGCGGAGGCGGACGCGGGCGCAGCGGCCGTCATGGTCGTCGAGGCGGGCGCCGAGCCGTCGGGGGCGGTGGCGCCCGAGCAGGCCACGAGCATCGGCGCGGCCACGAGACAGGCGAGCCGCAGGGTGTTTTTCGAGACGAACGTTTGGCGCTTTCGATCGGGGGGGTTCATTCGGGTCTCTCGGCGCTCGGCGAGGTCGCGCGTAGCTTGCGGACGGCCTCGTTGTGCTGGTCGAGCGCCTCGCTGAAGGTGTGCCGGCCGCCTCCCTTGGCCACGAAATAGAGGTATTTCGTCGCCGCGGGCGCGAGCACGGCCTCGATGGACGGAGCGCCGGGGTTCGCGATGGGACCGGGCGGCAATCCGTCGTTCACGTACGTGCTGTATCGATTTTTCGAGTCCCGGTTGATGGCCGGGGTGATCTTGCCTGTAAACCCGGCGCAGGCCGGGACGACGTCGGGCTCGGAAAAACAAGCATACGACGCTGTGGGATCGGATTGCAGGCGTTTCGGCTTGAACGTGGGATCGAGCAGGCGGTTCAAAAAGACGCTCGCGATGAGCGGGCGCTCGTCAGCCTGGACCGCCTCCTTCTCGACGATCGAGGCGAGGATCAAGATCTCGCGCCGGCCATACCCGAGCGTATTGCGGAGCGACGCGAAGCCCGCGGCGTGTTGTGTCGCGAGCGCGGCCCAGCGGCGATCGGCCTCCGTGACGAGGCGACGGACGATCTCGCGGGGATCGGAGTCGAGCGAGAAATCGTACGTCGCCGGAAAGAGATATCCCTCGGCGCTCTCGATCCCGAGGGCGCCCTTGCGCTCGATGCCGAGCTCGTCGAGCAGGAGCGGGTCGGCGCTCGCGCGGAGGAAGGCGTTTTTGCCCGCGACGCGGAGTTTGTCCAGGCGCGTCGCGATGTCGAACCGGTGAAACCCCTCGGGGATGGTGACGCGCGTGGTGGGGCGCTTCGGCGAGCGTTCGAGGAGGTGACGCAGATCCCAGGGATCGAGGCCCTGCGGGAGGATGTGCGGGCCGGGGACGAACGCGCTCGTGCCGCCCGTCGTGCGCAGGAACATGGCCATCGCGCCCTCGCTGCGGACGAGGTCATGCCGGGCGAGCAGAGCCGCGGCTTGGTCGCTGTCGAGGCCAGACGGCCAGTCGAGCTCGACCGTCGTGCCCGCGTCCGGGGCGTGTAGGTGGCCGTAGCCGAGGACGAGGGCGAGGAGCGCGAGGCCCACCGTGCCGGCCGCGCCCGCGATCGCGAAGAGGGCCGCGCGACCGCGGGGCGAGAGGCGAGTGCGGGGCGCGCGGGGCGCGCGAGGCTTTTTGGGCGACGGCGCCGGAGGCGACGACGGGGACAACACGCCGGCCTCGGAGGACGCTGGGGACGACGCGCGGCGGCGGCGACGCCCGGGGGAAGACGGGGCTCTCGTGGGCACGGCAGGACCCGTGCAAAGCACCAAACGCCGAAGGGCGTCAAGCCGAACGTTGCCACGAGGCGCCTCCGGGGGCCATGATGCCGCGGTCGAGGAGGTCCTTTCCCCGCATGGCATCCAAGGCCGTCACCGATCGGCAGAAGTCCGCGCGCTCCGTGACCGCGGCAGCACACACGCACGCAAACGAGGTGGCGGGACGTATCGCCGAGCTGCTCTCGCCGCACCTCCGGCCCGACGAGGAGATGCCGGACGTGGCGCTCCTCCTGCGCCTCGTCGGCAGGCTCATCGCGACGGAGAACGAGGCGCTCGTGCGCGCCGACGCGGCCCACGAGCGGGAGCTCGCCGACGACGCGGCGCCCCGCAAGGCGCGGGACGAGGCGGTCGAGAAGGTGCGGCGGATCCTGGTGGATCTGCGCGCGGCGGTGGAGACGACGTGCGGGATGGCGGGGCTGCCGCGGCTGCACCTGCTGGAAGCGGTGCCGACGGATCCCTCGGTGCTCGCGACGATCGGGCGTTCGGTGCTGGACGCGCTGCGCGACGAGTCGGTGCGGCTGCCGGCGCCGCGGCGGCGAGGGCTCTCGCTCGATCGGGAGGCGTTCGCGGAGGAGCTGGAGCTGGAGCTGCCGCCGCTGGACAAAGCGCTCGCGGCGGTGGCGCGCGAGGCGCGCGAGGCCGAGGCGACGCTGCGGCAAAAGCGGGTGGCGATGGAGGCAAACGATCGCGCGTTCAGCCGCGGGGCGGCGGTCCTGTCGTCGTCGTTCGCGCTGGCGGGTCTCGAGGACCTGGCGGGGCGGCTGCGACCCTCGTCGCGGCAGCCGGGCGAGACGAACGAGTTCGAGCTGGCGGCGACGAGGGCGGAGACGGGCGCGGACGGCTGAAGCCGTTCAGAAGCCCATGTTGGTCGCCGCTTCCTGGTTGGAGCGGACGGCCTTGCGGCCCTGGCGCGACTCGGTGGTAGCGATCGGCGCCGCCGCGGGGGGAGGCGTAGCGAACGGGCCCGCGACGGGCTCGGCGGTGGCGGCGGCGACCGGGGCCGCAGCGAAGCCGGATTGCGCTTGCTGCACGACGGCGAGCTGCCGGTCGAAGTCCGAGGCGACGTCGGCGGCGCGGGCGGCGGGGGCGGCGGTCTTGGCCTTCGCGGCCGAGTCGCGCAGGGATTGTTCGCGGCTCTCGATGCGACGGCGGGCCTCGACGACCTTGCCTTGCTCGAACAGGCGGTTCGCCTCTTCGAGCGCGGAGGCGGTCTCGCTGCGGTTCACGCGGCCGGCGACGACGGCGTCGAGATCACTCGCGTCCGTGTCGACGACCTCGACGCCGAGCTTGCCGCTGCAACGGCCGTCCTCGTTCTTGACGAGATCCTTGTAGCGCATGTCGACGGTCGCGACGGCGAGCTCGCCATTCGAATTCGCGGGGAGGCGCAGCTTGACGAGCACGGTCTTCACGTCGCCGCCGCTGAAGGTGCCGAGCGGGACGGTGACGCGATTGCCGCTGCGCCGGAAGGAGCGATCGAAGACACGATCGAGCTCCACGCCGGGGGCGAGATCGATGTCGACCTCGGCGCCGCTCGCGACGGCCTGCGTGAGCGCCTCGGCCTCGCCCTCGAAGACACGGGCGAGCGCGGCGTCGTTCTCGACGAAATAATGCCGGCCGTTCGATTCGACGGCGATCGCGGACAGGATTTTTTCGTTGTAATCGACGTCGACGCCGACCGTGGAGATGCCGATGGCGCGGTCGCGGGCGCGCTGCGCGAGGCTACGGAAGCCGGGGACGTCCTTCAAGCCGTGGTTCGCGTCGCCGTCGCTGAGGACGATCATGCGGCTGATGCGGCCGTCGCTCGACCGGTTCATCTCGGCCATGGCGGTCTCGATGCCGCAGGAGATGCAGGTGTCGCCGCCGAGCGTGATGCCGGAGATCGACGAGACGACCGAGCCGCGGGTCGAGGGGCCGATGACGACGGCGGGGACGACGACCTCGGTGCGCGTGTCGAACGTGACGACCGAGACCATGTCACCGTCGTGGAGGCGCTCGACGGCGCCGATCGCGGCGTTGATGGCGTTGCGGAGGCGCGTGCCTTTCATCGAGCCGGAGCGGTCGATGACGATGGAGAGGTTCACCTGGGGCGCGGCCTGCGCGCGCTCGCCCGCGTTCGCACGGGCTTCGAGCATGAGAAACGTATCGCCGCGGGCATTCTTGAGGACCTTCGGGTGACCCATGCGCCCGTCGATCATCACGGTCGAGCCCGCGGTGAAGTGGGCGAGCTCGACCTGGTTCGTCGCGTCGATCGCCTTCTCGGTCGTGGAATTTTCTTCGGTCATCTCGGCGCCGATGGTGGGCTCGGGCGAGGACGGCAGGCCGCCGGGAGGGGTGAACGAGTAGACGGAAAAGCTCGTGAGCAGCATGCCTGCGAAGGCGAGGACGGCGACGCGGGACGATTTCATGGCTCTCTCCGGGTATCGAGCATCGGCGCCTGCAACAACGGTGCTCGCGAGCACGAGCTTACGGTGCGCCAGTGGGTCCTTGGACGAAGATCGAGGGAGAACGATCTGGTCCGATGTGCGCTTCTGCGGCCACCCGGACCCCGCAGGCCTTCAGGGTGTCCCAGGGGGGGATGGATCCGATGAGGACAAAGACGGCGTCGGAAGGGACGCGCTCGTCACGGCCGCGGGCGCGGAGGGTGGCGGCGTCCGGGGCGAGGGCGGCGATCTCGGTCTCGAAGCGCAGGCTCAGGCGGCCGGCGGCGTGCATGCGCTTGACCTCGTCGATGTTGCGCGACTTGCCACGCGTGAAGGTCGGGCCGCGGTGGATGACGGTGACGGTGGTGCCGGGCTGCCGGGCGAGCGCGACGGCGATCTCCATGGCGACGTCGCCGAGGCCAACGACGAGGACCCGTTTGCCTTCAAAACTTCGGGCGTCGGCGAGGTGGTAATGCACGCGGGCCTCGACCTCGGGTGAGAGCTCGATGGGGAGCCTGCGGGGCGTGCCGCGCTGGCCGATGGCCAAGAGGACGCGGCGGGCGAGGATGTCCCGTGGCGGCCCCCCTTCACGCGGCTCGGTGCCGACGCGGAAGAGCTTGCCGCTTTCCTCGCGCGTCACGGCCGTCATGCGCGTGTCCTGCCGGATCGGGAGCTCTTCCTTGCGGATGATGCGCATCCAGTGCGAGAGGAGCTCTTCCTTGGTGGATTCCTTCAGCCAGAGCTTGCCCGTGAGGGGCAGGTCGAGCGGCTGATCAAAGACAAGCTTGCCGCGGGGGAAGCTGCGGATGCTCTGCGCGACCGAGCCTTGTTCGATGACCTCGAACGAGAGGCCGAGCTCCTTCGCGCGGAGGGCCGCGCTGATGCCCGCGGGGCCCGCGCCCACGATGACGAGGTCCTTCGGGCGCTCGCCTCCGCCCGTCCAGGCCCCTTCCGCTGCGAGGCCCGCGGCGATCTTCTCGACGGCGTGGGCGCCCTGCAGGATCGCGTTCTTGATGAGCGGCAGGCCCGTCACGTCGCCGGCGAGGAAAAGGCCGGGGGTGTCCTGGCTCTGGAGGGCGTCGTCGATGCGCGGGCGATCGCCGATGGTGTCGCCGTCGTTGATGCGGAGCGAGCCGTTCGGGCAACGTTGCTCGCAAAGCGTGAGGCCACAGCAGGCCTCGGGGCGCACGACGACGGCGACGTACTTCTGGACCTCGAGCACGTCGTACGGGCAAGCGTCGACGCAGGCATAACAGCCGAGGCAGGTCTGGGTGTCGATCTGCGGGAGGCGGACGCGGGTTTGGGGCTTGAGAAGCGCCTCGGCGGCCTGGGGTTTGTCCTGGGCCTTGCGGCGGCGCGCGCGGAGGGCGCCCGAGCCGCGGACGAGGCCGAGCGTGAGGGCAAACGCGAGCGTGCCGGTGCCGAGCCAGAGCCACGAGAGAGCGCTCGTCGCAGGGCGATCGAGCTTGGGGACGGCGAGGGCGACGTCACGCGCGGCGTCCCAGGCGACGGGGCGATCCTCGCCGTGCTGCGCGGCGCAAACACGACCGCGAGCCTGCGAACCAGGGCGTTCGGGCGTGTCCGGCGGCAATGCCGTTTGATGTTCGTCGAAGCAGAGGGACGGTTTGTCGGGGCCGAGCTTTTCCGTGCCGGGAGCGAAGCAGCGGGAGATGGGATCACGCGGGGAGCGCGGGTCGTGGCAGCCCTTGCAGCTCGCGGCGGTGACGATGGGGACCGTGGCTTGGATGTGCGCGGGCGGCGCGTCGTCGAGGACACGCTCGACGCCGGGGGCGAAGCGGATGGGAGGCTCGCCGGGGACGAAGGCGACGCCCTGATCGGCCTGGTGGATGGGATGGCAGGTCGAGCAGCGCATGGCGCCGGATTTGAAGAGGCGCTCGTGCGGGCGGCGGCGCGGCGCGTGGGCGCCGTGGCACGTGGCGCAGGCTTCGTCGGGGCGTTTTTCGGCCGCGGCGGTGCCGTGGCAGCTCGCGCAGGTGACGCTCTCGGCGCGCGCATGCGGGCGCGAGAGCGGGCCGGGCGAGGCGTGGCCGCCGGGGGGCGGAACGAGGAAGGCCGAGAGGCCCGCGGCGGCGGCGGCGACGATCGTGGCGGTGAGGACGCCGCGGAAGCGGGTGACGTCGGAGGTCTTTTCAGCCCGCTTGGCGGCGCGGCCGCGGGCGAGCTCGCGCGGGACGGCGGCACGATCACGGGCGTCCCCGAGGGGCGACGCGTAGAGCGTGGGCAACGCGGCAGGAGGTTTGCCCGCGGATGGTTCGTCCCGACGATCACGATCGGCCATCGAAGGATCGCCTCCCCTCACCGCTTCATCACGGCCGCCACGTGCACCACGAGCAGCGCCATCGCCATGCCGAACGTCAGGATGTGGAGCGGCAGCCCCACGCGGAGCAGCCGAAGGAGGAGCCTCTGCGCAGGCAGCGCGCGGAGCTCCACGACGATCCGCACGAGCCCGTCGAGCCCCGCGAGCCGCTCCTTTCCGCGCCCTTCGAGGACCCGCTCGATCCGGGCCCGCAAGACCTCTTCCTCCTGCCGCAGCGTCCGACCCGACGCGAGCAAGAGGAGCGGCCCCGCGGAGCTCATCGCGAACGGCACGAGGATCTTGTCGAAGATCTTCTTCACGAGATCACTCTTGCCGCTGACCTCGCGATAGAGCCGGTCGACGAGATCCCTGCGCGCGGCGGCGAAGTCCTCGGGCAGCGCGGCCGAGCGCTCGATGCGGGCCATGCGGCGCGGGATCCAGGCATACGCGAGCGCCGAGAGGCCGCCCACGAGCGCGCTCGCGAGGAAGACGAGCCGGAGCGCGCCGCCCGCCGTGGACGGGGCAATCGGGTGCATCGGCGCGTGCGCGAAGACGAGGCCCGTCGTGACGAGGCCAAGCGCGAGGTGAATCGCGAGCTGCGGACGAACGCGCGATGCGACGGGCGTGCGCGGCTCGGCAGCTTCGTCGCCCGCGCGCTTGCGCATCCACAGGCGCACGAGGCGCTTCGGCACGGCGTACAGGACGAGCAGGACGAACCCCACGGCCGCGAGGATGCCCGCGGCGCCGCCGAGGCCCGCATCCGCACGAAAGAGCCCGCGCGCGTGCATGATCATGCCGACCACGCCGACGGCCGCGCCCGCGATCGCGCCGCCCGCGACGAGGCCGGCCGCGCTCGCGCCTTGCTTCTGCACCTCGGCGCGGGCCGCGGATCCGCCGAGCAGCGGGTTGACGCTCGGGGCTCCGGGTCGCCCTGCGGCGCCCTCCGCCCCGAACCCCATGTCGCGCACGTCGGCGAGCTCCTCGCTCGGGTTCATGCGGAAGATCGATCCGGTCGGACAAACCTGCACGCAGGCAGGGCCCTCGTAGCCGCGGCAGAGGTCGCATTTCACGGCGACGTCGGGGTAAGCGCCGCCCGCGGGGCGCGGCGTCTCGGCCGGGCGGGCGGCCATCTGGATGTTGTCCCAGGGGCAGGCCTTGGCGCACGCGCCGCAGCCCGTGCAGAGCGCCTCGCGGATGAAGACCTCGCCGTCGGGCTCGCGGCCGATCGCGCCCGTGGGGCAGTCGATCATGCAGCTCGGGTTCGCGCAGTGCTGGCACGAGTTCGGCAGGAGCAAGCTGCGCGGCGCCTCGGATCGCGCCTCGACCCGCGCCACCATCTTGTCGCCGCGCCGCACGATCCGCGCTTCTCCGTGCATCTCCGCGCATCCCCACGCGCAATGCCCGCAACGCACGCAGGTTTCGAGGTCGATGACGAGCAGCGATCGAGCGACCTTGAGCCGGTACAGATCACGAAACGCGTGCTGCGTGGCGTTCTCCGCGGCGCGGCCGATCACGGCGCGCTGTGACGTCTGCTGATCGAGCGCGATGCGCCGGAGCGCGCCGAAGAGATCCGGATGACGCGCCGTGATGCCGCGGAACGTGCGCGCGTCGATGGCGATGAGCAGCGACGGGCCGCTCGCGACGGCGCTGGAGAGGCGCGACGTGCCGGCTTCGATCTCCGCATCACCGAAAAAATCGCCGCGGCCGAGGTAGGCGCGGACGCGCAGGCGCTCGCCGTCGTCGGTCTGGATCTGGATCATCCCGTCCGCGACGAGGAGGAGGTCCGTCGAGGGATCGCCTTCGCGGTAGACGGGCTGCCCGCGCTCGAAGCGCTGGTAACGGGCCGCGTCGAGCAAGACGTCGACATCCTCGGGATCGAGGGCGCGGGCGAAGGCCATCGTGTGGAGCAAGTCGCGCGTGGCAGCGCGGCGCAGGATACGCTCGAGCCGCTCGGCGACCTCGGCCTTGCCGCTGCGCGCCGCCGCGCGCTGGAAGACGTGCGCCGGCACCTCGCAAAGCCGCGACGATGCGCGCGCCGTGGCCGTCGCGCTGCGCGCCCCGAACGCCGTCGCCTCCTCGCCGAACGACGCGCCCTTGCCCGCCGCGCGCAGCTCGCTCTCGTGATCCTCGCCGCGACGCACGGCCGAGAGCGCGACCATTCCCTCGGCGACCACGTAAAACGCAGGCGCCGCCGCCCCCGCGCGGTAGACGACCTCGCCCTCGGCCACCAAGAGCATGCGCCCTGCGTCCTCGATCTCGCGGCGCGCGCGCGCGTCGAGGCCACGAAACACCGGCGCTTCCCACACCGCTGCCGGCCACGCCGCGCGCTCTCCCGAGGTCGCGGGCGAACCCGAGGTCACGGCACCTCCACGTCGGCGCGCGCGAGCTCGACGATCTCCAGCCGACGCAGCATGTCCTCGGTCACGTTCGGCCCGTTCGGGCGCAGGCCGCGCCGCGACTGCTCGCGCTCGTACGCGGCGAAGGCCCGGATCAAGAAGGGCGGGAAGGCGCGGAAGAGCAGGCGCGCCTCGACGCGGAAGGGGCCGCGGCGCGCGCCGGCGTCGAGGTCGTACGTGAATCGGATCGGCACGTTCGGCGGCAGCGATCGCGTGTCGACGATGGCGTCGGGCCCGCGCACCTGGCCCCTCGACGCGTCGAGCGCGCCGACGGGGAAATACGTCTCGAAGAGCGCGTGATCGAGCGAGAGGTTCGAACGGCACTCGCCCGTGTCGATGTCGTAGTCACCGTCATCGAAGCGATCGGCCCGGAAAAACCCTTGCCCCGGACCGGGCTCGCAACGCCCGTCGGGGCCGATCACGCCGATGCAGCGGACACAGCGCAAAAAGCCGTTCTGGAAGTTGACGAGGCCCTTGCCGCGGAACGAGGTGCCGCCGCGCTCGGGCGGAGGAGACCAGCGCGGGACATCGACGCCGTCGCGCACGTCAGCGCCGAAGAGGCCGATCGGGCGGCCGCGTTCGTCGAGCGACGAGGGGTTCGTGTTCACGCGGACGAAGGTCTTGTCGTGGAGATCCTCGTCGGGCCGGCCCACGCGGCCGACCTCGTAGACCACGCTGCCGTCGCGATCCCGCACGACGAGGTGCACCCAGAACTCGCGCTCCTGGCTGAAGCCGGCCGGGACGCGATGCCCGGCGCCCACGTTCTCCACGACGATCGGGATCTCGATCCCCGCACCGCCCCGACGGGCGCCGTCGATCTCGAAGCGGAAGGTGTGACGCAGGAGGAGGTCGCGACGGCGGCGCGCGCCGAGCGGGATGCCGTGGGCGTCGATCGTGGTTTCGTCGACGAGCGAATTGGGGAACTCGTCGGAGAGCGGGAGATCGACGCCGGAGAAGTAATGCGTGCTTACGTTCGTCGCCTTGGGCGAGTTGTCGGCCGAGCGCCCCGTGGGGAACACGCCGGGCGCGCGCGCGACGAAATGGGAGCCGGGCGGGCATTCGGGCTCGGCCTCGCCGCTCGCGGGTGATCCCGGCTCGCAGACGCCGGGGTACGTGCTCATGTGGCAGTCCTGGCACGTCGCGGGCGTTTTCCCGCGCCGCTCCTCGTCGCGGGCCCAGGCGGCCCACTCGGAGTAGGCGTTGCGCAGGCGCTTGAAATGCTCGCCCTTCTGCACGCCGAGGACGTCGCTGCCGAAGAGGCGCACGTCGTGGCAGCTCCCGCAAAACTCGCTCGTGCGGAGGTAGGCGTTCGCGCTCTCGCTCGGGCGGCGGTGGACAAGCGGATCGACGTTGTCGGGCGATCCGGCCGAGGCAGAGGCGATGGGGCGCGGCGCGCGCGAATTTTCGAGGAAAAGCTCCTCGTTCCGCAGCTCGTAGCCGCTATTCGCGATCCCGAACAGGCCGCGGTTGTCCTCGGGTCTGGCCGGAAAAACCGCGCCCGTGACGAACGAGGTCCAGGTGGGGTTTCCCTCATAGCCGCTGCGTCCGCCGCCGCGCCCGCCCACGGGGCCGTGCACGGTGTGACAGAAGACGCAGGAAATGCCCTCGATGCCCTGCGCGCCGAGCAGGTCCCGCACGGGCTTGCGGGTTGCAGGATCACCGCCGACGCGGCCGTCCCAGGCCGGCAAGGGGCGCTCGATCTTCTCGGCGGGGCTGTGGCAATTGACGCACCAGTGCTCGCCGCCCGAGCCGGTCACGGCCACACCACTCTGGCGATTGCGGCAGGCGGTCGAGGCATTGACGCGACGAAGGATGCCGGCGCCGTTCGGGCAATCCTCGTCGCGGCCGACCTGCTCCTCGATGAGGCTCTCCAGGCCGTTGAAAAGCGGGCTCTTCACCGAGTGCGCCATCACCGAGCGGCGCCACTCCGCAGCCTGGCGCGGGTGGCACGAGGCGCAGGCCTCGCTCGTGGTGCCGACGGTGGAGATCGGCGTGAGAGGCGCGATCTCCTGCTTGGGCGCCTCTGCAGGCGCAGGCGCGAGGCGCGAGAACGCGAGCGCCGCGACGAGCAGGCCCGCGCCGATGGGCAAACCCGCGGAGATCCAGGCGTTCTTCGCAGGAATCGGTTTTCCCGCGGTGGCAGCACGTTGCGTCGGAGCCGGTCGTTCGGCGGGAACACCCGTGGGTTCGTCCGCCTTCCGCGCGCGGGTCTCGGCGGGCTTGCGGTCGCGCGCGGGACGCGGAGCCGCGGCTTCGGCGCTCTCGCCGCGAAGAAAACGTCCGAGCTCCTGCGTGAGGGTCACCGCGCGATCGGGGCGCCGCGCCGGATCGGGATCGAGGAGCCGCAAGCAAAGGCTCTGCAGGCCGGTCGGGAGCGCGCGCGCCACGGCGTCCACGAACGGCGGCGCCTCGCGCTGCGCGGCCTCGTCGAGCGCGTGACGCAGGCCCGCGCCGGCGAACGGGTGTTCCCCCGCGAGCAGCCGGTACAGCAAGAGGCCGAGCACGTACCGATTCGCGGCGCTGTCCCACACGGCCCCCGCGGCCTGCTCGGGCGGCGTCCAGCGCGGCGAGATCTCCGCCGTTCCGCCGCGGGATCCGCCGCCCTCCTGCGCGCCCAGGATCGCGCCCACGAGCCGCGGCGCCGCGACCACCACGGCTCCCTCGTCGTCCACGTGCACGCCTTCGAGCGAAAGCGGCCCTGGAAAAAGGCTCGCCTTCTCGCACGCGGCGAGCCCCTCGGCGACCGCGAGCGTGATGCCGAGCGCCTCACGCCACGGCCACGGCCCCTTCCGCTCGCGCACGAGCTCCGCGAGGCTCGTCCCGAGCTTCCGGCGCACGACCCACACGCCCTCGTCGTCCACGCCGCCGAGCGTGAAGCCCCCGATGGAAGCCTCTCCAAACCCGAGCAGCCTCCGCGCCGCGGCCTCGTCCGAGCTGGGCAGCCGGAAGAGCTCGCGCCCGCCCTCGCAGGCGAAACGCGACGCGCGCCCGAGCGGCGGCAACGGCGCGCCGGCCGCGATCCCGCTCGCCTCGGGGCGCGCGCGTTTCATCATCGCCCCCGAACCTTCCCCGTCGCCGTGTTCTTCGTCGTCGTCGTCGCCGTGGCCGTCGCCGTGGGCGCCCCCGTGGAGGCCGGATCCTCCGCGGCTTGCGTCGATCGCACGAGGTACGCGCCGAGCCCCGCGAGCAGCGAGAGCCCCACGATGATCCCAACCGCGACCTTCATCGGCACCTCGCGCCCTTGATCCACCTGATCGACGAGCGCGATCGTGTCCTTGCGCGCGCCCGCGCCCGCGCCCGCGTTCTCGCGCCGCGGGGCCTTGGCCTCGTCGCCGGACCGATCCGATCGCGGATCACTCGATCGCGTCGCGGGTTTGCCCTCGTCGTTCGTGTCGGGCGCCTCGGGGATCGTGCGGGGCGTGGGGGACTTCTGGTGCGGCGTGGTCGCGCCGTGGGCGCTCATGCGGCCGGGGCTCGTGCGCGCGGGCGCGGGCGCCGCGACCTGGAACGGTTCGAGCCTGTCGACCACGTCTTGCGCGAAATAAGGCCTGTCCTCCGGCGCTTTTTCGAGGAGCTGGAAGAGGAGCTGCTCGACGCCCTTCGGCAGGCCGCTCCGCACGTCCGCTTCGAGCGGCGGCGGCTCGGCCGTACACTGGAGGTTCAAGAGCTGCCGCGGCGAGGCCGACGAGAACGGCGGTTTCCCCGCGAGCAGCTCGTAGAACACGAGCCCGAGCGCGTAGAGGTCGGCGCGATGATCGATGGTGCGCGCGTCGATCTGCTCGGGGCTCATGTACTGCAACGTGCCCACGCTCTGCGTGTTCGTCTGGTTCATCGCCTGCAGCATCTTGGCGATGCCGAAGTCCATGACCTTCACCGTGCCGTCGGTCAGGATCATGATGTTCTCCGGCTTCAGATCGCGGTGGATGATCGGCGGCTCCTGCCCGTGCGCGGCGGAGAGCGCCGAGGCCACGGCCGCGACGATGCGGATCGCCTCGGTCCAGGGCAGCCGCCCGTCCTCGCCGAGCGCCGTGCGCAGCGTGCGGCCGTCGAGGAACTCGAGCACCATCGCGAGCTGGCCGTTCGCCTCGATGCTGGCCAGGCTCCGCACCACGTTCGGGTGCTCCAGGTGCGCGAGGATTTGCATCTCGTTCACGAAGAGCTTGCGCCCCGTCTCACTCCTCGCGAGCTCGGGGTGCAGGACCTTGAGGGCCACGCGCCGCTTCGACAGGCGCTCCTCGCCCTCGTAGACCTTGCCCATCCCCCCCTCGCCGACCAGGCGCCGGACGAGGTAATCACCGAGCTGCTCCATCACGCGTCTCCGATCCGCCGGACTTACCTACGGATGACCCCCCCCGAGGACTTACAGGACGTGCGCATCTCCCCGGGATGGTGTAGCCATGGGCCAGGGGCCCCTTCGACGTCTATCATGGTTTCCCGGTACGCCACCCTCCTCGTCCTCTCGCTCGCCGCCTGCTCCAAGAGCCCCGCCGAGCCCGACCCGCCCCCGGCAACGGGGCCGCAGACGACCTCCATCGCCCCACTCGAGTGGGCCACGCCCGCGGCCTGGACGGTGCAAGATCCGCCCAAGAGCGGGCCGAAGAAGGCCGCTTATAAGACGACGAAGGCCGGCGACGACAAGGAGGAGGCCGACATCGAGGTCTTCTTCTACGGCACGGGCGCCGCGGGCGACCCGGAGAAGCGCTTCAAGGAGTGGTTCGGCCAGTTCGACGGGGATGTAGGGGCGCAGGCCAAGCGGGAGAGCTTCGACGTGGGCGCGCTCAAGGTCGAGACGGTCGAGGTGACGGGGACCTACAAGATCGCGCTCGGCCCGCCGGTGGGCCCGAAGAAGCGCGCAGCGATGCAGATGGTGAAGGAGAACTTCCGGCTCGTCGGTGCGGCCGTGAAGACCCCGGATCGAGGCACCTGGTTCTTCAAGATGTCCGGCCCGAGCGACACCGTGCAGGCCGCGCGCGACGCGTTCCGGACGATGCTGCAATCGGCGAAGTGACTCAGGGCGGCGGCGGGCCGCCCGGTTTGTCGTGGTCCCACGGGAACGCGTACGTCACGCACGGGGCCGAGAAGAGCCGGAGATCGCCGTCCGCGCCGACCTCCTGCGCCGACGAGATGACGGACTCGAAGGCCACGTTCCCCTCGGCGAACCCGAGCAGCTCGCACATCTCCTGATCACCAAACCCCCAGGTCACGGTCTCGTCGCGGGGATTGTCGTACTCGCAGCCGAAGCGGTAGCCCTCCGCGCCCGTCATGTCGATCGGCTTCTCGTAGACGCGGCCGTGCGCCTCCCCGTTGTAGGCCGAGAGCTCGAGAATGGTCTCGCCGTCGCGCGGACCGCCGAGGATCTCCAGGAAAAACCGCTTCGCCATCTCGTGGGTGTGCGGCAGGATGTAATACACGTTCTGATCGAACGTATTGCCCGAGGCTGCAAACGGGCCCTCCAGCGCGCACTCCCCGTAGAAACGCGATTTCGAGTGCGGCGGGATGGCGAGGCCGTGGTAGTCGAGGTGGAACGGGGTGAGCTTGTGCTTCACCTCCTCCTTCGGCACGCCGTAGAGCGTGAGGCTCAGCGTGCCCGTGATGGGCGCCTGGGAGGTGTTGAGCAGGTGAACGTCGCCGATGATGCGTGAATACGGCGGGATGCGGACCGCCACGCCGTCCGGGAATTTCTGCACCTCGCGCTCGGTCTGCGTCGATTGCGCGTAGATGACGCCGCCCACGAGCGCGGCCGAGACCTGATCGTAATCCCGCTCCGAGCATTTCCAGACGCCGTCGGGGCCGTCGAACTTGTCCGAAGGGACGAACGTCCAGTTGGAATGGTGCGAGGACTCGTTCTGCTGGAGCTCAACGGCGTTGACCCAAATTTCGGTCGCGTTGTTGAGCGTGACGCTCTGGCAGAGCCCTTTGATCTCCTGGCCCGCCTCCACGGTGAACTCGCCGAAGGTATGTGCGAGCGGCGTCCCGGAGAGTTTTTCGCACGTCCCCGAGGACGCAGCATGCTGGCCGCTCGGGCACCCCTCGCAACGCGCGCCGGCCCCGTCCTCGACGCAGATCTTTTGATCGGTCGCGCAACCGAGCGCGACACAAGCCGCGCTCGGCCCGACGTCCGGGCTCCCCGGGCTCGCGTCCCCTCCCCCGCACGCAGCGAGGACGAACGGCGCGAGACCCAGCAAGATCGATGAGAATGATCGGCTTTTCATGAGCCCACCTCCAAGGTGTCGAGTGTAGGCC
Organism: Polyangium mundeleinium; assembly: GCF_028369105.1. Taxonomy (NCBI): domain Bacteria; kingdom Pseudomonadati; phylum Myxococcota; order Polyangiales; family Polyangiaceae; genus Polyangium; species Polyangium mundeleinium. The sequence goes on along the minus strand of NZ_JAQNDO010000001.1, from coordinate 4,841,529 downwards.
AGGCCGAGCGTCGTCAATTGGGCAATCCCGCGCCGAGGCGGAAGTAAATCGACCGCCGCACGCCACAAGCCGGGCAGACGACACGCGCGATGCGAAGGCGCGACGTCCCGACCGTCTCCGCGAGGTGCTCGTCGACGCGCACCTCGCCGCTGCAATGCACGCAAGGCATCCCGCGCGCCGCGACCTCGACCTCGGAGGCGCTCGTGATCGCGATGGGCCGCTCGGGCGAGCCGCCCGGTTCGAGCGAGGCGAGGCGCTCGCGATCCCGCACGAGCTTGACCGCGGCGCGCTCGGCTTCCCGGCGCTGCGCGCGGGCAGAGAGAGGCTTTTTCTTGCCGGTCATGCCTTGCCTACACGAGGAGATCGAGCCCCCGCGTGAAGAAATCGCGGGCGATCACGACCTCGTGCACCTCGTCCGGTCCGTCCGCGATCCGCGCGCTCCGCGCATAGCGGTACCAGGCCGAAAACGGCACGTCTTCGCTGTACCCGAGGCCGCCGTGCATCTGGATCGCGTCGTCGAGCACGTCGCAGAGCAGCCGCGCCACGTGGAGCTTCGCCATCGACGAGTACGGCCGCGACTCCTTGTCGAGCCCCTTCTCCAGCATCGACGCGCAATGGTAGGTCATCAGGTTGCCCGCGTGGATCCCGAGCGCGTGGTGCGCGATCTTCTGCTGGATGAGCTGATGCTGCGCGAGCTTCTTGCCGAAGCTCTCGCGCGTCACGAGGTACTGCTTGCACATCGAGAGCGTGCGATCGGCAAGTCCGAGCCAGCGCATGCAATGGGTCAGGCGCGCCGGCACAAGCCTTTGCTGCGCGAGCCGAAAACCGTCGCCGACGCCCTTGAGCACCGCGTCGTCGCTCACGCGCACGCCGTGGAACGCGAGCTCGCCCTCGCGGTGATCGAGCAACGGCTCGGACATCGTCGGGATGTCACGCACGTACTCCACGCCCGGGGCATTCCGATCCACGAGGAACATCGTCGCCCCGCCCTTCGGATCGTCGCTCGTCCGCGCCATCAGGATGAGGAACGAGGCGTCCCGGCCGCCCGTCGAATACCACTTGCGCCCCGTGATCACCCAGCCGCTCCCGTCGCGCTCGGCGCGGGTGCGCAGATTCGAGGGATCCGCGCCAGCGCCGGGCGCGGGTTCGGTCATGCAAAACGCGCTCGTGATCAAGCCGTCCGCGAGCGGGCGCAGATAACGCTCCTTCATCGCCTCGGTGCCCACGCCGAGCAGCAGATCCATGTTGCCCTGGTTCGGCGCGTCGCAGTTGAACACCTTTGCGCCCACGGGCGAGCGGCCCATCTCGCGGAAGAGCACGCACATGCCCATGATGCCGAGCCCGCGCCCGCCGTACGCCGGCGGCAAATGCGGCACCCATAGGCCTTCGGCCTTCGCCTCCGCTTGCAGCCGCGACAAGGTCTCGCGTTTGCCCTCGCGATCCTCGGCCACGATCTTCGCTTCGCTCGGGACGACGCGCTCCTCGACGAACGCCCGCACCTTCTGCCGAAGCTCGGCGATTCCCGGGTCCAATTCGAAATTCATGCTCGCCTCTCCGTTCGCCTCGCGTATCGCCCGCGGCCTTGCGGCGCGCCCCGCACGCTTCATACCATGCCCCATGAGCGTGCGCGTCGAACGATCGGGCCCCGTCACCACCGTCCTCCTCGACCGGCCGGAGCGGCGCAACGCCGTCGATCGCGCCACCGCCGAGGCGCTCGCCGACGCCTTCTGCGCCTTCGAAAGCGATCCGCATGCGTCCGTCGGCGTGCTGCACGGCGATCACGGCACGTTCTGCGCGGGCGCGGATCTCAAGGCGATCGCCGCGGGCGCGCCGAACCGCGTCGACGCCGAGGGCGACGGGCCCATGGGCCCAACGCGCATGCTTTTGCAAAAGCCGGTCATCGCGTCCGTCGCGGGGCATGCCGTCGCCGGCGGGCTCGAGCTCGCGCTCTGGTGTGATCTCCGGATCGTCGAGGACGACGCGGTGCTCGGCGTGTTCTGCCGTCGCTTCGGGGTCCCGCTCATCGACGGCGGCACCGTCCGCTTGCCGCGCCTCATCGGGCTCAGCCGCGCGCTCGATCTCATCCTCACGGGCCGGCCCGTCGACGCCGAGGAGGCTTTGCGCATCGGCCTCGCGAATCGCGTCGTCCCCAAGGGCCATGCACGAGAGGCTGCCGAGAAGCTTGCGCACGAGCTCGCTGCGTTCCCGCAGCTATGCATGCGCGGCGACCGCCTGAGCGCCTACGAGCAGTTCGACCTCCCCCTCGGCGACGCATTACGCAACGAGCTTCGCCACGGCCTCAATGCATTGAGCGGCGAATCCCTCGAAGGCGCCTCCCGCTTCACCCAGGGCGCGGGCCGCCACGGAAGCACCGTCGGCTAAACGCCGTTACCTCGGCGTCTCCCAATCATCGTCTGCTGAGATTCCGCCCTCGTTCCACGTCCAGACGATCTTCTGGTACGTGAACGAGATCTCTTCCCGTTCGGGGAGCTGCGACGCGATCTTGCTGCGCGTGCTCGGCATCCGGAAGATGATCGAGCTGATGTTCGCGTTCTCGAGGCGCACCGTGTAGTGCTGCTTCTCGATGCCGGTTTTGTCCGGCGTGTAGAACTGGAGCTCGAAGCTCTTGATGTTCTCGTTGTTGCAGAGAACGCTGTAGAGCAGCGGCGAGGACCGATCGAGGACCTTGGTCACGACGAACGGCTTGTGCACGCGTTTGCCCGTAGGGCGACCGCTCGCCGGGTCGCGTGGGCTCACGATCTCGTGCATGGCCGCGATGACCTGAATCGATCCTTCGCGTCCTTTTTGCGTGACCGAGCCCAGGATCGCGCCCTGTTTTTCCGCGACGATTCTCAAATGCGCGTTCAGGGCCATCGGGGATCCATCAAGCCTCGGCACCAATCCTGGAAGAGCTTACTCTGCCCCCGTCCTACGGACAAACGAAAACCGGGCGGCACGTTGGCCGCCCGGCTGATTTCGCTGGACGTTAGTCCAACATCAGGAGAGGGGCGTCTCCCAGTCGTCCTCGGCCGTGATGCCGCCCTCGGTCCACGTCCAGATGATCTTCTGGTACGTGAACGCGATCTCCTCGTACTCGGCGTACTTCATGAGATCGGGGTTCCGGTTGTTCGGCATGCGGAAGTTGATCGACGCGATGTTCGCGTTGATCAGCTTCACCGTGTAGTGGTTCACCTCGGTGCCCACGCCCTGCTGCGCCTTCACCTGCGGCGTGTAGTGCTTGAGCTCCCACTCCGAGATGTTCTCGTTGTTCACGAGCGAGCTGTAGAGCAGCGGCGACGCCTTATCGAGCTCCTTCGTCACGATGAAGGGCTTGTGCATGCGCTTGCCGGTCGGCAGGCCGCTCGCCGGATCGCGGGGGCTCATGATCTCGTGCGAGACCGCGATGATCATGATGCTGTTCTCGCGACCCTTCTGGGTCACGGAGCCCTTGATCTCGCCCTGCTTCTGCCCCTTCAGACGGAGATACGCATTGAGAGCCATGTTGACCTAACCTGTTCCTTCGTCGGCAATCTACCTGGACTCAGTCTACGCCCCATTGCGCGCTGGCAGATATCTCACCCCTCGGGAACGAGATGGTTCACCGGATTCAACCGTTGCCGAACCCGCGACCTCACGGGCACCGAGAAGGTCACCGTGTGGTGGGTTCGTATGTTCGGAGTTTCTGCCCGGCCGTCAAGCATTTCTTCGATCCCCCCTCTCCTCATTTTTGCGCGCACCGCCCCCGTCCGACGCGCGTGCACGGCGAGCGTAATATTTCCAGGACGACAAAACGAAAGCCGCCCCCATCCCCGCGCCGATCTATCCGGATTCACACGGGATCCAGGGAAAGCGCAGGGACGGGTCGGCTTTCGTTGCAAAAAAATTGACGAGCGCGGGCCGGTTGTGCATCGCGGCCGATCGCCCCGCCGAACCGCAGGATCTAGAAGCCTGACGCTTCGCCTTCGGCCCACGTCGCGGCCCACGACATCGACGCCGTCGAGCGCGAGAGGCCGTAGTTGCCGCGCGGATCGATCGCGATCGCGCCGCCCGTCGATCCGATCCGGGCACGCAAATGCTCGATCGACCGGCGGACCGCCTCCTCCGCCGCCACGCCCCCGCGCATGTGCTCCACGGCCGTCCGCGCGATGCAGAGCCGGATCATGCCCTCGCCGTGGCCCGTCGTGGACACCGCGCCGGCCTCGTCGTCGGCGTACGTGCCCGCGCCGATGATCGGCGAATCGCCCACGCGTCCCACGCGCTTGTTCACCATGCCGCCCGTGCTCGTCGCCGCCGCGAGGAGCCTATGGCCGTCGAGCGCCACCGCGCCGATCGTGTTGCCCGCCCAGCCCATCGGCGCCGCGCCTTCCCGCGCCGCTGCGAGCGCCTCGCGCGCTGCCTCCGTGACAAGCGCCTCGTCCCCGACCGGGACGAAGCCACGCGCGCGGGCGAACCTCGCAGCCCCCTCGGACGCGTAAAGCACATGGCGACCATCATCGAGCGCGGCGCGCGCGATCGAGATCGGATTCGCAAAGCCGCGCAGGTCGCACACCGCGCCGGCTGCGAGGCCGTGCCCCTCCATGATCGAAGCGTCGTGCGCGACGCGCCCCTCCTCGTCGAGGCACGCGCCCGTGCCCGCGTTGAAGAGCGTGTCGTCCTCGAGCGCGCGCGCGGCGCGCTCCACAGCGTCGAGCGCGCTGCCGCCCTGCCGCAGCACCTCGAGGCCCGCGCGCGCGGCGCGGAGACAACCTTCCGCGTGCTTCGCGCGACGCTCGGGTTTGACGTTGCCGGCGCCGCCGTGCACGACGACGCCGAACCGGCCCAGGAATCCGCCCTGCGATACGATCGGTTCGCTCATCGGGGAGGGGCGGGACGGTAGCGCGAGACGAGCGCATGCGCGAGCAGGACGAGCGGCGGGACGCACACGACGAACGCGCTCGCGCGGCCCGCCGCGACGAACTGGAACGCGGCGATCATGGCGACGACGAGGAGCACGGCGAACGCGGCGCGGCCAGACGAACCCCCGTCCCGCGTGGCCCCGAGCGGCGCGGCAAACGCGAGGAGCACGAGCGCGATCCCGACGGCCGCGCGACGCTCCCCGACGGGCGCCCCTGCCGAGGCCTCCGAGGCGCGCGCGGCGACCTCGAGCGCGCCGCCGGGCCCGAGCCTCGTGCCGCGGATCGCATCACGCATGCCCCCGTCCGGTTCGGCGATCCAGACGCTCGGCGCCGCGGGCCTCGGGAACAGCGGTTCGAGATCGGCGACCTCGGCGAGCACGAGGGCCGGGCCGATCGCCGCGACGATCGCCCCGCCGAGCACAGCGCCGCGCATCACACGGAAAGGATCCGCGCCGAGCGCTTCGAGCGCGCGCGTCTCTCCGCGTGCACGAGCGATCCTCGCCGCCGCGAGCGCGCCGATCCCGCCCGCCGCCGGCGCGAGCGCCGCGCAGAGCGCTGCACGTTGCGCAAAACCTCCGCCCTCGTCCGTCGCCGTGACGACGAGCAGCACGACACACCCGATGAGCGCGGCGATGCTGAGCGCACGGCGCGCGAGGTTCCTGTCGTAGGCCGAGAGCATCAGGGCGGCGCGACGGTTCGCTCAGCCGAGAGTACGTACGTCATCGCGCACGGCAGCGCTGCGAAGGTCGGCTGCGCGCCTGTCACGAGGTCCGTGCAGTTCGAACCTTGCGACGGCGTGAACGAATACGCGAGCTCGCCCGTAAAGCCGCCCTCATCCTCGTCGAGCAGCCCTTCGGCGCGATCGCCGCGCACGATCGTGCAAGGCGGCAGGTTGCTCGGCGTCTCGCCTGCGCGCATGTCGACGACGAGGCTCGTCGTGAAGGAGAAACGTCGACCGTCGGAGCCGAGCGTCCCAGGAGTGACCTCGGCGCCGCTGTCCCAGTAGAGATCGCCGTCGCCACGCGAGAGGCGGACCTGGAACTCCCACGTCGCTGGGGAGCCGAGCGCGTTTTCCCCGCACGTCGTCGTCTCGCGCGTGGCGGAGACCTCGTACGTGCCGAGCAACTCCCCGGGGTGATGGGGATCGACCTTGCCGTCGCCGCAACCCACGAAGCAGAGCGCCCCGGCGAGGCCAACGAGGAAGGTGTTTCCAGCGGAGGGGGACATCGCCGTGAGCGTGGCGCGCTCCGCTGCGCGAGCACAAAAAAAGAGCGGGCCGGAGGTCTCACCTCTGGCCCGCTCAGGCCCCACATCCCTGGCCTGGATTCCGCGTCGACTCCCGTCGATGTCGAGATCCAGGCGGAGGCCAACTCTGACCCGGCCCGCCGGTGAAGAGGCGCGCCCTATGGCGCCTCCATGCCGGAGGACCTGATGCCCAGCGACGCGAACGCCGCTACGAGCACCTCGTGATGGTCAGTAGCCCGAAGCCTCCGGGTTAGAGCCACGGGTATTCTGCATGGTGACCATCCCTCCTCCGGCTTGCCGGCACCCCGTTGCCGAGCCTGCGCTCGCGCGCTCGGCAGGCGTGGGTGTTCGTTCGAAGCATCGTCGTGCCAAGGGCGCGGCGATGTGGTTTCGTACCGACGCCAGGGTGCTCCCCAGCAGGACCAATCCCGGACGTGAATCCCTCCGATACTGCTCCGACCCTATCACCTCAGCGTCCACGGTGCAAACCGCGAATCGCGAGAAAACCAGGCGATCGAGCGCTGCTTTGTTGCTTCACGCGGACGGTGACGGATCGGTCGGCTCGAAGCTCGCGGCGCCCGCGCTGCTCTGACCTTGCCGCACGCGCGACAGCACCGCGTCGAGGAACGACTTCGGATGCACACCGCTGCGCACGATGCGGCGGCGCTGCGGGAGCGTGACCGACTCGACCGCGAGCGACGTCGCCGTGCCGCGCCCGTACGAGGCGAGCGTGACGACCGCCGTCACCTTCGTGCCGTCGTGCGTGCGACAGATCGTCACGGTGCGACGCACCTGCTCGTCGTCCTCGGACCAGCGCGCGAGCCAGTCGTCGGTCCTCCCGTCGGGCTCCACGATCACGAGCCGCGCGGGCATGGCCACGGCCGGATCCTCGGCGGCCGAGAGCGCCTCGCGAAAGCCGAGCACGAGCCTGCAGGGCAGCGGCTCCGCGGCGTCGCCGGACTCCAGCACGAAGCCCATCTCCCCTTCCTCGCGTTCGCCGCGACCCGATCGCTCGACCCGCGAAGGCGGGCTCTGATCACCGCGCGACGACGGCTTGCCGCTGCCCCCAGGCACCACCGCGAAGAATGGCGAAATCACTTTCGTGACCACGGCTCGACGATACACGAGCAGCACGCCGAAGCGCGCGGGATTTCGCGTCGGATCCGCGTCTCTCGGGCCTCCGCCCGAGGCGGGAAGACGAGCCCTTCCAGTATCGCCTCGGGGACGTTCCCCGAAGCGCTCCGGTCCCGTCCGGTCCTCCCCTGGGGCCGTGCCCGAACGAGGCTGCGAAAGGCCGTTTGCGGCGGGCGACCATGGGGGACTGACGCGCCGCGTGAAACGACGTGGCTCATCGCACTAGGCAATCGGTCAAGGTCCGCCTAAGGTGTCGCCGAACGTCCGGCCCGCTCTCGGCGTCTTGACCGTCCGTGGCGGCGGGTGCGGCCCTCCTTTCGCACGAAGCGTCGAATGAAGCAGCTCAGCATCCCGCAGATATTTCTGCTCGTCCTCGTCAGTGCCCTCTACTTCTTCCTTCTGTGGTTCGTGGACCGGTCCGTCGACGAGCGCGTGCGCGTCTGGTTCCGGTACCTGGCGGTGATCGGCACGACCGCGCTCGCCACGTTCGGGATCACGAAGCTCACCGACGACCACGCCCGCACCGTCGACATCATGAAGGCGGCGCTCGCCATCACGGCGGCGGGCTGCGTCTTCTACGAGCATCACCGCGCGGCGATGAAGCGCCCGGTCTCGGAGCGCTGGAAGAAGTACATCGGCGTGACGCTCGCCGTCGCAGCCATCGTGGCTTACTTCAACGGGTTCCGCTTCGGATACCCGCAGTATTACCATCGATGGGACCAGTTCCACTATTACATGGGGGCCAAGTACTTCAAGGAAATGGGGTACGACGGCCTTTACAAGTGCTCGCTCATCGCGCAGGACGAGCTCGGCGTCGTCAATTACAAGCACGTGGACGGCCGGGCCGAGCGCATCGACATGACGAAGGAGGTGCGCCACCCGGACAAGAAGATCCGGAACCTCGGCGGCGACAACCTCCTCGTCCCGGCCGCGCAGTTCCTCGAGAACCCCGGCGAGACGTGCAAGAACCATTTCCCGCAGGAGCGCTGGGAGAAGTTCAAGGAAGACGTGAAGTTCTTCCGGGCCGTCTCGGGCAAGGGCTACTGGGAGGACATGCAGAAGGACCACGGGTACAACCCGCCGCCCGTGTGGACCATCATGGGCCGGTTCTTCGCCGAATTGCAGCCGGCCAGCGTGTGGTATTGCCAGTTCCTCTCGGCCCTCGACATCGTGTACACGCTGGGCATGTTCGTCGCCCTGTGGTGGGCGTTCGGATGGCGCGTCTTCGCGGTCGGGGCGATCTTCTGGGGCTGCCAGTCGTCGGCGCCGTTCTACTGGACCGGCGGCGCGTTCCTGCGGCAGGACTGGCTCTTCTTCCTCGTCCTCTCGGTCAGCCTCCTCCGGAAGAAGTACCCGAAGCTCGCGGGCGCGGCGCTCGTTTATGCCGGGCTCTTGCGTATCTTCCCCGGCCTCTGCGTGGTCGGCCTGCTCGTCACGGTGGGCTGGACGATCGTGCGGAAGCGCAAGATGACGGGCGAGCAGGTGCAAATGCTCCTCGGCGGCACGGCCGCGGCGGCGGTGCTCATTCCGCTCAGCCTTGTGGTGTCCGGCCCGCGCTCGTACCACGATTTCTACAAGCACACGCTCGAGGTCCACGACCAGACCCCGCTCACGAACCACATGGGCCTGCGCGTGCTCGTCGCGCACGACATGAAGGCGCAGGCGATCTCGCAGATCGGCGAGGCGCTCACGCCGATCTCAGAGCGGCTCAAGGCCCGCGGCCTCATGAACCCGGACACGGTCCAGAAGATCAGCGACGTGTTCCATTACAAGGAGGCTGCGAGCAAGGCCTCCGGGCGCATGAAGTTCACGAAGGACGTCAAGCTCACCGACCCCTTCGAGACCTGGAAGAACATGCGCAACGAGCGGTACAAGAAGTACAAGATCGTCGCGTACCTGATCATCGGCCTCACCCTCGCGCTGAGCGTCTGGGTGCAGCGCCGGATCAAGAACCTGTGGGTCGCGCAATGCCTGGGGCAGGTCTGGATGATCCTCTTGTCCCAGCTCACCTGTTATTACTACTCGTTCATGATCCTCTCGGCGCCGCTCACGAAGGTGCGGAGGGATTTCGAGGCCCCGCTCTTCGGCCTCGCGGCGCTGAGCCAGTTCGTGTGGATCAGCTCCTACTGGAACGACGACAAATACACGGCGCTCACCCTGATCTCGCTCGTCTTCTGCCTCGGCCTCTTCCTCGCGCTCATGCCGAAGACGGTGGAGCCGAAGATCGTCCCCCTCCAAGACGAGCCCGACGCGACGCCCCCTGCCAAGGCCTGACGGATTCATCGCCATGAGCACGAACGACACGATCGACACGCCTCCGCCCTCTGAAATCGAGGCCCCTCCGGCGCCGAAGATGCGCAGCGAGCCCATCCTGCGCGGGCCGAATGAAGAAAAATCCCTCGGCGCGTTCCGCAAGGTGCCACGGACGGGCGTGATTTACGTGATGGGCGAGGCCACGAAGCACGGCTATCGCCCGGGCGTGGACACGGGCGAGGACGCCTGGTGCAACCTCGGCCAGGGCCAGCCCGAGACCGGGGCCTTGCCGGGCGCGCCGCCGCGCTGCGAGGCCGTGACGATCACCGGCGACGATCAGGAATACGCGCCCGTCGCCGGCCTGTGGGAGCTACGCGAGGCCATCGCCGATTTCTACAATCGCGCCTACCGGCGGGGCATGCCCTCGCGCTACAGCGCGGAGAACGTGAGCGTCTCCGGCGGCGGGCGCGCCTCGCTCACACGCGCGGCCGCGGCGCTCGGCCAGATCAACCTCGGCCATTTCCTCCCCGATTACACGGCATACGAGGAGCTGCTCGACGTCTTCCGCCTCTTCTCGCCCATCCCGATTCTCCTGGAGAGCGAGCGCGGGTATGCCTTCTCGGTGGGTGACCTCCGGCGGGAGATCCAGGGCCGCGGCCTCGGCGCGATCCTCACGTCGAACCCGTGCAATCCGACGGGCAAGCACGTCCGAGGCGAGGAGCTCGCCGCGTGGGTCGGCACCGCGCGCAACCTCGATTGCACGATGCTTTTCGACGAGTTCTACTCGCATTACGTCTACGGCCTCGGCGGGCCCGCGCCGATGGAGAGCGCGGCGCGGTACGTGGAGGACGTCGATCAGGATCCCGTGGTCATCTTCGACGGATTGACGAAGAACTGGCGCTACCCGGGCTGGCGCGTGACCTGGACCGTGGGTCCGCGCGAGGTGATCGACGCGGTGGCGAGCGCGGGCAGCTTCCTCGACGGCGGCGGCTCGAAGCCGATGCAGCGCGCGGCCGTGCCCCTGCTCGACATGGAACACGTGCGAGCCGAGACGGCGGCGATTCAGCGGACGTTCTCGAAAAAACGCGACCTCATGCTGGAGGGCCTCCGAAAGCTCGGAATCCAGGTCGACGTGGCGCCCGAGGGGACGTTTTACGTCTTCGGCTCCGTAGCGGATCTCCCGCCGGGCATCAACGACGGGCATTCGTTTTTCCGGGCCGCCCTCGAGCACCGCGTGATCGTCGTGCCGGGCGAGTTCTTCGACGTGAACCCGGGCAAACGAAGGGCGCACCGGGCCTCGCGATTCCGGCACCACGTGCGGTTCTCGTTTGGCCCGGGCGAGGAGTCGCTGACGCGCGCGCTCGGCCGGCTCGAAAAAATGATCAAGAGCCACGCGTGACGCCGAGCCCGAGCGCCCGCTCGAGCGTGGCGTCGTCGAGCTCCTCCTCGGCGGCGCTCTCAAGCGCGGCGCGGAGTTCCTCGTCGGCGCTCGTCTCCGCGGCGATGCGGATCCGCGGCGCGGCCTCGGGCGCGGCAATCCGCAGGATCATCGCGGCCCCAATCCTGCGGCCGCGATCCTCGCCGGGATCTTCGAGCACCGCGAGCAGCGCCTCGTCCGTGACGGTCGCGTTTCGATAATCGCCGCCCTGAAGCAGCCCGAAGAGGGCCTTGCGCCATTCGGCGAGAGTCCTGCCTTTGCGATCGAGCAGCTCACGCACGCGCGCTGGCGAGTCGCCCGCCGCTCCCGCCGCGCGCGCCTCCTCGATCCGGCTCGCCGCTGCGACGACGAGCGCGGGCTCCCCTTGCATTTGCAGCGTCGCGTCGTCCTCGTTTTTCGGGAACAACCGCAATCGATCCCCTTCTGTCGCCACGTGTCCGAGGGACGCATACGGAAGGTATGTCTTCGAGAACGGGTGCCGCACGAGCACGCCATCCGTACCCACCACGATTTCGGTTGGCTTCCACGCGCGCACGGAGAGCAGGGTCAGCACTGCCGTGCCCGTCGCGAGCCCAAAACCGAGCTCCATGCCGAAATGCCGACGTTCTTGAGCGCGACGAGAAACAGGGCACCCAGGCCAAAGCTCACGGGCAAGCCCACGCACCCGGCCGTGACCATTCGTTGCGGCGAGGCCAGCCGGATCGTCACGCGGCGCTCGTCCGCGGAAAATCCGAGCGCCTCCACGGCGTCGCGCGCCATCTCCTCGTCCGGCAGGTGGATCGCGAGGACATCGCCTCCCACGAGGTGCACCTCGATGCCCTCGCTCGGGGCGCAATGGACCACGGCGTCCGTGATCTCGCTGCGCTCGATGCGGCGCTCGTGTCCCATCTTGCGAAAAGAAATCCCGCGCGAATCCAGCTCCGCCCTCGTGAGCTCGCGCCAGCCGGCCCTCGTGGGCCGCGCGAAGAGGGCGCTCAGGAGAACCAGGGCGGGGCAGACGAGGAGAAAGTAGACCCACACGAACGCGATGGCGCGCGCGAGTTCCAGGGGCCACGCGATGCCGAGGACGTCGTACAACGTCTGGAGCAACAGGGAGACGATGGGCGGCCCGAGCGCCAAAACGAAGCTCGCCCAGCCGAGGCGCCGCGCGACCCGCAACCTGCGCTCGTGCACGGTGACGCACTCGAAGACCACGGGCCGGCGCGCTTCGTTCATCGCCGCTCGCCCGCCTAGCGTCGCGAAAAAAGCCCCAGGCGCCCGAGCATCCGGCCCACGGCGCGGAAGGCGTCTGCCCGGCCAAACTGGAGCAAATGGCCGCCGTGGAACGTCTCGAGCGGCGCATTGAAATGATCGGCGAGGCGGCGCGCGTGATCGACGGGGGTGATCTTGTCCTCGCTCGCCGCGAGGACGAGCACCTGATCCGAAGGGATCCGCGAGGGCCGCGCGAACGGGCTCACGACGCGGTGCACGGCATCGAGCTCCTCGTACTGGCGGCGCTGCTCCTCGGGGCTGCCCACGAACCGCCCAGCGGCCCGCGCGACGTCGGCGAGCGAGGCGAGCGGGATGATGGGGACCGCAAACGCGACGCGATCGTCGACGGTCGAGAGCAAGCTCGTCGAATATCCGCCGAGGCTCATGCCCATGACGCCGACGGCCTCGGACCCGCGATCCCGCAGGAACGAAAGGAGCGCGCGCAAATCGAGCACGGTCTGGCGAAAGCCCTCGTTCGTGACGCGCGGATCACTGCCGGGAAACCGCGGCGAAGACTCGTGCGAGCGCACGGCGTGGAAAGGCAACACGAAGAGCGCGACGTCGAGGCCACGGTCGTAGAGCCATTGCACGGGCCAGATCCGCTCTTCGAGGCGATACTGGCCGCAACGGTACCCGTGAATCAGGATCGCCGCCGGCCGCGCAGGCCCCGCATGCAAAAAGAGCCGCGCCGCCGCGGTGGCGTTCGCCTCGTGCGAAAGGTATCTCTCGCGGACGTCGGCGGCGATCGGATCGAACCGACTCGGCCACGTCAGATCCAGCACCGTGCCCGGCTCGGGCCCGCCCATCGGCCGCACCCGCGTGATGGAGGGCGTGAGCGGCGCGGGTGTCGGGAAAAACCCAAGCTCGTAATGCTCGGGCAAGTCGTAGATGCTCCGCAAGAGCGCGAGCGCTTCCATGCGCGCTGCGTGGCCGAGCGCCTCGGGATCCGGCTGCGGGCTCTTGGGCCGGCCGCGCCGGAGGAGCAAGGCCCCGCCCACGGCAGTATCGAAGCGCGAGGCCGCAGTGCTGAGAAGGCTGCGTAGCACGAAGCGCTCATACCACGGAGAGCGCCTCCAACGGAAGCCTCGGGCCGACGCCGGCCATTGACGCGCGCTGTCGAAGGACGCAACGATGCCGCTTCATGCGCGACGAACCCGCCACGGTGACCGTGTCGATGGACCTGCCCTCCTCGCTGATCTTCCAGCGCCTCCGCGCGCTCGGCCGTGTGCTCGGGCTGCGCATCACGCTCGGCGGCCGTACGCTCGATCTCTCCCTCGAAACCGGGGCCTCCGAGCGTACGCCCTCGTGGTCCGCCGGCGACGTCGAGCGTCCGGAGACGCTGAACTTCCGCACAAGGCAGCCCGAGGTGGGCGGGCTCCTGTGTCCGAAGCTCTTCGGAAACCCGCCCGATTTCCGGCGATACGCGCACGTCGCGATGGTCGATCCCGTGGTCCCCTGGCCCGCGCGGCTGCTCCTCGCACCGCTCCTCGCAATGACCGAGGATGACCTCCTGGAGCTCTCCTACAAGGACCCGGCCACGCTCCTTTCGCGCGTCGGCGAGGCCGAGGCCGCAGGGCAGCGCGTGAATGGTTGGTCCCCGAACGAGCTCGTCTGGTGGTCGATCCCCCTGATCGCCCCTCCCCTGCGCGCGGCGAGCGTGGAGGAATCCCTGGCGCTCGTGGGCGACGCGAGCTTCGGCCGCGCAATCCATGATGCGTATCGGCGCATCGTGAACCGGAGAAACCGGCTCCGTCGATTGAAGGAGCTCGACGCGCCGGCCGTCATCGTCGAGAACGAGCGTCGGATGGCGATCGAGGCGGTCGACCAGCTCCTCGCGAACCCCGATCTCGAAAAGCCCTGCATCTACGAGGACGAGGACGACGAAGAGGGCAAGCGAACACCGATGATGGACGCGACCACGCTGTTCCTGGAGGCGCTCACGCCCGCGCTCGTGGAGATCGCCCGGACAAACCCAAGTGGCGGCGGGTGGATCACGAAGGCCGCAAGCCTCCGCGCCGCGCGGGGCGGAACGGGGTCACGCGTCTCCGCCTTGTGGAGCCTCGCGTCCGAACGCCCGCAGGAGCCGCTCGGGGAGGAAGGCATGAAGGTGCTCGTGCTCTCGGGGCTCGAACATCTCGTGAAATGACGTCGGCGGAAGCGGGGTGAGTCGAACACCATGCCGGAGGCACGCACCGAGTAGCAAACGGGCTCGGCCCCACGGCCGATTCTCGCTTCCAGAAACAAACGGCGGAAGACGGAGGACTCGAACCCCACACCCGTGGGTGCCCACTGTTTTCGAAACAGGTCTGATCCCTGATCAGTTCGTCTTCCAGCATGGCAGAGAGCAGAGGAGTCGAACCCCGCAGCGAGGCTGCCCTCCGTGTTCAAAACGGCGCCGGGTCCACACCCGGAATGCTCTCTACGGCGGAAGAAGGAGGACTCGAACCTCACGCCCCTCGACGGGGCGCGCACTGTTTTCCAAACAGGCCTGATCCCTGATCAGATCTTCTTCCAAATCCCCCTCTCGGCGCCGCAGCGCCGCGGGGGGTGAAGGTCGTGGGTACGTTGGACGGTCATGCTCAGAACCGGCGCCCAGGGCGTCCTCGATCCGCGAGCAACCGCGCCGAGTCGGGCGCGTTGGAAGGCGACGCCGCGCTCATCGAGCGCGCACCTTCCGGCGATGAAGCCCCGTTCGCCTCGACGATCCGCGAGGCGATCGCGAGCAGCAGGACACCAACGAGCACGACTGCAGCGACGGCTGCAGACTCCATGGGCAAACGAATCCGAACGCCCTCCATTTGATTCATATCGAGCGTCACAAGTATCTCCTCGGTAATGGATTGTTCAAAAAAGGTTCCGCGGGCGCGCTTCGCCCAGCCGCGAAGCGCGGGGGGGAACCTCAGCTCGCAGCGCAGTAATGCACCCAGATCTCGGGGATTCTGCGCGCGCCGAGCCGGACGACGGGGGCCGCGGGCAACCACCGGGGCTTCTCGGGCTTCTTCAAGAGCTTCATGCCCGCCTGCTCCGGGGTGCGACCACGCTTCTTCGCATTGCAGCTCTGGCAAGACGCGACGATGTTCTCCCATACCGTCCGGCCACCCTGCACGCGCGGCAGGACGTGGTCGTACGTGAGATCGCCCGCGTCCTTCTGGACGCCGCAGTACTGGCAGCGGAAGTCGTCCCGCACGAACACGTTCGTGCGGGAAAACTTGATGCCGCGCTTGTGCGAATTCCCATGACGCTTCAGCCGGACGACGGCCGGCGCGCGAATGGTCATCGTGGGCGAACGAATCTCGTCGTCGTACGTCTCGAGTACCTCCACCTTCCCCAGAAAGCTCAGGGTCACGGCGGTCTGCCAGGAGATGACCTGATGTGGCACCATCCAAGGCGTGAGCAGCAACGTTTGCGCGGTCATGATCCACCTCTCCGTCTACCGTCTCTTCTTCTTCATTGTTTTCTCCGACTGCGATGATCCGGTGCTCGGAGGGGGATTCGAACCCCCAATCGACCAGGTTTGAGCCGGCCACGTTTGCCATTTCGTCACCCGAGCAGCGGGAGGATGGTGTCCACGGAGGGATTCGAACCCTCAACGCCCTCACGGGCACGGTATCTGAGACCGCTGCGTTTGCCAGTTTCGCCACGTGGACATGGTCTGGGTGGAGGGATTCGAACCCCCAATCCCCGGCTCCCGACGCCGGTGCTCTAGCCAGATTGAGCCACACCCAGATGATTCGCCGCGAGTCTGGGTGGAGGGATTCGAACCCCCAGTCTCCGGCTCCCAAAGCCGGCGCTCTACCAGATTGAGCCACACCCAGAGAAGTACTGCCATTTCGGTGTCATCGGTGGGAGTCGAACCCACACGCCCTTTCGGGCACAGGATCTCAGCCTGCTACGTATGCCATTCCGCCACGATGACATGAGTGTCCACGGAGGGATTCGAACCCCCATCAAAACGGTTTCTAAGACCGCCGCGTTTGCCAGTTTCGCCACGTAGACATGGTCTGGGTGGGGGGATTCGAACCCCCAGCCTCCGGCACCCCGAGCCGGCGCTCTACCAGGTTGAGCCACACCCAGATGAATTGGCACATACCCTCGCCAGGAGTCGAACCTGGAACGTCGAGCTTCGGAGGCTCGCGCCTGCAATGCCGGCAGGACGAGGGCAAGGTCTCCCTGCGAGGAGTCGAACCTCGCCAGTCGGATTCGTAAACCGACGCCTGGCCGCCAGGACAGGGAGAAGAAAGAGAGGGCGAGTCAGCAGCTCACCCCCTCGGCGAATTTGCGCACCCGGCGGGAATCGAACCCGCGTCACCAGATTGAGAGTCTGGCCGCCTGACCCACTAGCAATACGGGTGCATGAGCGCGGTGAGGGAGAGTCGAACTCCCATCTCGAGTATGGCACACTCGAATTCTGCCGTTGAACCACCACCGCAATTCGTGGAATGACGGGGATTCGAACCCCGATCTCTGCCGTGCGAGGGCAGTGTTCTACCCAGGTTGAACCATCACCCCATTCAAAGGCGCCCCCGAGGAGGATCGAACTCCCCTCGCCCGATCGACAATCGGGCTGCCTCACCAGATGCATACGAGGGCAAAACGAGAGTGGAGAAGGCCGGATTCGAACCGGCGACCCCCTGACTGCCAGCCAGGTGCTCTACCCACTGAGCTACGACCCCAGAGGGGAGACGCCCAGAAACACCGCCTGGCCTCCCGCTCATGGCCATGGTGTTTCCGAGCGGCTCCTGCGAACGAGTGGAATGACGGGGACTCGAACCCCGATCCCTGCCGTGCAAGGGCAGTGTTCTTCCGTTGAACCATCACCCCGAACCGCAACTGTTGTGCCATCGACGGGATTCGAACCCGTGTCCACCTCATGGAGAATGATAACCTTCCCCTATCGGCCCGACTCGGACGAGGTGTCGGAGAAGGTATTTTGGCGCTCTACCCACTGAGCTACGACGGCAAAAACGTGGGACAATTGCGATAACCATCATCGTTCGGCCCGGTCCCCGGGCGAGGGTGTGATGACGGGTGTACACGACGATTGTCCCAGCGCCCCCGGGGGGATTCGAACCCGCCCTCACCTGATCGACAATCAGGCTGCCTCACCAGAGAGCATACGGGAGCAAACCGGGCGAGGAGGCGCGTGTGGAGGCACGCGCCCCTTCGTCCTTCGACTGCAATTCAGGCCCTCGAGAAATCGGCCATCACCTGCGGTGCGGCCGCGTCGAAGCCCACGACGTCCAGCATGCCGGGGTCCTGCGGATCGGCAATCGTGAAGCCCGTGCAGGTCATGCCAACCACGACGAGCTTTGCGGGACGGCCCATCGCCTGACGGTAGTCGCGTAGCGCCTGGAACGGATGAATCTCACCCGCCCAGGTCTCGCTGTCCGTGTAGACGACGAACGTGTCGACCTCGACCTTGTTCTTTTGAGCCCATATCATCGGCAGCGCGCAGTCCGTGCCGCCGAAGGGCAAACCACCGACCATGCCGAGCACGTCGTCGAGGCGTTGCTTCGGCGACAGAGGCAAGGACATGACGCCCGAGGCGCCGCGAGGGCCAAATGCGCCGCCCGCGGAGGCAAAGGCCAGGGTGCCGAACGACGGCTCGATACGCGCCGTCGCCATCGCCATGGCCGCGCTCGCGACCCGGGGCGTGAGACCCGGGATCCCCGCGATCGTGCCCGAATCCATCGAGCTCGACACATCGAGGGCGAGCAGGTGCTTCTTCCCCGTCGGCTCGATCGACCGGAATGCGAGGTAAAACGCCTCGTCCAAGGCGTCCACGATCTCGCGCACCGGCTCCCAGGTGAGCGCGTTTTCGCGCTTCTGGGCACGCTCGCCCCGGCCTTGCGCATAAATACGCAAGGCGGAGAGAACGCTCACCGGGTGAATCCGGGCCCGCCGGAGCCGCTCGACGTCCGTGAGACGCGTGGCCACGAGCCTCGCGGCCGCGCTCATGGGCGCGAGCAATCCTACGGCGGTCATCTTGCCGAGGTTACGGAGCAGCGCCGTCTGCGGCATGTGGGGGAGCAGCGCTTCCCACACGGCAGGGTCGTTCTTCCACTCCGTGGGCACCATCTCGTGCGTGAGCCGATGCTCGCGCACGAGCGTGACGAGCCGCTCGCGCGGCGCGTCCTTGGCCTCCTCGAAGGCCCGCACGAGGGCCGGCAGCTTCTCGGGGTCGAGCGCGCCGCCCTTGGCAGCCTCGTTCTTCACGGCGTCCATTCCGCCGACGATCCAGCGGTACATCGCGCCGTGCTCGTCCGTGACGGGCGTCGGATGCGAGAGCCGCAAAAGGTCCTTGTGGCTCCAGCCGTCCCGCTGCCGGTACTTCACGGCCTGGTAGGCCAATTCATCCGCGCTCTTGCCCTGGTACCACGCGCCGATCGCGCTCCGAAGGCCGCGGCCCCAGCGCCGGAAGCCCTCCACCGTTCGCGCGAAGTGGAAGAGATCCGTTCCGGTGCGACAAACCTCCGGCAAGGCCACAAGCGCGGACTTGCGGACCTCGGGACGTGCGTGCCCCGCGGCCATTGCCAAGGCGAAGATCGCGGGCTCGTTCTTGGGCGCGCGGCCAGAGCGGCTGATCTCGACGATCCGCCGAATCGTCCGCTCGCCGTCCGCGTCGAGGCAACGGCCGAGGACGCGCGCATTGTCCTGCGTCAACACGCGCTCGGTGGCGTAGTAGGTGCCGCCCTCGCAGCCGAGGACGAGCCACCGGTCGAGGCGGGCCCAGTCGTCGAGCTCGAAGACGAAGCCACCGGCGTCGTTTTCGACCTGGTCGGGCCGCGCCTTGTCCTTTTGCCGGGTGAACAGCGCGGCGAAGTGCTGGATGTAGTTGGCCATGGGAACCTCCGGCCCGCGCTGCGGGCGAGCGAAAAAAGAAGCAAGCAAACGAAAGAGCGACGGATGAGCTTTTTGATCTCGGTGCTATTGCACCAATTTAGAGTTGGATAACCGAGATCATCCGACCCGTCCCTCGGTTGGGCGTACGGGAATCGAACCCGCCTTCACAGGGTCACAACCTGCCCTCATCAGCCAGATGAGTAACGCCCACGCAATGGCGCCCCGTGGGGGAGTCGAACCCCCGGCAACCGGATTGAAAGGCCGGTATCCTGACCGCTAGACGAACGGGGCATGGTGAAACAGGGGGATTGGTGGGGGGCCGTCGTGCCCGTTTCAAGGAGCACGACGACCCCCCACCAACAGAAGCGGAGCCCTCGCCCGGAATCGAGCCGGGGAGACCCTGGATACGAAGCAGGGCGCTCGACCATCGAGCGACAAGGGCAAAGACGGCTCCAACGGAGGGATTCGAACCCCCATCACCTCACTTAACAGGCGAGTGCTCTACCGGCTTGAGCTACGTTGAAACGCGCAGGGGCGACGAGCCCCTGCGGCATCGCATTGTGTATCGGAATCGATTGTCATAGAACGAGTCCCGCCTCCGAAGAGGAGGGATGCGTCGTGGATCCGGAGGGGATCGAACCCTCGCCTGCCGCTTAAGAGGCGGCTGCTCTACCCTTGAGCTACGAATCCGAAGCAGACGGCGCATCGCGGGCGCACGTCTCCTCGAGCGCGTGGGTTCACGCGCCGGTGTGGACGGGAGGACTCGAACCTCCAAGCAAACGCGGATGGTTTACAGCCACCTGGGCTCACCCATGCCCAGCGTCCACGTGTCGGGCTGTCGAGAAAGTTGCTGCGCGCCTCGAATCGTCGGTCGGGCTCCTTGGAATACAGGAGTATTCCTGCGTCGCCCTCCCTAGCTTCGAGGTGCTCGCGGCGTTTCTCGACAGCCCGTCATGATTTCCCCCGGACCCCACCGCCGCGCTACATGCGCAAAACGAAGAAAACCACCAGGGGTTTCCCGGGCGGCCTCCTCGGATACGTCACGTCGTGACGATCTTAGGATCCACCCGTATCGAGCGGCTCGAGACCACGCACCGGGCTCGATTCGTTCGCCGCATCATTTCGCGAAGGGCTCCGCAGGAGGCCCGAGAGGCTCTCGCCCAGCAGCTCGCCGGCGTTCCCCTTCGCGTCCTCGTTATACAGATGCTTGCCCATCACTCTTCCCTCGCCCCGTTTATCTTTATTTCGTTTCGACGTTCGGGTCAACCATTTTATTCGCCACCCCGTCGATTTTATTTTCGTCGTCTGCCGTCATTGCATTCGGCAGATGGAGGATCCGGGAGGCCTCGAACCTCCACGCTTCCGCTTCAGAGGCGGACGCTCTGCCCATTGAGCTACGGATCCAAATCCACGTCCCCCGCGTCTCCACCGCCGCGCTCGAGGCGCGAAAACGAAGAAGGCCGCCAGGTTTCCCGGGCGGCCTCCTCGGACACGTCACGTCGTGACGATCCTAGGATCCACCCGCATCGAGAGGCTCGAGGCCATGATTCGCCGCCGAGCGCGATTCGCTCGCCGCCTGATCCCGCGAAAGGATCTGCAACCCCGAGACCCCGAAGAGGCCAGCGTCCGGCAGCTCGCCAGCGTTCCCCTTCGTGCTCTCGTGATACAGACGCTTGCCCATCGCCATTCCCTCGCCCGTCTCTCTACATCCATTTCGACGTTCGGCCAACCATTTCATTCACCGATCCGTCGATTTTATTTTCACATCTCGCTGCCACGCTCATTGCGCAGCATGGAGGATCCGGGAGGGCTCGAACCTCCACGCTTCCGCTTCAAAGGCGGACGCTCTGCCCATTGAGCTACGGATCCGCACGAGAGAGCCCATCCCGCGTGCTTACGCGCAGGCGCTCTCCCCTGCCCTTCCCCGTCCCCTCGGTTTCGTTATACATCCATTTCGACGTTCGAGGCAAGGAAATGTTTTGATCGGCTCGTCGATTTCATTTTCGTCTCTTTCCAACCCCGTTTGCTTCAAAATGGATCGCCCAGCTTTTCTCTCTATAAGGAGGTGGATCCGGGAGGACTCGAACCTCCACACTTCCGCTTAAAAGGCGGCTGCTCTACCATTGAGACTACGGATCCGCATGCTGCGAATACACCTCGGGCCTCATCGCATCCGAATCGATGCGATCCCTCGTCGAGGACACAACACGGCCCCGGCACGCGCGCGCCCTCGATGCGAATGCAATCGATACACGCCTGCCCCGGGGCGCATCACGCGCCCTCACGATCGTTCTTCCAAACGAAGCCCAAGAAGGCCCCACGCCCCGCTCCGCGAGACGCGAAGGACCAAAGAAAGCCCCGCTCGATACACCTCTCCCCGCAAAGAGCCCCAAGACGAGGCCCCATTCGAGGACAAAACACTCCCCTTCCACCACCCCACGACGCTCCCCAAAGAAGCACGCCGTGGAGGAGGCCAATCAGGCACGCGATAAACTTGCTGCTCGCCCTGGATCGTCGGTCGTCGTCCTCGGAATACCGGAGTATTCCTGCGGCCTTCTTCCTAGCTCCAGGGCCCTCGCGGCGTTTCTCAAGCCTGAAAAACGCCGAAGGCCGCCTGGGATCTCCCGAGGCGGCCTTCGCAGTCGTCAGAATGACGCTTGCTCTACCGCCTAGGTGCCTTCCTCCGGGTTGCCGAGTTGCCGCGAATCACGAAGCGTATACCCGCGAAACGACTCGGTTCTACCGGACTTTGGCGCCAGATGACTCGCACGCTGCAACCAATCGAACGCCACGCACGCGACGCCTGCTGCCATCAGCTGGGCTCGTTCGTGGTTTCGGTCGGTCGTAGGGCGGATCAACATGTAGAAACTCTCCGGCGAGAGATACTCGTCTCGGATCGACTTTGCAACAAAAAAGTTCCCGCTTATCTCATTTTCTTTCGATCCCCGCCCCAGACACGCATCGAGAACGAGATGCGCACCCGCGCCGAGGCCCATGACGCTCTGCATCGCGGATGCCACGGGCGGAGGCCGCACCGGACGGCCAGCAAAGTGCCGTCATCGGGAGGCTATGGAACGACGGCCCTCGCTGGTAGAGTCGCCGCCCTTCCGAGCCCCGGGGACCCACGAAGCCCCCGATGGCGCGAGAAATCGGCCCCGGGCAGAGACCAGGAGACGTCATGGGCAAGTTCACCGTCACGAACGAGATCAACTGCAACGAGGAGACGTTCTGGAAGGTCTTCTTCGACAAGGAATTCAACGAGAAGCTCTACAGGGGCCACCTGAGCTTCCCCGACTTCCGCATCCTCGACCAGCGCGACAGCGACACCGAAACGATCCGCAAGGTCGCCGGGACGCCCAAGATGAACGTGCCCGGCCCCGTGGCCAAGGTGCTCGGCTCGAACTTCAGCTACACGGAAGAAGGCCGGTTCAACAAGGCGACCAAGTTCTGGTCGTGGAAGATGACCCCCGGCAACATGGCCGACAAGCTACGCAACGAGGGCACGATGCGTATCGAGCGCGTCGGCGACAACAAGGTCCGCCGCATCGCCGAGCTCGTCATCGAGGCGAAGGTCTTCGGTATCGGAGGCCTCATCGAGAGCTCGGCCGAAAAGCAGCTTCGCGACGGCTGGAACGATAGCGCCGTCTTCATGAACGACTGGGTCAAGACCCACACCTGACATCTCGGGCCCGGACGCCCGCCCGCGCCGCCCGACCACCTCGCCTGGACCAACGATTGCATCGCCCCGGGCATGAAGGGTCCGTCAAGGCGAGCGAGGGGGCCGAAGCAAACGCCGCGCAACGCACGAATCGCACAGCGCCGCGCGGACGAGCGCGGGAGCCCCATCACGTTCGGAGAGCCGGGCCGTACCCCAAAAGCACGCAAGGAGCCGCTGCACCTGCCCCACGTGGTCATCGTGGGCGGCGGCTTCGGCGGACTCTACGCCGCCAAGGCCCTGCGCCACGCGCCCGTCCGTATCACCCTGCTCGACCGCAAGAACCACCACCTCTTCCAGCCGCTTCTTTATCAGGTCGCGACTGCAGGCCTGAATCCGGCCGAGATCGCCGCGCCGATCCGGCGCGTGCTGCGCGATCAACGAAACGTGCGGGTGCTCCTCGCCGAGGTGACGGGCATCGATCCCAAAGAACGAACGGTGACCTCGTCGGCCGGGACGTTCGGATACGATTACCTCATCGTCGCGACCGGCGCGAGCCACTCGTATTTCGGGCACGAGGAGTGGGCGGCCATGGCCCCGGGGCTGAAGAGCCTCGAAGACGCGTTGGAGATCCGGCGCCGCGTGCTGCTCGCATTCGAGAAGGCCGAGTGCTGCGCGCCCTCGCAGGAGGAGCGCGCAGCGTGGCTGACGTTCGTGATCGTGGGCGGAGGGCCGACGGGCGTGGAGCTCGCCGGGACGCTGGCCGAGGTCGCGCACCATACCGTGGCGAATGATTTCCGGATGATCGATCCGACGGCCGCGCGAATCGTGCTGGTCGAAGGAATCGATCGCGTGCTGCCGACCTATTCGACGCTGCTCTCGGCGCGCGCAGAACGGCAGCTCCAGCGGCTCGGGGTGGAGGTGCGCACGAACGCCAGGGTGACGGGCATCGACGCACAAGGGGTGCAGATCGGCGAGGAGCGTATCGCCGCGAAGACGGTGCTCTGGGCCGCGGGCGTAAAAGCCTCGCCGCTCGGACAGGCCCTCGGCGCGCCGCTCGATCGCGCCGGGCGGGTGAAGGTTTCGCCGGATCTGTCGGTGCCCGGGCACCCGGAGATCTTCGTGGTCGGCGACCTCGCCACGCTGGAGCAGGACGGTTCGCCCGTGCCGGGCCTCGCCCCTGCGGCGATCCAGGAGGCGCGCCATACCGCGAAGAACATCGTGCGGTCGATCCAAGGAGAGGAGCGGCGGCCGTTTCGATACCTCGACAAGGGTACGCTCGCCACGATCGGGCGCAACGCGGCCGTGGCGGATCTCGGGCGCCTCGAGCTCTCGGGCTTCGTCGCGTGGCTCGCGTGGCTCCTGATTCACGTATTTTTCCTGATCGGGTTCCGGAATCGGCTCCTCGTGCTCTTCGATTGGGCCTTTTCCTACCTGACGTACGAGCGCAGCGCGCGGCTCATCACGGGAGACTGCCCGAAGGCAGCCCCGACCGAGCCTGCGCCCCGGCGTTGAGCCGCGCGCGATTCTCCGAACGAACGCGGAAGGCCCTGGCCGCCCTGGACGCGCGGCGGGGGCCGTGATAGCGTTCACAAAGGTCTCCGCCAGCACGCGTAGGCCGCACCTTTCTTTTCGCGGCGCCGGCGCGCGGCGCCCCACAACCCATTCGCCGGAGCACCAATGACCCACGAGCGCATGGCCAAAGGATTGACCCTGCTTTTTTTCGCGGCCGCGACGCTGTTCGCGGCCTGCAGCAGCGGGGATGACCCCGCGACCCCCGAGCAAAAATACTGCAATCAGCGGTGCGATTGCAACAAGTGTACGGAAGTGGAGCTCGGGTCGTGCCTCGACGACAAGATCAACCAGAAGGACGAGGCAGCGGACGCCGATTGCAAGGATGAATACTCGACGTACCTCACCTGTCTGACGGGCGATGCCGCATGCAGCGACGGCGATTACGACGAGTCGGTGTGTTACGCCGAGGAGAGCGATCTCGATTCGTGCCTGAGCCCCGCGCCGACCTGCAACCTCGTGAACAACGGTGTTTGCAATGAGCCTGCGCCCAAGGGCGACGGGCTCTGCGCGGCGGGGTCCGATACGAAGGATTGCGCCATCCCGACCTGCCCCTCGGCCGGTGACGGTTTCTGCGACGAACCGGAAGGATCCGGGCTTTGCGCGGAGGGATCCGATCCGCTCGATTGCCCCGCCGAGACCTGCCAGACCTGCTACGACTACACCCTGAGCCCCAACGCGGGCCCCCTCTGCGAAACATCGGCCTCCGTCTATGTGGCCTACCTCGAATGCGGGTGTGGGGCGTCGTGCGTTGACTATTGCCAGGCGACGCTGTGCTCCGGCGTCTCGCCGGACACCGACTGCGACAGTTGCATGGCAGCGTTCTGCCCGACCGAGTACGACGCCTGCCTCGCCGATTGACCCCGGCGCGCGCGCGTCACGCTCGAAGCGTGGTGCGCCCGTCCTGCCCACGTGCGTCCTCCACGCACGGATAGTCCTCGTCACATCCCAGCGACTCCCGCCTCCCCCGCCCTTTCCTTCGCAATCGTCCGCTCTTCCCGATTGATATCGGGAATCGCCTTCCCACCCGCGGCCGAGGCCGCCTGGCATCCGGTTTGCCCGGGTGTGCTCGGGGACGCCCGTTCGGCCGCCCGTCGGCTCGCCCGAGCCGCGCCCCCGAACGGGAAAAGGAGGGCAGTCATGAAGGTCGGGAAAGCATTCTTCGCAGGGATCGTCGGCGGCGCCGCCATGACGCTGATCATCGCGGCTGCTCGCGCGGCCGGCGCCTCGGCGGACGTCGCGCAGCTCCTCGGCACGTTGCCCGGCAATGCGCCGAGCAGCCTGTCGTGGCTCGTCGGGTTCCTCGTGACCATCATGATGTCGGGGCTCATCGGGATCGCCTACGGCGCCGTGTTCGAGACCATCACGCGGAGCGCAGGCGCCGCGACGGGCCTCAAGGTCTCGCTCGTGCACCTCGTGCTCGCGGGCATCTTCGTGGGCCTGGTCGGCGTGATGCACCCGCTCGTGCCGGAGGTCGTGGCCGCGCCGGGTTTCTTCATGTCGAGGTACGGCGGGCTCGGCATCCTCTCGTTCGTGGCCGCGCACCTCGCGTTCGGCGCCATCGTGGGCGCGCTCTACGGGACGGTGACGACCGACGAGACGCTGCCGCTCAAGTGATTCGCGTCGAGAGACCACAAAAGGAAAAGGCGCGGACCCATTGCTGGGCTCGCGCCTTTTTCGTCTTCGCGCCGCTGCTCAGGTCGCCGCGGGCGGCGTCTCCGGATTGGACATCACGCCGCCGAGGGTCAGGCCCTCGTCGATCGATTTCACCGCGCGCTTGGCGCGCTTGCGGATGTCGACGTGCAGCGAGTCGTCGAAATTGATGGCCGAGAACGCGCCGCGCGCCTCGATCTTCTTTTCGAGGCCGAGGTAAGCCTCCGCCTCGTTCCAGCGGAGCTTCCAGTCGCGCTTGGCCAGGTTTTCGAGTTTGCCCGCGTCCTCGACGATCTCCTGGTATCGCTTCTCGTTGCCGAGCTGCGTCCAGAGCTCGGCGCGGAGGTCGTCGTCCTCGGGGCGGAGCGCGACGGCCTTCTTGAGGAGGTCGATGCCCTCCTCCTTCGCGCCCGTGGCGATCTTCGCGCGCGCGAGCGAGCGCCACGCGCCGACCGCGTTCGGGTGCGCCTCGGCGAACGCCGTGAGCGCCGGAATCGCGTTCGAGACGCCCTGGATGTTCGTGGCCGCGTCCGCGGGCCAGAAGCGATACTGGAGCGCGAGGAGATCCCCCGGATCCGCCTCGAGCGCCTTGTCGAGCGCCGCGCGCGCCTCGTCGACGTTGCCCGCGGCCGCGAGCGAGCGCCCGAGCTCGACGTACGCGCCCGCCGACTGCGCCTTCTCGACGTACGCCTTCGCCGCCGCGAGGGCCTCGTCCCGCCGGCCGAGGTCGCGCAGGGCCGCGATCTTCGCGAGCTCGCCACGCTCGGCGGAGCCGGCGTCGCCGAGCTTGATGATGCGCTCGGCGATCGCGAGCACCACGATCGGGCGGGCCTCGCGCTCGTGGTACGCGAGCTGCTCCAGGTAATACGCGGCGTCGCGCGCCTCGGCGTCCCACACGGAGGGGAGGTACTCGTCGACCTTGTCGCTGCGCACGTACGTGAGCGAGGTGGCGTCGCGCGGGTTCTCGTAGACGGGCACGAGGACGCCGAGCTTGGCGAGCGCGTCGAGCGCGGGCTGGCAGTCGGGCTGCGCCTCGAGCGCGAGGACGAACTCGTCGATCGCCGCGTCCTTGTTGCTCAGGGTCGCGTGGACCTGGCCGAGGCCCACGTGATAATCCGCGTCGCCTTCGAAGGTCTTGCGGAGCGACTGGTACGTCTTCAGCGCGGCCGGGTAATCACGCAGGGCCGTCTGCGCCGCGGCGAGGTTCAGGCGCGCGGCGTGATCGTCCGGATCCATCGAGGCGATGCGCTTGAGCGCGGAGAGCGCCTTTTCGAAGTCGTTCTCGGCGAAACCCTTCTGCGCGCGATCGAGCAGCGGCGCCTTGTCGAGGAAGACCTCCAGCGCCGAGACGAGTTGGCTGTTCTTCTTGCGCCAGTTGCCGTCCTTGCCCGCGGGCGAGTCGTTGAGGAACGACTTGATCCACTTGCGGGCGTTGTCGATGGACAGGCCTTTGTCGGCCAGACCCTCGAACTCGCTCTTGGGAATGGGGAGCTGCGGCGGCATCCCCTGGCGGCGAGACATCTTCGGGTCCAGAGCAATCATGACCCATTCTTCGTCTTTGCTCATCGCGGATCACGGTAGCGAAAGGCCGCTTCCGAGATCAAGCGCGGAAGGCTCGCGCCACGCCGCGTCAGGAGAAGCTGATCACGAGCACGACGATCACGAGGACGACCACGCCGACGCCGATCGCGATGAGCACCGGCGTCGGCAATCCGAGCACGCGCGGCCGGAGCCGCGTGGTGAACGCGTCCGCGTCGAGCTCGGGCGCGGGCAAGGCGTGGCGCTCCGGCAGGCGCGTCGCGCCCGGCGGCACCGAACGGCCCGGCACGGGCGGCGCCGCGGGGATCGGCGGTGGCGCGGGAATGGAAGGGGCCGCGATCGGAGGCACCGAGGGGGACGGTTTCGGCGCGAGGGCCGGGAGCGGCGCCGGCGGCGGGATCCGCGGCGGCGCCATGGCCCCGAAGCCCGGGGGCGGCGCGCTCACGGTCTGCGCGGCGGCGCCCTCGGTCGCGCGGGCCGAGCGCTCCATCGCGAGCGCGACCTCGAGCCGGCGCAGGCCATCCGTGATGCTTTGGGCTTTTCCGATCCGCAACGCTTCCGCGGCGATCGCGGCCGCGTCGCTCGTGGCCTTGGCGAGCGCGGCCTTCCGCTCGGCGCGGGCGTACGCGGCCTTCGCCTCCTCGGCGAAACGCATGGCCTCGATCGAGAGCCGCTCGGCCTCGTTGCGCAGCCGATCCTCGCCGCTCGGATCCCCGAAGGCCGGAGGCGGCGGCGGCACCGAGCCTGCACTCCGGGTCGTGACGGGCGGCAAGGGCACGGACGGATCCGGGGCGACGATCTGACCGGGCGGCGTGGAAGGCATGGCGCGCGCGGCCGTGGCGGCGCGCACCTTGCGCAACATGTCGCCGATGGGCGCGGTCGGATCGTCGAGATCCTCGCTGTCGGCGGGATCATCGCGGCGGCCTGGGCCGGCGGGGAGTTTGCCTTCGAGGACGGTCGCGAAGCTCGGCTGCGGGACACGTTTCTCGTCGGAGGCCTCGGGCGGGGGCGCCGGACGCGCGGCGGCGACGTCGGGGGCGACGAGCTTCGGATCGAAGGGTTTGCCCCCTTTGAACTGCTGGCGGAGCAGCGCGAGCTGCTCGGGCGTGCCTTTGACGAGCGTCGGGACCTCTTCGCCCCAGTCGACCTCGCCCTCGCCCGTGCCGCGCTCCGAGGCGATCCGCGGCGCGTTCCGCAGCGTACCGATCCGCCGCGGCGTGACCTTGGCCTCGGCGGTCATGTCCTCGGTGATCTCGTTCGCGTCCGTGATCAGCGGGCCCTTGGCCTCGACCGCTCGTTTGGTGCCCGGACGTTCGGTGGGCGGGGGTGAGTCGCTCCGCTTCGGCGGATCTTTCGGGAGCGGGGCCACGACCGAGTTGCCGGTGAACGTGGGCGGGCGGGGTTTTTCCTTTTTGACCTCGGGCGTCTGGCTGGCGATCACGCGCTCGAACCAGGCCATCTGGCGCATCGCGTTCCGGCGGACGAAGCGGCCGAGGGCCTCTTCGTTCTCCTCCATGTACCCGTGCGCGCTGAGCCACTCGTCGAGCCGCGCGAGGATCTCGGCGACCGACTGGAAGCGCGCCTTCGGATCCTTTTCGAGGCACTTGCTCACGATGCTGACGAGCTCGCGATCGATCCGCGGCCGGAGCTTGAAGAGATCGGCCGGGGGCGCGGTCATGAGCATACGCGCGAGCTCCATGTCGTTCGGCGCGACCCAGGGCCTGCGCGCCGCGAAGAGCTCGAAGAGCATGACGCCGAGCGAGAAGATGTCGGCGCGCGCGTCGATGTTGTTGCCCGTGGCCTGCTCGGGAGAGATGTACTCGAGCTGGCCCTTCACCATGCCTGTGAGCGTGCGCGTGAGCCGTTGCTTCGCCTTGGCGAGGCCGAAGTCGGTGATCTTCACGTCCCCCTGGAACGAGCAGAGCACGTTGCCGGGCGTGAGATCGCGGTGGACGAGGTACAGCGGCTCGCCGCTCGGCGCGCGCAGGGCGTGCGCGGTGCCGAGGCCACGACAGATCTGCCGTGCGAGGAAGACGACCATCCGCTCGGTGAACGCCTCGCCCGTGTCGAAGATCGTCTTCATGAGCCGTGCGAGCGAGACGCCCTGCACGAGCTCGACGGCGAGGTAGAGCCCCTGATCGTCGCTGCCCCAGCCCACGACCTCGACCACGTTCGGGTGCCGGAGCGCTCCGGTCATCCACATCTCGTCGCGGAACTGGGCGACGAACGCGGGATCACTGGCGAGGTGCGGGTGGAGACGCTTGACGGCGACGAGGCGACCCTCGGCGGGGCCGTGGGTCACGCGGCAGAGATCGACCTTCGCCGACTCCCCGGCCGCGATCTCCGCGAGCACCAGGAAGGAGAGCGCGGACGGGTCTTGCCCAGGAGGCGGCGGCATTCGGGGGTCAGTCTATCAAACCGTTTGCCGCGCCGCAGCGATCGCTTGCGAGAGTCCGCCGAGGTTTGCCTTGAGGTGCACGTCGAGGTGATCGTCCTTGGTACGGATCGCCCGGACCGAGGCGACGGGCAGGACGATCGAAAGATAACGACGAACCTTGGGGTTTTCCGCGATCTTGGGCACCTTCATGAGGTCGAGCGTGAGGCGATCGTCCTTGGCCTCGATCAGCATGGGCGGACGCTTCGGCATGAAGGCGACGAGGTTGCCGGGCTTCGAGAGATCGAGCGCGCCGGATTTCAGGAGGCCGGCGAGCGGCGAGCTCGAGTCGCCGAGCACGGTGAGGGTGAGGCCCTCGATGCGGACCCCGATGCGCATCTCGGTCAAAGAGATGGCGATCTCCTCGATGTGAAGGATGAGCGAGGCGCGCAGCGGCGTGCCCATCGCGTCGACGGTCGCGGCGACCCGAACGCCGGGCGGCGCGGCCTCGATGACGATGTCCTTCGGGGCTTTCTTGTTGTCCGGGACGAACTCGCGCGCGAGGTAACGCAGGGCATCCATCGGGATGGAGGCGCGCAGACCGAGGGCGCTGCGCAAGGCGCGGACGATCTCCTCGGGGTGCTCTTTCAGGTAGTTGCCAGCGGTGCGGGCGAGGACGCGGGGATCAGGCTTGGGCATACGAGGGGTTAGAACCTTCGCAGAGGTGCGCTCTTCCGCGCAAGGGGCGCGAACGGAAGGTTCGCGGCGGCGAAGGACGCAGCGCGTCGAGGCGCTTTTTCTGCGGATCGATTGGGTCCACAATGGCGGGCATGCGTGGAACGGTCGCTTTCTTTTTGGCGGGGATCGTGGGCATGGCCGCATGTGGCACCGGCGGCGGTGTCGATGTCGTGACCAGCGGCGCCACGACGGGCGCGGGCGCTTCCGGGGGCGCGGGCGGATCAGGCGGCTCCGGGGGTGCAGGCGGCGACGCGACGGGCGGCGGCGGATCGGGCGGCGTGCCAGGGGCGTGGTGCGCGCCGATCCCGGCCTGCGACGCGCCTGCCCCGCCGCCGGGAGAGGCCGTCGACTGGAACGCGGTGATCCCGCCGTTCGGCGCCCCGAACCACCGCGGGCGTGATCTCTTCCTGAACCCCGGCGATCCGCAGTGGATCCTGGCGAAGTTCTCGTACGGGACCTTCGACGACGACATCAAGGGCGAGTACGTCGACGTCTACGTGCAGCGCGACTGCGCAGGCGTGTGGGAGCAGCTCGGGACCGCGACGACGACCGAGGACGGCGAGCACGCGACGGTCGAGGGCGTGGAGGACACGGGAGGGCGCGTCTACTTCGAGATCCCGAAGGAGAAGGCCCTCGGGCTCGGGAGACACAGGGTTCATCTCGTTGTCAAGGGCGACCTCTCGACGACGGACCTCTTCCTCGAGGTCGTTCCGAAAGGGACGCCGGTGTTCGTGAGCGACATCGACGGGACGCTGACGACCTACGAGACGGAGGAGTTCGTCGCGCTCGCCCAGGGGGCGCTGCCGGAGGTACGAAAGGACGCGGCGAAGCTCTTCGACGTGCTCGTTTCGAAGGGCTATCACCCGTTTTACATGACCGCCCGGCCCGAATGGCTGGGGGCGCGGACGCGGGCGTTCCTCGATCAAAACGGTTTTCCGCACGGGATCGTGCACACGACGCTGACGAAGTCGGGCGCGCTCGGGAGCGAGGCATCCACGTACAAGACCGGCGAGCTCGCGATGCTCGCGCAAAAAGGGATGATCCCCACCTACGCCTTCGGCAATACGGACACCGACGCCGCGGCTTATTTCAACGCGATGGTGCAGCCCGACGAGCGGCGCGTGTTCATCGAGTTCGACGATACGGTGCACGGCGGCCGCCGGATCGAGAGTTACACGGAGCTGCTCGCCGAGGCCGAGGCGCTGCCGAGCCTCTGCCAATGAGCGCCGCCGCGGGCGGATCGAGATTCTCCGGCAACTTCCGCCCATCCGCGAAAGCATGAAACTGCGGGGCCCGGGGACCGTGAATCCCCGCGGCGATTCGTTATGCTAACCGCCGTGGCTCCGAGCGCGCCGGCCGATCGCGATTCCCCACCGAAAGCCGCGCCACCGCGGCGACCGGGACGGGTGCGCCGCGCGCTCGCCACGGGCGCAGCCACGCTCGGGCTTTGCGCGGTGTTCACCGGGTCCGCCGCCCTCGCCGTCGGCCTCCACCTCGACGTCGGCCCGTTCCGCCGCCTCGCGCGCGACGTCGCGAACCAGGCGCTCGGATCGCTCTTCGAAGGCAAGATCGTGCTCTCGGAGATCGATCACCTCGCGCTCGACGAGGTGTCGATCCGATCGGCCGTCACGCTCGATCCGCGCGGCACGGAAATCATACGGGCGAATGGGATCCACGGTCGGTTCGACCTCATAAGGTTTGCCCGCGCGTCGCTCTTCGGCACGGGCGAGCGTACGCTCGCCTTCCCGCACATCCGGATCGAGGAGGCCGAGGTGCTGCTCGATCGCGGGCCCGATCAGCACCTCGGGCTCGAGACGGCGTTCCTGCTGCGGCCGACGCCGAAGAAGCCCAAGAAGCCGAAGAAACCGGGCGAGGTGGACCGAGCGGCCGAGCGACCGACGGCGGTGGCGCTCGAGCGCATCGAGATCGGCCACGCGCACGTACGTGGGCAGGTGGCGCCGCCGCGCGCGGTCGACGCCGATATCACGCGCCTGTTCGCGTCGGTGCACGTGAGCCCGCGTGGGATCGCTGTGGACGTGGAGCACACGGGCATCCGAGAGCGCGCGCTCGCGCAGGTGCCGCTCGCGGGCACGGTCGATTACCACCTGCACGTGGACATACCGCCCGAGGCGACGACGACGAGCGCGGCGCCCGAGACGCAGAGCCCGGCCGAGGTCATGCGGATGTGGAGCAGCTTCGCGGGGCGCGCGGGGCCGATCGAGGTGCAGGCGCGCGCGGCGCTCGAAGGCACACACGTCACTGCGGCGGTCGAGCTGCCGCGCGCCGAGCCCGCGGATCTCAGGCTGCTCGTGCCGGATTTGCCCCTGCGCGAACGAGTCTCCGCGAAGGTCACGCTCGAAGGGGATGCGCCCACGTTCGAGGTCGAGGGGCGGCTCGAGGTGACGCCCGCGCAGCGATCGCCGGGCTCGATCGCGCTGCGGGGCAAGCTCGACGTGGCGCACGGGGCGCGGCTCGCGCTCGACGTGACCGCGGACGACGTCGATCCGCGCATGTTCGTGGAAGGTTTGCCCGAGGCAAACGTGGACATGAGTGCGCGGCTTCAACTCGACACGAACCCCACGGTGCGGCTCGTGGCCGAGGCGAGGACCGAGCCGACGGTCGTGCAGCAGCAGGCGGTGCCGGCGGCCGACGTGCACCTGGTCTACGATCATGGCGATCTCGAAGGCCGCGTAACGTTGCACGAGCAGGGCGCGCCCACGTCCGGATCGTTCATCGTGAGCCCAGGTGGCGCCGTGCGGTTCGAGGCGGAGACGTTCGTCGCGTCGCTCGAATCGGCGCCGCGGCTCGCGGGTCCGGCCACGGGCAGCGCGCGTGTGCAGGTGCAGGGGACGATCAACGCGGGGAAGATCGACGCGCGTGCCTTCGGCTCGGTGCACGATCTCCACGCGAAGGGCGGCGTGTCGCTCGAACGAGGCCGCGTGGAAGGGCGCATCCGCGGGCCCTTCGAAAAACTCGACGTCGAGGCCGCGCTCGAAGGCGAAGGGCTCATCGCAGGCGGGCGCGGCGCGGACAAGGTGACGGCGCGCGTGAGCGGGCCCGTCGCAGCGCCGAAGGTAGAGGCGCGGCTCGAAGGCGGCGACGTGGGCGAGCTCGAAGCGTCGGCACGGATCGAGACGAAAGAGAAGAGCGCGCGCGAGGTAGCGCTGCGGCTCTCGCGCGAGGGCGAGCGGATCGAAGGCAAAGCAAAGCGCGTCGCGCTGCGCGGCGGAGCGCTCGCGATCGAGGGGCTCACGGCCGAAGGGCCGGGCGTGGGCGCCCTCGAAGGGACCCTCGCGGTGGACGGGCGCGAGCTCACGGGCAAGCTCAAGGGCGAAGGCGTGGACCTCGGTCGGCTCGGTCGGCTGCTCGATCTCGATCGGAACCTGCGAGGCCTCGCGGACGTGGACGTCGCGCTCACGCGCACGAGGGACGGG
Source organism: Polyangium mundeleinium (assembly GCF_028369105.1). NCBI lineage: Bacteria > Pseudomonadati > Myxococcota > Polyangiales > Polyangiaceae > Polyangium > Polyangium mundeleinium. The sequence goes on along the minus strand of NZ_JAQNDO010000001.1, from coordinate 4,807,505 downwards.
CGCAAGGGCCATGTGCACCTGCAGGTCGAGGAGGGGACGTTCTCCGCCGGGGGATTGCCGATCACGGGCGCGAGCGGCTCGCTCGTGGCGACGTTCGAGGACGCGCGCGCGACGATGGATGGCACGTTCCGCCTCGTCGATCGCGACAAGACCGGCGCGGAGGACGCGTGCAACGGTTCGATCGCCGAGGTGCGGATCTCCGGCGCCGAGGGGAACTTGCGCGGGCCGCTCCTGGATCCTTCGACGTGGGCGCGGCTCACGGGCTCGGCGCGCGTGGACGCGCCCGACTGGGATCTGCGGTGCATCGCGCGGCGCCTGCCGGTCGCGCTCGTCCTCAGCGAGGTCTCGGGTCGCCTCGGCGCGGGCTTCACGATCGAGCGGCCCGCGGGGCAGCGGTTCGTCTCGGTGCGCGACCTCGACGTGCACACGCGTGACTTCGTGGTCGCGGGCCCCGTGGGGTTCGGCGAGGACAAACCCGCGTGGGAGTCGCGCGCGATGGACGTCGCGGTCTCCGGATCGCTGAACGGCGCGACGGGCGCGACGGATGTGACGCTTTCGCTGCTCGACACGGCGACGATGGTGGAGCTCGCGACCCACGTGAATCTCGATCTCCCGACGCTGGTCGACGATCCGAAGAAACGGAGCGCCTCGCTGCTCGCGTCGCGCGGGACGGCCGAGCTCACGATCCCGCGGCGAACGGTGCGCTCGTTCCAGACGTTGCCCTCGGTGCTGCGCGACGCGCTCCCGCCGATCCGAGGTGCGATCGCGCTCTCCGCGTCGGCGAGCGGGACCTTGGAGCGGCCGGCGATCCGCGTGAACGCGCGCGGGTTCGGCCTCGCGCACGACGCGCGGACGCTCGGCCCGAGCCCGTGGGCGTTCCCCGTCGACGTGGACGCGACCGCGACCTACGACGCGAGCAAGGCGACCCTGCGCGCGGCCGTGCGCAAGGACGCGCGCGAGCTCGCCGTGGTCGAGGCGAACGCCGACGTCGACCTCGCCGCGGTGCGCGCGGGCCGCGACATCCCGCCGCGCGGCGACGCGCGCGCGACGCTTCGTGATCTGCCCCTGGAGCTCATCCCGTACTTCGCAGATCGAGACGTCGCGGGCCGCGTGAGCGGCGTCCTCCGCTTCGAGCAGCGCGGCGTCGAGCCCCAAGCCGCGGCGCGCATCGAGGTGTCGGGCCTGGAGCTCGGCAGCCAGTCGTCCTTCGATCGCACCACGCTGGAGCTCTCGATCGGAAACCCCGGCGGCGCGGGCAACCCCGCGCGCGGCGTGGCGCAGCTCGAGCTCGTAGGTCGTGGCGGCGGGCGCATCGACGCCACGGGGTACGCGGGTGTCGACTGGCAAGGCATCGTCCCGCGGATCGACGCGACGCGGCCCGCGGACTTGCTCCTCAAGGCGAATCGGTTCCGCCTCGCGAGCCTCACGCCGCTCGTCTCCGGGACGCTCTCGCGGCTCGACGGCTCGCTCGACGGGGATCTGCGCGTCGGCCTGCATCGCTTCGGCGAGGATGACGGGCGCATCGAGGCGAACATGGAGGTGCGCAACGGCGTCTTCCACGTCCCGCAGATCGGCCAGGAGTTCAAGAACACGCGCGTCTCGATCCGCACGACGGACAAGGGCGAGCTGCGCTTCGACGACCTCCGCGCCGAAGGCATCAGCGGCGCGGTGGAGGGCTTTGCGATCGTGCAGATGAAGGGCCTCGCCTTCCAGAAGGCGAACGGCGAGCTCACGATCGATCGCGACGAGGAGCTGCCCGTGACGTTCGAGGGCGTGCCGCTCGGGCACGCGCACGGGAGGATCGTGCTCGCGGCGGAGAAGGAGGGGCGCGAGGTGTCGCTCACCGTGAGCGTGCCCGATCTTCATCTCGCGCTGCCGGCGTCGAGCACGCGCGGCGTGCAGTCGCTCGATCCCAATCCCGACGTCGTGGTCTCGCACGCGCTCGGCCCGCCGAAGGAAGAGCGCCCCAAGGACGCGCTCGCGTATCTGATCACGTTCGAGCTCGGCGACATCACGATCGAGGGGATGGGCGCGGATGTCGACCTCACGGGCGGCAGCACGCCGCCGCGCGTCTCGCTCACGGACGAGACGCAGCTCTCGGGCGACGTCGAGATCAGCCGCGGCTCGTTCGAGATCGTGGGCAAGAAGTTCGAGATCGAACGAGGCCTCGTGCGCCTGCGGCCGGAGGAAGCGGGCAACCCCTACGTGAACGTGACCGCGCGCTGGGACGCGCCCGACGGCACGCGCGTGTTCGTCGACTACGTGGGGGATCTCAAGCCGATCACCGAGCAGAAGCTCCGCTTCCGATCGAGCCCGCCGATGTCGCAGCAGGCGATCCTGTCGATGATCCTCATCGGCGACACGCCCGAGTCGAAGGACACGCAGTCGCAGGCGACGGCGCAGGCGTCGCCGCGCGCAACCGACGTGGCGGCGGGCGTGGTGGGCGGCGAGATCGCCTCGGCACAGATCAACGCGATCCTGTCGCAGATCGCGCCGCTCCGAGGTCTGTCCACGCGCGTCGGGACGACCGAGGCCGGCAGGCTCCGTACAACGGTGATCTACGAGCTCGGCGACACCGTGACCGCACAGGCGAGCTACGAAGGTTCGCCCGCGTCGAGCCGCCTCGAAGGCATCCAGAGCCCCACGGGCACGACGCAGGGCACGGAGAACCGCACGGAGCTGAACCTCGACTGGCGCTTCAAGCGCAACTGGGCGCTGCGCGGATCGTTCGGCTTCGGAGGAATCAACCAGCAGCCGAGCTCAGGCCTCGATCTGTTCTGGCAGTACCGCTACTAGGCAGCGCGCGTCGCGAGCTCTGCGGACACGTCGCCCACGCGCACGATCGGAGGCTCGGCCGACACGAGCAGCGGCGCGAGGCCGGCCTGCGCGTGCCGCGAGAAACGCGCGTCCTCCGTGCCTGCCTTGACCCGCGCGATCACCACGCCCTCGCTCGACACCGAGAGCACGCGCGGATCGAGCAGCTCCTCCGTGCCGTCCGAGAGCACGAGCAACGCCCTGCGGCCCTCGTCCTCGACGCGGACGAAGCGCACGACGAACGGCGTCTCCTCGGCGCGGAAGTAACACCAGTCGTAGCCGTTCGTCAGGATGAGCCGGCCGTCCTCGGGGTGCCGCGCGATCCAGCGATGGAGCGCCTCTTCGAGCGCGGGGTGGTCCACGCGCGCGCCGTCGTGCCAGAAGCGACCCTCGCGATCGAGGACGATCGTGCTCTCGCGCGACGTGCCCGGCGGGGGCGCGAGCCTGTAGAAGTCGGGGTGATCGCCGGGTTTCATGGTCGCCTCCTGTCCGGCCGCCCGTCCGGCGGCCACCGATCCATAGGGCCGGCAGCGCGCGGCGTCACGCCCCGCTGCGCGCGCCGGGGGCTGCGATCACGTCCGCGTTGGGCTACAACCGGCCGCGATGAACGAAGCGCCGCGAGAATCGCTCCCGCACGACGACCACCTCCAGGCGACGCGCGCGTACTACGACGAGTTCGCCGCGCGTTACGAGGACCGGCGCGACGGCCGTGATACGTCGGGCTACCACGATCTCGTCGACGATCTCGAGATCGACTTCCTCCGCCGCTTCGGCGAAGGCCGCGACGTGCTCGAGGTCGGCTGCGGCACGGGCCTGCTTCTTCGGCGCATCGCGGACTTCACGCGGACGGCCCGCGGCGTCGATCTCTCGCCCGGGATGCTGGAAAAAGCCCGCGCGCGTGGCCTCGACGTCACCGTCGGCAGCGCGACCGACCTCCCCTTCCCCGACGCGAGCTTCGACGTCGCCTGCGCCTTCAAGGTGCTACCGCACGTCCGCGAGCTGGAACGCGCAATCGCCGAGATGGTGCGCGTGGTTCGTCCGGGTGGAACCATCCTCGCCGAGCTCTACAATCCTGTGAGCCTGCGTGGTCTCGTGAAGCGCTTCCTGCCTGCCGGCGCCATCAGCGCGCGCACCAAGGAGGACGCCGTCTACACCCGATTCGTCAGCCCCTGGGGCGCCCATCGCCTTTTCCCGGCCGGCGTGCGCGTCCGCGCGTCGCGCGGCGTGCGCATCGTCACCCCCGCGGCCGCCATGATGCGCGTGCCGCTGGTCCGCGGCGCCCTCGTCCAAGCCGAGCGCGCGCTCTGCGACTCCCCGCTCCGGCACCTCGGGGGCTTCTGGATCGTCGCCCTCGAGAAGCTTTGAGCGGGCGCCCCTCGTCCCTGTTGTTCGGGTCGGAAATCACTGATATTTTCGCTCATTGTGGCCTTCGAGGATTCGCGCGCCGTGCAGGTGGACCCCCGCCCCCCGGCGTCGATGTTGGCCCCGCCGCGAAGCAGAGCGATACTGCACGTTGCAGGGCCCCCTCCGAGCGCCCGTCGTCGCTGAAAGGACCCGCGATGCCTCCTACGTCCACGAGCTCGATCCCGACCCTCCTCACCGGCGCGGACAACGACCGCGGCGCACTCATCGGAGCGCTCGCGTTCGTCGAGGGTGTCGGCATCGGGGCCATGGGCGCGCGGGAGCTCAAGACATGGATCGAGGAGTACCTCGTGCGCGCAGGCCGCATGCAGCGCCCCGTCCAAGTCGCCGAGCCGATGGCAGGCACGCTCCTGCTCGACACGCTGAACACCGTGGGCGCGCCGCCCTCAGCAACGAAAGCGTTGCTCGATCGCATCCTCGGCCGCGCGCGGTCGCGCGTCGTCTTCACGTTGCGCGGACTCATCACGGATCCACCCGAGGACGGCTTCCTCGAGCTCGCCACGAAGTCGAGCCGCGTGCAGCCGATCGGCATCGGCACGAAGGCCTCGTGGATCGCGCGGCCGCAGAAGGAAGACTCGCTGAGCGACATCGTGCTCAGCCTCTTCGCCGCCGACATCCTTTCGAACCGCAACTTGTACGACCAGAACCTCTGCGTCTGCGACACGTGCGGCCGCGTGTCGTTCCGCGCGAAAATGATGTCGCGCACCGGCTGCCGCGAGCACAACGACGGCCCTCCGGGCGTCAGGCCGACGAGCAGCCGCAGCACCTGAGAGCGTAGCGCCGGGGTTTCACCCCGGACCCGACGAGGGGTTGTCCACCCCTCGACCCGGACCAGGGCCAGCCCTGGACCTTTGGTGCATCGACCGCGATGCGGTCGATGCAAGGGTGCGTTGGTTTTCTCTGCGTCGAAGCGCTCAAAAAGCGCCGACGACGCCCACGCCAAACCCGTCCGGCGTCACCGCCACCGTCGGCACGACGCGCACCGCGGGGCGCGGCGGCACGGGGCGCTTCTCGATCGTCACCTTCTGCGGCACGTACGCGATCTGCGCCTGCACGATGCCCGCCACCGTGAGACCGGCCCATAGACTGAACGCGACCTGGTTGATGATCAGCGTGATCTGCTGGCGACGCACGAGCTCCTCGCGCTCGGCCCCCGTCGCGATCGTCTGATCGAAGCTCGCGTAGTAGTTGAAGACCTGCGACGCGACGATCGACGTCGCGCCCGTGAACGCCTGCGTGATGGCGAAGGTCCAGCCGAGCTTGCGGCTTCCGTTCTGGAACTGGCCGATGCCGAACGGCATCGCCGCGACGATGCGCGAGTTTTGCACGATGATCTGCCGCTCGGAGGCCGCCTTCACGAGCGACTCGATCCAGCGTTTTTCCTCCTCCTTCGCTTTCTGCTCCGCGATGCGCCGCTGCCGCTCCTCGTCGGCGCGCTTCTGCTCCGCCGCGTCGAGCTCCTCGCGCAGGCGACCCCGCACGAGCGTGAAGCGATCCACGACCTCCTGCGGGAACACCGCGGGATCGGGCGAATACGTCGGGTTTTGCCGGAGGATCGTGGCGATCTCGGCCTCGGCCTCGTCGTAGCGCTTGAGCGCGACGAGCGAGGCTGCGCGGAGCGTGCGCGCGCGCTGGATGAGATCCGTGTCCGTGAGGCGGCACGGCGCAGTGCCGCTCGTCGGGACAGACTCGCAAGGCTTCTGCGCCGGATCGAGCATCGCCGTGAAACGCGTAGCCGCCTCGTCGTACTCGGCTGCGTCGAAGCGCGTCTTGCCGAGCTCGAACTGCTGCAAATCGTCCGCGCGCGCGGCTTGGGATACGAAGGCGAACGCGAGGCCCGTCGCTGCGGCGAGCGCCACGCGTCCGAACGAAACGCACCCTTTGGCCCTGGGGCCGCGGCGGTCCCGCCCGAACCGAAGCCCGCCGGGCAGAGCCCGCTGCAGACGAGGTCGCGCCGTCATTCCCCGTAACCGAGTAATCGAGGGACCCTTCTACCGGAATTTGGGCATCGTGGGGACCGCTATCCGCGAAGCGAGGCCCCCCGCCTCACCGCGCCGGCCAAGGCACCACGTTGTGCTCGCCGGCGCGCAAACTCACGTTGCGCCGGAAGGCCTCTTCCCCCGGCGCCGTGAACTGACACTTGTTGTCGTACGTGATCTCTTCGAGCTGCACCTTCTTGGTAGCACCTGGAAAAAGCGTCAGCTTGATGTCCGAGCACACCACCTGCGCGTACGCAGGCGACGGACCGAGAGCGACGGTCGAGGGCAGCGGCGTGAGCCGGACACGGAAACGCTGGACGTCGTCGGGATCATTCTCGGGTGGAGGCTCGACGATGAGGGAGCTGTCGAAGGTCCCGCAGCACTTCGAGTCCTTCACCCGAGCCGACACGGAGTGACCGCCGGGCTTGAGCGTGAACACGCGCGAAAAATGCTTCTCCTCCTTGCCGTCGAGGAGGAGCGTCGCGCCCTGCGGGCTGACGAGGAAAACGACCTTGCGCAGATCCGGCGGCGCGGGCGGAGGCGCGGCAGCCGAGGTTGTCGCGGCGCTGAGCGGGAGCTTGATGCGAATGCTGCGCTGCGGCTCGGCGAGGCTGCTCGACGGTGGGGCGCTGCTCGGGGCCTGGGGACCCGCAGACGCGTCGGGCGCGGCCGGGTTCTTGGGGTGCTCCGTGGTGGCTGTGGTGGCGTCGGTCTTCGGAGTTGCGTCGGGCTCGAGCGCGGCCGCGGGTTTGCGGAACCGCGCGACGGCGAACGCCGCGAGGCCGAGCGCGAGCGTGCCCGCGATGAGGCCGGCCGCCCTGCGCACGAGCTTCTGCCGCTCGGCGCTCGCAGAGAGGCTCGTCACGCGCTTCAGGATCGCGAGGTCGTTCGGCGCAAGCGCGTGGGCGCGGTTGAAGTCGGCCGCTGCGCCGGTGCGATCGCCGGCCTTGCGCGCGGCCTCGCCGCGGGCGACGAGGCACGGCACGAGCCGCGTCGTGAGGGCGTCGGCGTAGCCGGCCGGGTCCTCGAAATACGCCTCGATCTCGCGCTGCGGATCGGTGATGCCGAGCGCTTCGAGCTCGGCGCGGATGAGCTCGCCGAGCTTGCCGGGGCCCGCGACGCGATCGGCCGCGGCGCGCGCGAGGGCGCCGTCGATGATGCGCGCGAAGCGACCCCCGACGGTGGACCGCTCGTGATCCGCGGGCGGATATTCGCCTTCGAGCACGCGACGGAGGACCTGCGCCGGGTTTTTCCCTTCGAACGGCAGGTGCCCCACGAGGCACTCGTACATGAGCACGCCGAGCGCAAAGACATCCGTGCGCCCGTCGACCTCGCCCGCCTCGATCTGCTCGGGCGCCATGTGCGCCGGCGATCCGAGCACCTGCCCGGTCGACGTCACGCCCTGCGCGTCGAGGATCTTGGCGATGCCGAAGTCCGTGAGCTTGATGATCACGCCGAGATGACCGGCGCGGCTTGGAGCGGGCCGCGGCGTGGATCGCGGCCCGTCGGGGACCGGCGTCTCGTCGACCCTGCCGACGCGCGCTCGCGACTCGCTCGTGCGATCGGCTGGCAGCTCCACGAGCACATTCTCCGGCTTCACGTCGCGGTGCACGATGCCGCACGCATGCGCGTGTTCGAGCGCCTCGCAGAGCACGAGGACGATCGACGCGCCGATCTCGGCGGGCATGTCGCGATGACGCTGGAGGATCTTCCGCAGCGTGGTGCCGCGGCAGAGCTCGACGACGAGGTACCGCTCGCCGTCCTCCTCGCTGGAGACGTCGTACACCTCGACGATCCGCGGGTGGCGGAGCTTCGCGGCCGCGCGCGCTTCGGCGACAAACCGCGCGCCGACCTCGGCGTTCTCGCGGAGGTGCTTGTGGATGAGCTTGATGGCGACCTCGCGCCCGAGACGTTTGTCGCGGGCGCGATAGACCGTCGCCATCCCACCGTGCCCGATCTCCTCGATGAGCTCGTACTTCGCGAGCCTGGGGAGCCCCGGCAGGGCGGAGGCTTCCGTCATTCCACAACCTTCACGCGAATCGAGTTCGTCGAGCCTCGCACGCCGATGGGCGCGCCGAAGATCGCGACGAACTTGTCCCCCGGCGAGACGAAGCCGTTCGCAAGCAGGATCATGCTCGCGCGATCGACCATCTCGTCCGCGCTCGTGACCTTGTCGATCGGCCACGGAACCACGCCCCACAGAAGCGCGAGCCTGCGGCGCGTCGCCGCGTTCGGCGAGAACGCGATGATCGGCACGACGGGCCTGTGCTTCGACGCGTAGAGCGCCGAGGAGCCGCTCTCCGTGAAGGCCACGATGACCCGCGCGCCGATGTCGCGCGCAATGTCGCAGCCGTTCCGCGCCACGGCCTCGGGCACGTTCGCGCGCACGCCGGGCATCTCGCTCGAAAGAGGCCGGAAGAACTTGCTCTGCTCGGCCTCCATGACGATGCGGCTCATCACGCGCGCGACGAGCGACGGATGCGCGCCCGTCGCCGTCTCCTGCGAGAGCATCACCGCGTCCGTCCCCTCGAAGACCGCCGTCGCCACGTCGCTCGCCTCCGCGCGCGTCGGGCGCGAATTCGTGACCATCGACTGGAGCATCTCGGTCGCGACGATGACAGGCTTTTGGTGCACACGCGCGAGGCCGAGGATCTCGCGCTGGATCACGGGCACGCGCTCGGGGTTGAACTCCACGCCGAGATCACCACGCGCGACCATGACCGCGTCCGTCGCCTGGATGATCGCCTCGAGGTTCTCCACGGCCGCGGGCGTCTCGACCTTCGCAACGATGGGCGTCGGCCGGCCCCACGCCTCGCAGATGTCGCGCACGAGCCGGATGTCGTCCGCCGTGCGCACGAAGGAGAGCGCGACGTAGTCGATGCCGAGCGAGAGGCCAAACGAGAGGTCGGCCTTGTCCTTCTCGGTGAGCGCCGCGAGCCGCACACGCCGCGCCGGCAGGCTCACGCCGACACGATCGCGGAGCTGCCCGCCCTGCGTGGCCACGGCGTGCACGCGCCGGCCGTCGACCTTGGTCACCGTGAGGACCATGCGGCCGTCGTCGACGAGCACGATGTCGCCCGGCTGCAGATCCTCGGCGAGGCCCTCGTACAGGATCGGCATCTCGCCGGGCCCGCCGGACTGCTGATCTTTCGTGGCCTCGAAGAGCACGATCTGAGCGTCCGTGGGCACATCCATCGTGCCGCCCTCGAACTTGCCCGCGCGGATCTTGGGACCACAAAGGTCCTGCAAGATCGCCACGGGTTTGTCGCAAGCCTCGGCCGCAGCACGGACGGCCTGGAAGCGGCGCGCGTGCTCGTCATGGGTGCCGTGAGAAAAATTCAGGCGCGCCACATCCATGCCGGCGCGGATGAGTTGCTCGAGCTGAGGCTCGGAAGCAGGGCCTATCGTGCAGACGATTTTCGCGCGACGTACGACCACGGGCGCAGCATGGCATGACGTCCGCGCGGCTAACAGGGGCCTTCCGCCGGGAAGGTCCGTGAGCCGTCCGACTTGAACCGGGGCGTCCTCCCGGGTCGTGGGACGAGCCCGCTCGACGCCCCGCGCCATGCCGTCTTTACCCCCTGCCCGCGCCGCGCTACCCGAGGGCCCATGCTGAAACGCGACGCGCGCGGGGCCGCCACGATGGGCGGTCTCCGCCTCGAGGACCTCCTCGACCTCGGGACGGAGTCCCCCGAAGGAGAACGACCGCGCACCCCCGCCTACGTGTACGACGTGGATGCGATCGTTCTGGCAGCGCGGGATCTTTCCGCAGGGTTCGAAGGCGCGCCGCACTTGATCGCCTACGCCATCAAAGCAAACACGGCGGGCCCCATCGTGCGCGCGCTCGGCGCCGCCGGCTGCGGGGCCGAGGTGGTCTCCGGCGGCGAGCTCGCCGTCGCGCTCGGCGCAGGCATCCCCGCGGATTCGATCCTGTTCAGCGGCGTCGCCAAGACGACACGCGAGATCGATCACGCGATCGGGGCGGGCGACCGCGGGATCCTCGCGCTGCAGATGGAAAGCGTCGAGGAGATCCCGCGCATCGCGGCCCGCGCCCGCGCGCTCGGACGCAAGGCGCGCGTGGCCTTCCGCGTGAATCCGAGCGTCGAGGCCGACACGCACGCGCACGTGGCGACGGGCCACGACGAGGCGAAGTTCGGCATCGCGCTCGCCGATCTTCCGGCGGCGTACGAAGCGGTCGACGCGGCCCGCGATGCGCTCGAGCTCGTGGGCCTCGGCGCTCACATCGGCTCGCAGCTCACGCGCACGGACGAGTACCTCGAGGGGGCGCGCGTGGTGCTCGATCTCGCGGCCGAGCGCCGCGCCGCGGGCAAGCCCCTCGCCTACGTCGATCTCGGCGGCGGCTACGGCATCGATTACGGCGCGGGTTGCCCCGTGACGCCCGCGGATTTCGCACGCGCGGCGAGTCGCCTCGTCGCAGAGCGGGGCTTCGGCGGCACGCGCATCGTCGTCGAGCCGGGGCGCGCGCTCGTGGCGCCGTACGGCGTGCTCTGCGCGAGCGTGGTGATGGCGAAGCGCTCGCGGGGGGAGCCGACGCGGCGATGGCTCATGATCGACGCAGGCATGAACGATCTCATCCGCCCCGCGCTCTACGGCGCCAAGCACCGCATCGAGCCGATCGACGCGCCCCCGCCCGCGGCCGGCACAGCGCCCGGCTACCGCGTCGTGGGCCCCGTCTGCGAGAGCTCCGACGACTTCGGCGAGCACCCCTTCACGGAGCCTCTGCCGCGCGCCGTGGTCCTCCGCGATGCCGGCGCATACGGCTTCGTGATGGCGAGCGAATACAACGGGCGCGGACTGCCGACGGAGATCTTCCTCGCGGGCGGCCGCGTGGCCACGATTCACCGCTCGCGTGACGCCGCGGCCTGGGCCGCGTCCCGCCTCTTCGGCTGACAAAAAACGAAGGGGCGAGCCCATGAGGCCCGCCCCTCTCGTTTGCGGATGTCGACATGATCAACGTCGTCGACGTCGATCATGTCGATCCCCGTGGATCAGCGACGATCGCGCGGCGGACGGTCGCCGCGATCGCGCGGCGGACGATCACCGCGGTCGCCGCGCGGCGGACGATCGCCGCGCGGGCCGTCACGCCCCGGCTCGCTCCGACGCGGCGGCGGACCACCCGCGTCGCGCTCGCGGGCCTGATCGAGCCGCGCCTTCGCCTCCACGCCGGCCTGCCCCTCGGGCAGCGGCAGCACCTCGCGGCGGCTCAGGCGGATCTTGCCCTCGCGATCGACGCTCACGACCTTCACCTCGACCGTGTCGCCTTCCTTCACCACGTCCTCGACGCGCTCGACGCGCGTGTGCGCGAGCTCCGAGATGTGCACGAGGCCATCGGTGCCCGGGAGGATCTCGACGAACGCGCCGAAGTCCGTGATGCGCTTGACCGTGCCCTTGTAGACCGCGCCGACCTCAGGCTCGGCCGTGAGGCCCTTGATGATGTCGAGCGCCCTCTTCACGGCCTCCGAGTCCGCCGACGCCACGTTCACCGTGCCGTCGTCCTCCACGTCGATCGCCACGCCCGTCTGATCGACGATGCCCTTGATGGTCTTGCCGCCGGGGCCGATGATCAGGCGGATCTGGTCGGGCTTGACCTTGATCGTCGTGATGCGCGGCGCGTACTGGCTGAGCTCCGGCCGCGGCGCGGGCAGCGCCTCCAGCATCTTGCCGAGGATGTGCAGCCGGCCCTCGCGCGCCTGATCGAGCGCCTGCGCCAGGATTGCCCGCGACAGGCCCGCGATCTTGATGTCCATCTGGATCGCCGTCACGCCGCGCGACGTGCCGCAGACCTTGAAGTCCATGTCGCCGAGGTGATCCTCGTCGCCGAGGATGTCGCTCAGGATCGCGTACTTGTTGCCCTCCGCGATGAGGCCCATCGCGATGCCGGCGACGGGCGACTTGATCGGCACGCCCGCGTCCATCAGCGAAAGGCAACCGCCGCAGACGGCCGCCATCGACGACGAGCCGTTCGACTCGAGCGTCTCGCTCACGATGCGGATCGTGTAGGGGAACTGCTCCTGCGCGGGGATCATGCGGGAGAGCGCGCGCTCGGCGAGGGCGCCGTGCCCGATCTCGCGCCGGCCCGGGCCGCGCATCGGCTTCGTCTCGCCCGTCGAGAAGGGCGGGAAGTTGTAGTGGAGGTAGAAGCGCTTCCAGCTCTCCCCCATCAGGCCGTCGATCTTCTGCTCGTCCGTCGAGGTGCCGAGCGTCGTCGTCACGATCGCCTGCGTCTCGCCGCGCTGGAAGAGCGAGCTGCCGTGCACGCGCGGCAAGAGCCCCGCCTCGCACATGATCGGCCGGATCGTGCGCGTGTCGCGGCCGTCGATGCGCTTGCCCTCGTCGAGCACGTAGGTGCGCACGACGTGCGCCTTGCGCTCCTCGAACTCCGCCTTGATGAGCTTCTCGTTCGCGAGGTACTTCTCCGCGCCGAGCTCCGCGAGCAACGCCTCGCCGAGCTTCTTCTTGAGCGTCGAATACCCCTCGTAACGCGCCTTCTTGTCGGTCACGCGGGTCGCCGACTTGAGGTCGTTGTCGACGACCTCGGCGACGCGCGCCTTGATCGCATCGTCGAGCTGCGGCGCCTGGAACGCCTTCTTCGGCTTGCCCACCGCCTGGCGGACGCGCTCGATGAGGTCGATCACGGGCTGCGCCGTCTCGTGCGCGAACATGAGCGCGTCGATGATGTCGCTCTCGGTCGCCTCGGCGGCGCCGCCCTCGACCATCACGATCGCGTCGCGCGAACAGGCGACGACGAGGTCGATGTCGCACTCCTCGATCTCGGCCGCCGTCGGATACGCCACGAACTCGCCGGCCTTGCGGCCGACACGCACGCCGACGATGGGCCCGTTCCACGGGATGTCCGAGATGTGCAGCGCCGCGCTCGCGCCCGTAAGCGCGAGGACGTCGGCCTTGTTCTGCTTGTCGCTCGAAAGGACGGTCGCGATGATCTGCGTGTCCTTCTTGAAGCCCTCGGGGAAGAGCGGGCGGAGCGGGCGGTCCATGATGCGGCAGGCGAGGATCTCCTCGTCGCGCTGGCGCGCCTCGCGCTTGAAGAAGCCGCCGGGGATCTTGCCGGCGGCGTACGTCTTCTCGACGAACTCGCAGGTGAGGGGGAAGAAATCGAGCCCGGGCCGCTCGTCTTGCGACACGGCGGTCACGAGGACCATGGTCTCGCCGTAGGTGACGAGGACGGATCCATGGGCTTGCTTGGCCAGACGGCCGGTCTCGAGCGTGAGGGCTCGGCCGCCGACCATGACGGATTCACGAACGTACATGTATCTTGCGCTCTCTCTACGCGGTCGCGAGCGCGCTCCCGAAGACCCGTGACATCCGAGCGCGAGGCGGATCTTCTTCCTCGATTCCTGCCCAGGAGCAGCGATGCTGCTGGGCACGAAGCGAAGACGAAGACGCTCCGTAGCGCTCACGGCCTCGGGGAACGCCCCCGCGCCCCGTACTATTGTCCAAACCGACGTATTTCGGCTCTCTGTGTAGAGCCTCCCGCCCAAACCCGCCACTTTTTTCGGCGGACCTGTGCGCCGTTCTTCCGGAAGCACTTCGATAAGGCAGGCGGACAAACGCACAAAAGCGAAGAGGGCCCGCTCCCCGTGGGGAACGAGCCCTCTCGTCGCTCGCGCGACGCTGTGCGCTTACTTGCGGATGTTGAGGCGGCTGATGACCGACCGGTAGCGCTCGATGTCGATGCGCTTCAGGTAGTCGAGCTGGCGGCGGCGCTGGCTGACGAGCTTGAGAAGGCCACGACGCGAGTGGTGGTCCTTCTTGTGCGTCTTGAAGTGCTCCGTGAGCTGCGTGATCCGCTCGCTGAGGAGCGCGATCTGCACCTCGGGCGAGCCGGTGTCGCCCTCGTGCGTGCGGAACTTGTCGATGATCGACGTCTTGTGAATCGGATGAAGCATCGGTCTGTCACTCCTCGGCGTATCCTGGCGCTGCCGAGCGCCCGGATCGGCCAAGCGTCGCCCGACGGCGAGCGTGCGCCCGGAGCGGCGCGTGCCCACGTGATCGGGCCGAACGAAAAACGGAGGCGGAGTATACGCATCTCGTCCGTTCGGTCAACGGGCCGTGTTGCCCCGAGGCGAACGAGCAAGGTTTGCGGCGGGATTGTCCCCCTCGGGAAGCCGACTTCCGCTAGTCTGCCTCGCGATGGCCGGTAATGTTCGGCCCCCCGATTCGGGGGCTTCTCCCCATATGGCTGCGTCCTCGTCGGCGCAGCCGTCGATCGTCGTGGGCCCCGCGACGACGAACCTCACCGGGATCGGCTCCGCGGCCACCGGATACGGATCGGCCGACTCGTTCGTCGCGGGCATCGCCGCCCCGCAGCGCACCTGCCCGACGTGCAACAGCCGCTACCCGGGCGAGTACAAAGTCTGCCCGCAGGACGGCGCCGAGCTCGCGGAGGAGACGCAGGACGAGCTCGTCGGCCAGACCCTGCGCGAGTCGTACACCATCGTCCGCGTGATCGGCGAAGGCGGCATGGGCCGCGTCTACGAGGCGCGCCACACGCGCATCGGCTCGAAGCGCTTCGCCATCAAGATGCTGCACCCGGAGTACGCGCGTCAGGCCGACGTGCTCTCCCGCTTCCAACGCGAAGCCGAGGCTGCGGCGCAGATCAAGAACCCCCACGTCATCGACGTCTACGACATCGATCGCACCGCCGACGGGCGCCCCTTCATCATCAGTGAGCTGCTCGACGGCAAGGAGTTCGCCGACCTGCTCACGCAGCGGGGCAAGATGGCCGTGGCGCCGGCCGTGCGCATCGTCCGCCAGGTCTGCAAGGCCCTCGCCGCCGCGCACGCGAAGGGCGTCGTGCATCGCGACATGAAACCGGAGAACGTCTTCCTCATCGGCGATCTGAACCGCCCGATGGCGAAGGTGATCGACTTCGGCATCTCGAAGGTCGAGGACAACACGGCGGGCAAGGCCCTCACCCGCACGGGGATGATCATGGGCACGCCCTCGTACATGGCGCCCGAACAGGCGCGTGGTCACCGCGTCGACCACCGCGCCGACATCTACGCCGTGGGCGCGATGCTCTACTGCGCCCTCACGGGCAAGCGCCCGTTCGACAACGGGGATCCCGCAGCGACGCTCATGGCCGTCCTCTCCGAGGATCCGCCGCGTCCGCGCTCGCTCGAGATGAGCATCCCCGAGACGCTGGAGATGGTCATCCAGCGGGCGATGGCCAAAGAGCCGGACGATCGTCACCAGAGCATGGCCGAGCTCGACGCCGATCTCGCGGCCTGGGACACGGAGGAACCGGCCGGCGCCGCGATGGTCGCCATCGCGGATCCTACCGCGACCGGGACCGCGACGCGCCCGTCGGCCCTCTTCATCAAGCAGCAGCAAGAGGCCACGATGGCGCGGCCGATGCTCGTGCTCATGATGGCGCTCGGCGTCTTCTTCACGCTCGGCGGCCTCATCACGACCGCGGCGTCCATCTTCCGCATCACGCGCGGCGGCGGCGCGACGGCGAACCTGACCGTCTCCGAGTCCGTCCTGCTCCTGCTGCTCATCCCGGTCGCGCTCGCGACGCCCATCATCCTGTTGATCCGCCACATCCGGAAGACGGTCTGGGACAACACGGTCAAGGCGATCGAGATGCTCGGACGGCTGCGTCGCCCCGTGGTCGTGGGCCTCTGCGCCTACGGGTTCGGCGCGATGCTCGTGCGGCTCATCGAGTCGGTGCTGCTCCGGCGCGCGGTCGGCGTGGCGTGGCCCGTGTGGGACGTGCTCCTGCTCGTCATCGCGTTCATCGCGGCGCTGGTGGCGCACCTCATGCTCGATGACAACAAGAAGGCTGGTTAACGCCGCCCGCCCCGCCCACGCGGCGGCGGGGGTGGTGGCATGACGAGCGCGTCGGCGCTGCCGAGGCCCTGGGCGCGATCGAGGTAGGCCTGGAGCATCACGGCGGCGGCCATGCCGTCGATGACGCCCTTTTGCCGCTTGCCCGAGGTCCCGCTCTCCCGGAGCTTCCGGGCCGCCTCCACGGTCGTCCAGCGCTCGTCGAAGAGCTCCACGGGCACGCCTGTGGCCTGGCTGATCTCCTGAGCGAGGTCCGCGGCGCGCGTGGCCATGGGACCGTGCGCGCCGGACATGTCGAGCGGCAGGCCGACCAGGAAGAGGCCCACCCCTTCCTCACGGGCGAGCTCGCCAAGGGCGCGAATCAGCGCCTTTTTGTCGCGCCCGTCGAGTGGGGGCCGGGGGTGCGCGAGCAGCCCGAGCTCGTCGGCGATCGCCACGCCCACCCGGGCCTTGCCCAGGTCGAGCGCGCAGACGCGCGGGGGGTTTCGGGGGTTCGAGGGCACAGCTCCGCTTGTCGGAGCGGAGCCCCTATCGTTCGGCATCGGGGGACGGCCAGGACGCTCTGCCATACCCGGGACAAGGGAGGACAGACCCCGTCGTACGTCAAGAGGTCGGCAGTGCTTGACCCTCATCGGCTCTCCGACCATAAGCCGCGGCGGACATGGAACTTCGCGCGGTCAAGGGGATGAACGACATCCTGCCGGACGAGGCGGCGCGCTGGCAGCGCCTCGAGCAGGCGTTCCGCGAGCACGTCGCTCGGTACGGCTACGACGAGGTGCGCACGCCGATCCTCGAACACACCGCGCTTTTCTCGCGGCAGATCGGCGAGACGACCGACGTCGTGGAGAAAGAGATGTACTCGTTCGCGCGGCACGGCGACGAGCTCACCGTGCGCCCCGAAGGCACGGCCGGCGCGGCGCGTGCGTACGTCGAGCACAAAGTCCACACGAAGGAGCCCGTCTCGCGCTGGTCCTACCTCGGCCCGATGTTCCGCGGCGAACGGCCGGCGAAGGGTCGCTACCGGCAGTTTTACCAGGCGGGATGCGAGCTCTACGGCGACGCAGGTCCCCTCGCCGACGCCGAGATGATCGAGATGATCCTCTCGCTCCTCAACCGAGGGCTCGGCATCGGCAACATCGAGGTGCGGCTGAACTCGCTCGGCGCGTCGGGCACACGCGCGCGGTATCGCGACGCGCTCGTCGCGCACTTCACGCCGATGAAGGACAAGCTCTCCGAGGACTCGCAACGCAGGTTGGAGAAGAATCCGCTGCGCATCCTCGACTCGAAGGATCCGCGCGACCGCGAGGCCTCGAAGGGCGCGCCCTCGATCCTCGAATTGCTCGACGAGGCCGACGCTGCGCACTTCGCGGGCGTGCGCCGTCACCTCGACGCGCTCGACGTGCGGTACATCGTGGATCCCACGCTCGTGCGCGGGCTCGACTACTACACGCGCACGCTCTTCGAGTTCGTCACGACCAGCGGGGATCTCGGCGCGCAGAGCACGGTCGTCGGCGGGGGCAGGTACGACAACATGATCGAGGGCCTCGGCGGCCCGAGCGTGCCCGCGATCGGCTTCGCGATGGGCATCGAGCGGCTGCTCACGTTGATGCCCGCCGAGGCTCCGCGCGAGCGCCCCGCGATCTACATCGCGCCGCTCTCCGACACGTGCACGAGCCGCGCGCTCGTGCTTGGCCGTGACCTCCGTGCGCGCGGCGTGCGTGTCGAGGTCGACGGCCGCGGCGGCCGCCTCAAGGCGATGCTCCGCCGCGCCGACGCGCTCGGCGCGAAGCTCTGCGTGATCCTCGGCGATGGCGAGCTCGAACGGGGCGTCGCGTCGGTCAAGGACCTCGCGGGTCACAAGCAGGACGAGGTGCCGCTCGCGGACGCGGCGGACGTCCTCGCGGCGCGGGCGCGGGCCGAGGCGTCTCCTCCGCCGGGCGAGGCGCGGTGAGCGTCCTTCGAAGGCGCGGCGCCTCGCTGGCCTCTCTCGTGATCGCGGCGCTCGTCGCGGTCCCTCTGGTCTCGCACGCGCAGGGCGGCATGGGTCCGGGCGGGCCTGGGGGAGGTCCTCCGCCATCGCAGGGGCGCCCGAAGCAGCCACCTCCGGACCAGCCGCAGACGCACGCCGCGTCCGGCGCTGACGAGGCAGGGCAACTCCAGACGCAGGAGCCCTCGCTGCCGCAGGATCCGCTGGCGGTCCCGCCGGCCGTGGCGAAGCGCCTCGGATCGAGCGCCGATCCGGAGGCGACGCCGCCCCTCGAGCCATCCGAGCGCCGCTTTTATGGCCTGTGGTATTCGGAGAAGAGCCCGAAATACGAATTTCGCACGCTCTTTCCTCTGTGGGCCGAGTGGAAGAAGCCGCAAGAGAAGGATCGTTCGAGCCTCTTCGGACTCTTCTATTACAACCGCCGCAGCCCCAAGGCCGACGCCGACGTCCTTTTCCCGCTGTTCTGGCGGCTCCGTGACGGCGAGACTCGCACGACGGTCGTCGGCCCGTACGTGCACCAGGAGCGCGAGGCGACGGCGAAGCAGCCAGCGAGCCACATGAACCTCCTTCCCCCGCTCTTCTTCGAGGGGAAGACGGGGTCGAAGAGTTATTTGCACATCCCGCCGCTGCTGACGTTCACGCAGCACACGGATCACGACGGCCTCGACATCGTCGGCCCGATGTTCTGCAAATGGAAGGGCGGCCCTGCGTGCGATTCGCGCACCGCCGACGAAATCGACCTCGGCGTCGCTCCGCTTTATTTCTACGGCCGGAACGAGACGACCGAATACGAGGTCATCCCGCCGCTCCTTCATTATTATCGTTACAACGAGATCGGCGAGACCTATCTCAACGTCTGGGGCCCGTACATCCGCCGCCACGACAAAGAGAGCGACAGCCGCCACGTCGTGCCGTTCTATTGGCACACCTGGGGCAAGAACAAGGAAAACCTCACGGTCTTCCCGCTCTTTCATTATGGCTACGAGGGCAACGCCTCGCGGCTCGCGACGCCGCTCTTTTATTGGGAGCGAGGCGAGAAGGGCGAGAAGACGTTCGCGACCTGGGGCTATGCCCATTACCAGGGCCGCACCGAGCTCCAGATGATCACGCCGCTCTACTGGCATTACCGTGATCCGGACATCGGGCTCGACCGGAAGCTCTTCTTGCCATTCTTCTACAAAGGCGAATCGCCGCGCGGCAAGGAGCTCGCGGTCTTCCCCTTCTATGGCCGGTTCCAGCGATACGGCCTCAGCGACGAGACGTGGATCACGCCGCTCTTCCGGTATCGCACCGACACCACGGGCTGGGCGGCGAACCTCTTCCCCATCTTCCACATGGGGCGCACGCATCAATCGTCGCACCTCGTGCTCGCGCCCTTCGTGTGGGATTTCGCCTCGCCGACGTCGCGCGCGACGGTCGTGCTCCCGGGCTTCTTCCGCTTCGCCGACCAGGACGGCGTCTCGCAGCTCGCCCTGAACACGTTCTATCGCGAAAAGAAGGTCGCGAACGGATCCGAATGGGAGTTCCACTTCTTCCCGTTGTTCTCGTACGGCCAATCGCCCACCGGCCACTGGTGGAACGTCCTCTACGGTTTGGCGGGGTATACACGCGACGGGACGATGTCCAAGATGCGCCTCGCCTACATCCCGATCACGCTCAGCAAATGACCCGGCCGCGCGGAGCCTTTCCGCGCGGCGAATGGCGTGGTACCGTAGGCGCGTGCCTGCTTTCCGCCGTGTCGCTTCCCTGGGGATCGCGCTCGCTTCGCTCCTCGTGACCCGAGCGGAAGCGCAGGCGGCGCCGTGCGGGCGAGTCCGATTCGTCACAGTCTACGATTCACACGGCCTCACAGCGTTCGGCGACCGGCTCGACGCCTGGCTGCTCGCGCAAAAAGACGCCGAGCTCGAGAGCTACACGCTCGGAGGCGCGTCCACGGAATGGCTCCTCACGGCGAAGGTATCGCGGAGGGGCTACCATTACCATAGCTGCGACAAATCGCCGATCCAGGCGCGGGTCCGGCTGCCGGAGCGCAAGCTGCGCGCGCCGGCGATCGACGAATTGCTCGCGCCGCCCGGTACGTACGAAAAGCAGGTCGTCCTCGTCGGGCTCGGCAGCAACATGCCCGGGGAACCCTCGCTGCAGGTCGGGAACGTCGAGCAAACCGTCCGGCGTATCCGGTCGCGGCCGAATACGGTCTGCATCTGGATCGGCCCGCCCTCGATGCGGAAATGGTCGCCCGCCTTCGGGGACAAGGTCTACGCGATGCTACACGCCGGCATCAAGGCTGCCGGGGACGACCCGAAAGCCACGCCGGCCTGCCACCTCGTCGACAGCCGGAAGCTCTCGGCCTACCCCGACGGCGGCGATGGCTGGCATTACGGTTTTTTCCCGGCCGGCATCGCGGCTGCCACGAAATGGGCGGACGGCGTCACCGGCGAGGTCGAGAAGATTCTCCGCGCCTCGCGCCCCACGCCCGCGCCGATGGCCAAAAACGAGGCAAGCACGCGGCAGCCTCCCTTCTTGACGCCGAGCCCCTGACGCGATTCACGCGCGTCCGGCCTGTGGCCCTCTTCGCCGGACGCGTCGCTTCATCGCAAACCCGATCCCGTCCTCCAGGGTGGACCGTGTCGTGACGCGCCCGAAATCCACCTGGAGCTCCACGAGCGTCCGCGCGATCTCCGGGCCGATGCCCACGAGCACGCTCTGGCAGCCGAGCAGATCGGCCGCTTGCACCGCGCGCACGAGGTGCCCCGCGACGGCCGTATCGAACGTCGGGACACCCGTCACGTCGAGGATCACGATCTCGGCGCCGCGCGCGTGAATCGCGCCGAGCAACGTCTGCAACGCGCGTTCGGCCCGCCGATCGCTGATCTCGCCGACGAGCGGCAGAAGAAGCACGCCCGGCCCGACCTGGAGCACCGGCATGCTCATCCGATCGAGCATCGAGGTCTGCGCCTCGATGATCGCGCGTTGCTCGCGGTTCTCCGCTTCGAGCCGCTCGGCCCGCTGCAGGCGCTCCTTCATCGTCGTGATGTCGGTGACGATGCCGCAAAGACCCACCACCTCACCGCCGACGTTCCGCAGCGGGAACTTGCGCGTCCAGATGGTGCGCGTCACGCCGTCCGAACTCGTGGCCAGCTCCTCGTTCTCGTTCGACTGACCGCTGCGGAACACGACGTCGTCGAAGTGCCAGAAGACCTCGGCCTGCTCCTTCGGCATGAAGTCGGGATCACTCGCGCCGATCACCACCTCGTAGGGCTGGCCGACCAGACGGCAAAACCCCTGGTTGCAAGCGATCAGGCGGGTCGAGGTCCTTGACGAAGATGGGATCGGGGATCGTGTCGAGGACGAGCTGCAGGAGCAGGAACGTCTTCCAGTCGGCTCGCTCGATGCTTGGAAGGAGGAATCCCGCGTCGCTCACGATGCCCCCCGCGCGCTCAGCCCGTGATCCCCCAGGTCCGCGCGATCTCGCGTGTCTCCACGTGCTCGGGGATCGCGGCGAACGTTTGTCGCGCGTCCGGATCCGTGACCGTCGTCGTGCGCCGATCGATCTCTTGCAGCGCCTCCGCGAGGACGGCGCGCGCCTCCTCGACCTCGCCCGCCGCGTGGAGCGCGCGCGCGAGAATCAGCCGCACGAGCCCCTCGCCCTCTTCGAGCGCGCCCACCTCCGTGAGGAGCTTGCGCGACGCGCGCGCGTTCACGAGCGCCTCGTCCACGTTGCCCACCGCGAGCAGCACCCGCGCGAGCGTCGCGTGTCCGTGGCAGAGGTACGGCGGCGCCACCACGAGCCGATCCACCGCGCGCCGCGCCTCGGCCTCCGCCTCCGCGAGGTCGCCCCGCATCAGGTGGATCGTCGCGAGCTCGTCGCGCCCCACGCCTTCGAGCCGACGATCGCCGTGCGCCGAGAACTCCGCGACGGCCTGCTCTTCGAGCGTCTTGGCCTCGTCGAGCCGGCCCATCCGCGCGAGCGCGTACCCGAGGTCGCGCTGCGCCGACGAAACGATGTGCTTCGCGCCCATGCGCTCGGCGTCCACGATCGCCGGCACGAGCGCCTTCTCCGCGCCGATCCAGTCGCCGACTTCGAGACACGACGCGCCGTAGTTCGCGCGCTGGAGGCACGCGTTGCGCACGTCGCCGGCCTTCTCGAAGCCCTCGGCCGAGAGCGCGAAGTACCGCGCCGACGCGCCCGTCTCGCCCACGAACGGCGCGCGGAACGCACGCGCCCGCTCGCGCCAGCCGACGGCCAGCGGCTTCTCCGACGCGCCCCCGAGCCGCTCGAGCTCCTTGAACAGCGACTCCGCGAGCTCGTTTTTTCCGAGCAAGAGCGCCGCCGTCGACGTGCGCGAGAGCGCGGCGATGTGCCCGTCGCTCGCGGGCGCCTCCTGCATGCACGCGACCGTGAGCAGCGCGTCGCCGAGGACCTCGACGCGCTCGACGCTGCCGAGCTTGCCGAACACGCTCGCCATCTCGCCGACCGCAAAGAGCCACGGATCGCTGCCCGCGGGCAGGATCTGGATCGCTTCGAGGCCGCGCTCTTCGGCCTCGGCGAACTTGCCTTGCCAGCGGTACGCCTCGGCCTGGCGCAGCCGGAGGCGACCGAGCTCTTCGCCCTGCGCGCCGCAGGTGATCGCTCGCTCGCTCCGCTCGATCACGGCCTCGAAGTCGCTGCCTTCGAGCGCCGTCTCCGCCGCGCGCCCGTACCACGAGGCCGCGCGGATCAGATCCCCGCCGCGCTCGTGGTGCTGCGCGAGCACCATCGCCTCGGTCTCGCCCACCGATTCGAGCCACGCGGCCGCGAGACGATGGCCGAGCATGCGATCGGCGTCCGTCAGCGTCGCGTACGCCGCCTCGCGCACGAGCGCGTTGCGGAACGCGTGATCCTCCTGATCGAGGAACCTGCGCGAAGTGCGGCGCACGACGAGCTCGCGCTCGACGAGCGTGCCGAGCGCATCACGCACGGTCGCCTCTTTTTTCTCGCCGCCGACGAGCGCGGCCACGCCCGCGGGCCAGAAGACGTCGCCGAACACGCTCGCGGCGCGGAGCATGCGACGCTCGACGGCCTCGAGCTCTTCGAGGCGCGCTTGCACCATCGCGAGCACCGTGCCCGGCAGCGCGTCGCCGCGGCCCGAGGCAACCGCGCGCACGATCTCTTCGAGGTAAAACGGATTGCCCGCCGCGCGCTCGATGATGCGCGCTGTGAGATCCGGCGTGACCGAGTTCCCGAGCCAAACCTTGCAGAGCTGCTCGCTCGCCCGCCGCCCGAGCTCGCCGAGGCGAACCTCCTGCATGCCGCGCTCCTCCCACAGGCGCGGGAAGACGCGCGAGATCTCGGTGCGCGCGAGCGCGAGCACGCAGAGCGGCTTCTCCCGCGCGTGGCGCAGCGCCGCGTCGATGAGACGCACCGTCGACAGATCGCCGAAATGCAGATCGTCGAGCAGGAGCAGCACGGGCTTCTTCGTGCACTCGGCGAAGAGCCAGTCCTCGAACGCGCGGCGCATCTGATCACCCATCAGCATCGCGTCCGCGCGGGCCGCGGCGAGCAGGTGACTGCGCTCCGCCGGCAAACGCAGGCCGAGGATCTCGCCGAGGAAGACGGTCACGCGCACGACGTCGTCGGCCGCGACGCACGACGAGACACGCGCGAGGAGTTTTTCCTCCTGCACGGACGCGAGCGCGCCGACCTCGATGCCCGCGGCGGCGCGGATGATCTGCGCGAGCATGTTGAACGTGGAGCCCGCGGCCATCGGATCGCCGCGCGCGACCCACACTTCGAGGTCGTGCCCCGCCGCGTCGAGCCTGCGGAGCACCTCCGTCGCGACGCGCGATTTGCCGACACCCGCGGGCCCCGTCACCAGCGAGACGCGCGCGATCGGCTCCGCGATGCTCTCCTCCATGATCGCGACGAGCGTGCCGATCTCGCGCTCGCGCCCGACGCACGGGCTCGGCTTGCCGAGCAACGTGCGCGCCGCGTCGGCCCGATCCCGCACGGCTTCGAGCACCCGCGTGTGCCCCTCTTCCCGCACGTCGAAGCGCGCGTCGAGCAGGCCCGCTGTCACCTCGTCGACGAACACGCGCCCCTCCATGTGCACGCCCTCGCGGCGCGCCGCCGAGAGCGTACGCGCAGCCGACTCCGCGGCCTCGCCGACCGGGAGCTGCTGGGCCACGAGGCCACGCCCCGTCGCCACCGCGATCGGCACGCCCGGCAAGAGCTCGCGGAGCGAGATCGCCGCCCGCGCGGCCCTCGCCGCGAGATCGATCGCGGCCGCGGCGCCCGTGAACACCGCGAGCAGCGAGCCGTCGACGAGCTGCTCGAGCTTGCCGCCGTACGCCGCCGCGGCGCCGTTCAGATCGTCGAGCGTGCCCGCGGTGCCGCTCACCGCGTCGCCGCCCAGGCTCGGCAGGCTGCGGCGGAGGATGGCCTCGGCCATCATCCCCGGCGTGAGCGTCACGTCCGTCTCGGGGGAGTCGCCGTCCGCGATCGTCTTCGAAAACGTGCTCGTCGCGAGCACCACGCAGAGGAGCTGCTGCTCACGCACGGTGATCGCCGGCCTGCTCACCACGGACGAGTGCACGAGCTCGCTGCTCGATGGCCCTCCGGGCAGCGGCCCGAGCGCGTCGAGCGCGGCCACGATCATCGATCCGTCGCGCGGCCTGCCCGCGGGATCCTTGCAGAGCATCGACGTGACCAGGAGATCGAGCGCGGCCGGCGTCTCGCTGCGGATCGTGCGCACGCGCGGCGGCTCCTCGAACAGGATGCGCGAGAGCGTGGCCATGAGCTGCTCCGACGCAAACGCGGGCCGCCCCGTCAGGCACTCGAAGAGCATCGCGCCGAGGGAAAACACGTCCGCGCGCGCGTCGACGTCCTTGCGCCCTTGCGCCTGCTCGGGGGCCATGTACCCGGGCGTCCCGAGCAACGTGCCCGTGCGTGTCGCGAGCGTCCGGCCGTACCCGAGCCGCGCGATGCCGAAGTCGAGCAGCTTCGCCTCGTCCACGTCGCCGCGCGGCAGGAACACGTTGCTCGGCTTCACGTCGCGATGAACGATGCCGCGTGCGTGGGCTGCGCCGAGCGCGTCCGCCACGCGCCGCGCGAGCCGGATCGCCTCGTCGAGCGGCAAGCGGCTGCGCGCGAGGCGATCGGAGAGGTCCTCGCCTTCGAGCCACTCCATGACGAGGAAGAGCTCGCCTGCGGGCAGCGAGCCGTGAGAGACGTACCGGACGATGCCGGGGTGCCGGAGCTCGGCGAGCAAGACGGCTTCGGCCGAGAAGCGCTCCATCTCGCGTACGTTGCGTCCGCCGAGGACCTTGACCGCGACCACGGCGCCCGTCTCCAGATCACGCGCGCGGTAGATCGTGGCCATCCCGCCCGCGATCGTGTGATCGTCGAGCTCGAAGCGCGCGGCGACCCGCATTCCTGGCTTCAACATCGCCCCGGAATTCTATCCGGGCGGATGCGCGATCATCCAAGTCATTTCGCGGCCCTCCGCGCGGCCCTTGAAACGACCTGGGCGATTCGTGGTCAGGGCCGACACCAAGACAAAAGCCCTACGACAGCGCGCGGCCCCCCCTTGCTCGTGCACCTTCCGGCGGCGCATGATGCACACGTCAAATGGGCCATTTCCTCATCGGTGACGCGGATTTCGAGTACCGGAGCTTCGCGACGTTCCCGCTCCTCGAGCACGTCCTCGGGGTCGGGCGGATGTTCTGCGCGCCGCGCTTCGAGCTCGTCGACGCGGAGGGCGAGCCGATCCACGACGAAGACGCGTTCCTCGCAGAACTCGGCGAATCCGCGCCCGAGCTCTTTTTGCCGTACGGCGAGGACCTCGTCAGCCTGCCCTCCACCGCGGATCTCGACCTCGTCCTCGGGCACCTGCTCGCCCGCGTCAGGCAAGCGGACGAACGAATCCGCGCCCTGCGAAGCAGCGGGCAGGAAGGCGCGCGCGTGCGCTGGTCCCTCCCCTTCGTGTGGGAGTTGCGCAAAGACGAGTGGGGCGCGCTGCTCGCGACGATCCAGGCGGCCCTGCCCGAGGGGACATCGCTCTCGCTCGAATTTTTGCAGGCCGAGGAGACGGAAGGGCTCTTGGATCGGCTCTTCGATGAGGAGACGCGGCTCGGGCAGCTCCGGGATGCCTTGTCGGAGACGCACGGCTTCGGCCTCGCGGCGCTGGCGTTCGCGGTCGCGCACGACATGCCGACGTTCACGGTCGAGGACGAACCGGTGTTTTACGAGTTCGACGAGGAAGGCGAGGCCCGGCGATTCATGAACCGGCTCGAATCGACGGTGCTCGCGGCGCCGGAGGAGACGCGGATCGAGCAGGTGAACGTGCACGCGGATTCGGCGCTGCAGGCGCTCGAAGAGGAGCGGATCGCGGACGCGCTCGCGGACGCGCGGCAGGCGCGGTCGTGGACGTGGGGCGTGCGGGACGCGGCGGCGATCGCGGCGGCGTATCGCGCGAGCGCGACGGCGTGGCTCGAAGCGGGGGAGCTCGATCGCGCGATCACGGACGCGTCATGGACGATTTACCTGGAGCCGGACGCGGACGCGTTCGATACCCGCGGGATCGCGCGGCACCTCGGGGGCGATGTAGAGGGGGCGATCGCCGATTACACGGCCTCGCTGGAGCTCGCGCCGGAAGCAGCACGGGTGCTGTCGAATCGGGCCGAGGCGTTTTTCGATCAGGGGAACGACGAGGCGTGCCTCGCGGACGCGGAGCGCTCGATGGCGCTGGATCCCGAATATGCGACGGCGTTCGTCTGGCGAGGGCGGGCGCTTTTGCGGATGGGGCGCGCGGAGGAGGCGAGAGCGGACGCGGAGCGCGGGGCGGCGCTGGGGGATGCGGCACTGCTCGACGAGCTTCAGGGAGCGCCGGTCCAGGGGTAGGCGTGTTTTTCCTGGAAATGTAACGGTCCGACAACCGAGCTTCGGTTTACCGCGCCGGCGAGAGCGCCCGCCCGTGCCTCGTGACGACCTTCTGGATCACCGCGAGCACATCCTCCGCGGAGAACGGCTTTTCGAGCACCGGCCGCCCCGATTCCGCGAGGAACCGCTCCACGTCGGCGCCGAAGCCGACGCCCGTCATGAACACGAATCGCTTCGCGACGTCGGGTTTGACCGCGGCGACCTTCTCGTAAAACGCCTCGCCGCTCATCCCCGGCATCCGGAGATCGCAGAGGATCACGTCGAACCGCTGCGCCGAGAGGGCTTCCATCGCGCCCTGCGCCCCGCCCGCCACGGAGACCTCGTGCACCCGGCCGATCTCCTCGGCGAGGGCACGCGCGAGCGGCGCCTCGTCCTCGACCACGAGCACACGCACGCCGCTCTTGATCGAGCGCGGCGGCGTCGAGGGCATCGGCGGGATCGACGAGTCGCCCCGGCCTGCGGCGGGCAAGACGATCACGAAGCGCGCGCCGCGCGGCGGCTCTTCGGTCTCGACGGGACTCTCGACGTAGATGCGGCCGCCGCTGCGCTCGATGATCTCGCGGCTGATCGAGAGGCCGAGACCCGTGCCCGCGCCGGGCTCCTTCGTGGTGAAGAAGGGATCCCATATCCGATCGAGGATCTCCGGCGAGATCCCGACGCCCGTGTCGCGCACCTCGATCTCCACCGTGCGTGGATCCTCGCTGCGCGTCGTGACCGTGACGGCGGGCTCGCCGGGCGCGTTGCGCGGGATCGCCTGGGCCGCGTTGACGAGCAGGTTCACGAGCACCTGCCCGAGCCGGCCCTCGTCGATGATGACGGACGGCACGTCGCCGAGGTCGCGGACGATCCGCGCGCGCTCGATGATCTGGCCCCGCGTGAGCGAGAGCGCGCTCTCCACGGTGCGGTTCACGTCGACCGCGATGCGGCGGGTGCCGGCCGGCGCGCGCGCGAACATGCGGAGGTCGCGGACGATGTCGACGATGCGACGCGTCGAGTCACGCAGCTCGCCGAGCATGTGGTGCACCTGCTCGGAGACGGTCGCGCCGAGCTCGACGCCGGGGCCGTCGAGCATGCGGGCCATCATGTCGATGCCGAGCAGGATGAACGCGGCGGGGTTGTTGATCTCGTGCGCGACGCCGGCGGCGAGCGTGCCGAGCGTGGAGAGGCGATCGGCCTGGATGAGGCGCGTGCGCGCGGCGTGCTCGACGCTCACGTCCATGAAGAGGCCCTCGATCGCGACGACCTCGCCACCCTTGCCGACGAGCGGGTAGATCGTGCCGCGCGCGGTGATGGCGTGCGCGCCGCGGCGCGCGAGGCGGGCCTCGTACGGCGAGGAGCGCATGCCCGCGCGGGCCCGGAGAACGGCCTCGTCGTAGGCGGCGGCGCCTTCCTGATCGACGTGCACGCCGCACAAAAACCCCGGCGTGGCGAGCGCCTCGTCGAGCGGGACGCCGAGCAGCCGCTCGGCGCAGTGGTTCAGGTACACGAGCTCGAGCGTCCTCGGATCGAGCCGGAAGATCACGAGCGGAGCGTTGTCGAGCAGCGTGCGGTGCTGCTCTTCGAGCTCACGAATGCGCGCGAGGTGCGCGACCACCTCGCCTTCGCTCGCCTCCCACGCCGAGAGATCACGCAGGAGCGCGTGGCATGCGACGAGCGGATCGTCCTCCACGGCCGTGATCGTCACGGCCACGGGCAGCCGGCGCGCCTCGCCTTCGGGCGTACGCGCGACGAGGACGAGGCGCGCGTCTGGCTGCGGCAACCCCACGGCCGGATCGGGCTCGGGATCGAGGAGCGAGCCGATGCTCCGGCCGATGAGCGCCTCGCGCGCGTGGCCCGTGAGCGCGAGCGCGGCGCGGTTCGCGTCGGTGACGCGGCCGCTCCGGTCCCACGCGAGCATCGCGTCCCCCGAGGTGTCGAGGATCATCGCGAGCCTGCGCTCCCGCGCGGACCGAAGCGAACGTTCGATGCTCGCGCCGAAGATGTCCCCGATCTCCTCGATCATGTCGACCGGCGCCCGGCTCGCGGCGCCCGGCTCCGCGAACGTCATGGTGAACGTGGCGAGCGCGCGCTTCCCATCCGGCGAGCGCACGGGCGCGGCCACGTAGGACCGGTAGCCAGCCTCGCCGACCGAACGCTCGATCTCGTTGCCGAGGCGCGTGTCGTCGCAGATGTACGGCCGAACCTCGACGTAGACGCGCTGGTAGAAGCTCGGATCGAAGGGGATGCGGGCGCCGAAGCGGACGTTGCCGGGCAGGTTCGGATCGGCGGTGTCGGTGTAGAAGCGCTGGTGTCCCTCGTCGTCCGGCAGGAGCACGGCGATGGAGGCGAACGAGAGGTGCGCCGCGAGCGTGCGCGAGAGGTCCTCGAACGCGGCCGACGCGAGCAGGCTCGGGTGACGAGCCGCCACGCGGAGCACGGCGTTGAGGACGACGAGCTTGTCCGAATCGGGCACCAATCCCTCCCTCATGGAAGCGCGCCCCCGGCTTTCGTGGCCTCGGGGACGGCCGGCGCGGGTGCGCCCGTGCAACGAGCATACAAGCTCGCCGCGGCTTCGCGTCGCGCACGTGGCACGTCTTTCCGCGCGACGTAGGCGAGCGTCATCCGCTCGGCGGTCGGACGATCGTCGAGCGCGCAGGCCGTGACCAGGCGCAGGCGCTCGGCCTCGGCCGCGACCCGACCGATCACGAGGCGGCGTCCGAGCGCGCGATCCAGCCGCCGGGCGGCCTCGGCGAAATCGCCGCTGCCCACGTAGCTGCGCGCGAGCAGGTAGTCGGGCAGGCCGTCGTCCGTCGCGCTCGCGGCCCACGCGCCGAGCTCCTCCGCAGCGCGCACCTTGTCGGGCCCGTGGCCCGTCGTACCCACGAGCAGGGCGACGATCGCGTCCTTGCCGCGCGGGTTCTGTGTGGCTTCGAGCTTCACGTCGAGGGTGCGGAGCGGGTCCTCTTCGACGGTACGGGACATGACCTCGCGATAATGCACCATCGCGCGCTCGTGATCGCCCTCCGCGAGCGCGATGTCGCCGAGCTCCTCCAGGGCGCGGTCGCGGACGTGACGGGAGAAACGCGCCTCGTCGGCGATCGCCTGGAGCTCGGCCTTGCCCGCATCGGGCTTGCCGAGACGAACGAGGGCGCGGGCGATGGAGACGCGCGCGCCGCTCTCGCCCGGATCGAGCGCGAGGGCTTCGCGGAGCGCCTCGATCACGCCCTCATCGTCGCCGCGGGCCTTCTGCTCCTCGGCGCGCTTGCGGCAGGCGTCGACCACGTGCGGGCACCGCCGGCCGAAGATCCCGGGCCGCTCGAAACGCGCGCGCGCCTGGGCCACGGCCGCCTCGGGCAGCACCACGCGATCGAGGTCCTCGTGAAACGACCGCTCGAGCTCGTCCCAGCTCGCGCCCGTGATCTCCGGCAGCGGTCCGCCGCCGTACCACGCGCGCACCGCCGCCGCGCCGTACCGTTCCTTGACGAACCCCACGAACGCGCCGCTCGCCGTGTAGGCGACGCTGGAGTTTTCCCCGAGAAACCCGAGCGCGAAGAGGCGCGAGAGCTTGGGGAGCTTGCCGAGGTCCTTCATGGCCTTGGCCCACTCACGGGCCGAGAGCGCGCCCTCGTGTGGCGAGGTCGCGACGGCGATGCCCTCGATGAGGCCGGGGTTCGGCAAGAGGCCGCCGAGGCTGCCGGCGATGCGGAAGGGCCCGCGGCCGAACGATCCGGCCATCACGTGCGCGATCTCGTGGCCGAGCACGGGGTGCGGATAGCCGTTCTGCTGGACGTAGACTTCGTTCCGCCAGGGCTTGGCGATGTAGGTGTCGGCCGCGCCCATGAGCGCGCCTTTTTGCGCGGGATCGGCGAACAAGTACGCCGTGATCTTGGCGGGCCCTTTCGTCTCCAGCCACGCCTCCTGCGCGACGACGTGCGCAGAGCAGTCCCGCGCGAAACGAAGCGCGTCCTCGCGGGGCATGCCGCGCGGGTAGACGACGTCGCAACGCTCGCTCTCGACCCTGCCGCCAAGCGTCTCGGCGATGCTCATGGGCGTGTGCCAGTGCCCGAGGCGATGACCAAAGAACGTCATCCCGAGGCTCGCCGCAGCCGCGAACACGCCGAGCACGATCGCACTCGGCTGGTTGATCGAGCGGCGCGCGAGCTTGCCTTCGTCCGTGCGCGCGAGGTGCGACGCGAGCACGGCGCCCGCGAGGAGCGTCGCGGCCGAACCCGCTCGGTACGCGTAGAGCCCCGAGGCGTCGATGACCGTGTCGTAGAGGCTGCCGCTGAAGTAGCCGACGAACGGGTCGTACGCGAAGACCATCGGGCTCGTGTAGAAACGGACGAGCGAGACCCCCACGGACGCGAGCGGCGCCGCGAGCGCAAGCAGCACCGCGCAGAGCCGCCGCCGCTTCACGCGCCCCGCGATCTCGCCCGCCGTCGCGCCCCAGGCGCCCGCGAGCAGCGCGCCGACCCCGGGGCCGAGGGCAAACAGGACCGAGCCGGAGAGCGGATCACAGAACCCCGCACGCAGGCCATGGACGATCGTGACGAGCCACGCGACGCCCACGAACAGCGCGCCCCGCGCGAGGCCCGAGGCGAACGCGTCGAACGGCGCCGGGCGTGCCTTGCTCGTCTCCAGCGCCGTCGTGATCGCCGCGGCGCTCGGCACGACGAGTCCCGCGGCGAGCGCGCTCTCGTAGCCGGGCCCATCGAAGAGCGGCAGAAACCCGATCGCGCCCACGAGCAGCACGACCGCCCCGATGCCGATCGAGGACGGCCGCGCGCTCGCCAGTCGTTGGAGGTTCACGCTCACGCCAGGGGCGGCGGCGTGCTCACGGACGTTTGTCGCGGGGGTTCGAGCACGAGCGGGAGGATCTCATCCATCGCGTTGACGAGCGTCACCTTGACCTCGTCGAGGATGTCCTGCGGCACGTCTTCGAGATCCTTGCGGTTCTTCGCGGGGATGATGACGTGCTTGATGCCGGCGCGGTGCGCGGCGAGCAGCTTCTCCTTCACGCCGCCCACGCTCATGATGCGGCCGCGCAGCGAGATCTCGCCCGTCATCGCGATGTCCGAGCGCACCGGGCAGCCGAGCAGGAGCGAGCAGACCGCGGTGAACATCGTCACGCCCGCGCTCGGCCCGTCCTTGGGCGTGCCGTGCTTCGGGATGTGCACGTGCAGGTCGATGTTCTTCAGCCACTCGGGATCGAGGTGCAGCTCGCCGGCCTTGCTGCGGACGAAGGAGACGGCCGTCGTGGCCGACTCCTGCATCACGTTCTTCATGTTGCCGGTCAACACGACGTTGCCCTTGCCGGGCATCTTGGTGGCCTCGATGAAGAGGATCTCGCCGCCCGTGGGCGTCCACGCGAGGCCCGTCGCCACGCCCGGTTCGAGGTTGCGCTCGGCGATCTCGGGGCGATGCTTGTGCGGGCCGAGGACCTTCTCGACGTGCTCGGGCGAGACGACCTCCAGCACCGCGTTGCCTTCGGCGAGCTTGACCGCCGTGGCCCGACAAACCGCCGCGATCTCGCGCTCGAGCCCGCGCACGCCGGCCTCGCGCGTGTAGTGGTCGACGAGCGTGGCGATGCCGGGCTCGGTGAACTCCAGCCGCTCGTCCGTGAGGCCGTGCGCCGAGAGCTGCTTCGGCACGAGGAACTCGCGCGCGATGCCGAGTTTGTCCGTGCGCGTGTAGCCCGGGACCTCGATGACCTCCATGCGGTCGAAGAGCGCAGGCGGGATCGTTTCGCGGTTGTTCGCCGTGGCCAGGAACATCACCTGCGACAGGTCGAACGGCATGTCGAGGTAGTGATCCTGGAACGTCGAGTTCTGCTCGGGATCCAGCACCTCGAGGAGCGCCGCCGCCGGATCGCCGCGCAGATCGACGCCCATCTTGTCGACCTCGTCGAGGACGAGCACCGGGTTCTTCGTGCCGGCCTTCTTCAGCGCTTGCAGGATGCGACCCGGCAAGGCGCCGACGTACGTACGGCGATGGCCGCGGACCTCGGCCTCGTCGCGTACGCCGCCGAGCGCGATGCGCTCGTACTGGCGGCCCATCGCGCGGGCGATCGAGCGGCCGAGCGAGGTCTTGCCGACGCCGGGCGGCCCGATGAAGAGCAGGATCGGGCCCTTCTTGTCGGCCCGGAGCTGCCGGATCGCGGCGTACTCGACGATGCGCTTCTTCACCTTTTCGAGGCCCATGTGGTCCTCGTCGAGGCAACGGCGCACCTCCTGCACGCTGATGCGATCGACCGTCGTCTTCGACCACGGCAGGTCCGCGATCCACTCGACGTACGTCCGCGTGACGTTGTACTCGGCCGACTGCTGCGCCATCGAGCGCATGCGGCCGAGCTGCTTCTTCACGACCTTCTCGACCTCGGGCGGGACCTTCGCGCGGCGCACACGCTCGCGCAGCTCCTCGATCTCGTCGTCCTCGCCCGCCTCGCCGAGCTCCTCGCGGATGCTCTTCATCTGCTGGCGCAGGATGTACTCGCGCTGGCTCTTGCCCATCTCCTCCTGGACCATGGAGGAGATCTCCTTCTTCACGCGCAGCACTTCGAGCTGGCGACCCACCATCGCGAGCACGAGCCGCACGCGGGCCTTCACGTCGAAGGCCTCGAGGATCTCCTGCTTGTCGGCGACGGACGCCTGCGCCTGCGGGAAGTTCGAGGCGATGAGATCGGCGAGCGCGCCGGGCTCGCGCACGTTGTCGAGGATGCCCGCCGTGTCGCGCGGCAGGTTCGGCATGAGCTGCAGGACCTCGCGCGTCGCTTCGCGCAGGCCCGTGCCGAGCGCGTCGAGCTCGACGTCGCGGACGAGCGACTCGGGGATGCGCTCGATCTTCGCGCGCATGTACGGCTCGAGCGTGACGATGTTCTTCACGCGGAAGCGGCCGAGCCCGTTCAGGACGACGGAGTAGTTGCTCGGTCCGAGGCGGATCACCTTCACGACCCGCGCGATGGTGCCGACCGTGTAGAGCTCCTTGAAGGTCGGCTCGTCGATCTCGGGTGAACGCTGGCTGATCACGCCGACGAGGGCCCGCTCGCGGCCGAGGAGGTCCTCGACGAGCCGGACACTGCGGGGACGCCCGACGTTGATCGGGACCACCGACATGGGAAACAATACGGAATTCCGCAGCGGGAGGATCGGGACGCTATCCTCTCCCGAGGAAGAGGGTGGTCGAGAGGGGGGCGCGCCGTTCGAGGCCATACGCGCGACACCCTAGTACATTTTTTGCGGACCCGCTCGTAACGCGCAGGCCCGGCGCGGGTCGCGTCAGAAGTCGCGAATTTTCCAGAGCCCGTGCTCGCGAACGAGGGCGACCGTACCGCCGGCGCCGTAGGACATCGACGCGCTGTCGCCGGTCTCCTCGATGACGGCCGTCGGCAGCGCGGTGCGGATGGCCTGGACAATCCGGTTGATCTGTTCCTTCTGCGGGCCTTCCCAGGCCGCGCGAAGTTTTTCCGCCGTGAGCTCCGTGCCGGTCGTCTTTGCGGCTGCGGCGTCGTCTTTTTTTCCGGCCGGCGGGGCGGCCTCGGGCGTCGCGGCGGGCGCTGGCTCTTCGCCGAGGGCGATGCCTTCTTTTTCGGCGTCGGGGACGTAGCGAAGGACGACGTCGTAGCGCTTGCGCTCGAAGGCCCGCAAGAAGCCCGCGAGCGCCTGGCGCGGCGTGGCCTGGCTGTAGAGGTCGATCGCGGCGGCGTCGATGCGCCATTTGCCGTCTTCGTAGACGAGGAGCAGCTCGTCGCCGTTCGGCAAGCTCACGGTGGCCGTGACGAGCGGATCACTCGAGGGGCGCGAGACGGCGCGGGCGATCTCGATGACCTCGTCCGGGCTCTCCTTCACGGCGCGGCGAAACGCTTCGAGCGACATCGAGCGCTTGGCGTCGTCGGAGAGCAGGCGATAGGCCTCGTCGACGCGGCCTTCTTCGAGGGCGCGGGCATAGGCGCGGAGCGTGTCGCTGGGCCCTTGCTGGACGAGGGTGCTCGAGCTGCAGGCAGTGCCGAGGAGCGCGAGGGCGACGAGCCAGGCGGGGAGCTTCACGAGGCGGGCATAACACATCCTGGGCGCAGGAGCTTCGCCTGGGGCGCGCCCGGGGGCTACGATGGCCGCCATGCCGCGTGCTAGCCGGGTCGAACGCGTGACCCACGAGACCCGCATCGCCGTCGAGGTCGATCTGGACGGGACCGGAAAAAGCCGCATCACGACGCCGCTGCCGTTCCTCTCGCACATGCTCGATCAGATCGCCCGGCACGGGCTCTTCGACCTGACCGTGGAGGCCCAGGGCGACGTGGAGATCGACGGGCACCACACGACCGAGGATCTCGGGATCGTGCTCGGCTCGGCCGTCGCGCAGGCGCTCGGGGACAAGGCGGGGATCACGCGTTACGGCGAGGCGACGTTGCCGATGGACGAGGCGCTCGTGACGTGCGCGCTCGATCTCTCGGGTCGACCGTATTTCGTGTTCCGCGTACCGCTCCCGAAGGCGAAGGTCGGGACGTTCGACGTGGAGCTCGTGCCGGTGTTTTTCGAGGCCTTCGCCCGATCGGCGCAGTGCAACTTGCACCTCAGAATGCACGAGGGCGAGAACCTGCACCACATCATCGAGATCAGCTTCAAGGCATTCGCGAAGGCGCTGATGCGGGCGACGCGGATCGATCCACGCGTGGCGGGCGTGCCGTCGACGAAGGGAAGCCTCTAGCCATGGCGCGGGTCGTCGTCGTGGATCTCGGGATGGGGAACCTGCGCAGCGTGGAGCGGGCAATCACGCGCGCGGCCGAGGATCGCGGCGTGGCGAGCGAGGTCGTTCGCAGCGGGCGAGCCGAAGACGTGCTCGGCGCGGACAAGATCGTGGTGCCCGGGCAAGGCGCGTTCCGCGATTGCGCAGCGGCGCTCGCGGGCGAGCTCGGCGAGGCGTTGCGGGAGGCCGTGCGCCGCGGCAAACCCTATCTCGGCATTTGCTTGGGGCTGCAAGCGCTGTTCGCGTCGAGCGAGGAGGCGCCGGGGGCCACGGGGCTCGGTGTGTTTCAGGGCGCCGTGCGGAGGCTCAATCCAGGGGCGGGCGCGGACGTGGTGAAGATCCCGCACATCGGCTGGAATCGGCTGGAGATGAAGCGGGCGCCCGAGGGCGCGCTCGGCGCGTGGGGATCGGAGGCGCCCCACGTGTACTTCGTGCACAGCTATCACGCGGTGCCGGAGGATCCGTCGATCGTGGTGGCGACGGTGACGCACGGGCCGAACGTGGTCACGGCGGCGGTCGCGCGGGACAACGTGACGGCCGTGCAATTCCACCCCGAAAAGAGCCAGGGCGCGGGGCTCGTGCTCCTCGGGGCGTTCGTCGCGGCGTAACGATTACCGCTCGAAGAACATGGCGGTGAGGCGCGGATAGAGCTTCCGGACGCCGGGGACACTCGCGGCCATGGACGAGAGCACGTCCCAGTGATCGCGGTGGTAGACGACGACGCCGCTCTCCGAGCGGAACTCGCTCACGCCCGGGGCCGTGATGGTGAGGCCCATCGGGCCTTCGATCGTCGCGGTCCACGCGAGCATGAAATGAGGCTCCTCGCCGACGAGCGCGAGGTCGTCGAAGCGCATTTCCCGGAGGCGCTTGAAGAGGTTCTCGTTGATGCGGAGGAAGCGGTCCTTGCCCGTGACGTCATTGAAAGGATCGACGAAGCGGACGTCGGGCGCGTAGATCGCGTCGAGGTCCGCGAGGACCTTCTCGCGGCGGATGTGGTAGGTGGCGAAGAGCGTGAGGATGCGCTCGGGCAGCGTGGGCATGCTGCCCGATATACCATTTCAGCTCACGCGATGATCTCGGTGAGCATGCCCTTCGGCAGCTCGGGGTCACCGAAATCGTCGAGCGGGCCTCCCGCGGCGTTCTTGCAGCCGAGGGCAGCGCCGATCGTGCCGAGGAGACGGCCGTTGTGCACGCCGTTCACGTCGACGTACTGGCCCGTCTTCAGGTAGCCGTTCGCGCCGCCCACGAGGACGTACGGGACGTCGGTGTACGAGTGGTACTTGTTGCCGAGATCGTTCAGCCAGACCGCGACGCCGAAATCGAGGAGCGATCCGGAGCCGAAATCGTAGGCCGCGAGTTTGTCGAGCAGGTACCTGAACATCCGCGCGTGGATGCGGTCGATCTCGTGGTGGAGCAGGTACGCGCCCTCGATCGGCGGGCCCTCGGAGCCGTCGCTGTCGATGCGGTGCGAGATCTTGTGGAAGCTCTTCTGCCGGACGCCGTTGATGTAATACTCGGTGCTGTCGTTGCCGTCGCCGATCTGGATCGTCGCGGCGCGCGTCGTGCCGCATGCCATCGCGAGGGCGATGATGTCCATCTGCATCCGCGCGACCTTCTCCAGGTTGTCGTTCGAGCGCGCGTCCGGGCTCATCACCTCCATCGCCGCGACCTCTTCCTTCGTGAGCGCGCACTGGAGCCCGATCTCGAGGTCCCGGATCGACTGGAAATGCAGGTCCAATCGATCCCGGTCGGCCTTGCCGAGTTCCTTGCGCGACATGAGCGATTGCATCTGCTCACGCACGAGGTCGTTCACGCTCTTGCGTTGCGCGGCGAGCCGCTTCAGGACCTCGGGGTCGAGGTCCGAGAGGCCGAAGAGCGCCTTGTAGGCGTTGATCGGGTTGTGCTCGGCCGCGCGGATGACCTTCGCGTCGCGGTACGAGAGCACCTCGTTGATGTAGCCGGCCTTCTTGCCCGCATACAACGTGAGGGGCTCGACGCCCGCGGCGTTGAGCTCGCGCGCGATGCGGTTGTCGATCGACTCGCCCATCGCCAACGACTCGTTGCCGACCGGGTCCGTGGAGACCTTCTGCGCCGTGAGGCACTGGTTGCCGCCGCCGGAGTGGCCGCAGCCGTTGCCGGGGAACGCGAAGTTGATGCCCTTCACCAGGAGGAGGCGCGAGGCATACGCGCTGAGCTCGCTGACCGTCCGATCACTCTCGGCGTTCAGCGACTCGGTCGTGAGCGCGCCGGTCTGGCTCGGCCAGAACATCTCGGGCTCGTCGTTGGTCTGCTGCACGACGCCGTTCGCCTGGCGCATGAAGATCGCGAACGGAGGGACGTCGCCCGCGCCGGCCTCGGCCTTGCGCGGCGAGAAGCTCTCGAGGAACGGGAGCGCGAGGGAGACGCCGAAGAGACCTCGAAGCAAATGACGGCGATTCATGGCGCGACCTCCACGGGGCGGCGGGTCGAGAAGGCGTCGGAGGAGATGAGCTCGAGCAGGAGCTCCTTGACGGACATGCCGGTGCGCGAGGCCTCGCCGAGCGTCGCGATGAGCTTGGCGTCCTCGACCACGGCGTCCCTGCCGTAGGCGAACTCGAGCCAGTTCTTCGCGAAGCACTCGTTCGCCTCGCGGCTCTCCGCGAGCAACTGGCTCCACGTGTTGGCATCGCTGAAGTTCACCATGCCGCCGCCGAGCGGGTACGCGTCCGCGGCGTCGACCGGGAAGCCGTTGTCCTCCGACCGGTAACGGCCGATCGCGTCGTAGTTCTCGAACGCGAAGCCGGCCGGGTTGATGAGCGTGCCGTGGCACGAGGCGCCGCACGTGCCCTTGCCCGTGTGGCTGGCGACGATCTCGCGCGTGGTCTTCCCCTCGACGGGCGGCAGCGGCGGGACGTTGTTCGGCGGCGGCGGCAAACGCGCGCAGAGGACGCGCAGGTTCACGAAGACGCCGCGGTGGATCGGGTCGGACGCGCGGGCCGTGCCGTTCGCCGCGAGGAAGCCGGCGCGGGTGAGGATGCCGCTGCGTTTTTCTGCGTCGAGCTCGACCTTGCCGAACTCGGCGCCGTTCGGCGCGTCGACCTCGTAGATGCCCGCGAGCCTGTCGTTCACGAACGCGGTGCGCGAGGTGAGCAGCTCGGTCAAGCCACCCTCCTGCTCGAAGACCACGTCCTCGACGAAGAGCTCGGCCTCGCGGACGAGGTCCTTTCCGATCTCGGGGACGAACTCGGGGAAGACGGCGGGATCCTTGTAGAGATCCTCGAACTTCCTCCAGTCGAAGAGCTGGCGGTGGAACGCGAGGACGACGTCACGCGCCTGCGGATCCGCGAGCATGCGCTCGGCGTGGGTGCGCAGGCCCTCCTTCGTGTCGAGCTCGCCCGCCGCGGCGGCCTCGAAGAGGACGTCGTCGGGCATCGTGTTCCAGAGGAGATACGAGAGCCGCGATGCGCGCTCGTAGGCGCCGAGCGGGATGAGGCCGTCGGGGCGTGGCTCGCGTGTGCCTTCGACGCGATAGATGAAATGCGGCGACTGGAAGAAGGCCGAGAGGACGTGCTCGACACCGGCGAGGAAGGGGTCGCCTTCGATGAGGCTCGGGGCCTCGTTGAAGAGCGCGACGAGTTTGTCGACTTCCTGGCCGGTGAGGGGCCGGCGATACGCGCGCTTGCCGACGGTCTCGATGAAGGCGCGGGCGCGGGCCTCGTTTCCTTGTCCCTCGTCGGCCGGCACGAGCGCGTCGACCTTCGCGGGATCCGAGACGACCAGGGCCGCGAGCTCCTCGGCGGCGCGCTGGTAATCGGCCCACAGGTTCGGCGTGACCGAAAGGACGGCCTCGTTGTTGTCGAAGACGCCGCCGAGCGGGTCTCCGGTGAACGACGCCGAGAATCCGGGGCGCGCTTCGAGGCGCAATACGTCGCGCACCGAGTTTTCCCACTGCGCGTGGGTCAAGCGCGGGAAGGCGCTGCGCTCGGGTATCGATTGAACGGCTGCTTGATCCTCCGACGAGCCGCCGATCGTCCCGACGCACGCGGGCAAGAGACAAGCGAGGACGAGCGCTCCGGCGCGCAGGAGCGTCGGAATGCGGCGCATGACGGAGGAAGGGGCGCTAAAAGTCTCCATGCCGGCCACCTCCAGGGCTTTGGCAATCACGGTGGTATGCCGGGCCTCCACGGGCGTCAACGCGCAAGCACGGCGTCCGATCCAAGGATCTGCCGATTCTTTTGGAGTTCACACGAATTTCGCAATGGCAGAGGATTTTGCTGCCGAGAACGTCCTTGCGGAGGTCTTTACCCCCGGGCGGGGGCCCCTGTAGGCTCACGCCGTGCTTTTGATGAACGCGGTGCCGCGAAGGGCGGCGAATCGCTCGCGATCCACGCGAACGGCGGCGTGGGCCTTCGCGCTCGGGACGCGCCTCGCGGCGCCCCTCCTCGGCTTCGTGGCGGCGAGCGCGCCGGCCTCGGCCTCGGCCGCGGCCGCGGAGCCGGCGGCGAAGAAAATCTTGGCCGTGCACGTGGAGGGCCCGGACGCAGGCTCGGTGCGCGGGGACATCGAGGCTGCGTTGCCCGATCGGATCGTCGTGGCCACGACGAAGGAGTTTTCGGCGGCGCTGCGCAAGGCGGGCCAGTCGAAGCCGCTCGGCGCCGCGATGACAAACACGAAGCAACGTGATCGGCTCGTGCCTCGCGTGCAGCAAGCGGCGTCGATCATCGGCGCGGGCGCGGTGCTCGTGGGCATCGTGCAGAAGGCGCGCGGCGAGACGCGCGTGCACCTCGTGTGGGTGAACGCGGAGGACGACGCGACGCCGGTCGACGCGGCGGTGTCGCTGAAAGGCTCCGAGGACGAACGGAGGAAGGCGATCGCCGCGGCGATCTCGAGCGCGGTCGAGACCTACGCGCCGCCGCCGCCGCCCGAGCCGGCGGACACGGCGGCGCCTCCGCCGGCCGAGACGAAGCCGAAGGTGGAGGAGGAGCCTGCGGCGCGGGTGCGGCATCAGGCGGGCTCGTCGATCGTGTCGGCGGAGGTCGGCTTCGAGATCGGCGGGCGCGTGTTCACGTACTCGGACGGGATCTCGGGGAACCTGCGGCGCTATGACGTGTACGGCGCGCCCGTGGCGGCCGTGGGGGTCGAGGTGTTCCCGGCGGCGATGACGACGGTGCCGGTGCTGCGGGATCTCGGGCTCTCGCTCGGGTATGCACGCGCGTTCGGGCTGCAATCCGCGACGGAGGGCGGCGAGCCGGTGGACACGGTCTACCAGCGGATCACGGCGGCGCTGAAGTACCGGATCCCGCTCTCGCGTCCGACGGGGCCGGTGATTGGCGTGCTCGGCGGCGTCCGGTGGCAGACGTTCGAGATCGACGCGCCCGGCGCGCTCGGCAGCCAGGTGGCGAACGTGGACTACCTGGCGATCCGCGCGGGCGTCGACGGGTGGATCCCGATCGGGCCGGTGGCGGCGATCCTCGGGTTCGAGTGGCTCGAGCCGCTCACGACGGGCGCGGTGTACGAGCGTTTCTCGGGGGCGAAGGTGCACGGGATCACGGCGGCGGCGGGGCTCGCCGTGCGCTTCGAGACGGGGCTGCAGATTCGATTGACCGGCCACTACGACCGGTTCTTCTCGGACTTCGATCCCGTGCTCGGCGACGCGTTCGTGGCGGGCGGCGCGCTGGATCAGTTCTTCGGCGTCCGGCTCGGCCTGGCCTACATGGATTGAGGAGACGATGATGAACGCGCGCTTCTTCCGTATCTGCGTCGCGGCGCTCTCCGCCCCCTTCGTCGTCGCGCTCGCGGCGGGTTGTCCGGGTACGTTGACCGAGGAGGAGAAGGCGATCTTCCAGGGCGGCGGGGCCTGCCCGGATGTGCCTGCGATGCTCGCGGCGAAATGCGGCACGGCGAACTGCCATGCGGCTGGCTCGACGACCGTGGACCTGGCCTCGCCGAACATCGAGTCGCGGCTCGTGAGCGTCGCGGGGACGGAGTCTTGCGGGAGCGTGATCCTGGCGAACCCGATCGATGCGGCGGGCAGCCTGATCTACGCGAAGCTCGTGGATCCGCCGCCGTGCGGGCTGAAGATGCCGCTCGGCGGATCGATGAGTGATCTCGAGATCAACTGCGTGAAGCTCTGGATCGAGAGCCTCGATCCAAACGCGGGCCCCGGCTCGGGGGGCGCCGGTGGCATGGGTGGCATGGGCGGCGCCGGTGGCATGGGCGGCGCCGGCGGCATGGGCGGGATGTAAGAGACGCGCGCACGCGACCAGAAGGCGCCCGCACGCGACCTCGATGACGCGTGCACGTGGCAAAAGACACGTGCGCACGCGACCTGGAGACGCGTGCACACGACCTGGAGACGCGTGCACACGACCTGGAGACGCGTGCACACGACCTGGAGACGCGTGCACACGACCTGGAGACGCGTGCACACGACCTGGAGACGCGTGCACACGACCTGGAGACGCGTGTTCGTGACGAGGAACACGCGCGCACGCAACTTGGAGACGTGTGCACGCAACTTGGAGACTTGTGCACGCGACCTGGAGACGCGTGCACACGACCTGGAGACGCGTGCACACGACCTGGAGACGCGCGCACGCAACTTGGAGACGTGTGCACGCAACTTGGAGACTTGT
Organism: Polyangium mundeleinium; assembly: GCF_028369105.1. Lineage (NCBI taxonomy): Bacteria > Pseudomonadati > Myxococcota > Polyangiales > Polyangiaceae > Polyangium > Polyangium mundeleinium. Next base: position 4,765,223 of record NZ_JAQNDO010000001.1, on the reverse strand, counting down.
GCACACGACCTGGAGATGCGTGCACACGACCTGGAGACGCGTGCACACGACCTGGAGACGCGTGCACACGACCTGGAGACGCGTGCACACGACCTGGAGACGCGTGCACACGACCTGGAGACGCGCACTCGCGACTAGGACAATACCTTCGCGGGGGGCCGTCGGATCAGGACGAACGGCTGCACGATGGCTGCGGGGAAGCGTGTGCTCGCGTCGAGCGACCAGCGCGTGAGCTCCTCGGCCGTGGGCTTCTGGAGTTTGCCCGCGCGGATCCACGCGTCGACGGCGGGCACGTCGTTCTTCGCGAGGGCCACGCCGACGTCGAGCAGATCGAGCGCGTCGTCGACGATGATGACGGCGTCGCGCGCGATGTGCGCGCGGAGGTCGCTCCAGTGGACGTCTCCGAGGGTCTCGGCGATTCGTTCCCGCATGATGGCGAGAGCCTAGCTTTTCCTCGGGCTGGTTCCATCGTAGGCCTCTGCCTGCGATGTTGATCCTCCCTGCGATCGATCTCTTCGAGGGCAAGGCGGTCCGCCTGCATCAAGGGCGGTACGACGCTGTCACCGTGTATGACGCGGATCCTGTGGGCCTTGCGGCGAACCTCAAGGGCAAGGTCGACGCGCTCCATGTGGTCGATCTGGAGGGCGCGCGGGAAGGTCGGCCCGTGCAGAAGGAGCTCGTCCGCGCGGTCGTGCAGGCGTTCGGACCGGGGGTGGAGGTCGGCGGTGGGGTGCGCTCGGCCGAGACGGCGGAGGCGTATCTCGCGCTCGGGGCGGACAAGGTCGTGCTTGGGACGGCCGCGATCCAGGATCTCGGGATGGTTCGCGCGCTCGCGGCGGCGCACCCGGGGCGCGTGGTGGTCGCGCTCGATGCGAAGGACGGGTTCGTCGCGGTGGACGGGTGGGTGCGGACGTCGACCCGCACGGCGCTCGACGTCGCGCGGGATCTCGCGGGCGCGCCCGTGGCTGCGTTGCTCTACACGGACGTGGCGCGGGACGGCACGCAGGCCGGGCCGAACGTCACAGCGACTGCGGCGCTCGCCGAGAAGGGAGGGTTTCCCGTGATCGCGTCGGGCGGTGTGGGCACCCTCGAACACATCCGCGCGCTCGCGCGTGTCCCGGGCGTGGCCGCCGCGATCGTGGGGCGCGCGCTCTATGAGCGCGTTTTCACGCTGGAAGAGGCCATCGCGGCGGCGGCCTCCGTTCCCTGACGTACCCGGTTCGGGAGGTGAAACGCCGCGCGCGCCCTTTTCCCGCGGCGATCATCGTGTACCCTTCGCGCCGTGGCCGATCGAGCATCCCCGCCGCGCCCTCCCTCGGGTGATCCCGGGGAGGACTTTCTTTTCCACCTGTATCGCGGCGGCGAGCTCCTGCAGGACAACCGCGTCGTGGAGGCGCGGGTCGAGCTGGAGCAGGCGCTCGAGCTCTCGCCCGCGGATCCGAAGGGCCAGGACCTGCTCGGCGCCGTCTACTTCCGGCTCGGCCTCTACCCGCGGGCCATCGCCCTCTACGAAAAACTCGTCCAGGCCTACCCGGAGTCCCTCGAGCCGCGCGTGAACCTCGCGCTCTGCTTCTTGAAGACGGGGCAACCTGCGCGGGCGCGGCAGGAGCTCGAAAAGGTGGTCGCGCAGCAGCCGGGGCACCTGCGCGCGTGGGGGTACCTCGGCCTCGCGCACCAGGCGCTCGGCGATCCGGATCGCGCGCTCCATGCTTTTACGCGCGGCGGCCACGAGGCGATGGCGCAGCGGCTCATGAACGCGACCGGAGCGACGCTGAACGGGCAACGCAGGCCCTCGCTCCCGCCGGGCTCGTTCCAGGAGCTCGATCGCACGATGGACCTCACGCCGTCGAGCGCGCTGCCGCAGTCGCTCTCGGCGGGCTGGGACGCGCTCCTCGCCGCCGCGGACGCGGGGCCCCCGCGCGCCACGCCGACGGCGAACACGACGACGAACAACACGGCGAAGTCCGACTCGCCGCCGCGCGGACCGCTCTCGCCGACCGATCTCGGCCGGCGCCACACGCTGACGTTCCCCGCGGAGGGGAAGATCGTGGCGCACCCGGGCGGCGTCTTGCTCGTCGCGGCGACGAGCGGGTTTGCCGTGCGGCCCTCGCTCGTCCGCTCGATGGCCTACACGAGCGGTCTACGCCACAAGCCGATGATGCGAAGGATGCGCGGCAAGTCGCTGGAAGAGCCGCTCGGGGGCGAGGGCGACGCGCTCGTCGAACTCGAAGGGCGCGGTGATCTCGTCCTCGCGCCGCCGCCGGAGCACGAGCTCGTGCCGATCAGCTTGGAAGAAGAGCCGCTCTACCTGCGCGAGGATCTGCTCGGTGGCTTCGAAGGGGCGATGAGCTACGAGAACGGCCGCATGCCTGTGGGGGACAGCGAAGCGGTCGGGATGGTGCAGCTCCGCGGCCCGGGGACGCTCGTGGCGCGGCTCAAGGGGCCGATGCTCGCGCTCGACGTCCGCGAGGGCAAGAGCACCGCGCTGCACGCGCCAAGCGTCCTTGGCTGGATGGGGCGCGTGATCCCGCGGGCGCTCCCGCCGAACGAGGCGCCGGCCGGGGTGAAGAGTTTGGTCGTCTTCTCGGGCGAGGGCACGGTGCTGCTCCATGGTCGCTAGCGGCTCGAAGGTGGACAAGGCGTCGCTCCGGAAGATCAAGGCGGCGCGGCGCAAGACGCTCTGGGAGGACGCGCGGAACGTCCCGAACCTCCTGACGTTCGCCCGGATCATCATGATCCCGGTCGTGCTCATCCTGCTCGGGCGCGGCAGCCCGCACGACTGCTTCTGGGCTGCGGGCGTCTACGCGCTCGCGGCGATCACGGACATGCTCGACGGCTGGCTGGCGCGACGGCAAGGCCTCGTCAGCGTGCTCGGCAAGTTCCTCGATCCGCTCGCGGACAAACTCATCGTCACGGGCACGCTGGTCTGGCTCGTCCCGATGGGGCGCATCTCGGCGTGGGCGGTCGTGCTCTTGATCTCGCGCGAGATCACGATCACGGCCCTGCGCTCCATCGCCTCGTCCGAGGGCATCATCATCGCCGCGGGCGAGGGCGGCAAGACGAAGACGGCGCTGCAGATGATCGGGATCGTGTGCCTGATCCTCGGCTACCCCTACTGGTTCACGATCGGCATCTTCGACTTCGGGGTCGTCGATCTGGTGCACGTCGGGCGGCTCTTGATCTACACGTCGCTCGTCTTCTCGCTCTGGAGCGCGGGCCGGTACATGAGCCTCTTCGTGGATGCGATCGACGCGAAGAACAAGGCGGCGTACGAGGGACCGGAGCAGGCGCGGGAAAAATGATAAGAGAGCCGGCGTGATTTCACGCCGTATCTTCCCGGGGTTCGTCCTGGTCACGCTCGCCGCGGGCCTCGCCTTCGCCGCGTGTTCGAACCAGAGCGTCGGTCAGGCTTGCAGCATCGACAACAACAACAGCGACTGCGAGGATGGCCTCGTATGCGTGTCGAAGACCGAGTTGCTCGGCTCCTCGGATATCTGCTGCCCACCAACGGGCAGTGACGAGCCCGCGTGCACGCCCGGGGCGCTCACGGGCGGCGTCGGCGGCGCAGGCGGCGGTACTGGAGGCACGGGCGGCACCGGAGGCACGGGCGGCACCGGAGGCACGGGCAGCGGCACCGGCGGCACCGGCGGCACCGGAGGCACCGGCGGCGTGGGCGGTATGGGCGGCACCGGCGGCATGGGCGGTACCGGGGGCAGCGGAGGCTGAGTCCCCGCGCGTGCCGACGTGACCGAACCCCAGGTATCGCCGTTCGCCCCGGGTGATCTCGACACGCTCGCGGGCGCGCCCGGGCCGATCCGCGTGGCGGGTCGCGTCCTCGACGTCGTGGGCGACGAGATCGTCCTCGCCGACGCGTTCGCGCGCGTGACGATCACGCTCGCCGAAGGCTCCCTCGCGCCGGCGGATCTCGCGATCGTCGAGGCCTCGTTCGTCGCGGGGAGGCTCGCCTGCGGCCGCGTGGTCGAGCGGCACACGCCGAACACGCCGAACGTCTCGCAGGGCGCGGCGAGCGAGGCGCCGGAGACCGAGACCGAGCGGCTCGTGTTTCGCGGCGTGGGGCGCGCGCTCCGGGCGCGGGCGGAGGCGCTCGCCGAGGTGCGATCGTTCTTCGTTCGCCGGGGGTTTCTGGAGGTCGAGACGCCCTCGATGGTCCCCTGCCCCGGCCTCGATCTGCACCTCGACGCATTCGGCGTGGGGTTCGGGGCGCAGGACGCCGAAGGCGATCCGAAGCCCCGAGCGTTGACCACGGGGGCACCGGAAGGTCGCCCGCTCTGGCTCATCACGTCGCCCGAGTACCAGATGAAGCGCCTGCTCGCGGGCGGCGTGCCGCGTTGTTTCCAGCTCGCGCGGTGTTATCGCCGCGGCGAGATCGGCAGCCGCCACAACCCCGAGTTCACGATGCTCGAGTGGTACCGCGCGTTCGCGCCGATGGACGCGGTCGTCGCGGATACGGAGGAGCTCGTCCGGTCCGTCGTGTCGAAGCTCGCGGGGACACGCGTGATCGAGGTCGAGGGGACACGCGTGGATCTCTCGGCGCCGTTCGAGCGGATCTCCGTCGGCGAGGCGTTCGCGCGGTACGCGGGCACGAGCGCGGACGAGGCGATCACGATGGCGAGCGAGGACGAGGACCGCTTCTTCCGGCTGCTCGTCGAGCACGTCGAGCCGAGCCTCGCGCGCCTCGGCCGGCCGGTCTTCCTCGTGGAGTACCCTGCCCCGTTCGCCTCGCTCGCGCGCCTCTGCCCGGCCGATCCACGTGTCGCCGAGCGCTTCGAGCTCTACGTGGGCAGCGTGGAGGTGTGCAACGGCTTCGGCGAGCTGACGGATCCGGTCGAGCAACGCGCGCGCTTCGAACGGGATCAGGCGCAGCGACGCGCCGAGGGCAAACCCGTCTATCCGATCGACGAGAGGTTCCTCGCGGCGCTCGCGGAGGGCATGCCGCCCGCGGCCGGCAACGCGCTCGGGATCGATCGGCTGGTCGCGCTCGGGCTTGGTGCGCGCGCGATCGGCGACGTCACGGCGTTCCCGTACGCGTGGTTGTGAAGACCTCCGCGCCGAGCCGCGAGGCGCTCGCCGCCCTCGAGGGCAAATACGCCGAGATCGCTGCGCTTCGGCGCGCCCGGGATCGCGGCGAGCCCCTCCCCGCGCGGGCCGTGTTCAAGGCGCTCGCCGAGCGCTTCCCGGGCGCGCTGCACGAGCTCGACACCTTGCCGCTCGACGTCGTCGACGCGCGCCTCGCCGCACTCCAAGCGGCCCTCGCGGGCGGCGTGATCGAGCCGTGGATGGCGTGGATGGCGAGCTACCACGCGCTTCTCCGCGCGGGCCTGCATATCCGGATCCGCACGACGAAGGACCGCGCGCGTGGCGGCGAGCGGGCGAGCGAGCTCGCGGCGGAGGCCTCGGCGCACGCGGGCATCGAGATCGACGTGACGTTCGTGCACGCGATGCTTCGCCCGCCGAAAGGCCGGCTCGTCGGCGTCGTGTACGCGCGCCTCGAAGCGCTCTTCGGCGAGCCGGCCGCGTCGATCCGCGCGACGCTCTTCCCGCGGCTCCGGGATCGCCGCGCCCCGGAGACATCGGGCGTCGACGAGGCGTGATAGCCTCGGCTCGATGAGCGAGCCGGCCGAGAACCTCTACGCTGCTCCCGAGGCGACCGCTCCGCCGAAGCCGCGCGGCAAGACGCTCGTCGACAACCGGATCCTCCGCTTCGTCTTCTTCGGCTTGATGTACTTGGCGCAGGGGATCCCCTGGGGGTTTCTCGCGGGCGGCTACCGCGTCTTCCTGATCGATCGCGGCCTCAGCAACGAGGCGCTCGGCACGGTCATGGGGATCGCCTACCTGCCCTGGAGCTTCAAGGTCTTCCTCGGGCCGCTGCTCGATCGGTACCGCGGCGGCCGGTTCGGCCGGCGGCGCCCGTTCATCCTCCTCGCCGAGATCCTGATGGGGTTGCCGCTCCTCGCGCTCGCCGCCGCGGATCCGAGCCGGCTCGGCGTGATCAACGTGCTCTTGTTCGTCCACAACTCGTTCGCCGCGCTCCAGGACGTAGCGTCGGACGGGCTCGCGGTGGACATCCTGCCGGCGAACGAGACCGGGCGCGCCAACAGCATCATGTGGGCCGCGAAGATCATCGGCGTCTCGATCGGCGCCGGCGGCGCGAAGCTCGCGAAGCACATCGGATGGGAAGCCACGTTCATCGCGATGGCCCTGCCGGTGTGGGTGATCATGCTCGTGCCCCTGCTCGTGCGGGAGCGACCCCGCAGCGAGAGCACCGAGCTCGCGCCGGAGGGCAAGCGGCTGAACCTGAAGGAGCTCCTCCGCACGTTGCGGTTCTGGCCGGGGCTTGGCGGGTTCGTCATCGGCTTCTGCGCGCCGGCGGGGTTCGCGCTCGTCGGCACGTTCACGACGCGCCTCTACCGCAAGGATCTCGGGCTCTCCGAGGAGGCGCTCTGGGCGCTCAGCAGCTTCGACGCGCCCGCGGGCGTCGTGGGCTCGCTGGTCGGAGGCGCGCTCGCGGATCGCTTCGGCAAGCGGAGCATCATGGCCGTGAGCATGCTCCTCATCGGCATCGTGATGGCGACCTTCGGGGCGCACCCCGAGCTCTGGCCGCGGTTCGGCTTCCTCGTCGCGTACCAGACGGCGCACCAGTTCGCGTACTGCATGTACAGCGCGGCGGCGCTCGGGTTTTTCATGACGATCTCGAACCCGGCGCTCGGCGCGACGCACTTCACGGCCTACATGGCCATGACGAACCTCTGCTACTCGTTCACGGCGTGGTACGGCGGATGGATGGCGGATCGCATGGGGTACTCGCGCGCGATCTTCATCGCCGCGCTCGTCCAGGTCGTGGCGATCCCGCTCTTGCTCCTCTGCAATCCCAAGAAGGCCGAGGCGTACTTCCGCGGGGAAAAAGACACGCAGGCTGCAACGCCGGTGTGAAATCCTCTGCGTACGTTCTGCCGCGCAGAGCACACACGGCGAACAATTCGCACGTCACGTGAACGGACACATTTCGTAACGATTCGGCCGTTGCGGCGAGGCATTTGTTCGGCATACATCGATGCCTCACGCAGGACGAACAATCGTTCGAGGTGAAAACGAATGCGTAGACGATGGACGTGGCTGTTCGCCGCGACGCTCTCGGGAGCGGCGCTCGCGGCAGGGTGCGGCGGGGACGACGAGAATCTCGGGCTCGCGTCGGGCCCCGGCGTCGGGGGCGGCGCAGGACAAGGCGGGAACGGGCAAGGCGGGAACGGACAAGGCGGCATGGGCCAGGGCGGGCAAGGCGGCGGCGGGCCCAAGGGCCCCGTCGATCTGCGCGCCGACGTGAACCGCAACGGCACGATCGATCTCGACGATCCCACGGAGGATCAGGGCGAGGACACGTGGGACGCCGCGCACGGCGCGATCTTCCTCGCCAACGTCGACGATGATCAGGACCAGTGCCCCGCGGGCGGCCAGAACGACGCGCAGCTCATCGGGTGCAACGACGCCGCCGACACGGTGGTGAACGGCGAAGATGATCTCGCGGATCTCGCGCGGATCGTGGCCGCACCGTGGCCGGAGGCCTACGCCGACGCCTCGGGCACGCTCACGGTGAGCGCGCCGGAGCAAGTGCGGCTCTTCCGGAAGACCGAAGCCGGCGCGTTCGAGCTCTTCGATCCCGCGACGAAGCTCGGCCAGGCGGATCTCGCGGCCGGCGTCGAGCTCGCGATCGAGGCGCGCGACATCGTGCGCGACACGGCCGTATGGGACGGGTTCGTCGACGTGTCGCTGACGGTGACGGGCACCGATCCCGCGGGCACGCCGATGCCGGAGGCGAAGGACACCGTGCGGCTCCGCGTGGCGCCGGTGCTCTTCCGCCACCACCTTGATCCCGCACGCACGATCTACGCGGCGAACGTCCAGGGGGACGCCGCGTCGACCGCGTTCCGCAACGACCTGAAGGCGGCCATGCAGACGGCGGGCCTCGCCGAGCCGCTCTACGAGCACACGAGCTCGGATCAGTGGACGCAGGACTACTTCGAGACCGCGTACACCTCGATGCCCGGCGCGGACGGCAAGCAACACGTGATGCACGTGAACTTCCGCTCGGCGAACCACACGGGCAGCCTGCGCAGCGCCGGGCGGATCGTGTTCGCGCTCCGCGGCAAGGACATCGCCGGCCTCGCGCAGTTCGATCCGCAGCACTCGAACGGGATGGATTCGCTGAACTCGTTCGGGAACCTGGAGACCGTGCCGCCGTTCACCCACAACGGGAAGAGCTACCCGAACGGGCGGGTGCTGCGCGGCTCCACGCCCACGTACTACCCGGACAAGAGCTTCGATCGCATGGTGAGCGCGCAGAACGCGCAGCCTATGATCAACATCGACACGGAGTGGCTCCTGGTCGGGCACGTCGACGAGACGACGACGTTCGTGAAAGCCAACACGCCGCGCGGCTGGGCGCTCGGCCTGAACGACGCGGCGCTCGCAAAGACGATGCTCGAGGAGGCAAAGGCGGCCGGCCACGGCAGCGTGCGCATGTTCGTCGGCAAATACTGGTGGGGGAACTCGCCTGCGGAGGTCACGATCGACGAGGTGCTGAACGATCCCGACGTGATGAACGAGAGCGCGTCGTCCGCGGTCGAGGTCGCTGGGCAGCTCGAGGTGCTGAAGCAGGAGACGGGCATCACGGACGCCGAGATCATCCACATCCCGTTCTTGCACCAGCCGGCGCAGGGCTACTCGGTCGCCTACCAGCCGGGCACGGTGAACGGCATCTACCTCTCGGACACCGTCTTCGGCCCGCCGAAGCCCCACGGCCCGAACATCAACGGGCAGGACATTTTCGAGGCGCAGCTCGTCGAGGCGTTCAAGCCTTACGGCATCACGGTGAGCTTCATCGAGAACTGGAACCTCTACCACCGCAACGACGGAGAGGTGCATTGCGGATCGAACACGACGCGGGTCGTGCCGGAAGCGAACCCCTGGTGGGAAGGTGCTCTATGAAGGCGAAGCGTGTCTTGGGGATCGGCCTCGTCGCAGCGGGGCTCGTGCTCTCGGCGCTCACGGGCGCAGCGAACGCGGCCGATGGCGTGTGGATCGGGCCGGAGCGGCTCGCGGCGCAGGATCGGGCGACGCTCGTCCAGGCGATCGGCGTGGCGCGCCGCGAGAACCCCGCGGCGTTCGACACGCTCGCGCGGCTGCGGGAGGACATGCCCGCGCTCGACGCGCAGAAGCGTGGTCGTTACGTGCCGGTCGCGGCCATCCTGAAGGGCCTCGGCAAGGACGCGCTCCTGCCGATGCTGAACGAGCTCGCGATCGAGGCGAAGCCACGCGGCGACATGCCCGACGACGCGTGGCACGCGTGGCGCGTGGGCCTCGTGGAGGCCGTGGGCTCGCTCCGGGACGGCCGCGCGGCGCCCGTGCTCTTCGCGATCATCGACACGACCGAGATGCACACGGATCTCGTGCGCGCCGCGGCCTCGGCGCTCGGCAAGCTCGGCACGGACGCGGCGGCGCAGAAGCTCGTGGCGCTGGCGAAAAAAGAGGGACCGAAGCAGAAGGGCGTGCTCGCGGGGATGGGCGATTGCCGAAGGCTCGTGGTGGCCGAGGCGCTCGCGTCCACGCTGCTCGCGCATCCGGACGCGGAGACCGCGATCCTCGTGGCCCGATCGCTCGGCGACGTGGGCTCGGCGTGGGCCTGGAAGACGCCCATCATCGCGGCAAGCGGTGAGGAGGCGGCCGTGCGCGCGACCGCAGCGCAGGCGCTCGTGACCTCGTACCTGCGGTACGAGACGGACGCGCGCGCGGCCATCCTGAAGGCCGTGCTGATGGTGGATCACGCGTCGACGCCGGATCTCGCGGAGGCCGCGAAGCGCGGCGCTCGCCCGGGGGATCAAGCGGCGCTCGATGCGCTGATCGAGCGGTTCAGGAACAGCCCGCTCCGGCGCTGAACGATCCCTGGGCCGCTGCGCTGGGGCGTTGCCCCAGGCCCCACCCGGGGCTATCCGCCCCTGGACCCGGACCAGCCAGGGGCTGGACCCAGGCTCGATGAACTGCGCTCCGCGCAGCTCATCGAACAGGCCCGGTCAAGACCGGCAGCGGCGTGACCCACCAAGACAGCCGCGCTGCGGGTTCGGCTGGCAACCTGGGTTCTTCGTCGGCCTGTTTGAAAAACTGCGCGGAGCGCAGTTTTTCAACCCCCGGTCCAGGCTGTGCCTGGTCCGGGGTCGAGGGGGCGGACAGCCCCCCGCGGGGTCCGGGGCAGCGCCCCGGCGCGGCGCTACACGCCTTGCGTGTCCGCGCCCCAGATCACCTTGTGGAGCTGGACCTGCACGCGCACGAGCAGGGCGTCTTCGAGGACCCAGGCCACGAGATCCTTCGGCGAGAGCTTACCCCACACCGCGGAGGCGAGCAGCGTGCACCCGAGCCGCGAGAGCTCGCGCTCGCGGATCACGTCGCGCATCCATTCGTAGTCGGCGCGATCGGACAGCACGAACTTGATCTCGTCGCGCGGGCCGATGTGCGCGAGGTTCGACCAGCGGTTTCGATGGCTCTCGCCGCTGCCGGGTGCTTTGAGGTCCATGATCTTGTGGACGCGGGGATCGACGCGCGAGACGTCGGCCTCGCCGCTCGTCTCCACGAGGACCGTACGCCCCGCGTCGCAGAGCTCTCGCAAGAGCGGGATCGCGCCGGGCTGCAGGAGCGGCTCGCCCCCCGTGAGCTCGACGAGCGGCGTGCCGAACGCGAGCGCCTTCTCCCGCACCTCGTCGCGTGGCATTCGTTTTCCGCCGTAAAAGGCCTGCGTCGTGTCGCACCAGGCGCAACGCAGGTTGCAGCCGGTCAGGCGCACGAACGTGCACGGCAGCCCGGCGAACGTCGATTCGCCCTGGATGCTCGAATAGATCTCGTGGATGACGAGGGTGTTTTCCTTCACGGCCGGGGGGACGTTCTTACCCCGCGGCCCCGCCCGCGCCAGGCCCGCCGCGAGCCCGAGCGCCCGGCGAGCCGAGCGGGCCGTGCGTCGTGACGCTCCCGGAGCCGATCCGATGCGTGGCGCCGTCGCTCCCGATCACGCGGAGGTAGCCCTCGCGATCGATGCCCGCTGCCGTGCCCGAGACGCCTGAGACGTCGATAGGGACGCGGAGGAGGACGTCGCGGTGGTCGAGTTCGGCGAGGAAAGGGTCGAGCCCGTTGGCCTCGAACACGCGCGCAGCGTGGCCGATCTCCGCGAGCAAACGTGCGGCGATCGAAGACCGGTCGAGCCCACGTGCGCCGAGCGCGTGGAGCGAGGTCGCGCGGGTGGCGAGCTCCTCCGGGAACGAGGCGGCATGCACGTTGAGCCCGATGCCCGCGACGACGGCGTCGAGCGTGCCGCCGCGCAGGGCCGTTTCGACGAGCAACCCCGCGAGCTTCTTGCCGTCCACGAGCACGTCGTTCGGCCATTTGACGCCGGCGCGCGCGCCGCTCGCCGCGCTCGCCCCGAGCACCTCGTCGACGACCCGTGCGACGCAAACGCCGAGGACGAGCGCGAGCGGAGGCAACGCCTGCGGCGCGAGCTTGGGGCGAAGGACGACGGAGAGGTAAAGGTTTTCCCCGGCCGGCGAGTGCCACGTGTGGCCGCTGCGGCCGCGGCCCTGGGTCTGCGCGTCGGCGAGGAACGCAGCGCCGTGGGGCGCGCCTCCGGCCGCGGCGCGACGCGCGTCGTCGTTCGTGGAGGCGGTGACGGAGGCGACGACGACGGGCCGGCCGATGATCGCGCCGAGCCGTTCGAGCTCGGCCTCGATGCGGAGAGGATCGAGGTCGTTCAAAGCTGAAAGTCGAGCCCGATGTCGGCCGCGGGCGCCGAGTGCGTGAGAGCGCCGACGCTGATCACGTCGACGCCGGCGAGCGCGAGCTCCGTGATGCGCTCGAGCGTGATGCCACCGGAGGCTTCGAGGATCGGGCGCGGCGAAAGGTCTTTCGCGCGGGCGACGGCGCGGGCGACGTCCTCGGTCGAGAAGTTGTCGAGCAGGATCACGTCCGCGCCCGCCGCGATCGCCTCTTCGAGTTGCACGAGCGAGTCGACCTCGACCTCGATGCGCGACGTGTGCGGGGCGTGCGCCCTCGCGCGCTCGACGGCGCGGGAGATGCCGCCGGCCGCGACGATGTGGTTGTCCTTGATCATCACGGCGCTGCCGAGGTCGTTGCGGTGGTTGATCCCGCCCCCCATGCGGACGGCGTATCGCTCGAGCACGCGCAGGCCCGGCGTGGTCTTGCGCGTGTCGGTGATGCGCGTCCGCGCGCCCTTCGGGACCGCGTCGACGTAGCGGCGCGTGACCGTCGCGATGCCCGTCATGCGCTGCACGAGGTTCAGCGCGGTCCGCTCCGACGCGAGCACGGCGCGGGCCGGCCCGCGCACACGCCAGAGCGTCGTGCCCGCGGGCGCTTCTTTCCCGTCGGGCACGAGCGTCTCCACCACGCAGCGCGGATCGACGCGCGTGAACACGCGGCGAAAGACCTCCGCGCCGCAGGCGATGACGGCCTTGCGCGCGACGGCGGCGGCGTCGGCTTGCGTCTCTGCATCGACGCAGGCCTCGCCGGAGAGATCTCCGCCGGCGAGGTCTTCTTCGAGCGCGCGATCGACGATGGCGTCGAGGAGGGGGGGAGCGATCATCGGGCTCTTCTTACCACCGGAGCACGGCCGCGCCCCAGGTGTAGCCGCTGCCGAAGGCGGCCGTCAGCACGGTCGAGCCCTCCTTGATGCGGCCCTCGGCGACGGACTCGCTGAGGCCGATCGGGATCGTCGCGGCCGTCGTGTTGCCGTACCGCTCGATGTTGTGGACGACCTTCTCCTGCGGCAAACCGAGTTTGTCGGCCACGTACTGGTTGATGCGCATGTTCGCCTGGTGCGGGACGAACAGGTCGATGGTGCTGATGTCGATGCCGGCTGCGGCGAGCGCCTCGCGGCTCACCTCGGGCATCTTCTCGGTGGCCCAGCGGAAGACCTGCTTGCCGATCATCTTCGGGTACTGCTCGCCCTTGTCGAGCATCTCGTGCGTGATGCGCGGGATGTGCTTCGACGCGGGCGCGGGGATCCAGAGATCCTTCGCGCCCGTACCATCGGCGTGCAGGTGGATCGAGACGAGGCCGCGATCGTCGGACGGGCTCGGGCCCACGAGGGCCGCGCCCGCGCCGTCGCCGAAGAGCACGGCCACGTCGCGGCCACGCTCGGTGAACTCGACGCCCGTCGAGTGCACCTCGGCGCCGACGACGAGGATGTTCTTGTACGCCCCGACGCGCACCCACGCGTCCGCGACGCTGAGCCCGTAGAGGAAGCCCGAGCACTGGTTGCGCACGTCGAGCGCGGGCACGCCGGGCAGGCCGAGCTTCTCGCCGAGGAAGCAACCCGAGCCGGGGAAGAAGTGATCCGGGCTGAGGGTCGCGAAGATGATCATGTCGACGTCGGAGACCTTCCGACCGGCGCGCTCGAGGGCCATGTGCACGGCCGGCACGGCGAGGTCGCTCGCGCCGATGCCGTCGTGCTCGATGAAGCGGCGCTCCTTGATCCCCGTGCGCTGCTGGATCCACTCGTCGCTCGTCGGCATCATGCGAGCGAGGTCGTCGTTGGTCACCACCTTGGTCGGCACGTAATGGCCGACGCCCAGAATCGCTGAACGCATGCCTGCGCTCGTAATGCGACTCGGTCGGGTATCAAAGGCTTAACGACCGACACGGTGCGTCAGCGGACGAAATACGTCCGACCGAGCGGACGCGGCATTGAACCGCGAATGATTTTTTGCGGCGCCGCGTTCGCTTCGTCGCTCCATTTCGCGGCTGTTCTCGGTCATGCTCGGGCGGCTCCGGGAGGAAAGCGACGAACGATGGAAGGACGCGAGGCGAAGGTACGAGAACGAGAGCAGCTTCGGCGCGAGCGCGCGGAGCTCGGGGCGGCATGTTTGGGGCGCGAGCTTCGCGTGCCGCTGCGAAACCCATCCCGCACGCTTTGGGGGTTCGTGGTGCTCCTCGTGCTCGGCTTCGGGCTCGGGCTCTCCGTCGGGATCACGCGCGGCGGCAAGACGGGCCTCGGGCTCGCCGGGTTCGGTGGGGTGCTGCTCGCGTGCGGGATCTACGCGGCCGTACTGGCGAGGCGCTTCGGCGCTCGGCAGGACCTCGCGATCGTGCTCGGGCTGCGTACGCTGACGGTCCCTGCGCTGCCGCTCGTGCGCGGCGGGACGGTGGAGATCGCGTACGAGGATCTCGAAGGCGTGACGCTCCTGCCCGCGGGCAACCGTCTCGTGCACGTGCTGCGGACGTCGGACGGCCTCGTGCCGCTGCCGCTCGACAGGCTCCCGCGCGCCCTGAAGAACACGAAGCTGCCGCTGCGGATCCACGTGCGGGCGGCGCTCGCGCGCAAGCGTCCGCGCCTCGCGGCGGCGCGGCTCGCGGCGGTGGAAGCGCAGCTCCTCCACGAAGGTCCGAGCCTCGGGGCCCTCGTGACGACGAAGGACGGCGTGCCGGAGGTGATCACGGTGCTGCGCGACGAAGCGCACCTCGGCGCGTGGCTCCTCTCGGGGGAGCTGCCCGCGGGGTACGAGTTGATCTGCGCCCAGGACGTGCTCGACCCGCTCGGCGACGCGCTTCGGGACGCGATCGGCGCCATGGTGGACGTCGGGGACCGCCCCGCCACGGCGTCACTTCGATAACCCCTTCCGTATTCATGCCTGCTTCCCTGTACGGGAGCTTCCAACACGCGGCGTCAGAGGACCTCAGGTCCGAACCCTCACCGCCCGTCCCCGATTTCCGCGCCCGTCCCTGTTTCCGCCCCGCCCGTCCCCCGCGCGGGGACCGCAGGATCACGCCGCGCGTTCGACAGGACGAAATTCTTTGTCGTTCGTCCATAGGGCTGTGACACTCTCCCGCGTCCAAAGTAGCGCCGCACAGGTCCCCATGCGCCCTCAGGTCGGCCAGGTCATCAACAACAAGTACCGGCTCGTCCGCGTCATCGGCGATGGCGGGATGGGTAGCGTGTACGAGGCTCGTCACGAGGTGCTCGGCACCACCGTGGCGCTCAAGTTCCTCCACCCCGAGCTCTCACGACGCCAAGGCCTCGTGCAGCGCTTCCTCCAGGAAGCGCGCGTGTCGGCGCAGATCCAGAGCCCCCATGTGGTGCGGGTCAGCGACGTCGACCAGAACGCGGCGGGGCAGGCCTTCATCGTGATGGAGTACCTGGAGGGCAAGACCCTCCAGACGCTCTACGAGGAGCTCTACCACGCAGGCCAGAGGCTCTCGTACGCCGACGCGCTCGAGTACGCGAGCCAGATGCTCGACGGCGTCGAGGCCGCCCATCGCGCGGGTGTCGTGCACCGGGACCTCAAGCCCGACAACGTCATGCTCACCCGCGGATCCAAGGGCGAACCGCTCCTGAAGCTCCTCGACTTCGGCATCGCCAAGCTCAAGGTCACGGGCGAGCTCGATCGCGGCCTCACGCGGCCCGGCGTGATCATGGGGACACCCGAGTACATGGCCCCCGAGCAGGCCTACTCCGCCGATGCGGTCGACGCGCGCGCCGACATCTTCTCGCTCGGCGTGATGATCTTCGAGATGCTCGCCGGTCGAAGGCCCGTCGGCGGCGACGAGCCACACCAGATCGCCTCGGCCTACCTGACAGGGCAAATCGCGCAGCTCACGGACCTCGCGCCCCACGTGCCGCCCGAGCTCGCGAGCGTCGTGCACCGCGCGATGGGGCCCAAGCCGCCCGATCGATACAACTCCGTCGCCGAGTTCCGGAGCGCCCTCGATCCGTTCGCCATCGGCACGCGCAGCGGCGCGGCCGGCGCAGCGGTCGCCACACCCATGCCCGGCTCCGTCACGCCGAAGCCCGCGGTCTCGCCCGCGGCCGCCGTGACGCCCGGCGGGGCCGGCAGCTCGCCCATCCCGAAGACGCTGCCCCCACCGACGACAAACCGCCGCCCGGGGTCAGTGAGCCCTCGATCCCGCCTCCCCAGGTCGGCGCGACGCCGCTCGGCGGGTTCGACGCGCCGCACCGGGGGCCCCACACGTCGATCGGCGAGCCCCTGGCCGAGGGCCTCGCGCCGAGCCCGCGGTACGACGCCACGGCCCCCGCCGCGCCTCTCGCCTCGCATACGGCCCCGCCCGGAGCGTACGACATGTCGCCGCGGCCCGGCGGCACCGCGATCGGGCAAGCCCTCCCGTCCGGCGGCTACGGGCCCGTGCAGACGAACTACGGCGGGGCGCCGGGATATCCGCCCGCAAACGGGTACTCCGCGCCGCCCGGCTACGGGCCCACCACCCCGATGAACCCGATCGGGGCGCCGCGCACGCATCAAACCCAGCAGAAGCGCAGCGGCGGATCGTCGGTCGTGCTGATGCTCCTGCTCGCGGCCGCCGTGACCGGCGTGGTCGTCGGCGGCGTGTACCTCGGGCAAAAACTCACGAGCACAGAGGAGAAGGGGAACGACCCCGTCGCGCTGCAGCCGCCGCCCACCACCACGGTCGTCGCCTCGGATCCTGGATCGCAGCCGGTCCAGACGACGGGCACGGTGAACACGACGCCGACGCAGCAGCTCCCGCAGACCACCGTGCCGAAGACGACGACCACGGTCGGCGGGACCAAGCCCCCGACGACCGGCACGGGCACCACGACGTCCCCGCAGCCCTCGGCCTCGGGGAGCACCGCGCCGACGGGCATTCCGAACCCGTTTGGCTCGAACGGCATCCCGATCCCCTGGGGAAGCACGCAGATCCCGCTCCCCTTCCCCATGCCGGGCCAGCAGCCGACGACGCAGCCGACGAACACCACGCCGGCCCCCACGACCACGCCGACGACCACGCCCACGCCGCGGCCCTCGACGAGCGGGAGCGGTCGGCCCCGCATCCGGATCCCGATCCCGGGGCAAAACTAATGAATTCGTCCCCGAGCGCAGCGCGCAGCGCGTAGGCCCAGGAGAACGTCGGCGAGATGAGCGAGCAGCAAGGTGGTCCGCCGGGCGGGCCCTACGGTCCCGGAAAAACGATCGTCGGTGAGCCCTTGTTCGGCCCCGAAGGCCCGGGCGTCGCGCCGGCCCCCGTCTACCCCGCCCCCGCGCCCCTCGCAGGCGCGGCCGTGCCTGCCACGATGGTCGACGCCGCCCCCGTGCCGGGCCCCGCCTACCCGGCCGCCGCGCCTCCCGCAGGCGCCGCCTTCGGCGGGGGATCGGGCACCCAGCCGGGCGCTCCGCCCTACGGCGCGCCGCCCGCTGCAAATCCGTACGGCGCCCCCGCTCCCGGACCGGCTCCCTACGGCGCGCCGGCCCCGTACGGCGCCCCCGCTCCCGGACCGGCTCCCTACGGCGCGCCCGGCCCAGGCATGGGAGGGCCGCCCGCGTACGGCATGCCCCCGCCGCCGGTGCGAGCCGTCTCGTCGGGCAGCAGCGGCCCGCCGCTCGTCGCGATCGGGCTCGGCGCGGCGTTCGTCATCGGCAGCCTCACGATCGGCGCCTATTTCGTCTTGGGCAGCAGCCCCAGCAGCAGCGACGAGGACGCCCCACTCGCGCCCGTCCCCACGCCGAGCGCCGTGACCGTGGCCTCCGATCCCCCTGCCACGGGAGACACGCCGCCGCCCGAGGCCACGGCCGAAGCACCCGTCCCAACGAACGAGCCGGTGCACACCCCGTCCACGACGACGACGCCCAAGCCCACGACGACCGCGACGTCGACCAGCACGACGAAGCCGCCGACGCAGATCCCGACCACGACTGCGACCGGTACGACGCCCAAGCCGACGACGACCACCACGTCGACGAGCCCGCCCACGCGCCCGACGGTCAGCCTGCCCGGCACGTCCACGCCTCCGACGCGGCCCACGGGCACGACGAAGAAGAGCATTCCCAAACCGTTTTGAGGTCCTACGGTGCCGGCAGCGGTCCGAGCAGCGCGCTCGCCGCCGCCTCCACGATCTCCTCGAACGTGCGTGGCGCGCAGAGCGCCACGTCCACCACCGGGTGGCTGAGCGCGAACCGCACGTGCGCGCCGCCCGCGTCCCTCTGCGCGGGCGGCGACGCCACGACGCCCGGACGCTTGCCCGCGAGCGTCGCGAAAAGCTCGGACTCGACCGCGCGGCGCGACGCCTCGTAGCGGAGCGTGAGCACGTCCGGCGCGAGCTCGTCGCAGAGGGACGCCGCGAGCGCGCCGTCGTCGCAGGCGATCCCGAGCGCCCGCGCCTTGCCCTCGGCCCGGAGCTTCCGCATCGCGGGCCACGTCTCCCCGGCCGCCCAGAGCCGCGCCCGCACCCCGAGAAGGTGGAACACGTCCACGTGCCCGACGCCCATCCCTCGCGTCACGAGCGCCCACTCCCGCGCCACGAGCGCGCCGATCGGCACGTACGCGCCGCACGCGATCACCATCCGATCGCGGTGCCCTGCGCGCACGAGCCGGAGCACGCCGGCCGAGAGCGCGGGCCACAGCGGCGAGGCGAAGAAGTAGTTGACCCCGAGCTCGTGAAAGGCGCGCTCGACCGCGTCCGCGTCGATGCCGCCCGAGCCCACGAGCCCGAGCGGCGAGACCCGGAGCCCCGTCGAGCCGAACGGCGTCTGCGGAAGCGCGGTCGTCATGCCTGCCATCGCCGAGCGGCCGAGCGCCGTCCGCGCGCCGGCCGCGTTCGCCGGAACGTACCACGACCCAAAGCGCGCTCGGCGGGGTCTCGGCGCGGGGCGCTTGATCGAGCGGCATTCGTCGAATAGGAGGGGCCCATGATGGCCATCCGTCGTTTGGGTTCGCTCGCGGTCGTCGCCCTCGGCGTCGCCACCGCGGTCGCCACCGTCGCTTGTGAGAACAAGGTCCCCGAGCCGACCGCGGAACCTCGCGCCGCAGCGCCGCGCGAGCCGGAGAAACCGGAGCCCGCGGACCTCATCAAAGAAGACATCACCGTCGGCACGGGCCCCGAGGCCCGCGAAGGCGACAAGGTCAAGGTCCACTACACGGGCCGGTTGCTCAAGACGAACTTCATGTTCGACAGCTCCGTCGGCAAGGAACCGCTCGAGTTCCAGCTCGGCAAAGGCGAGGTCATCAAGGGCTGGGACGAGGGCGTCGCCGGCATGAAGGTCGGCGGCAAACGCAAGCTCACGATCCCCTCGAAGCTCGGCTACGGCGACGACGGGAGCCCGCCGAAGATCCCGGGCAAGGCGACACTCGTCTTCGAGGTCGAGCTGCTCGAGGTCACCTCCCCGAGCGGCAAACCCGCCGACGGCAAGAGCGAAGGCGGCAAGGACGCGCCAAAGAAGGACGCGCCGAAAAAGTGATCCCAGCAGGCTGCCGAGAAACGCAGCGAGCGCCCTGGAGCTAGGGAGGAGGACGCAGGAATACACCCGTATTCCGAGGACGACGACCGACGATCCAGGGCGCTCCGCAAGTTTATCGGCAGCCTGCTCAGCGCCAGGCGACTTGGCGCAGGTCTTCCCAGACTTCGCGCGCGGACTGGTAGCGGTAGGCGTCGCGACGCCGGAGCAGCTTGGCGATCACGTTGCCGACGGGCGTGCCGAGGCCCTCGGCCTTCTTGCGCGGCGCGCCCTCGGAGATCTGCCGCGTGATCTCCGGATACGCGACGTCCACGTCGATCGCGGGCTGGCCCGTGTGCATCTGGTACATGAGCAGCCCGAACTGGTAGAGGTCGCTCTGCGTCGTCGTGTATCCGGCGGTGACGAGTTCGGGCGTCAGGATCTTGGGGTTCGCCACCTGCGGGCGGAACCAGCGCGTGCTGCCCTGGAGCTGATGGGCGACGCCGAAGTCGGTCAGCTTGACGATCGGGGATCGATCGAGCTGCGAGATGAGCACGTTGCCCGCGTGGAGATCGGAGTGCACGACGCCGCTGTCGTGCAGGTACTGCAGCGTCATGAGGAGCTGGCGGCAGAGCTCGACGAGCAAGAGGTCCGAGAACGGCCGCCCGATGAGCGCGCGCAGGCTCGTGTCGCACCGCTCGAGCGCGAGGTAGAAGAGGTAGTTATTTTCGAACGCGTCGTGGATGTAGACGATGTTCGGATGGCGGAACTGCTCGAGCCGCCGGAGCTCCTGCGCCCACTCGTCCTTCACCGCCTGGTAGGACTTGTTCGCGGGGCGCAACATTTTGAGCGCATACCGTTGATCGAACGGCCCGATGCACTCGTAGACCGATCCGTACTGGCCGTCGCCGATGAGCGCGCCGACAACGTAGGTGCCGCGCGTGGACGTGAGCGTCGTCCCCGGGACCGGAAACGGGATCTGATGCGAGCCGGTTTGATTCGACCAGTTCACGCGACTTCAATTTAACAAGATTCAGGCCGCGCGGGTCTTCTCTGCACCATGGACGCCCAGGGCGGCGCGGGGCGTCATCCGCCCTCCGCTTCGCGCACCATCTCCTCGATCCCCTCACGGTCGAGCCCGAGCGCCGTGCCGATCTCGTGGATCATGGCACGCTCGGCGTTCGAGATCGCGCCGTCGGCCGTGATCACGCCGATCGCCAGGCTCAAGGCCGCGCGGCACGCCCCGGGGCTGCCGAGCGTCTGGCGCGCGCCCTCGAGCAGCGCCGCCGTGCCCGAGGCCTTCCGCGCCGCGTCGAGCCGCGTGATGAGCTGCTCCAGTTGATCCGGCAGCACCTTGCGGTCCGTCAGCGACTGCACGCTCCGCGCGAAGTGGCGCTTCTCCTCCGCGCCGAACACGCCGTCCGCGTACGCGGCGAGGTACATGAGCTCGACGAGGGCCTCGAGCTTCGGTTCGTCGAGCGTGTGCGAGGATCGCAGGGAGATGGGCGCCATGCCCCTTTCCTACACCGTCCTCGCCGAGGCCAAAAGACCGCTGAAAAGGCCCCCGATCGCCCCGGACGTCCGGAACGAGGAAAAACACCGGCGAGGGCGGGCCGTGTGTCATCCTTCATGGATGCGCCCATTCCACCACGGCGCCGCCTTCTGGACGCTCGGGACGCTCGCGCTCGCCGCCTGCGGCCCTGCGCCCGCGCCGAAGGCCCCGCCGAGCGAGGATCTCGCGGCCGAGGACATGGGTGAGATGCAGCCCGCGGCCGCGCCCGTCGCGCCCGCGCCCGAGCCGCCCAAGCTGCGCCTGCCATGCGCCGAGGACGATCTCGTGGGCTGCACGAACGGCTGCAACGACGCGGTCGTCGAGGACTGCGTCACGCTCGGCGCGATGTACCTGCGCGGCGATGTCGTGCGCACGGACCCGACGCGGGCCGTCGACCTCTTCCGCGGCGCCTGCACGAGCGGCAGCGCGCGCGGCTGCATCAAGCTCGGCGATCTCTACCACGACGGCACGCTGAAGGACGACCCGACCGAGGAGGTCACGCTCTACCGCAAGGCCTGCGACGCGGGCGCGAACCGCGGCTGCCTCTCCGCGGGCAAGGCCTACCTGGAGGGGCGCGTCGTCGGCGTCGACCCGGTCTTCGCGGCGACGCTCTTCACCCGCGTCTGCGAGCGCGGCAACGCCGAGGCCTGCCTCGAGCTCGGCCGGCTCTACAATCGCGGCCACGGCGTGCGCAAGGATCCGGCCCGCGCGACGGCGCTCTTCACGAAGGCCTGCCAGCTCGGGCTCGACGAGGGGTGCCTCACGGCCGATCCCTCGGGCGAGGTCGCGCCTCCGCGTCAGTGAACGCCCTCGCGTGGTACGGTCGCCGGCGATGAAGGCCATCGTTCTCGCCGGGGGCAAGGGCAGCCGCCTCAAGCCGTACACGGCGCTCATCCCGAAGCCGCTCATGCCGATCGGCGAGCAGACCATCGTGGAGATCCTCCTCCGCCAGCTCGCGCATTACGGGACGCGGGACGTGACGTTGTGCACGGGCCATCAGGCCGGGCTGATCGAGGCCGTGCTCGGCGACGGCAGCCGTTACGGCGTCGAGCTCTCGTACCGGCGCGAGGAGCAGCCGCTCGGTACGATCGGTCCGCTCCGCGCGATCGCGCACGAGCTGCCGGAGCGGTTCCTCGTGATGAACGGCGACATCCTCTCCGACCTCGACTTCGCCAAGCTCGCGCGGACGAGCGCCGAGGCGAACGCGCCGCTCACGGTCTGCGTGTTCGAGCGCGCCACGAAGATCGATCTCGGCGTGCTCGAGCTCGACCCCGAGGGCTCCGTGACCGGGTTCCGGGAAAAACCGACGTACTCGTTCTGGGTGAGCATGGGCATCTACGCGATGAGCCGCGAGACGCTCCTCCGGTTCGTGCCCGAGGGCGTGCCGTTTGGCTTCGATCAGCTCATGCACGCGCTGCTCGCGGCGCGCGTGCCCATCCAGACGCACCCGTTCCGCGGGCACTGGCTCGACATCGGGCGCAGCGACGACTTCGCCGAGGCGCAGGACGAGTTCGAGCGAAATCGCACGCGTTATTTGCCCGAAACGAAGGCGTGACGAGCCGGCGCGGCCATAGGTACTCGGACAAACCAAATTTACAGCGGCCCCCTCGACGAGGACCTGCTTGGCCCCACGTGATGGGAGGGAGCGGCGATGCGGCCGGCGGGGTTTTTCCCCGGTGCTCGTCCCCCAGGAGGAGGGTTCGTCATGGCACAGAACAAGAACCAGGGGAACCAGGGCACCGAGGAGAAAGGCTCGATGACCGTGGAGGAAGCCGGCCGGATGGGCGGTCAGCGCGTGCGCGAGCTCGTCGAGGAGGGCAAGCAGGCCGAGGGCGAGCAGGGCGGAGAGGCGGCCGGCGGGAACCAGCCGCAGGGCGGCCGAGGAAACCAGAACCGCTGAGAGAGTTTGTCGGGAACCTCCCCACGCCCCACGAGGCGAGCCGCGGCGGCCCGCTTCGTGGGGCTTTTTTCGGGGATGTTCAGGCCCGCGCGATCGTCAGGACGAGCGCCTCGCCGTCGACGTTGAGCTCGCGACGTTCGCCGCTGAACGTGGAGGCTCCGATCTCGAACGAGCGGACGAGCGCTTCGCGGGCGATCTCGTCCTGGGCCGCGAGCGTGACGCGCAGGACGCGCTCGCTGCCCTCGACCGCGAGCGCGATGCGGTCGGTGAAGCCGAGGGAGAGGTCCTTGCGCAGGCCCTGCACGCGCGAGAGGATCTCGCGAGAGAGGCCCTCGTCGCGCAGTGCGTCGGTGAGCGCCGTGTGGATCACGACGACGCCCGCCTTGCCGCCGGCCGCGGCGAAGTCCTTGCCGGCCTCCACGACGACCTCGATCTCCTCGGGCCCGAGCGAGACCTTCTCGCCGTCGAGGTCGAGCTCGATCGCGCCGCGCGTCACGAGCTCGGTGCGTAGCTCGGCGGCATTGGCCTTGGCGAGGACCTGCTTGGCGAGCTGCACCTTCTTGCCGAGCTTCGGCCCGAGGGCGCGGAAGTTCGGTTTGAGCACGTACCGAACGGCCTCGCCCTCCTGCCCCGGTTCGAGGAAGCGCACTTCCTTGACGTTGAGCTCCTCGGCGATGAGCGCCTCGTGTTGCGCGAGCGCGCGGCGCATGGCCTGGTTCGAGACGATGACGTCGGCGCGCGCGAGGGGCTGGCGGACCTTCAGCTTGTTCAGCGTGCGGACCTGGAGGCCGAGGCTCACGAGCTCGCGGACGGCGCGCATCTCGGCGGCGAGGCTCTCGTCGATCGCGGCGAGGTCGGGCGCGGGGTAACTCGCGAGGTGCACGCTCTCGGGTTGCGAGCTCGCCCAGGGGCCACGGACGAGGGTCTGGTAGAGCTCCTCGGCGAGGAAGGGCGTGAACGGGGCCGTGAGGTGCGCGATGACCACGAGCGCCTCGTACAACGTGAAGTACGCGTCGCGCTTGTCGGCGAGGGCCTCGGCCGAGACGTTCTCCGCGGGCGACCAGAAGCGCGCGCGGCTCCGCCGGACGTACCAGTTCGAGAGCGCGTCCACGAAGTCGACGAGCCGCTGCGCCGCCTCGTACAGGCGGTAGTTGTCGAGGTGCTGCGTGACCTCGCGCGTCGTGAGGGCGAGCTCGGAGAGCAGCCACCGATCGAGCAAGCTGCGCTCGCGTGCCGGCCGGTAGCCCTCGCTCTTCGCGAGATCCGCGGGCGAGACACCGCGGGCGTCCGGGTTTCCGCGGGCCGGATCGAAGGCGTCGATGTTCGCGTAGATCGCGAAGAACGACCACACGTTCCGGATCTTGATCGCGTACTCCTTCTGGACCGCGCGCACGTTCGTCAGCGAGTGACGCGTGTTCGTCCACGGGGGCGAGGACGCGTAGAAGAACCAGCGGAACGCGTCGGCACCGGGCGCGGGCGTCGAAGGATCCTCGACGAAGACGCGGAGGTTCTGGGCGAGGCGCGGCACGTCGTTCGGCATGACGCGGAGCGGCTCAGGCGCGGGCGCGAGGCCGAGGGCCTCGATGTCCGACGTGTGCATTACGATGACGCGGCGCGGGAACTTGCCCATGCCCGACGTCGGCCGGAGCGTGATCTCGAGCGCCTCGTTCGGTCGATCCGCGCGGTAGAGTTTGACCTTGGCGCTGTCGCCCTGGAGATCGAGGCCCTCGTAGTCCTCGCGGGCGATGCGGGCGACCCCCTTCTGCACGGGCTGATCCTTCAGCGGATCCTGCACGTCCGAGCAGACGGCAAACTCCATGCGGACGCGCTCGAGGATGACCTCGGGCGGCGTGTAGTTGCCCTTCGACTTGCTCTCCTTCTTGCCCTCGCGATCGCCGACGTGCCCGAGCACCACGCAGGTCTGGTACGGGTGCGGGTAGCTGCGGACGCGCGAGAGGCCGAGGGACTTCTGCGTCTCCTCGTCGAAGACGAGCGTCGAGATCATGAGCAGCGAGTAGAACCAGCCGCGGGTCTGATCGATCGCCTCGCTGATGAAGTCGGCCGGGAAGGCGCGATCGAACTTCTCCTTCGACCCTGCCGCGTGCGGAAATCCCCACTGCGCGAAGGGCATCGCGCCCGAGTCGAACCAGCAGTCGATGACCTCGGAGACGCGCCGGTACGTGCCGGGCTCGCCGGGCTTCTGGTAGGTGATCTTGTCGATCCAGGGCTTGTGCACGAGCAGGTGCTCGGCCGTCTTCGGGTGCGCGCCCGCGAGCTCACGCTCGACCTCGGCGACGTTGTTGCCAGGCCGCGCGCGCAGCGTGTTCACCGAATCGATCGCCTCCATCGCGCCCGTCTGGTCGTTCACCCAGATCGGCAGCGGCGTGCCCCAGTAGCGCTCGCGCGAGAGCGCCCAGTCGACGTTGTTCGCCAAAAAGTCGCCAAACCGGCCCGTCTTGATGTGCTCGGGCAGCCAGTTGACCGTCTGGTTGTTCTCGATCGCCTTGTGGATCAGCGCGGTCGTGCGGATGTACCAGGCCGGACGGGCGTACTGGATGAGCGGGTCATCGTCCGCGCGCCAGCAGAACGGGTACTCGTGGCGATACTGCTCCGCGTGCACGAGCTTGCCCGCCTGCGCGAGGTCCTTCTGCAGGTCCTTGTCGGCGTCCTTCACCCAGCGGCCCGCGTACTTGCCCATCTCGTCGACGAACGTGCCGTCGGGCTTCACGGCGCAGAACGGATCCTTCGGCGTCTTGCCCGCCGCGAGGAGCTGCCGGTGGGCGCCGTAGTCGTCCTCGCCGAACGCGGGCGCGACGTGGACGATGCCCGTGCCCGCGTCGAGCGTGACGAAATCCGCCGCGACGACCGCGTGCACGGCCTCGTACGCCGATGCTTCAGCCGCGTAGAGGCCAAACGGCGGTACGTATTTCTTGCCGACGAGCGCCGATCCCTTGGTGGTCGAAAGAACTGGCAGGTCCTTGCCGAGCTTCTTCGCGAGCGCCTCACGCAGGCCCGCGGCCACGACGAGCTTCCGATCGCCCGCGTCGACGACCACATAGTCGAAGTCCGCGCGCACCGCGGCGTACATGTTCGAGGGCAAGGTCCACGGGGTCGTCGTCCAGACGCAGAGCGACGTGGACGGGTCGTCGACGAACGGGAACGCCACAAAAACGCTGGGATCGTCGACGGTTTTGTAGCCCTGACCGACCTCGGCGCTGGAGAGCGCCGTCCCGCCCTGCGCCCACCACCAGACGACCTTGTGGCCCTGGTAGAGCAGGCCCTTCTCGTAGAGCTTCGCGAGCGCCCACCAGACGCTCTCCACGTAGCTCCGGTGGTACGTGACGTACGCGTCGGGCAGGTCGACCCAGAAGCCGATCTTGTCCGTCAGCTTCTCCCACGCGTCCGTGTAGCGGAACACGCTCTCGATGCAGCGGGCCACGAAGGGCTCGACGCCGTACTTCTCGATGTCCGCCTTGCCGTGGATGCGGAGCTCTTTCTCGACCTCGACCTCGACCGGCAGGCCGTGCGTGTCCCAGCCCGCTTTGCGGGGCACGTCGTAGCCGCGCATCGTCTTGTACCGAGGGAACACGTCCTTCACGGCGCGCGTGAGCACGTGGCCGTTGTGCGGCATGCCGTTCGCCGTGGGAGGACCTTCGTAGAAAACGAACGTGCCCTTCGAAGGGCCCGTGGCGCGCGTCTCGGCCGAGAGCGTCTTCTGGAAGATGCCCTCCCTCTTCCAGAACGCGAGGATCTCGGCCTCGTCCCTCGGGAAATCGAGCTCGGGCCTTACGGTCTTGAAGAGGTTTTTCCGGGAAGATTCGCGGCCTGACATGGTCGGCAGCGCTTAGCACGTTTCGCCCGGGGAGGGCGTCGAGCGCGCCCGCTTCCCATGTTTCCAGGCCTATTCAGGGGGAGGGAGCAGGGACGGGAGATCCGAGCTCGGCGAGCTCCTGACGCGCGCGTTCGGCGTGGCGGCTCGACGGGTAACGGGTGGCGAGGAAGCGCAGCGTGGTGATGCGCGCCTCCTTGTCGCCCCGCTCCCGGAACTGCTCGGCGAGCTGATACAGCGCGTCCTCGGGAGGCTCTTCCAGGGCCTTCTCGGGGTCGGGATCCCGCGCGCATTGAAAGGGGGCCGTGGCGAGAGCACCGAGGACCAGAGCCGCGGCCGGCGCGCGAAGGAGCGGGAGAAACACAGACGCATCGTCGCCGGGCCGATTCCGCTGTCAACGATCCCGTGTAGAGCACGTGCGGCGAGGACGCCCGGCAGGTGGTCGGGCCAAACACCAGGACGTCGAATGAAAACACGTCTGGTTTCGGATCGTTGCGTAACGGCGCATGCCGCAGCGGGGTGTGGCGCGGCCGGATCCGAGGACCCGAGACCTCAGTTGAGGCCCGAAGATGCGGACGACGATCCTCACTGGAACGAGCGAAGAACGTGATTTCGGCCGATCGTTTGTGGTCCGTCGCCGGCACAGTCCGTGTATAGGTAGGTCCGTGTCCGCTGCCGCCGAGACACACGAGCGACGCGGTGGACATCCTCGGGTCACTCCAGGGCGACGTCTTCCGTCGAGCCTTCCTTTGGCGGACTCCGACACGAAAATTCGAGAGGTCAATCACGCGATGCGAACTTCCAAGGGATATAGGTGGCTGCTCTGCGCGGCGGCGCTGGGGTCGATCGCGGGCATCGCCGCGCCGGCAAGTGCGGACGATCTCGCCATCAACCGGTTCTACCCCTCTGCGGCCGGTGATCGGCTCTTCGGCGTCCAGTCGCCCTTCGTGAACGGGGAGCTCACGCCGCACGCCGCGCTCATCGTCGACTACGCGCACAACCCCCTCGTGCTGCGCCGCCGAAGCGACGACGAGTCGCTCGGCTCGGTCGTGAGCAACCAGCTCTATTTGCACCTCAACGGGTCGTTCGCGCTCTTCGAACGGCTGCTCGTCAACGTCGACGTCCCCGTCGCGCTCTACCAAAGCGGCGAGAACCCCACCAACACGCTCGGCATCAGCTCGCCGAGCGGCGCCGATTTCGGCGACCTGCGCCTCGGCCTCCGCCTGCGCGTGCTCGGCGACTACGACAGCCTCTTCCAGCTCGCCATCGGCGGCTACGTCTGGGTGCCCACGGGCACGGGCACGTTCGTGACGGACAACAGCGTCCGCGGCCTCCCGCAGGTGATCATCGGCGGCAAGCACGACCGGTTCGTGTACTCGGCCGCGATCGGCCCGGAGATTCGCCCCGACCAGAACTACTTCGGCAACGTCCTGCTCGGCACGACGTTCGTGGCGGGCGGCGGTATCGGCTTCCTGCTCGGCGAGGAGCGAAACTTCCAGATCGGCCCCGAGTTCAACGTCGTCGCCTCGATGCGCGAGACGACGCGGCAGAGCCTCAACGCCGAGGCGCTCGTCGGCGCGAAGTACCGCTTCGCGGACAACTTCGAGGCAGGCGTCGCCGCCGGCCCCGGCCTCGCCTCCGGCATCGGTACGCCGGACTTCCGCGTCGTCGGCTCGCTCGCGTACACGCCGAAGTGGACGGCGAAGGACACGGACCAGGACGGCATCGTCGACAAGGAGGACGCCTGCGTCGACGTGAAGGGCGTCAAGCACTCCGACCCGAAGAAGAACGGCTGCCCGTCGGATCGCGACGACGACACGATCCTCGACGTGCAGGACGCCTGCCCGGACCTGAAGGGCGTGGCGAACGCGGATCCGAAGAAGAACGGCTGCCCGCCGGACAGCGACGACGACGGCATCTACGACGACAAGGACGCCTGCCCGGATGTGAAGGGCGTGGCCGATCCGGATCCCGCGAAGAACGGCTGCCCGCCCGACAAGGACAAGGACGGCATCCTCGACGTGCAGGACGCCTGCATCGACGTGCCCGGCGTGGCCGATCCGGATCCGAAGAAGAACGGCTGCCCGCCGGACAAGGACAACGACGGCGTCTACGACGCGCAGGACGCGTGCCCGGACATCCCCGGCATCAAGACGAGCGATCCGGCGACGAACGGCTGCCCCGGCGACACCGACGGCGACACGATCCGCGACGACAAGGACGCCTGCCCGAACGAGAAGGGCAAGCCCGATCCGGATCCGAAGCAGAACGGCTGCCCGAAGGCGGTTCGCGTCACCGAGACCGAGGTCATCATCCTGCAGCAGGTGCAGTTCGACACGGCCAAGGCGACGATCCGCAAGGTCAGCGATACGCTGCTCGACGAGGTCGCGGCCGTGCTCAACGAGCATCCGGAGCTCATCAAGGTCGAGGTGCAGGGCCACACCGACAGCCGCGGCTCGAAGCAGCTCAACACGAAGCTCTCGCAGGCGCGCGCTGACGCGGTGAAGGCCGCGCTCGCCAAGCGCGGCGTGAGCGCGGATCGCCTCGCGACGATGGGCTACGGCCCGGATCGTCCGGCGGCCGACAACGCGACGGAAGAGGGCCGCCAGGCGAACCGCCGCGTGCAGTTCGTCATCCTCGAGAAGAAGATGAAGGACGGCTCGATCAAGAAGTACGAGAACGTCGCGCCGCCCGCGCCGCCGCCCGCCGCGCCGAAGGGTGCTGCTCCGAAGGGCGCCGCGCCTGCGGCCCCGAAGGGCGCGGCTCCCGCGCCTGCCGCGCCGAAGGGCGCTGCTCCCGCGCCTGCGGCCCCGAAGGGCGCGGCTCCCGCGCCTGCCGCCCCGAAGAAGGCTGCGCCGGCTCCCACCAAGAAGTGACGCGAGCGGGGCGTCCGCGAAAGCGGGCGCTCCGTATCACCCGCGGTCCGGAGGCTCGCAAGGGCCTCCGCGACCCCGTCTTCACGGCCTCGGTTCGCTCCCGCGAGGTGTGGGCCGAGATCTGCTTGGCGCTCCGGCTTCGGAAGCCGCGCCACCTCACGAGACGGCGGTCGTTCGGACCGCCGAGCATTCCGTTGGGACACCGAATGGACTGCGACAAGGGACATCGAACATGAGACGACATTGGCTTTTGGCGGGGCTCGCGAGCGTGACGGCGCTCGGGATCTGCGCTCGCGACGCTGCTGCCGCGCAGAACCTGCGCGTGCAGGTCGATCAGAGGGGCGACTTCCTCCTCATCGGCAACACGCTCGGCTACGACTGCGCAGGGAGCCCCCCCGCACCGGTGGTCGGCACCGTCGGGACGTGCGGCGCCGACGCGACGACCGACAGCGGCGTCGACATCCTGTGGCGCTCGGAGGAGCCGGGCGCCGGACAGGCCCAGACGAACACGGGCATCACGGTCGCGAACGCGCGGAGCACCGCGATCCTCACGATCCCAGCAGGTGCGACGGTTACGCACGCGTACCTCTACTGGGGCGCGACGCGCAGCTCCTCGGGCGCTGACACCACGGCTACGATCGACAGGCCGAACGGCTTCAGCGAAAACCTGACGTCGATCCAGAGCTACACGACGTCGACGCACAACGCCTACCAGAGTGTCGCCAACATCACGACGATCGTGCAGCAGCAAGGCTCGGGCGCATACCGCGTCTCGGGCGTAGACGTCGAGAACCCGGTCGGCCAAGGGACGGACGACGAAACCACGTTCGCGGGCTGGTACATGATCGTGCTCTACGAGCGCGCATCGGATCCGCCGCGCAACCTGGCGATCTTCGACGGGCTCGACATCGTGGCCAACGGCGCGCCGCAGAACGTGACGCTCTCGGGCTTCCTCGTCCCTCCGGCCTTCGCGAACGCCCGGCTCGGCGTCGTCGCCTTCGAGGGTGACACGACGCTCACCGGCGACTCGTTCTCGTTCGGCGCCGCGCCGCCGCTCTCGAACGCGCTGAACCCGGAGACCAACTTCTTCAACCGCACGCGCTCGAACCTCGGCCTCCCGGTCACGGTGGCCGGCGACCTGCCCCAGCTCACCGGAACGGCCGGCAGCCTCTCGGGCATGGACATGGACATCGTGGACATCACGAGCAAGCTCTCGGCGGGCCAGAAGTCCGCGCCGATCGCGGCGACGAGCACCCAGGAGCAGTACTGGCTCGCCGGCTTCGTGACGTCGATCCCGACGTACAAGCCCGACTTCTCCACGTCGGTCAAGACGGCCGTCGACGTCAACGGCGGCGCGCTCCTGGTGGGTGACACCGTCGAGTACACGATCGCCGTGACGAACACCGGCAACGACACGGCGATCAACACCGTGCTGAAGGACCCGCTCCCGATGGGCGTGACGTACGTGCCGGGCTCGATCGAGGTCGTCTCGGGCCCGAACACGGGCGCGAAGACCGACGCGCTCGCCGACGATCAGGGCGAGTACGACGCCGGCACGAACACGGTGTTCATCCGGATCGGCACGGGCGCAAACGCCATGAACGGCGGGACGATGCTCGTCAACGACACGACGACCGTGAAGTTCCGCGTGACCGTGAACCCGGACGCGACGGGCACGATCCTGAACCAGGCGATCATCACAGCCGCCGGCCAGACGGGCGCGTCGGCCGAGGACACGCCCACCGACGGCAACGGCCCGTCGCCGAACGAGCCGCCGACGCCGATCTACATCGATCAGTGCGCGTCGGACGCGAACTGCATGGCGCCCACGCCGGCCTGCAACGTGGCCGGGACGCCGAACACCTGCGTCCAGTGCGTGACGGACACGCACTGCGGCGGCGCGACGCCGTCGTGTGATGTCGCGACGAACACGTGCGTCTGCGTGCCAACGGGCGCGGAGATCTGCGACGGCCTCGACAACGACTGCAACGACACCATCGACGACGGCTTCAACGTCGGGATGGCGTGCTCGGCCGGCGAGGGCGCCTGCATGACCTCGGGCGTCTTCGCGTGCTTGCCGAACGGCACCTCGGCCTGCAACGCCTTCCCGGACGAGCCCGGCACCGAGACCTGCAACAACATCGACGACAACTGCGACGGCACCGTCGACGACGGCTTCAACGTCGGCATGGCGTGCTCAGCCGGCGTCGGCGCCTGCATGGCGTCGGGCGTCCTCGCATGCAACGCGATGGGCGTGTCGGCGTGCAACGCGGTCCCCGGCATGCCCGGGCCCGAGGTCTGCGGCGACGGCATCGACAACAACTGCGACGGCGTGACCGACGTCGGCTGCCAGGACTCCGACGGCGACGGCCTGCCCGACGACGTCGAGAACCAGGCCGGCACGGATCCGAACGACGCAGACTCGGACGACGACGGCGTGCCCGACGGCGAGGAGCCGGACTGGAACGTCGACACCGATGGCGACGGCCTCATCAATGCGCTCGATCCGGACAGCGACGACGACGGCCTCTTCGACGGCACCGAGCTCGGCAAGGACTGCACGAACCCGGCGACGGATCCGGACGCGCAGAGCTGCCGCCCCGACGCCGATCCGAGCACCACGACGGACCCGCTCGATCCGGACACGGACAACGGCGGCGTCTCCGACGGCGACGAAGATACGAACCTGAACGGCAAGATCGACGCGGGCGAGCGGGATCCGAACGATCCGGCCGACGATTCGAACGCGCCGACCGACAGCGACGGCGACGGCCTGAGCGACGATCTCGAAGAGCAAATCGGGACGAACCCGAACGACGCGGACTCGGACGACGATGGCGTGCTCGACGGCCAGGAGCCGAACCCGAGCGCGGACACCGACGGCGACGGGCTCATCAACGCGCTCGATCCGGACAGCGACAACGACGGCCTCTTCGACGGCACGGAGATGGGCAAGGACTGCTCGAATCCGGCCACGGACACGAGCAAGGGCAAGTGCATCGCCGACGAGGATCCCAGCACGACGACCTCGCCGCTCGACGCGGATACGGACAACGGCGGCGTCATCGACGGCTCCGAGGACGTGAACCGCAACGGCAAGGTGGATCCGGGCGAGATCGATCCGAACAACGGCAGCGACGACAGCACGAAGCTCGATAACGACAGCGATGGGCTGACGGACGACTACGAGAACGAGATCGGTACGAACCCGGACGATGCGGACTCGGACGACGACGGCGTCATCGACGGCGAGGAGCCCAACCCGACGGACGACACCGACGGCGACGGCATCATCAACGCGCTCGATCCGGACAGCGACGGCGACGGGCTGAAGGACGGCACGGAGATGGGCAAGAACTGCTCGAATCCGGCCACGGACGCGAGCAAGGGCAACTGCGTCCCCGACGGGGACAACGGCGCCACGACGACCTCGCCGGTGAACGCCGACACGGACGGCGGCGGCGTCTCCGACGGCGACGAGGACACGGACAAGGACGGCGTGATCGACCCAAACGAGCGGGATCCGAACGATCCGCAGGACGACAACGTCGTTCCGCCCACGGACTCGGACAACGACGGGCTGACGGACGACGAGGAGGCCGAGCTCGGGACCGATCCGAACGACGCGGACTCGGACGACGACGGCGTGCCCGACGGTCAGGAGCCGAAGCCTGGCGAGGACACGGACGGCGACGGGAAGATCAACGCGCTCGATCCGGACAGCGACAACGACGGGCTCTTCGACGGCACCGAGCTCGGCCTCGGCTGCTCGAACCCGGCCACGGACGCGGCGGCGGAGACCTGCATACCCGACGCGGACATGGGCAAGACGAAGACCGATCCGCTCGACGCGGACACGGACAACGGCGGCCTCAAGGACGGCGAAGAGGACAAGAACAAGAACGGCGTGGTCGACGCGGGCGAAAGCGATCCGCTCGATCCGGCGGACGACGCCGTGGACGGCACCATCCTGACGGGCCACGGCCTCTGCGCCGCGCGGCCCGGGAGCGATGCGACGCCTGGCGTGGGCTTCCTCCTCGCGCTCGCGGCGGGGACGGCGCTCATCCGCCGCCGAAGGCGCGGCTGATCGGTAGGTAGGGAGCTCTCCGAGCGCGGTAGGCCGCGCCCGGAAGTGATGCAGCGCCGCGGTCCTTTTCGAGGGCCGCGGCGCTTCGTTTTTTGGAGGGGGCGAACGTCGCGTGTCCGGGCGGCACGAGGACCACGAGCGCGCGCGTCGCCCCCACGTGGAGCGTCATCGCAGCGATGGTGGTATCCTTCCCTGCATGCGTGTTCGAGCCTCCATGCTTGCGCTGTCGATCGCCTTGCCGGCGGCGCTGTTCGTATCGCCACACTCGCCCCACACGGGCCCGCAAGAAGCTGCGGCGGCGGTCTCGGTGGTCGTCTCGCTCGACGAGCTCGTGACGGGCTCGTCGTTCGTCGTCGTCGCGAAGGCGGCTGAACGACAGAGCATGTGGGAGGACACGCCGAACGGCCGGCGGATCGTCACGTACACGCGTCTCGACGTGGAGCGTTCCGTGGTCGGCGAGTCGGGGACGCAGGTGTGGGTGCGGACGCTCGGCGGGGTCGTGGGGGACGTCGGGCAGTGGGTCTCGGGCGAGGCCGTGATCCCGCCCGGAGAGCGCTCGCTTTTGTTTCTGCACAAAACGTCGACAGCCGTCGTGGTGACGGCGATGGCGCAAGGGCATTACCCCGTGATCACCACGGAGGGGGGCGTGCTGAAGCTCGCGCCGAGCCCGGACGCAGGGACGATGCTGCCGCGGACCGGGCCCAGCATCGGGGCGCGTGAGGTGCTCGTGGGGGCGACGCTTTCGCGCGCGCTCGTGGCCATCGAGGAGGTGAAGCGTGCGCCGCGTGAACGCAAGTAACCGGGGACGCTTCGCGCCGATCGCAGCCGGGCTCTCGCTCGTCGCAGCGACGCTGCTGCTCGCGCCAACGGCCTCCGCCTACTGCCGCACGACGAGCTGCAAGGGCGTCGGGACCGGCGCGCGTTGCTCGCCCGTGCGCCCCACCGACTGCGGCGTCGAGCTCTTCTGGAAGAGCCCGTGCGTCGGCTTCTCCATGCAGAAGGACGCGTCGGTGCAGATCGACCTCGACGACGCGACGCAGATCTTCGTGGATGCCTTCAAGAAATGGACCGACGCGGACTGCGGCGACGGCAAACATCCGCGCATCAAGGTCGTGAACCTCGGCCCCGTGGAGTGCCACGCGCACGAGTACAACAAGAAGGCGGGCAACGCGAACGTCATCCTGTTCCACGACGACGTGTGGCCGCACGCCGGTGCGGGGAGCACGCTCGCGCTGACCACGGTCACGTACAACGTCGACACTGGCGAGATCTACGACGCCGACATGGAGCTCAACGGGGCGAACGTCGAGTTCACGACCGGCATCGACAACGTCCTCTACGACCTGCCCTCGATCGCGACGCACGAGACGGGCCATTTCCTCGGCATGTCGCACTCCGCGGACGGGACCGCGACGATGTTCGCCGACTACATGCCGGGCTCGACCGACCTGCGATCGCTAGAGAACGACGACATCGAGGGCATCTGCGCAGCCTACCCGCCCGGCGATCCGATCCCCGCATCCTGTGATCCCACGCCGCGCCGCGGCTTCGAGTCGCAGTGCAATCCGCCGGACATCACGCCCGAGGACGGGAGCTGTTGCACGACGGCCCCGGGCGCGCCTCGATCCGCGGGCGGAAGCGCGCTCGCGGCCCTCGCCCTCGCCCTCAGCCTCGCGGCGAAGCGGCGTGCCGAGCGCGCGCGTCCATGACGAGCCTGGAAGCGCCGCCGTACGACGTCGTCTGGGTCGACGAGGCGCGCGCGCTCGGAGGCGCGATCGAGCGCGCCATGAAGGCGAAGGAAATCGCGGTGGACGTGGAGGCGAACGGCCTCTTCGTCTACCGCCCCCGCCTCTGCGCCGCGCAGATCGCCTGGGAGGAAGGGGATTCGACGGTCGTCCTGATCGTCGACACGCTCGCGACGAGCGCGGCCGCGCTCGAACCACTCCTCGGCCCCGAGGGGCCGATCAAGGTGCTGCACGATCTCACGTTCGACGCGCGCATGCTCGCCGAGGTCGGCGCGCCGCTCGCGCGCGTACGCGACACCTCGGTGACGGCGCGGCTCCTCGGCCAGAAGGCGACGGGGCTCGCGTCCGTGCTCGCGGCGGAGCTCGGCGTCGTCCTCGACAAACGCTTTCAGCAACACGACTGGTCGCGAAGGCCCGTTTCATCGGCGGAACGGCGTTATCTCGGGGACGACGTCGCGTACCTCCTGCGGCTCGATCGCGCGCTCGCCGCGAAGGCGGCGGCGATCGACATCGAAGCCGAGATCGAGGAGGAGTGCGCGTACAAGCTCCGCGCCGCGCTCGCGCCTCCGCGGGAGACACGTCCCTCGTACGTGCGGATCAAGGGCGCACAGAAGCTCGATCCGCCGGGCCGCGCCGCGCTGCGGAGCCTCGTCGCCGCGCGCGAGGCGATCGCCGAGGCCGCCGATGTGCCGCCGTTCAAGATCGTCACGAACGAGATCTTGATCGAGCTCGCGCAGAGGCGTCCGACCTCGGTCCCGGAGCTCGGCCACGTGCCCGGCGCGCTCTCGGGCCGCGCGGGGAGGCACGCGGCGAGGTGGCTCGAGGCGATCACGCGTGGCGCGGCCGAAGGGAACGTGCCGCCCGAGGAGGAAGCGCTCTTCGGGGTCGCGCCGGTCGATCGGAAGGAGATCGCGCGGCGGCGGGAGATCGAGGCGAAGATCAGCGCGTTCCGGCGCGCCGAGGCGAAGCGCCGCGGCATCGACGAGCAGGCCGTGCTGCCGGGGCATTGCGCGCAGGATGTCGCGAGCATCCTGTTCACGGCGGCGGGGGAAGATTCCGCGGCGACGCTGGCGCGGATCGCGGCGATCCCAGGGCTCGGAGCGAAGCGGGTCGAGCGGTACGGCAAGCGCCTTGCGTCGCTGCTCACGGCGCCAGGCGAGCAGGCACGGGGGAGCGCGCAGCGCGAGGAGTCGTGAGCGGGGCCGGCGCGCCGTTGCTCGTCGTCGCGGGCGAGGCCTCGGGGGATCGCATCGCGGCCGAGGTGCTGCGCGCGCTCGGTCCGGCCGTGCGCGCGTTCGGCATCGGGGGACGTGGTTGCAGGGCGCAGGCCATGGCGACGCTCGCGGATACGTCGGACGTCGCCGCGATGGGCACGCTCGACGTGCTCCGCAAGGCGCCGGCGCTCGGGCGATCGCTCGCCGCGCTGCTCGGCCGGATCCGAAAGGATCCACCGCGCGCTGCGTTGCTCGTGAACTTCACGGAGCTCAACGCGCGGCTCGGGCGGGCGCTGAGGCGCCGCGGGACACGTGTCCTGTGGGCCGTCGCGCCGCAGGTCTGGGCCTGGCGTGCGGGGAGGATCCGCGCGCTCCACGATGCCGTCGATCGGCTCGCCGTCGTCCTGCCGTTCGAGGAGTCGCTCTGGCGCGACGCGGGGTACGACGCGCGGTTCGTGGGGCATCCGTCCGCCGACGCGCCACGCCTTCCCCGCGAGGTCGCGCGCGCGCGGCTCGGGCTCGGCGCCGGTCGCGCCGTCGCCGTGCTCCCGGGCAGCCGCGCCGGCGAGATCACGCGCCTCGCGCCACTCTTCTGCGAGGCCGCCTCAAGGCTCACGGCCCGCGGCGACGTGGACGAAGCGCGCGTGCTCGTGGCCCCGTGGCTCGACGCGCGCGCCCGCGACGAGCTCGAACGTGCGGCTCGCCGTGCCGGCGTCGGGATCACCGAAGCCGACGCGGAGCATGGCGCATCTCCGCTGCTCGGGGCCTTCGATCTCGCGCTTTGCGCTTCGGGCACGGCTTGTCTGGAGGCAGCGCTCGCCGGGCTGCCCACGGTCATCGGCTACCGCGTCGATCCCCTCACCTACGCCCTCGCGCGCCGCCTCGTGCGCACGCCGCACATCGGCCTGCCGAACGTTCTGCTCGACCGCCGCGCCTCCCCCGAGCTGCTTCAGGACGCGTGCTCGGCCCGCGAGCTCGCCACGACCGCCGCGTCCCTCGCGAACGACGAGTCCCGTGCGCGCGCCCAAGCCGACGCCCGCGAGCTCGAAGCGCGGCTCCGTTCGCCTTCCCCGGGCACGTTCGGCGCGCGCGTCGCGGCCCTGCTGGAGCCGTGGCTCTGATCCTTTGACCCCAAATGATCAGGTGCGCGGCGAGGACGACGTACCCGATCCAGCCCGCTTCTCCGGTTTGGCGTGCATCGCCTCGAAGGCGCTCACGACCTCCCGGGAAAACTCTTCCACCACCGCTCGATGCGCCCCGAGCCCGCCGTCGAGCCCTGCGCGCGCCTTCTCCAGCGCGGCGCTCACGTGCTCGGCACGCTGCCGCGCGAGCACCCGAAACGCGAGCATCCGACCCGCGGGGACCGCGATGAGCGCGATCGTCGCGGGCGACCAGGCGAAGGCCGGCGCAGCGCGCGTGATGGAACCGAGATCCGTGAGCGGCGAGCGCGACAGCCACACCGCGAGCACGGCCTGGTAGCCCTCGGCGACCGTCGACGGCAGACCGTCGCACATCTCGTGCAGCGGCACCCGCTGCGTCTCCACGTGCACGCGCCGCAGGCCTTGCCACATCAGGAGCCGCTTCGGCGGAGGCACGCCGCGGAAGCTCGCCGAGCCCGTCCACCACCGCACCGACGTATCCGCGCGGTTGAGCTCCATCACGCGCGCGAACGTCGCGTGGCGGGCGAGCGCCGCGCCCACGTCGCGCGGCGGCGGAACGTGGCCACACAATTCGAACACGCTCCGCAGCAGGCGCATGTAGCGCCCCTTCGTGAAGAGCCCGCCGAGCTCGTGGTTCGTCACCTGCAAGACGTCGTTCAGCGCCGCGGCGAGGGCCCACTCGTGCTCGTCGAGCTCCGGCAACGTGTCGACCGGCGCGAGGAGCCGCGCGCGCCTCACCCGCGCGACGTCGATCCGCGAGCGCAGGTCCGCGTCGACGATGTGCCTCCCCTCCCCGAGCTTCGTCCCGGCTTGCCCGAACGGCCGCGCGAGATGCAATTTTCCGCCGAGAACGAGGGGCGCGACGATCCCTGCGACGAGCTCTTCGAACCGTTCGTCGTCGCTCGCCAAGCTAGCCTCCGCTGCCCGCGCCCCCGGGGAGCGCGGGGAGTGCGCCGTCGTCGCCTGCGTTGACGTCCCGCAGCGGCCGGAGCCCCACGCCGCCGAGCGTCACCTCGGGCAGCTCCGTGGCCAGCGCCGACGAGAGCGCGTCCGCGAAGCGATCGGCCGCGAGCGGGAGCCACGCCTGCGCTTCGAGCACGGCCGCTTCGAGCGAGACGAACCCCTCCTCGGGCACGCCGAGCACGGTGCCGTCGCGGCCGATGAAGAGCACCTGCCCCGGCGGCGCGCCAAGCGAGCGATAAAGCACGTCAGGCGCGACCGCGGGCACCACGTCGTAGCCCGCGGGCACGTAGAGTTGCTTGTGCACCTCGCGGAAGAACTGCCCTACGGGGATGCCCTCGATGCCCGTCGGATGGCGAACGATCGCGCCGCGCTCGGTGAACGCGACGCGCGCCGCGCGCAGGCTCTCCGGCCCGAGCGCGTAGGCGATGCGGCGCAGCACCGGCAGGTCCTCGGCCTCGACCCAGGTCGCGGTCACGTGCCGCCACGGATCGAGCGTGGGCACGAGGCGCAGCGCGACCGAGACGGACGTCGTCGGCTGGGCGCTCGCGTGCGCAGCCGCCACGTCCTTGCGCATCTCCATGCGGGCGAAGGCGCGCACGTCGCCGAGCGCGGGCAACTTCGGGATCTCCAGCGGATCGAGCCCGTGGCCGCGAAAAAGAACGAGGCCCGTCTCCGCGAAAACGGGGCACGCGCGGAGGTTCACGGGGTGCCGAAAACCGACCTCCACGGCCGTGCCCGGCGCGGCCGGGACGAACATCGAAAGGCCCGGCGTCCGCGTGAGCAGCGGGATCATGCGCTCCGGCAGCTCGGGCACGCGAAACAGGTACCGGACGACCGGCCCGTCTCGAAGCTCGACGCCGGCGGCCACTCGGCGACGCCGACCTCGGCCGTGACACCCGAGCGTACGAAGTAGTGGATCAGCGCCGGCCCGAGCCCGGCCTCCGCGGCGAGCCAGCGCGGCCCGGGCTCGCGCCCCGTCGAAGGATCCGCGTGCGGCTCGAGGCGCAGCACGAGCGAGCGCACGTCGATCTTCCGCTCCGCCTCGTAGCTCTGCGAAAACGTGTTGTGGTAGAGCCAGAGCGTCGCGTCGCCCGCGCTGATCTGCGCCACGTCGTAGCCGAAGGGCGCCGCTGCGTCGCGGTACTGGACGAAGTGGCGACTCGTCCCGGTGAACGTGTATCCGCCCGCGAGGCGCGCGATCTCGGCGATCCGGTCCATGCGATCGCTCGTCTCCGCCGCGAACGTGAGCGTCACCTCACGCGCCCCGAGCTTCGAGCGCACGACCTCGATCGCGAGCGACCGGAGGATGTCGGCGAGCGAGCCTTGCCTCGTGTAGAGCGCGAGGAATGCGACGAGCCGATCGATCGAGGGCAGGAGGACCACGCCCTTCGCGCCGAGCGCCACGCCGCGCGCGTCCAGGCCGAGGCCCGGCGTGCGGAGCCTCGTCTGGTGGACCGCGACCCGCTCGAGCATGCGCTAGCTCCTCTTCGCGTCTCCTGCGCTCGCCGGTTCACCCGAATCCGGCGGGCACGTGGCCGAGAGGCTAGGGGCTCGGCCCGAGACCGTCAAGCGAGCGCGCTCTCAGGTGCACCTGCCGCCTTTTGGCTCGTGCGACGATTGTGTACCCTTGGGCGGGCCCGCGTACCACGGGCCTACGTACACCCTCGGCCGGCAACCGGCGATTAGGGAGTCCCGAGCAAGGCATGGCACGCACCCAGCAGCTCATCGCCGGGCGATTTCAGGTCGAGCGCGAGGTCGGACGTGGCGCCGTCGGCATCGTGTTCCGCGCGTTCGACACGGTCTCCCAGCGGCGCGTCGCCCTGAAGATCATCGCCGCAGGCGAGTCCGATCCCGGCGAGCGCACCCGCCTCCTGCAAGAAGGCAAGCTCCTGAGCGAGCTCGATCATCCAGGGATCGTCCAGGTCGTGGCCTACGGCGCCCTCGACTCGAGTTACACCGCCGCGCTCGGCCGCAAGTTCGACGAGGGCACGCCCTTCATCGCCATGGAGTGGCTCGAAGGCGAGGACCTGCTCACGCGCCAGCTCCGCGCCGCGCTCACGATGCGCCAGGCCCTCGACATCGCGCGTCAGGTCGCCTTCGCGCTCGCCGCCGCTCACGACGCCGGCGTCGTCCACCGCGACATCAAGCCCTCGAACATCTTCGTCCTGTCGAGCCGCTTCCCCGATCCCGACTCGCCCCCCGTCTCCACGCGCACGACGCGCAGGACCCGCGACGAAGGCGAGCCTTCCCCCGAGCAGCTCACCTCGAAGCTCGTCGATTTCGGCGTCGCGACCTCGCGCGACATGCGCCTGACCGGCAACGACATCTTCGTCGGCACCCCCGCGTACATGGCCCCCGAGCAGGCCCGCGGCGACGCCATCGCCGACGCGCGCAGCGACATCTACTCGCTCGGCGCGACGCTCTTCGAGCTGCTCACGGGAAGGCCCCCGCACATCGGATCGAACTCGATCGCCACGATCGCGCTGCTCGCCACGACGCCCGCGCCCCGCTTGAGCGAGCTGCTCCTCGACGTCCCTGAGGCTCTCGACGAGCTCGTCGCGCGCATGCTCATGTCGGAGCGCGAGCACCGCCCGACGTCGTCGCGCGAGGTCGCGCTCGAGCTCGACGCGCTCTGCCGTGATCCATCCGTCCCCGAGGTCGCGCGCGCGCTCGCCACGTCGACCGAGCCGCCGCCCATGAACACGCGGCTCGTCACGACGCTCGTCGCGCTGCAGGTCGGCTCGCGCAAGGAGCAACGCCTTCAGCTCCTCGAACGACTGCGCGAGCGCGGCGCCGACGCCCTGCCCCTCGGCACCGACTCGATCGTCGCGCACCTCGGCATGCGCCAGTCGCACGGCGACGAGGCCACGAACGCCCTCGATCTCGGCCGCTGGCTCGCTGAGCTCGGCGCGTGCGTGGGCGTCTCCACGGGCCGCACGCGGCTCGATCGCGTCAAATCCGCGGGCGACGTCGTCGATCGCGCGAGCGCCCTCGCCCGGAAGGCGGGCGAGGCAAACCTGCTCTGCGACGGCACGACGAAGGACCTCGACAAGGGCTTCTTCCAGTTCGACCCGGTCCCGGGCGGCCATTTCAAGGTCGGCGCCCGCGCCAAGCCCGAGGGCCGCAAGACCGAGCAGTTCATCGGCCGCGAAGCCGAGCTCATCAACGCGCTCGCGCAGTACGAGCGCTGCGTCGACGATCGCACGCCGATCATCGTCACGATCTCGGGCCCACCCGGCATCGGCAAGAGCCGCCTCGGCCGCGAGTTCGTCAACCGCATCACGACGCGCGACGAACCCCCGCTGCTCGTGCGCGTGCGTTGCGAATCCTTCGGCCGCGCCCAGGCCCTCGGCGTCGCCACCGACGCCCTCCGCGCCATGCTCGGCCTTCCGAAAGGCGCGAGCCTCGAACAGGTCGAGCAAGCTCTACGCGTACGCAAGCTCCGGAGCGGCGACAGCACCTTGCTCTCGCGCCTGCTCGCGAACCAGCCCTTCGACGACGGCCTCGATCCGCGCGGCGCCCGCGACTCGCTTTACCTCTCGATGACCGAGCTCGCCCTCGGCGCCGCCTCCAGCGGCACCTGTGTCCTGCTCTTCGAGGACGCGCAGTGGTCGGACCCCGAGAGCATCTCCTGGATCGAGCACCTGCTCGGCCGCGCCACGAACCTGCCCCTGTTCGTGATGATGGTCATGCGACCGGGCTTCTGGCGAGATCAAGGCCAGCGTTTCGTCGGCCGAGATCACGTGCGGATCGACCTGCGCCCGATGTCGAAGAAGGCCACGCGCGAGATCGCCCGCGCCATCATCGGCGAGGGTGCGGACGAGGCCGTGCTGAACCGCGTCGCCGAGCAAGCCGCGGGCTCGCCGCTCTTCGCCGAGGAGCTCGCGCGCGTCATCGCC
The DNA here is from genome assembly GCF_028369105.1 of Polyangium mundeleinium. NCBI lineage: Bacteria > Pseudomonadati > Myxococcota > Polyangiales > Polyangiaceae > Polyangium > Polyangium mundeleinium. The sequence goes on along the minus strand of NZ_JAQNDO010000001.1, from coordinate 4,722,748 downwards.
GCGGGCAAGGACGTCACCACAGCGGCCACGATCGAGGCCGCGATCCAGGTCAGCCTCGACGCCCTCGACGACGCGACGCGCGAGGCCGTCGTGCGCATGAGCGTCCTCGGCCTGAGCGTGTGGGACTCCGGCATCAGCGCCGTCGGCGTCGCGGACGCGGACGGCGCCTTGAAAAAGCTCATCGCCGCGGAGCTGCTCGTCGAGCACGGCGCGAGCCGCTTCGCCGGCACGCGCGAGTTCCTCTTCAAGCACGCCCTCGTCCGCGACGTCGCCTACGCCTCGGCGAACGAGGAGCTCCGCAAGCAGATCCACGCCGCCGCAGCCGAATGGCTCGCCAACATGGGCGAGGATGCCGCGACCGTCGCGCAGCACTTCGACCTCGGCGCGCAGCAAGAGAAGGCCGCCGTCTACTGGGAGACCGCCGCGCGGCGCGCCCTCGCCACGAACTCGCTCGGAGAGGCCGTGAAGATGGCCGAACGAGCGCTCATGTTCGCGACGGACAAACCCACCGCATTCGGCCGCGCGGTGCTGCTCGACGAGGCCCACAGCCGCCTCGACGCGAAGTCCTCCGAGCGCAAGGAGGCCATCGACGCGATGGCCGAAAACGTATTCGACGAGGAGAGCGAGATCCGCTCCCTCGGCGCGCGCGTCCGGTACGACTACGTGCTCGGCGCCGGCTTCGACGTCGAAGCCCGCCTCATTCAGTGCCGCGATCGCGCCGCGACGCTCGGCCTCGTCGAGGAAGAGGCGCGCTGCTCGGCGTCGCTCGCGAACCTCTACGCCTACGCAGGCCAGCTCGACCTCGCCGAGCGCGAGACACGTGTCCTGCTCGACCTCACCGAGCACCGCTCGATCGACTGGGCCGCCGTCGACGCCTGGCAGGCCCTCGCGGTCGTGCGGCAGACGCAGGGCCAGCTCGGGGCAGCGCTCGATGCCCGGCGCAACGCGGCCCGCGCCGCGAAGAGCGCAGGCCTGCAAGAGCGCGAGGCCATGCTCATCACGAACGTCGGCTTCGCCCTGACCACGATCGGCGCACGCCACGAGGCCCTGCACCAGCTCGAGGCGGGCCTCGCGAAGGCCTCCGCGATCGGCAGCCCCGGAACGGTGCGCAACGCGCAGATGAACCTGCTCTGCTGGGCCGCGACGTTCGGCCCCGACAGCCGCCTCGACGGGGCCCTCACCGAGCCCCGCGCGAGCGCCGACGAAGCGACCGTCGCCTGGTTCCACAAGGATCGCGTGACGCTCGGCACGCTCTTCTACCGCGGCTGCGAGCTCTTGCGCACGGACGGCACGGGCAACATCCCGCGCGCGCGATCGCTGCTCAAGACGGCGACCGAGGCCTACCGCGCCTCGCAAAACCGTGACGTCCTGCCCGTCGCGCTCGGCTTCTGGGCCGAGGCCGAGCGTCGCTTCGGCAACTCCGACCAGGCGATCGAGCTCGCCCGCGAGGCCGCGCGCCTCGTCGAATCCGGGGCGCCGAGCCTGCTCAACGAAGCCTCGATCTACCTGACGCTGCACGACGCCTACGTCGACATCGGCGACCTGAAGAGCGCCCGCGACGCGATCGAGCGCGCCGTCCCTCACCTCGAGCGCCGCCTGAAGGGCCTCGAAGGCACGCCCTACGCGCACGCCTTCCTGGTGAACCTCCCGCACAACGCAGGCCTGCTCGCCGCCGCCGAAGCCTACGGCTGCGTCACGAAGCCCATCGAGCAGGTCCTCGCTCTCCCTCCCTCCGAAAGCTAGGGGAGTTCCACGGCGTGGCGCCGGGGTTTCACCCCGGGCCCGTCTGGTCAACGATGGGGCGTAGCTCGGCAAGCCAAGCCACGCCCCAAACCCCGGGGCTGTCCACCCCTCGACCCGGACCAGGGCCAGCCCTGGACCTTTGGTGCATCGACCTCGGTGCGGCCGATACCAACGGGAGGGGCCCGCCAGCGCCCCTCCACGCAGCCGTTGGTACACAAAACGAAACCGCCCTCCCCTTCCGAGGAGGGCGGCTCGCTTTTGTCCGCGCGGAGAGCGGTTACTCGCCGCCGATCGCGATGCCGAGCTGCTGCCGCAGCGCGAAGTACTGATCCGACACCGAGAACAGGAGCAGCTCCTTCAGCTTCTCCTGCGGCGGCAGATCACCCGGCTGCTGCGGCTCGGCCGCGATGATCTTCTTCGCGATCTCGAGGTCGCCGCAGAGCAGGTACCCCGCGCGGTTCGCCGTGATGTCCACGCACTGCGACCACCGCTTCAGGTTCGCCTTTGCCCCGTCCGCCACGAACTTCTTCACGACCATCCGCAGACCTTCGATCTGCATCGGCTGCATGAACTGACGGATCGTCTGCGCCGTCGCCAGCACCTGCTTGTCGATGTCCGCCGGCGAAGGCGCGTCCGGCTGGACGAGCTTGATCGCCGCGAAGAGGAGCACCGTCAGCTCGGTGACCGTCGGGAACAGCGTCTTGATGTAGTGCTCGCCGCGATACATCGCGAGGTGCTTGCCGATGATGAACGTCAGCTCCTGCGGCGAGAACCCAGTCAAAACCGTTTGACCCGCAACCGACGAGGGCGGCTCGGCCGGAACGGCGACGAGGGCACCCGGCACGTCGCTGCGCACGTACAGCGCCGGGCACGGGATCCCGAGCACCTGCGAGGCCCAACCGAACGTACGGGCGAACGTGACGGTCGACGTGGCCGGATCCTGGCGGAACCGCGGATCAAGGACCGGCTTCTCCTTCTTCGCCTCCAGCGTCGCGATCTTCGCCTTGAGCGCCGCGGAGGCGATCATCTCGAAGATCTTGCCGATGTAGAGGTTCTCTTCCTCGTGGAAGAGGTTCCGGAGCCACTGCTCGTTGTCGAGCCGGTTCTTGACCTGCAACATCCCCTGCGGACGGTAGTCCTCGAAGAAGCGCTGCTCGTCCTCGTCGGCCTTGCGGATGAACGCGAGCGCCGCCGCCGTGCACCACGCCGGATCGTACGACTTCTGCTCCACGTAGAGCCGGTAGAGCTCGTGGTAGGAGTCGGCGTTCGTCGCGTCGATCTTCACGAGCGACTGGTACTCGGAGATCGCGTCCTCCGTGTTCCCGAGGCCCGTGTAGAGCTGCGCCAGGATCTGGTGCTCCTGCACGTCCTCCGGCTTGAGACGCGCGGCGATCTTGAAGGTCTCGACCGCTGCGTTCACGTCCTCGAGCCGGTCGCGGTAGATGAGACCGAGCGCGTGCCAGAGGGTGAACTCGAGGTCGATGTTCCCCTTGCCCGCCACGCGGTGCAGCATCTTCCTGTAGGCGCGCTCGAGCTGCTTCCAGTCCCTCTGCGACGTGAGGATCTTGTTGATGCGCTCGAACGCGTCGAGGAACGCCGGATCGAGATCCAGTGCGTCGTTGAACAGGTCCACCGCGCGCGGGAGCTCCTCGAGCTTGTCGCGGTAGATCTGCGCCATCGTGAAGAAGTAGCGCGACTTGCGACCGGGCTGCGTCTCGAGGTCCGCGATGCGCTGGAGCGTGTCCACCATCTGCTCCCACTGACCAACCTTCTGGTACAGCGTGAGCATCCGGTGCAGCAGAACGTGGTTCTGCGGCTCCAGATCGAGCGCCTCTTCGAGCGCCTCGACGGACTTCGTCGGGTTCTGATCCTTCTCCCACGTATCGGCGATCTCGCCGAGGAGCTTGAAGCGCTCGGCGCCGTCGATGATGTTGTCGAGGATCTGGCGCTTGTAGTGCGCGACCTGCTTCCAGTCCTTCAGCCCGTCGTAGACGCCGACGAGCGCGTCGAGCGTCGGCCGGTGGGCCGGCTCCACGCCGAGAGCCTTCTCGAAGTTGTTGATCGCCTGCTTCGCCTGGCCCTGGTTCTGCTTGATGAGGCCGAGCTTGTAGTAGACGTTCGCGCGCGCCTCGGTCTCGGCCTCGTCCGTCGTCCCGAGGACCTTCTGGTAGTTCGTCAGCGCGCCGGCCCAGTCACCCAAGCGGAAGCAGACGTCGGCGAGGCCCTCAATGGTCTCGCGGTTCGTCATGTCGATCGCGTAGGCAGCCTGGTACGCCTTGAGCGCCTGCTCGTTCTTCCCGATCGCGACGAGCACCTTGCCGAACGTGTTCTGCAGCCGGTGCTGCTCGGACTTCTCGCGCTTGCCCGACTTCCGGACGAGCATCTCGCCGAGCGGCTCCGCCTTCGCCCACTTCTCGTTGCTCACGTACTCCGCGAGCAAGGGCATCGCCGCGTCCTCGTTGTCGCCGTCGCTCTGGAGCGCGAGTTCGTACGCTTGCACCGCGAGATCGTGCTCGCCGAGCCGATCGTCGCGCAGCCTGCCGAGCTCCACGAGGAGCTTGGCGCGCTGGCGCGGCGCCTCGGTGTTCATCTGCTCCTGATCGAGGTACCGCGCAGCGGTGTCCCAATCCTCGGAGTCGATCGCGATGACGCGCAACGCGGCCAGGGTCTGCAGGTGCGCCGGATCCAGATCGAGAGCCATCTCGAACCGATCCCGCGCCGCGATCCGATCCCCGATCTTCTCGTCGAGCTGCTTGCCGATCCGGTAATACATCTCGACACGCTGCTTGCCGTCCGGAGTCAGGTCGGCGACGCGCGTCATATAGTCGATGGCGCGCGACGTATCCTCCTGCTTCTCGTAGAGCTTCGCGAGCGCCTCGAGCGCCGGGATGTGCTTGTCGTCGAGGTCCGTGATGTTCAGCCACGCGTCAATCGCGCGGTCGAAGTCCTGGACCTCCTCGGCGTACACCTTCGCCGTCGCCGACCAGAGCTCGATCTTCTTCTGCCGATCGATCGTCGCGTTGATGTGGCGATCGTAGGTGTTGATGAGGTCGTGCCACTGCCGCAGCCGGCGGTAGCAACGCTCGAGCGAGTCGAGCGCCGCCTCGTGGTGCGGATCGATGTCCACGACCTGCTCGAGCCTCGCGGCCGCGAGATCCGGCTTGAGGAACTGCTCCTCCTGGATCTTCGCGATCTTGAGCAGCACGTCGATGCGCTCGCGCTCCGTCGTGACCACGTCGAGCTGCATCTCGAGAACGCCCACGAGATCCGGCCACTGGTGCGTCTGGTTGTAGACGCGCTCGAGGCCGCGCATCGCGAGCAGGTTTGCCGCGTCCACCTCGAGCACCTCGCGGTAGACCTGACCCGCCTTCTCGATCTGGCCGAGGTCCTTCTCGTAGAGGCCCGCGCAACGCAGCTTCGTGGCCGCGATCTGCGAGGCCTCCGTCTGCGCCTTGCCCTTGCGGGTCAGGACGTCGACGAGCTCGGGGAGCAGGCCGCGATCCGTGTAGATGCGGTCAAGCGCCTCGAGCGCTGCCAGGTGGTACGCGTCCACGTCGAGCGCGCGCTTGTAGAACGAGAGGCCCTGCTCCACGTCGCCCGCGTTCTTCTCGAGCACCTCGCCGAGCTCCGTCAGGATCTCCTTGCGATCGGTGTCCTTGACGGCGATCTCGAGCGCCCGCGTGAGCATCTGGCCCTGCTGCTGCCACTGGCCGCCCTTCTTGTGGAAGTTCGCCATCTGGCGCAGCACGTCGACGTTGTTCGGGTCGATCTGCAGCACCTTGCCGTAGTACGGCTGCGAGTACTCGGGGTGCCCGAGGTCCTCCGCGTACCACTTCGCGAGGTGCAGGCAGAGCCGGATCGTGCGAAGCGGATCCCTCTCCGGGTTCAGCGCCTGCAGCCAGCCGTTGACCGTCTGCACGAGCTCCGGCCAGCGGTTCGTCGCCTGCGCCATGCGCTCGAGGTAACGAACCGTGTCCATGTTGTCGAAGTCGAGCTCGAACGCCGTGAGCAGTGCGTCGAACGCCTGCATCCGGTCCTCGAGCTCGGTCTCGAATACGCGCGCGACCTTGCGGAGGATGTCCGTCTTCTCGTCGGTGTCCTCGCGCGAGTCGAGGCGCGCGAGGTACAGCTCGATGAGCGGCTCGGCGCGGTGCGCGGCCGAGTGCAGCTCTTCGAGCGCGAGGTAGGCCCGATCGTGCGTCGACTCGATCTCGAGGACCTTCTCGTACGCCGGCGTGCCCTTGTCCTTGTCCTGGACCTGGTGCTCCCAGATGTCGGCGACCTCGAGGTACTCGCGGATTTTCTCCGCGCCGTCCTCGTACGCCGCCGCGCGGCCCATCTTGACGTCGATCACCTCGACCCAGCGCTCTTCCGCGCGGAGCAGGTTCTCGAGCGCCGCCATGGCCTCGAAGTCGCGCGGATCGACCGCGAGTAGCTTCCGCCACGCGTCGATCGCGTCGTACGCCTGGACGAGCACGTTCTGGTACGTCGTCCCGAGCTCGCGGTAGAGGGCCACCACGTTCTCGGCCGGTAGCACCGAACCCGCGCGATCCACCGTCTGGTGGAGGATGCTCACGAGCTCGTTCGGATCGTTGCGCTTCCGCCAGATGTCCGCGATCGCGTAGAGCGCCTCGACGTTCGCGTACTCGATGTCGAGCGCGCGGTTGTAATCGTCGAGCGCGAGGTCGTCGCGCGTCAGCTTGTCGTTGTAGAGCTTCGCGCGACGGAGGAGCACAGCCACGCGCGCCTCGTCAGTCGGCTCGACGTCGAACTGCCGCTCGAGGGCCTCGCAGAGCTCCGCCCACCGCTGCTCGCGCTCGTACAGGTTCGCGAGCGCGAAGAGCGCCTCCGTGTCCTCGCCCTTGATGTCGAGGACCTGCTTCCACATGTCGATCGCGGCCGGGATGTTGTTGAGCATCTCCGGCTCGGAGAGCAGGCGCGCCATCTTCGCGCGCACATCGCCCTCGTTCGCCGTGATCTGGAGCTCGCGCTCGTAGACGCCCATCAGCTCGGTCCACGAACCCTTGCTGCCGTACAGGCGCTCGAGCGCGTAGATCGCGGCCTCGTTGTTCAGGTCGAGCTCGTCGAAGAGCCGGCGGAAGGCGCGGATCGCGTCGTCCACCTGCCCGAGCTGCTCCTCGTACACCTGGCCGAGGCGGCCGTAGAGCTCGATGTGCTCGTAAGGCTCCATCGGCACCTTGACCCGCTGCTCGAGGATCCCCGCGAGGTCGGCGTACTGCTCGAGCCCCGTGTAGATCCGATCGAGCTCGGCGAGCGCCTTCGGATCGAGCGGATCAACGCCGAGCACGTACCGGTACGTCTGCTCCGCCTTCTCGATGTCGCGCAGCTCCTCCTCGAACACGCGCGCGAGCCGCGTGCCGATGTTCGTCTGCACCGCCTTGTCGCCGTGCAGGCCGAGCACGTCGGCGTAGGCGTCGCCGAGGGTGTTCCAGCCGCCGTCCGTCGAGCCGCCGAGCCGCTCGACCTCTTCGAGCGTCTTCTCGTCCGCCGGGTACTCCTTGAGCACGCGGACGTACACGCCGAGCGCGCCGTCGAGCGCCACGAGCCGCTCCTCGTGGATCTCCGCCATGCGGTAGTACATGGTGAGCCGATCCGCGGACTCCGTGAGGTGCGTGAGCTGCGCCTCGAGGACACCCGCGAGCTTCTCCCAGTCACCGGACGACTGGTAGAGCGGCTCCAGGATCTCGCCGATCTCGAGCTGCTTCACGCCCGCCGCGAAGAGGCCTTCGAGGGCCTCCAGCGTCGCCGTGTGATCGGGCGCCGCATTCAGGATCTCGCGGTAGACGCCGATCGCCGCCGCCAGGTCGTTCAAGCGGAGCTGGTGGACCTGACCGAGCCGATATTTGAACTCGAGCGCGTCCTCCGGGTTCGGCGACGACTCGGCCTCGCGCGCGAGCACGGGCACGAGATCGGTCCAGCGCTCGGCCATCGTGAAGAGCCGGTCGAGCGAGGAAATCGCCGTCCAGTTCTCCGCGTCGACCTCGAGCACGCGCCGGTAGCGCGCCACCGCGCTGTCGACATCCTCGAGCTGCGTCTCGAAGATCCCCGCGAGGCGGAGCCCGAGCTCGACGAACTGATCCGGCTGCTCACCGAGCTTGCCGAGTTCCTGATCGTAGAGCGCCGCGACATCCTTCCACCGCGTCACGTACATCGCGAGCCGCTCGATGTTGCCGAGTGAATCCTGGTTCGCGATGTCGAACGTCACCGCCCGCGCGTACGTATCGAAGGCCGCCTGGTGGTTGCCGAGCATCTCCTCGTGCAGGCGCGCGATGCGGTGGAGCAGCTCCACCTTGGCGTACGGATCCTCCGCCTTCGCGACCTGAACCTCGAGAACGCTGATCAGCTTGTCCCACTGCTGCGCGGTGTCGTAGATGGGCTCGAGCACGAGGGCTGCTTCGAGCGCCGCCGCCGCGCCGCCGCTCTTGATGCCTTCGAGGGCCACCAGCGTGGGCTCGTGATCGGGCATCACTTGCAGCAGATCGCGATAGAGCTCGATCGCGCGCTGCACGTCGCCGAGGTGCTTCTCGTAGAGCTCGGCGATTCGGTAGTTGTAGCTGATCTGCTCCGCCGGATCGGCCGAGATGCGGGAGAGGTGCTCGAGCACACCGAGCAGCTCGTGCCAGTTCTGGGCCTGCTGGTAGAGCACGTCGAGCCGACCGAGCGCCTGCTGATCGTCCGGATCGAGCTCAAGCACGCGCTGGTACGTGTCGATCGACGCCGGCACGTCCTTGAGCTCGCTCTCGTAGACCGCGCCCATCTGGTAGTAGATGCTCTTCTTCTCCTCGGGATCACCGACGAGATCGACCTTCTTCGTGTACACCGCGAGAAGGTCGGCCCACCGCGACAAACCGAGATAGAGCTTGATGAGCTGATCGATCGCGCCGAGATCCTCCGGGTCGAGCTCCAGGATCTTGCCGTACACCGCGATCGCAGCGTCGTGCCGCTGGAGGATCTCCTCCTCGATCGACGCCGCCTGGAAGAGCGCGCCCTTCTTCTCGCCAAGCTCGTCGAGGATGTCGGCCTTCTGCTGCAGGATCTGCGAGAGCTCCTCGAAGCGATCCGCGGCCCTGAAGAGGTTCTCCAGCGCCTCGGCCGCGCCGAGGTTGCGCGCGTCGATCGTGAGCACCTTGCGGTAGTGCTTGATCGCGCTCTCGATGTCGCCGATGTCCGACTCGTAGACGCGCGCGCTCATCGTGTAGAGCTGGCTCGAAAGCTCCGGCTCCTGCTGCTGCGCCGCGAGCTCCTCCAGCACGCGCGCGAGGTCGGCAAACCGCCCCGTTGCGCGCGCCAGCCGATCCAGGCCCTGCTGCGTCGTGTCGAGCGCCGGGTCGTGTCCGAGCGCGCGCGCGTACGTGTCGAAGGCCGAGTTCAGATCACCGCCGGCGTCCTCGTAGAGCGTCGCGATCTGATGGAGCAGCTCCACCTTGCGGCTCACGTCGTCGCTCCGTCGGACCTGCACCTCGTGCACGCCGATGAGCTTCATGTAATCGCCCGAGGCCCTGTAGAGCGGCTCGAGGATCTCGGCGATCGCCACCTCGTGCTCGGGCAGCTTGCCGAGCCGTTCGAGCGCGCCGAGCGCCTCCGCATTCGCGGGCTCGCGCTCGAGGACCTGACGGTAGCCCTCGATCGCGGTCTCGAGCAGGTTCATCTTCGACTCGCGCAGCGCCGCAAGGCGGAGCATGAGCCGGATCTGCTGCTCGTCCTCGGTGGCGTACCGGAGCTGCTGCTCCAAGTTGTCCGCGAGGTCCTCCCACATGCTCTGCCGCGAGAAGAGCCCGTCGAGGGCGGCGAGCGCCACGTTGCTCGTCGGATCCTCGCGCAGCACCTCCTGATAGGCCGCGATCGCGTCGCCGGGCTGCGAGAGCTTCTCCTCGTAGACCTCGGCCATCTGCGCGAAAAGCGCCTCGCGATCCGTGAACTCCGGCGCGAGCGCGATACGACGGCGGAAGACCTCGATGAGGTCCTGCCACCGCTCGGTGCGGCGATAGAGCGCGTCCATCGCAGCGAGCGCCTCGCCGTCCGCCGGATCGATCTCGAGCACGCGCTTGTAGCCGTTCGCCGCGTCCTCGATCTTACCGAGCTTCTCCGAGATGCCCGCGAGCCGCATCCAGTACTCGCGTGCGAGCCGCTCGTCGCTCAGGCCCCCCGCGATCTCACTGAAGACCGCGAAGAGTTTGTCCCACGAGCCGGCCTGCGCCGCGAGCTGCTCAAGCTCGCCGCGCGTCTCGCCGTTCGATGGATCGTCCTTCAGCGCGCGGCTCTGCGCTTCGAATGCCCGCGCGAGATCCGTCAGGTGCTCGGCCGCCGTACGGGCGACCTTGCGCAGGAGGTTCACGCGCGTCCCGACGTCCGCCTCCGCGGCCGCCAGGATCTCGAGGGACTGGATGAGCTTCTCCCAGTCGCCGCGCGTCTCGTAGATCTCCTGCAGGATCCCGGCCGCCTCAGCGCGGAGCTCCTCGTTCTCGAGCAGCTTCTCGAGCGCGATGCGAGCGCCGTCGTTCGCCGGATCGAGGACCAGGATCTCCCGGTAGTTGTCGAGCGCGCCGTGCGCGTCGCCGAGCTTCTCGAGCGTCGAGCCGAGCCGGTACTTCAGGTCGACCGTGATCGCGTCACCGAGGTTCAGCTCGATGCGTCGACGCAGCACGTCGACGTAGCTCTCCCACTGCTCCTGCTCGCGGTAGAGCGTGTCGAGCGCTTCGAGCGCCGGCGCGTCGGCCGGATCGTCCTGGAGGACCTCGTTGTACGTCGTGATCGCGCTCCCCGGATCCTTGATCTCGTTCACGTAGAGCTGCGCGATCGCGTAGCGGATGCTCTTCGTCTCCTCGGTGTCCTGCGCCAGCTCGAGCTTGCGCTTGTAGATCTCGAGGAGCTCCGTGAACCGACCCGTGTCGCGGTAGAGACGCTCGAGCGCCGAGATCGCCGCAGCGTTCTCGCTATCCGTGTCGTACACGGCGCGGAACTGCGCGAGCGCGTCGTCCACGCGCTTGACCTCGTCGACGAGCACACGACCGAGCCGGAGACGCAGCGCGATCCCGAGATCCCGATCCACATCCTCGTCCGCGCGCGCGATCGTCTTGCCGTACGACGCGATGAGGCTGTCCCAGCTTCCCGTCGTGCGCGCGACGCGCTCCACGTCCTCGACGCATTGCTCGTCGCCGGGCGCGAGCTCGAACGCGGACAGGAACCGCTCGAATGCCTTCTGCGGCTCCTTGAGCTTCGCCTCGTAGAGGCCCGCGACCTCACGGTAAAGCGCGAGCTTCGTATCGGCGTCCTGATCGTTCGCGAGCTTGACCTCGATCGCGACCGCGAGCCCCTTCGCGTTGTTGGCCTGCGTGTAGAGCGGGATGAGCGCCTCGGCGGCCGGCAAGTACCCGGCGTCGATCGTCCACACCTTCTCGTAGGCCTTCATCGCCCGATCGGCCTTGCTCTTCTGATCGAGCCAGAGCTGGGCCGTCTTCATGAGCAGGCTGATCTTGTTCTTGTCCTCGGTCTCCTTCGCCTCCTGCGACTCGAGAACGCGGATGAACTCGTCCCACTTGCCCTGCTCTTCGTAGAACCGCTGCAGGTCCTCCCAGCGAGCGACCTTCAGGTAGAGCTTCTTCAGCGCCTCCTGGGCCTTGCGCTCGTTCGGGTTCAGCGTGAGGAGCTGCTCCCACGCGTCGATCGCGGCGTCGTCGTTGTTCAGGCGCTCGCCGTAGAGAGCGCCGAGCTTGCCGAGCAGCGCCTCCTTCGCTTTGAAGTCGGCCGTGATCTCGACCTGCTTCTGCAGCACCACGGCGAGTTTGTCCCAGTCCTTCGAGCGCTCGTGGAGGCCCGACAGCGCGTTCAGCGCCTCGACGTTCTCCGGATCGTCGGCGAGGACCTCGTCCCACAGCTCGACGCAGACCTCGGGCTTCTTGACGCGCTCGGTGGCGAGCTTCGCGATCTCGAGGAACTTCTCGGCGCGCGACGGCCCCGGCGGCATCATCTGCGCCTTGCGCCGGTTCAGCCCGATGAGCTTCTCCCAGTCGCGACGCTTCTCGTAGCTCTGCTGCAGATACTCGATCGCCTGCGCATTCTCGCCGTCGATGACGAGGATCGCCTCAAAGCACTTCACGGCCTCGGCCGCGTTCGAGAACTTGCCCGTGTAGAGCTCCGCGGCCTGCAGGTAGTACGAGATCTTGTCCGCCGCGTCGGGCACCGCCTCCGCGAGCTCGACGAGCGTCTTGACGTACTCGTTGAAGCGCTTGGCCTGCTCCTGCTTCTGCGCCTTCGCCTTGAGCTCTTCGATCTTCGCCCAGTCGACGGCGTCCTCCTCCTCGACGACCTCCGTGGACACCTCGGTCTCCACCTCGGGTGCAGCAGCGGACGGCGCAGGCTCGGACACGGCGGGCACCGAAGCCGCAGGCACCGAAGCCGCAGGCACCGAAGCCGCGGGCACCGAGGTCGCCGCGCCGAGGCGCTCGCCGATCTGCGTCTCGAACGCGAGCAGCGTCGGGTGCTGCGGCGCGACCTGCGAGAGCTTCTCGAACCAGGGCCGCGCGCGCATCACGTTGCCGAGCTTCTGCCAGATGATCCCGCCGGCCTGGGCGAGCATGAACGGCGAGCCGTTCCCGCCGTCCGAAGCGATCTTTTCGGCGAGCACCGCAACACGCTCCCAATCGCCTTCCTTGGCACCCCAAAGATCACGCAGGTACGTGAACGCGCCCTCGGCCTCGGGGTCGTGCGCGAGCGCCTCTTCGAGCAGCTTCGCGCCGAGCTCCGCGTTCTGATGGCGCGTCGCCCAGCGCGTACCGAACCGAAGCGCGGACTCGGCGCGACCACGGCCGCTCATCGCGTCGAGCACGCGGCGCTGTGCATCGACGAGCGTCTGCGAGCGCTCCTCCTCCACGAGGATCCCCTCGTAGAGCGCGGCTACCTGGCGATCGAGCGGGTTTGCCTCGTACGCCTTCGCGAGAAGGTCATCGACCTCCGCCGGCGCGAAGCGACGCGCGAGCCGCGCGGCTCGCAAGAACAGGCGCGCCCGCGAAGCCCCGTCGAGCGACGCGTCGTTCGCGCGCTGGAGGAGCTCTGCGACGTGCGCCTCCCAGCTCTCCAGCTCGACCTGCGCGTCGGCCAGGCCGGCGCGCGCCTCCTCGCTCGTGCCCCCGGACGTACCGAGCGCGCGCGCGTACGTCGACACGGCTTTCTCGTTCTCGCCGATGTCGCAGTACACGTCCCCGAGCTCCACGAGCAGCGCGGTCGCTTCGGGGCCATCCCCGAGCCCCTTCAGCTCGAGCTCGAGGAGCCTCTGGACCATGTTGATCTTGCCAAGGTCCCAGTACACGAGCCGCGCGAGGCGAAGTGCCTCGGTGAGCGTCGAATTCAGCTTGAAGGCGTCCTGCAGATGCTTGAGCGCCTTGACGCCCTGGAGGAACTTCTCCTCGAGGAGCCGCCCAAGACGCAGGTGGTAACCGGCCTTCGCCGTGGCATCCGCCTCGCTGGCGAGCCCCTTCTCGAGCTCTTCAGCGAGCCCCTGCCATTCACGAACCGACTCGAGATGCTTCAGACGCTGCGCAAGATCCATGGATTCCTCGGCCCCTGACCTGACCTACAAAAGGCCTTGCAAACGACGTCGACGAACCGCGCCCCCGACTAGTTGCCACCGAGCCGCGTGACCAGCGTCTGCGCGGTCTCGCACTCGGTCTTGAAGCTCGCCGCCTTCGCGCCCTTGCATGCTCGGGCGGTGAAACCCTTGAGCATCTGGACGGCTTCCTGCGTCCTCGGCGGGGTGAGCTGCGCGTAAGTGCTGCCCAAGCTGAAGAGAATCTGCACCGACTCCGGGCCCTCGTTGCCCGCGACCGCCTTCGCCGCCTCGAGCTCCGTCACCATCTCGGGGAGCGATCCGCGATCCTGGTGAACCTGCGAGAGCAGCACGTGCACGCCGAAGAGAGTCTTGTCGCCGGGCTTCGCGAAGTTCTTCGCTTCCTTGAGCACCTGCTCGGCCTCCTTCGTATATCCAAGGCGGATGTAGAGATCCGCGAGCGCCGTATAGTAACGGATCTCGGTCGGATTGTGCTCGACCGCCTTGGTGAAGTTCTCGAGCGCCTTCTGCTCGTCGTCGGTCCAGAGGAACACGTTGCCGAGCTGGTGGTAGCAGTCAGCGAAGTTCGGATCGTTCTCGATGCACTTCTGGTACGGCTCCTTCGCCTCTTCGTACGAGATCGTCTTCTTCTTCGCCTGCATCTCGAGCGCGTACGCGCGCTCGAACCAGTAGTTCGCGAATTTCGGCGCGAGCTGCGTGGCGCGGCTCAAGGTCGATGCGGTCTTGTCCCACTCCTCCTTCTTCTTGAAGGCCATCGAGAGCTTGTAAAAGATCCGATGGTTCGTGGGATCGAGCTTGGTCGCCTGCTCGTACTTCGTGGCAGCGCCCTCCGGGTTCAGCGCGACCTCTTTGTCCGCCTGGTTTGCGAGGATCACGGCTTCCTGCCGGTTCCGGCTGCAGCCCATCCCGAGCATGCTCGAGACCACGAGACAGGACGCCATCACCATTGCGCCAAGCTTCATTGCTTCGCTCACCTTTCTCTCGGAGCCGGCTCCGCCGCTCCTCGCGTCACCCGCGCGCGTCGAGGGCCACGGTAGCCCCACCCGCACCAAGCACGCACATAAGTCCTCGAACTTGCAGCCAAATTGCCGCCCAGGCATAGGACGAGACGTTCTCTTGCGCGCCGAGAATAGGCGGATGGCGCGCCGAAAGTCCAGTTGGATTGTGCCCATCTCCCAACGCGCCGGCCAAGCGTCCGGCCGTACTCGGGAGACCCAGACGCTCCCCCGCGCGCCGATGCTCGTCGACAAAAACACGATGCCCCACGGGCTCGTGACCCGCGGGGCATCGCTACACGGTCCGATCGAACGTCAGCCGCCGGGGCTGAACATGATCGGGTACACGACCGTCACGATGCCGCCTTCCGGCTGCGGGAAGGACAGACCGTAGAACGCGCGGACCACGCACGACACCACGCCGCCATCCGGCATGTCCGAGCCACCGTTGCCCACGTTCGACACCGCGCCGTCACGACCGATGACGAAGCGCACCCCGACGCGGCCCTGGAGGTTCGGGTTGTTCCGCAGGCCGTTCTCGTAGCAGAGGCGGAAACGACCGAAGTTCTGACGCACGATACGCTGGATGACCTCGGGCGGGAGACGACCGCTCACGCTCGTGGCGCCCATGCGCACCTGCGGCGGCTTCGTGCGGTGCGACCCCGACAAGCGGCCGTGACCGGAGCCGAAGCCCTGGCCCGTGCCGGTGCCCGCGCCGTGGCCGATCGTGCCGATCGAGCCGAGACCGATACCCTCGCCGCGGCCACCGCCGCCTTCGCCGATACCGGACAAACCGAGGCCGCCCGCGCCGAACGAGTCGCCGATGTTGTCGCCCCACATGTTGCCGCGGGCCGACAGAGCGTCGTTGCCGAGCGAATCGTCGCGACCCCAGGGGGCCGTCGGCGCGTTCGGATCACCACCGGCGCCCGAGTTGAGCAGACCGATCATGCCGAACTCCGCCGCGTCACGCAGCGCTGCCTGCCGCGCGATGTGCGGATCGGCGTTGTCCGCCGGGCCTTGCACGCCGTACCGGTTGCCCGATGACTTGGTGTTCGGGTTACCCATGGAACCCTCTTCACCCTTCGCGCGCGTGCCCGTACCGCCTTCCTTGTTGTCGGCGGCGTTGTCGGCGACCTGCTCGGTCTCCTTCTCCTCCATCTCCTTTTCAGCGGCCGCGTTGAGGAACTGCTGGATCATGAACTTTTGATCGTCCGAGACCCCGTCCTCGTCCGTGGCACCGAGCGGCGGCATGAAGAACGCCATCGCCGCGAGGAGCCCGAGGTGAACGGCCATCGACAGGCCGTGGTAGAGGTAGTTCTGCGTGTCGAACTGCACGTGCCCCGCGACCACGCGGCCCGCGTTCACCGTCGACACCTGGAAGATCAGGCCGTCCACGTCGATGCGCGCCTTCGAGCCCGGCGGCAGCGCGATCTGGAACGCGCCCGAGAGCTCCGAGCAGGGCTGCGTCTTGCCGCTGTCGATCGCCTGCTGCACCGTCATCTTCGGCTGGCCCGCGAACTCGATCGTGCCCTTCGCGCGAGGCAGGAGCACCACCGAGACCGACCCGCCGCGATCCGCGAGCACCACCGGGGCGCGCGTCGTGCCGATCTTCTCTTGGGGCACGAAGTAATCGCACTTGAAGTTCTTGCTCTCTTCTTCGCCCACGTAGAAGGAGCGCGGCGGCGTCAGGTGCGAGACGTGCAGGACCATCTGATCCCACATGATCATCACCTCGACGGAAGCGGAGGGCGACTCGACCTCCTCGTTCGGGACGTCCGGGCCGCTCTTGACAAGCTGGTACGTGTACGAGCCCTCGGGCGCGTCGTGCGGCACTTCATCGTGCGCAGGCGGCTTCGGCTGCGCGAAGGGGTTGTTCATGCCGAACGGGTCGCCGCCGCCACCACCGAACGGGCTCGGCGCCGCCGCGGGAGCGCCCGCGAACGGGTTGCCGCCCGCTGCCGCAAACGGGTTCGCCGCGGGAGCCGCGCCAAACGGGTTCGCCGCAGGAGCCGCGGCAAACGGGTTGCCGGGCGCCTTCGCCGCGCCCCCCGCGACCGCCACCGGCTCGGCCTTCTCGAGCACGATCTTCGTGCCGCCGATCTGCAGCTGATCGTTGGCCTTGATCTTGACTTTGTTCACCCGGGCGCCGTTCACGAGCGTCCCCGGCTCGTTGCCGAGGTCGATCAGCGTGATGTCCTCGGGCGACGCCACCTCGATGACGGCGTGCATGCGCGAGGCCAGCTCGTCGTCGACGCGCAGATGGCTCTTCGGGTCCTTTCCAACCTTGACGATGTCCTGCGTCACCGTCTCTCGACGCACGAGCGCTTCATTCTGGTAGAGCGCGAACGTGAGCGCGACCTTCTGCTTGCCTTCCATCGTGAGCCAGCCTTCCCTGCCTTTTGCGTCCCGCCGTCGCCCGAGGCGACCAGAAACCCCGGGTTCGGGGCATCGAATATTACTCAGGGACTCGTGTGCCTTCCCAAAAAGGCGATGGAGCCCTTGGATTCATCGCTGCGGCCCTGCGATCGCGTTCCCCGCGTCCGCTCGAAACCGCAGCCCGAGCCCCCCGCACGAGTCCCCGAGTCTCCTCAGAGATTCTCGACCGACTTCAGCATCTCCGGCACGAACGACGTGCGCGGACGAATCAGGGTCGTGCGAACCGGACCGGGACGAACGCGGATCGTCGCGTCGGTCGGCCCGAAACCACCGGCGTTGAGGGGATCGTCCGTGAACTCGTATCCGTACCCCTCGTCCTTCTTCCCACCGGCGCCCGCTTTGCCCTGGGCAAACGCAAACGACGACACGAGAAGAACGCCGACACCAGCGACCAGCGCAGCACCCAAACGCGTTGACCTCTTCATCTTCAAGCCTCCTCGCCAGTCTTCGCCGTATTTTCAGTCACATCGTACCGTCCCCGAAGGGACGTGGTCAACGGGATCCGAGCCAGGTTTCGTTCGAGACTCTCTCGACCTGGCCTGAAAAGACACCCCGAACGACCCAAGGTTCCCGGAGGATCCAAAAAAGCCCGCGGTGCCGTCCTGGGCACCGCGGGCCTTTCCCTCACTGAGGCTGTGGCGCACCACCCTCGGGCGGCTTCGCCTCGCCGCCCTCCTCGGTGCCCTTGGCTTCCGCCTCGGCGGCGCGGTTCTTCGCCTCCGCCTCGGCTGCCTTGCGCTCTGCCTCGGTCTGCTTGTTGAAGTCGATGATCTGCTGGATCTCTTCCATGCGCTCCTTCGAGCGCTTCACCGCATCCGCATACTCGGGCGCGCTCCCAGCCTTGGCGATGAACTCGCCAAAGAGCTGCTTCGCCGCGAGGAGCATCGGCTCGGCATCTTTGCCACCCGATTTCGCCTTGTACTCCTGCGTGAGGATCGCGTCGTTGTAGTACGTCTCCGCCCGTTCCGGCGCGAGCTTCTTCGCCTCCGCCAGCTCGGCGGCGGCCGCTGCGACCATCTTGTCGAAGTTCGTATCGTCGATCTGACCACGAAGCGCGAGCGCGAGCCCGAGGTGCGCGTCGTAATCGTTCGGCCGCATCTTCAGCGCGGCGCGATACGCCTCCTCCGCCTGCGCGAACCCACGGAAGCTCAGGTTCACGGCGGCGAAGTTCATCTGCGCCTCGTAGAAGGTCGGGTCGAGCTTACGCGCCGTATTGAACGCGCTCACCGCGCCGTTCAGGTTGCTGAGCTCGACCTGGATCATGCCGGCCGTGTTGTGGATCGGCGCGTAGTTCGGGTTCTTGCGGATGGCCTGCGAGCAGACCAGAGCCGCGAGATCCAGCGCCTGCGTGTCGATCTTCTTCTCCTTGCTGACGTTCGTCGCGACGCCCTTCTTGGAGGAACGACCCGCCTTCACCTTCGCCGACTCCATGTAGATCAGCGCGAGCAGATTGAACGCCGGCAGATACCCGTCATCAACGGCCAGCGCGCTCTGCGCGTAGCGCTTCGCGTTCTGCAGGTCCGTGCGACCATCCTTGTCCGGCTGCGCGTTGTTGCGCTTCATGTGCAACATGCCGAGCTGGACGAGGCCCTCGACGTTCTGGAACCGCGCGTCGACGACCGCCGCTTGGTACAGATCGTTGATCGCCTGATCGATCGCCTTCTCCTGCGACTCGGCGAAGGAGTAAATCGCGAGTTGCACCCGTGCGCGGTGGAACTTGGGATCCGCGTCGAGCGCCTTCTTGAAATACTCCTTCGCCTTCGCGTCCTGCTTGCAGCGCTGATACGAGACGCCCGCGTTGTAGATCGCCTCGACCAGCGTCTTGCCGGCCTGCTCGTCGGCCGCGTCGAGGAAGATCGCCGCCGTCTCCTGGCAAGTGGCCTCGGTCCAGTCACGGGCCTTGTCGTGCTTGTTAAAGGCCTCGAGACCATCCTTGTACTTGTTCGCCGCAGCGACGGAGACCGAGTTGCCTTTGCTGTCAACGATCGCCGCGCCGGTCTTGGGATCCACCGCGGGCTTGCCGCCCGTTCCCCCTCCCCCACCGCCGCAACCAACTGCGGCAGTGAGGGCAGCCGTCGCCACAAGAATCGAAAACCTCTTCATGGCTCGCTCCCTTAGTTCTTCTTGGTGGTGGCGCCCTCGATGGCGGCCTTCTCGGGTGACGTGCCGGGCTTCGCCTCGGCGGGCTTGTCGCCCGTCGCCGGCGCCGCCGCAGGCTTGTTCTCGGCTTGCGGAGCATCGCTCGCAGGCGTGAACGCCGTACCGTCGAGGTTGAGCGGCTGCGCGCGATCGCTGAGACCCGAGTTCACCCGCGACGGCGAACCACGGAACTCGTCGATGAGGTGGTACTCGGCGCCGTAGTTCTTCGACAGCCACACCTCGCAGGCACGCGAGTACTCATCGAAGAACTGATACTTGACCGAGTAGTCGAGGCACTTCTTGAAGGCGGCCTTCGCAGCCAACTTCTGCGGCTCGCTCGCCTCGTCGAGCTTCACGTAGTACTCGCCGCGGAGCTCGGCGTAGCTGAGGTCCGTACCCGGGACCATTCCGTTGCCCTTCCACTCCTTCGGGATCGGCGCGGCACGGAACTCGGCGACGAACTTGCTCCACATCTGACCGACACGCGAACCGGCGGCGATGACCCAGCGAGGCGGAGGCAGCGGCTCGAGGTTGACGATCTTCACGTACTCGTTCGAGGCTTCCTCGATCGCCGGCCGCTTCTTCTTGATCCAGTCCATGACCTTCGTGTTGATGTGCTTCATCACATCGTCACGCTGGCCGGAGCCCTTGTATTCGGGGAACCGGATCTTATCGACCTCCTTACGCTTCAGCTCGGCGAAGAAGAAGAGCGCCTCACCGACGGCCGTCAGCGACTTGCCCAGACGACGAATCTTCTCTTCCTCACTGCCGCCGATGGAGTCGAGCTTCTTCAGCGCAGCCTGCGGATCCTTCCAGTAGCCGCGGACCTTGTTGTACTCGGGCGTCGCGCTCGACGGGTTGTTGATCTTCGTGAAGACCCGCCCGAGCAGCGCGTGCGCCTGGATCTGGACGTCGAACGTCGCGTTGCGATCGATCTGGCCCATGGCCGAGCTGAGCCGCCGCCGCGCGCCGTCCCAATCTTCCTTGTCGATGTAGTGCGACCCGATGGCGAACGCGATCTTCGCTGCCTCGGTCGGCTTCTGTGACCCGTAGTTCTTGTTGAAGAGGTCGGCGTCCTTGATCGCCTGATCCTCCTGACCAAGACCGAGACGAAGCACGACGGCGTCCTGAAGCGCCTCGGCAGCCTTCTCCATCTTCGGGTTCTCGCGCGAGAACCGCTCGTACCAGTTCGCCGCCTCGTCGTAGACCGCGATCGCCTGGTAGTTACCGCCGATCTCGTAGATCGACTTCTTCGCGAGCTCGGTCTTGTCGAGGTTGTACTTCGGGTTCAGCAGGATCTGACGCGCCGTGATCGACTTCGCGATGAGGCGTGCAGCCTGGAACGCGCGAGCCGCGTTGTAGAGGATCTCCTCGCCCTTCTCGCAGGAGGCTTCCTTCTTCTCGCACGCGGCTTCGCCGTACTTCTTCCACAGGTCCATGTAGGCCTGCGCGCCGCGCTCGTACATCTTGATCGTGTCGACGCCCTGGCCACCGGCGTCCGCCGACTCGATGAGCTTCTGCGCGCGCAGACGCTCGATGTCGCGCTGGATGCGCGTCAGGATCCCGCACTGCTCGGCGTTCTCCTTTTCCTTGCCGCCCTTGCAGTACAGGTCGAGGAACTTGGGCACGTCCTCGGCCATGTTGTCGTAGCAGGAGGGCCGTGCCGGCTCCGAGTTCGAGCCAAGGATGTTGAGCGACTCGAGGTAGAGCTGCGTCGCGTAGATGCCGACGTCCTTGTCGGAGTGGTTCACCGCGACGTCGCGGAACGCGTACGCCGCCTCCTCCCAGTGCTGCGCCTCGAAGTACGTGCGGGCGCGCGCGTACTTGACCTCGACGTAGTTTTCCTGGGCTTCCTTGTCGTTCTCCGGCGGCTTGATGTAGCAGATGTACCGGTTGAACGCGGTCAGCATGCCCTTCTGGTTGTCGGTCAAATCCTTCGGGGCCCACTTGGCCTTGTCGGCCTTCTTGTCGCCCTTCTTGCCACCATCCGCAGCACTCGGGAGCTGCCCGGTGCCCTTCTTCTCCGAGCCGTCCTTGTGCATCTCGGTGTAGATGTTCTGGTAGCAGAGCACCGCTGCGAACGCGGCCTCGGGCGCGAGCGGGCCGCTCGGATCCTCCGCGACGACCGAGTCGAAGGCCGGGCCGCACTTGGCCCAATCCTTGTTGAAGTACGCGAGGTCGGCCATCGCGTACTTGATCTTGAAGACGTTCGGCCAGTCTTCCTTCACGATGCGCGGGAACTCGAAGCGCGCGAACTGCTCCTGCTTGAAGTTCTGCACGACGCGCTCGTAGAGCAGCGTCGCGAGCGTCATCGTCTTCTTGTCACCCGTGCCGCGCACGCCGCCTGATCCGACGGCCTCGAGGTGCCACGCCATTGCGGTCTCCGTGAGAAGACCCGCGGTCGCGTTCGAGCACTTCAGCTTCATGTCGTCGGGGTGCCCCTCGCTGATGAACTTGTTGTGCACCTCGAGCATCTGGTCGAGCTCGCCCTTGATCGAGTCCTTGTTGCCGGACTTCATGGCAAGCGTGGCCTCGGTGATGTGGCCCTGGTACTTGCAGTACTTCGGGCCACGATCGCGGACCATGAGGTCCTTGTAGAGCTCGATGCCCTCTTTGTAGTGGCCGGTGTCCAGGTAGTTCTGGCCGAGGTCGTCGAGCATCTTGAGCGTCTTCTCGTTGTTGACGCCCGTGTCGCCCGAGAGCGGCTTGAAGAAGTCGTGCGCGGCCTTCGGTGCCGCCGCGAGCGCGTACACCGGGATGATGTCGCGCCGCGCGGAGTTCGCGAGTTCCTTCGCGTTTGGCAGCTGCTGGTACTGCATGCCGTACTCGATGGTCTTCTTGAACTCGGTGAGCGCCTTCGGGAACTCGCCCTGGTTCCAGTACACGTAGCCGAGCTTGTAGTGCGCGTAGCCCCAGACCTTGTTGTCCGGCGGCGGGTACTTCACGACCTCCTGGTACGACTGCTCCGCGAGCTGCCACTTGGAGGGATCGCCCTGCGCCTCGTTGAAGAAGAGCTCGCCGAATGCGAGGTACGCGTTCGGGATGAACTTCGACTGCGGCCAGTTCTGGATCAGCTCGAAGTACACCTTGCGCGCCTGATCGAGCTGGTTGGCCTGCTCGTACTCATACGCGAGGTAGTAGAGCACCTCGTCCGTGCAGCCCGTGCTCTTCGTCGGGTCCTGCGCGTTCGAACTCTGGCACCACTTCGGGTAGCCATTCTTCAGCAGCGAGTAGTACTTGATCGCCTGCTGCCTCGCGGCGACGAGGATCTTGTCGGCCTTCGCCGCCTCGTCACGGAACCCCTTCTCTGCCTTGGGGTTCTTGCGCTTCGCCTCGTCGGCGTTGATGCTCTGCTCGGTCTTGTCGCGGAACGCGGCCGACTCAAGCTCGACGTACCCCTCGGCCAAACGCCGCATCAGCTTCGGACGATCGGGCGCGTTCTTCGGGGTGTTCGAGAAGAGGCTCTCGAGGCCCTGGATCTCGGTGATGAGCAGCTGGCGCGAGCGCGCTGCCAGCCGGTTGCGACGCTCGTCGCGTTGCGCGGCGTTCATCGACGCCGTCGGATTCGTCGGCTTGAGCTGGTCGTCCCGCTTCTTCAGCTGAACGCCCTGCGGCGCCGACTTGAAGCTCATCGCCGGCTTCTTGCCAGCGCTCTGCTTGAGCGACCCGCCGGGGCACTGCGCCAGCGAGTCCTTGGCTTGTTGCGTGATGCATTCATCGGCGGCCGACGCCGGGCCCGTCGCGACGGCGGCGGTGAAAAGTGCTGCTGCGCCCGTCACGAAACGGAGCCGTCGCAGCGCACTCACGTTGGACTGCTTCATCGTCGTCATCTCCTCAACTGATAACTCGCAACCCGGAGGCGGCTTTGCCGCAATCCCCCCGGGGCGGCGCGACACGTCGCCGCCCCCTCGGGCCTCCCGCTACTTGCCGCACTTCGACGTGACGACCTGCCGGTAGAACCCGAGCTCGTCGCGCCAGTACTCGCCGTTGAACGGCCACAGAACGTGCTCATCGTCCGGCTTGACGACGCCGAACACGAGCGCTTCTTCCTTCGTGAGCTGGCCGCTCACGACCTCTTGATCGAGCTTGTTTCGCTCGGCAGCCGTGATGTCGATGAGGATCTTCGAGGCGTCGCGGAGGTGCTCGTTGAGCTCGTCGAGGTAACGCTGGTAGCGCTCCCGCGCGAGGGTGCCGGCGTTGCGCACCGCGAGATCACGCGCGAGCGAGAGCGCGTCCGTCACGTCGCCGCCGACAGGCGAGTTGCGGAACGCAGCCGGCGCCTTCTTGTAACGAGCGTCCTCCTCGTCGAGCACGCGTACGTACTCGAGGTTGCGGAGCAGCTGGCGATCCGAGAGCGCGTTCTCGACGATCGGCTTGACCGTCGGCGAGAGCGCCGCCTTGCCCGCGCGCACGTCCTTCAAGAAGTCGAAGAACTTCGTCTCCGCGTCCTCGCCCTTGAAACGGTTGAGGATCGCCTCGAGCTCCTTCTTGATCGGCTCATAGCGCTTCCGCATGCGCGCCACGATCGTCGTCGCATCCTGGTACTGGCAGATCGTGAACGAAATAACTGCCTTCAGGATGTCCGCCTCCGGATAGAAGGCGTTCGGGAAGTACGGCGACTCGATCGTGTGCATGTTGCCGAGCGCGTGCGGGTAGTCGCCGGCCATGAAGTACGCCCACGACTGCTCGAAGAGCGCGTCGAGCCAGTACTCGCTGCCCACGTCGACGCGGTTCCAGTACTTGACGGCAGCGCTGAGCTTGTTGCCGTCGATCTTCGGAACGCTGTTGTCGTCGAGGCGGACCGACGCCGAGTAGTACGTGCGGGCCATCGAGAGGAACGCGAGATCGCGCATGCGGCTCTCGTCCTCGACGCCTTCCACGCCCTCGTCGAGCGCCTGCACGATGCGCTGGAACGACTTCACCGCGGGCACCGACTTGCGGAGCTGCACGTTCGAGATGCCCGTGAAGAACTGGGCCTGAACGTAGTACTTGCTCTTCGCGTCGACCTTCTCGAAGAGGCTGATGGCCTCCTCGTAGTTGCGGTTGCGGTACTTGTACCGGCCGAGCAGGTAGTTGAGCTGCCAGTAGAGATCACGCTGCTGCGGGTTGTTGAACCGCGCGACCTGCTCGCTCTTGTACTTGCCGACGCGCTCGATGATGTCGGCAGGCTCGGGGAGCTGCGTGGCGAGCTTCGACAGCCAGAGCAGCGTCTCGTTGAACTTGAGGTGATTCGTCTTGTCCGCGATCTCGGAGAAGATCGCGTAGCTCGCTTGGTAGAACTGAAGGCGATAGAGCGCGATCGCGAGGTGATACTGCGCGATCTGCTTGTTGCCCTCGTCGTCACCCGTCTCGCCGTCGACGACGCGCTTCAGGAGAAGCGCGGACTCGCTCCATCGCTCCGCGTCGAACAGCCGCTTTGCTTGCGCCGCTTCCTCGGTCATCTGGCCCGCGGTCACGGGGCCGTCGGCCTCGTCCTCGAGCTCGATCTCCTTCGGAGCGGCCTTCTTGTCGTTCTTCTTGGCGTCGCCAGCCTTGGCTGCCGGCGCGGCCGGAGCCTTGCCCTGCTGGGCAAACGCCGTCGGCGCCGCGAGCATGGCAGAAGCAAGAAGACAGAGAGTAGCCAGCCCTTTCCGCATTCGTCGTTCCTCGTCGTTCGGAGGTTGAGGTCGATGAAGGCGACCCGAACCGGCCCAGGTACCGTTCGTCAGCGGCTAGATCCGCAGTGGACGGGGCCCTTCGCAGTCGCAGCTCCCCGTGTTTACGTGACCGGGAGCGATGACCAAAAACTTCAATGAGAATCAGCGGATACTTGCGTCTGGCCGCGGATGGTAAAATTATGACGGTTGGCTTGTCAAGCGGCGGTTTCCGGGCGCAGCGCGGTCCACGTGCCGCTTCCGACACCTCTCCAGGGAGTGCCTTGGGGGCACGCCAAGGACGTGGCGGGGTCGCGGGTCGATCCCGAGTCATACCCGGACCGACACCCCCCATGGACGAAAACCGGCGGCAGTCCGTCGAGTTGTGCATCGAGAGGTTGACGGTCCGTCGCCCCTTCGATTAGCGTCCTCGCTGCTGGCGTCGTTCGCTGTCCTCGACGTGGACGCGCGGGCGGCGCGTCGCGCTCGCGCGCCCCTCATGGAGCAGGGGCGCCCCGGCCCAAGGAGCACGATCTGATGACCCGTTCGATCCTGTCCGGCATGCTTGGTCTGATCAGCGTACTCGCCCTGGGCGGCCTTCCGGTCGCCTGTCAAAGCGGCGGCGTCGGCGACCCCTGCATCCCCGAAGACGAGTACAAAACCGACTTCGCCGGCTTCAAAGTGACCGAGGAGAACATCGAGTCGCGCTCCTTCCAGTGCCAGACCCGTATCTGCCTCGTGAACCACTTCCAAGGCCGCGTGAGCTGCCCCTACGGGCAGACGAAGCCCACGACCGGAGGCGCCGCCACGAACGGCTGCCAGACGGCCGGTTCGACGGCGGACGACGCGAACAAGGCCTGCTGCATCCCCGGCACCGACACGGTGATCGAGGCTGAGGTCTGCGGCCAGTGCGCGCCCGACTCGCAGCGTGACGCGGCGCAAGCCGTGTACTGCTCCTGCCGGTGCGGCGTGGCCGATGGCGAGCCGCCGGATCCGAACTTCAACTTCTGCGAGTGCCCGACCGGCTACTCGTGCGAGCAGATCCGGCCCAACGTTGGGCTCGGCGATCCGCTGCTCACGGGCAAGTACTGCATCAAGCAGGACACGAAGTTCGTCACCGAAGGCACCTGCGGCACGGTCAAGGGTCACTACAACGCGCAGCAGTGCAAGGGCGTCGGCTTCACGACCGACTCCTGAAACGAGCTGCGACGCGCTCGCGCCCGTGACGCGTCCTCCTCGTCCCCCGCCCGCCTCTTCCGAAGTAATTCCTTCTGTCAATGCCCGAGTCAACTCGCCGCGCGATGCGCGTCATCGCGCAGGCGCGCGCGCCGAAGATGCGGCCGCAGATCACTTCGTTCGTGCGGGATGCACGATCCTCGGCCGCAACGTGCGCGTGGGGCGTGCCGAGATCGATCTGCTCCTGCGCGACGGAGTCGTGATCGTGGTCGTCGAGGTCCGCACACGCGGGCCACGAAGCTACCAGCGTGCGCTCGACAGCATTGACGCACGGAAGCGCGCGCGCCTGCGCGCTGCTGGACAGCGGCTCTGGACTTCGAAGTTCGCGCGCGACGAGAGGATCGAGCGCATGCGCTTCGACGCCGTCGCCGTCGCGTTCACGCCCGAAGGCGAGCCGCTCGTCGAGCACGTCAAAGCAGCGTTCTGATCGGAGTGCAGGAGGCGCGGCGTCGCGTGATCCACGGGGTCACGTCGACGCCGCAAAGGATGGGAACGTCAGCCGTCGATCTGCGACTGCATCTCGGCGCGCAGCTTCTTCAACATCGCCACGCCGTCGCTCGAGGCGTCCGCCTCCACGCGCGCGATCGCGGCGTCGATCTGCTCGATCTCGCGCGTCTTCTGCGCACGGAGACTGCCGAGCATCTGATCGAACGACTCGAAAAAGTCTTGCATCTCGTCGCCCTTGCGCAGGCGCTCACGCAGACCGAGGTGGCCCTCGCCGACACGACCGAACATGCGCTTCATCTTGAAGACGGGCCCCGCGATCTTGTGCGTGACGACGATCCCCGCGCTCCAGATGCACGCGACGAGGAAGCCGAGCGCGAGCACGAGACCGAGGATCAAGTTGCGCTGCTGCTCCTCCACCGCGGCGGCCTGGCGCTCGAGCTCGGCGGCTTGCTGCTTCAAGGAGTCCGCGTCCCTCTCGAGGCTCGCTTGCTCGTCCTTGAGCCTCGAGGCGTCGTTCTCCGCGTCCTTGTTGAACTGCTTCGCGAGCTCGGGCGAATCCTCGTACGCCTTCGCGATGTTCATCTTGACGAGCTCGTCGTTCTTCTTCCGCTCGGCGAGCGCGAGCTGACCGCGCTTGACGGTCTCCTGTCCTTGCGTGACGAGCGCCTTCTGCTGCACGACGGCCTGGCGGCTCTGATCGATCAGCTTGTTGCTCGTCCACCAGAGGACCGCGCCGAGGAGGAGGGAAACGACAAGCGCGATCGCCGCGAGAAAACCCGCGTACTTGAGCTGGAAGCGCTTATCGAGGAGGAAGTTGCGGATGCGGCGCTGCTGGCGGCCGCTCGTGGCGGCGGGCGGGGTGACAGAAGCCTCGCTCATCGGGGACCTTGCGCGTCTCTTGCCACGGCGCGTGGTGTTTGCCCGAGTGGGTCGCGGCGCGCCGGATCCGCTCCCCCTCGCTGCGATATCACATTGACGCGACGATCTTCGCGAAGCTGTCGATGGCGTTCTCCACGCACATCTTCATGAGCACGTTTTCGCTCTGTACGTCGGTCTTGGGCGTGTCGGACTGCGTGAGCTTTGGCGAGAACTCGCCCTGCAGCGCCTTGCCCGGGTACGTCCACATGCTCACGCGTACGATCTGCGTGAGGTTTCCATTTTCGTACACCGGCGGCTCGACGCTGGCGATGAGATAGAAGCCCTTCAACTTTTTCGAGTTGACGAGCTTGCCGCCTTGTGCAGCCGTCTCGCCCTTGGGCGCGACGGCATATCCCGCCTTGCCGAGGAGCTTCGTCTGCATCGCCGCACGTACGATCGTCTCGACCTCGGCCGCAGGCCGCTTCGTCTTGTTCGAGATCTCGATCGCCACGTAGTACTTCGTGTCGGGGCCGGGCGGAGGAGGCGCAGCCACGCCGCCGCTCTTCAGCGTGTCGATCGATTTCTGCATCTGCGTCTTCGTGGAGGCGCCCTTTTCGTTCTTGATCGCGGTCTGCAGACACGGCAGGCCTGCAGGCTTGCCGAGCTTGCCGAGCGCGGCCGCCGCGGCGACCTTCACCGACTCGTTGCCATCCGTGAGCGCATCGCAGAGAGGCTTGACGGCGGCCTCATCGCCCGACGCGCCGAGCGCGAGTGCTGCCTGCGTTCGCACGCGGAAGTCTTCACTCGTCTTGAGCTGCTGGACGAGATAACCGGTGCGAGGATCCGCTCGCACGACCTCGGGGGTCAGCACGAACAACGAGAGGGCCGCGACGACGGGGACGCTCTTTCGCATTCGAGCTCCGAAGATACACGAGGTCCGCGTGCGAATGGAGCGAGCTCGCGCCAGCTCGGAGGTCGTGGAATTCTCGAACACGCGATCACCCGTCTTCTTCATCCTGCACCTCACCCGTACCTCGACGCAGAGCGGCACGACTCGTTCTGCTCCGCCCAGAAAGACCCATGGCGAACTCGGCCATCCGAGATCCGCCGCAACTGTCACGCGCGGAGGAGCCGTGAGGACTTGGACGTGCCTCGCCCGAGCTCGCTTCAACGCGCGGCCAGACCATGACATCGGCAGAAGCGCTGGTCGCGAGGGGCGTTCCCGCATATAGGAAGGGGATGTCCCGCAGCCGAGGTGCCAAGGCGAGAGCCTCGTCGCGCCCGCTGTGCACGCTCGTCGCCTTGCTCGTCCTGCTCCTCGCGGCGCCCGTCACGGCGCAGACACGAGGATCCGGAGGCGCGATTCGCATCCAGGTGCGAGGCGGCGCGCAGATCAGCGCAGCCGCGACCGTCGAGCCGTCCGGCACGATCGTCCGAGGCGAGCTCCTCGACGACGCAGGCGCCGCCGTGGCCGGCGCGACGATCTCCCTCCGTGCGATCGCGGAAGGCGGCGCTGCCGTCAACCTGCCGACGCCCTCGACGTGTGACGCGACGGCACGGAGGTCTCGACGCTCCGTTCGCCTGGTCGGCACGGACGCCTACGAGGTGCAGACCGACGATCGTGGAGCGTTCTGTGTGCGCGCCGGTGCGGCGATCGGGCAGGCGTCGATCAAGCTCCGCTTCGACGGCGACGAGCTGCGCGATCCTGCCGAGAGCGTGGTCCGCCTCGATGCAGCCGACGCACCGCTCGCGCGCACGATCCTCCGATTCGAACCCGCACCCGATGTGATCGATCTGGATCGTGAGACCGTCCTGCTCACAGGATCGCTGCGCGTTGATCGCACCGGATCGTCTCGATCCAATGCCGCGCGGCGCGAGGGGCTCGCGATCCGGGTCGAGGACGAGCGTGGCGAGCGCATCGCCGAAGGGCAGACGGGCGGCGACGGGCGCGTGCGCTTCGAGATCCCGAGCGCGTCGTTCCCCGGTCCCGGTTCGGGCGAGCTGCGTCTGCGCTTCGAGGGCACGACGACGCTCGCGAAGGCGACGACCACACAGCCGATCGTGAGGCGCGCCGAGGTGCGTCTCGCGCTCGCGCACCCCGTCGACGCGGGGGATCCCGAAGACGGCGTCGGCATCGACGTGGATGTCACGACGTCGCGAGGACCGGTGACGGGCGGCGTGGTCGAGGCGCTGCGCGGAAGCGAGAGCGTGGGCGCAGGTACGGTGCAAGGCGGGAAGGCGCACGTCATCGCGTCGTTCGCGCTCGAGCGCGCGGGCGTCGTACCCTTGACGCTTCGGTACGTGCCCGCCGCGCCCTTCTACAAGTCGGGGGCGAACCTCCAGGTCGACGTGAACGTCAAGGGGCCTGGCATCGCGCGGCAGATCTTGATCGCCATCGTGGTGCTTGCGGTGACTGCGTGGATCGTCTTCGGCTGGCGGCGCGCGCCGATGCCGCCGAAAAAAGACGAGGACGACGAAGCGCATCCCGTGCCCTCGGGGCGCGCCGGTGTCGAGGTCGTGCGAGCGTCGACCGGACAGGGTGGTTATCGTGGCGCGGTGCTCGACGCACATGATGGAACCCCGATCGCCGGCGCACGGCTCGCCGTGGTGGCGCCCGCGTTCCAGGGCGACGGTGTCGTCGCGCGCGCGACCGCCGACGAACGTGGAACCTTCGTGCTGGATGTGCCCTACCGCAGCGACGCGCGTCTCGTGATCGAAGCGGAGGAGCACAGCAGGTACGAGCAGACGCTCCCTCCGCCGGGGGTGCTGCGCGTTGCCCTGATCACCCGCCGCCGCACGCTGCTCGAACGGCTTGTGAAGTGGGCGCGCCGCACCGGAGCGCCCTTCGACATGCAACCCGAGCCGACCCCCGGGCACGTACGGCGGGCGGCTTTCCGCGCGAACAACGCGGAAATCGAGTCCTGGGCGCGAGCCCTCGAGCAAGCCGCCTACGGCCCCTCCGTCGTCGACGAGGGGGTCGAGGCGTCGCTCCTCAACGACGAACCCAGGGGCGGCCGAAAGCCGGCGGCATGACGTGAACCGCCCCCGAACCCCCACCCGTGCGCTCCCTTTGCCCTCGCGCGCAGAGCACACACGTTGACGTACGGGTACCGTCCCATATAGTCGCGAACCAGTTCGCGGACCGCTGGAGAACGCACATCGTGGACCCCCTCTACATCGTCATCGGTCTCGTGGTCGTGGCGCTGGCCGTCTACTTCCTGTTCATCAGGAAGCCGGAAGCGCCCAAGAAGCTCGAGACGCCGCAGGAGCCGAAGAAGCTCCCGGAGAAAAAGGCGTCCGAGCGTGAAGAGCCGGCCAAGGCCGCGGGGAAACCCGCGAAGGAGGAGCCGAAGCAGGCTGCTCCGGCGAAGGCCAAGCCGGCCGAAGAGGCCAAGGAGGCCAAGAAGAAGGAGGAGAAGCCTGCTGCCGAGCCTGCGCCGGCCGTCGTGGAGAAGCAGCCCGAGCCCGCGCCCGCGGCCAAGCAGCCCGAGGCCAAGCAGCCCGAGCCCGCGCCCGCGCAAGCTCCCACGCCGGTGGCCGAGCCCGCGCCGAAGCCCGCAGAGGCAGGCGCGATCAAGCCCGTGTCGATCGCGGCGCGCGAGCTGCCTGCACCTTCGGCTCCGCGCAAGAAGGACGTCGAGGGGCTGCGCCGCGGCCTCACGAAGGCGCGTGAGACCGAGGGCTTCTTCGGTCGTCTGAAGGCGCTCTTCGTCGGGCGCAGCGAGGTCGATCCCGGGCTCGTCGATCAGATCGAAGAAGTGCTTCTCACCTCCGACGTCGGCGTGAAGACGACCGAGTCGCTGCTCGAAGAGATCCGCGCAGGCATCAAGGAGAAGAAGCTCGTCAAGGACGAGCAGGTTTGGGATGCCTTGCGTCGTCGTGCGCGTGAGCTGCTCGGCGGGAGCGGTGGCGGCATCAAGTTCCCTGCGCGTCCCACGGTCGTGATGTTCGTGGGCGTCAACGGCGCGGGCAAGACGACGACGATCGGCAAGCTCGCGACCAAGCTCAAGGCCGAGGGCAGGACCGTTGTGCTCGCCGCGGGCGACACGTTCCGCGCTGCGGCGGTGCAGCAGCTCGTCGTGTGGGGCAAGCGCGTCGGCTGTGAAGTCGTGAGCGGCAAGGATGGAGCGAACCCGGGCGCGGTCATCTACGACGCGATCCAGAAGGCTGCGGAGATCGGCGCGGACGTCGTGCTCGCCGACACCGCGGGTCGGTTGCACACGAAGACGAACCTGATGGACGAGCTCACGAAGGTCGCGCGCACGATCGACAAGGCGCTGCCGGGAGCTCCGCACGAGACGCTCCTCGTGCTCGACGCGACGAACGGGCAGAACGCGCTGCAACAGGCGGCGATGTTCAAGGAGGCGCTGCCGCTCTCGGGCATCGTGCTGACGAAGCTCGACGGCACTGCGAAGGGCGGCGTCGTCCTCGGCGTCTGCGCGGAGCACGCGCTCCCGGTGCGTTACATCGGCATCGGCGAGCGCCCCGACGAGCTGCGTGACTTCAACGGCGAAGAGTTTGTCGAAGCGCTGCTCGGTCAAGCTGACGAGTCAACGGACGCGGCGGCGTGAACCTCTGCGCCGATGAGCACGAAGTGGGCGCGACGGGACCCCGACCGGGATCGGAGACGGGGCCGCGTCGTGCACGTTTCGGACGGACGGCGCAAAAAGTGTGGATTTCGTTTGATTTTCTTGCTCGTACGCGAGCGTCTCGTGGTGGAATGGGCGTGGATCGTGTCGCTGCGCGAGCAGTCGGGACGGTCCTGCCCGCTCCAGATCCGAGAGAGAAACCGATTTGGTTGTTGATTCCCGGATTTTACGCGTGATATAGTCCGTCCCGCTTGTCGGTAGACCGTTTTTTTGAATGAAGTCGCGCAGTTAGACTTGTACGGACGGACCGGACCGATCGATGCTCACGTCGCACGGACTGCGGAAGGGATGGCGATGAACCAGGTTCGCGTGGGGCTCCTCGTGGCGGCTGCGCTGCTGGCCATGCCGTTGACGGCGGCAGCGCAACCGAAGAAGGCACAACCGAAGGAGATCAACCTCGACGAGGAGGGAGCCGAGAAGCCTGCTGAAGCCCCCACCGAGGGCGAGGGCGCCGGCGCCGCCGAAGGCGAGGGCGAGACTCCTAGCGGCGAGGGCGAAGGGCTCGGGGACATCTGTAAGATCGACCCGTCGGCCTGCCCGAGCATCAACATGGATGAGGCCGCGAAGCGGGACATCAACGCAGAGATGTACGCGGTGCAGCAGATCTACGCGCTGCGCCGGTTCCGCTTCGAGATCACGCCCTACTTCGGGATCACGATGAACGACCAGTTCGTCGCGCACCCCGCGCCCGGGCTCGGTCTCAACTTCTACATCACGAACGTGCTCGCGGTCGGGGTCAACGGCAACTTCTACGCCGCCTTGAACTCGCCCTCGAACTTCAACTTCCAGACGAGCCGCGCGGCGCGCGTCGGTATTCCGATCACGGAGTACGCCTGGAACGCGAACGCGAACTTCTCGTACGTGCCTGCGTACGGCAAGTTCGCCGGGTTCGGCGACTTCATCTTCCACTACGACTTCTACGTGCTCGGCGGCGTGGGTGCGATCGCGACGCGTCCGATCGCCGTCGTCGATCCCGACAACCGCACGTTCGAGTACAAGCCTCGGCTGTCGTTCCACGTCGGCGGCGGGCTCCGCATCTTCTTCAACCGCTGGTTCGCGGTCGTGGCGGAGCTCAGCGACTACATCTTCTTCGACGAGCTCGAGAACCCGGGCATCCCGATCGGCAACGACGCCAACGGCAATCCGAAGGCACAGGATCCGACGACCTGGACCGCGCCCGAGACGAGCTTCACCAACAACGTCCAGGCGCAGGTCGGCTTTTCGGTCTTCCTACCGTTCAGTTGGGAATACCGGCTGCCCAAGTGAGCCGAGGGGCAGCGTGGCGTGCAAGGAACATCCGGGACGATTCAGCCAAGTACGGGGACATGCATGATGCGTCGATTCGTGAATAGCCTTTGCGCGTCTCGCCTGCTCCGCAGGGGCATGCTCGCGGCGCTCACAGGATGTGCAGCGCTTGCCATGAGCGCGGGCGCCGAAGCGCAGGAGATTCAGCTCACGGGTCCCCTCGCGGGGGCCCCGGCTGTGCGGAAGTTGCGCCTGCATCGCGCGGGCCGCATCGAGATTACGCCGAGCGCGTCCTTCACCCTGCTCGACGAGTACCAGCGCACGATCATGCCCGGTCTGCGCGTGATGTACCACCCGACCGACTGGCTCGGGTTCGGCGTCTGGGGCGGCTACGGCATCCAGACGACGACGTCGCTCACCGACGAGCTGCAGGTGAAGGCGATCGACGAGCGTAACTGCCCCACGGACTCGAACACGGCGACCGACACAGCCTGCAAGCTGACGGCCGTCAACCTGACCCGCGGCAACCTCGCCCAGGATCAGCTCGGCCGTATGCAGTGGGTCGCGGCCCCGCAGGTCACGGTCGTTCCGTTCCGCGGGAAGCTGGCGCTGTTCGCGACGCTCTTCGTCGACACCGACATCAGCTTCTTCGTTGGTCCCGCCGTCATCGGCGTGCAGGAGCGCGCGCCCTGCGGCAAGGACAACGACGGCAACACGCTCACCGACCGCCCCTGCGCGGCCCAGAGCTCGTTCCAGCTCGAGAGCCGCATCGCCATCGCGCCCACGTTCGGCGTCGGCTGGAACTTCTACCCGACGTCGTTCTTCGGCTTCGGCGCGGAGTGGAGGGCGCTTCCCTTCGCGTGGAACACGTCCGGCTTCGACAACGCCGGCTCGGGCAACGACGAGGCCTTCCCCGACACGGCGGTCAACAACAAGGACCGTCAGTTCCGCTTCAACAGCATGGTCTCCGTCAACCTGATGTTCTCCCTCCCGATGAAGGTGAAGAGCAGCGACTGACGAAGACGAAGCCGGCTGCACCACAGCCGATGACACGCCCCGGGATGCGGACGGCCGAGACGGAGACCAAGAGCTCCGCGACGCCCCAGGCATCACGGGGCGTGTCGCTTTCGAAGCCCCGCTGGCAGGGGCAGCGCGCTCGTCAACGAGGCCTTGCACTTGCTTTGTCCCTGGCGAGGGCCTATGCGAAGCCTGCTCCAGCCCCACCCCTGCCGGGCCGGAGCGCGAGGTAGAGGTGGGCATTTTCGACTTCCTCCGTAGCAAGGGCGCAAAGAGCGCGCCTCCGTCGGGCAACACGCCCGCCGTCGACAAGAAGATCGCCGGGCCGGCCAAGGTCGTCGCGGACAAACGCGCCCAGACCTATGACCGCCTGGAGGCCATCCAGGCCCTCGTCGACATGAAGACGCCGGAGGCGGCCGCCGCTCTCCTCAAGCGCTTCAACTTCACGATCGATCCGTCGATCACGGACGCAGAAGAGAAAGACCTCGCGTTCCGGGGCATCGTCGCCGCAGGCAAGGATGTCGTCCCCGCGGTCATCGAGTTCTGCACGAGGGCCGAGGCGCTCACGTGGCCGCTCAAGGTGCTCGAAGCCGTGCTCGACGACGACGCGTATCGCGAGGAGCTGCTCGATCTGCTCGAGGGCTTCGACACCGAGTACGCGCGCAACGTCGAGCCGAAGATCCAGATCATCCAGGCGCTCGAAGAGGTCGTGCACGAGGACGTGCGCACGGCGGTGGAGCGCTTCTTCGAGGATGTCAACGAGACCGTGCGGTTCCACGCGGTGCAAACGACGTTCGCCCAGGCGATGTCCGAGAGCGTCAAGCCGATGCTCGACTTGCTCGTGAACGAGGAGTCGGTCCGCGTGAAGAACAAGGTCGCCGAAGGCCTGCTCGTTCGCGGGTGGACGATCCCCGAGGACCGTAGGGACGCCGTCGCCGACGCGCTCGGCGACACCGGCGGCTACACGGTCGGCGAAGGTGGCAAGATCGTGAAACGCTCGCTCCGGTTCGGTTGATCGAAACGCGTAGCGGATTGCGCGCCGCCCCGGCGCGCTCGAGCAGCAAGCTCGCCCCTCGTCCGTGTTGACAGCGCGGGCCACGCTGAAAGAGGATCCGTGCTGCCCCGACTTGTTCGGGGTGTGTCGACCGCCCCGCGGCAGCCGCGCGTGATCCACGCACGCTCCCCGGCACCATTCGACGGAAAGCGAGCATCCCAGGCGTGAGGGGACATCGATCGACGCGCCTTTCGCGCGTGGTTGCTTCCGGGCTCGCCGCTCTTGCCACGGCGATCACCGCGCATCCGCGTGACGCGCGTGCCCTCGACTTCGAGGTGCAGAGCGACACGGCAGCACAGGCGTACCAAGTCGCGAGCCCGTGGGGCGACACGATCCTCGATCGGCGTCGCCTCATGCAGTCGCTGTCGCTCGGCGTGTACAACCTGCAGGGCGATCACGTCCCGGGGCGCGCCGACTTCGCGGTCGTCTTGCGGGTTCGCCTCGACGCCGACTTCGGGATCAACGGCCACCTCGGCGACGCCGATCGCGGCGGCGAGACGAGCTACCAGACGGAGGCAGGGCCCGGCGTGCGCTTCGTGCCGGGCCTGCAGCAGGCGCCGGTCGACCTGATGTACGCGTACGTCGAGGGCCGGAACCTCTTGAACGGCTGGCTCGGCTTCCGCGCGGGCCGGCAGTACGTCGTCGACTCGCTTGGCTGGTGGTCGTTCGACGGTGCGCTCGCGCGCGTGACGACGCCCTACTTCGTGCAGGCCGAGCTCTACGGCGGTCTCGAGCAGCGCGGGGGGCTACCGCTCTCGACATCGCGGTACGAGCGACCAGGCGTTTGGCGCGGCAACCACGCAGGCTTCGGCACCGCGGGGGATCAGCCGAGCGTGACGGATTATCCTTCGTACCAGTACACGCAGCCCGCGCCCGCGTTCGGCGTCTCGCTCGAGAGCAACGGCCCGAGCTGGATCCACGGGCGGCTCTCGTATCGACGCGTCTACAACACGGGCACGTCGGTGACGCAGCAGTTTCCCGATCCGACGGGCGGCTATCGCACGGCGAAGGGCCTGCGCGTGTCGCAGGATCGGCTCGGGTACGCGCTCGATCTGAACAAGTCGGACCTCGGCGCGATCAAGGGCGGCGTCACGTACGACTTCTACAACCAGATCGTCGGCTCGTATTACGGCGGCGTCGAGGCGTACCTGGGCAAACGCGCGACCGTCGGCGCGGACATCGACTACTTCGTGCCGACCTTCGACGCGGACTCGATCTTCAACTGGTTCACGAAGAGCCCCATCACGACGGCGACGGCGCGCGTGTGGGTCGCGCCGACGCAGCGGCTCGATCTCTCGGCCTACGGCGGCGTGCGGATCTGGATGGCCGACGGCGATCCCGAGACCTTCGGCACGGAGCAGTGCAGGGCCTCGGGCCTCTGCAGCGGCGACCAGGAGATCGATCCGTCGAACTCGAAGACGTTCACCCGCAATCCTGACAACCGTGAGATCTCCACGACGATCGACGCGCTCGCGAACGTGTCCGGGCGGTATCGCTTCGGCACGGGCGAGGTCGGGCTGCGCGGCATGATGCAGGCCGGCGCGCGTGGGCACACCGGGGGCGCGGATCTCTCAGGCGAGAAGCGCTTCGACGGCGGGCGCTACCGCGTCGGCGGCCGTGTCTCGGTCTACGACTGGAACGACCCGCTGCGGCCCGATCGCGACGCGACGTCGTTCGGGTACGTCCTCGGCGCGGGCGTCCGGCCGGTGCAACAAGCCGACCTGCGGATCGAGTGGGAGCACGACATGAACCGGCTCGTGGGGCAGCGCTTCCGCATCGTGGCGCTCCTCAACTTGAGGCTCGGCGGATGATGATGAACGCCTCCAAGCGAAGCTCCGTGAGCGCACGCAAGACGCGCAGGCCGAGCGGCCGACCGCTACCGGGATGGCTCGCCTTCGTGGCGTGCCTGTCCGCCCTCGTGCTCGGCCTCGTGGGCCCCGACGCCTCCGCGCAGGCCGCCGACGACGCGGCGCCCGCAGAGTCCGCCGCACCGCCGCCGGCGCCGCCTCCGGGTGGCTACAAGAGCGGGCTCTACCCGATGCCGAACGACGCGGAGACGCCGCTCGCGTTCATGCCTCCGGGCAGCGCCGCGACCCCCGTGCCGAGCGAAGAGATCTACCCGCCGCAGACGATCACGATCCGCTTCAACCACAAGAAGCACACGAAGGATCTCAAGCAGACCTGCAAGTCGTGCCACGCGGCCGCGTACACGAGCGACAAGGTCGCCGATCGGCTCATGCCGAAGGCCGAGCAGTGCGATGCCTGCCACGACGTCGATCACTCGGACCTGCACGACGTGAAGGCGGGCACGGACGCGAACGGGCAGTGCGTCTTCTGCCACATCGGCGACAAGGCGGGCGAGAAGGGCTCCGTCGCGCCGATGGTGCTGCCGAACGCGAACCTCGTGTTCACGCACAAGAAGCACCTCGACCGGAACATCCAGTGCGGGCAGTGCCACGGGCAGGTGGGCGAGCTCGAGCTCGCGACGCGGGATCAGCTCCCGCGCATGGCCGGCTGCTTCGCGTGCCACAACATGAGCGGCGCGGCGCAGGGGCAGGCGAAGGGCGCGTGCACGACGTGCCACACGGCGCGGAACGACGGCCGCATGATCACGAGCTTCACGACGGGCAACCTCGTGCCGCCGCAGTGGATGCACAACGCGGCGCACACGCCCGACTTCATCGAGCGGCACAAGAGCGTCGCGGCGAACGACAGCGCCTTCTGCGGGAGCTGCCACACGACGAACGAGTGCACCGACTGCCACGACGGCCGCGTCCGTCCCCGCAAGGTCCACCCGAACGACTGGCTCTCGATCCACGCCCAGTCCGCGCGGCAGGACAACCCGCGCTGCGCGAGCTGCCATCAGGCCCAGACGTTCTGCGGCGACTGCCACCGCCGCGTCGGCGTCGCGCGCGACACCGGCAGCGGCAACCGCCTCACGGGCCGCCGCTTCCATCCGCCCGCCGCGGAGTTCACGACCGCGCCGCGCGGGCCGAACCATCACGCGTGGGAGGCGATGCGGAACCTGAACGCCTGCGTGTCCTGTCACACGGAACGTGACTGCGCGACGTGCCATGCGACGAAGGGCCTCTCCGGCGGGCACGGCGTGAACCCGCACCCGATCGGCTTCCGGGACAAGTGCGGCGCGGCCTTCGCGAGAAACCCGCGTCCGTGCCTCGTGTGCCACCAGTCGAACGACCCGTTCGTGAGGGCATGCCAATGAGCTCCCAGCATCGATCGCGGCCTGCGCTCGGGGCTTCCGCTCAGGCGGACGGAGCAGCGCTCCCGAAACCTCCTACATATTCCTTGCACACCCCTTCTGGCGACGGGTATAGCGAAGAGCGACGGGGCGCTTCCTCTCCCGCGGTGGTCGCGCGCGTCGTCAAGGAGAACGGGTGTGAAGGAGCTGATCAAGTACCTGCTCGACAATCTTTACCTCGACTTCCAGGGCGAAATCACGCTGGAGACCGTGCGGGGCTTCCTCCGAGAGGACGACGGTCGGGAAGCGCGGCAATTGCTCGCGAAGCTCATCGAGGAGAAGGGGGTCGAGGACCTGCTCATCACCCTGGCCGACTGTTTGAAAGAGCACATTCAGAACGGCATCAACGAGAAGGTCGTCCGCGAACAACTCTCGACCTACGCCGAGAGCTGATCGGCCCGAGAGGCCTTTCCTTCGCCCCACGCGCCCTCCGCGCTGCCCTGCTCGCCGCCTCCCTGCCCCTCGTCGGTTGTGACGTGGGCAGCCCCGAGCGCGAGGCCATCGACGCCCCCCCCGTCCACCTGGTCGAAGTCGAGCTGTCCGGGCTCGACGCCGGCGGTCAGCCGACGACGTTGACGCTGACGCCGAGCGCGCCCGCGCCCACCGATGGGAGCGTCGCGCTCTCGACGACGAGCGTGCGCCTCACGTTCGATCGGTTCCTCATGCCCGGTGAGGCGGTCCGGCAAGCGATCTGCCTGCAGCCGAGCTCCGATCCGGTGCCGACGCTGCAGCAGTGCAGGCTTCAGGTGTTCCTGGAGCCCAGCTACGACCCGGTGCATCGTCGCATCACGTACCGGCTGCCGGTGATGACGGCGCTCGCGCCCGACACGAAGTACTGGCTGACGGTACTCGCGCCGACAGAGGCGTCGCCGTTCGGCGTG
Source organism: Polyangium mundeleinium (assembly GCF_028369105.1). Classification (NCBI taxonomy): domain Bacteria; kingdom Pseudomonadati; phylum Myxococcota; order Polyangiales; family Polyangiaceae; genus Polyangium; species Polyangium mundeleinium. The sequence goes on along the minus strand of NZ_JAQNDO010000001.1, from coordinate 4,683,572 downwards.
CGCGCGTTCGACGGCGCGCCGCTCGAGGCGAACGTGGTCCTGCAGTTCACGACGGCCGCGATGGATCCGGCCGGCGGGCCGGTGGATCCGGCGCTCGACGAGGCGGCGCGGCGCGCGGCGTCCGAGGAGCTCTTCTGCACGGCGAGCGCGTGCGTGGCGTCGTGCGCCGTGGATGATCAGCTCTGCATCGACAAGTGCCCCGTCTCGAAGAGCTTGATCGTCGGCTGCGGCGGCTGCCATGGGCCGCTCGAGTTCGGCTCCGCCGCGATGGGGCTCGATCTCTCGGGCGCGGAGCGGTTCCCGGCGATGATCGGGCGCGTCGCGAACCAGACGCAGACGGGCGAGCAAGCCGACGAGGCGGAGATCAAGCCGCGCCGCTTCGGACGGGCGATGCCGCACGTCGACCCGGGCAACGCGGGCAACAGCTACCTGCTCTACAAGATGCTGGCGGGCCCGATCTACACGCGCATGGATGCCGCGCAGGGGCTCGCGCCGGGCGAGATCGACAGGCTGCGCGCGTCGGTCGTGGTGGGCTTGCCGATGCCCCCGTACGACCTCTACGCGGCCCCCCAGTCGAGCCTGGAGGCGCTCAGCGCGTGGATCACGACGGGCGCCGCGACGCCGGCCTGCCCCTGAGAGACCACCTTCGGCGTGGTAGGTTCACGCCATGCCTTCCGAGCTCTTTTCGCGTGACGCGCTGACCTGCGCGCTTGTCCTGGTGTCGCTTGGTGTCGTGGGGTGCGGCGAGGACGCGCCACCGGTGGGGCCCACGGGCCCGGCGCAGACCGAGGTGCTGACGCCCGACGCGACGCCGCTGCCCGGGGAGACGGAGTGCCGCGTGGTGAAGACGACGAACATCCCGGTCGCGTCGGCGAGTCACGTGGCTCTCTGCACGGACGTTTCGTACGAGACGAACCCGCCGAGCGGAGGGAATCACTGGGGCCAGTGGGCGGCGTTCAAGAAGTACACGACGCCCGTGCCGCGCGAGATGTACGTCCACGATCTGGAGCACGGCGCGGTCGTGCTTGCGCATCGCTGCGACGGGGCGTGCCCGGAGGTCGTGGAGGCGCTCGAGGAGGTGTTCGACGAGGCCGCGGCGGATCCGCTGTGCCTGTCGGCAGGCGCGGGGCCCAAGGCGCGGCTCGTGCTCACGCCCGACGCGGATCTCGACACGCCGATCGCGGCGGCCGCGTGGGGCGCGACGTACACGGCGACGTGCCTCGACAAGGCGTCGCTCGCGGCGTTCGTGGCGGAGGCGTACGGCAAGGGGCCCGAGGACATCTGCTACGACGGCGTCGACATCGAGACAGCCCCTCCGAATTGCGGGGGGAGCTGAGCTCCCGTTCGTGGTCCCCGCCCTCCCCTCCCCTGCCCCGCGGCGCTTTGAAGACGCGCCTGTGCCACCAACGTTGACACCCGAGGGCAGAGGTCGAAGACTCGATTTCCGATGAACGAGCACGGATCGTCATCGGAGTTGACGGAACGAAGCTTCGAGTTCCTCGCCCCGGCCGGAAGCGGCGGCGCAGGCGAGGTGTGGAGGGCGCGCGCGCGGCGCGACGGGACGCTCGTGGCGCTGAAGGTCGCGCGCGACGCGGCGGCGCGGGAGGCGATCGCGCGGGAAGCGAGACACGCGATCTTCGCACTCTCGCCACGTTTGCCCGAGCTCGTCGACGTCGGGTGGTTCGTGCGGGAAGGCGACATCGCACGCGCGATCGAGGCGGACGACGAGGGAGACGGCGAGCGCTTCGCGTTCGTGGCGCTGCGCTGGGTCGAGGGCGCGACGCTGCGGGAGCGGGCACGCGAGGCAGGCGTGGATCGAACGACGCTCGCGCTCGCCGTCGCGCGTGACGCGGGGGAGGCGCTCTCGGATCTGCACGAGGTCGGGCTCGCGCACGGCGACATCAAGCCGGAGAACGTCCTGCTCGGCTGGGGCGGACGCGCGCACGTGATCGATCTCGGGCTCGCGTGCCCGGTGTACACGGCGCGCATCGAAGGAGGAACGCCGCGTTATCTGGCGCGCGGGGATTCCGATCTGGGCGACGCGCGCGCGCGGGATCTCGTGGCGCTCGGCGCGCTGCTCGCGGAGCTCGTAGACGACGCGGTGGCAGCCGCCGAGCATCCGATCGAGGCCGCACGGGCGGCGCGTCTCCCCGAGCCGATCGCGCTGCTCTGCGCGGCGCTGCTCTCGCCGAGCCCGGGCGCGCGTCCGCCTGCGTCGTGGGTCGCCGAGACGGCGCGGGCCGCGCTCGCCGCGCGGGATGCGGGATCGGGCCGCGAGCGGGAAGAGCGTGGAGAACGCGACGCGCGGCGCGTGCGTGCGGCGTATCTGTCTGCGCGACGCGACGAGCTCGCGACGCGCGCCTCGGCAGGCGCGGCGACGGCACCGTGGCTCGGCGACGCGCTGGCGTGGGCGCGACGCGCGCGATCGCTCGTCGACGAGGAGACGTCGTCCGCAGCGAACGCGGGCGCAGGCGAGATCGGTCCGCTCGGCCCGGAGGGGATCGCGCGGTGGATGACGTCGCTCGTCGGGAGCCCGGCCGCGGCATGGCCGACGGGTCCGCTCGGAAAGATCGGAGAAGCTTCGATCGCCGCAGCGCTCGTGGATCTCGCGCGGAAGCTGCCCCCCGCGGCATGGACGTTCGCGGACGTGGAGGGCGCCGCGCTCGGACGAACGCCCACGGCGACGACGCCCGAGCGTCCAACGTCGGCGCCGTTCGACATCGAAGAGGTGGCGCGGCTGTCGATCGCGATCGCCGCCGTGCCGCCGGATCCGATGGCAATCGAGCGCGTGGAGCGAGGGGAAAACGCGCCCGCGTCGCTGCTCGTGGCAGCTGCGGATGCGCTGCGGCTGTCAGGCGAGCTCGGCCGCGCGAGGAGCCTCGCGCTCCGCGCAAGGGAGCGCCGCGCGAAGGGGGCGGATGCGCTGGCGGCGGAGATTTTGCGGCGCGCAGGAGAGCTCGGCGCGGCGCGGGAGATCGCGGCGGAGGCGGATCGACGCGACGAGGATCCCGACGGGAAAGCGCGCGCGATCCTGGCGCGGATCGCGTTCGACGAGCGGCGCTACGAGGAGGCCGACACGCTCGTGCAAGGCGCGACGATCGTGCCCGCGTACGAGGTCGCGGCGCTCGTCGCAGCGACCAAAGGCGACACGGAGCGCGCGCTCGCCGCGATCACGCGCGGTGAAGCGATCGCACGTCGCGCCGAGGAGCACGCGCGAATCGCTGCGCTCCGGGGCTACGTGGAACACGGGGGGGATCCGGCGCGCACGCGGAGCGCGTTCGCCGCGGCGGTCGAGCACGCGACGCGGGCGGGGGCCGTCGTCGAGGAGGCGACCTATCGGACGGGTGAAGCGGCAGCCGCGGTGGATCTCGGCGATCTCGGCGGCGCGATCACGACGGCGCGGCGTGCGGCGCTGCTCTGGGAGCACCTCGGCAGGCCGGCGCTCGCGGCCCGCGCGCTCCTCGCGCGCGCGGCGGCACATGCGACGGCGGGCGTGGCGCACGAGGCAGAACGTGTCGCACGGGAAGCGATCGCACGAGCACGGGAAGGTCGTGACACGCGGGCGGAGGCGTACGCGTTATGGGCCATCGCGGACGTGTCGCCGCGCGGCGCCGCTGAAGGGAGACGCGCCGCTGAGCAAGCCCAAGCGCTGCTCGCGGACGCGGGCGGGGACGACAAGCTACGCGCCTCCGCGCGGCTGCTCCGTCACGCGGAAGGGGCGATCGATCTGGAGACGTGTCTCGAACTCGATCGGCTCGCAGACACGCCGAGCCTCACCGCAGGCGCGCGGCTCGACTGGTGGCGCGCGCGCGCCGAGGTGCTGCTCGTGGCGTCGGGCGAGCTCGAAACGCGCACCGCCGAGCACGTGCTCAACGCGATCGTGGCGCTCTCGGATGCACGCGCGCCCGTCTCGGCGCGAGGCCCTTCGATCGCGGCGGGCTATGCGCTCGCGGCGCGCCTCGGCCGGGGCGACGTCGCGGTCCGGCTCCTCTCGTCCCTCGGAGACGCGGCGCGTGATCTGCTCGCGCGCGCCTCCCCCGAGCTCGCGCCGTCGATCCGCGCGCTCCCGTGGGTCGCGCAGGCCGCCGCAGCGCCGCAGGAAGGCATGCGCGCGGAGCAGGCGCGGGAGCTCGAGCAGCTCATCGTCTCGCTGAGTGATCGCGAGCGCCTCCGCTCCCTGCTCGATCGCGTGGTCGACGCGCTCGTCCTCTGGACGGGCGTCGAGCGAGGCTTGCTCCTCCTGCGCGCGCCGGATGGACGGCTCGTGGCGCGCGCGGCGCGCAACCTCGCGCGGGCCGACCTCCGCGACGAGCAGCTCTCGCTCTCGCAGACGCTCGCGCGGCGCGCGCTCGCGGCGCTGGAGCCCGTCGTCGCCGTGGACGCAGCGGGCGAGATGCCCGCGGTGCACGTCAGCGTGCATGCGCTCAAGCTGCGAAGCGTGCTCGTCGTGCCGCTCGTCGCGCGCGGCGAGGCGCTCGGGGTCGTCTACCTCGATGATCGCGTGCGGCGTGGAGCGTTTGGTCCGCGCGAGCTCGCGTGGACCCGCACGGTGGCGACGCTCGCGGCGCTGGCGATCGCGGACGCGCGGGATCAGACGCTCCTCCGGCGCGCCGCGCGCAAGGCGAAACGGGCGAGCGCGGCGCTCGAGGAGACGCTCGCGAAGCGGGAGGCCGCGCTCGACGTGGCGGAGCGCGAGCTCAACCGCACCCGCGGCACGCGCGAAACCCGCTTCGAGTACGACTCCATCGTCGGCGACAGCGAGCCCGTCCGCGCGATGTTGCGGATCGTGGATCGCGTCACGATCGCCGACGTCCCCGTCCTCGTCCACGGCGAGTCGGGCAGCGGCAAGGAGCTCGTCGCGCGCGCGATCCACGACAATGGTCCCCGCGCGGGGCGCCCGTTCGTGGGCGAGAACTGCGGCGCGATCCCGGAGGGTCTGCTCGAATCGACGCTCTTCGGCCACGTGCGTGGCGCGTTCACGGGCGCCGATCGACCGCGCTCCGGCCTCTTCGAAGCGGCCGATCGTGGCACGTTGTTCCTCGACGAGATCGGCGAGATGAGCCTCGGCATGCAGGCCAAGCTCCTGCGTGTCCTCCAGGACGGCATGGTGCGACCGCTCGGCACCGAACGCGCGCGCAAGGTCGACGTGCGCATCGTCGCCGCGACCCACCGCGACCTCGACGCCATGGTCCGTGCGCGCACCTTCCGCGAGGACCTCTACTACCGCCTCAACATCATCACGATCCGGATCCCGCCGCTCCGCGAACGCGCGAGTGACGTCCCCCTCCTCGTGAAGCACATGCTCGCCAAGTACAGCCGTCCCGAGGTGCGCGTCACGCGCGCGGCGATGGATCGGCTCATGGCGTTCCCCTGGCCCGGCAACATCCGCCAGCTCGAAAACGAGGTCCGCCGCGCGCTCCTGCTCTGCGACGGCGTCATCGAACGCGAGCACCTCTCCCCTGACGTCGCGAACGTCGCGCCGCCTGTCCCTGCGGATCTCGGCTTGCGTGTGCGCCCGCGCGTCGACGCCCTCGAAGCGCAGCTCGTGCGCGAGGCGCTCGAACGCACGAAGGGCAACCAGACCCAGGCCGCGAAGCTCCTCGGCCTCTCGCGCTTCGGCCTGCAGAAGATGATGAAGCGGCTCGCGGTCTCGCCTTGATTCAGCGGTCCAAGACGAGCCGCGCGTCTCGCACGATCGCCTCGATCCCTGCGTCATCCGCATCGTAGAAGCCGCGGATCTTGCCCTCGCCGTCGACGAGCACGAAACGCTCGCCGTGGAAGATCTCGAGGATGCCCTCGGGCGTCTCCTTCTTGCCCATCGCGATCTTGAAGCCGCGCAGCACCACGGTCTCCACCTCGCCGAGCGGACCCGTGAGGAAGGTCCAGCGCGCCTCGTCCGCGCCGTACTTGCGCCCGTACGCGGCCAGCACCTCCGGCGTGTCGTTCTCCGGATCGACCGAGAACGTCACGAGGTGAAGCTTCTCGCCGAGATCCGCCGTGCGCTTCTGCACCTCGACCATCCGCTTCGTGAGGCGCGGGCAGACACTCGGGCAGCTCGTGAACACGAAGTCCGCGATGTACGGCTTGCCGCGCAGATCAGCCGCGCCGAACGGCTTTCCGTGATGATCGGTGAGCGTGTACGCGGGCAGCTCCAGCACCGGCTTCGGCGCCGACGGCCGCGGCGTGATCACGATCCGCGTGACCAACACCAGCGCGAACACGATCCCGAAGACGAGCCACGGGAACCGCTTCGCGCGCGCGGGGGGCGGCGCAGGTCGAGCTTCTTGCGGGGGAGCGGCCCCCGCGTCCGTTCCGCCTTCGTCTCGGGTCTCCACGCGCGATGTCACGACGAGCGTGGTGTAGGCGTCGCTCCGCGCAGGGTCAAGGCGCGTGCGCCGCGCCCGCGAGCATCGGCGCGAGGTGGTAGAGCATGAGATACACGACGATGCCCGTCACCGAGACGTACGCCCAGATCGGGAACGTGATCTTCGCGAGCTTGCGGTGCGCCTCGAAGCGCCCCTGACGACCGAGCCGGAGCGTCACGATCACGAGCGGCAGCGCCGCCATCGCGAGCAGCGTGTGGGTCGAGAGGATCACGAGGTAGATCGTCCGGACGATCCCGACGTCGGGGAACCGATGCGTCCCCGTGAGCGCGAAGCGCGCCACGTAGCTCACGAGGAAGACGCCCGAGGCGATGAACGCGCCCTGCATCCGCCACCGGTGGGCCTCGATGTTGCGCTGCTTGATGGCGACGAAGCCGGCGAAGAGCAGCGTCGCGCTCGTCGCGTTGAGCAGCGCGTTCAGCGGCGCGAGCAGACGACCGATGCTTTCGGCGCTCATGGGTTCGTGCTCAGGCGCCGATGATCAGCGCGGCGTGCAGCAGCATCAGGTACACGATCGAGATCGCGAAGAGCCTGCGCGCCCATCGTGTCCCTAGCACCGTCGGGCGGAGCCCCCACGCGCCGAAGCCGAGGAAGCCGAGGCCGAGCAGCGCGGCCGAGGCGAGATACACGGGACCGGCGACGCCGAGCGGGACGAGCAGGAGCGAGACCAGCACGAGCAGGACCAGATAACCGACGATCTGGTGCCGCGTGTGGCGATCCCCGCGCTCGATCGGGAGCACCTTGAGGCCCGCGCGCTGGTAGTCACGGCTGCGGAACATGGAGATCGCCAGGAAATGCGGCACCTGCCACAGGAACAGGATGCCGAAGAGCGCCGCGCCGGGGCCGTCGACGCGATCGGTCACCGTCGTCCAGCCGAGCAGCGGCGGGATCGCCCCGGGCACCGATCCGATGAGCAGCGCCAGCGTCGTCTTTCGCTTCAGCGGCGTGTAGATGAGCACGTACGAGAACAAGGCGAACGCCGCGAGCAGCGTCGTCGTCATGTTCACCGCGAGCCCGAACAAGCCGAGCGAGAGCGCGGAGATCGCGAGGCCGAACCAGAGCGCGAGCTTCGGCGAGATCCGGCCCGCGGGCAGCGGCCGGTTCTTCGTCCGGGCCATGAACCCGTCCGTGTCGCGCTCCAGGTACATGTTCAGCGCGTTCGCGCCGCCGACGACGAGCACCGTCGCGAGGAGCGAGAGCATGACGACCCCCGGAGACACCCCGGGCAGTCCTTGCTCGTGCGCGAAACGGTTCGCGACCCACGCCCCGCCGAGCATCGTCGCGACCACGATGACCGTGACGCGAGGCTTCGTCAGCGCGACGAGATCTCGCGCGACGGCCCCGAACGAAGGCCCGCGCTGCTCGTAGCCCGAATCACGGCGGTTCATGTGCACGTCGCCGAGCGGCTCCGCGGGGATCGTCATGCGCGCACCTCGATAGCAGAGGCAGCACACGGGGGCACGCGCGTGGGGCCAGGAAACACGGCGGGAGAAACAACGACCATACAGGACAACGTCATGAAGCGGGGGGAGCCTAGCTCGGTGGCGCGGCGCGCGGGAGGAAAGCCCAGCGCGATCGTGGGGTCAACCCAGGTTCGAGACAACGGGGTCAGGCCTACCAAAGTCCCTGGAGCTCGCCCTGGTTCTCGGGGGGCTCCGGCTCGGTGCCGTCGAACGAGAAGACGACCTCGAGCGTCTGCCCGTCGGTCACCGTCACCTCCTGCGTCTTCAGGCCGTACCGGGCGTGAAACGCCTCCAGCCGAACCTTGCCGGCCGGCACGCGATCGATGCGAAACGCTCCATCCGCGCCGCTCACCGCGAAGAACGGATGATCGGTGACCACGACGAAGCTCCGCATCCACGGGTGGATGTCGCATCCAAACCGTACGATGCCGGAGGGCGGCAAGCGCTTCGCGATCGGCGGCGATCCCATCGCCGTCGCCTCGTTGAAGACCGTCTCCGCGCCGAGGTACGTGTGCACGTTGTGCAGCGTCCGGTCGCTGTTCTTCACGACGATCTCCTGCCCGCTGAGGACGCCCTGGATCCGCGGCACGTACACGCAGTCCTGCTGATCCACGGTCGCGGCCGGCGGCACCTCGTAGCGCCCCTCGAAACTCTTCGGCGCGATGCGGACGAGCACGTCCTTCAGCTTGCCCCCCTGGACGATCACGGCGTCGTGGACGAGCTGTTTGTCCTTGCAGACGTCGGTCGCCTGCGCGCGCTTCGCGGGCACCTTCATCTCGGGCGGCGCGCCCGTGAAGCGCACTTCGCCGCGCAGCGTCGCGCTGCCGAGCTTGCCCGCCGGGGCCGCGCTCGCCGCTGCGGACGCCGCGGGCGAAGGCGAGCTCCCCGTCTCCTTCTGACAACCCGCCGCGAAGGCGAGCAGAGCCACGACCGAAGGGACGATCCAGGCTGTTCGATGGGTGGTCATGTTCGCCGTGTGCGCCGCAGGAGGGGCCGAGCGAGCGCTCCCCGCGTCCTAGTGAACGCCTCGCGGCACGTCAACGGCAGGGCGCGGGTTCGTCCCGCCGGTTTCGCAAGAAAAGCGAAGACCTCAGCTCGGCCGCGCGCCCTTCGCGTCCCCGCTCGCCCCGGGGCCTTCCTCCGGCGTCGACTCCGCGCGCGTGATCGCGGCCCAAAGCCCCCGATGATCCCGCGACGCGAGCACCGTCGCGAGCGACGCGAGCACGAGCGCGAGCGCGCAGAGCGGCACGTCCGGCGCACCCCGCGCCACGAGCAGGAGCGCGATCGCCCCCGAGAGCGCCGGCGTGAGCGTGCGCGTCGCGAGCGCCGCGACCGCGACCGCAGGCGCCGCGAAGGCGACGAACGTCGCGATCGCGGGCGAAGCGAAAGGCTCGGGCCTCAAGACCAGGTTTTTCGCGGCACGCGCGAGCAGCACGCTCACCGCGGCCGCCTCGTCGGACGTGCCCGCGAGCGCTTGCCGCGTGGCGAAGAGCGCGACCGCGAGCGCCGCGAGCGTGGCCGGGCTCGTGAGCTTCTTCCCGCGCGACGCGACGAACCCCACGGCCACCGCCATCGCCGCGCCGTCGAGCAAAAGCCCCACCGTCGAGACGCCGCGCGCGATCCGCGCGAGCGACTCGGGCGCCGCCACGTCCCGCATCACGAGCAGCACCGACGCGACCCGCGCGAGCCCGCCGAGCCCGAGCAGCCCCAGCATCACCGCCGTCGCCCGCGCGAACGGCGTCCGCATCGTGTCCCAGGCCGCGAGGAGCGCGAGCGCGCACGCGACGCCCCCCACGAGAACGAGCGATGGGTCTGGCACACGTGACACCGCCCCGAGGAGCGCCACGAGCACGACGAGCCCGCTCGCGAAGACGGCACCAAAACGAACGACCGCCGGCAGACGCGCCTGAAGCGCGGAGAGCCCGAGCGAGAGGACGCCGACGATCGCAAGGATCAGGAAAAAGTACGACATCGCCGCGCCCGCGAGCTCGAGGAGATCCCCCGTCCTGCCGAGCCCGACCACCAAGCCTCGCACCGAGGGACCGAACGCACGTCCGAGCAGCATCGCGAGCACCCCGAACGCTGCGAGCGGCCGCACGAACGCGAGCACACCCGAACTCGCCTTTGGCTCGGGACGCGCAGGCGGGGCGGCTCGGGGTGCTTCGGGCGCTTCGGTGCTTTCGCCTTCCGTGCTCATCGAGGTCGGGCTCGCCGCGAGCGACCCCCTGCAAGACGCAGGCTCACGCGTCGCTCCAGTCGCGTGGGTGGACCGTGTCGTCGAAGAACGCCGAGGCCGCGGACGCGTCGATCAAGTCCTGCATGCGGTGTCCGCCGAACTCCTCGAAGATCCGGTCGTCGTACTCGTCGGCGATGACGGACATGTCCCGCAGCGCGGCGAGGATTTCGTCCGGATCGAGCGTCTCGCCGCCGAGCAGCGTGTGCACGAGGACCACGCACGCGTCCTGCGCGACGTAGCCGAAGGCCCCGAACCGGAGGCGCGCGTTCATGCGCAGGAGCTTCATCGCGAGGTCGGGCGTCATCTCGACCCCGCGGACGAGCTGCGCCACGAACCGCACGACGGCGCGGTCCGGCTCCCACGGGAGGATCTGGATGTAGATGTACGCCGTCCCCTGCCGGACCACGTAAAACCGCGGCTCGACACGGACGAAAGCCGGCGAGTCCGCGAGCGTTTGCTCTATCCGCGCGATGCTCACGCGAGCGGCGGATGCAGCGTCCTTGGACATCGGAGGCGATGCTACCAGCTTCGAGGCGGCCCGTCTCGCGTTGTCCTAGACAAACCTGTCTACGCTTGGGGCTACGCTCGGCAAGCCGAGCTACGCCCCAAACCCCATCTACGCTTGGGGCTACGCTCGGCAAGCCGAGCTACGCCCCAAACCCCATCTACGCTTGGGGCTGCGCCCGGGAAGCCCCCTCAGAGGGTGTTCCACAGGCGTCGCGAGCGGCTCGAGGCTAGGGAGGCCGAGCGAGGCGTACTCTGTACGTCGAGCGAGGCCGACCGACGCATCGAGCCGCGCAGCAGCCTGGGGAACACCCTCTCAGCGAGTCGGGACAGGAAGGAGCGGCGGTGGGCCGCGTCGCTCATCGGAGGGCGTCAGCGTCGGCGCGCGCGGCGGACCGACCGGGGAGACGCTGCCGCCGCCCTTCGGGTCGGGCAGGATGTACGGGAACGCATTGCGCGTGCTGCACGCGTCCACCGGATCGCGGTGGAACTCCCAGTGCAGATAGACCCTGCCGTCGTGCGAGACGATCGCCTCGGGCGCCTTCCCGAACGGCGACGAACGGTTCATCGAGTTCAGCGCGACGATGTCGAAGGCCGTCATCCCGCTCGCCTTCGTCACGCCCATCTTCACGATCTTCCCCTCGTCCTTGCTCAGCACGATCTCGAGGTGCGTGACGAGGTTCTTGTTCAGCCCGTGCTCCTGCGGGAGGTTGTCGAGCGACGCGAGGAACTCCTCGGCGAAGATCGGGTGCAGGCGGTTGTGGATCGTGTTCAGGTACGTCGCGAACGCGGACTGCGCGGCGTTCAGCGCCGTCTGGTTGCCGACCTTCACCGTCGGCTCGTAGTTCTCGATCGCCGCCTTGTACTTGCCGAAGTTGTTCTTCTCCCACTTGCCGCGGTGCGCGCTGCGTCGCGCCGCACCGTCCGCCGCGCGCTCGGCCTCGAGTTTTTCCCGACCGACCGAGGCCTCGAAACCCGCGTGCGAGAGGTTCAGGTTCGGCCCGCCCGCGATCCCGGGCGCGCCGAGGCCCACGGAGCCGACCTTCACCGGGGCCTGGTAAGGCGCCGGTTGCCGCTTCTTTCCGGCCCTTCGGCTCTTGCCGTCGCCGCCCGGGTTCGCCGGATCCATCGTGAACCCGCCTGGGCCGGCGCCTGCGACGACCTCGGGTGACGCGGGGCCCGCACCGCCGGGGCTCGGGGGCGGACCTGCGGGCGCCTTCGGCGTGTTCGCGCCTCCACCGCCGGTCGTTCCGCCGGGTGCCATGGGCGGCGGCGACGTCCGCGCGATCGCTGCGGGCGGCGCCGGCCTCGCCGTGTGGTGATGCTCGGCGCTCTCGCTGTGATCCTTCGACTCGCCCGGCGCCTTGTTCGAGCCGGCCTTCTCCTCGCTGTCGGCGACCTTCTCGTGGTCGTCGTTCCCCTCGCCGGAGGTCGCGGGCTTCTTCATCGCGCCCGCGTTTGGATTCGCATGATCCTGATCATGCGACCGGAGACGCGCGACCGTCTCCTCCTTCACGGTGTTCGCCTGATCCGCGATGCGACTCGCGTCGGGGTTGTCCTTCTGGTTCGGCTCGACGTGCTGGCGCACGGCGATGCGGCGATCCGGCTCGATCGGCTTCGGCGGCTCCTGCTTCGCGACCTCCTCCGAAGGAGGTGGAGGCGGCGGCGGCGGAGGCGGCGGCGGCGGCGCCACGAGCGGAGGCGGCGGCGGGACCACCTTCGGCTCCTCCTTCGGAGGCTCGACCTTGGGCGGCTCGACCTTGGGCGGCTCGACCTTCTTCTCCGGCGGAGGCGGCTTGATCTTGGGCGGCTTCGGCGGCTCCGGCACGGCGTCCGGATCCGGCTTCTCTTCGTCCTTGGTGTCGTCGGCCTTGTCCTCGGGCGCCTCCGCTTCCTGCGGCGAGGGCGTCGCGGGCGAATCCACGAGGATCTCGAACTGCGTGTCCTGGGGACGAAGTCCCTCACGGACCGCATCGACGAGGGAACGGATCTGCGCGCGATCCTCGACGACCTGTGCGACCTCCACCGCGCCATTGCCGCCTGCCCAGTGGACGACGATGGCCGCAGAGATCCAGAGCAGCAGGGGGATGTGGGCTTCGCGCGACATGCCGGTTCGTGAGGCTCCCGGGGCGGAAGGGGCAGATCGTGGGGACGAACCCAGCACCCACCCATTCGACGTGGCCGGGAAACTTCCCCCGGCAAAACGACGAGTTACCCAGCGACGAAGTCCTGAGCGAGAGCCCACGACGACCACCGCCGAACATCGAAACTAGCATTCGTGTCCGAGCCCAGCAACGACCGGAATGGTCGAAACGGCCCGTTCCGGGCGGGATTTCGGGCGGAGAACGGGCGGCGATCGTGAGCCTCGGCGCAGAGCACGGGCGGAAACCAGCGAAGAACGTCGGCCGCCCGCCCGTCTTCAGACCTTGGTGATCGCCTCCCAGTGATCGGCGATCTCCTGGGCCGTCCACGCTGCGCCCTCGTCTTTGAACTTTCCCGCGCTTTGCACGACCTTGTAGGCGAAGACCTGCGAGCCCGTCACGGCGAGGACGTGCCCCGTCCGATCCGCACAAAGGTCGGAGCCCAAGAAGAGCGCCGCGGGCGCGATGTGCTCTGGCGTGAGCGACTCCATGCCGGCCTGGAACATCGGGAGATCCTCGGTCATGCGCGTCTTCGCCACCGGCGCGAGCGCGTTCACCGTGATGCGGTGCTTCTGCAGCTCGATCGCCGCGGTCCGCGTGAAGCCGTAAATGCCGGCCTTCGCGGCCGCGTAGTTCGATTGCCCGAAGTTGCCGACCATGCCCGAGACGCTCGTCGTGTTGACGATGCGCCCGCCGCCGCCCTGCGCGATCATCTGCTTCACGACAGCCTGCGTGACGAGGAACGTGCCCCTGAGGTGCACGGCGATGACGCTGTCCCACTGCTCCTCGTCGAGCTTGAGCAGCGTCTTGTCCCGCAGGATGCCTGCGTTGTTGACCAGGACGTCGATGCGGCCGAACGCGTCGAGCGCGCTCTTCACGATGCCCGCCGCGCCCGCGGCCGTCGCCACCGTGTCGAAGTTCGCGACCGCGACGCCGCCCGCGGCCGTGATCTCCTCCACGACCTTGCGCGCCATGGCGTCACTTCCGCCGCTTCCGTCGCGCGCGCCGCCGACGTCATTGACGACCACCTTCGCTCCCTCCCGAGCGAAGAGAAGCGCCTCCGCGCGGCCGATCCCGCCGCCTGCGCCCGTGATGATTGCCACCTTGCCGTCGAGCAGACCCATCCTCGTTCCTCCTTATCGACGCGCGAACCATACCGCTTCTTGCCCTTCCCCCTAGGCCCGTGTAACGACGAGCCCGCGTGAGCTCGCTGCAGACGAGAACCGAGCGCCCCCCCGAGGGCCTCGCCCGTGGAGTCGTGGTGGCGCCCAAGTGGGCCGTCGCCGCGCTCGGCGCCGCCGTCGTGCTCGGCACGATCATCTACCTCGTCGTGCGCGTCCGCCGCGCGCGGAAAAGCCTGAGATCGCCTTGATCGGAGCGGACTCTTGAACAAGCTGGTCCGCCGCGTCGTGTGGGTGATGCTGCTCGGCGTCGTCCTCTACGGCGGCCTCGTCCTCTACCGCGACGCGAACCTCATCGCCGCGCGCCTCGCGACCTACGCCTGGTCCACGTTCGCCATCGCCTGCGCGCTCGCCTTCGGCAACTACCTCCTGCGCTACCTCAAGTGGGAGTACTACCTCGCGCGGCTCGACATCCGCGGCGTGCCCAAGTTCGAGAGCTTGCTCGTCTACCTGTCGGGCTTCGTCCTGACGGTCACGCCGGGCAAGGTCGGCGAGGTCTTCAAGTCGCTCATCCTGTTCCAGCTCCGCAAGGTGCCGATCGAGCGCACCGCGCCCATCGTCATCGCCGAGCGCGTGACCGATCTCATCGGCGTGATCGCCATCATCGCGGTCGGCAGCGCGAGCTTCCCCGGCGGCGCGCTCTGGGCCGGCCTCGGCGCGGCGACCGTGGTCGTGCTGCTCGTCTTCGTCTCGGTCCCCGCCGTGAACGGCGCCGTCGTGCGGATCCTGCCCAAGCTCCCCGGGCCGCTCGGGCGCGTGGGCGGCAAGGTCGCGCCGAAGATCGAAGAGGCGCTCGGCGGGCTGCGCACGATCGTCTCGCCCGCGCAGCTCGTGTGGCCGACGCTCCTCTCGATCGTCGCGTGGTCGCTCGAAGGCGTGGCGCTTTGGGTGATCCTGCGCGGCTTCGGCGAGCAGGCGTCGATGTCGCTCTCGATGTTCTTCTACTCGACGGCGACGCTCGCGGGCGCGCTCGTGCCGGTCCCGGGCGGGCTCGGCGTGACGGAAAAGCTGCTCGAAGAGCAGATGGCGCGGCTCGGCGGCGTGGAGGCGGCGACCTCGACGGCGGCCATGATCCTCGTGCGCTTTGCCACCTTGTGGTTTGCCGTCGCGGTCGGTTTCGCGGCGCTCGGGCTGCTCCGGGCCAAACACGGCGCGGCCGTGCTCGGCGGCGAACCCGTGCCTCAGGACCCGGAAGCGCAACGGAATCTCTTGACAGAACGCACGCCTTGACGATCGGCTACGCGGAGACATGGCGACCATCGAACGAGGCATCGGGCTTGTCCAGCGCGTCATCGCGGAGCTTTCAAAGCGCCCGGAGGGAGCGGGCATGGTCGGCGCAAGCGCGGCCGCGCTCGACGCGCTCGAATCCAAGCTGATGGTGGAGCTGCCGCCCTCGCTCCGGACGTTCCTCGCCTACGACTTCACCTTCGCGAGCTTCGGCAAGCGCTTCAAAGGCCGGCACCGCTTCGGCGAGGATGCGCGCGCGCCGCAGCCGAAGATCACCTCGGTCCGCAAGCTCGCGGAGTCGATGGTCGAGCTCGGATGGACCGACTCGCGCGTCCGCGGCAAGGTCGTGCGCCTGCCGAACAAGCCGGGCCAGCCCTGGAACGCGCTCTACCTCGGCGAGGCGCGGCGCGACGGCGAGCTCGTCATCCTGGGCCTGGATCACGACGAGACGAACGTGCGCGTCTTCCCGCGGTACACGGCCTTCGACCTCTACCTCGCGCACCAGCTCGGCATGCTCAAGCTCCGCCAGAGCATGATGCTCGACGATCTCGAGTCGCACCTGGCGCACAACCCGGAGCTTCTTTCGCGTGATGAGGACGAGGACGAGAGCACGGACTACTGATTCGCTCTCGTGATGCGACGCGCGCCCGATCCCCTCGTCACCTCGTCGTTCGAAGCGAGCGCGACCGATCCGCGCGACCGGCTCGACAAGCTCGTCGTACGCCTGCTGGAAAAATCAGGCACAGCCGCGTCCCGTGCCGCGGTGCAGCGCTGGATCGAACACGGGCGTGTGCTCGTCGACGGAAAACCCGGCCGCGCGTCGATGGCCGTCGCCGCGGGCGCGCGGATCGACGTGACGCCGGAGCCGCCGGAGCCGACACGCGCGGAGCCGGATGCGTCGATCCCGCTCGCCGTGGTGTACGAGGACGCGCACCTCGTCGTGATCGACAAGCCCGCGGGCCTCGTGGTGCATCCGGCGAAAGGGCACGCGAGCGGGACACTGGTCAACGCGCTGCTCGGCCGCGGCGGCTTCGAACGCGCGGGCGCCGATCCGCTCGATCCCGAGGGGCACTTGCGGCCCGGGATCGTGCATCGCCTCGACAAGGACACGAGCGGGCTGCTCGTCGTGGCGAAGGACGCGGAGACACGCGAGGCGCTGAAGGCGCGCTTCGCGAAGCACGACATCGAACGCGAGTACGTGGCCGTCGTCGTGGGTGAGGCGAAGGAGGCGACGTTCGAGACGCTCCACGGCCGTCACCCGACGGATCGGCTGCGGTTCACGACGCACGTGCAGGAGGGCAAGCGCGCGGTGACGCGCGTGCACGTGCTCGAACGTCTTGGGCTTTCGACGCTCGTCGCGTGCCACCTGGAGACAGGGCGCACGCACCAGATCCGCGTGCACCTCGCGGAGCGTGGGAAGACGCCGATCCTCGGCGATGCTTTGTACGGGAAGACGCCCCGGGATCCGGAGCTGCGGACGCTCGCGGAGTCGCTCGGGCGTCAGGCGCTGCATGCGCGGGTGCTCGGTTTCGAGCACCCGGCGACGGGCAGCCGTCTGCACTTCGAAAGCCCGATCCCCGCGGACATGGCCCGCGTGATCGAGGCGCTACGTCTCCGCGCCTGAGCTACCAGATCTTCGACTTCACGTGCCCCTTCGACTTCACGAGGATGTCGACGATGGCGCGGTCGTAGAAGTTCTTGGCGTAGAGCTCGGGGGAGACGCGGCTTTTGTAGAGGGCGCGCCCCTCCTCGATCTCCTCGGCGAGGACCGTGAAGAGATCGTCGTTCTGGATCCCTTGGACGATCTTCTCTTCGTTGTAGAGCGAGAGGTCGCTCGCGATGGCGCGCGCCAAACGGCGGGCGGCCTCCTCGGTCTCGATCAGCGGCATCGGGTCGTCTCCTCAGAACCTCGAACTGGGGGCGTCTCGGTAGAGCCCACGGGCGCAAGAATGCTCGGGTTTGCCGAGCGTGTCAAAGTCGCGGTGATCCGGCCGCCGGGGGCGAACGCGAAGAGGCCACGGTGCAGCGCGGAAGCGTAGGGGATCCCACGGGGATCGGCGTTAGGGCGATGCAGAGGTGCATCGAGGGTTGACGGCGGGCACCTCGGCGAGGTGCAGAGGTCACGCCGATCGGGACGGGGCCTGCGTCCGCGCGCCGCGCAGGGCCTTCCGCGCACGCCTGGGAAGGTGTCTGCGCGGTGCAGAAGGGGATCCCGGCGCGGCGGCGCGGAGGGCTGCGGCGTGCGGAGGTGCTTTCGCGTGTGATTGCTCACGCGTCTGATCGGGTCCGAGGTGCTTCCGATCGCGCGGGGGTCGTCCTCTGCGTGCGCGGGGATGGTGTGGGCACCTTGTCAGACAGAACCCTCATGGTTAGCCCTTCTGTCCTTGGAGGCGCGCATGGCGGATCGACACATCGACGATGGTGAGGTCAGCGAATACGGCAGGCACTTCGTGACGGAGGCGAAGAAGCTCGTGGGGGCTTCGGATCTCGTGGACGTCGAGAAGGTGATCACGCGGGTGCTCGGCGCGGTGGAGGGGGTGGAGATCGAGCTCGCGAAGGCGAGGAGCCAGCGGAGCGAGGTACGCACGGAGCGCGGAGGGACGGGCGAGGCGGAGGAGGTGGTGCGCGAGGTGGTCACGCGGTTCCACGCGTATCTGCGGTCGCTCCCGAAGGGGACGAGCTTCGATTTCGAGGCATTTTTCCCGGGAAAGAAACTGGGCGAGGTCGCGGCGCTGAAGCCGGCGGATCTCGGGGCCAAGGCGGCGGACGTGATGCGCGGGTTCGATGTCGCGCGGAACGCGGGGCTCGATGCGTTCGCGCCGTGGAAGCAGGAGATCGCCGGAGCACGCGCGGCGCTCGACGGGGCGCTGTCGGGCAAGAGCGGCGCGGCGAATCGGTCGATGACGGCGACGGCAGGGCTCGGCGCGGCGCGGGCGCACTTTCTGAAGGTGTACAACCACGTGGCGAAGCCGATCGTGCGCGGGGTCCTGCATGAGCTCGGCCGGGAGGAGGAGTACAAGCTGTATTTCAAGGATCTGACGGTGCAGGAGGGGAAGGCGCGCGGAGGGAATGGCGGCAAAGGAAACGCGGAGGAGGAACAAGCGCCATGAGTCACGTTCTCGCGCACAAAGAGGCCCAGCGGGGCGATGAGGACGGTGGACGGCCTCGGCTCCAGGGGAGCACGCACGAGGATGACGGCGACAGGCCTGCGCCGTGCTACGTTTTCCGCATGTCCACGCAAGAGATGCTCGCCTACATGCTGAAGCTCCCTCGCGAAGAACGGGTGCAGGTCACAGAGGCGCTTCTCCTCAGCTTGGAAATCCTCGACGAAGAGGAAATCGCCGCGACGTGGGCACCCGAGCTGGAGCGTCGGTCGCGCGAGATCGCCGAGGGAAAGGCCCAGACGATCGAATGGGGCGGCGCGCAGACGGAAATTCTGAACGAGCTCGCGGAGCGCCGTGCGCGTCGAGCTGCATTCTGAAGCACGGAACGATCTACGCGCAGCGGCGCTCTGGTACGACGAGCAGCACCCGGGGCTCGGCGACGAATTCGTCGGCGCCGTCGCGCGGGTGATCGAACGAATCGGAGCCGCCCCCGCGTCCTTTCCGATCTGGCCCGGCACGGAAGGCGGTCCCTCGATCATTCGCAGAGCCCTCGTCGATCGCTTTCCTTACGCGGTCGGGTTCGAGGTTCACCCCGAGCACGTGCTCGTCCTCGCCATCCCCCACACACGGCGACGCCCCCTGGAGTGGCTCAGGTACGCGTTCTGAGCCCCGCAAACACCATCCCCGCCATCCCCGCAATCAGCGGAAACGTCACGAGCCCATAACGACCTGCGCCGAAGAAGACGGCGTGGGTCAAGAGCGTCGCGCCGAGGACGGTCACCGCGGCCGCAGGCAGGACGGGGCCCCGGAGCAAGGAGCGGCCACCCAAGAGCGCCGCCACGACGAGGGCGACGTACGCGACCCACGCGTGCACCTGGAACAGGAAGACGAGCCCGAGGCCGACGACGGCGCGGGTGGCGAAGCGGCGGGCGCGGCTCTCCGTCGCCGCGAACGCGAGGCCGAGGAGCGAGAGGCCAAGGACGCCGCGCTCGTAGAGGGTCTCGGCCACGCCGAGGCCGAGCTTGCAGCGGTCGCCGCAAGCCGCGCCGTTCGATTCGTGCAGGTACCAGCCGGCGGCGCCGCAGTAGTCGAAGGTCGCGGCGAGTTTTCGAGGGACGAGCGAGAGCCACGCGCCCGGGTGCTCGGCGATGTAGAGCGTGGCGGCGCGGCCGAAGCAGGCGTCCTTGCCGGCCTCGTCCCAGACCTCGCGGCACGCGTCCGGGACCTTGATCGGCGACCACGCGCCGGTGGATGCGGGATCGGCGCCGATGAGCAGGTTCCAGCCGCCGTTGACGCTGACGAGCGCGCAGCGGTTCATGCGCTCGCAGTTGCGGATCGTCCACGGCGCGCACACGGCGAGGGCGAAGGCGGTCGCGAGCGCGGCGAAGCCAAGCGTGGCCCGACGCGCGCGAGGTCCCGCGAGGGGCGCGACCGCGAGGAGCGCAAAGAGCGGCGCGAAGACGAGGCTCTGCGGGCGGACGAGCGTGGCGAGGCCCACGACGAGGCCGAGGAGGGCCGTGCGCGCCGCGATCGTACGTCGCCCGCCGAGCGGCACGGCGTCGCGCACCCACGCGGCCGCCCACGCGGCGCACGCGACGAGCGAGGCCGTGACGCCTTCGCTCATGAGCGCGGGCGTGTACGCGACGAGGCCAGGATGCAGCGCGGCGAGCAGGCCCGCAGCGAGCGCCGCGCCGGGGGGAGCCGCGCGCGCCGCGAGGCGATGGACGGCGACGGCCGCGAGCGCGCCGAGCAAGGCGTTGAGCGTCATGGCGACGCCCGGATGCGCGCCGAAGAGCGCATACGCCCCGCCGAGGAGCGCGGGGTATCCCACGGGGTAATGCGCGGCGTACGTGACGACGCCGTCGGGCCAGAGCCACGTGTAGCCGAGGCCCGCGGCGACACGCTCGGCGATGCGATGATAGAAGGTGCCGTCCGCGGTGGGCGGGAAGCGCGACGCGGCCCATACGACGACGGCGAGGCGCGCGAGCAGCGCGGCCGCGAGCACGATCCAGGTGTCCCGGCGGCGGGGCGAGGCGCGCTCGGGCGTCACGCGATCGGGGGGCGCGGGAAACGCCCGAGCAGGCCCGCGCCGCGCAAGGCGACGATCACCTCGCACGCAGGCAGTCCCACGACGTTGGAGTACGAACCTTCGATGCGCTCCACGGCAAAACTCCCGATGCCCTGGATCGCGTACGCGCCCGCCTTGTCGAGGCCCTCGCCGGTCGCGGCGTAGGCCTTGATCTCGTCCGCGTCGAGCGCGCGGAAGAAGACACGCGTGCGCACGGTCTCCGCGTGGACAGCCCGCATGGGATCCGCGCCGGAGGCGATGGCGAAGCGGGTCCAGACCTCATGCTCGCGCCCCGCGAGGGCCGTGAGCATGGCCCGCGCTTCCGCATCGTCCGCGGGCTTGCCGAGCGCGGTCTCGCCGAGGATCACCGACGTGTCGGCCACGAGCACCGCGCCGACGGCCACGGCGTGTGGCGTCGCGGCGGCGAGCTTGTCCGCCACGATCCGCTCGAGGTAAGGCCGCGGCCCCTCCCCCGGCCGCAGGCGCTCGTCGACGTCGAGGGAGACGACCCGCAAGGGCAGGCCGAGCGTCGCCAGGATCTCGCGGCGCCGCGGCGACGCCGAGCCCAGCAGCAAGGGGTGCGTTTCGTCGATCATGGCGAGGTTCGGGGCCATCGCGGGGCGCGTGTCCTACCACGGCTTCCTCGCCGTGGCAGGCTCGCCGCGTTTGCCGTTTTGACTCCGGACGGGAAAGGAGTAGACGTGCTGCGCGCGCCGTACGCCGGACGCGTCCGCTCTTGCGGGCACGGTAGGCGCTGGGACCGGGCCCGGATTCGACTTGCCATGACATTCCTTCCTGCCCAGAAGCCCCACCGCCTTCGCTTGTTCGGCTCGCTGCTCGCGGCCGCCTCCACGCTTTTGCTCGTGCCCGAGGAAGCCCACGCGCAGTGTGATCCGAAGGCCGAGCGGAGCGGCTGCATCAACGCCGACAACCTCTGGGTGCACGCCGGCGCAGGGCCGTTCCTCTCGCTCGGCGCGCCCCTCCTCGCGCCCTCCGGCAAGGCCTCGTTCGGGCTCGCGCTGAGCTACCTGTCGCGGCCGATCGGGCTGCGCGTCGCGTCGGCGGATCCCGATGGGACCATCGTCCCCGTCATCGACAACGCCGTGAACGCGACCTTCCTGTGGTCGCTCGGCGTGCACGATCGGCTCGAGATCACGGCCGCATTGCCGATCACGTTCTACCAAGACGGCACCGGCCTCGGCGTGGCGACGGCGAGCGACGAGGAGCTGCCGCGGAGCTCGATGCGCGATGTGCGCTTCGGCTTCGCCGCCTCGATCCTGCCTCGGCCTCGCGCAGGCAGCGCCGACGGCGCGAGCGTCGTCGGTCGCTTCGAGCTCGCCGTGCCCGCGGGCGACGCCCAGGCGTTCGCGAGCGGCCGGACGATCACGTGGTTCCCTTCGATCGTCGCGTCCTACCGCCGCGGCCGCTTCGAGGCCGGCGTCGAGGCGAGCGCGCGCGTCCGCGGCGAGGCGCGCCTGGCGAACGCGCGCATCGGCTCGCAGCTCGGCGGCTCGCTCGGCGCGTCGTTCGACATCCTGCAAGACGGCTGGCTCACCGCGGCCGGCGAGGCGTTCGTCTTGTACAACTTCGCCGCGCAGAACCCGCCCGCGCGCACGGTCGAAGAGCCCGTGAGCCCCGCGTTCGTGCCCGCGGAGTGGATCCTCTCGGCGACGACGGCGCCGATCCTCGGCGGCGACATGTCCTTCACGATCTCCGGCGGCGGCCCGATCCCCTTCTCGTCCGAGGCCGCGGTGACGACGCCGCGCTTCCGCTTCGGCCTCGCCGCGCGCTACGCGCCCACGGGCCGCGACGTCGACGGCGACGGCGTGCTCGACCGCGACGACAAGTGCGTGAAGGTCGCCGAGGATCGTGACGGCTTCCAGGACGGCGACGGCTGCCCCGATCCCGACAACGACAACGATCGCATCCCCGACACGCAGGACCGGTGCCGCGACGCGGCCGAGACCGTCGACGGCTTCAAGGACGACGACGGCTGCCCCGATCCCGACGACGACGAGGACGGCGTGCTCGACGAGGTCGACGCGT
Source organism: Polyangium mundeleinium (assembly GCF_028369105.1). Classification (NCBI taxonomy): domain Bacteria; kingdom Pseudomonadati; phylum Myxococcota; order Polyangiales; family Polyangiaceae; genus Polyangium; species Polyangium mundeleinium. Next base: position 4,661,219 of record NZ_JAQNDO010000001.1, on the reverse strand, counting down.
GCCGCAACGAGGCCGAGGACAAGGACGGCTTCGAGGACGACGACGGCTGCCCCGATCCCGACAACGACGGAGACGGGCTGCTCGACAAGGTCGATCGTTGCCCGAACGGCGCCGAGGACAAGGACGGCTTCAAGGACGACGACGGCTGCCCCGATCCCGACAACGATCTCGATCAGGTCCTCGACGCGGCCGATCAGTGCCCCGACGCGCGCGAGGATCTCGACGGCTTCCAGGACGACGACGGTTGCCCCGAGATCGACAACGACGAGGACGGCATCGCCGACAAGGCGGACAAGTGCCCGCTCCAGGCCGAGACGATCGACGGCAAGGACGACGCAGACGGCTGCCCCGAGGCGGGCGCGAAGTCGCTCGTGCGCTGGTCGGGCGATCGCATCGTCGCGGAGACGCCGGCGCGGTTCACCCCGGGCAAGGCAGACGTGGCCAAGCCGATGGAGGAGATGCTGCGGCAGATGGCGCAGCTCGCCGCGGGCCGCGCTCCGATCGCCACGATCGTCATCGAGGGGTATGCCGACCGCACCGGCGACGAGTCGCCGAAGGCCCTCGGGCTCGCCGAGAAGCGCGCGATCGCGGTGAAGGACGCGCTCGTGGCCGCCGGTCTGCCGGCGGATCGCATCACGGCGGCGACGGGGGATCCGGGGGAAAAGCGCGCTGCAAACGTGCCGCAGTTCGAGATCACGGTGCAGCGGGACAAACGAGGAAAGCGTAGATGAACGTCGTCGAATCGAGGGGGATTCGCCATCTGGTCATCAGGGCCGAGAATGGCGAGGAAGTACCGCGCGGGCTGGCCCGCGCGCTCGAAGAGGCGTCTGCCAGGGCTGGCCGACTATCGGGAACGGGCGTGCTCGACAGCGTCGAGCTCGCGAGCGTCGACGCGGAAGGCGCGCGCGTGACGCGGCGGATCGAAGCGCCGGTGATGGCTGTCTCGATCACGGGCAACATCGCGCAGGAGGGCGCGGCCGTGAGCGTGCGGCTCTATGCCACGCTCGTGCAGGAGAGCCCGTTCGGCCTCCAGACGGTCGCCGGTGAGATCGTCTCGGCGCGCGCGCTCTCGCTCGAGATCTTCGCGACCGCGCTCGACGACGTCGCGCTCGTGCGGCAGGGCGACGATCGCTCCTTCACCGCGGCCGCCTCGGCGCAACCGCAGGCGCAACCGCAACCGCAGGCGCAACCGCAGGCGCAACCGCAGGCGCAACCGCAACCGCAACCGCAACCGCAACCGCAGGCGACTTCCCCTGCCCCTGTTCCTGCGCGCACCGCGGCGCCCGCCCCGCGCATCACGCACCCGGAGTCGCCGCGCGCGCCCTCCCCGTTCCCTGCGACCGCGCCGGCCGCGCCGACCGATCTCCCGACGGCGCCGACGCCGCTCACGCGGCCGACGCAGCACCGCGATGACGTCGAGATCTACCCGGACACGGGGGACCTCGTGAACCACTTCCACTTCGGCGAGTGCGAGATCATCAGCTCCGACGGCGAGCGCATCCGGCTGCGGCAGGAGAAGGACAGTCGCGTGCGCGAGGTCGCGCTCGGCATGCTCAAGATCGAGGCGCCGACGACCGATCCCGCCACGGGCAAGCGCCACTTCCGCCTGTCCCGCAAGCACTGACCCGCCAAGAAAAACAGCAGGCCCAACGCCGGGTAGGCCTTCACTCCGCTTCGCGTCGTTCAGGCCGTAGGGTGCGCCCCATCGAGGGCGCACCCTCCTTAAAAATCACCACACGCGCTGTGGAATGTTGATCGAGTCGCCCGCCTGGAGCGGGACGTTGGGGATCGTGTTGTCGATGATGTCCTCGACGCTCACGGTAACGACGCGGGTCTTGTCGCCGACTTGACGGCGGATCGTGACCCTGTCGCGGGCGGCCATCTGGTTGAAGCCGCCTGCGAGCGAGATCGCGCGGAGCAGCGTCATGCCGGGCTCGAAGCGGAGCGAGCCCGCGCGCTGCACCTCGCCGAGCACCTCGACGCGCTTGGAGTTGTACTCCTTCACGCTCACGCTCACGATCGGGTCGGTCAGGATCTCGTCCGCGATGAGCCGCGTGCGCACGGCCTCGGCGATCTGCTGCGGCTCGAGCCCCGCGACCTTGAGGCGCTTGATGTAGGGCAGATCGACGGTGCCGTCGGGCGCGACGGTGAACGCCGTGGGCAGGTTGTCCTCGCGCACGATGCGCATCTCGAACACGTCGCCCGCGCCCACGGTCTCGTTGCTCACGGGGGCGGGCAGATCCGCGGGGCGCGGACGCCCGCCGCAGGCGACGAGCACAGCGCCGAGCGCGAGCGTCGCGAGGAGGTCGCGCCTCCGCATCACATGAGCCAGCGGGCGCCCAGGTAGGCCTCGAACTGCTGCCACTGGAGCTTGTCCTCGCCGATGCCGGGGATGGTGAGAGAGTTGTCGCTGATGCGCGAGTTGTAGCGCAGCGTCGTGTTGATGCCGAACGCGTCCTTGAAGCGATACTCGGCGAAGCCCGAGGCGTCGACGCGGATGTCGGTCCAGGGGTTCTCCTGGATGCTCGGCGTGTTGATCGTCGGGTTGACGAGCGCGCCCACGCCGACGTCGACGATCACGACGAAACGACCGCCGAAGAAATACGTGAGCTTCAGGTAGCCGCGATCGCGCTCGAAGTACGAGCCGATGTACGAGTCGTAGAAGTCACGCGTGAAGCCGAGCGAGACGGACGAGAGCGTCGTGCTCGCGGCCTGCGGATCGACGCTCGGGTTCGGCGTGAGGAAATAACGGAGCTCGGCCTGACCGATGAGGCTGTCGAAGTCCTGCACGGTCTCGGCCGTCTCGGTGGAGCTCGGGTCGTAGAAGCTCGCGCCCCAGCCGGCCATGATCAGCGCGCCGAAGTTTTTCGTGATGAGGCCGTTGTAGCCGAGCTGCACGCGAAGCGGCGTCGAGCCCGTTTTCTCGCCTGCATCGAGGTACTGAACGATGCCGATGCGGGCGTCGTAGAGGAGCGCGGAGCGCGGCAAGAAGCGCCAGCGGCCTCGCGTCTGGAAGGTGTGGTGGATGTTCGTCAGGCCGGAGAAACGGTTCGATTCGAACACCGTGCCGGCGAAGTTGTAGCCGAGGCGCCAGTCGAGCAGACCGCTGCCCGGGTTCCAGACGAGCTCGGCCCCCGCGGTCGGCGTGAAGCGGTTGTAGCTCTCGGAAAAGTCCTCGCGGATCACGCCTTCCTGCGTGGGCTGGATGAGGCGTCCGACGCTCGCGTAGAGCGAGCCCGACCAGGGGCGCGTGGGCAGGATGTTGAGGCGCATGTCGAACAAGCCGCTGAAGTTGCGCTGTTGCCACATGCGCTCCTTGCCCTCGGTGGGGCCGGAGACCGGGAAAAACTCGTTGTAGGTCACCGAGAGGCCGCCGGAGAACTCGGCGGTGGGCGGGGCCTGCGTGGCGGCGCCGCCTTTGCGTTGCGGTCCGAGGGTCGAAAACGAGAACGACGGCGTCACGCGCAGGCGCATCGCGCCCACGGGCTCGCCCGCCGCGTCGCCCTCGCTCGCGCGCAGGAAGAAGTTCGAGTCGTAGCCGAACTCGAGCGCGACGCCCGGGTGCAGCTCGTAGTCGCCGACGCGGTAGCCCGGGCCCACGGTGAAGCGGCGATCGGCGAGCCAGGGTTGGTCCTGACCGAACGCCGTGGCAGGCGCGAGGGTCGCGAAGGAGAGGGCCGCGATCAGGAGGCCACGGTGGTTCATGGGATCAGGTGAAGCTCCGACGGTCCGGACCAACGCATCACTTGATCACGCTCGCAGAGGGCGGCGGCTCCACGATGACGACGACAGGCGGGTAAAAGGCCGGATCGTCGGGGATGCCGGGATCGATCTGCGTGACCGTCGACGTCTCGCCGAGGATGTCGGCGTCTTTCCCGATGCACTGGTTCGCCTCGGCCGTGAGCTGCTCGACGCGCTGCCGGAGGACGCCGAGGATCGTGAACTCGTGGGAAGAGAGATCCGCGTCGTCGCGCTTCACCGCGAGATCGAGCGCTTGCCTGCGCTCACGCGCGCTACGCAACGTCACGTCGATCTGGTTGAGTTTGTCGTTCAGGCAGAGCGTCTTCACGACGTCGCGCTGCGCCCGCGCTTCTTCGAGCAGGCGCCGCACGACGCTGCGCGCGCTTTCCATGCGCCCGATGTACGTATCCGTCTCCTGGAGCTGCTGCGCAGGCGTCAGCGTGACCTGACGCTGAAGGCCCGCGTTCGTGTCAGGCGGCGCAGGCGGCGCGCCTTGCGCCTGCGCAGACGCGATGCCAGCCCCGACGAGCAGCGAAAGCGCGCAAAGCGCGCCGAAGCCGAGCATCCGTTCTCGCTGCATCGAAGTCCTCCAAGGGGGCCAGACGGGGTCACTATAGAAGCGGCCGAGCGCACCTGTCAACGCGGGCAGGTGAAGAAACCCCGGGAAATCCAGCCGTTTGCGCGGCCAGGGCGGGACGGTCTCTCGGGGGGTTCTGTTGCAGCGCGCGGGAGGAACATTCACGCGCCCCGGACGCGAGCAGGATCAAAACGCGGACGTCACTGGCTGACGAAGGAGACGGGGATGACGACCGTCGCGCCGCCGCCCTCGGGGGGCGAGAACTGCGCGCTCTGTACGCGTGCGACGACGCACGAGACCACCTCGCCCGAGAGGCCACCGCCGCCCGAGGGCGACGCGGAGAGGACCTCGCCGTTCGGGCCGATCTTCGCGGTGATGCGCACCGAGCCCTTCATCGTCGGGTCGGTCTGCAGGCCGCGGTTGTAACAACGCCGGAAGCCCGCGGCCATGCCGGCCACGACGGAGGAAGCGTTCGCGACGTTGCCGCCGGAGACCGCTGCACCGCCGACGTTCGCGCTGCCCGTCGGCCCCTTGACCGTCTTCGCCGCGCCTTGCGCGCTCGCCGCGGCCGCCGCCTGCGTGTCGCCGATGTTCGCGAGTCCGCCGCCGCCGGCCGCGCCGGGGCGCACGGTGCCGCCGCCGGCCGCGCCGAGGTTCAAGCCCGCGATGCCGCCGAGGCCCGCGCCCGCGCCCGAGGCCGCCGCGTTGTCGAGCAGGCCGAGCGGGACGTCGCCACGATCGAGGACACCGGCCGTCGCGTTGCCCGCGGCGTTCAGGGCGCCGAGCATCTGCATGTCGAGCTGGTTCAGCTCGTTGGCGATCGCCGAGGCGCGCGTGTCGCTGATCTTGCCGCCCGCGCCCTTCGCCGCGGACGCGCCCGCCGAGGGCTTGGGCGCCTCGGCCGCCGCAGTCGAGGCCTGCGTCGGCTGATCGTTCGTCTCCTTCGGCTGCTCGACCGGCGGCGGCGGGGGCAAGCTCCGCACGGTCTCGAGGATCTGCGCGACGTCGACCTCGTCGTTGACGAGCGGATCCATCCAGTCCGAGTAGATGGTGCCGACCGCGCCGAAGTGCAGGAGAAACGAGAACGCCGCGATGATCGTGGTGGTCCAGTCGATCGACTGGACGAAGCCGCCGCGCACCGACGCGGGGAGCTGCGGCTTCGGCTGAGGCGGCGGCGCGGCGACGAACTGGAAGAGGAAGGTCGTGTCGCCGACGACGATCTTGCCGCGGGCGTCGTCGCTGAGCGGCACCTGGAAGGCCTGCACCTGGCCGATGCTGACCTTCTTGGCCTGGGATTTCAGCGAGGCGAGGTCACTCACGCCGGTCTTCAGCGCGATGCGACCGGACATGCCTTCGAGGAAGTTCAGCGCGTATTCGCTGCCGACCAACTCGAACAGCCGGAAGCTCGGCGGCACGTTCTTGGTCGGCGTGACGAACATGCTCTTTTCGCTGGGGCCGATGGTGACGTGGGTGCGCTGCTTGATGATGCGCTCCTCGATCACCTTGCCGCCCTGGACGACCCCGACGCGCAGGACCTTCGGGCCCGTCGCCTGGTTCATGGCCCGCATGACTGCGGTCATCTGACCGGGCTTCGTCCCGGACCCCGTCTGCGTCGTCGTCTGCGTCATGAAAAGGGCCTCCGCCTGGGGCGATGAAGACGCCCAGCCGACACGGAAGTTTCATCGGAAGGGTACACAACGGCGGGAGATCGGTAAAGCGCGCGGCTCACGCGCCGCGTCTTCGGCCCGGACGGGGCGCTCGCGGAGGGGCGCCCGGAGCGAGCCGGTCGCGGAGACCGAGGGTGTCGACGAGGGCGTCGACGGCCTTGCGCTGGTCGTCCGCGAGCTCGCGGGCGCGGCGACCGAGGGCGGCGCAGGTGGCCGCGGCGCCGAGCCCGAGGACGAGGAGCGCGGGCGCGGTGAACGAGATCGAGCTGGGTCGGAGGAGGACGGTGATCACCGTGAGGAAGAGGCCTCCGTAGGCCGCGATGCGCGTGGCGGCGCCGGGCCAGGATGCGGTCGCGTCGAGCGCGAGCTCGATCTCGGCGAGGAGCTCGTCGACGGCAGCGCCGCGGGCGTCGTCGGAGGTGTCTTCGGAGGCCTCGATCAACGCGGCGAGGCGGCGCTCGGCGCTGCCCTCCGGCGCACGCACGGCGAGGGCCGCAGCGCGCTCGTTCACAGGAACGCGCTTCAGCGCGACGAGGAGCTCGGCGGTCTTGCCGGAAGTCGCGCGCCGGACGCGCGCGAGGTGCGCCCACGCGAGGAGCACGGAGGCGAAGGAGATGAGGACGCCGAGCGCGAGAATCAAGCGTCGAGGCGAGATCGTTGGATCAGAAAGGATCCTTGAAGATGGCCTCCTCGATGCGATCGAGGAAAGGCTGCCGGAGCTCGGCGAGCGTGAGCTTGGGCTGGATGCGGCTCACGTCGACGGCGGCGATCGGCTTCTCGATGCGGCCGGTGATCGTGACCTCCGACAGCGTGATCGCGCCGCGAGGTTTTTTGTCTTTTTCTTGCGCCTCGGCGGTTCGTACCGACGAACCGAGGACCACGAGCCCGGCGAGGATCAGCATCGCTCTCCGCATGCGCGACCTCCGTTCCACAAGATGCCTCGTCTGAAGCGCGCCGTCCATGTGCCTAGATGCCCGGGGGTGGTGTGGAGAACGGCGCGACGATGGTGCTGGTCGGCGTGGGCGCAGGCGCAGGCGCGGCGGGCGGCGGCTCGGGCGGGGGCGCAGGCGCGGCGGGCGGCGGCGCAGGCGCGGCGGAGCTGTCCGAAGGCGCAGGCGGCGGGGCCGCGGAGCTCGCGGGCGGCGGGCTCGGCGGGGGCGCAGCGGCGTCCGGGGCGCCGGCATCCTCGGTGCTCGGCGTGCTCGGGAGGGGTGCGACGGGCGCGGGCGCCTCGGCAGCGGCCGCGGCGGCGAGCTCGCCTTCCTTGAGCTTCGCGCGCTGCAGGAGCTCCTCGGAGTCGTCGCGCTCTCCTTTGCGCCGGAGCTCCTGGTACTTCTTCAGCTCGACGATCGCCTCGGCGACCTGCTGCTTGGCCGACATGCCGGGGACGCTCGGCGCGAAGAGGTACAAGAGGCCGAGGTCGTAGTGGACCTGCGGCATCGATGCGTCTCGCGCGAGCACCCACTCGAACTCGCGCTTCGCGTCGCCGTACCGGCCGAGCAAGCGGTACGTGTCGCCGAGCGCGAGGTGCGCGGGGAGGTTGTCGCCGTCGTAGCGGACCGCGCCTTCGAGGAGCGGGAGCGCCTCCTGACCGTTGCCGGCTTCGAGCAGCATCGAGGCAAGCTGCACACGCGCCTCGACGAGATCAGGCCTGCGTTGCACGGCGCGGCGGAAGTTGTCCATGGCGCCCGCGCGCTGGGATTGCTCGCGCAGGATGAGGCCCCGCAAGAGCAGCGCCTCGGGGTTCTCCTTGTCGCGCGGAGGGTTGTCCGCGCCGAACCCGTCGAGGATCGCCTGCAGCGCGTAGAGCGCGAGATCGAGCCTGCGGTTGCGGTAATGATCGCGGGCGATCACGACCATCGCGGGCCGGTAATCCGGGTTGATCTTGAGCGCCTCCTGGGCGAGGCGTTGCGCCGATCCGGTGTCCTTCTGCAGGCTCTTTACCTCGGCGAGCGTGGCCGTGACGGCCGCCGATCGCGGCATGATGGCGCGCTTTTCCGTGAGCAGACGTTCGGCCTCGCCGAGGTTGCCCTTCCGCGCGAGCAGCATCGCGTAGGCGATGATCGCGGGCTCGTAGTCGGGCGTGATGGAGAGCGCCTTCTGGTAGCTCGCCGCAGCGTCGGGCTCGCGCAGGCGCTCCTGCACGGCGCCGAGCGAGTAGTGCGCGTGGGGGGCGCGCGCGTCGGCCTGGATGACCTGCTGGAAGAGGCCCTTCGCCGCCGTGAGATCCCCCGCGGCAAACGCGGCCATGCCTTGCTGGTAAGGCCCGGACGCGGCGGGCGGGAGCGGCGCGGGCGGGGGCGTCGGCGGCGGGGTCGTGAGCGTCGGCGGCGCGCTCGGCGTGAGGCTCGGCGTGGGGCTCATGCCCACGATCGGCGCGGGCTGCCCCCACGGGTTCATCCCGTTCGGGCCATTCGGGTACGCGGCTGAAGGTTGCGGCGGCGTCTGCGGCTTCTGCGAGGTCGTCTCCTCGCAGGAGGCCGCGAGGAGCGGCACGAACGCGCACGCGAGCACGACGAGGGCCGGGGGGATCGCGGGGGTTTGGGGGCGTAGCTCCGCTCGTCGGAGTGTAGCCCCCAAGCGTAGGAAGAGTTTCATGGCAGCGTCACCGGGAGCGGCGCGGGCAGGCCGTCGGGCTGCAGCGCGGGCGCCATGCCGGGCCGCGTGCGCAGGAACATGCCGTCCTGGTACTGGAACGGCTGTCCCGTCTCGGGATCGATGATCCCCTGGCTCATGTCGCGGATCTTCGCGTCGCCAAGGATGTCGGTGAAGAACGCGAGCCTTTGAATCGCGTGGTCGACCTCGGGGTTTCGCACGTTCCACGCGCGCGCGTAGACCACGGCCTGCACGTAGAACTTGATCATGGCGCGGTCGGCATCGTTGAGGAGCCGCTCGCGCGCCTCGCGCCACTGCTCGCGACGCTTCTGGCGGATGGCGTCCGCGGTCTCCTGCAAGTCCTCGCGATCGCTCGTCTCGGCGAGCTTCAGGAGCTTCTCCTCGCGATCGGTGTAGAGCTTCAGGCCCGGCGGGCGCGTGTTGTAGAGGCCCGTGCGGCACGAGTCGTAGAGCGAGCCTTGCCGCGCGAACGCCGCGACGGACAGGGCGCGCGACTCGTACGTCTTGATCACGGACTGCAGGTCGTTGAAGTGCGTGTCGCCCGCCTTCTTGAGGTCGTCGGAGTACGTCTTGATGACCTTGTCGATGACGCCTGCGTAGCGATGGTGGCCGGCGTCGTAGTCCCAGGACTGCCGGAGCTTGTCGTTGATCACGCCGTACGCGCACTCGGCGGCCATGTCGGCCTGCATCGTGCCGAGCGCCTTCTTGTTGTCCATCGCGGCGAACGCCTTGAACTTGTCGAAGGCGCCGATGGTGTTGCGGCACCACTCGAACGCCTTTGGATCCCCGGCCGCCTTGCGCATCTTCGCCGCGTGGAAGGCCGCCTGGACGAGGAACGGCGTGGCCGCCGGCGTGAGGCGGTTCATCTCGTAGTAGTTCTCCATCGCGTCCATGGCCTTGACGCGCGCGGCCTTGTTCGCGCCTTCGTCGAGGCCCTTCTCGTCCCACGCCTTGAGGTCGGCGGACGCGACGATGTAGTCGATCTCGGCCTTCTGCTCGACCGGGGCATCGAGGTTCAGGAACGCGTTGCGTGAGGCGATCATGCGGTCGCGCTCGCCCACGTTTGCGTAAAGGAGGACCGCGCCCCGGGCCGCCTCGCGCCGGGCGGGTTTCTCGAAGCGGCCGTTGCGCGAGATCGTGTCGTACGTCTCGGCCGCGGCGCGGTAGTTGAAGAAGAGCACGTATGCCGCGCTGAGCGCGTCGTAGGCCTGCTTCAGGTACTTCACGCGCTCGGCGTAGCGCTTCGGATCCGCGGGCTTCGGGGGCTTGCTGGCATCGTCGCCCTTCTCCAGCTTCGAGAGGTTTGCATCGCTCCCGTACTCCTTGATGAAGAGCGCATACATCTCGATGGCCTGGTCGTAGTCGCCGACCTGCTTGTAGCAGTACGCGCCGTTCATCGCGGCCTCCGGCGCCTCGTCCCGCGCCGGGGCCTTTTCGAGCGCCACGCGGTAAAGCGCCGCCGCCTCGCGCCACGCCTGCACGCGCTCCGGCCCGTCGGGCATCTTCTCGGCCTTCTCGAACTTCGCCGCGGCGTCGACGTAGTAGCCGCGCGAGATCGTGGGCTGGGCGATGCCTGTCTCCTTGAGCTTCTGCTCCTCGCTGATGGCGCAGCTCTTCGTCATCGCGGCCTCGGCGAGCGCGCGCGAGCGCGGCACGTCGTTCTCGAGGTTCGCCATCGTCGTGAGTTTTTCCCACGCGAGGTAACCGAACGGCGTCTTGCTGCACTGCTCGGCGTAGATCGGCTCGAGCCTGCGTCGCGCCTCGGCGAAGTTGCCGTACAGGAAGAAGAACTCCGCGGACTGGTAGGCGTAGAGATCGCTGTTCTTCTGGTCCTGGTTCGTCTGCGGATCCCGCGTCGAGAGATCACTCGCCGGAGGCACGCGCTGGATGTACTCGTCGCGCGCCGCGACTGCGTCCTTGATGACCTTCGGCAGCTCCTCGACGGCGACCTTCTGCTTGTCGTTCTCCGTGACGATCTTGAGCCCCGTCCGCTGCTCGATCCCCTCTTGCCCGCCCGTGCGCTTGTAGAGCTTGTACTGGTCGAGCAGCGCTTGGTACGCGGTGTCGACGACCATGAACGCGGCGGGCTGCAGGTGCTTGTCGTCCTCGTTCGAGTCGCGGACGTCGATGGCGGTGCGCCGCGCGGTCTCGATCTCGTCGACTGTCGGCGAGCGATCCATCGCCACCTGGATCACGAGGACCATGTGGTTCGCGTCGGCGAGCCAGTAGCGGCTGTCGTAGGCGTCGGGCGCGTTCTCGTCTTCCTGCAGGACGCCCTGCCAGCCGAGCGCGGCCATGCGGTACTCGGAGAGCGCGCGTTCGAAGAGCTTGGTGCGCGTCTCCTGCTCGCCGCTCTGGATCGCCGCGTTCACGAGCGCGCTGCCCGCGTTCGTGTGATCAGCCGCGGCGCGACGCAGGCCGCCACGCACGAGGCGCTCGGCGGTCTGAATGGCCTCCGGATCGTCCTTGTTCGCCTCGACCCACGGCGTCTTGCCGACGTAGTTCGCGAGCTTCGTGCGCGCGTCGAGGGCCTTCGCCGCGTTCTCCGCGCGCTCGGCCGTCCCCTCGCGCGACTGCCCGGTGAGCGTGTCGTAGATGTCCGCGATCTGCGCCTGCATGACCGGCGCGTCGCGGTGCGTGGGCCACTTCTTGAGGATGAGCTCCGAGACCTCGATCGTGTTCCGATACTGGTTCAGCTCCTTGAACTCGGCCGCGAGCGCTTTGTAGATCTCCACGGTCCACTTGCGATCCTGCGGGATGAGCGCCGCGTTCTGCACGCGGTCGATCGCGATCCGCATCTTCTGCTCACGGATCCGCGGATCCTGCTCGAGGTCGAGGATGTCGCTGCGCGGGACGAAGGGCTCATCCGCGGCGGGCCCCGTGAAGTCGAGGAACGTGAGCGCGCCGGCGATGTACGTGTACGACTCGCCGCGGAAATCCGTGCCCGGATCACCCGTGAGTTTTTCCTGTTCGTCGGTGTACTTGAGCAGCTCGACGAACTGCCGGACGCTCGTCTCGTAGCGGAGCTGCTTGAAGTACGTCCACGCGAGCTTGTACATCGCGACGCCGTAGACGGGCGGCTTCTTGTACTGGAGTGATCGCGTGTATGCGACCTCGGCGCGGTTCAGGCTGAAGGGCCCGCCGCCCGGATCGATCTCGTTGAAGTGGTAGTCGCCGATGAGCCACCAGACCTCGGCGAGGTACCGCGGCTCCGCGCCCTCCGCGACTTTCTGCGGGATCGGCTTGCAGCCATCGGGGTACGGGTTGACGAAGACGAGCTCGTCCTCGATCGCCGGCGCTTCCGGCTCGGGCTCCGGCTCCTTCCCCTTCCCCTTGCCCTTGGCGTTCGTCTTCTTGGGCGGCGGCTGCGCGGCCTTGCGTTTCGCGGCCTCGCCGATGGGGATCGGGTGCCGTGACTCCCAGCCGAGCCAGTAGTCGCGATCGTGATCCTGCGGGAGCTTGCCGACCGTGTCCCGCGTCGGATCCTTCGGATCCGTAGGAACGGGGTACGGGTAGCGGTCGTGGCAGACGAACGATCGGAAGACCTGCTGCGCCTCGAAGATCCGCGCCGAATCGTTCAGCGCGTGGCCGAGGTAGTAGTAGACGCCGGCGAGCTCCTTGTACTGCGGGAACTCGCGGATGATGCGCTTGTAGAGGGCGATCGCGGGCCGGAGGCCGATCGCGAGATCGTCGGAGAGATCGGTGTCCTCGCGGGCGCGCTCCTCGTAGAGCGCCGCGAGGCGGAACATCGCCGTGGGCGTGCTCTCGGGGTGCGCGTTCCTGCCGCTGTACGTCTCGACGAACTTTTCGAGGCGGCGGATCGCCTCCTCGCGCGCCGACTTCAGGTCCTTCTGCTCGACGTCGATCTCGCGATCGAGGGCGGCGATGACACGACGCCTGCGCTCTTCGTAGTGCTGCTGGATGATCCGCGTGATCGACGAGCGGTAATCGCGCGCGGCCTGCTCGTACGCTACGGCCTCTTTCTCGAGCTCCGCGAGCACCGCGACCTGCTCGGGCGTGGGAGGCGGCGGCGGAGGCGCCTGCACGCGCGGCTTGAACGCGGGCGTGGGCGGCGGGATGGGCGGCGCGCTCGCGGACGCCGTCGGAGCTGCGGTCGGAGGTGCTGCGCCCGGGGGCGCCGTTGGGATCGCGCCCGGAGGCGCCGTGGGCATCGCGCCCGGCAGTACCGTGGGCGCTGCCGTCGGTGGTGCGGTCGTCGGCGCCGTGGGCGCTGCTGTCGGCGGAAAGGGCTGCGGCTGCGACGCAGCGCTGCCCGCGACGCACGTCGCGACGAGGAGCGCGAGGATCGACGACGCGCCGCGTCCCGACCGCGACGAGGAACGACGAAGCACGCTCATTTGCCCTCCGTCCCGGGCGCGGCGCTGTCGTCGAGGACCTCATCGAGCTCCTCCCGCAAGAGCTTCTCCTCGCGCGCTCGCTCGACGCGCAGGCTGCGCACGCGGGTCATCTGCTCCTCGCGCACCTCCCACGCCTCCTCGGTGATGCCCACGTCCGCGCGCAGGACGATGCTCCGCAGCCGGTCGCGCACGAGGCCGAAGTTCCGCATGGCCACCTCGCCCACGACGCCGCGCGCCTCCTTGTCGAGCCGCTCGAGCTCCACCTCGTACCCCACCACCGCGGCCGTCTCGCGCGCCAGGATCGCCCGCACGTCCGTCGTCCTCCGCGCGACCTCACGCTCGAGCTCGGAGAGCGCGGCGAAGACCTTCGCGTCCGTCTCGTCGCCCTTTTGCAGGAGCGGCGCGACACGCTTCGCGTAAGCGGCGAGCGACGCGCCCCCCTGCCCCGCCATCGCGAGCTGGACCTCCCGCACGATCGCCTCGCGGTACGCCTGCCGCACCTGCGCGTCCTCGATGAAGCGCTGATCGCCAAAGCCGACCTGCATCTTGCCGGCGCCCACGAGCTTGCGCAGATCCGTGATGTGCTTGCGGTAGGCCACGAGATCACGCTCGTGCGCGGCGAGCTCCTGCTCGAACCGCGCGACCGCCGCCGGATCGCGCACGACGCCCGCCTGCGGCGCCTCGCGCAACATGCGCCGCAGGCCGTTCACCTGCGCCTGGAGCGAGTCCACTTCCAGCGTCATGCGCTGCACCGACTGCGATGCGCCGTTCCACTGCTTGAGCGCCTGCCCCTCGCGCTCTTGGAAGTCCCCGTCGTTGACGGGGATCATCCCGAGCCGCTTCTCCAGCGAGCGGCGGCGCGCGCGTACCTGCCCGATCTCGCCGGAGAGCGACGAGGACTCGACCTCGTCCATCCCCTGCCCGATCGAGAGCCGCGCGATGCCCACGCGGTTGATGAGTCCGAGCGCCTTCTCCTCGCCCGCCTTGAGCTCGGGGAACGCGCGGACGCGGTTCGTCGAGGCCACGACCGCGTTCAGCTTCTCGATGAGATCGTTCGATTGCTGGATGAGCTCGCGGCACTGCGCGATGCCCTCGATCACGGCGAACGCGGCAGGGCCGTCCTCCGCGTCGCGCGCCCACTGGATCGCCAGCGTGGGCAGGCCGGAGCTCGAGTCGAGGACGTCGAGCTGCTCCTGGCTCAGCTTGTCGTAGTAGACGGCTGGATCGCTGGTCGCGCCGAGGAACGCGTCGACACGCGCGCGCATCGGATCGTAGTTCGCGCGGACGCCCTCGTAGACCTTGAGCGACTTTTCGAACTGGCCCGCGCGAAGCATGAGGTCCGCGCGAAGCAACGAGCCGTCCGCGATGTTCTGGCTATTCGGGTCGGCAACGGAGAGGACCTCGAGGGCCCGTTGCGCGCGTTCGACGTCGCCGAGCCGGACGTACACCCAGCCGAGCTCGTAGAGCATCGTCCCGAACTCCGGTGACGATCGGTCGATGTGGTTGTACGCATCCACGGCCTGCGCCCACTGATCCGACTCGTAGAAGAGTCGCCCGATCGCGAGCCACGCCATGTCGATCACCCGCTCGTGATCCTTCGAGTCGGGAGCGAGCTGCGTGACCTTGCGGAATTGATCGATCGCCGCGACGTAGCGGCTCCGCGGCGCGCGCGGCGGCACCTCGCCCTCGGCGAGCGGAACCGGCGGCGGCGTCGCCTCCTTCACGGCCACGACACCGAGCAGGTAGCCGGCTTGATGCGCGTACTCGCTCTTCAGATCGACCGACGCGAGCGCCGCCTTCGCGCCCGCCCAGTCCTTCTTCACGACGAGGCCTTTGCCGCGTGCATACGAAATTCCGCTCGTCACGGCCGCGGGCGGGAGGCGGTTCATCGCGGCGAAGACGTCGTCGAGGTGCCGGTAGTCCTTCGTCCGCAGCGCGATGTCGACGAGCCGCTCGAGCGCCTTGCCCTGGTAGGTCAAGAAGCGCGGCTCTTGCACGCGCTCGGTGATCTTGAAGTAGACGCGCCGCGCCGAGAGATACTGCCGAGACTGGAAGTACGTCTCGCCGAGGAGCGAAAGCGCGTCGGGGTACGCGGTCGGGTGATCGGGGTATTTCTCGATGATCTCGTTCAGCAGCGTCGCCGCGCGATCCCAGTCCCTCGATCCCACGAGGAGCACGGCGTCGGCGATGCGCTGCGCCGGCGTGCGCTCGCGGCCCTTCGACTTCTGGATCGCGTCCTCGATCGCGCGCAGGCCGTTCCCGGCGATCGTGATCTGCTGCGTGGCGGTGGTGATCGCCTGCTCGGCGTCAATCGCGTGCGCGAAGCTCGGCACGAGCGTGGCGCAGGCCGCGAGGAGGCCCGCGAGGAGCGCCTTCCGCGTGCGGGAACCGCGTGTGCTCTTCATGCGTGTTCCTTCGGGAGATCGCTCACTTGGCGACGCCCTGCGGCGCCGGCGCGCCCGCAGGGGCGTTCGGATCCGCGAGCCCTTGCGTGACCTTCTCGACGAAGCGCACCGCGGGGCGCTCTTCGATCGGCGTGGTCACGCCGCCCTTCTCGAACGAGACGATCTGCAGCGTCATCGTCTTGCCTTCGAGCGCGGTGAACGAGTGGTTCGAGCGGACTTCGAGCCGATAGCCGCGCATGTACGAGAAGACGCCGTAGCCGTTGCCCTGCAGGTTCACGAGGACCTGCACGGTGTGATCGCCGGGCGGGATCGAGCCGTTGAAGATCGGGATCTCGCCGGCCTCGGCGATCGCGCCCGTCTGATCGGTCTTGTTGTACTGGACGGCGCCGTCGAGGACGACGAGCAGGCGCGTGATCTTGAAGGCGCCCGAGAGCTCGTTCGTGTACTTGAGGTTCGCGCGGGAGCCGGCGCCGCCGCTCGACAGGATCGTGTTGCTGAGCAGCGAGAGCCGCGTGTGGCTGCGACGGATCTGCTCTTTCAGCTCGTCGATGCGCTGCTCGAGGTCACGCAGGTGCACGGCGTACGTCTGTCCGTCCATGCCGGGCGGCGCCGCAGGTTGCGCTCCGGGGGCGGGCTGCGCGCCGGGCATGCCCGTGGGAGGCGCGGGCTGCATGCCGGGCTGCGTCGGCGGTTGCGGCTGCATGCCGGGTTGCATCGGCTGCGGCTGCATGCCGGGCTGCGTCGTGGGCGGCTGCATGCCGGGCTGCGTCGGCGCGGCGGGCGGGGTTTGGCCGGGCGGAACGGCCTGAAGCAAGCCGGGGCCGGGCGCCGGCGGAGGCGCCGTGGGGGCCTGGGCAAACGCCGGCGCCACGGTCAGCCAGGTTGCCGCGAAGGTCACGGCGAGCGTCTTCGGGAGCAATCGCATGAAGACCAACCCCATCGTCGAAGGAAGGCAGGAGGACGCGCTGTCGCCCGGCCATGCTTGCCGGCCTTCGCCAAGTGTACGGTCCGGGAGCGCGCCGATGCAACCGAGGACCCCGGGCGACACGGGAACGTGACGTGCCGTGAATTTGCTGGCGCTTCGTGTCCGCCCCGGCGCGAGGTCTTTCCGAGCGCCCTCGCCACCCAAACTTCGCGGCTCCGCCCGTGTCCCGATCCGGTAAGGTGGCGTCGTGCAGCGACGACCCCTTCCGATCAGAACTTCGGGCCCCGTCGCGCGTCCCATGGACCGGTTCAGTGGTCGCCACGGCCCCCTTTTGCCCGCCTCCGCACCCGCGGACGCGCAGGGAACGAGGAGGTGACGATGGCGAGCATCTCTCGCGAGGAGGTGACCGACGAGGTCCTGATGATGCGGTTCCAGGGTGGTGACCGAGCGGCGTTCGCCGGTCTCGTCCGCAGGCACAAGACGAACGTCTACAACTTCATCCTTCGCCAGGTCCGCGCGCCTCAAATCGCCGAGGATCTCGTGCAGGACGTGTTCGTCAAAATCGTGCAGAACGCGGCCGACTTCAAGCACGAGGCCCGCTTCTCCACGTGGGCCTACGCCATCGCCCGGAACGTGTGCATCGACCACCTGCGGAAAGCCGCGCTCCGGCGGCATCCGTCACTGGATCAGGCCACGAGCACGAGCAGCGGCGAGGAGGGACCGACGCTCGCCGAGCGCACGGCCGACGCGCACCCCACGGCTTCGGTCGAGCGGGTCGCGATCGGCGCCGAGCTCGGACATCGGATCACCCACGCCGTCGAGCGGCTGCCCGCAGAACAACGCGAGGTCTTTCTCCTGCGGGAGATCGGCAACGTGCCGTTCAAGGACATCGCCGAGATCACCGGGGTACCGGAAAATACCGTCAAGAGCAGGATGCGTTACGCCCTCGAGCGCTTGCAGGAAGCGCTCGCCGAGTACGAGGACTACGCTCGAGCCCTGCGATAACGCCGGGCAAGGTGCTGCATGGATTGCCAGAAGTTCGACCAGGTCGTGATGGACGCGCTGTACGAGGAGCTCGACGAGCTCACGTACGCGGCGCTCCGCCGACACGTGGAATCCTGCGCGCGCTGCGGCGAGGCCTGGAACGGGCTCCGCGCGACGCGTGAGGTCGCGATGCTGCCGCTCGAAGAGCCGAGCCCCGGCCTCGAAGATCGCATCCTCGCCGCCGTGACCGACGCGCAACGCACGACGCCCTGGCATCGCAAGGCGCTGCGCGCCCTGGCCTGGGCCGGCAGCCACGCGATGCGGCCGCAGCTCGCGATGGCCGCGCTGTTTTTCCTGGTGATCGGGTCGAGTCTGCTCTTGCTCCGCGCCAAACCCGGCACGGTCGGGATCACGCCAGTACGCGTGACCGAGCGCGGCGTGCCCGCGCCAGACGAGGGGGATCTGCAGGCCGCCGCGCAAGCCCCTCCCCCGCCGATCGCGGCAGCGCCCATGCCTGCAGCCGCCGCCGAGGTCGCGGAGGGTGCGAAGAAGAGCAAGGACGACGCGACGGACAAGGCCGCGGCGAAGGATACGGACGGCGCAGCAAAGGCGCTCGCCGAGGCGCGCGCCACGCGCGACGGCTCGGGCTGCGACGCAGCGCTCCGTCTGTACGACGACGTCGGCGCGCGTCACCCGGGCACGCCGCAAGCCGCCGACGCGATGTGGGAAGCGGCGCAGTGCCAGCGGAGCCTCGGCAACACGGATCGCGCGCGGGAGCTCTACTCCGCGCTCAAGCAGAGCGACGGGTACAAAGCGCGCGCCGAGGAAGCGCTGCAGGAGAGCGAAGCGGCCAACCAGACGAACAACGCAGGCGGTGGCCTCGTGGCCAACCGCGCCGCGATGCCGTCTCCGGCGCCGCCTCCGGCCGCGACGTCGACGGTCGCAGCCGCAGGCAAGCCCGCGAGCAAGCCCGCCCCCGCGGCGCCGACGGTGGAGGAAGAAGCGCAAAGGGCGAAGGCCGCGCCGGGGGGTGGGTCGGGCCGGAACGTGAACGCCGCGCCGAAGCGCGCGGCAGAGCCCCCCGCCCCCGCCAACGCCGCGTACTGACGGGCCCATCAACGGCCTGCGAAACCGGGCCGCGACCCGCTAGACTCGGCGTATGCGCCGATCACGCCTTTTCTTGGGCCTCGTCCCTGCCCTGCCCGTGGCCATCGCCGTAGGCGCTTGCGCCGAGGCGCCCATCAACGTGGGCCTCGTCATGCAGGCGCCCCTCGGGCTGCTCGACACGGCGACACGCGTCACGCTGCGCGTCTTCGACAAGGGCAAGGCGACCTGCACGCCCGCGACAGGCCGCGTCGAGAACGCCCCGACGGGCGACGCCGTGCAGACCTTCGATCTGCACAAGGACGGCTGCGGCGAGGGCGTCACCTGGTGCAAGGACATCGAGCTCGATCGGGACGGCGCCGAGAAGATCTTCGCGGTCATGGCCGAGGGCGGCGCGGGCGTCCTCGCCGAGGGTTGCGCCGTGGAGAAGGTCGATCAGGACCCGCTCGAGGTGACGATCAAGGTGCAGCGGTACACGCCGCCCGCGTGCTGCAACGACGGCGCGGTCGGCACCGGCGAGCAGTGCGACCTCGGCCCCAATGCGGCACTCGCGTGCGACGGGAGCCCCGCCGAGACGTGCGGCGGCATTGCGCCGGACGCGGTTTGTCGGTGCGACTGCACCGCGCAGGAGATCCTGCTCTCCGTGAAGAACAACGTGCCCCCGGCGCTCGACAACGACGGTCCGGGCACGAAGACGCACCTCGCGCTGGAGTTCTGCCCGGGCATCGACGCGACGAAAAACGCGCTGCGCACCGCGTACACGAGCACCACGGGCGGTGGCGGGGGCGACATTCTGATGCGCTTTCTCGGCGCGGATCTCTACCCGATCGAGAAGCCGTACCCGCTCTCGCAGCAGATCCAGCTCCCCGCGCGCTGCACCACGCTGCCCGCGTCGGGCCCCGCGCTCGTGCAGCGTGATCCATCGCTCGCGCCCGTCGGCCTGAACCACGTCGCGATCGTCTACGCGAGTGATCAGGAGGCGACGAACAACTACCACATCTACCTGAACGCTCAGAACCAGTGGGGCTGCGCGGACGTGCCGCCGCTCAAGGTCAGCACGCAGGTCGGCGACGCGCAGATCCGGCCCGACGTCGCGGGCGGGCCCGAAGACGCCGCGCTCGTCGTGTGGAACCGCGGCACCGGTGTCTTCGGTCGCATCTGGAGGAAGACGGGGGATCTCGAGCCGGCGATGGGCGAGATCCCGATCGCCACGAACGGCTCGGCGCCGCGCGTCGCGGGCAACAAGGATGGCTGGGTGGTCGTCTACCAAGGCGCTGGCGACGGCGACGGCGATGGAATCGTCATGGTGACGGTCAAGCCGAACGGCGAGGTCGGCACGCCCAAGCTCGTGAACGACGCGACGACGGGCCTGCAGGACGAGCCCGACGTCGCGATGCTCCCCGACGGTCGCTACATCGTCGTGTGGCACGCGAACGGCGACATCTTCTTCCAGCGCTACGACAAGGACTTCGCGCGTGTCCCCGGCACCGAGGACCAGAAGACGGTGAACACGCAGACCGCCGGCTTGCAGCAGAAGCCCAAGGTGGCCGCGGGGCTCGGCTTCTTCACGGTCGTCTGGGGGGACGAGCGCGGCACGATCGGCGCGCGGTTCATCGGGGGCACGTCGGGCTTCGGCTACAACAGCGTCACCGGCCAGAACGACGCGTTCCTCGCGAACATCCCCGATCCCGAGGGCACGAACGGCTCCCGCAGCGGGCCCGCCGTGGCGATCGGCGGCGCAGGCTTCGTCGCCATCGGCTGGCAAGACGACAGCACGAGCCACTTCGGCGTCTACGTGCGCCGCTTCCCGTTGCCGATCGGGCTGTAGGAACCCTTCACCCCATCCCCTCTTTCACCGCTTGGGGGCTACGCTCGGACAAGCCGAGTTACGCCCCCAAGCCCCGCGCGGGAGAGGGCAGCCTAGGCGCGGCGCTTCAGTTGGACGCGGGTCCCGCGTTCTCGCGCAGGTACGCGATCGTGCGGATCGTATCGACGAGCCGCTCGCGCTCGGCGGCCGTGATCCGCACGAAACGCACGCCCATACCGGGGTTCGGGTTGTCGTGGAGCGGGCGGACCACGTTGACCCACTGCACCGTTCCTTCGAGCACGAACGAATCGTCGCTGTTCGGCGGGGCAAACCGGAGCGTGAGGTTCGTGCCGATGGGCAACGGGTTCGTCGTCCGAACGAAGATGCCGAGCTCCGAGATGTTCGTGATCGCGGCGTAGAGGAACGTCTCCTCCGTCTCGCAATCCACCGACCAGGTCACGTCGTATCGCTCCGAGGAACGGCGTTCAAGCCAGCTTGGGCGGCTCGCAGGCGCCGCCTCGTTCACGCGCGTCGACGACGGAGGTTTGTCCGCCGTCGCGGCCTCATCGTCCGCTCCGCGCTCCGGATCGCTCCCGCGACGCTCACCCATCGAACCTTCCGCGTAGCCGCTTTCCACACGGGCGCCAAGGGATCCGACGGTGCGCATCGATCAACGCACGTGGAGCGCTCCGCCGATGACGCGGTTCTCGTGGTTCGGGCCACGCGTCACCCGGAAACGCGTGTCTCCGGAGAAGAAGCCGAAATAGACGGTGTAATCACCCGGCGTGAAGTTCGGCTCGAGCTCGAACACGTAATCGTCCACCACGATGTCGTTCGGCTGCCACAGGTTCATCGCATATTTGCCATCAAGGACGCTGTGATCGCCGTTGTATCGGCGCTGGTAGCCGTCGATGTGCAGGAACGCCTTCCAGGAGCCGGTGATGGGATTCACGACCCGGTAGTAGAAGCGCATGTGGTACTTGCGCTGCGGGACCACGCTGTCCACGACCTGACCGGTGCCGTCGCGGACCTCCCAGCCGAGCACGTCGAGCTGATCCTCGAACGCGGCGTCGACCCCGCGGAGCTCGGGCAGCGGCGCATCGAGCACCAGCGCGCCGAGGGGATTTTCATTGGGCTGGCCCCCGAGATCACTCGACACGAGCAGGATCTGGCTCGAGCGCGCGTCGAGCACGGGCAGGTTCGAGCCCTTGTGCTTGCGGTGGAGCGAGTTGAGGCGCGGGAGCTCTTCGGCGCGGACGATGAGCCAGCGGCGATCCGTGCCCTCGGTGAGCCACTTGAACGCCTCGGCGGGATCGTTGAACTGCGCGACCTCGCCGCCGTGGTGGTAGTAGGCGATCGAGCGGGCGCGCACGCCGAGCAGGCCGAGCGGCTCGCCGGGCTTCTGGAGCCGCGCGTACGCGTCGAAGACCTCCTTCGGCGAGAGCTGCGCGGCGAGCGCCGGGTAGTAGCCGAACGAGAGCACCGCGCCGGCCGCGAGCGCAGCGAGGAGCACGCCGGCGCCGCGCGGCAGGCGCGCGAGGCCGAGCGCCGCGCGGAAGCCGTCGCGCACGGCGGCGAACGAGATCGGCAGGGACGCGAGGACGAGCGGCAGCGCCCACCAGAGGTTCAAGCCGGCGTCGATGAAGTTGCGCGGCAGCCTCAGCACGGACGCCCAGCCGAGCCGCGTGCCGAGGAAGAGCATCGCGCCGAGGCCGACGAGCGCGGCCTCGACGACGACCGCAGCGAAGAAGAGGTTGCCGTTCCAGACCGTGGCGAGCTCGCGGCCCACGTTGCGGTAGTCCTCGACGAGGCCGTCGGCCCACGTGGAGATCGAGCCGGGTTTGTCCGCGCGCCCCTCGAACCACGCGATCGCCACGAGCGCCGCGAACGCCGCGGCGGAGAGGCGCATCAGCGTCGCCGCGTCCTGCTCGAAGCTCTTCGGGAACGAGGGTTTGTCCACCTCGAACACGCTGAACATGCGCCCCGGCTCGAGCACCATGTCGCGGTAGAGCACGAACGCGAGCAGCGCGACGCCGAGCGCGAGGGCCCGCGACGGAGGCGCGCCGCGATCGAAGTCGGCGACCGCGAGCCCCGCGACACCCGCGAGCAGCGCGACGCCGCTCCACGGGAGAAACGTGACGTGCGGCGTGAGCGCGGCGTACACGGCGTACGCGACGGCCGCGCCGACGAGCAGCGCGACACGCAGGCCCACCTCGCGCCTGCGGGCAGGCACGTCGAGCTCCACGGGCGCGCGGAACAACCTTCCGATCGCGAACGGCAGGAACGCGCTCCACGGGAAGAGAGCGTGGCCGAGGTGCCGGATCGTCCGATCGAACGTCGCATCCACGCTCGCCTTCTTGGTGAGCGCGACACCGAGCGCGCGCGGCAGCGCTGTGTCGGGCGAGGTGCGGAGCAGGAGCGAGATCCCGACGCCCAAGGCCACGAGCCCGAAGAGGAGCGAGAGCGCGCCGATCGCGTGCTCGGCGAGGGATCGCCCCGCGGAAAACCCTCCGAGCTCGAGGACGAGCCAGGCGAGCCCCGCGGCGAGCGCCGGCACTGCGACGCCGATCAGGAGCCCGCGCGACATGTATCCGGCCACGAGGCCGAGGGCCCCGACGACGAGCCAGACGCCCTTCACGAGCCACGTGCGCGCGCCCGGGACCTCGACCTCGGCGCCCTCCTTCGTGCCGCGCGCGCGATCGAAAAGCGCGCCCACGAGGCCCGCGAACGCGAGCGAGAGCGAGGACATCGTGACGATGTCACCGAGCATCGTCCGCGCCTGCATGAAGTAGAGCGGCGTCGTGGCGAGCGCGACGGCGCCGTAAAGCGCGGCTCGTTTTCCCGAGAGGCGCGCGAGGATCTCGTGCAGCGCGACGACCCCGACGAACGCCCAGATCGCGAGCGGCAGGCGTCCCGTCCAGTCCGCGAGCCCGAAGAGCCGGAAGCCGAGCGCCATCGAGGTGAACGGCAGCTCGCCCATGCGCAGATCGCTCAGCGTGGGCATCTGGTTGATGGCGTCGGGGAGCGCGAGCTTGTCCGCGTGGAAGACGTGGATCGCGATGCGGCGCGAGAGATCGGCCGTGTCGAGCTCGTACGGATCCCAGATCCCGCTCGTGCCGAGGGTCGAGAACAGCACGAGGGCAGCGACCGCGAGCGCGAACGGACGGGACCACGCGGCGAAGGAAGGGGCGCGGGCGCTCGCTGGGGTCGGCGCATCCTCACGGGTCGTACCGCTTTGGGCGCTCTCGGGGACGGCTTCCATGGGGGGCTTCTACCGCTGCTCGGGCCGGTAGCCAAAGGCGTTTGGAGAGGCGGTCAGCTTGGAGAACGTTGAGAAGCCGTTTGAGGCCTCCCCCTCTGTCTGCTATCGCGCCGCGCTGTGAAGAGCCGTAGAGCCGAACCCCGCGCCGAGCGACCTGGCCGGAAGCCCGACGTTGCGCGTGAGCGACCGTCCGATGACGAACGAGCCGGCGCGTCCCCGCGCCGGGAGACGCGCGGGCCGAGGCCCGAGCGGGGTCGCGGCGGTCGGCCGGGCGAGGATACGCGCGGCGGCGCGAAGGGAAAACCGCGCGCGGAGCAAGGGCAACGGCGAGGGCAAGGGCCCGGCCCGCGCGGGAAGGGACCTGCGTCGAAGGGAGCGCCTCCCGCTCGCGGCGAGAAGGGCGCACGACCGGACACGCGCGGCGAGAGGGGCGCACGACCGGACACGCGCGGCGAGAAGGGCGCACGACCGGACACGCGCGGCGCGGCGCCGCGACCGGGATCCCCCGCGCGTGGCGGAAGGCCCGCGACGACGGACGATCTCACGCGCGGCCCGCGCGGTGGAACGGGCGCCGGGCGCCGCACAGATGCTCCACGCCCGAGGCCCGTGCCGCGCCCCGCGCCGGAGGCCAGCGGGCCCTCGCGGAGCGGCACGGTCGCGCTCATCGGCAGGCCGAACGTCGGCAAATCCACGCTGCTCAACGCGGCGCTCCAGCAGCCGCTCTCCATCGTCTCGAAGACACCGCAGACCACGCGCGACGCCCTCCTCGGCGTGGTGCACCACGGCTCCGCGGAGCTCGCGCTGCTCGACACGCCGGGCCTGCACAGGCCACGCACGCAGCTCGGCCGCGTGATGAACGAGGCGGCGCGGGATGCAGCACGCCGCGCCGACGTCGTCGTCTTCGTGACGGACGTCTCGCCGCGCCCCGTGAAGCGCAAGGAAGACGGGACGCCCATCGAGCCACGCTCGCTCCTGCCCCACCCCGGGGATCTCGTCCTGCTCTCGGATCTCGCGCCGGATCGGCCCGTGCTGCTCGTCGTGAACAAGGTCGATGTGCTCCGGGACAAGCGGCACCTGTTGCCGCTGCTCGAAGCGTACGGGAAGGTGCGGAACTTCGACGCGGTCGTGCCCGTGTCGGCGCAACGCGAGGACGGCATCACACTCGTGCTCGACGAGATCGCGCGCTTCTTGCCCGAGGGCCCGTTCCGGTACGGCGTCGATGACGTGACCGACAAACCCGCGCGTTACTTCGCGGCGGAGTACGTGCGCGAGCAGATCCTCCGCGCCACGCAGGACGAGGTGCCGCATGCCGCGGCCGTCAGCATCGACCGGTACACCGAGCCACGGGCGCCGGGGCAGGCGGTCCAGATCGACGCCACGATCCACGTCGAGCGGCAGGGCCAGAAGCGGATCTTGATCGGCACGGCCGGGGCCATGATGAAGCGCATCGGCATCGCCGCGCGCGAGCGCATCGAGGAGCTCGTCGGCGGCAAGGTGGTCTTGCGCCTCTGGGTGGCCGTGACGCCGGACTGGCGCGAGTCGCTGCCGCGCCTGGAGGAGCTCGGCTACGGCAGGGCGCGCGGCGGCGCGACGGACGCGGCCGAGTACATGATCGTCGCCGAGCGCGACGCCGAAGCGGACGAGGCCGACGGCGAGGCCGACGACGAAGGCGACGAAGACCTCGACGCCGAGGGCGAAGAGGACGAAGACCTGGACGAGGAGGACCTCGACGACGACGACGAGGGCAAGCTCGACGAGGACGAGGAGAAATGACGATGCAAGAAGACCAAGTCGAGCAGCCGGACGGGGGCGTGACGCCCGCGCGGGTGATGAGCGCTCCGCTGCCGATCGTCGCGATCGTCGGCCGCCCCAACGTCGGCAAGAGCACCCTGTTCAACCGCCTCGTCGGCAAGAAGACCGCGATCGTGCACGACGAGCCCGGCGTCACGCGCGACCGTCACTACAGCGACGTCACGTCCCGCGGACGTAGGTACACGCTCGTCGACACGGGCGGCTTCGATCCGGAGAGCGACGATCCCATGCGGCAAGGGATCAAGCGCCAGATCGACGTCGCGATCACCGAGGCCGACGTCATCGTGTGCGTGCTCGACGCGAGCCAGCCGCCGACGCCGGCCGACCACGCCGAGCTCGATCTGCTCCGCCGCGCGGGCAAACCCGTCATCTACTGCGCGAACAAGGCCGACTCCCAGCGCGCCGAGCTCGAGCTCTCCGATCTCTACCGCCTCGGCGCGCGTGACCTCATCCCCTTCTCCGCCCTCCACGGCCGTCGCATCGACGAGCTCGAGGCGGCGATCACGGCCGCGCTGCCGCCTCCTCCGCCCGAGCCGGAGGAAGGCGCGGCGCCGGACGAGGCCATCCGCGTCGCGATCGTGGGCCGCCCGAACGCGGGCAAGTCCTCGCTCATCAACCGCCTGCTCGGCGAGGAGCGCCTCCTCGTCGACGCGCGTCCCGGCACCACGCGTGACGCCATCGACACGCGCATCACCAAGGGAAAGCACTCGTTCCTGTTCATCGACACGGCCGGCATCCGGCGCAAGGCGAAGGTCACGAAGGAGGACAGCGTCGTCGAGGCGGTGAGCGTGCTCCACGCGATCCGCGCGATGGAGCGCGCCGAGGTCGTGGTCCTCTTGAGCGACGCGTTCGAAGGCGTGGCCGAGCAGGACGCGAAGATCCTGGGCCTCGCCGTCGATCGCGCCCGCGCCGTCGTCATCGGCCTCAACAAGGCCGACCTGCTCGACAAGAAGGCCTTCGGGAAGGCCGAGGAGAACGCGCGGGACAAGCTCTCGTTCGTGCCGTGGGCGCCCATCGTGCCCATGAGCGCGAAGACGGGCCGCGGCGTGGGCAACCTGCTCTCCACGATCACACGCATCGCCCAGGCGTTCCGCACGCGCGTGCCCACCGGCGAGCTCAACCGCTTCTTCGAGCAGGTCCTCGAGCATCGCCCGCCGCCCACCTCCGGCGGCCGCGCGCCGCGGCTCTACTACATCACGCAGGCCGAGACCTCACCGCCGCTCTTCGTGGTCATGGCGAGCGCCCCCGAGCAGATCCACTTCAGCTACCAGCGCTACGTCCAGAACCAGCTCCGCAAGAACTTCGGCTTCGAGGGCGTGCCGGTCCGCGTGAAGTACAAGCCGAGACGCCGCCGCGGCGATTGACGCGGCTCACTCCCCCCGGTGCGGCGGCCGCCCCGCCGGGGGGCGGCCCTCGTTCACCGGGAGCTCGACGCGTGGCGCCTCGTCGCGCACGTGTTCGGTCCCCGCATCTTTCCACACCGGCACCGAGCGGCTGAACACCTCGAGCCGCTCGATCTCCTCGTCGTCGACGAGGCACCGCAAACCGAGCACGGCCTGGTTGATCCCCGTGAAGCCGAGCGCCTTCGCCAGCGCCCGGAGCCTGTCCCGCTCGTCCTCCTGCGGCTCCGAGGGGACCGAGATCGGCTCGCCCGACCACGACTCTGTGGGCCCTCGCAACGCCGAGCTCGCGCTCCGCGACGGGCCTACGATCTCGCGCGCGAGCTGCCGCGCCGCGATCGCGCCCCGCACGAGGTACTGCTCGCGCAGGAGCTGCGCGTTCGTCCGGCCGACCCGCGCGATGAGCAACGCTTGATCCTGCCAGTCGCAGATCCGCTGCAGGCTGTAGGTCGTGTTGAAGAAGATCCGCGGCGTCGGCATGAACGCGAGCGCGTGCGCCGAATCGATCCGCTCCTCGGCCAGGCGCGCCACGTCCTCGTCGTTCAGCCCGTCGATGATGCCGAGATCGCTGCCCCGGATCGGCGCCGTGTTCCCCACGCCGAGGATCGTCGCGGCCCGATCCGTCACGGCGCGCAGCACGCGCTCGCCGAGCAGCGCGACGGCCACGCCCACGATCAGCGCGCCCTTGTAGCCCTGGAACAGGTAACCCTTGTCCGTGCTGCTCGCCTCCCCCGGGCCGGAGAGCAGCGCCACGCCGAGGAACACCGTTGCCACGCTCACGATGAGCAATGTACGCGCCGCAAACGCCATCATGCGCGCGGTCGAATCGTTGCTGGCCGAACGAAACAGGATTTGCCCGAGGTTCAGGGTGAACGACACGGTGCACGCCGAGCCCACGGAGAGCGCGACGAGGTGCCGGAGCTCGTTCTCGGTCCGCGCGTATCGGAGCAGGATCACGCCGCAAGCAATGAGGATCGCCGACGCGATGAACCCGAAAATCGTCGCGTGCCGCGCCATGCGTTGCACCGACTCGCGCATGAGCTCGTTCTCGTAGGCCCACATGCGCTCGACCTTCTCGCGGAGCTCGATCCGATCCCGCATGGCCGTGCCCGCTCCGTACCCCACCTTCAGCCGGAAATCGCCGCGCGCGAAGCGCCGCTCGACCAGCATCGCCGAGCACACCGCGAGGATCGCCGGCATCGCGCACGCGCCGAGCACCCGCAGCCGCGCGATCGACGACGAGCTCCACTCCCCGAGATCCTGGTAGGCGACGACGAGCATCCCGCCGAGGCAGGCGAAGAGGATCCACCGCACGAACGACGGCGCGATGAGCGCGAGGAACCCGAGCAGCGCGCGGAAGCGCTCCTCGCCCACCATCATCGACTCCGTGACGGATCCGCCGATGAGCGTGTGCAGGAAAAACACCACGATCCCGATCGCGAGCCCGGATCCGATCTCCGCCACGTACTGCGGGCGGTTCGGCGCGACATACCGGAAGAACAACACCGCGCCGGCGTAGGCCACGATCACGAGGACCGCGACGAGGAGCGCGCCGCGGACCGCCGAGCGGGCCTCGGCCGGGCGGGCGGTGGGCGACACCTCGAGGATGCGGGTCGGCGGCGCAGCGGCGGGTCGGGCCGTCTCGGCGCTCTTGCCGGGCGCGTGCCGCAGGGTCGGCGGCGACACCGGCAATTCAGCGGGGGGCGCGGGATCGGGCAAGGCAGGACCTCCGCCTGCATGGTACCTGCCCGCGCTCCCCCTCCCGCCTCGAAATTGCGTCAGCGTCGCATCGACGCCATCGTCCGGCGCGAACCGCGGTGGGCCTGCGTGCGGTCGGTCGGCTCGTCGATCTCATAGATCTCGGCGTCCGGCGGCGGGCGAACGGCCTTGCCGTGCAGGCCGCCCGGATGCTCGCCGCTCTCGTAGCGGGCGTCGCTCTCCTGGCTGCTGATGCCGCCTGCTTGCGCCTCGGCAATGCGCCGTATCGTGCGCTCGTCGGCTTGCTTCGGCCTCGTGCGGACCACGCGCCTGCCGGAGGCGCCGAGGCGCCCCTTTTGAACGAGCCACACCGCTGCGGCCACGGCCGAGAGGAGCCCGGCTGCGCGCTGGATGCCGCGCCAGGCTCCCCGGACGCGGCGCTGCCACCTGCGAGGAATGTTCATGCGTGAAGGGTGGGGAGGCGGGCCGCGATCGTAAAGCGTCAGCGGCGCTCGCGGCCTGCGGCTCGAAACGACGCGCGGCGGGAACGAGCTGCCCCATTCCCGCCGCAATGCCCTCTCGGGCGCTCGGTCATTTCTGCGTCGCCTTCCGCATCTGGCACATGAGATCGCAGACCTCGAGCGGCAAGGTCTCGCGCTTCGGCGGCGGATCCTTGACGACCGGATCCGTCTTCTTGGGATCGGTCGATTTCACGTTCGTGTTCCCGCTCGTCCGCTGCGAAGGCTTCGTCTTCTCGGGCGCGGTCGCCTCCTTCGCGGGCGGCGTCGTCGTCTTCACCTCGGCGGGCGGCGCCGGCGGCGTCGCGGCGCGCTTCAGGGCCACCTCGAAATGGGGCGAGACGCGACCGCCCAGCGTCATCGGCTCGGCCTTGGGGCGCGCGCTCGCGGCGCCGATCGCCATGGCCGAGACCAGGATGGCGCCCACGGCGGCGACCAGCCACGGCCCTCGGCGGGCCTGCGTCGCGACCACCTCGGCGCTCGGCTCGGGGGCCGGGAGCGGCGCCGGCTCCGGCGCGCCGAAGGGGAAGATCGGCGCGTGCGGGAGCACGGGCTCGGCCGGCTTCTGCGCCTCGGCCGCAAGGGCCTTCAGATCGATGAGTCCGGAGTCGTCTCCGCGTGCGCTCGGCTCCTTCGTCGTGGGTGCGTCGTTCGAGGCCTGGGCCACGAGGGAGCTCAGCGAAAACATCACCGAGCCGTCCTCACGCGTTCCCGGGGCTCCCCTCGAGGACATCGTTGCATTGGATCGAGGAATGCTCTTCATGGCTCGTTTTCTCGCTTTCTCCACGTTCACGGGTCCGGCGGTGTAGCCCCCGGCCCGAAGGGCGACGGTCACTGCATTCGACGCACGGCCGCGATGGAAGTTTTGGGGACCAGGCAAAAGTGAACGAAGGCTGAAATCGCTCCGTGGGGGACGGGGGCCGAGCGCCCGGCTTGGTCCGGGGCGGGGCTCGTGGTAGCTGTGCCGGCTCGCGTGGACGGCCGGCGTTCCCGGGCGGACGCGGCAAGTTTCGCCTTCGATGCGCCCTCGGCTCCTCCTCCCGCTCGTGCTCGCCGCCCTCGCCGGGCCCTCGGCTTGCCGCCCGCCGGCCGAACATGGCGTCGAGCAGCGCCCGCCTCCGCGCGCCGAGCCCTCCGCGCAGTCCCCCGCGGTCCCCGACGCCGCGCCGGGCGCCGTCTGCACGCCCGGCGAGGGTCGGTGCACCTCTGAGGAGGTCGCGCTCGTTTGCCAGGGCGGCGAACGCTGGGTCGAGGAGCGCTGCGGCGAGGGGTCGACCTGCCTCGGCGCCGGCTGCGTCTCGCTCCGCGCCCAGGAGAATCCGCCGGTCGGGCTTGCGCGGGAGGCGCTCCTCGCGCCCCAGGGGGAAGGCTGGCTCGACGCGTGGAGCGCCGTGGGTCCGCTCCCGGGCCCCTTGCCCGAGGCCGAAGCGACGACGCCCCCCGACGCCGGCGCCCCGCCCGCGCCCCGCCCGCTCTGCGCGAAGGACGGCTACGTCGAGGTCCACGAGAAGGCCGATTCGAAAAAAGGCCCGAAGCCGCCCACCCATTTCGTCCTTTCGGGCCACCTCGTCTCCGGCCGCGCGCAGCGCATCCTCCTCGCCGCGGGCGTCTCCGGCCGCGTACGGATCTCCGTGGCCGGCAAACGTGTCTTCGACGCCACGCGCGAGGCCGATCCCGCGCCCTTCCGCGACGAGACGCGTGTCCCGCTCGACCTCGATCGCGGCGTCCATCGAATCCTCGTCGAGGTCGAGCAGCCGACCTCCGCGCCCACGGGCTTCTGGCTCCGCGCCCGCTCCCCTTCCGGCGGCCCTGCTCCGGATCTGCTCTTCGCCACGCCCCCCGAGGCCACGTGCACGCCGGCCGAGCTTCTGCGCGCCGAGATCCAGAAAAAGCCCACGGCCACGGGATTCGACGTCTCCGTGCGGCCGGCGTGGCTCGGCCTCGGCCCGCGCAAACCCCTGGATCTCCCCTACCGCGCCGAGCTCGCGCCCGAAAAAGGCCCGGGCCGCCCGCTGGCCGAGGGCTCCTTGCCTGCCGCCTCGCTCGGCACCCCCGAGGGGGCGATTTCCCTCTCGATTCCCTTCGAAAAAACCGGGGCAAATGAACTCCGGCTCCGCCTCGGCGCGACGCCCGGGACCGAGCAGAAGATCCCGCTCGTATACCGCGGCTCTCTCCAAAAACGCGTCCTCGCGCTCACGGACAAACGCGAGACCATCGAGAGCTCCTCGGCCACGCGCGGCGAAAAAGACAGCTTGATCGCCCACATCGACGGCCTCGTCGACAACCTCGCGCAAAACGATCCCGACATCTCCTGGATCAAGCGCCAGACCGAGGAAGCCGAGTCCCTCCTCGCCTCGCTCGAAAAAGGCGAGAGCCCGTATGCCGGCCGGTTCGGCATTCAGCGCCGCGCCTATCGCAGCCCGCTCGACGGCCGCCTCCAGCCGTACGTCCTTTTCGTCCCGCGGGCCTATCGCCCTGGGGGAAAACCGCTCCCGCTCGTCGTCGCTTCCCATGGGCTCGGCAATCGCCCCGAGATCGCGCTGCGGGTCGTCGTCGGCGAGGCGCCCGAGGCAGGCTTCAATGGCTTGCTCGAAGCTCGCCATTTCTCGGGCCTGCCTGATTTCGGCGCCTTCCTCGTCGCGCCCTGGCAATTCGGCAATGCGGGGCAGCGTCACCTCGGCGAAGACGACGTCCTCCGGGCCGTCGCCGAGGTCCGCGCCCATTTCCCCATCGACGAGCGCCGCATCTCCATCACCGGCTACTCCCTCGGCGGCACGGTCGCGTTTTACCTTCCCTTCCACTACCCGGACCTCTTCTCCGCCGCGGCCCCGCTCTGCGGCTACCCGAACCTGCTCGGCTGGGAGAGCATCCGAAAAGCCCCGCACACGCCCTGGGAAAACGTCCTCCTCGCCAAACGGTACATCGTAAACTGGGCCGAGAATGGCCAGCATGTGCCGCTCTTCATCGTCCACGGCGGAAAGGACGATCCCACGCGCTCCCAGCTCGTCGCCGATCGGTATCGCTCCCTCGGCTATCCCTACAAATTCGACGTCCAGGAGGACCTCGACCACAACGTATGGGATTACGGCTACGAGGATGGCGACATGATCGGATGGCTCAAATCGCATCGACGGCCGAAGGCGCCCGAGCGCGTCCGGTTCGTCACGGGCGAGTGGCGGTACGATCGGGCGCATTGGGTGCGCTTGCTCGGCATGGAGGCCGAGGACAAATTCGCCGAGATCGACGCGCGCCATTCGAAGGCGGACGGCGTCACGGTGAAGACCCGCAACGTGGAGTCGTTTGCCCTGGACCTGTCCCAGCTCGCGCTGCGCGAAGGGGCGGGTGTGGCCGTGGACGGCGCGGCCATCGAGGGGCCTTTCGCGGCCGGGATGCTCTGGCTCGTCAAGAAGGACGGCGCGTTCGTCCGCGTGCCCGAGGAGCCTTCACGCAAAGGGCGCAAGCGCGCCGGCGTCTCGGGCCCGCTCGACGACATCGATCGCCACGGCCGCCTCGTCGTCTACGGCACCCAGGATCCCGCGCAGATCGAGACGAACCGCCTCGTCGCGGAGCATTTCGCCTCCTTCGACACCTTTGCGGCCCGCTTCCCGGTGAAATCCGACGTCGAGATCACCGACGCCGAGATCGATACACGCAGCCTCGTCCTCATCGGAAACACCCGCTCGAACCGCGTCACCGCGCTGCTCGAAAGCGCGCTCCCCGTGCGCTTCGAACCTTCCGCGCTCACGTTCCGCGGCAAACGGCACGAGGGCGAGGACGTCGGCGTCTCCTTCATTCATCCGCACCCGCGAAACCCGGACGAATACGTCGTCGTGCACGCGGGCGTGGGCTCCGCGGGCACGCTCGCGAGCCGCCACCTCCCGCGCTTCGCCCCCGATTTCGTCGTCTATGACGGACGCATCACGGTGCAGCGGGGGGGCCACGTGCTCGACCGGCGCGTCGCGCTCGACGGCGGCTTCTTCGGCATCGACTGGAATTGAGCTGGGGCTTTGCCCCAGGCCCCAGCAGGGGGCTATCCGCCCCCTGCACCCCGGACCAGCCAGGGGCTGGACCCAAGGTCGATGAACTGCGCGATGCGCAGTTCATCGAACAGGCCCGGGTCAAGACCACCAACGACGTTGCCCGCCAAGACAGCCGCGCTGTGGCTTCGGCTGGCAACCTGGGTCCTTCGTCGGCCCGTTTGAAAAACTGCGCGGAGCGCAGTTTTTCAACCCTCGGTCCAGGCTGTGCCTGGTCCGGGGTCGAGGGGGCGGACAGCCCCCCGCGGGGACCGGGGCAGAGCCCCGGCACGGCGCTTCCCAGATGAGCGGCGACGGTTTGGGCCTCGTCTCTGCCCTCGTGACGTCGTGTCCTGATGCGACGTCCTCACCGTCGAAGCACGACGCCTCCATCCCACGCAGCGACGGGGCCGTAGGTCGTCGGGCACGCCCTCGTCACCCTCGCCCAATTCGCGCGTCCGTCGACCCAACGGGGTCGTCTCCTCTCCCCCTCGCCCCCGCCTCCCGCCGGCCACACCGCCTCCTCTCCCACGCCACGCCCTCGTGTGTCCGGAGACTCGGCCCCGCCTCGTCCCCCCTTCGCCCCCTCCCCCCCAAGCACACGTCCCCGTCGCCTTCTTGCTCGGCCTCGAAGCTTGAAGACACGACCTCCTTCCACACGCGCGCAGCCATCACGCCGTGCGACAGGACGGCCCGAGGCCCCCCGCATGCGAGGAGGCGTCTTCCCCTGTCCGATTCCAAGCATCCCAAGCCGAACGGCCAGGTCTTCGACCTCTCGGACCTCACGCGCGTCGACCTCACGTCCGACCCCATCCGCCGTCGGAGCAAGCTGCGCGACGACCATGTGCCGATGGAGATCCTCGGGGCCATAAAAAGAACGAGGGACCGGTTGGAGGCCCGGCCCCTCGTTGCAAGGTATTTGTCGTGGCGGCTGGGATTACCGCTGCGCGACGCGACGCGGGCGGAGCGTGGCCGCCGCGATGCGGAGCGGCTCGAGCGTGCTCTCGCCGAGGGCCGTGACGAAGTCGTCGTTCGCCGTGAGCACGGTTTCACCCGCGATCACGAAGCGCTCGTCGCCCTCGCCTTCCACGACGAGCTGGTCCTGCGGCACGATCCGGCCCTCGCGCAACGCCGCGTCGAGGACACGCACGTCGGGCGAAGCGTTGGTCGCGCGCAACGTGACCCACGCGCTCACGGGCGTCGGCAGAAGCGCGAAGGACGTGTCCCCTGCAAGGCCCGCGTACACCCAGGGGGAGTCCTTGGCCATTCGCTTCCAGCCAGCGCCGTGCTCGTCTTGCACGTAAAACGCGCCGTGCGCCGCGTCCGCGATGAGCCGTCGCGTCGCGCCATTCGCGCCCGTCGCGGTCACGTCGGCATAGACGAGGCGGCCATCCGGGCCGAGCTCGGCGTATTCCATCACCTTCATTGCAGCGACCTGCGAGACGCCCGAGAGCGTCTCCGAGCCATCGCTGCGTACCGTGCGCTCGACACGTGCGTGAGGCACCGAGCCCGCGGAGAACACGTAGACGTGGTCTCCTGCCAGGCCGGGCGCCTCCACGCACGCCTCACGCGAGGAGGCGGCGTTCCCGCAGCCCGCCGAAAGCGAAGCCACGAGCGCCGTGAGAACCAGAGCGGAGATGTGTTGCGTCTTCATGGCTCCCCTTATCGAGCGACGGGGGGCCGTTATTTCAAGACGTCGCGATTTTTCTTTCCGTGAACGCGGAAGGGGCCATGACGAACCCTTCCGCGATCCCGGTCACACGCGTTTGACGCGCAGCGTCGTCAGGCGGGCGGCGACGGAGGGGCGGCGGGCGGCGGGGGCGCGGCGGCGGGCTTGAGCAGGACGTTCGAGAAGAGGCCGTGCAGGCCCACGGCGAGCGCGTAGAGCGCCTCGCCCGCGATGAGGCCGCCGCCGACGAGCGACGTCGTGCTCATGTCCTCGGGCAGCTCGTCGCCCTTCGTTTGCTTCGCGGCCACGCTCTTCTGCCAGGTGTTGTACGCGGACGAACCCACGCCGCCGACCGCGAACCAGACGCAGACCAGGAGCTCGACGAAGCCGCCGAACGACGAGGCGTACGGGCTCGGCAAGACGACCGCATCCATCACGAAGCCCGCGGCAAACCCTTCCTTCGAGCCCTTCACGAAGTTCTTGTAGCGCTCGCTCGCGTGGAGGACCTTGCGGAGAACCTCGGTGCCGATGCCGATCGCGAGTCCGATCGCGAGCGCCTTCACCTTGTAGTCCGGCAGGTAGCCGATGTCCTGCAGCGCGCCGACGAACTTGAACGTCATCGCGCTCTGCCACTGCCCGACGTCGGCCTTCGGGTTCGCGAACGAGTTGATCGTCAGCACCGGGTAGGCCTTCATGAACGTCTGCGCGAGCACGACGCAGAGCACCGAGCCCATCAGGATGCCGATGCTCTGGTAGCGGAACTGCACCGTGCGGTTCGTGCCGAGGCGATAGCCCGTCGAGCGATCCTGCTGCATGTCGCCGCCGACCGAGCACGCGACGAGCAGGATGCTCGCGCTCATGAGCCCGACGCGCGGATCCTTCAAGCCGAGGCCGCTCATGAGCAGCACCGCGATCACGAACGCGCTCGAGATCGGGTTCGAATCGCTGATGCCGAGCGAGATGCCGTTGATCAACACGAACACGCTCGTCAGCAGGATGGCGAAGATCGTGAAGCCGAGCGGCTGCCCCATCACGAGCGTCGCCACGGCCACGAGCGCCGTCGCCCAGAACACGATCCACGCGACGAGCCGCTTCGGGTTCACCTGCTTCCACGCGTCCTTCGCGTCGGCCTCCGCAGGCTTGCCCGCCTGCGCGCGCACGCGCCGAACCGCCTCCACCGCGAGCAGCGCCATGTCGACGAGCGCCGCGCCGAGGATCATCGCGAGCCCGATCAGGAAGCCGATCTTGCGGAAGCTCTCGCCCTCCTTGAGCCAGCCGATCGAGACGAGGTACGGCGTGATCGCGTGGCCGATGAGCCCCATCAGGAGCGCGGGGATCGTGATGCGCGCGCCGACGACCATGCCCGCGCCGATCGTCGACGCCGAGATCGACGCGAGCCACGGGACCTTCGCCATCACCCACGCGCTCGCCGGCAGCTTCTCCGCGAGCGCCGCGAACACCACGCCCGCGCCCGTGCCGCCGCCGAGCTGCCCGATCGAGCGCTTGAGCAGGCGTTTGTCCGTGAGCGCGCGGAGGATGTTCGCGACCGCGTAGCCGCTCGGGAAATCGAGCTTCAGTCGGTCGACGAGGATCGGCGTGTACACCATGCCGAGGCCCACGCCGAACATGCCGATGCACATGAAGAAGAGCGCCAGGTGGTGCCACGGCGGCATCGGGATCCCGAGCCACGTCATCGCCTGGATGAGCACGCCCATGCCGGCCATGCCCGCGACGCTCGCGGCCATCGTCTGCATGTAGTTCGCGCCGTGTTTGCCCTCGGGCCCGTAGCCGTACGTGACCGCGCTGCCGAGGATCCCCGCGAGCACCTGCCCGCCGACGAAGAACCCGAGGCTGAAGTTCATGTACGCGGCGGCGATGCCGCCGAGCGGGCCGAGGATCAAGATCGCCACGGCCGAGAGGAGCGCGTGGTAGGCCGGCGTGTCGATCTTCGGGAGGAAAGCGAACTTGGGGCGCGACGCCTCCTCGGCGGCGGCGGACGTCGGGGTTGTCATCGGGAACGGGATGCTAGCAGCACGGACGGGCGCGCCTAGCGCTGGATCGCGGCCCGTGTATGTCCGGGAAGACCCCGAGGCACGGGGAGGCGGAGGAGAATCTGGACGAACCTCCACAGCCCGCTCGCCAGGGGGCGCGGCGGACCCTATGGTCTCCGGGCCCGATGATCCCGACGCGATACCAGAACCTCGAGGAAGCCCGCGCGCGTTTCGGTGACCGCGTGGACCGTCTTGCGCCCTTCCTGCTCCGCGGCGATCCGCTGGCCGACGCCGTCATCGAGGAGATGGAAGGCGCCCCGGCCGGGCGAGGTTTTTCCCTCCTGGACAAGGCCCTCCGCGCCCCCGACGCGCGTGGCCTCGACCTGCCACCGGCCATGCGCGCCTACCTCGAATGGGCGTCCTACGTGCCCGCGTGGGTCGACTGGGACGCCGTTCGCCGCGGCGGCGAGCTGCTCCTGCGCTCGGGGGCCCTCGGCGGCGCGGTGCTCGGCACCTATTCGCTCGTGCTCGGGTATGCCTCGCCCGGGGGCAACAAGCCCCTCGTCTTCTCGGGCCAGCTCGTCGAGCGCGCGCCGCGCCGCCTCGGCGAGACCTCGCGCTTCGTGCAGGCGACCGCGCAGCCGGGCGGGCTGTTTCGCACGGGCGAGGGATTCGCGATCACCCTGAAGGTTCGCCTCATGCACGCGAAGGTGCGGCAGATGCTCTCCCGATCGCCGAAATGGGACACGGCGACGTGGGGCCTGCCCGTGAACCAGCACGACATGGCCGGCACGTCGCTCCTCTTCTCGCTCGTGTTTCTCGAAGGGATCCGCGCGTTCGGGCTCGACATCGATCGCGACGAGTCCGAATGCTTCATGCACCTCTGGCGTTATTCGGGGCACCTCATCGGCGTGGATCCCGAGCTCTTGCCGTCGAGCGAATTCGACGCATGGAACCTCGCGCACCTCATCCGGGCGACGGAGGGCCGGCCCGACGACGACTCGCGCGCGCTCACGCACGCCCTCTTCGAATCCCCGCTCCGGCAGGCGAAGACCTCGGAGGAGCGGCGGCTCGGCGCGCTCCGGCGGAACGTCGGGATGGGTTTTTCGCGGGGGCTCCTGGGGGACGAGCTCGCCGACGAGCTTGGGATCGACCGCACGCCGTTCGTCGCGGCATTCCACGCGCTCCGCGCGGTCACGCGGGTGGCCGAGCAGGCGCGCAAGCGCTCGCCGGCGGCGCATCAAAAGGCCATCGGCTCGGGCGCGCGATACTGGGAGATGGTCGTCAAGGAGGGGCTCGGGGGCGCCCCGGCGCATTTCACGCCGCCGGAGCGCCTCTCGCGCGCGGCCTGAGACAAACCGAATTACTTGCGGCGGCGGCGCGCCACGGACAAACCGAGCGCGACGCCGAGCAGGCCGAGCACGGCCGTCGCTTCGCTGCCGCTCGACACGGCGCAGCTCGCGCTCGAGCTCCCGTTGCCCTTGCCGTCGCCGAGGTTGCCCCACCAGGAGCCGCCGTTCTCGCCGGGGATCTCCGAGCCTGGCTCGCAGGGCGGGTACTCCGGGCACGTGGGCGGCGTGCCGATCGCCTTCGTGGCCTGGAAGAAGTTCGAGATCGGGTCCTGCGCCGTCGCCGCGCCGAGCGCGAGATCCTTGTTGAGCGACGCCCGCGCGAGCTCCGTGTTGAGGCGCGTCAGCCAAAGCTCGCTGTCGTTGATGCCGCCGAACATCTTCTCGAGGTCGGCCTGGAGCTCGTCCATCGCGGTCACGTAGCCGTCCTTCGGATCGCCGTACCCGCTCTGGTCCGGCAGGAAGTTCACGAGCTGCTCGAGCCGGCCGCGGATCTCCCACGGCGACGAGGGCTGCGCGTACTGGTTCAGCCAGTTCGCGTTGTTCGCGGCCTTGAACGCGTCGTCCTTCAGCGTCGTGTAGTTCGAAGTGCCGAGGTCCCAGTTCCACACGATGTCGGCCGGCTTGATGTCGAACGACGCAAAGTTCTTCGTCTCGTAACGGCCCTCGGCGAAGACCCACAACGTCATCGGGGCAAAGGCGCCCGTGCCCGCGCCGACCATGCGCAGCGGCAGTGTGTTGCTCGCGCCGAGCGCGGTGATGCGGACGGGGCGCATCGAACTCACGCCCTGGCCGGGAACGAGCTTCAGCGCGAGGAAATCAAAACCCTCGCCCACGTAGGCGTCGATGATGGGCGCGATGTCGGCGTCGATGTTGTAGCCGTTCGTGGTGAGCCAGGTCTTGAGCGCGCTGGGATCCGACGAGGAGAGCTGCACGGTCTCGTAAGGCCCGACGACCTCCTGCGTGATGATGTCGACGCCGCCGCCGGCCGCATCGCCGCCCGCGCCGCCCCCGCCGCCCGCGCCGACGGAGCCGTTCCCCCAGCCCCAGCAGGAGGGCGGCGGTGGACAGTTGAGGGGAGGCGCCGCGACCGACGTCGCCGTGCGCTCGCTGAGGACCGCAAAGACCGCGTCCGAGGACAAACCGACCTCGACCTGCCCCTTGATGGGCAGGATCCAGGCGAACGAGGTGGGATCACCCGAGTATTCGATCTGATCCCACAGGGTGGTCGACGTCTGCGAGACCGAAAAGATCATCCGGTGGCCGGTGACTTGCGTCGACTCGTCCTGCGGCGGGAAGCAGCCGCCGCAAGCGGCGGCGTCGTGGGTGTTGGTCACGACGGCGGTGACGAGGGGGAGCGAAAGAAAGAGGGCGTGCAAGAGCTTCATGCGTGGGACCTCCGGGCAGCCATCGCTGGAAAGCACGCGCCGTGCCCCTCCGATCCTTCGGCGTTTTGCATGATCCCGGCATCCGACCCGCGGCCCTCTCGGGCACATCCGGGCACACGTTGACACGATTGCGTGGAGGTTCTCGGCGACGCGCCTTCGTGGTAGTCAGGGCCCGAACGAGGAGCGAGATTGTCATGCGCGAACCTTTGGATCCCGTGCTCCGACCGATCGACGTTTTTGCGGGCGCCCGTGACGCGTCACGCCCCGAGGATCGCCTGCGCGAGGTGCGAAAACGCGCCGCAAGGCTCCGCGAGGAGCTGCTCTCGGCGCCGCCGGTGCCCTGTTATCGTTCCCGCTCGCTCGTGCGTGTCCCTTATCCGACGCGGTATGCCCTGCGCGACGCCTTCCGCGGCCCGACGCCGTTCGTGCACATCCTGAACCGCGTCTTCCTCGTGCAATTCGAGGTTCCGACGATGGGGGCTACGCCCGGCGAGCCGGGCTGCGCCCCCAAACCCCCAGGTCGCCTCCGCACCCTGCTCGCCTCGCCCTCCGACGTCCGCGCCAATGCCGAGACGCCGTTCTTCAAGCGCCTCAGCGGCATGTTCGGCCCCTTCAAGGATCTCGGCCAGCGCATCATCGCGCCCGAGCTCGGCACGGTGGAGTCTTGCCTCGCCGAGGCGGGGCTTCTCCCGGAGGATATCGATTACATCACCTACGATCACATGCACACGCAGGACGTGCGCCGCTGGCTCGGCGCGCACGGGCGTCCCGGCTATTTTTCGCGCGCAAAGCTGCTGGTCATGCGAAAGGAATGGGAGAGCACGCTCGGGCTCCTGCCGCCGCAACGCGACTGGTATTGTCCGGGCGGGATCGACGGCGTCGATCCTTCACGGATCGTCCTGCTCGACGGCGACACGAAGCTCGGCGAGAGCGTCGTGCTCATGGCGACGCCCGGCCATACCGAGGGGAACCATTCGATCGTCGTGCGTACGTCCGAGGGGATCTTCGTGACGAGCGAGAACGGCGTCGGCCCCGATGCGTATGCCCCGCGCGCCTCGCGGATCCCGGGGCTCCGCCGGTATGCCGAGGACACCGGGATGGAGGTCATCCTCAATGGCAACACGCTCGAACGTGGGCTCGACCAGTACATCTCGATGGTGCAGGAAAAAGAGGTCGCCGGGCCGTCCCAGCAAAACCCGGATTTTCCGGGCATGGTCAGCTCTTCGGAGCTCAGCGCCTACGCCCTGTTCCCCGGCGTCACGCCGACATTCTCGTTCGGAGATCTCACGCTGGGCAAACCCGCGCGGCCGCTCCGCGACGAACCCCGAACCCGCGCCGCCGATGCGGCCGTCCTGGTCTAGAGCGCCGACCCGTTCGGCGCTCTGCGAGATCGCGAAGCGAGCTCGCCTCGGGGGGTGAATCGACCGGGATTTGCCCGGGCGAGAGGGGGACGCGAGGCGTCCCCCTCGGGACAAGGAGAATGACGATGACCGTCCTGGTTTTGACTGGCTCTGCGAGTGGGATCGGCGCGCACATGACGGGGGTCTTTGCGCGCCGCGGTGACACCGTCGTTGCGACCGACGTGGACCTCGCCGCCCTGGAGAAACGCGCCGCGGAAGGCGCGTGGGGGACGAACGTGCGTCTCGTCCGGCTCGACGTGCGCGAGGCTGCGGACTGGGAAGCGGCGCTCGATCTCGCCGAGCGGGAGGGCGGCGGGCTCGACGTCGTGATGAACATCGCGGGCGTGCTGAAGCCCGGCTGGGTCCCGGATCTCGGGCCCGCGGACGTCGATTTCCACCTCGACGTCAACGTAAAAGGCACGGTGCTCGGCACGCGCGCGGCCGCGGTGCGGATGATTGCGCGGGGACGCGGCGGGCACATCGTGAACATCGGCTCGCTCGCGTCGCTCGCGCCCGTGCCGGGGCTCTCGCTCTACGCCGCGTCGAAATTCGCCGTGCGCGGATTCACGCTGGCCGCCGCGATGGAGCTCGTCCGCCACGACATCGCCGTGACGCTCGTCATGCCCGACGCCGTGCAGACGCCCATGCTCGATTTGCAGGTCGACCACGAGGAAGCCGCGATGACCTTCTCCGGCCCGCGTGCGCTCACCGTCGAGGACGTCGAGCGCGCGCTCCTCACCGAGGTCTTACCGAAGCGCCCGCTCGAAATCACCTTGCCGCTCGGCCGCGGGATGATGGCGCGCGCGGCGAACACGGCGCCGGCCGCTTCGCGCTGGCTCGAACCGATCCTCACGAAAAAAGGCCGCGAAGCGCAGGAACGAATCAAGCAGGGGCGCTAGTCCACCCCGACCCCTTCGCCCGCGGCGCAGGCGAAGCGCGCCAGAGGTCCCGGGCGAGCCAGGCGAAGATACGCGGATTCTGCCGCGCCTCCGTGAAATGGTACGGCACGCGGGCCTCGCCGAACGGCACGTACACGCGCACCGGGACGCCGAACGTGCGCGCCTCCCGCAAGACCGGCCCGAACGGCCATCCGAGGAGCAATTCGAGCTCACACGGCGTCCCGTTCGCGACGAGCCGCTGGAGCGCCTTGCGCACGAGCGGCGCGTCGTGCGAGGCCACCCCCACGTGCCGCGCCTTGCCCGCGAGCGCGTCGATCACGGAAAGAAAGCCCGCCCGCGGATCGAGATCGGGCGCCGCCGGATCCGCCACCTGCCCCTTCACGACGCGCACAGGCACGTTCCGCCGCGCCGCCCACGCCGCGTCCCGCACGCTCCGCGCGAATCGCCCGGGCAAGGTGAATCCGATGGGCGTCCCCCCGCCCATGACGCTCTCCGCGAGCGCCCGCGTCTTCTCGACGGCCTCCGGCCGCTGCGCGTCGAAATGCACCCGCGCGGACGAGAGCGCCGCGCGCGCCACGATCTCCCCGACGAGATCCCGCGAGAACCCGAGCGCCGGGGCCTTGATCGCGAGGTAATGGTCTCCGTCCGCCTCCGCGAATGCCTCCAGCGTGGCGAGCGAGCGGTTCGCCACGATCCGCGGGGACGTCTTCTCCGCGTTCCAGAAACAAACGACGACGCCCATGCCCGCGTCCCAGAACCCGCGGCTCAACGAGAGGGCGTCCGTGATCCGCGGCCCCGCGATGTACGACCGCCCGGCGCGCCGCGCGATCGGCTCCCACGCCGCGAGCGCGGCCTGCTTCAGACCTCGGATCGTGTCAGCCATTGCCATTGCCTCCTCAATGTCCGGAGCATGCGCGCGACCGCCTGGCGCGAGAGCGCGGACGCGCTCGCGAGGCTCATCGGATACGCGCTGAGCGAAACCGTGGCGCGCTCCTCGCTCGTCCAGGGCTTGATCCACGGCGCGACGCCGCCGAGAAATTCGTACGTCGAAAGATTTTCCGTCGCCGCGCGGCGCAGGCTCTCGCGGAGGAGCAAGATGCCCGGCGACGCCTGCCGGAACGATTCGTCATAGCCGATCTTGAGCAGCCAATGACGTCCGGCATGCTCCACCGCGAGCTGCATCGCCGCGCCTCGCCCGCCGATACGGAGGAGCGCGACGCGCAGGATGCCGCGGTGTGCGGCGGCGAGGGCGTACGTCCTGAAAAACGTGCCGACGACCGGGTCGGACGACATC
Source organism: Polyangium mundeleinium (assembly GCF_028369105.1). Lineage (NCBI taxonomy): Bacteria > Pseudomonadati > Myxococcota > Polyangiales > Polyangiaceae > Polyangium > Polyangium mundeleinium. Next base: position 4,618,339 of record NZ_JAQNDO010000001.1, on the reverse strand, counting down.
GCGGTGCCTTCGCGGCCCTTCCAGCCGGCGGCCTCCACGCGGAAGGCCTCGTCGAGGACCGCGGCCGCTTCCTCGGGCGCGGGCGAAAGGAACGAATACACGACCTTGCCGAGGCGCTCGGCTTGCCGCTCGGCGCGGCGCAGATCCTGGCGCCTGCGGGGCGAGAGGTGGCGCTCGGGCTCGGCCCAGGACGCGTCGAGCGAGAGGAACGGGCACGGCTTCGCGGGGCCGACGCGGACGAGGCCGCGCCTGCGGTAGGCCTGCTGGAAGGCCGCGATCGTGGGCGACGTGGCGAGCATGCGCGGCAGGTGCACCGGCCAGGGCCCGCGGGCGAGCGCCTGGCAAAGCGCCCCGAGCGCCCGCGGCCCGACGCGGGACAGATCCACGGGCTCGCCGAGCTCGATCGCCCCGGCGGGCATGAGCGAGGGCGAACGCCCGCCGTGATGGACGAGCGCCGCAATCGCGGTCGATTCGCGCGACGACGTCGCCACGAGGACACGCAATCGATCGGACACACCGCTCGCCGAGAGCCAGCTCTCCGTCCAGAGGCTTTGCTGCATCGGGGTGTCCTGGAGCGCGTCGAGCGCGGCCCACGTCTCTTTGACCTGCGAGAGCGCTCGCGCCCCCGCGAGGCGCTGCGTGGAGATCGCAGCGCGGCCGATTTCGTCCGCGCTCGCGGAAGGCTTCTGCCGTAGCTCGACGTCTCGCATTCCGTTTCCCTCGCGCTCTCGGGCCCCGTTGTCGGAGCTTGGACCGCCCCCCCGGGCCCCGCCACCTCACACGACCCGTCAAAACCAATGCAAACGCGCGCCCGGAGGGGCGGGTATCGCCGTCGAGCGCTCCCCTCGGATCCCGAGGTCTTTCCCTGCGCCGGCGGCGCGCGCCCGGGGCATTCTCGTGCGGCGCGCTCTTCCAGCTTCTTCGGCAAATCCTTTGCATACGTGCTCCGGCATGGCGCTCTCCGGGCATTCCTTTCTCGCTCGGCCCCGCGCCCCCGGCCTACCGCCGCGACCCTACGCGTACGGCCTTCCTCTTCGAAAAGGAGCCTCCCCCGTGAAAAGGACCCTCGAGCGCACGCTGCTGCTCCTCGTCCCGCTCTCGCTCGCCACGACGGACGCCATCGCCGAACCGAAGAAAAGCGTCGAGGTCGCCTCCGAGTCCGTCGCCCGGTGCACGGGCGAAAATGCGATGGTCTCGCTCCGCCTGCGCAACCAGAGCGGCCAGACCGTGACGGTGCGCGCGAGCGCCGCGGTGATGGTCGCGTGCAGGGCCGAGGACAGCGAGGGGAAGGCGGACGAGAAGCGCGGCGATACCCTCGAAGTCGAGGAGCGGATCCCCGACAACGGCGGCCGATCCGTCACCTACACGCTCGTGCTGGAGGGGCGGATGGGCTGCAACGCGGAGGAGCGCGTGGCCGCGATCGATTACGAGTCGGTCAAACTCGAAATCGATGGGCAGACCGCCGCCTTGCGGATGGAAGGGTGCCAAGGCTCCCGTTAATCGGTCGGTTCCGTGGGCGGCCCGCTGATCTGCTCGGTCGGGGGCACCCATGCCTCGGGGTTCGGGCCCTCCTCCAGCGCCGTCCCCTCGGAGTACGTCGGGCCGCCGGGGTACGAACCCGCGCCGCCCTCGTCCCCCACGGGCCCGCGCCGAACGCCGGGCACGCCCTCCTGCGTCCGTGGCTGCACGGTCCCGGCGTCGCCCCGATCAAAAGGCCAAGGTTGGTCCTTCGCCATGATGCCCTCCAGAGCGTCCCCATGGGGCCAGCGTGGACGAAACGCTAGCCGTCCGCCCTCGAGGAACGTCAAGCCACGTCAAGCCCGCGAAGCCGACGGGGCCCGCGGGCCCGCGCCGGCGGGCGCGAGCGCCCCGAGCACGGCCCGCAGCCCCTCGATGACCTCGGCCGAAGGCTCCCCCTCCCCGACCCGATACCCGCCCACGGGTTTTCCGTGGGTTTCACCCAGCCAAACCCAGGCGCGCTCCCCCGACGGCGCCTCGAACCCGAGCTCGGCGCGCCGCCCCTCCTGCAAGACGCGCACGTCCTTCCACGCGAGGGCGCCGAACGGCGCACGCCGCCGCAAGAGCTGGAGCCGCGCCCCCACGGACCGCAAAAGCGGAAGCGCCGCGTCCTCCCCGATCGGATGCACGAACGTGACGTGCCGGGACAACCTCTCCCCGATCGCGAGGATCCCCGCGCATGCCGCCGCGCGATCCGCCGGCGCGCCCGTGATCCCCACGGAAAACCAATCCGTCGCCGCGATCCCGTCGCCTTCGGCCCGGGGCCGGAGCGTGACCACGAGGCTCTCGTCGCCTTCGAGCCGCACCTCGACCACGCGCTCGCCGAGCTCCGTGAGCAGGGCACGCGAAAATGGAGCGGGCGGGACGAACCCCGCGAACGCCCGCGCGACGAGCGCCCGCGCGTGCACCGAAAAGAGTTTTCGGCCGGGATCGGCTTCAGACATGCGCTCGGGCGTCACGGGGACGAACTCCTCGTCGCCGTACATCTCCCGATAGGTCTCGAAGATGCCATTGCAGCGCCCGTCGAAGACACACGCCGCGCAGCCCGCGGGCTTCGATTTGTCCCGCCGCTTGACGAGGTACTTGTCCCAGGGCTTGCTGAGCGTCTTTTCTCCGTCGACGGCGATCGTCATCGTCTTTTCGCCGTCGTGGTGGATGAAGGGCGCGAGCTCGGGCGCGACGCAATACGGGAGGTTTCCGATGTTGACGTCGAACCCCTCGGGGAAGCCGCGGACCATCCGCCCGAGGGGGCCGACGAGGCTCCGGTACCGCGGGATCATCGCCGCGAACTCCTCCTGCGTGCGCACGCCCGCGTCGAGCGGCCGCACCATGTCGAGGTGGAGCTGCGAGGCCCCGAGCGGCAGGAGGAGATCCGGGAACACGTCCACCGATTCGTGGTTCGACTGGACGACACACATGTTCACGGTGAGCCGCTGTCCCCGCGCCTGCACGTGCCGCATCGACTGCACGATGCGGGCGAACGATCCGTCTTTGCGCGTCGTGCGCTCGTGCGCCTCCTCCGTCGCGCCCTGGATCGAGAAGCGGAACGTGAAATTCCCGCCTGTCGCGAGGATCTCGTCCACGAACGCGGCGCGGGCGGTCTTCACGCCGTTCGTGAAGATCACGATCTCCTCGAAGCCGAGCGCGACGCTCTCGCGCACCACGTCGAGGAACGCAGGCTGCAAGGTGGGCTCGCCGCCGAGCAGCGTGATCTTCGCGTGCCCGGCCGCGCGCGCGGCCCGGATCTGCTCCAGGATCGGCGCGAGCGGCAGGGGCCTCGCGCGGCCGAGCGCCGTCTCCTGGCCGCTGACGCAGAAGACGCAACGGTTGTTGCACATGTGGCCGAGCTGAATCTCCACCAACGCTCGGGGCTCCGGGTCGCCTGCGGCGCCCTGCGCCTCGAACCCCCGCTGCGTCTTCGGCTCCATCGGCGGAAGATCATACAACAAAACGAAACCCCGCCACACACACGACGTGCGGGCGGGGTCTGGTTCGCTCGCGGGGAGCGGTCCTCTTAGGCCGCCTTCCTCTCCCAAACGCGCATGTTGAGCTGATCCTTGATCCACGCGAGGTGCCGCTGCTCGTCGGAGAAGTTTCTCTCCAGGAGCGAGCGCACCTGCGTCGGCAGGTCGGCCACGTTCAGCGCCGCCTCGTACGTGCGGTTCGTCAGCTCCTCGTTCCCCCGCATCGCGAGGAGCGCGCTGTGATCGCCCTGCGCCGTGATGGCCGTGAAGCCCTCGATCAGGAACCCGGCCCAGGACGTCTCCACCTCCGGCTCGCCGCCGCAGGCCCGCACCTGCTGCGAGAGGTCCCGGATGTGCCGCTGATGGTCCTCCTGGAACCGCTCCAGATTGCTCCGGAGGTCCTCCATCGTGCAGGCGTCGATCGCCTGCTTGTACGCATGCACCGCGTCCACGTCGAGCTTGATCAGTTTGTTCAGCTTTTCGCACACTTCGCGGTTATCCATGGAAAACTCCCTCCTCGGGGCCCTTCCAGGCTCGGCCTATCCATGGGGGACGAATGTGCGCGACGTCGAGCCCCCGCGGCGGGAAGCTTTCGCCCGCGGCGTGCAGCGTCTGCTCGTTCGACAAACCCATTCGGGTCCGGACGCAATGAACGCCACGCTTCTTGCAAGCGATGCGGGACGGACGGCGACCGTGCGGCGGCCGATCCTCGAGCCATCCATCGCGGAGGAACCGAACGGGGAGGAGTATCGTGGCACTCGACCTCACGAAGGAAAAAGGCGTGGCCCTCGACGCCCAGGAAGACTTCACCTGGCGCGACATGGTGCGCGAGCCGATCAGCAAGCTGAACGACGACGCGTTCACGCGCCTGCGCATCATCCTCATGAACGGCTTGGAAATGGAGGCAAACCGCTTCCAGCACGCCTTCGCCCGCATGAACGCGCCGATGCGCGCCGATCTCGCGCGCGTCCGGCGCATCGAGACGCACCAGCAGGTGCTCGTCAATTGGCTCCTGCCGGCGGATCAATCGCCGCTCGAGACCACGATCGCCTACGAGCAGGTCGCCATCGAGGTGACCGCGAGCCTCGCGCTCCTCGAGCCCGACCCGTACGTCGCGCAGGTCCTGCGCTTCGGGCTCCTCGAAGACTTCGACCACCTTTATCGATATTCCGCGCTGCTCGATCGGCTCGAAGGCAAGGACGCGAACGCCATCCTGCAATCGTACACCGACGTGCTGCCGGGCCGGCCCACGGTGGTCGAGCACCGCCATCCGCTCGATGATTTGCGCGAGCCCTACGATCGCACGACGGCCGCGCCGATCACGAAGCTCGTGTCGCTGACGATCATGGCGGGCGAGCAGCAGACGCAGAACTACTACCAGAACATCGGCCCGCTCTTCTCCGACCCGGTGGCGCGCCTGCTTTATGCGGAGATCGCGCACATCGAGGAGCAACACGTCACGCAATACGAGGCGATGATCGACCCGAACGAGACGTGGATGGAGAAATGGCTGCTGCACGAGTGCACGGAGGTCTGGAACTACCTCGCCTGCATGGAGCAGGAGTCGAACGCGCGGCTCAAAGCCCTCTGGGAGCGCATGGTGGCCTACGAGCTCGGCCACCTGAACCACGTGATGGATCTCTTCCGGCGCGTCGAGAACCGTGATCCGTTCGAGATCATCCCGACGAGCCTGCCGGATCGCATCAAATACATGAGCCACCGCGACTACGTGCGGCAGGTGCTGAAGAACGAGGTGCACCTGCGCAGCGTGGGGACCCAGTTCGTCCCGGTGGGCCAGGTGCCCCCGGATTCCCCCTCGATCGCCTACAACCGGCAAATCAACGCCGCGGGTTCGCCCAGCCAAACCGTCGCGGCGGGGTACGTGTACACGCCCGGGACCGAGCTCGTGAAGAAGGCGGCCTGAAGGGAGCTTGTGAGGAGGAGACCATGAAAGAGCCGACCGATAGGGGGATGAACCGGACGGGGATCGGGACGAGCCCCTTCGATTCGAAGGAGCTCATCAAGGCCGCCGAGGCCACGGTGCCGAGCGCGGAGGGCGACGCGGAGGGCATCGCGAGCCTCCGGATATCGTACATCAGCGAGTCCGGCATCATCGGCACGATGCCGCCGCCTTCGACCGTCAAAGGCGCGGTGAAATCGGTGCTCGAAGGCCTCACCGCGAAGAACCCGGCCGTGTTCCTGGACAAGCTGGCCGAGCGCCTGCAATTCGAGCGGACCGGGACGCGGATGTACGAGAGCGTGCTCGCGAAGTTCGACGCGCTCGGGGGCTTCGACGGCGGACCGTCGCGCGAGACGCTCCTCGAGTTCCACGACGAGGAGCTCAGGCATTTTCAGGTGCTGCGGAGCGCGCTGGAGAGCATGGGCGCCGATCCCACGGCGCTCACGCCCTCGGCCGACATCGCCGCGGTGGAGGCGTCGGGCCTCGTGCAGGTGCTGAACGATCCACGCACGACATTGCCGCAGTCGCTCCACGCGCTCCTCGTCGCGGAGCTCGCCGATACCGAGGGCTGGGACATGCTGATCGAGCTGGCGACGAGCCTGGGCCACGAGGCGATGGCGGACGATTTCCGCGACGCGATGCGCGCCGAGGAAAAACACCTCGCGCACGTGCGGCAATGGGTCGCGAACCACACGATGCAGGACGCGGAAGGGACGATGGAACAGGCGGCCTGACGGAGAGGCCGATCAAAACGGGAGCGGGGGCGTCGTCACGAAAAAGGCTGGTGAGAGCTGGCCCGGCGGGATGTCCCCCTGCCCCGGGTCTTTTTCGGTCGTGAGGGCATACGCGGCCCCGCCGGCCGCGCCGCCCACGACGACCACGCCGATCGTGGTCCAGAACCACCAGCGCGCATAAAGGGGCGGCGGGCGCTGCAGGACGAGCGCGACCGTGCGTTCGCCGCCTGCCGTGACGATCACGCTGGTCTCGTAATCGAGGTACTCCGGGTGCCGCGCGGCGACCTTGTGCGTCCCCGGCTCGACGAGCGTTTCGAGCGGCGCCTGCCCCACGCTCTTGCCATCCACGAGGACGTTGACCCGCGTCTTCGGCGCCGTCACGAGGAGCTTGCCGACCTTGGCCTTGCTCTGGAGCTCTGCGTCGATGACGTGGGCGCCGCCGCCGGGCAGCTCGACGCGGGTCCGATACGGAAAATACCCCTCCGCCTCGACGAGCACGTCGGCCGGTCCGGCCTTGAGCGCGAGGGGTTTGTCGAGGGGCGACATGCCGGCGACGACGTCGCGCACGAGGATACGCGCGCCTTCGACGTTCACCTTCACGGTGAGGCGCGAGAGACGTTTTTCGAGGTTCGTGATCCGGTCGTTCAGCCCCGGCACCTTGGCGAGGAGCTCGGCGGGCGCCTGCGCGCGGAACGCCGTGAGCTTTTCGAGCGCCTCGGGCAAACGATCGAGCGCTTCGAGGGCCCGGCCCATGTTGTAAAGCAGCGCCGGCTCGGGTTGCAGCGCGTAGGCCTCGGTATAGGCCGCGAGCGCGTCGAGGGGGCGGAGCTTGTCCATCGCCTTGTCGCCCTCGGCCTTGCGCTCCTTGGCGCGCGCCACGAGCGCGGGATCCTGCGCGGCGGGCGCCGGCGGGGCCGCTTGCGGCTCGGCGGCGAGGGCGGTTTCGGCGATCGTCGTGGAGAGCACGACGAAGAGGACGTGGGAAAGGCCAGCGCGGAGGCGATTTCGGCTCATGGCGCGATCCTAAAGGTGGGTCGGATCCTCCGCCGGGGGCGGGGGTGGCTTGGGCGTGGGCGTCGGCGTCGGCGCGGCCGTGGCCGTCGCAGGGACCGGGGGCGCAGACGTTGGCTCTTTTTTCGGCCCCGGTCCCACGGCGGCGGGCGCTGCCGTGGGCGTGGGAACGGGCGCAGGGACGGGCACGATCGTCGGCTCGGCCGCGGCCGCCGGCGTCGCGGCGGGCGTAGGCGCGAGGGCGGGCGCAGGCGCCGTCGGGGGCGGCGACGCCATCGGAATCATCGCGGCCGCATCTCCGGCCGGATCCGCCGGCTTTTTCGTCTGCGAGGCCAGCACGACCAGAAACACCGCCACCACCACCGCCGCAATGCCCGCCGAGACGAACATCAATCGCCGGTTCGACATCGGCTCGCGGGGCGCGACGGCCAGCGCCTTCGCATTGAGCAACGTCTGCGGCGCGGCGCCGGCCGGGCCAAACGGCAGGAGCGCGGCCATGAACGTATCGATGTCGGGCCACCGCTCGTCGGCGCGCTTGGTGAGCGCCTTCATGACCACGTCCGCGAGCTTCTGCGGCAGGTCCGGCCGGAGCTCGCGCAAGGGTTTGGGCTCGTCCGCGATGATCGCCGCGAGCACGGCCGTCGCGCTCGGCTCGTCGAAGGGCCCGCGTCCGCCGAGCAGCTCGTACAGCACCACGCCGAGCGACCAGATGTCCGCCCGCCCGTCGACGTTCTTCACGGACCGCACCTGCTCGGGGGACATGTATTGCGGCGTGCCGAAGGCGGCCGTCGTGGCTGTCTGCGCGGCGTTGTCCCGTTTGTCGAGGACCTTCGAAATGCCGAAATCGAGCACCTTGACGATGCGCCGCTGGCCCTCCTGACAAAGGAAGAGGTTTCCCGGCTTGATGTCGCGATGCACGACGCCCATGCGATGCGCCTGCGAGAGCGCCTCGCCCGCGGCGAGGACGTGGCCGACGGCCTCCGGATACGGCAAGGGGCCGCGGATCGCGAGCTCCTGGCTGAGATCCCAGCCCTGGAGCAGCTCCATCACCATCATGGGGCTGCCGTCCGGGAGGTTGTCGACGTCATAGACGCGCACCACGTGGGGCCCCTGAATCAGGGCCGCCGCGCGCGCCTCGCGCTCGAACCGCGCCGTCACGTCGGGCAGCACGCGCGCGTCGGGGCGCAGGAGCTTGATGGCCACCGGCTGCTCGGTGCGCTGGTGCCGCGCCTGCAGGACGATCCCCATGCCACCCTGGCCGAGGACGGACTCGACCACGTACTTGCCGGCGAGCACCGTGCCTGGCGCGGGTACGCCGTCGAGCGAGGCCGGATCCCGGGAGACGGGTTCGGTCACGGGTGCAACGTACGCGGGAGCGCGTCCAGTGTGAAGAGGCGAACGCGGTGAAGGGTCGCCGTCTGCGGCTTCGGCGGCGGCCGGGCCCCGTTGTCCTTGGTGACGGTGCCCGTGCAGGTCGGCATGGGGACGGGGATGCCGCCCTGACCGCCCGCTCCGCCGGTGCCGGGGGGACAGTCGTTGCCTCCCGTGCCGGCTCCGCCGGTTCCGCCGCTGCCTCCACTTCCGGGGCCCATGCCTCCGCTCCCGGCGCTGCCGCCGGTTCCGCCGCCGCCGCTGCCTCCGCTCCCGGGGCCCATGCCTCCGCTCCCGGCGCTGCCGCCAGATCCGCCGGCTCCGCTGCCTCCGCTCCCGGGGCCCATGCCTCCGCTCCCGGCGCTGCCGCCAGATCCGCCGGCTCCGCTGCCTCCGCTCCCGGGGCCCATGCCTCCGCTCCCGGCGCTGCCGCCAGATCCGCCGGCTCCGCTGCCTCCGCTCCCGGGGCCCATGCCTCCGCTCCCGGCGCTGCCGCCAGATCCGCCGGCTCCGCTGCCTCCGCTCCCGGGGCCCATGCCTCCGCTCCCGGCGCTGCCGCCAGATCCGCCGCCGCCGTTGCCGCCGCTCCCCCCACCGTTGCCGCCGCTCCCCCCGCCGTTGCCTCCGACCCCGCCGCCGTTGCCTCCGACCCCGCCGCCGTTGCCTCCGACCCCCCCACCGTTGCCGCCGCTCCCCCCGCCGCTGCCTCCGCTTCCGGGACCCATGCCGCCGCTTCCGCCGGGCCCGGCGCCGCCGGTCGGCTGACACGTCTCCTCCGTGTCCTCCCCCTTGCACGCCTGCTCATTCACCAGCGAGTCGACACACAATCCCTTGGCGACGCAGGTCGATTCGGGATCGCAGACTTCACCGATGCAATCCCCGCGCATCCTGACCGGCAGCTCGAGGGGCGTCGACGGGATGAAGCTCAGGCGCCTGCGGGCCACGATGCAGCCACGCCCCGGCGCCGGCATCTGCGCCGGGTCGTTCAGGCAGTCCTCGGCCGTGAGTCCGACGCCCGTGACCACCTTGATGGCGATCGACTCGTTCTTGGCGCTCTTCGGCAAGAGCACGAGCGCCCCGATGCGCCCCCCGTTGCACTCGCTCGCCACGGCGCCCGGATCCCGGATCGTGTCGGCAGCTTGCGCCTCGTTGCTCACCACGATGGCCGTGCTGTCGATCCGGGAGCAATCCAGATCGGTCACGATCTCCAGCGTGATCTGCGTGGGCTCGAGACACCCCGCGAACGCGGCCGCGACCAAAACCGAGAGGGCCGCCAGGATCGGACGACGGCGCATCCCCTTCCCCTTCTGCATCGCGCGATTGGACATCCGCGCCCGAAACGCGTCAAGCTGAGAAACCTGTACGCGGAGAAACGTGGCCGGGCGCGTTCCTCACGGCCCGAGCTCCGGAAATTCGCGCCGGAGATCCTGCTCGAGCTTCCCCGCAGGCGCGAGCTTGCGGACCCGATCGAATGCCCCGAGGCCCGCTGTGCGCCTGCCCGCTCGAAGGTAAACCCGGACGAGCCACGCCGCGATCACCGCATTGTCGGGCAGCGCGAGCGCCGCGCGCTCCAGCCGCTCGGCCGCGGCGCCATCATCGCCCGCCTGGTACAGGCTGAGCCCCGACGCGAGCAGGAGCAGCGGATCCCCCTCTTCGAGCGCCGACGCGCGGCCCACGAGCGCGAGCGCCTCGTCCTGCTTGCCCGCCGCGCGCGCCGACCGGATCGCATTCGTGTAGAGCGGCTCGTACCGCGGAAACGCCTCGATCCCGCGCCGCAGGACGGCGAGCGCCTCCTCGTGCCGCCCGGCGCGGTTCAAGAGGACGCCGAGGTTGTTGTGGATCTCCGCCACGTTCGGCCGGCGCGCGAGCCAGAAGCGCATCGACGCCTCCGCCTCGTCGAGACGCCCGGCCTGCATCGCGTCCACGGCGAGGTTGTTCTGGTAGAGCGCGAGGGCCGTGCCGTCGTCGATGGTGTTGTACAAGGAGAGCGTCCAATCGGGCGCTTCCTTGGCGAAATCCATGACGACCGCCATCGGCCCGCTGCCATACCCGACGGCCACGTGCGACGAGAGGAAAAACGATCCGTTTTTCTCGTAATGCCCCTCGACCTTGCGCACGTACACGAAATACACCGGCACATCGAGGTGCCGCGCGAGCGCCGTGAAGAGGTGCGTATACGAGACACAATCGCCCTGCCGGGCCCGGAAGCCCGCGCGCGCCGTGAGCGACTGGCTCGGCGCATACTGGAACGCGAGGTCGTCCCGCAAATACCGCGAGAGCCGCCGCAGCCGCTCCTCGGGCGTGCCCATGCGCCCCACCACCCGCTCGACGTCCGCCTTCATCTCGGCGTCGATCACCAGCGGATCCTCGACGGAAACCCCCTCGGCGCGCGCCTCCCGGACGAGGTCCGCGATCGTCATCGCCGGCCCCTTCGGCGGGCGCGCGGCGGGCTGACAGCCCGCGGCCCCGACGAGCCATGCGCCCACGAGCAGCCACCGTCGCCCCCACGCCCCGCGCACCGCCGCCTCTCCCTCCGCGCGCCTCGCTCCCGTCAACGCCCCTGGGACCGCCCGAGCAGCCCCAGCGCCCAGTGTAACCCATCTTCGAGCCGCGCGAGCGTCACGAGCCCGCCGAGGTCGATCCCGCCCGCCACGATCGTCCGCGCCAGGTTCGGCCCCACCCCCACGAGCGCCGGCGCGGCCCCGAGCAGCCGCACCGCGGACGCCGCCCGCACGAGGTGGGACGCGACCCCTTCGTCGACGGCCGGCAGCCCCGTCACGTCGATCAGCACCACCCTCGCCCCGTGCGCGGAGACGGCCGCGAGCAAGACCTCCAGGATACGCTCGGTCCGCGCGCCGTCGATCCGGCCGACGAGCGGCAGGAGCAGCACCCCGCGCGCGAGCGGCAGGACACGCGCCGAGAGCTCGAAGATCTCCTCGGCCTGCGCCTGCGTGATCAGCTCGCGCGCCTCGAGGAACGCGTCCGCGAGCGCGGCCGCGCCGGCATAACTCAGGCGACTCCGCGCCATCTCCCAGAAGAGACGCGCCTCGGGATCGTCACGGAATCGCTCGCCGAAGCGCTCCGTGACCACCTGGAAGCCCGTCTCCAGCCCGCGGAGCATGTCCGAGACCTTCGCTCCCTGCGAGCTCCGCAGCGACCCGACCGCGCCCATGAGCGCGACCACGGCCTCGGGCACGCCGGTCGCGAGATCGTGCGCGACGGCCTGGAACACGCGCCTGACCGAGGCGAGGAGCTGCTCGCGCGTCAGACGACTGTAAAAAGGGCTCCCCGCAGCGAGGGCGCGCTCACACGCCTCCGCCACGTTCGTGTCGATCCCTTCCTGAAATGCGTCGATGACCCGCTGCATGCACGCCAGTGGTAACAGGATCTTCCTGCCCGAAAATGCCTTTCCACGCCCGGACACGTATCCAGAGCCGGCGTGCCGCCTCACGGCCCCGGGGGACCCGACCGCGGGTACGAAATCGAACGGCGTGCCGCCCGGCGCTTGACCCCTTATGCGGTTTCAGCTTGCTTTGAATCCATGAAGCGTCCTCGGACCTCCGAGCCCGATCTCTTCGACGACTCCGTGGAAGAGCCGGCGAAGGCCCCGGAGGAAGAGGCGCGCACCTCGGTCCCGCCGCCGGCGCGGATCTTCTCCGTGCCCCCGCCCGTCGATCCCGCCGGAGGCGAGGGCTTCGGCGTCGAGCCGCTCGATCGTTACGTGGAGCGACGAAGGCTCGGCCGCGGCGCGATGGGCGAGGTCGCGCTCTGCAAAGACACGCGCATCGGCCGCGACGTGGCGCGCAAGGTGATCCTGCCGATCTACCAGTCCGATCCGCAGGTCCGCGCGCGGTTCCTGCGGGAGGCGCGGGTCCAAGGGCAGCTCGAACACCCCTCGATCGTCCCGGTCTACGACCTCGGCGTCGACATCGAGGGCTCGATTTACTTCACGATGAAATGCCTGCGGGGCCTGACGCTCGCGCAGATCGTGAAGGGCCTGCGCAAAAAAGACCCCGCGATCGTCGAGGCCTACAGCCGTCAAAAGCTTCTCCGCGCGTTCTCCGCCGCCTGCCTCGCCGTGGACTTCGCCCATTCCCGCGGCGTGCTCCACCGGGACCTCAAACCCTCGAACGTGATGCTCGGCGATTTCGGCGAGGTCTACGTCCTCGACTGGGGCCTCGCCAAGCTCCGCAAGGACGCCCCCGAGGTCGCGCTTTCGCTCGACGATTCCTCGGACGACCTGAAGACGGCCGCCGGAAAGATCCTCGGGACGTTCGGGTACATGTCGCCCGAGCAGGCGATGGGAAAGGTCACCACGCTCGACGCGCGCAGCGACGTCTACTCGCTCGGCGCGATCCTGTTCGAGATCCTGACGCTCGACGCTTTGCACACGAAAGACACCTGGAACGCGATGATGCTCGCGACGCTCCAGGGCGCCGACGCGCGCGCCTCGACCCGCGCCCCGACGCTCGACTTGCCCCCGGAGCTCGACGCCATCTGCATCAAAGCCACCGCGCTCGACCCGGACGCGCGGTACGCCTCGGCGCGTGACCTGCACGACGTGATCGAGCGGTTCCTCGCCGGCGACACGGACATCTCGGTGCGCCGCGAGATGTCGAGCCGCCACGCGCACGCTGCCGAGGCCGCCGCCCGCCGCGCCGACGGACCCGGCCCGGAGGCCGCCGAGGCCCGGCGCGAGGCGATGCAGGAGGTTGGCCGCGCCCTCGCGCTCGATCCGACGAACCGCGACGCATTGCGCCTCCTCGCCCGGATCATCACCACACCGCCGAGCGAGATCGTGCCGGACGCGCGGGTTGAAGTGCGCGCGCGGGGCTTCGGCCGGCTGCGGCTCGCGTTGCGCGACGGCGTGCGCTTCGATGTGGGGAACCTGATCCTCTTGATTCCGCTCGCCCTCTGGATGGGCGTGCGGAGCACGGCGCACCTGCTCGCGATCGTGGGCCTCTCGGCGATCTCGGCGGCGCTGAAGCTCCTCGCGGCGCAGTCCGAGGAGGTGCGCCGGCTCTACGTCTTCAGTTATGGCGCCTTTCTGTTCAACATCCTCGCGCTCGGCTTCGTGACGCGCGCGTTCGGCCCGCTCTTCTTCGTGCCGATGCTCTTGTCGATCTTCACGTTCTCGTTCTCGATGACGCACTCGGGCCGGTTCCGGGCGGCGATCCTCGCGACGGGCTCGCTCGGGCTGCTCGTGCCGCTCGGCCTCGAGCTCCTCGGGATCATCCCGCGCTCGTACATGTTCCAGAACGGGACGATGGTGATCCTGCCGCAAGGCGTATCGCTGCCCGAGGTGCCGACGCTCGTGGCGCTGACGCTCGGGAGCGTGTTCCTGATCGTGGCGCCGAGCGTGGTCATGGGCCGCGTGCAGCTCGCGCTGCGGGAAGCCGAGGTGCGCTCGGCGATGCAGGCCTGGCACCTGCGCCAGCTCCTGCCGGACGAGGCGCGCTCGGCGACGCCTCCGCCCCCGCCGGTGACCCGGCTCGGGGGCTGATTTTCCGGAGACAAACGTCCCGCAGGAAAGAACGCAGAGTTTGGCTTGACAGGTCGCTCGTTCTGAGACGAACAGGTTTTTGGAGGGCGCGTTCGCGCTGGATCCACGAACTCGAGTTCCCCACCCGGTCTCCGGGAGACGGGCCGAGAAAAACCGCCAAGCCGGCACTCTGGTTGGGGCGCGCTCTCCCCTTTCTATTCACGAACGTACCGTTCGCCCGGGGGGTGAGGATTGCGTCGTGTTGTCGATCGGGGCCAAACGGCCCCCAGGAGAAGGCGATACAGACGCGAGGTGGTTGCCCAGACGCGCTCCCTGCATCGTCTCCTCTTGGGGGCCGCAAGTCCACCCCGCCGTGTACAGCGAAGTTGGGTGCGAGGAACTCGTTTGGCCTCCAACTTCCTCCCGCCACGATCCCGACAGCCGGCATCCACGACGCCACCCCGAACACGACGACGGGGCCTGCGCCGATCGATCCGCGCGTCGTCTTCCGCGTCTCCGCCGGCTGCGTGCTCGGTGGATCCTCGTACGCGAACGGACCCTCCTGCTTCGTGAACGTCGGCTCGGTGGACACGCGCGCGTGACCAAGCTCGTTCATGGCCAGCGACAGAGGCAACACGTCGAGCGCCTGCGCCCTCGGCGCGGGCGCGGGCGCGGGTGACGCGAGAGGCTTCAACGTGAGCTCGATCCGCATGTCCTCCTTCGGCACCACGCGGAGCGTCCGCGTACGCCGCGGCCGCGTCGAACAACCTCCCTTGCGCGCGCGAGAGACGCGCCGCGCACGCCCTGCGGATACGTCATCGAACGGGGGGCGGATCGTGGCGATCCGCAGCCCCCGGGCGTCCGCGCTACGGAGGCGGCGTGTTGAAGCGACGCAAGAGCTCGGCGAAGGTCGCCAGCTCTTCGCTGCTCCAGCGCTCGAGCCGCTTGTAGAACACCTGCCCTTTTTGCTCCTGAACCTTCTTCAGCCGCTTCTCACCGAGCGCCGTGATGGAGAGCAGCGCGGCGCGGCGATCGTTCGGATCCGGCGTCGCGCGGAGGATGCCCGTCCGCTTGAGGTCGCCGATCAACCGGCTCACCGCGCTCTTGTCCATGCCGAGCCCCTCGGCGATCGTCCCGGCGTGAGCCGGACCAAACGCCTTGATCCATTGCACGACATGGAACGCGGCCGGCTGCAGATCGGGGTGGAGCTCGGCGGAGGCCGCCGCCGTGAGGGCTCGAGCGGCGGTGACCAGCGCGCTCACCTGCTCGCCCACGGAGGCGACGAGCTTCTCGCGGTCGATCTCGCGGCACTCCTTTCGGCTCATGGAGAGACGCCCTCCCCAACCAGCGCGGCGGTGGCTTCCCAAAGACGTCGTTGCAGCTCCCTGTCCTGTCGCATCGGCGCAGGAGGAAATGCCTGAAAGAGGCGCACCGTGGAGAAAAATTCGCCCGTCACGCCCTCGAGCGCCGGATCGCGGGCCAGGCGAACCAGGATACGAGCGCCCTTCTCGGGGCGGAACAGGCCGACCCGGTTGAAGAGGGCCGCGAGCCGCGTGAACCCCTTCGACTCGCGCCCGAGCCCGCTGGCATTGAGGCCGGGACAGCAGGCATTGGCCGTGACCCCGGTGCCCGCGAGCCGACGGGCGAGCTCCTGCGTGAACAGGATATCCATCAACTTCGAGCGGGCGTAATGCTCGGACGACTCCCTTCCGGTGAACGCTTGCGTGGAGCAGAGGTGGCGCGCGGGATCGAGTACGCGGACGTTGCGGTGGGCGTCGGAGGCGACGTTGACGATCCGGCAAGGGGCCGAGGCGACGAGCTTGTCGCGCAGGCAATGGGTCAAAAGCCAGGGCGCGAGGTAGTTGACGGCGACCATCTCCGGCAGCCCGTCCGCGGTGATCCGCTGCTCGAACGCGTGCAGACCGGCATTGTTCACGAGCACGTCGATGCGGTCGTACGCGTGGTCGAGCTCCCGGGCCACCCGGCGGACGTCGGCTTGCGCGGAGAGGTCCGCGAGAAAGACATCCACCGGGGTGCCCGGCGCCGCGCGCTCGATATCTGCACGCGTCGTCCGCGCCTTGGCTTCGCTGCGGGCGACGAGTCCGAGGCGGGCGCCGCGGCGAGCGAGCTCGATCGCCGCGGCGTGACCGATGCCGTGGGTGGCTCCGGTGATGACGATGACGGGACGGGACGGCGCTCCTGGAAAGGACATGGCTCCTCCGCGAGACAGCGGCGACGCGCTGCTCGCGCGACCGCAAGTCGTTGACAGATGTCCACCATGATGGATGATTGACTTCTGTCAACGACAACGGCCGGGCCCCCTCAATGAATCGGCGTCGGAAGGCTCCGGCCCGTGGTGGTGCCGTCCCCGAGCTGTCCGTGTTCGTTGTAGCCCCACCCGAGGACGCGGCCGTCCGCCGTCTCCGCGAAGGTGGTGAAGATCCCTGTCTTCACGATGCCCGGGAGGCCACCCGCGGGAAGGCCCTGGACGGCCGTCAACCCCGGCTTGTCGGTGGTGGTCCCGTCTCCGAGCTCGCCATGGCCGTTGTACCCCCAGCAAAGCGTCTTCTTCGCCTGGGTCAGGGCGCAGGTGTGGTACCCGCCGCCCGCGATGCCCAGAACACCCGTGCTCAGGCCGACCACCGGCCCATACGTCCAGGACTGGCCACCGGCCGTCGCGTAGCCGAGCTGGCCATTGCCATTGTATCCCCAGCAATTGACCGCGCCCATCTTGGTGAGGGCGCAGGTGTGAAACCCACCCGTCGCGATGCTTCCGACGCCGCTCAATCCGAGGACGTCGACGGGGGTGAGACGGGTCGCCGTGCTGTTGTCACCGAGCTGGCCATAACCGTTGTACCCCCAGCATTTCACCGTCCCCGCGGTGGTGACGGCGCACGCATGCGCGCCCGTGCCATCCGCCGAGCCGGACGACCGCCCAACCGCGATCGCCGTGACGCCGGAGCTCAGGCCATCGACCATCCCGGGGACGATGGCGCTGTTGCCGGTCCCGTTTCCGAGCTGGCCATAGGCATTGTAGCCCCAGCACGCGACCGCCCCCGCGCTGGTCAGCGCGCACGTGAACAGGTACCCGGACTGGATGTCGACGACACCGGTGAGGCCCTGGGCGTCGACCGGGGTGAGGCTGTTCTGGTTCGTGTTGTTTCCGAGCTCGCCGTTGGCGTTGTACCCCCAGCACTGCACCTTGCCATTGGTGAGCACTGCGCAGGTGCTGAGCATCCCCGCCGATACCTTGGTTGCCGGTCCGCTCAGGTTGAGGACGGTGACCGGGGACGTGCGGCTTGTCGTCGTGCCGTCCCCGAGCTGGCCATAAACATTGTATCCCCAGCACATGACGGCGCCGCTCTCGGTGATCCCGCACGTGTGATGGGAACCCGCCGAGATGTTCTTCAGGGTGAGGCATGTATTGCCATTGTTGATCGTCGCATATCCCGGCTGGCACGTGAAGCCGCACGCGCCGAAGGTGCACGACGTGGCGCTCCCGTTGGGCGGCGGCGCGCAGCTCTGGCCGCAGGCGCCGCAGTTGTTCGGATCGTTGTCGAGATGCGTGCAGAAGGCCGACGCGCCCACGCCGCACGTGTCGTAGCCCGTCTGGCACGAGCCCCCGCACGTCCCATTCGAGCAGACCTCCCCCGGCGCGCACGCGTGCCCGCAGCTCCCGCAGTTCTGCGGATCCACCGACACGTCGACGCATTGCTTCGTGGCGCCGACGGTGCACGTGGACGTGCCCAAAGCGCAGGACGTCGCGCAAAGGCCGGCCGCGCAGACATCCCCCGGCGCGCACGCAAAGCCGCAGCTCCCGCAGTTCGCGGGGTCATTGAGCAGGTTCGTGCAGAGACCGCCGCACAACGTGCCGTTGACGCCATTGCAGGCGGCGGCGCAGACGCCTTGCGAGCAGCCCTCTCCCGCCGGGCACGCTTGTCCGCACGCGCCGCAGTTCTGCGGATCGTTCGGGAGCTCTGCGCAATACGCGCCGGCGCCGTCCCCGCAGGTCGTGTACCCGGCCGCGCATGTGTCGCCGCACTGCTCGCCGGAGCAAACCTGCATGCCCGCGCAGGCGTTCCCGCAGGCGCCGCAGTTCTGCTTGTCGTTGTCCGTGTTCACGCAAAGCCCACTGCAGCTCGTATCGGCGAGCCCGCTGCAATACGACGCGCAGCTCCCGTTCGAGCAGAGCTGGCCCGCGGGGCAAACCACGCCGCAGGCGCCGCAGTTCTGCGGGTCGTCGTGGACATCGGCGCAATGCGTGGTCGCCCCCGATCCGCACGTGGCCTCGCTGGCCGCGCACGTCGCGGCGCACGTGCCGCCCGAGCACACCTGGCCAGCGGGGCACGCGTGGCCGCAAGCGCCGCAGTTGAGGTTGTCGGAGGCCGTGTCCACGCAGCCGCCGCCGCAGAGGGTGGACGTCTTGCCGGTGCAGGTCGCCGCGCATTGCCCGCCGGAGCAGACCTGGCCCGTGGGGCACACGAAGCCACAACCGCCGCAGTTCTGCGGGTCGATGCTGATCGTCGCGCAGTACTGGTTCATTCCGACGCTGCAAGTGGTTTGCCCCGGGCCGCAGCCGGCCGCCTGGCAAACGCCGCCCTGGCAGGCGCTCCCCGCCGGGCAGGCCTGGTCGCACGCGCCGCAGTTCGCCGGATCGACCGAGGTGTCCTTGCAGGCATCCCCGCATTGCGTGGTTCCGCCCAGGCAGACGACGCCGCAGGTGCCCATCGAGCAGAGCTCGCCCGTCGCGCAGGCATTGCCGCACGCGCCGCAGTTCTTCGGGTCGAGCGCCGTGTCGACGCAGGTGCCGTCACAGTCGGTCGTGCCGCTGCCACAGAGCGAACCCCCGCTCGACGACGTGCCGCCCGCACCCCCCATCCCGTCGCCGCCCATGCCCCCCATCCCGCCGCCGCCCGAGCCCACGGTCGTCGCCGGGCTGCCCCCCGTGCCGCCCGCCGTCGCCGACTCGCTATCACCACAGCCCATCCAGGCGAACGCCGAGGCGCTCCACAACACCACCGTCGCCACGCGACAACCCATACGGAAGTTCATGATGTCTCCTTCATTTCGTGGAGGAGCAACGCGCACGCGGCAAAGCGGGGCCCGTCGTTCGAATCGTCCACGATTGTCCCGGCTGCCGTTCGTAGATCGAATCGCACGCGCCGGCGCATAAGATGTCGATAATCTCTCGATAAGATGGCCCCGCGATTCCCCGCGCGGCGCCTCCGCACCGACGTGCGGCCCCTCACCCTGCGCAAAGGCGCACGTCGTCGACACCCCCCTGGTCGTCCCCTACAGTCCTGGGCTACGATCGTGCGAAACGCGCCGCGCTCGTCCCCATCGCCGCGGACCAACGTAAAGGCTCGCTCGACGCGGTTCATCGGACGGGAGCCCGAGCTCGCGGCGCTCCATGCGCGGCTCACCACCGAGGTCCTGGTGAGCGTGCTCGGCGCTCCGGGCGTAGGCAAAACGCGGCTCGCCCACGAGTACGCGCTCCGGCGCGCCGAAGCTTATCCAGGCGGCGCGTGGAGTTGCGATCTCACCAACGCCTCCGGCGTCGATGGCATCTGTGGGGCGCTGGGCGCGACGCTGGACGTCCCCCTCACCGCGGGCCACAGCGCCGGCATGCTCGCGCAGCTCGCCGACGCGATCGCCGCGCGGGGCCGGGTCCTCGTGATCCTCGACAACTTCGAGCACCTCGTCGCCCACGCGCAGGCGACGCTCCCGGCCCTGCGCGAGCGCGCGCCGGACGCACGGTTCCTCGTCACCTCGCGGACACGAACCGATCTCGAAGGCGAAGCGATCCTCGAGCTCGGCCCGCTCCCGCTCCCCCAGGGGAGCGCCGACGTCGCCGACTCCGAAGCAGTCCGCCTCTTCGTCGATCGCGCGGGGCTCGTCGCGCACGGCTACACCCTCACGACGGACGAAGCGCCCCGCACGGCCGCGCTCGTGCGCGAGCTCGACGGCCTGCCGCTGGCGCTCGAGCTCGCCGCCGCGCGCATGCGCGTCTTCTCCACGGCCACGTTGCTCGACCACCTGCGCCGCCGGTTCGACGTGCTGGTGCGCGGGGCGTCGAGCGGCGGGCCGCGGCACGGCTCGCTCCGCGATGCGATCGATGCGTCGTGGAGGGCGCTCGACCCCTGGGAGCAAGCCGTCTTCGCGCACTGCGCCGTCTTTCGCGGCAGCTTCGATCTGTACGCGGCCGAGCGGGTCATCGACCTCGGCGAGGGCGCCCCGCGCGTGGCCGACGTGCTCCAATCGCTCCGTGATCGATCGCTGCTCGCGCGCGAGGCGCCGCGCGAGGGCCCCGACGACGCGCGCTTCACGCTCTACCTCAGCATCCGCGACTACGCGTGGGACCGATTGCGCGAGCGAGGCGCGGAAGGCGCCGCCGTCGCGCGGCACGCGGCCTACTACGAAGAGCAGGCGAGCCTCTGGGCCGCGAAGGCCGACGGGCCAGAGGGCGTCGAGGCCCGGCGCTGGCTCCTGGCCGAAAGGGAAAACCTCCTCGCGGTGCACCGCCGCGCGTTCGAGCGGATCGGGCCACCGCGCGCCGAGGACGTGCGCACGGCGGCGCGCGTCGCGCTCGCGCTCCAGCCGGCGCTCACGGTGCACGGGCCGCTCCGCTTGGCCGCGGCCCTGCACGACGCGGTCCTCAGCGCCTCGGGCGCGGCCGGGCTCGACACAGACCTCCGCGCGCGGGCCCTCGCCGCGCGCGCCGAGGTGCACCGGCTGATGGGAGATTATCCGCGCGCCCTCGCGGATGCAGAGGAGGTGAGCGCCCTCTCGACCCACACCCGCGACCCCGACGCGCTCGTGCGAGCGCGCTTCACCCGGACACTCGTCCACCTCTTTCAAGGCCGTCTGGTCGAGGCCCATGCAGCGCTCGAACGCGCACGCGGGCTCATCCAGCCCGACGATCGCCGCCTCCAGGGGCGCGCCCTGACCGTGCTCGGCGTGATCCGGGTCTTCGAGGGAGCGCAGGACGAAGCGCGGGATTCGTTTCTGAAGGCGCTGCCCCTCCACCGCGAGGCGGGCGACATCCATTTCGAGGGAATGGCGGAGGGCAACCTCTGCGTCGCGCAGATCCATTTCGGGCGCCTCGAAGAGGCACGCGAGCACGGCGAGCGCGCGGTCGCCCTTCACCGCGCCCTCGGCAACCGGCGGAACCTGGCCAATTGCTTCAGCAGCCTGGCGTCGATCGCCGACGAGCTCGGACGCTCGGACGAAGCGGAGGCGTACTGGGAGCAATCGATCCGCATCGCGGGCGAGATCGGCGATCGTTACACGCTGGGCGTGGTCCTCGGGCACCAAGGGAGCCATCTCTTCATGGCGCAGCGAGTGAGCGAGGCCCGGGAGAGCTTCAAGCGCGCGCTCGTCAGCCTGCGCGACCAGCACTCGATGGAGGTCGCCATCCACGCGTGGCTCGGCAGCGTCGAGGCGACGGCCGGGCGGCTCGACGCCGCGCGCGAGGCGTTCGCCGAAGCGGAGCGGCCGAGCTGGGCGCGGGAGCGGCCCACGAACGCCGCGGTCATCCACTACCTGCGCGGGCACCTCGATCTCGCGCTCGCCCGCGAGGCCGAGGCCAGCGGCGATCTCGCGGGCGCGGAGCTCTCCGTCGCCTCCGCGAAGCGACGGCTCGCGGCGGCGCCCCTCACCCCGCCGCGCCTCGAAGCCACACGCGCGCGCCGCTCGCTCGAACACGCGCTCCTTTCGCATGGACGGGCGGCCGAGGACGCGGCGCTGCTCGTCCATCCCGAGGGGGAGTGGTTCCGCCTGCCCTCGGGGAGGCGTGTGGACTGCTCGCGCCGGCGCCTGCTCGGCCGCCTCCTGGTCGCCTTGACGGAGCAGCGCCTCGAACGCCCCGGCGCCCCGATGTCCGTGAAGGATCTCGTAGCGAAGGGATGGCCGAACGAGCGCATCTTGTCCGGCGCGGCCGTCGCGCGCCTTCGGGTCGCGCTGAGCAGCTTGCGCAAGGAGGGGCTCGGCGCGCTCCTCGTGAACCACCCCAAAGGGTACTTGCTGGATCCGAACACCCCCGCGCGGTTTGCCGCGCACGGCGCATGACGCGCGCCGCGTCCGGGAGCTACTCCTGCCCGATCGCGATCCCGAGCGTCTGGCGCACCGCGAGGTAACTCTCCGACACCGAGTACGCGAGCAGATCCTTCAGTTTGTCCGAGGGCAGCGGATCGTCCGGGAGCGTCGGCTCCGCGGCGATGATCTTCTTCGCCACGCCGAGATCCCCGCACAGGATGAACCCCGCGCGCGTGGCCGTGAACTCGACGGCGCGGAAGTACCGGCCGATGTCCGCCTCCTCCCGCTCCGAGATGAACTTCCGCACCACGACGCGGAGCCCGTCCTGCTCGCGGGGACCCATGAACGAGCGCAGCGCCTTCGCCGTCGCCTCGGCGCGCGTGTCCACGTCGCGTGGCGTGTTCGCGTCGGGCATCACCATCTTCACGGCCGCGTGGAAGATGACCCGGAGCTCCTCCGCGCTCGGAAAGAGCTGCTTGATGTAGTGCTCGCCGCGGTACATCGCGAGGTGTTTGCCCGCGATGAACGCGAGCTCCTCCTGGGACAAACCGCCGAGCAGCGTCTGCCCGACGACCGACGCGGGCGGCTCCGTCGGCACCGCGACGATCCCGCCCGGCACGTCGCTGCGCACGAAGAGCGCCGGGCAGGTCACGCCGATGACGCGCGACGCCCAGCCCATCGTCCGCACGAACGGGACGCTCGACGTCGTCGGGTCCTGCCGCAGGAAGGGATCGAGCGCGAGCAGCTCCTTGCGTTGCCTGAGCGCCTCGACCTTCGCCTTCATCGCAGCACGCGCGAGCATCTCGAAGATCTTGCCGACGAGCAGGCTCTGGTCCTCGTGGAACACGTGGCGCGCCCAGAGCTCGCTGTCGAAGCGGCTCTTCACCTGGATGCGGCCGTCGGGGCGGTAGTCCTGGAAGTAGGTCACCTGCTCCTCGTCCGCCTCGCGCAAGAACGCGAGCGCGGCCGCCGCGCACCAGGCCGGATCGTAGGCGCCGCGATCGACGCTGAGCCGGTAGATCGCCCGGTAGGCGTCGACCTGCCCGGGATCGACGCGCAGCACGGCCTGGTACGCGGCAATCGCGTCGTCGACCTGCCCGATGTGCGCGCAGAGCTCGGCGATCGTGAGGTGATCGGCGATGGCCTCCTCGCGCGTGGCGTTGCGCAGGGCCATGCGGAAGGCCTCGACGGCCGCGCCGGGGTTGTCGAAGAGATCGCGGTAAATCTCGCCGAGCTTGAACCACAGCCGGTGCTTGAGCGAGGTGTCCTCGGTGCCCGCGTGCCGGTGCAGCATCTTGCGGTAGGCGCGCTCGATCTTCTTCCAGTCGGCGCGCCCCTCGTGGATCGCCACGACCTGATCGAAGGCCTCGACGAGGCTCGGGTTCTTGTCGAGCGCCTCGTCGAGCAGCTCGAGCGCGCGATCCGTCTGGTCGAGACGATCCACGTGGACGATCGCGAGCTGGTAGAGGTACCGCGCTTTGCGCTCGGCCGTGGGCTCGGCGGCTTCGAGCTTGCGGAGCACGTCGCAGAGCTCGGGCCACTTGTTGTCGAGCTCGAGCTGCATCGCTTGCTCTTGCAAGCGCGCGCGCTCCTTCGGCGGCATCGGCGGCGCCGCGGCCTTGGGTGGAGGCTCGCGCCGCACGGGGATGGGCGGAGGCGCGGCGGGCTTGCGCGGCGGCGCCTGCGGCGGCGCTTGCGGCGGCTTCGGCGGCAGGACGGGCTTCGTCGGCCGCTGGCTCGGGCGCGAGGGATCGTGCGCCGTGGGCCCCGAGTCCGAGAGCTTCGGCCCCGAGTCCGTCAGCTTGGCCGCGGAGTCCGTCAGCACCTGCGCGGACTCCGTCAGCGCCGAGTCCGTCAGCGCGGGCGCGGACTCCGTCAGCGCCGAGTCCGTCAGCACCGGCGCGGGGTCGGACAGCACCGGCGCGGAGTCGACCAGCGACACCAGCGCGGAGTCGAGGAGCGAGGGGCCTTCCGAAGCAGACGCGGCCACGGGCGCGGGCGCGGGGGTCGCGGCCACGGGCGCGGGCGCCGGGGTCGCAGCGACGGGCGCGGGGGTTGGCGTGGTCGTGGGCTTCGCGACCACGGGCCCCGTCTTCGGCACAGCCGCGGCCACGGGCCCCGTCTTCGGCGCAGCCGCGGCCACGGGCCCCGTCTTCGGCGCGATCCCCGGCGCGGTGGGCATGGCCCTCGACACCGGACCCGTCTTCCCCGGCTCGGGCGCGCCCGCCTTCGCCGGATCGGCCACGGCCGGCGCGGCTTTCGGGATCTGGAGCTTCAGTGGGAGCCCTGTCACCGACGGGCGAAGCGACCCGGAGACCGCGGGCTTCGGCATCGGCTTCGGGAGAGGCTTGACGCCCTTGCTCGACTTCGACGAGACCGGCGCTTCGAACGGCGCGAGCTTCAGATCCCCCGTCAGCGGATCCGACGTCCACTCGTCGATGAGCCGCACCAGCTCGCGCACCGCTTCGCCGGCCGACTGCCATCGCTCGGTGGCGTCGCGCTGGATGCACCGCGAGAACCACTTGTCGAAGCCCCGCGGCAGGAACTTCGCGTAGTCGCCGGCCCGATGCGTCGCCGCCGGATGCTCTTCGAGCGCGATGCAGATCATGAGATCCGCGTACGTGTCGACGCCCCAGTACTGGCCGGGTTGCACGCCGGTGAACGCCTCGTACGCGACGAGCCCGAGCGCCCACACGTCGGTCGACGCCTGCACGGTCTGCGAGATCGAGATCCCCTGCGTCGCGGCGAGGCTGCGCAGCGTCGCGCCGAGCTGCTCGGGCGCGGCGTACGCGGGCGATCCGATCTGCGTCGCGGTGCGTTGCTCGTGGCTCTCCAGCACCTTCGCGATGCCGAAGTCCATCACCTTGAGCAGGGTCTGCCCCTTCCGATCACGGGCGAGGAAGAGGTTGCCGGGCTTGAGGTCGCGGTGGATGACGCCAGCGCCGTGGGCTTGATCGAGCGCGTCGGCGAGGTGCTCGAAGACCGTGTGCGCGAGCCGCGGAGCCAGGCGTGCGTGCTTCTTGAGGTAGCTCTCCAGCGTGTCGCCTTGGAGCAGCTCCATCGCGAGGTACGGGACCTTGCGCGCCTCGTCGACGCCTGCGTCGAACACGTCGACGATGTGCGGGTTTTCGCCGATTCGCGCGCCGAGCTGGGCCTCTTTGACGAAGAGGTCGACGAACTCCTTGCGCGTGACGAGGTGGGGGTGCACGAGCTTGAGCGCGCACGCCTTGCCCGTGTTCACGTGCTTGGCCTGATAGACGATGGCCATGTTGCCCTGGCCGAGCCAGGATTCGACCCGATATCTACGGGCGATCACATCGCCAGGCTGGGCCAGCGTCCCTTCCGCCATGATGGCGCGCAGTATACGTCCGAGGCACGCCCTTTCACCATGCGGAACACGGGCACGCTCTCGTCGTCCCCGACGTGCTAGCAGGGATCCTGTATGGACACGCTGCCCGACACGGCCCCGGAGCCCCCGAAGAAGAGCCCGCGAGGGCGGCGGATCGTGGCTTTCGTGCTCGTCCTGTCCGCGGCGGTCGGCCTCGGTGTAGGGCTCGGCCACCGCCCGCTTGCCCGGTGGTGGATCGAAAAAGAAGCGCGGGCGCGTGGCATCGAGCTCACGTTCGAGGACTTCAGCCCGAAGTGGGGCCGCGTCGTGCTCCGCGGCGCCACGGCCAAACTCGAAGGCGTCGCCGGCTTCACGGCTGCGTCCCCGTGGATCGCCGTGGACCTCGACGGCCTCTCGCCGACGCGGATCGACGCGCGCAACGTGGAGGTCACGCTGGCGCTCCCCCTGGACGAGCGCCTCGAAGCCCTCGACGCGTGGAGCAACGCCCACCCGGGCGCCCTCGATTTGCCGACGACGGCCAACGTCACCGTGACGTGGGGCGCGAAAGAGTCGCCGTGGCTCGTGCTCGCCGGCCAAGCGACGAAGGCGCGCGGCGACGAAGGCGCGTTCGAGGGCACGGTGGCGTTCGAGGGGACGAACCTGGGCCTCCTCGGCGCGCGCTGGAACGGCAAGGATCCGGCCTCGATCTGGCTCGGCGCGAAGACGGCCGAGGCCGCGCCGCTGCGGCTCGCGCTCGACACGACCTCGAAGCCGATGCGGCTCACGGCGACGTTGCCTTCCACCAAGGTCGACGACCTCGCCCGCGCGCGCTCGCTCTCGGTCCCTGCGGATCTGCGTGGCGCTTTGGTGGAGGGGACGGTGGCGGTGACGCTCGGGGGTCCCGAGGCGAAGGGGATGTACACGGGCACGGCGTCGTTCGAGGTGAAGGGCTGGGTGCCGCCGCACCCGAAGGAGCTCGACGGCATCGTCTTCGGGAGCAAGACGAAGCTCGGGGCCACGTTCGAGACCACGCCGAACCTCACGGACGTGCGCATCTCGAAGGCGACGGTCGACGCGGGCGCGTTCAAGCTGGCCGGCCCCGGCACGGTGAAACGCGAGGGCCTGGCGGCGCGGATCAAGATGACCCTCGACGGCGCGGTCCCCTGCTCGGAGCTCGGCGCCTCGGTGATCGGCGCGCACGCGAGCGGGCTGATTGGCGACCTGCTCAAGGGCGTGGCGCGCGTGGGGCTCGGCGGCAGCGTGCAGGTGCGGGTCACGGTGGACGCGGATACGAGGAAGATCGAGCGCGCGACGGTGGATCAGGCGGTCACGGTGGGATGTGGGTTGCGATGAGCTGACGTGTGCGACGCAGCCTGCTTTCGGGTAGGCTGCGCGTCGCGATGCTCCGCAAGTTGTCCGTCAAAAACTTCCGCCTGCTGCGCGACGTGACGATCGACGTCGAGCCGGGCAAGCCCATCGTGCTGATCGGCCCGAACGGATCCGGCAAGAGCAGCGTGATTCAAGTGCTGGATTTGCTGTCGCGGTGGGCAGGCGCGGGGTTCGTGGCTGGGTGCCACGCCTTCGACGGCTTCTGGTCCTTGATGACGAGCGCTCCAGACGTAGAGGAGACGCGCATCGATCTGGATATCGAGTTTTCGCCGAACGATCCCATTTTGCATTACGGCATGGGGGCGTGCTCGCCTGGTCGCATTACTCAAGAAATTCTCGAGAAGCGGCCCTCGCCGGGGGTTGTGCCGAACGCCCTCGTCGATCGTCAGGCGGGCAACCTCGTCCTGTGGAATGAGCGCAGGCAGGTATTCGAGGATCAAGCCATCTCACTGCATGAACTCTCCTTCGAATCGGTCCGTCAGGTGGCATCGTATCCATCCCTGGCCGGCCTGCAGTCGGCCTTGTCGAGTATTCGTATCTACGATGGCTTCTTGACGACGCCGCTTTGGACCCGAAGCCCTCAAGAAGGGAAGTTCTCGCCGTTCGATGGCGGAGTTCTCTCCATGGAACCGCACATTGATCGTAGAGGGCTCGCCTTGGTCAACGCGCTCTACTTCATCAAAGAGAACGAAGACGAACATGCGTGGAACGAGCTCCTCTACGCACTCCGCTCCGAATTCCCGTTCGTCGATCGTCTGGAATTTCCGCCTGAGCACACCGGAGGGCGCATCTCGCTCCAGTTCCGCGACAAGCGATACCCAAGCACGCGCTTTTCTGGCCACCAGATGTCTGAAGGCATGGCCACCTACCTTTGCTTGCTCGCCGCCATTCTTTCCCCAGAGCCCACCATGGCCCTGGCCTTCGACGAGCCAGATCGCCATCTCCACCCCTCAGCCCTGCGCCGCATCGTCTACCTCCTGGAACGCGCCTCGGAGCACACCGCCGTCTTCGTGACTACCCACTCCGACCGCTTCCTCGATTACCTCTCGGATCCCGCCGGCAGCATTCGCATCTGTGAGCCCACGGCGGAAGGTGTGAAGCTGCGCATGCTGAACAGGGAGGCGCTCGACGAGTGGCGCGAGCATTACTCACTCCAGGAGCTCCGCGCCCAAGGGCACCTGGACCCGGCGAACGCGGACGACCCTCTCTCATGACCCGGATCCTCGTCTGCTGGGAGGACCAGCACAACGCCAAGCTCGACCAGTGCCTGCGGCGCGCCCTCCGGCACACGCTCGGCGATACCGGAGCGAGCACGCCGGAGCTCCATCGGCACGGCGTACGAGGACACGGCGGCTTCGCGCCCTTCATCCGTGACCAGTGGCCGTCTGCGGCGAAACAAGGCTCGCCCGGGAGCCGTGGCCCCATCGATTACCTCGTCTGCATCGCCGATGCCGACAAGGCCACCACGTGCTGCCCGATCGAGGCTCCTCCGAAAGCCCCCGCGCCGACCGACGGCTGGGTGACGCGCGCGAGCAACGCCTGGACGGTGAAGCTCCGCTCCTCGACGAACTTCGACCCCGATCGCATCCACGGCCACTTCCTCCGCTGGAACTCCGAATCGCTCCTCATCGCCGCACACGACGTCGATCCCGCGCTCCAGAAGCTCCAGTGCCGCAACCGGGAAGCGCTCGCCGCCTTCCTCCGCGGCTGCGACCCCATCCCCGGAAGCCTCCCGTCGGAGCTGTTCGTGGAGCACTTCCGCAAGCCCCAGGGGTGCCTCGAAAAGATGCTCGCGGCCGGGGGCGCGCCGCCCCATCGCAAGGGCAGCGTGCCGCGTGACGATGCACTCGACGAGGCCTCGCGCACCGCCCTCGACCGGCTCCTCGGCCGCGTGCCCGATCTCCTCTCGATCGCCCAGCTCCTCCAACGACTTGCCGACGCCGGGGCCCCCACGCGTGCTTGACGATCCGTCCTCCGCTCTTCGTCCTTCCCGCCCCGCCCCGCAACGAACCCGCGCGAGCTTCGCGCAGGCCATGCTCCGCGAGGTCGAGGCGCTCGATCCCTCCGTGCGGGATCGCATCCTCGCGCGCACGGCCCCTGCGTCGCTCGCGACGATCCGCGACGCCATCGCCGTGCAATGGCTCCTGCCCGAGCCTTATTACGACCTGCTCGAAGCGCTGCGCGCGGAGCTCGGGGATCCGGACACGCGCAAGCTCTTCCGGCGCTGTATGAATCGTTATTTCGAGAACCCGCTCCTCCGCGCGGTCGTCGACAGCTTCCTGCGCCGGGTCGGCTTCACGCCACAATCCTTGCTGCGCTTTGTCCCGCGCGGCCGCGAGCTCATCGCGGAGAATGCGGGCCGGCTGGTCTACGAGAACCTCGGCGAATGCACATGCGCGCTCCGGCTGCGCGGGTTTCCGGTCGCGGTGTTCCGGAGCGGGACGGTGGTCGAGCTGCTGGTGGGTTGCTGGGAAGCTGCGCTCGATTTTGCCGGGGTGGAAGGCACGGTCGAGGTGCAGGGGCTCGATCTGGAAAAGGGCGATTGTGATTTCGTGCTCTCGTGGAGGCCCCGGGATGAACGCTGATCGGCGGAGACGAGGAACATTGGCGTCTACTTGACAAAAGGTTGACAGGCCCAGGGTGCTCGGTTTGCATGAGCCAATGAGCTCATTCATCCTCGTAAGTCGATTGTGGCCGATTGTTCCTGCTGTTTGCGCGATCGCCCTCGGTTATGGGTGCTCGACGGGAGGCGCCTCCGGATCAGGTGGTGAGGGTGGTGAGGCGTGGGGCTCGCCCACCTCGAGCTCCGCCGGCGGAGCCGGGGGCGCGAGCGCTTCGAGCTCGAGCTCCTCGAGCGCGAGCTCCTCGTCGTCGAGCTCGTCGAGCACCGCTTCGAGCTCGTCGAGCGCGAGCGCCTCGTCGAGTTCGTCCTCGAGCTCCGGCACGGGCGGCGGGGGCGGCGGGGGCAACGGGGACTGCATCGGCACGGAGTTTTCGGTCAAATCGACCATCCCCTTGCCCTCGACCTACACGACCGCGGGGTATGACCCGTACAACCTGGTATTCTCCTTCTACACCCCGGGATCCCCGGCGCGCATCCTTCAGCACGCGGAGGACGTGTTCCTGATGGGGGACCTCACGATCAAGTTCAACAAACCGGTGTACTACGAGCTCGAGGCGCCGCCGAGCTCGATGGTAGGCTCGATGGTCCTCGGGAAACTCACGACCAACCCGCTTTATCACCTCATCACGGGTGACCAGCCCAATCCGACAATCTCGACCTACAATCTCCCGCCGCTCGGACCGACCGACTCGGTCACCCGCGTCCTCACGAACG
Organism: Polyangium mundeleinium; assembly: GCF_028369105.1. Taxonomy (NCBI): domain Bacteria; kingdom Pseudomonadati; phylum Myxococcota; order Polyangiales; family Polyangiaceae; genus Polyangium; species Polyangium mundeleinium. Next base: position 4,588,211 of record NZ_JAQNDO010000001.1, on the reverse strand, counting down.
GCTCGCCTTCCACGCAGTACACCTACACGCGCGCCGGTTCGGAGGTCTGGGAGATCCCGGACATCTCGAACACCTGGTCCCCGGTCGCGACGCTCGGCAATGCGGGGACGAGCGACTGGAAAGGGCTCGCGGTCCGGCGGAACCCGACGAAGGAGCGGTTCTATTTCACGCAAGCCACGATCACGGGCGGAGGCTCGGGGATCATCGAGCAACGCTGGCCGAATGCGCTGCCGAGCGAGGCGGCTCCGCCCGTCGTCGTCTACCCGGGGACGGACCTCGTGCCCATCGGCATCACCCCCAAGGGCTGCGAGCTCTACACGAGCCGAAAGAAGGCCCAGGGCGGCATCGAGGTGGTCGTACTCGAGCGCTGAAACGCCCCTCGCCTCGCGTCGACACCCGCGGGTCGTCGTGGACAGAGGGGGTCGACGCGCGGCGACACCTGCAAGTCATCGTGGACCGAGGGGGTCGACGCTCGGCGACCCCTGCCGGTCATCGTGGACCGAGGAGGTCGACGCGCGGCGACACCCGCAAGTCATCGTGGACCGAAGGGGTCGACACGCGGCGACACCCGCCGGTCATCGTCGACCGAGGCGGTCGACGCGCGGCGACCCCCTCGAGTCATCGTGACCCGAGGCGGTCGACACGCGGCGACCCCCTCGGGTCAGGGTACGAAGCGCTCGCGCGCCGCCGTGTGCCGCGCAGGGTCGCGAAAAGACTCGCCACCAACAGGAGCACGCCCCCCACGGACCAAGCTGCGTAGACGCGGAGCGGGGTCCGATCGAGCGCCGTGGCATCCTCCACGCGCGTCTGCACCATGACCGCAAGCTCCGTGCGGCCGACGGCCGCGACACCGACCAACCAGGGCCCCCCGGCCTCGCGAATCCCCCGCTGGTCGAGCGGATCACGATACGCTTCGTCGAGCTCGACCCAGTCCGGCGGGGGCAGGCGGAGTTGATCCCTCCCCGCATCCCCCGCCGCATCACGCCGTGCCGTGAGTCGGCGCAGCGCATCACTCTCCACGACGACCCCCTCCCCGTGCTCGACGCCGCCGTGCACCCATAAGATGTGCTCCTTGGGCAATGGCTCGGAGGCCGAGTCGCGGTCGCGGCGTACCGTGAGCACGGCGACGCGATGGTCGTCGCTCAACTCGAGGGCGCCCAAGCGTCGATCCGTTGCGATCTCGGCGGCAAGCAGGCCCAGCGGCCGCCCGTCCACGCCACGGATGGGCGCCGCAATGGCGATTTTGTATCGCTTGTCCGTCGCCGAGCGAAAGGCACGCGAGATATAGGCGGGGCGGTCCGCGGCGAGCGACATGGCACCGCGGAAGTAATCTCGAAACGCGAAATGGGTCACGCTGCGCTTGTCGCTTTGCTCGGAAGGGACGTAGGCCTGAAGAGCGCCTCCCGCGTCGATGATGAACCAGTAGGCAAGACCGGCTTGGCGCGCGCGAATCTCCTCGCAGAGCCCCTGGAGGGCCTCCCCATCGTGGAGCGCCATCGCCGTGGTGAGCTGCGGCGCCTGCGCCTCCATTGCAACGGTCGTGGCGTACTCGTCGAGCAGGGCCAGCACGGTCCCGGCCACGGCGCGGGCGGCATAACGGTTGGCGGCGAGCACCTCCGCGCGGCGGGCCTGCTCCTGGGCGCGGGTGCCCGCGAGGGACCAGACCGTGAGGGTGACGAGCGCGAGCGCGGAGACGCCGAGGAGAACGGCGGTGAAGGGATGGCGGCGGCACCAGGCGAGCGCGCGCCTGCCGGGGCTCGGCCGGCGCACCCAGATCGGCTTGCCACGCAGATATCGTTCGAGATCGTCCGCGAGGGCCTCGGCGGAGATGTACCTCCGCGCGGGATCCTTGTGGAGACACGTGAGACATACCGTCGCCAGATCTCGGCTCACGTCCCGGCGCAGACGTTCGAGCGGTACGGGCTCCTCCTCCTGGGTGCGGCGCATGACCTCGAGCAGCGTGGGACCGTCGAACGGACGCCGCCCCGCGAGCAACTCGTAAAGGATCACGCCCAGGCTCCAGATATCGGCCGTCGCGCTGTCGCGCAGGGGGTGACCACGGGTCGTCTGCTCGGGCGCCACGTAGCCGACCGTTCCCAGGATGGTGCCGGTCATGGTGCGGGTGCTGTGGTCGAGGCGCTTGGCGATGCCGAAATCGGTGATGTACGGCTCGCCGTGATCGTCGAAGACGATGTTCTCGGGCTTGAGATCTCGGTGGATGATGTGCTGGCGATGGCCGGCGTGGACCGCGCGGGCCAGGGTGGCGATCAGCGCTGCGGCGCGCCGTGGCTCGGCGAAGCGGGCTCGTGCCTCTTCGAGCGTCCCGCCTGGCATGTACTTCATCGTGAAATAGGGTTGTCCGTCGTGCTCTCCCACGTCGTAAAGGGGCACGATGTGCACGTGGTCGAGCTTGGCTGCGTCCCTCGCCTCGCGATAAAAGCGGCGCCTCGCCTTCGCGTCGGCGAGCTCGCCGTCGCGGATTCGCTTCAGCGCGACGACGCGATCGACGCTCACCTGCCGAGCTTTGTAGACCACGCCCATGCCCCCCTCGCCGAGCCTGGCCAGGAGCTCATAAGGGCCGAACTGCACGGGCAGGCTTTCCGGGGCGTCGTCGTCCCCCCAATCGAGGTCGAGCAGGCACTGCGGGCACAACCCCTCGGGCGCGCGAGGGCCGATGGCCCCGTGAAGAGGGCATCCAGCGGGGAGAGGCTCCGTCGGGTCGGTCGCAGTGCTCATCTCGGCATGTCCTGAGGCCGCGGCGGCCAAACGTTACGAGCCGGCGAGGCCAAAACGTGCTCACCCCGCGAGCGCGAGGAGGAGGTATCCGATCTCGTCGTCCACCACGCGCTTTGCGTCGGCCGCGTCGGGCGGCACGTCCACGAGGCTCTCCACCTCCGCGAGCAGCATCTTCTTGTACACCCCGCGCAGGTCGAAGGCCGCCTTGCGCACGTCCCCCTCGCTTCTGCCGAGGCGGGCAGCGACCTCCTCGTAGCGATCCCGAGACGCGCTCGCGGTCAGCGTTCCTTTGAGTTCATCGAACAGCGCGCTCTTCCCAGCGGCGGCGTATTTCTCGCGGACCTGGTCGAGCACGCGATGAAGCAGATTCTCGGCGAAGGCGCGCTCGTACAGGCGCTCCGGCGTGAGGTCGTGCGAAGGCTCGGCCTGATAACGTCCCTCTGCGCGCTCGGCGTCAAGGCTTTCGAACTGGACGTTCCCGCCAGCGGCTGCGCTGCGCGCGTGGAACGCGCGTCCCTGGAGTGGGGGGTGACCAGGGCTCGTGGTCAGAGGCAGTTCGCCTGCTTCATCCAGTAACCGACGGTCCCCTGGTCCTCCGCGGCGCCCGACGGACCCATGAAGAAGACGTGCTTCACCGGATAGGTGCTGCTGGGCGACGTGACGCCCTGGTGGGGGGCGCTCGCGCTCGCCCACGCGGCGCCCAGATAGCTGTTGGTCCCCGGATAAGGGCGATACGTGTACGGTGGCGAGTTCAGCAGGACGCCCGGCGCCGGCGGCGAGAAGAGGTTCGGATACGCGACCTCCGCCCAGTTGAACACGCAGGAGATCTGCGTTCGTCGGAGCGGGCGCGGGGTGGGCGACGATCTGCTGCATGATCCACCCGTGGAGCAGATCGACCCGCGCGAGGAGCTCGATTTGCTTTCCGCTGCCCAGCGTCCCCGAGCCGGAGTTGACGGCGACGATTCGGTGCGGGTCCGTGTCCTTGATGAAGACCGGACCGCCGGAGTCGCCTGGCTCGAGCACATTGCTGGCCCAGTCGTCGAACGCGAAGGTGCCGGAATAGGGTGGCGCTGCACCGATCATGGTCCCGTAATTGAGATCGTACACATCCGCCCCCCAAAGCGTCCAAGTCACGCCATTGTGCATGCGGCCCACGTTCGTCACCGGCGTGTTCGCGGGAACCGCCGTTGGCTCGATCGTCGGGTACGAGCGAAGCCAGATGGGCTTGCTCAGGAACAACAGCGCGATGTCGTGTTGCGCGGGATTGATGAAGTCGCCGACCGTCGTCCAATCGTAGACCGCGCTTCCCGTCGTCGTGCGCGATTCCGCCCCAACCTTCACGGTAAACGTCGTCGGCCCCATGATACAGTGGCCGGCGGTGAGGACGACCATGGGCGCGATGAGCGTGCCGGTGCACGTTTTGATCGCGTTGGCCGGTACGTTCCCACCTGTTCCATCGATCGTCACCGCCTCGGGGTACTTCTCGGTGACACTCGTCCCATTGAGGATCGCATCACTGCTCGACGACGTGTCCTCCTCGAACACGTTCTCGTCCGACTCCGTGGCCACCACGCAGCCTGCGAGCGTCACCGTTCCGGCGGCGAGGAGGAAGAAGGCCGTTCGCAAGGAAATACTCGACGTGTTCATGTTCGTTGTCTCCAAGGCCGAGCGGCGCGAGGGAGGTCCGCCGAAAGGTTCACCCGCGGCGCGGGTGGCCATGCGCATGGGGATGACGCCACGGCTCATGGTGGTGAGGCGCGTGGACAACCCCGCCGGCGCGAAAAACCAACTCGGTCGGTTGCGTCGCTTGGCTTGATCTGTCCTTGGGGCGCGGCCGACAAAACGTTACGAGATGATCTTCATGCCTGTGCTGATTCCCGGTGGCCCCGTACGACGCGGCCGCGCCCCCCATCGAGCAGCAGGAACGTCCCTCCCCCGCCCCGCATCTTTTCTTGTCACCTCCCCCCGCCCGCCCCGTAGAGCATGGGTGAGCACCTCATGCGCCTCTTCCCCTGGCCCTGGGCGGACCCTGACGATCGCCATCGCGCTCTCCTCACCCGCGCCCAAGCGGGCGACCGCGAGGCGTTCCGCTCCCTCTACCAGGACCTGTACGACCCGGTCAGCCGCTTCGTCGGCCGGCGCGTTCGCAGACGGGAGGACGCCGAGGACCTCGTCGGCCGCGTCTTTCACAAGCTGCTCGAACACCTCGGCGACGTCGATCTCCGCCGCGGCTCCGTGCGCATGTACGTCCTCTCGATGGCCAGGAACGCCGTCATCGATCATGCCCGCGCCCGCCGCGAGGGCACGCCGCTCGACGACGTCGCGCCCATCCTCGCCGACGATCGGGGCACGCCCCTCGATTCGCTCGTCCAGAAAGAGCGCGTCCGCGCGCTCCGCGCTGCCGTCGCGGCGCTGCCCGATCACGTGCAGGAGGTGCTCGCGCTTCGGTATGGCGATGGCCTCGAACATGCCGAGATCGCGGCGCTGCTCGGAGAGTCCACGGCCGCCGTCAAGCAGCGGCTCTCGCGCGCCCAGCGGTCGCTCCGCGAGGTGCTCCAGGAAGGTGAGGTGGTCGATGTTCGGTTCTGATCGCGAAAAAGAGCTCGATAAGGTCTTCGAGCCCGCGAGCGCGCCTCGCCCCGAGCACCGCACAGCGCTCGAAGCGTCGCTCCTCGCCCAGTTCGATTCGATGACCCCGGAACAAAGGAGAAAACCGATGGAAAAGAAACACGTCTTGCGGAAGGTAGCGTTTGGCGCGGCGATCGCCGCGGTGATCGGCGTCGCGGCTTGCGCGGCTCCCCTGGAGGTCGACGTCGAGGTCGGCCGGAGCCTCACGATCACGTATGCGGAGACGGAGGCGAGCCCCAAGCCGCCCGAGGTCATGAAGGCCCTGGAGGGCTCGGTGAAGCTCGACAACGTGAAGGTCCGCGGCCGTCACGTGAACGGCGAGGTCACCTTGCAAGTCGAGGCGTGGGGCGAGGACCTCGGCGACACGTCGCTCGGCGACAAGCTGCGCGAGGCCATGCCCGCGCTCGCCGAGGCGAAGATCACGGAGAAGCCGCTCTCCGGCAAGCTCGAGAGCACGCTCGGCCGGAAGATCGGCCACGATCTCTTCAACCTCGACATCACCGACGACCAGGACGTGGAGGTGGTCCGGCAGAAGATCCTCGCGCAGCTCGCCGCGCAAGGCGTCGAGGGGCAGGTCAACGTCAAGGTGGAAGGGGACGGAAAGGGCGAACGGCGCGTGAACATCGAGGTCCGGCGGGAGGGAGAGGAGGGCCTCCCCGAGGAGGTGGAGGAGAAAAAGGCCACGCCCTGAGTCCATCGTCCGCAAGGCCCGCATCGAATCAGCCGGCGCGCCGTGTTATGACGGCCCTCATCATGACGAAGGGCCGCGAGCAGAATGCCGCCGGGAACGAACACGAAGGCAAAGGCGTGGACACGCGATCCACGGCCGCAGGGACCGGTCCGTCTTCGGCCTCCCCCCGCGCGCCGAGCCACGCCGAACGCGCGCGCACGCTCGGCCGCGCTGCCCGATTCGGTTCGCTCGCCACGATGGCGCGTGATCCGGAAGGGTTCCCTTATGCCTCGCTCGTGGCGCTCGCCACGGATGCGCGCGGCCGTGCCGTCTTTTTGCTCTCCCGCCTCGCCGAGCACACGCAAAACCTGCTCGCCCGCCCCGAGGCCTCCGTCCTCCTCCTCGAATCCCCCATCGTCGGAAAAAAACTCCTCGAAAAGGGCCGCGTCACGCTCATCGGCCCCTGCACGGCCGTCCCGCCCGAGGAGGCGCCCGAATGCCGCGCGCTTTTCCTCGCCGCGCACCCGGACGCCGCGACGTACGCCGATTTCTCGGACTTTTCCCATTACCGCATCGAGCCGCGCTCCTTGCGTTACGTCGGCGGCTTCGGCCGCATGTCCTGGATCGACGCCGCCGCGTATGCCCGCGCCGAGCCCGATCCGCTCGCCGACTTCGCGTCCCGCATCCTCGGGCACATGAATGACGACCACGCGGAGTCGATCCTCGCGTATGCCCGCAAGCTCGCCGGCATCGGCGACGCCACGGACGCGCAGATGACCGGCGTGGATCGGTATGGCATCGAAATGGCCGTCACGACCCCTTCGGGCGAGCGGCGCGTGCGGCTCGCCTTCGACGCGGAGATCCAGACGCGCGAGGAGGCCCGCAAGGCGCTCATCGAGATGGCAGGGCGGGCAGAAGAGGGGTAAGGGCTCTTTACCCCGCATCGTCCGGCTGCTATTTCCGCCCCTGCATGTCGGACGAAACCAAGCTTCCTTCGGGCCGCCTCGGCCGTCTCGTCCGCCTCGCCGAGATCGGCGCGCGCACCGGGACGAGCCTGCTCCTCCGCCGCGAGGGCGACGACGCGGTCGCCAAGCGCGCGGCCGAGGTCCTCGGCAACCTCCGCGGCGTCGCTGCCAAGGTCGGCCAGATGGCCGGCTACATCGACGGCCTCGTCCCCGAGGAGCACCGCGACGCCTACCAGCGCTCGATGAAGACGCTGCTCGCCGGCGCGCCCCGCTCCTCGCCCGAGGCCATTCGCCGCCTCGTCGAGGAAGAGCTCGGCGCCCCGCTCGATCGCCTTTACGCCGAATGGGACGACCAGGCCGTCGCGAGCGCCTCCATCGGCCAGGTGCACCGCGCCCGCACCCTCGAAGGCGCCGAGGTCGCGGTCAAGGTCCAGCATCCCGGCGTGGCCGAGGCCGTCGAGGCGGACCTGAAAAACGCGGGCCTGCTCGAGGGCGCGCTCTCGATGATGGGCACGCGCAAGGTCGGCTCCGCGAAAATGCTCGAGGAGGTCCGCACCCGCTTCCGCGAGGAGCTCGATTACACGATCGAGGCCCAGAACCAGATCGAGTTCGCCCGCATGTTCGAAGGCGACCCGAAGATCCTGGTTCCCGCGGTCGACCGCGATCGTTCGTCGCGCCGCGTGCTCACGAGCCAATTCGTCCGCGGCATGAGCCTCGACGAGGCGAGCGCCCTGCCCGAGCGGGATCGCGTCGAGATTTGCCGCACGCTCTGGCGGTTCGTCTACAAGGGCACGCTCCTCGGCGACATGTTCAACGCCGACCCGCACCCGGGCAATTACTTCTTCCAGGACGACGGCCGCGTGGCGTTCCTCGATTTCGGCTGCGTGCAGCCCATCTACGAGAAACGACGCGGCGTCGCGCACAAGCTCCACCGCGCGGCGATCGATCGCGACGAGGCGACCTTCACCGAAGCCGCGAAGATCATGCTGGAGACGCGCGGCGGCGACCACGAAAAGCGCGTGCTCTCGTACATCCGCCGCGCGTTCGAGCCCCAGTTCTCCTCGCCGTTCCGCATCACGCGCGACTACGTGGCGAGCCTCGTCCACCACATGAGGGAGGCGGGCAAGGAGACGCTCAAGACCGGGGACCCCTCCTTCGTGCCCATGCCCGAGGGCATGCTCTTCATGAACCGCCTCCAGTTCGGATTCTATTCGGTCCTCGCCCGCTTCGACGTCGAGGTCGACTATGCGGCGGAGGAGCGGTCGTTCATGGCGTAGATCCGCCTCGAACAGCCCTGATCCCTGGTGACGCACGCCCGTGCGTCGTGCTCTCATCGGTTTCCCGGAAACCCGGAGGAGAGCACGACATGGCCACCAAACGCACACCGAGCACCACGAAAAAGAGCGCGCGCAAAGCGTCTCCGAGCGCCGCGTCGACCCGCACCACCTCGGCCCCGCGGACGAGCGCCGCCCGCGCCCCCGCCCCGGCCGCGAAACGCAGCCGCACCGCCGCCTCCTCCGGCCGGACCACGGCCGCCGCCGCCGCGCCCGCCGCCGCCGCGCCCGCCGCTGCCGCGCCCGCGCCCGCGCCCGCTGCCGCCGCGCCCGCTGCCGCGGACCCGAACCGGACGTACCTCGAGCTCTCCGAGGACGGCGGTGGTTCGCACAAGTTTTACGAGGTCTTGATCAAGGGGACGAAGGTCTCGATCCGGTATGGCAGGATCGGCGACAGCGGACAGAAGCAGGAGCAGACGTTCCGCACGGCGGCCGAGGCGACTGCATTCGCGCAGAAGAAGATCAACGAGAAAAAGAAGAAGGGCTACGGGGCGGCCGTGATGGGCGTGCGGCAAAAGCGCGCCGTCACGCGCCGGACCATCATGAGCAAGCCCTCGACGGCGAAGCGCGCGCCCGTCTTGTGGAAATTCTCCTCGGGCGCGGCCGCGCTCGGCATCTACATCGACACGAAGCTCTTCTGGGTCGGCAACCAGAGCGGCGCCGTGTTCGCCGTGACCGCCGACGGCACGATCGAGCAGCAATACAAGCTCCCCGACGGCGTGAAATGCATCATCGCCGACGACGACTGGCGTTATGCCGGCTGCGACGACGGCAACGTCTACGACCTCGGCGGCCACGTCCCGCGCCTCGCGTACGAGGTCGAGGAGAACGTCGACATCTTCTGGATCGACATCTACCGCGGCAAGCTCTGCGTCTCCGACGCCGACGGCAACATCGCGATCTTCGATCATGAGAACGAGACGAACTGGCGCAAGAAGAGCAAGGGTTCGAGCGGCTGGATGGTGCGCGCCGACGAGAATGGCGTCTACCACGGCCATTCTGCGGGCGTGACGAAGTACGCCTGGAAGGACGGGAAATCGGTCTGGGAGGCGAAGACGGGCGGCTCGGTGCTCTTCGGCTGGCAGGAGGCCTCGGACGTCTACGCCGGCACGACCGACGACAAGGTCTACGTCTTCACGAAGGGCGGCAAGCCCGGCGTGGTCTGCGATTGCGACGACACGGTCTACTCCTGCGCGGCCTCGCCCGGCGGCAAGTACATCTTCGGCGGCGACTCGAGCTCTACCATTTATTGCTTCGACGCGACCGGCAAGCGCCTGTGGAAGCTCGCGACCGGGTGCGGCTCGGCGTACTCGATGCAATACCGCGACGAGCGGCTCTACATCGTCACGACCGACGGCTCGCTCGCCTGCATCGACGCGAGCGAGGAGGCGATCCAGAAGGCGCAGGCGGGCGAGGTGCCCACGCCGCGCGACATCAAGGCCCCGGCGAAGGTCGAGGAGATCCCCTCGACGCAGCTCGAGACCACGCGCGACACGTCGAAGGGCGTGATCGTCGAATGCGTGAAGCAAGGCGGCAAGCTCCGCGTGCGGATCGTCTCGCCGGGCTTCAAGTCGTCGTACAACTGCCAGTTCCCGCGCAACATCCGCGTCGAGGGCGCCAAGTACGTCGTCGACGAGGTGCGCGAAGTCGCGGGCGGCGGGTTCTACCGCGTGCTCGGCGAGATTCGCCGCCTCGCCCCGTAAAACGAAGAGCCCCTTCCCCTCCCGCGCGAGAGCAGTTTTGCGGCCTGGCGAGCTCCGCCCCCGGCGGCTATCCTCGGCCCATGCGACCTTCTCTTGCGTTCTCTTCCGCATTTCTTGCAGCAACCCTCGCGCTTTTCGTGGTCCCCGCCTGCGGGGGCGACGGCGGCGACACCGGCAATGGGGGCGCCGGCGCGTCCGGCGGCTCAGGTGGCAACGGTGGGACCGGCGGCGCGGGCGGCGGAACCCCGGGTCCCTGCTCCGCCGCGGGCAAATGGCAAATCACGTACGAAAAAGACATGGACGGGTGCGTCCCCACGGGGGATGTCTTGACGGTCACGCCCAACGCGTCCGACGTCTCGATCAGCGTCACCTTCGAGGGTGACGACACGATGCCCATGCATTCGTGCAACCCGATGCCCCCCGAGCCGGCCACGTACACGGCGACGGGCGAGGTCTCGATGGACGGATGTACCCTCACCCTCGAAAGTGAAACGTCGTATTGCTTCTCCGGCGAGGGTCAATGCGAGGAGCGCGCGCTCACGCTGCAGATCCATGGCGACGACGCGACGGGCACGCTCACGTACAAGAAATGCTGGTGCCCGACGATCGGCGCCGGCCCGGTCACGGTGAACGCGACGGCGAAGCGCGTGGTGCCCTGACCCGAATTCCCTCCGCCGCCCTTCCTTCCAGCCTCAAGCCGAGAGCAACGCCTCCAGGCGATTGCCTGCCGCGCGGCGCTCCAGCACCTCGAACACCTTCTCGGCGATGACGCCGCCCGCTTCGATCGGCGGGAGCCCGCCCGCGTAGATGTTCGAGATCACCGTGTATTCGAAGCGCGCCTCGGGATTGCCGCTGAACACGGCGGCCTTTCGCCTCGTGTCGTCGTCGCGCAAGCAGTACACGAGGTAGGCCGAAAGGCTGCGCGACGCGAGGGCGTCGCCGCCGGGACGCTCGCCGATCAGGCAGATCACGAGGTCGCATTGGACGAGCTCGGCGACGTCCTCGGCGAGCTTCACGCGCCCGTTCGGGGCCAGGAGGGGTTTGCCCATGGGGATGCCGCGGGCGTTCAAGCCGTCGAGGAGGACGGGGAGCAAGTCGCCGGCATTGTGGTGGACGGCCTCGGCGCTCAGTCCGTCGGAGACGAGGATCTGCACCTTCTTGCGCTCGGGGACGAGCGCGGCGCGGTGCGCGGCGGCGACTCGCATGCCGAGGTGCGGCGAATGGAGGTGTGCTTCCTTGGAAGGCGCTTCCGTGGCAATCACGCGGAAATCGATGACCTCTTGCAGCTCGCCCACGCGGAGCTCGCTCTGCGTCGCCTCCCGGCCCACCGCCTGATGCAGCCGCACCTGACGGCTGACCTCGTCGGCCGGCCGCGGCCCGGCGTTCTCGAATCCATGCAAGGCCGGCGTGGTCGCGATGAGCCCGGAAAGCTCCGCATCCGACGATAAAAACAGGCGAGGGTTTCCCCAGTTCGGGCCGCGGGCGAGGCTGCCGTCCTCCTCTTTGCGGAAGATCCCCCGCTCGATCGCCCACGCCTCGTACTCCGGCGTCACGCGCTTGCCGTACAGCTCGCGCAAGGTCTGGTCGTCGTGGCCGCTGGTATCGAAATACGCGAGCATTCGATCGGTGTTGAGCGCGACATCCATGTAATAATTCGCGCCCGCCGCCGTGAGCATCTGCGTGGCCATCTGCTGGCCTTCGAGCGTGATGTGCGAGTGGAGCGTGAAGCACGGCGCCATGCCCATGGGCAACCCGAGGAGCTTGCCCATGAAATGGTCCTGCAGGTTCGACACGATCATCTCGAAATTGTCGAGGTGCGTCTCGGGCCCGATGAAGCCGGTGACGTTGTTCACCATGAAAGGATCGTATCGGCGGGCGAGGCCATAACAGAGGGCCTCCGTCGTCGTCATGTCGATGCCGTGGTGCTTGCCGTAGGTGAACTCGCTCCCCTGGCCGGTCTCGAAGTACATGAACTGCCGCGCGTTCGGCCCGAGCGGTCCCTTGTCGCGCATGGTCCGATAGCCGTGATCGAGCAGCTCGACGGTGACGTCGAACTCGGACGTGAGCGTCTTCTCGGTGCCGGCCAAGCTCTGAAAGAGGATCTCGACCGGCGCGCCTCGTTCGAGGCAAGCGAGCTGCGTTTTGATGTGCCCGAGGACGCAGATCTGCGTGGGGACGCCGGTCTTCTGGCGAAGTTTGTCGAGGTGACGCAGGAGCCCGGACACGTTCTCGACGGTGTCGATGGCGGGATTGATGCCGAGCAGCGCGTCCCCCGCGCCCACCGAGAGCCCCCAATACAAGAGCAGCGTGATCCCGCGCAGGTCGTCCGTCGGATGGTTGGGCTGCAAGCGCGAGGACAAGGTCCCGGGCAAACCCAGGTTCGTCCGCGCCTTCGTGGGCCGCGAGATACGCCGCGCCAGGAAGATGAGCTCGTGCACGTCGCAGATCTTCGCCAGCGCGGCCGCCATCACGCCGGTCAAGGCCTTGCCCACGCGCGCGATCGTAGCGCCCGGCGAGCGCAGGAGATGGTTCTTCAGGCCGCCCACGGTCATCGATTCGATCTCGGCGAAGACGGACCGATCGATCGCGTAATTGACCCGCATGACGGAATCGACGTTCCCCTCGTCGTCGGTGAGCGGATGGTCATACAGGTGCCGCAGCGTCAACGAGGACAGGATCGTCCGCGCGGCCTCGCGGTGCCGGGCGCTCTTCGCCGCGAGCCCTGCATTGCGGTCCCCCGCCTTGGTCTCGTCAGCGGCGCCGAGGAGGGCCTTCAGGCCGAGGAATGAAATCTCTTCGTCGAGGACGGTCGCCCGATACCGCTCCGGCGGCCCGGGCGGGGGAACGACGATGTCCGACCATGGCACGAGCGTCTCCGTGACCTTCTCCATCCCTTCCTCGCTTCTCAATCTTGCCCGTAATACCACACAGGAACCACGTGATCCTTCATGCGCCCGATCTGCGCGAAGCGGGCGTCCCTGACGGCAACCTCGTCGATGACGACGAGCTTGACGGGGCTCTTGCCCCAATCGCTGACGTATTGGCCGAGGGTCTTGCCCACGTTTTCGGCCACGAACAAAACCAAGGTCTGTTCGGGCCGCAGCGGACGCGCCTTCAAGGCGTCGCCAAGCAAGGCGCCGAGCCGGCGAAGGGCGGCGAGCGAGGGCCCGGCCCCTTCGATCCGCAAGCAGCCGCCGGCCTGGCTCTCACGCACGAGACGAAGGAGCGTGTGCACGCGGCCGGCATCGGCGTCGCTTCCCAGGCGGCCGAGAATGGGGAGATCACGCAGGGGCAGGACGTCCGGCGACGAGAGGAAGACGGTCGAGCCGGAGATGTCCATGCTGTGACGCATCATTCCGAAGACGGTCGCGCGGCCGAAATGGTCGGGGATCCACGCCGAGAGGTCACGCGCGAGGACGTCGGACGAGAGGATTCGCTGGGCGAGATCCATGCCGAGATCCCCGAACACCGTCGTCGAGGGCCACGGCGCGCCCCGGAGTTTGTCGTACACGAGCGCGCCCACGCCGCCCGAGAGTGTGACGATACGAGGCACGTGCGGCGCGGGGGGTTCGAGCCCGAGGTCCGTGTGCAGATGCAGGCGCGCGGCGTCCTTCGTAAATGCCTCGGCGCGCCCGATGACCGCGGCTTCGAGCAACGTGACGTAAAACGAGAGCACGGCGTCGACCTCGCCGGGAGAGAGCTCGTCCCCAGGCCCCCGGGTCATGCCCAGGTGATCGAGGAGCGCACGGCCGTACCTCGACAGGGAGATGATGCGATAGGTGCCGGGCTCGACCTGAACATGCCTCGCCCCCACGAACAGACATCCCGTGCGGCGGACGTCTCCATCGATGCCGAGCGCGAGGTTCGTCGTCCCGCCGCCGATGTCGAGGTTGAGGATTTCGACCTCCGGATGGCGTCGTGAGAGCCGTGCAGCGCTCCCGAGAAACGCCATCCACGATTCGAGGTTTGCGTCGCCCGTCGCCACGAGAATGGCATCACCGAGGCGCGTGCGGAGGAGCGACACGAGGGCCGCCGCGTTCTCCCGCTGGGCCGCGAGCCCCGTGATGAGCGCGCCGCCGCCGAAGATCGCCTTCCCTTCAAGCCCCCCTTCCGCGAGCCAGCCATCGAGCAGCGCCACGACCGAGGCCTCGTCGATACGTCCTTCACGGAGGGGCGTGAAGACCGGGACGGAGCGGTATTCTTCGGTGAGCCGGCTCAGCTCCACCCGGCCGGTCACGCAATTGCGGACCATCGTGGCGGACGCGACCATCGCGCTGCTGGTCGTGCTGCCGAAGTCGAGACCCAACAGGCTGACGATGCCGCTCACCCGGGCCAATACATCACGGAGTCAGGCCTGCGCCCAGCGAAAACGGGCAATTCACGTACACCGGTCCCGAATACCCCGCGTCGACCCGCGCCCGAAGGACGCTGCATTGGCCCGGCGTGACCGGGACGAACACGGTATGCCCCGACTCCTCGGGCGCGAGGACGGTGCCATTCGCGAAAAAGCGGATCTCCTCGCCCCGGGCGCGCACCTCGACCATCGTCGCGTCGCGGATCACGCTCCCGGGCGGTAGCCACGCGCCGCCCGCGGCGCGCACCTCGAACGAGCACGCCGCCGGATCCCGCACACAGACGCGCCCCGCGACGATGCCCTCCCGCACACCCTTCGCCGAGCGCTCCTCCGCCAGCACGAACGTCGCCGCCCGCAGATGACCGCTATGGCTGTCCGAGCCTCCGACCGGCACGAGGGGCCGCGCGCGCAGCGGGATCTCCCGATCGAGCCGCGCGAGCGTCGCCTCCAGCGTGGTCAAGGAGTCCCCGAGGAGGAAACGATCCCTGAGCTCGGTCACCGCGAGGTTGTACACCTCGAACGCCTGCGCGTTCTGATCGAGATCGACGATCTCCGCCGGATACGGCCCCGGCGCCGTGAACGGGCGCCAGGAGAGGTTGGCCCGCGCCATTCGAATGATCGAATCGACCGGCGTGAGCAGCGGGTGGTTGACGACGAGCAAGCCTCCGCGCCGCAGATATGCCTGAAAAAACCGCGCCGGCTCCTCGACGGCGGCGGTCGCAGAGACCTCCGCGAGCACCGCGCCGAGGTCCGCGAACGAGGCGCCGATGTGGCCATACCGATGATCGGTGTACTCGAAGCCTACGATGAAGATCGGCTCCCCCTCCCCGCGCGGGACCGCGCGTTCGAGCGCCGCGAGCTCTTCGCGCACCTCCTCGCGCAGCCGATCGTTCTGGAAGAACCGCGCCGGCACGTGGGGCGTGAGCACCACGAAATCGAGCCCCTCGGCATGGGCGAGCTCCACCGTCTCCTCCATGCCGCGGCTCACGTGCCGGGGCGAATCGGGGGGACTCACGTGGCAATGCATGTCCCCGCCGAGGATCTGATAGGGGCTCTTCGCTTCGGGGAGGACCGCCGCGGGGATTTCGGGCCGGGCCGGCCGGTGGGCGCTCGACATGCCGGCGTCGAGCAGGTGATGCGAGATCGAACGGCTACAGCCGGCGAGAAACGTCAGGGCGAAGAAAAGAACCGTCGTCTCGGGCGCGCGTGTCACGGGATTCCCCTTCTCATGGCCGGGCTTGGACGGCGCGGCAAGCGCGGAGCTTGGGCGCCGGATCGGCGAACGAGGTTCCTGGACCGTGGTCAAACTTTGGAGAGAAGGAAAGGAGTCGAAACGGAGCTTTTTCGTCGTATCCCTGCCATTCGACGAAATCCTGCCTGCTCACCGGACCCCGCAACGCTGCAGGCTCGAGCCTGCACCCGAGCACATTTTCTACGCCGAAAACCGCGGGATCGGGCTGATTCGCGGAAAAACCGCGGGCCGGCGGGCCGAGCTGGGCTGGCCCGCCGCGTGCTTGAAGAAACGGCATGATCGCGCTCCTCCTCAGCTTTGCATGGGACGTCCTCCCTCGTAGGCCCGCTCTCCAGGAATCCCCGCGCCTCGCCGAGGCTGGCGACCGCGTCGAGCGCGTCGTGACGGAGGCGTACATCACGCGGGTCGTGGCGATGAAAGACGCCGCCGCGCGCAACCTGCTCATCACCCAGGCCTACGGCGATCTCTCGCTCGAAGTCGCCGATCTCCTCGGCAGCGGCGCGGCGATCAACTGGTGCACGATGGCCGCCTGGGCCTCGCGCCGCGCCGGACAGTCCATTCGCGGTGAGGATCTCCCGGGACAACAATACGTCGCCCGCGCCGCAGCGCGCGTCCCGGGCGCGCGGTTCCTCGTCGATACCATGCGCGACGTCTCGCGGGAGGTCGGCGAGGGCAATCGCGAGGTCTTCCTGGAAGTCGCCCCGGCCTTCGCCGGCTTCGTGCGTGCCTTCCGCGCCGGCGACGAGGCGCTCGCCGCCTTCTTCGCCGCGTTCACGAAAGGCCCGCCGGATCGAGGTGGACAGGACATCCTGCGCCGCGCCTTCGAATGTTACCTCGAAGCCGCCCGCGCGCCCGCGGGCAAACGCAAAGCCGAGCTGCTCTACGCGGCGAACCTGTACGTCGCGCTGCAGGAGCAGACGCGCCTGCAAGGCCGGATCGCGGCGGCGATGCCCGGCGGCCCGACCACGCGCGCGCTCGTCACGAAGGCGATGCTGGAGCTCGAGCTCGGGGGCGGCACGGCGATTCATCGCCTCGGCGCGGATCTGCCGGATGGGCCTTTTGGCGAGCACCTCGAAGCGCTCGAAGACCCGGAGCTCGTCACGTTCGTCCTGCGCTTCGACGCCGACATCGCGTCGACGTGCGGCAGCCGCGCCGAGCGCTGGGACGCGCTCGCCGATCGCATGCGCTTCATCGTGGAGCTGTTCCGATTGCACGGGAGCGACGCGTCGCTCTTCGAGGAACCCCTCAGCGCCGCGGAGTGGCTCGCGCTCACCGGCCGCGTGCGGCCGCGGCGCCCCTTCGCGTCCCGGCCCCCCCTCTGACGTTCACTTCGGCGGCGTGGAGCCGTCGCCGATCCGCGCCGCGATGCGCCCCATCGCGTGCTCCAGCGAGAGCAAGGCCTGGGTGCGATCCACCGTCGCCCGCGCGACGCGCAGGCGCGAGGTGCGCACCGTGTCCTCGGCTTGCTGCACCTGGAGCGGCGTCGACGCGCCGAGCGCAAAACGCGCGCGCTCGGCTTCGAGCTGCCTCTCGGCGATGGCCACCGTCTGCATCGCCGCCGCGCGCCGGGCCTCCGCGGATTCGAGCTGCGCGACGAGGCGGAGCGCGAGGATGCGGATCCGGCTGCGCGCGGATTCGAGCTGGTTCTTCGAGATCTGCGCGTTGATGCGCGCATTCTCGACCTCCGCCGATTCCCGCGCGGTCGTGAGCGGCGCCTCGAAGAGGAACCCCACGTACCCGCCGACGGCGCCAAACGTCCCGATCTGCGCGAACGCCGGCGCGATGCTGCCATTGCCGAGGCCGCGGAGCTCCACGTACCCTTCCACGTCGAGCCGCGGTCGATACGCGTCGCCCGCCACCTGCGCGCGTGACTCGGCCGAGGCGACGCGCGCCTCGAGCTCCTTCAGCTCCGGCGAGAGCGAGGTGAGCGCCTTCTCCACCTCCGCCACGGTCGGCACCGGCGGGGCGTCGGGGCTGCCGGCCGCGCGCAGGCGCACGTTCGGATCGATGACGGCGAGGATCTGCGCGAGCTCGAGCCCGCGCTGGAGCTCCGAGAGCTCCGCCGACGTGACCGACTCGCCGAGCGTCGCAATGCGGGTCTCGTACGAGAGGACGTCGACGGCCGCGAGCGCCCCCTTCTCGCGCCGCTGATCGGCCGCGTCGCGCTCGGTCTTCGCGAGATCCCGCGCGGCCTGCTCGATGCCGAGCGAGCGCGACGCATACCAGAGCTCCCAGTACGCGGTGAGCGCGTCGCGCACGACCTCGCTCGCCACGCGCTCGCGCCCCTCGTGCGCCGCAGCGCGATCGAGCTCCGCGGCCCGGAGCCCGGCCTCGCCCATCCGCGTCCCCGCGCCGCGGAGGATGGGCTGCGTGAGCGAGAGCCGCGTCGACATGGAATACCCCACGCCCGCCGCGCCCGCCGTGACGAGCTCGCCGACGGGGTTCGACGTCGAGCTGCGGCTGCTCTGGACCGAGAGCGACACCACCGTGCCGGTCGCGAAATCCTTCCGCAGCGCCGCGTTCAGCGAGAAGACGTCACGCTCGCCGACCGTGACCTGGCCATCCCGCCCGAGCGCGGGCGACGCGCTGTGCGTGTATCCCCCGTTCGCCGTGAGCACGAACGGATACCGCACCTCCTGCGCCCGCACCAAGACCGCCGCTTGTTTCTCCGATAGAATGGCCGAAGCGACGTCGGGGTTGTGCCGGAGCACGAGCATGATGACGTCGTTCTCCGTGATCTCGTGGACCACGGGCGAGGCCGGCCGGCTGGCCGCGCTCGGCGGCGTCTGCTGGGCGAACGCGTCCGCGGAGGAGAGGGCGAGCGCGAGCGAAGACACCGCGACGCACCATTTCGACGTTCTATTCATGACGCAATGCCTCGATGGGGTTGAGGCGCGCCGCCTTGCGCGCCGGCAGATAGCCGAAGATGACGCCGACGGCCGCGGAGAACGCGAAGGCCCCGGCCACCGTGCCCGGCGAGATGACGAACGGGAGCGAGAGGCTCTGCGTCGCCGCGTACGAGAGCGAGAGCCCGAAGAGGATCCCGAGGATCCCGCCGAGGAGCGCGAGCACCACCGCCTCCACGAGGAACTGCAGGAGCACCTCGCTCGCGAGCGCCCCGATCGCGAGCCGCGTCCCGACCTCGCGCGTCCGCTCGGTGACGCTCACCAGCATGATGTTCATGATGCCGATGCCGCCGACGAGCAGGCTCACGGCCGCGATGCCGCCAAGGAGGCCCGTCATCGACGCCGTGACGCTGCTCATCGTATCGGCGATCTCCTGCATGTTGCGCACGTTGAAATCGTCGACGCCGCCGGGCTGGATGCGCCTCCGCTCGCGCAGGAGGTCCTCGACCTGCGCCTGCACCGAGCTCGTCATCTCCGCGCTCTCCACCTGCAGATACACCGAGCTGATGTTGTTGTTGCCCGCGATGCGCCGCTGGAACGCGCGGAGCGGCATGAGCACGACGTCGTCCTGATCGCCGCCCATCGCCGCCTGCCCCTTCGACGCGAGCACGCCCACGACGAGGCAGGACACCTGCTTCACGCGGATGCGCTGGCCCATGGGCATCGCCCCGCCAAACAGGTTGTCCCGGACCGTCTTTCCGATGATGCACACCGGGGTGCCCGAGGCGGCCTCGACCTCGGAGAAGCTCCGCCCGAGCTCGACCTTGTAGCCGCGAACCTCGAAATACCCATCGTCGACGCCGGTCACGCTCGTCGGCCAGTTCTGGTTGCCGACGACCACCGTGGTATTCGACTGCGCTGTCGGGGACAGGGCCTTGATCCCGGTCACCTCGCGCTCGATCGCCTCGACGTCTTCCTTTTGAAAGGGATTGCCCGCCGTGCGCTCCGGCCCGCGCCGCGCCGCGCCGGGCGAGACGACGAGCATGTTCTCGCCGAGCGCGCCGACGTCGCTGCGCACCTTCTGCGTCGCGCCCTCGCCGATCGTCACCATGGCGATGACCGCGCCGACGCCGATCATGATGCCCAGCATCGTCAAGAACGAACGAAGCGCGTTTTTCCGCACCTCGCGCACCGACATGACCAAGGTCGCCCAGAGCATCAGCCATTCCCCGAGATGATTTTGCCGTCACGGAACACGATCGTCCGCGTCCCGTATTCGGCCATGTCCGGCTCGTGCGTCACCATCACCACGGTGATGCCGTGCTCGCGGTTCAACTGGACCATGAGCTCCATGATCTCGGCCTTCCGCGCGGTATCGAGGTTGCCGGTCGGCTCGTCCGCGAGGAGCAAGGAGGGCTCCGTCACGAGCGCCCGCGCAATGGCGACGCGCTGCTGCTGGCCGCCCGAGAGCTTCGCGCTCGTATGCCCCGCGCGCTCCGCGAGCCCCACGAGATTGAGCGCCCGGAGCGCCCGCGCCCGCCGCTCCTCGGCCGGCACGCGCCGGTAGACGAGCGGCAGTTCCACGTTCTCGAGCGCCGTCGTCCGCGCGAGCAGGTTGAACCCCTGGAAGACGAACCCGATGAAATGGCGCCGGAGCAGCGCGCGCTGGTCCTGATCGAGGTCGCAGACGTTGACGCCGCGGAAGAGGTACGCGCCGGACGTGGGGACGTCGAGACAACCGATCATGTTCATGGCGGTCGATTTGCCCGAGCCGGAGGACCCCATGATGCTGACGAACTCCCCGCGCTCGATGCGCATGTCGACGCCGTCGAGCGCGCGCACCTCGGACTCGCCCTCGCCGTAGATCTTCTCGACACGCCGGAATTCGACGATCGGAGATCTCGCGCCGCCGTCCGCGCGAGGCAGCTCAGCCACGCGGCGCCTCGACCATGCTGACCACGACGTCGGTCCCCTCGGAGATCTCCTCCGCGCGGATCTCCGTGCGAATGCCGTCCGTCGCGCCGACCTCCACCTTCACGCGGCGAGGCTCACCGCCCGTCGGCAGCCAGAGCGCCGGCTCACGCGGCGCGCCCGTGCCCGTGCCCGTGCCCGTCGGGCGCTTTTGCTGTCCCATCCCCGGCCGGCCCCCCGTCGGCAAGAACTGGTTCACCGAGATGCCCTGCTGCTGCGTGCTCGTCGTCTTCCGGTTCGGGTTGAACCGCAAGGCCGCATTCGAGACGAGGAGCACGTTCTTGCGCTCGTCGACCACGACCGTCGCCGTCGCCGTCATGCCGGGGCGGAGCAATCCCTTCGTGTTGTCGACCGAGAGCCACGCCTCGTACGTGACCACGGTCGTCCCCGTCGTCGGCATGTTCTTCACGGCGAGCACCTTCGACACGAACGATTGCTGCGCGTACGCGTCGACCGTGAAGCTCGCCTCCTGCCCCTCTTTCACCGAGCCCACGTCGGCCTCGTCGACCTGCACGTTGAGCTGGAGCTGACCGAGGTCCGCCGCGAGCACGAAGAGCACCGGCGTCTGCATGCCCGAGGTGACCGTCTGGCCCGGCTCGACCGCGCGGTTCAGCACCACCCCGTCGATCGGCGAACGAATGACCGCCTTCGAAAGGTTCGTCTTCGCGACCTTGAGCGACGCCTGTGCGAGCGTCACCTGCGAGGACGACGACGCCACCTGCGCCTCGGCGCGCTTGTAGTTCGCCTGCGCGGCCTCGACGTCCTGCGCCGGCGCGAGCCCCTGCGCCAGCATCCCCTCGGCCCGCGTGAGCTTCAGCTTGTTCTCGCTCGCCGTGGTGCGCGCGTTCATGAGCGAGGCGTTGGCCGAGGCGAGCTGCGCCGTCGCCTCCTCGATCCTGGCCGTGTATTGCTCCGTGTCGATCTCGGCGAGGATCTGGCCCTTCGTGACCTTGTCGTTGAAATTGACGTGGACTTCGAGGACGCGGCCCGTGATCTCCGCGCCGACCTCCACGGTGTTGCGCGCCTTCAGCGTGCCGGTGGCGGTGACGGTCACCCGGAGGTCGCCGCGCTCGACCTTCTGCGACTGGTACTTCGTGCCTTCCGCGGCGGCGGCGGTCTTCTTCTTCCACACATAAAAGCCGCCCCCGCCGCCGGCGACGAGGACGGCGGCGAGCAGCACCCACGGGAGCCGCCGCCGTTTGCCCCGCGCGACGACCTTGAGGACCTCGGGATCCCCGCCGGTCGGCTCGTTGGTTCGAGGAGATGTCATGATCGTTCCCCTTGGACGGTGCCCGAGGCGGGCTCCCTACGCGGGGACGTGCCGAACACGGAGGCCGCGGTGCGCCCCCCCGCGGAGAGGCGTCAGCCCGCCGCCACCTTGATGAGCTGTTTGCCGGTGTTCGCCCCGGTGAAGAGGCGCCGGAGCGCGGCGGGCGCGTTCTCGAGGCCCTCCACGACGTCGACGCGATCCTTGATGCGCCCTTCGGCCGCCCACCGCGCGAGGTCGCCGATGGCTTCGCCGAACCGCGCCGCGTAGTCGCTCACGAGGAAGCCCTCCATGCGGCCGCGCTTCATGACGAGGTTCATGAGGTTCCTCGGCCCGGTCGAGCCCGTCGCATGGTTGTAATCGCCGATCGAGCCGCAGAGCACGACCCGCCCGCGCATGGCGAGGTGCGTGAGCGCCGCCTCCAGGATCGAGCCGCCGACGTTGTCGAAGTACACGTCGATGCCGTTCGGGCAGAGCTCGCCCAGCCGCTTCTGCACGTCCTCGGACTTGTAATCGATCGCCGCGTCGAACCCGAGCTCGTCCTTGATCCACGCGCACTTCTGCGGGCCACCCGCGATCCCCACGACCCGGCACCCCTTGATCTTCGCGATCTGCCCCGCCGCATTGCCCGTCGCGCCCGCCGCGCCCGAGACGACGACGGTCTCCCCTTCCTTCGGTTGCCCCACGTCGAGCAGCCCGAAATACGCGGTGAGCCCCGTCAGCCCCAGGAGCGAGACCGCCATCGTCGGCGACACGCCCTCCGGCAGCTTCCGCGGGCCCCGGATCGAGGGCTCGATCACGGCGTGGGTTTGCCACCCCGTCATCCCGAACACGAGATCCCCCGGCGAGAAGCCGGGCAGGCTCGAACGGAGCACGCGCGCGACGCCGCCCGCGCGCACCACCTCGCCGATCGCCACCGCCGGCAGGTACGAGTCGCGCTCGATCCAGATCCGCTGCGTCGGATCCACCGAGAGATACAGCGTCTCGACGAGGATCTGCCCCGGCCCGAGCTCTGCCGGCAAAGGCTCCTCGTGCCAGGTGAAATCGCTGTCCTTGATCATCCCCTCGGGGCGCGCGGCAAGCCGCCAGGAACGGTTCACTTCAGTCATCGTCAGCTCCTCTCGCGGCGCACCCTATCCGGCCGGGGCGCCCCGAGCAACGGCCCGCGCGCCGCCCCTTCCCTCCTTCGCGTTCCCCCCTATGCTGCGCCCCATGCAGCGCGTGCCCGGACTCCCCCTGCCCCCGGCCCTCACCCTCCCGCCGTTCCTCTACCGCCCGTTCCCCTTCCTCGAGGCCATGGCCAAGCGGTACCCGGACGCCTTCACGATGCGGTTTCCGGCCAATCCCAAGCCCGCGGTGGTCTTCCACCACCCCGACGCCGCGAAGGAGATTTTTGCGCTCGGCCCGGACGACGCGCACGCGGGGCAGGTCAACGCGGTGCTCGGGCCGATCCTCGGAAAAGCCTCGCTCCTCCTGCTCGACGGCAAGGAGCACCTGCGCCAGCGCAAGCTGCTCATGCCGCCCCTGCACGGCGAGCGCATGGCATCCTACGGCGCGCGCATGGTCGCCCTCACCGAGGCCTCGATCGCCGGCTGGCCCGCGCGCGAGCGTTTCCCGGTGCACGAGCGCCTGCAGGCGATCACGCTCGACGTCATCTTGCGCGTCGTCTTCGGCATCGGCGAGGGCGAGCTGTTCCACCGGTTGCGCGAGCGGCTCGTGGAGATCCTCGAGCTCACGACGAACCCGATCTTCCTCGTGCCCATGTTCCAGCGGGACCTCGGCCCCCTCACGCGCTGGAACAGCCTGGTCCGGGCCCTCCACAAGGCCGACGAGATGCTCTATGGGGAGATCCGGCGCCGCCGGACCTCGGGCGAGCGTGGGGACGACATCCTCTCGCTCCTGCTCGACGCGCGCGACGAGGCGGGCGAGCCCATGAGCGACGGCGAGCTGCGCGACGAGCTCATGACCCTGCTCGCCGCCGGCCACGAGACCACGGCGACCGCGCTCTCGTGGGGGCTGCGGTGGATCCTCGCCTCGAAGAGCCTGGTCGCCCGCCTCGTCCGCGAGCTCGAAACGGAGGGCGCATTGCCGGATCTCGCGCCCGAGCGCATCGCCCGCTGCGCGCTGCTCGACGCGACGGCGCGGGAGACGTTGCGCTTGCAGCCCGTGGTCCTGATGGTCGGGAGGCTCCTCCAGCGGCCCATGCGCATCGGCGGCTATGATCTCGAAGCCGGCACGCCTGCGCTCGTATCGATTTACCTCATTCATCGAAGGCCCGACCTTTACCCGGATCCGACGCGCTTCGATCCGGACCGCTTTTTGCGCCAGCGATTCGCGCCTCACGAGTGGCTCCCCTTCGGCGGCGGCATTCGCCGCTGCATCGGCATGGCGTTCGCGCTCTATGAAATGAAGATGATCCTCGCCACGATCCTCGCGCGCACGGAGCTGCGCCTGCCGCGCTTCGGCAAGGTGCACGAGGTGCGTCGCGGGGTGACGATCGCGCCTTCCCGCGGGATGCCGCTCGTCATGGAGCGGCGCGACTCAAGCCGGATCCACGATCGAAAAGACCGCTCGTAGAACAGCATTGGGGATGGCGAGCGAGAGATACGCGACGAAAAGCTTCAGGGCGAGGCCGTGTTTCTTCGTGGTGAGCCACTTTGCCCCGATTCGGAGCAGGCACGTGAGAACCCCCCCGCAGCCTGCGGCCTGGGCCAGGCCGTAAACGGGATCCCGCCATCTCACCCCCGATTCAGGAATGGATGCAAAAATTCGCTCGTCGTCCCCGACGATTGTGCCAGCCACACCAGCAGGGCGCCAAGGACGCAGAACGGAGCCGTGACGACCGTGAGGGGTGGGAGCGTCCCCAGGACGAGGAGCACACGCGCGTGATCGACCTCGAGGGGTCCGCTCGCCCTGCGCCCCGCGCGATGGAGGAGGATGACCGCCGTGAGGTATACGGCGAGCATGGCGCAGGCGGGGCCCATCTCGCGGAGCACGATGACGCATGTGATCCACGGGGTGTTCTTCTGCGCATTGAAGAAGCCCAGCGCGTAGGCGGACCGGAGATACACCACGCAGCCAAAGACCAGCCCGATCCCGGCGCCGACCGGGAAAGCGAATCTCACGATCCTGTCGTAGGGCGAGATCACGCCGGGGACAGGCGCGACGGGCGGCGGCGCGGCGGGCGGCGCGTACGCCTGGCCGAGGTCGAGTTTGTCGTCCATGTCTCTGCCGCGCACCCTACTCGACAGGTTTGTCGGGGTCAAGCTCCACGGCGTTTGTCGTCGCATTCGCCTCGATCTCGGCGAACTCTTCGGGCCTAACGAGTCGACGTCGCTGCTCGTCCGCACTCAGTCTCCGAATGTCCCCCATCCATCGGAGTACCCCCCCACCTCTGCTCCCAGTTCATCGAGCTCCTGCTGCGCGGCAACGACCGCTTCGTAGGTGGGAACCATCCGTTTGGCGCAATAGCAGGTCCATTCCTCAGCCTCTTCGTCGAACTCGACCGACGGAGTATAGCCACGCTTCGTCACCAACCGCGCCAATTCCTCGCCCGCAGCTTGATCCGGGACAGATACGACGAAGTCGATATCCATCGGCTCCGACATGTCGCATCGGTCCGCCAGGCGACGCAGGGCAGCGCCATCGGCATCGTTGGGGTAACTCATCATTTCTCCTGTTCGAGCAGCTTTTTCCCGGGAGACTCGATCTTGTTATGGTTATCAGGGCGGCCTGGACCGCCGTGTTCCTGGAGCCGACGCGCTTCTTCCTTGAAGGCGTCTCTCGCGTTCGGCGCGGGCCTCCAGTCTGTTGCTACATGCTGGTCTCCGGTTTTCCGCTCGATGCGACGACCGGATATCTGGGAGCGCTCTCGACTACCTTTACCATCGTACGTTTTTCCGCTGGCGTGCGTGTTCGTGTATGACCCTGTTTCGCCTCTGCTGCTACTCCCCGACACGGGCCGCGTCGTCGTCGTAACCGTCGTCCCGCTGGGCGGCGCCGCTGCCTTCGGCGGGCTCGCGGCCGGCGGACTCGGCAGCTTCGGCCGCCGCAAGAACCCGCCTGGTCCGCCCGCCCCCGCCGGCAGGAACACCGGCATGCTCCGTAGCCTCTGCTGAGCCGCCCGCAGCGCCCTCGCCCCTGCGGTCTCCAGGGCCGCCGCTCCCATGGTGGCGAGCGTCAATGCCGTGTCCGCCAGGGCGTTCAGAATCGCGGCCTTCAGCTCGGCGTCCGCCCAGCCTCTGCCATACCCCTTGAGGAATGCCTCCCACGCAATCCTGGCGAGCCGCTCGTCGTCGTACGTCGGCAACTCCGGAATCGCATTCAGCTGTTGGGCCAGACTGGCCTGAATCTGCTCGGCGCGTTCGGGGGGGGCCTGCTGAAATAATTTGTTGAACTCTCCCTTCTTCCCCAGCCCCAACCCATGCCCGCGGTCAAAGGTCTTCGGCAGTTCATCCGCCTTGCCAAGCGTCGCCCCCCACTCACGCCCGATCCGCTCCCCCGTGCGCCTCGCCTCCTCCTCGGCGTCCCTCCTCGCCAGGTTGACTTTCTGTTCCTCATATGTATTCCCGGGCGGAGGCGGCGGACACGGCGCGCTCATCCCCGGCGCGGGCGCAGGCGTGGGCGCCGTTTGCCCGAGGAAACGCGAATCCGGAGGCCCATTGCGCGGCCTCTCGCAGGGCCGTATCGCCGACGTCCGCGTCTCGGTTCGGACCGTCGTACGCTTGGCCGGCGCGGCTTCCGGCTCTTTCGCCGCGATCTTCGGCGGAGGCGGCGGCGGAGGCTTGTCGCAGGGCAGATCCTGGTACGCGAGCCCGAGGAGCCGCCGGCTCTCCGGCGGCGCGTGCGGATCATGGATGAAGATCGCCCTGACCGAAGGATTTTCCAGGAGCTTTTCGAGCGGTTCGAACGCCGGTCGAGGCACCCCGTCCCCGAGCTCGTACCAGTGGCGCACATTCGGGCCGACGCGGGGATGCCGCCGGCACACGCGAAACACGCTCTTGCCGTGCAGCTCCTGCGCCCACGCCTCCGTCGGCACGCGCGCCGCGCCGCACCCGAGGAGCCATGCCGAAACGCCCAAAGCGACGAGCCCCAGCAGCCCAAGCCGAAAGAACCGCAGAGCCCCGAGCATCCACAGACGCAGATGCAACGACGAAACGAGCGCACGGCGCGAAGTCATGGAGAGCCCTCCCCGGCAGGCGGCAAGACGCCCATGGCGACGTCAGGCTAGAAGATGGCGTTCAAGCCCACAAGGACGCCGGCGTGCGCTCCACGACCGACGACACCGTTGACATCCCCTCCACGTGAAAACGGCGCTCGGCGCGCTCCGAAAGGTGTCTGCAACGCGTGCAAACGGCACGACCTACGTCGAAGACCCGTCTGCAACGCGTGCAGGCGGCTCCATGTATGGTCGAAGACCCGTTTGCAACGCGTGCAAACGGCTCCATGCACGGTCGAAGACCCGTTTGCAACGCGTGCAAACGGCTCCATGCACGTTCGAAGACCCGTTTGCAACGCGTGCACGCGGCTCGTGCACGGTCGAAGACCCGTTTGCAATGCGTGCACGCGGGGTCCGGTGCGCTGCCATTCGCGTTTGCAACACGTGCGCGCGGGATCCGGTGCGCTGCGACACCCTCCTGCGAGGCTCCCCCCCGTCATGCGTGCGCCGCGACCGGCATCGAAAACCAGAACACCGAGCCGCGCCGAGGCCCCGCCTTCACGCCGATGTCCCCGCCGTGGGATTCGACCAGCCGCTTGACGGTCGCGAGCCCGAGCCCGAGCCCCGGCGCCTTCGCGTCGCGCCCCCGCGCATAAAGATCGAAGAGCGATGCGCGATCCTCCGGGGCGATGCCAGGACCGGTGTCCTCGACCTCGATCCGCACCTCCTCCACGAGATCCACGCATCGGATCGAGACGCACCGCTCTGCGCCGTCGCCGATGTACTTGATTGCATTCTGCACCAGGTTCGACAGCACGCTCGACAGCACGCCGGGGCTACAGGCAAGGGCGCACGTCGCCCCCAGCGGCTCGGCGCGGAGTTCGACGCCCGCGTCCTCGGCCAGCGGCCCGAATTCGTCGGCGACCTCGCGGATGGCATCGTCCACACGCGCGCGCGCCCCGGGCAGGGGCCTCGCGCCGGCCCGCGCGAACTCCAGGAGGTCGGACACGAAACGGCGGACCCGCTGCAGGGTCCGCGAGGCCCGCACGATGGCCTTTTGGGTCGGCGTGTCCTCCGGCGCGGTCAGGCGCCGGCTCGCGAGGTCCAGCGCCAAGGCCACGCCCGCGAGCGGGCTCATGAGATCGTGCGCGACGCGACCCGCGAAGTTTTCGAGCTCATCCGCGCGGGACGCGAGGGACGTCAGGTGTTCGGCCGCCAGCGTCCGTGCGCGCTGGACCATACGATACGTCAGCGCCAGCGTCGCCACCGTGGCCAGGAACGTGAACACCTCGACCGTCGCCTCTATCGGAACGAGCGTGCGCGAGATCCAGACGACCGTTTTGGTCGAGGCGTTCGCGATGTGCATGCTGAATTCGCTCGCTTCCACGAGATCGAGGCTCAACTGGGCCATGGCCGCGTCGAGCTCGACCCGCAGATCGGATCGACCGAGCTCCCCGGGCTCGAGCGCGAGCACGCGATCGACCACCCGATCCGCGTGCGTCAGCGATTGGGTGATCGCGCGCTGGAAGGGCTCCTCGCCGGGATCGGCGGGAAGCGCGAGGTAATCACGGATCGCGCCCTTCAGCTCGCGATCCGCGGTCGCAATGGCCGCGCTCCGGACCAGGGGATCCCCTGGCGAGCCCATGTGACGTTCGAGCAAAAGCACGTGGAGCCGCCGCAGCCGCGCCTGCGCCTGGTCGAGCGCGACGACCGTGGGCGCCGCATTCTCCGCGATGGCCGCCTTGGTCTCGGCGAGCGAGCTTCCGACCTTCGTGAGAATGGCCAGCGACGCAACGGTCCCCACCACCATCAGCAACACGGCGACGAGGAGGAGCCTGAGTTCTCTCCGCAAATCCATGGATTCCATCTCGACGCGGGCCCCCCGGGTCGAAGGGGGCGCTGCAGACGGAACATATCACCGCTCTCCGCTTCGTCAGGCTGAACACAAGTATGCGGAGGAGCACGAGCGAGGCAGCGGCGCACAACGAGCAAGCGAGCATGCGGCCTCCTCCTCGATTTGCGTGCCCCTGAACATCGTATGACGTAAAACGAGTCACGAGCACGTTCATGCCGCGCGTTCGTGGCCCTCACGCCGCGGTCGAATCCTGGCGCATCGAGCCGAGAGGGGCATGCGCCTTGCTAGGCCCACGGCGCGCGCGGCGATTCGAGCCGCCGCGAAAGGGGAAACCATCATGCGCACGCCGCTGCTTCGCTTGTGCTCCGTCCCGCTCCTCGCGGTCCTCGCCACCGCCTGCTTCACGACGTTCGAAGATCAGCCCAAGAAACCTGACGGAACGGCCATCCCGCCCACGCCGATGGCGCCGGATCAACAGGCCGAGCTCGACGCGCTCCTCGCCGAGGCGCAGAAATCGGCGAACATGACCGCCGCCGACTTTGCGGACCAGTACAAGGTCTCGTTCACGAATGGCCTCTCCTACGATCCCGCGCAGGCCGACGGTCTCCCGTTGATCCAGGCCTCCTCGCTCGGCCTCGACGCCGACGAGATGCAGAAGCTCCAGAAGAATGGCTTCGTCATCTCGGAGAAGAAAAAATTCCCCACGTTCGTGTACGGCTACGAGAGCATTTATGCGCTCGATTTGCCGCTCTACGTGTCGGCGGACTCGATCCTCTACGCCGTCCACCGCTCCTACGACGCGATCCTGAAGGCCGTGGAGATGGCCTCCCTCGCGCCCGAGCTGAAAACGCTGCTCGAATCGATGCGCGCCGAGCTCGCGGCCGGCGGCGGCTCCGCGCTCGGCGCCGAGGCGCGCGCGGACGCGGATCTCTTCACGGCCGTGGCGCTCTCGCTCCTCACCGACCAGGCGGTCCCGCCCGTCGCGGGCGCGAACGAGTCGAACATCGTCGCGCTCGTGAACGGCGCCAAGGCCCACCAGGGAATGGGCAACACGCGCCTCTTCGGCAGCGATCGGATCGTGGACTACTCGCAGTTCGAGCCGCGCGGCCACTACACGGACGCGCCCGAGCTCGAGCGATACTTCCGCGCGATGATGTGGCTCGGTCGCATCGATTTCCGCATCATCGAGACGCAAAGCGACGGCTCGCAGATCTTCCAGCGCAGGCAACTCGAAGGCGCCTACGTCCTGCACGCCCTCGCGCAGGGCGAGCAGCAGAAGCGCCATACCCGCATCGACAACGCGATCCGCTCCTTCGTGGGCGAAAGCGATTACATGACCTTGCCCCAGCTCGACGGCCTGCTCGCGGACCTCGGCGTGGCCGACGCCGCGGGGCTCGCCGGGCTCGACGACGCCAAGATCGCCCAGACCGTGCTGCAAAAGGGCTACGGCACGCAGCGGATCTCGAGCCACATCATGATCAACGGCCTCGGTCAAGGCACGCTGCCGCTCTCGTCGAGCTTCGCGCTCTTCGGCCAGCGGTACGTGGTCGACTCGCACGTCTTCTCGAACGTGGTCTACGACCGCGTGCAGAAGGGCGCCGTCAAGCGGATGATGCCGAACCCGCTCGACGTCGGCTTCGCCGCGCTCGGCAACGATCAGGCCGGGCAGCTCATGTTGCCCGAGCTCGAACAGTTCAAGTACGCGCCGGACCTTCACATGATGCGGGTCCTCGTCGACGCGCACCCCGCGTCGTTCTGGAATGACAACCTCTACAACCGCTGGCTCGTCTCGCTGCGCGAGCTCTCGCCGAACAAGACGCTCGACGGCGACACGTCGGGCCTGCCCGGGGTCGCGAAGACGGAGGCCTGGGGCCGCCGGCTCATGAACACGCAGTTCGCGTCGTGGGCCGAGCTCCGGCACGACACGCTGCTCTACGCGAAGCAATCGTACACGGGCGGCGCTTCGTGCCAGTTCCCGGACGCGTTCGTGGACCCGTACCCGGGCTTTTATGCGCGCATCGCCGAGCTCGCCGAGCACGGCACCGCAATGGTCGGGACCCTCGATCTTTCGGGCAGCGCCTACCTCGCCCAGCGGCTGCCGGAATATTTCGCCACGCTGCGCGACGTCGCGCAGAAGCTCGCCGAGATGGCGAAGAACGAGCGCGAGGGCATCCCGCTCACGCAGGATCACCTCGATTTCATCAACCAGGCCGTGAAGGTGCAGATGGGCTGCGGCGATCCGGAAGGCGCGACGGGCTGGTACGCGAACCTGTTCTTCGACAACTTCCAGAGCGTCCAGCAGGATCCAACGATCGCCGACGTGCACACGCAGCCGACCGACGAAGGCGGAACCCCCGTCGGGCGCGTCCTGCACGTGGGGACGGGCCTGCCGCGCTTGATGGTCGTGACGGCGGACCCGTGCGGCACGCCGCGGGCCTTCGTGGGCCTGGCCTCGTCCTATTTCGAGAAGATCACGTCGAACTTCGAGCGAATGACCGACGAGGAGTGGGCGCAGGGCCTCCAGGGCGCGACGCCCGCCGACGTGCCGTGGATGACGGATCTCGTCTCCCGCTGAAAGGCGCTAGAGCATCGAACGGTTCGATGCTCTGCGAGATCGCGCAGCGAGCTCGCCTCGGGGGGTGAATCGGCCGGGCTCCGCCTGGCCGAGAGGGGGACGCGAGGCGTCCCCCTCGGGACGAAAGGCGCCTGCCCTGACGTGGCCGCCCGGATTCGACGCCGGGCGGCACACGGCGGCACAGCCGGCGCGGCAAGGCGCCCGCTCACCGCGTGACGCGCGTGAACGCCCCGTGATCCTCCAGCGAAAAGCTCGTCACCACGCCACGCGCATCCACGGTGAACGTCACGATCGACGTCCCGAGGTCCGCGTCCTCGAAGCGGGCCAGGAGCGCCCCGGGCCGAAACGGCTCGAGCGTCGCGCGCGCCGCATTCGCGAAGCGCAAACGGAGCCCCCCGTCGCGAGGCTCGATCACGGCGTCGCCGAACATCGGGGAGGCGTAACGCCCTTCGAGCTTCTCCACCGGCACGGGCAGCGCCGTCGTCTCGCGCTGGCTCTCGCGCTCCTTGCGCGCCGCCGCGCCCCGCGCCCGGCTCGCGAGCGACAAGGCGAGGCGTTTCCCGCTCCAGTCCTTCGGCGGCGCGCCGAGGTGCGCGTCGATGAGCCGGAACACCATTCCCTCGGGCAACCCCGTGAACGGGACGTTCGACAGGACCACGATGCCGAGCTTCTCCTCGGGGAGGAGCGCCATCGAGCATGAAAACCCGTCGATCCCGCCCGTCCCCCATACGACGAGCCGGCCGCGGTAATCCTGGAGCATGAAGCCCATCCCCTGCGCGAGGAAATGGCTCTCGGGGTAGAGCTCCTTTTGCCAGGGCCGGAGGCCGACCATCGTCGTCGGCGTGAAAAGCTCGGCGACGACGTCCGCGGCGACGACACGGCGGCCCTCGATCGCGCCGCGTCCGAGCAAGAGCAAAAGCCAGCGCGCGAGGTCGTGCGCGCTCGACACGAGCCCCGCCGCGGGCCCGATGTTGGTGACGTCGCGCGGCGTGATCCGCGTGAGGACGCCGTCCCGCTCGGCGTGGGGGCTCGCCATGTTCTCGCCGCCCGGCGCCGGCGCGCCGAAGCCGCTCTCCCGCATCCCGGCCGGTTCGAGCAGGCGGGACGTCACGAGCTCTTCCCAGGTCTGCCCCGACGCGCGCGCCGCGAGCTCGCCGGTCACGGCATAAAGCACGTTGCTGTAGCTGAACTTCGCGCGGAGCGGCGCCGCCTGGCCCACCTCGCAGACGCGCCGGATCACCTCGCCACGGTCGAACCCGGTGCCGATCCACAGCAGATCCGCGGACTCCTCGAGCCCGCTCCGGTGCGCGAGCGCGTCCCGGATCGAGAGCGTGGCCCCGACGTGCGTGTCCTTCACGCAAAAGCCGGGGAAATGGCGCTTGATCGGGTCGTCCCAGCCGAGCTTGCCGTCCTCCACGAGCTTGCCTACGGCGGCTGCCGTGAAGGTCTTCGTGAGCGACGCGACGGGGAAACGCGTGTGCGCGTCGACGGGCGCCGCGCCGCCGAGCTCGCGTGTCCCGTACCCGCGGGCAAGCACGACGTGGCCCCCCGTCTCGTCGCCACGCACGACGGCGATCGCCATGCCCGGCGCCTTCCAAGCTGCGAGCGTCTCCGCCGCGTACACGTCGAGGCCGGCGAGCGGATCCACGCGCGCGGCGGGCGCCTCGACCGGCGGCGGCGCGGG
This sequence comes from Polyangium mundeleinium, assembly GCF_028369105.1. Classification (NCBI taxonomy): domain Bacteria; kingdom Pseudomonadati; phylum Myxococcota; order Polyangiales; family Polyangiaceae; genus Polyangium; species Polyangium mundeleinium. The sequence continues at coordinate 4,555,213 of NZ_JAQNDO010000001.1, read as the reverse complement.
TAAATCGGGCTTCCTGGGCGGCGCGGACGCGCAGGCCGACGCCACGAGGGCGGCGAGGAGGATCGCGGAGCGGCGTAACACGCCCTCGACGATAAACCCGCCTTGGGCGCGGCGATAGCCCCCCGCTCGGCTTCGAGGTCCCCGCCTCCGGCGGCACGAACATCACTCGATGAACTTGCCGTGGCCCTTCGTGCAATCCGCCTGGGCCGACTCCTTGGTGTATTGCGGCCCGCTGTAATTCACGAGCATCCCCATCGCGTTGCACACGCCCACGACGCCCTCGCTCGGGCAGGACTTGGCGACGTCGAGCTTCAGCGTCTTGGCGAGCTCGGCGATCTTGGCGTCGTCGAACTTCGCCTTCTCGGCCTCGGGCGCCACGAGGGCGGCACACTGCCCCTCGTCCTTCGGGTCGCGGAGGTAGCCGAGGATGACCTGCCCCGCTTCGAGGCCCTTCTGCGCGGCGGGCTTGGCTTCGGCCTTGGCTTCCGGCTTGGCTTCCGGCTTGGCTTCGGCCGTCGCAGGCGTCGTGGAGCCAGCCGGAGCGGCGGCCTTCGCGGACGAACCGGCGGCGGGGCTCGGGGCCGCCTCCTCTTTGCCACAACCGAAGAGTGCGAGCGCTGCGAATGCGAGAACGAGCTTCTTCATGTCCGTCGTCTTTCCTCGTGCCATGGCTCGGGGACCTCCCCCAGCGTGCGCACGCGACCTACCCGACACGGTCGGAAAACGCAAATCCTTCTTGGCCCCTGCGTTCGATCGGAACGCAATGCCGCGAGGAGGCCTCCACCCCCGAAGCGAATTTATCGCCCGGGCTCTTTTATGGCGAAGCCTCGCCGGATGGCGACACGACGTGGATGCTCCCGGGCCCCTGCTCGATGAGGGGAGGTCCGCCGTCGGGTGGGATCGACACGAGCACGTAGCAGTCGGGGAAGAAGCTCGTCACCGGGTTGAACTTGATCGCACCGTGCGCTTGGAGCTCAGTGAGGGTACGGGCCTCGATGCGGCCAGATTGCTCCTCGTGACGCCGCGGCAGGCCCGTGAGGTAGCTCGTTCCCCCGTGGGAGACGACGCGGTTCGCGCCCACCCCGGGGGAAAATTTCGGAAGCCGCTTGCGGCTGAACGGCGCGAAGATCCGGAGCGGATCGGGCACGCGGATTCTCGGCCTCAGCACGTCGTCGTGCAGCGCCGCGTCCGAGCCGTGATGCGGCACCTTGAGGAGATCATGGTCGCCGAGGTCGGGATCGAGCACGAGGCTGTGGCTCCAGCCATTGCCAGGCTCCTCGACCAGATCCGAGCCGAGCAGGATCCGCCGCTTGTGCCATGAGAGCAGCAGCGCGGTGGAGATGACGTTCTTGTTGAACGTTCGCCCCATTCTCCACTGCTCTATCTTCTCGGCGCGCACGTCCGCGCGGGGGGAGAGTACACGCAGCGCTGCATTGCCGAGCAGCTCGAGGTCGCCGACGTTCACCTCCCAGCGACATGCCGGGGATTCCTTCCAGCGCGACTCGACAGCGGCGATGGCCTGGAGCGTGGCACCACCCATGAAGTCCGCGGAGCGCGCGGCGACGTCGTCTCCCGGCGGGAGCACCATGCCGATGCGAGGCCACGTTTCCTTACGATCGCGCGGTGTCCAGATATCGATGACCTTGGCGACACCCAAGCTGTGATCCTCGTGTGGGTGCGTGAGGAGCACGATGCGCGGGCGGGCTCCGTAATGCGTGAGCGCCTCCACGGCGTAGCAGGCCTCGCCGGCGCCGCAGCCGTCCACGACCATCCATGCATCGGGCGGCACGCGGACCAGGATGAGCTCGCCAATACCCGGCCCGAACGCGAGCACTACCAGGTGATCTGGGGTGAGATCAGGCAAAGGCACGGCGGATGTACCGTCTGTGGTTGGGAAACGGCTTGGGAAGGTCGGGGACGGCCGTGAAAGACGACGACTGACGATCCCAAATTTCCATTGCCCTTGTGTCGTCCGCGTATTCGATGAGCTCGACGAAGGTGCCGACGCGCAACTGGCTCGGCGAAACGTTCCACGCCTCTTCCAGTTCGTCTGTTGAGAGGTCGAGGGTGGATGACGTGTCGGGGCCCTTGGCCACGAGCAGCGTCACGATCTCGTCGTCCTGCGCGAAGACTCGGCCCGGCGTCCAGGTTCGGACGTTTCGTTGGTCGGCGAGGTGCGGCCCCTCCCAGCGCTCGGAGAGCCGCAGCCTCGGGGGGAAGATGAGCCGCTCGTCGCGGTCCTCCTCGAGGCAGACACGGAGCTGGTCGAGGGCGCGCCACCATGGTTGCTCGCGCAGCGCATCGGGGACGTCCTCCAGCACATCGGAGGCGAATTCGAGCTCGCTACGCGCCAAAAGGAGCCGCGCGACCTGCGCATGAAGTTCCACGTACAGCGTGGATTGCGGCGAGCCTGCTGCAACGGCGAGGTCCACGAGTGCCTGGTCCCAGGCCGCGCGTGCCTCTTTCATCCACGCTCTCGTCACCAGGAAGCCGATGTAGCGTCCGTGATACCAGGCATGTCCCGGAGCCAGCTCCCGCGCCCGGATGTATTCGCGCTCCACCCGCTCGGGTTCGATGCCGAGGATGTCGAGGTTGTAAGCGATATAGTGGTGCGCGTACGCTTCCCTGTCGTCGTGCTCGATGGCCCGTTCATAAGCGCGGACCGCATCGCGACGCAGCTTTTCTTCCTGGGCACGTTCGCGGAACGCCTTCTGGCTCAATCTCTTGCCAAGCGCGTCGTACTGCTCCACGAACTGGAGGGAGCGGGAGAGCAACGCTATGGCGTCGCCGGCCTCCGTGAGGTGGTGGATCTCCTCCAGCTCCTCTCGAATGGCTTTGGCGACCTTCCCTTCGGCGTGCGCGGCCTCGTAACGTTCGCGGTGATATTGCGCTGCGAAGCGGTAGGCGTCGTCCGCTGAACCGTCTGGCACCCACGCGGGATCACCCATCTCGACCCGCGCGCGGATGACGCTCGCGAGCGCGGCAGGAAGCGCCCTTGCCCCATCGTCCAGCGTGTCGACGAGCTCGGCGACGATCCGCTTGTTCGTGTCCGGAAGGGCACTCACGCCGGCACGATCGAGCAGGTCTTCGGAGAAGGGGACGCGGAGCGCGGCGAGGCGCGCGATGACCCGGCGCATCTCGGGACTCGCCATGAACAATTTCGCTAGATCATGGGTCACCAGGCGATCGAGCCGGCGATCTCTGCCGGGAATGCGCCCCACTTCGATGCCCGCCGCCGCGAGCGCCGCGAGCACCTTCTCTACGACCGGCGACGGATCGTGCGGAAGGCGACCGCTGAGCCGGAACACGGTCTCCGACGCGTGCGCCCTCTGCGGGTCTCGAACGAGCGGGAGCAAGATCTCCGCGTCCTCGGCAACCCCTGGGGGGATGTCTGGCCCTGCGAGCACGATCGTGCCGGCGTGCGCGGCAAGAATCGTCTTCGTGATCTCGACGGCGCGCCGAGCGAACAGCTCGCTCTCGGGGCTCGAGGCCGCATGGAAATGGGGCTCATCGAGCAGGATCACGAGCCCATCTCCTGCGTTCTGGAGCGCCTCGTGCACGGCGGCGAGCCTCGTGGCCCACGAGACCCGGGCGGGCTCGTGCCGGGGCACCACCCGATTCAGGATCTCCGGCATCTCATCGCCGAGTTGCGTTGCCGCATCGACCAGCGCCACCAGCGCTGCGTCGTCGCCCTCGGGCAACTCGATCCTCACGACGCGCCGGCTCCCCGTGAGCGCAGTAGCGAGCCCCCTCAGGAGGGTCGTTTTTCCGAAGCCAGGCGGCGCCTGAATCGCAATCCTCGGCGCACCGGCTTCAATGCGCTCTCGGAGCTGCTCGATCGCTTCCTCGAGGAGGGCGGCCATGTGTGAGCTGATACCATGGCAGGCTCGCGCCAGCCAACATGGGTTCGCCCGGCTCATGCCTCGGACGCAGCATGCCCGCCACACGGTTGCAAGGGTCCTGGAGAGCGTCGGAGGACGCCCGTGAGACCGTTGCAAGGGTCCTGGAGAGGGTCGCAGGATGCCTGGCAGACCGTTGCAAGGGTCCTGGAGAGGGTCGCACGATGCCTGGCAGACCGTTGCAAGGGTCATTGGAGAGGGTCGCAGGATACCTGGCAGACCGTTGCGAGCGTCATTGGAGAGGGTCGCAGGATACCTGGCAGACCGTTGCGAGCGTCTCGGAGAGGGTCGCAAGATACCCGGAACACAATTGCAAGGGTCCTGAAGAGGGTTGCAGGAGCCCCGCCAGACGGTTGCAAGGGTCCTGGAGAGGGTCGCACGATGCCCGCCAGACGGTTGCGACGGTCCTGGAGAGGGTTGCGGGATGCCCGCCAGACGGTTGCAAGGGTCCCCGCCTCCGGGGTTGAACCTCCCTCCCCCTTCGTGCTACCCGACCCACGCCAAGCACGGCGGAGAGAACGGAACGCATGAAGCTCGCGAGCCTACGAGGACCGGGAAGGGACGGCACGCTCATCGTCGTCCGACGCGACGGCGCAGTGTTCACCCCGGCGCCGTCCGACATCCCCACGATGCAGGCCGCGCTCGATCGCTGGGACGAGAGCGAGGGGCGCCTGCGGGACCTCGCCGCCCGCCTCGATCGCGGCGAGATCCCCGGCGAGCCCCTCGACCCCACGAAGCTCGCGCCGCCCCTGCCCCGCGCCTCCGAGTGGGTCGACGGCTCCGCGTACATCAACCACATCGTCCTCGTCCGCAAGGCCCGCGGCGCCGAGCCGCCCGAGACCCTCCGCACCGATCCGCTCGTCTACCAGGGCGGCTCCTCCGTGCTCCTCGGCCCGCGCGAGGACATCGTCCTCCACGACGCGCGCTGGGGGCTCGATTTCGAGGCCGAGATCTGCGTCGTCCTCGGCGATGTCCCGCTCGGCACCAAAAAGGAAGACGCCGGGCGCTTCGTGCGCCTCCTTTGCCTCGCGAACGACATCACCCTGCGAAACCTCGTCCCTGCCGAGCTCGCCAAGGGATTCGGCTTTTTTCAATCGAAGCCCGCCACGGCCTTCTCGCCCTTCGCGGTCACGCCCGACGAGCTCGGCGGCGCGTATCGCGACGGCCGCATTCATCTCCGGCTCTGCTCGACCTACAACGGCGCGCTCATCGGCGATCCCGAGGCCGGGCCGGAGATGCACTTTTCGTTCTTCGAACTCGTCGAGCACATCTCGAAGACGCGCGCCTTCGGCGCCGGGACGATCCTCGGCAGCGGCACCGTCTCCAATGTCGATCGCGCGCGCGGCGTGAGTTGCCTCGCCGAGCGCCGCATGATCGAGACCATTGACCTTGGCGCGCCGAAGACGCCTTTCATGAAGCCCGGTGACACCATCGCCATCGAGATGCGGGGCGAGGACGGGCAAGACATCTTTGGTCGCATCGAGCAGAAGGTGGTCTCTCCATGAAGCTTTACGGATACTGGCGCAGCTCCTGCAGCTATCGCGCGCGGATCGCGCTTCACCTCAAAGGCGTCCCCTTCGAGTACATCCCCGTCCACCTCGTCAAGGACGGCGGCGAGCAGTTCCGCGACGACTACCGCGCGAGAAACCCGATGGCCCAGGTGCCCACGCTCGAAGTCGAGGAGGGCGGCGTCATCCACGAGCTCGGGCAATCGCTCGCGATCATCGAATGGCTGGAGGAGCGTTATCCCGAGCCGCGGCTCTTGCCGGCCGATTCGTTCCTCCGCGCGCGGACGCGGCAGCTCGCCGAGACGATCAACGCCGGCATCCAGCCCTTCCAGAACCTGTCGGTGCTCAAGCTCGTGAAGACCGAGCTCGGCGGTGACGAGCAGGCGTTCGCGCGGCGCTTCATCGAGAAGGGCCTCGCCGCGTTCCAGGCGCTCGCCGAGCCCGTCCACGGCCGATTCTCGGTGGGCGACGCGCCCACGGTGGCGGACGCGTGCCTCGTGCCCCAACTTTTTGCAGCGCGGCGCTTCGGCGTGGATCTCGCCCCGTTCCCCTTGCTCGTGCGCATCGAGGAGCAATGCGCGTCGCTACCGGCCTTCCAGGCCGCTCATCCGGACAAGCAGATTGATGCCGTCGTCGGGGGGTCGGGGGCGTAGCTCGGCTCGTCCGAGCGTAGCCCCCGAACGTTGCATGGCTGAAGGAGACATCGAAATCATGTCGAAGGTGGAATCCATCGGGATCAAGCGCATCGAGGCGCTTCACTACTACGTCCGCGACCTCGAGCGGAGCCGCAAGTTCTACACGGAGAAGCTCGATTTCGAGGAGATCGCCCATTCGAGCCCCGAGCTCGAGGAGGCGGCCAAGCAGCGCTCGGTCGTCTTCCGCGCCGGCGATTGCATCGTCATGTGCTCGCAGCCGCTCGGCGAGGGCGGGCGGGCGTGGCGGTACCTCCGCAAGCACCCGGACGGCGTCGGCACGCTCATCTTCGAGGTCGAGGACATCGAGCGCGCGTTCCGCCTGCTCGACGGGCGCGGCGGCACGCCGATCGACGAGATCACGCGCGTGAAGGAGGACGGCGGCGAGTTCGCCTCGTTCTCGATCACGTCGCCCTTCGGCGACACGACGTTCCGCTTCGTCGAGCGCAAGGGCTACCGCAAGCTCTTCCCGGGCGCGGTGCATTACGACACGCCGCGCGGGGGCAAGAACTCGCTCGGCTTCACGCATTTCGATCACATCACCACGAACTTCCAGACGATGGCGCCGGCGCTGCTCTGGATGGAGCACGTGCTCGGCTTCGAGCGGTTCTGGGAGATCCAGTTCCACACGGAGGACGTCAAGAAGGGCGGCGATCACGGCTCCGGCCTGCGCTCGGCCGTCATGTGGGATCCGGGCTCGGGCGTGAAGTTCGCGAACAACGAGCCGTACCGGCCGTACTTCAAGAGCTCGCAGATCAACATCTTCAACGAGGAGCACCGCGGCGACGGCGTCCAGCACGCGGCGATCGCGGTGAAGGACATCCTCACCAGCGTGAAGCACATGCGCGAGCGCGGCATCCAGTTCATGCCCACGCCGGGCTCGTATTACGACGTGCTGCCTACGCGCCTGAAGTCGCTCGGCGTCCAGCAGATCGACGAGGACGTGAATGTCCTGCGCGACCTCGAAATCCTCGTCGACGGCGAGGCCGAGGGCAAATACCTGCTCCAGATCTTCCTCAAGGAGTCCTCCGGGACGCACGGGGATCCGCACGCCGGTCCGTTCTTCTACGAGGTCATCCAGCGCAAGGGCGATCGGGGCTTTGGCGGCGGCAATTTCCGCGCGCTCTTCGAGAGCATCGAGCGACAGCAGAAGACGGAAGGCAAGGTCGCGTGATCGAGCGCCTCGCCTTCGGGGAGCTGCCGCCGAAGCACCACACGGTGCTCCGCGACGCGAAGGGCTCGCTCCGCTGGGAGGAGTGCCTGACGCGTCGCGGGTTCGACGGGCCCTACACCATTGTGTATCACGAGCGGCGCCCGCACGAGCACCGCGTCGCGCCCGCCGAGCACGGGTTTGCACTCCCGACGCCGGCCCCGCAGCGCCCCCTGGCGAAGCGCCATTATCGATCGACCTCGGTCCCGACGCCGAGCGGCCCGCAGATCGACGGGCGCGTCCCTCTGCTCTACAACGGCGACCTCGTCCTCGGCATCGCCCGCCCGGACGCGCCCGATCCCGTCTATTTCACGAACGCCGACGCCGACGAGCTCTTCTACGTCTTCGAGGGCAGCGGCCTTTTGCGTACGATGCTCGGCGACCTCCGGTACGAGAAGGACGATTACATCTACGTCCCGCGGGGCCTCTTCTATCGCTTCATCCCCGACGCGGGCCTGCAATCGTGGCTGTGTATCGAGGCCATGGGCGGGATCCACATCCCGTCGAAATGGCGCAACGACGTCGGGCAGCTCCGCATGGACGCGCCGTACAGCCACCGCGACTTCAAGAAGCCCGCCTTCGTCGGGCCGATGGACGAGGGGATCCGCAAGCTCGTGGTCAAGCGCGACGGCGGCTTCCACGGCTTCTCGATGGCGCATTCGCCGCTCGACGTCGTCGGCTGGGACGGCACGGTCTATCCGTTCGTCTTCCCGATCCTGAACTTCCAGCCCCGGGCGGGCCTCGTGCACCTGCCGCCCGACTGGCACGGCACCTTTGCCGCGCGCGGCGCGCTCATCTGCAGCTTCGTCCCGCGCATGGTCGATTTCCACCCGCAGGCGATCCCCTGCCCGTACCCGCATTCGTCGTACGACTGCGACGAGTTCCTCTTTTATTGCCGCGGCAACTTCACGTCCCGCCGCGGCGTGGGACCGGGCAGCATCTCCCACCATCCGGCGGGCATCCCGCACGGCCCGCACCCGGGCTCCTACGAGGCCAGCATCGGCACGAAGGAGACGAGCGAGCTCGCGGTCATGATCGACACGTTCGAGCCGCTCCTCCCGACCGAGGCCGCGCTCAGCGCCGAGGATCCGGGGTATCAGGATAGCTTCGTCGAGGGGTGAGACGGTTCAGGGCTCGGTCCCCGGGCCCTCCGCCTCCGGCGCGAACCGGTCGACGCCTTCATACACGTCGGCGAGCCGGATCGTGCATCCGAGCGCGGGCAGCTCCACGCTCCCCTCGTCCCCCGTGCACTCCGTGAGCAACCATTGCCCCGTGGGAAGCTTCCTGTAGTGCTCGATCCGCCGTTCGTCCTGGTACACGAGCACGTACTCGGCGAGCGAGGGGATCATGCGATAATGGGAGAACTTGGACGTCTGGTCGTGCCGCGCCGTCGTGGGCGAGAGGACCTCCACGAGGACCCGGGGGTTCAAGAGGTTCTCGTGGTACTTCGCGTGAAACTGCGGCGCGCCGCAGACGACCACGACGTCGGGGTAGGTGTAGAGCCCCGTGGCCTCGACGTAGACGCGTTGATCACTCGTCAGGACGGCGCACGGGCTCCCTCGAAGGACGCCGAAGACGAGCCCGATCATGTTCGCGCAGAGCGCGTTGTGCCGCGCCGAGGCGCCGGCCATCGCCGTGATCACGCCGCGGCAAAACTCGTGCTTGTCCCGGCTCTTGCGCTCGAGCTCGATGTACTCGTCCTCGGTCACGAGGGGCATCTTGGCAGCGACGGCGTCGCTCCTCCATCGGCAGGGGCCTCCTAGCCGCTACAGCCTCCCCCGAGGCCCGTCAAGCGCGCCTCGGCCCGGCTCGCTCGGCGGGGCTCGAACGGCGGGGCACCTCGCGCTAGGATGCGGATCGGAGGACCTGTTATGTCGAGCCAACCCGAGCGCGAGGATCCCTACCGCGAGCGCCTCTCCCCCGAGCAATACCGCGTCAGCCGATGCGGTGGCACCGAGCGGGCCTTCACGGGCAAGTTCTGGAACCACAAGGCTGACGGGCGCTACGCCTGCGTCTGCTGCGGCGAGCCGCTCTTCGATTCGGCCACGAAATACGACTCCGGCAGCGGCTGGCCGAGCTACTGGGCCCCGCTCGCGAAGGGCACCGTCAAGGAGATCGAAGACACGAGCCACGGCATGCACCGCACCGAGGTCCGCTGCGCGAAATGCGACGCCCACCTCGGCCACGTCTTCCCCGACGGCCCGCCTCCGACGGGGATGCGCTATTGCATCAATTCGGCGTCGCTGGATTTCGTGCCGCGGTAAAGAGCTGGGCCAAGGTTCCCCAGGAGCGCCCGCGCATTCCGTCCCATGTCGGCACACATCGACACGATGTGCCGGCACACCTGACACAGATCCCAACAAACCCGCGAAATCGCAGGCTCACCAGCTTGGCCCGGAACGTGCTCACGTCGTGGGCATGAACCTCAAGCGCCTTCCTTTCCTGCTCCTCCCCGTCCTCCTCGCCGCCTGCGGCAACTATGTCGTCCAGGGTGGCAGTGATGAAAAAAGCGCCAACCTAGGCACCGGCGGCCAGGGCGGCACCGGCGGTGCCGGCGGCAGCACCTCCAGCGGCGACAACACCCCCGATCCGACGCAGCCCGCGGTCGCCCTCACCCGCGCGCAGCTCGATGTTCTCTGGGAGGAATACTGGGCCAACCATCCGCTCCCCGGCAGCTCCAGCTCGGGCGGCGGTCCGGCGCTGAATCCGGACGATCTCTTCCTTCGCATCTCGGACCTCGGCGCCTCCTGCGACTCTCCCACCACGGAACTGACCTGCGGCGGTCATTGGCAGCTCAGCATCGCCCTCCCCCCGGCGTTGCAGCAAGTCGGCGTCTACGACCTCGAGAGCCCGGAGCTCTTGGCGTACAGCCACATGTCCGAGACCGACGACCTGAACTCGCCCAGCCCCGAGGATTGCCCGTGGGGCGGCGGGTCGATCGGCTCGGGCACGCTGGAAATCCTCTCGATCGACGACACCGAGGTGCATTTCCGCGTCGAGCTCACGAACCCGATCTGGAGCACCAATCCGAACGGCGAATACGTCGCGCCGCGCTGCCCCGTCTATCCCTGAAGCCCTCTGCCTTGCGCGGCACGACCCCGGCGCGGTAGATCCTGCGGATGCATCCCCGCGCTCTCCTCCTCGTGGTTCCCCTCGCTGCGCTCCTTACCGGCTGCGGCTCCGACGAGCTCCCGACGGCGGACCCCCTCCCCGCTCCGGAGGTCGTCACCATCGCTGAAGCCCGCGCCCTGCCCGTGAATGAATACACGCAGATCGAGGGGTTCGTCAGCGTCCCGGCGGGCACCTTCGTCACGGCCACGGGGGACTTCGGATTCGCGATCCAGGACGATACCGGCGGCATCTATGTCAGCCTCTACGAGGAGCTCAAGATCCTCATCGGGGCCAAGATCCGCGTCATCGGCAAAATCGCGCAGGTCTCCAAGCAGACCGTGCTCGTCACGAACGTGACCGGGCCCGAGCTCCTGCAGGGAATCGAGGCGGTCACGCCGAAGGACGTCGCGACAGGCGAGGTGAACGAGTCGACCGAGGGCTTGCTCGTCCGCGTGAAGGGCACGGTGTCGAACCCCATCGTCGAGGACAAGCCCTATGGGATCAAGGCGTACGTGGACGACGGCTCCGGCGAGGTCGAGGTTTACGTGTGCTTTGCGGGTGACAAACCCCTCATCGACACGACGAAGCTCACGAAGGGCACTGCCGTGGAGATCACGGGGTTTGCCCAGCAATACCTCGACAGGTACGAGATTGCCCCGCGCGGCCAGACGGATCTCGTGCTCGTCCCGCCGCCCTCACCCTGAGGCTCAGGCGTCGCGGTTCACCGTCGCGGGCGAGAAGGCCGACAGGCAGACCGCGATGTACTCCGCGCCGTCCTCCCCGGGCGTGCTGTAGCGGACCCATTCTCCCTTGTGCGTGATGATCGCCTGCCCGGCGCGCACGTCGACCGCCCCTCCCTCGTATTCGACGTGCAGCGTCCCGCGCAGCACGACGGTGTACTCGTCGAACGCCGGCCGCTGGCCGGGCTCCACCCAGCCTCCGGGGCTCCGCATGTGGGCCACGCTCACGCTCTCGGTCCGCGTGTTGATGCGCCCGATGTACTCGTCGATGATCTTCGGCTTGTTCCCGGCCGCCTCGATGCGGGTCGGCCTTTCGATGAACGTCGGCATACGCGGGGCGTAAACCGAGACGCACACCCGCGTCAATCCTTTCGCGACGACGTGAGAGGGGGAACCATACTCGCGTCACGCGTTTGGCGCAGTACAATTATCTAGTAAAATTGAACACATAGGCGTGCTCGTGGCTACGCCGAACCCGTGCGAGCCGGATTGCCGCAGGGACGGGATTGGGGCATGGGGGAAGTCGCGTGGCGCCCGGCGCGGATGCGGCGCAACGCAAAGAGGTCCTCATGAAAAGCAAGACCAGGTTCGATCGCCGTCGCTTCCTCGAGCTCCTGTCTGCGGCCGGCGTCGCCGTGTACCTGCCGGGCTGCGGGTCGGACGACGGGCCGCCGGCGAATCCGCCTGCATCGACGAAAAAGGCGCTCGTCCTCGGCGGAGGCCTCGCCGGGCTCGCGGCGGCCTACGAGCTTCAGAAGAAGGGATGGGACGTCACGGTGCTCGAGGCGCAGGCCCGCGCCGGCGGCCGCGTCCTGACCCAGCGCGACGGCTTCGAGAGCGGCCAGTATGCCGAGCTCGGGGCGACGCGTATTCCCGACGTGCACGATCACACGATCGGCTACGTCGAGGAGCTCGGCCTCAAGCTCGAAGAGTTCCCGGGCGGGACGCCGCTCTATTACCTGGGGGGCCAGCGCTTCGTTCACACGGAGGGCACGCCCTGGCCGCTCGCGGGCCTCTCGCCCGAGGAGGCCCTGGAGGGCCTCGGCATGTGGTCGACGTACATCGCGGCCAATTTCGAGGCGTTTGGCAATCCCAAAGACGGGAGCTTCCCGCGCGCCGGCATCCTCGAGCAATACGACAAAATGGTCATGACCGATTTCCTCAAGGAGAAGGGCGCGACCGACGCGTGGCTCCCGCTCTACGTGTCGGACAACGGCACCGAGGTCTACAAGATCGGCTGCCTCGCGTGGATGGCGCTCGAAGTCGCGGACCAGGACTGGGACCTCACCTACCACGTCCAGGGCGGCAACGATCAGATCGCGCAGAAGCTCCTGGAGAAGCTCGACGGCAAGGTGTTGTTCGAGCGCGTCGTGAAATCGATCACGCAGGATGACACGAAGGTCTCGGTCACGGTCGATGCAAAGGGTACGTCGGAGACGTACGAGGCCGATTACCTCGTCTGCACGATCCCCTTCAAGCCGCTGCGCGACGTCGCGTTCTCGCCTGCGCTGCCGGACGACAAGCAGAAGGCGATGGACGAGGTCTTCATGATGACGTCGTCGCGCGCCATGTTCCAGACGAAGACGCGATTCTGGAAGAACGATCCGCTCGGCGAGCTCGGCGGGCTCAAGCTCGCGAAGACGGACACGAAGGCCGAGCGCATCTGGGACCTGACCGCGACCCAGCCCGGCGACACGGGCATCCTGCTCGCGTACATGCAAAGCGAGAATGCCGACGACTTCGCGGCCCTCGCCGCGCCCGAGCGCGAGGCGTACATCCAGACCGAGATGGCGAAATTCTTCCCGGACATCGAGGCCGAGAAGCTCTCGTTCCACGTGAAGATCTGGTCCGAGGATCCGTGGGCGCAGGGCGCGTGGACGGAGATCCTGCCGAATCAGTGGTGGATGATGGCGGTGATCCCGCGGTCGGAGGGCCGGATCCATTTCGCCGGCGAGCACACCTCGATCTGGGCCGGCTGGATGCAGGGCGCGATCGAGAGCGGCAAGCGCGCCGCGAACGAGATCATGCAGAAGGCTTGATCGTCCGCCCCGGAAAAACACGAAGCCCGCTCGCGCCGGGAGGCACGAGCGGGCTTTCGTCTACAGGGGGTATTCCTCAGGCGTCGCGAGCGGCTCGAGGCTAGGAAGGCCGAGCGAGGCGTACTCTGTACGTCGAGCGAGGCCGACCGACACATCGAGCCGCGCAGCAGCCTGGGGAATACACCCTCTCAGCCTTCGATGATGTAGTACGCCTTCTCGGGCTTGTGCGTCTTGTAGCGGCGCTTCGCCGGCTCGCCCGACCACTGATCGACGACCTCGATCGTGTTGCCGAACTGGCCGAGGTAGATCGCAGCGTGGTTGCCGCGCGCGCGGCTCATGTAGCGATTGTCCTCCCAGCCGCACGCGATCGCCGTGCCGGGCAGGATCGCCGCGTTGCCGAGCACGAGAGCGCCCTTCTTCCACGCCGAGGTGTGCGGCGCGCCGCAGGCGTACTTGACGAGCGCGACGCACTGCTCGCTCTCGCCGTAGTGCCGACCTTCGTAAAGCTCCGGAGTATTCGTGCGATAGGCCATGACCGGCTCCTCTCTCGAGTTTGTGGTGGCGCTACATGGCGCCACGGAACCTGAAAAGGTTACAGGCAATCAAAGCCGAGCCACAAGCTGCGCGCGCGCCTCGACACCGATTTGTTCGTTGGTCACCTAACACTGACACGCCTTCGACAAGGTGCGTTATGCTTTTCGACACGCTTCGGACCACGCTCGCGGCATGATTCCAGCCGGACCATCGTGATGTTTCCTGACATCGAGACCCATCAGAAACGCGGCGTACGATATTTTCCCGGCCGCATCGTTTGCCCGCTCGCGGGCGTCGGCAGCCGCGGCGCGAACGAAAGCAACCGGCTCGCGCTGGAGAACGACGACACCGAGGTGACCATCGATCGGCGCGCGCGGCGCATCACGGTGACAAACGCGCGCCGTTACCCGGAAAAGACGCTGATCGCCGATCTCGAGTTCCTCGCCGACGGCACGACGACGACGGGCGCGCGCACGCCGATCGCGATCCACCTCGAAATTTTCAAGAAAGGCGACGCGCTCTCGCTCGATCTGCACCGGCATCTGCGCACGCAGGAGCCGCTCGTGGACGCCGATTTCGAGCCCTTCGACGTCGTCGTCGAGGGAGGGCCGCGGCCCGAGACGGTCTACACGGAAGAACGCGCGCGCTCGCTCGTGCGTGCGCCTTCGATCGCGCACCTCGTGGTGAAGGCGCTCATGGCCATGCGCGACAACACGCGCGGCTCGTTTCAGGATCCGCATCGGAAAGGTTATCGCGTGGCGGATCTCTCGCTCGGCTTCGGCGCGCTCGGGCTCGCCTGGATGCTCGTGCGCGCGGAGCTGCGATCGCTCGACGGGGCGAACGCCGCGCTCATCCGCCAAGGTTCCGTCGCCGCGATGCTGCGCGAGGGCGCGTGGGAGCTCTCGCTGACGGCGCTCTCGGACAAACTCTCGTCGATCGTGCAGCGGGACCTGTTCCTGTTCGGGCTCGATCGAGAGCCGCTGCTCGAACCCGTGATGACGCGCGGGCTTTGCGCGGGCGAGACACTCGCGTTTCGTTTCCAGAAAGGCGAAGGCGAGATCGGGCTCGGCGGCAAGAGCGCGAAGATGGACGGCGCGATCGACGTCGCGCGGGCTTACCTCGAGTATCACCTGCTCGGAGGTCTCCTCTGCGAGCACGCCGAGCGCCCCCGGGGGCCACGCGGCTGATGGAGCGCGAGGGGACGCGCATCCACGCGCTCGACGGCGCGCGCGCCTTCGCCACGGCGCTCGTCGTCCTCTTGCACGGCCTGCTCTCGTTCCTGGCGACGCCGATCGGCTGGGCGATCAAGGATCGGTCGACGCACCTCGCCGCGGACTTCGTGGTGTGGGTGGGCCGCGCGTTCCTGATGCCGGTCTTTTTCCTCCTCTCCGGCATGGTCTCGCGCGGCATCGTCACGCGCCGGGGCCTCCGGGGGTTTGCCCGCGAGCGGGCCACGCGTGTGCTCCTCCCGCTGCTCCTCGCGCTCGTGCCCGTCTCCGCGGCGATGAACGCGCTCTGGGACCACGGACGAACGCTCGAAGGGCGCGCGGCGGTGGGCAGCCAGGTGCCCGCGCTGCATGCCTCCGAGCTCCCCGTCACGCTCGCGCACCTCTGGTTCCTTTACTACCTGCTCCTGATCTCGACGCTCGCCGCCGTCCTGCCACGTCGCCCCGCACGCGCGCCCCTCGCCTTGCCCGCGCTCGCGATCGCCGCCGTGTCGGTCGTCCTGCTCGTCGCGGGCAAGCTCCAGCTCGACACGCCGCTCTCGTTCCTCGTCGAACCGGTGATCGCAGCTTACTTCGCGGTATTTTTCGCGTGGGGGTGGCTGCTCGATCCCGAAGACCTCGCGGCGTATGCGCGCATGCTCCCGTGGCTCGTGGGGCTCGCGCTCGTGCTGCTCGTCGCGCTCGTCCCCCCGCTCCTCGCGAGCACCGCGGCGGGCGCCCCGGCGCGCGCGCCCGCGTGGGCGCTCGTCACGAGCGCGGCGTTCTCGTGCCTCGCCGTCGCGGTTTTTCTCGGCACGTGCGGCCGGCTCGTCACCCGCACACGCCCGCTCGTCCGCTTGCTCGCCGACGCGTCGTACTTCGTGTACGTCACGCATCTGCCGATCGTCGTCTTCCTCCAGATCGCCGCCTCACGCCTCGCGTGGCCGGGTCCCTTGAAGTACCTCGGCGTCGTGACGCTCACGACGGCCGTATGCCTCGGCGCGTTCCTGCTCCTCAGAGCCGCCCGTCGCGCATCTCCACGGTCCGGCCCGCTCGCGCCGCGATCCGCGGATCGTGCGTGACCACGAGCAACGCCGCGCCGAGGGCCGAGGCCGCGGCGAGCGCCTCCATCACGACGTCGGCCGACGTGCTATCGAGGCTGCCCGTCGGCTCGTCCGCGAGCACGAGGCGCGGGCGGTTCACGAGCGCGCGGGCGATGGCCACGCGTTGCGCCTCGCCCACGGAGAGCTCGGAGGCAGGCGCGTCGCGGCGCGCGGCGAGGCCGAACCGTTCGAGCAGCGCATCCGCCGCGCGCTCGGCCTCGCGGCGTGAGGCCCCGAGCCGCCACGCAGGCAACGCCACGTTCTCCCGCGCGCTCAGCGTCTCGACGAGGTTGTTCTGTTGAAACACGAACCCGACCCACGCGAGCCGCAGCTCGGCGCGCACTGCATCGGAGAGTGACCAGGCGTCGTGACCAGCAAGCACGACACGGCCGGCGGTGGGTCGATCGAGCAAGCCGATCATCTGGAGCAACGTCGTCTTGCCGCAGCCGCTCGGGCCCACGAGCGCGATGGACGCGGCCTCGTCGAGGTCGAGCGAGGCGCCACGGACGACGTCATGTTCGCTGAGGCGACGCACGAGGCTCTCGCAACGGAGGACCGCCGGCATCAGTCGATCCTGCGCAGGACCCGCGCCGGGTCGGTACGGGCCGCGCGCCAGGCCGGGACGCTGCCCGCGAGCAGGGTGGTCGCGAGCACGGCGAGGCAAGGGCCGGCGAGGACGGCGGCCGTGATGACGGGGCGAACGACGAGCGCCTCCCACGAGAAGATGGGGTGGGCCTGGAAGTAGAGCAACATGCCGTAGCCGAGCGCCGCGCCGGCGCTGAGCCCGGCGAGCGCGACGACGAGGGCCTGAAGAAGGAAGAGGCCAAAGATCTCGCGGCGGGAGAAGCCGAGCGCGGCGAGGATGCCGATCTCGCGGCGCCGGCCGAGGACGTGGATGTGGAAGAGGGCCCAGACCGGGATGCTGATCGCCGCGACGACCATGGCGTAGGAGACGGCGTTCACGGTGCGGTTGGCGGCGAGGTAGTTCGTGACGTACGGGTCATCCTCCCTCCAACCGACGGCGCGGGCCTCGGGGAGACGGGCTTCGAGGCGCGTGGCGAGGTCCGAGGCGGCGAAGTGGTCGTCGAGGTGAACGTGGACCGCGGAGGCGGCGGCCGGGGCGCCGGTCTTCTCGGCGAGGGAGCCGCGGTCGAGGAAGGCGCTGCGGTAGGCGCCGGCGCTCCCCGCGACGAGGCCACGCACGGTCATCACGGTCGCGCCCAAGGGCTCGCCGGCGCCGCCGGGCGGGCCGCCGAGGATGATCCGCAGGTCGACGGCGTCGCCGACCTTCACGCCGATCCGGTTCGCGAGCGAGGTGCCGAGCAGGACGCCGTTCGCATCACCGGGCGCGGGGAGCTCGCCGCTGGTCAGGTGAAAGGGCCGGAGCGCGGGATCCCCGGGGAAGTCGTAGCCGTGGACGAGCGCATTCTGGAACCGCCCGCCCTTGCCGACCGCGCCGGGCAGCACGAGCACGGGGACGGCGGCGCGGACGGGCGCGCCGGCGGCCTCGGAGACCCGCGCGGCCGCGGCGGCACCGTCCTCGAAATGCCGCTTCTCCCGCGGCTCCACGCGCACGTCGCCGGCCCCGTGGCGCAGCTCCTCTTCGAGCAGGGCTTCCGAGAATCCGGCGAGGTTTGCTGTATTGGGAATCTGAAACCCCGCGCCCGCGGCGACCGAGAGGACGAGCAGGGCGAACGTGAAGCGGCTCCCGAGCAGGCTCTTTCGGGCGAGAAAGAGGAGCGGCCCGAGGCGAGGGCGCGAGCGCGGGAGCGGGGCTGGCTCCATGCGCGGGGCATCGTGTCCGGAGCGCGGGCTCGTTGTCAACGAGCGTCAGGCCCCTTCGAGCAGGCGCACGTGAATCGACGGCGCCTTCCGCGGCACGTTTTGCTCCAGCACCTCGCCCAAACGCAAAAGAAGGTGCTCTTCCCAGGGACGCCCGAGGAGCTGAATGCCGATCGGATGCCCGCTCGCGCCATACCCGCCGGGCACGCTGAGCGCGGGATTGCCCGTGAGGTTCGCCGGATACACGAACCGCATGAGCCCACTCGTGACCTCCAGGTTGCTCTCGCCGCGCGGAAAGACGTCGTCCGCGATACGCGGCGCCGTGAGCGCGGTCGTCGGCGTCACGATCACGTCGACCGCCTGGAACACCCGGGCGAGGTGCTCGGAAAAACGCGTCCGCACCTTCTGCGCCTGCACGTAATCGATGCCCGCGATCGCCCGCCCCATCGCCAGGTTGATCCGCACGCCGAGGCTGAACGATTTGCGGTGCTCGGCGTCGAGCCGCGCCATGCCCGAGGCCATTTCGCAAAGAATGGTGACGCCCTGCGCGACACGCGCGCGCTCGAGCTCGGGGATCTCGACCTCGACGATCTGCGCGCCGCGGGAGCGGTAGAGCTCGATCGCGCCCTCCGCGGCGCGGACGATCTCGGGCGTGGCGTGCTCGAACCAGGGACGATAGACGCCGATGCGCACGCCTTCGAGGTCGCCCTGGCCGAGGCCGTCGAGGTGATGGGGCGGCTGATGGAGCGAATTCGGATCTTTCGCGTCGGGGCCGGCCATGAGGGCATACGCGAGGGCGACGTCCCGCACCGTGGCGCCGAGCGGGCCGACGTGGCCGACGCTGGCGCAAAGGGGAAATGCCCCGTGCTCGCTGATGCGGCTCCACGTGGCCTTGAGCCCGACGATGCCGCAAAGCGCGGCCGGAATGCGGATCGAGCCGCCGCCGTCGGCGCCGATCGAGATCGGGCAAAACCCGGCCGCGACGCTGGCGGCCGATCCGCTCGACGAGCCGCCCGTGTAATGCCCCGGCGCATACGGGTTCGTCGGCGTCCCGTGGTGGGCGTTGAAGCCCGAGGTATCGATCCCGATCTCGTGCATGTTGACCTTGCCGAGGATCAACGCGCCGGCCTCGCGCAGGCGGCGGACCGTGGTCGCGTCCTCGGAGGGCCGGAGCTTCAAGAACCGCGTGCCGACGGTCGTGGAATACCCTTCCGCGTCGAGCTCGTCCTTGACGGACACCGGCACGCCGTCGAGCGGGCCGAGGGGCGCGCCTTTGCGATATCGCTCGCGGCTCTCGCGCGCCGCGGCGAGCAGCCGATCGGTGTTTCGCTCGATGAACACCCGGAGCGCGCGCTCGCCGGTATCGAGGCGCTGCGCCGCCGCGAGGAACCGCTCGGCGACCGCCACCGGATCGGAGCGCCCCTCGCGGTACGCGGCGACGAAGTCCACGGCCGACTCGAAGGCGAACCCCGGGGGTTTTCGGGCGGAACGCGCGAGCCCTTCGAGGTCGACGGGCGGCGCGGCCGAGGCCGTGAAGCTCGCGGGGCGCGGCAGGCTCGGCGCGACGGAGGGCGCCTCGGGGAGGAGCGAGTACCGGAGATCCAGGATGCCGAGGTCCTTCAGGAGCTTCTGCCCGAGGAGCTGCCCCGTGGCCGGATTTTCAAGGGCGAGCGCTGCGGCCTCGAGCGCGAGGCCGGTCATGCGGGGGGCATTGGCAGTCTTGAGATCGTACGTCATGGCGGAACGCTCCAGAGCGAGGAGGGCGAATCCTAGGCCATGGGGCGCGGGTTTGCAGCAAAGAATCCCCGGGCCGTCTGCACCGGCAGCTCAAAAAATCTGCCACCATTTCTTCCCCCCGAGCCGCCGGAACGATCGCACCACGGCCTCCGCGTCCTCCGCGAGCTCGTCCAAGGGCACGCACATCGCCGCGCCGAGCGCGATCATCACGACCTCGCCGTCGGGCTCGGTGAACCAGCGAAAGAGCGATTGCTGCCGCGACGCGCCGAGCGCATACGCGTGATACGTCTCCGCATGCGAGCGCCCGCGTTCGTCCGGGAGCGCGACCGCGCTCACGCGTACCGCCTCGGCGCCCGCGGGTACGGACGCGCGCGTGAGCTCCTCCGCGATCCGCGCGAGCTTTCGACCATTCCGCGCGGGGAGCCGCGTCCCCGTCCGCGAGACCGTGAGGAGCTGGATTCCATCGGTCCCCGAGAAAGAAACGCGGCTCCACGACGCGAGCTTCGGCGAAGGCGGATCCTTCTCGACGAGCCGATACCGAGGCGGCGGCGTGACGGCAAACCCAGCAGCCGTGATCTCGACCTCACCGGGGCGCGTCTCCACGACGGGATCGAGGATTTCGATCGCGGCTTCTTCGAGCAGGACCTGAAGTCCCATTCGCGCCACGCTGAGCGGATGCCGCGGGAACGAGGCGTCGAGCGCGGGATCGTCGGAGGCGCGTTGATCGATGGCCCGCAAGAAGGCCGCGGGATCGGCGCCGGCCAGGGCGGCGGCCGCGCGATCAGCCACGGCCGCCTCGCGCACGCCGGTCAGCCGCGACGTCGGCGGAAGGACGCGGCATTCGAAGAGGCCCCGCGCGAGCGGCACGAGGAGGTGCCCCATCAACGTCTCGCGGCCCGGCTCGTACCAGAGGCGATGCACCACGCGAAGCGCGCGCGCGGCGCCGATCACGACCGGAACGACCTCGACGACCGGCGACCAGGCCTTGTCATCCGTGCGAGGTCGCGCCTTCGCATCCGCAGGCGGCGTGGATCGGAAGCACGTCTCGAAGAGGTCCCGCGCGTGCCGCTCGACGTCACGGCGGAGGAGCGCATCGTGCGCGGGCAGGAGATCGAGCCGGTGCGCGAAAGCCCCGAGCGAGAGGGAGAAGCCGCGGGCCTTGTCGACGAGCATGGCGGAGCGGTCGGTCTCCTCCGAGACCTCGAACCCCTGCGGCACGGCGAATCGAACGCCGCGCCGTCCGTGTTTCAGCTCCTCGACGAACCCCATGTTTCTCATGTTGAAGGCGCGGAGCTGGGGCGTTGCCCCAGGCCCCACCAGGGGCTGTCCGCCCCTGGACCCGGACCAGCCAGGGGCTGGACCCAGGACGATGAACCGCGCGATGCGCAGTTCATCGCACAGGCCGAGGCAAGACCGCAAGCCATCCTGTCAACCAGGCAGGAAGCCCGTGCAAGCAGGGCGCGATCACCACGCAGCCCCGGCGGGCCGATTCATTGCGCGGCAGCTCCTGCGAATCCGTGGCGTCCCAGTGATAAGAGACGTCGTAGGTCCCAGCCACGATCAGCTTGGCCGCATAACTTGCGTCGCCAGGCCTCCCCAGCATCACGCTATCGCCGGTCTCCAGGTTCCGGAGCCGCACGGCGCTGGTCTTGTTCCCCGCCGCCGGCACGCTGCCGTTCACCGTGATCGCGCCGTTCAGCGTGATCGCGGGGATGTCGATATTCGCGTTGCCGAGATCCGCAAGCTTGGTGCAGGTGGGCCCCGTCGCTCCACCCCCGCCGGCACCAGGTTCTTCGCCGCCGCTGCCGCCACTGCCGCCACTGCCCCCGCTGCCCCCGCTGCCCCCGCTGTCACTCGTCCCACTCGTATCGACCGCCCCGCGGCCCTGCCGAAGACGGCGGATCGCCTCCTGAGTTTTGTCATTTCGTGCCATCCGTCGTCTCGACGGGCGGCGTGATCTCCTCGCCGGCGAGCGCGCGGCTCGTCGGGCGCACCCGCGCGGAAAGATCTTTGCGACCGGCCAGGCGGAAAAGGCCGACGAGGGTATCGGTGATGCCCTGGTGGTCCTCGATCCACGCGAGCACCTGGCTATCACGATGGCCGAGCTGATCGGCGAGCTCCTGCTCCTCGCGCTGCATGGTCGCGAGGGCTTGATCGAGGGTGTTGGCTTTGTCGTCCAGCGTCGCGGCCATGGCGGCGCTGTCGAAGGTGACGCCCTCGACGGTGACCAGGAAGGGCTTTTGCGTCATCAGGACCGACACGCTCCGCGCGTGGCTCACGAGATCGCGGGGCGTGCGCGGCGTTTCTCCGGCGAGCCCATAGGTGTGGAGCCCCCCGGGGCCGAGCGCGTCCGAGACCATCGATTTGAAGCGCACGGCGGCGCGAAGGAGGTCCGCGGCGGCCGCGTCGCGCCCCTCGCGCACGCCGACATCATCGGCGCGCTCCGCGAGGACACGAAGCTCCGCCTCGTCGAGGGACCGGGCCGAGGCGCCGAGGGTCTCCGTCAAGAACACGAGGACGACCTGAAAGACCTCCTTCGTCGCTTTCGTATTCGCCCCTTGCACGGAGATCGCGCGCGCCGCGAGCTTCTCGGCGACCTGCTCGGCGTGCGTCTTCGCGGCGTGGATGACGTGCCCGCTCGATTGAATGCGGTTGTCGACCTGCTTCGACTTCTTGGCCACGAACGACCTCCCTCACGGCACGCGCCCGCGCTTCCCCGAGCCGGGCGTCGAGCGAGGGAACGTACGAGCCTGGGAGCGCGCGTGTCCAGCCCCACGTCTCGCGAAGGTGTGGCGGGGGATGGAAGACACGATCCCGGCGCTCGCGGAGGCGTTCCGTAAAAGGAGCGGAGGCTTCGCGGCGGTCGTTCGGGCGTTCCGTCGGCGGAACGGCGGCTCCGCGGGCGTCGATCGGGGCTTCCGTCGGCGGAACGGCGGCTCCGCGGGCGTCGATCGGGCGTTCCGTTCCAGAGATGGAGGCGGCGCGGGGGCCGGGGGGGCAGGATGTTGGGTGCGGGAAGGCTTCGCGGGGGTCGTGGAGGGGAGTTTTGGGGATACGGCTCGCCGGATGTCTTCCGCGAACGCGTCAAGCGGCGTCTTGCTCCCAGGCGGCAGCGAGGGCGAGGATGCGCGCGTTCTCGGTGACGTTTTCGAGAAAGCTCCGGCGCAGCTCCGGGTCCTGGATCTTCGCCGCGCGCGAGAGCAAAACGTCGCGGGTCTCGAGCAGCAGGGCCCGCGCGCGGGCGTGGTTGCCTGTCGCGTGCAGCGCCTCGGCGTGGATGAGGCGCAGGTACATTTTATAAGGCCCGCCCCCGCCGCTTGCGTCGCGCTGGGCGGCCGCGTCCTCGATGAGGTGCAGTGCCTCGTCTGCGCGCCGCTGCTTCAGGAGGACGGCCGCGAGCGTCGCCATCGCTGCCGACCGCCACGGTGGAGTACCCGAGCGTGAGAGACTCTCGATGGCCGCACGGGCCTCGCGCTCCGCCGCGTCGAGGTCACCGGTGTGCAGCAGAATGGCAGCAAGCGTCTCCCGGACGACACATTCGTACACGGGACTGCCGTGCGTAACCGCGGAGTCCCGGACGATCTCGGCCAGCCGGCGCGCCTCCTCCAGAGCCCCGCGCTCCGCGAGCGTATAGGCGAGCAAGCCTCTTCCCCAGATTGCATGGATGCATGGCTCTTCGTCGCCTTGAAGCATGGCGCGCAGGTCCGCCTCCGCGCGCGTGTACGCCCCGAGGTACATGTAGAGCGCATTGACGTACATACGGGCCCGCTCCGCATGCCGCCGATCGCCGGCTTCCTCATAACTCGCGCGGGAGGCCTTGGCGGCCGCGAGGCTCGCGCCCAGATCGCCCTCGTCGTGGAACTTCACGCTCCGCATCTCCTGCAGCTTGCCTCGGATCAAGGGATCGTCCCCCGCGATCCGGCTGCCCGTCTGCACCATCCGCGCCATGCAACGCTCGGCGAGGTCACGCCTGCCGAGTTGGAGCAGGGCGTCGTGAAGAATCCCGAGAGCCTGTACGAAATGTCGCTCGCTCTCCGGGCTCGGCTCGGCATCGAACTGGGTCAGAATGCCATCGGGGAACGCGCCGGCGCGATCGAGCAGCACGGTGTTCATGATCCTGGACGCCATTGCAGTGTACCAGAGCGGTTCGCCTTTCGTCAGCCCACGTAGCGCCTCGTCCATGTCCGGCAGGACGAGCGGCCAATCTCCGATCCACCCGCGGGCTTCGCCTCGGACGATCAAGAGCTCCGAGCGCAGCCGCCCCGATGCGCCGCAGGCGAGGCCACGCGTGGCGCAGGCGATCGCTCCGCGCAGGTCATTGGCGTCGAGCATCTGCCTCGACGCCGCGAGATACCACTCCGCCGCGCGCTCCAGGCTCTTTCCCCGCTCGAAATGCTCGGCCAGGCGCAGGGCATCCGTCTCGCCCCATTGCACGAGCCACTCCCCCGCGAGCCGATGCCCGAGCGTGCGGTCGGGCTCCGTCAGCATCGCATACGCGCCCTCCCGCAAGAGCGAATGCCGGAACGTATCCTGCTCCTCTCCTGGAAACCGGCTCGTCTCGCTGCGCTGCACGACCTCACGCGTGGCCAGCATGTCGAGCCACTCGTGCACGCCGAGCGCCTCGTCCCCCCCGCCGAGCAGGTGCTCCACGCCGCCGCACCAGAACACATCCCCGAACACGCTGGCCGCGCGCAGCACGCGACGCGCGCCTGCGGGCAGGGCCGCAAGGCGCGCCTCGACCATCGCCAGCACCGTCTCTGGCAATTGATCTCCGCGCCCCTCGGCCACCGCCCGGATGAGCTCTTCCAGGAAAAACGGATGCCCCGCGGCGCGCTTGATGACCTGCGCAATCGTCCGAGGAGCGGCCGCGTCCCCGAACGCACTTCGAGCGAGCTCCTCCGCGGCACGTGGGGTCAGCTCGCCCAGGCGAATCTCGGACAGCCCCCGCTCGGACCATAACTTGGGAAACACGTCGTGCACCTCGGGCCGACCAAAGGCAGCCACGACGAGCGGCTTGCCTGCGAGGTCCCGCAGCGCCGCGTCGACGAGGTTCACGGAGGGAAGATCGCCCCAGTGCAAATCCTCGAGGACGAAGAGCACCGGGTGCGCACGGCACTCGGCCGTCATGAACTGCCGAAAGGAAGATTGAATCTGATCGGCCATGAGCCGCGCATCGAGGCGAGCCGCGCGGAGCTTGGCGCTCTCGGTGTCGGGGAAGGGTGTGCCCATCATCTCGCCGAGAAACGCAGCCACGTGGCGGACCTCGGGCTCGGCCACGTGGCGCGCGACCCGCTCGGTGAGCTTGCGCCTACGCTCGTCGATGGACTCGTGGCCCGCCACCGCGAACGCATGACGCAGCGCCGAGCCAACGAGGGAAAACGCGGATCCTTTGCTCATTGCGTCGGCGCGCCCGACCCACACGTCGACCCCTGGATGACGCTGTCCGACCGCGTGGACGAATTCCTGGCGAAGACGGGACTTTCCAATTCCAGGCGGCCCGGTCACGAGCACCGCACGCGCGACGCCCTCGCCGACGCATTCGTCGAGCAGGTCGAGCAGACTGCGCAGCTCCCGTCCGCGCCCCACGAAGGGGCTTGGTTTGCCGAGCAGGGTGCGCGCCGCCGCGCTGATCTCCTCCTCGCGGTGAAGCTCGATTCCGCCCGGCCCACGCACCACCACGAGGCGCGCGTCGAAGAGCCCCGCGGTCACCTCGTCGACGAGCACCCAGCGCCCCGCCGTGCGCAGAAGCGCGGCGGCCCGATCGAGGACCTGCCCGACCGGCAAAGCCTCCGCGACCTCGCCGAGGCCGGTGGCGATCGCGATGGGCGCGTCCGGGACGCGCACGCGCAGCCGGAGGGCGCACCGCGCGGCGCGCGCCGCAGCATCCGAGGCACTCGCCACATTCAGGAAGACCGCCAGCATCGAGCCATCCGCCAGCCATTCGACACCCGCGCCGAACGTCTCCGCGGCCGATTCCAGCGCCTCTCGGCTCGCGCTCGCGTGCTCGGCGTCGACGTCTTCGTCCGGCGCGCCCACGGCGACGACGCTCAGCAAGCGTTGCTCGCTCCTCGTCAGCGCTTCCGCGGGGGGCATCTCGGAAAGCCACGACCAAGCATCACGCGCGTCGAGACAGGCGAGCGCCTCCGCGACCTCCCCCGCATCGACGAGCCGATCGGCCGGATCCTTCGCGAGCATACACGCGACCAGCGCTTCGAGCCGCACCGACACCTCGGGCCGGATTTTTCGCAGCGGCGGAGGATCTTCGAGCAAGACCTTCGCCAGGATGGCCATGACGTGCTCGCCCTGAAATGCGGGCTGCCCGGTCAAGCATTCGAACAGCACGGCGCCGAGCGCGAACACATCGACACGCGCGTCGAGCGTCGCCGAGCCGCGCGCCTGCTCGGGCGCCATGTAGCTCGGCGTCCCCAGCACCACGCCCGTCCGCGTGAGCCGTGGCGAAAGCGGCATCCGCGCGAGGCCAAAATCGAGCAATTTCACCCGACCGAGCGCGCCATCCACGAGAAAGACGTTGCTCGGCTTGATATCGCGGTGCACCACGCCGCGCGCATGCGCCGTCGCGAGGGCCGAGGCCGCCGCGCGGACGACGGCGACACTCTCCTCGACCGTCAGCCTCCCGCGCGCGAGCCGCGCGCCGAGATCCTCCCCCGCGAGCCATTCCATGGCGAGGAAGGGCTCGCCCGCGCCGGTGACGCCGTGCGCGACATACCGGACGATCCCCGGATGATCGAGCCCGGCAAGCACACGCGCCTCCCTATCGAAGCGCGCGATGTCGCGGGGCTCGCGGTCATGGAGCACCTTGACGGCCACCGGCCCGCTGGAGAGGCGATCGTGCGCCCGGAACACCGAGCCCATTCCCCCCGAGCCTGCGAGCCGCTCGATGACGAACCGATCGTCGATGACGTCCCCCGCCTGCATGCGCCTCCTTCGGCGTGCAAGAATCTAAGGCCACACGAACCACGATCCGAATCCCCAGGGAGGCGCAACATGCGCGAACCGTACCCGCCTCACGAGCCCTACGAAGCCGGCATGCTCGACGTCGGCGATGGCCAGTCGATCCATTGGGAAGTCTCTGGCAACCCGAACGGGAAGGCCGCGGTCGCCCTCCACGGCGGACCGGGTGGAGGCAGCAGTCCGGGCCGGCGTCGCTGGTTCGATCCCGACCGCTACCGGCTCGTCCAGTTCGACCAGCGTGGCTGCGGCCGGAGCACGCCCCACGCCGGCGACGTCTCGACCGATCTGTCGACGAACACGACCCACCACCTGATCGCGGACATCGAGCGGCTCCGCGAGCACCTCGGGATCGAGCGCTGGCTCGTCTGGGGTGCATCGTGGGGCGTCACGCTCGGGCTCGCCTATGCCGAGCGTTATCCCGAGCGGGTCTCCGAGATGATTCTCCTCTCGATCACGCTGACCCGCCGGGCCGACGTTCGGTGGTTCGGCCGCGATGTCGGGCGGTATTTCCCGGAGGAATGGGCCCGCTTCCGGGCCGGCGTTCCGGCGGCCGACCGCGATGGCGACCTGGTCGCGGCCTACGACCGGCTCCTGAACGAGCACCCGGACCCGGGCGTCCGGCTCCAGGCAGCCCGCGACTGGGTCGCCTGGGAGGATGCGTTGCTGTCGCTCGAAGCAGGGTACGTGTCGCCCCATCCACGCTGGGCCGACGAACGGTACATGTTCGCGTTCGCCCGCCTGGTGACGCACTACTTTTCGCACGCCGCGTGGCTCGAGGAGGACGAGCTCCTCCGAAATGCATCGCGGCTGGCAGGGATTCCGGGCGTCCTCCTCCACGGCCGGCTCGACCTTGCCGGGCCGGCGGACGTTGCCTTTCAGCTCGCCAAAGCATGGCCGGGCGCAGAGCTCCACTTCGTGCCCGGTGGGCATACCGGCGACGCGGAGATGAGTCGTCTTCATCTCGAAGCGACCGATCGCTTTGCGGGCACTACCGGCAATCCGTGAACACCTCGCGCAGGAGCACCTCGCCGAGCTTTTCGTGTCCCTTCGGCCCGAAATGCAGCCCGTCCTTGAAGGGCGCTGCATACGCGGGGCAAAGCCGGTTCGGGTCGCCGCACGAGAGCAGCGCGAAGGCGTCGACCACGTGATCGACCTCGCCCGCGGGCTTGCGCGCCCGGATCCATTCGTTCACCTGCGTCGTGGCCGCCGCGCGCTTGTCGTTCCAGTACTTGGAAAAACCGCCCCAGGGCGCGACGGTCAAGGCGACGACCTGCATCTTGCGCCCCTTCGCGAGGGCATACATCCCCGCGAGGTCGTTCTGGATGAGCTTGGGCGTGCGGAAGGCCGTCTCGTCGCTGTAAAGGTCGTTCACGCCGCCGAAGACGATGACATGGGTGTACGCCGGTTTGTCCGAAGGCGGAGGCTCGCCGAGCACGTCGCGCGCGAAGCGGCGGTGCATCTGGTTCACCATCTGTCCGCCGATGCCGTAATTGTCGAATCGACTCTCGGGGCAATGCGCGTGGAGGTAGTCGAGGAACTTGCCGCCGTGGGAGCGGGCATCCGTGAGGGAATCGCCCATCGCCGCGACGATGTAGGCGCGGCGGGAATCAGGAGGCGGCGCGGAAGCGGAGGCGGAAGCGGGTGCGGACGCGGGCGCGGAGGCGGAAGCGGCAAGCGAAATCTGTTTGTGTACCGTTTCTGAGGCTAGGGCGAGGAGTAACGGCGCGATCTTCAACAGGATTTGCATGGTTCCTCCGAACACGGGCGGAAGCCTTGCGGGGCGCACGGCGCAGCCCTCGGGGCGCTCTCGACGCTCGTGGCGATTGCGAGGCGCACGGCGCAGCCCTCGGGGCTCTCGACGCTCGGCGCGCTCTCGGCGCGGTCGTGCTCGACGGGCGCAACCCTCGGGGCGCTCTCGACGCTTGGCGCGGTCGTGCTCGACGGGCGCAGCCCTCGGGGCGCTCTCGATGCTCGGGGCGATTGCGAGGCGCGCAGCCCTCGGGGCTCTCGACGCTCGGCGCGCGCTCGGCGCGGTCGTGCTCGACGGGCGCAGCCCTCGGGGCGCTCTCGACGCTCGGCGCGGTCGTGCTCGGCGCGGCGCAGCCCTCGGGGCGCTCGGCGCGGTCGTGCTCGACGGCGCAGCCCTCGGGGCGCTCTCGATGCTCGGGGCGATTGCGAGGCGCAGGGCGCAGCCCTCGGGGCGCTCTCGACGCTCGGCACGGTCGTGCTCGGCGCGGCGCAGCCCTCGGGGCGCTCGGCGCGGTCGTGCTCGACGGGCGCAGCCCTCGGGGCGCTCTCGACGGTCGGGGCGATTGCGAGGCGCACGGCGCAGCCCTCGGGGCGCTCGGCGCGGTCGTGCTCGACGGGCGCAGCCCTCGGGGCGCTCTCGACGGTCGGGGCGATTGCGAGGCGCACGGCGCAGCCCTCGGGGCGCGCTATTGCTTGGTCGCTGATGGCGAGGCGACACCGCATTTCTTGGCCTGCTTCATATAGTCACCTCCTGCGTCACATTCGGCTTTTACCCTGTCGCAGCATGCGCTGCAATCCGCGCCCAACCCACGCGTATTGCAGCCACTGTAACAAATCTCCTGATAGTCTGCACATGTCGGCTCTGCGGCGTCGGTCCGTTGTCGCGTTCGATGACCTATAGGCTGCATTGTAGCCGCAGTAAGAACCAGGAGTCCGAAAAGCGCGATTGCACCAACTGCAAGCAAAAGGTGTCGTTTCATCGATTTTCCTTCCTCGTCACCCTTGGCTCGCTTGGCCCATTGGATTGCTCGACTGGCGCGTGCTCCACGAGTCCTGACTACTCCTCGCAGCTTGAGAAGCTATAGTCGCCGCCGTCCGAATCGCATTTGCGCGCCTGGTTGCGGCAACAGAGATCGCACGCTATGCTAAAGCCGGATTTCGCGCACCGATTTTGACAGGCCACCATCCGCATATGACAGGCGTCGTCGTCAATGGTTGGTGGAGAGGGACCACAGGCCGCCGCTAAAACGGCTAGCACCGCTCCGCTGAACACATTCACGAGAAACCGCGGAACATGAACTGCAAACACCATTGCATTCGTCCTTCCTAGTCGTCCGTCACGCGCTCTCATTGGTCCATTGGCGGGGATGGTGCCTGACAGCAAAAGACGCGCGGGTCTGCGCCCCTCACTTCGCCGACAGGCTGCCCGCCGCTTGGCTCGCATGTCCCAGGCTCATTGTTGATCCATTTCGCCTCCATCCCACCAAGCGCGAGCGGCATGCCCGCGAAGTCGATGCAGAGCCCCTGGGCCGCTGGCACGTCTTTGAAAAGCGGGTTCGGAAGGCTGCCGCATACCGGATTCTGGTAAGCCGAAACTGCCGCCGCGCATTGTCCGCCAATCGGTTCGCCGCACTCGCAAGCCGAGCATTCCACTTTCCCTTCGGTTCCGCCATAGAACACGAATTGATGCGGGAATACTTCGGGGCACTTCGGCAAGTGCTCCTCATCGACAGGCAACGTATATTGCACGCACTGACGAAACCCCGGGGGCGGGGGCTCGGCGCTCGGCAAGCAAGTGTCGTTGGAATTCTCGCATTTACCATCGACCGTCCCTTGACACGCTTTCGCGAACGTACCCCAGTGGATTCCGTTTGCAAACGAGACAGGCTGCGGCGCGAAGGAAGGAGACTCCGGGATCGGGTCGCCAATGGGCTCGCACGGCGAGACGGTAGGCGCTGCGAGCATAATGGACGCGAAGGTGCCAGAAGGAATTACAGCGGGGGAAACGCAACTTCCATCCCACGGCATGGGAGCCTGGTAGCTCGTCACGTTGCCGCCCTGGCAGAAGCTAGCGGAATCCACGGTAATGGCATTCGGCAGGCTGCATGTTGCAGGCCCGCACGCGCAAGGCGAGCATTGAACGTGTACCGACAGATCGGCATAGCCGGTGTAGAAATCGCCTTCGGCTCGCTCCGGGCAATCGGGCGCCTCCTCCTCGGCCCCCATCCATACCAGGACCGCCTTTTCGCGAAAGTCGGATGTCCCCATGGGGACACATTCGCCCCCGGCTGCTTTGCAGGATAGAGGCTCGATCGAACCGCCGCCATCGGGGAAGCAATCCCCGTGGATGTCCGCATCCGGACTCGCGTCCGGGAGGCAATAAAGCGTCGAATGTAAAGGCTCTGCCGTGCAGCCATTCACGACAAGCGCCGAGCCGAGGCCGGATGCGCCGAGCGCGATTGAAACGAAGAGCTTTGTCCTGAGTTGAACCGCGAACATGACGAGCGTCCTTCCTACCGACCGAACATTAACGATGCCGACACGGAAAACAGAAAACGATTGGTTTGCCAAATTGGAGTTGTGCCACCCGGAGCAGCGATATCAACCACCACGTCTCGGGTCAGCGCGGCGGCATCCGCGAAGATGCGCGCGGACACGGTGCTTGTAATGCCGTACGTCGCGCCGACACCAAGTCCCAACGTCGGAACAACATGGGTGTCTGTATACAATCCATATACAGAGGTTGGCCCGAGCCGATGATCGAAGATTGTTGCCCCTGCAAGGGCGCACCCCTGGAACCATTGCCAGTGCGCGCACGGTCCAGCAACGGCAGAAGCCGAGAATATGTCGATCGGCCGGTTGACAACATCACCAAGCGACCATGCGCCTTTTGCAACGGCCATGACTGAAAAGCTCTGGCGCCGATACTGGCCCACAAGGGAGAAGCCAAGGGACGCAGAGGGGGCCGCGCCGAACACCATTACAGGGCCGATGCCAACATTGAAGCGAGGCGGCGCCTCTGCCTCCAGGGGCAAGGGCTCTCGCGCGGCATTCGGCGCCCGGACAACTTCGCGCACAATTACACGTCGTTCCTTCGGTTCCTTCTCGATGGTTATGATTTGAGGCTGACCCTCGTCAGGCTCGGGAAACTCGAATTGCAGGAAAATCGACTTTCCGTCGACACACTCGGCGGTCTGTTTGAGGTCTTTACGGCCCGTCAATGTCGCGGAGATGTCTGTCTTTCCAGGCGATAGGAACGTCCAAAACGCGCCTTCGCTTCGGACGCGTCTGTCGACCCCGATCGATACCATGGCGTCAACATCGTTGACCATGACATCGACCCGACAGACACGCTTGCGCACGCGTTCGTAGGCCTCAAAGAATTGCCTACGCTCCGCCGACGATATCCCGGCCGCCTCGGATACCGCAACTTGCAACGCAAATGCCATTGTGAGATCGGTTTGCGGGTCTGGCAGAAACATTGAAAGCACGAGCCCAAGGCGTCCGGACAGGCGAGGATCGTGCTTAATCGTTAGGGCTTCCGTATATCTGTCGGCAGCCTCATTTAACCGCCGCGCTTCGAGGGCCCGATCTCCCGCCGCAACGCGCGCCTTGAACCGCTCCTCCTCCTCGGGGCTTAACTTACGATACCGGCTGGCGCGCGTGGGTTTAGGTTCGTCGGGTTTCGACTGCGCGGTTTTTTCGGGTTCAGCCGCCTTAATGGGCGCCGAAAGCGAAAGTAGGAGGAGAACGGCCAGGGCGAAGGGGCGAGACACGAGGGAGCATCCTACAGGATCGGTCGAACGCCGGGAAGGGGTGCGGTAAGATCGGACGAACCTTTGCACCGTACGATCCGCGGGTCTGTCGCCGTCGAGCGACCACGCCGAGCGCTGAGTGCGCCGCGAGGGCTGCGCCGTCGAGCACGACCGCGCCGAGCGCCCCCGAGGGCTGCGCCGAGCGTCGAGAGCGCCGCGAGCGCTGCGCCGTCGAGCACGCGCCACGCCGAGCGCGCGCCGAGCGGCCCGAGGACTGCGCCGAACGCCGAGCGGCGGGAGTTCGTGCCAGGTTCGATTTCGTGCCATGACACGAACCGTCGCGAGGGCTGCGCCGAACGCCAAGCGGCCCGAGGGCTGCGCCGTCGAGCACGTGCCACGCCGAGCGCCCCGAGGGCTGCGCCGCGCGCCGAAGCGTCGCGCCGAGCGGCCCGAGGGCTGCGCCGTCGAGCACGCGCCACGCCAAGCGCCCCAAGGGCTGCGCCGCGCGCCGAAGCGTCGCGCCGAGCGGCCCGAGGACTGCGCCGCGCCGCGTGATGCGCACGGGTTCTTACTTGTAATAAGTCGCTCCGGGGGGCTGTAATAACTCACGCCGACCGTTGCGCCGTCCCCCGTTTTCCGCGCCGTCGAGCACGACGCGCCGATCGTCGCGAGGGCCGCGCCGAGCATCGAGATCGCCGCGAGAGCTGCGCCGTCGATCGCGCGCGGAGCTGCAAGCGCGCGATTCGTTCGGCAATGGGAGGCGGAACGCGTGCGCCGAGCATCGAGCACGCCCCGAGGGCTGCGCCGCGCCGAGCACGTGCGCCGACCGTCAAGCGCGCCCCGAGGGCTGCGCCGTCCCCCCGTTTTCCGCACCGGAAAACATCGCGCCGATCCGGACCTTCTGTATGGATCTCGTGAGGTTGCGTGGATCGAGGGCCGCGTATCTCTGGCAGAGATACACGCGCGGGCCCGAGGGCCGCCCCAGGGCGGGCGCCGCGAGGGCCGCGCCGTCGAGCATGACCGCGCCGAGCGCCGCGAGGGCTGCGCCGTCGAGCACGACCGCGCCGAGCTTCCCAGCGCCACGCCGATCGCCGCGAGGGGCGCGCCGTCGAGCACGACCGCGCCGAGCGTCGAGAGCGCCCCGAGGGCTGCGCCGTGCGCCTCGCAATTGCGCCGAGCGTCGAGAGCGCCCGGGGGCCGCGCCGTCGAGCACGACGCGCCGAGCGCCGCGAGGGCTGCGCCGAGCGTCGAGATCGCCGCGAGGGCTGCGACGTCGAGCACGACGCACCGAGCGCCGCGAGGACCGCGACGTCGAGCACGACGCACCGAGCGCCGCGAGGGCCGCGCCGAGCGTCGAGATCGCGGCGAGGGCTGCGCCGAGCGTCGAGATCGCGGCGAGGGCTGCGCCGTCGAGCACGACGCGCCGAGCGTCGAGAGCGCCCCGCGGGCTGCGCCGTTGTGTTGTCACGCATGTCTCGGGGCCGTGTGTCTCGCGAGACAAGCCCCCCCGAGACAACGTGACAAGGAACATGCGCCCCCTCGCACGTACCCCTTGACAAGCGCCGCGAGGGCTTCGCCGTCGAGCACGACCACGCCGATCGTCCCGAGGGCTGCGCCATCAAGGGGCTTGTGATTAGTTCGGGTTTTCATGTGCCCAATTGGTGGCCTAAGTGCCCGAAATAAGACTTGTTGAAAGGATTTCGGGGGGATTCGTTTGGTTCAGACCAAAACGAATCGCGGACAAACGAACGTCCGCAAACCCCGTGAAAACAAGCTCCGCCGAGCAACGAACGAATTGTTCCCCTACAAAACACGGTGTTTGCGTGGCGGTCGACGGGCCATGGCTGCGCCGTCGAGCACGACCGCGCCGAGCGCCCCGAGGGCTGCGCCGAGCGGCGCGAGGGAGCGCCCGTCAAGGGGAAGCGTTCCGCGTGGCTCACGAGGGGCTTGTGAACTTGCGCTCACAAGTGGCTTGTGGCGCAAGCCCCACGGCTACAAGCCAGAAGCGCCCGCGGGGGCTTGCGTGCGCCGAGCGGCGCGCGAGGGCTGCGCCGTCGCGCACGCCCCGAGGGCTACGCGATCGGCTCGCATGCGAGCCGCGCCTTGCCTTACGAGCCGTCCGAGGGCTGCGCCGTCGAGCACGATCGCGCCGAGCGTCGCACCGTATGTCAGTGTGCTGATCTGCTCGGTGTGTCGTGACACAACCGGCCCACTTAGCACACTCGGCGGGCCACTTAGCCTAAGCAGCCCCGAGGGCTGCGCCCCGTCGAGCACGACCGCGCCGAGCGTCGAGAGCGCCCCGAGGGCTGCGCCGTGGCTTCGTCTTTATGTCGGCTGATGGTCACTCGACGTAACCTCCGGATACGAACATCTGAGCCGAGCGACATACGAATTCCACGCCGACCAAACGCGCTTAACCGCAACGAGCATGATGTCAAGTTGACGCCCATAACTGGCACTATAAGCGTGGTGGTCCAAATCATGGCGCGTTTTCGTGATGAGGAGGTATGTGCCCTGCCTTGTCGCGTGACTAACCATTTCATTTGCCGATGTCGCCAAATATGCATTTAGCGACGCAACAAATTCTTCATGCAGATGGGCAAGCTCCTCGTTTTGGAAGCGATTTTCTGGCCGCTCGGAAATGCGCACATAGGTCGAGAACTTCTCGATATTCTCGCGTGTTTCCCATTTTGGATCAGCAGCTTGTCTCTCGTGCCAGTCGCGCAGATATGCAGAGTCAATGTTCTTCCAAAGAGCTTTTGCTGCTTCCAAGTCGACATCCGCACGCAGGGCAAAACCCTTTGGCTCCTTGAGCGCCTGTTTAAGCGCCGTTACAAGGCCCGCCACGAGTTTTTTCTGTACCGCCTTTTTGTCTTGCTTTGGCGGGTTCCACTTGCTGATACGACGGCCCGCGATCTTGGGCGTCGATGGCCATAGCTCATATCGAATTGGCCACCGTCGATGATTTAGGTCGAATGGGAGCGGCGTCTTCTCTGGAATTCCCGCCGTATTCATTACGCCGATAAGTCGACCCTCGCCGAGTATCGCGAAGGCATAGCCCAGTTCGAAAAGGACGTTGGGGTTGGGCGAAGGCTTGGGCTTCAGTGTCATGAATGTGGCATCCCATACGAACACATCGGAGCTGCGAATCTTTGCGAGTATGGTGTCTGCGATCGCAGGCGTCCCCCCGACTCCGCTTGTGTCTCTGTCCACGGATATAATTATCGCACTCTCCTTGCTGACAATTTTTGCTGCTTTTTCGAGACAGTCACCTATGAAATGTTTGTTTACTGCCGGCTCGGCGTCGAACTGCCAGGACCAGAATATCGTAATCCGCGATCTCTCGTTGCTCATCACTAAACCACGTCCTCTGCATGAAAGCACGACATTGCCGAGCATTGCCCATTGTGCGTGGCGTGGCACAGCGGGCGAGTGTAGCCAAGCACGGAAGAATGTTCGCCATCGAGCAGAGCACAACCGCGCCGAGCGTCGAGCACACCCCGAGGGCTGCGCCGTCGAGCAGGGGCGCGCGAGCACCCTGCGCCGTCAAGCACGCTTGAGGGCATCCGTGACCTCCAATCTAATCTTGCAGTTCCCTGTATCGCCGGACGAATTCTTGTCCAAACGCCTCCATGCCGTCGGGCGCCTTGAATACGAGATCGATGGCGTGAGTGCCAGGCAATCGTTGATTTATCGGTCCCGACATTATCTCCGGGATCTTCTCCATCTCTGCAAATAGTCCGTGGGTCCAGCCACGCATTCTCTGGCGGAAATCGTCTATTTCATCGGGGAACTGGGTTTTGGCAACATCTTCCTCCCACGTAAGAATGCCCTCGCAGGCATCGCGTAACAGGGTAGTGGCGCGTAGTATCGCCTCTGTATCGCCCGGTATGCCCGGCGGTCCCCATGCCAAAGGAATCTTTTGCGTTACTATCGCACCAAGCACTGCAACGAGCGAGAGAAGATTGGCAAATTGAGTGCTGAGCCATTTGGGCGCCTCTGCAAGGTCAAGCACTAAGATCGGACGATAAGTCAGCCCCTCCTCAATTTCATGCAGTCGTCGTCGCAGCGGACCCAGTTTATCGCGAATAAGTTCTATCGTGAGAAGAAACTCCCAAAACTCGGGCTTGTCAACAGCCAGCTGTATCGCCGATGGACTCTCCGTGGCGAACATCCTGAGAATGCGTTCGCGTGCCGCAAGAACACTCGGGTCTGCACCGATCGCCACAGCTTGGGTATTTTCGTGGTCGCGCTTCCACTTGTAAAGTAAATCCACGCTGTATCGTGGTACATCCGTGTCAATAAGCTTGGCACAGATTCTACACAGCCATATGCCATTCGTGATGACGCGACGCTCCTCGGGTGTCATACTTGGATCGTATCGCGCAGAGCCGGGGCGAGCCCCACGAATATGCGCAGCTTCGCCTACATTTACAGCTTTGGTATCATCGGAGTGTGGACCACTCGTCGCCTGCGGACACCACGGGTTCGAGCATTTGTGTCCAGCGCGCTGCGCAAGTTTATCTTTCGTAGCTTGCGTGAACTCGTTAGGGTCGTTGGCCATACATTTCAGATATCATGAAGCCTGTCGAACGGGCAAGCTTGCCCTCTCGCATGAAGGCAGGAGGACCCGTCGTGTATCGTAGGGCACAGTCGGATTTTCCAAGTGGATGCGCAGGGCAAGGCGTGGCGTTCGTCGAGCTATTCGGCGTTCATTCATGGCACAGGGCGTCGAGAGCGCCGCGAGGGCTGCGCCATTAGTAGCGTCAAGCACGACGTGCCGATCGCCGCGAGGGCCGCGCCGAGCGTCGAGGGCGCCGCGAGGGCTGCGCCGTCGAGCACGATCGCGCCGAGCTTCCCAGGGCCGCGCCGAGCGCCGCGAGGGCCGCGCCGTCGAGCACGAGTCGAGCCTCGCGAGGTCTGCCGCGCCGAGCGGAGCGAGACGGCGCGGGAAGGGGGCGCCATGCGTTCCGGCGCGGGGGATAGCCCCCCGAGCCCTCCCGCGGCCGAGCGCCCGCTAGGGCGGCTGCTAGGCGTCTCCAGGCGGAAGCGCCGGCACGTGCTCCGCGCGTCCCGTAAGCATCGGGCGAGCAGGGCGGCGCGGATCGTCGCTCGCATGATCGAGCGTCGCGGGATCGGGTAGGCGCCCCTCCGCGTATCGGACGGCCATCGTCGCGGCGTCGCTCCATTCGATTGCGACCCCCTCGGGGCCGATCTTGATCCCGTCGAGCATCGCGCCGAGCGCCGCGCGCCGAGCAGGGACGGCCATGGTCCCCCACTGCGCCACGATCGAGCGCAACCACGAAAGCGCGCCCTTTCGATTCTCGACCGTATCGGCCGAAGCTTCCGCGGAGAGCGCCCGTTCCTCCGCATCGATCGCGGCAAGCTCGCGCTCGATCCGCGCCGCTTCCCCCCGGATCACGTCCATCCCCCACTGGCCCGAGGAGACCATGGAAACGAGATTGCTCCGCGCCGTTACGAGCTTGGCCCGCTGCACCCTGAAGTTCGGCGCGTGGGGGGATGGCGGAGGGGCTTTCGACAGATGGCCGTCTAGCGCTTTGAAGTGACGCGCCGCGAGCCTTTCGATCTTCGGATCGATCTCATCCTGCCGATTCCAGGGCGCCCCCATGCACCGCTCGCGCGTGGCATTCTTCAACTCGGGCGCGTAGCGCTTCCGGCACACGTAATATCCCGCGTGCTTATTCTTCTCGCTTGCAGGCTTGGCCGTGATCATCGATCCGCAAATGGAGCAACGGGCGAGCCCTCGGATCAACCATTCCGAGGTGATCGTGTCCGTGCGAGGCTTGCGCCCATAGGAGCGCCGTCCCGCTAGCGCGTGCTGGGCCGCATGCCACATTTGCAGGGAAACGATCGGTTCGTGCGCGTCGACCCATTCGGCGGGCTTTTGCGTCAACTGCCGGTTTTTGTCCGGCCGGACTGGCGTGGTCGCGATCTGGCCGGCGTACATTCGGTTTTTGAGCAATTGCAGGATCCATACGGTCCGGAACATCGCGAGTCCTGTATAGGTCGTTTGGCAATGGAGCGCGATGTCTCGCGCGCTCTTGCCTGCGAGGCACATGTCGAACATTTCGCGGACGATGGGCGCCTTGATCGGATCGATGTCCAATCGTCGCGGCTTGTCGTGCAGGTCCGCGCCCTTGGCCCGCACGTAGCCGAACGGGGGCTGTCCCTCTACGAATTTCCCGAGGGCCCGGAGCCGCTTTCGATTGCCTTCCGTGCGCTCCCGAATGCGGGCCCGCTCCATCTGTGCGATCGACGCCCACAGGGCCATTTGCGTCTCCCCCTCGGGGGTAGAGGCGTCGAACCGTTCAGCGAGAGACAGGAAGCGCGCCCCCCGCTTGATGATGTCTCGCACGGCGGAGATCGTGAAAACGATATCGCGAGAGAACCGATCGAGCTTCGCCACGACCACGAGATCCCCCGGGCGGACGGCCTTTAGCAGGGCTGCGATGTTCTCCCGTTTCTCTTGTGACTCGACGCCGCCCGATTCCGTTTCTTCAAAGTCAATCGGATCCGGGAGGCGGGCGTACTGACAGTAACGCCGGATCTCCTCGTCCTGCGCGTCGAGCGACGTGCCCGATCGCATTTGCTCCATGGTCGAGACGCGCCGATAGGCGAGGACTCGCGACGTCCCCGCGTGAGGACCGTTGACCGTGAGGACACGCCTAACCGCGGAAGGATCCGCGATCGTGGGTCCAGCGTTCACGACCGCGGGCGCATCGGGCGCCGCTTCGAGGATGGAGACCTCGCGCGGGGGGCTGACGTGCGCGCGATCCTTCGCCGTTCCACGCGCCTTGCTACCCTTGCCGCCCTTGCTGCTCTTGCCGCCCATGCTCGGGATGATGCCGGTCCTGGCTTCCATGGTCGAGACCTCTCGATCGGACTGCGCTACTACTGAACGCGTGATCAGCCTATTTGGTCGGGCAGCAGGTCGCTCTCAGTGTGTCGCAAGTGTTCGGAATCATTAGGTTTGCTGCCTAGGTAGTAGGTAGCAAATAGATTCCGGATCGGAAGCGGAAGCGGAGGCGGAAGCGGAGGCGGCCGCAGGCGCGCTTTCCGCGCTGGGTGATGTCTTCGGATTCGAGGCGCTCTCCGCACAGCCGGAAGAACAAACGCACGCAGCGACGAACAGCGAGGCGGAGCGGAGGCGACGCATGGATTCGCTTCTTATCACGGCCCCGGCGAAGCCCCACCGCGGCGCCTCGATCCGTCAACGAATCGACTCTGATCCACGCGCCTACCACCTGCCGTTGCGTCACCCGAGCGTGGTCAAAATCCTGCTGGCGTGGCCTGCCCGACTTGCTGTACCAAGGACGCTGGCACGGGCCCCCCGGAGAGACGAGGGAAGAAAATGCGACCGTTCAACTGGAGTTTTTCAAAAAGGATCTCCCTCGCGCTCGCACTCGGCGTCGCAGCCTGCGGAGGCGGGCAAACGCCCCCTCCCCCGCCCCCGCCGCAGCCGCAGGTCACGCCCCCGCCGCCCGTGGCCACCACCCCCACGCCGCCCGCGCCCAAGGCCGCGCCGTCCGCCACGGCCGCGAACCCCGAGCCGCCCCCCGGCAAGTACACGACCGAGATCGTCATCCACCAGGCGGAAATCCACGGCAAAGTCAAGCTGAAGGCCGGCAAGAAGTTGCTCATCGAGCCCCTCGTGGCGACGAGCCAAACCGTCCCGCAGAAGGGCAACAAGGCCGAGATTTTCCGCGTCATCGGCAAAAACGGCGCCGAGAGCGACTGGCTGCTCGTGGCCGAAGGCGAGGTCGGCGAGACCTGGGCCCAGGGCAAGAGCGTCGAGGTCACCGTGCTCGACGAGAAGGACGCCCCCATCGACGGGCAGAAAGCCTTCCATTTCGCCCCCGGGACGATGGTGCGATTGCGCTGGCAATGGTAGTCCCGCCGCCCTGTCGGCTCGGTTGACGACCCCGCACACGCCCCCCCATAATCCGCACCCCCAAAATCTTTCGACGCCTGGGGCTACCCAAGGAGATCACACGTGTCGCATCCCCCCCTCACGCACCTGTCCGAGGAAGAGACGCTCTTCCGCGACTCGGTGCTCGACTTCGCGAAGAAGCGCGTCGCGCCGCTCGTCAGCGAGATGGACGAGAAAGGCGCGCTCGATCCCGCGCTCCTGCCGTCCCTCTTCGAGCTCGGCCTCATGGGCGTCGAGATCCCCGAGACCTACGGCGGCGCCGGGTCGAGCTTCTTCAACGCGATCCTCGCCGTCGAGGCGCTCGCCGTCGTCGACCCGAGCGTGAGCGTGCTCGTGGACGTGCAGAACACGCTCGTCGCGAACGCACTGCTGCGCTGGTCGAACGACGCGCAGAAGGAGAAGTACCTGCCCCGCCTCTGCAAGGACTGGGTGGGCTCGTACGCGCTGAGCGAGGCCGGCAGCGGCTCCGACGCGTTCGCCCTCCAGGCCCGCGCGACGCAGAAGGACGGCCGCTGGGTGCTGAACGGTCGCAAGCTGTGGATCACGAACGCGAACGAGAGCTCGCTCTTCCTGGTCCTCGCAAACGTGGACCCGAGCAAGGGCTACCGCGGCATCACGGCCTTCCTCGTGGAGCGCAACTTCCCGGGCTTCTCCGTCGGCAAGAAGGAGAACAAGCTCGGCATCCGCGCGTCGAGCACGTGCGAGCTCGTCCTCGAGGACTGCGAGGTGCCCGCAGAGAACGTGCTCGGCGAGGTGGGCAAGGGCTACAAGATCGCGATCGAGACGCTGAACGAGGGACGCATCGGCATCGGCGCGCAGATGATCGGTCTCGCGCAAGGCGCGTTCGACCAAGCGATGCGCTACATGAGCGAGCGCAAGCAGTTCGGTCAGTCGATCGCGAGCTTCCAGGGGATGCAGTTCCAGTACGCCCGCGTCGCGACGGAGATCGAGGCCGCGCGGCTGATGGTCTACAACGCCGCACGGCGGAAGGACGCAGGTCTGCCCTTCCTGAAGGAAGCCGCGATGGCGAAGTTGTTCTCGTCGGAGGTCGCCGAGCGCACGGCGTCGCTCTGCGTGGAGTTCTTCGGCGGCGTGGGCTTCACGAAGGAGTACCCCGCCGAGAAGTTCTTCCGCGACGCGAAGATCGGGAAGATCTACGAGGGCACGTCGAACATGCAGCTCGCCACGATCGCGAAGCTCCTGCAGAGCGAGTACGAGGTGAAGGGATGACCGTCTGCCCCCGCTGCGGCGCGCGAGCGACCTACGTGGGGGTCTTGACGGTGGAGTGCGCGACGCGGGGCTGCCCGAACTTCCGGGAGCCCCCGCCCGCTCCCCCCGCGGACACGCCGCCGTCGAAGGACCCCGCCACGACCGAGGCCCGCACGGAAAAATCCCCCGAGGACGAGGAGCTGCTCACCTCGATGCTCGAAGGCGGGTTTTTCTAGCCCGGAAGCTGTCGAAGCGGCGGCGAGAAGCGCGACGTCACCCACCGCGCGATCCGCGGGAACCAGAGCGCCACGCCATACGAGCGCGGGTACACGACGCGCGGCTTCTTCCGTTCGACAGCACGCACGACGAGCCGCGCGAGCCCATCCGCCGTGCCCACCGGCGAGAGGCGCGCGCTGAGCGAAGGCTCGTACTTCTCGTAGCCCTTGCGCCCCATGTCCGTGTCCACCGGGCCCGGATACACCGTGACCACGTGCACGCCCGTGCCGCGCAGCTCGCCGCGGAGGCCCTCCGAGGCATTCGCCAGCGCGCCCTTGGAGGCATTGTAATAATACATGCCCGGCATGGGCGTGATGGCCGCCATGGACGCGATGTCGACGATCGCGCCGCTGCGCCGCGCGAGCATGCCCGGCAGGACCGCGCGTGTGAGGCGCAGCGGCGTGAGGACGTTCAAGCGCAGGAGCATTTCGCCCGCGTCGACCCCGGCAAGCTCCGTCGGCTCGACATGCTGCACGCCCGCGTTGTTCACGAGCACGTCGATGGGACCAAGCTCCTTCTCGGCCGGCGCAATCCAGTCCGTCGCGCGCTCCGGGAGCGAGAGGTCCGCCTGGTGGAGGAAGGCCCGGCCCGAGAGCTCCCGCGCGATGGCGTCGAGCCGCTCCTTGCGCCGGGCAACGAGCGAGACGACCGCACCCTTCGCGGCGAACGCGCGCGCCAAGGCCTCCCCGATGCCAACGGACGCACCCGTGATGGCGACGTGCATGGCGAGGCCTTACTACGAGCGTGCCCCGGATGCACGGGCCTCCCCCCGTCTCATGTTGGGGGCGTGGAGCTGGGGCTTTGCCCCAGGCCCCACCAGGGGTTGTCCACCCCTGGACCCGGACCAGCGCAAGCGCTGGACGCGGGGTCGATGAACTGCGCTCCGCGCAGTTCATCGAACAGCCAGGTTCAAGACCACCGACGACCCTGCCAACCAACACGGCAGCGCTGCAGGTTCAACCAGCCACGTGCCCGTCGCCAGCCTGAGACGCACGTCGATGGTCTTGCCACCGGCCCGTTGGAAGAACTGCGCACCGCGCAGTTCTTCCACCTTCGGTCCAGGCCGCGCCTGGTTCGGGTCGAGGGGCGAACA
This sequence comes from Polyangium mundeleinium, assembly GCF_028369105.1. Classification (NCBI taxonomy): domain Bacteria; kingdom Pseudomonadati; phylum Myxococcota; order Polyangiales; family Polyangiaceae; genus Polyangium; species Polyangium mundeleinium. The sequence goes on along the minus strand of NZ_JAQNDO010000001.1, from coordinate 4,512,648 downwards.
GCCCCCGCGGGGCCCGGGGCAGCGCCCCGGCGCAACGCCCCAAGAAAAACCCCTAGGCCATGATCGTGACCATCCGGAAGATCGGCGCCGCGAGCGCCTCGTCGCCGCGCACCACGGCTTGCGCCCGCGCCATCGTAGGGTCGAGGCCCTTCGTCCAGAGCCGCCACGCGCTGTCCGCGTCGAGCTCCACCGTCGTGGTTGCCGGCGTCTCCCGTGCGGCCACGAGCTCCCACCGATCCGCCGCGCGCACGAGGTGCCACGTGCCGCCGGCCTCGCCCGTGATGACGAGATCGACCCCTGCGCCGTCCGCGGCCGGGACATTGCGATAGGCGTGCGGGGCGCCTCGCAGGAAGGCGTCGATCACCGGGTGCATGTAGCGCCGCTCCTTCAGGCCTGGCCGGCCCACGGCGTCGCGGATCTGCTGCTGGTGGTGCCACTTCTCCGTGTACTCGCGCGCCACGTCGAACCAGTTCTGGGACCACTCCTCGCCGGCCCAGGCCACGCTGAAGATTGCGGGTCCCTCGGGATCGAGGCCTTCGAAGAGCGCGGCGACCTCCTCGTCGGCGCGGCGGAGCAGGTCCATGAGCACGCGCGGCGAGAGCCTCCGCGCGGCCAGCATCCACTCGGTGTTGAGACGCTGGATGAACTCGACCATCGCCTCGAACGAGCGGATCTCGGGCGCTGGGATGAACTGCCCGTCTCGCTGGAAGGACAGGCGCCGGAACGAGCCGTCGAGCAGGTGCGCGGCCAGGTCCTTCACGTCCCGCGTCGCGTGCACCGTGGGCTTGCTCCAGTCGTCTGGGCCGAGCGAGCCGAGCAGCTCGTGCAGGGCCGCGGAGACGTCACGGAAGAGGTGCTTGGTGGCGATGGGGGGCAGAGGCGTCACGGACGCGACTCTACCCCGCTCGTCGGGGGAAAACTATTGCCGGCAGCAGCGGAAGCCGATGTTTGGCAGGAGGGTCCCCTCGGCCGCGCGGGCCGGGAGCTCCATGGTGCAGGCGAGGCCGAGCTGCGGAGAAAGGTACGAACCGCCGTGAAGCTGGAAGATCCGGTTCGGCGCGGCCGCGGCGTTCGTCTGCGTACGCGTCCATTCGGTCACGTTGCCCGAGAGATCCCGCGGACCCGCGCCCGAGACGCACGCGGCGAGGCTGCCCGTCGCGGCGGCCCCGCTCATGGCCGCGGGGTTGTCCACGCCGAGGCAGGCCATCCCGTCGTAGGTCGCGCCGTACGGGTACAGCATGCTCGCAGGGCCGCGGCAGGCCGCTTCGAGCTCGCTCGCGGAGCAGAGCCGAAAGCCTGGCCCGCGCGCCGCGCATGCGGCCGCGGCCTCGGTGTAGGAGCCGCCGGTCCAGGGCAAGACCGAGCCTTTGCTGCAGGCCACGGTTTCGCGGATGCCGGCCGCCTGCATGCTCGCGTCGGGCCGCGAGGCCTCGTAACGATCCACGAAGGCGGGCGGGTTCGAGCCGGGAATGGGATCCATGTCGAATGCGGAAGGGTCGAACTCCTCGTCGACGAACCCGTCGCAATCGTCGTCGGCCCCGTTGCATTGCTCGGCCGTCGGCGGGAGCGCGTCGGGCAGAACGGAGAGATCACACTTCGTCGTGGCCGGGTTCGTCGGGTCGCAGACGACCACGCCGACATCGGCGCACTTGCCGAGGCCGCCGTCGTCGCAGGCCGAGCCGAGCTCCTGGAACCACTCGTCCACGCTGCCGTCGCAGTTGCCGTCGACGCCGTCGCAGCGGGTCTCGGTGATCCGCACGAAGCCGGAGACGACCTCGACCTCGGGCGGATACACGCACGACCAGCCCGCCGAGCCGTTGCAGACGACCATCGTCCCCTCGCAGGGCGTCCCGGCCGTCACGGTGCAGAGGTTCGAGGGCGGGACGAGATCGGGGTCGGCCGAGTCGACCTTGCCGTCGCAATCGTCGTCGATGCCGTTGCATTGCTCGGGGCCGAGGACCGGCACCGGGCAGGCGTATTCGCAGCCGTTTTTCGGATCCCCGTCGACGTCGTAGGCGCCGGCGACGCACGTGTCGACGACGCAGACGCCCTGCTCGCAGCGCGGGAAGGCGCTCGCCAGGAGGCATTTGTTGTCGCACGCGCCGCAATTGTCGACGTCGTTCAGGAGGTCGGCGTCGCAGGGCGGGCCGCCGCCCACCTGCGAAAACCCGCCGAACCCGATTCCTCCTTCGCCGCCCTCTCCGCCCATGCCGCCCATGCCGCCGGAGGCGCCGCTGCCGGAGGGCTCCGCGCCGCACGAGAAGCAGAACGCGTCGTCCATGCAGCCGCTCCCGAGCAGGACGGCGAACATCGCCGGCACCAAGGCAAGGGCCACCCCGAACCGCTTCGTTCGTCCCGTGTTCATGCCGCCTCCTTGCGAGACGCGCGCGCGCCGCGGCGACGACCGAGGCCAAGCGCCGCGAGGGCGACGAGCCCCGCGATCACGCCCGCGTTCTGCCGCTCGCCGGCCGCGAGGCCGCACGTGCAGCCGCCGCCGCCCGTGGCCAGCCCGTACGCGTCGTCGTTCGCACCCGCGCTGCCCGAGCTGCTCGTGGGAGCCCCGCCGAGGCCCCCCGAACCGCCGCTCCCGCCCGAGCCGCCGTCGCCGCCCTCGCCGCCCATGCCGCCGTCGGGCGCGTTCAGGCAAACGCCGTCCATGCAGACCTGGCCCGGGCCGCAGTTCACCTGATCACACGTCAGCTTGAGGCAATACCCGTCGTCGTTGCACGCGAGGCCCGGCGGGCACGGGAATTCGCCGCCCGTGCAGGGGATCGCGCATTGCGCCTCGATGCATTTGCTGTCGCCGGGGCACGGCGCCATGTTGTCGCCCACGCCGTCGCAGTCCTCGTCGAGCCCATTGCAGAGCTCCTCCTTCGGACCGACGAAGCCCACGCACACGGGCATCGCGTTGATGCAGAGCACCGTGCCGAGCTGGCAGGGGCTTTGATCGTTCGGCGCCGTCAGCTCGCCGCAGGGCACGCCGAACACCATCGGCTGGTTCGTCGAGACGTCCGGCTCCTCGTCGATGTTGAAATCGCAGTCGTTGTCGACGCCGTCGCAGACCTCGGGCGAAGGGATGCAGCTCGGGCAATCGAGCGGCAGGCCCGCGGCGTCCTCGTCGACGAGGCCGTCACAATCGTCGTCCATGCTGTTGCAGACCTCGGTCATCGGGGAAGCGCCCGGATCCGTGATGCCGCACTCGGTGCCCGAGCCGTCGGCCTTGCAGACGTACGTGCCGACGCCGAGACAAGCGCCGATCTCGCCGTCCGTGCAGGGCTGCCCCTTCTCGGGGAAATCCTCGTCGATGAGGTTGTCGCAATCGTCGTCGAGGCCGTTGCAGAGCTCGAACTTCTGGTTCTGCCCGATGATCTGCGCGAGGGCGTTCGCGAGCTCGCTCTTCGACGACACGAAGAACGCTTGCCCCGTGCCGCCGGCGGCCGCGATCTGGTTGAGCTGCGTCTGCTCGCTCGGGAGCACGGAGAAGCCGATCACGTAGGTCGCGATGGGCTTGCCGTTGATGCCGGCGAGCAGCGCCGCCGCGGCGGCCTGGGGGTTGCCCTGGCAGCTCTCGGCGCCGTCCGTGAGCAGAATCGCGGCGTACGAGCGGCACGCCGCCGCGCTGTCGCAGGTGACGACGGGCTTGAGGTAATCGTGCGTCGCCTGGAGCGCGCCGGCGAGCGGCGTCGGACCCGAGCCGCGCACCTCGCAGTTGCCCATGGCGCAGTGGTTGCCCTCCAGCGTGCTCGCGTCGAACATCGCGTCGGCGTCCTCGACGCCGTCGAGCCACCGCAAATACCGGTTGACGGGCTGGTTGAACCCGACGAGGAACTGCGCGCCGCGCCGCGGAGGACCGCAGGACCCGGCGTAGTTGATGCAATCCGAGGTCGGCGTCATCTCCATCGCCTCTTGCGGCCAGCCGATCGGGATGTTCCCGGTGAACGTCGCGTTGTTCGGGTACCCCGCGCCCGGATAGAGCTGCGAGAGGACGCACTGGTTGTCCGGGTACACCGAGGGGTACGGCGGCGGGAGGTTGTCCGAGGGGTCGTCGTACGAGCAGCAGCTCTGCGCGCACTCGAAGTTCGCCGCGGACTGGCAGCTCCGGTTGACGCCGACGTCCTGGTAATACCGGGCGAGCGCATAATCGCTCTCCGGGAAGGCGCTGAGCACCTGCGTGAGCGCCTGCTTCGCGATGAACAGGCGCGAGTTGTTGCCCGCCAGCGTGTCGGGATCACTGCCCGTATCGACGCCCGGGTGCGCCGCCGAGCCGTCGCCGAACGTGGGGTTGCCCGCGAGGTCGTTCAGCATCGAGCCCGACGTGTCGAGCACGAGCGCGAAGCGCGGGCGCGCATCCGACGCCGGCACGAGGCACTGCGCCGGATCGTAGTTGCAGATCTGCGGGACGCCGTTCAAGCACGCCGGGACCATCGACCCGTCCGGGCAAGGGATGACGCCGAGGTCCTCGTCGACCTGGCCGTCGAAATCGTTGTCCCAGCCGTCGCAGATCTCGCCGACGTAGGCGCTGTCGATCTGCAGCTCGCCCGCGCCGCCGCCCGCCTCGCCGGCGCAGATCGGGCAGATGCCGCCGTTCGCGCCACGCACGTCGAAGATCGCCTGCGGGTGGATGGTGCCGACGCGCGACTGCACGTTGATGATGCCGCCGCCGCCGCCGCCCGCGCAATCGTCGCAGGTGCCGTTGTTCTGCGTGGCGCGGCACTCGACCTCGTTGTCCATCGGGTCGAGGGGCGTGCACTGGTTCGACGCGTTCGCGCAGACCATGCCGAGCTGGCCGCCGAGGTTCTTGCACGTCTGCCCGAGGAGCGTGTTGCATTGCGCGTTCGAGGTGCACGGCGTGCAGTTGCAGGGGCCGCAGCGCCCCGCCTGGCAGGTTTGTCCGGTCTCGCAGTCGCCGTTCCCCGTGCAAGGCAGGCATTTCGGCTGCGAGTCGCCGCCGCGGCCTCCGTGCGCGCTGATGCGCGCGGAGCTCTGCACGTTCACGTGATCGCCGATGATCAGGATCGACCCGCCCGCGCCGCCGCCCGCCGAGTCGTTGCCCGCGGAGCAGCCGCGGTGCCCATCGGAGCTGACGCCGCCGGCGATGTCGATCTTGCCGTCCTGCACAGCCGTCGCCGCGAAGAGCACGATCCGCCCGCCGCCGCGCCCCGCGCGGAGCCCCGCCTCATAGCCGTCGCGACACCCCTTGTCCCCGCCGGCCGCGCCGAACTCGACTTCGTAGATGCTGTGCCGGTATGGCAGGCCCGCGACCGTGGGGAACCCGTCGCCCGCGCCGTTCGCGCTGTTCGTCGTGCCGTAACAGACGGCCTTGTTCGGATCGTTCGCCGCGACGCACGCGTTGCCGGCGGCGTTGAGGTTCCCGCAGTCCTCCTCCCACTCCTGCGGGAACTCGCACGCGGTCGTCGAACCGACGATGAAGCAGTCCTTCGTGCCGCGCCCGCCCTGCCCGAAATGCGCGCCGCCGCCGCCGGAGTCGAGCACCGAGCAGCCGCCGCGCCCGCCGGAGAGCGGGAACGTCGCGGGCCCCTCGCCGTCGTTGCACAAGAGGCCGCGATACCCCGCGCCCTTCGCGATGATCCGCGAAGTCGCGTCGATGGTGATCTGGTTGGCCTTGAGGACGAGGTTGCCGGTGTTCGTCTTGTTCGTCCCGTCATAGGGCGCGACGCAGACGAGGGCGCCCTTGGTCAAGGACACGACGCCGAACGTTTTTTCGCCGCCGTAACGACAGGCGGTGTTCTGCGCAGCGGTCGCGTTGACCTGGCAGAGTCGATCCACGGGCGTACCGCCGTCGGGGCACACAGCGGGCCCGGCAACGCTGCCGTCGAGGATCAGGTCCGCGGCGAGAGCACGCGGGCCGAGGAGGAGGATCACAGCGAGCGCAGCGAAGGCGCACGCGAAGGCGCGAAAGCGTAACATGCCAACAGAGCAATCTAGAGAAGCGGCCTCCCCTTGTCCATGGCGGAAGGGCCGCGTGATCGCGTCGCAACAGTGACGCCCTTCGCTTCACGGCGTACCATCGACAAAGAACAGCCGGAGGATCTTCGATGCACCTTTCTTCCTTTCGATCCACGTGGTTACTCGCGGCGAACGCCGCCCTGGCCCTGGCCCTGCTCGCCTGCGGGACCGAAGTCACGAACCAAACCCACGGAAGCGGGGGCGGAACCAGCAGCGGAACCGGCAGCGGCGGCGCGGGCGGGAGCGGCGGCGCGGGCGGCGGCGGCAGCGGCGGCGAAGGCGGGAGCGGCGGCGAAGGCGGCGCCGGGGGCAGCGGCGGAAACGGCGGCGCAGGCGGGAGCAGCGGCGGCGTCGAATACACCGCGGCGAACCTCCTCACGCACGTCCCGCGGTTCATCATCTTCAAGGCCGATCCCACGCGAAACGTCTGCTTTCGTCTCTTCGTGGAGATGGGCACGACCCCGACGCTCGCGATCGAAACCACGCCGCCCTGGATCCTCTCGCACGCGGACGTGACGAACCAGGCGAGCGACTGCGCGATGCAAGGAGGGTTTCCCCCGCAACCGATGAGCTCCGCGCCCGCCGTCTCCGGCACCGGGACGTTGGAGGTCGAAGGGACGTTCCCCTGCTCGCTCTCGCTCCACGGCACGCTCTCGTTCGAAGCCCAGGACCCGTGGGTCCCGGCAAGCGAGCCCCTCGACGTGGATGCCCTGCCTGTCGACGGCGGCTGCGGCTAGCCGCCCACGATCCCCGCCTCCGCCGCGAGTTCGAGCACGCGCCGGTTTTCCGCGACGCGCGACAGGAACACCTCGCGCGCCTCCTCTGCGTCGAGGCGCGACGAGATCCAGAGGAGGCGCTCGCGCGCCGTCGAGAGCTCCACGCGCGTCCGCTCGGAATCACCGGCCGCGCGCAGCGCGAGCACGCGCGAAAGCCGCACGCCGATTTCGTCGGTGCCCATACGACCGATCGCCGCGAGGATCACCATGGCTGCCGCGGAAAACTCGAGCGCCGCGGCCACGTCGCCCTGCGCGAGCCGGATGCTGGAGAGGACCGAGAGCGCCATCGCGTCGTAGCGGCGCATGCCCGCGACCCGACGGCGCGCCGCCTCGACCTTCGCCGCCGCGGCGTCGAGCTCGCCCTGCGCGAGCAAGCAGCGACCGAGCTTGAGCCGCGTGAGGCCGCCGAGGCGCATGTCCCCCTGCGCGTCGAGATCCCGCTCGGCCTCCGAGAGCGTCGCGAACGCCTCTTCGTAACGGCCCATGAAGTACAGCGCGCTGCCGAGGCTGCCCCGCGCGGCCGAGAGGATGCGCGACAAACCGAGCCGGCTCGCCGCGGCGAGGAGCTCCTGGCAGAGGTCGCGCGCGCGCTCGGCCTCGCCGATGTCGATGAAAAAAAAGCAGGCGTCGAGGCGCTGCGAGCAGGCGCTCCGCAGGTCGCCCGCTCGCTCGAAGATCCCCCCGGCTTCGAGGAAATGCTTTGCCGTCGCGTCGTACCGCCACGCGCGGCTCGCCCGGCTCGCCGCGAGCACCTGGAGCAAGGCCTGCGTGCGCAGCTCGCGACCCGAGGGATCGTCGAGGAAGGGCTGGAGCTTCCGCAAGAGCTCCTCCGACACCTCGTATTGCCCCGTGATGAAAGCTTGCAGCCCTGCGCGAATCGCGACCTGGATGTAGGCGTCGCTCTGCTCGCCGCGCGCGCCGAACGTCGAGAGCGTCGCGCAGAGCGAGGCGAGCTTGTCCTGCGCGAGGCGCCTGCCTGCCGCGATGGCGAATGCCGAGGCCGCGTCGAACCAGCGCGGCGTGCCCGGTTCGAGCGCGCGCATCGCGGCCTCGGCGAGCTGCTCGGCCTCCTCGAATGCGCCCTGCCAGTGCGCCGCTTCGGCCTTGAAGCCCAGGCACTCCCCGAGGACACGCCCCGCGGCGCCACGCGCGATCACCCGATCCACGTGCCGATTCACGGCCACGAAATCGCCGGCTTCGAGCGCCTCGCGCGCGGCGCGATGGTGGTGGACGACCGCGCGTTCGAGGTCGTCGCCTTGATCAAAGTGCTCGGCCAGCACGGCCGCGCGGGTCTCGCCCGCGGCTTCGAGCCAGACGCCCGCGAGCGCGTGGCCGACGGCGCGATCCGCGGGCGTGAGCATCGCATACGCTGCCTCGCGGAAGAGCGCGTGGCGAAAGCCGTACTCGCGTTCGTCCGGGAAACGCGCCTCGCGCCGCGCTTGCACGACCTCTCGATCGCAGAGGAGCGTGATCCACGGCTCGACGTCCGCTGCGCCGAGCGCGTCGCCGACGAGCGCCCCGACGCCGCCGCGCCAGAACGTCTCGCCGAAGATCGAGGCCGCGCGCAGGATCCGCCGCGCCTCGAACGGGAGGCGCTCGATACGCGATTGCACCATCGCGACCACCGTCTCCGGCAGCGTCGACGACCCCGACGACTCGACCGCCGCGCGCGCGAGCTCTTCGAGGAAAAGCGGATGCCCCGCGCCGCGATCCACGATCGCCTGCACGTCCTCGTCCCGCGCCGCGTCGCCGAGGCTCTGCCGCACGAGCGTCGCCGCCGCCCGCCGCGACAGGCCCGCGAGGCGCAGGTGATGCACCTCGCGCTCGGCGAAGATCCCCGGAAAGAGCTCCAGCGTCTCCGGCCGCCCGAGCGCCAGCACGAAGAGCGGCAGCGCATGAAGGTTGCGGAGCAAACGATCGAGGAGTTTTACGGTGGAAGCGTCCCCCCAGTGCAGGTCTTCGAGCACGAGGACGAGCGGGCGCGACGTCGTGACGCCCTCCACGAGATCCTCGAATGCGAGCCGGATCTGATCCCCCATCACCAGCGGATCCCGCCGCGCCGCGCGGAGAAGCTCGCCCTCGTCGGCCCCGGGCCGCGGCGCCTCCACGAGCTCACCGAGGAACGTGGTGATGCGCTCCCCATTCGCCGGCGAAACGCGCGGAGCGAGGAAGGAACGCAGCGCCTCGTGACGAGCCTCGGCGGCCGTCCCGTCGCGGATCTTCGCGGCCCCACGGAGCGCCGAGGCGATCGAGCCGAACGGCGCGCCCGCGCTCAGCGGCTCGCCGCGGCCCACCCATGTCTCGACCGTGGGCGCGATGCGCCGCAGCGACGCGAGGATCTCCCGCCCGAGCCGCGATTTGCCCGCCCCCGCCTCCCCCACGACGACCGCCGCCGCGGCGCGTGGCTCGCCCGTGACCTCCTCGAAGAGCCGCTCGATGTACCCGACCTCCCGCTCGCGCCCCACGAACGGCGCGGTTCGGCCCGCGAGGAGCCGCGACGCATCCCCCGCGGGATCCTCGGCGAGCAGCACGTGCAGATCGCCCTTTCGCTCCAGCGAGAACCGCGCGTCGAGCAGCCCGCGTGTCGTCTCGTCGATGACGATCCCGGCCATGTCCGCGGGCGCGAGGCGGAGCAGCGCACCCGCGCGCGCGGCCGCATCGGAGAACAACGATCCCGCCCCGGCGTGGCCACGGCCCGTCGTGAGCACGAGCGGAAGGCCCGCCCCGAACGCCCGCATTTCGAGCGCGCATCGCGCGGCCGCCGCGGCTTGATCCGTCGCGGCCCCGCGCCCCGCGAGCGCCACGAGGACCGTCCCGTCCCCGAGCGCCTCGATCCGCCCGCCGAGCGGCGCCGCCACGCGCGTGACCGCCTGGACGAGCGTGGGATCCCGCCGATCGAGCACGGTGTCGTCGAGCGGCGCGGCGCTCGGCAAGGGCGCCGCCGCAAGGAGCACGACCGACACGAGCCGCAGCTCCTCGCCCGTGAGCGAAGGCGGTCGCTCGCTCGGGATCGGCCGCGGACCGCACCGGCTCGGATCGATCGCCGCGAGCGCCGTCGCCACCTCACTCGCGGGGCAAAGCCTCCGCTCGGGATCCTTCTCCAGCAGGGCCGACACGAGCGCGTCGAGCTCGGGGGGCATGCTGGGCATGACCGAACGCAGGCGCGGCGCGGGCTCGAAGAGGATCTGCGAGATCACGCCGAGGATGTGATCCGCCGCGACGAACGGCTTTTTTCCCGTGAGGCATTCGAAGAGCAAGGCCCCGAGCGCATAAAGATCGGCGCGCCCGTCCACGTCCCGCGCCCCGCGGATCTGCTCGGGCGCCATGTACGCGGGCGTGCCGACGAGCGCCCCCGTGAACGTGGCCGTCTGCGTGCCCGTCACGCGCGCGAGGCCAAAATCGATGACTTTGACGCGCGCTGGGTCTCGATCGACGAGGAAGACGTTGTGGGGTTTCACGTCGCGGTGAACGACCCCGATCGCGTGCGCCGCCCCGAGCGCCTCCACGACCGTGCGCGCGATCGTGAGCGCGTCCTCCGGCGCGAGGGGCCCGCGCGTGATGCGGCGCGCGAGATCCTCGCCTTCGAGCCACTCCATCGCGAGCCAGGGCCGCTCCCCCGGGAGCATGCCGTGCCCGAGGCAAGCGACGATCGCGGGGTGCGAGAGGCGCTCGAGCGCGGCGACCTCCCGCTGGAAGCGCTCCTCGGCTTGCGCGCCTGCCGCGCGGAGGACCTTGAGCGCCACAGGCGTCCCCGCGCCGAGGTCCCTGGCGCGGTACACCTCGCCCATGCCGCCTTCGCCCGCGAGATGCTCGATCACGAATCGCTGCGCGACGACCGTGCCGGCTTCCATCGTCCACCCTTACCCGCCTTCCGCAGCAGCGGCCATGACCGGCGCGGCGCGACTCGTGCTCGTGGCCGTGGGTCCAAAGCCTACATCACAACACAACGTAAGTTCACCCGTTTGCCTCGTCGACGAGACCCCGGAGCTAGTCCGATCAGGGCGGGGGTCTCGTCGGCGAGACCCGGAGCAGGTCCGATTAGGGCGGGGGGCTCGTCGGCGAGACCCCGGAGCTAGTCCGATTAGGGCGGGGGTCTCGCCGACGAGACCCCGGAGCTAGTCCGATCAGGGCGGGGGTCTCGCGCGCGAGGCAGGCAGCGAGGTCCGATCAGGGCGAGGGTCTCGTCGGCGAGACCCGGAGGGGGTCCGACATGGGCGCGGGCCTCGCGCGCGAGGCAGGCGGGCGAGTACACTCCCCGCCCCGAGGCGACGAACGAACATGACGAACCCGGCCGACCCCCAGGAGGCCCGCGTGGTGGGCCTGAACCCCGTGGACTTCGTGCTCGCGCTGGTCGTCGCCTCGCTCGCGACGGCCCTCGTGCTGCTCGACAGGCTCGCGCTCCCGGCCTTCGCAAAGATGTTCGACGAGTTCGGCAGCAGCGCGGTCTTGCCGCTCGTGACGCGCGCCGTGGTCGCCCACGTGACCCCACTCGGCGGGGCCGCGGGAGCGGTTGCGCTCGCCGTGGCGGGAATGTTTGTGCGCAAAAGAGGCGGAGGCAGGATCGCGGTGGGGCTCTTCTGCGGCGGGATCGCGCTCGCCATCGGCGCGGTCGGGCTCTCGTTCTACGGGCTCTACGCGCCGGTGTTCGATCTCGCCGACAAGGTCCAGCCCTAGATCCATCACCGCCGCCGCTTGCGGCGCGGGCGCTCTTCCTCTTCAGGCTCGGGCTGCTCGCCGATCTGCTTGTTGTACCGGCGCGCGGCGTTGGCCGCCTTTTGCGGGTCGTCGATCGGGTGCTCGCGCTTCGTCCGCGCGTAGCCGGCCCACGCCACGCCGCCGCCCACGAGGCCCACGATAATGCCGCCCGTCGCCGCCGCCGTCGTCCACGTCGGGCGCGACTCAAAGCCGTACTCGTCCTTCGTCGTGAGCGAGGAGCCGAGGATGATCCCCGCGAGCATGGCCGCGCCGCCAACGATCGCGAGCCCGATGCCGACGCGGTTCATGCTCACGCCGGTGGAGCGGTAGTCCGCGATCTGCGCCGCCGCATCGGCGTCCCCCGCGATGCTGTAGAAGTCCTGATCGTCGATGTTCGTTTCGCCCTGAAACACCTGCCAGCGCGTGACGTCGTACGAGCCGACCTGATTCTCGTAGAGCGACGAGGTCCCGACGAGCCGGCCGGAGGAGTCGCGGTGCTGCACCTCGCCGACCTTCGCCTGCGTGACGTACGTGTGCGTCTCGGTGCGGACCTCGACGTTGAGCGGCTCCCCCGTGGACTCGACGCCCGTCTTGGGCAGGCTGGCGCAACCCCACGACCCCACGGCAAGCGCCATCACGACGGGAACCGCACTCCACCCACTGCTACGACGAGGCTCGATACGACGCATGGACCCTCCGACTTTCCGGGAGGAGACAGCAGCGACGTAAAGCTGTCAACGGGTCCGCGAGGAATGGCCTCAGCGACCGGCGAGCATCGCGCGGAGCGTCTCGTCGAGGTAACGCACCGCGAGCCCGACGGTCCGCCGCTGGCTTTCCGGGCTCGGGCCGAGCACGGGAGCAACTTCCATCACATCCCCCGCGACGATCCCCACCTCACGGCCGAGCCGCCGGATCAACTCGACCACAAAATCCGGCTCGAGCCCAAAAGGCTCCGGCGTGCCCGTCGCGTCGGCAAACCGCTCGTCGGTGCCGTCGATGTCATTGGAGAAATAAACACCCGTCACGCCATGCGATTTGAGATGCGCGAGGAGAGCGTCGAGGGTGGCCTCGGGTTTGGCGAGGCATTCGTCCGCCCAGAATTGCCGCACACCGAGGCCCTGCTCCCAGTGGCCCCGCTCGTGCCGCGAGGCCCGCGTGCCGACCTGGACGAGCCGTCCATCCCGGCCAAACAGTTCGTTCGCATGGTACGACCAGGTCGCGAAGCACATACGAATCCCGAGGCGCTCGGGCAAAAGATCGGTATGCGCATCGGGCTGCACGATGCCCCAGCGCTCCTTCGCCGGCGGACGGACACGCGCGAGCGCAGCCGCGACAGGCCATGCCGTCGAATGATCCCCACCAATGACGAAGGGCTTTACGGTGGGGTTGATCTGAAAGACGAGGTCGAGCGCACGCTCAGCGATCGAGAGCGGCGAGACAGGCAAGCGTTCGGCCACAGCCGCGGGGACATTCGGATAAAGCGCCTTCCGCGAGGCAGCCTTTTGCGCCTCGTTCAGCATGTCATCCGAGAGGAGCTGGGGGACGACGAAGACATCGCCGATGTCGACGACGCCCATCCCGGCCGCGCGCGCCGGAAAATCAGGCTGCTCTTCGAGCAAGCGCGAGCGGATCGCCTGGGGGCCGAGGTTCGCCCCGCGCCGGAAGCCCGCGCCGACGTCCGAGGGCACGCCGAGGATCACGACGCGCGCCGCGCCGATCCGCGCGAGCGCTTCGAGGTGCTTTTCCTGCACGGCCTCGTCGGTCGTGACCTGGTAGAGCGCGCGTTGCAGGGCGAGCTGCTCGGCGCGCCCCGTCGAGACCAGGTGAAGCCCGCCCCCCGCGGGCCGGAGGAGAACGGCGAGCTCTTCGATCGGCGTCATGGCGGGGCTAGCGTAGGCCAGAAGGCCCCGGCGTGCACTTCGCTCAACGCGCGGACGCAGCCCCGCGCTCCGTGACGAGCACGACCTTGCCCTTCACGCGCCGCTCGGCCATCGCGGAGAGCGCCGCGCTCGCCTGTTCGAGCGGATAGGTCTTATCGACGTGCGGCCGGATGCGACCGTCCCGCACCCACCCGAAGAGCTCGGCGAGACCCTCGCGATACCGCTCGGGCTCACGCATCGTGAACGAACCCCAGAACACGCCGACGATCGAGCAGCCCTTCAGCAGCGTGAGGTTCAGCGGGATCTTCGGGATGTCGCCCGCGGCGAACCCGACCACGAGGTAGCGGCCTCGCCAGGCCATCGCGCGCAGCGCCGGTTCGGCGAACGAGCCTCCGACGGGATCGTACACGACGTCCGCGCCGTTCGGTGCGAGCGCCTTCAGCCGCGCCTTCAGGTCTTCCCGGCTGTAGTTCACGACCTCGTCGGCCCCGCGCGCCCGACAAACCTCGAGTTTGTCGTCGCTCGACGCGCAGGCAATGACGCGCGCGCCGAGCAGCTTCCCGATCTCGATGGCGGCGACGCCCACCCCGCCCGCCGCGCCGAGCACGACGAGCGTCTCGCCGGCCCGAAGCGCAGCCCGATCGACCAGCGCGTGATGCGTCGTCCCGTACGCCACGAGCAGCGTCGAGGCCGTGACGGGATCGATCCCGTCCGGCACCTTGATGACCTGCCCCTCGCCCAGCGCGACCTCCTCGGCGAAGCAGCCGTACGGAGCCCAGGCGACCACCCGATCGCCGACTGCGAGCGACGTCACGCCGGCGCCTACCGACGTGACGATTCCGGAAACCTCTCCGCCTGGCGAAAAGGGCAGGCTTGGCTTGAACTGGTACTTGTCTTGGATGACCAGGAGGTCCGGGAAATTGACCGAGGCTGCGTGGACCGAGACGATCACCTGGCCCGCTTCGGGCGTGGGGCTCGGGAGATCCTCGACGACGAGCGACTCGGGGGGCCCGAAGGCCTTGCAAAGAACGGCTTTCATCGTGGGTGCGTGGGTCCTTCTGCGCAGAGGGTGTTTTGCAGGCGTCGCGAGCGGATCGAGGGTAGAGCTCATCTCGTAAACCGTCCAGGAGCGTCCTGAGGTACACGACGATGCATCCGAGGTGGACGAAGCCGAGGAAGTTTTCGGCGTGGCGCTCGTACCGGACCACAGTCTGGCTGAGTCGTCAGGGGGATCGGGGGCAAATTGCCCGCGCATGTCCGCGCTGCCGTTCCCGTCCGCGCCCTTCTTTCGTGCAGCGCTCGCGCCGCAGGATCAACGACTTGACGCGCCGGCATTGCATCGATGTATCCTTGCCCCCTGTGCGACGACGTATCCTCGGCGGTTGTGGCCTCGTGCTTCTCACGGCATGGTTTTGGGCAGGAGCTGCGCGTGCCGATATCCTGCCGGAGCCCGAGCGCCCGGCCGACTGGGACGAGCACCCCGCGCCCACGCCCGAGGTGCCGCTCGAGGAGACGCTGGCGCGTCGGCTGTTGCCCTTGCTCGCCCTCGGGATGGCCGGAGGGACGGCGCTCGCCGCGACGCAGCGGCGGCGCGCCTTCGCCCGCGCGGGGCAGCGATGAAGCGATACCCGGACGACGGGCGCTTCGTGGTGCGCGGGGATCCGGAGGAGGTCGTCAGCGCGCGGAGGGCGCTTTGGAAGGAAGTGCTATGGGGGGGCAGGAGGAATCTCAGGCCGGGCCCCTTGCCGACAGACGAATTCTGGCTCCACGGAAGCGATCGGCAATCCGGCGCGCGCGTGCTCGTTGATCCGCGGAGCTACCCGTTCACCTGGACGCGCGACCTTGCGACCGAGACCGTCGCCCGGACCGTGCAATCGCTTGCGCTCCCGTACACGGTGCCCGTGCTCCACGTCGGTCCGGGCATTGTCTTCGCGGAGCCGCCGCCCGCGCGGCCCTGGCCGTCTCTGGGGATCGAGGCCGCGGCGACGTGCGCGCTCCAGGCGTGTGAGGTCGTGGTGCAGTTGCATGCGCGCGGGTGCGGCCCCCTGTTGTTCGGCCCGTCCCACCTGCGGCTCGTCGAGGAGGACGGGCAGTGGCAGATTCGCTGGCTCATCCCGGGGTTCCAGGCGGTCGACATGTACGAGACGCTCGCCAAGGACCACGAACGAGAGCGCGGCCATCCGCGCTGGCAGGGGTCGAGCGTGCCCATCGAGCACGACATCTGGCTGATCGCTTGTTTCTTTTTCTCGCTGCTCGCCGCAAACCATCCGGCTGGAGAGACCCTCGCTCCTGCCCCTCGCGAGGCCTTTCGGACGCTCCGCCGCATTCGCGAGGAGGGGCCCGCGGCCGCCGGAATCGAGGACGGCGCTTCCTTGGCTGGGATCCTCGCCGTGCTCGCCCGCGTGCCGTCCACGCACATCGAGGGGTTCCCCGTCGTGCGGACCTTGCCCCGGGTTTTTCCAGACTGGAACGTTGTCATCGCCGACGGCGAGGAGCTCTGGAAATCCGATTCGTTGCGCCGCGGCGATCGGGACCACGTAAAACTCCCCCTCGCGACCGCCTATCACCAGCGCGCGAGCCGCGCCTGGGCCCGGGGAGAGCACGGAGCGGCGCTCGCCGACGTGGATCGAGCCCTCGAACTCGACGACTACGCGCCCTACCACACGACCCGCGCTGTGCTGCTCGACGCCCTGAATCGCCGCGACGAGGCGCTCGCGGCGATTGCCATGGCCTTCACGATCATCGCTGAGGCCAAGGAGCGAGGGTTCTGGAC
This sequence comes from Polyangium mundeleinium, assembly GCF_028369105.1. Classification (NCBI taxonomy): domain Bacteria; kingdom Pseudomonadati; phylum Myxococcota; order Polyangiales; family Polyangiaceae; genus Polyangium; species Polyangium mundeleinium. The sequence goes on along the minus strand of NZ_JAQNDO010000001.1, from coordinate 4,496,557 downwards.
CCCCGACGAGCAAGCGGCCCGGGAGAAGGCCGAGGACGTGGAGCGGGCGCGCGCGCACCTGACGCGGGGCCTGCTTGCTTTGCGCGCGGGGTCGCTCGACGAGGCCGAGGCGGATGTGCGCCGGGCCGACGAGCTCGCGCCGAGCGCGCTCTCCACGCGAGCGCTCGCTGCGGTGGCGCGCGCTCGCGCGCGATGACGTTACGGCAGACGTTCTGGCCAGTGCTGAGCTCGAGCCGCGCGCAATCCTGATGAACCCCCTCTCAGGGCGCGTACTTGCGGATCCAGGCGTTGTAGCCTTCGTTCGTCGTGAGCTCGGTGCCCACGACGAACACCTCGGAGGCGCTGTTCGTGGTGATCCCCTCGCCGTAATCGGCGCCGTCTCCTGCCCCGCCGTACACGTTGGTCCAGAGCTCCTTGCCGGAGGGATCGTATTTGCGGGTCCAGATGTCCGTCGAGAGCGTGGGGGTCATCTCGTAGCCCGTCACGATCACGTTGCCGCTCGGGTCGGTGGCCACGGCGTAGATTGCGTCCAGGCCTGCGGGGACCTGGCTCGTGTGGGTCTCGGTCCAGAGCTCGTCCCCGTTTGAATCGTACTTGCGCAGCCAGGCGTCGCGGCCGAAATTCGTGGACTCGGAGCCGCCGACGAAGAGGGTCCCATCCGGGGCGACCGCGACTGCGAACCCGTAATCGTCGCCGTTCAATGCGCCATTGAAGGTGCGCGTCCACGACTCGGTCGGCTGGGAGCCGCCGACCGACAGCTTGGTCACCAAGACGTCCGTCGAGCCCGCCTCGTTCGTCACGTAGCCGACGGCATAGGCGAAATTGCCGTCGAGCGCGATGCCCTGCGCCGCATCGGTGGCCTTGCCCGGCCCGTCCACGAGGCGCTGCCCCATGATCGAGCCGTCTACGATCGACAACTTCAGCACCGCGAAATCACTCCCGCTGGCGTTCGCCATCATGGCCCCGGCGACGTAGACGTGCCCTCCGCCCTGTGTCGCGACGCCCCACGCGAAATCGTATCCGTCGACTCCGCCGTCGTAGCTCTGCGACCACAGAAGCCCGCCGTTCGTGTCGTACCGACGAACGATCATGTTCGTCGTCCCGTCGGCGAGGGTCTCGTATCCCACGGCGACGATGTTGCCGGATGGCTCGACCGCCACGCCGTAAATTGCGTCGTCGAGGCCCGCCGCGCCGCTGACCAGGGCAAACCACATCGGGTTGCCCGCCGGATCGAGCTTGCCTACGAACCCGTCGTAATGATCCGGCGTGCCCGTCAGGCCGAGGAGCCCGCCGACGATGAGGTTGCCCTTGGGGTCCAGCCGGACGCTCGTGATCTCCTCGCCTGTCGACGACGGGATGCTGTGGCTCTGCGTGAAGAGCACCGTGCCCGAGACGATGCAGTCGTGGTTGCAGCCGTCGCCGTCGATCTCGTTGGCGTCGTCGCACGCCTCGGCCGCCGCATACACGAACCCGTCGCCGCAGACCGCCTTCTCGCACGTGGTCTTGCAAGCGCCGGTGTCGCTGTTCAGCGGGCCGTCGTCGCACTCCTCGCCCACGTCGACCTTGCCGTCGCTGCAGAAGCCCATGGTACCGCCGACGCCACCGACGCCGCCCACGCCACCGACGCCACCCACGCCACCGACGCCGCCCACCCCGCCCACCCCGCCCACACCACCGACGCCGCCCACACCGCCCACACCACCGACGCCGCCCACACCGCCGATGCCGCCGCCGTGCCCGGCGAACCCTCCGCCGCCGTCCGAGCTGCTGTCGCCGGTGCCGGGGAACGATCGGCCGCAGCCGCTGGCGACAGCGAAACCAGCGAAGACAAGGGCAAGCAGGGGCGTCGTGGTAAGTCGATGTGCCATGGTATGCTCGATATTTGCCACGGGGACCGGGCTGCCACAAGGGCCGAGCCGCGGGCCCGGGGCGCGTTTTCCGCACGCCCCGGGCCGTGTCACCCCCCATGCCGTTTCAGAACGGCATCTCTTCGAGCATCTCGGTTTTTCGTGGCGGCGCGCCGTTCCGCTTCCGCGGGGGGCGGGCCGGCGGCGTGGGCTCCGGCGGGACCTCGGGCTCCTCCTGCGGGAGCGACATCTCCACCGGCGCGATGTCGTCGTCCGCGTCGCGACGCAGCGCCCCCGCGTGCTCGCGGTGCGGCGCCGGCGAGGGCCCGCCCGCGAGGCAGATGTCACGCGCGTGCACCTCGGTCTTGTACCGCTTCTGGCCGTCCTTCTCGTAACTCGACGTGCGCAGCGTCCCCTCCACGAGCACGCACGATCCCTTGCCGAGCACACGCGCGAGGCCCTCCGCGCGCGGGCCAAAGACGACCACGTTGTGCCACTCGGTCCGCTCCGTGAGCTCGCGGTTCCTGTCGAGGAACGACTCGTTCGTCGCCATCCGGAATTGAAGCACCGCCGTCCCGCTGCCCGCGTACCGGAGCTCCGGATCCGCGCCGAGGTTGCCGAGAAGTACCACCCTGTTCATGCCGTCGCTCATGTCGTCCTCCGTTCCGTCGTCGTTCGTTCGAATGGTTTTTCCTGGATTGCCTGGTCAGGCCGCCTTCTCCGCCGCCCGCGCGCCCACGCGCGCCTCCGAGCCCGCGATCACCGCGGCGCGCAGGGCGGCGTAGAGCCGCTCGTTCGTGAGCAGCGTCTCCCGCGCGCGCTCGCGCCCCTGCCCGAGGTGCTCGCCGCTGAAGGAGAGGTGCGCCCCGCTCTTCTCGACGATGCCGATCTGGCAGCCGTAATCGATGAGGTCCGAGGCCGCGTCGACGCCGGTCCCCCAGCGAATGTCGAACTCCGCCTCGCGGAAGGGCGGCGCGAGCTTGTTCTTGACCACCTTCACCCGCGTCCGCGAGCCCACCGCCTCGTCGCCGACCTTCACCGGACCGATGCGGCGCACGTCGAGCCGTACGCTCGCGTAAAACTTCAGCGCATTGCCGCCCGTCGTCGTCTCGGGGTTGCCGAACGTGACCCCGATCTTCTGCCGGAGCTGGTTGATGAACACGAGCGTCGTGCCCGTCCGGTGCGCGATCGCCGTGAGCTTGCGGAGCGCCTGGCTCATGAGCCGCGCCTGGAGCCCCATGTGCGCGTCGCCCATGTCGCCCTCAATTTCCGCCTTGGGCACGAGCGCCGCCACGGAGTCGACAACCACGATGTCGACCGCGCCGCTGCGCGTGAGGGTCTCGGCGATCTCGAGCGCCTGCTCCCCGCAATCCGGCTGCGAGACGAGCAGTCGCTCCGTGTCGACCCCGACGGCGCGCGCATAACTCACGTCGAACGCGTGCTCGGCGTCGATGAACGCCGCCACGCCCCCCGCCCCCTGGGCCTCGCGCATCGCGTGCAGGGTGAGCGTCGTCTTGCCGCCGCTCTCGGGGCCGTAGATCTCGACGATCCGGCCGCGCGGATAACCGCCGATGCCAAGCGCGGCGTCGAGGGCCATCGCACCCGTGCCGATGACCCGCACGTCCGTCTCCGCCTCGTCCCCGAGCGACATGATCGCCCCCTTGCCGAATTGCTTCTCGATCGAGCCCACGACCGTCTTCACCGTACGCATCTTCTCCAAAAGCTCCGTCATCATCGGTGTATCCGCCTTTCTTGCCCGTTACTTCGACCGCCGCCGAGATCAGTTGCTAAGAAAAATCGTTTTTCCGGATCGCCTAGCGTCGGCCCCCCGCCACGCCGTCGCGATCGAGCAGCCGCGCCTGAATCGCCTCGGCCACGTGGCTCGCCCGCACCGGCGTGCCGCCGTCGAGATCCGCGATCGTCCGCGCCACGCGCAGCACCTTGCCGTACGCCCGCGCCGAGAGGCCGAGCCGCTCCACCGCTTGCCCGAGGATCGCCCGGCCCGCCGCGTCCGGCGTCGCCACCTGCTCGACGTCGCGCGGGCCGAGATCCGCATTCGAAAGGGCGCTCGTCTCGCCCGCCTCCCGGCGCGCCGCCTGAATCGCCCGCGCCGTGATCACGCGCCGCCGCACCTCCGCGCTCGCCTCCCCGCGCCCCTTGCCGCCGAGGTGCGAGACGTCCACGGGCGGCAGCGGCACCTGCAGATCGAGCCGATCGAGGAGCGGCCCGGACAAGCGCGCTCGATACCCCCGCACGCGCTCGGGGGTGCAGGCGCAGCGGCGCTTCTCGTCGCCGAAGAGCCCGCACGGGCACGGGTTCACCGCGGCGATCACGAGCGGCCTCGCCGGGAACGTCACGCGGCTCTGCGCACGGCAGATCGTGACGAGGCCGTCTTCGAGCGGCTGCCGCAGCACCTCGAGCGCACTCCGCTTGAATTCGAGCAATTCGTCGAGGAAGAGGCAGCCGTGGTGCGCGAGCGAGACCTCGCCGGGCCGGATCGGGTCCCCCCCGCCCACGAGGCCCGCGGGGCTCACAGTGTGGTGGGGCGCGCGAAACGGCCTCGCCTGCGAGAGTCCTCGATCCGAGGGCAGGAGCCCGGCGACGGAGTGAATCGCCGTCACTTCGAGGGCCTCGTCGTACGAGAGCGGCGGCAAGATCGTCGGCAGCCGCCGCGCCAGCATGGTCTTGCCCAAGCCCGGTGCCTCTGACCCACATCTGCACGTCGTGGGAACCGTCCGTGTCCCTTCCGAAAAGTTCAGCCTTTCCAAGTGGGTAGAGGAGGAGAACCTGCGTGGGCACTACTGTCAGTGCGGGTGCGGACGGAAAATCCGGGTGCTGCCGTGGCACCATGCCCGAGGGATCCCGCGCTACCTTCCGGCCCACAACCCCAGTGCCATGACCATGGAGACCGCTAGGTACCGGGCGAACGGGTACCTCACAGCGGCCGATGTCGCTCGGCAGCTCGGGATAGGGACGACGACCCTGCGACGGCTGGAGGGCAAGCTCTTCGATCCGGTAGCTCGGCGGGGTACTCGCAAGATCCGCCTCTTCACCCCCGAGCAGGTGAAGAGCATCCGGGAGACGCTCAAGGAGAAGACGCGCTTGTTCTCCGACACGGAGCTCATCCCGCTCCAGGAAGTGGCCCGTCAGGCCGGCTGCGCGGAAAGCACGCTCCGCAGGTTCAAGGGGAAGGAGCTGCCCCCAGGTCAGCTACTGGCGCATCCGCGCAAGACCTGGGGGTTCACGCCCGAGGAGGTGCCGCAGATCGTGGCGTGGGTGAAGAAGCGCATCAGGGCGAGACGACGGCGCCGGAACTTGAGTCGCGACGAGCTCGTGAAGTCGCCCGATGTAACTTGATGATCAGTCTCTCGGTTCTGTAGCGGGCAACTGCACTGTACGCAGGTACGAACCCCGCGGAAAACCAACATGATGCCCAATAAGCAAAAGCTGAGCGCACGGAATGGGACGAACACGGAAGAGGTCCGCGAGATCTCGCTCGTCAAGATCGTCGTACCCAAGCACCGGGCCCGACGGCTCCGCAACGTGACGCCGCTCGTTGCATCGATCGCGCAGGCCGGCCTCATCGAGCCGATTGTCGTGCGTCGTCTACAGGACGGGCGCCTCGTCCTCGTTTGCGGCGCGCACCGGCTCGAAGCCCATCGGCAGCTCGGCCGTGACACGATCCTCGCGCGCATCATCGAGGTGTCCGATCTTCAGGCCGAGCTCATGGAGCTCGACGAAAACCTGATGCGGACCGAGCTCACGATGCTCGAGCGTGGGGAACACATGCTGCGGCGGAAGGACATCCACGAGCAACTCTACCCCGAGACGAAGCACGGCGGCGCGCCTGGAAAGAAGGGTGGTGGCAAGAAGGCGAAAGACGCGACGGTCGCGTCCTTCGCCGAGGACACCGCCGCGAAGACGGGCCTCTCCATCCGGACCATCCAGGAAGACGTGAAGATCGCGCGGCTCGGCGACGACACGAAGAAGGCTATCCGCGGCACGCCGCTCGAGGACCAGAAGCGCGTGCTCCTGCAGATCACCCGGATCGCGCCGGAGAAGCAGGCGGCCGTCGCCGAGGCGGTTGCCTCGGGGCAATGCCGCACCGTGAAGCAGGCTGTTATCGAGCTCGGCGTGAAGGAGACGCCCCAGCCTCGCCACCCACGCAGCGGCATCGCATCCCTCGTACGCGGCGTGGTCGAGCCCCTCTTGGACGCCAAGAAGCGCTTGGCACGCCTCGCGGCGGGCCTGGACACAGCGAGCGCGCAGGAGGCGCGGGCGTTGGGCGAGGAGATCTCTGCGATCGAGAAGAAGCTCAGCGCGCTTGCAACCTCGGTCGAGGCGCGCACTGCGGCGACCCGCGACGCACAGGTGCAGGGGCAGCGAGAGCTACCGCCGCAGCGTCCAGACACGTCTCGCGTCGATGTCCTCGCTGCCGTTCAGGCCCTGTTCGAGCTCGAGAGCGAGGGAATCTTGAAGGCGCCGCCGATGACAGCCGTGGACGCGCTTTTCATGGCCCCCAGCGGCGGGCAGGCGTTCCACCGGCAGCTCGCGGAGGTGAAGGCACTGATCGCTCGACGCACGTCGAGCGCTTCGCGCACCCCGAGCCTTGGGAGAGGCACCATACCCGCGAACGACGTTTTAGCCCGGGACGACGGCAAGCTCCTCCCCTGGCCGACGTTCATCGCGATCCAGAGCTACCTGGAGCGGTGCAAGCCGACGCTGGAGCGGCTCTACACCTTGTACGCGGCGCTGCGCGAGGAGGACCCCAGAAACGCGCGGATCTACAAGAAACTCGACCGCTTCTTCAAGAACGGCGGCAGCGCGCTCGCCGACGACGGCTACATCCATTACCTCAAGGCACACTGCGCCGATCCGCAATCGTATCAGACTGCCCTACAAGCGATGGGCCAGGAGATGACCGCGTACCTCCAGGCAATGAACCGCTCTGCTGATAAGGTATTGCAGGGCATGGGGCGTCCCATCACGAAGCGAGGTTCAGCGCCCGCAGCGAAACCGGCTCACGCCGCAGTTCTCGCTTCGACACAGCCTCCCAAGCAACCCGCAGCAGCCGCCCCCCCGGTTGCGAGCCCTCAAGCTCTCCCGACCCCTACACCAGCACCTGCTGCCAGTACGCAGGTATTGCAGCCGGCGGTTCCGGTTACGGTGAAATCCTGCGCGGAACCAGACAGGCCACATAAGCGCCCCTCGCAAGAACAGATCGAGGAGGTGGTATCGCAGCTTCTTGATGACTTGCAGAGCGGGCGCTTGCGCCGTCCGTTTGAGGCCGAGATGGCCATTCGGCAGAAGAATTGGTCCGAGGTCGATAAGAACAAGGCGCACACATTGTTCGTCGCGAAGCTTGGTAAATTGCCGACGTCTCCGCGCCTCACATCACAACCACAATCTACTCCTGCCCCGTCGGTCATGGGGACGGCGGTTTCAGGTATCACCAGTGAACCCGTGCAACTTCCGACCAGCACATCCGCGCTGCCTGCAACCTCTACAGCGAGTATCCAGCCGACACCAAGCATGAGCGACGTCTCAAAAACCTTAATGTCGGTAGAGTCAGTGTCGCTACGGCGTGCCTGGGCACTGACATTGGCTGCCCCCTCGCTTAAGAGCACGGGATCGGGATAAATGACGACGACCGGCGCGAGCTTGTACTGGGTCGCCGGGGATCCCCAGACGCTCTTGGGTACGCGCGTAGCCTGCGGAGGTTGCGAGTGGCATCGTTCTCAAAAGCCCGCTCACCAGCGGCTGAGCCATTCGAGCAGCCGCGACCAGCCCGGCAAGCGCCAAAATCGGCAGCGCGATCCAACCGATGATCATCGCCCAGCCCCGGCGCAGTGACCGGCCGTCGTGGTCCTCGCACGCGAGGCAGATCGCCCAGACCTTCATGCCGCCCTCCGTGAGCACGCAGCAGTCGCCGCACACGGGCGCATGGCAGCGGACACATAGACCGGCCGCCTCGGCGACACAGCGCACGCAGCGGCCCATGGCGCCCTCACCTCCATCGGGGATCATGAGGCCGCCAGACACTCGTGCAGAAGGTTGCGGAGGCACCCGATCCGGTATCGCACGGGCATTTTCCTGCGCATCAAAGCCTCATCCCCTGCAGTCCCAGCCATCTCCGGTCAAGCGGTACGCTCTTCGCCCCCATCGTCCACACGTGCACCCCGGCCGCTGCAGCCTGCCCGTAGGCCCATGAGGTCACTCTCCAAGAGGCTTGCAGGTCGTGCAAAACCCCGACCTCATCGAACGCGGCGCCAAGCTCCGTCCCCTGCTCGACGTTCCGATCGCACCAGCGGTGAAGGTGCTTGTAGGCGGCAAGGCGGTCCTTCTTCGCGGCGTTGCAGCTCGCGTGGGCGAGGACGAAGTTGTGGCCGAGGTCGACGGGGTAGAACGACCAGGGCACGAAGTGGTCGACCTCCACGCGGCTCTGCAACGCGCCCTCGCAGTAGAAGCAGCGGCCCTCCTGGAAGTCGAACAGGACGGGGCGAGCGGCCGAGAGATCTGCGCGTTCTGAGCCGAACATGAACTCGTCGAGGTCGACGGTCTGCCCGAGCAGAGGCTGGTTCTCTCTCAGCCCCCGCACGAAGCGCACCCACGCGCCGCGCACGAGATCTTGGATCAGCTCGTGGTAGCGGCGAAAGCAGAAGGCCACGCCCGCCTTCAGCTCGATCTTGTCGTCGCCTACCATCTCGTTCGCGTACAGGAACTCGAGCTGGCGGCCTCCGATCGTCTGGAGCTTCCGGAGCGGCTGCTCCTTGATCGTGCGCTTGACCTTCGCGAGCAGGGACTGCCACACGCGCGGTCGTTCTTCGCTCGGCTCAGAGATCCATCGCACCTTGCGCGGATCTCCTCGATCGCGCGGATGACGGCGGCCTGCCGATCCGTGTTCTGCTTTAGGACCGCGCTCTTCTCCGACCCGAGCGCCTGGTAAGGCGTCGCCTGCCGCCAGTAGTAGTCCACGAACTTCGCGGCGATCGCCTCGATGCTCACGCGCATCGGAGCTCCACTGTCATCCCCCTTCTCGACGGAGATGTCGGCGAGGGCGAGCAAGAGCGCGAACTTGTACGTGGCGGCGAAGCCGCCCTGAGCGAGCAGGGTCTGGAGCTGCAGCAGGAACTTCACCTGCTCGTCGGAGCTCGGCGCGGGCATGCGGCACGGCATCTTGCTACCGCAGGGCTCGCGCGTGAACTGGTCTTGAGCCCGACGTCGTCGAGATCGACTACCGGCTCGTTCGAAGCCGGCCAGCCTGCGCCCGCCGCCGTCTCACGAGCGCCACGGCGAGGAGCTGTCCGAGCGCGCCGCCGATGTACGACCCGATGTGCACACGCCACACCCTCACGAACGCCGATGCGCGCTCTGAGCCGGCGAGCACCTCCGCGACGGCGCGCTGATCCCATGGATCGAGGTCGATCGGCGATGCTCCAAGCATCAGCGCGATGACAGCGGCCGTCACCATCGGAACGGCAGCGAAGCCCAGCAGCCTCGGCAAGGGAAGCCGCTGCGGTAGCCGCTGCGAGGGCTCGTTGCCAAACCGAAGGGCCATGCCTGCGAGCACACCCAGCGGCCACGACGCCTTCGCCGCGAGCATCGTCACCGCCCACCGGAACGCGCGCGGATCGCTCGCGAGGTTCTTGCCGGTGAGGAAGTACTCGGGCGAGATCGTTGCTGTCACGTGGTCGTGGGCGATGCCGTAGGCGAGCGCGAGGCTTGTCGTCGAGACAAGGAGGATGGCATCGTCTCGACCAAACTGCGGAAGCTCGAACATCACGCCGCCCTCATGTATCATTCAGCCCCATGGACGGCTTCCTCGCCGTCACAGACCCGGGCTGGTACGAGCGCCTCTCGCGGGAGGCGGGGCCTCGTGACGCCAACTTCTGGCGGCCCTCCACGCGACGCTTCAACCTGGCGATCGGCACGCCCTTCCTCTTCAAGCTCAAGGCGCCCTACCACGCGATCGCTGGGTACGGCTTCTTCGCCGGCTTCTCGGTCCTGCCCGACTGGCTCGCGTGGGAGACGTTCGGTGAGGCGAACGGCGTCGACAACCTGGAGGCGCTCCGCGACCGTCTGCGCCGCATCCAGGTGGGTGCTCGCATCGAGGCTGATCCCGTCGGCCAGATCGGCTGCTGCCTGATCGCCGAGGCCCGTTTCTTCCCCCAACACGCGTGGGTCACGCCGCCGCACGACTGGTCGCCTCGTATCCAGACCGGCGCGACGTACGACCTCGCCGCGGGTGAGGGGCTACGCGTATGGCAGGAGTGCCTGGCGCGCGCGCCCGCTACACCCGACGTTCTCACCGCGACGATGGACAAGCCCCGCTACGGCAAGCCCAGCCTCTACCTGCCCCGGCTGGGCCAGGGCATCTTCCGCGTTCAGGTCCTCGAAGCGTACGGCCGCGCCTGCTCGGTAACGGGCGAGCACTCGCTACCTGTGCTCGAGGCGGCCCACATCCGGCCCTACGCACGTGGAGGAGACCATGACGTGAAGAACGGCCTCACCCTTCGCACGGACATCCACCGGCTGTTCGATCGCGGCTACGTCACCGTGGACGAGGGCAACCGCTTCGTCGTCGGTCGCCGCCTCAAAGACCACTTCGAGAACGGCCGCTCCTACTACGGCCTGCACGGTCGTGAGCTCGACCTGCCTGCACAGCCAACCATGCGGCCCTCGCGCGAAGCACTCGCGTGGCACCGCGAGCAGGTGTTCATGGGCTGAAGCGGTGCTGACTCCCCGTATGGCGCTCACTCCAACGTGAGTCTGCAGCGCTCGACGTCGTTTGTTCTCAAACATCTATTGGCTGGGCAAGCCTTTGAGCCCAGGAATGAGATCACTTGCCGCGCCGACGATCACGCCGCGAGCACGATCTTCCGCCGGAGGAACTCGGGGTCCGGCCGCAGGTGCTCCTGCTTCGGCAGCAAGATCTCCCGCCCGTCGAAGTCCAAGATCATCCGCGCCGTCGCCTCGCTCTCTGCGTGGTAGAGCCGATCGCGCTGCACCTCGACGCGGTACTGCTCCGTGACCAGCACGAGGTTCTGATCGTAGGCCCGGTGATGCGTCGGGCACATGGCGAGCCCGTTGCGCACCTCTGGCACCCCTTCGGGGAGGCGGTCCGGCACGATGTGGGCTGCGTCGAGAAGAGGGCGCTCTCGCAGCTCGCAGATGCAGCAGCGCTGGGCGTAGGCCGTCAGGATCTCGCGACGGAAGTGGGCCTGGTGCAGCCGTGCCTTCACGATCGTCTCGGCATACGCCTTGGAAAACGGCGTCGGTACAGGGGCTGGGATGCCCGCGACCTCAAGCTGCGCAGCCGCGAGATCAAGGCGCACCTTCCGAGCGACATCATCGAACCCCCGGAGCACCACGGGCGCGAAGACCATGTACTCGGGCCGCGGCTTCGCCTTCACCTGGCGAAGAAGGATGACGGCCTTGCCCTGAGCCGCGATCCGCTTGAGCCCATCGTTCTCGAACTCGCGCGACGTAGGCGCGTAGTCGTAGAGCACCACGTCGCCCTCAAGGTGCTCGTCCTCGTATGACGAGGCGAGGGTCGAGAGCAGCGTGAGGGGCCCGTCGGTCAGCTCCTTCGGCTTGAACACCCCCTGCGGCCCGACGAGCTTGATCCACTGCCCGCGGAACGGAAATCCTCGCGCGAGCTCCTCGTAGGGCACAGCCTCGCCCCACCGCAGGCTGAGCAGCCGGCAGTGCCGGATCGCGGCCTCCCGGATCGCGAGGTTGTCATCCACGAGGTAGCTCCAGGCTCTCCGAAGACAAGCTCGCCGGCAAGCCTCACGACTGGTCGAACGCCACGCGCCTTGGGTTCTAGTTCAGCTGCCCAGGGTGGGCTGGCTCGGGTGCGGACTCGACCGTGATCCGCCACCGGCCGCGCCGCACTGGTCATGGAGATGTCCCGGCGCCGCAGCGGTTTCCACCCCACCCCTAACCACGCTACATCCTTCGCTTCTCGTCCCCGTGGTCCAGATCCAAGCGATGTCTTTGAAAAGGCCCAGGATCATCTTCGTGGCGGGCGTTGCCTCGACAGCCTCTCGTAGTGCGCCCGGTAGGCCTTGTTCCAGGCCGCCCGCGCCCCGGGGCTTGCTGCTACTTGTTCGCGGTATTGCTGGTCAAGTTGCGCCTTCTGCTCGGACGTGACGCTGTACCGGGCAAGGACTTCGGCCTCCTGCCCTGGGTGCAGCGCGAGTTCCAGCGTGAGCGCGGCGTGCTGTTCGAGAGTGAGCAACAGACGCGGCCGTTCCTGCATCGGAGCAGTCGACGTAGTGCCCTCCGCGCACCCACCCACAGGTGCCGCCGCTGCGAAGGGCAAGGCGTCTCCCCTGGGCAACGCCAGCACCGGCGACGTTTGCTCGAGCCCGCCCGCCACCCAAGGGGTGCCTGCAGCGGCCGGAGCGGTCGGACCCTGCTTGGCGGGCCCTGTGCCTGCCACGAAGGGCATCACCGGGGCGCGCAGGACATCGACAGCGACGGAGGTCCCCGCGAGGCCGCGAGGCGCAGCTTCTGGCTCAGGTGGCGGTGCTGAAGCCACAGCCGGTGGCGATGCCTCCTTGAAGGGCAACGCTGGGCCGCGCGGTACGATTACCACGGGTCTGGTCGCGTCGAGGCCTGGTTCCTCCCCTCGCTCTGCTGCCCCTTGCCCCGCCACAAACGGCAGCACCGGGCCTCGTGGGATGTCGAGCGCGAGAGACGTCTCGGCAAGCGCATGGAGTGCACGGGGAGCGTCACTCTTGCCGGCCACGTCTGCGAATGGCAACGCAGCACCGCGCCGAAGGTCGAGCACTGGTGCCGTCCCGGTGAGCGATGCGGCAGCCCTTGCAGGCTTAGGTTCGACGACTGTGCTCATGACCTCGCTTCCTGCCGGCTTGAAGGACATAACCGGCCCGTGCGGCACGGGCACCACCGGCGCTGTCGTGTGCAGGTCGGGGGACATGTTCCCCGGCGGGGCGACAACGGGGTTCTCCGTCTTGAGCGCGTCGTGGACCAGCCTATCAGAGGGCGGCGCCACCCCCTCGGCCGACGGCTTCGTCCGCACCGGCGCCATGCGCGAAGGCCGCAGCACCGGCAGCCCTACCGAGATCTCCACGACTGGTCGTAAGTCCTGCTTCCGCAGTTCACCGATCCGCTTGGCAAGAGCCGGCTCTTGGTCGATGCGTGCAGCCCAGCGGCGCTGGAGCCGGGATAGATCGTTCACCCCGAGCCCTTGTGCCTTGAGCAGCTCGAACGGCTGCACATGCGCCTCGAGCGTGGCCAGGAAGCTCACCCAGGCACCGATGTCGTCCCCGATTGGCTCGACGGGCCGGTCAAGCCAGTCTTCGGCATGCGCGAGCTCTTCCGCGTACAAGTCGAGTAGCTTCTGGTCCCCAGCGATGCGCTGCTTCCAAGCAAGATCGGCCCGCGTGAAGGCAGAGGGCTCGATCCCTTCCACCTCGAGGACATCCTCAAGCATGAACCCCTCGGTGACCGCAGCCTTGATCGCGGCGTACTGCGCGAGGGACACGCCGTAGATCGCCGCCTCTGCCGCCATCGCGCTCCTCCTAGTCCCCGATCAGCACGGTTCCCGCGGCGATCACACTCCCGTTCGGTGCGTCCGCAGGATCGTTGCAGGTGAGCGCGGGATCTCCGAGGTGCGCGGCCGGCTTGTTGTTGATGAGCACGGCCCTGCTACCGAGCTGGACTCGGGCCTGGTTCGAGGGTGGCTTCTGGAAGGTGCCGCCCGCAGGCACATGAGCGGGGGCGTTCTGGGCCGTGCTGCCTTGCATCGCAGCCGGTTTGTTCTCCATGAACACATCCGCGCTCAGGCTCGCGGAGAGAGCCCCCTCAAAGGGCATCGGCACGGGCGTGAGCAGCGGCCCGCCCGGGGATGGGACCACCACGACGTGCGTGTCGATCCCGATGATCTTGTCGCCCTGCTTCGCCGCCGGCTTGCCACCCACGTCCCTGATCTTACCTCCTTCGCGCGGCAGCATAGGCGCTCTTCGATCGCGAGGATCCGCGACCTTCCACGCCGGTGCGCTCGTGGGCTAGCCTTGCTCTGATCCGCCCCCCCAGACGAGCACCTACATGTCCATCTCCGCGTTCCGTGGCGCCTCGCCTGCCCAGGGCGAGAGCCAATTCCAGCTCTCTGTCGACCTGCCTCAGGCACGCGCGTTCGAAGTCGTCTCCTTCCGTGGCCGGGAGGAGATGTCGAAGCCGTTTTGTTTTGACGTACTCATCCTCGCCCCACCGGACGCCGACCTGCAGGATCTGCTCCTTGGTCAGCCCGCTGCTCTGACCATCGCCGTGCCTGACCGCGCACCTCGCCTCGTGCGCGGCATCGTCGCCTCGGTCGAGCCCCAAAGCCCAGCCGCCGTGCAGGGCTATGCCGCCTACCAAGTCCGCCTCGTCCCACGTCTCTGGCTGCTGCGACACCGCGTCACAAGCCGCATCTTTCAAGAGCGTACGGTCCCCGAGATCGTCTCCTCCCTCCTTGGCGAAGCGAACATCGCTGCGAGCTTCAAGCTCAGCCGCGCCTACCCCCGCCGCGCGTACTGCGTGCAGTACCAGGAGTCCGATCTCGCGTTCATCCGGCGCCTCCTCGCCGAGGAGGGCATCTTCTACTTCTTCGAGAACCTTGGGGCCGAGAGGGAGACGGTCATCTTCGGTGACAGCCCCGAAGCCTACCCTGCGATCGTGGAGGGAGCTCCACATGGGCTCGACGTGACTGGCGCCTTCGTTCTCTCGAAGGTCAGCCAGGTTCTGGCTCCCCGTCTTCGCGTCCGCGATCGCGGAGGGATGAGCCCGACGGAGGATGACGTCTTCCACTTCTCGCTGCGGCGCACGATTCGCCCTGGCGCCGTTCTTCTCCGCGACTACGACTTCCGCCGCCCCCAACTCGATCTCAAGGCAGAAGCCGTGACCGAAGGGGGCGATGCTGCTCTTCGCGTCTACAGGCATCGTGGCGAGTACGACGAAGCCGAAGTAGCTCCTGCTGGAGCGCGCACACAGCTTGAACAACATCGCCGCTCTGCCGTGGTTGGAGAAGGACAAACGGCCTGTCGTCGCCTTCTCCCCGGGCACCGGTTTCGCCTCGCGGCCGACTCCGCCCCGAAGCTCGCAGGGGAGTACGTGGTGACGCGCGTGGAGCACGAGGGCCATGCGCCCGCATTTGCGAAGCCAGGAAGCGACGCCTACACAGCACGCTTCACGTGCGTCCCCGCCGACGTCTCCTTCCGGCCCAAGCGCCTACGCCGAGCCCTGCGCCAGGTGCTCGAGTCAGCCACCGTCGTCGGGCCCCTGAACGAGGAGATCCACGTCGACGCGCTCGGGCGCATCAAGGTGCAGTTTCACTGGGATCTCCACGGCCAGCACAACGAGCACTCCTCTTGCTGGATCCGCGTCGTCCAGGGGTGGGCGGGCGCGTCATGGGGCCTGCAGTTCATCCCGCGGGTCGGCATGGAGGTCATGGTTAGCTTCCTCGGCGGCGACCAGGACTGCCCCGTCATCGTCGGCTGCGTGTACAACGCGACCCACCCCGTGCCCTTCATGCTCCCGGCCGAGAAGACACGGAGCGGCATCCGGACGAACAGCACCCCTGGGGGCGGAGGGTTCAACGAGCTATCCTTCGAGGACCGGCACGGTGGTGAGCTGATCTATCTCCACGCACAGCGGGATCTTCAGGAAGAGGTGCTTCACGATCGCATCACCACGATCGGACACAACGAAACGAGCACGATCACAGGCAACCAGAGCCTGATGATCAGTGGCAACCGGTCAGATGCTGTCGCCGGAGACCAGACCGTCGCCATCGCGAAAAGCTCCTTCGAGCGGATCGGGGACGCGCTTCGGACCGAAGTCGGCAAGAGTCGGTGGCTCACCGTTCACGGTGAGGATCACGAGTTCGTCAAGCGGAGCCGTACCACAACCATCGAAGGCCTCTTCAGCATTCAGGCCGGCGGGCTTGGTCTGACCATTGGCAGCGGGGATGCTCCGCAGACCGCCGACATCTTCTCCTGGGGCGACTGTTCGGTCGGTGCAGGCCGCACGATCCGCCTGACGGCACAGGATCGACTCGTCCTCCAGTGCGGCGATAGTGCCATCGAATTGAACCGGAACCAGGTCACGATCCGCTCCGGCAAACTCGCGTTCGAGGGCACCGAGTCGGTGACCGTGGCCGGCAAGGGGCCCTCGCTCGTGCTCGGCGAGGAGGCGGAGATCGTGAGCAAGGCCGTCCGCATCGTCTCCTCGAAGGCGAGCCTCGTGCTCGAGGAAGATGCACGGCTCGACGGGGTGCAGGTCAAGCTCAATTGCAAGGGCATTTCGGAGATCGCGGAGAACCCCGATGGAACGCCGCTCGAGACGCAGCGGCTCTCGCTGAAGCTCACCGATCCCGACTTCGTGCCCTACGCGAACAAGGAATACATGCTCACCGCCGGTGGCGTGGCGTTCGAGGGTTCGACAGGCCCAGAGGGCCAGCTCGAGCTGGACATTCCGAAGCATGCCGACGCTGCACAGGTGGTTCTCTTCGTCGATGGCCGTCCGACGGGGAAAATGCTTCGGTACAACGTCGCGCTGCGCGACCTCCCGGAGGCCACGAGCGTGCGGGGCGCGCAAACCCGCCTCAAGAACCTCGGTTACTTTTGGGGTGAGATCGGGGACGAGCTCGACGTGGATGCCGCGCGCGCGTTGCGCGAGTTCCAGGAGGACCACGGGATCGAACCAACCGGCAGGCTGGACAGCCAGACGGCTGCAAAGCTCTCGGAAGTGCACGGGCACTGAAGCGCCCGAGGAGCAGGGATCGCGATGGCAGCGCGCAGCGTCAAGTGCATCTTCATCAACGACAGCGATCAGCGTCTCCGGCTGAAGCAGGCGGCCACTCTGGATCACGGGATCTGGAGCACCGGCGCTGACAAGCGCGAGCAGCAGCCACCCCGAGAAGTCAGCCCTGGTGGTCGAGCGACATGGGAGTCCGAATCGAACGGCTTCATGACCGGCACCGAGGGGCGGGCCATTTACGAGGCCGACAGCGGCACGACACTCGAGCTCTGGTGGGACAATCCCTTCATCGGAGACAACAAGTACAGCGTCACCGTGCGCCCCGAAGGCGGCCACGGGGGTGTTTATAGCGGCGGGGAAGGCGACAACGCGACCGTCACGTACACGTTCAAGAGCCAGAAGCAGGTCGCGGCTCCTGGGCCGGTAGCCCCTGCGCGGAATGCCCCTCCCCCCGCGGATGCGGCGCTGAACGTGCAGGCGACGTGCGGCAGACCTGTACACGTCTCACCGCCGCCGGACAGTAAGGACGTCATGATCGTACCAAAGAAGGGCACCTTCAAGACATCTTCCCACGAGGGCGAACTGATGCTGGCCAACTACCGCTTCGCCCAGCAATGGCTCGCTGCCGATCCGAAGCATCGCAAAGTCCTCGAAATTGCGCTGGGCGCGATGTGGTCGGACTTCGAAAAGATCATGGTCGAGGCCGCGAAGATTGCCAGGGGCAAGGAGATCATCCTGATGACTGGCCACGGAGGAGCCCTGGGCCACCGGGGCTTCGCCGAATCGACGCTCGATACGGTTCCGGAGCTGGGCGGCGTGAGCGAGCACAAGCACACCATCGACGCTCAAAAGATTATCGAAATCCAGAACGTGGCGAAGCTGGAAGGGGACAAGCTCGTACCCATTCCACCGAACGCGCAATCGATGGTTGATTCCTACGATCCCCAGAAGTTTCTGGGTTTGGTGAAGATCGGCCGAGCGTTCAGGGAGTATGGCGTGGCGCGCTTCACGGGGCTCACGTGCAACGTGGGCAAGGATCGAAAATTCGGCTATGCCATGGCCAACCTGCTTCAAGCCGAATTCCGCGCATATCAGAATCTTGTGGCCTCACAGCAAGTGCTGGGGCTCATCCAAATATGGATCGTCGATGACGAGTCGAACCCAAGCGCCAACCAGCCCGAGCACAACGGTGACAAAACCCACCCCAGCTTCCGTGAGATCCCGACGCACGGCCAGAAGCTCTTTCAGCCCAACTGCCCGTGACTCGTTTGCGTTCGGGCTCCTCTTCGCCGCATTCTTTTCGGGCTGCTCGGGCACGACTTCGGCGACGCCGGTTCCCGCACCGGAAGCACCTCCCGCGCCATCCTGCCGCCCGTCCGTTCTGTATGGCCCTGCGCTGGACGGAGAGGACGAGCAGGGGTACCGGCAGAGCTTCTGTGTGCACCTCGGAGTCGACGCCGACGATCGCATCGTCTTCGCCGGCACGAGTGCGGGGAGGAACACGGTGGCGGGCAAGACATTCGTCGGCTCGTACGGAGGGGAGCTGTCGCCTGGAGGGGGTGTCACGCTGCTGGAGACGCTTCCGGCCCGTCGCGTCAAAGATGTCGCGACAGCGTCTGGCGCGCGGGGGTTCGCGATCCTCGGCGACATGGGACCGCTGGAAGAAAAGCCTCCTCCCCCGGAGATCAGCTTGGGTGGGCGCCAATTGCCCCGCGGGGATTACGTTGCGCGCTTCAACACGGCGTCAGCCGTAACCTGGGTCCAGCCGCTCGAGGGACGAGCGGAGCTGGCGAGCATCGCGATGGACGGGGCGGGCAACGTCTTTGCCGTCGGAATTGTGCCTCCGCGCGAGACGTCGTCCACGGTCGCCGTGCTCAAGTACAATGCGCGTGGTGCATTGAAGTGGGAAAAGCGATTGTCAGGATCGATTGGAGGTTCAAGTCCGTCTCGCGACGATTCCAACGATCGCAATATCGTTGTCCACGGAGACAACCTGTACCTGTGGATCCGCTCGAGCGAAGAAGGCCATCCGGCAAGCGGTGATCTCGTGAAACTAGGGACTGATGGCACGGAACAGTGGCGTCGGACCATCGTCGAAATCACAGGCGGCTCGAACGCTGCGCTCTCCGCCCCGCACCTCGCCGCAGATCAGGAGGGCAATTTGTATGCAGCCACGACCTTCAACGGGACCATCCGGCTAGCAGATGGGACCGTCCTCGAGGACCGCACTCAGCGCTTCCACGAGTTCGGCGGCACTGGGTTGCTGATGAAGGCAGATCTGAACGGCAAACTGCTATTTGCTCGTTCGATCGCTACCAGCGATAAGGGGATGTTCGTGGATGGCCTGACTGTCGATGGCAACGACCGGCCTTGGGTCATCGGCGGCTTCTTGGACTTCGTCTACCTTGGGACGCTGCGGATGGACAAGCCCTCGACCGCGGGAGTCCCTGATGCCTGGACCCCCGCCTTCCTGGCGGGTTTCGATCAGCATGGGCGCGAACGGCAGCTCCTCCCGCTTGCCTGGGGTGCGGGCCGTGCGCTCGTGGCGAGGTCGAAAGACCTGCTTCTGACCCTCAGCTACCGCGGCGACCTTCTCATGAAGAACGTCGTGGGCGGGCGGCGCTTCGAGAACAACTACACCTGTGTCGTGCTGCGGGTGCCGACCGAGATGGGCGAGGGTTGCAGGTAGGCCCAGCGTGAGCAGAGCATCATGATCCGACGTGCAGTACGCGGGTTCGAGCGTCGAGCGGGGTACGCACGGTCGTGCACCCGTCCAAGCGGCGTGCGCCGGCTACTTTGCAGGGGTTCCGGCTGCCGCGGGCGATGCGGGCGGTGGCATGACGTATGCCGCTCCTCTCGTCATCGTCCCATCGCACGTAGATGTCCCTGCGCACGCGCGAAAAACGCTACAGAGGAGCGCCCACCGCGAGCGCCAGGCGTGAGTCCCACGCTCGACGAAGTTGCGATCGAGCACGCGCAGCAGCCGGCCGACCTTCCCCAATGAACGCGAGATCCAGCTCGGCGCGGCCGCTGTGAGATGTCCTCTCTCCCGAGATCTTCGCTCAAGCCGTTGATGCGGCTACCATCGACCGCAACGGATGCCCTCACGACGACACTCTACCTCCCGGTCGGCCAAGCTGAACTGGACATGATCATCGCCAGCGGTGAGCGCCGCTTCCCGCCGCGCCTGGTGGCTCAACCCATTTTCTACCCTGTCTGCAACAAAGAGTACGCCGTGCAGCTCGCAGCTCGGTGGAACACCGCCAACAGTAAGGCAGATTACGCAACCACAGTTCTCCGTGCACTCGGATTCCTGGCCAAGTACGACGGGGAGCGTGCACTTGCTCGATCACACCACCTATCATCGCCCCCATCGGGCGTCGCTTGTAATGCTTTCTTCAAGTCCGTCTAGGAATTGGTGACGAGGAGCCAGCACCACCAACCATAACATGAAACAAGGAGCTCACGAGACATGGCATCATCCGATCAGCACGGAGCTTCCGAGCGGAAGCTGGTGAATGAAATCATCGAGTGCCTGACCTCGTCGCTCGACGTGCAGAACGTCATGGACGGCGTCTTCCCTGTACTTGCGAAGCTCCTATCCTCGGATCAGGCGGCGCTCTGCGTCTCGAACGCGACCGCTCCCGGTGGATATGACTGGTCGATGGTCGATTTTCCGCTGGATTGGTTCAGCGATTATGCGCAATTGGAGCCTCATGATTTCATAAAATCAAGCGTAATGGCGCAACCGAACAAGGTCCTCATCGACACCGAGATGTGCTCGCGGAGAGACATCGAAGCCAATCTCATGTATCGACGGGCTCTCGAGGTGGGAATGCCGGTCCAACAAGCCATGGCGGTGATGCTGGACTACAAGACGAGCTGGCACGCAGGGATCACGTTCTACCGCAGCCGCCGCAGACCTTTTTCAGAGGGAAATCGGAAATCATTTCAGCGTATCGTACCGGTGTTCGCCAACGCGCTCCGCAACTGCAAACTCTTCGCGGAGGTCCAGGGGAGGACGGCGCTCCTCGACGAGTTGCTTCGGCTCGACCGCCGGGAGACCATTCTCATGGCGTCGCCGACGGTCGAGCTCGAACGTTCGCCTGGCGCCAGCTCGCTCATCGCCCGTTGGTTCGCTCCGGAAGAGCTGGGCCGAGGCGCCCTGCCTCTCGTGATTGCCAACGCATTGGAGGGGGAAATCCGTTGCCATGGGCGTCTGAGCGTGTCACCGGAAATACCAGCGAGAAGGCGGCCTTCTGGGGTCGAACTCCAGATTTGCGTCGTGCCTGTTCCCCGAAAGGCGAACCATACTGCGTGGGCGGTTGTCATGCGCGAGGTCCATCTCGTGCCGGAGTGCTGGCACCGGATCTTGACGCCGCGAGAGGTCGAGGTCGCGTCTCGCGTCGCCCTCGGTTGGGACAACCGCCTAATCGCGGATGATTTGCGCTGCTCGGTCCTGACCGTCAAGAAGCACGTCCAGCACATCCTCGACAAACTGGGTACGGACCGACGCGGTATCTTGCAGCGCCGAGCAGCGGAGGGCAGGTGATTTGCTATGCGAGCGGCGCGCTCGTGGGATCCTCGGCGAAGATCTGAGGGTACAAGACGACCGTCATGTAAGCGATCGAGATGTCCCGCTCGATTTCAATCGAATCCGTGATGGAGCCGAGGTACTCGCGGCTCTCTTTGCAGTGGCTCTCGGTGTCGAGCTCGACGTGCAGCTCGAGGAACTCGACAGGAAAGCCGCTTTCCACCAGAGACTCGAGGAGGGCGGGCCCAAGGAGAGCGGCTTGGGATGAGACGATGTGCCCGATCACGGCGATGCCCGACTCGGGGCCGTGAGAAGACACCTCCCGCATCCATTTGATGAGCGTCTGCGTCTCGAACGAAGGCTGAGCGCGAACCGGCGGCGCCCCCTTGAGCGACGTGAGGTCATTGAGCGCGAGCGCATCGTGCCCCTCCTCTTCTTTGGCCTGATTGCGGAGATAATCTACATAATCGGCGTCTCGCCCATTTCTCTCCGCGCGATTGGCCGCAATCCTGTAGCACGGGCTGACCTCCGGCACATAATGGACCAGTGGGGTGAGGAGCTTCGCGTAATCTTCCGGGCTACCGTCGCGTCGCATGATCCTGCGAATGCGAGGGGTCTGCATCAGCTCCGTGGAAAGTCGTTTCGTCAAGCCGTCGATGATGTAAAGAAGCATGAATCGTCTCCTTTCCTGTCAATCTTTCTCGATCCAGATCCCTACCGACGAAACCTCGCCAGCACATCGGGGACGTAGGCGAAGAAAGGCATGGCGTACCGACCGATCTCGGCCTCGAAATACGGGCGCCCGACGAACACGGCGCCCAAGCTGGCGTCTGCGATGACGGCGGCGGGGACCCTCCTTGCCATGCCGAGTTGCGCGGAGTGGCGCTCGAAAGGGGTTTTGAAGAAGGGACGCGAAGACCGCGTGGGCCGCTCGGCCGCCTTCATCTTGACGCGGACATCGCGTCGAACATACCCCCGGCGATCGAGCTGCAGATAGATGTCGTTGGCTTCGCGCTCATCATCGGTGTCCATGGAGGCAGCCGATTGCCACACCGTCACGCCGCGCTTCAGGCTCTCCTTGCACATCACCCTGCAGAGGTTCGAGGCGACACCCTCGCCTCGCGACGACGCCTCCACGAAGAGGCGCCCCACCTCGCCCCGCTTTTGCCCCTTGTATCGGGAGCCGGCAGAGTCGAAATCGATGACGAACCTGTCATCGAGCGGGATGTCTTGCTCGTTGGCCCTTTCGCCTTGAGAGACAAGCCTGACGAATCCGACGATGCCCGTTTTCTTGCGCGCGATGAATTGCAGGGTCCTCGCGAGGCAATCGTACCGATCGATCTCCATTCCGGAGCACGGATCATCCACGATGGGGTACCCCTCGACGTGTTTGAATGCGTGCAACCGATTGCGGAAGACCCTGAAGAGCTCCTTCTTTGATTCTGCAGTCGAGACAGTAATGGCCATGGCTAAGACCTTTCTGTTCGCACAACGCAAAGCCTCGCCGCTCGCGCAGCGGACGTCTTCGCGCCAGGTCAAGCCGGCTGCGTCGGGGAGAGCACGGCCACGGGGACGCACGCCCCTTTGAGCAGCGCTGCCACCCGCGGCCAGCCAGCGTCGACGAGCGCTTAGTGCAGCCTACATGCCAGCCGCCTTTTGACGTAAATTCAGTTAGATACGAGCGCCCGTTCGGGTTCTGGAGGGCTGAACTTCCTGCTCGTTCCTGGTGCTTCCTGGTACTTCCAGGGTCGCGCGTTGCAGAAGCGCTCACCGGCAGATGGCGTTTGTCGGGTAGGCTTCTCGGTGGTACGGTCACCGAGGGCGCTGCGGGCGCCGCTGGAACGACGCATGGCCGCATCGAAGAAACTCCGTCACAGTCCGAGGGGCGCAACGCTACCTTCGCTGCTCGACCTGCTTCACTGGCTCGAGCACACGTGGACCCAGGATGCCGGTGCGATCAAGCTGGAGCTGAACAACGAGCACGTCGAAGAGTTGCCCGAATGGATAGAGGTACTCACGCGCGAGTGGCGAAGAGCGTCGGATGACGGCAAAACATTGCCCGCAGATCTATTGACGAACTTCTACCTCGACCGGGTGCAAGCTTATCTGGCGATGCGATTGACACACCCCCGCGAGCTTTTGCCCCAGCTTTGCGTCGCCTGGATGTGGGCGAGAGGCTGGACCCCCACGGACCCCTTGTCCGAGAACGATGCCGGCCTCACGGGCTTCAGTATTAAACATGTCATTGATAACATCTTGACCCCCGCTGAAGCCTTGCGCCCCCAATTTCAGCCGAATTTCCCGTCGCTCTGGAAAAGCCTACGTGCTCCACAGTCTCCGTCGCTTCACGTCCCGCCCTGGCGCGCTCCGCCGGTACCGACTGCGCCGATGGCCGCTCGATCGCCCACGCAGGACGCATTCGATCCTGGTCGCCCGAAGCCGCCCATCATGGCGCCGTCGCGCCAAAATCGCCCCATGTTCGGCCGGGATGATGACCTCAAATGGCTCTTCGACAAGCTCGAGATCCGAAAACCGGAGGCGAGGGACGTCCCTCCGGTGGCCGTGCGCGGGCTTGGCGGGATCGGAAAAACAACCCTGGCGATGGCGCTTGCTCACCACGAAGAGCTTCAGCGCGTGCTTCACGACGGCGTGCTATGGGCTGCGCTCGGACCTCGACCCAACATCCGCGAATGTCTGAACGCGTGGGGCCATGCCCTCAATGTAGATCTCCTGCCGGTGCACGAGGAGACGGAGTGTCGGGATCGCTTGAGGATGGCGCTTTATCATCGCAAGGCGCTCCTCGTGATCGACGACATCTGGGATGTCACACATGGCCGCTACTTCGAAGTGGCGGGCCCCTGGTGTCGATTTCTTGTTACAACACGAGAGCCACCCGTGGCGAACTCGCTCGCAACAATGGAGCGCACGAGGCTGCTGGATGTTTTGCAGCCGGAGGCTGCGCTCGAGGTACTCCGACGACTTGCGCCGGACGTCGTGAACGGCGACGAGCCGACCGCCAAGGAGTTGTGTAAACGAATGGAGCGCCTGCCTCTCGCGTTGACCCTGGCCGGCCTCTACCTCGCCAAGGAGAACGCAGTGCCAGGCCGCATGAAGATGCTTCTCGGCGAGCTCATCGCCAGCGGAGACAAGCGGATAAACCTACCCCAAGATGAGCAAAGACTCGGCCTTCCTAACAACGAACCGGTGACGCTTGGAGCGATACTTGGTTTGAGCGTCAAGAAATTGAGCCCTGAAGATCAGGCTCGGTTCGCCCTGCTGTCGTCGTTTCCGAGCGAGCCGGTGACGTGGGAGTCGAAGGCTGCGGCACACCTATGGGAATGCTCGCTGCAGAGCGCTGAAGCGACGATCTCACAGATGGCCCAGCGCGGCCTTGTCGAACCGATCGGCGAACGCTACTGGATGCACGCGCTCCTTGTCGACTATGCACGGTCGATGAATCAGGTGCCGGGCGTATGACGCCCCAAGAGCGGCATGCAGCCAGGCGCATGGCCGAATACTGCATCATCCAAGCTGCCCAGCACGATGGTGATCAGGCTTGGTTTCACGACTCGCACGCGTTCATAGAACACTATTGGAAATTCGTTAGTACGGAGAGCGATGACCCGACGCTCGTGCTCGAGTATGTTCGTACGTTTTATCGCTTTCAGGCGTTGGCCGGATTGTACAAGGAGATTCTCGAGTGGAGTCTCAAAGGCGCCGAGGCAGCGCAGACGCTCGGCGATACGGGGAGCCTGGCCGTCATCCTCGGGCGCATCGGATCGGTCCGGGCCGATCTAGGTGATCTTTCGCAGGCCATCGATCACCACGAGAAGGAGGCCCATCTGATGCGAGAGATTGGCAATCGCGTCGGCGAGGCAGGCGCCCTTATCAGCCTCGGCGCCGACTATTATCGCCTGAGTGATTACTCGCGCGCCATCGAATCGTGCGAGCGCGGAATAGACCTCGCACGGGAGGTGGGAGACAGTGAGTTGGAGGCTAACGGCCTCAACAACCTGTGCCTCGTCCTGATCGAGCGGGGTGAGCTCGACAATGCCAGCGGGCTCTATGCACAGATCCTGGACCTCGATCGGGCGCGCCGAGACCGTATGGGTGAAGCGAGCACGCTCGGGAACCTCGCGGGGCTCTTCATGCGCCGGGGGGACTATTATCGCGCAGCCGAGCACTATTGGCAGGCGATCCAGATGTCCGGGGAGATCGGCGACCGGACGATTGAGTTGAAAGCTACGCTGGGGCTCGGGGTAGCCTACATTCGGCTCGAGGAACTCCGATCCGCAGCGAATTTGTTTGAAAGAGCCCTCGATCTCGCGCGTGAGGTGGGAGACATCAGGAGCGCGGGAGAGGCGCAGGGAAACCTCGGCGTGATCTTCAAGAACCTCGGCGACCTGAACAAGGCAAAGTATTACTTATTGGAACGCCTCCACCTCGCTCGCAAGACTGGCAACAAGAAGGGCGAGGGCATTACGCTCGCTAATCTCGGTGCCGTCCATCGCGATCGTGGCGAGCTCCAGAGCGCTATACCTTATTTCGAGCAAGCGATCGCCGTTGCCGAGTCGATAGGCGAACGCACCGCGGAAACGAAGCGGAAGAGCTCTCTCGGGGACATCTACCGGCAGCTCGGGGAGCCTGGGCGCGCCATCGAACTTTATCAAGACGCGCTGGTCGTGCTCCGCGCCCTCGGGGATCACCGAGGTGAAGCGAGCGCCCTGTGGAGCATCGGACTCGCGCACGAAGGCGCAGGTCGATACGAGGATGCTGTCCGGTGGATGCAGGGGACAATCAGCGCGGAGCGCAGTGCCGGTGATACGAGCTCAGCTGAAGAGCACGAGCGAGCGCTGCAAGAGTTGCTGGCGAAGATCTAGGCATTACCGCGCGAGGGCCTGCCGAACCCTCAATACACGCTGACAGTGAAGTTCTTGAGCGCCACGCCGCCCGTTTGACCCTTCACCACGCCGGCTTTGTAACCCGTTGACCAGCTCGGGGTGCATTGAAACGCGACCTGGCTCGAAGAGTAGCTGATCATGGTCACGCCCGCACACTGATCGACCCAAAAGGCCGTCGTCGCCGGGAGACACGATCCGACGACATAGAACGTGGTCTTCTGGTTGAGCTTTGCGCTGATGGGAGTGACGTACGAGACATAAGGCGTGCAAAGCGCCTCGCTGGCCTCCGCCAATTCTTCATTCTCGGCCGCCATATCGAGCTCATCCCCCTCGCCGGGCTCGGTCTCCGCCACGCAAGCCGTCAAGCCCACCCCGAGTGCGAGCGCGAGCACATTCATCCAATTGCGATTCATGGGTCCTCCTGTCGGTATTCCCAGGCAAATCGGTGCGATCCCGAGGCGCGGCCACACTGTGCGCCGCTTTTACCGAGATCGACTAGCCTGTGGTGCTAGTAAGATGCTTCCGCGCGACGTTTTGCGGAATACTCCCGAGGGAGTATGCCGTCCATACAACTATCTGCGGGTGGCCCCGGGCGCGACGTGCCCTCTGCTGCGCGCGGTGGTCCCGCGACTGCGCGGGCGATGGGCAGACGGAGCGCCTCCAGCTAGGTCTTCGAAGCTCCGGAAGGCGCAGGGGTACGTAGCACTGCCGCGGGGCCGTCTTGTTTCGGGAGAGGCAATACAGCCGATGATCATGGCCGCGACTACCGCCCCCATCGAGCGCATCAAGCAGCTCTCCCGTACCGACCCGTCACAGCCCGCGTCTATCGAGTTCGGGCCGCACGAAATCGCAGCGGCGCTCCTGATGTAGCGGAAGTACAAGAAGCGAAGCGAGGTGATCCAACTCGATGCCGAAATCAGCCAGTTCACGACATGGCTGGCCGAGCTCGGCGGCTTCGCGGGCGAGTCCTCGGGTGGGCCACCGGGCTTCGTCACGATCAAGCGTGGGTTGGACTTCATCCTACCGATCGCCGCAGCGCTCGCTGCCCTCGATAAGCAACGGAAGAAGCGACGAATGCTCACCCGGACGCGGGGGAAGATCAGGTGTAGGCCACGAGCATCACGCACCTCCCGTCTTAAAAACCCGCTCTCGGTGCCACGGCAGGTACGAGCGATGCCCGTCCGCGAGTCCGCGGACGCGAAGTGGCTGGTCGAGACCGAGCGTGGTGCGGGCGGCGCTGCCGAGCGCGTCGCTCACGACGATGGCGCCGTCGTCTGCGACGGTGATGAAGCCTCGATCGAACGCCGCGTCGAGATGCGGTGCGAGCAGGATGCCGTTGTAGACGTCGAGCCGCTCGGCGTCGGTCTCGCAGTCGGCCCACGGCTTGATGTGGCTCGCGCGGAGAAGCTCCCGCACGGCGAGCCCGGTTACGGCGCACCGCCCCTCCCACAGGTCGAGCAAGCCGTCGCGAAAAAGGTTCTGGCCGACGCGCTGAACCACGAGGCGCTCGGCCTCGGTCTTCTTCGGCAAGGCTGCAATCTGCTTCTCGAACGTGTGAAGCAGCTCTGTCGGCAGCGCTTTCGAGAGCTGGAAGGCGCGACGAAGGAGCCGATGCAATGCGGGCACGTCCGGGACCGTGCGCCCAGCGATGGCGCCCTTCGGAAGCGGCGCAGCCATGGGCGTGCCGTACTCGCCGAGGGCACGCGCGACGTTTTGCTGCGAGAACGCCGCGAGGAAGACGGCGGCACCGAACGCTCCGAGCCACACCCGAAGCGGGCACTGCGTGCTCGCAAAGACGAGCCAGTCGCCCTCGCGCTGGAGCTCCTGGTCGAAGCCGTTGTCCGTGGCCGCCTTAGCGAGACGCGAGGCGATGATCGGCGAGAGCGTCGTCGTCATAGGTCCCGCCGCAAAAGTCGAGCTTCTGCGGGCGAGCCGTTCAACTTGAGCCGCACACGTTTGTCACCAACCAAGTCGTCCGGGGGACGCGACGTAGTCGTCACGATGTACTGGAACTGCGGGCCGGAGCCCGCCTTCTCCAGCTCCCGCACTACGTGAAAAAGCTCGTGGTAGATGCTGAGCCCGAGGTCGGAGCTGCGTGGGCTATCGTGAATTAACAGCGGCGGGAGCTTGGTCGCCCCCTCGATACTCCGACACAGCGTCGCGAGATCGAAGGCGAGCACCTTCACCAAGTTGATAGCGGGCGTCGAGCGCTCGCCGCCGTACTCGACTACGAGATTCAGGCCGTTTCCGTCGTGCTGCACTCGCCCGGTGGCCTCTGACTTGGGGCCGAGGAGCCGTCGCACGAGCGGGTCGAAGTGCTGCCCGAGGCGGGCGAAGACCTGGCCATGCTGGTCGCGCTCTGCCCCGGCGGCCTCTCGTCGCTGCTTAAGGGTCGTGTCGATGTCGGCGAGCGTCTTCTCCGCTTCCGCGTTCTCGGTCAGCAGCTTCTCGAGGTCGCCGACGTCGTCGCCGATCCGCCTCGCGGCGTACCAAACCTCGGTCCGCGCATCACGCTGCCTCCTCGCAGCGCGAAGATCCGCCCATGCCTTGTCGCGCCTCGTTGTAGCCGCCTTGAGTTGGGGTCCGAGACGCTTGAGCGCTTCCTCTGCAGCCGCCTGCTCGGCTTTCTTGTCACGCAAGTCCCGCTGGTTCTTCTCTTGTCGCTGACGCAATGATTCGACATCGGGCAGTTTGTGCGAGAGCTTGCATCCCTCCGCAAGAACGCGGTCAATGGGCACCTCGCAGACGGGGCACGTAGGTATCTCCGCCTCGTCGAGGCTCGCCGTCAGGCCGGGCGTTTCGCTCGCGATTTGCTTCGCTACTGCCTCGGCGGTGCTCCGCTTGGTCTCCGCGCTGGAGAGCTCGGCCTCAAGCCGTTCGACCTCCTTTCGTTCGCTCTCGTACTTCGCCTCGAGGTCGTCCACTGACGCGAGTTCGCCCTTCGCGTCCACGACGGCAACTTGCGCCACGCGTACGCGTGCCGCGTTCCGCAAGAACTGGCCGAGGAGATCACCCTCGGGAAGCGGCTTTCCCTCAAGCTCGACCGCCCTCAAAATCCTCTTGAGTGACTGCTCGATCAGCCACCGGCGCCGCTCGATGCCGCGACCCTCGTCCTCTCGCCGTCTCCCGAGCTTCTCGACCTCGGCTTCCAACCTGTGTTCGCGCGGGGTGATGGCGCCGAGCAGCGCGCGCACCACGTTGTTCGCATCGCCTACTGAGAGTCGACGAGCGGGCGAGCCGGACTCGGAGGCTGCCGCGCGCCACTCCGTCGCCTTGCCGAAATGGCACTCCTGGTCACGTGTCAGCCACGCAATGGCGAAAAGCCATGCCCGACGCTGAGCCTCGGTCTCTTCCTCGCCTTCGCGGGACTTCGTGACGAGTGCGGCAACGTCTGCGGTCAGGAAGCGCTCGACGAGCATGTCGATGAGCGGCGCAATACCGGTCGGCGCGGTGTTCGACGAGACAGCCGCTTCGAGCGTTCCGCCCTCAAGCACGACGTCATGCCCAAACACGCCGATCGAGCGCACGACAACCCATTCAGCACCGTCAACGATCAGCTCTACTCCGACGCGGCCATCCTTGAACGCGCTGCTGATCTTGCTTCGCAGCACATCGGAGGCGAAGTGCGGTTCCCCCAAACAGTAGCGCAAGAGGCGACAGACTAGCGTCTTGCCTGCGCCGTGGCCCGGGCCCGGAGGGGCTTCGCCGTCGTCGCGCGCGCTGCGGTCGGCGGGATCGGGGGACCAGATAATGTTGAGCCCGGGCCCGAACTCAATGTCCTGGATAGGCTTCGCGTCCGGCTCGCCCCAGATGACGAGCCGTCTGAACCAGAGCCGAGGCCCGTTCTTGGTGGTCGGCTTCACGGCCAGTTCCCGTGGCTTGAACAGTTCACGCTGCATGTTCCAACCATTGCCGGATGGGCGCCGGCAGCTTGAGGATGATTGCGTCCACCTGTGTCGACTCCTGGAGACGCCGCAGCACGTTCACGACGAAGCCAGCGCGCCCGTCAGCCCAGCCGCTCGTGTCGATGGCATCCGTGCTTGTGCCGATCGCCCACGTGTTCTGCTGCAGGTTCTCCGTGAGCCTTCCGCGTGCGCGTAAGCCGGAGAGCGCCGCGCCCCACTCCTGGGTGGTGCCGTCGACGGAGGCGTTGGCCGCCTTCTTCGCATCGGCGCCGACCACCCGGGCCCAGCTATCCCGCTCGGCCTTGTCGAGCTGGGAGACGAGCAGGTGCGGCTCCAAGCAGAGCAACGCTGCGAGCCGCGCCAGTCGCCGATCCAACGGCGCGCCATGAGCCTTTAGCACCGCGAGAATCGCGGCCTGGATCTCCCCGCGCTCCATCGTCCGAGGCCGCGCCCAGTCGCTCGCGCCGACCGCAGCAAGGTTCGGGACCACCGCAGCCGCCGTTGCAGCAGCGGGCCTGACTCCGGGTTGAGGACGAACGGCAGGGCGAACCGGGAGCGGGATGACCTTCCCGCCATCACGCGCCGATGGCGCGGTCCCCAAGTCAACAGGCGGAGGATCGAGGCGAGTCTCGTACGGTCGCGCGAAGCGCACGGCCTCAGTCATCGCGTCGTACATCTCAAGGATGACGAGCTTTGTGCGGTACTCCCCATGAGCCTTTTCGTCGTCCCTACGCACGATCGGAAAGGTGTCCAAGATGTGCTCGGTATCGTCACGGGACAGGCCGTAGAGATGGAAGAAGGCCGCGTCGAGCTCGCAGCGAAGCAGGAACCGCCGCTCGCCGTCCCACTGGAACGGTTGACCTTCGTAGCCAACGTCACGCGCGAATGCTTCGAGGTCCCGCGCCGTGTAAGTGAGTTCGAACACGCGGGAGCCGACGAACGTGCGCATCGTCACTCCGAGGTATCCGGCAACGTTGTCCATCTGCGCGGGGGTCGGCGCCGCGAGCTGCTGAAAAGTCGACTGCGGAAAACTGGGCTGAGAGAGCGAACTGCGAGCCAGGTAGTCGAAGGCGTAGGAATTGTAGATCCCACAAAGGAGAAGCAGCTCCTCGGCGCGAGGGCCCATCGTCATGATGAAACCGTACGATGCCGGCCCCCATGGCAGGATTGCCGCGATCACTGTGCGTTCATCGCCCGGCCTCGCGACGCGTCTGAAGCCGAGCAACCCGCTCCGACACGCCGACTTGCGGCGATCGAGCATTTCTCGGGCCGCTTGCTCGGGCACCCAGTAGTGAGGTTCTACGACGAACGACGTATCCCGAAGCTGCGCTTCTGTTGCCTCGACCAGCTCACCTCCAGGCTCTTGGGCGTATCGGTGATTGAATTGGTGAGCGAGCCGCCCTTCGTAGAGAGGAAGCATCCTCTCCGATCCGTGAGCGAAGACGTTGCCCGTAAGCGACCAGCCAGAATTCGCAAGCTGCACACGGGTTCTGAACATGTGCGAGTCGTTCGACATGTCGAACATGCGCGCGAGCTGAATACCCCAGGGGTTCCCAGACTGACGCTCCTTGTCGTCCTCTCGGATAAGGATCGGAATGCGTCGATAGATTGCCTTCGTGATGTTGGCATCCGTCCGCGTGCGGAAGACTGGGCATGTGCGCGTGTTCGGATTTATCAGCGAGATATCGGCCGGCGTGAGGTCGAATAGCCGTCCGGGATCTTTCAGCTCGGCCGTCGCTCGCAGGCCGAAGGCGACTACGAACGTCCTAGAGGAACCGATGGTCAGCAGGCAGAACTTGAACCGTGCGTGGCCAACTTCCCCAAACAGCTCCCCGCCGCTCTGGAAATCGAAGATGGAAACCAGCCACTCGTCATCCACGAGGGCTTGGAAGTAAGCCTTGGTGCTGTCGTCGGTCGCGATTCCGGTCGGGACGATGAAGCCGGCCCGCCCCCCTGAAGCGAGCACCCTCCGATTGTGTTCGGCGAAAACGGCGTAAGTATTCACGTCGCCCTTGCCGCACAGCGGATAGCGACCCGACTGCCGGATCGAGTGACTCTCGCCTTCGGCCTTGCGACTCGCGTCGCTCCACTCCTCCCAGAGTTGAGGATTTTCCTCCGGCAGCTTCGCGATCAGCTTCTTGCGCACGGCCGCGTTGGCAGCCTTGGCGATTTCCTCGCTGCGCGATGCGAAGAACTCTTGCTCCTGCAACTTCACGCGCTCCCACGGCGGGTTGCCCAGAACGACGTCGAAACCGCCCTTCGCGAATACCTGCGGGAACTGCAGGTGCCAGTGAAAGAACCGATACTGCTCCGCGAGCTCGCCGACGGTCTGCGTGGTGAGCGCAGGCGCCTGCCCTTGGCCGTCGCGGAGCTGTCGCCACAGCTCGTTCGTCGGCGCGGCGTCGGTCAGCTCGCCCGGCTGCTTTGGCCACACGAAGGCAGCGCACCATGCGTCGGCCACGAATTTCTGGTGGCGGTACTCGGGCGAGCCGAGGATGCCGTCCCAGCGCTCCTCCTTCTTCGCGAGCGCTTCCACGTTCGCGTCGCTCGCCGCATCGAGCTCGGTGACCGCGCGCGTAACGGCCTGCGCCTCGGTCTCGGCGGGCTTGGTCCACAGCGTGTCGAGTGAGCGCTGTCCTTCGGCGGCCTTCTTATTCCGCTTCTTGAGCGCGCTCGCGGTCTTCTTGTCGTCACCCTCGATCGGGTCCCACGCCGCATCGGGGATGCCCCTTGCCATCAGCTCCGGCGTCGTCCCGAGAAGCGCGTTGCCGTGCTGGATGTGCGAGTTGAGGAACGTGAGCGGCAGGCCCGGCTCGACCGCCTCCATCCAAAGGCCGACCTTGCACAGCTCGACGGCCATGGGGTTGAGGTCGACGCCGAAGATGCAGCGGCCGACTACCTGCCGAAGTGAGTGGCGGTACTCGGCGGCCGAAGGCGTGCCGTTCGCCTGAAGGCGTGCAATGTGCGCGGCGAGCCGGCGTGCGGCGGCGAGGAGGAAGTGTCCCGAGCCGCACGCCGGGTCGACAATGGCGAGGCCGAGGAGTGCCTCGACCGGGTTCGCCGGGTTCTTGGCGATGGCGTCGGCGATGACGGGCTCAAGCGCGCTGTCGAGCAGCACCTGTACGAGGCTGTCGGGCGTGTAGTAACTGCCCGTCGTCTTGCGCACATTGCCCTTCGTCTCACCGCCGGTCGCGAACGCGAACTGGCGTCCCTCCTTGGCGATCTGGGGGACGAGTTCGAGGAGGCTCTCGTACACGCTGCCGAGCTCCTCGGGACCCATGTCGCGCCAGTTGACGCGCGCGAGGCTGCCATCCTCGCGAAGCCACGCGAGCTTGAAGACGGCGAGTAGCAGCGCGCGGTTCTCGAGCTTCGCGGCATCGAGCGCGGGGCACTGGCTCGCCGCGAAAATGCCCGCGAGCGCCGGTAGACCGAGGTGCGGCTCTCCGGCAGCGAGGCCACGGCACACGACCTTGGTCGCCTCCCACAGGTCGGAGAATCGGTCGTGGGCGCTGCGCTTCACCGAGCGCTCGCGCAGGCGCCGAATACCGTAGCCGTGGGCGTAGAGCGCCTTCGCTGCGTCGCTCGTCCCGTCGGGGTGAAGCAGCCCGCGCTCTTCGACCGTGAGCAGGAAGATGAGCCGGTAGACGAGCCGCAGGAGCTGGTTGAAGTAGTCCTTCACCGGCAGCGTGCCGTTTTGCAGGTCGGCGCGCAGCGTCTGGTTCTCGGCATGCGCAAGGAAGCCCTGGCCCAGCGCGACGAGCGCTTCCTCGACGCCACGTCGAAGGTGCTCGCGCGCACGTGTGCCTTCTTCGCGGCCCGCGTTGCGCCAGACCTCGAGCGCGCATTCGGTGACGGGCTGCCCTTCACGGCCGAAGCGCGTCTCGTGGAGGAGGAGCCAGAGCACAGCGAAGTCGGCGTAGCGGTCCTCGGTGAAGATGCGCTGGAGATCGGCCTCGATCCACGCGGGGCGCGTGAGGCTCGCGTTGTCGCGCACGATGCGCAGGGCGGAGCCGTCGCTGGCGATGCCCCAGAGCGCGCCTTCCTGGGCGTTTAGGTACTCCTGCGCGAGACCAAAGGCACTGCGGCGACGGCTGCCGTCGCCGAACGACGGCGAGGGCGTGTCCAGGCCGCTGTTGGCCGGAGCGATGACGACCGGCACACGCCCGCCGAGCGCCACGCGTCCGATGGGATACGTCCGCTCCTGGAGGCGCGCAGGCTCCACTGCCGCGAGCGACGTGAAGCCGAATGCGTCGCGGAGGAGCGCGGGCACGAAGCGCTCGGAGATAGCCTTCGGGTCGGCCTTCGCGTCACGGCCGGTCTTGAAGTCGGCCCACTGGGCCTGCGCGATGCGCCAGTAGCGGCCGATCTCGTCGCGGAGGTTGAGGCCCTTGTGGATGCGGTAGTCAGCTTCGGCCTGCGTTCCCGCCTGAAGCTGGGCGACCTTCGAGAGCCACTCGGGTGAGAGGAGACCGCCTTCGATCGAGAGCGCTTCGAAGGCGATCTGGGCCTCGCGGGCTCGGGTCTTTCGCTTTGCTGCCATGTTCAGTCCACCTTCGGCAGCAGAACGAACAGTCCGATGACGTCCGCTGGAAGAAGTGCCTTCACGCTGTAGCGACCGAGAGCATCAGCGGCTTCGCGCACGCGGCGATGGTCAGCGAGGAGCGCCTGTGCGCGCCGCTCCGCGAACGCATCGAGCTCCGACATGCGGGTGTCGAGCTGGCCGAGCGCCTGCATGACCGCACGCTCGCGCACGTGCGCGGGAGGATCGGAAGCGGGAACGGGCGATAGCAACGCGAGTGCGTCCGGCCCTTCAAGCGAGCTCGGACCACCGGTCCATGCGATGGCCGTCGCCTCTTCGACAAGGAGCGTCGTGGCCTGCAGGCCTCGCTGCGACGTGAGCTGGTGGCGCAGTCGCACGAGCGCCACCAACGTGCGCGACGTGACGACCTCGGCCACCCAGCATCCAACCCTTCCGAGTACGCCCGGATCATTCACGTCGGCACCGGCGACGTTCCCGAGGGTGCGTTCGAGAAGCGTCTCGGCGAGCACCGAGACGAGCGGGTGGCTCCGCTGCACCGGGCGGCAACGCGGCGCGGGCGGGTACTCGAAATCGATGAGCACCGAGCCTACGAGCCCTTCGACATCGAGACGTTCGCGGACGTCCTCGGGGAGCGCCGTGAGCGCGTCTTGAAACCTCGACGTCCAGAGCTGCCTACGGGCTCCAGCGCACCACCCAAACGAGCGAGGGCGCGGCCCGTGAAGCGCTGCACGTCCTCCTTTCCACCGAGCACAGCCAGCGATTTCTTCCATTCGGGCAGCACGTCCTCGGGCTTGAGGCGGCGCTGTGCGAAGACCGTACGGTTCTTCTTCGCCTTCTCGGCCGCATCGAGCCAGCGGGTCTCGATGGCCTTTGCTTCCTCCATCTCGACGAACGCAAAGGCCTGCTGACGCTTCCCTTCGCGCTCGCGATTACGGAGGAGCACGGCCTTCATGAGCGCCTGACTCAGCGTGTGCCCGTCGTCGGGCAGCGGCACCGGCACGCCGAGTTCCTCGCGGATCTTGTCGGCTTTCTTCAGGATGACCTCGAGCACTGCGCCGTCGACCGGGTTGTTCGCTCCGTAGATCAACGTGGCGCGCACCACGCCGCTCTTCTGCCCGAAGCGATCGACGCGGCCTTCGCGCTGCTCGTGGCGCGTGGGGTTCCACGAGAGGTCGTAATGGACGACCGCATCGAAGTGGTCCTGAAGGTTCACGCCCTCGGAGAGGCAGTCGGTGGCCACGAGGACGCGCCGCTCGGCGTCGCCGAGTAACTCGACCTTCTCCTTGCGCTCGTCCGAGGTCAGCTCACCCGTGACGACGCCGACCGCGACGTCCTTGATCTTCGAGGCGAGGTGCTGTCCGAGGTAGTGGGCCGTCGCGATGTAGCGGCAGAAGACAACCGGGTTGAAGCCTTCCTTCACCAGCTCGATGACGTGGTCGGTGAGGATCTTTAGCTTTGGATCTCCGGCCTGTCCGGTGAGCTCCTCGGCCTGCGTGATGAGCGCCGCGAGTGCCTTCTCCTCGGACGCTGCAGGCGGCTCGACGTCGTCGTCCGGGAGCGCGTCGGCGGCTCCGTCGAAGACGCGTGCTTCGATGTCGTCCTCGGCGACTTCTTCTTCGAGCCCCGCTCGGGTGCGAAGTGCCTGGACGGCGGCCGCAGGGCTAGAAGCCACGCAACGCATGAGGGCAAGCGTGCCCCAGAAGTTGAGGCGCTGCTTCTTCGTGTCTTCCCCGGCTGCCGCAACGACAGAGGCGCAGTAGTCGAGCACGGCGTCGAAGAAGCGTTCCCACGTGCCCGTGAGTTTGTAGGTCAGTTCCTTGGTCTCACGGCGCGGGAAGAGGTTGCCCTCCTTCCACTCGGCGATGTCCGGGCGTCGGCGCTGGACGAAGTGTGCTGCAAGGCGATCGCGGAGCTTCTTGTGCTCGTCGCCCGCCGCGTCCGACAGCGCCGCGAAGTCGGGATGCAGGAGCCCGAGCAGTCGGAAGTAGGCGTCCTCGTCACCGCTATGCGGTGTCGCCGTGAGCATCACCAGGTGGCGCGCCTTTTCGCTGACGAGCCCCTTCAGCAGCTCGTAGCGCTGGTGCCGCCCCTGACCGGTCGACGCGCATGTGTGCGCCTCGTCGACGATCACCAACTCGGGGCACGCGCGTAGAAACTCTGCGCGACGGCGCTCGCCCTTGATGTAGTCCAGGCTGACGACCGTGTGCGAGTGCGTGGTGAAGATGCTCTCGCTCGGCGGCAAGTTGCGCTCGAGGCGCGCCGCGCTCGCTGCGGTCACTGCGACCGGTCGTAGGTGGAAGCGGCCTTCGAGCTCGGTCACCCACTGGTCCACGAGGTGCGGCGGGCACAGCACCGCGAAGCGCTCAACGTCGCCACGGTCGAGCAGTTCGCGCGCGATTAGCGCTGCTTCGATGGTTTTTCCGACACCGACGTCGTCGGCGATCAGGAGCCGAACGGGGTCGAGCTTGAGCGCCATGAGTAGCGGCACGAGCTGGTAGGCGCGCGGCTCGATGGCGATCTGGCCAAAGCTGCGGAACGGCCCGGCGCCGCGACGAAGCGACAACACGAGCGCGTCACGCAGGAGCAGCGCCGCATCGTGGCCAGCCTTCTGCGTGGGCTCGGGCTTCGGGAAGGAGGCGTCGGCGACCGGGGTCGCCTCGAGCGCGAGGTGGATGAAGGTCTGGTCCTCCTCCGAGCCCGCGACCGGACGAACGCGCAGCACCTCGGCGTCACTTCCCGAGAGCACGATCCACTCGCGACCACGTGCGCGCACAAGGCTGCCGGGGCTCCACCGCGCGCTCGAGGGCGGCGTCGGCGTCGTTGCCGTCGTGCTCACGCCGGCCTCCCGAGAAGCTTCGCAAGCGACGACGTGGGCTCGGCCCACGACGCATCGTTCTCACCGAGAACGACGACCTCGAAGCCCTTGTTCTCCAGCTTCGCTGCTAGCACGCTGTTCTGTGCGAAGAGCGCAGCGACGTAGTGGCCGCGCCACACAAGCGTGACGGACTGTTCATCGATCAAGAGGGGCTCCGAATCAGGTGAAGGAAGCTCGCGCCCGCGAGCGTAGATGCGCCACGCGGAAGCGAGGTCGCCGCCCGCAGGCATGGGAGGAGGTTCGGTGGGACGCCGCGATACCGGCGCTTCGAGCCCGGTAAGCCTTCCTCGCGCGAGCCGGAGTAGGAGCCCGCGCGCGCCCTCGTTGCGACGGTCGAGCAGTTCGTGGTCCGGCTGGTTGAAGTACGACATCACGCAGCGGTAACAGGCCGCGACGCACGCGCCGCCGGGCGCGTCGACGAACGTGGTCACTGTCGAGGGCAGGCCGTTCGCCAGGTCGAAGTGCATAATGGCGAGCGCTTCGTGCGCCACCTCGGCGAGGCGTTCGGGCTCGGCGACCAGGCGCGTAAGCACACCGGCGCCGCCTTCAGTCGCCTCGTAGAACAGGAAGCCCGTGCGCGCGTCCCGCTGGGGCATCGGCTCGGCGAGGATCTCGCCTTCCTCGAGTTGGAACACGGCCTCGATGCCACGCAGCAGCGCGTGTTGCACCGTCGTCAGCGTGGCCTGGGAAAGCTCGGCATCGGTGGGCTGGAGCAGCAGCGCGTTCTTGCGGTCCTGCACGCTCGGCACGATCCACTGGCGCGGCGACGCCGTCGGATCGGGGCCGTCATCGCCTTCGTCCTCGTTCTTCGCCCAGTAGCCCGAGACCGGGTCCATCATGAACCCGAGCTGCGTGCGTTTCTTCCGGCGTCGCAGGCCCTTGTTCAGGCGCGTAATGGTGGCCCCGGGTCCGTAGGCAAGCCGCACAATCTCGCCCTCCTCGTCGAGGGCGACGCCCTTGCGGACGTCGAGCGCGTGGTCACGCGTGGCCCACTCAAAAGTCGTCTGCAGCTCGAAGCCCTGGCGCTGGCGCTCCTCGTCGTTCGCGGTGATGCGCTCGGCGGGCTGCGTCGAGACGTTCTCGATCCGGTACGTGTGGTTGACGATCTCCGCGTCTCCGAGCGACGCGCTACACGCGTGGCACATCGACGCTTCGTCGTTCCAGTGCCCCGCGCCGCACGCCTTGCAGATGCGCACGGTCTTCGTGGGAAGGCGCACGTCCGCCGTGGCGCTCGCCTGCTGGTTCAGCGAGAGCATCGCGCGTACGACGCGGTACGCACGGCCCTCGTGGTACACGAGGCTCCTCGGCCCAAACTCGGAGAGCGCGAGGAAGCGAGGTCGCTGGAGGTACGTCTGGCGTCCGCGCCCATCGTTTGTCGCGGGGATATAGGCCATCAGCGGAAGGCGCGGGAAGTTGTAGCCGGGTAGGAAGCCCTCGGTCGCGAGGTAGCGGTACGTGTTGAAGTCGCTCGACGGGCTGTTCAAGTTCCGCGTGTCCGACTGGAGCAAATTAAGCTGGTCGATGGCCTGCGCGTGACGGCT
The DNA here is from genome assembly GCF_028369105.1 of Polyangium mundeleinium. Lineage (NCBI taxonomy): Bacteria > Pseudomonadati > Myxococcota > Polyangiales > Polyangiaceae > Polyangium > Polyangium mundeleinium. The sequence continues at coordinate 4,457,645 of NZ_JAQNDO010000001.1, read as the reverse complement.
CTGCGCGGCGCGCTTCTCCTGCTGCGGCGCCGAGTAGTCGTCCATTGTGCGGCGCGCGGCGTCGCGCTGTTGTTCGGCAGCGGCGAAGAGTTCGCGCCAGCGGCTGAAGGCCTGCTCGAAGCGCGCGAGCGCGCGTTCCACGACTTCGGCCGCGAACACGTCGCGCCCCGGGTACCAGGGCGCGAGCGCGGGAGACAGGTCTTCCTCGAGGAGGTTCAGCACGCGCTGGATACGACGGCGCGCTTCCTCGGAGACCTTCGGAAGCGCCATCGGCTCCTTCACATCCTTCTTGAGCGGGCGCCCTGTCTCCGAGAGCACGAGCAGCTCCGCGATCGACGGATCGAGCGGAAGCTCCGTGCACGCGAGCCAGACGGCGGACAGGTGGCTCTCGACGAGGTCGCGGTTCGCGAGGTCGAGGAGCGGCGGGCGAACCTCGCCGTGCACCATCGCCTTTGGGTCGCGAAAGAAGTACTGGTCGTGCGGGCTCTGCGAAGAGCTGTAGGTGAGCACCAGCGCAGCCTGGCCGCTGCGGCCCGCGCGACCGCTGCGCTGCGCGTAGTTAGCAGGTGTAGGCGGAACGTTGCGCAGGTAGACCGCGTTCAGGGCGGAGATGTCGACGCCGAGTTCCATCGTCGGCGAGCAGAAGAGGACCGGGAGGAACCGGTTGGCCTCGCCGATCTCGCGCAGGTGCTTCTCGTCGGAGCCGAGCTCCTCCCGCTCCTTCACGCCGAAGCGGAACCGCTTCTCGCGTACGGCACGCTTCTCGCCGTCGACCTGCGCGGTGTGCTCGCGCGCTTCGAAGCCGAAGAGCGGGTGGATCGGCTCGCGCAGCGTCACCGCGAGGTTCGCGTAAAAGTCGCGGAAGAAGGCGTTCTCGTTCGGGTGGTTCGGATCGATGTCGGGCGTGCCGCGCTTGAAGAGCACGCAGGCGTCGTTAAGGCGGAACCCCGTCTGGTCGCCGAAGGGCGTCACTTCCTCGGACACGAGCCCGTGCGTGCAGGCCGCCTTGAGCAGCACCTCGATGAGCGTGTCGAAGTCCTCGGGTTTGAGGGCACGCACCGTCGAGGGGTTGTCCCAGAGCTTGCGCCCATCGGGCTCCTGCGGCGTTCGCGAGCCACGTGACGACTTGATAGTCTTCCCGAGCGCGCTGCGCGAGCCGCCGCGCACGATGAGATCTTCGTCACGCAAGCTCGTATTCTTGCGCGACGGCGGCGAGATGAGCAGCCAGCGGGCCTTGCGCGGCTTCTCATCGTTGCCGAATCCCCACGGCGCACGGAGCCGGCTGTGGGACTTCTGCAGCATCTGCTCGATAACGGTCGGGTCGAGCACCTGGCTGCGGATCGCCATCCACTTGCGCAGGTGGTCGAACACCTCGAGGTAGACCGCCTTGCGCACGGCGGGCGACGCGAGGCGCAGAACGTCCGGCGCGGTCGCGAACAGGTCCTCGTCGGAGGCCAGTTCGTCGATGCCAAGGTACTCGACAGTCACGAGCCCGAGCTGCTCGAGGTTCGGGTTCGTGTATCGCCAGCCTCGACGTTGATCGAACCAGACGCGGTACGAGAGCACCTGCCGGAGCGCGCTCTCTGCCTCCATTAGGTTAAAGCCCTTGAGCGTCGGCTCGAGGAGCCATTCGACCCGCAGCTCCGGCGCAGGACGGTCGAAGCCGAGCGCGCGCTGCTGCGCGGTGCCCAGTTCGTCGCTGCGAAGGCCCTTGTGGCCAGCGACGTCGAGCGCGCCAAGGAAGGCAGCGCGGATAAGGCTCACGAACAGAAAATCGTTGAAGTGCCCCGACTGAAGCGCGGCGTCTTGCCGGTTGTCGGTGAAGCCGAGCAGCTTGCGCGTGTGTGTCGGGAGCCCGGAGTCACGCCCGTGCATCCAGCGAAGCGCGCTCCCGACCAACACCGTCGTCGCTGAGCTTCGACCTTCAGCGGACAGCGAGGCGAGCCGCGTGCGGTCGCGTGCCGAGGTACTGTACGTCGCCCCGCAGCGAAGGCAGAAGCGGAAACGGCCGGGGATGAACCAGGCCTTCGCGCCGGAGCCCACCTTGCCGTTGGGCGCGACGATGACCTCACGCGCACGAGCGCTGCGATAGTGGCTCTTGATGCGAGGGTTGCCGGCGGCATCGAAGTCCAGCCACGTCTCCGGGTAGTCCTCCTCCCGGTCGGCGAACGTGAATTCTGGGTCGCGGGCGTGGAGCGTGAGGAAGCCGAAGACCTCGCGGTCGGGTGACTCGTCCTCGTCGCTCTCCGGTTCGTCGTCGGTCTTCGCCGGCGCCGCGTCGTCGATGTCGCGGGCCAGGAAGACGCGTTCGCCCGAGTCCGAGACGAAGCGGACCGGGTGGTACTCGTGCCCGCATTCGCGGCAGAAGTGGACTGGGTAGAGGCGCTTATCGGGATCGCCGGGAAGGTACTGTTGCCCCTCGACCGTGACCGAGCGCTTGCCGGGCGGCTCGAAGGTCGCGAAGGCGTGCCCCGCGCCCGAGATGAACTGGTGCAGCTTGAAGGCGAAAAAGCTGCGATGCGTGGCGGATGGGTCTCCGGTTCGATCACGTTCGGGCAGGCTCGACACGAGGAGCAGCGTCCGAAGCGCTGCACGGCACGCCTCCTCGTCGCGGCCCGCCTCGGCGGCCAGCTCTCGCGCCGCCTCGTCGAGCGTTCGTGGGCGCGCGCGATGCCACGCAGGGTTCGCGTCGGCGGTTGTGATGCCGAGCCGCGTCTCCGTCCAGATGGCGAGCGGGTGGTCGTGAAGGCCTTCGTCGGTGATGTTAGAGGGGAGTCCCGCGTCGATCGCAGTACCGAGCACGCTCTTCACGGACTCTGCGCGCCTCGACTTGTCGGTGACGCGTTCGAGCTCCTCGATGATGACGTGGCTCGGGTCCACCGTCGTCGAGAACAGCTTGGAGGCGATGCCCGCGACGACCTCCTGCTTGTTGCGCGCGCTCCCCTCGCTGGCCATCGTGGCCGACGTGCCGATGCACTGGAGCTTCTCAGGCGACAAACGCTCGCGCACGCGCCGCACGAGCAGTGCGACGTCGGCGCCTTGACGCCCGCGGTACGTGTGCAGCTCATCAAGCACGAGGAAGCGCAAGCCGGCGCAGTTGCCGATTACCTTACGATCGAGCTCGTCCTGGCGAGTCATCAGGAGCTCGAGCATCATGAAGTTCGTCAGCAGGATGTCGGGTGGATTCTCGGCAACGCGACGCCGTTCTTCACTGTCTTCCTGCCCGGTGTAGCGCGCGAACGTGATGGGTCGCTCGCCTTGGACGTTCGCGACAAACTTGTCGAGCTCTTCGAGCTGGCTGTTGGCCAGCGCATTCATCGGGTAGATGATGATCGCCCGCGTGCGTTTCGACGCGCTCCCGCGCTTTTCAGCGAGCACCGCGCTTACGATCGGGATGAAGAAGCAAAGCGATTTGCCCGAACCCGTGCCGGTGGTGACGACGTAGCTCTCGCCCTGCGAGGCAAGCGCGATGGCTTGCTCCTGATGCTTGTAGAGGCTCAGCGGAGCGCCGTCGGCGCGGAAGATGTCCGCGGTTCCGGGGGCGAGCGCGCCGCCCGCGATGAGCGTCTCGATGTTCGCCCCGCGCTTGTAGCTCGGGTTGATCTGGATGAGCGGATCGGGCCAGAAGCGCCCCTTCGCGTAGAGCGCCTCGACCTGTGAGCGGATGTCGTCCGCGTGGATCGTCGTGAACGAGGTGGCGAACTTGCGATACTCGGCGACGATCGAGTCTCTCAACGAGAAGACGTCCATGCTCTTGCCGCTCATGAACGCCCCCGCTTCGCCTTCGTCCTGTTCTTCGAGGCGACCTTCTCGCCGCCCTCCGCGCCTCCGGCACGAACCCACCCATCAACATCCGAGAGCTTGAACTTCCAGAGTCGACCGATTTTGTGCGCTGGGAGTCCTCGCGCCTCGATCCAGCGATAGATCGAGTCCTGCGCCACTCCCAAGTGTTTCGCGACCTCGTCGACCGAGGACCAAGGCTCCGGCATCTTGAGCAGCTCCATGGGCACACGCCTGCCCATGCAACGGTACAGCAAGGGGGAGGCGTCTGGAAGAGCTGGGGAGAGTCGGAGAGAGTCGGTTAGGGCGGCGCGTCAGCCTTCGGCGAGGCACTGGAACAACCGGAGCGGCGTTGCCGAACCCGATACCTCTTCGAGGTCCAGCGGCTTGGCGAAGACGGGGGCAAAGCCAGGTTGCTGCCGTGCTTTACGCTCGTGGAAGATGGTGGCGCGGCAGCTCTTGCGCTGCGGGCCTCAGAGCACGCCCCCATCACAACCCATCGTCGGGTTGACGGTGTCGTCGCACCACTGGATCGCTGTACTCGCCATGCCCTGCCGGGCCCGCCGTCACGGCCTTGGCTAGGAATTGCCGGTCAACAAAGTCGCGACGTCGCGACTTTCTTCGCCCCTGCCTACGCGGTCCTCGCCTGCTCGGGTGCAGCCGCCTCTTCCTCGGCCTCGTCCTCCTCCTCGGCCTGGGCGTGGTCGTGAGCCTCTGCATCCCCGCTGGCCTCCGCCTCGTCGTCCTCCTCCAGCTCGTCCTCCTGTGCATCCTTGAGGGTCGGTTGCTCCGCCGAGGCGGGCGGCGCGCCGAGCCAGGAGTCGAGTCTCTCGTTGACGTTCTGGAGTCGCTTCACGAGCTCACGTTGCTGCTCGAGCATCTCCTCGAACTTCGCACGGACCTCCGGGGTAGGCGGGGCCCCGTCCAGTGCAGGGAGGAGGCGCTCCTCCCAGTCGCGAACGCGCCCGAGCCAGTTCTTGGACGCGGAGCGCATGCCACTCAGGGTCTTCGCCGTGTCGATCTCCGGCTCTTCGCCGGCCGCCACGCGCTCAGCCGTGATGCGGACCTTGAGCTCCCGCACCGACAGCCCCTCCTTGAGAACCTGGTTGACGTACTTCCTGCGCTTCCGCTTGTCGTCGATGCCCGCGATCTCGAGCAGGTGCGAGAAGCCGATCGGCATGCCGGTCTTCAGCGAGGACTGCTTCAGCAGTTCGTTGAGCTCGTCCAGGGACCAAGCCTTCGCGACCAGCGCGTATCGGTAGAGCGTCTTCTCATCGTAGCCCAGGGAGACCGCGATCTGGGCCACGGCCTTCTTGCCGTACTTCTCTTCATCCGTCTTCGCGTCCTTGACCAGCTCCCCGAGCTGGTAGCGGGCGCGGGTGTCCTGGGGACCCGCCTTGACGAGCGCCTTGCGAACCTTGTCGCATCGATCGCGCAGCTCGGGGGCCATCTCCTCGGCTTGTGCTTGTTCGTCGACGGTGGTCTCCACCTCGGCGGCAGCGGTGTTCCTCGGCATCAGCTTCTCCTCTTGACCTGATCGTCGGCAGCTTAGCCACGCGCCTGCTCGTGCCAAGTGGTGCCCCCTACGTGGTTGTACCGGTTCTTCTGACGGTCGCCTGGACGCGCTCTCGATCCGTCCCCGGGAAAACTCGTGAACACCGCGGAGATAAGAGCCACGGCATCGGAAAGGAGGCCCTGCATCCGTGACAGGCTCGCCTGACGCGTCTCTCACCGCTCCTATCATCAACCTCAAGCCGTCCACCACCGAGAACCTGATCGACCTCGTGCTCGGACGCCCCGGCGTCGCCGCACATGTCCTTGCGTCTCTTGGCGGTCTTCCCACGCTCGCCCGCTTCACCCCCACGGCGCTCACCGAGCGCTTCGGCCTCACCCTCGACGAGGCCACCCGCCTCGCCGCCGCCTTCGAGCTCGGCCACCGCAGGCTGATCGAAGGCGCGAGCGCGCCCAAGATCACCTGCTCTGCCAGCGTTGCCGCATGGGCCCACCCCCGGCTCGGACATCTGGCGCACGAGGAGATGCACATCATCGCACTCAGCGGCCAGAACGAATTCCGCGGCGCAAGGCTGATTGCCCGCGGCGGCCTTCACGCCCTCGCGGTCCGCACCTCCGACATCCTGCGTGCGGCGCTCGAGCTCGCCGCGTCCGGGTTCGTGCTCGTCCACAACCATCCGGGCGGCGATCACAACCCGTCGATCGAGGACGTCAAGCTGACCGTCCGCGTGCAGGGGATTGCCGATCTCATCGGAATGCCCCTCGTCGACCACATCATCGTCACCGCGTCGGGCCGCTTCAGCTCGTTCGTCGCCGATGAATGGGTCCGCAGGGCAACGCAAGAACAGTGATATCGCGGAGATAATAATCTGGGGAACCCCATCACCTCGGAGGTCATTGTGATGTCCCGTCTCTCTCGCTTCCTTCGTGACCCCAAAGCGGTCAGCAAGGCGCTGCGTATCGCGGCGGCCGTCATCACGATGGTCGCGCAGATCATCACCGTCTGCCTGGGCTGACGAGCCCCATCGTTCAAATCAACTCGGAAAGGTATCCAGGAGAAGCCATGCCCCTCACGCCCAACGCTGCCCCGTCGAATCCCGAGAACCCCGGCACCTCGTTCATCAAGCGTGTGCTCGGCAATGACAGCGCCAAGAAAGGCGCCGCCGCGCTCGTCGCCGGCGTCGTCCTCGCCGTCGTGACCGAGGCCATCTGGCCCTCGAACTCGTAGCCGACGTTCTCGGCGAAGCTCTCCTCGAAGAACTGCGGCGCCGTCTGAAAAACCTCGGCCCCTCCGCCGAAGAGGCGCTCGACTGGCTCCGCGAGGCGGCCCGACCGCCGCCCGGCGTCGAGCTCGTCAGCTCCGACGGCTCCGTGTTCACGGGCATCGTGCTCGTCGATCGCAACCAGCCCGTCGCGATGCTGGCCTTCCGGCACGCGCCGACGCGGCCGGCCTCGCCGTACGGCCACTCCCCAGGCCCGCACGTCCCACCGCATCAGCGGCACCTCTTCATCCAGGACGACGATGAGGAGCCGCCGCCGTGGCGACCCAGCCGGCTCTGGGACCGCTGAAACCCATTCCGTCATCCGTCGACCAGGGCGTCTCGCTGGCACGCAATGCCGTGCTCCGGGGCGCCCTCTTGTTTCCGGAAAGGATTACGATTATGCGCGTCAATGGTCGCGTGCTCCGCTATGGCACGCTCGCCGAGCGTCGCCTCTTCCTCTCGCTCGGCATCACCGAGCTGCGCGTCCCGCGCTCCATGAACCCGTACACCGTCGCTCGCCGCATCGCGCGGGCGGCGAAGAACAACACGCCGGACATGGAGTTCTTCAAGGCCCTCGCCACGCAGGCGAAGCGCCCGCCCGGCCAGCCTCCCGTGCCCCCGCCGGACTTCGACCGCCCGGAGCCGGTGCTCCCCGAGCACGAGCTCGTGCATGCCGAGGCGGCCTAGCCTGGAAGACCTCGGGCGCGTGCTGCGCCTCGCCAAGCCGAACACGAAAAGCCTGAGCTGGTATCTCGAAGAGGAAGGCGATCAGCTCGCGCCTGTCCTCGGCGTGGAGCCGGAAAAGCTCCGGTCTTTCATCGGCAAGCTCGACCAGCACATCGCGCCCGAGCTCCAGGCGCATCTTCACCGGCGCGTCGAGGCGCTCCGGGCCGAACACGTGGAGAAGATGAGCCGGCGCGCGTCTTCCGCCGCCGGCCGGCTCGCCTCGACGGCTGTGTGGCAGGGCGATCGGATCTACCTCGACCCGCTCCTTCTGCTCGGCCCGCTCCTCGCCGACGCGGGGAACAAGTTCATCGCTTTCCACGTGGTCCGGGCATTCGAGGTCCGAATGCCCCGCCCATTCCTCGTACAGGTGGCCGGGGTTCTTCCGAGACAGTACGACGATCTCGTCGCCTGGCTCGACACCCATGGGCTCCACTTCCGGTGGAAGAACGGGCGCGGGGGCCTGAACTTCATCTCGCAAACCGTGGCCCCGAAGGACATTGCATTCGGGCTGCACGTCTACCTCATGCCGCCTGTCGTCCAGCAGGTGACGCGACCCCCGCCCAGGCCACGCCGCCCGGCCTTTCCGCTCGGCGACGAGGTGGTCTCCATGGCGCTCTTCACATAGAGCGCGTCCTCGACACGGCGCCGCGACGAGCACCGTCTTCGGCGCCTCCCGTCTCCGGACCGCGTGCGCACAGCATTGCGTCCTATCTTCGGACCAATTCCATGGCAGGTAAGAACGGCGCTGTCGCCGACATCCGTCAAGCGCAGCGCAAGATGGCCGCCGCCGGTGGACGCCATATCGGCGACATCGTCGGGTGGAATACCGAGCGTATCAATGTCTCCCGCGAGCGCGCCCGCGTGCTCCTCCAGCCCGAGGGCTTCGACCACCTCATCCTGGACGTCGACCCCGCCACGGCCCTTTCCCGCGCCGCTGGCGAGGTGAAGCGCCCCTCGGGCATCCTCGTCCAGCCCTTCGCCAACCCCAATGGCGACACCCCCGCGTCCTTCGGCATCTACGTGCGGAGGAGCGGCGGGGGCGAGGCGGGCGACCAGTACCCGTGCGGTGCGCGGTGCCGGGTCGACCTCGCCTCGAGCAGGGTCGTCTCCTTGCCCCCCGATGGCGCCCCCGGGCTCGAGGAGGCCATGGCGCACGCGGAGAACATCGCCGCGCACGCCAACCACCTCATCGCGCACTGCGAGACGAAGGACATCTCGGGGGCTCTCGTCGCGATGGTGAAGGCCCTCTCGGGCGTCCCGCTTCGCAATCGCGGCGGCATGTACCTGCTCCCGCCCTCCTCGTGCGAGCGGTGGCAGCGGCTCAAGCCGGCGCTCGAGGACCTGCGCGTCGAGCCGATCACCATCGTCATGCACGACGCGCCGGACAACCTCGCCACCGCGAAGTCCGCGGCGCAGGGTGCGCTCGAGGCCGACATCGGCGAGCTCCTCAAGGACCTCGAGAAGGCGACCACCGACGGCATGCGGCAGGACGCGCTCACCCGGCGCGTCCAGTTCTGCAACGAGCTCGTCGCGAAGGCCGAGCTCTACCGCGGCGTGCTCGCGGGGGTCTCCGACAAGATCACCGCGAAGGTGAAGGAGCTCAAGGACAGATTCCAGCGCCAGCTCGCGGGCGGTGGTGGCGGTGGCGGCGTGTCCAGCGAGCCCTCGTTCACGGTGCCCATCACCGACTGATTCTTCGACAAACCGGCCCCGCTTCGGGTGACGCCGAGGCGGGCGCCGTGGCGGCTTCTTTTCATCTCGGATAACCAGCATGAAGAAAAACGGATCCATCGATATCGGCTCCGTCCGCGCCCGGTTCCGTGCCGTGCGCGACGGCCTCAACGCGGCCTTCCGCGAGCGCGAGGATGCGATCGAGTGCATCATCCTCGCCGCGCTCTCACAGAGCCACGCCCTGCTCGTCGGGCCTCCGGGCACGGCGAAGAGCGCGCTCTTCTTCGGGTTCCTCGCGTCGTTCCCGGACGCGCGGAAGTTCCAGACGCTCGTCACGAAGTTCGGCACCGAGGACGAGTATTTCGGCCCCGTGAAGCTCTCGGCGCTGAAGAACGACCTCTGGGAGAGGAACCTGGATGGCCGTCTCGCGGCCGTCGAGTGCGCCTTTCTCGACGAGGTCTTCAAGGGCTCGGACAGCGTGCTCAATGCGTTCCTGAGCGCGATGAACGAGCGGCTCTACAAGGGACAGCCGATCCCCCTGCGGCTGCTCGTCGGCGCCTCGAACGAGCTGCCCGAGGAGGAGATTCTCGCGGCGATCTACGATCGTTTCCTCCTGCGCGACGTTGTCGAGTACGTGCAGGCGGACGCGACGTGGATGCAGCTCGTGGCTGCGCCGCCCGAGTACAAGCCCGCGGCGCAGATCGCTCTCGCGGAGTGGGATGCAGCGTGCAAGGACGTGCAGCGACTCGAGGTGCCCCAGCGCGTCGTCGAGGAGCTGCTCCGGCTCCGTACGGCGCTGAAGGCGGACGGCCTTGTCCTTTCGGATCGGCGCTGGATCGCGCTCACGCGTGTCCTCAAGGCCGCGGCGTGGCTCGACGATGCGCCCACGGTCGAGCTCGATCACCTCTCCGTCCTGAAGTACGGGCTCTGGAACAAGCCGGAGGATCGGGCGCGTGTCGTCGCGGTCTTGCAGACGGTGGATCGCTCGGTCGTCGCTCAGGCGATCGATATCGTGGACGAAGCACTCCGGGGATACGCGAATCGACCGACGGAGCCGGCGTCGTATCAGTCCGCATTGCCGCAGCTCGCGGACAAGGTCACGGAGGCGGGCAAGCGCGTGCAGGACATGCTGAAGAACGGCGTGTCGCGCCGCGCCCACGCGCGCATTCAGCCGAAGCTCGACGAGCTCAAGAAGGCCCACGACGCGCTCACGGCCGACCTCTCGAAGCGCTACGCGCTGCCGTAAGCCATGGGCACGTTTTTGCAGGCGAGGCGCCGGCATCTCTGCGTCAAGGAGGCTTCCTTCGAGGACGCGGAGAAGGCCGGTGACCTCTGGAATGCGATCGTGGGTCTCGGGCGGGATCCGCCGACGCGGTCATTCGCGGAGGCCGTGAGGGATACCGTTCCCGCGGAGTACATGGCCTTTCTCGCCCTCGACGAGGTCGGCGCGGCCTACGCGTTCGGGCTCTTGTGGAAGGCGGGGAAGCATGTCCCTGAGGGTGCCTCGGGCTTCGATATGCGGAGCGCCGCGCGCGAAGAGTGGGCGACGTTCGACAAGAAGGCGAAGCAGGTCAAGCACCTCTCCGATGGCTTCGGCTGGGATCTTTCGGCAGCCTGGGCGCAAGTCCGGCAAGTGGATGCTACGGGAGACGACATGGATCGGATCGAGCGTATCGCTCGGCTGGCAGGTCGCATGTTCGCTTCGCTCCGCGGCGCCCACGCGAGCAAGGTCCACGGGGTCTCGGGCGAGGTGTACTCGGTCGAGCAGGGCAATGACGTCGCCCGGCTTCTGCCGGCAGAGACGGTGCTCCTGACGGACCCGCAGATCGAGATCGTGGCCCTCGAACGAATCGCCTCTCGCCGGGCCGCGCAGTACGCGGTCCGGGGAACGACGAAGAAGTCGAAGGGGCCGCTCGTGCTCGCGCTCGACGAATCGGGCAGCATGTCCGGTATTCGGAACGAGTGGGCGAAGGCCGCTGCGGTGGCGCTCGCTCGCGTCGCCTCGGAGGAGAATCGGCCCGTGGCGGTGGTCCATTACGCGACGTCCACCGTGGTGCAGATCGTGAAGCCCGGAGACAGCGCTGGGATCGTGAAGATGATCCTTCACTTCCTCAGCGGTGGAACGGCGATCGGTCTGGCCCTCGGGGTTGCGGTGGATCAGGTGAAGGCGCTCGCGCAGAAGGGCCAGCACGGCGCCGACATCATCCTCGTCACGGACGGCATCGACCGGAACGAGGAGGAGCAGAAGAAGTCGGTCGACGCGGCGTCGAGCATCGGCGCGCGGCTCTGGACGGTGGCGATCGAGTGCTCCATCGCGGAGGACTCGCCGCTCCGGAAGAGGTCCGCGCAATACACCGAGCTCAACGACAAGGCGATGACCGAGGGCTCGAGCATCACGCTGCTCGCGGAGGCAACGTGAGCGACGAAGATGATGATGTCGGTGGAGAGTTTGTCTTGATTGCGGCCTACAGCCGCGCACAGGCACTCGAAGACGGCACGCTCGTCGACGTCACCGAGCTCGCGAAGCAGGCTGGAATCAAGGCGCCGGTGGCGCTGACGCGCTCCGTCTGGGAGAGGTACGTCGAGCTGTCCCCGGCTGCGGAGAAGGCGGGAAACGACACGACGGGCAGGACGTGGGACATCCTCTGGATGTTCCGCTGTGCCGCCCTGCAACGGCCGGATGAAGTCGAAGTCCGGTACGAGTTGCATGTCGTCACCGACACGATCGAACCGTCCCTTGTCGAGCTGAAGGCCATCATCGGGCCCGGCGACGACGGCGAGGCGGTCATCACGATCCTCTTGCCCGAAGAGGATTGAGCGAAAACCGCAACAACAATGCGGCGTGCGGTTCTTCCGTGCGCCGCATTCGCTTTTTCAGGGAGACACATGTCGTCCAAGCAGTCGCCCACGAAGAATGCGGAGACCGAGGAGCAGGATCGCGTGGAGGAGTGCATGGCCTCGTTCGCGCTCGCCAGCGACGGGCACGTCTACATCCACGAGGACGAGTTGCCCGCCGACAAGCGGCGCGGGCGGAAGGAGTGGCGGGGCGTGCGCCTCACGCGGGCCGAGACGGAGTTCTTCGCCGAGGAGGTCGAGCTCATCATGCCGAACGTGGCCGTCGCGCTGCGGAGCGCCATCGAGAAGGGCAAGCTCGGCGGGCAGGAGCTGACCGAGGGCGAGCCGATGAGCACCGGCGGGTCGAAGCAGGAGTCCGGAGACTTCTGATCACCAAGGGTCCGGGGGCATCACGCCTCCGGGCCCTCTTCCTTCCGCTTCAATCACCCAAAAAGGAGACCACTATGGGGACCGATCCCCTGCCGGAGAAACCTCTCCGCAGCGAGGTTTTGTCCATCGCGCTCACGGGTCTCGTCGCCACGCTGGTCAGCATCGTGGTCACGATCGAGGCAGGATCGAGCACCGTCGAGCTGATCGGCCTCGCGGAGGCCAGCGTCCGCGATACCAAGGCCCGCGTGCTGTCCGCGCTTGCGAGGCTTGGGAAGTGGCTCGACGGCTACAAGGTCATGGTCGAGTTCTCCCCGGCCGGCACCCGCAACGACGGAATGCTCGACCTCGCCGTGGCGACGGCGCTGCTCATGGCCCTCGAGCAGAAGCCGCTCCCGCGCACGATCATCTTTGGCGAGCTCGCGCTGACCGGCGCCGTGCGCCCCGTGCGTGGCGTGCTGCCCGCATTGCTCGGGGTGAAGGACATGTCGCGCGCCATCGTGCCCTGGTCCAATGGCCCCGAGGCGTCGAGCGTGCAGCACATGGAGGTTCAGGTCGCGGCGCATCTGCAGGACGTGGCCGAATCGCTGCGGGGCACCGGGCAGCTCCAGTTCGCGCGAGACTTCCTGAAAGCGCCTCCGCTCGCGGAAGTCGACCTCGCAGATATCCAAGGTCTCGTTGCCGGCCGTCGTGCACTGGAGCTCTCGGCCGCCGGCCTCCATCCGCTGCTCTTCATCGGCTCGCCTGGGTCAGGGAAGACGATGCTCTGCCGGCGCCTGCCCACGGTGATGCCCCCGCTCACCCGCGAGGAGGCGCTCGAGGTGACGTCGATTCATTCGGTGGCGGGCCTGCTCCACACCTCCCAGGGCCTCATCACGCAGAGGCCCTTGCAGGCGCCGCATTACACGGTGAGCGAGGTGGGCCTCGTCGGCGGCGGCCTCCCGGTGCGGCCTGGGCAGGTGTCGCTCGCACACCTCGGCGTCTTGTTCTTGGACGAGCTGCTGGAGTTCAAGAAGCGGGCGCTCGCAGTGCTCGATGGCGTGCTCAAGGACGGGCAATCGGTCGTCTGCCAGCGCCAGACCCGCGTGGTCTTCCCGGCCCGACCGCTCACCGTCGCGTCGGTTCTTCCGTGCCCGTGCGGCTTCCACGGCACGAAGGACAGGACGTGCAAGTGCCCTCCAGAACGCATTCGAGCGTACCGCGAGCGGCTGCGCGGTGCCGTGCTCGACCGCATGGACATGAAGGCAATCTTGTCCGGGGACGAGCTGAAGGGCAGTCGCAGCGAGTGCTCCGCGGACATGCGCGCCCGCGTCGTCAAGGCGAGGGAGGAGCAGAAGAACCGCTTCGAGAAGCTCGTGGTCACCGAGGCGGTGAACGGCCGGCTCAGCCTCGCGGACCTCGATCGCGTCGCGAAGCCGGACGACAAGGGGCAGCGCATGCTGGGGCAGGCCGTGGAGCGGGTCGGGCTCTCGGCCGAGCTCCACGCGAAGGTGCTGCGCGTCTCCCGCACGATCGCGGACCTCGACGGCAGTGACGCCGTCCGGGCCCATCACATCGCCGAGGCCCTCAACGCCGCCCCGCTCGTCACATGATGTCAATCGTCGAGTGCCTGCGGGGCGGACGACATCTCGCCACCACGGATGCGCACGGCAACTGCGTCTTGTGCGGTCGGGAGAAACCCACCAGCGGCGAGCGCTTCATCGCAGAGTTCGAGATCGACGCCGTGGGGAAGTACGGCTTCAAGCTCCTGGGCCGTCTGCCCGGCGTCGAGATCGAGCACCGCCTCATCGAGCACGAGGACACGCGGGAGGTCTACTTGGCCTCTACCATCTGCGTGACTTTGGGCGATGAGGAGGAGCGCCGTGACGTTCTTGTCGACGACGCGCCTGTCTTCTTCGACCCAACTTGGGACGAGAACACGCTGGTTTTCTGGGTCGCGGAAGATCTGGACCTCACGAGAAGCGAAGCGCGGGCGCGCCTCGTGAGGTGCGGTCTCGTGCAGAGCACACCTGCTCCCGCGCACGAGCCCGGGACCTGCCAGTGCCCAGGCTGCCGCCCGGACATGTACGTCAAGGGCAGCGCGCGGCAGAACAGGCTCGTGGCCATCGAGACTGGCGTGTGGCCGGACCAGGCGTGCCCGGATTGTAATGCCCCGCCGAACACGCCTTGCACCGAGTCGTGTCCTCTCCGCGCGTACGCCGAGGAGCTCAAGAAAAAGACGGTGCGTCCGGGCGATTCGGACGAGGCCGATACGCTGGCGCCGCCCACCAGCAAGCAGAACGACGTGAGGCCCACGGAGCGCCCGCAGGTCCGCTGGCACGTCGCCTACCGCTGCGCCGACAGGCAGGTCATCCTCGACCAGGACAAGCTCTTCGTCGCGGAAGCCGTCGAGGGGGCTGCGGAGCTCGTCGCCGCGGCGCCGGAGCTGCTCGACCTCGTGGACGATCTCCTGGACGACCGTCAGCGGGATCGGCGCATCCCCGATGCCCTTGCGCTCGTCGAGCGGCTACGCGGGGCGACGTGAGCGACGTCAAGGCCGAATAACAACACCTGCTGCAAGGCAGCCCGAGTCCGGTCGTGCCGCTTGTTCGGCTCCCGGATGCATGAGCGTGCGCACCTGCTCGGGAGGGTGCGCGCTTTCTTTTGTGGACCAAAGACCATGCAGCACCTCAGCAACGCGCTCAAGGGGGCGCTCGCCTCCATCGAGAAGCAGTACGGCAAGGGGGCCATCATGACGCTCGGAGGCGCCGACTCGGACCGCAGCGTGCGCGTCCTGCGCACGGGCTCGCTCGCGCTCGACCAGGCCCTCGGCGTCGGCGGCTACCCGCGGGGGAGGATCGTCGAGATCTTCGGGCCCGAGTCCTCGGGCAAGACGACGCTCACCCTGCATGCCCTCCACGAGGCCCAGAAGCAGGGCGGCATCGCGGCCTTCATCGACGCCGAGCACGCCTTCGATCCGGGCTACGCCCGCAACATCGGCGTGGACACCGATCGGCTCCTCATCTCCCAGCCGGACAACGGGGAGCAGGCCCTCGAGATCGCCGAGACCCTCACGCGCTCCGGCGCGGTGGACCTCGTCGTCATCGACTCGGTCGCGGCTCTCGTGCCCAAGGCTGAGCTCGAGGGCGACATGGGGGAGACGCACATGGGCCTGCACGCGCGGCTCATGAGCCAGGCCATGCGCAAGCTCACGGCCACCGCCTACCGCACGGAGACCCTGCTCATCTTCATCAACCAGCTCCGGCACAAGATCGGGGTGACGTTCGGCAACCCCGAGACGACGACGGGAGGCAACGCCCTCAAGTTCTACTCGAGCGTGCGCCTCGATGTCCGTCGCATCGGAGCGTTGAAGGTCGGCGATGACGTGGTCGGGTCGAAGACGCGCGTGAAGGTCGTGAAGAACAAGTGCGCGCCGCCGTTCCGCGAGGCCGAGTTCGACATCCGCTGGGGGACGGGCATCGACATCTCGGGTGATCTCCTCGACTTCGCCGTGGCGTGCGGCATCGTCGAGAAGAGCGGGGCGTACTTGTCCTTCCGCGGGGAGACGCTCGGCCAGGGCCGGGAGAAGGCGCGCGAGGCGATCAAGGGGCCGATGGGCGCGGCGCTTCGGAGCGCGGTCGAGAGCGCGCTCGCGCAGCGGACGGCGGCGCAGTAGTCGGTGCCCAGGAAGAACGAGCTCTCCGACGACCCGATCGCCGTGACGTCCGACGGGGGCGTCTACGCGAACGTGACTCACCTGGGGATCGACGTGGCGAAGCTACTGCCGCATGTCCCTGAGGTTGGGAGGGTGTTCGTCGGTGTCCGCCTCTCGCGTGGTGAGATGAAGAGGTTCCTCGCGATGGCTGACAACGCTCTCGCCGAAGCGGTCGCCAAGATCGCCTGCAAGCGTTCCCAGCGGAGCAAAAAGAAGTAGACCAACGCGTCGTCGGAGTCGCCGAGGCAACTCGCAGGACTTCTGACGCGCGCCGCCCTCGCCGCTTTTTCCCGTCGCCTACACGCCGAGAACACGCAGATCCCACCTGCAGTACCCCCTTGCCTGAACGATCATCGAGTACTGCAGCACGTTTTCAGGGTTGAGTGACCTCAAGACCATGACCTGCCGGGGCGGCCAAGGAGGGGACAACGGCTCCGGCCTTCGTTCGGGACACCTTAAGCATGGAAGAGCAGGCCATGGCGGTCCTGAAAGAACACGAGGCACGTGGCTCGCATAAAGGGTGGGACGTACGTACCACAGGTCCGGACCGCGTGCGTTCATGGCGGGCAACGGCCGCGGTCCGGGGGCTCCAGCGCTGGGCTCAGAGCTGCTTTGTGCCGGTATATCGGTCCGTGCTTAGTCCCAGGCCGCCGTCGATCAGCCCCCAGGCGGAAGTTGATTGGGGCTCAACCTGGAGGATCGTGATCGGCGGCCCGTTTTTCCCCCGGACCGCATATACCTCGAATGCGGGGAAACGACCGGCTACGACTGAGTAAGTTAACACATTGGCTTGAGTGTCGTAGATGAAATCAAATGAGTAGTCGATCCACGGCGCAGGCAGATGCGGGTTCTTGATGCCTACTTGACCGGCGATCTGGATCTTCCCGTCGGCTACCGCCGGCACCCCGAGTGCTCGCACGCCAAAGGTCCCCGGCTTCGGGTCGCCGACAGTTGTTCCAGTGGTACAACTGACTCTCGTGGAAACCCCTGCCTTGTGGACAAGCCCAGCGTCGGACGGTTGAATCGAAACGCGGCCTTGGTCGATCAATACTTGGAATTCGGTTTCGACCTTGGACGCGCTGCTTGCCTGCGAACTAAAGCCACGGCCATCAGTGAGGAAGCAATCACCTGCGGCGCCGGTCGGCAGCCGTTTAGTCGCATCAACTGCGGGCCCTGGGATCATCGTCTGACCAGGATGTCCCGGCACGGACCGAACGTAGCCAGGGTTCGAAGCTATCGCGCTGGGAATGAACGCTCGAAGCCAAATCGTGATCTGGTCAGAAACCGTCGATGGTAAGGAAGTTGGAGCCTTTGACATCTGAAACACTGCGATGTCCACCTCCGCCCCCTTTACAGGACTAGGCAAAACATCCACCACGCGCGCCGGCAAAGCGTCACCCGTGTGCATCGCTTCCACCCAGTACTCTTGGCTGGTGTCAAGCAGTGTTGCTTTTGCGCACGCGCTCGTGAGCAGAGGCGCCCCCGGCTTGTGGACGTACACCCCCACTGGGACGGCGATGCCGCCAGAATTGCGCACGCGGATGTAGAGAGGCCCCCCAGGCCCGACCGTGATTTGAGCCGACTGATCGCCTGTGGCGGCAGCCATGGCTACAAGCGTGGCCCTTGCTGGTGCCTTGACATCTTCGGTGCAATAGGCTCCAGTTGCCCTGCACCAAAGAAGTATCCAAATGGCAAGCAGAGTCGAAAGGAATGCGTGCATATTTCGATCGCCGAGCCCCTGCTCGGGGCATTGGGAGTCCCCCCGGGTAGGCCACGTGCCCCTACAGTGTTAGTACTATGTGGGCGGGCAATTCACTCGCAAACCCAGGCGTTGCCCTTCTGCCACAATGTCGTACCCTGGGGGCACGTGTAGCAGCCGAGACTGGGGTGGTACAGTGTCCCCGCAATACAGCTATGGCAGGCGTTTCCGACCTGAACACAGGGACCACCCCAGCGACACTTAAGCTTCCCTGGTTCCTTTTGGCATTTCTCTCCGGGAGCGATCTCGACGACGTCTGGCGAATACACGTTCGGCGAAAAGGCCGCCCACGCGAAACCGCTGAACGCAAGTACAGAAGCGGCAGCAAGAACCGGACGATAACGGATCATGCGAACCCTCCAAGGTATCGAGTGCTCAGGTGATACCTTTAGGAGTCCATAAGTTCCCCGAATTACCTGTCAAGGGACCTCACGAGATTTCTGCTGCGGCCCAGCCTCTACGTTCACTCGCGGCCTCATGCGGCGACCTCAGCGCCCCTCGCCAGCCAGCCTTCGGAGGCTCAACCCGATCGTTGGGCGGACGGACAGGCTCGCGCCTGTTCTCATGGATGTTGTCCCCGCCCGCAGCCTTTCCGGGTAGGTCTCCACAGCGACTATCGGGCGCAAATTCTACGTCCTGGATGATCGTTGTCCGCCCTCATTCCCGGGTGCGGTCGGGTGGGAAGAGCGCCGTCGAGTTCTGGACCGAGGTGACGCGCGTCATGCCGCTCTGGCACGAGGTCGGCCTCGGCAAGGTCCGGGCGGCCGAGCTGCGGGAGAAGTACGTGCACGGGCACGCAGTCACGCTCGAGGCCCTCGGCCGGGCCGGTAACGCGCTGCTGCGGGAGCGGCGCGAGGATTGGAAGAGCGTCCTGGCGGGCCTCGGTATGCTTAACTGGTCCCGCGCGAGCTTGCGCTGGGAGGGGCGCGCCGTGGTGAACGGCAGGATCGCGAAGAACGCCGCGAGCGTCATCCTCACGGCCAACCTGATCAAGGTGCACCTCGGACTGGAGCTCTTTATCGAGGACCGGCGGCATGAGTCCGTGCTGGTCTCCGAGGAGGCGCAGGTCGACGAGGACAACATGCAGGGCGACGGCGCGGCGACGGCGGCCTGAACCAGAACAACGGCGCGGTGCAGCGTTGGGGGGCTGCACCGCCCTAACACTAGTGTTAACCAGGCAACTGTACGGTGAAGGAAGTGTGGAAGATGTCCCCGGGGTCAATGTATTTTTTTATCTGCTGCAACCGCTCGTACGCGGTCTTGGAGTCGTAGTAGAAATTTTGGACGTTGTTTCGGCTCATGTCGAGTTCCTTGCCGTTTGTGTCCACGTCCTCGAAAGTGCCCCAGAACATGCGCAGGCTCTCGCCGCCGCTGAACTCCGGCAGCAAGGCCTTCATCGCGGTCTGGAATTCCTCGGCCTCGGCCTGGTGCCCGGGCTCGTAAAACACGTCAAAAACGAGCTGTACGAGGGCATCGCGCCGCTGCATGTGTGTCGTCCTCTGCCCGTTGCTACCGAACTCGCCGCCGCCAACGACGGCCTGGAACACCACCTCCACGCCCTTTTGGCCGTTGACCCTATCGACGAGGTCGACGAAGCGGTCACAAAACGCCTTCGAGAACGGCGTCTTCGTGATGTAGAGCGACTTCTTGTACGGTAGGTCGAACTCGCGGCCGCTCGCTGGCAGGCCGAACGGACCGATACGGCGGACGCCGACGTCGGCAATGACAGAGAGCTTCTCCCGGCCGTTGACTGTGTGGGCCAGAATACCGGCAATATCCGCCGCGACGCCGGAGCCGATGGGCAGGGCTTTCTGGACCGCGCTCACGACAGCACGGATCTCCTGCACGCCAGCCTCGTCCCTGCACATGGTCTCCACGACCAATACGGACGGCCGTAGGAGCGCGTCGGGCCGGAACAGGCTGAGCTCGCCCGAAAGGACC
The DNA here is from genome assembly GCF_028369105.1 of Polyangium mundeleinium. Taxonomy (NCBI): domain Bacteria; kingdom Pseudomonadati; phylum Myxococcota; order Polyangiales; family Polyangiaceae; genus Polyangium; species Polyangium mundeleinium. The sequence continues at coordinate 4,438,078 of NZ_JAQNDO010000001.1, read as the reverse complement.
GTGAGAAAGAGGTCCATGCCCGCCGGCAGTTCGTCTGCCGCGGCCCGCGCCGCCCACAGCCGGAGCTGCTCCATGGCGGCGCGGAAGCCAGCCTTGTTGTACAGGTACGTGCGAGAATCACCGTGCGAGGCGGGGAACTTGCTGTCGGGCACCAGGTCGAAGGTGATCTCCGTCACGACACCCCAACTGCCCGGGCCGCCGCCGAGCACGGCCTTGAACACGTCGCCGTCCGTCGGCGCGTCGGCGTCCTCGGCTTGCGGCATCGTGAATTCGCGCTCCTCGTACACGTCGGCTCCTGATTGCGGATTGCGAGTCACCATCTTGAACGAGCGAACCCAGTCCAACGTCGCGCCGAGACTGCGGAGTTGGTGACCGATGCCGCCTGTTTGCACGTGGCCGCCGATGTTCACGAGCGGGCACTCGCCATGCGGCAGGACGACGCCCTTTTCCCGCAGCCTAGTCGACAAGTCGCGCAGCCGTACGCCCGGGCCCACGGTGACCTGGGTTGGGGTGTCTGTGTCCGGTGAGAACGCGATCTTCGTAAACAGCTTCATGTCTAGGACCACGGTGTTGTCGCCGCCCGACGAGAGGCCGCAATACTGGTGTCCGCCGGACCTGGCCACGATTTTGAGGCCGTGCTTCGCGGCGAAAGCGACGGCCCTTACCACGTCCATGGCGTGCTTTGGCTCGGCTACGAGCCGCGGCCTCATGCGGGATTCCACTACCTGTGACGGGTACGAGAAGACAGCGTACTGCTTGACCGCGTCGCGGTAGGCCTTCTTGCCGTCTGACTTATCAAGTACGTCGCCCTCAAAATCAGGGATTTTGCCGCTGCCGACTCGGTTACTCGGCGACAGGTTGAAGTCAGGCGTCGGCGTGAATCCAGGCAAGACCTCGACGCCGCGCAGGGCGGCCCTGGCCGGGGCGTGCCGAAGCAGCGCTCGAGGCGCGACTGCGGCTGTTGGCGAGGCGTTGTCGGCGGGAACGGCCCGAGCCATGCGCCGCTGTGCCTCCAGCGCCACTTTCGACTCGGCCGTTGCGTCGGCAATTTGCGCGCGGGCCATTACCTCGACGCCCAGCGCGAGTTGAAGCTCGGCCCAAGCCTCGATACCGGGGGCACGCTCGCGGCCGGTGGCGGCGTCGACGCCGATGGCGAAGTCGACGGCCTCGAGAAACTCCTGCCGGAACCCGGCAAACGGCCGAGGCGCTGCATTGCTGCCAAACCGCGTTTGGACATCGCCCTGCGCGCGCGCACTGCCCGCGCCCGTCGTCACCCAGGCGGCGATGCTGGAGCCGGGGCCGGCCACCCACTCGGAGGCGAGGACAACGCACTTTCCGCGGTCGAGGGCATCCTGGACGGCAGCCTCGGCCGCTTTCCTGTCGGCGTCACCGTGACCCGTGATGCGGAGGATGACCAGCTTCATTGAGAACGCGGCCGACGTCACGCGGACGGTCAGGTCGACGTGCTTGGGAACCGCGCTGCCGCCAGGGCGGAAAAGAGCGTCGCACAGGGTGGCGAAGGCGCTCGGGTCGTAGGGCGTCATCCAAAACTGCATCCAGCGCTCGGACTCGTCCGTTTTCCAGGCGGCGGCGTCGAAGACGAGCCTTGTAATGACCCCGCGGCGGCTGCCGGCCCAGAGGTCGCGAAGCTCGTCATTGCGGAGTATCTTGGCGATGCCCGCGTCGTCGCCGTCGATCGGTACGACCTCTGCCTCCGCGACGGCGCCGCGGAGCGAGTCGAGCCCGGCTCCGCTGCGAGGAAAGGGCGACCCGTCCATGCTGAGCACAGCCGACACAATGCTCTGCGTCGGGTTGTCATCGAGCGGGAGGAAGAGGCTCTTGTTGGCCAGCTTCTTGGCCACTTCGGCCGTCGTCGCCGCCGCCCCGACCGTGACCAGCTGCGCGCCGACGTCGATATCTCGAAACGCCTCCATGCTCACGATCGCGGCGGCCGATTTGCTCACGTCAGTGGACGAGACGCTGTGGCCGCTCCGGACGAACACGTGCCGATCAGCAGCTCGGGCCAAGCGCAGGGCCCGCTCCACGTCGACGGTCGACTCGGGTATGAGGACCGTGGGCTTGCTGCGGAACTCGTCGTTAGCGTCGTGCGAAGACGTGATGCGACCTTCGAAGGACGATTCAAGGGCACGGGCAGTTTCTATGGTCAGCGTCGGCATGGTGTCGCTCATTCTGGTGAGGGTCCGATGGAAGAGTGGGTGATGCTACCACCCCGGCCCACAAATGGCGACCGAAACAAGCGCCCTCGATCGCAGATTGAGGCGGTATATCAACCGCGCCGGGCTCGTCTTGCGGCGCTTGATATCCGACGGCGTTTCTGCGTCCTATCTGCCCCGGCAAAGCTCGTTGAGTTTGCTGCTCGCGGTTCTCGAGGGATGTACACTCCTCGCCGCTGGCGAGCCTGCGACGGCATCAACGCGACGGTTAGCCCCGCGACGGGTACGAAATCGCGACGAGTTCGTGCGCAGGTGTAGAGCGTCAGTAAAACTGACCCCCCGGCGACAGTAAAACTGACCCCCTCCCAGTTCGTCGGAGGAGGCGACGAGGATGGTGGACAAACTCTGGGAGAAGGCATCTCCGGTAGCAGAGGTGCAGGACATGGTGGAGCCGGAGATCATCCGGCAGATCCGCGATCTGGCCGCTCGTGGCTGGGGCGCCAAGCGGATCGCGCGAGAGCTGGAGGTGGCCCGCAACACGGTAAGACGGTACCTGCGGGGTGGTTCCGAGGCTGAGGTGCAGGTCCGTCCGGGCCGTCGCCGCCTCGACGACGATGGCCGCGCCGAGGCCTGGCAGCTCTACACGAGCCTCGCCGGCGCCAATGCCGTCGTCGTCGCGCGTGAGCTACGGCAGCGCGGCGTCGAGGCCAGCGTGCGCACGGTGCAGCGCGCCGTGGCCGACCAGCGACGCGAGCGCTTCGCCGCGGACGCGGCGAGCGTGCGCTTCGAGACGGACCCCGGTCAACAGATGCAGATCGACTTTGGTCAAAAGGTGGTCCGCATCGGAGGCAAGCCGACACGAGTACACCTGCTCGTGTCGGTCCTCTGCCATTCTCGGCGTCTGTTTGTCAAGGCGTTTCTCAGCGAGCGCCAGGATGATTGGCGCGAGGGGATCGCCGCGGCGTTTCGCCACTTCGGCGGGGTGCCGCGCACGCTGCTCGGCGACAATGCCCGCGCTCTGGTCGTCGGTCGAGATCGCGAGACGAGCACGGTGACGTTCCACCCGGCGTACGCAGCCTTCTGCCGCGACTGGGGCGTCCTTCCGCGGGCCTGCGGACCTTACCGAGCGCGCACCAAAGGCAAGACCGAGTCCGCGGTGAAGTACGTCAAGCGCAATGGCCTCGCCGAGCGCGAGTTCGCCTCGTTCGAGGCGCTCGAGGCGCACCTCGCGGCCTGGATGGTCGAGGCCGACCAGCGTATCCACGGCACGACGCACGAGCCGCCGTTCGTGCGCTTCGAGCGCGACGAGCGGCACGCCTTGCGCCCGCTGCCGGCGCGCCCCGTGCCCGTTCGTGAGCAGCGCCTGCGCAGACGCGTCGCCAATGACGCGCTCGTGGACGTCGATACGGTCCGCTACAGCGTCCCGCATCGGCTCGTGCGCGATACCGTCGAGGTCGCGCTCGGCGAGCGCGAAGTGCGCATCTACTGCGGCGCCGTGCTCGTCGCGCGGCACGAGCGGTCCTTCGAGCTGCACGCGCGCGTCATCGACAAGGCCCACTACGAGGGCCTATGGCGCATGCAGCCCGCGCCCTTGACCTCCACGCCGCCTCCGAGTCCGCTGGAGGCCCTGGGGCGCCGCCTGTCCGATTACGCGGCCGTGCTCGAGGAGGTGGCCTCGTGAGCCCCGACCTCGTGCACGCACGCGTGTTCGAGAGCCTGACACGGCTGCGCCTGGGCTACGTCGCAGAGCGGCTGGACGCGCTCCTGGCGGAGGCCGCGCGCACTGAGCCAACGTATCTCGACTTCCTCGACAATCTGCTGCGCGAGGAGGTGGGGTCGAAGCAACGGAAGCGCATAGCCATGGGGATCCAGATCGCCCACTTCCCCACGGTGAAGACGCTGGACGACTTCGACTTCAAGTTCCAGCCGTCGGTGGATCACAAGCTGGTGCGAGAGCTGGCCATGGGACGCTTCATCGCGCAGGCGGAAAACGTATTGATCTTCGGACCGCCAGGGGTCGGCAAAACGCATTTGGCGATCGCCCTCGGGAGGGCCGTCGTGGAGGCGGGGCACTCGGTGCTGTTCACAAGTGCCACGGCGCTGCTGGCCGCGCTCTCGCGGGCAGAAACCGAGGGACAGCTCGCCGAGCGGTTGTTGTTCTACACGAAGCCGAAGCTGCTCATCGTCGACGAGGTCGGATACCTGCCGTTCGAGCGACGAAGCGCGCATCTGTTCTTTCAGCTCGTCGCAAGGCGGTACGAGAGGAGCAGCACGCTGATCACGACGAACCAGGTGGTGACGCAATGGGGAACGGTCTTCGGCGACGAGGTGCTCGCCGCGGCGATCCTCGACCGACTGCTGCATCACAGCCACACGCTGATGCTCTCGGGAGAGAGTTACCGGTTGAAGCAGAAGAAGAAGGCCGGACTGCTCAGCGGGAGCGTCTCTCCCGCGAAGTGAGACCTGGAGCCGATGCGCAGGGAGGGGTCAGTTTTACTGTCGTGAGGGGGTCAGAAGTTACTGTCGCTTGACAGCAGGCATGCGCAGCGCGAAGAGTCGCCTGGCGCGCGGGAGCTCATCATACCCAGGACCCGGGTCGGAACGGCGACCTCTACCCCCCGGGCGAGAACCCTGCCCGCCGAACGTTGGCTACTGCTGCAAGCGCCAGGGGAGCTCGCCTCGCGGGCTTGGGCTACTTCTTCCTGGCAAGAGCTCGATCGCCGGCATGCGGCGAACTCTCGGTTCATCTCGGCGCGCGAGCTGAGGGATCGGCGCAGCTCACGGCCAGAGCGCGCCCCCCATACCTTGGCGTCGGAGCTCGAGTCCTCCCTGGCGCGAGGCGAAGAAAAGTCGTCGCGCGGCGAAGAAGAGTCGTCGCGCGAGCGGCGGTAGACGAGGACAACTCGTCGCGCGCCCCGAGCCGCATCCACGCCCTGAGCGGCGGTGGAGTCCGCAGCAACCGTGGTGATGGTCCCCATGGTTGCCAGACGGGCTCCCGCTAGGCCCCGCCCCAGGCCCGGCTCACCCGCTTCGCCGCCGTCCCCGCGTCACCGCACGCAAGAGGCGGAGAACGGCATCCTGGACGTCCTCGGACGCGCCTTGGAAGAGCCGTGCTGCCTCGATAGCGGCCGGCTCGAGGTCGTGGATGCCTCCCACGAGCTCCCCCGGCGGCACCCCCAGGCCCTTCGCAAGCCCGAGGATGCTCGACAGCGAGGGGTCACGTCGACCTGCCTCGATGCCCCCGATGTAGTTCGGCGTGAGCCCTGCGCGCTCCGCGAGCTGCTCCAGGGTCAGGCCCAGCGCCTCTCGTCGCCGCCGCACTTCCTTGCCGAAGTCCACGGCGCCGAACGTCGCGGGGATGACGCTTCAGGTGAACACACGATGGTGTTGACAACCAACCCGATCGTGTATCGTGGCGTCGCGATGCATCGGTTTTCCACTCCCACGATCGTGCCCTCTGCGGCGTCAACGATCCTGCCCCTCGCGTTCATGCTGGCGAGCAGCGTGCTCCTGGCTGGATGTTCCCGCGGCGCATCGAGCATCGTGCGCGACTACCTGAACCAGGACAGTTGCCTCGACCGCGCCAAGTTCATCCTCGACCCCGAGGCGAACCGCGCCGCGCTCGCCGAGCACTACACGGACCAGAAGGACTGCAAGAAGCCGTTCGAGTCGATCGAGACGTATCCGTTCGGCCCCCCGCATCATGGCGCGCATCGAGGCAGCTGCGTAACCTTCCGCCGCGATGCCGCAGCGTGACGAGTTCGTCGTGGAAGAACCCCTGGGAGACGCAGCTCGCCCGAAGCTCGCGAGAAAGCATGGTCCTGCGCGGGGCCGAAGCGCGGCAGGCAGCCGCGTTGATGCGTCCGAGGGGCTCGATGCTCGCCGGAAAGACGACGAGAGCTCGCCACGACGCCGCAGCTCGACCATCAAACCGTCCAAGCGCGGCGAGGAAGCCACGTCGACGGTCGACGCGCCTTCCAGACCCGCTCGGAATGTTCGTGTCCGCCGAACCACAGCCGCCGAAGGCGCGGCTCCCAAGGTCCCCACGAGCGCGCCGCGCTCGAAGTCAGGACGAGGGGGACGTGCTCGAAACGCGGCTCCAGATGCTCCTGTCGAGCCGCTGACGAGCGTCGGTCTTCTCGAGGGTTTGCTTCCAGTGCTTGGGCGACAGCTCGAGGACCCGGTCGCGGGGCCATTCGGGAAGCAGGATCAAGACGTCGCGCAGGTATGCCCAGGGCTCGATACCGTGCAGCTCGCAGGAGGCGATGAGCGAGACGGCGATGGTATTCCACTCGGCCCCCTCGTCGCTGCCGACGAAGAGCCAGTTTTTCCGGCCGACTGCCTGGCGGCGGAGCTCGAGCTCCGAGCCGTTGTTGTCGAGACGCAGCCGGCCATCGTCGAGGAATCGCGTGAGGGGCGCCCACTGATTGCGAGCGTAGCCGATGGCCTGGCCGACGGGGCTCTTCGGCAAGGCCACGAGACCCTGCACGTCGAGCCAGATGCGAAAGGCTTCGAGCACGGGCGTGGCGAGCCTCCGGCGCTCCTCCGTCCGGCGAGCCGGCGGAAGGTCCTTGGTCTCGGCGTCGATTGCGTAGAGCTTTCCGATGAACCCGAGCGCCGCCAGCGCCCGCTCCTTGTCGGACGAGAGCGCCTTGAAGAAGCCGCGCCTGCAGTGTGCCCAGCAGCCGACCTCCGTCACTTCCTCGGTGCGATAGAGCAGCTCGTAGACATTGTGCGCGTCGGCGAGGACGTACCCCTTGTAACCGCGCAGGAATTCCCGCGGCCCATCCTGCGTGTGCCGCGGCGTGAAGCGAAACAGGACGTGGTCCCGATCGGCGACGAGCACCCAAAAGTAGCCTCTCCGGCACTTCTCCTTCGCCTGCACGAGCACGCCGGTCGCATCCATGGCGATGCAATGCGCGCTTTTCGCGTCGATGGACATCGCGTCGACGATGTACCGGAGCAGGCCGCAGGAGGCGCTCACCCAGTTGCACAGGGTGGAGCGCGCGAGCGGGACACCTTGTCGCTCGTGGATCTTCTCCTGCCTGTGCAGCGGCAAGGAATCGGCGTACTTGCTCACGAGCACGTGCGCGACCAGCCCGGGGCCTGCCATGCAGCGAGGGATTGGCGCCTCGGGCGCGGGCTCGATACGCACGCCTTGCTCGGGTTTGCCTTTCGTCGCGAACTTCGGACGAACGACCCGGACCCGCACGTAGCCCGCGGGCCGCCATTCCAGCGTTTCGCTCACCTCCTCGCCGATCCGCACGAGGGACGCGGCGCCTTCGCCCTTGGCCTCGAGCGGGAGGAGCTCGATTTCGTGGACGGGCAGATGCTCGGGCAGGCTCTGCCGCCCGTGCGGGGTGGCCTTGCGCCCCTTCTGCTTTGATTTGTTGCGCTCGGGTAGCTTCTCTCCGGCGGGCTGCTCGGAAGGCGGCTGTGCATCCGTCGATGGCTCGGAGAGCCGCTCGAGCCCGCCGAGCGCCTCGACGACGGCGTTGAACGCGAGCTGGGTCTGCGCAGGATCGACCTGCTCGGCCTTGCGGCCGAAGATATGGCGACGAAACCGCTCGAGCTCGATGCTGGCGAGCTCGTAGAGCTTGCGATACTCGTCGCGCTCGTGCCGATACTCGTCGCGCTCATGGCGGAGTTTGTCCCGCTCTCGCGAGGCACCCGCGAGGCGGCTCTCCAGGGCAGCGACCTTCACCTCGAGCTCAGGGTTTGTCACGGGAGCGTGCCATACACGCAACGCGGCCCCGTGTAAAGAGGAAGGTTTTACTTGATGGAACCCGCCGCGAGCGCGCGGATGCGCTGCTTCGCCGGCGGGAGCTCTACGCCTTCGAGGATCCTGGCCATCTCGGAGGCTTCGATCGGAATGCGCGTCGCGCCGGGCTCGAGCGCGAGGGGCACGCGAAACGTGCCGCGCTCGAGGCGCTTGTAGAGGAGGCAATAGCCCGTCCGATCCCACCAGAGGATCTTGACCCTGTCGGCCGCCTTGTTGAAGAACATGAACAGCGCGCCCGAGAGCGGATCCTCACGCAGCACCTCGCGCACGACGCCCGAGAGCCCATCGAACGAGCGTCGCAGATCGAGCCGCTCGGTGGCGACGTAAATGGCCATCCGCGCGGGGATCATTCGAGCGCCCCCCGGAGTGCCGCGACAACACGGCCGAGCTGGGAGAGGTCAGCGCCAGGAGGCACGCGAATTACCTCGCCACGCGGAAGAACGACCTCCAGGGCCGTCGGCCCGGCGGCCGCGGCGGGCAGGACGTCGTCGATGATCTCGACGGGCAAGAACGTCGGTGCTTCCGCCGCACATTCGGAATCCTGCGCGGCATCCTGTCTGCTGAGCCGGCTGCTCCACCCGTACATCGTGACCGCGCTGATTCGATGCCGCTTCGCGAACGCGCGCGCCGATAGGCCGCTACGGCGCCACTTCTCCACGATCCGCCGCCAGCGACGCTCGGCCTTGGTCGTCCTCGTAGCCATGACAAGCCTCCCTTCAACGAGGCATACATGCATGGCCGAGGGGGGAGGCGGAAGGATGGGGGTGGCGGGACGGATACATCGAGACCGACGGCTGCGCGAAGGTGAACGAGGGCGACTACTGCAGCGTCGAGGTCGTCTTCGGCAAGAACAAGCGGGACTACTACCACTTCAAGAAGACCGCAGAGGGCCTCAAGCTCGACTGGCGATCCTCGGTCGGATATAACCCCGTCTCGCTGCCGTTCTTCCGGACGCAACGGCTGAAGGGGACCTACCTCTTCCGCGTCTGGGCGAAGCTCACGGACTACTACAACTTCGACTACAACGACACGGAACAGACCCACCAGTCCATCGAGCTACGCGACCCAGACGGCGCGGCGATCACGGGCTACATCCGCCGCGACGCGTCCACGGCAGCGGCGTTGTTGGACGTGCTCAAGGACGGCAAGGAGCACGGGGTGATGGTCGAGCTCCGGTATCCGCAGGAGTCGAAAGACAGCAGCGTCGTAGGCATCGAGCGGTTCATCGCCGAGCGCTGGCGGCAGAGGCCGGAAGAGTTCGAGGCACGCCCCGCACCAGCGCTGCCCTGATCTGCGCTGGAGTCTCGTCCGGCCGAAAGACAGACACACGTTAGGTCAGGTTTTCAAGTCCCCGTCGCCGTCGCCCTTGCAGGTCGCAATGGCAGCGCTGGTCGCCCCCATGGGATCGGCAACGGCGCCGCCGTACGGCACACGAGGTGCAGCTTCATCCCCTCGTGATCGACCGCGGACAGCTGCATGGCTGGGGTCTTCACACCATCCTTCGCCTGCCAGGCGCGTAGCGTGAGCAGGCCCCTGCGATGCGCACCGCGAAGCCGAGCCTTGAACGCTGAGAGGCCGAGCCCCGTCGCCTCACCGCGTTCATCGAGCTCGTGGAACAGCTCCATGATGAGCGCATCGTGCGAGCCTTCATTGGCCACGGCCTGCATGCGCGTGGCGAAAGCATCGAGGCGCAGCGAGATCAGGCGGGGGCGCCCTTCGCGTCGCTGTTCATCCTCGTGGACCTTGCGCGCGAACTCTTTTGCGGCGGCGTAAGCCTTGGGAGAGAGCGCCTCGAGGACGTCCTCGAGCGCGGCGAACATGTTCCGACGCGACCATCGCTGCACGAGATGAAACATGGTTCGTCGGGAACGAAGTGCTGATGCGGCGACCACCAAGGGGTTCTCGTCCTCGGCGCGCTTGCAGGTGGCGAGTTCGAGGAGCCCGCGGTTGTAGGCTTGGAGCAGCCGCGCCTTGAACGCCGACAGCGTCGGGCAGGACGAGACCTCGTCACGCTCGCGGAGCAGGCGGAAGAGCGGTGCGATGAACACGCCATCGTCATGTACCCCTTCGGTCGCGCTGCGAGCCGCTGACTCCACGCGCGAGGCGAAGGCGCGAAGGGAACCGTTCACGAGCCCCGGTGCACGCCGACGCTCAGCTTCGAGCTTGGCACGGGCGAAGAGCAGAACCGCGGCCGCGCCGTCCCGCGAGAGGACATCGAACGCGCCGGGCCCCGTTCTGAGCCGCCTTCGCGAGGGCGGAGGCGGGGGCTCGAACGACGCGGCAGGCGGACGAGCGGAGGACATCGCGCCCCTGGATCGCATGTTCCGCGGCAAACCGCAAGAGAGGACAAACCCTAGTGCTCATCCTAGTGGAGCACGTGGGAAGGAAAGATCACGGGATGAGCAGCTCGCGCTCCGTGCCGTCGGAACTGCGCAGGATGATCCTCTCCCGGCCGTTTCGGATCGCCGAGAACAGCACGTCGTACAGCGCGACGGCTCTCTTCACCACCTCGGTGATCGTGCCGGCCTCGCTCATCGCGCGCAGCTGATCGAGCCTGCCACGGAGGCGCTCGGGAAGCTCCAAGTTGAGCCTGACCTTGGGTTCTTCGCTTGCATGCCGTGGCACTCGTTCATCCCCATCTGCCGTCGAGGCTCATCTGGTTATCTGCCGAGTCCGACCACTTGGTGTTCTACGTGCGACGAGTTCCACGCGAAGGGCGAGGCTTCTCTGCCCGTGGGCTCGAGGCGGACACCTGTTCGCGGAGCTGCGCGAGCTCCTCCGCGCTCATGCTGCCGATCTGCTCGACGACTGCCTCGAGCTCACTCTCCTCGGGGAATAGAACCAGGAACATCGGCGTCAAGCCGAGCGCGCGTGCGATGCGATCGAGGGTGCCGACGTTGATCGCGACATACCCGCGTTCGATGAGCGACAGGTGGCTTGCGACGATGCCGGTCTTCCTTCTGAGGTGCTCGAGCGACATGCCCTGTGCGAGGCGCAGATCCCTGATCCGATGACCTAATTTGAGGGCAAACGGATCCGGCTCGTGTCGGCGGCCCATGTCAGGGCTCCCGCCGTCCGCGTGCCTCCGGAGCGGTACAGAAGTAGAGCAAGCCCCGCTTCGGGTCGTGGATGCCCGCAGCGTGCTCGACGAAGGGAGCGAGCAGCGAAGCAGCGACCAGCCGGATGCGCCCCTCGCGCTCGGCGTGAAGCAGCGCCGACTCGAAGGCCGCGCGTGGAACGTGAGCAAGAGCCCAGTGGAGGATCGGCAGCGGCACGCCCTGCGTGTTCTTGTAGGCCGGATGAAGCCGGCCCATCGCCGCCAGCATCTCGCTCACGACGGCCGGATCTGGACCTGCGTCACGCGCGGCGAGGGTGCGCTGCGCGTACAGCAGGACGTCGGCGAGCTCGGGGATGCGGAGCTGCCGGAGGATATCGTTCACCTCCTCGATCGGCGTGCGATGACGTCGTCGAGGCTCGACGGGTGGGGGCGCAGGCGGGGAAGGTCGGATCATCGACGGCGGGTTCGTCGAGATGGGCGCGGCCTGCGCGTTGGTGCCGCCCGGCGTACCTGTTGTGGCGCGCTCGCCGCTCAAGACGCTCTCCTCGCTCGTGCAACGAGAGCGACGCGCTCGAGCAGCCCTCGTGTCGGATGTTCGATCCCTGCAGCAAGTTGCCGTGTTCCGGAGAGCGGATTCGCAGGACGAAGTACAACTTGGCCTTGCTCTTCGAGATGTAGGAGCGCTTGGTCCACCGCGGATCGAGCGAGCCCGAGGAGCTTGCCCCGCAGAACGGCGAGGCCGACCGCCCCGTCTTCGTCGGAGCGCATGTACAGGAGCGCGTAGATGATCTGCGCCTCGACGCGGCCCTCCGGACCCGCGAGCCTAGCTGCGGCGATGTGCTCGATGAGCTTCGCCGCCGCCTCGAGCTCGTGCGGCTCAAAGCTCCAGAGCAACGTGTGCACCTCGTCGACAACCGCGCGGCGCCCCGGGGAGAGATGCGAGACCAGCGTGGGGGCGGGCCTGCGTGCCGCCTTGGGCGCGGACACGAGCACATGCAATGTCGACGCAGAGGTCGCGGGACGCGCAGGTGCAGGGGCGGGAGCTGTAGCAGCGAGAACCGCTGCTACAGGGCGGCGACGCCAGAAGCACAAGACGTCGATGAGCACGCGCCACCATGAGGGCCTCACCGGGATCGACGTGGCGGGGACAGGAGGCGCGGGCGCCGCCGGCCGCACGAAGAACGCCGTGGGGGCGTTGTCGTCCTCGTCGTGGCTCGCAGCCGGGCGCGTCAACACGCGCGTGGCGGCTTCGTCTTCTTCCTCGTCGGCCATGTACTCCTCCGGGCGCACGAATGCCGTCTGCGGCCTGAAAAAGCCGCGAAGCTGCTTGTCGTCAGCCGTGCGACGTCGACTCGGGACGCCGCGGACGACAGGAATGACGATCAGAGCGATGATCGCCCGGAGGCAGGCGCGGAACCCGGGCTAGCGAATGCGAGCTGTATCCCGCGACCTCCTTCGAGCGAACATCACCATCCCCAGGCGACCGCGGTGGTATGCCTCGACGAACGTCCTCCAACGCGCGCTCGCCACCGCGGCCGTCTGCGGATGATGATGATTCGCGAGGACAAACGTGCCCGCGTGCCGGCGACCATGGCCGGGCGCTGAAGCCGCATGTCCCTTACTCTCTAAACACGAGCCGACGCTGTCGACCCGTCCAAGAAAAGTGCACGCCTGCGTGCACGAGGCTGGTCAGGGCGTGCTGCCGCTCTTCTGCTCGTTCTGCCGCAGGCCCTCGAGCGCCGTGGCGATGTACTTGTTTCGGACCGCCGCGTGATGGCTGTCCCGGTAGTCCCGTTCATGCTGTCGCAGCGTGGAGAGCGCCTCGGCACACTGCCCGCGCGAAAGCATCTCCCGGGCTTGTTCGAGGTTTGTCGTCTCTGGGTCGTTTAGAGGCACGGGACCGGCAGGGGGACGCGCGGGAGCAACGACAACTATGGTGGGGCTCGGTCCGGGGGTGGCCGGGGGCGCGACGGCTGAGAAGCCCTCACCACGCCCGCGCTCGTCGATCACGACGGAGAGCACCATCGGCACTGCATGTCGCGCGGCAGGCAGCTCGTCGTGGGGCCAGAGCGCGACCGCACCACCCCCGCCCAAGGCGCCGACGCCGACCAGGAAGAGCGGGTGCTTGATGATGCGCTCGAGCACCGCCTTCACGGTGGCCCGAGCGACAGGCCCAGAGCCCTTGGGCGCCATCATCTGGATGAGCCGCTTGCCCGAAGCCGGCGGCTCGGAAGGCGGCGACGAGCTCGGAGGCAGGGCGGGAGGAAGCACCTCGTCGAAGCCAAGCTCGCGGGCGACGCCGCGCCAGACTTCATGCCGCGCCTTCTCGATGAAGTCGGGCGTGAGATCCTCGGGGCGGACGACGGTATCGAGGCCGAAGGGCAGCAGCATGAACGGCGTGAAGTCCCGGCCGAACAGCTTCTTCACGCTGCGCCGGAAGACGTCCTTGGCCTCGACGAGCCTGGCCTGCGCCGTGTTGCGTGAGACCCCGAGCGCCGCGGCGATCTTCGGCAGCGATTCCCCGTTGAACTCGGCCCTGACCAGTACATCGACGAGCTGCGCGTCCATGGTCTGGAGCACGCGTTTGACGACCTGATCGAGCTCATGGTGCTCGAAGCGCTCGTGCGGGTTCTCATCGCTGGGCACGTCGACGCCGACGTCCGCTTCGGGGGTTTCGAAGCGGTGACGGTACAGGCGGTAGTGCTCGGCAGCCTGCTGCTCACAGATCATCTCGAGCCAGTCCTTCACCCCCGTGGATGGGACCTTGTCGAAGCTCTTGTAGACCTTCAGGAAGACGAGCTGCGCGAGGTCACCGACATCCGCCTGGCGCACGCCCATCCGCGCCAGGATCCCGAGAACGGTCAGGAGGTGCGTCGCGTAGAAGCGGAGAAAGGCGTCGCTGGCGTGATGCAGGAAAGGGATGAGGACGCGCACAAATACAAACACGCGCCGAGACCGGCGACCCGTCCAATAAATCGTACATCTTCCTGCTCGAAGACGACTTCACCGGATGTCGAAGGGAACAACCAGGCCGACCCGGACAGCGCCGGTGAGACGGGGAGAGCGCCAGAGCTCCTTGCCGTCGACGATGAACAACCGCGGAAGGGCCACGTAGGCGACGTCCCCGTGTAGCTGGAGGCCCAAGAAGCGAGCGAGCCGGAGCTCTCCGCCGAGCCGCATGCCGAGGTCGATCACAAGGTCCTCATCGCTGATAAGCTTGATTCTCTGAGGGTCGAGCGAAAGCAGTGCCACGTCGCCGAACACACACGCGCGGGCGGAGACGCGGGGAGGGAGGACTACATGACGTCCGCATGCCAGGGCGGCCAGGCCCGCACGTTCAGCCTCCACATCGAGCTTCGTCGGCAAGGCCCAGGCGTGATCGTACTGCCCTTCGACCCCGATGGAGAGCCACTTCCACCGCGCCTCGATGCCCGCCGCGAGGCTCAGGGCGGTCTCCGGGGTACTCCACCAGGCAGCCCCCATGTTCGCGTAGATGGCGAGTTGCGGCAGCCGTGCCGGGCGCGCTAGGACCTTGGGTGCCGAGGGGGACGACTCGACGCGCTCATGAGTCGAGGGAGCTGGGGGCGGATCGGCAGATGAAGGCGCGGGCGTCGCAGACGAGCTCGAAGCCGCCGGGGCCGCGGGCGGGATCGTCAGTGGGTCGATGATGTCGCGCAGGTAGAACACAGTGCGATCAGCGAGCTGGTCGCAGCGCCAAAATTCCGCCTGGGTGACGTGGTTGGCGACAACCTCACCGTTCTCGTCGCGCGCCTCGATGTGAGCCTCGATCCGCTGCGGCGTGAGCACCAGCTTCACGGAGATCGAGCGTGGCGCGTCGTCAGTGAAGGGGTCGTGGCCCTTGAGCTTCGTGGAGAGGGCGGCCTTGATGTAGCTCTTGTCCGGGCAGTTCTTCGGAGCGTCGGGACCAGGGGCGTAGTCGAGGCGCCACGGCAGGACCTCGGACGACTGCGCCGTCGCCTCCGAGGTGCCGCAGAGCAGGGCCGCGACCAGCAAAAAGCGCGCCCTGAAAGGGCGTGAAGAGGCGTCCCGCATGACCTGAGAGAGCAGGTTTGTCCCCCCACCGCAGAGCATGCCCGTGGGGCGCGTGAGGCGCAAGCGTTCGTGGAACGCGACAGCGCTCGGCGTTGGTTTGTCCGTCGGGTCCTAACGTTGACGGTGCCCGGATTCGAGGACTAGCCTTAACGGCGTGCGTGCGTTCAAGACCCTGGCCTCGTACCTCGGCACGTTGATCGCCCTCGGGCTCGCGGCATGCGACGCGGAGAGCTGCGTCTCGATCACCGAGGGTTACACGATCTGCTACAACGATGCCGACGAAGAGGTCCCGTGCTGCGGA
This sequence comes from Polyangium mundeleinium, assembly GCF_028369105.1. Classification (NCBI taxonomy): domain Bacteria; kingdom Pseudomonadati; phylum Myxococcota; order Polyangiales; family Polyangiaceae; genus Polyangium; species Polyangium mundeleinium. The sequence goes on along the minus strand of NZ_JAQNDO010000001.1, from coordinate 4,422,710 downwards.
CCGCCAGGAGAGAAGTACGCGTGCCCGCCAGATGCTGGGGATGATGCCGACGTGGATGCCGGCGACGACGCCGAGGCCGAGGCGGGCGACGATGATGGAGGCCCAGAAGCGGGCTCGTCGTCTGGATGCCCCGGGAACGCGGAGTGCATGGCGCCCGGTGGAGGCGGGTTCGACTACTACCCTTCGTACGTGTGGATGGGAAAGGAGACCGACCCGCTGCCGCCGCCGTTGCCTGCAGAGAAGTTCGAGAGCTGGGTGGACGTCGCCTTCGCCGAACCGGCATGCCCGACGTGCTCATGCTTGGCGCCGTCTGTGGGCTGCATACTGCCGGCCTCGTGGGACATAAACTCGACAGCCTGTCAAGATATCTCTCCACCCTACGTAACTCCGTTCGAGCCTCCAATCGCGTGGGATGGGAGTTGCACTTCGTCCACACAGATTCCAATGGGGACGTTGTGCGATGGAGTTCCCTGCGTCCGTTCGTTGGTGGTTGAACCGCCTATCGTTGCGCCATGCCTTGCAGAGCCGAGCATGCCTCCGGAAGGACAGCCCTTGCCGCCCCCCATGCGCACGAGGGTGATCGAATACGTAGCCGCCGGCATTGGAACGTGCGACTTGCTGCATATTTGCGTTTCTGATCCGCCGCCGGGGTACCGGCTATGTCGTGTCGCCCATGGGCTCGAAGCTGCTGCACCGTGTCCGGACGCATGGCCCGATCGGCATTCAGGTTGGCGAAAAGTGGAGGAGCAGCGGCTTTGCTCGGCCTGCACCTGCAGCGGGTCAATGGGAGGCTCTTGCTCGGTGCGCGTCAGGGTATATGCTGATCAATTCTGTACTAACGAGCAGGGCTCCCTTGTGTTGCCCTCGACCGATGGACCAAAGTGCACCGATTTACCCACCAGCACCGCACTCGGTAGCCAAGACGCCGAGATATTGTCCTACCAGCCTGGTACGTGCGATCCTGATGGGGGAGAAGTCATTGGCGAGGCGTTGACCGAGGGGCCTGTAACGTTCTGTTGCATTCCAGACCTCGCGCCGCCGCAATAAACTGGCGCTCGTCCAGTTAGAATTCGCAGATGCCGTTGAGGCAGCTCCAGGAAGCGCACTCGTCATTCTGCGTGCAAGGTTGCCCGTCCTTCAGGGCGCATCGGCCTTTCCCATCACACATGTGGCTGCCGTTGCAGGTAATGGTGGGATCCACTCCATACGTGTCGGTGTACCCGTAAGTGATGAAGAAGCATTCCCCCATAAGGTCGCAATCGTAGCAGAGAGGGCAAGGTTTCGAGCAGCAGAGCCCTTTTTCGCAGGCGCCGCTCGCGCATGCAGCACCCGACTCGCAGAACGCCCCGAAACAGATCGGGCAGCGCCCACCGGAGTTGCCGCAGTCGATGCCGGTCTCGTCTCCGTTCTTGATCCCGTCGTCGCACCGAACGCACAGCCCCTCCCAGCAGTAGCCAGCGGAGCAGTCGGCGTCCACGTTGCACGTCCCCGGGCACAGCGGGCACGAGCCGCCGCAGTCGACGCCGGTCTCATCCCCGTTCTTCACCCCATCATCGCAGCGCGAGCACACGTTCCCGGCCTCGCAGGTATGCCCCGGTTTGCAGTCCGCGTCCTGCAGGCACCCAATGCACGTACCCGCGCCGTCGCACACGCCAGGGCACTTGTCCGGGCCTGGGCATGAATCCATCATGCAGCGGAAGCCCACGCGCTCGTTGAAACTGTGACAGGTGCCGTCGCAGAGCCAACCCGTGCAGGCGGGCGGCCTGCCGCACTCGACGCCTGTCGTACACGGGCAGCCCTCGCCGCCGCCGTCGCAGGAAGCGCTACTGCACGAAGGCAAGATCCCAAGGCCGGCGAGGAGAAGTGTGAGGGTAATCGCCGCGAGGGAGTAACGAAGGCTCATCCGGACCTCCTTGGCCGCCGCGATGGTAACGCGAGGGCGCCAGCACTGATCAGCCCAGCGTGCATGCGACGTCGGACCCCACGGTCGCCACGTGAATACTCAAAGCGACGTTGGACAACTTGTCGGCGGGGCACTCAGTCCCGCCCAAAGTTCACAGGTTTGCACTGCAGTTCTGGCCCCGCCAAACGCTCAGGTAAAGGCTCGTCGCAGTCAGTCAGCTTTTCGGCATCCGGGTCCTTCGCCTGGTATGCTTTATCGAACAGCGTCATTCGTAACCGATCGCATCGGCTGTCGGCAATGATCCTCATGCCGGCGAGTGGGCCATCTTTGACAGTCCCACAGTGCTCAACACCGGGTTCAGGCCGAGCCGTGGCGATCAAGCCGATTGTTCTGCAGGTGAGACGCTTCTTGGTGTCATCGTCATCGTTCAGTATAAAGTGAAAGAATGCGCCCGGTCCGTTTTGGGGAACGGCGACGGACGTGAGCCCGTCCTCGTCGACGCTTGTCCGTCCGCAGATGTCGGCGGTCGACGAGATATCACAGTAAAGTGGCTTCCCACCGAATGCTCGGTTCGGATTATGCCGCCATCGCGCTACGAACCTCAATTCACGTGCAATGAGTTCACACTGATTGGACTGGCGAGTACCCGACACTCCAGCCTCTTCGCTTTCGTCTCCCCCACTTTCGCTGTTCGCATCCAGAGGCTGCGCGTCCGCCACTGAAATAGTGCTGGCGCGATCGGCTGGCGCGGACGAATCGCTGGCGCAACGCGTGCGAGAGGTCGTGCAAGCGATGGACAGGGGGAGGGCGAGCAGGATGCTGCCCGCACGTGGAACAGATATGGTCATGGAATGAGTCCTTGTTGGCGGGCCAGACCCATAAACCGGCGCTGCAGCTCGGCGAGCTTTGGGCCCTTCTCTGCCCTGGATGCCTTATGGACCTCGTTATTGTACGCTTGCGCGAACTCCCTACTGAGGGCGACCACCGCGGGCGTGCGACGTGATGGGTAGCCCGCATCAAAGAATATCTGGACTTCCTCGAATCGACGTTCCGTCAGTCCTTCGATGGCCCCCTTTCCCCGGTGCTGAGGTTCCTGCGATGTCACCGTATCAAGCATTAGGGCAGCCACCTCATCACTGGTCGCCTTGCGCTTTAGCGCATCAAGCGTCTTCGACTTTCCGTTCTTGTAGAGCGCGCCGTTAAAGCCTTGGCTGACGAGCGCGTCGAATTCACCTTGAGTCAGCGCCACTCCCTTCAGGCGCGTACGGATCTCTTTCGCTTGGCCTTCCAGATCCCGGCTCAGGAGGTCCTTTGCCTCGGCGTCATCTAGCTCTGTTCCGTACCTACTCCTGACTTTGCTGAGTTCTTCTTCATCTCCAATGTCATGACCATATCCGATGCTTAGCCCGATCTCGACCTTCCGCTTCATGGGGGCGCCCGGGGCAAGCTCGCGCTCTGCGACGAACTTTTTCAGCGATTCGCTGGGCTTCAGCTCCGAGACCGGCTTGCGCTCGGACGCGGCGCGACTCTTGTCGAGCTCCTGCTCCTTGGGGACCGGCTTAGGTGCAGGTTGCTCATCCTCTTTTTTCGGCTCCGGAGGCGGTAGGCGCTGCATCTGCTGCGCCCGATGCTCCGCCTGCACATCAGCGGGCGTCCGAGGAGGACGTACCATTGTCTGCTTGACAAGCGCCTGGCGCCCATCCGGATCAACAAAGCGGAGGGGGTTATTTCGGCCATACGCATACAGATTCGGCCCATCCACCATCCCCGCCGGGTCCGTGCTCGTCCACCGCCCGAGCCATGGCGCGTAGTACCTCGCCCCGTGGTAGTAGAGGCCCGTCTCCTCGTCCCGCTCCTTGCCCGTGTATCGATACCGCTTCGCGCTCACCTCCACACCGCTCGCCACCGCGTGGAAGGCCGTCGTCCCGAAGGGGTGGTATTCCTCGTAGGAGATGACCAAGCCGGCGTCGTCGAGCTCCAGCGCGGCCGAGCCGAGGTGGTTGCCGAGCTGGTAGCGCACGCGCGACGACACCACGAAGTTCGCCACCGAGGCATCAACAGTCTTCGTCTCGGCCAGGGCGATGCGCTGGGCCCCATCCATCACATGGAGCGTCTCGCGCTCGAGGACCAGCGAGCCCGCCTCGCTCCTCCGGTAGATCTCGAAGCCCCCGAGGTAGATTCGCTCCTCGACGATCCCGTTGTGCTCCCAGACCTTCCGGACGCGCTGCCCTGCGGCGTCGTACGTGAAGTACACCTTGCCGCCGCCGCCCTTGTCGACCGCGCGCTTCTGGTCCTTGAAGTCCCACCCGATGCTCAGCAGATGCGGCATCGAGGTCATGTTCCCGTGAGCGTCGTGGCCGTACTTCGCCGAGAAGTCCCCGTCCGCGTCACCAGGTAGGCTCGTGCGGAGGAGCCGGTTGTTTTCCGGCGCGACGTCGTAGCGGCGCGTCCAGCTCCCCGAGAGGCCCACGACCTCGTGGATCATCTTCTCGATGTTGCCGACCGCGTCGTACTTGTAGCGCTCGGTGTAGTTCCGGAGGGCCTGCGGGTCGTTCGGGTGCGGCACGTTGAGCAGCGGGAAGCCGCCCTCGTCCTGCTGGATGTCGGCGTTCTGCCCTGCGTGTTCGCGGCCTGTCGCCTCGATCAGCCTGGACAAGGCGTCGTACTCGTATTTCCAGACCGGCTCGACCGGGCCATTGTTGAAGACGGTCTTCTGCGCGAGATCGGCGATATCGACGACATTACCGACGGGGTCGTAGGTGTAGCGAAGGTCTTGTAGAAGCGCCCCGTCCGAGGACCTGGTCGTCTTGATCCTTATCGGCCGGAACGTGAGCGGGTCGTAGCTGTACTCGGTGAAGGCGCCGTTCCCGTAGACGATCTTCTCCCGCTGGCCCTTCGCATCGTAGTCGATATCGTCGACGAACGTCGTCCAGTTGACCGCCCCTCGCAGCCGCACTTCTACCTGCTCGAGTAGGCCCGCTTCGTTGTACTTCGGCCGGATCTCGCTCTGGTCCGGCGTGGTGAGGCTCGTCGGCCTGTTCAGCGCGTCGTATTGTGTCTTCTGGACGAACGTCTCCGCCTCGAGCACCGGCGAGGCCGACCAGTCGATGTCGCCCTTATAGTTCTTGGCGAGCCGCCTGTGCACCTCGAGGGGGTTGCCATTGAAGTCGTAGGCCACGTGCGTGACGAGGCCGGCGCCGTCCCTGACCTGGTACACCTTCCCGCGCAGGTTCGCGGCCTGCGCGTTCGGCTGCCCCTCCCCGTAGACCGTCGTCTCCGCCAGGATCTCCGCGCCCGCGTCCTTCTGCACCCAGAGTTCCGTGCGCCGGTGAAGTGCATCGTAGACCGAGCGGATGACATGCCCGCGGCTGTCCCAGCTCCTGATCGGGTTGCCGAGCACGTCGAAGAAGGTCCACCGCTCGCCCGCGTCGATGCTCTTCTGGCTGAGCGGCCGGCTCAGCATGTCGAAGAATTGCGCCATCGCCGTGTTGCCTCGGGCGTCGATGACGGCGACAGGGTTGCCCTCGATGTCGAGCGTCGTCGCGGTCGTGTACTTCCCCGAGGCCCCGTTATCCTCGACCTTCACCACCGGCCGGCCCAGGACATCCAGGAGAAGCGCCGCGGGGGTGCCGGCGTGCTTGGCGGCGAGCAGGGCGGCGCGCTGCTCCTGGGCCGACGGTGAGGGCAAGGCGCCAGCCTGCCGGGCCGCGTACCACGCGCTCTCCAGAACCGTGTCGTTCTCGTCCCAGCTCGTCTGCCTCCAGGGCGTGAACTCTACGCGGGAGAACGTGCCGTTCGGGTGATCGGTCCTGACGAGTCGCCCGAGGGGGTCGTACCGGAGGATGGGCGTCACGCCCCACTCGACGAGCTCCTTCTCGTCCTCGTACTCGTGCGTCGCGCTGAAGAAGGGCTCGTACTTCTTGACCGGATTGCCCTTGTTGTCGAACACGGTTCGTCCCGTCCCCACCCAGCGGACGGTCGTGTTCTCGAGGACGAGCTGCCCCTGCGCGTCCTTGACCAGGATGCCGTTCTGGTCGCGCTTCGGTGCCGGCCCGGCCTCGGCGCGGGCCTTCTTCATGACCTCGCGCCCGAGCCCGTCGGGGTACGTGTAGCTATGCTGCCAGGGCGTGCCGGGATCCCCATGCCGCTCGCGCGCCGCGGCGTGCACGACGTTCGGCTTCTTGTCCTTCCACCAGCGCTCGAGGTCGTACTCGAACGTAGAGGTCGGCTCCGCGAGCGTGTCTCCTTCGCCTGCGCCGACCTTACCCATGACCGCCGTGGCCACGACCAGCCCGAGCTCGTCGAGCTCTACCGCAGTGCGGTTCTTGTTTGGGTCGGTGACCAGGACTGGGGACATCGTGCGGTAGTTGTTCTCCGCCGTGATCTCGTTGCCCAGGGGATCGACGACCGAGACCACGAGCAGGTTGTGGCTGTCGTAGCCGATCTTCGTGGTTTGTCCCAGGGGGTCTCTGACCTCGATGGGCAAGTAGAACCCGGTCGGCTCGAAGATCTCCCGTCCACTCCGGATCCAGAACAAGCCACCTTGCTCGACGTACCCGCCCTCGGCGAGGAGCTGCGGCGTGACGCGCGAGCCGTACGCCTCGGCAAGCAGCCCCGGCGTGAAGGCGAGCGCGTAGGTCTCGTAGGGCAGCGCGAGCCCGTCCATGGCCCCGAGAGGCAGCGGGCCGGCCAGGGTCGAGCTGTCCCAGTAGAGGTGCCTCACGTGCTCGACGAGGCGCTTCTGGAGGCTGCCATCGGGGGTGGCCTCGTAGGGGATGGTTACCGCGTTGTTCACCGAGGCGAGGACGTCGGCGAACGGCAGGCACGCGCTCTGCGTCTTCGGCAGGCCCGTGAGCTCGTACGTCCGGGTCTCGACGGGCACCCCGAGCCGGTAGAAGTCCGGCGAGCTGGGCTCGTTCGCCACCGCGGCCTCGGTGATCGTGGCGAGCAGCCCCTGCTCGGGCAGCTCCATGCTCCGTCGCGCGTAGGCGACCGTCGCCGAGCGCGTCACGTGCCCGAAGGCATCCGCCTCGAGCGCCAGGGTGTGGACGACGCGCGTATCCTTCGGATTCCGCTCGTAGTGGGCTTCGAGCTTCTCCCGGACGTACGGGAAGAAGACCGCGTGCGTCTTGTCCGTGGCAGATTGCAGCTTGCGGATCTCGTGGCTGGCCGAGGTGACGAGGTACGGGTGTTCTTGCTGCGGCGAGCCGTCGAGCCCGTAGATCTCCTGCCGCAACATCTGGCCCTTGAGGGCCCGCGCCGCCTCCCGTGCCTCCTTCGGGCTCATGCCTTGCGGAAGAACGGCGTCAGGGAGCATAGGCTCCTGCGCGTTGAGCGCGTAGTACTCCCTCGCGAACTGCTTCTCGATCTTGTCCTTCTCGAAGAACGCGCCCGTGTGGAACCAGGTCTTCGTCTGGACCGGCGGGAGGTGGAGCTCGTTCTCGGAGAACGACTCAGCATCCCATTGTTCTACAAGGCCGAACCCCCTGAACTCCTTCTCCGCGCTGTCGTAGTAGCCGTGGTGGTAATTGTATGTGCTGACGAACTTCGTGCCGCTCACGGCGTCGTGGGTCTCGACGCGGGCGAGCACATGCACCGGAAAGGGCAGTCGCGTGACCCAGGGCGTCCCGTTCTTCAAGTCCTCCAGGTAGAACTTCGTCGAGGGTGCGTACTCGAGCTTCGTCTCCGCCCCGAGGTTGTTCTTCACCGCGGTGAGCAAGTACGGCTTCTTCGAGCCCAAGAGGTCGATGTACCGCATCGGCGGCTGCGCCACGCCCTTCCAGGGCGAGGACCAGACGATGCAGGCGGTCCCCTTGCCCAAGAAGTCGAGCACCGAGATCGGCGACCCGAGGTCTGCCGTGGGGAACCCCGGCAGCTTCTCGACCTTGCTCCAGCCATTGCCCGCCTGGTTGAAGGCGATCTGGATCCCGTCGGCGCCGATGTAGAGAATGTCCGTGGTCCCCGAGCCGTCGATGTCCGCGAGCCGGATGCGCCGAGGATCGAAGCGGAGCGGGTCATCGAACCGCGGCGCGTTGCTCATCTCCACCTTGGGCCCCAGCCGCCCGAGCCCACGGTTTGGCCAGTAGCAGATGCTGCCGTTCTTGATCCGCACGATGTCGGGCATGCCGTCGCCGGTCATGTCCGCGACGAAGACGATGCCTCGATTGTCCCGGTACACCTCCGTTGGCGCCAGGTCCTCGTCGAAGACCATCGGCAGATTGCGCGGCGGCCCCCAGCCGTTCTTGCCGAGCGAGGGAAACCAGATGTGCACGTGCCCGCTCGTGAAGATGATGTCCTGCTGGCCGTCGCCGGTGATGTCGATGAAGCGCACGCCCGGATCGTTCCAGGGGATATTCGGATGAGACGCGAAGGGCATGAACGGCCCCCATTCGCCATCCGCGGTGCGCTCGTGGATCCCTGAGCCTGTCCTGTTGAAGAACACGAGGCTCGGGCGGCCTTCGTGCTCGAGATCCAGAAGCTCCGTGCGGCCCATTGTGGGTGCAATGGCATTGGGACGGCGCACGAGCTGCCTGGCCGGCGCGAGCTCGCCCTCGCCGAGGTTCTGCTTGTAGAACAAGCCCTCGCCGTGCTGGACAAGAACGCCGGGCAAGCCCTCGCCTTCGAGATCAACCCACCGCGCCCGCTTGCCGTCGACGTTGCCGAGGTCCGCGGTGTACTCCGGGTCGACCGTCTGTACCTCGGTGTTGAGCTCGGGCAGGGAGTAGCCGAGCTCGAGCGGCGGCAGCGACTTCTTCGAGTAGCCGCCGTTCTTCTGGATGTACCCCGACTGCGTGACCGCGACGAGCTGCGAGAGGGTCGCCGCCTCGGCATAGGTGAAGTCCGTCGAGCGCACCAGAACGGGCTCAGCGCCGAGCTCGGGGATGTGGTGGAAGACCAGAACGCGCCGGCAAATGCGGTAGGTGCGGATCTCGAAGGTGGCCCTGTAGCTCGAGAACGGGTCCTTTCGGCAGGGCCACGGCTTCCCCTCATTCGGCGTCGGGGTCTCGGCGTCGTGCTCACCGTAGTCGAAGACGACCTGGAAGTAGAAGTCGTCGGCCTCGCCGGGCTTCTTGTTCCCATACCGAATGCGCTTCAAGTAGCTGTTCGAGAAGAGCTTGGGATCCTCGTGCCGGTGCTTCTCGTGGAGCGACTTCGGCACGCTCGCCAGGTCTTCGACCTTGTATTCGTACTGGACGACGTTTCCCCGCGTGTCCTCGGTTCGCTCGAGGAGCCAGGTGAAGATCCGGTCGGGGTACAACGCATCGGCAACCCGGGCAGTCTTCGACTTGCCATAGATGTGCCGGATGTTGTCTTTGGTCGTCACCTGCCAGTAATGGGCGCCCGCCTCGGTGATGCGCTCGACGCGGGCGAAGGCCCCCTCGACGCGAGGCTGATAGCGCTGGATCCTCCGGCCCTGCTCGGTGGTGATCAGCTTCTTCCCATCCGGACCGAGCACCGGAACAAGGTCCTCGGCGCCGGACAGGATGATCGTGTCCGTGTCCCATTGGTCTGTGTATTCGGGCAGGCCCTTGTCCGTCTTGCGGGTGATCGACGGAACCGAGAGGTGCCAGCCGACGCCGAAGGGGCCGTTTCCGGTCCCCGAGTCGTAGGTGAGCGCGAGCTCGGGTGTGAGGCCCCTGCAAGGCGTCGTCGCGATCGGGACGTTGAACGTGCCCGTGCCCATGGCGACGTTCGCGTTGAACTTCTCCCCGAGCCCGCGCACCGCACCGCCGCCCTTGGGCAGGGAGGGGTTGGGCGCCTTCACCGTCGGCCTGGGGACGACCGAGGACCGCTTCGGCACGCCCTCCATGATCAGGCCCCCTGCCGGGAGAAGTCGCAGAGGACCCAGATGTTGTCGAGGCCCTCGCCCACGGGGCCTGCAGCCGAGAGTGTCCACGAACCGGCAGCCCAGGATGTTCCGGCGGCCGGCGTCAGCGTCGGGCTCACGGCGAGGGTGTCGAGCGCGCCGGGGCCCTTCCCGAGCGTGGTCTCCACGGATGCAGCCGACGGCGGCGCGACGCTCATCGTGAGAGGCGCACCAGCGAAGTAGGCCTTGGCGTCTTTCCAGGCGGCGAACAGCCGCACGGCGTTGATCTGCGGGGTGCCGCCATTGCGAGACCTCGGGAACACGCTCTTCTCGAGCGGCAGTACAAGCGTCTGCACTGCCCCGGCGTCGGGCGTGAAGAAGTGATGCCACTCCGTCGGGAACTCGTCCTTCAACGAGAACAAGCGCAGGCCCGAGAGGAGCAGCGCGGTGTTCTTCTGCGCTTGGGTTTTCAATGAGTCTCCGCCGTCGATTGCCGTGTAGCGGACGTGGAGAACAACGTCGCTCACGGCGTCGAGGTCGGTGTTGTTCGTCGAGAGCTCCAGTTTCCACGTGCCGATGGCACCCGCGCCCTCGAAGGGCAAGTACCGCTCGTCGCGCAGAGACAGCTCGAAGACGCCCGCGTCGTTCTGCGCGCCGCTGATGGCGAGCGAGATCGGGGCGACGTACGGCGTGGTGAATCGGCCGTCGCCCAACTTCTCGGCGTAGCCCCCGGTGAGATCGGCGCTCTTCCGGACGCGGCTCTTCACGAGCGTGAGCGTGGCATTGAGCGTGCCGTAGGCATCCGTCACGCAGGGGACGGAGAGGCTGACGGTCTTGATCCGGCGCAGGTAGTGCCCCGGGAAGTCGAGGTCGAACTCGAGCTCGGGCACGTCGAACTCGCAGACGCCCTTCTGCTTCAGCTCGAGGAGCTTCTGCGGGGCGAGCTGCGCGAGGGAGATGTGCTTCGTGAGCTCGTACTCGCGCTTGTTCTTGTCGAGGTACGCGGCCTCCATCTGCCGGAGCTGCTGCAACAGCTTCTCCCCTGCGAGCAGGCCGTTTCTCGTATTGTCCCAGTGCGTGAGAGAGACGTCCGGGGAATCCTGCGCGAGTTCGTGCTTGAACGCCTTCGCGGCCCGCCTGGCCATGCCGAGCGCGAGCTTGTACGCGTCGAAGTATACCGTCGAAATCTCGTTGATCGTCCAGGAATAGAGCGCCTCGTTGGTGAACTTGTCGCGCAGCGTGGCCTCGACGACCTTGGCGTTCTCCACGATGAGGTCGTGGTTGTCGAGGTCCTTCTCCACGAGCGCGAGCCTGATCTCGGCAGCCAAGATCTGCTTGTCGAGCTGCTCGATCTCCTTGGCAGCGATCTTCTCCTGGAGCCTCCAGTCCTCGGCGCGGCGGGTGTAGTAGCCCATCGTCGCGCTCATCGCTGCACCGTCGCGCATCAACGACGCCACCACGCCGAGGGCGTTGCCAAACGACTCACCGGACTTCGCCGCGTTCTCGCCCCCGTACACGACCAATGCAGCGGGGCTGGCGATGCCAGCGCCGCCCGTGATTGCCGTGGGAAGAAGGTAGGCCCCCGCTGACTCGGTGTGCGTGACCTGGACGAGGGCCTGGGTGATGGCGGCGGCGCCTGACATCACCATCGCTTGCTCCTCGTAGGAGTTCATGAACGGCAGGCCCTTGTAGTGCTGGTATCGGATCGCGGCGGCCTCCCGAGTCTTCTTCAGGCCCGCGAGCGTCTGCTTCGCCTCGTCAATCTGCCGCTTCTTCACCTCGCGGGTTGCCGTGAGTACTGCCGCCTCGTGCGTCGCACGCAGCAGGGTCAGCTTTTCCGCGTCCTTCTTCTCGAGCGCGGAGAGCAGGGCCGCGCCCAGGGCGATCACGCCGCCGCAGAACTCCATCGCCTTGGCGTGCAGAACCCCGAAGCGGTAGTGGGGCATCGGCACGACCTCGCTGACGTCCTTCCAATCAACGCCCATCGCCGCGGCCTTCACGAGCAGCGCCGGATCGATCGGCGGCGCAAAGAGCGGGAGCGGGCGTGCCTGGCCCTCGATGTTGAGCCCATGCCTGACCTTGAAGAGCCGGTCCGCGACGAGATCCCAGTACCCGAGGAGTTTGTCGTTCGGCGGGATCGCGAAGTGGGCCGCGTCGATGAGCGGAACATCCCCGGGGCCGTTGAGCTCGGGTACGAGGTTCTCGAGGTCGGCGAGCGGGGCGGAGGCAAGAAGCTCTGCGTATGTCTTCGGAGCAGCCTCGGGCTGCTTGTTCAGATCGGGCTTCGGGCCGAGGATGTCCGCGGCGAGGATGTAGAGCCCCGTCGCCTCGTTGATGGCCTCGCGCGTGTCCTGGGAGAACAAGTAGTCGCCCCAGGCGATCAGGTTGTCGATGTACTTCATCACGACGGCCCGCTGGTACGCGATCGATCGCATCCGCGCGATGAGGTGCGGGTTGAACGGCTCCTCGCGCCACGCCTCGATCTGCGCAGCGAGCTCACCAATCGCTTCTTCATCCCCTGCCGCGAGCGCCGCGAGCTCGGATGCGAGCGTTTTCGGGTCGGCCTTCTCCCGGAGCGGCTTCACCTTCCAGAACCGCTCGGGCCCGCTTCCGGCTCCGGGGGTGGGATCGAAGATGCGGTGGAACCAGCGCTGGGCCTCCTCGTGCCTGTGGTTCTTCATGAGCATGCAGGCGATCAAGAAGGGCGCGTGGAAGAAGACCTCCCAGTTGTACTGGCTGTAGGCTCCGCCGAACGAGAAGTCGATATCGTCGGCGGGATATGGCGTGGCCACGACGAGAGGCGTAGGTGCATACTTTGCGTCGAAGAAGCTCTCGCTGCGAAGCTGGACGCTCTTGCCGTTCGCGGGCCACCCGAAGAGACCATCGATCCCGTCGCGCTCGAGCGCCTCCAGCAAGGCGCAGGCGTGCGGGTGATAGAACACCTCGAACCGCACCTGCCGCGGCTCGAGCTCAACCGAGACGACCGGGGCGATGTCGATCTGCGGATTGAACGGTCCCGTAGGCATGCCGGGCAGGCACTGGATCCACGGGTTCTGCTGCACCTCTTGTTCGCCGACGTCGCCTTCAGGACGCTGCGTCATCTGAACGAAGAACGTTCTCTCCTGGTCCTTGTAGAAGAATGGCGGAAAGCCAAGGTTCCACTTCAGCGCCAAGGCCAGATGGGTTCCCCGGTGAGGGACGACCATCGCATATGGCCCCGGTGTCTTTCCCAAAACCTGTACATCCTTGTCCGTCAGCGCGAAGCCCCGGAGCCAGAGCCCCACGGTGTCGTCACTTGGGACGAACTCCATTCCTTGAAGGGACGTTCCGAGGACAGCCGAAGTCTTCCAAGTGGCGGATGACTTCACGACCTCGAGCCGTCCGTCGCACCCGAGCACGAGCTGGTAGACGCGGCTTGAGCGGTCGGGAGGCGCCGCCTCCTTGACCGCGCAGGAGATCGCTAGCTTGCCCGCCTCCAAGGAGGGCCAGAGCGAAAGCGCGACGGGATCCCCGTCGGGCATTGCGATGGCGAGCGGCTCCTCGGGGCCCACCTTGCGCGGCGACCAACGTCCGTTCTGCCGTTCGCTCCACGCGACGCGCAGCCGCATTGGCTTCTTCTTGATCGTCGGAGCCTTCGGTCCCGGCGACTTGTGCGGCTCATCGATGTCGACGTCGATGTCCGGCTGAGGTTTGCCGCCATCGTCGAGATCGTACTCCTTCGGCTTCTTGTAGCCCGTGGGCTTGCCGCCCTTCGGCGCGGGGGAAGCCTCAGTCCCCGTGTCTTCGGCCTCCTCGAGCAGCGCCCAGAAGAAGTAAACCCGGCGGTTGTGTACGACGGCGAGAAAACAGTCGCTCTGGATGTCGAGGTCGAGCTTCTCCCACGAAGTCCAGAACCGACCGTGGAGGCGCTGGCGATAGAAGTAGACGCGGGGCGTCGTATGCGTGCGGGCGATGATGTGCAGGGGCGCAGTCGTGGGTCCCCCAGGGACGCCTGCGTCCCGGTCGTTGCAGATTGCAACGACATTCAGATGGGCAACATCGTGAAGCTTCTGCAGGTACTTACGGAATGCCCCCTCGGCGCGGGCGTCGGTGATGTCCCCCTGGAGTAGCTCGCTCTCGAGCTCCTTGAAAAAGGGCGTCTTGTCGTCGCGCAGCTCGGGCTCGATCCAGTTCTCCGGGTGGAAGAAGATCTTTCGGTTGGCCTCCCAGACCCGGGAGTTCTTCGTCCAGGACCATTGCGCGGCGGCCTCGTCGTCGAAGGACGTGACCGCGGGCTCCAGGCCCATGAAGCAGCGCTGCACGAAGCGTTGCACGGAGCTGATCGCCTGCTGGATGCGCGACGTCGTCGGCTTCGGGCTCATCTCCACGTCGACGAGCAACTCGGCGAAGAGTTCGTTCGTGGAGTCGTACTTGCCCAGCGCGAGCGCGGCGGCGACGAGCGCCTTGCGTTGTAGTTCGCGCAGATCGTTGCGAAGGACGCGCCCGATCTCGGGCCAGGCGTCTTCGGTGTACTTCGCCTTCACGGCCAGGCGGACATCATCTGCAAGAGCCGGGGCGGTGAGCACGGCGGGGTCGGCGCTCTCGATCGGAGCCGTTGTGGTGGCCCAAGAGATGGCCCGCGTCGCGGACACGCCGAGTCCCTTCACGACTTGGATCGCGTTCCAGAGACGGCCGACCGCAGCCTCGTTCTCGCAGCTCGAGGGGAAGACGAGGCCGAGCTTGTTGACGAGGACATCCAGGTCCGCAGCGGGCAGCCCAGCGCGCTCGGCGACGGCCGAGAAGAACGCGGAGGCGTCCGCCTTGGTCTCCTCGAGCAGCGCCGAGAACGCATCGAGCAGGCCGGGGGCCGGCGGCGCGGGCGTGGCCGGGGCCTGGGAGAAGACGTCCACGAGCTCGGCGCGCGAGGTGCCGAAGTGCGCGAGCAGGATGTCCGTCTCCTCGGCCCAGACGTTGAACGGCGGCGCCGGGGGGAACTTCCCCTGCGCGAGCGCCTTGTAGGCCGTGAAGCGCGCCGTGCCGTGGATGGGCTGGGGTGAGAGCGCGAGCTCCTCCGCGGTGCCCACGGTCTTGATGTGCGCGTCGAGGACGACGGACGGGTCAACCGCGTGGGCGAGGCGGAACTCGAGAATCTCGTCGGCGAGGTCCACATACGGCACCTCCGTCAGGGTGTTCTCGCAGGAGAGCTCGATGCGTGAGAGGTCCGGGCGCCGGGCGAGAAGAACATCACGGGCCGTCGTAGGATCACCGGGCTTGTTCTGGGTTGCCGGGTAGCGGCCGAGGAAGTCGAGGACGTCGACGAGGTAGGCAGCCGGGCCGTAGATCGACGCGCAGTGCTCGCAGGCGAGATTCTGCGGGCCGAAGATGTCCATGAGCGCGGCGGCGTCACCCGTGCTTGTGAGGTCCGGAGCGGGGAGGACATAGAGCCCAGGCGGCCGAGCGATGGAGGCAAACTTCCCGAAGAGCGCGAGGGCGCCGCTCGTGATCTGCTGAGCCTTCTGAAAGAGGCTCTCGGCCTTGGACTGGCCCCCGAGCACCTGGCTGTACGACTTGATGAACGCCGGCTTGCCGAGCTTCTGGATGTTCTGCGCGGAGTGGATGCCCGCGGAGAAGAGCAGGTTCATCTCGGTGGGGCTGGGCGTCACCTTGAAGAGGCGCTCGAGGGCCTCGAGGTCTGCCGTCGCGGTCTTCGGGGAGGACAGGCCGTCGAGGGCACCCGGCTTCTCCTGCAAGTAGGAGCGCACCTGGGTCTTGCCGATCTCGAAGTCCGGGTTCTTCGAGAAGAACAGTGCGAGGTCTTGATCCGCCTTGCCCTGGAGCTGCCCCGCGAGCGCGGCCGTGGGGAGGGTGTTCGCCAGCGTGTCGGTCAAGAGCAGCGCGTAGTTCGCGATCTTCTCCTTGTCGTCGGCGCCCTGCAAGTCAGGCGGGGCGCCGATGGGTGCGCCGTCGACGCCCTTCTCGAGGAAACCGAGCCAATCGGGGACGGCAAGTCTCGCGAGGTCAGCGAGCGACGACCACTTTCCGCTGCGACGCCATTCGTCGAGGGCACGAACAAGGGGCAGATGGTGGCGACTGAGCGTGGCGAGCTGCACGGCGAGCTGCACGCGGTCGACGAGCCCTTCTTCTTTGAACAACGGGAGCTCGCGAAGTCCCTGCCAGAAGCTGTCGACCGGCCCTTCGTACTGGAGGTAGGCCGAGACCAGCGCTTCCTGCGCATCCCGGGCGGGAAGAACGATGGCGAGGAGATCGCCCAGAGAGATCCCGGTCTCCACCGGCTCGAAGGCGAGCTGCACGGCGGCCTTGTGGAGCGCTGCGAGGATGGCGTCGACCTGCTCCCGGAGCATCGCCGGAATCAGGTTGTGCTCGAGCGCGAGAAGAAGCGCCCGGAGCTGCTCGGATGGCCTCGTCATGAGCAAGCCATGGCGCTCGCGGGGGAGTCCTTCGTGGAACAACCCGTAGAGGGCCGCGGGGTGAATCCCGAGGGCGCGTGCGAGCTGCGTGGCCGTGACGAGGGCGTCGAGGTCATCCAGATCGAGGCGCAGGCTGCACGCGAGGTGGCGAATGTCCTCCCCGGTGAGGTCCGTCAGAGAGGCGCTGCGGATGGCAGGGGCCAGAAGAAGAACAAGGCGCTCGTAGGCCGAGGGGCCGCGGTAGATCTCGCCGCCCATCACCAGGTTCACGGTGGCCGTGGGTGGCGCGTGGCAGAGCTTCTTCTCGGCCGTGACGGCGCGCTCCGCGTCGTACACGCGCACGACAAGATCAGCAGCCGACTTCCGGTGCCCGCGTCCGGGGCCGGGATCGAAGAGCGCCACGTCGAGCAGCGTGCCGGTGTACTCGAAGTCCTGGGCGAGCTTGTCGGCCGCGTAGGCAATACGGTAGCTGCCGGTGTCGCTGGTCGTGGCCTCACCGAGGAGCTGCTCCTCGCGGAGGTTCCGGTTGTAGGCGCGCACGACGAGGCCCGCGCGTGGCGCCCCCGCGGCCGTGACCACCCGACCACGCACGATGAAGGGGCCCGGGGTGAAGCTGCGTGTACTCGTCGAGCGGTTGAGCTCGATGCGCACCGCGCTCTCCGGGCGATCGACCCGCCAGACGACCGAGCGCTCCGTGCTGGCGATACAAGTGACGCCCTCGAAGACGCGGAAGAACAACACCGGGACGCGGTCGAGGAAGAGCTCGCGCAGGTGCCGGGTCTCAAGAACAATGCGGAAGATGCCGAGCGCGTCGGAGAAGGTGCACGCGACCAAGTCGTTGCAGAGCCGCCCCTTGTCCCACGCCTCGACGCGCACATCGGGCAGTCCTTGCCCGGTCTGGATGTCGACGACTCGCCCCGTGAGGATGTACTCGCCGCCCCCGTGCCCCTGCTGCATCGCGACCTCCCGTTCCGGTGGCGATGATAACGCCGGACGGGCACAGGCTGCTCGGACTCCGTGCAGCACATCGGACCGAAAATGTCACTTCCGCCAGCAGCACGAGAACCGTCGAAGGTGGACGAAGCCCGTGCCCAAGACATCTACAACGGTGGAAGGACGCGCGAAGCGCGTGCAGGTAGGAACATGTGGGTAGAAGCTGAGGGAGAGTCGTTGCTCCCGGGGTTCCGAGCTGGTCGTCTTCCGCCTCGGCGGCCGACGCCTACTACATGCTCGGGGAGGACGACGATGAGTGGGTGTTGCGGGCGAATAACCGCGAGGAGATGGCGCTGAGCCGCGAGCGATGGGGGCTCGCGTTCACGCACGGCGAGGCGTGACGCTGGAAGCCAGCAGGGGGTCTACTTGCCGGGCGGCTTCGGGCCCGAGGGCAGGTTCGACGGGACGGGGAGCCCACGGCTCTTGTAGTAGACCGGGCTCGTCGGGTTGAGCTGGTTGGCTCTGTTGTTGCCGGCGGGGGTGCCAGGAGCCGGCTTGCCGCCGCCCCCTTTGGCTCCCGAGTTCCCGCCTGCTTTCCCACCGCCACCCTTCGCCATGATGCACCTCCGGATGATGTAGCAACGGAGAGGATCTTACTTCTCGCTCGGGATGGCGCTACGTGAGATCCAATGGCAGGCGGCCCGGCAACTTCAACACCGTCGGAGGGATAAGAACGATGGAGGGAATCCTCATGAATATCCTTCGTCGTGTTGCCCATGCCGTTCTCGATCTGGAGAAGGTGCGCTGCGAGAAGACGGTGAACGTCTTCCGCAAACTCGGGCTCTACAGGCGCATCCTCGAATCGACCGGCACCGAGCCGAAGATCGCTGCCGAGATTGAAGCGCAGATGCTCTCCATCATGGACGAGGGCATCGTCGAGCAGCACGCGCTCCTCTCCCGCTTCGTGCGTGGCGAGCTCGCGTTCGCCGAGTTTTTGCAGGAGTGGAAGGTCTGGTACGCGGAGTACGCCGCGTGGTGCGAACGCGTCACCCTCGACGCGTTCCGGCACGCCGCGTGAGCCTACGCGGGGACGGGCTACTTGCCCGTTCTTTTAGCTCTATGGGCCGTTCTTTTTTGAGCGGGTTTCGCCACAACGTAGTGACGCTCCACCGATAAGTTCGTCCTCCGCAAACCTTCGTCACGCTGCGGGATAAGAACAATGAGGAGAACTCCTCATCATCGTTGAAACGTCTCCGCGCCTGCGTGGCGCGCGTTCTGCGCGTCACGGGGCAAGAGCCTCCGTGTGCGCGCTCCATGGAGGACCCCGTGACGACCACGATTCCGAAGAACATTCGCCAGGAGTTCGAGAAGAAGATCCGGCGCGGCATCTTCAACCCCGTCGCGCGCTTCCTGCACGAGAACATCCGTGAGGAGCGAATGCAGGAAGCGCTCGGCTTTACCTGGGCGCTCTACAAGAAGCACGCCGAGGTGGGTGACATCCTCGACGATGCCCTGCTCGTGCATGCCTGCCGTCTACGCGCCATTGATCTGAGCCGCCATCTCGCCTCCGGCGATCGGACCCAGCGGCTGAAGGACGTCTTCGACCAGCGCAACTACAACCGCCGCCGCGTCGAGGTCCTGGGCCTCGGCGAGTACGTGGCGGAGTTCGAGGACAACCCGCAGATCGACAACCAGGAGTCGAGCGCGGATATCGGCAGGGCGCGGCCCCGCAGCCTGAACCCGATGGGTCGGATCATCGGCGCCATCAGCCTGAACGAATGGCTCGAGACGCTGGCCCCGCGGGACCGCCAGCTCATCGAGCTGCGTGCCGCCGGGCACGACCTCGACGAGATCGGCGCCGCGCTCGGCATGGACAGGGTCGCCGTCTGCCGCAGGGTCAAGGCGCTCGGCGAGCTCCTGGCCGAGCATGCCGGTATGCCGGATGCTGTCCATCGCAGGCAGCTCAAGCGCGCAAAGGCGAGCGAGGAGCCGGCGCCGGAGAGCGGCATCCGGGCGAAGGTGACGCGGGGCAGGCCCAAGAAGTCAGTCGCCTCCCCGGCGTGGCACAAGCCGTCCCGGCGGGTACGGCGCGCGGCGTGATGCCGTAGGAGAACGGGTTTCGCCCGTTCTCTTTTTTACTTCCGGGTTTGGTGCAGCCCGCGCATGAGGCTCGGTCGCGAGATAGCTACGGACGCGCGCGCCCCCGCGGCCCCGCGCACGTCCGACGCGACGATTCGAGGAACTACCGGGCGGTGGACCGCTGTGGTCGCGGGATGGACCGGAACTACGGGGCGCGCACGCCCCAGCGTTTATGCTTCAATCCCGCGCTTTTATCTAGTGTATTGCACTGGCTCGTTGTAGATTGGTCGAAACTACCGTGCAGCGACCGTGCGGCCGGTGAGCATCCGCGGAACTACGGCTGACGCTCCGCCTCGGAGGCGAGGTGCCCATGTTCATTCACTGGAAGAAGACCCCCATTTCGGATCGGTCCTATGCCGACCCGTACTGCATTCACGCCGGCCCTGGCCGGTCGACCCTGACGCCGATGCTGAAGCAGTCCTACCGCGATGCCGGCAAGCCTAGGAACCGCACCCTGTGGCGCCCTTCGCGAGGCATCCGCACCTGCTGCATCGCGGACGTTCACGACCCGATCGCCCGCGTCGCTTGGTGGCAGGCTTTCGAGCCGGACTTCTTGGAGGTTGTTGCGCTCCTCGACGACGCTGCCGGGCAGCGCCTCCTCAACGAGTATGAATGGATCCAAGACGAGGTGGCCAAGGTGATCCGGCGGCCGTCCCTCGCCGAGGAAATCTTGTGGTGGTGCGTGCAGAGCCTTCCCAAAGATTTGCGCCCGGGAGAAAGCCTCCAGCAGCGACACGCCCGGCTTGTCGATGAGGCCCGACGGAGTGTGGAGGACAGACTCCGGCCCGCGTGGGAGCGTGAACGTCGACACTGGCAAGAAAAGGCTGAAGCGGCACGACGTGAACCGCCCCGGGAGCGCCCGGAAGGTGGTGCTCCAGCTCCGGGCCCGCAGAAAGCAGCCGATCCGACCCCGTGGTTCATCCGGGAGCTCGGGCTGACATGGCCGTGTACCGAGGGGGAGGTGAAAGCTGCCTGGCGCCGAGGGGCAAAGATTCATCACCCGGATCAGGGCGGATCGAGCGAGAGTTTCATCGCCATCAAGAAGGCCTACGAGCATGCCGTCGAGTTCTTGCGAGGGCAGGCGGCTGCATAGCCTGGCCGGCTCACCCGCGGCGACGCCATCGCGTTACCACAGCGCGTTCGGCCGCAAGAACCAGCCCCGGCTCGTCGACTGCTTCGCCTGCAAGTCCCCGAGCAAGATCAGGAATCAGGCGTCGAGGCGGTCAACCGCTCACCTGGATAGCTTGACCAGGATGCGTCGGTCGAGAGGGGCACGGGCGGCGCTTCATATTGCGGATGCCAATTGTTCTGCGGGAAAAAGGCTCCGTCGGCGATGACCGCGGCCCCAGGCTACCCCGTTCTCAAGACGCGCCAGCGAGGTCCGGTCGCAGCCCGGCCGCTGGACGACAAAGTCGCGACGTCGCGACTTTCTAGATGGCAGACCTACCCGAGACCTTCGTAGATCTGTCGCTGGCTCGGAGACGGGCCTTTCGCCCGGCGCACCACAAGGCCCTTGGCCCAGGGCGAGCCTGCACCCCACCACCTCGAGTGCCAGGAGGACGACGGCGGGTGCTGGCGGGGCTCCAGAGCCAACCTTCGCGAGGAGCCACCACCATACGCGGCCCGCGCCGATCCGGGCCCTCCGGAGAACGAAACCTCGGTTTTGCAGCCAGTTGTCGAGTCTGACCGGGGTCGGCGGTCCGGCGTGAAGGAACATTTTGGTGCCTAATCCCGAGGGAGTCATAGGGACGACGCACAGAAGAACGATCGCGCCACGGGCGGCTTTTACACCTGAAAGACCGTACGAATTCGCGAGGTTCAGTGCACTCTGGCGCGCGTTGCAAGTAGGAGGGGGGGTTGAACGACACCCCCAGCTTTCTCCATCGCGGCGGTGAGGTCCCGGTGCCAGCGGCAAGCGACGGCGTGGCCGAGCACAGCCTCGGCCACGTGTCGCATGGCTACTCATCCAGGGGCTCGAGCGGGCTCACCGTGCGAAGGCGCCTTCCGCGCGCATCTGCCTGAAGTGCCACTCCAGCGCCTCGTCCGTGCGCTCTTCGGCTTGGCGCTGCTGGGCATGCCGCTCGTCGTGCGCGTGGCGGCGGGCGTAGACGGGGCCTGGGGCAGTCTGGACCGGGTGCGGGTGAGGTGGCGGTGAGCCCGTGGTCGGATGGTTCACGGGGTCGTTCGCAGGGAGGGGCGCTGCTGGGTCGGGAGCCCGGATGGGACGAAAGGGAGGATTGGGACCGGGATCGGGGGATGAGCCCTTATGAGAGGTTGTAAAAGCGTCGTTACCGTTTCTTCGTCCCTCATCATCCCTATCCTCCCTGGACCCAAATTTCGTGCCCTGCATCACCATCGGCGACACAGGGGCCCCTGCCAGGCCCACACCGACCCACAACTTCACGCCCGACTTCCGGTCCTTGAACCCCCGCTCTCGCAGCGCCATCCCGAACAACCGATGTCCCATCGGCCGCTCGCCGTTGGTCTCGCACCACTTCGTGTACGCGCCGTAAAGGTCCTGCGCCTTCGCCTCGACCTTGGGACCGACGATGCAGCAGTCGGCGAAGAACTCGCCCAGGGTATCCATCTCCTCGCGGTACGCTTCGGTCGCGGCCTTGACCTCTTCTGGCTCCCCGAGGCCGTCCTTCTGCCACGCGAGGCATCCGCGCACGGCCCAGGCCAGAATGCCTGGCAGCTCGGCCTGGAGCTTCTTGACGAGGTTCTTGTCCCGCGCGTGCTCGGGGATGGTCACGCAGAAGGGGACGAGGCGGATGCGCCTCCAGATCCCATGATCCGTCCCTCGTACCTTGGGCTTGTGGTTCGCGGCGACGAAGAGCTTGTGGGTCGGCTGGAACTCGAAGAAGTCCTTGCGCATGAACCGCGCCTTGATTCGATCGCCGCCCGTGAGCTGCTTGATCTGCACCTCCGACCAACTGCGCCCCGCCTCGACCTCGGTGCTCACCGCGACGCGGCGCCCGAAGAGGTCTGCAACCTCGGTCGGATGAGCGTCTCCCTTCTTCGTCAGCAAGAGCTCCGGCGCGGCCTGCGTAGCGTACTCCCCGAGCAGCGCCTGCAAGATGAGCAAGAACGTCGACTTCCCGTTCGCGCCCGTGCCGTAGAGGAAGACGAGCGCCTGCTCGGAGACCTCGCCGGTGAGCGAGTAGCCGAAGAGGCGCTGCACGAAGTCGATCAAGTTCTTGTTCTTGTCGAAGATGCAGGCGAGGAAAGCCTCCCACAGCGGGCACGTTGCCGCGGGGTCGTACGTGATCGGCGTGAGCTTGGTGATCCTATCCTCGCGCCGGTGCGGTCGTAGTTGTCCCGTCCGCAGATCGAGCGTCCCATTGTCGACATTGAGCAGCCACGGATCCGTGTCGAGCATCTCCGGCAAGACGGGCACCATGGACCGGGCCAGCTTCTCGATCGCCATGACCCGCTCCACCTTCTCGCTCCGCTTGGCATGCGCAACGAGCGACTGTCGCTCCTCGAAGTTCTCGCAGTCGCCGGCTTCCTTGTAGATGCTGCGCACCGCCATCTTCGCGTACTCGACGACCTCCCCGGAGTTGCCCGTCGCCCACCGCTTGTCATCCCACGACATCCATGTGCCGCTCGCGAAGCAGTAGCCGATGTCCGTGCCGCGCAGCGCGTACAAGCGCTCGGCGTTGCCCATGTCCGTCAACGGAAACTTTTGAGCCTCAACATTCGCGGACACATCTCGGGCGGGGTTGTTATTGTTGCTACCCAGCGAGGCATTGAACTCCGGCGTCCGGATCATGTGCTGCCAGATCTTCGCCGCCCGAAGCTCGGCCCGCGCCTGCTCCAAAGCCTCGTCAGGCAGAGCGTCCAGCACTTCTTGCTGTTGACGGTCGCAGCAGTGCGAGTGCTTGCAGTGGAACCAGCCCACTTCGTCGCCTGGCCTCGCAGAGAACAAGATGGTCGATGAGTCGAACCGGCTGCCCGTCGTGTGCTGATCCTCCCACGGGCACTGCACCTTCGCCTTGCCTTCTTCCATCTCCGGACCGAGCCAGCCCGCGTGGCGGAACGCGCGCTTGAGCAGCCCCCCCGCGGGCCCGACGTCGCCGACCACCGGGGTATACACGCCCGTTTTCGGGGACCGCTGCTTCCTGGCAGGCGTGGCAGCGAGGGCTTCTTGTTCGGCGAGCGCCGGGTCGAAGCCGGTCGCCTCCAAGAACGCGTGCAGGTCGAGGGCATCGCCGGGCACGCAAATGGTCGCCGGCGCCGGGTCGGTCTCGGTCCTGCGCGCGGCGGGGAACCAGGGCTGCCCCAGCCGATCGGTCGCGTGATCGAAGCCGTACCGGATGGGCTGGGCTTGTAGATCATGGGCGAGCTCGGCCGCCGCGGAGAACCAGCCCACGCAGTGACGGTAGATCGCCCTCCATTCGGTCTTGGTTCCCTGCCACGGCTCGGACAGCGGGATGTGCAGGTGCCACTTCGGCTTCTCGGGCTTGTGGCTGGACGAGCGCTGCACGATGTAGGCGAGGCCGGCGGCATCCAGGACCTCGCGCAGCACAAACCAGTCTCCGGCGCCATCGCAGTCGTGCGCGAGCTGGGTGATCGCCACGATATCGGCGTCACGGCAGCCACCGTTGGACGAGAGGGCCGGCGTAAACCAGAGCCCCTCGCCCTTGTCGACCACCCGCTCGGCATTG
Organism: Polyangium mundeleinium; assembly: GCF_028369105.1. Lineage (NCBI taxonomy): Bacteria > Pseudomonadati > Myxococcota > Polyangiales > Polyangiaceae > Polyangium > Polyangium mundeleinium. The sequence continues at coordinate 4,398,854 of NZ_JAQNDO010000001.1, read as the reverse complement.
TCGGACATCATCCCGGCGAAGTTCTGCCAGGTGCCCCATGCTGCTTTGCCTTCGGTGGTGTCAAACTTGCCATCGCCCCAGAGCGTCGCATTCGTGATCCCATCCCACGGCTCGGCGCACTGCTTGAGGATGAGAGCCCGCTCGGCCCGAGAGAGCCCGGCGGCATGCCCATGCGCCTTGCTACCAATGACCGGCAGCATCTCCGCGGTGGGCGCGGAGGTGTTCTCGTTGCCGGCGGTTGATCCACTCGGCGTCGCGTTCACGGCCTCACTCTGGTCGCACAACAAAGTGCTGGCGTCGTGCGTGGTTGGCTGAACCTTGGTCCCTAGCGTTTCTTCTGCTATCGTGTTCATGTTCGTATCTCATGACGGCTCCCTCCTCTTTGGCGGCGGTGGGGGCCGTTGTCTTTCCTGGGTTGTTGCTCAGACGCGCAATATCCTTTAGGCTCGCGCGCCGCCCTACCGCTGCTTCGATGCAAGCCGCTCGATCCCACGCCGCACGTGCTCCGCGGCCGGACCGAGGTCCACGTAATGGCTCACGCAGCGCTCGCTCGAGCCTGGGGCCGACTTCTTCCTCGTCTTGTCGCACAAGACGACTTCTTGCCCATCGGTCCAGATGGCCACGTTCACGAGCTCGTGGAGTTCGGGGAATCCGTGGCCCCGCTGCACGTAGCGCAAGGCCCCGGCCATCGTCTGCACGCGGATGCCGGCCTTCAAGATCTGCCGCGCGAGCCGCAGCGCGAGCAGATCTCGGGCCGTGAACCGACGCGGCGAGCCGCGCCCCTGACCTCCTCCGGCGCTGGGCTTGAGGAGCCCGCTGCGGAGAATTTCGTCCAGCTTCTTATAACGCAACCCGGAGACCCGGACCGCGTCGCCTGCCGTATAGGTAATATCCATGGTGTGGGTATTCCATCACGGGGCATCGCAGAAAGGGAACCCCACCCCCTTCTGCAGGTCTTCATGGCACAACAAGGACTTGTACCGATCGCGCAAGAGCCTTCGTTTCAAGCCGAAAGAAGAACGCGCGAGACAAGTAGTCAGCAACGAGAACAACTACTTGTTCTTCTGAAAGAAGCACGTTCCCGGACAAACCTTCAACGGCAGATATCGTGCTCTCGGCTCCCGGAATTCCAAACTCCCGGAGAAGGGCGCCTGGTGACCTGGCCAAGGTGACAAGCTTGTAGTATCCTTGCCGCTTCCCGAGGTGACAGTGATGGAAGAGCAAATTCTGCCGCAGGAAGCCCAGCCCGGCGCGCATGGCGAGCTCGAGGAGTTCGTCGACGGGCCCGACGAGGGGGATGCCTGGCGGCTTGTCGACGACGACTACTACCGCGTAGCTGAATCCGAGCCTGATGAGGACCCCGAGGACGTCGACCCGGTCAAGTCGGCGCTCCTCTGGCAGTACAGCATTGCGAAGCTCAGCCGACAGACCGTGGGTGTGACACCCGAGCAGTTCGCGGCGATCCGGCGCCGAACGGCGGCGCGGCGCGCCGAGATGGCTCGCGCGGAGCGGATGAAGGCGCGAAACGACGCTGCCCGCAACGCACGCCCTGAGACCACCACGAGCGCGCGGCCTCGCACGCCCAAGGCGCGCCGCCCTTCGACGCGCGTGAACGCGGCGACCACATCGCCGCAGCCATCACCACCAGAACCAGAACCACACCTCGGTCCGCTAGAACAAGCCACGGACCTCCTGCACAAGACGTCGCCAGCCGCTGAACAAGACCGCTCCCAGGCGGCCGGTGCCACGCGGACGAGGCAACGGAGACATAACGAGTCGACAACGCTGCGCAAGACCGGCGGGGACTGGGACGCCACCCCTGTCGTACGAGGCTCCTTCGCGGTCTCGCTGCACCCGTCGACGCCAGGCGGAGGAGATCAAGAAGTCGTAGCGCGCATCAAGCCCATTGATCAGCCCACCCGTGAACTTACGACTCGGGGGTTCCGGCTGTCAGACGATGTTCTCGACGTCATTAGCGAGCTACTTGTAGAACTGGTGCACGAAGATGATGACTGCAGCTGAGCTTCAGTCCTGGGGTAATGGACCAGCGCCCGCTCGCTGGTGGGCTTTTTATGTTCGAGTTACCAGGGAGGAGAGCGTCAAGACCGATCTTTCGATCCCCAACCAGTGTGCCCGAGCAAGGGAGGTAGCTGGGCTGCGGCGCTGGCACGACTACCGGATCTACGTCGAGGAGAAGCACGTCACCGCCGAACTGTGGACGGAGAAGCGGCCGGCACTCAAACAGCTACTCGACGACATCGCGGCCGGCCGCGTCCTTGGCGTCTGCGCGCGGCACACCGACCGATTGTGGAGGGGCAACGAGATCCAGAGCCGTCTCTTGCACGTTCTCCGGGCGCATGGGGTCCAGCTCTGGGACTTCAGCAACCAGTACGACTACAAGAGCGCACACGGGCGCTTCTCGTTGCAGGTTCTCGGAGCCGCTTCCGAGCTCGAGGTCAACCTCACTGCCGAGCGCATCCGCGAGATGAAGCGCGGCAAGGCCACCAAGGGCAAAACGGGTGGCGGCCCTCCCCCCTTCGGCTACACGTCCCAGTCGCGCCGCATCAAGGAACTCGTGGCGGCCGGGCACTCCCCTGACGAATCGTACCGACAAGCGTGCCTCGAATACCCTGTCGGCAAGTGCTGGTACATCGACGAAAAAGAAGCCGATGTCGTGCGCCTCATCTTCGAACTCTATACCTCGCCCCAGTACAGGTACGGCTGCAAGCGGATATGTAGGCACTTGAACGAGCGCGGCTACAAGACGCGCAACGGCTGCGCCTGGCTCGCGAACTACGTCAACCGCATCATCAATAACCCCGCCTACGCCGGCTTCACGACCTATGACGAAGGGGCCTATGAAGACCGGTTGCCTTCTCGCCTCCCGCGTTACAAGCAGAAGCTCTACCAAGGCGAGCATCCTCCGCTCATCACACCTGAGATCTGGGAAAAAACCCAGTCGGTCAAGACGCGGGAGAACACCACCAAGCGGCAGCGGCCAGGACCGAAGGCGAACGAGACCTTTTCGCTCACCGGCATCCTGCGCTGCCCGAGCTGCGGCAGCCGCGTGATTGGCAAGTGGAGCCACCATTCGACCCGCCGGTACTACATCTGCTCTCGCCGGCACACTGGAGGGCCTGATCTCTGCTCCTTCCCGCTCATCGACGCCACGGGTCTACAAAGCGGCGTGTGGCGCTGGCTCCACGAGATCCTCTCGTCGCCAGAGTTCGTGATGCAGCATGTCGAGCGCCTTCAGAAGAAGCTCGAGCAAGAGCAGCCTGAGGTGCAGCGACAGCTGCCGGCGCTGAGGCGCAGGCGCGACGAGCTCAAGGGGGCGATCGCCAAGTACTTCACCCTCTTCGAGTCGTCGAAAGATCTCGCGCGAGACGCTGCCCTCCTTGACCGCGTGCGCGAGCTCCGCGCCGAGCTGCAGGTCGTCGAGACGGACCTTGCCCAGCTCGAGGCCCAAGCCGCCTCGGTGCCAGGAAAGATCACGGTCGAGCGCGTTCGTCAGTACCTCGATAGGCTCAAGAAAAGGGTCGAGAACCGACCCAACTACCAGCGCGCGATCTTCCAGGAGTTCAAGCGCGACCACGACCTTCAGGTGCGCGCTCTCTCGAACGCCGAGTTCACCGTCTCCCTGGCGCTGCCGACCCGCGAGCTGCTCTCGGCCAACAACGCCGATCCGCCTAGCGAACGGCTTATGACGGTGCTGGCAGGCAAGACGTCCCGCCGTGGGTCAGAGGAACCAGGATCCCCCGCGCCCGGCGGGCCCATCATCAGGAGGTTATGCCCGCCCGCCGCGGCGATCTCGAGCGCGCGCCGCGCCACGTGCTGGCCCCGCACCTCCGCGAGATCGACGGCCGCCTCCGCGGGGTTTGGCGCGAGCGACGGGCGCGGCCCGGCCGACGGCAGCTCGCCTTCCCCCGCGAGGGCCGACACGACGTCGCCGAGGTGGTCGGCCACGAGGACCTCGATGCCCGGCACGCTCGCCGCCTCGGCCCCGTTGTGCCGCGGGACCACCGCGCGCCCGAGCCCACGCGCCGCCGCGCCGCGCAGCGCGGGCAAGACCCCACGCACGGGCCGGATCGCGCCCGTCAGGGAGAGCTCGCCGAGGAACGCGAGCCCGCGCAGCGCCTCGCCCGGCACCTTGCCGAGCGCGCCGAGCACCGCCATGGCGATCGCCAGGTCGAACGCGCCGCCGCTCTTGCGCAGATCGGCGGGCGCCAGGTTCACCGTGATCACGTGCTCGTCGAGGGCAACGCCTATCTGCGAGAGCGCCGAGCGCACGCGGACGCGGCTCTCGCGTACGCTCGCCTCGGCGAGCCCGACGAGCTGGAACGACGCCGGCCCGCGGCCGGAGTCCACCTCGACGCGCACGGGGGACGCGTCGAGGCCGACGAGAATGAAGGTCAGGGCCGTCGCCTGCATGCCCGCCCTTTTTGCGAGCGCCGTGCCGGGCCGAGACATGCTGAAAAACCCGCGTTTTTCAGGGTGCCGGGGGTGGCGGCGCGGATTTCCGCCTGGCGGCCGCCAGGGGTCCCTCCTTCGCGGCGCGCGTGGTAGGGTCGTCGCCGATGGGGCGTCGCCTCGTTCGATCCAGGGTCGTGCTCGGGCTCGGAGCGCTCGTGATCACGGGATGCGACCGGACCTCCCACGTCCACGTCGAGGGGCGAATCCAGCTCCCCCAAGCCACCGACGCCGCGCTCGTGGTCCCGCTCGAGGGCGCGAAGAGCCCATTTCCCGTGGACATGGCGGGCCGGTTCGTCGGGACGTACGGCGCGATGAACGTGCCCCCGGACCACATTCCGCTCTTCGTCCACGTGCCCGGGATTCGCCCGCTCGTGCTCGTGCCCGGCCGTGATTTTCGCATCGAGGAGCAGGACGGGTCATTCCACGCCGAGATCGATCTCGATCCGGCCCGCGCGCCCCTGCCGCGGCCCCTCCCGCTCGCGTGCACGACCGAGTCCTGCACCGCGGATTTGCCTGCGGACGCGAAGGGCTGCGTCTCCACGGTCGTCGTGCTCGACAGCACGAAGACCACGCTCGTCGCGCCTGAAACCAAGCGCCGGGAGGATGGCAGCACGCACCTCGTGGCGTTTTTCCCGCTGCCGCGGCAACGCGCACGTTCGCTCGTCCTCGTGAGCACCTGCGGCGACGAGGCCTACGTCTCCGAGGTCGCGACGTTCGACGGCCCTTGAGACGGCTCGTCCGGGCGGTACACTCCGCGCGATGATTCGAAGGCGTTCGTCAGGTACTCTCCTCGTCGCCGCCGCGCTCGTGGTGTTCCCCGCATGCCGCCGCGACGAGAGCGCCGCGCCGGCAGACGCAGGGACCGACGCTTCTGCCGCGGCAACCGCCTCCGCGGCCGCGAATCCCGCGCCTTCGCCGCCCGCGCCCGACGTGCCCTCCGATCACGCGTTGCCAGCGACCGAACCCCGGCGCTCGGACGTCAAGCGGCTCGAAGACGACCCGCGGCTCTCCCTGCATCGGGACGCCGTCCTCGCGCATTTCGGAGAGCATGTGGGGCTCCCGCTCTCGTTGCAGGTGGAGACGCTCCCGGGCGATCGGCAGGCCCTCTTGATCCAGGATTCGTCCCAGCCCGACAAACCTCTCGTGCTGGTCGTCGCGGCGGACGGCACGCGGGCGTGGACGAAGGAAATGCCGCTCGCGGGGATCGTGCCGGGCGTGCGGGAAATGATGGTGGTGCGGGGCCCGGAGTCGTCGGTCGGCGTGGCCTTTTGCGACGCGGCGGGAAAGCTCGCGGCGCTCCGCGCCTGGACCTCGGAGGGCGGGATCTTCGCCGATTACGAGGTCGTGGAGATCCCCCATTGCGAGGCGATCTCCGCGCTGTACTGGCCCGGTCACGGGCACGTCGTCGTCGCTTCGGGCGAAGGCGAGGCGCGCGCCTCGCGGATCGACGAGCAAGGCATGCGCGCGTGGGGCCGTTCCGGGCTCACGCTGCCCTGGAAGCCGGCTCCGGGCGCGGCCGTCGGGATCCTGGTCGATACCGACGATACGTTCGTCCTCGTCGGCGCGGGCTCGGCCGAACGGCCTCTTTCGCGGCGCGAGGAGGCCGTGTTCGCCATGCGGTACGACGAGCGCGGAAAGGAGCTCTGGCCCGCGCCCATCGCCGTGGGACGGCCCTCCGGAAACGTGCCGAAGCGCCCCACGGCGCGCGTGATCACGACCGGCAAGATGGAAATCGAAATGGCGGAGGGATCCACGCGGCGGAGGCTCGAGCTTTCGTCCGAGGGGACCGTGATCGTCTTGCCCGAGCGGCGCTGAAGGGCCCGGCCGGCCGGGAGCGACGTCGCGACGTTCGAAACGAGGGAACCATCCGCTGCCCTCGTTCGTGGTACGTCCGGACGCATCATTTCGAACGTCGCGACGTCACGACGTTCGAAATGATGGAACCATCCGCCAGCTCCTGCGTGGTACGCCCGGACGCTCCATTTCGAACGTCGCGACGTCGCGACGTTGCGACGTTCGAAATGAGGGAACCATCCGCCGCCCTCGCTCGTGGTAGGCCCGGACGTTTCATGATCAAGCGACAAGCAACACACCGCATCACCGTCGAGCTGCTGGAAGCGGCGGCTCGGGGCGACAGGGTGGCGGGGGGCACGCTCGCGGATTTCATCTACGGGTGGGTCCACAGCGTCCTCCACGCCGGCCCCGACGTCGACGACGCGGCCCAGGAGGCTTTCATGGCGGTCATCGTGGCCATGCGCACGCACCGGTACGACGCGTCCGTCGAGGACAAGCACGCGTGGGTTGTCAAGATCGCGGTGCGCAAGGCGATCGACGTGCGTCGGAGGCGGGAGCGGGAGCGCCAGGTGTTCGAGGGGCCGGGCGCGGACGAGGCCACGGACCCGGTGAGCACGGACCCCATCTCGCGCATCGAGCAAAGGCAGCGCGCCGAGCGCGTGAGCGGCGTGGTGAAGGACCTGAACGAGACCGATCGCGCGCTCCTCTTGCTCCGATACCAGGAGGATCTCAGCTACGAGGACATCGCGCAGGCGCTCTCCATCCCGCTCGGGACCGTGAAATCACGGCTCTCGCGGCTGATCGAAAAACTCAAGCTGTCCGGGAGCGAGTTATGAAGCGCTCGCAAGCGAGGAAACGGCAAGCCCCGGCGCCCGCGCCGAAAAAGGGGTTCGCGAAGCTCATCACGCTCTTCGTCCGGCCGCGCAATGATGTCCGCGAGGCGACCAAGAAACGCGCGGCGCCGCATCCGCCGCGCCCGATGCCCGTGCCGTTCGTCCTGCCCGCGCGCCCGTCGAGCGCCGCGCCGGAGCCGGCGCCGGCCTCCGATCCGATCCTGCGCTCGGTGCTCGCAGCACTCGCGCCCGACCCCGACACGCGAGCGCCGGACGCGCTGCGCGAGCGGCTCGTGACCTGGGCCGAGGAGACGTCGGAACCGTTTCCCGAGGAGCTCGACGGCGTCCTCGAAGCGCTCGCGCCGCGCGCCCCAGCACCCGCGGCCTTGCGGGAAAGCCTCGTCGCCTGGGCCGCGGAGACGGCCGACCCCAAGGCGCCCGCGCCGCTCGACGCCGCCGCAGCGGAATCCCCGTCGCTCTGGAAGAAGCTCCGCCGCCTGGCCCGCGTGCTCCTGGCGAGGCTGCGCAATGCTTCACGCGGCGCGCGGTGACGGGCAACCGTTGGTCCGGGGTGAAACCCCGGCGAAGCGGTTGCCCCAAAAGACCTTACCGATGGAGCTTCGCCAGCGCCGTCCGCGCTCGCCCGCGATACCCCTCCACCTCGGTCCCGAGGCTGGCGATCCGCGTGCGGAGTTCCTTCACCTTGGCTTCCTTCTCCAGGATCTGTGCCGTGAACTTCTCCGCGTCGTTTTTCGATCGGGTCGCGGCGAGGTAGCCTCGCAGCCGACCGAGATCTTGGACGAGCTCGTCGAGATCGGCCCTTCGTTTTGGCAAGAGGCTCTCGCGCGCCTCTGCGTCTGTGAGGTGTTTTGCCGCGTCTTCCAGCGTGGCGCGTTGCGCCGCGGGCAATTTCGGCGCGGCCGCGATGGCCCGGAGCCCCCTCGGATTCAGCGTGCTCATGGCCGTTCCCCGGGACAGACCCTCGTCGGCCTCGACGCGCCGCACCTTCTTCGATCGCGGCTCGCTCGCGAACACAGCGAACGGCTTGTTCGACACGACGTCGAAATCGAGCTCGTCTGCGCCGGTCACCGTCGCGTTGCGCACGACGTCGAGGTTCAAGAAGACGGTCCGCGCCCCGCCGCTCCGGTTCTCGATCGTGTAATCGACGCGCGTGTGCCGGATGAAATGCTCGACGAGCTGATCATCCTGGAGCTCGACGAGCTGCACCTCGTCCGTGACCAGCATGTTGTTCTGCGTGAGCTCGACGTCGATGTCCGTGCCGAACGCGAGGAAGCGGATCTCGCTGGGCTTCAGGCGGTCGATCTGCGCCTCGCCGGCAAAACCGCCGTCCGCGAAGAACGAAATGGGGCCCGCGGGCAAGGTCTGCTTCGTGTCGTTCTTGATGCGCGCCGCGCTCCGGCCGACTTCGTGCACGCTGCCGAACCACACGATCCGGCGCGCGGAGACCGATTGCTGCAGGAAGGGCAGGAGCGCCGATCCGTGCGCCCGGAGGTCGATCGGAAGAGGCATCGAATACCGGAAGAGCGCGCCCGCTTCCATGCCCTCTGCCTCGGCCACCTTCGCTAGATCCCCCACGGAGAGCACCGTGCTCGACCCCTGATCGATGCCCGTCCCCGTGCCGCTCCCGTGCCCGATCGTGCCGATGCGACCGAGCCCGATCCCCTCCCCGCGCCCGCCCCCGCCCTCGCCGAGGCCCGAGAGCCCAAGCCCGCCGGCACCGAAGGTATCGCCGATCATCTCGCTCCACATCGCGTCCGCGGTCTGCAGGACGAGCTGCGGGACCGTGGAGAGCGCCTCGGCCGGCGCGACGAGCTCGCGGCGCGTGTATCGCGGGGCGGCGAGCGGATACAGGAAGGAATCGGGGCGGCCATTGACGAGCTCGACCTTGACCTTTTTCCATTCCTCGTCCGTGTCGTTGTGAACGAGCGCCCAGCCCTGCAAAATGCCGCGTTGCTCCTTGTCGCTGAGCACCATCCGGTATGTCGAGCGCCAGACCGGCGCCTCCGCGACATACCCGAGCGTCACGTCGGACGTGCTCTCCGCGAGCACCCGCAAATCGCGCCGCGCCAAGGTGCCTTGCGTCGAGGACACGGACGCGCTCGCGCCGAGCCGCGCTGCGAGCGAGGAATCGGTGGGTTTGACGCCGACCACGTCGGACAGGAAAAACTTCCGGATCTCGGCCTCCGTGGTGAGCACGAGCAGCGTCGTCTCTTTCCGCGACACGCAGTGGCCCGGCGCGCCCTCGCCCGGCTTTTTCGGGGCCTCGGCCTCGGCGACCGGCACGCACGGGCCCGGCTCTCCGTCGTCCGGGTCGAGCACGTCGACGAGCTTTCCTTTCACGGTCTCGCGCGCGGTGCGCAGCTCGATGCCGCCGCCCTTCAGGCTGCGCAGCAGGCTCGCGTGCGTCACGGGGCCCGATCCCTCGGACAAACCGGCGAGCGCCCGGCCGTTCTCCACGCTGATGCTGCTCGCGAACTCGATGCCCGCGACGCTGGTCTTCCCGTCGGTCCCGAGCACGACGAGCGTCTTCAGCGCGTCGTCGAGGTGCGAGACCGGCACGGGCAGCGCGAGGCCAGCGTCGCGGCCGACCCTGCCCGATCGCTCGAAGTAACCGACCCCCGACTCGTAAAGGCGCACGGTCTTGAGGGGAAGGGGCGGCTTCGGCGTGGTCTGCGCCAAAGCGTGCCCGCTCGTCGCGAGGAGCGTCGTGACAAGAATGGCGGAAAAATAGCGGGGCGTCGAAAGCATCGAAGGGGCCTCGGGTTTTCTGGACGGTCGGGGCAGGGACACGCCACGCCTGGACGAGTTCCCCGAAATCTCCGAGGCTCCTTCCGCCCCGAGGCGTCACGTGCGCCCGGGCGGGAACGTGGTAATGACGCGGCACTCATGCGGCGATACAAGACGGTCCTCTTTGATCTCGACGGCACGCTGATCGACTCGATCCGCCTCATCCTCGACAGTTATCATCACACGTTCGCCATCCACGGCCTGCCGCCGTGCGAGGACGACGTGCTCCTCCGCGGCGTCGGCACGCCGCTCAAGGCGCAGCTCGCCGGCTTCGCGGACGATCCGGAGGCGGTGCTCGCGATGATCGAGACGTACCGGGCTTACAACCTCGCGCACCACGACGCGTGCGTGCGGCCCTACCCCGGCGCGGTCTCCTGCGTCCGCTCGCTCGCCGAGGCGGGCGTGAAGATCGCCGTCGTGACGAGCAAGAACCGGCACAGCACCCTGCGCGGGCTCGACGTCGCGGGGCTCTCGGATGTGTTTTCGATCCTCGTCTGCGCCGATGACGTGACGAACCCGAAGCCGCACAAAGAGCCGGTCGATCTCGCCCTGGCGCAGCTCGGAGCCCGGCCCGAGGAGGCGATCTTCGTGGGCGACAGCCTGCACGACATGCACGCCGGGCGGAGCGCCGGGGTCGCGACGGGCGCCGCGCTTTGGGGACCGATGTCGCGCGCCCACCTCGCCCCGTCCGAGCCCTCGCACTGGCTGGAAAAACCCGAGGACATCGTCCCGCTGGTCCTCGGCTGAATCGTTTTTTTCGTGCCAAACCCGAGCGGGGTTCGTCCGGATGGGCCGGACCCGCGTTCAGGGTTCCCCTGACGGAGGATTCCTGCGACGCATTCTCCGTCTTTCGACGAAACGACGGAGCGACGGGGGACCTGCATTTCCCTTAGCGTTCCTGCGTCCCCAGCCTGTCTCTGCCTCCAGCGAGCGCGGAGGGGCGGGTGTCCTCCCTCGAAAGATCATGCAATCATCGCCCCTCGACGGAGCGTGTTCCAGAATGGCCGATTGTCTCCGCGGGGGCGGGGAGATGGGCGCGCGCATGCGGGCTCACGATTGGGAGGGCACGACCGTGGGCGTGCCAGCGGGCTGGGATCGCAGCCTGAAGACGGCGATCCAGATGATCCTGGGCGCCCGGCACCCGATGTTCGTCTGGTGGGGGCGCGAGCTGCTCGGCTTTTACAACGACGCCTACGTGCCCATTCTCGGCCAGCGGCACCCGGCCGCCCTCGCGCGGCCGGCGTCCGAGGTGTGGTCGGAGGTCTGGCACATCATCGGCCCCTGGGCCGAGGCGGTCCTGCGCGAGGGGCGCTCGCTCTCCGGCGACGAGGTCCTCTTGCCCGTCGATCGGAATGGGTACACCGAAGAGGCGTATTTCACGTATTCGTACAGCCCCATCAACGACGACACCGGCTCCATCGCGGGCGTGTTTTGCGCGTGCTCCGAGGAGACGGGCGAGGTGCTCGGGCGAAGGCGGCTGCAAAACCTCGGCGCGCTCGGCGCCGCGATGCTCGGCGCACGCTCGGCGGAGGAGGTCTGCCAGGCGGCGGCGCGGCACCTCGCCGAGAATCGAAACGACGTCCCCTTCGTTTTGCTGTATCTGCTCGACGAGACCGGCTCCGTCGCGCGCCTCGCTGGTTTTTCCGGGCTCCCTGCGAATCACCGCGCGTGCTGGGCGCCGTCCCCCGAGGACACGGAGGGGCCCTGGCCGATCCACGAGGTGAACATGCGGCGCAGCGGCAGGGTCGTGGACGACGTGCGGAGGCGCGTCGGCGAGCTCGTGTGCGAGCCGTGGGCGGAGCCGATCGAGCAAGCGATCGTGCTGCCCGTCGAGGACCATGGCCTCGGCCGGATCGCCGGCGCGCTCGTCCTGGGCATCAGCCCGCGGCTGCGGCTCGACGCCGCCTATCGCAATTACCTGGAGCTCGCGGCCGCGCAGATCGGGAGCGCGCTGACGAACGCCGGCGCCCACGAATCGGAGCGGCGGCGCGCCGAGGCCCTCGCCGAGATCGACCGGGCCAAGACCACGTTTTTCAGCAACGTGAGCCACGAATTCCGGACGCCGCTGACGATGATGCTGGGCCCGCTCGAAGAGCTCGCCCTCGGCGATCCCCCGCTCACGGACGCGCAACGTACGCACGTGGATCTCGCGCAGCGGAGCGCGGAGCGGCTGCTCAAGCTCGTGAAGAGCCTGCTCGATTTCGCCCGTATCGAGGCGGGGCGCATCGACGCCTCGTATGTCGCGACGGATCTCGCCCGGATGACCAGCGAGCTCGCCGGCACGTTCCGCTCGGCCATCGAGCGCGCCGGGCTGCGGCTCGACGTCGATTGCCTGCCCCTGTCCGAGTCGATGTACGTCGACCACGACATGTGGGAGAAGATCGTGCTCAATCTGCTCTCGAACGCGCTCAAATTCACGTTCGACGGCGAGATCGCGGTGTCGCTGCGCCACGCCGGGGATCGGGTGATCCTCGCGGTCCGGGACACGGGCACCGGCATCCCCGCGTCGGAGCTCCCGAGGATCTTCGAGCGATTTCACCGCGTGCAGGGCGCGCGGGCCCGGACGCACGAGGGCGCCGGGATCGGGCTTGCGCTCGTGCAGGATCTCGTGCGCTTGCACGGCGGCGAGATCGAGGTCGAGAGCGAGGTCGGTCGGGGCAGCACGTTCCGGATCTCGCTGCGCACGGGCGCCGCGCATTTGCCCGCGGATCGCATTGGCGCGCCGCTCGCGCTCGCCTCCACGGCGATCGGCCCCGCGCCATTTCTTGAAGAGGCCTTGCGCTGGCTGCCCGAGCCCGATGAGCACGTGCTGCATTTCTCCGCGAAAGGCGAGCCTCCCACGCGGGAGGCGGCGCCCCGCGCGCGGATTCTCGTGGTGGACGACAATACCGACATGCGCGGGTATCTGCATCGATTGCTCGCCCCACGGTGGGACGTGACGGCGGTGCCCTCCGGAATGGCAGCGCTCACGGAGGCGCGGCGCTCGCCCCCGGATCTCGTGCTCTGCGACGTGATGATGCCCGGCATGGATGGCTTCGCGCTCCTGCGCGCGCTGCGGCAGAGTCCGCGGACGTCCTCGATTCCGATCGTGATGCTCTCCGCGCGCGCGGGCGAGGCGGCGCGCGTCGAGGGTCTCGACGCCGGCGCCGACGATTACGTGATCAAGCCCTTCTCGGCCCGCGAGCTCCTTGCGCGGGTTGCATCCCAGATCTCGCTCTCGCAGGCACGCTCCCAGGCCAAAGCACGCGCCGAAGCCGCGAGCCGAGCGAAAGACGAGTTTCTCGCGATGCTCGGCCACGAGCTCCGGAACCCGCTCTCGCCCATTCTCACGGCGCTCGAGCTCATGCGGCTGCGCAATGGCTCCACGCTCGAACGCGAGCGGGCCGTCATCGAGCGGCAAGTACAGCACCTCGTGCGGCTCGTGGACGATCTGCTCGACGTCTCCCGGATCGCACGCGGCAAAATCGAGCTCCGGCGCCGCCCCCTGGAGCTCACCGAGGTGGTCGCGAAGGCCCTCGAGCAATCGAGCCCCTTGATCGAGCAGCGCGGCCACACCTTGCGCGTCGCCGTGCCGGCCGAGGGGCTCGTGATCGACGGGGACGAGATGCGCCTCGCGCAGGTCGTCGGAAACCTCCTGACGAACGCCGCAAAATATACCGACAAGGGAGGCCACGTGGAGGTCTCCGCCTCCCACGAGGAGGGATGGGCCACGCTGCGCGTGAGGGATTCGGGAATCGGCATCCCTCCCGATCTCTTGCCGCGGATCTTCGACCTCTTCGTGCAAGGCGGCCGGGCGATCGATCGGAGCGAGGGAGGCCTCGGGCTCGGCCTCGCCATCGTGAAAAACCTGACGGAGGCGCACGGCGGACACATCGAGGCGCGGAGCGCGGGGCGTGGCCTCGGCAGCGAATTCATCGTGCGTTTGCCACTCACCACGTCGAAAATGAGCGCACCGCCGCGCACGTGGGAGCGGCGCGTGGACGCGGCGCCCGCATGGCGCTGCCGTGTCCTCGTCGTGGACGATAACCAGGACGCCGCGGTGCTGCTCGCGGAGGCGCTCCGGGCAGCGGGCTACGAGACGCGCGTGGCGTTCGACGGCCCGAGCGGCCTCGATCTCGGACGGCAATGGCAGCCCGAGGTCGCGGTGCTCGACATTGGCCTGCCGGTGATGGATGGCTACGAGCTCGCCGGGCGCCTCCGCGAGCTCTCGCCGGCGCCTCAGCGCCTGCTCGCGCTGAGCGGATATGCGCAGCCGGGCGATCGTGATCGCGCCCGCGCGGCAGGGTTTTCCGCGCACCTCGTCAAGCCCGTCGAGATGGATACGTTGTATGCGGCGCTTTCGGGCGTTCGTCCGCGGAACGAGGGCTAGCAGCCTGTGGAATCATCGTCGCGAGCGCCCCGAAGCTAGGGCGACGGAGCGAGGAATCCTGAAGGATTTCGAGCGATGTCGACCGACGATTCGGGGCGCGCAGCAGATGAGTCCACAGGCTGCTAACGCGTGCCCCAAAACGCCACGAGATCCGGCAGCGCGGTCGTCGAGAATTGAATGAGGTGCAGCATGTGCGTATAGGGCCCGGTGCCGCCGTACCCCCGCACGTGCAGCTCCCCGCGGTGCGCCTCCGTGAGCGGTTCGAGCGGCTTCATGTACGCGTTCGGGACGACGTGCTTCATCGCCGGGACGTTCGGCAAGGGCTGAAAGACGTTCGTCGGCGTCCGCGAGACGCCCACCGATGCGAGCACGAAATCGGTGGTGCGGTGGGCATTGTGATAGCCGTACGTCTCGATCTCCGAGTGCACGATCGAGAGCAGGACCTTCCCGTCCACAGCCTTCTTCGCGAAGCGGCGGGTGGGCTCGATCTGATCTTGCTTGAGCGCCTTCGAGTGCGGGTCGTATCCGCAATGAATGGAATCGATGAGGACGATCGCGTTGATTCGTTCGAAGAACTCCTCATGCAAAAGAATCTTGATGATGCCGCCGTAGCCCGAGCTCCAGGCCGAAAGGCCGATGCGCCGGAGGCGGGCATTTTTCAAACCGCGCGCCACCATGACGTCCTGCGCACGTGACAGGATGAGCCGAAGGCCGGCGGGATCGGCGAACCGGTCCTCGTAAACGCCCGAGCCGACGCCGAGGTTCAGGATGGCCACGACCGCGTTCACGCCCGCGTATCCGTAGTTTTCCTCGACGAGGTCCGTGTTGCCGTTGAGGTGCAGGACGAGGTCGTACTGGCCGTCCTCCGACGACCACGACGGCGGGAACATCAAGAGCCCGCCGGCGAGCGGCGCACGCCAGGAACGATCAAAATGGGCGTCGGCGCGTTCGCCCGGCTTTGCACTCGCGACCGGCGGAGGCGCGGGGAGCGTGTCCGGGGCCAGCACCGCAGGCACTGTCGCGGAGGACACGCTCGCCGGCGGGGGCGCAGGCAGAGGCGCAGGCAGAGGCGCAGGCAGAGGCGCAGGCAGAGGCGCAGGCGGGGAAAGCGGCGCCTCGACCTGCACGGCCGCCGATGCCATGGGCGCCGATCGCGAGCCCAGCGACAGGACCGCGAGCCCCATCACGAGGAGCGCGAGGCCGCCGAGGGCCATGGGGGCGCGGGCACGGCGAAACATGCGGACAGAGTCCAGCAGACCGGATGTTTCGCGCTTGTGTCAAGGGAGAAACGCGCGGCTATGGAGAGCGTGAACCCCGGAGCCGCGCGAAGTCACGGGCGCGAGCGGAGGCGCTCAGGCATGGAGGTCGGCCAGGGCGACCGGCGCGACGGCAGGCGCGAGGAGCGCGTCGGCGCAAGGACGCACGACGTCACGCAAAGCCTGCCGGCGGAGGGCGCCGATTTGCTTGGAGGACAAAAGACCAACGTCCTCGGCCACGACGGCGCGCCGGAGGGAAGGCTCCGCGGACGCGGCCTCGATCGCCCGGTCGAACGTGGCGCGGGCGAAGCGGCGCGTGTCCTCGTCAGCCCCGGCGAGCAGGAATCGCAGGGTGCGCCAGGCGAGCTCGGCGTGGCGCTGCTCGTCCTCGGCGATCCGCGCGTGGACCTCGCGCAGCACGGGATCACGCACGATCCCCGCGAGCGCGAGCGCCTCGGCGGCGCCGATCGTCTCACCCACGCAAGCCTCCTCGATGAGGGAGGCGAGCACCACGCGGGGGTCGGTGTCGAGCGGGACGCCCGTGAGATCGAGCTTCGAGGGGCCGATCGGGCGATCGGCATACCGGCTCGCGAGGGCATACCCGACGCGGGCATGCTCGACCTCGTCGGCGGCGGCCTGTTGCGCGGCGAAGAGCAGCTCGGGCGGCGCGCCGAGGGCCATGAGCTGGAGCGTGAAGCGCGCGAAGCTCGCGACGGACGCGTGTTCGAGCGCGGCAATCTCGGTCCACGCCTCGGCGAGCGCGCTCCGGACGGCCGGATCGAGCGACGCCGTGTCGGGCGTGATTTCGGCGAGGATCCAATCGACGCGGGCCGAAGCAGGCGCGGTGCGGGCAGCGCCGGCAACGAGCAAGGGGCGGCCGATCGCGCAGGAATCCGTCTCGCAGGTGAACGTGCCCGGGGTCGAGTTCCACGGGATCGTCACGCAAGCGGCGCCGCCCATGCAATCGGCGTCGACGCGGCAGGCGTCCGCGTCCGAGCGGCACGCGAGGCCGACCTGCGGGTAACATCCATCAAAGAACGAGGTGATGCCACACTCGCCGCTCGGACAATCGGCGTCGACCTTGCAGGTGGCGGACACGGAGCAGCGAGACCAGGCGACGCCATTGTCGACGACGCCGTCACAGACGCAGACGGAGTCCGCTCCGCACTCGGCGTCGTTCGCGCACGCATACGCGCAGCCGCAGGAGGTATTGGGGTCCTCGCCGGACGCGTCCCGGTGGATGCATTTGCCGTGCGGTTTGTCCGTACAATCGGCGTCGGTCGTGCACGACTTGTTCGTCTCGGTGCCTTCGCAGGCAGGCGCGTTGATCGTGGGGTCGCATGCGACGACTGCCGCGCGGTGGATCGTGTCGTCGTCGCACCGCACGTAGCCGCTGTCGGAGCCGTTTGCGAGCAGAATGGGCGTGCCGCCCGCGCAACCGGGGAAACCGCCGCCGCCGGCGCCGCCCTGGCTCGAACTCGAACTCGAACTCGCGCTCCCGCCCGAGCCGCCGGCCCCACCGGAGCCGCCGTTCTCCACGCTCGATCCGCAGGCGATGGCGGAGAGGCCGAGGGCGGCGAAGAGCGAGAGGCGTAACGAAAGAAAAGCAAGTCGATCGTGCATGGGGGTTCCTCCTCGTGGAGTGAGGGGCCGATCCTAAGGCGCCCGCCGTCGCAAAGGAAGGAAGGATGATGTCGAGATCCGGCGCTCGCTCGTGTCGCATCGAACGACTCGCGCGCGGGCGCGGCGGGCGCTACCCTCGCGCGCCGTATGCTGAAAGCTTCCGACGTGGTGGCGGACCGCTTCGAGATCGAAGCCGTGCTCGGCGAGGGCGGCATGGGCGTCGTGTATCGGGCCCACGATCTGAAGCTCGATCGGAAGGTCGCCCTGAAGACGCTCGCGGCCGGCGACGAGGAGGCCGCGGCGCGGGCGCTCCGTGAAGCGCGGGCCGTCGCAGCACTCGATCATCCGAACGCGATCGCCATCTACGACGCAGGTGCGTGGGAAGGGCAGCCGTTCATCGCGATGGAGCTCGTCGAAGGCGAGACGCTGCGCGCCTACGTCGGTGATCCGAGCGTGCCCGTCGGTCGCAAGATCCGCTGGCTCGTCGACGTGGCCCGCGCGCTCGCGGCCGCGCACCGGGCGGGGATCGTGCACCGCGACATCAAGCCCGAGAACGTGATGGTCCGGCGCGACGGGCGGGTGAAGGTGCTCGACTTCGGCATTGCACGGCGCAGCCAGGCGCCCGTGGATCCCGCAGGGCCCACGGCGAAGCCGAGCGCGGCGTCGCTCGCCACGAAGAGCAGCGTGAGCGGGACGCCGATGTACATGGCGCCCGAGCAGGTGCGCGGGAAGTCCGCGGACGGGCGCACGGATCAGTTCTCGTGGGCGGTGCTCGGGTACGAGCTTTGCGAGGGAACGAGGCCCTGGGACGCGCACGACGCGCTCTCGACCGTGGCGGCGATGATGTCCGAGCCGCCGCGGCCGATGCGGGCCGAGGGTGTGCCCGCGGCGCTGCGAGAGGTCCTCGGCCGCGCGCTCTCGCGTTCGCCGGCGGAGCGGTACGGGTCGATGGACGACCTCGTGGAGCTGCTCGAACCGCTCGCGGAGGAGGCGGATTCGAAGGGGCCGAAAGGCGAGCCGCGCGTGGCCCCGCGGCCTTCGTCGGGCCCGATCACGGCGGGGCGTTACTCCACGCAGGAGCTCGGGCAGGCGATCGCGCTCGCGCTCGAGCGCAAGGCGAAGCTGGAGGCGGAGGGGCGCAAGTACGCGTATGCCGATCTCGCCGCGGCCGCGCGGGAGGTGGGCGTCGAGGAGGAGGAGCTCCGCGCGGCGCTCGTGGCGCTCAAGCCGGCGCTCGAACCGGCGTCCCCCGCGACGCCTCCGGCCGCGCCGGACCCGGACGGGAAGACCGCGCAGCGGGCCCGTCAGAAGCAGAAGCTCGAGCGGCACGCGGCGATGTGGGGCGTCTTCAGCGTATTCTTTTTCTTGTTCGACATGGTGACGGCGGGAGGGAAATGGTGGTTTATCCCGGTGCTTGGCTGGGGCGTCGGGCTCGCCGCGCACGCGGTGAAGTATCTGTTCCCGGTCGATCCGACCCCCGAGGAAGAAGCGGAGCTGCGCCTGCGGCAGGAGATCCGGCGGGAGAAGCTCGCGCGAAAGCATGGGGGCGAACGCATGCGCATCGCAGCCGGGGGAAAACGGATCGAGGAGCTCCCGCGGCCCGGGAAGAACGCGCAGGAGGCCGAAGAGAGCGCAGAGCTCGCGGCGCTCGCCGAGGAAGAGGCAGGCCTCCGAGCGGCGAAGGGCGAGCGGCGACGCAAGGCGCGTTGAATGACGACAACAATAAGGTGCGACAAACCACCACCGAAATATTCTTCTGCCATGGGACACGTGTGCCGTGGATTGGCTGGAGGGTGGGACGACCGGGGGTCGACGCGGACGGAAGCCTGGGGCACGGAATAGGCGTACCTTTTTTCTTGTGAACGGCGCGGGGGTGCGTTCCAATGCCGGCGCATGAAACGACGATGGTTGGCTCAACCGGACGGTGAGGTCCGGCGCACAACGAAACAGGGTCGCGCGGCGTGGGCCGCGCTCGGGCTCGCGGCGGCGCTGGTGAGCGTGGCTTCCCCCGCCGCAGCAGACGCGCCGAAGTCGGGCGGGGCATTGCCTGCGAAGTCTGCGGCACCCGCCGCGCCGCCCCCGGCTGCAAAGGCGCCGGCCGCCCCGGCGACGGCCCCGGCGGCGCCTCCGGCCGCTGCGTCACCGGCAGGCGCGAAGGCCCCGGCAGCTGCACCGGCCGCAGCACCGGCCACGCCTCCGGCAGGCGCAAAAGCTCAGGCTGCGCCCCCCGCCGCTCCGCCGGCCGCGCCTCCGGCAGGCGCCAAAGCCCAGGCCGCGCCCCCCGCCGCTCCGCCTCCGGCCTCGCCGCCGGGGGCAAAGGCTCCCGCCGCGCCGGCGGATGCAAAGGCGCAAGCCGCGACGCCCGATCCGAAAAAGGATGCCGCGACGCCGGACGGGAAGGCGCAGGCTGGCGCCGATGCAAAGGCGCCCGCTGCGCCCGCCGCCGATCCGGAGAAGGAAGCGGCGAAAAAACTCGAAGAAGGCCTGCGCGCGCAGAAGGCCGGCCAGCACGACAAGGCCCGCGAGGCGCTCGACGCCGCGTTCCGGATCAAGCCGAACGCGGAGATTGCGCTCGCCCTCGCGCGCTCCGAGATGCAGCTTGGAAAGCCGCGCGACGCGGCGGAGCACCTCTCGTATTTCCTGCGCGAAGGCCAGGCGGCGAAGCCGGAGGATCGTCAGGCGGCCGAAAAGATGTTCGCCGAGGCGAAATCCAAGGTCGGCACGGTGATCGTGAGCGTCGACGTGGACGGGTCCGAGGTGCAGGTCGATGGCAAGCCTGTGGGGACGTCGCCGCTCAGCGGCGCGGTCTTCGTGGAGCCCGGCCCGCGTATCCTCACGGCGCGCAAGGAAGGGATGCCGGAGGCCAAGAAAGAGCTCACGGTCGCAGCCGGCGCCGAGACCACGGTGCCGCTCGCGGTCACGCCCCCGCCGCAGCCCGTGGCCAAACCCCTGCCTCCGCCGCCGCCCCCGCCGCCGGCGCGGAACAAGACGCTGATCTTCGCGGGCGCGGGCATTGCGGGTGGACTCGCGCTCGTGAGCCTCGGGACGTTCATTGGGTACTCGGTGGTCGATTCGAACAGCTATGACGCCTGGGAGACGAACAGGTGCGTCCGGGCGAATCAGCAATGCGTGAGTGATTTCCGCGATGGGCAGAGCACGAGCGCGGCGCTCGGGACCACGGCGCTCGTGACGCTGATCGGCGCGGGGGTCATCGGCGCCGGTACGGCCGTTTACGCATTCACGGGCAAGAAGTCGCAGCCTTCTGCATCCCTCCACGTGACGCCGGGTGGTGTCGTGGTGAAGGGAAGCTTTTGATCGAGGGCCGATGCCCTGACGAACGAGAGGTTGGAATCTCCAAATGAATCGGTACGGATCATCGATGACCTTGGCTTTGACCCTCGGCGCGCTGATGGCAGCGCTCGCGGGTTGTCCCGACGACGCCCCGCTTCCGCCGGATACGACGGGCGGCGCGGGCAACGGCGGCTCGGGAGGGATGGCGTCGAGCTGCGGCGACGGCATCCTCGACATGGGCGAGACGTGCGACGACGGGAACAACACGGACGGCGACGGCTGCTCCGCCTGCGCGGTGGACGCGTGTTACACGTGTGACGCGAACGCGCCGAGCGCGTGCACGCCGAAAGCTGCGGGCGAGGCGTGTGAGGGGACGAAGCTCTGCAATGAAGCGGGCCAGTGCGTCGAGTGCATCGACAATTCTCAGTGCGGCACTGGGTATTGCTTCCAGGACGCGTGCGCGGCGTGCGACGATACCGTGAAGAACGGCGACGAGACGGACGTCGATTGTGGTGGCACGCATTGCGGGCTCTGCGAGCAGGGCAAGACGTGCGTCGTGGGCGCGGATTGCACGTCGACGTTCTGCGCGGATGGCGTGTGCTGTGACGGCGCATGCGACGACGCATGTTTTTCGTGCAGCCTGGCAGGCACAATCGGCGAGTGCAGCGCCATCCCCAAGTACGCCGAAGACCCGAGCTACGGAATGGGTGAGGCGTGTCTCGCAGCTGAGGGCGAAGAGTGCTCGGGCCTCGGAACATGCGGGAAGGCGGTGGGCCAGAGCTGCACAAATAACCCCGAGTGTGCGACCGTCAACTGCAAAGACCCCGACTTGGACGGAACAAAGACGTGCGTGAAGAACAACGGCGAGCCATGCTCGGCGGCCAGCGAATGCGCGAGCAACAATTGCATGGACGGCGCCTGCGCCATGTGACGTAGCCGCGGGGGCTCGATGAGCCCCCCCGCGCACCATTCCCCACCCGCCCCCCCTACGCATCTTTCGTCTCTCTTCACGCCCGCCTGAAGCTCCGCTAGCGTACGTCCGGAGATCTCGAGGTACCGGTGAACGGAGCTTACGCGCGGATTTGCGGATGGTTTGTGACCCTTGGGTTGCTCGGGGTCGGCTGTGGCCAGATCCTCGGGCTGGACGAGTACGTGCTCGTCGATCCGAGCAACGGAGGAGCCGGCGGCGCGGGGGGCTCCGTGCCGCCAGCGTGCGGCGACGGCATCCTCGACCCGGACGAGACCTGCGACGATGGGAACCAAACGGGCAGCGACGGCTGCACGTCATGCTCGGTGGATGCTTGCTACACGTGCAAGACCGAGGCGGGCTCACCAAGCAATTGCCTGGCGAAGCCGGCGGGCGATATTTGCGCAGCGGGCCTCTGCGATGGCGCAGGGCAATGTGTCGAGTGTCTGGTGAACCAGCATTGCGGCGTGGATGGGTACTGCTTCGATAATACCTGCAAGAGTTGTGACGACGGGCTCGTGAATGGCGACGAGACGGATATGGATTGTGGCGGCGCACATTGCGCGCCATGCTCGCAGGGGAAGACTTGCCTCGCGGGCACGGACTGCAAAACGACCTTCTGCGTAGATGGCGTTTGCTGCGGCGAAGCGTGCGACATAGCGTGCGTCGCATGCAACATCGACGGGCTCGCCGGAGAATGCGCCGCAGTCGAAAAGTATGGCGAAGATTTGCACTACGGTATGAGTGAGGCATGCCTCGCCAGCGAGGGTGAGGCATGCCCAGGCCTCCTTGGACCCTGCCTCAAAGCATTGGGGCGACCGTGCGCCTCCAGCGCTGAGTGTGCGTCCACCCGTTGCGCTGATCCCGACATGGACGGCCAGAAGACATGCATCAGGAATGTTGGCGACACCTGCACCCTGAACGTCGAGTGCTACAGCAACAATTGCATGAACGGCTTCTGCGCCGCGCCTTGACCGCCGTCCCAAACCACATCCCGGTCCTCACACCCCCGTTGCACCACCTCCCCCACCCGTGGTAGTCCCCGCGCCATGACCGGCACGCTCCACGACGATATCCCCATTCTCGATCTCCAGGACGTCGGCTCCGGCGACGTCGAGCGCGAAACACGGGCCGCCGCTGCGATCGCGCGTGGGCTCGGCCGGTACGGGCTCGTGTACGTGAAAAACCACGGCATCGACCCCGCCGCGCTCGATGCGTTCTACACCGAGTTCCTCGCGCTCACCGCGCTCCCGGAGGCCGAGAAGCGCCGCTGGGCCCGCGCCGACCTCTGGTTCCAGCGCGGATACACCCCGCCGAACACCGAGAAGGCCGTCGTCGCCGGGGGTCAGCCGGATTTCAAGGAGTGCTGGTTTGCCGCGCCCATCGACGTCGATCCCGTCGCGGCCGAGCTCTACCCCGAGATCCATCCGCCGAACGTGTGGCCCGAAAACCGGCCGCACTTCCGCACGTTTTACGAGGCAATCGGACTTGCCCTGCACGAGGCCGGCCTCGCGCTCCTCCGCGCGTGCGCCGACGCGCTCTCTTTGCCGCGCGAGACCTTCGTGGACGTGACCCGCGGCGCCCCCCACGTCACGCGCGCGCTCAAGTATCTGCCGCTCGACGCGCAGCAATGCGAGAGCGGCGTCCTCTGGGGCGAGGAGCATACCGATTTCAACTTGCTCACGCTCCTGCCGGGCGGCTGGTTCCTCGACCGGGATCAGAATCGCTGCGCACGGCCCGACGACCGGAGCGGGCTCTTTTTGCGCACGCGGGGCTCGGAGGGTCGTCCCGGCGGTGAGCTCGTGCCGGGCACCGCGCCGCCGGGCTGCATCGTGGCCCAGGTGGGCCAGCAGCTCGAGATCCTGACCGGGGGGCGCCTGCTCGCCACGCCCCACGTGATCACCGCGCCGAAGACCCCAGGGTATGCACGCACCTCGATGGCCCATTTCGTCCATGTGCACACCGATACGCGCCTCTTCCCGTTGCCCCCGTTCCAGACCCGGGAAACGATGACGGCCTATCGGCCGCCGGTCCTGGCGGGCACGTACGATATCAAGACGCTGGTCGATATCGGCCTCGCGCCGCCCGAGGTCCTCTCGAAGCTCGGCTATCGCCATTACGACAGGCTCGCGAGCGTGCGCGCGGGCGAGAGCCGCTGAAGAAGCCCCGCGCGTTGAGTCCCGCGGTCCCGCGTGGTAAGAAACGCGGGCCCATGCGCTTTCCCTCCCCGCGCCCGTCGTTCGTCGCGCTCGCGCTCCTCGCCGCGCCCACGCCCGCGCTCGCCGCTCCTCCCAAAGCCGATCCGCCCCCGGCGCTGCGCCTCGCGATCCAGCGCGCCACGCTCGACAACGGCCTGCGGGTCGTGATGAACGTGGATCACGCCTCGAACGCAGTGGCCATCGCCGTCACCTACGACGTCGGCTCGCGGGACGAGGCACAAGGCGAGGGCGGGTTCGTCCGGCTCTTCGAACACCTCCTGTTCGGCGCAACGAAAAACCTCGCCGCGGGCGAATTCGAATCCCTCGTCGCCGCGCGCGGCGGGTTCGTCACGGCGAAGAGCACGGTCGATCGGACGACGTATTCGATGATCGTCCCCGAAAACGAGCTCGCGGTCGGCCTCTGGCTCGAAGCCGAGCGCATGCGGAGCGTCAACCTCGACCAAGCGGCGATCGACGCCGATGGCAAGGCCCTCGCCATCGTGGATCACGTGCCCTACGGAAAAGCGGATGCCCGGCTCGGCGCGCTCGCGTTCGAGGGATGTCCGGCGTATGCGCACGGGACATCGGGCGCGGATCGCGCGCGTGCGGATCTCGCCGCGGTCCGCGCCTTCCACGCGGCGCATTTCGGCCCGAACACCGCCGTGCTCGGGATCTCGGGGGATTTTGACCCCGACATGGCCATGTCCCTCGTGCACCGTCATTTCGACGGCATTGCGCGTATCCAGGCCAAACCCTTCGCCGAGCCCACCGTGCCCGAGCAGACGGCGGAGCGGCGTGAGGTCGTCGAAGACGCGCTCGCCCGCGCGCCGGCGCTCTCGTATGGATTCGTGATGCCCAAGCTCGGGACACGCGAGCACGACGCGCTCCGCTTCGCGCAGGTGATCCTCGGCGACGGCGAGGGCTCGCGGCTCGTCTCGCGCCTCGTGCGCGCGGACGCGCTCGCGACGGAGGCGCGGGCCGAGGTCGATGCGCGGTTCGGCCGCGGGCCGGGGCTCTTCCACGTCGAGGTGCGGCTCGCGCAGAATGCGACCGTTCCAGAGGTGGAGAAGCGGGTCGACGCGGCGCTGAAGGAGCTCGCCGACGCGCCCCCCACGGAGGCGGAGACGATCCGGGCGCGAAAGAGGCTCGAAGCGGCGTTCGTCCTCGGCCTCGCGTCGAATCGGAATCGCGCCGTGGAGCTCGGCAAGCACGAGCTCTGGAATGGCGACGCGCGGGTGATCGGGCGCGAGCTCGAGCGGCTCGCCAGTGTGACGCCGGCGGACGTGCAAAAAGCCGCGGCACAGTATCTCGTGGCGAAACGTCGAACCGTGATCGAGACGCGGCCGAAGCCGGCCTCTGCGGGCAACGTCGCGAGCGTGGCGGAGGGGTCGCGATGAAGCGGCGCGCGTATGCCCTCGGGCTTTTCGCCTTCCTCGTCGCGGGTTGTCCCGGCCAAACCGTCGCGCCCCCGCCGCTGCATACGCCTCCGCCCGCCAAGACGGCCGATGCGAAGCCGAAGGAGCCACAAGCCGCCTCGGACCCGAAGGAGCCGTCGCCCGATTCCGCGCCGCCGAGGCCGTTTGCCACGCCGAAGACTACCTGGATCGAGCTGAAGAATGGCCTGCGTGTCGTGAGCTTGCTCGATCGCGCGGTGCCCGTGGTGCACCTGCGGATCGCCGTGCTTGCGGGCACCGCGGTGGATGGGGAACGGACGGGCCTCGCGGCGGTCTGCGCGCGGGCCGTGGCTTCGTCGGGGGCGGGGGCGCTCGATGCGATCGAGCTGCGAAAACGCCTGGAGGGGCTCGGGGCGAGTTTGTCGGTGGACCTGAATGCGGATCGGGTGGTGTACGGCATTTCGGTGCCCGGGTCCCGCCTCGCCGAGGCGGCCGAGGAGCTCGCCTCCGTCCTCGGCCGCCCGCGCCTCGATCCGAAGGAGATCGAGCGCGTGCAGGGCGCGCTCGCCGAACGCGCCGCAGAAAAAGCACGCAGCGACGGCGCCTGGGGCGCTTGGATGATGCTGCACCGCGACCTCTTCGCGCTCCCGAGCGAGCACCATCCGTATGCCTCGTTCGACGCGATGGCCGAGGAGATCGGGCAGATCAAGCCCGCCGATTGCAAGGAATACCATCGCCGGTATTTCGTCCCGAAAAACATGATCGCGGCGATCACCGGCGACGTGCCCGCGGACGAGGTCCGCAAGGTCGCGGAAAAACACCTTGGCGGGCTCTCCGGGAGGGCCGCCCCCGCCCTCTCCTTCACGGATCCGATGCCCCCGGAGTCGACGAAGATCACGCTCGTCGACAGGCCCGGCAGCACGCAAAGCGAGATGGTCGTGGGATCGCTCGGGCCCAAGGAGTCAGAGCCGAGCTACGCGGGGTTCGTCGCCGCCGCCGCGGTCCTCGGCGGCGCGGCCACGGGCAGGCTCGCTCTCGATTTGCGCGACAAACGGGGGCTCGCCTCGCACGTCTTCACGGAGACCGTGCCGTTCGCGAACGGGCCGTCTGCGTTTTACGTGTACACGAAGATGAACCACGAGAGCACCGGCGAGGCCCTCACGGCGGTGCTCGCAGCGCTCCGCGCCCTCACCCAGGAGGCGCCGAGCTCGCGCGAAATGGAAAACGCCGCGCGTTTCCTCGGCAGCGTCCGCGCGGTGAGCACGAGCCGACCCGGCGCGCGTGCCGACGAGCTCTGCGACCTCGGATCCCGCGGGTTGCCCGACGAGGCCCTCGACGAGCGCATCGCTGCCATCCGCGCCATGGCCCCCGAGGCCGCGGCGAAGGCCTTCGCCGAGCATGTGCGCTCCGGCCACGCCGTCGTCGTGGTCTCGGGCGACGCTACGAGCGTGGGCCCGATCTTGCAAAGGTTCGGCGAGGTGAAGGTCGTGGACCCGACGCGCCGCTTCGCCCGGACCCGCACGCTGCCCGCCGCCGCGGCCCCCGCCCGGCCCTGAAGATCCAGCGCCCTGGATCGCGAAGACGAAAACCGGAAGGTGGCCCAGGATTTCAAGGGTGAAACGCGTCCGTCCCCATCCTACCCTGGTCAACCGTTCTACCCCCCCGAAATGCCCGGGATCCGCCCCCTCCTACGGCGCAGAGGATCTTGGCCCGGCCTTTGCTAGTACGTCCCTCGTTCCTTTTTCGAGCCCGACGGGAGGGAGGTGAGACATGCCCAGCGTGCTCATCGTGGACAGCGAAAGTACACAGCGCCGTTCTCTTTCGCTGGCATTGCGCCTCGAAGGTTACCGGGTCGCCCTCGCAACGTCTGCCCAGGAGGTCAAAGACCACCTCGACGACAAGCAAGGGTACGACGTGGTGATGGTCGATCTCATGATCCCGGAGCTCAACGGCCTGGATCTGGCCCGGGAGATCCGCCACGGCTTCCCGCGGGCCCGCATCATTCTCACGAGCGCGTATCCGCTCTCGCAACGCCAGCTCGAACGGACGGAGTGCGGCGCGATCGGGTTTGTCCCGAAGCCCTACGAGCTCGACGAGGTCTCCCGCTACCTGCGCTCGAAGCTCACGGCCGCGGCCTGAACGATCACGGAACAAGGGAAACCTCGGTGGAGCGCCCCCATTCGCTCCTCCGAGGCTTCCCTTGATCCTTTCGAATCAGGGCACGCCGAGGTTGATGGGATCGGCGCAGCAGCGAATGCCGAGGTTCTTGTTGAAAACGTCTCGCCTGCGATCGACCGACAGAGACGTGCAAGACAGCCGGTTTTCCTGGTCCCAGAACGAGCCGCCCCGATCCCGGCACTGATCGTCTTTCGGATCCCCCGGGTTTCCGGCGGGCTTGCATGCGTCCTCCCACTCCCATACGTTGCCGGACATATCGAAGAGGCCCGAGAAGCCGTTACCGCCCTTGCAGTTCGTGGCGGCCTTGACCGGCTCGGAATTGCCGTTACCGGCGTTCAGGGTGCCGTCGAAGGGATCGTCGACGCACCTTTTCTCTTCGTAGTCATCGCCGTACGGAAAGTTCCTCTCCCCTTTGTTGGAGCAGGCGTACGTCCACTCGCTCTTCGCGGAATCGTTGAATTCGTCATAACCGAGCGGTTGGTCCCCGAACGCGCCGCAAAGGCGCTTGCCCACGCCCGCGCAGAAGGCGCGCGCGTCGCACCAGTCGACACAAGCCACCGGATGGTTGGGCTTCGTGATGGGATCGTAATGGGTGTTGTTGCAGTTGGCGCCGCTCGAACGCGGGATGTACGAGTTTTTCCAGCCGCACAAGGGATCTTGCGTGTTCGGCGCCGGCAACGTGGCGAGCCACAACGAATATTGCAGGCTCGTGACCTCGGTCGCGTCGATGCAGTAGGGCCCCTCGGGCCCTTCGACGAGCACCATGGGCGTGCTGCCCACGGGGCACGTCGGCCCGCCCCCGCCCACGCCTCCCTGGCCGCCCGCGCCACCCATTCCGCCGGCGCCGCCCACGCCGCCCATTCCGCCAGCGCCACCAACGCCGCCTATCCCGCCAGCGCCGCCCATCCCGCCGACGCCGCCTGCGCCCGCGCTCCCGCTGCTCGAACTCGCGCTCCCGCTGCTCGAACTCGCGCCTCCGCCCGCGCCGCTGCCTGCTTGGCCGCCCCCGCCGGTGATCGGGATTGCGCCATTGGTGTCGAGCGAACAACCGAGGATGGGAAGAAAGAGCACACCGACAAGAACGAGAGAGGTGCGTCGCATGGGAGATGCTTTTACCACGGAGCGACGACGCACAGAAGTGGGCGGAATGGGAGGTTTGGACGTTTGCGTCGCGGTGTAAAAATCGCGGCTCGTTGATGCAATACGAGGCGGAGGACCGAGCGCCACGTCGCCGGGGCGGCGCGGACGCTCGGGCTTGATGCATTCAAGTCACTTGATGCAGTTCGACTTGTACACCGGGCCGCGGCCCGTCGCGAGGTTCACGGGGATGACGCCGATCGCCAGGGGAATCGCGCTCGAACAGGCCTCCGGGAACGGCCCCATGTGGATGTCCTGCTCGGCGAGCAAGCCCGGCTCGACAACCTCCATGGAGTTCGTCGGCAGGCTGTTCTGCGCGGCTTCCTTCACGTCCTTGATGCATTGCTCGACCGTGTCCACCATCTCGGGCAGCGTGTTCGCGTCGCCGACCCCGCAGGCGGTGAAGACGCTCTCGACGATCGTCTGCCAGCCTTCGCCAATGATGATGAAGATGTTGAAGTTCGGGTCCGAATTGAAGCCGTGACCGTGGACCCAGGTGTCGTATCCGACCTTCGAAAAACTCGTGGACGAGCTCGCGTACATCATCTCGATGACCGGCCCCTCCGGGTTCGGCGGGAGGAGGTAATCGATCGCCTGGATGAGGATGAGGTTGTTGAGGCTCTTGTCGATGGCCTCGATGTACTTGCCGTACATCTTGTTGATGAGCTGCATCTGGAGCATGTTCTGGTTGAACATGCCGAGCGTGAGGCTCAAGAAGCCGAAATGGCTCGCGCCACCGCCGGGCTTCTCGCCCACGCCCGGGGCCTTGGCCATGAAGACGGGCGCAGCTTCGGCCTTGGCCGTCGCGCTGACGAGCTGCCCCACGGACCGGCCCGCGGGCGCAATCTGATCCCGGACGAGCGCGGCAAACTTCGCGCGATTCGCGATCACGCCGTGCGCCGTGGGTTCGAGCGCGGCGAGCTTTTGCACGGCGGAATCGACGGCCGCGCTCTTCGTCGCGAGCAGCGCCTCGTCGCCGGCCTTCGGCGCATTCGGAGCGATCGAGGCGATCGTGGTTCGGAGCTCGGCGAGCGCGGCCCCGAGACCATCCATGTCCGCCGCGAGGGCATCGTCGTCCGCGTTCTTCGTGACGCCCACCGCCGTGAGCTCGGCGGTCGTGGGATAATCGCCGGGGATCTTGCGCAGGACGTCGGCGAGCTCGGTGTAATGGAGCGGGTCGAGGTCGACGAGGCTCGCGTCGAGGGCGAGGACCGCGTCCTTCAGCGCTTGATCGGAGCCGCCGTTCGCTGCCATCACGGCGTGCACGCCATTCTGCACACCCGCGAGGCCCGCGCCCGCCTTCGCGAGCAGCGGCGCGATGGCCTCGTTGAGCACGGAGACCTGCGTCTCGGCCGTGACGGTTTGTCCCTCGACGACGACCTCGCATCCCACCGTGAAGATGCCCGCCTCGGCGAACGTGTACTTGCCCGCGCTCTCGACGACGCCCGCCTGCGGCGAGACGGTGACCGTCGAGGTGAACGAGCCGCCGTACGCCATTCCGTCTTTTTGCACGCCGCAGCCGGCCGAGAGCGCGCCGCCATTGTCGGCCTCCAGCACGACGCGGCTCGACGGCATCACGATCGCCGCAAACCCGCTCATGCCGCCGCCGCCCGCGCCGCCGGCGCCGCCCATTCCACCCGCGCCGCCCTCGCCGCCCATCCCGCCGCCACCGCCGCCGCCCTCGCCTCCCATCCCGCCGCCGCCGCCCGCGCCGCCTTCCCCGCCCGCGCCCGCCTGGCCCCCGGATCCGCCGCTCGCGCCCGATCCGCCAGATCCTCCTTCGTCGCCTCCACAGGCCACGAGACCGGTCAGCGCCAGGAACGAGAATGCGGCGAGCTTTGGTCCCCACAAGCGATTCGATTTCATGCGAAGTCCTCCAGTGTGCAAGAGCCCCCAAAAGAGCGCATGCGAAAAGGGAGCGCCGAGGATATCACGGAATGCCCTCCCCTCGCGTCACGCAACATGGGACAGAGGTTCAGGGTTCGTGACGCAGGCCACCACGAAGGACTGAACAAAAAATCATCTCCACAAACTGTGCACACGTTCAGCACAGGGGGTAGGGTGCCCTCATCATGATGACGCCCAAGGACATCGCGCCCTACATCCTCCGTGCCCTCGCCGAGGCCCAGACCGAGGGCCGCACCATGGACCTCGAGACGCTCTCGATCGCCATCAAGGTGCGCCGCGGTGACGTGCGCAAGACCGTGAGCGCGCTCCATCAGGAAGGGCTCGTGGACGCGCTGCGGCTACGCCTCTCGCTGGCAGGGTTCGCGATCGGATCGGCGCTGCTCACGCGGGAGCTGCCCCCGATCCGCCGGCCGAAGCAGGTCGCGCAGAAGGTGGCCGCGGCCTGAGCGCGCTCGCCCACGCTCCACCGAAAATGCGGTAAGGAGGGGGCATGAACATGGTTCGCACGCGCGTGATCGCCGCGATCGCGCTCCTCGCAGGGCTCGGGCTCGGGTGCAGCAAAGGGTCGTCGGGGCCGGATCCGGCCGGATCCGCGGCGCCCACGGAGGCGAAACCGAGCGCCAAGGGGATCGAGGCCGCCGGGAACGACGCCGCCGTGGTCGAGCTCGCGAAGAAGGCGCTCGGGTGCAAGTGGGGCACCTACGGGTTCGACTCGATGTGCCCCGAGATGAAGGCGCTCATCGAGAGCGAGCTCATCCGCGAGGGGAAGGCCGATGCGACGTTCGTGAGCTTCCTGGAGGATCCGAACGAGCAGGTGCGCTGGCTCGGCAGCCGCGCGCTCTCGCAGCGCGGAAAAGCCTTCCGCAACGACAAGGCGCTCGCGGAGCGGATCCTCGTGGTGGCCGAGGGCGAGGCGAGCAAGACCGTGGCGCAGGAGCTCGGCGGGGTCGTCGGCGGGATCAAGCACGCGGACACCGGGCTCGGCGAGCGGATCAAGACGATGGCGAAGGGCCACCCGGTGCAGCAGATGCGCACGAGCCTGCTCGCGCGGATGCTCTTCTCGAACGGCGAGACGCTCTACGACTTCGTGAAGGACATCGCGACGAACGACAAGGACGTGGTCGTGCGCAAGGCCGCGATGTCGGCCTTCTGGACGGGGACGCCACCGAGCCGCGCTGCAGATTCGTGCAAGATGTGGCTCGGGTTCGTCGACGACGCGGCCGACGACGTGTCAGGCGAAGCGGCCTACCTGTGCTCGTTCTACCCGCAAGGCGGCGGGTGCAAGGCGGAGTGGGATCCGCTGCTCGACAAGATCGAGAAGCGCGCAAAGGAGGGGACGATCAAGTCGACGCAGATGGCGTCGGCGCTGTTTTACCTGCACCGGCAACCGGGGGCGTCGGACGCGCAAAAGAAGCGTGCGCTCGCCGTGGCGCGCGCGATCCTCGAGACCCGCACGAACAGCGGAATGGCGCGCGGCAGGGCGCTCGAGCTCGTCGCGGAGAAGGATCCCGACGGCAAGAAGCTGCTCGTGGCGATGCAAGAGGATCCGGACGTGTTCGTGAAGCGGCGCGCGAAGGACCTCGCCGACAAGGCGGGCAAGACGGCCGACGAGAAGGCGAAGGCGCCGGACGCCGACAAGGCCAAGGCGCCCGAGGGTGACAAGGCCAAGGCGGACGGGGCGAAAAAACCCTGAATCAGCGGCCGGAGGGCGCGTTCGTCGCGGCGGCCCCAGGGGGCGCGGCGGCGGGCGCCTGGGGGGCCTCGGCCTGGCTGCGCTGGAGCAAGAAGAGCACGCCGCCGATGAAGAGGCCCACGGCGAGCGCCGCGGCGCCGACGATCAGAATGGGGTTCGTCCTTGCCGGCGGCGGCGGCTCGGGCGCGGGCGCGGCGGCCTCCGGGGCCTGCGCGTAGACGAGCCGGATCCCCGAGGACAACATCTTCTTGCGCATCGGCGGCGCCGGCGGGAGTACCGAGGCCATGACGCCCGCGACCGCCTCGACGAGATCCTCCATCGAGGGGAATCGCTCCTCCGGCGATTTCGAGAGCACACGGCGAACGATCGCGGCGAGCTCCTCCGGCGCGCCTTCAAGCGGGCGCGGTTCGTCGTTCAGCATCGACGTGACGAGCCCGAGGCCTCCGCCGTCCGTGCGGAAGGGCAACCGACCCGCGAGCAACTCGAACGCCATGACGCCCCACGAGAACTGATCCGCCCGCGCGTCGATTTCGTGACCGAGGAGCTGCTCGGGGGCCATGTACGCGGGCGTGCCGACGATGCTGCCGTCGCCGGTGAGCCGCGAGAGGCGCGAGACGCCGCTGTCCTGCGTGTTCGTGAGGCCGCCGGGCAGCCTGCGGGCGATGCCGAAATCGAGCACCTTGGCCACGCCGTCCTCGCGGACCATGACGTTCTCGGGTTTGACGTCGCGGTGCACGACGCCCTCGGCGTGCGCGGCGGCGAGCGCGAGCGCGACCTGGAGGAGGAGCTCGATGCGCTCGCCCTGCGAGATGTCGCGGCCGATCGACGAGCGCAGCGTCTTGCCGGCGACGAGCTCCATCGCGATGAACGGAACGCCCTCGTGCTCGCCGACGTCGTAGACGGCGACGATGTTCGGATGCGTGAGCGCAGCCGCGGCGCGCGCCTCGCGGAGCATACGCGCAACGTTGCGGTCCCAAGCTTCGGACTCCATCTCGGGATCCCGCCGCAGCACCTTGAGCGCAATTTTGCGGCGGAGGCGCGTGTCCATGGCGCGGTACACCTCGCCGACGGCGCCTTCCCCGAGGCGCTCCTCGATGACGTATCGGTCGAAGCTTTCGGCCGGGGACAGGGACATCAACCGGGGATGGTAGCGCGAAGGACCGCCGCGTGGGAGGCCCAACCGTGCGCC
The DNA here is from genome assembly GCF_028369105.1 of Polyangium mundeleinium. Lineage (NCBI taxonomy): Bacteria > Pseudomonadati > Myxococcota > Polyangiales > Polyangiaceae > Polyangium > Polyangium mundeleinium. Next base: position 4,365,743 of record NZ_JAQNDO010000001.1, on the reverse strand, counting down.
AGCCGTTCGTCTCTCGTTTTACTTGGGGATGGGCGCCGTCCCGACGGTCGTGCCGGGCTTGGCGATCCACTGCCAGTTGTCGATGAGGGTCGTCGTGTCGAGGCCGCCGTCGCCCGAGTCGTAGACGGCGAACCGGAGGGTGATCTGGTCGCCAGGCTTGACGGGGGCCTGCGTCTTCAGCCAGCCGGTCGAGGCGTGGTCCATTCCGTCGCCACCGTCAAAGCCGAACCCGGTCCCGATGAGGTCGACGTTGCCGAGGCTGCACTGGAAGATCTTGTCGCCCGCGAGGCAGGGATTGGGCGGGTTGCCCAGACAACCGCAGACCTCGAGGAGCGAGTTGTTGACGCTGACGGGGTTGCCCTGGCTGTCGAAGGAGACGTTGCCGTCGCTCTGCCCGGGCGGGATCGGCGTGAGCAACGCGACGAAGAAATCGTTGAATTGGCTGCAGATGTAGTTCGGCCACTCGTAGGTGTAGAAGTTGAAGTCGAACGAGAAGCCATAGGCGTTCGAGGGCACCCGGATCACGGCTTCGAGCCCGGCGACGTCGTGCGGCTCGCCGGTGCTCGTGCCGGGGCACGCGGGTGACTCCTTGGGGAAGCCCTGCGGGTGGTTGCCCATGTAGAGCTTGTCGAAGCCCTCGACCGATTGATACCCGGGATCCGTGGGCTGGCGGGCGGTGCCGCTGGAGAGCGCGAGCACGCGGGCGCCCTTGCGGGTCGTGATGTTCGGGCCGAACCCGCTGAGCAGGCCGTGGCCGAGGTGGAAGTTCACTTCGTTCCCGAGCGGGGGCGGCGAGCCGTCGGCCATGGTCCATTGCGCCGAGACCACCCCCCAATCGCCGAAGCCCTGGGAGACCTTGCAGAGATCGACGGCGCGGACGCCGTCGAGGGGATCCATGCTGTCGAGGACGAGCGTGTCGTCACAAAGGGAGACGACCACCTCGTCGATGGCGCCGTCGCAGTTCTCGTCGAACGCCTCCTTGCCGGGCTCGGTAGGCACCTCGACGGCGTTCGGGTTGCGGTTCTTGTCGCAATCGTTGCAATCGCCCTCGGCCTCGGTGAAGCCGTCGCCGTCGACGTCGTCCTCCGTGCCCTTGGGATCGCAGTTGATGATCCCTCCTTCGCCGCCCGCGCCGCCCTGGTTTCCGGCGTCGAAGCCGAGATCGTCGCCGCCCATGCCCGTGCCGCCGTGGCCCGCGCCGCCCTGGCCCGGGTTGCCGTTGCCCGCGCCGCCGTCCCCGTCGAACCCCGTGCCGCCGCCGTTCGCCGCGCACGCGGCGGGCGCGAGGGGCGCGAGGAGCGCGACGGCGAGCGCCGCGAGGGCGACGCGCCGAGGGGCCGTGTCGAAGAGACGCATTCGTTCGCGCATGACGAGCTCCTAAGTCAAAAAGCTATGCAGAATTTTTCGCTGAGGCCGCTATCCGCGCAGGTGTACCCCGGGCGGCACTGGGCGTCGGTCTGGCAGGTGCGCATGCAGGTGCCGGCGCCGCTCGGGAAGAAGAACCAGCTCGCGCAGATCGCTCCGGGCCCGCAATCGTCCATGAAGTTGCAGTACTCGGAGCAGTAGCCGCCGGGCGCGCCGAACCAGTCCTGGTGGAGGCAGATGGGATCGTTTTGCCCGGCGTAACACTCGTTCGATTTCGTGCAGGGCTGGCCGGCGGCCTTCGAGCCGGGCTTGCAGGCCGGCGTGGCCTGGCAGCTCGGGTCCTCGCAATCGCTGAGCTGATCGTTGTCGTCGTCCTGGAAGTTCGCGCAGTTCTGCTCGGGCCCCTGCCGGCAGACCTTCGTCGGGTATCCCTCGTCGACGCAGGCATACCCGACGCGGCAATCGGCGTCGATCGTGCAGCCGTCGAGGCAGATGCCGTGCACGCTGCCGAAGCCGAGGTCGGCGCAATGACCGTCGCCCGGGCAGTCCTGCGCGGCGAGATCACACCACTCGGTGCAATATCCGTCGGGAAACCCCAGCCAGTCCTGGAGGCACGCGGGATCCTTCGCGTTCGCCGCGCAATCGGAGGGGACGATGCAGGGCTGGCCGAGCAAGTTGGCGCCCGGCTGGCATTCGAAGGTCTCCTGGCACTGGGTGGCGTCGTCGCAATCGACGTAGCCGTCCTGATCGTCGTCGTAGAAATCGTAGCAGAAGCTCTCGGGCGGAGGCATGTCCACGTTGAGATCGAAGGAACCAGCGCTGCCCGCGGTGCCGTCGACGACGAGGTAGAGCTTCTGGCCCTGGACGACCTCGAGCGTGACCTTGTCGCCCTTGCCGCCATCGGGGTTCGGGTCGTTGCCGCAAGCGATCTCGCTCGCGGGATCGCCGCAGGTGGTGCGGAGCGAGACGCTGAAATCGGCCTCCCAGCTATTCACCGTGGCCACGAACGTGCCGTTCTGCGGGATCAGAATCTCGAAGATGGCCTCGGGGCCGCTCACGGGCGAGCAGGACGCGGATTCGAGGTTCGGGCGGCCCGAGGCGTCGCCGCTGAACCCGCCGGGGACGGGGAGCGATTTCGGCGCGAAGCACGAGTCGAGGCACGCGGCTTCCATGAAGCACGTGTCATCGGCGCAATCGAGCAGGCCATCCAGATCGTTGTCCTTGAAATCGTTGCAAGCTTCCTTGGGGACGCAGCCGCTCGCGACGATGCCGCAGAACGGGTTGCACAGGAGGTCGCCCGAGCCGAGGCCGATGCTCGCGCACGTCTTGCCGCCGAAATCGGCGCTGTCGCATTGCTCGCCCGGATCGATCACGCCATTGCCGCAGTTCGGATTGCCGCCCGTGCCCGAGCTGCTCGCGCTGCCCGCGCCGCCCGCGCCGCCCGCGCCGCCCATGGCGCCCGCGCCGCCGTCTCCGGTCACGCCGCCCTCGCCGCCCTCGCCGCCTGCGCCGCCCGTCGAGGGCACGCCGCCGGTGCCGCCGGTGCCGCCGGTGCCGCTGCTCTCGCTGCCGCCCGAGCTCTCGTCGACCACACCCGTCGCGCAAGCCGACGAGCACACCACCGCCACGAGGGCGACCCCCAACTTGTGCCAGCGTCCACCCATCGTTTTCGCCTCGGCGTCGTAGCGTGTCGGAAAAGAAAGCAAGGGGCGCCGGGGCCGAACGAACGAACCCAACGCTGGTCGCCAGCATGACCATGATGAGCCCCAGACGTCAACAGCCGGGATGTGCTCGGCCTTTCTCCCGAGGGGGACGCCTCGCGTCCCCCTCTCGGCCAGGCAGAGCCCGGCCGATTCACCCCTCTAGTCCCGAGGGGGACGCCTCGCGTCCCCCTCTCGGCCAGGCAGAGCCCGGCCGATTCACCCCTCTAGTCCCGAGGGGGACGCCTCGCGTCCCCCTCTCGGCCAGAGGAAGGCCCTAGCAGGCGACCCCTGGATTTCCGCGGATTTTCAGGGGTCGCCCCTCGCGGCTCCCCCCTTCAAGCGCACCGAAAGGCCCCTTTCGAGGGGGTTCGGAACGATTCCGGAACGATTCCGGAACGGATGAACGAACCCCCGGAACACCCTTCCCGCTCGCCAGGATGGGCATCCGAACGGAGCACCGGCGAGCACGAGGCGCGCGCGCCGCTCGACGGGCCATCAAGGGTCGGGCCTCGCGTCGAGCGCGCGGGCGTGCCGATGAGGGGCGCACGCACCCGCGCCGCTGGACACGAACGACAACGCAGGCGAGCACGAGGCGCGTGCGCCGCTCGACGGGCCATCGAGGGCCGGGCCTCGCGTCGAGCGCACGGCGTGCCGATGAGGGGCGCACGGCGCGCGGCTGGACACGAACGGCGTGCCGATGAGGGGCGCACGGCGCGCGGCTGGTCGCGAAGTACAACGCAGGCGAGCACGAGGCGCGCCGCTCGACGGGCCGTCGAGGGTCGGGCCTCGCGTCGAGCGCACGGGCGTGCCGGCGCGCGCGCCGCTCGACGGGCCATCGAGGGTCGAACCTCGCGCCAAGCGCACGGGCGTGCCGATGAGGGGCGCGAACGGGCGCCGCTGGTCTCGAACGACAACGCAGGCGAGCACAAGGCGCGCGCCGCTCGACGGGAGCATGCACGCTGGCGAGTGCGTGAGGCGCCCGGGGTTTTTCCTGGGTTGACGGACGCGCGCTTCCGTGGATACAAGCGCCGCATGATCGGGATCCGTATCCTGGGAAACCTGGCAGTCGGCGAGCCGAACGAAGACAGGGGGCTCATCACGTGGCTACACTGCATCGTCTACGAATCGACCGGCGACGACGATGACGAATGCGAGGATGACGACGAAACGGACATTGGTAACGCGCTCGTCGCGATCGTTCATGTAGGCGAAGCCGCACATTGTAACGTTTCCCTGCTCGACGCGCTCGACGCGGAGGGGGCCGAATTCGAGGCCCTTTATCCAGTGTACTTTGATGAAGATTGGTTCAAGGACGAGTACGCGCAGGGGCACGGGACTGATCTGTTCTATATCGCAGAGCTATCGATTGATGACGCCCATCGGAAACGAAATGTCGACTTGGCTGTGGTCCGTCGACTCTGCGCGTCCTTTGCCGCCGGATGCGAGCTTGTCGTGATGCCGTACGCCAGCGAGGACGAGGCGAAGCATTGGTCCATGCTCGGTTTCGTCGTCAGCACGGAAGGGCAAGCGAGCGGCCTGATGCATCTACAACAGGCATTGCGCGGGCCTCGCGTGGTAGATTTCGCTGGGAATGGTCGGTTTCGAGTGCTTCCGAACGTCGAGCCGGAAAGGCTGCGAAAGATGAATTGAGCGTCCGAGGGGGCGCGCCGCGGCTCGTCGCCCTCGGGCATCGAGGCGGCGCGGCGCTCGACGTCGGCCTCGGGCATCCAGGCGGACGGTGCGGCGCGCTTGCCAGGCGAGCGGCGAGCGGCGGGGAGCGAGCGGCGGAATCTCCCCCGAGGTCTCGCGGCCGCGACCGCGCTCGACCGCGTAAATTTCGCGGTCCCGACGTGGGGGGCGGGTGCGTCCCGACCGACCCCTCGGGCATCGAGGCGGCGCGGCGCTCGACGCCTGCCTCGTGCTCGCTGGCCCCAGCGCGTCGACCTAACAGCCCGTGGATCTACGCGCCCCCGATCGCGACCCCAACATCTTGCATTTGATGCGGGTACATCCCGCGCCACGTGGCCCGGGAAAATCGTGCCAACCGCCTCGGCGTGCCCCGTACCAGGGCCACCATGGCTGCCCATATCACCAAAACTGCAAGGGCGGAGCCCTTCCGGGCCGCGGCCAGGGCCCGCGGGGTCCCTGCGCCGAGTATTTGACGTAGCACGAGCCCCAAATTGAGCGCGGCGATATGCGCCAGGTAGCGTTTTCTCACGTTCTCCCGGCCTCTCACTCGCACCCTCCTCATTCCGCCCGTCTCGCATGCGTGGGCGAATGTTCGTTCGATGAGCTCTCCACGTTTGCGTTGAAGAGCGCGCCCCTTCGGACGACGCACGCGGTTTCGGTTCCCGTAAAACGTTTGCTGCATATCCCAGCCCTTGTCCACCCATCTGCGGACGGACTGGATCCTCTCCGGGACGTACGTGCGATAGCCGGACACCTTCAACGATAGAAGCAGCTCGGCCTTGTGATACCCCTTGTCCGCCACGACCTCGATCACGGTGCGCTCGGGCTCCGCGTCGCTGCTGCCGCCCTCCGGAGGCGGATCGTCGTCCGAATCGCGCTCCTCGCTGCTCTTGGCCTGCTCGACATTCGTGCGCGCCTGCTCGAGGCTTTGCGCCATCGTCGCTGGGTCGGCCTCGTTCGCTGAATAGACCTCCGCGGCGACCACGACGCCCGTGCTCATGTCGACGACATGCTCGGTCTTGTAGGCCAATCGCGTGCGGCCATCCTTGAGCTTTGCGATGCGGGCATCTTCGTCGGTGGGGCTTTTCCAGTCGGTATTCGACGTCTTCTTTCCCTTGCGCTTGCGGTCGAGTCGCCGAGCATCCTCCATGGTCGGATTCTCGATGCCTTCCTCCTTCGCCAGCCGCTTGATGTAGTCCGCGTACACCTCGCCCGTCTCGCGCCGCACGATCGCCTTCATCGAGGCGTCCGCGCGGAGATACGTCGAGTCCACGCCCATGACTTTGCCATGGAGGAGCCCGGAGCGATTCACGACCCCGAGCACGAAGGCGAACATCCCCTCGAAAACCTCACTGCCGAGGCGCTTGCGCATCTTGGAAAGCGTCGAATGGTCGGGCACCGTTTCGCCGGGCAACAGCCCGAGGTATTCCCGCAGCGACAGCGAGTCCGAGCAGCGCCACTCGAGCCCACGCTCGGACTCGATCCCCTCGAAGTAGCCGACCAGCAGCATCCGGAAGTAAAGCCCAGGCGGGATCGATGGCCTCCCCGCCGTCCCGTCGGCCTCGAAATACTTCGCGCACGCCGCCTCCATGGCCCGGTCAAACCCGTTCTCGCGAAGAAGCTCGTTCAGCTTCTCGTAGAACCGGTGCCCCGGCGACCGCGGCAGCGAAGGCGCCGCCACCCAGAGCGACGCCTGCTTCTCACGTGTTCGCCCCATCGACATGACGCGGACAAACTACCATCGACGCCAGTTCCTGTCGAGCCTCCTTCGGGATAAGTCCACAGGCTGCTAAAGGCATCGAGCGGGGCGCGGCGAGCGGCGAGCGGCGAAGTCTTCCCCCGAGGTATCGCGCCCGTGACTCTCCCCGTCCTGGAATGGGCCACCTGAGCGTCGGGCCTTTTCCACGATGAAACGACTGTACGGTCAGTCTTCCTGTTCGTGTATCGCCGGATCTACGTCGACCGGCGGCATTTCAACACCCACGCCAAATGCGCCTACGCTGCTCCTTATCGCAGACTCCGGAACAAAAACCGTCGCGACGTGCGGCCTAGACGACATGCGCTTCGGTCCAGCGATTGCATGCGCATGTTCAACGAAGTCGAAGCGCCCTGCCGGGCTCATGTTAATCACAAGTTCGTTGAATATTGTCCAGCCAAACGTATGCTTGTCACTGTTCTTTCTTAGCGTTTCGAGAAAATGCAACAATTCATCGCGCCGAGGTCCCAGAGGATTGTCTCGCTCGAAGCACACGTGTAGAACAGTCTCCGCGCTGTCGTGTGGGGCAGCGAGCTGATCTAGGCCTTTGAACAATAGACTGTATCCCAACCGCTTCTGCTGCCAGAGCAGTCGATTGTCGGTCACCTTCCACTTAACCGCAGCTTCCCATTGAACATCATCTAAAAATGAGGGACCAGCGTATTTGGCATACAAGTTAGGAACCAAACCATGCCAATCGCCATCAGTCGAAAATCCGTATCGGTTCGCAAAATACAAGGCAGACGGAAACAGCATGTAGTCTTCAAGTGGTCCACAGACTAGTCGTCGATGATCGATGTGAAACTTGTCTGTCTCGTACGGGGCGCCCGTACGAATGGCCACACCCGCGGCGTATACTATCTCCTCATTGGTGATGTCGGCCGGGTTTACCTTGAACACGACCTCAACCACTGCCGAGATCGCGACGTGTTGTAAACACGCCAAGATGGCTTGTGCTTTCTGGCGTGCGGTGAAGCGAAGGTCAATAGCAGCGTTGGAGCTTCTGTCGAATCTCTTACACTCTACGTAGAGCACGCCATTTGGGGTGGTCACACGAAGGTCTGGCTGCTGTTGATGGGTCTCGGGAATAAAGGCAACCTCCGTGACCTCAGGACATTCAGCGTAGCGCGCGGCCGTTACGATCTCGAACAATGCAGCGTCGAACGCATCCAACTTGGTTTCACGTCCGAGGCGCACCAGACGATCGTCGGCGTGCGCAACTTTTTGCTTAACAATCCTGGATGCTCGGTCCAAAAAAAGTAGCAGCGGAACCATGCGAGCGCAGCGAAATATGTCGTAATAGCATTCGACAGCCGGCTGCCGGCGGTAGGATTCCGCAGCCAATACATATTTTATGACCGCTGGTATCGTAGTGGGCGATTGCTCCAATTTCTCGTAGCTGATCAGGGCCCTGTCCTGACCGCGGAGATAAGCTTCCAGAACTCCCGGCTGTACCTGTACTCCTAATATCCCGCAAATGCGCTGACAAGCGCGACCAAGTTCGTCCTTGTCCGAAAGGTCCATCGTCATCATTCAACAGGGGCATCAATGCCCGGCCGAGGATAGCTAATCAGACTGATGCCGCCCATGCAACTCCTGCTGGATCATGTGTGTTATGATACATAAGTACGGGATTGTCAGTCATGCACACAAGGCCGGCCCCCCATCATCGAGCCTGGAGGGATATTCTGTTAGGGGAGCTCCCAGGCCCTCCCCAACACCCACCCCGTCGCCAGACCCCGGCGAGCAGGGCGCGCCGATCTTGTGCTCGTCAGCCTCTCGTATCGAGGCGGCGCGGCGCTCGATGCCGGCCTCGGGCTCGCCGGCCCCAACTCGTCGGCCTCGGGCATCGAGGCGGACGACGTGGCGAGCGTCGAAATCTCCCCGGAGGTCTCGCGACCGTGACCGCTCGACCGCGTAAATCCGCGGGCTCGACGTGGGGGGCGGGTACGTCGCGACCGACCCCGGCGAGCAGGGCGCGCCGATCTTGTGCTCGTCGGCCTCGGGCATCGAGGCGGACGGCGGGACGAGCGTCGAAATCTCCCCCGAAATCTCGCGGTCGTGACCGCGCTCGACCGCGTACATCTGCGGGCCGACGGCCGACGTGGGGGGCGGAGGAACACCCTAGCAGGCGACCCCTGGATTTCCGCGGATTTTCAGGGGTCGCCCCTCGCCGCTCCTCCCTTCAAGCGCACCGAGACACCCCCTTTCGAGGGGGGTCAGAACGATTCCGGAACGATTCCGGAACGGATGAACGAACCCCCGGAACACCCTCGAACGTTGTCAGGATGGCACCCCGTGCGAGGGTGCGCGGCCTCGACGCGGGCCTCGTGCTCGTCGGCCTCGTGCATCGAGGGGGCGCAGCGCTCGACGTCGGCCTCGTGCTCGCCGGACGCCGGCCCCAGCTCGCCGGCCTCGGGCTCGACGCCGGCCGCGTGCTCGTCGGCCTCGGGAATCGAGGCGGCGCGGCGCTCGACGTGGGCCTCGTGCTCGTCGGCCTCGGGAATCGAGGCGGCGCGGCGCTCGACGTGGGCCTCGTACTCGTCGGCCTTGGGCTCGACATGGGCCTCGTGCTCGTCGGCCTTGTGCATCGAGGGGCGCGGCATTCGACGTGGGCCTCGTGCTCGTCGGCCTCGTGCATCGAGGCGCCGCGGCATTCGACGCGGGCCTCGCGCTCGCCGGACGCCGGCCCCAGCTCGTCGGCCTCGTGCATCGAGGGGCGCGGCGCTCGACGTGGGCCTCGTGCTCGTCGGCTTCGTGCATCGAGGGGCGCGGCGCTCGACGTGGGCCTCGTGCTCGTCGGCCTCGTGCATCGAGGCGGCGCGGCGAGCGGCGAGCGGCGAAATCTCCCCGAGGTCTCTCGCGGCCACGACCGCGCTCGACCGCGTAGATCCGCGGGCTCGACGTGGGCGGGTGCGTCGCAACCGACCCCGAGGCCATCGAGGGGCGCGGCGCTCGACGTGGGCCTCGTGCTCGCCGGCCCCAGCTCGTCGGCCTCGGGCTCGACGTGGGCCTCGTGCTCGTCGGCCTCGTGCATCGAGGCGGCGTAGCGCTCGACGCCGGGCTCGTGCTCGCCGGACGCCGGCCCCAGCTCGTCGGCCTCGTGCATCGAGGGGCGCGGCGCTCGACGTGGGCCTCGTGCTCGTCGGCCTCGTGCATCGAGGCGGCGCGGCATTCGACGCGGGCCTCGCGCTCGCCGGACGCCGGCCCCAGCTCGTCGGCCTCGTGCTCGCCAGCCTCGTGCATCGAGGGGCGCGGCATTCGACATGGGCCTCGTGCTCGTCGGCCTCGGGAATCGAGGAGGCGCGGCGCTCGACGTGGGCCTCGCGCTCGTCGGCCTTGGGCTCGACATGGGCCTCGTGCTCGTCGGCCTCGTGCATCGAGGCGGCGCGGCATTCGACGTGGGCCTCGTGCTCGTCGGCCTCATGCATCGAGGCGGCGCGGCGAGCGGCGCGCGTCGAAATGTTCCCCGAGGTCTCGCGGCCGTGACCGCGCTCGACCTCGAAGATTCGTGGGCTCGACGTGGGGGGCGGGTGCGTCGCGACCGACCCCGAGGCCATCGAGGGGCGCGGCGCTCGACGCCGGCCTCGTGCTCGCCCGCCCCAGCTCGTCGGCCTCGTGCATCGAGAGGCGCGGCGCTCGACGCCCGCCGCGTATTCGTCGCTCGCGTCGCTCTTCTGCGCTCGACTGTGAAATTGGGCCAGCCAGACAAGGGGGCGTGCGTCGCAACGGATCCCGAGGCAGACGGGATCGAGGCGCGCGGCCCTCTGCTCCGGCCCTCTGCTCCGGCCCTCTGCTCCGGCCCGCGGCGTGGGGGGCAGAGGAATCGGATGGAGCTGAGCAGCGAAAACCCGGGGATTTCGGGGGGTGAGTCCATCCCCCTCCCCTTGTCAAGCCTACCCAAAACCCCCCTTTCGAGGGGGTTCGGAACGATTCCGGAACGATTCCGGAACGGATGAACGAACCCCCGGTCCCTCGCCAGGTACCCGACGCGCGCCGAGAAGTGTACGGGCGAGCACGTGGGGACGCGTGCGCCGCTCGACGCGAACGTGGACGCAGGCGAGCACGTAGCGCGTGCGCCGCTCGTCGGGACATCGAGCGCCGGCCTTGCCGTCGAGCGCACGGCGTGCCGTCGATGGGCGAGCGCGTGACGCCCGCTCGACGCGAACGTGGACGCAGGCGAGCACGTAGCGCGTGCGCCGCTCGTCGGGACATCGAGCGCCGGCCTTGCCGTCGAGCGGCGTGCCGTCGATGGGCGAGCACGTGGCGCCACTTGACGCGAACGTGGACGCAGGCGAGCACGTGCCGCGTGCGCCGCTCGTCGGGACATCGAGCGCACGGCATGCCGTCGATGGGCGAGCACGTGACGCCACTCGACGCGAACGTGGACGCAGGCGAGCACGTGGCGCGTGCGCCGCTCGTCGGGACATCGAGCGCCGGCCTTGCCGTCGAGCGGCGTGCCGTCGATGGGCGAGCACGTGGCGCCACTCGACGTGAACGTGGACGCAGGCGAGCACGTGGCGCGTGCGCCGCTCGCCAGGGCATCGAGCGCCGGCCTTGCCGTCGAGCGCACGGCCTGCCGTCGATGGGCGAGCACGGGGCGTCGCTCGACGCACACGCGGACGCAGGCGAGCACGTGGCGCGTGCGCCGCTCGTCAGGGCATCGAGCGCCGGCCTTGCCGTCGAGCGCACGGCCTGCCGTCGATGGGCGAGCACGGGGCGTCGCTCGACGCGCACGCGGACGCAGGCGAGCACGTGGCGCGTGCGCCGCTCGTCGGGGCATCGAGCGCCGGCCTTGCCGTCGAGCGCACGGCGTGCCGTCGATGGGCCAGCACGGGGCGCCGCTCGACGCGCACGTGGACGCGGGCGAGCACGTGGCGCGTGCGCCGCTCGTCGGGCCGGCCATCGAGCGCCGGCCTTGCCATCGAGCGCACGGCGCGCCGTCGATGGGCGAGCACGTGGCGCCGCTCGACGCGAGCGTGGACGCAGGCGAGCACGTGGCGCGTGCGCCGCTCGTCGGGACATCGAGCGCCGGCCTTGCCGTCGAGCGCACGGCGTGCCGTCGATGGGCGAGCACGTGGCGCCGCTCGACGCGAGCGTGGATGCAGGCGAGCACGTGGCGCGTGCGCCGCTCGTCGGGACATCGAGCGCCGGCCTTGCCATCGAGCGCACGGCGTGCCGTCGATGGGCGAGCACGTGGCCGCTCGACGCGAACGTGGACGCAGGCGAGCACGTGGCGCGTGCGCCGCTCGTCGGGCCATCGACGCCGGCCTTGCCGTCGAGCGCACGGCGTGCCGTCGATGGCCGAGCACGGGGCGCCGCTCGACGCGAACGGGGACGCAGGCGAGCACGTGGCGTGTGCGCCGCTCGTCGGGGCATCGAGCGCCGGCCTTGTCGTCGAGCGCACGGCGTGCCGTCGATGGCCGAGCACGGGGCGCCGCTCGACGCAAGCGAACACGTGAGGCGTCCAGGTTTTGCCCGGGTTGACGGGCGCGCGCTTCCGTGGATAAAAGCGCACCATGATCGGGATCCGTATCGTAGGAAACCTGCCTGTCGGCGAACCGAACGAAGACAGGGGACTGATTACGTGGCTTCACTGCGTGGTATACGAATCGAGCGCCGACGAGGACGAATGCGAGGACGACGACGAAACGGACATTGGTAGCGCCCTCGTCGCGATCGTCCACGTGAGCGAAGCGGCGCATCACAACGTGTCTCTGCTCGACGCGCTCGATGCGGAGGGGGCTGAGTTTGAGGCGCTCTATCCAGTCTATTTCGATGAGGATTGGTTTAGGGATGAATACGCGCAGGGGCACGGTAGCGACCTATTTTATATCGCGGAACTGTCAATTGATGAAGCTTATCGAAAACGGAATGTCGACTTGGCCGTGGTCCGCCGACTCTGCGCGTCCTTTGCCGCTGGATGCGAGCTTGTCGTGATGCCGTACGCCAGCGCGGACGAGGCGAAGCATTGGGCCATGCTCGGATTCGTCGTCAGCACGGAAGGGCAAGCGAGCGGCTTGATGCATCTACAGCAGGCATTGCGCGGGCCTCGCGTGGTGGATTTCGCTGGGAATGGTCGGTTTCGAGTGCTTCCGAACGTCGAGCCCGAAAGGCTGCGAAAGATGAATTGAGCGCTTCCGAGGGGGGCGCGCCGCGTGCTCGTCCCCCTTTGGGCATCGAGGCGGAGCAGCGCTGGACGCCGGCCTCGGGCTTGTCGCCCTGGACGCCGGCCCCAGCTCGTCGGCCTCGGGCTCGATGTCTGCCTCGGGCTCGACGTCTGGCCTCGTGCATCGAGGCGGAGCGGCGAGCGGCGAAATCTCCCCCGAGGTCTCGCGGCTGTGATCGCGCTCGACCGCGTAGATCCGCGGGCTCGATATGGGGGGCGGGTGCGTCGCGACCGGCCCCGAGGCCATCGAGGGGCGGTATCCGTCCCGCCACCCCCATCCTTCCGCCTCACCCCTCGGCCATGCATGTATGCCTCGTCGAAGGGAGGCTCGTCATGGCTACGAGGACGACCAAGGCCGAGCGCCGTTGGCGGCGTATTGTGGAGAAGTGGCGCTGCAGCGGCCTGTCGGCGCGCGCATTCGCGAAGCGCCATCGAATCAGCCCGGTCACGATGTACTGGTGGAGCAGCCGGCTCGGCAGACAGGAGGCCGCGCAGGACTCCGAATTCGCGGCGGAAGCACCGATGCTCTTGCCCGTCGAGATCATCGACGACGCACCGCCTGCCGCCCCCGGGTCGACGGCCTTGGAGGTCGTTCTTCCGCGCGGCGAGGTGATTCGCGTACCTCCTGGCGCTGACCTTTCCCAGCTCTGCTGTGTTGTCGCGGCGCTGCGCGGAGCGCTCGAATGATCCCCGCACGGATGGCCATTTACGTTGCCACCGAGCGGCTCGATCTGCGCCGCTCGTTCGACGGGCTTTCGGGGGTCGTGCGCGAAGTGCTGCGCGAGGATCCGCTCTCGGGCGCGCTGTTCATGTTCTTCAACAAGGCGGCCGACAGGGTCAAGATCCTCTGGTGGGATCGGACTGGCTATTGCCTGCTCTACAAGCGCCTCGAGCGCGGGACGTTTCGCGTGCCGCAGGGGCTCGAGCCCGGCGCGACGCGCATCCCGATCGAAGCCTCCGAGATGGCGAGGATCCTCGAAGGCGTGAAGCTCCCGCCGGCGAAGCAGCGCATCCGCGCGCTCGACGCGGGTTCCATCAAGTAAAACTTTCCGCTTTACAAGATAGCCACGGGGCGTGTATGGCACGTCCCGTGACAAACCCTGAGCTCGAGGCGAAGGTCGTCGCTCTGGAGAGCCGCCTCGCGGGAGCCTCCCGCGAGCGGGACAAACTTAGCCACGAGCGGGACAAATTCCGACACGAGCGCGACGAGTATCGCAAGCTCTACGAGCTCGCCAGCATGGAGCTCGAGCGGTTTCGTCGCCATCTCTTTGGTCGCAAGGCCGAGCAGGTCGATCCTGCGCAGACGCAGCTCGCGTTCAACGCCGTCGTCGAGGCGCTCGGCGGGCTCGAGCGGCTCTCCGCGCAATCGACGGATGCGGAGCCGCCCTCCGAGCAGCCCTCCGGAGAGAAGCTGCCCGAGCGCAAGAATTCGAGGCAGAAGGAGCGCAAGGTCACCCCACACGGGCGGCAGCCCCTTCCGGAGCACCTGCCCGTCCACGAAATCGAGCTCCTCCCGCCCGAGGCCAAGGGCGAAGGCGCCGTGTCCCTCGTGCGGATCGGCGAGGAGGTGAGCGAAACGCTGGAATGGCGGCCCGCGGGCTACGTGCGGGTCCGGGTTGTTCGTCCGAAGTTCGCGACGAAAGGCAAGCCCGAAGAAGGCGTGCGTATCGAGCCCGCGCCCGAGGCGCCCATTCCGCGGTGCATGGCAGGCCCCGGGCTGATTGCGCACGTGCTCGTGAGCAAGTATGCAGATTCCTTGCCGCTGCACAGGCAGGAAAGGATCTACGAGCGAGAAGGTGTCCCGCTCGCGCGCTCGACCCTATGCAACTGGGTGGGGGCGTCCACGGGCCTGCTCAGGTACGTCGTCGACGCGATGTTCATCGACGCGAAAAAAGCGCATTGCATCGCCATGGACGCGACCGGCGTACTCGTGCAGGCGAAGGAGAAGTGCCGGAGGGGCTACTTCTGGGTGCTCGTCGCGGACCGGGACCACGTCCTCTTTCGCTTCACGCCGCGGCACACGCAGGACGGGCCGAGGGAATTCCTGCGCGGTTACAAGGGCTATGTCCTCGCCGACGCGCACAACGTCTACGAGCTGCTCTATCGCACCGAGGACGTGACCGAGGTCGGCTGCTGGGCCCACTGCCGCCGCGGTTTCTTCAAGTCGCTCTCGTCCGACAAGGAGCGCGCGCTCGCGGCGCTCGGGTTCATCGGAAAGCTCTACGCAATCGACGCCGAGACCAAGGAGTTGCCGCCGGCTCGCCGGACGGAGGAGCGCCGGAGGCTCGCCACGCCCGTGCTCGAGGCCTTTCGCATCTGGCTCGACGTGGAGGCTCTCGTCGCCTTGCCCAAGAGCCCCATCGGCCAAGCCATCGGCTACGCCCGCAATCAATGGGCGCCACTCACGCGATTCCTCGACGACGGCCGGCTGCGTCTCGATAACAACGGGTCGGAGCTCGAGCTTCGACGTCAGGCGGTCGGCCGGAAAAACTGGCTCTTCGTGGGCAGCGACGAGGGCGCCGAGTGGAATACCATCGCCGTTTCGCTGATCGCCTCCTGCCAGCTCCACGGCATCGAGCCCTGGGCATACCTGCGCGACGTATTGATCCTGCTGCCCGATTGGCCCCGCGACCGGGTCCTCGAGCTGTCCCCCAAGTACTGGAAGCAAACCCTCGAGCAAACCGACGCTCGTGAGCGGCTCGACAGGAGTATCTGGAGCCGCATTTCGAGCACGCCGCCCTCGTCCTGACTTCGGGCGCGACGCGTTCGTGGGGTCCTTCGGATCCGCGCCTTCGTCGGCTCGGGTTCGTCGGACACGAACATTCGGAGCGCGCTGCACAGGCGCGCCGACCGGTGACGTGGCTTCCTCGCCACGCCTGGACGGTGCGGTCGAGCCGCGACGCCGTGACAAGCTCTCTCCGCCTTCCGGGCGAACATCAAGACTCTCGGACGCACCAGCGCGGTTGCCACCTGCGCTCTGACGCTGCGCAGAATCACGCTTTCTTGCGGGCTTCGGGCGAGCTGTCCCTCCCAGGGGTTCATCCACGACGAACTCGTCATGCTGCGGCATCGCGGCAGAAGGTTACGCAGCAGCCTCGATGCGCGCCATGATGCGGGAGGCCGAACGGATACGAGGGGCGCGGCGCTCGACGCCGGCCTCGTGCTCGTCGCTCTGCTCGCCGGCCTCGTGCATCGAGGCGGCGCGGCGCTCGACGCCGGCCTCGTGCTCGTCGCCCTGGACGCCGGCCCCAGCTCGTCGGCCTCGGGCTCGACGTGGGCCTCGTGCTCGCCGGCCCCAGCTCGTCGGCCTCGGGCTCGACGTGGGCCTCGTGCTCGTCGGCCTCGGGCATCGAGGCGGCGCGGCGAGCGGCGAGCGGCGAAATCTCCCCCGAGGTCTCGCGGCCGTGACCGCGCTCGACCGCGTAAATCCGCGGGCTCGACGTGGGGGGCGGGTGCGCCTCGTGCTCGTTGGCCTCGGGCATCGAGGCGGCGCGGTGAGCGTCGAGCGTCGAAATCTCCCCGAGGTCTCGCGGCCATGACCGCGCTCGACCGCGAAGATCCGCGGGCTCGACGTGGGGGGCGGGTGCGTCGCGACCGACCCCGGGGCCATTGAGGGGCGCGGCGCTCGACGTGCGCCTCGTGCTCGCCGGCCCCAGCTCGTCGGCCTCGGGCTCGACGTGGGCCTCGTGCTCGTCGGCCTCGGGCATCGAGGCGGCGCGGCGAGCGGCGAGCGTCGAAATCTTCCCCGAGGTCTCGCGGCCGTGACCGCGCTCGACCGCGTAAATCCGCGGGCCCGACGTGGGGGGCGGGTGGGCCTCGTGCTCGTCGGCCTCGTGCATCGAGGCAGCGCGGCGAGCGGCGAGCGTCGAAATCTTCCCCGAGGTCTCGCGGCCGTGACCGCGCTCGACCGCATAAATCCGCGGGCCGACGTGGGGGGGCGGGTGCGCCTCGTGCTCGTCGGCCTCGTGCATCGAGGCGGCGCGGCGAGCGGCGAGCGTCAAAATCTTCCCCGAGGTCTCGCGGCCGTGACCGCGCTCGGCCGCGTAGATCCACGGGGCGACGTGGGGGGGGCGGGTGCGTCGCGACCGACCCCGAGGCCATCGAGGGGCGCGGCGCTCGACGTGCGCCTCGTGCTCGTCGGCCTCGTGCATCGAGGCGGCGCGGCGAGGGTCGAGCGTCGAAATCTTCCCCGAGGTCTCGCGGCCGTGACCGCGCTCGACCGCGTAAATCCGCGGGCTCGACGTGGGGGGGCGGGTGCATCGAGGTGCACGACGAGCTCGTCGGCCTCGTGCATCGAGGCGGCGCGGCGAGCGGCGAGCGTCGAAATCTTCCCCGAGGTCTCGCGGCCGTGACCGCGCTCGACCGCGTAGATCCGCGGGGCCGACGTGGGGGGGCGGGTGCGTCGCGACCGACCCCGAGGCCATCGAGGGGCGCGGCGCTCGACGTGCGCCTCGTGCTCGTCGGCCTCGTGCATCGAGGCGGCGCGGCGAGGGTCGAGCGTCGAAATCTTCCCCCGAGGTCTCGCGGCCGTGACCGCGCTTGACCGCGTAAGTGCGCCGGCCCTGCATGGGGCGCGGGTGCGTCACGACGGAGCCCGAGGCCATCGAGGTGGCGCGACGCTCGACGTGGGCCTCGTGCTCGCCAGTCTCGTGCTCGCCGGACGCCGGCCCCAACTCGCGGGCCTTGGGCTCGACGTGTGCCTCGTGCTCATCGGCTTCGTGCGCGACGCGGGCCTCGTGCTCGACGCGGGCCTCGTGCATCGAGGCGGACGGCGCGGCGAGCGTAGAAATCTTCCCCGAGGTCTCGCGGCCGTGACCGCGCTCGACCGCGTAAATTCGCGGGCTCGACGCGGGGGCGGGTGCGTCGCGACCGACCCGGCGCTCGACGCCGGCCTCGTGCTCGACGAGGGCGCGGGGCTGTTCGCCCACGCGGTCGAGGGTGCGAACTCAGGAAATTAGGGGGTCACGCGCTGGTTCGAGGTCGGCGCCTCGCTCGGGTTTCAGCGCATGGGCGGCGAGGTCCGGTTCGCCGTGCTCGACGAGGACGCAAAGGCCCCGGCTTCCCTGGCGCTCAGCGCGAGCGGCTATTACATGTCCGTCGGTGATGGTCCCTGGGCGCGCGTCGGCGCAGACCTGAGCATTCGTCTGGGCAGCGTGGCGCCGGCCGCAGATCATGAAGGCTACGGGCAGCGTGAGCGCCAATGATCCTGCGCGTGCGCGCATGCCCCCTCGTGGCCTCATCCACGCCTCAGAACGCGCCCTGTGATCCTACGAGCACTCCACCCGGCCCCACGGAAAGCACCCCAGCGCTGATCCACGCTGCGTTCGAGCCAGCCCTGGTATTTTTCGTTTCTGGCGCAGTGAAGTAAAGCACGGCCGCGGTTCCCAGTCCGACCGCTCCCAATGCAAAAGCAATCGTGCTCCCGAGACCCAGCGACTTGATGCTTTGCGCTGCGTCGAGGCCCGTGTCATCGCACGCCGTTGGATCGCTCGAGCCGATGGCCTTTCCGCAGTGCTGGTCGAGGGCTCCCTTTTTGCTGATCACGAGTCCTCCCAGGAGCCCCCCCACGGCCAGTCCCGCGAGCCCCACGCCTCCGATCGCATAAGCAGCCATCTTTCGCCCGCTGCCCGAGCTTTGCTCGACAGGCGGTGTGCGCGTGTTCTTCGACGGAAAGATCGGAGGCCCGGGTGTGGAGGGCACGACCGGCGGCGGTGGCTTCACCTCCAACACTACGGATTTCTTTTCGCCTTTGGCGGTCGTGATGTGCTGTTCCCACACCGGGCCGCCGGGTGCCTGCGTCGTCAGCACGTGCGCGCCGGGATCCACCGGAAGCGCCATGCCCATCGCGGCAGCCCCGATCACCTGGCCGTCTCGTTTCACCACCGTCCTGGAAGGCGCGCCGGGGGCGAGCGTCATCGTGAGCTCGGGGATGTCCGGCGCAAGCCTGTCACGCTCTTCCTTCGCCAGCGTACGCCGATCTCCCTGTCGAGCTTGTTGATCCGGCGGCAACCTGTCGTAGAGGCGTATGTATTCGTCGAGTCGCGCATCGGCAGTGGCGACGTGGCCCCAACTGGATTCGCAGAAAGCCAGCGTGAACAGTGTGCCGGGTCTAGGATCGAGGCGTTGGCTTTCGGCGAGGGCGGGGCATCCGGTGTCATGCTTGCCCGCTTGCATGTCAGCGAGTCCCTGGTCGAAAAGACGCTTGGCCGCGGCGACGTCCTGTTGTGCAGCGGCGGGCATCGCAATGGCCGTAAGATGCACAACACAAACCATCTCCAGGATTCGGCGACGCGTCATGTTCGTGCTCAACTTCCTCAATCCTGACCAAATGGGGACGATGTTTTTACCGTCGTCGCTTTCGTCGTCGTCGCCGGTTTCGATGTGGTCTTTGCCGTGGCCGTTCCGGGACTGCGAGGTGCAGTCGCCTTGGACACCGGGCTTGGCGCCTGCAGCGGCGCCTGCGTCGCTGAAGGCTCTGCCTGCGCTGCTGATACAGGCTCCAGGGTGATGGGCGGCTCGACGAGCTTGCTGGGTGCGGCGACATCCGTCGTGGGAGCCGCAGGGCTGTTTTGGGCCGGTGCCACCTCGGTCGCTGCATTCGGCAATGCCTTCTGGGCGGTGCTCACGAAAAACCAGAGCGCGCCGCCCGAAAGCCCGAGGAGCACCAATGCGGCGACGACAAGGGCCGGCGCCCGACTCGGCGCCGAGCGAACAGGCGAGACGTCGCCTCCCGTCGACATGGCACTTGGCTGGGGGCCCGTGGACACACCCGTTGCAGGCGTACCCATGAGCGCGGGCGTCGTTCCAGGCGATGTCATTCCGGAAGGTGTCACGCCAGATGGCATCATGGCTCTCGGTGGTCCTGGCAGCGGAACCGTCGTCGCGAAGTCCCCACTGGCCGCGTCATCGAATACCTTCTCGAGAGCCTTCACAGCCTCCGATGCCGTTGCGAACCGCGCAGAGGGCTCGAGCGCCGTGATCCGAAAAAACCACGCATCGAACGCCGGTGGCAACGTCACCCCTGCTGCTGCGGCTCGCTGGACGGCCGATTCTTGGGGCCCTCGTACCGCGACCAGCGCAAAGGCGATGATGTCAGCCGAGTTTCTCGTTTCCTTGTGCCAGTACGTTTGTCCAACGAGCATCCTGTAGGCCATCATGCCCATGGCATAGATGTCCGCAGCTCCCGTCAGCTTCGTATCCGTGTGGAATTGCTCGGGCGCCATGTAAAGCGGCGTTCCCATGCTACGCGTGGCTCCGGCGCCGGTCGCGCTGTCGGCGACCAGTTTGGCCACGCCGAAGTCGAGGATCTTGACGCGCGGCGAGCCGTCCTCGCGCTGTGTCAAAAACAGATTGGCAGGCTTCAGGTCGCGGTGGACGATCGACGCTGCGTGGGTCTTGTCGAGCGCCATGGCTGTCTGGCGCAGGTACGTGCACACCTCGGCAGGCGGAAGCCGGCCCACGCGCTTGAGGCGCTCGCCGAGCTCCTCGCCGCGGAGCAGCTCCATGACCAGGAAGGGCGTCTGGGTCGCTTCATCGACGCCGGCGTCGGAGACATCGACGATATGCTCGCTCTCGACCTCGGCGGCGATGCGCGCCTCGCGCTTGAAGCGTTCGCTCATCTCGTCGCTTTGAAAGAGATGCGCGTGCATGACCTTGAGCGCCTTGCGCCGATTGGTCTCGATGTGCACCGCTTCATACACCGCGCCCATGCCGCCGGCTGCAAGTCGGCGGACGATGCGGTACCGCCCAGCAAATACGGTTCCTTCGGCCAATCCTGCCGACATCGTGTGCACCATCGCCCAGTCGACCGGCGGTGTCAACTAACGTGTTGTCTTGGACACCTTCTGTTGTCTGGCTCCCGTTCCGGCTGCACGTGGGCCCTGTGGGCCCTATTGGAGTCGATGGCTTTGAGCTGGCTGCCTTGACGCGGCAGGCGGTCTGGTCGAGCATCGACGGGAGCGCCTCCCCACGGGGAGACGAGGAGATGGGATTGATGACGCCGATCGTCCAGCGGATGCTGGGACTGTGTGTCGTGTTGCTCCTGGTGACCGCCTGGGGCTGCACGACGGTGCTCGGGCTCGATAACGACTATCATCCTTTCGACGGAGGTGGCGGCAGCAGCGGCGGTGGTTCTTGCACCCCCGTCGATGACGGTGACCCCTGCACGGACGATGTGTGCATCGCGGGGGTACCGAGCCACCCGGCGAAGGCGAACGGCTCCGCCTGCGACGATGGTGACCCTTGCACCCAGACCGACACTTGCCAGGCTGGCATTTGCATCGCTGGGAACCCCCTCTGCAATGGGGGCGCGAGCTGCGTCGCTGGGGCGTGCGTCGCACCCCCGTGCAATGGGTTGCTGGGGCTCCCCGGCCCTCCGACGCCGACCGTAGGCGACGCTCCAGTTTCCGTTGTGGCGGCAGACCTGAACGGCGATGGCAAGCCAGACGTCGCCGTCGCGAACTTCAACAGCCACAACGTGAGCGTGCTGCTGAACCAGGGCAACGATACCTTCGCCGCCGCGGTCCACTACCCTGCGGGCACGGGCCCCGCTTCGGTCGCGGCGGCGGACCTGAACGGCGATGGCAAGCCAGACCTCGCCGTCGCGAACCTCAACAGCCACAACGTGAGCGTGCTGCTGAACCAGGGCAACGGCACCTTCGCCGCCGCGGTCCACTACGCTGCGGGCACGAACCCCTGGTCGGTCGCGACGGCGGACCTGAACGGCGATGGCAAGCCAGACCTCGCCGTCGCGAATCAAGTCAGCGACAACGTGAGCGTGCTGCTGAACCAGGGCAACGGCACGTTCGCCCCCGCGGTCCACTATGCTGCGGGCTCGGGCCCCCGTTCGGTTGCGGCGGCGGACCTGAACGGCGATGGCAAGCCAGACCTCGCCGTCGCGAACTACAACAGCGACAACGTGAGCGTGCTGCTGAACCAGGGCAACGGCACGTTCGCCGCCGCGGTCAACTACGCTGAGGGCTTGAGCCCCTGGTCGGTCGCGGCGGCGGACCTGAACGGCGATGGCAAGCCAGACCTCGCCGTCGCGAACTACAACAGCGACAACGTGAGCGTGCTGCTGAACCAGGGCAACGGCACGTTCGCCACCGCGGTCCACTACGCTGCGGGCTCGAGCCCCCGTTCGGTCGCGGCGGCGGACCTGAACGGCGATGGCAAGCCAGACCTCGCCGTCGCGAACCACTTCGGCAACGTGAGCGTGCTGGTGAACCAGGGCAACGGCACCTTCGCTGCCGCGGTCCACTACGCTGCGGGCTCGAACCCGCAGTCGGTCGCGACGGCGGACCTGAACGGCGATAGCAAGCCTGACCTCGCCGTCGCGAACTACAACAGTGTCAACGTGAGCGTGCTGGTAAATCAGGGCAACGGCACCTTCGTCGCGCAGGTCAACTACGCTGCGGGCTCGACCCCCCGTTCGGTTGCGACTGCGGACCTGAACGGCGATGGCAAGCCAGACCTCGCCGTCGCGAACTACAGCAGCAACGACGTGAGCGTGCTGCTGAACCAGGGCAACGGCACCTTCGCCGCCGCGGTCCACTACGCTGCGGGCTCGACCCCCCGTTCGGTTGCGACTGCGGACCTGAACGGCGATGGCAAGCCAGACCTCGCCGTCGCGAACCTCAACAGCGACAACGTGAGCGTGCTGGTGAACCAGGGCAACGGCACCTTCGCCGCTGCGGTCGACTATGCTGCGGGCTCGGTCCCCTTTTCGGTCGCGACGGCGGACCTGAACGGCGATGGCAAGCCAGACCTCGCTGTCGCGAACCAGAGCAACAACAACGTGAGCGTGCTGGTGAACCAGGGCAACGGCACCTTCGCCGCCGCGGTCCACTACCCTGCGGGCACTGGCCCCGCTTCGGTCGCGGCGGCGGACCTGAACAGCGATGGCAAGCCTGACCTCGCCGTCGCGAACTACTTCGTCAACAACGTGAGCGTTCTGCTGAACCAAGGCGACGGCACCTTCGCCGCCGCGGTCAACTACGCTGCGGGCACGAGCCCCTCTTCGGTCGCGGCGGCGGACCTGAACGGCGATGGCAAGCCTGACCTCGCCGTCGCGAACGAGAGCAGCGGCAACGTGAGCATGCTGCTGAACCAAGGCGACGGCACCTTCGCCGCTGCAGTCCACTATCCTGCGGGCACGAGCCCCTGGTCGGTCGCGATGGCGGACCTGAACGGCGATGGCAAGCCTGACCTCGCCGTCGCGAACGAGAGCAGCGGCAACGTGAGCGTGCTGCTGAACCAAGGCGACGGCATCTTCGCCACCGAGCTCAACTACAGCGCGGGCGCGTATCCTACGTCGGTCGCGGCGGCTGACTTGAACTTCGATGGCAGACCCGATCTCGTGGTCACGGGCGAAAGCACGGTAGGCGTGTTGCTCAATGCCTGCTTGCCATAGCGGCATGTAAAAGCGTTAAAGCGAAAAGTAACCTTCCGCGAACGCTACTCGTACATCCTCATTCACGCTAATCCCTCTAACGGCCACATCCTCGTGCTGGCCGACCCCACCTTCGGGCGCGCCCCCAGCGAGGGAGGTAGCCCCGCGAGGCACAGGCGTCCGCCAGGGCTCGACCGGGAGGCCTTCGATCCGGCTGCCTTGACGCGGCAGGCGGTCTGGTCGAGCATCGACGGGAATGCCTCCCCACGGGGGGCGAGGAGATGGGATTGATGACGCCGATCGTCCAGCGGATGCTGGGACTGTGTGTCGTGTTGCTCCTGGTGACCGCCTGGGGCTGCACGACGGTGCTCGGGCTCGACAACGACTATCATCCCTTCGACGGAGGCAGCGGCGGTGGTTCCTGCACGCCCGTCGATGACGGTGACCCCTGCACGGAGGCTCTCTGCGAGGGTGGCACTCCGGTGAACAAGCCGGCTGCGGCCGGAACCATGTGCACGATGGGCGGCACCCGGTGCGACGGCATGGGCCACTGCGTCGCGTGTCTCGCCCCCGCGGATTGCCCGGGCACGGACGACGCATGCCAGAAGCGCACGTGCACCGACGGACAGTGCGGCGTCAGCTTTACCGCGTTCGGTACCGCTCTGCCTGCACAGACAGTGGGCGATTGCAGGCAGGCCGTGTGCGACGGTCAAGGCGGAATCACGTATCAGCACAACGACAGCGATCTTCCCGACGACAACAACCCCTGCACCAAAGACACATGCAGCGGCGGGGTAGCCTCGAATGCGTTCGAACCGCAGGGCACGACGTGCGGGATGTCGCAGGAGAAGCCGCTCCTCTGTGATGGCGCTGGCAAGTGCGTCGGCTGCATCCAGCCGAGCGATTGCGCTGGCGTCGATGATGAGTGCAAGACGCGCACCTGCGTGGACAACGTGTGTGGTGTCTCGTATACCGCGGCGGGCACGGTCATCGCGGCGCAAGTGGTGGGCGATTGTAATCAGGCGGTATGCGATGGCAACGGCAATGTCTCCAATAGCCCCGAGGACAACGATCCGCCTGCGGACGACGGGGACGACTGCACGGACGATGTGTGCACCTCGGGGGTGCCGAACCACCCGGCGAAGGCGAACGGCTCCGCCTGCGATGATGGTGACGCTTGCACCCCGACCGACACTTGCCAGGCTGGCATTTGCATCGCTGGGAACCCCCTCTGCAATGGGGGCGCGACCTGCGTCGCTGGGGCGTGCGTCGCACCCCCGTGCACGGGGGTGCTTGGGCTCCCCGGCCCTCCAGCGTCGACCGTAGGCGCATCCCCACGTTCCGCTGTGGCGGCGGACCTGAACGGCGATGGCAAGCCTGACCTCGCCGTCGCGAACCAAAACAGCAACGTGAGCGTGCTGCTGAACCAGGGCAACGGCACCTTCGCCGCCGCGGTCCACTACCCTGCGGGCTCGGGCCCCTCTTCGGTCGCGGAGGCGGACCTGAATGGCGATGGCAAGCCTGACCTCGCCGTCGCGAACTTCGGCAGCCACAACGTGAGCGTGCTGCTGAACCAGGGCAACGGCACCTTCGCCGCCGCGGTCCACTACCCTGCGGGCTCGGGCCCCTCTTCGGTCGCGACGGCGGACCTGAACAGCGATGGCAAGCCTGACCTCGCCGTCGCGAACCGAAACAGCAACAACGTGAGCGTGCTGCTGAACCAGGGCAACGGCACCTTCGCCGCCGCGGTCAACTATGCTGCGGGCTCGAACCCCCTGTCGGTCGCGGCGGCGGACCTGAACGGCGATGGCAAGCCTGACCTCGCCGTCGCGAACCAAAACAGCAACAACGTGAGCGTGCTGCTGAACCAGGGCAACGGCACCTTCGCCACCGCGGTCAACTATGCTGCGGGCTCGAACCCCCTGTCGGTCGCGGCGGCGGACCTGAACGGCGATGGCAAGCCTGACCTCGCCGTCGCGAACCAAAACAGCAACAACGTGAGCGTGCTGCTGAACCAGGGCAACGGCACCTTCGCCGCCGCGGTCCACTATGCTGCGGGCTCGAACCCCTTTTCGGTCGCGACGGCGGATCTGAACGGCGATGGCAAGCCTGACCTCGCTGTCGCGAACCAGAGTAATAACAACGTGAGCGTGCTGGTGAACCAGGGCAACGGCACCTTCGCCGCCGCGGTCAACTACGCTGCGGGCACGAGCCCCTGGTCGGTCGCGACGGCGGATCTGAACGGCGATGGCAAGCCCGACCTCGCCGTCGCGAACTCCAGCAGCTACAGCGGCAACGTGAGCGTGCTGCTGAACCAGGGCAACGGCACCTTCGCCGCCGCGGTCAACTACGCTGCGGGCTCGAACCCCTATTCGGTCGCGGTGGCGGACCTAAACGGCGATGGCAAGCCTGACCTCGCCGTCGCGAACGCGGCTAGCAACAACAACGTGAGCGTGCTGCTGGACCAGGGCAACGGCACCTTCGCCGCCGCGGTCCACTACGCTGCGGGCTCGAACCCCCTGTCGGTCGCGACGGCGGACCTGAACGGCGATGGCAAGGCTGACCTCGCCGTCGCGAACGCCAACAGCAACAACGTGAGCGTGCTGCAGAACCAGGGCAACGGCACCTTCGCCGCCGCGGTCAACTACGCTGCGGGCTCGAGCCCCTATTCGGTCGCGACGGCGGACCTGAACGGCGACGGCAAGCCCGACCTCGCCGTCGTGAACGTCGGCAGCGACAACGTGAGCGTGCTGCTGAACCAGGGCAACGGCACCTTCGCCGCCGCGGTCCACTACGCTGCGGGCTCGGGCCCCTATTTGGTCGCGACGGCGGACCTGAACGGCGATGGCAAGCCTGACCTCGCCGTCGTGAACGTCGGCAGCGACAACGTGAGCGTGCTGCTGAACCAGGGCAACGGCACCTTCGCCGCCGCGGTCCACTATGCTGCGGGCTCGAACCCCCAGTCGGTCGCGGCGGCGGATCTGAACGGCGATGGCAAGGCTGACCTCGCCGTCGCGAATGCCAACAGCAACAACGTGCGCGTGCTGCAGAACCAAGGCGACGGGACCTTCGCCGCCGCCTTCAACTACGCTGCGGGCCTCGGTCCCTCTTCGATCACGGCAGCGGACCTCAATAGCGATGGCAAGCTCGACCTCGCCGTTGCAAACTCGGGCGACTCCACCCTGAGCGTGCTGCTGAATCAGGGCAACGGCACCTTCGCCGCCGCGGTCAACTACGTCACGGGCTCGTCTCCTCAGTCGGTCGCAGCGGCAGACTTGAACTTCGATGGCAGACCCGATCTCGTGGTCGCGGGCGGAAGCACGGTAAGCGTGCTGTTCAATGCCTGCTTGCCATAGCGACACGTAAAATCGGAACGCGAAAAGTAACCTTCCGCGATCGATCCTCGTACATCCTCTTCACCGTGATCTCTCATACGGCCACATTCTCGTGCTGGCCGACAACACCTTCGGGCGCGCGCCCATCGAGGGAGGCAGCCCAGCGAGGCGCAGGAGTCCGCCAGGGCTCGAGCGTGAGGCCTTCCGCAGGGGGCTAGGGCGCATGGCCTCCTACATGTAGCAGCTCTCCCGGACGTGCTCCGAGGGCACCCCAACGCACGGGACGTGGACGAAGGTCGCTCACCTCCTGAGCTTCCGCCGGTCCATGGACCTCGCGTTCCTGGACGGCACGAACCCCGGCAACATGGCGCTGGCCCGGAGCATCGCGCGCGCCGTGGGCTTGTCGCTCGACGATGCCCTCGCCGGGAAGGCGCCGCCCCGCAAAGCGCCTGCGCTCTCCCTCGTGACGCCCCCGAAGCGGAAGGGAGGCGCGTCATGCCCGAGCACGACCAGGACTGAGGGCCATGACGAGACCCCGGACAGCCTCCCCGCGGTGCTCTCGACCGAGCAGGCTGCGCGCACGACCTCGCGCGTGTGGTCGGATCGGAGGAGCTGAAAGAGCGGCTCTGGGACATCCTCTCCCGCGCCGTTTGTAACCACGCGGGAATCTTGGTCCCGGGGCTCTCTCAGCCTGCTCCGCTCCCATCTCCCGGGGCGGGAGCTGAGCATTGGTCTCATCTCCGATCGGTACACTTCCGGGTGCGTCGGGACGTACCCCCGAGGACGCCGGCCCCAGCTCGTCGGCCTCGGGCATCGAGGGGGCGCGGCGCTCGACGCCGGCCTCGTGCTCGTCGCCCTGAACGCCGGCCCCAGCTCGTCGGCCTCGTGCTCGACGTCGGCCTCGTGCATCGAGGCGGCGCGGCGAGGGTCGAAATCTCCCCCGAGGTCTCGCAGCCGTGACCGCGCTCGTCGACCGCGTAGATCCGCGGGCTCGACGTGGGGGCGGGTGCGTCGCGACCGACCCCAGGGCCATCGAGGGGCCCGGCGCTCGACGTGCGCCTCGCGCTCGTCGCCCTGCTCGCCGGCCTTGGGCATCGAGGCGGACGGCGCGGCGAGCGTCGAAATCGTCCTCGAGGTCTCGCGGCCGTGACCGCGCTCGACCGCGTAAATCCGCGGGCTCGACGTGGGGGGCGGGTGCATCGAGGCGGCGCGCGGCGAGCGGCGAGCGGCGAAATCTCCCCCGAGGTCTCGCGGCCGTGACCGCGCTCGACCGCGTAAATCCGCGGGCTCGACGTGGGGGCGGGCGGGTCGCGACCGACCCCGAGGCCATCGAGGGGCGCAGCGCTCAACGTGCGCCTCGTGCTCGTCGCCCTGCTCGCCGGCCTCGGACATCGAGGCGGACGGCGTGGCCGTGACCGCGCTCCACCTTGACGGCGACCGTATGTCTATATCAGTGTGTGCGATATGCGTAACTCCCCGCGCAGGACAACACCAAAAGAGGCGACCGGCACAGCGAAGAAGGCCGGCGCGGCAAAGAAGACCGCCACGGCAAAGAAGACCGCCACGGCGAAGAAGACCGCCACGACGAAGAAGACTGCCACGGCGAAGGAAAAGACCGGCGCGGCAAAGAAGACCGCCACGGCAAAGAAGACCGCCACGGCGAAGAAGAAGGGCGGCGCGGCAAAGAAGACCGCCACGGCGAAGAAGACTGCCACGGCGAAGGAAAAGACCGGCGCGGCAAAGAAGACCGCCACGGCAAAGAAGACCGCCACGGCGAAGAAGAAGGGCGGCGCGGCAAAGAAGACCGCCACGGCGAAGAAGAAAGCAGCCGCGTCCAAGAAGACCGGCATAGGGCAGCGGGGCGGCGTGGAAACGAACACTGCCGCGGCGAAATCTGATCGCGGGAGTGAGCCCGATACCAAGCCGACATGCGACAAATGCGGGGGGGCATTGTCTGTCAGGATTGTGCATGAAATGGCAGATCTCGACGACGACGCTACCGAGGGCCAGGAGGCCGACTATGAGGCTGCCTTGTTATCTGGCGACGAGGGAGAATGGGGCCTCGAAACCATCGTGTATTCCTGTTTGCGCTGCAATACATCGATAGAATAATCTCTTTAGCGGCGGCAGGTTTTCGCCCCGGCTCGCCGGCCTCGGGCATAGAGGAGGCGGACGGCGGCGAGCGGCGAAATCTTCCGCGAGGTCTCGCCGCCGTGACCGCGCTCGACCGCGTAAATCCGCGGGCTCGACGTGGGGGGCGGGTGCGTCGCGACCGACCCCGAGGCCATCGAGGGGCGCGGCGCTCGACGTGCGCCTCGTGCTCGTCGGCCTGGACGCCGGCCCCAGCTCGTCGGCCTCGGGCTCGACGTGGGCCTCGTGCTCGTCGGCCTCGGGCATCGAGGCGGCGCGGCGAGCGGCGCAATCTCCCCCGAGGTCTCGCGGCCGTAACCGCGCTCGACCGCGTAGATCCGCGGGCCCGACGTGGGGGGCGGGTGCGTCGAGGGGCGCGACGAGCTCGCCGGCCTCGGGCGGCGCGGCGAGGGTCGAGGGTCGAAATCTCCCCCGAGGTCTCGCGGCCGTGACCGCGCTCGACCGCGTAAATCCGCGGGCTCGACGTGGGGGCGGGTGCATCGAGGCGGCGCGCGGCGAGGGTCGAGGGTCGAAATCTCCCCGAGGTCTCGCGGCCATGACCGCGCTCGACCGCGTAAATCCGCGGGCTCGACGTGGGGGGCGGGTGCGTCGCGACCGACCCCGAGGCCATCGAGGGGCGTGGCGCTCGACGTGCGCCTCGTGCTCGTCGCCTTGGACGCCGGCCCCAGCTCGTCGGCCTTGGGCTCGACGTGCGACTCGTGCTCGTCGGCCTCGGCATCGAGGCGGCGCGGCGAGCGGCGGAATCTCCCCCGAGGTCTCGCGGCCGTGACCGCGCTCGACCGCGTAGATCCGCGGGCCCGACGTGGGGGGCGGGTGCGCGTCGAGGGGCGCGACGAGCTCGCCGGCCTCGGGCATCGAGGCGGCGCGGCGAGCGTCGAAATCTCCCCCGAGGTCTCGCGGCCGTGACCGCGCTCGACCGCGTAAATCCGCGGGCTCGACGTGGGGGGCGGGTGCGTCGCGACCGACCCCGGGGCCATCGAGGGGCGCGGCGCTCGACGTCGGCCTCGGGCTCGTCGGCCTCGGGCATCGAGGCGGCGCGGCGAGCGGCGAGCGGCGAAATCTTCCCCGAGGTCTCGCGACAGTGACCGCGCTTGACCGCGTAAATCCGCGGGCCCGACGTGGGGGGCGGGTTCATCGAGGGGCGGCGCTCGACGCCGGCCTCGGGCTTGTCGCCCTGCTCGCCGGCCCCAACTCGTCGGCCTCGGGCATATCGAGGCGGCGCGGCGAGCTCGCCGCGCGAGCGTCGAGCGGCGGGGTGAGCGCCGAAGCCTTTCCGAGGTCTGGCGGTCGTAACCGCGGTTGACGGCGCGGCGCTCTACTTGGGCCTCGTGTTCGTCGTTCCCACGGCTACAATGCCAGCGATGGCGGACGTGGCCCCCAATACCGTAAGCGACTGGCTCTTACTCCCTGAACTCGTGATCCAGGAGATCCGGGATACGAGCGAAACAACAGAGCCCGTCAGAGTGCTAACCGTCGGACTGCTCCGAGCAACGCTGGCGGCGTGTCGCACCGCGGGCCTGACGGAAGCGCTAAATGAGGACCTGCCAGACAGCACCCATATCGGGCTTCCAACGGTGACAATCCAGGCCGGGGTGGAACAGACTCTATTCCGCCTACCACTCGATCTTGGAGACTGGGTTTTTACCTGCCGTTCATTTGCAAAGCAGGGCATAAACTACTTCCCGGGCGACGTTCGATTCTGTAAAATCAGGGATCGGTACGCAGCGGATATCGATTAGGGTCGAGCCCGCCAGCGCTCGCCAGCGCGCGCCAGCGCTCGTGTTCACCGGCCTCGTGCTCGCCGGCCCCAACTCGTCGGCCTCGGGCATCGAGGCGGCGAGCGTCGGGCGGCGAAATCTTCCCCGAGGTCTCTCGCGGCCATGACCGCGCTCGACGTCGAATTTTGGCCACCCCCGCATGCGGGGGGGTCGAGCGGCCATAATTCGGCCAAAAAGCTTGTCGCGACACACGCCCGCACGCGCGCTCTCGCTCGTGTGCATCGAGCGCGGGCGGGTGCGTCGGGACGTACCCCCGAGGACGCCGGCCCCAGCTCGCCGGCCTCGTGCATCGAGGCGGCGCGGCGCTCGACGCCGGCCTCGTGCTCGTCGCCCTGGACGCCGGCCCCAGGTCGTCGGCCTCGGGCTCAACGTGGGCCTCGTGCTCGTCGCCCTGGACGTCGGCCTCGTGCTCGACGTCGGCCTCGTGCTCGTCGGCCTCGTGCTCGTCGGCCTCGTGCATCGAGGCGGCGCGGCGAGCGGCGAGCGTCGAAATCTCCCCCGAGGTCTCGCGGCCGTGACCGCGCTCGACCGCGTGAACGCGCCTGCCCTGCATGGGGGCGGGTGCGTCGCGACCGACCCCGGCGAGCAGGGCGCGCCCGGTCTCGTGCTCGTCAGCCTCGTGCATCGAGACGGCGCAGCGCTCGACGCCGGCCCCAGCTCGCCGGCCTCGGGCATTGTGGCAGCGCGGCGCTCGACGCCGGCACCGCATGCTGGTGTTTCGTATACCCCATCGATGTGTCCAGGATGTAGCGCCTTGGTGGGGTTGACATATTAAGTGGGCGACATATTATCCCGCCCTAAAGCGGCTCGCCATCACTACGAGCGGGAGCACAGAAAGCATGTTCATATCGATCCACGTCACAAAACAACAAGGGAAGGGAGCCGAGGGTTTTCTCAAGGCTCTACCGGAGCTGCTCAAGAACAGTGCAACGTGGAAGTTCGAGTCCAGTTCGCCTCTTCAAGCAACCATCCAGCATAAGGGACTGGATTCGCTGCCGGCCCCTCCCAAGTATTCCTTCAAGGAGGAATCGGCCGGATCTGTCTCAGCGACTCTTCTGGACGCCAAAGAGTGGACCGAGGAACAGCGTGCGCACGCTCTCGGCATGTTGGTCTACCTGTGCACCACGTCTCTCAGTTCGCACGTCTCCCGCGTATTCATCGAAGTTTGGTGAGCAGAGCATCAGGACAGTTCATACACTTGGTGTGATTGACCGAGCGGTCATGCGCGGTCGACAATCCGGGCACGGACCCGATATGGGGGCAGGTGCGCCGCGACCGATCCCGGCGAGAAGGGCGCCGATCTCGTGCTCGTAGCCCTCGGGCATCGCATCGAGGCGGCGCGGCGCTCGACGCCGGCCTCGTGCTCGTCGGCCTCGTGCATCGAGGCGGCGCGGCATTCGACGTGGGCCTCGTGCATCGAGGGGCGCAGCGCTCGACGTGGGCCTCGTGCGCGTCGGCCTCGTGCATCCAGGCGGCGCGGCGCTCGACGCTCCCGCCAGACGTCGCATTCTGTCCACCCATAGTTTGACGGCGGGAAACTCTTCCCAGGGATTTCGAGCCCTTGACCGCGCTCGACGTCGAATTTTGGCCACCCCCGCATGCGGGGGGGGTCGAGCGGCCATAATTCGGCCAAAAAGCTTGTCGCGACACACGCACGCACGCGCGCTCTCGCTCGTGTGCATCGACCGCGGGCGGGTGCGTCGGGACGTACCCCCGAGGACGCCGGCCCCAGCTCGTCGGCCTCGGGCTCGACGTGGGCCTCGTGCTCGCCGGCCCCAGCTCGTCGGCCTCGGGCTCGACGTGTGCCTCGTGCTCGTCGGCCTCGTGCATCGAGGCGAGCGGCGAGCGGCGAGCGGCGAGCGGCGAAATCTCCCCCGAGGTCTCGCGGCCATGACCGCGCTCGACCGCGTAAATCCGCGGGCTCGACGTGGGGGGCGGGTGCATCGAGGCGGCGCGCGGCGAGCGGCGAGCGTCGAAATCTTCCCCGAGGCCTCGCGGCCGTGACCGCGCTCGACCGCGTAAATCCGCGGGCTCGACGTGGGGGGCGGGTGCATCGAGGCGGCGCGCGGCGAGCGGCGAGCGTCGAAATCTTCCCCGAGGCCTCGCGGCCGTGACCGCGCTCGACCGCGTAGATCCGCGGGCTCGACGTGGGGGGCGGGTGCGTCGCGACCGACCCCGGGGCCATCGAGGGGCACGGCGAGCGTCGAAATCTCCCCCGAGGTCTCGCGGCCATGACCGCGCTCGACCGCGTAGATCCGCGGGCTCGACGTGGGGGGCGGGTGCGTCGCGACCGACCCCGGGGCCATCGAGGGGCGCGGCGCCGACGTGCCCCTCGTGCTCGTCGCCCTGCTCGCCGGCCTCGGGCATCGAGGCGGACGGCGCGGCGAGCGTCGAAATCTTCCCCGAGGTCTCGCGGCCATGACCGCGCTCGACCGCGTAGATCCGCGGGCCCGACGTGGGGGGCGGGTGCGTCGCGACCGACCCCGAGGCCATCGAGGGGCGCGGCGCTCGACGCCGGCCTCGTGCTCGTTGGCCTCGTGCATCGAGGCGGCGCGCGGCGAGCGGCGAGCGTCGAAATCTTCCCCGAGGTCTCGCGGCCGTGACCGCGCTCGACCGCGTAGATCCGCGGGCTCGACGTGGGGGGCGGGTGCGTCGCGACCGACCCCGGGGCCATCGAGGGGCGCGGCGCTCGACGTGCGCCTCGTGCTCGCCGGCCCCAGCTCGTCGGCCTCGGGCTCGACGTGGGCCTCGTGCTCGTCGGCCTCGTGCATCGAGGCGGACGGCGCGCGGCGAGCGTCGAAATCTTCCCCGAGGTCTCGCGGCCGTGACCGCGCTCGACATCGAATTTCCGCCACCCCCGCATGCGGGGGGGTCGAAGTGGCGGAAACTAAGGATGCGCCGCGCGTGTGTTTGACGTACCGGACGCACGTCGAGCGCGGCGAGCACGCTTCGATCGAGGGTACACAGGGCGCGCGTTTACCCGTGAAATAGGCTTCCCCGTGAAGGGAGACGTTTCCGCCGGCCGTCTGTCGGGGCCACGATTCCACCGTCCGGCGCTCGACGCCTGTGCACGCTACGCCCTTGAAATGCCGCTCCAATCGCACCCCGTACCTCGTGCTCGTCGCGTGTACCGTGTCGACCTCGCACCGCGCGAGGCGGACGCGTCCATCGCTGCATGATGCCGGATGCTGCGGTCATTCGGCCGTTTCGCGATAGGCTCCGACTCGCACGCTCGCCGCGCTCGACGGTCACCAGCTCGCGGCGCTCGCCGCGCCCGACACGCTCGACGGTGGGACGTGGGGGAGACCTCGGGACGCGGCGGGGCGGCATTTCCGCCGGCCCCCCTCCGGTCGAAATCTTCGCGTGCTTTCGATGGCTTGGACCGCGCTCGACCGCGTGTTTCTGCGGTCCCTCGCCTTGCGCTCGACGGTCGCGATCATGAAGGGCCGCTCGCGCTCGACGGCGCGGGGCGGCGAGCGGAAAAATCTCCCCCCAGGCAGACGCGGCGGGACCGCGCTCGACATCGAATTTCCGCCACCCCCGCATGCGGGGGGGTCGAAGTGGCGGAAACTAAGGATGCGCCGCGCGTGTGTTTGACGTACCGGACGCACGTCGAGCGCGGCGAGCACGCTTCGATCGAGGGTACACAGGGCGCGCGTTTACCCGTGAAATAGGCTTCCCCGTGAAGGGAGACGTTTCCGCCGGCCGTCTGTCGGGGCCACGATTCCACCGTCCGGCGCTCGACGCCTGTGCACGCTACGCCCTTGAAATGCCGCTCCAATCTCACCCCGTACCTCGTGCTCGTCGCGTGTACCGTGTCGACCTCGCACCGCGCGAGGCGGACGCGTCCATCGCTGCATGATGCCGGATGCTGCGGTCATTCGGCCGTTTCGCGATAGGCTCCGACTCGCACGCTCGCCGCGCTCGACGGTCACCAGCTCGCGGCGCTCGCCGCGCCCGACACGCTCGACGGTGGGACGTGGGGGAGACCTCGGGACGCGGCGGGGCGGCATTTCCGCCGGCCCCCCTCCGGTCGAAATCTTCGCGTGCTTTCGATGGCTTGGACCGCGCTCGACCGCGTGTTTCTGCGGTCCCTCGCCTTGCGCTCGACGGTCGCGATCATGAAGGGCCGCTCGCGCTCGACGGCGCGGGGCGGCGAGCGGAAAAATCTCCCCCCAGGCAGACGCGGCGGGACCGCGCTCGACCGCGTGTTTCTGCGGCCCCTCGCGCCTCGCGCTCGACGGTCACGACGTGGAAGGCCTGCTCGCGCTCGACGGCGCGGAGGGCGACGAGCGGCGAAATCTTCCCCGAGGCTGACGCGGCGGGACCGCGCTCGACCGAATTTTTTTTCCTCATCCTTTTCGCGCCCTCGAGCTCGCCAGCCATCGGCAGAGACCGCGGGCCGCCGCAATGCAGCCACAAACGGACCATTGGCGTCCCATTTCGGCCCATGGGTGGAGCAGTCCGCGCAAAGAGGCCTATGCTGATCGTCACCTGCACCCCCGTCCCTGGTTTCAAGGTGTACCGCTGCGGTTTCCGCGAAGAAACCCGCGACGGTCGCACCGTTCGTGTCGGCCTTTCCTGGCCTGCTGGCGAAACGCGCCTTCCGGATGATGCCCTTACCCCCGAGCAAATCGACGCCCTGAAACGTGATCCGGGTAAGCGGATCTCGTTGACGCATGTCCCCGACGCGCGGCCCGTCGACGGTCCGCCGGTGCCCACGGTCGAGCCGACGCCGCCCGACGCGTCCAGCCCCCCGCCAAGCGCCACGCCGGCCCCTCCGCGCTCCACGGTCGAGCCGATGCCGCCCGACGCGTCCAGCCCCCCGCCAAGCGCCGCGCCGGCCCCTCCGCGCTCCACGGTCGAGCCGATGCCGCCCGACGCGTCCAGCCCCCCGCCAAGCGCCGCGCCGGCCCCTCCGCGCCCCTCGGTCGAGCCGACGCCGCCCGACGCGTCCAGCCCCCCGCCAGGCGCCGCGCTGGCCCCTCCACGCCCCACGGTCGAGCCGACGCCGCTCGACGCGTCCAGCTCCCCGCTAAGCGCCCTGCCAAGCGCCGCGCCGGGCCATTCGCGCCCCACGGTCGAGCCCCCCGCGCGCCGTGATCGGCGAACCACGACCCCGCAAGCCAGGGCCCGTGGCCCGCCCGCCTCGTGAAATCCTGCGCCCCGACCGATTCGACGGCATGCCATCGGCGCGCCGTAACGGGAGAGGTACGTCCTCACGTTCGCGATTGGCTTGATTTCTCAGGTAGGACACTGCCCTACAAATCGACGCGGCCCGCGCTAACAACCACCCCCCGACCGAGCATGTAGCGTGTGGAGACCGCAAACCTCGCCGCTCACCGCGCGCGCATGAAAGCTCGCCGGGAGGGGACGTCTGCCGTCTCTCTCATCCCGGCCGAACGGTGGTCCTCCTGTCGAAAAGCCGCCACCGTTCGGTTCGGGTGGGCTTTGTCACCGGTCCGAGGTGGTTGCGCCGCATAGGGTCACCTCTCTTTGCAGCGAGTGCGACGCAATCACCTCGGGCCGATGACATCACACGACCGATGGAGGGAGCATGGATGCTGCGCCCGATGACGATCAAGAGGGCGTCCCGACGCCGCGTATGGGGCAACAGACGACCCCGGACGACGAAGGGGATCCGGTGAGCGTTCCCGCTGTGCTGACGGACGAGCAGCGCGATCGGACGCTCGCGTACCTGGACGCCTATCTCCGTCAGCACACGCAGGAAGAGGCGGCCGATGCGCTCGGCTTCCCGACGAATTACATCGGGGGCGTCTGCGACCGGAGGATCAAGCCGTCCGTCGACTTCGCCGCTCGCGTGGCCCAATGCAGCGGCGTCGGTCTTGCGGCGATCCTCGTGGGCGGCGCGACGCTCCCGTTGCCCGAGCCTCGAACCGGATAGGCAGATTCGCTACCATGACATGCCGCTACGTGCATTGCAGCGACGGCCGCATGTACCTGCCCGATGTCCCTCGGAAGAGATGGCGGCGATTCTTCAACGGCGTCGAGTTGCGTCGAAAAGAGCTGGCGCGGTTGCCTTCGCCTGTGATCCTGCGGCTATTGGTGTGGGGTCAACTGGCCTTCGGCCACGACGAGCTCATCTACATTTGGGAAACGGAGATCCGCGACACCAAAGGGCGTAAATACTTCCTGGGATACGAGGCGACCCCCGAGGAAGCCTCTGTGCATCGACGGGACGCGGCCGAGGCAGGCTTCTCTTACGAGCTATTCACCTCGAAACGCTGATATCACTGCGGATGGAGGGACCCGAAGATGCCTCGCCCCGCAAGGGTCGAACCTTCCTCACGGCTCAATCTGGAGCTACCCGAGCGGGTGCGGACCCGAATGGACGCCCTCCGTGTGATGAGCGAGGCGGAAAGCATGACCGAAGTCGTGAGGCGAGCGGTTGCTGTCTATCACGTCCTGGTCACCGCCGCTCTGGGGCGTGGAGACCGGTTCATCCTCCGGGGCACGGACGGTACGGAGCGCGAAATCCTCCTCCCATAGCGATACGAAAGCGGACCGCATGCGTCGGTATCTCTCGCGTTGGAAATACTCGGAATCCCGGAGGTCAAGCTACGCGCCTTCCTCTTTCACTACCCGCGGACGCGAACCCGTTGGGCGCTGGTCGTTCGTGTTGCCCGCGCTCTCGACGTCCACCCGCAAGCCCTGCTCCGTCGAAGCGCCGACCCTCGCCGGTGTCCGCTGTGTGGCACGATCATACAGCGCGGGTGATATGCCGCACGGTCCGTGCCCGAAAAACACGTTCGCACAAAATCACACATGACCATATGAACAGGTCTTTGTAGGAAACAAGCATCGGCACAGAAAAATCGACCGGCCCCGTCGGTACATTCGCCCTCCTTGCAGACATGTACGGGTG
Source organism: Polyangium mundeleinium (assembly GCF_028369105.1). Lineage (NCBI taxonomy): Bacteria > Pseudomonadati > Myxococcota > Polyangiales > Polyangiaceae > Polyangium > Polyangium mundeleinium. The sequence continues at coordinate 4,328,521 of NZ_JAQNDO010000001.1, read as the reverse complement.
TGACCAGTCTCGCGCGCGTATACGTCCGTACCCCCTCCGTCTCCCGTTCTCGCCTGGCTGCCCTCGCGGCGCTCCGTCCGGTCATCTTTCGATGGACGGGCCGCTGGGTGAGTTCCCTCGCCGACCGCGACGACATCACCCAAGATGTGCTTTGGGAGGCGGCAACATGCCGCGCGGGCGTGAGCGTCGATGATGCGGACCTTCAACCGTGGCTGTTCGTCCTGACGGAGCGAATGGCCCTTAAGTACGGGCGTCGCGCTCGACGCCAAGCATCACGAGAAGGCGCGTCGCCCGAGGATGTCGCGTCCAACGACGTCTCGCCCGAAGATGCGGCCGAGCGCGCCGAGTTCCTTCGTGCCGTGAAGGACGAGCTTCCCAAACTGACCGCGCGGCAACGCGCCGTTTTCATCGGGTACGAGATCGATGAGAAGCCGCACGAGACGATCGCTCAAACGCTGGGCATTCCTGTAAACTCGTCTCGAAACGCCCTCTTCGAAGCGCGCATGCGCCTTTACGCGGCGCTCTGCGCGCGCGACCGCGGGGCGCGCGGCGTCCTCCCTCTCCTGCTCCTCTTCTTTTCTCGCCAATGGTGGCGGGGCGCGCCGGGCGAGGAATCGTCCGAGGGGTCGTCCGCGCCTCCTGGACGTCGCCGGTCTCGACGATGGGCGGACATGCTCGGGCCCCTATGGCCACCCTTGGTGGGCCTGCTCGTCGGCGGGGCGGCCGTTGCGGCGTGGTTGCTCCCGTCGGACGATGCGTCGCGCGTTCGCCACCTTCACCTCGCGCCCTACGTGCTGGTCATCTTCGACCACGTACAAGAGCCCGTCGCCTCGATCGAGCCCCCTGCGCCGACTCCCGCTCCGGCCGTGGACGCGGCTCCCATCCGTCCTGCTCCTCGGCCCCTCGCCACGTCGTTTACCTTGACTCCCGAGGCGGAACGGGCGGTCGACGAGGTTCTCCGAGGAAGGACCCACGACCCCAAAGACGGGCGATAATCGAGGATTCCGCGCGTTTATTGTGCCGGGGTTCGTCTTTCTCGAACCCCTTGCCCCACTTGCTCGGTTTGTCTAAACTCGCGCCATGCGGATGGGCTGTCTCTCGGTCGTCGGGCTCCTCGGGCTCCTCGGGTTCGCCGCGCCTGCACGAGCAGACGACGCGCCCGAGCCTGGCGAGCTGGATCCAGAGACGATCCAGGCGGCTGCCGATGAAGCGCGCTTCGCAGAGTACGTGCTGCGGGGCGACCGCGCGCGGGCCTCGGGGCAGATTGCCGACGCGGTGCTCGCCTACTCCGAAGCATTGAAGGTCCGGCCGGATCCGTTGATCGCTGGCAGGCTAGGGGTCCTGCTCGTAAAGGCAGGGAGGCCGGCCAAGGGGGCCGATCTTCTGCATGATGCCGTGAACCGTGATTGGCGTGCGAGCCCCGCGGAGCGGGAGCAGTTCAAAGCGGCGTACGACGCGGCCCGCGCCGTGGTCTGCATGCTGGACGTCACGATCTCGCACATACCGGAACGGACAACGCTCGACGGCGAATCGATCAATCCGAAGCATCGAACGGGATTTTTCATTTTCGCCATGCCTGGCGAGCACGAGATCCGGGCGAGCCTGACGGGGTATCGGGACGGGCGCGCGATCTTCACGGCGTGCAGGGCCGGGAGCATGGACGTCGCTGTCGTCCTGACGCCGCTTCCCTTGGATCCATCGATCGAGCCCACCCCAAGGGCCAAGCCTTCCCCCGAGCCATCCGCGATCCCAGCGCCCCCCGGCCTCCCCGAGGTGCGCATGGAGCCGCTTGGGGATCCACGTCTAGGCATTGCCGGCGCGGTGGCGGTCGTGGACGGCAAGCCACTGCCGAAGCAGGAGGATCCGTATGGGTATGACGACCCTCCGGGGAGCGATGGGAAGAAATCAGGCGTGAGGGGTTCGATCGGCGCGGGGCCGATCATGGTGCTGGGGGTGGCGTCGTGGGCTCCCGCCGTTGGGATGGCGATATCTGCGGGCGTGCGACCGAGTCCATTCTTATCGGTCGAGTTGGATGCGCGCACCGCGTGGCTGACCAGTGGAATCAAGGATGGCTCGATACAAGCCATGACGGCAGGCGGCATTTTAAGCATGTGCGGACGATGGCGATGGGCCTTTGGATGCGCTGTTGGCCACGCTGGAATCATGAAGATTGACTTCGCCCGGGATCCCTACGAAGGGACATCCAAGGTCTTATTTCGGCCTGGTATTGGGGGACGGGCGGGAGCGGAGATTCCACTAGCCTCGGCCTTTGCAGTACGTCTAGCGGCTGATGTCCTGGCATTGTCGAGCAGGACGCGAATTGTCGTTAATCAGATAGTCGTCGCCGATCAGCCGGCCGTCATGACGGCAGTGACAGCAATGGGGTTGTGGAATTTTTAGCAGGTGAACTATGATGCACCGAACGTATATCCACGTATTTCTGAGCGCTGTCAGCGCGACGATGGCGATCGTATCCGTCCTCCAAGGCTGTGGCGGCACTGAGAACGTATTCGAGACGTGCATCCCCGATCCGCTGTTTCCGAACGACCTGTGTCCAGGCGATGCGGGGACCGATACCGACGCCGGCTCGGACGCCGAACCACAAGCCGCATGCGAAGCGCAAGGCGGCGAATGCGTCGGGATCCCCGACGATTCCGAGACCCCAGCAGGTTTCTGGAGCCAGGTTCCGTGGCCCATCTGGATCGGTCCTGCCGCGGACATACCGAAGGAGTGCCCCTTCGTTGGGGGCGAGCAATTCAAGCTCTACGCCGGCCTCACGGCTCCCCCCATGCAGTGCGACCCCTGCGAATGCAAGGACGCCACGGGGCAATGCAGCGGCGTCCCGGGGGAGATCACGATCAGAGCTGGCATGTGCGGCGCGGTGGGGGTGCCGTCGCTCCCTTTTGACGGTTCGGGGGGGTGGGATGGGAGTTGCACGAGCGCGAACGCGCTGCCGGCGGGGGCGGAGTGTCCCCCGGGGAGCGGCGTCCCGTGCGCGCAGTCGATCATGTTCTCGGCGCTTCCGCCTCCAGTAAATGAGAAGTGCGACGTCAAGCCGTCGCCTATTATCAAGGTGGGCGGGGACAGAGTCACGATCTGGGAGACGGGCGCGCTCGCCTGTCGGTCGAGCCTCGACACGTCGCTCTGTGGTTCGGGGGATCAGCTCTGCATCCCCAAGGTGCTCTACCCCTACCGTCAATGTATCTGGCGGGAAGGGAAGCATACGAAGTGCCCCAAGCCCTACAATTGGGAGCTTCCCCGGACCATGTACCCGTTTCAGCCCAAGGAATCGCGCGAATGTACGGCATGCACGTGCGGCGCGCCGCAAGGGGGCGCGTGTGTTGCTTCGCTGCGGTTGTTCGATAATGCTGCGTGCACATCGGAATTCTTGCAGCAGCCGATCTCTTCGACCGGGGGAGACTGCAATCCAATCTTTCCTGCGGGCCGTGCAGTCGGCGGGAAGGCGGTCACGGATCACACCTACATCGCGGGGACATGCGAGGCCGGCGGGGGGGAGCCCATCGGTGAGGCGGTCGAGGATGACGAGAACGCCGTTACCATTTGTTGTCGAGAATCGTACATTTTCGCGGAGTGACCGCGCGTAAGCGCTCGACTTCGCTGGGGCCTGCCAACAGACGAGCACGATAGGACAATTGATGTCCTATCGCCACCTCACTGGAATCGTGCAGTGAGCCCAAGATAGGACGTTTAGCGCCCTATCCGGGTCGTGTTTCTGCTCTGTTTTCCCTTGCCCCGATGCCCGGCGGTTCGGGACGATGGGCGCATGGCTCCGCGGTCCCCTCGATCGGAAAGCAAGGACGTCGGGCCGACGGGTCCGTACGAATTGCCCCCCGAGGTGATCGCGGCGCTCGCCACGTTGCTCCGTTATGCGGGGGGCCTCATGCGTGTGGCCATCGAGGCGAGCCCCAGCGGCAACGGCGGGGGCTTCTACGACGCGAAAACCGCACCCATGGGCCGCACGGCATTTCTACGGCTCGCGCGAGAAGGGGCATTCAAGGCAACCAAGGTCGGCCGCAAGGTGCTTGCTCGCAAAGACGAGGTGGACGCGTGGATCGAATCTCGCGCGACCATCGCGCCGCATCGCTCGACGCGCGAGGCGCCGCCATCGGACGGGTATGGAGACGCGCTCGCATTACACGAGGCAAATCGGGCGGCCGGTCACCACCTCCCGCTACGCCGATCGCAGCGCGCGGGAAAGGCGCGCCGATGAGGCGTCCGGCCTCTTCCTTGACGTGGGGGCGTTCCTCTGGTAGGGGCTATGACAAGGCGGGCCCCCATGCATGTTGGAACCATGCACGGGAGCCCTGAGCCAAACCCCGCAGATACGAGGTTTGACCTATGAATAGGGTAGCATCCGTCTATTTTGCGTCCAACTTCTGCGCGCCCCGGGCGCCCTGGATCGGAGGGTGATCCATGGGACGAGCGCGCAAGGGCACGTGGAAGCGATCGGGCGATCACTTCCTGGTTTACGTCACCCTTCCACAGTCAGCCGTGCCGGGCGCCAAAGACCGGCGCTTGCCTGGGATCGTGGTTCGGAAGGGGGTCAACGGTCGAACCCCCACCGAGGCTGACCTTGACAAACTGGCCAAGCTCTACACCGACCGTCCAGACCTCGCGCTGGCTCGCTTGGCAGAGGAAGGGCGCCTGCCCGATTGGGTGCCGATCGAGCTGGTCCCCCGTGACGCTCTGCTTCGCGGAGCGACGGCGAACCCTACCGCGGCGAGCGCGGCGGGATCGTTGATCGAAACGGTGGCGAGCTACGCCGATCGCTGGCTCGCATGGCGCGATCGGCAAGGATACAGCTCGATCGCGAACTACACCTCGGGGCTTAAAGGCCAAGTGCTCCGCGTGAAGGTCGGAGACACGACGATCGGCGAGAAGCCGATCGCGGCCATCACGCGAGACGACGTGAAGCGCGTCGCGGCCCACTTCCGAGACGAAGCGGCGGCCGAGCGGATCGCGAGTCACACCGCGACGCGTTACTTCTCGTACTTCCGCGCGATGCTCGCCGCTGCGGCCGATGAGGACGGGGATCCCGATCTCTACGTTCGGCCGGACAATCCCGCGCTTGGCGTGAAGGGACCGCCGACACCGAAGCAACAAACGCGAGCGTGCTTCTACCCCGACGAGTTCTTGCAGTTCGTGTCATGCGAGGCGATCCCGCTGAATGGGCGCCGGCTCGTCGCGGTCGCGGTGTACCTCATGGTTCGCCTCGGGGAGCTCGCGCGGCTCCGATGCGAGGACATCGATCTGGCTCACGAGCGGATCACGATCGCGCGATCGTACGACTCGGCGCGCAAGCGGGAGAAGGCTCCGAAGAATGGACGAGCCCGATCTTTTGGGCTCGAAATCAACGTGATCCCGTTGCTGCGGGTAATGATCGATGAGGCGGGCGGTAGCGGCATCGTGTGCCCGATCAACGTCTACAAGCTGGCGGACGTGTTCACGGAGTACCTCGACCGCGCCGGGTTGAAGCGGGCCGACCTTCGCCAGCGGAGCCGGACGCATGTCCCCTTGACCATGCACGGCTTGCGAGCGACGGGCGCGACGTGGGCGGCGAGGTCGGGACGGTACGGTGCGATCGAGCTACGGCGCGTGCTCGGGCACCAGAAGCAGGAGACGACGGACGTCTACTTCGATGAGGCCCAGCTCATGGGGCGCAACGTGGGCGAGGTCTTCCCGCCGCTGCCTGCTTGCTTGCTGAATCGTTCCGGGAAACGTTCCGGCCGTCGGTAACACTGCGGATTTGCTAGGGTGGGTTTCCTCGGCCAGGCAGAGCCCGGCCGATTCACCCCCCGAGGCGAGATCGCTGCGCGACCTCGCAGCGCCGACATATTCGGCGCTCCCGAGGGCGACGCGAGGAACCGTACGGGCGGTTTGGCGAGGGGCGCGCAACAATGGGACGGCGATGCCCGAGCCGAATCCCAAGCCGAACCTCCTCGCCCGCCTGCGCGGGAGCTTCGAGCATACGCCGCGCACGCTCTTGCTCCTGTTCCGGTCGGCCAAGCTCGCGACGATCACGCTCTTCGCGCTCACCCTGGCCGCCGCGGTGCTCCCGCTCGGCGTGGCGTACGTGGGCAAGGCGATCGTGGACGCGGTGGCCGCACATTCCCGCGAGGCGACGCTGCGCTGGGTGCTCGTGGAGCTCGCGCTCGTGGCGGCGCTCGCGCTCGTGCAGCGCGCGATGGGGCTCTTGCGCTCGCTCATCGGGGCGCGGCTCGGGCTCGACATCAACGGGGAGATCCTCGAAAAGGCGCTCTCGCTGGAGCTCCGGCACTTCGAGGAGCCGTCCGTCTACGATCAGCTCACGCGGGCGCGGCGCGAGGCTTCGTCGAGGCCACTCGCGATGGTGAGCGAGACGTTCGGGATCGTGCAGAGCCTCGTGACGCTCGCGGGGTATGGAGCGTTGCTCTTCCGCTGGAGCGGGTTCGCGGTGCTCGCGCTCGCGCTGGCGTCGCTGCCCGGGGCGATCGCGGAGGTGAAGCTCGGCAACCTCGCGTTCCGGCTGCGCAACTGGCGCTCGCCCGAGGCGCGGAAGCTCAACTACCTGGAGTACGTCCTCGCGAACGACGCACACGCCAAGGAGGTCAAGCTCTTCGGGATCGGCCCGCTCCTGCTCGATCGGTACCGCGCGCTGGGGGAAACATTCTACCGCGAGGATCGGACGCTCGCGGTACAGCGCGCGAGCCTCGGCTGGGGCCTGTCGTTGCTCGGCACGGGCGCGTTTTACGCCTGCTACGCGTCGATGGCGCTCGGCGCGGCGAGCGGCGATCTCACGCTCGGCGACCTCGTGCTCTACGGCATCTCGTTCCGCCAGGGCCAGCAGGCCTTCCAGTCGATCCTGTCGTCGCTCGGCGGCATGTACGAGCACAACCTGTACATGTCGAACCTGTTCTCGTACCTCGCGATCCCCACGAACGACGGGACGAACGCGTCGAAGGTCGTGCTGCCCTCGCCGGCGAGCCTCGCGGACGAAGCCGCGGGGCCCGAGCAGGGCATCCGCTTCGAGGGCGTGAGCTTCCGGTATCCGGGGCAGGAGAAGCTCGCGCTGTCGAAGCTCGATCTGTTCGTGCCGCGCGGGCAGAGCGTGGCGCTCGTGGGGCACAACGGCGCGGGCAAGACGACGCTGATCAAGCTGCTGACGCGGCTCTACACGCCCACGGAGGGGCGCATCCTGCTCGACGGGAAAGACCTCATCGACTGGGATCTCGACGCGCTCCGGCGCCGCATCGGCGTCGTGTTCCAGGACTACAACCGCTATCAGCTCACGGCGCGGGAAAACGTCGGCTTCGGGAGCACGCCGCACATGGACGACGCGGATCGGCTCTCGCGGGCGATCACGCGCGGCGGCGCCGAGGAGGTGCTCGCGACGCTGCCAGGCGGGCTCGATACGCAGCTCGGCCGGTGGTTCAAGGACGGGACGGAGCTCAGCGGCGGGCAGTGGCAAAAGGTCGCGCTCGCGCGGGCCTTCATGCGGGAGGAGGCCGACGTGCTCGTGCTCGACGAGCCCACGGCCGCGCTCGACGCAGAGGCAGAACACGCGGTCTTCGAGCGGTTCCGCAAGCTCGCCGAGGGCCGCACGACGTTCGTCGTGTCGCATCGGTTCCCCACGGTGCGCATGGCGGATCGGATCCTCGTGATCGACGGCGGCCGCGTGATCGAGGAAGGAACCCACGCCGAGCTCGTCGCGCAGGACGGACGGTACGCGCGGATGTTCACGCTGCAGGCCGAAGGGTACCGTTAGGGAACCTCGCCAAACCGAGGCGATCGAACGACGAACCGTCTATCGCTGCCTGCGCGCGTTCGTTACGATGTGCGAGCACGAGGGGGGAGCGCGCGGTGCGCGTGCGAGGAGGTTTTCCCATGCGAGCGCGAAAGTGGCTTTGGTTGTGCGTGGTTTCGGCGGCAGCCCTGGGCGGCTGCGGCGACGAGGGCGCAGAGCTCGTGGACGGGCATTTCTTGCCGGAGGAGTGGGCGGAGATCGAGAAGCTCTCGCCACTCCCGCCGCTCGAAAAGGACACGACAAACGCCTTCGCCGACAACCCCAAGGCGGCGGAGCTCGGGCAGCGGCTCTTCTACGAGAAGGGGTACGCCGGGCCGATCAAGGTCGCGAACGATCTCGGGAACGTGGGCGAGACGGGCAAGGTCTCCTGCGAGAGTTGCCACATCAAGACGGACTGGTTCGTCGACACGCGCTCGAAGCCGGCGAACACGTCGATCGCGATCGACTGGTTCATCCGCAACGCGCCGACGCTGGTGAACGTCGCGACGTACACGGACTGGTTCGGCTGGGTCGGCTACAACGACAACCTCTGGGGCAAGTGCCTCGTGCCGGCCGAGTTCGTCATGGGCACGGATCGCTCCGGCATCGTGCATTTCCTTTACCAGCAGCCGGACTACCGCGCGGCGTACAACGATCTCTTCGAGCCAGACCTCGATCCAGCGCTCGATCCGATGCACCCTGACGCCGCGCGTTTCCCGATGATCGCGTCGCCGACCGTGGCGCCCGACGTGTGGAAGGGCATGCCCGAGGAAGATCGCGCCGTGATCAACCGCGGCTACGCGAACTTCGGCAAGGCCCTCGCGGCCTACCTGCGGTTGCTCCAGAGCGGCAACGCGCCGTTCGATCAGTACGTGGCCGGAGACGTGTCAGCCATCAGCGAGAGCGCGAAGCGCGGGCTCGGGCTCTTCATGGGGAAGGCGGCCTGCGTCGCCTGTCACGCGGGCCCAACGTTCAGCGACAACGACTTCCACGTGACAGGCGTGCCGCAGATCGGCGAGCACGTGCTGCCGCCGGACATGGGCGGCGATCCAGGGCGCTTCCAGGCGCTCGACGTCTACTTCGGCTGGGACTTCAGCACGAAGGGCATCTACAACGACGACCCGAGCATCGACCGCAGCAAGGGCGTGACGAAGGACGAGAAGCTCACGGGCGCGTTCCGCACGAAAGGCCTGCGCTCGGTCGCAAAGACAGGGCCGTTCATGCACACAGGGCACCTCGCAACGCTGCGCGAGGTGGTCGAGTTCTACAACGTGGGCGGCGCCGACAAGGACTTCGCCGGCACGAAGGACCCGCTGATGGTGCCGCTGAACCTCACGCCCCAGGAGATCGACGACATCGTCGCGTTCCTGGAGACGCTGACGGGAGACCCAATCCCCGAGGCGCTGCTCGTCGATACGTCGTTCGGTTCCACCAAGTAAAACGCTGTCATCGGCCTTCGATCAGGGCCTTCGCCTCGGGATCACCCGGGCGGTAGCGGAGCCACGCGCGTACCGCGGCGACGGCCGCCTCGGGCCTACCCGCAGCGCGCTCGGCGGCAGCGAGGGCCTTCCAGACGATCGGGTGCGGGAGCAGACGCGCGGCCTCGTGGAGGTCGGCGGCGGCGTCGCGCGGGCGGCCCGCTTCGAGGAGGAGGCGGCCTTCGAGGTGAAGGAGCCGGCCACGATCGAACGGGAAGACCAGCGCGGCACGCGTGTGGTGGAGCGCTCCGTGCGTGTGGCCCGAGGTCGTCACCGCGCGGAGCGCCTCGCGGTGGTGGTAGGCCGAGAGGAGCTGTGCGAAGGCCACGAGGGCCCAGGCGAGCGCGCATGCGAGGCCTGCGCGTGCGAGGGGGAAGGACGCGTGTGCGGGGATGCGCGCACGGAAGGTGCAGGCGAGCACGAGCAGCGCCGCGATCCAGGTCGCCGGCGAGGCGGAGAGACCGGCGCCGAGCGCGAGCAGGGCGAAGGCGATCCACGCGACGCGAAGCTCGGCGCAGGGCAAGGCGGGCGCGAGGCGGAGGCGCTTTCGCGCGAGGAGGAGCGCGAGCGCCGCGGGGAGAAGGCCGAAGGCGAGGACGAGCGCCGCGATGTCGTCGTGCGGGTGCTCTGGGAAGGTCCAGAACTGCGCGGCGTCGGGGTGCACGGCGAGGTGCTCGGCTTGCCAGTCGAGGAAACGGGGGGCGATCGCGTCGGGGCCGACGCCGAGGAGCAAGGCTTTCCCCCACAGACCACGGGCGTGGACGGCGAGGAGGTAGAGGCGCCCCTCGAAGGCGCGGACGAATCCGTCGGAGGCGAGCACGATCGGGACGAGCGCGAGGCCCGCGAGGGGCGCGGCGAGCGCGGCGCGTGGGACGAGAAGGAGCACTTCGGCGGCAAGCGCGAGGGTCGCGAGGTGCGAGCGGCAGAGGAGGATGGTTGCGGCACCAAGGATCAGCGCGATCGCCCCTTCGATCCGATCGGCGCGGCGCGTGGCGGCGGCGCGATCGGCGGCGCAGAGCGGGAGCACGAGCAGCAGGAAGGCCGCGAGATGGTTCGGATTGCCGAACGTGCCGACGAGGACGCGGTACGGCAGGCGGAACGCGCCGGTCTCGAACGGGACGAGGCCGATCGCGCCCGCGAGGGCGAGGCCGCTCGCCGCGAGGACAGCGCGGCGCGCGAGGCGCAAGACGAAGGCGCGGTCCTCGGCGAGCAGCTCCGAGAGCGCGCCGAACACGGTCGGGGCGGCAGCGACGGCGAGGATCTCCCAGGGTGCGCCAGGCCAAACGAGCAGCGCGACGAGGCCGAGCGCGAGCGCGAGCGCCGCGACGAGCGAGGGCGCGCCCCACGCGCAGAGCGGGAGCGCGAGCGCGAGCACGAGTGTCTTCTGCGGGCGGAGGTCGACCGTGAACGGCGAGGTCGCGAGCGGCAGGAGGACGAGGAGGACGAACGCGGCCGCTCTTCGGGCGGCGGATCTTCTCAAGGAGCGTCGAGCTGGCGCACGCCGACGAGGCCCGCGCCGCCGCGCTGGGAGAAGTACACGACGAACCTGCCGTCCGGGGACAAACAGGGCTGGATGGCGCCACGGTTCTCGGGCCAGGCGAGGTACCAGGGCGGCGCGTCGATCACGGCGTGGCGGCTCCCGGTCGCGGTGTCGACCACGAACACCTGCTCGCCGCGCTGCTCGACGCGTCGCTCGCCGACCTTGGTTGGGCACTGATCGGCGAGCGGCGCGGCCGGCGCCTGCCACGAGTTCTCGGGGCCGCTGATGCGCTTGGGCTTCGCGCTGCGCAGATCCCAGCTCATCCAGCCCTCGTACTCGGGGAAACCCGAGAAGAAGATCACGCCGCCGTCCTTGCCGGCGCGCGTGTGGTAGGCGCCGTGCTTGAGCGCGAGGCGCGCGCGTTTTCCGAGGTCGAGCAGGTAGATGCCCTGCCCTGCGTCGTTGCACTCGTAGGTCGAGCAGCCGAAGGCCATCTGATCGCCGCCGAGCCACACGGGGTGGTAGCCCGGGCCCTCGTGGACACGCGTGCGTTTGCCGGTCTCCACGTGCACGACGTCGATGCCGGCCTGGCCGGACGCCGCGGGCGCGTTGAGGTAGTTCACCTGGTTCGCGATGGCGAGGCGCACGCCGTCGGGCGCCCAGGCGACGGTGGGCGTATCGCCGAAGATGGCCCATTCGAGATCCCCACGCGCAGAGGGCGACGGCGCCGCGACCTCGACGGACGTCGTGGCCGCGGGCGGCGGGTCGACGACGACGAGCACGGAGCCGGGATCGGCGACCGTCGTGGAGCCGGAAGGCGGGGGCGCGGCGCTGCACGCGGCGGCAAGAAGAGGCACGAGGAGCAGGGCGAGGCGCATCGGCGTCAGCTTGTGCGAAGCGCGCGCGAGGATCAATTGAAGGAATCGAGCAGGCGGTGGTGGTGGTGGTGGGGGGGGGGAGGCGGGAAGCGGGGCATGCGGACGGGCTGCATCCGCGACTCGGAGAGCAGGGCGAGCGTGGGGCGCGCCTCGCCGGGGAGCCGGCTCGCCTCGGCACGAACGACGTGCCCGCGCGTGCCGAACGAGTAACCGAGCACCGTGGCGTCGACGCCGTCCGCGCCGGGATCGAGCTCCATGCGGAAGAACGTGTGCTCACCGGCGGCCACGTTGACGATGCGATCGAGCGGGGCCTCGCCGAAGGTGCGCGCCGCCGCGACAGCGTGCGACTCGACGCGACAGAACACCGAGAAGCCCGCGCCCTTCGCCGCGAACGCCTTGCATGCGTGGCGGCCTTCGGCCTCCTCCGCGACGGCGGCGAGGAGCGTGGTCGGGCGGAGCGTGGCCGCGTCGAAGCGCCCGTCGTCGCGGAGGTCGACGAACGCCTCGCCGCGGATCGTCTCGAGCGTCTGGCGGTCGGTCGTCTCCCACGCGATGGGCTCCTTCGGGTCGACGGCGAGGGCCACCTCGTTCGAGCCGAGGACACGTTTGTCCCCCTGCACGAGCAGGACGACGTGGCGCGGATGCACCACGGTGAGGGTGATCTTCTGGCCCGCGCGTTTGCCGAGGATGGTGCGCATCTCTTCGGGCAACGCGGGCGGCTCGGAGGCGGGCTCGGACGCAGGCGCGGTGGCGGAAGCGGCGGCGGCCTCGGGCGCGGGTGCGGCAGCGGGTGCGGCAGCGGGCGCGGGAGCGACCTCGGGCACGGCGGCGGCCTCGGGCGCGGGCTTCGCGCAGCCGGACGAGAACAGGGACGCGGCGAGCAGGGGCAGGAGGTACGTCTTCACAGGGTCCTCAAGAAGGCGAGCAGGGCGGCGCGGTCTTCGGACGTGAGGTGGCTCGTCTGGCCCATGCGATCGAGGTTGTCGTCGAGCAGGGCTTCGAGCGTCGCGTAACGGCCGTCGTGGAAGTAAGGCGCAGAGCCTTCGAGCAGGGCGAGCGGAGGCGTGCGGAACGCGGCGCGTGACTCGTCCTTCGCGCGCGAGCCGACGTCGTGCACCACGCGATCACTCGTCCCGTGATCGAGCCCGTGGCAGCCGTTGCAGCCGAGTTTTTCCGACGTGTAGAGGTCCCGCCCGCGCGTGACGAGCGCCTCCTCGCCGGGGTCCTTCCCCTCGCGGCGCGGCACGAAGAGCCCCTCGCGGAGGTAGTTCGCGAGAGCCGCGAGGTCGTCGGCCGGCAAGCCCGAGCCGCCGAGGCGCGTGAGGGTCTCGGCGATGTTGTCCTCGAGCTTCGCGTGCATGCCGTGCCAGCCGTAAGGGCCCCGCTCGACGCGGCCCGCGAGCGCCATGGTTTGTCGGGGGCCGTCCCCGAGCCGCCACACGAGGCCGTCCTCGCGCCCCTCGGGGTGGCAGCTCGCGCAGGCGCGGCCGTCGCGCGAGATGCGGCGGTCGCCCTCGGCATGGAAGAGGCTCCGGCCACGCGCAAGGTCTTCGCGGAGCGGGTCCGCAGCGACGGGCAACGTGTCCACGTCGCCGGACGCGAGGCTCACGACGGAGAGGTCGTGCGAGCGCTGGTTCCAGACGACCGCGATGGCCGTGCGCGGATCGACGTCGATGCCGGAAGGGCCCTCGCCGACGGGGAAGACGCGCCGCGGGGCGAGCGCCGGATCCAGCGAGCGCGCGTCGAGCTCGACGAGCTCGCCCGTGCCGTGCGAGACGACGAAGAGCGCGTCGCCGAGCACCGCCGCGGCGCGCGGCTGCCGCGCGGGAGAGCCCACGGGCGCGACGGCGCTCCCCATGAAGGCATTCGCCGAGATGTTGACGAAGTTCTTCTGCGGGGCACCGCCGTCCACGCCGAGCGTGCGCTCGCGCGCGACGTCGAGGACCGCGACGGTGGGGACCGAGGTGTCCTCCTCGATCGCGACGCCGCCATAACCGCCCGCGACGATACGGGTCGTGCTCTCGCCGTTCTGCACGACGAGGTGCGGGACGAAGAGGCGCGTGCCGCTCTCGTTCAGCACGGCGGCGTACGCGAGGGACGAGGTCGGGTGCAGGGTGTTCGCTCCGACCATCGCATCGACGCGGTTCCGGTAGCTGCCGCCGAGCGCACGCACGGCGCGGACGACGGGCGCCTCGCCCGCCTCGCCGCCGTCGAGGTCCACGACGGAGAGCGCATCACCCGCGGCATGCGTGACGAACGCGCGGCGGCCGTCGGGCGTGACGGTGATGCCGCGCGGCTCGCGCGGGAGGCGCAAGGAGAAGCGCTCTGCGAGGGACTCGCCGTCGAGCGCGGTGAGGGCGCGGCCGTACGCGGAGGTGACGAGCAGCGCGCCGCGCGGGCCCTGCGCGAGGCCCCAGGGTTCGGCCGGGACGACCGCGCGCGCGGCGACCGTGCCCTCGCCGGCCGCGTCGAGGTTGAGGACCTGGACCTCGTTGCAGCCGCGCAGGCTCACGGCGACCCGATCCTCGGCGAGCACGAGGACCTCGGCGGGCGCGCAGCCGAGCGGGGTCGTGGCGACCGAGCCGCTCACGAGATCGACGCGGTGGAGCGCCTCGTTGTCGGCGTCGGCGACGTACGCGACGAGGGAGCCTCGATCGAGGGCGACGGCCGAGCTCCGCGCGGGCGCAGCGGCAGCGGCGGCGGGTGCGGCGAGCAAGGCAGCGAAGAGGCCAAAGGCGGCCGAGGAGCGACGGGGCGGGCGCATGGGGTGGCTCCGTAGACGCACAGGCCGCCGGAAAGATCTCTGGCCCCGCAGCGCGCCGCCTTGACACGTCCGGGATGCGCGCCTCGAATGCGCCGGACACGGAGGAGCCGAGGATGCTGGGTCAGGAAGTCGAACCGCTGATGCAGTCCATCGAGGAGGCCGCGGCCGGCCTCCTGTTCCCGAGCGAGTCGGACTTCCCGATCGAGGCCTACCGCTTCGGTGAGGAGGAGCCGACGCCGGGCGCGGTGCTGCACGCGCGCGGCCTGCCCCCGGACACGCCGGTCGAAGAGACGTCGCTCGGGTCGTTCTTCGAGGGCCTGGTCGAGGGCGACGACGACGGGTCCGGCCGCTTCCGCGCGCTCGTCGACCTGCTCCAGCGCGAGCTCACGGACCTGCGCGTCTACCGCGTGGGCAAGGTCGACATCGACGCCGTCGTCCTCGGCCGGCACCCGTCAGGCGTGTGGCTCGGCGTCACCACGAAGCTGGTGGAGACCTAGTCGCCCCTCTTCGCCTCAATCTCTTCCTGGACGTCCTCGTCCACGGCCGGGAGGAAGTCGTACCCGGTGCGCCGCTCGATCTCGTCCACGGTCGTCCGGTACTTCTCCCAGCCCTCGTCCTGGATGCCCTCCTTGTTCGGCATCAGGACCGCGATCACCGGGGTCGACTCCGTCACATCCGCAGGCCCCTCGCGCGGCTCGAGCACAACGACGATCTTGAAGTACGTGTCAGGCACCGCGACGCCCTTGCCGATCGTCTTCGAGGCCTTCTTGCCCCGCTTGAGCACGCCGCCCGCCATGACGAAGAGCTGCTTGCCCTGCTTGCGGCCGAGGTTCTCGCAGTGCTCCTCCAGCCGGAGCCAAGGCCCGGCGTTGAGGTCGTGGTACTGCGGCAGGATGTTCGTCATCAGGAAGGTGACTTTGTTGTCCTCGGGCGAACGGGTCCGCTCCTCCGAGCGCACCATGTGCCCCCGGTCGTACCCCGAGCCCGTGTAGTCGTCGTGCGTGACCCGGTAGAAGCCCGAAGGCAGCTCCGGATCCGTCATGAACTTCCCCTTGTGCCGCGGCGCATCGCCGAACCAGGACGCGTTGATCTGCCAGCTCACCCAGTTCGCAACGTTCTGATCCGCGTTGTACGAGAGCGCGTACTGAGGCTTGCGCATCACGTAATCGTCCGAAGGATCGTCATCCGTCGGGACGCCAAGCGCGAGGTGAACGCTGGCATCCGCAGGCTTTCCCCCGCCCCCATGCGCAGGGCTGCCCTTGGGCCCAGGCGCCGCGGACGGGCCCGGCGTCGCCGTCGGACGCGGGCGGGTCTTCCCTTCCCCCGACCCCTGCGAGGCAAAGTCGTCGAACCAACGGTCCGCCTTGCACGCATGCAAGAGCGCCCCGAGCCCGCCAAAGAGCGCCACGACGAACACGCCGAGGGTACCTGCCTTGCGCCGCTTTCTGGATGCAGTCCGGCTCACGTGATCGCGCCTCGTTTCGCTGGCAACGCTATATCATGCTCCCAGGGAGCGTCCCGGCCGTCGAGAGGAGAAGTCCACGCAAGCTCGCACCCCAGCAGCGCCATGGGGGTAGCAGAGGTGCGACGGAGCGCGCTAAGGTCGCGCGTGGGCATGAATCGAGGGACGACGTCTTGAGGCGGATCCCCGGGTACGCCGTCGGCTCGTACTACAAGCTGGGTTCTCCCCTGGCCGGGCTGAACGCGAACCCGATGCGCGGGCTCGTCTACCTCGTGACGAACCAGCGCAAAGAGCCCATCCCAAGCTCAATCCAGCACCCCCTCCACCCAGGCCGAACCATGATGCGCCTGGAGACCCCCGCAAGCGCCTACGCCTACGTCGCCGACATCGTCGCAGTGCACGAGCGCGACGTGCGCACAGCCCTCAGCATCACGAAGCCAAACATCGCACTCGTGCCCATCCCAGCCGCCAACGTGGTGCGCGGCAACCGCGCGACCGATCGATGGCCAAGCCGCGACCTCGCCCTCGAACTCGAACGTCTCGGCTTCGGCAAGGTGCGTCCCTGCGTGGTGCACAAAGACGCGATGCGCCCGCGCTTCAGCTACGAAGAAGACCCCGCACACGACCTCGCCCAAAACCTCGTCATCATCGGAAGGCCGATGCCCAACGAAGCCGTCATCTACATCGACGACATCGTGACCTCCGGCGATCGCGTGGCCGCCATCGATCAAGCCCTCGGTCAACCCCCCGCCGCAGGCATCGTGACCACCGCCGTCTCCGAAGAAAAAACCCGCTACGACGCCTACAAGCTCCGCACGTTCGCCCTCGGCTACGACCCCGCAACGTCGCCCTGGAAGCTGATGATTCTCTGAAGGCAGCGCAGGCGCCGGGGTTTCACCCCGGACCCCGACCAGGGGTTGTCCACCCCTGGACCCGGACCAGCCAGGGGCTGGACCCAAGTTCGATGAACTGCGCTCCGCGCAGTTCATCGAACAGCCAGGGTCAAGACCACAGATGATCCTGCCAACCAAGACGGCGGCGCTGCAGGTTCAACTTGCAGCGTGCCCGTCGCCAGCTTGAGACCCACCTCCATGGTCTTGCCACCGGCCCGTTGGAAGAACTGCGCGGAGCGCAGTTCTTCCACCCCCGGTCCAGGCCGTGCCTGGTTCGGGTCGAGGGGCGAACAGCCCCCGCGGGGTCCGGGGCAGCGCCCCGGCGCGACGCCTCCACGGAGAGACCCAGCTTCAGGGCAGGAACATTCGCAGGAGCTCGCAGATCTCTGGATCGAGTGTGCCGCGCTCGATGACGTTCTCCAGGGACTCTGCGTTTGCGAGTTCCTCGGCGTACTGACCGAGGAGGGGGAATCCTTGTGCGGCGAGGGGGGCGAGGAGCTCCTTCCGGGCGAGCACGCGCTCCATCAGCTCGATCTTGCTGCGGAGCACGCCGCCCCATAGGTCGCGCGCGCGTGGCACCACGCTGAGACGGCTCGACTCGATGAACGTGAAGAAGCCTCGCTCGCTGCGGAACCACTCCTCGACGTGCTTCACGATGCGCGAGTCCTCCAGGAGCAACACCTCGCGCTGGGCGAGGAGTCCCTCGCGGGAGGGGTCGTCGTCGGAGAGAACGGCGAGGTGTGCTTCGATTGCCCCGAGCTCGCCTGGGATTTGCACCAGCCGACGACGCCAGATCGGCATCTTCTCCACCAGCACCGGCGCGCCCACGTGCGTCAGCCACAGGTGCGGCGGCAGCACGCAGCCCATCACGTCGGCCAGCGTCAGCCTCCGCTCGAACTCCGTCACGGCTTGGATGCGTGGACGGCCGGGACGTACGAAGAACGTCGTCGCGCGGATGCCGGCCATGCTCTCCAGCACGAGTGCGGTTGGCATGCCGAACGCGAGCCCGATCGGCGCGGCGTACTTCTCTGCCGTATCCTCGTGCGTCAGGGGCGCGGGGGCGCCGTCTGGGCGCATGCGATCGGTCCCGCCGGAGTGGCCGTAGTCGTGCCCGAGGGCGGCGAGGAGATCTCGCGCCAGCACCGATGGGGGCGTCCCGGCTTCGAGCATCCGGCCGAGCGCGTCGCAGAGGACGGCCGCGATCGCGTCGAGGGTTGGGTACACGCGCATCGGCGCTTCCTTCACCTCGTCTGGCAGCGGCACGGCCTCGGGCCACTCGAGCAGCAGCAGACGCAGCAGCACCTCGTCGTTGTGCAGCGTCCGGTGGAAGGCGTTGTTGATCCGGAGCAGCCGCTCGACGCGGCATGAGCGCACCTCGAACACCCGGATCAGACGCTCCATGGCGTCGAGGTCCATGGTGAAGCGCTGGGCGGCTTCGAGGTCGATGCCCTCTTCGAGGATGCGGCGGCGGAGCGCGGGCGAATGGATGGGCCACGCGTTGGGGCTGATGCGCGTCTCGATGAAGGAGCGGAGCGTGGCCTCGTCGCGGCACGCGCTCGCGCTCAGGGCTTCACCACGGCCTCCGCTCATGGCCGAGCACTGTACCTGGATTTGCTCTCCGTGGGCGAATCCTCGGCAACGGGCGCCGAAGGCGGCTCGCCGAACACTTCATTCATCGATGGCGTCGCGGATGTTGGCCCCCATCAGCTTCGTGCCGGTCCGCGAGGCGCCGCTCAGCGTGCAACGACGGAGGTCCGCGTCACGCAGATCGGCGCCGTCGAGCTTCGCCTTCGCGAGGTTCGACCCGGCGAGCAGCGCGGCGCGGAAGTTCCCGTTCGTGAGGTCGGCCGAGGTGAAGTGCGAGCGCGAGAGATCGGCGCGGCCGGCGATCACGTTCTGCAGGTTCGCGCCTTCGAACCGGGCCTCGTGCATGCGGGCTTGGCGCAGGTCGGCGCCGTCGAGGATCGCGCCGTCGAGGTTCGAGCGGTCGGCCTGCACGCGGCCGAGGTTCGCGCCTTTGAGGTTCGCCCGCTGGAACTTCGCGCCCTCGCAGGTGGCGCGCGTCAGGACGGCATTGTCGAGGCGGGCCGACGCGAACGACGAGCCTGCGAGCGCCGCGTTCTCCCAGGTGGAGCCCTTGGCGTCGATCTCGTGGAAGTTCGTGTCGGTGAGGGCCACTCCTTCGGCGTGGGCCTGATCGAGGCGGGCGCCCTGGAAGCTTGCGCCTTTGCCGCGGGCGTCGACGAGCTTGACCTCGGGCAGAACGGCGCGTTCGAAGACGGCGGCTTCGAGCGAGGCGCCCGTGAAGTCGGCGCCGAGTGCGTCGAGGGCGCGGAAGCTCGCGCCGTCCCAGGTGCCGCGGGCGAAGACGGGGGCGCGGCCGCGGCAGTTGTCGAAGCTCGCGCTGCTGCCGCGGGCGGAGGCGAAGATGGCTTGCTCGATGGAGGCGCCGTCGAAGCGGGCTTTTTCGAGGTGGGCGCGGGAGAGGTCGGCGCCTTTGAGGTCGGCGCTGCGCAGGTCGGCGCCTTCGAGGTCGGCGTCGACGAGGCGGGTGCCGGAGAGGCGGGCGCCTTCGAGGTTCGCGCCGGAGAGCTTGGCGCCGCCGAGGTCGTGGCCGGAGAGGTTCGCGCCTTTGAGATCGAGGTTCGAGAGGTCGGCGCCGGCGACGGAGAGGCCGTGGAGCGGGTTGCGCTCGCCGGCGCGGAGGCGCGCGAGCACGGTGGCGCGGAGGCCTGTCTCCTCGGGAGTCGCGGATGCGGCCGCGGGCGGTTCAGGCACGGCCCCGGGCGCCGGAGGCACGACTCCAAGCGCCGCAGGCACGGCCCCAAGCGCCGCAGGCACGGCCCCAAGCGCCGCAGGCACGGCCCCAAGCGCCGCAGGCACGGCCCCAAGCGCCGGAGGCACGGCCCCAAGCGCCGGAGGCACGGCCCCAAGCGCCGCAGGCACGGCCCCAAGCGCCGCAGGCACGGCCCCAAGCGCCGCAGGCACGGCCCCAAGGGCCGGAGGCACGGCCCCAAGGGCCGGAGGCACGGCTCCAAGCGCCGCAGGCACGGCTCCAAGCGCCGGAGGCACGACCCCAAGCGCCGGAGGCACGACCGCAGGCGGCGCAGGCACGACCGCGGGCGGCGCAGGCACGACCCCAAGGGGCGCAGGCACGACCGCGGGCGGCGCAGGCACGACCGCGGGCGGCGCAGGCACGAACGCGGGCGGCGCAGGCATGCCTCCCGAAGGCGTCGGCACCCGCAAGGGCGGTGGTTGCACCATCGGCGGTGGCCCTGGCACGGTCGCCGGCAGCGGCGGACGCACGCTCCCCGGCGCTCGATCCCCGGCTCCACCCTTCTCGAACGGCGTCGCCGCCGTCCGCTTCGCTTCAAGCTCCGCCAGATCGATCGCGCGGGTCGCGTCCTCGTCGTCCCGGCGGAACGGCCTCGGCGGCGGCGCCGGCGGCATGCCCAGCGCGGCACGCGCCTGCGCGGCGGCGCCCGGCAGCGCATTCGTGAAGGGCATCGCCGGGCGCGACGGCGGCTCGTCCGGATCGATGGCGCGCGTGCGCATCATCGGATCATCGTCGTCATCGACACGCGGGCGCGGCGGCGGCGGCGGCGTGTTCGGCGGGAGCACCGTCGGCGCACCGGGGGGCCGCGGCTGGAACGGGAGCACCGCCCGCGAGGCCGATTTCTCGTCCCGGACCGGAAGCGTCGTGAAGATGTCCGCCGCCGGAGCCGGTGTCTGCGCAGCGAGCACGACCGGCGCGGGCGCCGGCGCACGCATCACCTCAGCCGCCTCCGGCCAGCGAATCGGGTTGCCCGGGAGCTCCACGTCCGCGAAGGCGCGGAGCTGCGGCACGGTCTCCAGCCGGTCGAACGCAAAATTGCCCCGGAAAACGAGGGACGCGACGAGCCGATCCGCGTCGATGACCAGAAAATCCGCGGCCAGGTCGATCACGCGCCCCTGCCCCGGCCCACCCGGGCCGACGAGGAACGTACACGCCTTGGCGCGGACCTGCGGCAGCCGCGACTGCACACGCGGCAGGGTCGGGTGCATGCCGTCGAGGACGATCCACTCCTCGCCGCGGAAGAACTCGATCTGCTGATCGGGCGGCGCCGGGTTGAACCAGCGGAAGTCGAAGCCGTCGGGGATGTCAGCGACGACGCCGTCGAGCCGCTTCCGGTCGACGTTCCCGAGCAAACGCCGGCGATGCGGCCAGTAACGCCCGTACGGGCCAAAGCCCGCAGCGCGCGTGGGGCCACGCGGATCCACGAGGTTCGGCAGCGTGGGCGCGCTCGGGGGCACGCCGACGGGGTTGTCGTCGGTCAGAGCAGCGCGCTCGTAGATGAGCGGCATGCGGTCGAAGGGCCGAGGCGCCTGGGGCGCATTCGCGGCGCGGTCGCCGAAGACGTGGATGGTCTTGTCGAGCAGGCCACGCTCCCGGAAGATCGCAAGGCGCGCAGAGAGCGCGGGGACGGGCCGGCCACTGGGGGCGCAGGCGTGGCCGGAGAGGACGACCCCCGCCGAAGGCAAATACGGCGCGGTCTCGAGGGCCTCGAGGACACTCGACGCCGGGCTCTTGTCGCGGTTCTTCTCCTCGCGGACGAGGTCGAGGGCCGTCGTCGGCCAGGCCGTGCGCTCGTGCGTGAGCGAGACCGTGAGCTTGAGGAAGATCGTGGCGCGCAGGACGCCGCCGCTGCGCCAGAGCGTCGAGCCACAAGCGACAGGCTTGAGGGCAGAAACGGGGATCGGGAAAGGTGACGTGGAGGGCACTACCCGCGTTCCTGGTGAAGCGCTTTACGTCGCGCGTGGGAAGGACCGTATCCCCGGCAGGGAGGCCAAGGCAAGGGCTTCCGCAGCGGAGCATGGGTCTCTCCTCACAGGCCGTTGCCGCCGGGGCGCCGCCCCGGACCCCGCGGGGGCTATCCGCCCCTCGACCCGGACCAGGCACGGCCTGGACCGAAGGTGGAAGAACTGCGCGCAGCGCAGTTCTTCCAACGGGCCGGTGGCAAGACCACGGAGGTGGGTTTCAAGCGGGCAGCGTGCACGCTGCTGGTTGAACCTGCAGCGCTACCGCGTTGATGGGCAGGGTCGCTCCTGGTCTTACCTGCGGCTGTTCGATGAACTGCGCGGAGCGCAGTTCATCGACCCCGAGTCCAGCGCTTGCGCTGGTCCGGGTCCAGGGGTGGACAACCCCTGGTGGGGCCTGGGGCAAAGCCCCAGCTCCGCGCCGTCAAGGGTGCTCACACCTTCGAGCGCCCGAGCCTGCCCTTCTTCCGCGCGTCCCGACGGAACTCGAGGCATTGCCACGACCCCGCCTGGAACTCCCGACACGTGCTCGCGCGCTCCGCGTAAATCGAGCAAATGCTCCGGCCCTCGGGCCGCGTGAAGTAGATACAGGCCCCTTCGTGCGTCGTGGGGAACGCCATCATGCCGAAATGGCCCTCGTCCACGTGCTCGGCGAGGTCCTGCCTGCCCGTCCGACGCCAGAGGACGAGGTCGTCCTCTGTCAGGGGGATGTTCCCCTGCCCTGCTTCGCAGCAGGCTCCGCAGCGCGTGCAATCGAGCGGCTCGCCCGTCTCGGGATCGACGGGCGCCTCCCGCTCGGTGGCGAGTTCTGGATCGAGCGGGAGGTGCGTCTTGTCGTTCATGCCTTCAGAAAGGGGAGAATCTCGCTCATCACGCCGAGCTCGGCGTTCGTGTACTTGTTGTACCCGCCATACCAGCCCTCGGTCGAGAGCTGCACGAGCCCGTAGCCGCCGTACCCGTCCGACTCATAGTCCGAGGGCGCGAGGCCCATCGACTGTAGCACGGTGCCGAGCCACTGGTTGTAGACCAGCCCGACGTGCGAGTCGACGAGGTTGTTCCCGTCCGCCTTGCTCGCCGGTTTTTGCAGGTTGCGATAATCGCAATAGTTGCCCGTCGAGAAGAACCCGTCGGCGCTGCCGGCCGTGACCACGGCCATCTCGATGGGGTCGTGCGTGACGCAGCCCGATTCCTGGGTCCATTGCACGAGGGAATGGTCCAGCACGGAGCCGCCGCTCGCGTCCTGCAATGCGTCGAGCTTGGAGACGAGGTCGAGGTAGACGTCCTCGAAGAAGCGCCGGTGCCCCGCGAAGTTGAGCTCGTGCCTCTCGGCGTTCACGTTCGCCTGGTGTGCCACGTCCTGGTGCCAATCGCCGACGTAATTCGAGAAATGGTCGCCGATGTTCATCGTCACGATGCGGCAGGTATCGCAGGCGAACGCGGCCACGATGACGTCGTTCATGAGCTGCCAGAACCGCTTCTGCGCCTCGGGGTCGACCGAGAACGAGGAGCCCCACTCGTCGATCGACGAGCTCGCAGGCGCCTGGATGTCGCCGCAGGACGCGCTCACGTTGAGCTTGCGATCGAGCTCGTTCACGCGATCCATGTGGTCGTCGAGCCGCTGCTTGTCCTTCGAGGAGAGGCGGCGCGTCCCGTCCCGCAGGCGCTTGTAATCCGCGAGCACGCGGTCGACGATCGGCGGGCGCGTCTGCGTCGGATCCTGCGGGGGCACGAAGATCTTGTTGAAGAGCGCGAGCGAGTCGTTCTCCGGCGCCACCGACTGGATCGTACCCGTCTGGTTGCCGGGGTTCGACCATCCGTGGGACATCCCGCCGCTGCCGACGACGATCGAGCGCTCGCGGATCGAGCCGAGATCCGGATAGAACTTGCTCGACCAGGCGAGGATCTGATCGAGGGTCTGCTTCTTCTTCTCCCAGATCGCCTGGCCGTCCGCGCCGTTGCCGTCGTTGTCCGCGTAATTGCCGAGGTGGCCGCCGCGGTGGTGGGCCAGGTAAAACGTGACGTCGAGCCCGCGTAGCACGTTCATCTTTTGCACGAGCGCGCTCGTGAGCTTCGAGGAATCGCCCGCGAGGACCGGGGAGAGCGAGGCCACGCCATTCGCAGCTTCGAGCGCAAGCGCGCCGCGCCGGATGTCGTGACCGGCATACGACGTCGATTGCGTGAGCGTCGTGTCGTTCGGGTACATCCGCGGCTGCCAGACGCCGCCATGTTGCGTCGCGAGCGCGACGAAGCGCTTCGGTCCACCGGCGGCGAACGCCTCGTCCTTGCCGAAGAGGGAGGGGAGGAAGGGGATCGCCAGCGTGAACCCCGCCGCGCCTCGGAGCCACATGCGTCGGTTGAGCTTCTTTACCATGTCAATCTCCAGTTTCCGGGCCGTTGTTCACGCAGCATCAATCCACGAACGAGCGCATGCGGAACGCCGTGCTCCGCGCGATGGATCGGAGGACGTCCGCCATGGGCTTGCCCTCGTCGAGGGCGAGCTTGACGTCTTCGAGCGCGCAGGCGTCGCGATCGAGGTCCTCCAGCCGGCCGAAGGTGAACCGGAAGTATTGCCTGGCAAAACATGCATACGGCTTGGGGCTCGCGGCGATGAGGCTCGTCAGATCCGCCGCGTTCTTCGCGACCCGCTCGTCGCCGCTCTCCACGCGCGGCACGACCTCCGTGTCCACCGTGGCCGTACTCACGACGGCGCCCGTATCCGGATCGAAGAGCGCCTGCTCGGTGCGAACGCGCCCGAGGGAATCGAAATTCTCGGTCGCGAAGCCGAGCGGGTTGATGATGACCTTGTGGCAACCGGCGCACGCGCCTTGCCCGGTCAGCTCCTCGACGACCTGCCGCGTGGACAGGCTCTCGCTGAGCTGCGGCGGGTTTGCCGCGGCGTTCGGCGGCGGCGGCGGGATGTCATCGCAGAGCAGCGCCTTGCGGATGAACACGCCCTTCATGATGGGGCGTGTATTCGCCGAGCCCGTCGAAAGGAAGGCCGCGCGGGTCAGGAGCCCGACGCGCTCCGGCTCGGTGAACTCCGGCGGCTCGCCGCTCCCCGACCAGACCGGCACGTGATAGATGCTCGCGAGATCCTCGGTCCGGGCGAACGATTTGCGGCTCGTGAGCAGATCACGGAACGTGCCCGGCTCCTCGAACGTGTAATGAAGCGCCGCGTCCGTGACCTCGGCGAGCATGTGCTCGCGCAGATCGGGCCCCGGGGTATACCCCGCGGTGAATGCGTCGAAGAGCGGCGTGCCCACGCGGGCGTCGAGCTCTTCCAGCGTGGTGTTGTCGAGCCATTGCCCGAAGAGCTCGCCCATGGCCGCGTGCGTGCGCGGGTCGCTCCAGATGCGCTCGACCTCGGCCTCGTAACCGGCCTCGGTGAGCAGCGCGCCGCTCCGCGCCGACGCGAAGAGCGCCTCGTCGGGAAGCGTCTGCCAGAAATGGTACGAGAGGCGCGAGGCGAGCTCGTACGCGTCGAGCGGCGCTGTGGAATCACTCCCGTCCTGTCCGTGCTCGACGAAATACATCAGGTGCGGCGCATTCAGGAGGAGCGCGACGACGTCGGCGTAGTCGGCCGCGTCGAAGGGAGCCGCGCCGGCCGGGCCTCGATAAAAGGCCACGTCCTCGTCCGTCACGGGCCTGCGCAGGGCGCGCTCGCCGAAGCGGCGGATCATGTCGTCGAGGCAGGCGTCGTCATTCGCCGCGTCGGCGTCCGTCGCGCAGGCGCCCGCGAGCTCCGCGAGCCGCGAGGGCGAGGCCGTGAGCGCCTTGCCGATCTCGCCGCCCACGCGGTACGCGCCGTCCACGTGCTGCTGCTGGAGCGCCTGATCGAGGCGCGTGAAGCCGGCATAATGTTTATCCGGGCCGACACGCCGATCGTCCGGGAGCTGCGCGAACAGCGGATCGGCCCCGCCGAGGATCTCCGCGGCCGCGGAGGGCGCCGCGAAGCGCACCAGCTCCGAGACCGTATTGCGGTATTGCAGGTGGCTCAGCCGGCGCAGCGGCAGCGCCTCCGGCACCGCCTCCGTGTCGCATACAAACGACGTGGGCGTCGAGCCCCCCTTCCCGTCCAGAGGCTCACCAATGAGCCCCGTGCAGGCGCCGGTGAGGGCGCCGAGTGCCAAAAGCCATGGCCAGCGTCTTCGCATCATCGAAAAGGACCTCCTGGCAAGAGCGTTCACGAGGCTTTCCCCCGCGCACGAGGGCACCACCGTATCCGCATCGGCAGGCGCACGCCAGAGCATCGAACGGCCGAAAACCGCGCCGCATCGCGCAAAGCTGACATTGTGTCCTGGCACTGGATCCAGGGCTGCGCGTCACAACACGTCGAGAGACAGGCCCCTTGACGCCCCGCCGTCGCGCGGATCTCCTTTGCCGCGGAGGATTCTCAGCATGCTCGATTCGGCGGCGTTCGTGGGCAAATACGGGAAAGCGGCGCTCGCCGCGGCGGCGCTCGTGCTCGTCGCTTGTGGTGGCGAGGCCGCGGGAGGCTCGGGCGAGGGCGGCAGCGCAGGCCAGGGCGGCGCGGGAGGACAAGGCGGCGGCGGACCGGGCGGCGGCGGGCAAGGAGGCCAGGGCGGCGGCGTCGTCGACCCGGATCTCGTGCCCATCTTCGTCGCGCAGGGCATGGTCGGCCGGACGGTCATCTCCTGCGACGACGGAAGGACCTGGGTCGGCAACCGCTCGGACGACGACACGTATCCCTGCTTCTCCAGCAGCGAATTCGATTGTGATCACCGCCCCGGGGCGGGTCGCGGCATCACCTACGGCAATGGCTACTTCGTCGCGACGTTCGGGTGGGGCGAGCCCGGCTCGATCCGCCGCAGCAAAAACGGCGTCGACTGGGAGACCGTGCTCGAAGGCAAGACGTTCGCGGGCATCGTGTACGGCAGCGACCTCTTCCTCGCAGGCGAGCGCCCGCCGCAGGTCGCGGACGCGTTCGGTGGGGCGTGGGCCCCGGGCGGCGACGTGAATTCCGAGGTGTGGAACGTGCGCCGGACCGGCTTCGCGCCGCACGACGGCGGCCGCTTCCTGCTCGCGTTCAACAGCGGCAATGGCAACGACCTCAACGTGAGCAAGGACAAGGGCGCGACCTGGGCGCGCCCGACCACGCTCCCGGCCGAATGCGCGGGCGACATTCAATGGGCCGGCGGCTTCGCCTATGGCAAGGGAACGATCGTCGTCCTCGGCAGCACGGGCGTCGCGTGCCGTTCCCTCGACGGCGGCGACACCTGGACCGCGTCGAACATCGGCGGCGAGGTCGACGCGCGCCTGCTCTGGACCGGCGACACGTTCGTCACGTGGGGCCGCGACGCGAACTACGTCTCCCAGCGGTACACGAGCCCGGACGGCGACACGTGGACGAAGACGCCGATCGAGGTGCGCAAGAAAAACGCGGACGGCACCACGCAGACGAGCCCCGGGCCCCTCGTCGGCGCCGTGGCCCGGAGCGACGGGGGCACGTACGTCGCCGTCAATGGCAACTGGGGGCAATGGTACGACGATCAGCGGTTTTTCCGGAGCACGGACGGCGTTACCTGGGACGAGCTCCCGGTAGGCTCGTTCACCGGCAGCCACCCAATCCAGTTCATCACCCACGGCGTCGGCGAGCGCAGCGCCGTCTGTCCGTGATGTCCTACCGGGTGTGAAATTCCAGGCGCGCGACATCTGCTCAATTCGAGCAACACGCGCCCCGATTGCTCCCCTCCCCTCGGTTTTCCCGCCTGAAACGCGCCCTTCGCGCGCTGGCACGCCGGTTGCCAATACGAAGCCGCACAGAACAACCCCCCTTCCTCGGGAGGAGAACCTCATGCGTGCTTATCCGGTCCTCGGTATCCTGTCCTCCATGGCGATCCTGTCGGCGTGTGGCGCCGATGATACACGGAGCGAAACGCCCGATCCCGGGCCGACCTGCGCGGCGATCCTCGAAACCGAGGGCACGCTCGGCGGCGCCTCGGCGGCGCAGGCGTATTGCGCGGGCGGCATGGCGCGCATGCAATCGGGCGACGGGTGGCGCATTTCGGCCGAATACCAGGTGACGGACGACCCCGCGGACGGCGCGCTCAGCGCGCGATTCTGGGGCACAGGCGACGTGGAGGAGGATCAGCCCGTGACGCCGGTCGTGGGTATCGTGGAGGTATCGTCCCCCGACGCGCCGAGCGAGATCCTGTGTGTCGGGGAAGCCAGCTCGGTGACGCGCGGATCCACGCCGGACAAGGATTCCTTCACGTTGCCCTCGCTCACGCGGCTCGGCGCTTGCCCGGGCGGCGAGGCCACGACGGACATGGTCACGGCCTTCGTCACGGGTGACCTGATGACGGGGCTCACGACGGAGTTCGGAGGGACGCTCGGCGGCGTTGCGCTCGGCGGCGCGGACGGCCTCACGTGCGCGGGTCGCGCGTGCGAGGTCGCGTTCGAGGTCGCGGGGAAGCGGGGCCTGCTCGAGCTGAAGCTGCATGCCCCCATCGGGGAAGGCTCGTTCGAGACCATGATCGACGAGGCGTATCTCGCGTATCCGCTCGACCAGGCGCGCGTCGCGTTTTTCTGCGGCGGGCCGGCGTCGCTCGTGCGGGGCAGGATCGAGGGCACGCGAATCGACATCGAATTCACGCTCGCGGTGCCCTCGGCGCTCGGGAGCTGCCCGGGAACGCCGTTCGAGGGCACGCTCTCCGCGCGCGGCGTCGCGCCCTGAAAAACCCCCGCGCGCAGGCCGCCGCAGGCGGGATTACCCGCCGGTCCCGGTCCGCTTGACGTGGTGGATGCCGAGCAGCTTGTTCCAGAGCTCGTAATCGACCTCCTTCTTCATCACGTACCAGTGCACGTCGTCGGCGAACATGCCCGCGCGGCCGAGGATCTCGCCACGCTCGCGGTGCCGGATATCCATGTACGTCGCATTTTCGAAGAGCGGGGCGCCCGGCGGGAGCACGCGGAGATCACGCAGCTCGTCCGCGGTCAGATCCGGCAGGGCCTCGTGGGCCTCCTTGATGTCGTAGGCGCTGTGTCCCTCCTCCTTCTCCGGATGCGACGCATCCATTCCGATGTTTTGCCCGGCGAGCGCGGTCGGGTTGAGGTCGTGGAGGTATTCCTCGGGATGCTTGTCCGGCGTCATGGCCTGGGGTGCTTTCGGATGCTTCACGTCGTCCTCCTCCGCGCGTTCCTCTCGCGGCAAAAGCGGACGTGGTGCCGAGGCTTTCCCGATACAAGCGGCGCTGCGTGGCTCGGCTCGACCGCCGCGGGCCGTCAATCCAGGCGAACGTGGAACGGCCGCAGGACGTCGCAGACCATTCCGTGATACTTGATCAGGCCGGCGTCGAACGTCACGAGCGCCGCGCTCCGCTGAAACGCGACCCACAGGTACACGAGATCCGTCGCATTCGAGAACGGCGCGCGATCCCGCAGATGACGCTGAAGGCGCTCGAACAACACGTCGATCTCCTCGACGCTCGTGATCGGCACGAGCTCGACGGCAAGCGCGGCGAAGAGCTCGGCCATGCCCGGCCACGCGGAAGGGCCCCCGAAACGCCCGAGCTTCTGCGCTGCGGCGCGCACCTCGAACCAGAGCTCCGGGGGCGCGAAGACCTCGGCCCGGCCGGCCGCGTGGGCGGCGCGCAGGCGCTCGAGGAAATCGACCGCGTCCGCATGGCCGGGGTCGGCTTCTTTCATTGCGGCGACGAGCACCGAGCTATCGAGGACCAGGCGGACGTTCACGCGGACGCGCGCGACGCTAGCACCACCGCGGCCGGCCCGTCGAGCCGGAGCTCGC
The DNA here is from genome assembly GCF_028369105.1 of Polyangium mundeleinium. NCBI lineage: Bacteria > Pseudomonadati > Myxococcota > Polyangiales > Polyangiaceae > Polyangium > Polyangium mundeleinium. Next base: position 4,299,218 of record NZ_JAQNDO010000001.1, on the reverse strand, counting down.
CCTCGGCGAGGCCTTGCCGCACGGCCTCGCCCCCCGCGCCGCCGAAGCGGTTCTCCTCGGTCGCGAGGACGAGCTGGTAGGCCCCCCCTTTCGCGAGCTTCTCCCGCAGCTTCCCGCGCACGTTCATCCAGACCGAGACCTCCTCCCCGCCACGCCACCGCCGGAGCACGAGCGCGTCCTCGCCCACGGCGCGGGCCTCGAACGTGCCCCGCTCCCGCGCGCGCAAGGCCGGGTGCTTGGCGCGCAAGTGCAGGAGCTCGCGGTAAAGCTCACGCACGCCGGCGTGCGCAGGTGCGTCCCGCTCGTCGTACGAGAGCTTCGAGGCGAGGAACGTCGACGCCGCCTGTGGATCGGGGATCTCGACGCCCTGGAACGACGCGAAGGCGGAAAACTCCTTCCGACGTCCCTCCGTGACGAGGCGGCCGAGCTCCTCCTTGTGATCCGTGAAGTATTGAAACCGCGTCTTCGCGTTCCACTCCTGCCCCATGAAGAGCAGGGGCACGTACGGCGAGAGCAAGAGAAGCGCGCTCATCGCCCGGAAGGCCGCGGGGCTCACGCTCTCCGCCAGGCGGTCGCCGAACGCGCGGTTGCCGATCTGATCGTGATTCTGGATGCAATGGACGAGCCGTGTCGGCGCGATCGATCGCGCGGACGTCCCCCGGGGTTTGCCCGTCCGCGGCGACGTTTGTCCGCTGTAGGACCAGCCCTCGTTCAGGGTCCGGGCGAGGTCCGCAACGCTCCCCGAAAAATCTTGAAAATAACCGTCCTTGTCCCCGGCGAACGCGCGGCGCATCTGGTGGTGGAAATCGTCGGCCCATACGGCATCGAGCCCGAGCCCGCCTTCGTCCACGGACCGGACGAGGCGCTCGTCGTTGCGCTCGTCCTCGGCGATGACCACGATTCGTTTTCCCCCGCCCGCGTGGCGGGCACGCTCGGCGATCTCGCGCAGGATGTGCGGGTCGCTGTCGTCGCGAATCTCGTGGGTCGCGTCCAGCCGGAGCCCGTCGGCGTGATAGTCGCGGATCCACATCTCGGCGTTGCGCGCGAGAAACTCGCGGACGGGCCGCGCGTCCTCGCCGTCGACGTTGAGCCCCTCGCCCCACGGCGTCTCGTGCCGATCCGTGAAATAACGCCGCGTGTAGGCGCGGAGGTAATTGCCGTCGGGCCCGAGGTGGTTGTAAACGGCGTCGATGATCACGGCGAGCCCGTGCGCGTGCGCCGCGTCGACGAGGCGCATGAGCCCGAGCGGCCCTCCGTAGGAGACCTGCGGCGCGTAAAGACACACCCCGTCGTAGCCCCAGTTCCAGCGCCCCGGGAAGCTCGCGAGGGGCATCAGCTCGAGGGCCGTGATCCCGAGGGCACGAAGCTCGGCGAGGTGCGGGATCAGCGCCTCGAACGTGCCTTCGGCCGTCGCCGTGCCCACGTGGATCTCCTGAAGGACGAGGTCCTCGGGGCGCACCCCGCCAAACGCTTGGTCCGTCCACGAGAACGAGAAACGCCTGGCCTCCGAGGGCCCGTGCACCCCGAAGGGCTGCGAGCGCGAATACGGGTCGGGAAATGGCCCCGCGCCGCCCACGCCGAATTTGTAGAGCACGGACGCCTCGGGCCCGGAGGCGGCCACGCGCGCCCGAAAAACCCCGCCGGGCTCGGCCGCCATGGGAAGGCGTACCCGCTCGGTCACGGCATCCGCGTCGAACAGGACGACCTCGGCGTGCGCATGCTCGGGCGCCCAAATGCGGAAAACGACGTCGTTCCCCTCGAACGACGCGCCGAGCGGAGGGTGATTCGTCGGGTTCTTCATGCCACCCCCTCGCCTCCCGGCGGCTGCCGCGCGAGCAACGCCACCGGGAAGCTGCCGAGCACCTGCGAGAGGGGCAATCCGAGCCCAGCGTCCGTGGGCGTCGTTTCCATCGTCTCGCCGGTGAACAGGTTTTCGTACACGCATTTCGTGGCCCCGCCGGCGGGAGGATCAATTCGGAGCGTGGTGTCACCCCATGCGGCGCCGATCGGCGGCTCGCTCCGCCCATTCGCGAGGCGCGCGGTCAGGCGCGGGGTCACGACGAGGATCTCCTGGTCCCGGGTCCGCCGCGCGAACGCCACCACGTGATCCTTGGCGGGCCCCGAGGCCCCGAGCGGCACGTAAGCGCCCTCCGGCCCGAAGAGCGCGCGCGTCGTTCGCCGCGCTTCGAGGGCGACCCGCGTGACGTAGAGCTTGATGCGGCCGTCACTCGCATGCGCGACGAGCGCCCGCGCGAGCGCCGCCCTGGATGCGGGCGCGCGCCGCTGCGCCTCGATGTCCGCGAGGATCTGCCGGCGCACTCCGAAATCGACGGGCTTCGGTTGTCCGGGTCGACCAGGCTGAAGTCCCAAAGTTCATTGCCCTGATAAATGTCCGGCACGCCGGGCGACGTGAGCTTGAGGAGGAGCTGCGCGAGCGAGCCCCACATGCCGTGGTAGGCCACGGTGCGCGCGAGCGGGAGCAGCGCCTCGCGGAACGCGCGCGTCTCGGGCCCGTCCGCCAGCGTCGTGCGGACGAAATGCTCGACGGCCGCGTCGTACGTGGGATCCGCGTTGATCCACGAGGTATTGACCTTCGCCTCCTTCGTGGCCTTGCGCATGTAGTCGACGAGCCGCTCGACGTACACGGGCGAGGCCGATTCGGCGCCGAACGGCCAGGTCCCGAGCAAGGTCTGGTAATACAGGTACTCTTCGTTGCGATCGGGCGCGGAGATCCCTTCGAGTTCCTCGCGGAACGGCGCGGTCGCCTCGGCCAGGCGATACAAGGTGCCGGCCCAGTCCGAAGGCAGCTCGGAGAGCACGTGGATCCGGGCGCGGACGTCCTCGCTCCGCTTCGTGTCGTGTGTCGTGGTGGTGAGCATCGACGAGGGCCAGAGCCGCTGCCGGGCCTCGTTCCCGCGGTGCATCTCGTCCACGCCAATCCCGAACCGCTCCGGCTCGCCGCCGACCTCGTTGAGCGAGACCAGGCGGTTGTACACGTAAAACGCCGTGTCCTCCAGCCCCTTCGCGGTCACGGGGCCCGTGAGCTGCTGGAATCGCATCACGAAGTCGCGGCGGCTCGCGAGCTCCTGCTCGGCGAGGTGCGGCGGGCGTTCGAGGAGGAGGATTCCGCCGAGGAACGTGTACACCGAGGCGTCCGTCGTGGGATTGCGCCGCCGCGCCGCCCGCAAGGCCGCGCGAATGGCCGCGGCGTCGCGCGGCGCCACGCTCGTCGTGCCCTCGTGGAGGTACGTCCGGTACACCGGGAAACACGCGATGACCTCGCGCAGCGCGTCCGTGAGCGTGCCGAGCGTGAAATCGCGGGTATGCCGATCCCGCTCGGAGATGCGGTTGAGCGCGCTCGCGAGGACGTTGAGCTCGCTCGCGAGCGAGCTCTCCAGGATGACCTTCTTTTTCTGGTACGCGAGCGTCCCGAAGTCGAGGTGCAACCCCGTAAATCCCTCGTAGATGGAGGTGATCGTCCGCTCGGCGCTCCGATCCACGAAGAGCGCGGAGGCGAGCGCGGCGAAATCGTAGCCGCTCGTCCCCTGGACCGCCCAATCACGCGGCAGCTCCTCGCTGCGCGAGAGGATCTTCTCCACGGCGATGTAAAGGGGCCGCGGCGGATCCTCCGGGCGTTTCTCCGCGTCGCGATCGAAGCGGCCCAGGAGGAGCGATTGCAACGCCGCCGCCGCGCCCTTGCCGTCCTCGGCCCCCGCGAGCGCGCGGCGCGCGCGGTGAAGAAAAAACGTACGCTGGAGCCGGCAGAAATACGTGGAGGGTGCCCATAGGCCGTCCGGGTGATCGATCCGGAGCCCCGTGACCTTCCCCTCGTCCATGAGCTGGAGCAGGAGCCGGTGCGCCGCCTCGAACACCGCGGGGTTTTCCATGCGGATCGCCCCGAGATCGTTGATGTCGAAGAAACGACGGTAATTGATCTCCTCCGCGGCCACGCGCCAGTAGCTCAGCCGGTAGGCCTGGTTTTCGAGGAGCGTGTCGAGCGCGTCGAAGCTCCGCGGCTCACCCTTTTGCCCGTTCATCACGCGGATCCGCTCCTCGATGGCCTGCGCGACCGCGGGCGACTCGGCGACGAGGGCTGCGAGCCGCCGCTTGAGGATCTCCTTCTCGCGCCGGCGCTCGATCACCTTCGACCGATGCGTCTCGCCCTGCGGCGGCAGGTGCCCAAGGCCCGTGAGGATGCTCATGAGCTCGAGCACCGCATCATCTTCCTCGCCGAGCGCGCGGGTGAGCGATGGCACGATGGGCTCCAGGATGAGCGGGAACGTCCGCGGGGAGAGCGGCAGGGGATTGCCATAACAACGCACGAAGAACGCGCCGTGCTCAAATGAGAGCTGGAGGTCGCCGTTCTCCAGCACCTTGCCGTAATGCTCGCCGAGCACCGGCAGGAGCACCCGCCGTTCGAGCTCGCTCTTCAGCGGGTGCCAGTCGATGTCGAAGAACGGCGCATAAAGCGAGCTCGGCCCATTTTCGAGCACGTCCATCCACCAGGCGTTCTCCGCCGTGTGGACCCCCATGTGGTTCGGCACGAAATCGAGCAGCAACCCCATCCCGCGTTCCACGAGCCGCGCGTGGAGGGCGTCGAAATCGGCGCTCGTGCCGATCTCGGGATTCAGGCTGTTGTGATCGACGAGGTCGTAGCCGTGCATGCTGCCCGGCCGCGCCTTGAAGAAGGGTGACGCATAAAGATCCGTCACCCCGAGCAGGTCGAGGTACTCCACGATGGCCGCGGCGTCCTGGAACGTGAATGCTTGGTTCAACTGGACCCGATAGGTCGCACCGGGCACGCGCGCGCCCGCGAGGATCGTCTCGTAAAGCCCCTCGGCCGGGTCCGCTCCGGCGGCCTTCGGGCCCTCTGGGGGCGCCTTGTCGGTCGCATCCATCTGCATCATGGTCATCCCTCAGATCACGCTCTTCGCGCCGGGCTCTTGCTTGCGGCAAAGGCGGAGCACCGCCATCGAGCGCGACTCGAGGACGTATTGCTCACCCGCCCCGGTCGGCAGGCCGATCTCGGGCGCCGCCGCGGTGCGGGTATCGATGACGACCTCCCAGCGCTCGCCCCACTCGATGGCCGGAAGGACGAAGGGCATGGGCTCGTGGTGCGCATTGCAGAGGATGAGGAGCGTGTCCCCTACGATGGGCTCGCCGTGCATGTCGGTCGAGGGAATGGCGTCGCCGTTGAGGAACATCTGGAGGGCCCGCCCGTGCGGGTTTTGCCAGTCCTCGGCGCGCATCTCCCGGCCGTCCGGGCGGAACCAGACGATGTCCTTCATCTCGCTGCCGCGGATGTAGCCGCCCGAGAAAAACCTCTTTCGGCGCAGCACGGGCTGCTCGTGCCGGAACGCCGAGAGGCGCCGGACGAAATCCAGCATCGACCGCTGCCGGGCAGAGACCTCCCAGTCGTGCCAGGAGATCTCGTTGTCCTGGCAGTAGGCATTGTTGTTCCCGCGCTGGGTCCGGGCGAGCTCGTCGCCGCCGCAGATCATCGGCACGCCCTGCGAAATCATCAGGGTCGTGAAGAAATTCCGCATCTGCCGATCGCGCAAGGCCACGAGGGCCGGATCTTCGCTCTCGCCCTCGACGCCGTGGTTCCAGCTGTCGTTGTTGTCCGCGCCGTCGCGGTTCTCCTCGCCGTTTGCATCGTTGTGCTTGTGGTCGTACGTGACGAGGTCGCGCAGCGTGAAGCCGTCGTGGGCCGTGATGAAATTGATGCTCGCGGTGGGCCTCCGCCCGCCGCCCTCGTAAAGGTCACTCGACCCCGTGAGCCGATACCCGAGCTCGGCGGTGACCATGGCGTCGCCCTTCCAGTAACGGCGCACGACGTCCCGATAACGACCATTCCACTCGGTCCACAGGACGGGGAAATTGCCCACCTGGTAGCCCCCCTCGCCGACGTCCCAGGGCTCGGCAATGAGCTTTACACGCGAGAGGATCGGATCCTGGTGGATGATGTCGAAGAACGCGCTCAGCCGGTCGACGTCGTGGAGTTCGCGCGCGAGCGTCGAGGCGAGATCGAAGCGGAAGCCGTCGACGTGCATCTCCGTCACCCAGTACCGCAAGCTGTCCATGACGAGCTTGAGCGTCTGCGGGTGCCGCATGTTGAGCGAGTTCCCCGTGCCCGTGTAATCCATGTAATACCGCGGGTCCCCGGGGACGAGGCGATAATACGTGGGGTTGTCGATGCCCTCGTAGCAGAGCATCGGCCCGAGGTGGTTGCCCTCGGCGGTGTGGTTGTAGACGACGTCGAGGATGACCTCGATCCCGGCCGCGTGGAGCGTCTTCACCATCCGCTTGAACTCGGCGACCTGCTCGCCCCTCCGGCCCATCGAGGCATACCGGCCCGCCGGCGCGAAGTAGGAGAGGGTATTGTAACCCCAATAATTCTTGAGCCCCCGGTGGACGAGCATCGGGTCGTCGACCATTTCGTGCACGGGAAGAAGCTCGACCGCGGTGACGCCGAGCTTCTTCAGGTAGGTGATCGCCGGCTCGGAGGCGAGCGCCGCGTACGTGCCCCGGAGCGAATCCGGGATGTCGGGGTGCCGAACCGTGAAACCTTTGACGTGGAGCTCGTAAATCACCGTGTCGCGCCAAGGCGTCCGCGGCTGTTTGTCGTTCTCCCAGTCGAAGACGTTGTCGACGACGACGGCCTTCGGCGCGCCCCACGCATTGTCCTCCTCGCACATGGCGAGGTCCTGATCGGGGTGGCCGAGTTTGTAGGGGAACATCGGCGCCCGCCAGTCGACCTCATTGGCGACGGCCTGGGCATACGGGTCGCATAAGAGCTTGTGCGGGTTGCACCGGAGGCCCCGCGTCGGGTCGTAAGGGCCATGGACGCGATATCCATACAGTTGACCCGGGCGGAGCGCAGGGACATAGCCGTGGAAGACGTGCGCGGTCCGTTCTGAAAGGACAATCCTGTCTCGCTCGGACCGGTCGTCGGGGTTCTCGAAGAGGCAAAGCTCTACCCGCTCGGCATTCTCCGAGAAGAGGGCGAAGTTCACGCCGAATCCGTCGTAGAAGGATCCCAAGGGGTACTCGCGACCGGGCCAGAAGCGTGCGGGCATGGAGTCCTGTCCATAGCATCCACGCTGGAATACGGTATCGCAGGCGCGTTCGGGGAATTTCCTCACCCTCGTCCGGGTGAGCCCGCACGAGCGCTCGCTCGCAGAGGCCCGGCACGGCTCGCCTCACGGCTCGACGAAGGACGATGCGTCACGCATCTTTTCGTCCCAAAGGGGACGAATGCGCCGTGCGAGGGAGGCGCCGCCAGCACGCTGTGGAGAGCATATCGGGGAACCGGTTGCGTACCGCCGAGGCAACGGACGAGATGGCCCGGCGGCGCTCGTTCGCGGGGATGGCCGTGGTGCGTCCCGTCGTCCTCGGGATGCTCATGGTCGGGCTCTTCCTCCTGGATATCACGACGCCCCTGGGATTCATGTTTCCCTACGGATACGTCGTGCCCGTCTGCCTCGCCGTATGGCTCCCCCGTCGCAGCGCCACGCTCATCGTCGTCGGGGGATGCACGCTCCTCACGACGCTCGGCTTCTTTCTCACCACGGGGACGCCCGTCGTTCCGCCTTGGGTCGACGCCACGGGCCGCGTGTCGAGCGTGGTGGTCCTCTGGGTCACGACGGCGTTCGGCGTGCAATGGCGGAGCGCGGCCGAGCGGCTGCGCACGGTCGCAGAGCAGAGCGCGCAAGAGGTGGCCAAACGGAGGCGCATGCAGGAGGCCCTGGAAGCCCATAACACGCACCTCGGCCTGCTCGCCAAGGCCGCCGGGCGCCTCGTCCTCAGCGACGAGCCCGCGGAGCTGCTCGGGCCGATGTTCGCCGAACTCGGCGCCGAGCTCGGCGTGGAGCTTTATTTCAATTACATGACGGGACATACGCCCAAGACGCTCGAACTCGAATCGAGCGGGGGGCTCACGGACGAGCTGCGCGAGCGATACCACGTGCTCCACTACGGCGAGTTCCTCTGCGGCTCGGTGGCCGAGACGGGCAAGCCCCTCATCCTCGAAGACCTCCAGCATTCCACGTTCCCCGGATCCGGCCCGCTCAAGGGGGTCGGCGCGCAGGTCTACGCCGGCTATCCCCTCATCGCCCACGGCCGCGTGCTCGGCACGCTGGCCTTCGCGACGAGCCGGCGCCCCCGGTACACGGACGACGAGCTCCGGCTCATGCAGACGCTCAGCGACCAGGTGGCCGCCGTCATCGATCGCGGCGAGCTCCTCCACAGGCTCAAGGAGAGCGAGCGAGCCGCGCAGCGCCACCTCGCCGAGCTCCAGAGCGTGTACAAGACCTCGCCCGCGGGCCTCTGTGTCCTCGACACCGAGCTCCGGTACGTGAACGTCAACGAAACGCTGGCCCAATACAACGGCGCCCCTGTCGCCGCCCACATCGGTCGCACGATAGGGGAGGTCCTGCGCGGCGAGACGGGGCCCATCGAGCTCTTGCTCCGTCGCGTCTTCGAGACCGGCGAAAGCTCGATGGACCACGAGTATCGAATGGAGACCCCCGCGCAGCCTGGGGTCTTGCGGGATTGGATTTCGAGCTACGTGCCAATCAAGGATCCGGCGGGCGTGGTGCAGGCCGTCAACGTCGTGGTGCAAGAGGTCACCCGGCTGAAGCAGACCGAGCGCGCGCTGCGCGAGGCGGGGCTCGCGCTCGAGGAGGCCGATCGCCGCAAAGACGAGTTTCTGGCCATGCTCGGGCACGAACTCCGAAATCCCCTGGCCCCCATTCGCACGGCCGTGAAGGTCCTCGACATGCAGGCCGGCCGCTCGCCGGAGGCGCGCCAGACGCTGGCCATGATCGAGCGGCAAATCGCACACATGGCCCGGATGATCGACGATCTCCTCGACGTCTCGCGGATCTCCCGCGGCAAGCTGGAGCTGCGCAAGGAGCCTTGTGACGTCGTGCAGATCGTCCGCGACGTCGCCAACGATTACGGGTCCATCGTGTCGGGCAATGGCCTCGCGCTCTCGCTCTCCTTGCCGGACGAACCCCGCTGGGTGGAAGGCGATCCCACCCGGCTCTCGCAGATCGTGGGCAATTTGCTGCACAACGCGGTCAAATTCACGGACGCGGGCGGGCAGATCGAAGTGCGGGTGGACGAGGCCCCGCGGACGAACCAGGTCTGCATCACGGTCAGCGATACCGGGATCGGAATGGATGCGGCCATGCTCGGGCGGCTCTTCGAGACATTCAGCCAGGCCGATCGGAGCCTCGACCGATCACGCGGCGGGCTCGGGCTCGGGCTCGCCGTGGTCAAGGGGCTGGTCGAATTGCACGGCGGCGCCGTCGAGGCCGATAGCGCGGGGCCGGGGAAAGGCTCGACGCTCCGCGTGTGGCTCCCGCTCTCGGCGGAGGCCGCGCTCACCGCACCGTCGCCCTCGGCGGCGGCGCCTCGACAAACCGACGGCCCTTTGCGGATCCTCGTCATCGAGGACAACCACGACACGGCCGACATCCTGCAGAACTTGCTCGTGCTCCTCGGATATCGCACCGAGGTGGCGTACACGGGCCCCGAGGGAATCGAGGCGGCGAAGCGGCTGCGCCCCGACGTGGTGCTCTGTGATCTCGGCCTGCCGGACATGGATGGTTTCGCGGTGGCCCGCGCGCTCCGCGCGCTCCCCGCGACGGCGGGCAGTTATCTCATCGCGCAGACCGGATACGGCGGCGCGGAGGATCGCCGCCGCGCGCTCGCCGCGGGATTCGATTCCCACATGACGAAGCCGATCGATCCCGCGGAGCTCGAACGTGTCCTCTCCTCCGTTGCGGACATGCGCCGCGAACGCCCGCGGGCCGTCCCTCGGAGGCCGGTGCGTCGCTCGGCGTGAGCGCGAAAGGGCGGCGGACCGCGATTCTCGCTTGACAAACGCGGCCCGTTCGCATTCCGTCCCGACATGGTTCGTCGGCTCGCGGCAGCGATAACCTTGACGCTCTCCTTCTCGCCGGCCCTCGCCTGGGCGGCCGGCGGTGAGCTCGCCGAACTCGCGGAGCGCACGAAGCCCTCGGTCGTGCTTCTCACGGTGGAGGACGCGACGGGCCACAAGGTCGGGACGGGGACGGGCTTTTTCGTTTCGTCGGACGGGCGGATCGTCACGAACCACCACGTCGTGGACGGCGCCGCGAAGGTGACGGCGACGCTCGCCGATGGCTCGAAGCTCGCGATCCTCGGGCGCCTCGGCGACGACGAGGCGCGGGACATCGCCATTCTGAAAGCGGATGGGGCGGGGCTGCCGGCGCTCGCGCTCGGCGATTCGAGCGGCGTCGCGACGGGCGACGAGGTCGTGGTCATCGGTAGCCCCCTGGGACTCTCGGGCACGCTGACGGTGGGAATCGTCTCGGCGAAACGCGAGCGCGGCGTGGGCAAGGAAATCGATCGGGCCTCGGAGCTCGAATCGTGGGGCATCCAGATCACGGCCGCGATTTCCCCTGGCTCGAGCGGATCCCCCATCATGACGAGGCGCGGCGAGGTCGTCGCCGTCGCGGTGGGCACCTTGAATCAATCGCAGAGCTTGAACTTCGGCATCCCGATCGAGGTGGTGAAGGGAATGCTCGAAAAGCTCGGGCCGGCGGCGCCCGTGATCCCCTTCGAGAGCAATCCGGAGCAGGACGTGCTCCGCAATTTGTTGATATCGGCCGCCGTGATCGGGGGGCTCGTCGTCGTGGTCGCCGTGTGGAACTTCGTGTCCGCGCGCGGGTCACGTCCAAAGGCGCGCCGGGGGAATTAGACCCGGACGAATCCCGATCAAAACGGGAGCCCGCTCGGCTTTTCCGTGTTGTTGCTCACTGCCAGTGGTAACATCGCGCGCCGGGGGGGTCATGAAAGCCGGAGACTGCATCGGGGGTGACTATCGCCTCGTCCGTCCACTCGGCGAGGGGGCGATGGGGTCGGTGTGGGAGGCGCAAAGCGAGCGCACCGCGCGTCGCGTCGCCATCAAGCTGATTCTGCGGCCAAGCGCGGACCTCCGCCTTCGCCTCAGCCGCGAGGCGCGCGCATTCAAGAGTTTGTCCCATCCGAATATCGTCGACGTCTACGACGCCGGCGAGACGTCCGCGGGGGATCCTTTTCTCGTCATGCAGCTCCTCTCGGGGGAGACGCTCGCCGATCTCCTGGAGCGGGAGCGCAGGCTGCCGTCCAAGCAAGCCGCGAGGATCGGACGGGACGTCGCGCTCGCCCTCGCGGCGGCGCACGGGGCCCGCATCATTCACCGCGATCTGAAGCCGGAGAACGTGTTTCTCCACCGAGAATCGAGCACCGACGGCTTTGTCGTGAAGGTCCTCGATTTCGGCGTGGCCAAGCAGCTCGATACAAAGGACTGCGTCCGCACCGTCACGGGCGTCATGGTCGGCACACCGGGGTACATGAGCCCCGAGCAGGTGCTTTGCGTCGAGGATCTCGATTTCCGCACGGATGTGTGGTCGCTGGGCGTCGTCCTGTACGAGATGCTCACCGGCGTGCGGCCCTTCAAGGGCAACGTGGACGTCCTCTTCCAGCAAATCCTGAAGGCCGCGATTCCGCCGGTCGCGAGCCGCGTCCGTCACGTCGACCCGCGGCTCGCCGATCTCGTCGACCGATGCCTGCAGCGCGAGAGGGACAAACGTATCCAATCCGCGGAAGAAGTCGCGGCCCTGCTCGAGCCCATGGCGAGCGCGCGCGAGCTGCTTCCCCTCGTGGATCCGGCGCTGGAGGTTCCCATTCCGTCGACACTCCCGCGCCCCGACATCCTGCCGGAGACGCAGAAGTTCACGCTGGCGATCGACGGCACGACGCCCGAGGAGGCCGATGCGCCGACGCAAATCGGGGAAGTCGCCCTGAAGGGTACGGTCATCCTTCCCCCCGGGGCGAATCCGAACACCGACGGAGACGAGCGGCGCCCTGCGCTCCCGGGGTTCGATGGACCACGGGCGCCCTGGCGAGATGCGTCCCTGAGCGCCATTCTCACCGCGACCACGACGCAGGTCTCCGCCACCGCAGGGAACCACACCGCGCCGAGCACCGTGATGACCGTCGGAGCCATCACCGTGACGGCCGGGAGCGAACCACCGGACGGCACATTGCAGAAACAGCGGCGAAGGCGGCAAGTGATGCGCCGGGGGGCGCTCTTGCTCCTGCTCGTCGCGGCGCCGTTCTTGATTTTCATCGTGGCGTCCCGGGCGACCACGAAAACACCCGCGGACATGGCCGTGCCAAACGGGACGATCGTGCTCCCCTCGCCTCCGCCCGCGCCGGACGACATGGCGCGGATGGCGCCCGCGCCCGCGTCGCTGCCGGAGGCCCAACCCGCGCCGTCCTCCTCGTCGGACGCAGGGCCCGCGCCGCATGTCGACGGCCCGGATCAACGGAGCGCATTGCCCATCCACGGGGGCAAGCCGCCGGCCGATCCGCCGGCACAACGCGCCCCGACGACAGCAAAGGCGAAATCACCCGCCCCGAGCACGAAGGCGCCCGCAGGCGGGAAGGCATGCCCTCGATTTTTCCCGAATTGCAAGCGCTGACCGGGCTCGTTTTCCGCATAGGCGCTCGATTCATTGGCAATTCGTGATATCCTGCCGCATGGGTGGGAGCATCAAAAGGGACAAACGAGCGCGGTATGTCTTGCCGCTCGTCCTGGCGCTCGCCGCGCAGAGCGCCGCGCGGCCCACGGCAGCGGCCGATCCTGCGTCGCCTCCGGGGGTGTCGTCCTCGCCCGCCGACGTGGCCCGGGCGCATTACGTGCGCGGCAAAGACGCGGCGAAGGCAAAGCAATGGAAGGCCGCCCTCGACGAGCTGCGGGCCGCCTGGCGGATCATGCAGCATTTCCAGATCGCGGGCACGCTCGGGTGGGTCGAGCTCGAGCTCGGCCACCACCGCGACGCGGCAGAGCACCTCTCGTATTTTCTGCGGCACGCCGAGGACGTTGCGGCAGACGAGATGAAGGCCACGTCCGCGATGCTGTCCGAGGCGCGCGCCAATGTCACGGAGCTGTCCGTGCAATCGAACGTGGCGGGCGTCCATTTGATCGTGGACGGCGAAGACATGCGGTGGCCCGAGGCGAACGCCGGCGTGTTCGTCGAGCCGGGGAGGCGGACGATCGAGGCGCGGCTCGGCGAGCGCTCGTCGGGCCCGGTCGTGATCGAGGCCAAACCCGGCGCGTCGCAGCTCTTGCGGCTGGATCTGCCGAAGGGCGAGGCGCCGCGCGCGGGGGGGCTCGCGCGTCATGACGAGGAGGACGACATGAACGCGCCGCCGGGGACCCCTGGATCGATGCGCAAGCCGCTGCTCGTCGCGGGCAGCGTGACCGCGGGGATCGGAATCGTGGGGGGCATCGTGTTCACGGCCCTTTCGCAGGCGCGCGCACGCGAGGCGGTGGCGAAGGCGGAGCCCCTCGCCAGCGCAAAGGACGATTACTGCACGTCGAACCCCGGCGCGGGCCCGTGCCCCGATCTCATTCGCCTGAAGACCGCGCAAAACCAGCTCGGCGAGGCCGCGCTCTGGAGCTTCGTCGGGGGAGGCGTGATCGCCGTCGGGACGCTCGTGTACGGCCTTTCGGGGCCGAAACGCGAAACGACGGGCTCGGTGTACGCGCTCCCCGCGGTGTCCTCGCAGGGGGGCTCGCTCGTGGTCCTGGGAACCTTTTGAGGAAAAACGATGATGCGTGGTGTGAATGGGGGAGGTTCGCGGCCCATGCGCCGTCATGGCGCGAGGTCCGCGCTGGCGCTGCTCGCCTGCGCCGCAGGAGCCGTCGCGTTCGGGGGCTGCGGGCTCGACATGTTTGCCGATTGCAGCGTGACGAAGACCTGCGCCGGCGAGGCGAGCTCGCAGGCGGCATGCCCCCTCGGCGAGGATCCGAGCCGGCCTTCGCCGTGCGGGCTTTATGTGGCAGCTTCCGGCAAGGACGACAATCCGGGGACGGCCGAGCGCCCGCTGCGGACGCTGCGCGCGGCCGTCGAGAAGGCGCAGACGCAGGGGGCGAGGCCCATTTATGCGTGCGCCGAGACGTTCATCGAGCCGCTCGTATTGCGCGGCGGAGAGGTGCTCCACGGCGGATACAACTGCACCGGTGGCGCGCCGTGGACCACGCAAGCCGGCGTGACGACGCTGTCCGCGAGCGCGAACGAGGTGCCCTTGCGGGTCGGCGCGGAGGGGCCGACGGTCGTGACGAATTTCAAGGTCGTCGCCGCGGATGCCGTTCCAAGTGGAGCCTCGTCCATCGCGGTGATCGCGGACCGGGCCGATTTGAAGCTCGTCCGATGCCATCTGGAGGCCGGCCTCGGCGCGGATGGGTTTGCCCCGCCGATGGAAGCGACCGGCGCGACCGCCGGCGCGACCGGGAAAATGGGGTTTGCCGCGTGCACGTACGGCACGGTGCAAGAACTCTCCTCGGCGTGTGGCACCGTCGAATCAACGGGCGGCTCGGGGGGATTCGGCACGTCGCCGTGGGGAAAGGCCGGTCGCAATAGCTCGTTCGGCAAGGACGTGAGCGGTGGCCAGGGCGGCGAGCCCGAAGAATTCACGCTGACCGAATGCACGCCAGGCGGGGCCGGCGTGAACGGAAGCATCGGCGCGCACGGCGCGCACGGCGCGGAGATCGGGACGATTTCGACGGATGGATACGTTGGGGCAACGGGGACGAGCGGCGGCGAAGGTGGCGTGGGATTGGCCGGAGGCGGCGGCGGAGCCGCCCTGGGCGGGTCGGGCGCGAACAAATGCCAGACGGGGAGCGCCACGCTCCACGGGGCCGGCGGCGGCAGCGGCGGCACGGGCGGCTGCGGCGGCAAAGGCGGCGCGGGCGGCGGCGCGGGCGGCGGGAGCTTCGGCCTGATGAGCCTCGACGCAAGGCTCTCGTTCGAGGCCGTCACAATCGTCACGGCGAGCGGCGGCAAGGGCGGGAGCGGGGCCGCAGGCCAGGCCGGCGGCAAAGGCGGCGCGGGAGGGATCGGCGGCGCGCCGCCCCTGATTTCCCCCTTGAAGCCCGGGTGCTACGGCGGGAGCGGCGGCAAGGGCGGTGACGGCGGCCACGGCGGCGGCGGTCGCGGTGGGCATTCGATCGGGATTGCCTACGTGGGGAATGCACCACCGGCCACGGGCGTCTCGTTCGAGGTCGGGCTCGAGGGTCCGGGCGGCCAGGGCAGCGATCCCCAGGATCCGGCGCCCGCGGGCGTCCGCGCAACCACGCAAGCCTTCGACTGATTCACGCAAAACGACGTCGCCGCGCTCCCCCGGGGCGCGGCGACGTTCCCTGCCAAACGCGGACGGTCAAAACCTCGGCGGGCCCCCGACGACCGGCGGCGGCTTGCGGGACGCCTTCGGCGACCGCGCTTTCGCTTGCTTGTTCGAGGAGGCGCCCTCCTGCTCGGCGACGCTCGCGCCAGCCTTGTGCTGCGGGGTCGGCGCCGCGAAAGACGGGCTCGGCAAGGGCGGCGCAGCGGGCCGCGCGACGCCGAGCGGCGCGGCATCCGCGCCGGGCGTGAGGAGCGGCGCCGGCGATTCTGCCACGGATTCAGCGCCCGGATTCGTCCCGCGCAGCAGGTACAGGCCAAAGCAACCCAGGGCCACGACCGCGCCGAGCCCGGCCCAGGGCCATCGTTTTGCCGAGGGCAATGGCATTTCGGCACAAGGGTCAACTTTGTCCGGAGGCGCGGGCTCCTCCTCCACGAGCAGGGCCTCCGTGGGCCCACGATATTGATCCCGCCAGCCACGCCCACGCTCGGGCTCGTCGTGCCCACGCACGGGCGTCGCGCCGAACAGCTCCCGCGCGAGCTCGTCCTCGTCGAGCGGCACGCGTTCGAGCGGAAACACCGGCGTCCCCGAAGGCTGCGGGCCTACCTCGCTCGCAGGCAAAAATCGGATCGTGACGCCGTTCGGCAGGTCGGACTCGCGCCCGTTCGAGAGGGCCGTCCATTTGATGTTCGATCGATAAAGGACGGCCGCGATCCGCGCCGCGCACCCCGCGATCTCCTCGAACGGGGAATCGTCGTCGTGCACGATCACGATGCGCCCCGGCAGCTTGACCTCCTCGGCCACCGCCCAGCGGAGCGAGCGTGTCCCCGGGCCCGCTGCCGGCAGCCCCTCGAAGCTCGCTTGGTACGCTTGCAAGAGCGGCAGCGCCGCGGCCGGATCCTCGCCGCGGCGGGCATACGTGTGATACCAGCCGCTTCCCTCGGCCGTCACCGCCGTGCACTCGAAGAGCCGCGCCCGGAATTCGAGCGCGGCGCGTTGCACGAACGCCGCGTCGAGATCCCGCTCGATGGCCACGATGGCGTGCGAGAACGGCGGGTCTTGCCGGCCTGCGTGGTCGCGGGCGCCGCGAATGCGCAGCCCGAAGATGAGCGCCACGCCGCCGCGCCCCGGCTCGTGTTGTGTATCGTCGCGGGAGAGGTTCCCGATGGCGAACGCGCAATCACTCGTCGTGCGCGGCTCGATGTACTTGAGCAGCCGCGCCAGGTGGCCGAAATGCTGCCGGGACAAGGGCCCCTGCGGCACCTCGGGGTGATGGATGAAATCGATCTGGTGCCCTGGGACGTTCCCGTGCAGGAAATGGTACCATGCCACGTCGGAAGGCGCCTTGTACGTCGGCGCCACGTAGCTTCCCCTTCGGTCGCCGCCGCGCGCGCTCATTCAGTTCACCCGCGAAAGCTTGGGAGGTTCGGCGGACGCGTTCACCGCGGGCAGCGGGATCGTCTTCTCCGACATCTCCGCCTTCGGCGCCTCCGAGAAGTCCTTCACCATGCGTTGCAAGAGCTGCGAATCGTACGCGTGCTTCGGGAGGATGCGCTCCACGAAATGTGAGAACAGGAGGTGGGTCGAGTGCCCGAAGTTCGCGGAGCCGACGAAGACGCGAATGTCGAGCTGCATCGAGTACTTCATCAGGTTCTCGATGAGCGGGGCATAGAGCTTCTTCGCTTGCTCCTCCACTTCGAGCGGCGTGCCGGAGAGCAGATCACTCTTGTTGATGAAGAGCACGACCGTCTTGCACGACGCCACGGTCTTCGGGCCGAAGAAGTACTTGAGCGCCTGCGCCTGGAACTCCTGGAGCTGCTCCTGGATGCGCCCTGGCTCGACCTTTTTTGCGTCCTTGCCGCCGAGATCGACCACGATGAGCAGCCCGTGAATCTCGTCCCCGATGAGCTCCTGCTGCGCGTCGACGATGTGCTCGCCGCCCCAATCGCCGACCTCGAAGACGTGCTCGATGACCACGTCTTTCTGCGACACGTGGCTCACCGTCCGCTCGTATCGATCGATCTTGGTGCCCGCGAGGACGCCGAGGTCGATGAGCGGGTTCGCCCATTTGAGCGTGAGCGAGGTTTTGCCCGTGGCCTTGACGCCGAGGGTGAGGATCTTGTACGTCTTGCGCGTGATCTTGGGCCGCTTTTCGAGCTCGGCCCGGAGCCAGAGGATCTCCTGCTCCTGGTGGTCGAGCCAGCCAACCTTTTTCTTGTCCTCTTCCACGGCGACGTGGAGCTTCGCCCCGAGCGCCCTGTTTTCGTTTTCCAGGGACTCGGCGCGCTTCCGCACGTCGATTTCGGCTTGCGTCGTCCGCCGATATCGCGCCGCCACGAAGACGAGCCCAGCCAGGGCGAACGCGAGCAAGATGCACGAGGCGATGAGCATCGACATGAAAGTCCCCCGGGATAGCCCCCCATCGTCGAGGACGGGACGGCCTGCGCGCCACGCAAGACCGTCCGGCTCGTCCGTCGGCGAGCTCCAGTGTAGCCCAGAATTGAATCACGGAACACAGGGTTTCGGCGGTTGTCGGGACTCTGTCACGCTCGGAATGCGATCTCCGTCGTCTACGTTCTCCGGCGCCATGCGCGCGCCTATCCTCCTCTTTGCCTCGTTTGTCCTGCTCGCTTGTGGGCAGGGCCGGAATCCTTCGCACGGGACTACGGTCCGAGGCCCGGAGGTCGTCCTCTCGGCCGAGCGCGACGCGGGCGCGCCTGACGCATCGACCCCCGAAACGAGTTCCCTCGCGGAGGAAAACCCGCCCGAGCCCCGGTGGGCGGACGATTGCCCCGCCGCAGCCGCCGCGCCCGAGCCGTCCTGGAAATCGATCCGGTTCGAGCTCGTGCCCCGACAAGCGGAGGACGACGATACGTCGCCGGTTCCGCGGGAGGTGCAGGTCGCCGGAGAAGACGAGGAAGTTTTTCCGGCCGTGAACCACGAGGGGACGATCATGGTCGAGCGATTCTCGGACACGGAGAGCTTCAGCGGGCATGACCACGATTCGGTGGGGTTCTTTTCAGTGGCGACGGGGAAGTCACTCGGGTTTTACATGCTCTCGTCCGACCTCCGGGAATCGAGCCCCAGTGCCGACGCGATCGCGAAGGAGCGCAAGCGATTGAAGCGGGACATGGACGCCGCCCATCGCATTCTCGACAAGAGCACGTGGAAACGCGTGTCGTCAGGACGAAAGCCCGACGGGCCGTGCCCCGGGACGCCTTTCACGAAGCTCGACCAGGAGCGGGACGCGCGCGACGGCTTTCGGTGGCCACGCGTGACGCGGTTCGATCGGGAGGGGCTCGATTTCGAGGTTCAGCCTTCCCAGGACGAGGACGGGGTCAAGGTCGAGGAAAAGGTCATCGTTCGAGCGCTCCAGGCCGACGGGACGATCCACACGGTGGCGCTACCCCACAACCTCGTTCCGCCCGGAAGAACCACCTGGATGGCCGACAAGAGCGGGACGTGTGGTTGGTCCGAGGGGTTCTATGGGTTCGGCTCCCGGGAGCTCGGCGTCTTTTTCGTGTACGGCGACAAGAATTTCGGCGGGGATAGCTGCGGGGCTGAGCTCGCGGGGAAGCGCACGTCCGTGATTCGGCTTCCGCCGGAGCTCCGGACCGCGCGCTGAAGCGACGAGAGGGGTTGCCTTCGCGCCCGGCGTGTGGCAGGGTCGCGCCGTGGCATTCATTCGGCTGCGCTGAGCTCGGCATCCTCGTCCTCCTTGCATCCCCGGCACAGCTGGGTCGATGCAGCGAGCGCGTGGGTGCTTGTCCGTGCCCGCTTCCCCCCGGGGAAGACGGGGCGCGGTGGCTCACGCCGGCAGCCTGGCAGCCCACGGTGAATGCTCCATCCTGAGCTGCCGGTCGTGAGACGGCGCGTCGCGCGTCTTCCCCTTCCGTATGCGCCTTCGGGCGTACGAAGAGGAGTTTTTCATGACTGAAGGTAGTGCTCTCTCGTCCGCGGCATCTTCGTCCTTCGAGCCACTCGATTCTGCCCCCGCGCTCCTCGCGGCCGCGCGCCGCGCGGGGCTCCGGGTCACGACCGAAATGGCCGATTTCGATCGAAGTGGCCTCGATTTCCTCGTGGTGCACGCCCACGACGAGGAAGGCGTGCCATGGGTCGTGCGGACGCCGCGGCGTTTGTCCGTGGCCTCCGCCGCGCGCGTCGAAGCGCGGGTGCTCGATCTCGTGCGCGCGCACCTGCCCGTCGCCGTGCCGCATTGGCGCGTGTTCACCGATCAGGTGATCGCCTACCCGCGCCTCGGCGGCGTCCCAGCCATCACCGTGGATCCCGCCGCCGGCGTCGTCTGGAATCGTATCGATCCACAAGCCCCCGCGGCCGTGTTCATCACGTCGTTCGCCGAGGCCGTCGCGGCACTCCAGAAGGTGGACGCCCGTGCGATCGAAGCGGCGGGCGTGCCCACGAAATCGATCGAGGACAGCCGCGCCGAGATCGCCCGCGCCATGGACGATACACGCGCCGTGCTCGCGCCGCCCGAGGTGGTCTGGGCGCGCTGGCAGCGCTGGCTCGCGAACGACGCGATCTGGCCGCGTCACCTCGCCATGGTGCACGGCGATCTCCACCCGGGCCACCTGCTGCTCGACGAGGAGGGTCGGTTGACGGGGATCCTCGACTGGACCGAGGCCCACCTCGGGGATCCATCGATCGATTTCTCGATCTTCGCCGGCGCTTTCGGCAAGACCGCGCTCGAATCGTGCATCGAGCGGTTCGAGGCGGCCGGAGGCACGACGTGGAGCGGCCTCGCCGCGCACGCCGCCGAACGCTGGGCCGCAGCCCCCGCGCTCGGGGCGAAGTGGGGGCTCACGACGGGGAATGATGCCGTGATCGAGTTCTCCCGGACGATGCTCGCGACGATCGCCCAGGAAAGCGGGTAACTCAGGAACCCTGCAATCGCCAGGGCGGAAAACGTCGCGCCTCCCCGGCCCGATAGAGACAAACACGGTTGCCCGACGGATCCGTGAGGTACGCCTCACGCCAAAGCCAACGCTGGTCCGTCGGGAGCACCTCGAAGGTGAGGCCCGCCTTCGATAGGCGCTCGACCGTCGCGTCGAGATCGTCCTCCTCGAAATAAACGACCACGCCGTCCTTCCCGGGCGGCGTGTCCTGCAGGTGGAGCGAGAACGTGGCCGGCTCGCCGCCGGCCGCGTCGGGGCATTCGAAGCGCGCGTAGTGGTCGGAGCGCACGATCAGGCGCAAGCCGAGCGCCTGGTAGAAGGCGATCGAGGCGGCGATGTCCGTGGCCGGCACGGTGACCTGGTTCATTCGCATGAATCAAGTGTAGGGCGGCCGGCGCCGCGGGAGCAAGATGGTTCTCCACGGCGGCCCGGTGGGGCGTGGGAAAAACCCACCGGGCTGCAGGCGGCGCGCTCAGTCCTGGATCGCCCGGTACATCTGGATGCGCGAGGCATTGGCGCCGCTGATGGCCGGCACCTGGCACTCGAGATAAAACGAGCTGAACGAGTACGCGTCCGTGATCGACGCGACGTTCAAGGTCTGGTAGCTCGCGCTCGACCCGGTCGAGCACGACCACGCGCCGGTGGTCTTCGTGCCGCCCGGGTTCTTCGAGACCGCCCGGCAGCACACGTTCGTCGAGGCGTTCTGATCGACGACGAAGACGGTGCCGCTGAGGTTCGTGGTCGTGACGCCGGTGCCGATCGGACGCTCCGTCGGGCAGATCGCGGTGATCAGCGAGGCGGACTGATTCTCGGCCTCGCCGTCGGCGCGCGCCGTGAGCGCCTGGCCACTCGTGGCGACACAAGCCGAGCCGGGTGCGTTTTGGGTCGAGGCCGCGAGCGCGACGCCAGCGTAGAGGAGCCCTCCGACGAGGATGAGGAGACCCTTGAGGGGGGAGTGCTTCTTGTTCATGATGGCTTTCGTCCTTCGCTTTCGAATCGTCGTATCAATCTACGTTTTAAATCTTCGGTTTCTTTCGGGCCGCCCGGCGCTCAGCGCATCGAGAGGCGCGACCGGTACCCCTGCACGCCCGAGAGGCCGAGCGCGGCGCTCCCCGGCACGGTGCAATGCAGGCTGAACTGGCTCCACGTGTACGGGTCGTACAGCGACGGGACCTGGAGCGGCTGGTAGTCCGCGCTCGCGCCGCTCGAGCAGACCGTCGTCGTCTCGATGTGCGTCCCCGTCGGGTTCTTCGACTGGAGCTTGCAGCACACGTTCTGGCTCGCGTGGCGATCCAGCACGAAGAGCCTCGGCACGTCGACCACGTCCGGATACCCCTCCTCGCCCCCGGGACGTTGCATGGGGCATACCACCTGCACCGACCCCGCCGTCGCATTGAGGGCCTCCCCGTCACTGCCGTAATCGACCGACGCGCTGCCCACGGGCCGGCAATACGTGCCCGCCTGGTTCACCTGCTTGACCACGGTCGGGTTGACGATGCTGTTCACCCAATCCCGAAACACCTCGGCGCTCGTCTGGCGGTTGTAGTTCGTCGTGTTGCCCGCCTTCATCACGCCCGTCAGGCCGCTGCCGTTCCAGCAGGACGACCCCGAATCCCCGGGCAGCTCCATTTGACCGAGCGCGTTCGGGACCTGGAACCGGTACCACATGACCGGGTCGACCGGGTCCTCGATGATGCTGAACGACGCGGTCCGCAGGTTGCCGTCCGTCGGCGTCAAGCATACGCCCCACTTGTGGCAATATTGCCCGCTGGGGCAAGGCATCTGGTCGGAGCAAGCGGCCCCCGAGTCGATCGCGCCATACCCGGCGCAGAACACGGTGTCGCCGATCAGCGACGCCGTGGTGCCCGTATACAGCGGCAACGACGCGACGCCCGGATCGATCGGCGTCGCGAGCCGGACGAGCGCGACGTCCACGCCGTCGACACTTTGCGGGTGGAAGAGCAGCTCGACGCCGACGGACGACGCCGTGCTGCCGTCGTCGAGGCGCAGGTTCGCCCATATCGTCGACGGATCGGTCCCGGCCCCGTCCGGAAAGCAATGGCCGGCCGTCAGCACCCACTCGCGATTCAACAGCGTGCCCGTGCAGCCGGGCAATCGGACGACGTTGCGCGTCCAGGTCTGCGTGCTCTGCGTCCACGGATCCCATACCGTACCATTCTTGATGGCCTCCTCGGACTCTGCCGTGGCCCCTTCGTCCACGTCGGGCAGCTCGCCCCCGGCACATCCGCTGCCCAGGGCGGCGGTAAGCGCGAGCGCCATGAGCGTCGCTCCGCACATGAAGCGGTAGGGCGCGAACCTCTGGCTTCGTTGGTGTGTCATGACCATTGACTCCTCGTCCGGACGGCGACTCGATTGTCGTCCGGTAGCGCGGGGAGCCATTGCGCGAACCGTGCCAAGCCCGATCGGCGGCGCGGGCGGGGGCTAACGCGCGGAGCTTCGAAGCCCGTACCGGTCCACGAGCTTGTGGAGGAACTGCCGCGACACGCCAATCGCCTCGGCCGTGCGCGAGATGTTGCCCCCGTGCTCGCGGAGCTTTGCCGTGAGGTACGGGCGCTCGAAGCGCTCCAGCACCATCTCCCGCGCCGAGAGCAGCGGCAGGCCGAGCAGCGCGCCGAGATCCCCTTCGTCGGCCTCCCCCGCCGGTGCCTCGTGCATCGCGGGCGCAGGCGCAGCGGGAACGGGCGCAGGCTCGGGCGCAGCCGCGGGCGCGGGCGCGGCGGCCGTCGGCGGTTTGCGCGCCGAGGCGCCGAGCGCCGACACCGCGAAGTCCGGGAAGAGGCAGAGGCGCGCGACCATGTTGCGGAGCTCGCGGACGTTGCCGGGCCAGTCGTGCGCGAGGAGCAGGGACATCGCGTGCGGCGGCAGGTCGGCGAGCGTGCGCTTCGGCGTCTGCGCCGCGAGGAACCGCTCGACGAGCGCAGGGATGTCGTCCTTGCGCTCGCGCAGCGGCGGGATGTTTACCTCGACGACGGCGAGCCGGTAGTAGAGGTCCTCGCGAAACGACTTCTCGGCGACCCGCGCGCGGAGATCCCGGTGCGTCGCCGCCACGACGCGCGCATCGAAGGGGCGCCACTCGACCGCGCCCACGCGCCGCACCTGCCGCGCTTCGAGCGCGCGGAGCAGCTTTGGCTGCAAATCCAGGGGGAGCTCGCCGAGCTCGTCGATGAACAGCGTCCCTCGATCGGCCTGTTCGAGCAGCCCCGCGTGCGCGGCGACGGCGCCCGTGAAGGCCCCGCGCGCGTGTCCGAAGAGCTCAGCCTCGATCAAGCTCGGCGCCACGGCGCTGCAGTCGAAGACCACGAACGGGCCGTCCTTGCGCGGACTCGCCGCGTGGATCGCGCGCGCCAGGACCTCCTTGCCCGTGCCCGATTCGCCGAGCAGGAGCACCGTCTCCGACGACGCCGCGGCGCGCTCGAGCGCGGCGAAGAGCGCGCGCATGGGCAGGCTCTCGCCGATCGCCTCGCCGAACCGCGTGGACGGCGACAAGGGCACGATCGAAGGCGCGCCTGCGAGGTGCGTCGAGAGGCGCGAGCCTGCGAGCGTGACGACGGTGCCGAGCGGGAGGAGGACCTCCATCACCGCGAGATCCCCGAGGAGCGTGCCGTTCTTGCTGCCGAGGTCGCGCAGGACGACACCCTTTCGCGTGAGGCGAAGCTCGCAGTGCCGGCGCGAGACGCGCGGATCTGGCACCACGAGATCACACTCGGGGCTCGTGCCGACGACGAGCGTCTCCATCCCGAGCGGGGCCTCGTGCAACGCGCCGTCGGGCGTGGTCACACGGACCCGGAGCGCCGGCAAGAGCACGGCGTTGTCGGTGACATCGGAGAGCGTGCAACCAGGCTCCTCCGCCCGTGTCATCGCGCGCATCGTTGCAGATCCCAAAAGCTCGTCAAGACAAGCCCGGCGCTGCGTTCGTGCCGCGCTATCATCCGTGCGCCATGCCCTCGCGTACGTCCGCCGCTGCGCGTCTTCCGCCCGGCGTGACGCCGCAGATCGGGCCGTACCTTCTCGTGCAGCAGCTCGGGAAGGGCGGGTTCGCCCCGGTCTTCCTCGCGGAGGAGCGGTACGACGGCAAGCTCCTGCGCCACGTGGCGATCAAGCTCTTCGCGTTCGACGCGGCCGCCGCGCGTGGCCACGACGTGAACCGCTGGCGGGACGAGATCATCGACGAAGCGCGCGCCCTCTGCCGCGTCGAGCACCCGAACGTGGTGCGGTTCTACGCGCTGCTCTGCGACGACGCCTCGGCGCGGATCGGCCTCGTGATGGAGCACGTCGCGGGCGCGAGCCTCGACATGCTCGCCGGCGCGCACGGACGGCTCGACGAGCGCGTCGTGCTGGAGGCCGCGCGGGCCGTGGCCTGGGCGCTCGCCGCGGTGCATGCCGCAGGGCTCGTCCACCGCGACGTGAAGCCCGCGAACATCGTGCGCGGGCCTTCCGGCTTCAAGCTCATCGACTTCGGGATCGCCGTGGCCCCGGAGCTCGTGGCCGTCGCACCTGCGACCGTGGCGGATCTCGCCGCAGCGGAGACGGCCCGCGCGGAGGCGCCTCCGCCCCGCACGCCCGTGGCGGCCCTCCCGCAGGGCCCGGCCACGCACACGCAAACCGTGACCATCACGGCCTCGCCGATCGCGGTCGCGGGGCCGGGCCTCGGCGCCCCCGCGGGCCTTCGCGTCGCGGGCACGCTCGGCTACCTCGCGCCCGAGTGCCTCTCGCAGCTCCCCACACCCGCGAGTGATCTGTACTCGCTCGGCGTGACCATGTTCCAGCTCGTCACGGGCCGCCTCCCGCACGAGACGCCCATGCCCCAAGGGCCCGCGCCTTCGCTCGCGACGTGCGCCCCTTCGCGCAGCGTCGCGACGGCCGAGATCTCGCTGCTCGTCGATCGGCTGCTCGCGCTCGATCCGCTCCTGCGACCTCGCCACGCCGAGTGGGTGGCGCGCGAGCTCGAGCGCCTCCTCGCGCGGCTCGATCCCGCGTCCCTCGCGCCCCCCGCGTCGGTCACGCCGCTCTCCGTCCGCAGGCCCGCGCCGCCCTCCGTGCCCGATCGCAAGGCCGCGCCCGCGCCCGAGACGCGCCCTCCGCTCGTGGGTCGGGACGACGCGCTCGTGGCGCTCGCGCGCGCCGCGGGCGAGGCGAACAAGGGCCGCTGCCAGGTCGTGGTGTTCACGGGGCCGCAGGGCATCGGGCGCAGCCGCCTGCTCGACGCCGCGGCCGAGCGCTGGACCGGCGAGGACGCGCGTCTCCTCCGCGTGTCTTGCCCGCCCGAGCAGCGCAGCCCGCTCTACCCGTTCCGCCGCGCCGTCGAGGATCTCCCGCCCGCGATCGCGCCGGCGTTCGAGCCGCTCGCGCGCGCCCTCGGGCGGGCCTTCTCGCCGGGGCTGCTCCCGGGCCCGGACGAGCTCGCGCAGGCCGTCGAGGCGATCGAGGACGGCCTCGTGCGGGTGAGCGCCTCGGCGCCGCTCCTCGTGCTCGTGGACGACCTCCAGTGGAGCGACACGCCCACGCGCGAGGTCGTGCGCCTGCTCGTGCATCGCGCGGCGGCGGGCGCGCCGGGGCGGCTCTTCGTGGTGCTGGCCGCGCGCCCGGATCCCGTCGCGGGCGCGCCCTTGCGCAAGCTCCTCGGCGAGGCGCGGGCGCGGACGAGCCCCGGGCTCACGTACGTCTCGCTCGGCCCGCTCGAACCTGCGGCCGCGGCGCGCCTCGCGCAGGGCGTGTGTCCCGTCGCGAAGGAGGTCGAGCGGGCCGTGATCGCGGGGGCCGCGGGCGTGCCGTTTTACCTCGTGCACGCCCTCGTCGCGTGGCGCGAGGGCGGCGCGATGGTCTGGCAGGACGGCGCCTACCGCGCGGCGAACGAGCAGATCCTGCGAGGCGACGTGCCGGGCGTGGCCGATCTCCTGGAGGCGCGCCTCGCCGCGTGTCTCCCGCCCGGCAGCGATGCCGAGCGGACCCTCTTGCGTGTGCTCGCGGCGGTGGCGCTCGCGGGCAGCGGGCTCGGCGTGGATCTCGCGCTGCGGGTGGCCGGCGACGCCGATCGCGCGGAGGAAGCGCTGGAGGCGCTCGTCGGGGCGGGCATCCTGACGGCGCGCGGCGAGCGGCAGGAGTACGGCTTCGCGCAGGAGATGGTGCGCCAGGCGGCGCTCAACCTGCTCCGGCCGCGCCCGTGGTTTCACCGGCTCCACCGGGCGCTGCTCGACGGCATGACCGAGGGCGCGCCGGCGCAGATCGACGCAGCGTTCCTGGCGACGGGGTACGAGCGTCTCGGCGCGCTCGCGGAGGCGCGCGTCTGGCTCGGCCGCGCCATGGAGAAGGCGGGCGCGGCCGGGCTCTTCGAGGAGGCCGCTTCGTTCGGCGACAGGCTCGCGGCGATCACCGACGACGCGGAGGCGCAGGCGCGGCTCGCGTTCGAAGGGGTCCGCATGCGGATCCGCGGGCGCAAGTTCGAGGAGGCGAAGCAGCGGCTCGATCGGCTGCCGATCCTCGCGGCGGACGGTCCGGAAGCGCGCCGGTTCGATCTGTGGCGGCGCATCTCGCGGCTCGAAGTGGCGCGAGGGCTTCGGGAGAGCGGCGTGGAAGACGCGGCGCTCGTCGCGGATGCGGACGCGTTCGGGGACCTGCGGATCCGCTGCGAGGCGCGCCTCTCGGTGGCGGGCGTGCTCTTGCCGGAGCGCGCGATGGCGGTCGTGACCGAGGCGGTGGAGCTCGCCACGGACGCGGGGCCGGCGGAGGAGTTCGCGGCGCGGGTGCGGCGGTTCGAGCTGTGTTACGCGCTCGATCCGCGGGATCTGGTCCTCGGCGAGCAGGATCTGCGACGCGCGGAAGCGATCGCCGCGGCGACGGGATCGGCGTGGCACGAGGTGCACATCGGGGGGGATCTGGCGGTGCTCGAAGCCGAGACGGGGCGCATCGACGCCGCGATCGAGCGGCTCCGTCAGCTCTTGGCGCGCGCGAACGAGCGAGGCATGCGGGGACAGGTGCGGCTCTTCCTGCAGAACCTTTCGGTGATGCTGCTGCGCGAGGGCCGGGCCCGGGAGGCGGCCGAGACGGCGGCGCGCACGGCGGATCTCGCACGGGAAGCGGAGGATCCCGTGCTGCGGGCGACGGCGTTGTCCTTGCGCGCGGCGGCGTTGATGGAGGTCGGCGAGCTCGTGGCGGCGCTGGAGGACGCGAACGAGGCGGACGCGCTCCAGCACAAGCGAGGGACCCGCAGCCGTGCGCTGACGCTGCTGCGACGCGCGGAGATCCTGAGGGCGATGGGGCGGATGCCGGAGGCGCTGGGGGACGCGCGGGCGGCGCGCCAGGTGGCCGAGAAGCACCACGATCGGAGCCTGGAGCTCTGCGCGAAGCTCTGGGAGGTGTTGCGGCTCGCGCAGCGGGGTGAGCTTGGGCGAACGGAGCTCGCGCGGGTGGTGGAGGAGGGACGCGCGGCGGAGCTGCCGCTCGGCTCGTTGCCGCGACGGCTCCTGCGGGAGGCCGAGACGTGGCTGTCGCTGGCGGGCGACGGGAGCACGACGCTTCCGTAATCGCTCGGTGTCGCGCTGTCATCAACCGTGGACAGCGCTGCCGATCGATGTCGCCGGTTGATGACAGTGTCCCCGACCGGTGACGTCGGGGGGACGGACGAAGCGTCGAACTCCAGCGGGGGCGGGGGCGGGGTTCGGGGGATCCCGCTCGGGGACGGCGATTGGGTCGTCGGGCGGAGATTCTTTGTGCTGAGGATTTACGAAGTGGTTTTGGCGATGGCCGGGGACGCGGCGGGCATTGCAGAGCAGATAGAACGACGGGATTCGGATCTCGGTCGGCAATTGCGCAGGGCCATGCATAGCGTCGCGCTGAATGTGGCCGAAGCGATGGGAAGCTCTCGCCTAAAGAACGCTAACGTTATGAGAAAGCTCAGGTTCCCGCCTGCGTCGACGTCACGAATGGCCGCATCGTTGACCTTTCGCCAAACGCGCCGGCTTGCTCGCAGCAAGTTCGACGATGCCCAGCTTATGGGCGCGCACGTCGGGGAGGTCTCCCGCCCTTGCCCGCCTCCCTGTTCTCGGATTCTGCGCCAATTCACGGGAGCGGCAGCGGGAGCGCCCGCAGGCAGGCTCACCATCCTGCTTCTCTTCACCCCTCGATGTATGTAAGCTCCGCCCCCGCGTATCGCCGCTGTTCGACATGCGCGCGCAGAGGAGTCGGTCATGGGGAGGAAGGGAACGGAGCCGGGAGCATCGATGCATGCGGGCAGCGTGTTGCTCTTCGTGCTCCTCGGCGTCGGCGGGGCCGGGTGTGGAGGGCGAACGACGGCGGAGGTGACGGGCGGCGAGGACGTCTGCGTCGCGCCGGCCGTGACGTGCGCGGGCACCTGCAAGGACCTCGCGTACGATCC
The DNA here is from genome assembly GCF_028369105.1 of Polyangium mundeleinium. NCBI lineage: Bacteria > Pseudomonadati > Myxococcota > Polyangiales > Polyangiaceae > Polyangium > Polyangium mundeleinium. The sequence goes on along the minus strand of NZ_JAQNDO010000001.1, from coordinate 4,270,691 downwards.
GGCGAACTGCGGCGCTTGCGGCAATGCCTGCGGTGCGGGCGAGGTCTGCGCGGATGGGCAATGCGGCGTCGTCTGCCTCGGCGGCACGACCGCTTGCGGCGCCGCGTGCGTCGATACGGACATCGACCCGGCCAACTGCGGCGCGTGCGGCGCTGCCTGCCCGGCAAGCGCGATCTGCGCGGGCGGAGCCTGCACTTCGCCCTGCGGGGGGACGGAAATCCTCTGCGACGGCAAGTGCATCGATCCCGCGAGCAACCCGGCCCATTGCGGCGCATGCGGCCTGGCGTGCCCGGACGCGCAGGTCTGCTCCGGCGGCACGTGCATCGAGTCCTGCGGCGACGTGCTGACCGCGTGCGACGGCGCCTGCGTGGATCTCACGGCCAGCCCGACGAATTGCGGCGCTTGCGGGGTGAGCTGCGGCTTCGGCGGGCTATGCGCCGGCGGCGCGTGCGTCTGCGAGCCGGGGAAGTCGAAATGCGGCGGCGCATGCGTCGATACGGCGACCGACCCGGCCCATTGCGGCGCGTGCGAGGCGGCCTGCGGCCCGGACCAGCTCTGCCTTGGCGGTGCGTGCGGGGGCACCACGAGCGCCTGGCGCACGCTCGGCTACGACGAGCGGCACACAGGCCACAACCCCGTGGAGACGGGCAAGCCACCGCTCAAGCTCGCGTGGGCCGTCGGGGCCGGCGCGCCGAAGCTCAGCCCGGTCGTGATCGAGAACGGCCGGGTGTTCGTCATCCCGAACGGCACCAGCTTCTCCGCGTCGCCGCTGCGCGCGCTGAGCCTCGCCGACGGCAAGGAGCTGTGGAACCACGATTTCGGCGATGTCTTCAGCGTCGGTCAGCCGAGCGTCGCCTCCGGCAAGGTCTACATCCAGCACTGCAACCACGGGGCCGACACGAAGCTCTGGCAGATCGACGCGGCGACGGGCAAGGTGGATTGGGCGGCGCCGTTCTTCGCGCAATGGGAGCATTACTGGGCGCCGCTCGTCGTCGGCAACAACGTCTACATCAACGGCGGGTCCTACGGCGGACTGTACGCTTTCTCGAAGGCGACCGCGAACCAGGTCTTCTTCAGCGACGTCCTGGAGCAGTATGACGAGTGGAGCCCGGCTTATTTCAACGGGTCGATCTTCACCTTCGTCGCCGGCAAGCTGCGCGCCCACGACGCGCAGACGGGCGCGGTGCAATGGACGACGCAGGTGACCTGGAACTGGGCCGGCTGGTCGATGCGGACCGCGCCCGTATTCGGCGACAAGATGGCCTACGTCATCGCGCCGCCGAGCCTCTATGCCATCGACGCCACGACGAAGGCGATCATGTGGACCGCAAACGGATCCTACGCCGGCATGCCGGCAGTGGCCGACGGCGCGGTCTACGCGCTGAGCGGGGGCAACCTGGCGGTGCGGGACGCCGTGACGGGCGCGCCGCTCTGGAACTTCGCGGGCGATGGGACGCTCGCGTTCCCCCCGGTCATCGCCGCCGGACACGTCTATGTCGCCAGCGAGAACAACGTCTACGCCGTCGATATCGCGACCCAGCAGCAGGTCTGGACCGACACGTTCGGCGGCTGGATCTCCATCGCGTCGGGCAAGGTGCTCATCGCGCGGGCGAACGGGACGCTGGCGGCCTACGACCTGTCCTATTGACACATCGCATCCGCCGCACCACGCCGGCCCCGTGAGGGAGCGTGAAGAAGCGGTCGATGTATTCGCGAGAAGGCAGCTCAGGCGAGGCGCCGGAGGCAGAGCCGCAACCCGTCGCGCAGGTTGGCGCGCGTCTCGATCCCGCGCAGATCGACGCAGGAGGAGACCAGCGTGCGGGCGGCGCTCGCGTGCAGCCCGGTGATGAGCGTCCGCGCGCCGAGCAGCTCCACGGCGCGCCCGATGCGCACCAGCAATTCGGCCGCCTGCCCGTCCAGCGTGTCCACGCCGGTCACGTCGATGATCGCGAAGTGCGTCGCCGAGCTCGCCACGCGCGAAAGCAGCCGCTCGGTGATCTCCGCGGCCCGCGGGCCGTCGAGCGCGCCGATGAGGGGCAATGCCAGGACCCCGTCCCAGACCTGGAGGATGGGCGTCGAGAGTGCCCGGATGAGCTCTTTCTGGCGCTCGATGAGGGCATGGCTGTGCGCGAGCATCTCCGCCTGGCCGCGCTCGCGCTCGCCGCTCAAGGTCACGATCTCCGCATGCGCCTCCTCGAGCGCCCGGGTCCGGTCCTCCACCTTGCGCTCCAGGCTCGCGTAGAGCAGCGCATTCTCGATGGATATCGCCATCTGTGTGGAGAGCATCCGCAAGAGCTCCACGCGATCGGGCGTGAATGCGAAGGCGGCGAGCTCGTTCTCGAGATAGAGCACCCCCACGAGCCGCCCGCGCTTGCCCACCGGCGCCGCCAGGAGCGACCGCGCCTTGCCCTGCGCGAGCCAGCGATCGCCGGAGAACTGCTCCGCGCTCGCCGCGTCCCCGAGGACCACGCTTTCGCCCGTCCGCGCCACGTAATGCACGATTCCCGTGGGCAGATCCTCGCGTGTCTCCAGGGGCACGCCCGCGAGGAGGGTGACCTTTCCGCGCTGGAGCTCCTCCTCGGCCTGGATCAAGAGATCGTCATTCTCTTTGAGGATCAAAATGCCCCGCGTCGCCCCGGCGCTCTCGAGGGCGAGCCGCAAGAGCCTCTCGAGCAGGCGCGAGAGCACCACCTCGCTGGAGATGGCTTGCATGGCCTTGATGGCCGCGTGCACGTCGAGCGCCCGCGCGTTCCCGTCCTCCGCCCCAGCGCTAGCGCCCACGTGCGGCCCGCGGGCGGCGCGCGGCATGAGCGCGAAGAAGCTCTTTTCGAGGCGCTCCGTCACCACGACCGCCCCCCATTGACCGTAGAGCGCGTGCGCCTCGTGTAGGTACGTGCGCGCGACCTTCGGCTTTCCGAGGCGCAGGTGATAACGCGCGCACAGCTCGTTGCCGAGCGCCTCGTCCTGCACGAAACCTCCCGCGGCCGCCGCCGCGATGCCCTCATCGTAGAGATCGACGGCCGAAAGGCGCTCGCCGCGGGCCCGGGCAATCTCGGCGCGCAAGAGGAGCGCGCGGTGCCGGTGGTTGTCCGGGCACAGATCGGCCCAGCAAGAGAGCTTGGCGGCGGAGGCCTCGGCGCGGGCCAGGTTTCTCGCGCGCACCTCGGGTGCGGCCTCTTCCGCGGCCAGCAGCAGCGCCAGGGAGGCATAGAAGTGATAGACGACGCTCACGTGCCAGCTCACGACCGAGGGGATGTCGGGCTCGGCCCCGAGGGCCACCTCCGCCGCCTCGGCGTAACGGCCCTGGAAGACGTCGTGCATGATGGTGAAGTTATCCGCGAAGAACAGCACGGCGCGGTTGCCCATCGCGGTCGCCGTGCTCCGGACGGCGTCGATGTCGAGCCAATCCCCCACCAGCCTGTCGCTGCGCGCGGACGGGGTGGAAAGGTTTTGCGCGATCTGGGCGGCGGCGTTCACGATCCAGGTGAAGCCGCCGGAGACGTCGAGCTTGCACACTGGCGCGAGCGCCGCCGCCTCCTCGAGGACCTCCGCGAGGCGCGCGCCCCGCAGCAGGCTGTTCGTGGGGATGTTCGTCGCATTGTAAAAGGCCCAGACGTACTGGCCCGTCTCGAGGCCCACGTGCACGCCCCGCGGGAAGTTCTCCTTGTACTTCGAATAGGGCTCCTTCCAGTGCTGCACGAACGCGCCCCACATGTTGCAGAGCATCGATTCGGATTTCTTCTCCGGATAACGCTCGCTCACCCGCACCGCGAGCTTTCCGAACTGGTAGCCGAGCTCGATGTCCCCCCGCACGCAGAGGAACATCCCGAAATTCACGAACGCATAGATCGTGTGCTTCGACAGCCCGTGCGCGAGCGCCTGCTGCACCATCTTCGCCACCGTGATCGCGTGGTTGTTCGGCGAGACGAAGTAGCAGGGCGAGAGCATGTCCTCGAGCACGTCCTGGAGGGCCATGATCTCGGGATCCGCGAGGAGCGGCAGCTCGACCAGCGAGTCGATGGGGCGGCCCTCGAGCGCGGCGAGGGTCGCGTCGAGCTCGGCGTTGCTCGCCTCATCGCTCGGAAAGCGCGGCAGATGGATGCCGAAGGGCTCGAGCGCGGCGAGGCCCTCATCGAGGGCGGCGAGGAGATCGTTCGTCAAAATGTGGGCGTTCATCACGAGCCGCCGGACCTGGGTGCGCTCGAGGCGGCTCCGGGCGTGCGTGAAGGCCTGGCCGAGCGTCTCCCGCGCCTGCGCGTGACGCTCGCACAGGGCCTCCATCTCGCCCTTCTTCATGAAATAGCGGAGCGCGAGATCGTAGTGGGCATCCCAGGCGTCCGCGGGGAGCAGGACGATGCCGTGCTCGAGGTAGCGGAGAGCGGCTGGGAATGCGGCTGCCCCCTCGGCGCGCTCGGCGGCGGCGAGGTTCATTTTGCAGAGCGCGAGGAGCTCCTCGGCCTCCAGCACCAGCGCGCGCGCGCTGTTCAGGTGGCCCGTGGCGTCGAACAGGCTCTGCGCGTCGCTCTTCTTCGAGAAGAGGCGCCCGATGTGCAGGTGGAGCGCGGCCCGCTCGTCCTCGGCGAGCATCGCATAGGCGGCCTCCTGGATCTTGTCGTGGGTGAAACGGTAGAACTCGCCGGCGCGCGCCACGAGCCCTGCCTCGAGGGCCGGGGCGAGGCGGCCGTACGCCTCCTCCGGCGCGCATGCGGTGACGATGCTGAGCGTGCGGAGCTCGAACGGGCTGCCAATGGCGGCGCCGATCTCCAGCGCCTCCTGCGTGGCCCGGGGCAGGTGCCGGATCGCGTCGAGCATCAAGTCCACCACGTTGGCCATGTGTGGCATCGCGGCGATCGCCTCGAGCGAGCTCCAGCCGAGCGATCCGTCCGGTCCGGGCTCGAGGGCCCCCTTTTCGTGGAGCGACCGCAAGAGCTGCCGCACGAAAAATGGATTGCCTCCCGTCTTTTGCAGCACGAGCTCGGCCGCGCCCTCGGGGCTCGACGCGCGCAGGCTGTCCGCGAGCAGCTCTTTCACGTGCTCGAGCCGGAGCGGGCCGAGCACGATCTCCCGCAGGCCGAGGCCGCCCTTTCGCAGCTCCGCGAGTGTCGTGCGGAGCGGGTGCGCGACATTCACCTCGTTGTCGCGGTAAGCGCCCGTGAAGAAGAGAGCCTCGATGCTGTCGTCGAGCAGGAGCGTGGTAAGCAGGCGCAGGCTCGCCGCGTCGGCCCATTGCAGGTCGTCGAGGAAGAGCACCAGCGGATGGGCGCGCCGGGCGAATACCGAGACGAACCTCCGCATCGCGAGGGTGAATCGATTCTGGGCCTCGAGGGGCCCGAGGGCCGGCGCGGGCGGCAGATCGCCGAGGACGTGCGCGAGCGAGGGGAGCACCTCGCAGACGACGGGCGCGTTCGGGCCGAGCGCGGCGAGGAGCGCCTCTTTCCACGCGCGCACGCGTCCCTCGCTCTCGCATAGGATTGTCCGGACGAGCCCGTCGAAGGCCTGGAGGATGGCGCTATAGGGCGCCTCGCGGTTCAACTGGTCGTACTTGCCCGTGATGTAATAGCCCCTGGCCCGCGCGAGCGGCTTCAAGATCTCCGCGACCAGCGAGGACTTCCCGACGCCCGAGTAGCCCGAGACGAGCGTGATCTCGCGCGCCCGTCCGAGCACCCGCTCGAAGGACGCGACGAGCTCCGCGACGTCGTTCTCGCGCCCGTAGAGCTTGTTCCGGAGCAGCAGGCGGGCGTTTTCGTGCAGCACTCCGAGGGGGAATTCGTCGATGCCGCCATCGGGGCGGAGCCGCTGCCGGCACGCCTCGAGGTCGGCGAGGAGGCTCTTCGTGCTCTGGTAGCGATCCTCGGGGTTCTTTTCGAGCAGCCTCAGCACGATCGCCTCGAGCGGCGGCGGCACGTCGAAAGCGATCTTGGAAGGCCGCTCGGGCGCGAGGGCGAGGTGCGCGTGGATGAGCTCCAAAGGGTCCCGGGATCGAAATGGCAATTGCCCGGTGAGGAGCGCATAGAAGATGACGCCCAGCGAATAGAGGTCGGAGCGCTCGTCGACGCCGCGGTTCATGCGCCCGGTCTGCTCGGGGGCGAAGAAGGGCAGGGTCTCGGCGACGAAATGCGGTTCGTAAAGTGCGTCATTTTCGCGGCTCAGCGCCGCATCCGTGCCGAAGCTCGCGATGGTGGGGCGGCCGCTCGTGTCGACGACGATGCTCGCCGCCGTCAGCCCCCGGTGCACGACGCCGGCCGCGTGTATCGCGCCGAGCGCCGTGGTGAGCGGGATGACGAGGTCCAGGATCGCGCGCGCGCCAGCGGGCGACTTCAGGCGGGCTGACAGGGGCTCGCCCTCGACCTCGGCGAGGATCATGGCCATGCCCTCGCCGGTCGGCTCGAAGCCGTGCACGCGCACCACGCCAGGGGCGCGCAGGCGCGACAGGCGTTGATAGTCGTGCTTGAAGCTGGCGACGTCAGCGACGCGATTGGACTCGGCGCGGAGCACCTTCACGCGCACCGGAAGGCCGTCGCTCTCCCTGCGACCACGAAACAGCCGTGACATCGCGGTCCTTGCGAGCTCTTCTGTGATCGTTACTTCTTCCAGCCGCGTCATGTTGATGCCTCACATGCCCCCCCCCGTTTGTCACCGAACCCCCAGGCTATACGCCGCGTGGGATCCGCGTCAATCATCGCGGCGGAGCAGCGCGAGCCCTGGACCGGATGGACCACGTCATCGCCCCCCTCGGCCGCCTCGTCCACCGCCGCGCATCGTGAAATAAAGGGCGGACTGTCCCCCCCCAGACAGCCCGCCCCTTCTCACCTCTCCCGGGACGCTGACCATTTCATCACGACGTCAATCAGGAGCGGGACCTACTTGAGCGCCGCAATGCCGTAGGAGAAACATGGGTGGATGTCCTCCGTCGCGTCGTCGGTGGAGAAGTTGCCCTCGCCGCTGGCGAGTTGCTCGAACGCCTGCACGGCCTGGGCGAACTTCTTCGTTCGCACGCCGGCTGCGCGAAGGTGCTCCACGACAGGGCGGAGCGCGCTGGCGGCGGCGTCGAGCTCGCGCTTCGCCTCGGCGCTCGGCCGATAGGGCGCCATCCCCGGCTTCTGCGCACGAAGCTGCGCCACGACAAACGCCCCGTCGGGCTCCGATCCTCCGACGACGAGCCCCTGAAAGTGGCCGTCCGCGTGCCTCACGGGGCTGCGCTCGATCTCGACCTCGGGCCCGCAACCGCTGCACGCGAGGAGCAGCGACCCGGCCAAAGCGCAGAAGGCGCCGAGCGCGCCCCGCCTCCGCTTTGCCCCCGTGCGTTGCCCCGGTAGGGCTGCTCATTCGAGAGCGCAGCATGTTGGTCTCCAACAGCGGGAGCGGCGGCGGGATCTGATTGTGTGCCGCTGTTGAGGAAGGGGCATGGCGGCGACCGGTTCGAGCGGCATCGACCGGAGGACGCGGTACGTTACCGGGTCGTGCGTTCTTGGCCCGAGGAGGCACGAAGTGCCACCGTGCGCGGGGAAGGTGCACCTCATTGCCGAGCCAGAAAGACGCCCCCGCGAGGAGCAAGCCTCACCCCGCCACATCCGCCCGCCCGGACCTGCCGCCGCACCCGGCGACGGTGCTTCAGCGGAGGGTTCCCTTCGGGCGCATCTCGGCGCCCCCGCCGCACGCCGCGAAGGTGATTCAGCCGAAGGCGCAGCCCTCGGCCAGCCGGGTCATCCAGAGGGCGGGCGCGGACAACGACACCGCGCGCAACCGGACCTACAAGCTCGTCCAGCTGTGCACGGCCCTGCTGGACATCGGCAAGGCGAACGACGGCCGGCTCCAGGAGGTGCAGGCCTTGTATTACGGCGCGGACGACGACAACCTGAGCTTGAAGATCTCCGTGAACCCCGGTCAGCTCGATTATCTCACGGGGGGCCTGGGGGCCTTTCCAGCCATGCGGCGTGCATATCGGACGGCGGTGGCGAACGAACAAAACTACATCGCCTCCGAGGCATGGAAGAAGGCCGTCAAGCACACCTTCGATGTCGTCGGCGTGACTTACACCAACACCCGCTATGACACGGTCGACAACGCCAAATTCATCAGCGGGGATTACCACGCCGAGCAGAACCTGGTGGAGTGGATCGGGAGCTCGAGCAGGCTGGAGGGTAAGACGCGGGTCTACATCGCTGGTTCGAAGCTCCCTTGCTCGCAGTGCCGCCCGGTGTTGCAGGCGTTCGACGCGAGGCTCCCGGACGCCCGGCCCAACGTGCGCTTTTACTTCCGCGACGAGACAGGGGACGCCACCAACGTCGACCAGCTCGTCGTCGCCAACCTGACGATGTGAGCCACCTGGCGCATACCCACCTGTCGATTCATCAAACCTGAACATGCCGCGAAATCGCTCCATCTCTCGTGATCCATCGGGCGCGCGGCCGCCGCACCCGGCGACGACCGTCCAGCCCAGGCCGGCGATGGGCCGCTCGCCGGCGCGGCCACCGCACCCGGCGACGGTCGCGCAGCCGCAGGTCTCCCCGGGCGGCCGGGCTGCGCGGCCGCCGCACCCGGCGACGGTGGCCCAGCCAAAGGTGGCGGCGACGAGCCCGAGGCCCCACCCGCCTCACCCCGCGACCGTCGCCCCGCGAAGGGTATCTGGGGGGACGGCGGTGCAAAGAGCCGATGACCCGACGGGGTTCCCTCCCAGTGTGTGGGCGCTCGTCAACGAGTATGCGAGACCCCGCCCCGAAGAAGTGGAAGAGATTGATGGGGATCCGGCCCCGAACGCGCTGGGCCCGGGCGACTGGTATCTCCTGAAGCTCCGTGGATGGGATCCCTCCTCCGTCGGGCTCGGAGAGGGGGTCTTCGACCTTGGGAAGGTGTTCAGCCGGCTGGGGCCGGACGGGCCGCTCAACCCCATCACCTCCGCGACGATCAACGAATTCTTCGACCTTCGCTACCCCGGATTCGACCGGGTAACCTCCCCTGATTGGCGATACAACTGCGGAGACTACGCACTCGGGCTGACCGGGAGTAGCAGCGTCGGCGATGTCCCGCAGGTGAAAGCGTACCTCCAGGGGAACCACTACACGCTGGCGCTCGACCTGGCCGGAAAGTCGTCCTCCGACGTCGCGACGGTGTTCAGGGAGCTATCTCCGGGCGAATACGTGTATCAGCGCGGCGATCATTTCGTGAAAATCATGATCCCCGGCGGCGGTGACGTGGTGGACCTCTCCCAGAAAGACGGCGAGAGCGCGGTGTATCACAAGCGCTCGAGCCGCGCCGAAGCGGCCGCGTACGTAAGCTCGTACGACAACGCAGTCCGCTTGCTCTATCGCAAGCGTTGAGTCGGAGGCGCGGCGATGAATGGGATACCCGTCCTGCGGTGGCGGGAGCGGGAGCGGCGGCGGGCGCATACGCTCGTGCTGGATGGGGTGTACGTGCGGCAGGCGAGTATGGATGGAGAATGCTTGTCGTTTCTGCGGCTGCCAGCAACGTCCGGTACGAGCTCCAAAAAGTGTGGCGTGACGGGACGAGGTGCGTCGTGCTGGATCCCTACGACTTTCTCGCTCGGGCATGCGCGATGGCGCCGCCGCCGCGTTTTCATGGGGTGCGGTTTCACGCCCGCGCGGGGCTCTCGGCGCGTGGACCGCCGATGCGTAAATTTGCTCTATGCGCTTGTGTCCTGCGATCGGGGTCGGTACACCGAGCGCCAGTTCCCTCGACGACAGGAGTCTCCGATGACGATCACGCTCTATCACCACCCCTTCTCCCGCGCGGCCGGCACTGTCTGGGCGCTCGAAGAGGTCGGGGTTGCATACGAGATCCACCAGGTCGACATGCCGAAGGGTGGACACAAGACCCCTGCGATCCTCGCGCTGAACCCGATGGGCAAGCTCCCCATCCTCGAGGACGGTGACACGGTCGTCACCGAGGCGGCGGCGATCGCCCTCTACCTCGCGGATCGCTACGCATACGGGACGCTCGCGCCGAAGGTCGACACCGGAGAACGGGGCACGTACCTGCGATGGGCGGCGTTCGCCCCCGCGGTCATCGAGCCCGGCGCCATGGCCAAGGCGGGTGGTTGGGAAGCCAAGCCCGGATCGGCCGGCTGGGGCACCTACGAGGCCATGCTCGACTCGATGGAGTCGGCGATCGCCAACCGCACATTCATCCTCGGCGAAACGTTCTCCATGGCGGACGTGATCTTCGGCGGCACGATCCGCTACATGCTGCGCTTCGACATGCTCGAGAAGCGCCCCTCCTTCGTCGCCTACGCCGAGCGCCTCGCCCAGCGGCCCGCCCTCCAGCGAGCTGAAGCGCGCAACGCCGCGATCATGAAGGAGCTCGGCCTCGCGGGTTGACCCCGTTCCTGGCTCTCGCTCAGCGCGTTTCATCGATGCGAGCGCCATGACTGTGGCGCCCTGGCGCGACGTTTGCTGACTGGCCCCGACGTCTCGTTTCCTCCGGGCTGATCCTGCGTGATCTACCTCCACTCCATCAGAGGGTGTTCCGCCGGGCCACGCTCGCGAGCAGCCCGACGCCCACGAGGCACGTGAACGCGCTCGAGCCGCCGTACGAGATCAGCGGCAGCGTGACGCCCACCACGGGGAGCAGGCCCATCACCATGCCGGCGTTGATCACCGCCTGCCAGAACACGATCGCCGCGACGCCCACAGCGACGCGGGCCTCGAAGCGGTCGCGCGCGCCCGCGGCGATCCGCAGCGCGGCGAGCCCCAGCGCGAGGTAGAGCGCGAGCACCAGCGCCGTGCCGGCGAAGCCGTGCTCGTACGCCCAGACCGCGAAGGCGAAGTCGCCGTGGGCCTCGGGCAGCGGGTAGGGCTCGCTCCCCGCGAAGCTGCTGGCGCCGAGGAGGCGGCCGGCGCCGACGAGCCGCAACGCGTGGTCGCTGTGGTAGCCGGTGGTCAGCGGATCGGCGCCGTGAACGAACGCAGCGAGGCGCGCGCGCTGGTAGTCGTGCAGGGTGAGCCACACGGTCGCGAGGCTGCCGATCGCGCCGATGGCCAGGGTGACCCAAGCGCCGCGCGAAAAGCGCTCGAGCGCCAGAGCCGACGCGGCGATCAGCGCGAGCACCCCCGCGGTCCCGAGATCCGGCTGGAGCAGTACGGGGATCAACGTGCAGGCGAGGAGCCCCGCCGGGAGCGCGAGATCGCGGAGCCGTCGCGGGCCTTCGGCGGGACGAGAAAAGCAGCTCGCGAGCGCGAGCACGAGGCCGAGCTTGAGGGGCTCGGACGGCTGCACGTGGAGGCGCCCGAGGTGCAGCCAGCGGTGCGTGTCGTGGACCCCCGACGCGGCGAACGTGGCGAGGGTGGCGAGGATCAGCGCGCCGTGAATCAGCAGCGCTCGGCGGTCCTTTAGCCGGCGGAGATCCGCGCGCGCAACGAGGAGCGCCGCGGCCGAACCGACGATGAGCCACGCGAGCTGCCGGGGCCAGAGCGCGCTCCTTCCCGGGAGGGCGAGCCCCGCCGCGTGCACGGTCGCGAGGCCGACGGCGGCGAGCGCGGCGGCGGCGGCGACGACGACGACGATGGGACGGTTTCGCAAGACGCGCGTCATCGGGAGCCTCTTTCCTTGCCGGCGAAGTAGGCGCGGAGCGCGTCGTCCGCGATGGCGGTCGCGGCGCGGTGCGACGAGAAGAACCGGCCCTGGACGAGGACGACGATGGCCACCTCGGGGACGTCCGCAGGCGCGAAGCCCGCGAACCAGCCGTTCGTGCCCGGAATGCGGATGGGGCGCGCGGGCGGCTCGTCGTCCCGTGGACCGTCCTCCGCTTCGATGTCGGTCATGGGCACCAGGAAGAACTCGCGCGAGTCGGACGCGCCTCTCGTGCCGGCCACGCTGGCTTGCAACCCGCTGAGCTCGCTCGCACGGGCGCGCAGCGCGACGCGGATCCGCGCGAGATCCGCGGCTGGAACGTCCACCTGCCGCGCGGGCGCTGGCACGTCGCTCACGACGATCTGCGGCGTGCGCACGGTGCCGCCATTGGCGAGCGCTGCATAGGCCACCGCGAGCTGGATGGGCGTGACCCACACGTTGTCCTGCCCGATGGCGGCGACGAGGCCGTGACCCGCGTGAAAGGGGCCCGGCTCGAAGCGTTTGTACCAGGCGCGGGTCGGTACGAGCCCCGCGAGCTCTCGGCCGATCTCGATGCCGGTGGGCACGCCAAACCCGAACGGCCTGGCCTCGCTGACGATGGCGTCGAGCCCGAGCCGCGCGGCCTGATCGTAGAACCACACCCAGCAGTTCTCGGCGAGGGCGTGATCCAGATCGAGCCGACCGTGGGCGTGCGTGCAGCGGAACAACCGGGACTCGAACGGGTAAACGCCCTTGCACTCGACCGGATGCTCTGTCGCGGCGCGATCGGACGCGAGCGCCGCCAGCGCCGTGAAGGGCATGATGGTCGAGCCCGGCTTCGCCGTCTCCAGAAGCGCGCGGTCGAGCTCGGAGCCCGCCGCGGGGACGGCCACGCCGCGATCGAGCAGGTTGGGATCAAACGCGGGTCGTGATGTCATCGCGAGCACGCGGCCGGTGTGCACGTCGATCAGCACCGCGGCGCCTTTGCGCTGGTCGTGGCGGTCGAAGGCCTCGTCCAGCGCGCGCTCGAGATCCATGTCGAGGGTCAGCGTCACGTCGTGTCCGGCGATGGGCGCCGTGCCCTCGCGCCCCGCGGGCACGACGACCCGGTGCGTCGCGGCCACGAAGGCGTGGCCAGGCGTGCCGCGCAGCGCTCGATCCTGCGCGCGCTCGACGCCGGTGCGGCCGACGCGATCGCCCGGCCGTTTGCCTGGATCGTTCGCGAGATCGGCCGGCGAGACCTCGTTCATGTACCCGATCGCGTGCGCGCCGAGGGAGCCGAACGGGTAGCGCCGCCCCGCTCGTTCGACGAGCTTGATCCAGGAGAGCGCGCGGTCGTCGCGGATCGCCTGAAGTCGCTCGGGATGGACGTCGCGGCGCACGAGGAGCAACTGACCGCGCTTCGCTGCGGGCACAGCGTCGAGCTTCTGGCGGAGGCGGCTGCGCTCGTCATCGCTGAGGCCGAGCGCGGCAGCGAGGCGGGGCACCTTCTCCTCCGGTCGGGCGAGCATCCGATCGGGGACGACGTAGGCGTCGACGGCGACGCGATCCTCGGCGACGACGCGGCCGCGCGCGTCGCGGATCACCCCGCGGCTCGGCGCGAGGCGCACTCGTTTCACGCTGGCAGCTTCGAGGCGGGCCGCGTGCTCTGCGCCGTGCACGATCTGCAGGTGGACGCCGCGCGCCGCGAGGCCGAGGAGCGCCGCGCCGACGAACCACGACATGCCTCGCACGCGGCGTCCGAGGTGGGTGCGCGCGTCGAGGGCGCTCGTCGCCTCGTGGACATCGGGGATCGGGGCGGTGTCGTCGGGCATCACGGTCCTCCGTACATCGAGGGGTCATCACGCGTCGTGAGAGCAAAGAGGAACGCGGCGAGGGCCCGCCGGTCTTCCCCTTCGTAGCGGGCGAGCGACGCGTCAATTCCGCGAATCGGACGGTGTCCGACACGTGGACGACGGGAGCGGCTTTCAGAGGACGTATGCAGGGGATTCCGCTCGGGGACGGGCCCCCGCGCGAAAACGTCCGGGAGCGCGGGCCCTTCACGGGTCGAGCTTCACGACGAACACGTCCGCCCCAGCGTGGGTGGCTTTGAGGTCGCCGGAGCCGAAATCGAGATCTCCGTAGACCGTCCCTGCCATGTAGACGTGCCCCGACGGGGCCACGACGAGCCCATTCGGGGAAAGGAAGAGGGCATTGCCTCCGCCGAACCGCCGGCTCCACAAGGGTTCACCGTCGGGCGAGAACTTGGCGACGAAGATGTCCAACGAGAGCGGCGAGGAGGCCTGGAGCACGCCCGCGCCGAAATCCACAGTCCCTCCGAAGCTCCCTCCGAGGATCACGCTCCCGCTCGGGTCCGTGGTGATGGCGTTGGCGGACTGGTATTGACCATTCCCGAAAAACTTGCCCCAAAGGTACTTCCCGTTCGGATCGAGCTTGACCAAAAATGCGTCACCTGCCCCCTCGGAGGCCTTGGACGTGACCGGTCCGCCGCCGAAATCCCAGGTCTCGCTGAACACGCCCGCCAGATAGACGTTGCCCGCGGCGTCCGGCTCGATCGTGAGATAGGAAGAATAGGAAGAGGAGATGATGCCGCTCCCGCCGAAGCGCTTGCTCCAGAGGTGCTCGCCGGAGGGGCCGAGCTTCACCACGAAATAGTCTTTTTGTCCCACGCTCGTCAGCGTCTCGCCCCCGAAGTTCGCCGAATCGTACATGTACCCCGAGAGGAAGATGTTTCCTTGTGGGTCGAATCGGGTGGAGTTCACCTCCACCGGCGGCAGGGTCTTGCTGAAGATGTGGTTCCCCGCCGCGTCGAAGCGCCCGAGGAACGTGACGCCGTCGGCATCCACCAGAGGTCCGCCGCCGAGGTCCAGGGAGTTCGCGCTCGTTCCGCCCCCGAGGAGCAGATCCCCCGCCGCGTTCGACCCTATCGCGTCGATGAACAGCGAAGCGGTGGAGGCGCTGATCTGCTTCCGGAACACGATATCGCCGGCAGGATCGAGCGAAAAGAGGAGCGCGTCCTGGTCGCTGACCGAGGTGAACGTCTCCCCGGCGAGCGTGACGGGGCCTGAAAAACGCCCGACGCCCGAGGTCCGACCTGCCCCATGGGTGACGAAGAAATCCCAGCCGTCTCCTCCATGGAGGACCTCCGCGCCGAGGGGATCGCCCTCCGCGCCGAGCTCGAGCACGCAGGCCCCCTGCCCGAGGGCCGATTCGACGACGCCCACGGGGCCGCCGACGTCGAGGGCGCCGACAAGGTCGATGCCGAGGACGATCCCGCCGGCGTCCGTGGCCGCCGCGCTTCGCACGAATTCGTCCTCGGGGCTCGCGAAGCGCTTCGCCCACGAGGTCTCTCCGGTGCAGACGGCCGATGTGCCGTCACAATTTTCGTCCCCCGGGATGGAGCACGCCTCGAAGGCCGGCAGGATCTCCCCCGTGCACGGGCCGAAGCCGCTCCCGTCGCCTGCGCACGTTCGGAGGCCCGCGCGGCATGCGCCCACGCCCTCGGTGCCTTCCGGGCCGGTATAACAAAGCTCCTGCGCGTGCGGCTCGCAGACGTCGGCCAGCTCGACATGCGAGCCGCAACCGGGCATCGCGGAGGCGAGCATTGCGAGGAAGAACAGACGGAGCACGCCCGGCACGCGGTTCACCATGACCGCAGGGTAGCCCTGGCCGCGCGCAAAGAAAATCACGTAGGATGGGCGAATGTGGAAACGAATCGGGGGTAGGGTCGTCGGTTGGGGGGCCTCGGTGATGGTCATGGTTTGCGCCGCGGCCGGTTGTGGCGAGGGGCGGAACGTCGCATTCGAGAACGAGCCCGAGGTCGCCTTCGCCGTCCAGCCGCTGCTCACGGCCGTCGAGCAGGCGAAGCTCATCCCGAGCAAGCCCCACTGGAACGGGCAGTTTGGTATCTCCACGGCGATCGACGGGGACACGGCGGCCGTGGGCATGCGTCGGTCCGCCAGTTCGGATGGCAAAGCCGGGGCCGTCTATCTGTTCGAGCGGAGCGGCGCCACCTGGGGCGAGGTGGCCGAACTCAAAGCGCCTGGCACGGTCTTCTCCGACGAATTCGGGGATGCGGTGGCCCTCGAGGGGGATCGGCTCGCCGTGGGCACCCCCTACATCGACGCCGATCTCCCGGGCGCCGTCTTCTCCTACACGCGGCAGGGGGGCGCATGGACCTTGGAGGGGAAAGTCGTGGCTGCGGACGGGCTCGGGTCCCGCGAGTTCGGGTGGAACGTCGTGCTCTCGGGGGATCGGCTCGCCGTCATGGATCCGCGCAGCGGCGACGTCGGCGCGGTCTACGTCTTCGTCTTTCAGGGGGGCACCTGGACGCAGGAGGCCCGGCTCGTCCCGAGCGGGCTCGGCAGCGAGGAGAAGGTGTCTGCCATCGGGTTGTCGGGAGATACGCTCGTCGTCTCGCACGGGTTCGGGGCGCGCGCCTTCACGCGTGCAGGGAGCACGTGGAGCGAGGATGCGGAGATCCCGACGGACATCCACCTCCGGGCGGTGGCGCTGGAAGGGGACACCCTGGCGCTCGGAGGTCAAGACGGGTGCCGGATCTTCTCGCGGGTCGGCGGCGGCTGGATCCAGGTGGCTGAGCCCTGGCCTCCCACGCAGCTCGGATGGGACAATTTCGGCGCGGCGCTGGCGCTCGAGGGCGACCGGCTCCTCGTGGGATCGAGCATCAGCATGCTCTACACGGGGTTTTTCATGTTCCGTGCCCATACCTTCCGCCGCTCGGCGGGAGCGTGGGAGCTCGAATCCGTGGTCCTCCCGAAGGAGCAGCCCAAGGATTGGCAAGGGGCGTTCGGCGCCTCCGTTTCGCTGTCGGGCGACACGCTGCTCATCGGCGCGCCGGATGAAACGACCCCCGAAATCGAGGGCGCGGCTTATATCCTCGCGCTTGCGCCGGGGCTCGAGAATGGCACCCCCTGCGACCAACACGCGGTTTGCGCCAGTGGCTTCTGCACGGATGGCGTCTGCTGCGACACGTTGTGCGAGGGCACGTGTGTGGCGTGCGTCGGGGCCTCGAAGGGCGACGGCATCGACGGCGTCTGCGGGCCCCTCGCGGCGGGGACCGATCCCGATGCGGAGTGCGCGGAGCTGGCGCCCGAGACCTGCGGAACGACGGGCATGTGTAATGGCGCCGGGGCGTGCGAGAGGCATCCGGCTGGCACCACGTGCGACGACGGCGATGCGTGTACCGAGGGCGACGTCTGCGTGGAAGGGGGATGCGCTGGCGAATCGCTCTCGTGCGCCGCGCCGGACGCGTGTCACCTGCCGGGGCAATGCAATACGTCGACGGGTGTGTGCGAATATGCCTTGATCAACCCCGGGGATCCGGAATGCGCGGTCGTCCCGGAGGCGTCCTGCGCGTGTGGGGTTCCAGGGAGCGGTTCGGGGCTGGGCGAGCTCTCTGGATTCGTGGGGCTCGCGCTCGCCGCGACGGCGGCTCGGCGTTCGCGGGGGCGGCGTTGATCGCCGGCCCTGGGCCCGAAAAGGTCATGGGCCGTGTCGGAAACGGTCCTGGGATCGGATTCGCCTAGGAACGACCGCGCCAGCCGGACCACGTCGCGGAGGCGGATGGTCTCCGTACCTGCCCTGCCGGACCGTGTCACCCAGGGTCCCGGTCTGAAGTGTCACCCAAGATTCCGGTTGCACAGGACCTCCTGGAGAAGGTCGAGTGACCTCCTGGAGCCGGTCGACGATCTCCTGGCGCCGGTCGAGGACCTCCGCCACCCGGTCGAGGACCTCCTGGCGCCGGTCGACGACCTCCTGGCGGAGGTCGAGTGACCTCCTGGCGGAGGTCGAGTGACCTCCTGGCGCTGGTCGAGAACCTCCTGGCGCTGGTCGAGAACCTCCTGGCGCTGGTCGAGAACCTCCTGGCGCTGGTCGAGAACCTCCTGGCGCCGGTCGAGCACCTCCTGGCGCCAGTCGAGAACCTCCTGGCGCCGATCGAGCACCTCCTGGCGCCGGTCGAGGACCTCCGCCACCCGGTCGAGGACCTCCTGGAGCTCGTCGAGGACCTCCTCGACCGGGTCGAGCCGGATCGAGTCGAGGCAGCGGGAACGGGCGGGGGGCGCGGCTCAGCTCTCGGGCGGCGGCGGGGGCGGCGGCTTCGGCCTCGCGTCCTCCATGATGACGCCGCGCTTCGGCTGGCACTTCTTGTTCTCGGCGCTCCACTCGCACTGCTCGGGGTTCGGGCACGCGGGCGGCGTGTTCGGATCCGTGACCTCGGGCGTCGTGCACGTGACCTCGGCGGACGCCGCGCCGGCGCCGGGCTCCGCGGGGGGCTGCTGCGCGCCCCCACACGCCACGAGGAGCGCGGCGGCGAGGCCCAGGACAAGCGGACGGATGGCGGCGAATCTAGAACGATGCATCACAATCTCCAATCTCAGCGACCCACCAACGGTGTTCCTCGGGAGCGAGTCGCGATCTGCGCCGAGGTCCTTTCAAGGAACGTTCCAGGCACGCCGCCTCCGCCGCCCCGCGAGGGCCAGGGCGCCCGCCGCGAGCGCGACGAGCCCCGTGCCCCTTTCGGAAGGCGCCCCGGCGGCCTGGCAAGCGCACCCGCGTGGCCCCCGCGCGAGCGCGAAGCGGGGCGGAGCCGAGCGACCGTCGAGCGCGGCGCCATTGCCGGAGACGATGAAGCTCGCCCAGTAATAAGGGTGCGGATGTTTTTCGCGCACGGCGAGCTGCGCCGCGCGTAACGCCTCGCTCCGCCCCCCGCCGGCGGCGAGGCCCGTGTAATAGGCCGTCATCAGCTCACTCGTGGCCTCGTCATCGACCTGCCACAAGCTCATGACCTGGGTCTCGGCGCCCGCCATGGCGAGCGCGCGGCGCAATCCAAAGACGCCCTCGCCCCGCAAGGCCTCACCCACGCCCGTTTCACACGCCGAGAGCACGACCAGGCGCGTGCCGCGGAGGTCGAGGCCCGAGATCTCGAGCGCCGTGAGCACGCCGTCAGCGGCGTCCGTGGTGCTCCGCCGGCCATTCGCGCCAAACAGCGCGAGCCCGGCCCGCAGCAGCGGGTTTTCCGAGGCGAACGCCGCGCGCTCCCCTCCCCGCGGCCCCTCGTCGCGCCCGCCCGCCGCAGGCTGATCCGGGAGGAAAAACCCGTGCGTCGCCACATGCAGCACGAGCGGCCCGCGCGTGGCGAGGAGCGCCTCTTCCGTCGCCGCGGTGCCTTCCAGGAGCCTCGCGCCGGGCAGCATTCGTTTCACCGCGGCGCCCTCGCTCCGCGTCGCCGGCAAAGGCGAAAACCGGATCCGCGTCATGTCCGCGGACCGCGCGCCGCGCCCCGCCCCGCTCGCCGCGCCCTCGCCGCGGGCCCCGAACGCCGGATCCACGACCACGAGCGGCGCCTCGCGGGCCTCGGGCGGCGGTTTTGCGAGGCGCAAAAGCTCGCGACCACTCGTCAGATACGTGAACGACGTATGGCGGACGAGCGACGTCCCCTGCGCGTCGACGAGCGCGGAGAAAGGCACGAGGTTCAGCGCGCCGTCGGGGCTGAGGAGAATCCAGCGGGTATCGCCGAGCAAGCCGCGGAGCGGCTCCGTCACCAGGGAATCGAGGTAGCGCGCGGCGGGGCGTGGATCCCGGCGGGGGGTCGCGAGATCTCGCAAAAGCCCCGCGGCGACCTCCTCGATGCCCTCGGCATTGCCGAGATCCACCGACGTGATCTCGCCCTCGTGGCGGAGGACGTACGCGGCGAGGCGCGGCGCGCCCCAGGTGGGGCGGACGGGCGGGCCGGAAGGATCATACGGGCGATACACGACGAGCTCGACGAGCACCGCGCCCGCGGGAATGGCTCGTTGCACGTCTTCCAGCGAGAGCAACGCGGCCGGGCCGGCGTCGGGGGCGGCGCGCGGGAGGGCCGAGAGACGGGCGTCGAGCGCGCGGCGGCGTCGCTCCAGGGCTTCGAGCTCGGCGAGGTGCTCGGCGGGCGGGACGTCGATGGGCCCCCGGGAAACAGCGGCGGACAGGCGCGCGTCGACCTGGGCGCGCTCGTCGAAGAGCGCGCGCCCTGCGGAATCGAGGGATTGCCGCAATGCAGACAGGCTGCCGGCCACGGCGTCGAGGACGATTCCCTTGCGCCGGAGGATCGCCGTGAGCGCGAGGCGCGCCGCCGCGTGGTTCTTCGGCGCGACCTTGAGATGCAGCGAGACCAGCGCGTCCGTGTCCTCCTGGAGCATCGCTGCATGCGCGCGTTTCTGGTCCTCGGAGCCACGACCGAGGTGCACATGGGCAGCATGGTCCGCGAGGTCGGCCGCGCGCGCCCGCACGCGCACGGCGTCCTCGATGCGGTCCTCGGCCACATACAGATCGCCGAGGTCGCGCAAGGTATGGGCAATCTCGGGGTGGTCCGGGTGAAGGGCCGCTTCTCGCAAGACGAGCGCGCGCGTGAGCTCGGCCTCAGCGGCCGCGAAATCCCCCCGTCGGGCCAGCAAGAGCCCCATTGCGTGGAGGTACGGGGCGCGCTGTACGTGGTGTTCCTCCAGGGACTCCTGCGCCCCCGCGAGCGCCGCTTTCAAGAGCGGCTCGGCGACGTCGAGCTCCCCTCGATCCAGCGCGAGCTCGCCGAGGCGGAGCGCGGGCATGCTCAGCACGTCGCGGGAGATGCTCGACGCGGTGCGGACGCGTGATTCGAGGTCACGCAAGAGCTCCTCGGCGCGCCTTCGCTCGCCCCGACGGCGATGGAGCGCGGCGAGCGCTTCGACGGCGCCGATCGCATACGGCGACTCCCTGCTGAAGCGCTCCTCGGCAATGGCGACGGCGCGCTGGAGGAGCGGCGCGGCGCCTTCCATGTCGCCGAGCGCGAGGCGAATCCGCCCGAGCGATTCGTACACCGCCGGATTCGGCTCGCGTGGATCCTGGGCGCCGAGGAGGCGCACGAAGATCGGCTCGGCCCGCGCATAATCACCGTGAAGCGTGAACGTGCTGCCGAGCAAAAAGGGAAAATGGCCGCCGTCGTCCGGGGCGTCTTCCAGGAGCTTCGCCGCGCGCTCGGCCAGGCGCGCGGCGTCGGGATACCGCCCCGCATCGAGGAGCTGCAGGATCTGCCCGTAGAACGAGGCTCCGCTCTCGTTCGCCTGCGCAGGCTCCTCCGCCTGCGCGGCCGGGCACTTCGGGACGACGAAGGCCCCCGCGAGGGCGACGAGCAACCCCATGCGCACGAGGTGCCGGCGGAGCCTGGGTCGGGGAGCGCGCATCGGGGTCGGCCGAAGAAAATCGAAGCGTTGTATACGAGAACGAGCGGCCTTCTGTCAACTGCGGCCCCGGCGCCCCACGTGGGGCGACGCGCGCGCCGATCCCCGTGGATTCCGGCCGCGCCGCGTGTATCGTTCGCGCATGGCCGCCCCTCCCGAAGCACGCGCCGAGGCCTCCCTCTCGGCCGATCTGCGCGCGCTCGCCTCCTCCCCGCGCGAGCTCTGGACCGTGTACGCGATGAAGCTCCTCGAGTCCGTCGCGTATTTCGCCATTTGGTCGCTCCTCGTGATTTTCTTGTCGGACGACCACGGCTTCTCCGATACCGCCGCCGGCTCGGTCGCGGGCACCTGGCTCACGGTGATCAGCCTCGTCATGTTCCTCGCGGGCTTCATCGCCGACGGCCTCGGGATCCGGCGGGCGCTCGTGATCGCGGCGCTCTCCACCGCCGTCGGCCGGGGTATGCTCGCGTTCGCGGGCGACAAGATGACCATTTATGCGGCGCTCGCCGCGTCGGTCTGGGGCATTGCGTGCATGAAGCCCACGATGAACGCGGCCGTGCGCAGCTACACGACCCCGGCGACGGTGTCGTTCGCGTTCTCGTTTTATTACGTGCTCATGAACATCGGCTCCCTCGCCCAGGGGCCGCTCATCACCGAGTTTCGCAAGTGGTTCAAGGGCGGCGCGTCGATCGCCGGGGTCACGTTCTCGTCGAGCCAGATGGTCTTCCTCGTCGGGTTCGTCGTCTCCTGCGTCAACGTCGTGCTCGCGCTCTCCATGCGCGAGACGAAGCCGGCCGCGTCCTCGGACAAAGCCACGAAAAACCCGCTCACGATCGCCCGCGAGGTGCTGCGCGAGCCGGCCTTCTGGATCTTCCTGGGGTTCATCGCGCTCCTCACGTTCGTCCGCCTCATCCTCCAGCACGCGCATTTGACCTGGCCGAAGTACACGCTCCGCGAGTTCGGGCAGGATTTCCCGTTCGCGTATTACTGGTCGATCAACCCCGCCATGATCATCGTCCTCACGCCGGTGGCGACGGCGCTCACGCGCAAGTACCCGCCCTACCCGGTGATCACGATCGGCGCGACGATCACGGCGTTCTCCGTGCTCGCGATGGCCGTCTCGACGACCGTGGCCGCGAGCGTGGTGTTCATCGTCCTGCTCTCGATCGGCGAGGCGCTCTGGTCGCCGCGGCTCTACGAGTACACGGCGACGATCGCGCCGCCCGGGCGCGAGTCGAGTTACATGGGGCTCTCGGAGATTCCCCTGTTCCTCGCCAAACCTTTCGTGGGTTTCCTCAGCGGGTATCTGCTCAGCGTGTATTGCCCGCCGGCCGGCCCGCGGGACTCGCGCCCCATGTGGCTCGTGATCGGGCTCATGACGATCGCCGCGCCGGTCTGCATGCTCGTCTTCCGCCGGAACATCGAGCGCCGCGCGCCCGCGGAGGCCGGACCGAAGCCCGAAGCTGCCGCCTGAACCCCGACGCGCTCAGGGCCTCGTGCCCCCGGCGCGCGGCGCCGTCATCGCGCTCCGCACGGCGGCGCGGGGGGCGTCCGCGGCGAGCGTCATCTCCCGGCCAGCCCCCTTCACGCCGAGCGCCGCGAGGATCTCCGCCGTCTCGGGGAAATCCGCTCGATCGATGTACCGCTCGAAGAGCGGCCCCATGACGGACGCCCCCGTCTTTTGATCGACGAACGCCGCGAACTGCTCGGCGGACCACGCCTCCGCGGATCGGGCGCAGCAACGCGCGAGCTCGCGCAGCGGCCCGTCGAGGCCGCCTTCGACGCCCCGCTTCCGCAGCTCGACGTCCGCGAGCAACGAAAGGGCCGCGCCTGCCCAGTACACGCGCTGGTAGGCGTGCGTCTCGTGCATGTCGATGCTCTCCTGCCGCAGCGTACGCCCCGTCCCGCGGCGGCTCCCCCGCCGAAAACCGTCCTGTAAATCGTCCCAGGCGCCCTGTTCCTTCGTCATCCCCGCCCGCGCCATCAGGATGTACGTGTAATACGTCGCGAGCCCTTCCGACAGCCAGACGTCCC
This sequence comes from Polyangium mundeleinium, assembly GCF_028369105.1. Taxonomy (NCBI): domain Bacteria; kingdom Pseudomonadati; phylum Myxococcota; order Polyangiales; family Polyangiaceae; genus Polyangium; species Polyangium mundeleinium. The sequence goes on along the minus strand of NZ_JAQNDO010000001.1, from coordinate 4,247,883 downwards.
TCGAATGGAACCGCGGCGCCGACAGATGGAAAAGCTCGTGCACGGCCGTCCAATCCGCGTCGAGCGCCTCGGGCGTGATGGACGATCCCACCAGGATCATCACCGTCGGTCCGCCGCCGCGCAGCGCCATGCCGAATCCGACGTCCGATCCCGGCTGCGGGAGGAGCAGCGCCATCACGCGCGGAACGGGAAACCCGTCGTGGAGCTGGGTCAGCGCGGACGCGCTCCTCTGCATCCATTGCGTGACGAGCGGCGCCCGTTCGCCGAACCCGTCGCCAAGCGAGACGAGATTGAGCTCGGCGCCGCCCACGCGCGCTGTCTCCCGTTCGAGTTTTCCAAAGGCACCCGCGCCGCGCATCGTGAATGCGGTCTCCGGCACACGATACCCTCGTGGGCCGCCGGGCCAGGGAACGGCGACGTGAACGCCCGGCGGGAGCGTGAAGCTCGCCGTCAAGAGCGTCCCGGGGGGCCTGGGCTCGGGCGAGAGCAACCAGACGTCGGGCGCCGCGAGCACGTGGGCATCCCCGTGCGAGATCCAGAACCCCTCCCCCGGCGGCCCCAGATCCACGTCATACCCGATGCAAGCGCCGTCCGGCATCGATGCAATGGGCACGGCGTCCTCCTCGAATTCGAGCGGCACGTCGCCCGTGGCCTGCACGAGGCGCGGCCGGCGCACACGCTCGAGGAGCTCGGGCGTCGTCATGCGCAGGTGGGTGAACCGCAGATCCCGGGGACACACCGTGGCCGAAAGCGTGCGTAGCTCGGGATCGACCCCAAAGGAGTAATGCACCGCCGGGGTATCCCCCGTCACGGCGCTCGCCGGCGTCGTGGGCGCGCCCCCGCACCCGCCGAGGAGGAGCAAGCCTAGACAAACCGGCCGCCGGACGAACCCTTCCCCTCGCGCCATGATCCATGTCTACACCCTTCGTGTTTGGTTTCAAGAGGCCCCGCCGGGCCGCGGGGGAACCATCGGTCCACGACTGTAATGGGCGGCGCCCCCCTGCGTCGGCAGGGTCGTACCCCTGCACCACGAAGGAGCTTGGTCATGCATGCAAAGCGTATCTACGAGGCGCTGGCCGCCCTCGGGGCGGGCGCCCTGCTCGCCGGTTGCACCACGTCCCCGGCGCCGACGGACGGCCCGGACGTGAAACCCATCGCCGAGGCCCCCGCCGCAATGCCTCCGCCGGCCCACGACATGCCCACGGCGGCCGCGACACCTGCATCCACCCCCCCCGCGCCCCCGAGCGCAACGCCCCCGCCCGCCGCGGCGCCCGCGAAGGCCGCGGCAACCCCCGTCACAGCGCCGCGCGGGACGACGGCGCCTCACGCCGAAACACAGGCCGCCACGCCTCCCGCCCCGTCGCCCGTGACCGCGACCCCGGTCGAGCCTGCCGAAAAGCCTACGCCGGCCCCCGCGACGACCCCGACGGCCGCGCAAAAGCATGGCGCGCAGATGAGCTGCGGGGAAGGTTCCTGCGGGTGAACCACGAAGCGCCGGAGCTCACGGGGAGGGCCGAGAGCTCCGGCGCGCTCGCCCGCGAATCAAGCGGCGCGGGGGCGCGACGTATACCCGGCGTCCCGCAGCGCCTCGATGAGCGCGTCCGTCGGCGCGCTCGACGGATCGTGCTTCACGAGGACAGTGCCCTCGCGGAGCTTCACGTCCACCTTCTCGACGCCCTGGATCCCGCGGAGCGCGCTGTCGATGTGGCGAATGCAGGAGGGGCAGCTCATCCCGTCGACGTGGAGCAAAGTTTCGTTCATGGCGTCTTTCCTTGTTCCGGGAGCGGCCCGTTCGCCGCCCACGCCCCGAAGACGCAGCCGCCCACCTTTCATTTCACCCCGTCCGCCGGTGTAATGCGCCGGGCCGGGGCGCGTCTGCGCCGGTCGACAGCGAGGTTTCATGTCGACCGCATCCGCCCCCGCCCTGCTCCCTGAAAACGCCGCCGCCGCGGCACGCCGTATCGACCTGCCCATCGAAGGCATGACCTGCGCCGCCTGCGTGCGGCGCATCGAGCGCGCCTTGCTCGCGACCGAAGGCGTCCGCGAGGCCAAGGTCAACCTCGTCACGCGCGCAGCCACGGTCACGTACGACCCCGCGGCCTCCGGCACCGACGCGCTCGTCGCCGCCATCGAGCGCGCGGGCTACACCGTCCCCCAGGCCGCCGCAGCGCCGGACACCGCCGCCGCAGCGCCGATCGAACGAACCCACGCCGCCGACGCGAGCCTCGACCACGAGCGCCGCGTGCTCCGGCGCGACTTCGCCCTTGCGCTCGGGCTCTCCGTCCCGCTGCTCGTCCTCGGCATGTCGCACGGCCGTATCCCCGGCGCGGACGGGCCCCTCGGACGCTTCGTGCAGCTCGCCCTCGCGACAGCCGTGATCCTCGGCCCCGGCCGCCGCTTCTTCCGCCTCGCCTGGGCCGCGCTCCGGCACCACGCCGCCGACATGAACACGCTCGTGGGCCTCGGAACCGGCGCCGCGTGGGTCTACTCCGCGATCGCCGTCGTCGCGCCCGGCCTCTTCCCGCACGCCGCGCACGGCCAGCGGCCGCACGTCTATTTCGAGGCCGTCGGCGCCATCGTGAGCTTCGTGTTGCTCGGCAAGCTCCTCGAAACCCGCGCGCGAAAGCGCCTCACCGACGCCGTGCGCGGGCTCGTCGCGCTCCAGCCGAAAACCGCGTGGCGCCTGCGCGGCGACGTCGAGGAGGAGATCCCGCTTTCCCAGCTCGCGCCGGGCGACCTCGTGCGGGTTCGTCCCGGCGAGCGCCTGCCGAGCGACGGCGAGGTGGTCTCCGGCGCGTCGGCGGTCGACGAATCAATGCTCACGGGCGAGAGCCTGCCCGTCGACAAAGCCGCAGGATCCGCCGTGTTCGGCGGCACGCTGAACCAGAGCGGACAGCTCACGGTGCGCATCACGAAGACCGGCGCGGAGACCACGCTCGCGCAGATCGCCGTGGCCGTCGAGGAAGCCCAAGGCTCGAAAGCGCCCATTGCGCGCCTCGCGGACACGGTGAGCGGGGTCTTCGTCCCGGTGGTGCTCGGCATCGCGACCGTCGCGTTTGCCGCGTGGCTTTTCGCCGACCCTTCCGCGACGGGCCTCGCCGCCGCCGTCGAGCGGTTCGTCGCGGTCCTGGTCATTGCTTGCCCCTGCGCGCTCGGCCTCGCCACGCCAGCGGCCGTCGCCGTGGGCACGGGCCGCGGCGCCGAGCTCGGCGTGCTCGTGAAGGGCGGCACCGCGCTCGAAGCGGCGAGCCGCGTGGACATGGTGATCCTCGACAAAACGGGCACGGTCACGGCCGGAAGGCCCACGCTCTCGGCGGTGCACACGCTGCCGAGCTTCAGCGACATCGAGCTCCTCCACCTCGTGGGATCCGCGGAGCTCGGGAGCGAGCATCCGGTCGCAAAGGCCCTCGTCGACGGGGCGCGCGCGCGTGGCCTGGCCCTCGTGGCCCCCGAGGAGTTCCGCGCGGACGCAGGGCACGGCGTGATCGCGCGGGTCGCGGGGCGCGAGGTTCGTATCGGCACCACGCGTTACCTCGCCGCGCACGGCATCGATGCATTGCCGCTCGAAGAGGCTGCGGACGCGCTCGCGCAGGGCGGGAACACGCCTTCGTTCGTGGCCGTCGAAGGAGAACTCGCCGGCCTCGTCGCGGTCGCGGATCTGCCGACGGCGGAGGCGAAAGAAGCCGTCGCCACCCTGCACGCGCTCGGCGTGCGTGTCGCCATGGCGACGGGCGACCGCGAGGCCACCGCGCGCGCCGTGGCGCGATCGCTCGGGATCGACGAGGTGCACGCGGACGTGCGGCCCGAGGACAAAGCACGAATCGTCTCCGAGGCGCGCGAAAGCGGGCGCGTCGTCGCGATGGTCGGCGACGGCATCAACGACGCTCCGGCGCTCGCCGGCGCCCACGTCGGCATCGCGGTCGCGAGCGGCACCGACATCGCGGTCGCCGCGGCCGACATCGCCCTGCTCCGCGGCGGAATCGCCTCTCTCCCCACCGCGCTCGGCCTCGCGCGCGCCACGCTGCGCACCATCCGCCAAAACCTCTTCTGGGCCTTCATCTACAACGTGATCGGCATTCCCATCGCCGCGGGCGCGCTCTTTCCGCTGACCGGCTGGCTCCTCTCGCCGGTGCTGGCGAGCGCGGCCATGAGCCTGTCGAGCGTGTCCGTGCTCCTCAGCTCCTTGCGGCTGCGCGCGTACCGAACGAGCAAATGAGCATGCGCTCCGTGTTGACAGAAGCGCTCCCCGAGGGGACAAACGAGCCCATGGCCGATCCTCGCCCGACCGCCGAGACGACCGCCGCCTTGCCCATGGAGGGCGACGTCGCGCGTGTCCTCGTCGACAACCACCGCGAGTTTCTGGCGTTCCTCGAGCGCCGCCTCGGGGACCGCGCCCTCGCCGAGGACATCCTGCAAGAGGCGTTCACGCGTGGGCTCCAGCGCCTCGACACGCTCCAGAAGGACGAATCCGCGATCGCCTGGTTCTACCGCCTCCTGCGCAACGCCGTCGTCGATCACCGCCGCCGCCAGGGCTCCGCGCGCCGCGCGCTCGACGCCTTCGCCTCCGAGGTCGAGGATCACGCCGAGCCGAACCAGGAGGTCCGCGGCGCGATCTGCCAATGCGTCACGCGCCTCGCGAAGACGCTCAAGCCCGAATACCGCGCCGCGCTCGAGCGCATCGAGGTGGAGGGCGTGGCGGTGAAGGACTTCGCCGACGAGCAGGGAATCACGCCGTCGAACGCGGCCGTGCGCGTCTTCCGCGCGCGCGAGGCGCTACGGAAGCAGGTCGCCATCTCGTGCGGGACCTGCGCCGAGCACGGCTGCGTCGATTGCACGTGCGACCCCGAGGCGCACGCGCACGGCGGCTGCGCCCCGAAGGCGTGAGGCTTTCCTGATCACGCGCGCGAAGGCCGCGCCCGCGCGACCGAGACGATCACGACGCCCGCGATCACGATGATCGCCGCAAGCCACGTCATCGCCGAGGCCGCCTCGCCGCCGAGCCAGATCCCGAGCGCGATGGCGACGAGCGGATTCACGTACGCATAACTCGTCGCAATGGCCGGCCGCGTGTTCCGGATGAGGTAGCCGTACGCGGAGAACCCCACGATCGAGCCGAACACCGTCAGATACGCGAGCGCCGCGAGCGAGCGGGCCGAGGGCGCGAGCGGCAGCGACTCACCGAGGACCGGCGCGAGGGAGAGCATGATCACGCCGCCCGCGATCATCTGCGCGGCCGAGGCCATGAGGCCCTTCGGCAGGTCCAAAGACCGGCTGAAGAGCGAGCCGAGCGCCCAGGCGAACGGCGAGAGCATCATCAGCAAGAGCCCGCCCGTCGAGCCGCCCATCACGCCGCCGAGGTGCAAGAGCGCGGCGCCCGTGAAGCCGACCAGAAGGCCCGCCCATTCCCCGGCCGAAGGCGCGGCGGACGAGCCTTCGCGGCCTCTGCGGCGCTGCACGAACGCCGCGGCGCTGCCGAGCACGGCGACCCAGAGCGGCATCGTCGTCACCACGACCGCGGCCACGCCCGAGCTCACCCACCCCCGCTGCTGGCCGATCGCGAGAAACCCATTGCCACACGCGAGCAAGAGCGCGCCCACGAGCGCGGCCCCGGCCCATTGCCTCCGCGTCGGCGCGGCCTCCCCGCGCAGCCGCAGCGCCCCGTACAGAATGCCGCCCGCCAGCACGAACCGCGTGCCGCCCATGAAAAACGGCGGCAGCGTCTCCAGCGCGATGTGCATCCCGAGGTACGTCGAGCCCCAGATGACGTAGAGGGAGAACAACGAGACGAGCACGAGCCATTGCTGCCGCAAGGCCGCGAGGACCCGCCGAAGCTTCCCGGAAAACCCTTCTCTCGACACCGTGATGTGCGCCCGCGAAAGGGCCTCGACCACCACGAGCCCTTGATCGGCGCCACGGTAGCAGCCGCCCGCCGAGAGCACCACGTCGTCCGGATCACCCTCGCGGGTGAGCCAGACCGACCCGCTCGTACACGCGAGGGCGAACGGCCCCCGGAGCTTCTGCGCCCACAACGCACCCTTGGCAAGATCGAGCTCGACAGGGCGCGGCGCGAGAGGCGCCACGCCCGCGCGGAACCTTGGCGCGGTCATCATGCCTGAAGCTTGACCCCGGACCGGCAGCCGGCACAGATGCAGTTGCTCGGCATGTGCGACCGGTACAGTCGAGCGAAACTGGTGCTGTACCGGTCGACGCCCGCGGCAACTGTACCGGTGCGGGGGAGGCCCTCGCGGGGTATCCTTGGCCTTCGTGCAGCAAGAAACCGTCGCCGCCGGGCAGGGCCTTCTTTACGAGCGCGTCGCCGCGCACATCGAGGAGCTGATCGAGCGGGGCACGCTCCGCCCCGGCGATCGGATCCCCTCGGTGCGGCGGCTCGCGCGCCAGCAGAGCGTCAGCATCGCGACGGTGCTGCAGGCCTACCTCGAGCTCGAGAATCGTGGGGTCATCGAGGCGCGTCCGCAGTCGGGACATTACGTGCGGGCCCGCCGCGCGCCGCTCCCGCCCGAGCCCCGCGCGGCGCGCGCATGCACGACCACGAGCCGCCCGAGCATCGGAACCCTCGTCGCGAGGCTCTACGGCGCCGGGCGCGATCCGAGCATCGTGCCGCTCGGCGCGGGGTTCCTCGATCCCGAGCTCCTGCCGACCGAGCGGCTGAACCGCTCCTTGAGCCTCATCGCCCGGAGCGCGGGCGGCGCGGGCGTGGCCTACGACCTGCCGCCCGGCCTCGTCGCGCTGCGCCGGCAGATCGCACGCCGATCCATCGATTGGGGCTGCGCGCTCTCGACGGACGACATCGTCACCACCGTGGGCGCGGCCGAAGCGCTCCACCTCTGCCTGCGCGCCGCCACGCGGCCGGGCGATACCGTGGCCGTCGAATCGCCCGCGTATTACGGCCTCTTGCGGCTCCTCGCCAGCCTCCACATGCGGGTCATCGAGATCCCTGCGCACCCGCGCACGGGCATGGACCTTTCCGCGCTCGCGGAGGCGATGGGGCGCCACCGCATTCGCGCCGTGATGGCGATCCCGAACTTCAACAACCCGCTCGGCTCCTTGATGCCGGACGAGGCGAAGGAGGAGCTCGTGGAGATGCTCGGACGCCGGGAAATCCCGCTCATCGAGGACGACATCTACGGCGACCTCCATTTCGGCGACGAGCGCCCGCGGCCGGCCAAGGCCTTCGACAAGCGCGGCCTCGTGATGCTCTGCTCCTCGTTCTCGAAGACGGTCGCGCCGGGGTATCGCGTCGGCTGGGCCGCGCCCGGCATCTTCCGCGAGGAGGTCGAGCACCTCAAGTTCGCGCAGAGCGTGGCCACCGCGACCTTGCCCCAAATGGCCGTCGCGGATTTCCTCGACAATGGCGGCTACGACCATCACCTGCGCGCGTTGCGGCGCAAGCTCGCGGCGCAGGTCGAGCGGGTGAGCGAGGCCGTGGCCGAGCATTTCCCGGCCGGAACGCGCATTTCACGGCCCGCGGGGGGATTTCTGTTGTGGGTGGAGCTGCCGCCAGGCACGAGCGCGCTCCTGCTCTTCGAGCGCGCGCTCGCGCGTGGCATCGCCATCGCGCCGGGGCCGCTTTTCTCGGCGAAGCAGCGCTTCACGGGGTACATCCGCTTGTCGTGCGGGCACCCGTGGTCGGAGCTGTTCGATCACGCGATCCGTACGCTCGGGAAGCTTTGCGCGGAGTGCGCGGGGTAGAGGCGCCCGCGATTCAGTTGACGGGCATCGGATCGGTGGGACCGGGAATCTCGCCGCCGCCGCCGCCGATCGGGCCGACCGGCGCAAGGAGAATCAACGTTTGGCTCCGGCGGGCGTCGCGCGCCCCGCGCTTCGAGGCGGAGCACGCCTCCCAGCTCCTCGACGTCGAGCAGAATCGTCCCGCCGCCGCCGCCGCCACCGCCGTCATTCGCCGCGCCGCCGCCCGCCGCGCCATTCGCACGAATCGCAGGCTTGGCGCCGCCCGCGAGCAGGGAGCCCTCGATCCTGTGCGCATGAATGATCACGAGCCCGCCGCCCGCGCCGCCCGCGCCGCCCGCATTGTGCGAGTGCCCGCCGCCGCCCGCATTCGCGGGCGCCCCGCGCCCTGCCCCTTTTGACGCGTCGATGCTCGCGATGCCTTCTCCTTTCGCGCCCACGAGCGACGACGGGAAGGCAACGACGTAATCGGCTATCGGCGTCCCCCAGGCGTTGATCGAACGATCCCCGCCACGAAAGCCGCGCTCCCTCACGTCGATGTCGCCCGCGAGGATGTGTTCCCGACCCAAAAAGTTCGTGGGACCACCGGGCTTCCATGCGCGCGCCGAGCCCTCCTGGGGGACATGAGCCCCAGGGATGGATCATGACGGATCCACCGTCGCCCCGGGATCCCCATTTGCAATCGATGTCCTTTCGCGTAGTTGTCGAGGGCGCGCCGTTGGCAACGACCTTGCTTGCGCCGGAGCACTCATGTCGAACGACGACACGCCTTTCGACCTCGGGCCGCCGCCTCCCATCTTCATCCCGCCGCCCGGGCCTGTCGCCGGCGCGCCGCCGCCCGCGCCCGTGGCGTTCGCCGCGCGGGCGATTGTGCCGGAGGCTCCGCTGCCCGCGGCGCCTGCGCTGCCGCAAAGGATCATGGCGATGTCGGCGAAAGCGCCGGGCTCGTACACCGTGAAGTCGGGCGATACACTCGGCGCGATCGCGGGGAAATACGACACCACGGTCAGCGCAATCCTCGAGGCGAACCCGCAGATCTCGAACCCGAATCAGATCTCCGTCGGGCAGCAGATCAAGCTCCCCGGCGCGTCGAGCGGCACCGGCGGCGCCTCGTCGCAGCCGAGCCAGCCCAAACCACCGCCGAAGAAGCCTCCGCCGAAGAAGCCGGCGCCCGCCAAAGACAAGGACGACGACAAGGATTCGAAGGCCGGCCGCAAGCTCATCTTCCCCCTCTGGAAAAAAGCCACGGCGAGCTGGAAAGACGGTCCCCGGTACTTCGGCTGCCCACGCTCGGGGGGACGCAAGCACGGTGGCGTGGATCTGTATGCGCCGTTTGGCTCGAAGATCCGCGCGATCGCCGATGGCGTCATCATCCGCGCGCCCTATTTCTTCTATGACGGGACGAACGCGCTCGAGGTCTTCCACCCGGGCGTCGGCGTCGTCCGGTATGGCGAGATTTCGAGCAGCAAACGCGTCAACGTTCGGGCTGGGCAAAAGGTCAAATGCGGCGAGCACATCGCGTACGTCGGCCTGCTCGACTCGCTCGGCATGTCGATGATCCATTTCGAGCTCTTCGGCGAGCGGGCGCGCGGACAGGCGCTGACGCAGATGAGCGGCCCCTATCGAAGGCACCCCGCGCTGAAGAATCCCACGCAGCTCATCGACAAACTCCATCGATTGACGTTCAAGTGAGCGCTCCTCGGGAAGACCCTTGCAGAGAACGATGAAGCCATGAGCAACGTAAAAATCTCACTGGAGTCCGGGGAACAGCTCGACGTCCGCAGCTTTGCGGTGCACGAGGCGCTGAGCGCGTCGTTCCAGATCGACGTCATCGCGGTCGGCGACGACGACGTCGATCTGAAAAAGATCAGCGGTCGCCCCGCGTCGTTTGGCCTCGTGGGCCACGGCGGCCCGCGTATCTGGACGGGCGTGTGTGCGAGGATCGCGCAGACGGAGGTCGAGTCCGACGGGCTCTCGACGTACGCGCTCCGGATCGTCCCCGTGTTCTGGCTCTTGAGCCATCGCCGCAACCACCGCGTCTACAAGCACGCGTCCGTGCCGCAGATCGTGAAGAAGGTCCTCGACGAGTGGCGTTTGCCCTTCGAGCTCCGGCTCGACGAGGACGACTACACGAAGCGCGAGTTCAAGGTGCAATACGGCGAGACCGACCACGATTTCGTGCGGCGCCTCCTCGTCGACGCGGGCATCTCGTTTTTCTTCACCACCCCCGAGGGCGAGAAGGAGACGAAGATGATCCTCACCGATACGCCGACCACCTCGGAGCCACGCGAGAAGGCGCTGCCGTTCGTGCGTTCGGCGAGCCTGGCGGAGAAGGCGGAGCACATCACGGACGTCAACATCGCCCACGACGTGCGCCCGGGGCGCGCCGTCGTGCGTGATTTCGATTTCCGCCGCCCGACATTCCCGCTCGCCGGCGTGCACAGCGCTGACGACGACGGGCCCGACAGCATGCTCGAGGAGTATTTTTTCCTCCCCGGATCGAGCCACGCCGCCGGCGACGGCGACGGCAGCACGCCCGTCGGCGACGCGGAGGGGAATTACCGGCACAACGAGAAGGAGGCCAAGCGCAAGGCGCAGCGGCACGTCGAGGCCATGCGCGGCGCGGCCTCGCGCATCAGCTTCAATACATCGGCGACCGACGTCGCACCCGGCACCGTCTTTTCGATGAAGGGACATCCGCACCGGGATCTCGACAATGGGAAAAAGCTCCTCGTCCTCTCGTCCTTCGTCTCGGGCGAGGTCGACGACGATTGGCATGCGGGCGGCGAAGCCGTCTCGGCGGACAAGCCTTTCCGGCCCCTGCTCACCTCGATCAGCCATGGCGACGCGCATCGGAGCGGCGAAGACGGCGCGTTCAAACCGCTCTCGAAGACGAGCAAGCCGCGCATCCACGGCGTCCAGAGCGCGGTCGTCGTCGGGCCGCCCGGCGAGGACATCCATTGCGACGAACATGGCCGCGTGCGCGTGCAATTCCCTTGGGATCGCGAGGCGAAAGGCGACGAGAAGGGCTCATGCTGGGTGCGCGTCTCCCAGGCCTGGGCGGGGCCCGGGTTTGGCATGGTCACGCTGCCGCGCGTCGGGCAGGAGGTGCTCGTCGCGTTCCTCGAAGGCGATCCGGACCTCCCGGTCGTCGTGGGCCGCCTGTTCGGCACGATCTCGCCGGTGCCTTATTCGATCCCGGAGAACAAGACCCGCACGACGCTCAAATCGAGCTCCAAGAACGGCGGCAACGAGATCACGTTCGACGACAAGGCGGACGGCGAGCTCTTTTACCTCGAAGCCACGAAGGACCTGCACAAGGTCGTCCAGGAGGACGAGCTCGAAGAGACGAAGGGCAACCGGCACGTCACGGTCGAGGGGGATCTCATCCTCTCGGCGAAAGGGAACGTCATCATCCAGGCCGGCAAAGAGCTCGTCGTCAAGGGCGGCCCGAAGATCCAGCTCAACCCGCCCGTGGAAGTGCCCGCGGCGCGCAAACCGAAAAGGCTCGGCGGACACGGCCCCAAGAAACACGCGAAGCACGAGCAGAACGAGGCGAAACACGAGCCCGCGAAGCATGAGCCCCCCAAGCACGAGAAAGAGAAAGCGCCGCCCAAGCACGACCACGACAAGGAGCCTCACGGCAAATCGAAGGCCGCGAAGCAGAACGAGCTGCTCGGCAAGATGAACCCCGGCCCCGCGGGCAAATACCACCAGATCGCCGCGGCCCGCAAGGCGAAGGCAGAACACTACAAGGAGCTCGCGAAAAAGATCGGCGAGCGGTACGACATCCCGCCCGCCCTCGCGCTCGCCTGGATGAACCGCGAGTCGGCGTTTGGCGAGTTCCTCGACGCGAACGGCTACAGCAAATTCGACGGGATGGGCTTCGGGTTGTTCCAGGTCGACAAACGGTACCACACGCCGAAGGGCGGCCCCTCGGACTGGCACCACATCGATCAGGCGATGGACATCTACAAGGGATACATTCGCCAGGTCAAGGACAAGCACCCCGGCTGGAGCGAGGAGGAGTACCTCGCCGCGGGCCTCGTCGCCTACAACGCGGGCCCGAGCAACGCGCAGACGCGGCCCTCGTCCACAGCGGCATGGGCGCAGCTCGACAACGGCACCGCGCACGACGATTACTCGCGCGACGTATGGGCTGAAGCGCAGTGGTATTCGAAGAACCTGAAATGGTGATGGGGAGGGGTCGATGGCACAGGTAGCTCGCAAGGGCATCGACGAATGCAGCGGCCACGACGGGTGTCCGCCGCGCAAAGCCATCGAGGGCAGCCCGGACGTCTTCCTCGACGGACACGCCATCGTGCGGGTCGGCGACCTCTGGGAGCCCCACGACGGCCCCGACCACCCGCACCACGACAGCGTGGCCGAAGAGGGATCCGACGAGATTTACGTCAACGGCAAGGCCGTCGTCCGCGTCGGGGATTGCCTCGATTGCGGCAGCGTCGTGAAGACCGGCAGCATGGCCCTGTTTGCCGGCGGGAAAAAGATCCCGAAGAAGACGCCGGGGGAGGCCGAAGATCGACCGAACCGCGCCGAGCGACAAAACAAGATCTTGCTCAAGATGAAGCCGGGCAAGATGCCCCGAGCGAGCGTCGAGGCGCCGATGGACCGGGCGCGGGCGCAGAAGCTCGTTCCGCTCGCGAAGAAGCTCGGCGCGAAATACGGCATTCCTCCGGCGCTCCTGCTCGGTCTGGCGAGCCGCGAATCCGGCTTCGGCAGGCACCTCCGCGCGGACGGGTACGGCAAGTACGATCCCGACGGGTATGGCATGTTCCAGGTCGACAAGGAGTTTCACAAGCCAAAGGGCGGGCCTTTCAGCATGGATCACGCCGAGCAGGCCATGCGAATCTGGAGCGACACGTACAAATCCGTGAAAGCCGCGCACCCGAGCTGGACCCGGGAGCAGCTCCTCGCGGGCTCCATCGCCGGCTACAACTTCGGGTCGGGCAACGTCCGGACCCAGCCGAGAGACACGACGAGCTGGGCCAAGCTCGACGACGGCTCGGCAGGGGACGATTACTCGCGCGACGTATGGGCGCGGGCGCGGTATTTTTCCAAGCGCCTCAAGTGGGACTGAGCCGCGGGCAGGAATCGTATTCATGGAGATCATCACCCTCCCGCCCGTTCTCACGGGCTCTGTCACGTGGCAGGAGCAGCCGGGGCAATGGTCGCTCACGGTCGTCTGCAAGCTGACGTACGCGCTCAAGCCCGGCACGTCGATCGTGGCGACCGAGCCCGAGGGCATCAACGAGCGCGACAACCACTGGGACGACGACCCGGGCAAATGCGTTTATGCCCCGAGCGACCTCGCGCCCACCAAGCCCCGGCCGGAGGTCGTGCTCGTCGGCAGCGCGTTCGCGCCGCGGCGGGAGCCCGTGCGTTCGCTCTTCGCGAGGCTCGTCGTCGCGGACGTCGACAAATCGATCGAGGTCCTCGGCGCGCGCACGGTCACGAGGGACGGCGCCGTCTCGGAGGGGCCCAAATGGACGCAGATGCCCCTCCGCTACGAGCGCGCCGCCGGCGGCGAGGATTCGTGGAATCCCGTCGGGATCGACCCGTCCGTCGTCGACGCGTACGGGCGGCGTACCTTGCCAAACCTGAAGCCCCCCGGGCTCATGGATGCGGACGTCTCCCGCCCGATCCCCCCGGTCGGGTTCGGCCCCATTGCTTCGCGGTGGCTCGTCCGCAGCGCCAAGCTCGGCGCGCTCGTGGGGGCGTTCGCGAACAACACCTGGACCGAGACGCCGCTCGGGATGGACTTCGACGGCTCGTATTTCCAGAGCGCGCCGCCGGATCAGCTCGTCTCCGAGCTGCGGCCGGACGAGCCCCTTTTGCTCGAAAACATGCACCCGGAGATCGAGCGATTCTCCACGCGCCTGCCGGGGATCAAGCCGCGCATGCGCGTGGAGATCGAAGGCCTGCCGCCCTGGGAGCCCGATCTCGTCCCCGACACCTTGTGGATAGACACGAACCGCGCCATCGCGAGCCTCACGTTCCGCGCGCAAATCCCCCTCGACGGCCGTGATCAGCCGGGCCGCATCTTCATCGGGGTCGAGTACCCGGGCGAACCCGCGCGTTTCCCCGAACCGCCCCGCGCCACGCCCGAACCGGCGCCTTCGATAGAAGACGATGACGATCTCGATCTCACGCAGACGACGGCCGACAGCCTCCAGGGCCTCGGCATGAATCCCCTGCCCTTCAAGGCCTCGCCGGCCTTGCCCTTCGCTGCCCCGGGCCTGGCCGCTCCGCCGCCGCCCCCCAAAGCGCCGCCCCCCAAAGCGCCGCCTCCCCAAGTGCCGCCTCCCCAAGTGCCGCCCGAAGATCAGCAGGACACCGCGGTGTTCGTCGAGACCATTCCTCGTCATGCAATACCGACGTGGCTCGCCGGGACGAAGACGCCCGCGCCTGCGCCTGCGCCCGCGCCGCCCAGGACCACGCCGCCGCCGGTCGTGGCCCCACCGCCGCCCATGGCAGCGCCGCCGCCTCCTCCCCTGACGACGCCGCCGCAGACGCACCTCGCGCCCGCGCCTTTGCGCCCGCAGGCCCCGTCACTCCCGGGCGTCGTCGTCCCGCATTCGGCGCCGCCCGCGCCCGCCCTCCCGATGCAGCCGCCGCCCGTCGCGCGCCCTGCCGGCACCACGGTGGGGCAAGCGGCGGTGCTCGCCGCGCAAAAGGCGCGCCCCGCGCCCGAGGCCCCGCCGCCCGCCGCGCCGCCGGCCCCGATCGAAAAGGACCGTTCGCGCCCCGCCAAGACCGATCCGCGTGTCCTCGCCACAGCGGCATTCCTCGGCGCGGCCGAGGCCTCCCATGCCGCCGCCGCAACAGCGCCCGCGGAGGACGAACGCGAAAAGGAGCGGCGCGACAAACCCGCTGCCGCGGCGCCGACGACCGCGGGTTTTCTCGTTGATCTCCTGTGGTTCGCGCCCGAGCTTCCCCCGCGGCTCTCCGAACAGGAAACCTGGAAGCCCCTTATCGAACCAGCGGCGCCTGCTCCCGAAGAGCCCGCCAACGAGGCCTCCGAGGACCCGTGGAACGACGAGGATCCGGAGGCTCCGCCGCCCAAGCCTCGCAAGAAGCCCGAGCGCAAGAAAGAAAAGACCCCGGAGGAAAAAGCGAAGGACGACAAATCCCGCGTCTCCAAGGTCCTCACGCGGGCCACGCCCACGCTCGACGTGGAGAATGCGCTCTTCTCGGCGGTCAACGACGACGGCGTGCTCGAACCACCGCTCCTCGTCGTCGCGGGGGATCTCGAATTCCCCTTCGACGAAATCGAGCTCCTCGAAGTCTTGTCGAGCGCGGCCGCGCCGCTCGCGGTGGGCGACAAGAAACTCAAGGAGACGCTCGATCTCGCGAACGAGGCGCGCGGCACACCACTCGGCAGCTCCGCCGAGGTCGCAGCGAGCTTCTCGCTCCGCGTGCGCGAGGCGTGGGCGAAGGCAAACCGCATGCTCCCGCCCGATTACCTCGACGTGCATTCGCGGCGGGTGCTGCTCGAGCGACGCAAGTACCAGAACGCGAGCTCTCCGGCGCCGAATGGATCCGGGCGTTGCTCCACGGACCGATGGCGGACAAAGGCATCCCGACCTACCTGCCGATCGACCTCGCGAAGAAGCTGCCGCTCTTTTCGAGGTTCTCGGCCCGCCTCATCGCCTTAGCCTTGCCGCAGCAAGATCAGAGTGAGTCGCAGATCGTCGCGCTCCGCGTGCTCGCGCTCACGCGCACCGTGGCGGGCCGCCCGAAACGATGAAGGATCGTCCGCTCACGGACGCACGCGCACGCCTTGCCCCGTCGCAATGCCCATGAGCACCGCGGCATGCGTGTCCGAGATCCCGAGCAACGAGAGAATCTCCAGCGCCCCGGTCCAGGCAGGGGCGCCGGGCGCGTCCACAGCGAGCCCTCCTTGCGCGCCCACGAAAAACGTCGTGGTGAACGGCACCGGCTCCCTGTGGCTCGTCGAATGCATATCGGGCCCGAGCCCCAGCGAGACTTTTTGGTCCATGATGTTTTCCCCCTGCCGCAGGGGGACCGACAGAGCCACGACGGGCCCGCCGTACGGGCTCACGAGCCAGGGCGCGCTCCCCGCTTCCCCGCCGACCTCGAATGAATGGCCGAACAGCGGTGCGCCGTCGAGCGTCAGCGCGACCGTCCCCTTGTTCGTGCCCGTGATCCCCACGCCTGCCTTCAGCGCGAACCAATCGAGCTCCCCCGGATTGAACCGCCCCCACGTCCGCGCCGCATAAAGAAAGCGTGGATGATTGTGCCGGGGGATGAAGGCCGACGCGGGATCGGCGTCGTCGTAGTCCAGATTGAGCGCGCCCGAGAGCCCACCGCCCACGGTCGCCCATTCGTTGACCTGGGATTCGACCCGCAGCTCGGCCCCGACCCCGCCGTCGACCCAGATCCCCGCGCCGAGCCCCACGACGAGCATGACCCGCATGTCGCCCGGCTCGTTCGGCGCGATCCTCGCGAGGTTCGGCAGCAAGGGTGGTGGCGAGATGACGTTGCAGCTCAAACTGAATGCGGAGAGCGCGGCGCCGAGAACGAGGCGTTGGTTGCGGAGCATCGTCCGCACTCTATCATGGCGGGCTCACTTCTTGTGAAAATCGAGCCGCCGTGGGGGACGACAGAAGGCCCCGGTCTGGGCCCCCGGTCCCTCGGGGGGATCGTCGGTGAAGGCCGAAGCTTCGAGCTGACGCACAGAGCGCCCCGCGCGATCGACGATCTCGTGAGATTCCGTGGGGCCGGGACTACGCCAGCCCTCGGCGTAGAGATGACCTCGATAGGGCCCGGTGCGAATGGCGACGACGCAATCGGTCCCTCCCGCGACGGCCTTCACCACGGGCGTTTTTTCCCGGAGGTCGACGCCGCAGACGCTCGTGTGGGTATACCGGGGAATCTCGTAGCCCCGCGCGTCGATCAAGACCAGATCGTCGAACGCGAAGACCGGGGACCACAAGCTCAGGCACATGCCGTTTTTCGCGATCTCACGGGTCTGTCCGGATGCGAGGTCGTGGAGCAGAATGCGGTTGTCGGTGACCCGAATGCCGTCCTCATCGGCGGGCGAAATCCCCTCGGCTCGCACGAAGACGACCCGCTTCCCATCCGGAGAGAGCGCGGGCGAGTTGTCTTTCCCCGAATCGGTCAACTTGCGCGCGGATCCATCCTGCGCGCAATAATAGATATGGCCCTCGTGGGCCTCCACGCCGGGGCGCGCCTCGGCCCCCGCGCACGGCGGCGCGGCGGCGGCGACGGAAGCGCTCGGCGCGGCCTCGGCCGAAACTTCGGGGGGCGGCGCGGACGCAGCCACGGGCGCCTCCGGCCCGGCGGAAGGCGCGGGATCCCTGCTCTCCCGACGCGAACAGCCGGACGCGACCAGGGCTGCGGCTATCATGAGCGCGGCCTGGGGTTTGCCTTTCTGCCGGGTCGCGGTAGGGAGCACGGGCATGGCGGCGCCAACGCGCCGGAGCGCGTCGACCTTCCACCTTGGAGTTCCTTCATGACGTTCCGTTACAACGTGCTCTCGCCGGAGTTCCGGACCCATCCCTACCCGGTTTATGCGGAGATGCGCCGCGACGCGCCCGTATGTCAGGTGGACCCGGGTGGCATGTGGGCCGTCACGCGGCACGACGACGTCCTCTTCGTGCTCAAGCATCCCGAGCTCTTTTCCTCGCGCGGCTTTGGCCTGGCGGTGAACCCGCCGTGGCTCGGCGGCAATCCGTTCGCCGATTCGATGATCACCATGGATCCGCCCCAGCACGGGCGGCTCCGCGCGCTCGTCTCGAAGGCCTTTGGCACCTTCGCCATGGCGCGGGTGGAGCCACGCGTGCGGGCATTTGCCGAGCAAGCCGTCGCCGAGCTGCCGCTCGGAGAGCCCGTCGATATCATGCCGCCTTATGCCCTGCGAATTCCGGCCTTCGTCATCGGCGACCTGATGGGGCTCTCCCCCTCGCTTCACGCGCGCCTCAAGCGATGGGCGGACCTCATCACCGGCGGCGTCACCACGGTGCGTCCGGACGAACACGATCGCATGCAGCTCGCCCGCGACGCCGTGGCGGACCTGCGGCGTTATTTCGGCGAGCTCTTGGAAGAACGCCGGGCCGCGCCCGCCGAGGATCTCGTGAGTGACCTGCTCGCGGCCAAGGTCGACGGCGAGGCCCTGACCGAGGACGAGCTGATTGCCTTCATGACCTTGCTCCTCGTGGGCGGCATCGAGACCGCGGTGAACATGCTCGGCACCTCGCTCGTGATCCTCCTCGAACGGCCGGAGCTTTGGGAGAAGCTACGCGCGGATCGGTCGCTCCTCCCTGCCTTCATCGACGAGGTGCTGCGGTACGAGCCGCCGCTCCACGCGGTGCCCCGCACGACGACCGCGGAGGTCGAGCTCGGCGGCGTGACATTGCCCAAAGGCGCGCCGCTGCTCGTGATGGTCGGCTCGGCCAACCGCGACGAATCCCAGTTCCCGGACGCGGGCCACTTCAACCTGGAGCGGCCCGGCGCGAAGAACCTGCCCTTCGGCCACGGCGTGCATTTTTGCCTCGGCGCGCAGCTCGCGCGCATGGAGGGGCGCCTCGCGCTGGAGGCGCTCTTCGATCGCGCGCGCCGCATCTCCCCCGGCCCCGAGCCGATGGCCTGGCACCGCACGCTTTTGGTGCGTGGCCCCGGCTCGTTGCCCATCGTGCTGCATTCCGCCTGAACGTACGGCCTCCTGCCAGGATCTCTCGGGATTTCAGGGCGGGACGGGCGCTCGGAAGGGATGGCAGCCGGGCCTCCTCGACCATAGATATCTCTGGGGGGGACCTATGATCTACGAGGAGCTGTGGGACCTCGATCAGGCGCACGAGGGATGCCACGTCGCGGCCCGAACGGCCGAGAGCACGTGGATTCCGGAGGACGCCGACATCAAGCTCGATCTCCAGGGCTGCGCTTCCGGCAAGCGCCACGTGGACCTCGCGACGCGCCCGCTCTTCGCCTACGTCGATCCGGCCGTCCTGCGCAGGCCGACGTATGCGGCGCTCCTCGCTCTCCTCGACAATTACATCCTCGACCCGTACGCCCCGGAGAGCGAGTCGCCGGAAGAAGAGCGGGAGATCCACGATTTCCTTCGAATCGTCGCCCGGACGCCCGTGATGCAACGAGCGCTCGTGTACATTCGCGAGGAGCTCGGGCACGCGCTCTCCGAGGCGAATCTCCAGGAACACCTGCGGGACCTCTGGTTTCAGACCTACACGAACCATTATAACCGCCGTATTCTGGAGGACGCCTCGGCGTTCGAGCACGTCTTCGTGGGGGAAGGCCGGTACGATCCACGTCGCGGCATCGAGGCGCTGGGCGAGCTCTCCGGGTACCATTCGTGGGTCAAGTTTTACCTGGACGAGTCCCACCGGCGCGTAAACTATCTGGGATACCAGTGCGGCGTGCGCCACCTCGACCATCACTCGGCGCCGAGCTCGGTGACGCTCCAGATGCTCTTGTACTACACCGACCTATCGGGGACGGTGCGAGCCGAGCTGTTCAAGAGGATCGGCGGATTCTTCATCGGCACGAGCCCCGCGTTCGACATCGCCATCGGCGCCGTCGCTTTCCACGAGAGCGTGGCAGGCCTCTTCGAGGACAACCGGCGGCGCATCCGGATCCACGACGAGACCTACGATCTCGTCCTTTACCGCGACGTCCGTGAAGACGGCTCCCTCGGCGACCACATTCGATCCCTTTATCCGGTCTTCGTCGGGGACGGCAGGGCCGATGCGCTGGAGGAAGGGCCTGCCGTGATCCGGCCCGTACGAGCGGCTCTACGCAACGAGGGGCCGGTCGTCATCGAGGAGGCGATGCCGAACCCTGACAGCGGGAAGGAATGGATTCGCCTCCGCAACGTGTCCGCGGAGGCCATTGATCTTTCGGGCTGGACCTTGCGGGATCGCATGGCGCGCCCCGCGCCGCTCGGAGGGACGATCGGTGCGGGCGAGGACATCGAGATCGAGGTGCGCCGCGACGTCGAAGGGGGCATGGCGCTCGGCAATCGCGGCGGGACCATCCTCCTTTATGACCGGAACACGCTCGTCTCCGCGGCGAGCTACGGCCCCACCCGGCGGGGCGAGGCCGTCCGATTCCGCCCTTGATCCCGCTCAGAGCCCGGTCACCGCGATTTGCTGGACGACGGAGACCGGGGTCCCGCTCTGCGTCCTCGCCGTCCCCGACAGCCACACGCTGCGCGTGCCGGCCACGGAAAACCCGGTCTGCTGCGTGATCGCGATCCGCAGGGCATCATTCCGCTGCGCCGTGGCCGCCACGCGCGCCGAGCGAAGGCTGCCCTGGCGATCGACGAGCACGAGCGTGAGGTCGGTCATCGTGACGCCAGGCCTCGCATAAAGGACCACGTCGTTCGGGCCATTCACGGCCAGCACGCAAGCCGGGCACGCAGGCCAGTTCGGCTGCGGGAACGTCCACGGCGAGGCGGCGACCGTCGGGTGGCGTGTGCTCGGAATGGACAACGTGTCCGGGAACGACGCCTGCGCGACGAGCGCCGCATTGAACTCCCCCGCGAGCGTGGTCAAGAGCGTGGACGCCAGGGCCGGATTGGGCAACGGATCATTCTGTGCCCCCACGGGCGCGGCGTCGTCGCAAGGCACGCCGAGGGCACGGCACAAGGAGAGGCGGCGCACGGCGCAGTCGTTCGTCCCGACGCACGTATCCGGATCCGCGCGGATGTTCGAGCCGTTTTGCTGGAGCACGACGCCCGATTGATAGATCGCGTCGAGGATCTCGGGCGCTGTGGCCGCGGGGTTGTACGCCCACCTGCCCGCGGCGATCGCGCTGGCGACCGCCGTCGCGACGGACGTGCCCGTCAAGAGCGGCGGCGCCGTGGGGGGTTGCCCGTTCGTATTGGGCGTGACCGCGGCATTCGACGACATATCCCAGCCGGCCGCGAGCAGGCCGAGGGCCGCGATGCGCGGGCGCGCGAGCGGGCGCGGCGGGACGAGGGGGGCGTCGTTGTAATCGACGCCGCCGACGGCATACACGACGCGATCGTAGGCCTGCGCGGACGCGGGCCTGCGCGGGAAGTTCGGCCATCGCTCGGCCCACGCCGCGATGAACTTGGCGCCGACGAGCGCGTCGCACGTCGCCGCGTCGGGCGTCGAGATCACCTCCCAGCGCGCAGGACACACGAGGCCGCTCGGCGGCGTGGGGCCGCCGGTATCGTTGCCCGCGGCCGCGAGGAGGAGCGCGCCGTGGCACGCGGCATACCGCATCGCATCGAGCACGGCGCGCGCGGGCGGCGCGAGCAAATCGGGATTCTGCGCGAGCTTTTCGGGCGCGCAATTGCTCCGCTCCGGATCGTCCTCCCAGCCGACGCTCAGATTGATGACGAGCCGCGGATCACCCTGCCCCGCGGCGACCTCGGTACGCCAGGAGAGCACGCTCCGCTCGATGGCCTGCGCGAGATCCCCCTCCGTGCCGAAAAACCCGCCCTGCGCCGGCGAGGTGACCAGGGGATTCGCGAGGTCTTCGCGGGGCAAACCGAGCGCCGTCGTGACGTGGGCCGCGCAAGGGGCCGCCTCGCTGTTTGGACACGCGAGATCACGGGCGACGTGCGCCACGGTATCGCCGTGCCGGCTCTGGCCGACGGCAATGCCTCCGGAGAGCGCGTCGGGCGACGTGTCGGCGACAACGACCCGTACCGGGCGCGGGAGCGTGGGATCCATGGCGGACGGCGCCAGCGAATCGACGCCGCCAGCCCGTCGATTGAGCGATTTGCGCGCCCAGCCCGCGGCGTCCTCCTCGAAGCCGAGCGGCGCCGTGTCGATGCAGTCCTCGCCGAGCTCCGCGCCCGCCGCGACGACCGTCTGGAGGTGATTGATCTCGTCATCCCCCGGTCCATTCGGGCCGTACGGCAAGCATTGCGTCGCGCCCGGGCCGTTCACGCGCGCGCCGGTCCACTCGTAGACGCAATACCGCGCGAGCGCGGGCGGAGGGCCGCCCACCGGCCCCTTGAAGAGCTTTTCCTCCGCCCATATGCCGAGGGAATCGGCGGGACAAGGGGCGCTGGGATTCCCGATGGAGATCCAGCGCTGGCCGGTGCAGCCGGCGTCGTCCTCCGCGGGAGGACACGGCGCAGGCGTGGGGACGCAGGCGAATCCGGGGGCGAGCACGGCGCCGAGGACGACCAAGGAAAGCCCGAGGCGGGACGACAGGAAGCGGGACACGAGACCTCCACGGTGAGCGATCGTAAGACTCTACGCCGCTCCCCGTGGAGATTGGACACAGAATCCGCGTGACCTCACGCGCGGCGGCGTCGCGCGAGCCCGCCGAGGGCCACGAGGCCGAGAAGGAGGCCAACGACGGAGCCTCGCTCACCACCCGCCGCGCCGACGGAGCAGCTCTCGGCGGCGGTGAGGTTTTTCGTCGGCGACAGGGGATCGCCGGGGACCTTCTTGTCACAAGGCTCCGGCACCTGGAAACAAACCTCGTCCGTGCAGCACTCGTTCATCTCTTCATCGTGAATCCCCACGGTGAGGCAAAGCTCCTCGCCGGGCGTCGCGCCCGAGAACGAGAGCCCACCCACGTGCGCGAGGCCCCCCGGGGGCGTGGACGGGACGTCGACGTATTGCGGCGAAACGGTCACGCCGCTCGGCGGGAACAGGAAGACGTGCTCGATCGTGTCGAGCGTGCGGTTCTCGAAGTTGAACGAGCCCTCGAACGTCCCGCCCGGCGCGCCCGGGATACACGAGATCTTCTGCCCCGCGACGGCGAAGCAGCAGGCCGGCACGTCGAAGCAGATCTCCTTCGAGCAGCATTCGTTTTGCGAGGGATTCGACATCCCCAGGTTGAGGCAAACCCCGGCGCCGGGATTGACGCCGGAGACCGTCACCGTGACCTTCGTCGACGCCCCGGGCTGGAGCGGCACGGGCAACGTCACGACGTTCGGGGACACGTGCGGATCGGGCAGGAGCACGTAGGTCATCGGCTCGTCGAGCTCGTTCTTGATCTCGAGCGTCAGCGAATATCCACCCCCGCCGCCCTCGCAGGCGAGCGGCTTCACGTCCACGGAGGCGCACGCCTCGCCGGAGGGCGGCGGCGGCTCGCAGGAGCCCTCGCAATCGACGCCGTCGTTCGGATCCTCCCACGTCGTCTGCGTCGTGACCGAGGCGGTTTGTCCGCCCGCGCTCGCGAAGACCTGGATCGTGTTGCCGCAGGCGGCGAGGCTCAGGGCCGCGCTGAATTGCGGATCGGCACCGCAGTTCGAGGCGCAGATGTCGATCTCGGGACCGCCGTTGACCGTATACCAGATGCGATCGACAGGGACGCCGCTGCTCGCTACGGCGCCCACGACATCGGGCGTGGCCGAGGCCGCGCAGAGCGGGAGCTCTGCCGAGACGCTGAGGCCCGGCGACACCGTGACGCGTTGCCCGCAGCCGAGATCGAGCTTGGTCGCGGCGAACGTCGCGGTGCTGATCGCGCCCGAGGCCGACTTCACGCTCGATCCAGGCTGGATCGTATACGTTCCCTGGGGGAGCGCGAGGCGCACCATGCCGTTCGTGGCGGCGTTCGGTTCGGTCTTCGGCCACCCGTAGAACGTGCCCTGCACCGAGTACGACGTGGAACTTCCGATCCAGTCCGTGCCATTGAACCCACCCATCACCTTGGCGTACGGATCGAACAGGAGCCCGCTCGCGATCGAGTAGGGGAGCTCGACCTCGTTGAAGCAATACATGTGGTCGATGGGCGCGACGTCGCCCGGACCGAGGAGGTGGTCCGTGCTGTCACGCTGCATCGTGATGAAGCCCTGGCGCTCGGCGGCCAGATCGTCGAAATCGAGCATCAGGCCCGACTGGATCCACCGCGTGGGGATGTCGTACGTATTGACTACGAGCTGATCGTACACGGACGCGAGCGCGCCGCTCGCCGGGTCGAACGAGCCTTCGAACGACGTGGTGCTCTGGCCCGTGTAGGTATCGATATCCAGCGCCCGCAGGGTGGTCCCCCAGGGATACTGGCTCGAATAGGGAGGATCGGCGGAGAACCGCAGGGCCGAGAGCGAGCTGTAAGCGCCGACGTTCGCCACCACGAAGGGATCGGCGAGGTAGATCTTCCCCACGAATCGGGCGGGCTCCATGACGAAGGGATACCGGAGCTGCCCGCCGATGTTCTGCTGGAGATCGGAGATCACCCCGCTCTGGACCGTCATCGGACCTGCGGGCCTGCTCGGTCCCATGCGCGGCGTGGTGAGGTGCGTCGCAAGGCGTCCCGTGCGGACGAGGCCCTGCGCGTATCCCTCGTAATCGCCGGGGACCATGTTGGGCAGGGTCCACCACGTCGCCGGGGCGGCGACGGGCATCTCGGGCGGCGAGAAATACCCGTAACGCTGGTTGCCGGAGGGGCCATTAAAGGCGTTGATGAACGTCTTGTCCTCCTCGACCTCGCCGAGCACGTCGAACGGGCCCTTGAGCGAGCCGAGCGCGCCGCCGCCGTCGAGGTACGCCGACATGTCGATGCAGATCTCCTGGATGTCGTCGCACTTCGGATGCAGGTCGAGCTGCACCGAGAACGTGATGGTGTTCTGCGTCGGATCGTTGCCCGTGGTGATGGAGAGCGGCTTGCTCTCGCTCGCGTCTCCGCGCTGCAGGATGTAATGCTCGGAGGTGTTCATGAAGTTGCTCGCGCTGAAGCTCGTCAGGATCGAGCCCGAGCCGATGGTGAACGGCGTATTGCACTGCGGGTCGAGCCCCCAGCGGACGTGCACGAGGCCGATGCAGTCCACGATGTCCGCGGTGGTCCCGGCGGGCTGCTGCGCGAGCGGCTGGAGGACGACGCCGGGGACAGGCTGGAACCAGTACTGGCCGGACGCGGGGTACCACGCGGCGGCATAAAGAAAACCCGTCGCGCCCATGGTGTACGTGACGCCGCCGGGCCCTCCGGCGCCCGATTCGGCGGAGAGCTCGAAGCTGCGCGAGAGCGGCGTTCCGACGAGCGCGTTCGTGTTGCTGGTATACCCGGAGGGCGACGAGTTCCCGGCGCTCACCTGGGCCGAGCTCATCCCGAGCTGCTGGAGGAGCGCGACGACGCTGGGGTTCGTGTTGGAGAAACGCGCCTGTCCCTTGATGACGTTGGGCTCGAGCACGACGTCCGCGAAGGCCGTCGCGCAGGGCACGACAATGGATACACCGATGAGCGTGGACAGAACCGTCCTCTTCGACATGCGAGCCATGTCTCACCTCTTGAAAAAAGCCCGAGCGCGCCCCGAGGGCGCGCCACGGCCATGCGGCGCGCACGCGGGGCCTACCTCGCGGCGTGTTCGGCGAGCCTTACGCCGCCCCGTCCGGAGATTGGACAGAGATGACGAAAAAAATCTCGCGGGCGCCTTGGCTCACTCCCCGAGCAGACGCAAGGCGGTCCAGTCGGCCTCGGGCGACGCCTTTTTCAGGGCGAGGGTCACGGCGCGCAGGGCGTGGGCCGGGTCGCGCTCGATGGGTTCTGCGTAGAGGAGGCGCGTCGCCTGCTCGGCGAGCGCGTCACCCATCGGGCGGGGCGTCGCGACGGCGGCACGCGCCCCCTTCAAGAGGAACGCCTGCGCGAGGCCGAGCCCCCCGCCGGCCGCGTCGACCTCGGAGGCGCGCGCGGTGTCACAGCCCGCGAGCACCACGACCGCGGGGACACGGGCCAGCGCCATCACGTCGGCCACCGAAAAACGACCCCGACGGGCGAGGCGGAGCGAGGCTTCGAGCCCGTCCGGCCCCTCGAACGTGGCATGCCCCGCGTAATGCAAGAGCCGCACGGAGGGCAGCTCCAGCGCGTCCCGCACGGCCTCGTGGGTCGCGGCCTCGCCGAGGAGCGAGACGACACGCAAGCCCCGGGCCTCCAGCGCGGCGACGACCGCCCCCGCGCTCCCGCGCGCGCCGGGCAGATCCTCGGTCGGATCGGCGATCACCACGGCCGTCGCGCCTTCGGGCGTCACGGGCCGCGGCGCGAGATCCATCGAATACACGACCTCCGCGCGCTCGATCAGCGGCGCTCCATCCAGCGGGAGCGCGTGCCAATCCGTGGACAAAAGCTCCCCCGGCAACACCAGACGCACACGACGCACGTTGACGAGGGCGCCTCGAAAAGGCGAAAGCCACGCCTCGGCGCGCGCGGCCGGCGCGCTCGAAGGCTCCGGCGATCCGAGCCGCCGGGCCTCCACCTTCCGCCCGCCCTCCGTCAGCACGAACCCCGCGAGGCCCTCGTGCGCCGGATGCACCACGAAAAGCGCCTCCTCCGCGGCCGGAACGGACAAGGGCGGCGCCGCATCTTGCGCCTCGCCCGCGCCGAGCGCCGCGAGCGCCCGATCGAGCGCGCCCCGCAGCGCCGCCCGCTCCGGTTCGAGCCCCCCCGCCCCCGGCCCGCGCGCCGCGGCCTTCTCCTCCAGCACCGCGCGCTCGTGCCGATACGCCGCCACCGCCTCGTCCCAGCGCCTTCGCGCCTCCGCGGGGAGCACGCCCACGCGGTTCACCCAATGAAAGGCCTGAACGAACCCCGCGAGCGACCGCCGCGCCGCCTCCATCGCTTCCCGCGCGGCCCGCGCGTCGCCCCGCTCCGCCTCGCGGAGCAAGAACTCCACCCAGAGCCGCGCGCCGCGCTGCCGCGCCGAGAGGAACGACCCCCGCCCCTCGCCGAGCGGCACGCCCCGCCCCCACGCCGCGAGCGCCGTCTCGGCCTCCACGAACGCCGCGCGCGCTTCCCCGCGTTGTCCGAGCGCCGCGAGCGCCTCCGCCCGGCCGAGCGCCCCCTCGAAGACGAGCTCGGGCAAGAGCAGCCGCTCCCCCTCGGCCCGCAGCGCCTCGTGTACCGCGAGCGCGTCCTTGGCTTTTCCCTCGGACAGGAGCAGCCGCGCCTCGATCATCCGTTGCCACCCGCCGAGCTCGGCCCAGCCGCCCGCGCGCTTCGCTTCCTCCAAACGCGCCCGCGCTTCCTCGCCGCGCCCCCTCTCATGCTCGACGAGCGCCAGATTCACGAGCACGTTCCCGAGCCCCGCCGGGCAGCCCTCGCGCGTGATCACGAGCGCCTCTTCCAGCCCCCGTTTTGCTTCGTCGAGCCCGCGCCCCGATCGCGCGGAGGCCCGGAGCGCGATCCACCCGGCATTGCTCGCGAGCTGCGCGCGCCGGCACGCGTCCGCCGAGGGCCCCGCGAGCGCCCGCGCCTGCCCGAGCCGCGCCGCCGCCTCCTCGTGCCGCCCGAGCACCGCGAGCACCTCGGCCTCCTGCTCCAGCACCGCGCTCCGATACGCGTCGAGCCCGAGCCGCTCCGCGCCCGCCGCCGCGGCCGAAAACGAGGCCAGCGCCGCGCGCAGATCCCCCGTCTCGATCCCGAGGAGGCCCTTGTAATAAGCCGCCTTGGGCGCTCCCTCGGGGCAAGCCGAAAGAAGCGGCCCGAGCCCGTCGAGCAAGGCCCGCGCCTCGCCGAACGCGCGTTTGTCCAGCAGGAGCCCGTACGAAAGCGCGAACGTATCGTCGAGCGCGTCCGCGAGCCGCCCCGCCGCGTGATCCTGCGTGATGGCCTCCCGAAAAAGCGTGGCCGCTTCGTCGAACCGCCCGCGCGTGGCCATGAGGATCCGTGCCTTTTGCCGGATCGCGGCCCGCCTCGCGTCCGGCGCCCCCTGCACGAGCACGCCCTCCACGAGCGACGAAGCCCGATCGAGCTCACCGCGCTTCCGCGCCGCCTCCGCCTGCACCAGGGCGTCCGGGAGAACCTCCGCCGGGACCGCGGCGCACGGGGAAGCTCGATGCTTCGGCGCGCCCTCGTTCTCCCCGCCCCCGCCGAGCGCCCCGCGTGGCCGCGAGAGCGTGATCCGCAGCCGATGGGTCGACAGCCCGGCGAGGTTTTCTCCGGACGCCGCCGCCTTGGCGAGCGTCGCTTCGTCCGGGAGCGCCTCGGGGCGGCCCACGAGCAAAACGACGTCCCACGCGCCCTCGGGCACGTCCCCGAAGAGCGCCGCCGCGGTCCCCTCGATCCGCACGACGCCGCCCGCCCCGACGACCATGGGCGGCTCCCACGCCCTCGCGGCGCCCTCCCGCACGAGAAAACCACGCACCGCGATCGCCCCCGCCACGGGCGATTCAGGCCGCAACGCGAGCGAGAGCCGCGAGGCTGGATCCAGCCGGATCACCACGTCTTCCGGCGGCCTGTCCCCCCGCTCGGCCTGGTTGCCTCCCTCGACGGAGAGCGTGTACGCCGCGATCGGGGCCGGCGCGTCCCGGCGCAAGAGGACGAAAAGCGCGAGCGCCCCGAGCGCCGCGGCGATGAGCGCCCCGACGAACCCGAACCTCCGCCGCACGCCGGCCTTTGTGGGCCTCTCGATCGGGACGACCGGCGCCGGCCGGGCTTCTTCCGGCGCGCGCTTCGCGTCGATCGTGGCGAACACGGCGTCGGCGAGCGCGCTTCGTTCGGCCTTGTCGAGCGGGCGCAAAAGCTCGGCGAGCTCGTTCTCTTCGCGCTCGCGCGCGCGCCGGGCGAGGTCCTCGATCCGCGGATCCTGCTCTTTGCTCACAGCCCCTCCTCCCGGGTCCTCGGCGCCCCGCGCGCGGGGGGGCGCGAGCTCGCGGCCTCGTCGTCGAGGATCCGCCGCACGCGCTCCCGGAGCCGCTGGCGTTGCTTGTAGACCGCCTCCCGGCTCTTGCCTGTGACCACGCACATCTCCTCGATGGATCGCTCGTCCACGAAGAACGCGAAAAACCCCTCCCGCTCCTCGTCGTCGAGCTCGGCTTCGAGCCTCCGCAGCGCCTCGCGCGAGACGAGCGTGGTCTCGTGGCTCTGCTCGCCGCGGGGCAGCGCGAGCTCCAGGGCCTCCTGCTCGGTCGCGATTTCGGTGAAGGGGCTACGGACGCGGCTGCGCAGGATCGAGCGGACGTGGTTCTCCGCGATGGTCCCGACGAACGCGCCGAGCGGGCCCACGGCCGGATCCCAGCGCGCGAGGAGGTCATTGCCGAAGACGTGCACGAAGACCTGCTGGCAGAGATCCATCATCTCGGTGCGCAGATCCCCCTTCGAGCTCAGGCGCCGGACGAGGACACGGGCGACGCGGGCCTGGACGACCGGCGCGAGCACGTCCTCGATGAGCACGCGCTGGGACGCACGGCTCCCGCCGAGCGCGCCCCGTACGAGCGCCTCGATCTCCGACGAACCGTGCGCGCCGCTGCTCTCCGACACGAAACTTCCTGGGGTTTCCCGTTCTGCCGCTCATACCACCCGCTCCGCCCAGGGAGCAAGCGCGGGCGTGGAGCCACTTCCCGCGCCCGCCTGCTTCGTGTAATCGATGTGGGATGATGCCCAAGGATTTCCCACGCCTCCGTTTTCTCGCCGATCGCGTGAGCCTGCTCCTCGCGGCGGCCCTGCTCGCCGCGTGCGCGCGCGGCGAGAGCCCCGCGCCGGTCGAGGGCGGCGCGCGCGGGGGCCGGGCGTCCGGGGCAAAGCTATCGCCCGCGTTGGATCTCGACGCGAGCCTCCGCGCGTCGCGCGCGAGGTTCCGGGCGGAGGACGGCCGGTTCGTCGGCGCGGGGTCCGCCCACCAGATTGCGGCGACGGCGGACGGCTTCGCGATCGTGCCGATCGCGCCGGCCGCGTCGCCACACACGTCGCCGCGGGCCGGCGCGCCGCTGCACGTGAAGACGGCGCGGGTCACGCGGGGCGGGGCCGAGCTCGTGCGCGGGGCGGGCGCGGGGCGCGTCGAGGCGGATGGGCACCTCGTCGTTTCGCGCGGGGAGGTCGACGAGCACCTCGAAAATCGGGACGGCGGCGTCGAGCTCTCGTATTCGTTTGCGCGCGCGCCCGAAGGATCAGGGGATCTCGTGGTCGCGCTCGATATCGCGGGCGAGGCGTTCGTCGGCGAGACCCACGACGGCCACCATTTCATCGACGCGGCCACGGGGATCGGCGTGCGATTCGGCCGGGCGACGTGGATCGACGCGACGGGGAAAAAGACGCGCGCCCCGGTGCACGTCGAGGAGGGGCGCATCGTGATGCGCGTGCCGGAGCGCGTGCTCCTGTCGTCGGCGTATCCCGCGGTGCTCGATCCGCTCCTCACGCCGGAGTTCGGGATCGATACGCCCATCGCGGGCCTGCCGGCGGGGCGGCGGCGGTTCCGGCCGGCGGTCGCGTCGAACGGCAGCCATTACCTCGTCGCCTGGGAGGAGGATCGTTACCTCGATCCGATCCAGGACAAGCGCATCTATGCGGCGCGTATCGCCGCCGATGGCACCGTGCTCGACGCGACGGGGTTTCCCGTCGTGGAAGGCTCGAACCCGATCAAGCCCGCGCTCGCGAGCGACGGGAACGGCTTTCTCCTGACGTACCAGACGGGCAGCCCGTTCATGATCTACAGCGCGGGCGTCTATGGCCAGCGCCTCGACGCGAACGGCAAGCCCGTGGGCGCGCCGGTCACGCTCGCGACATCGACGAAGATCGAGCAAAAGACGCGGGTCGCTTATGACGGCGCGAATTACATCGTGGCGTGGATCGACGATCACACGGGCCGGTACGGGCGCGTCTCGCCGGCCGGGCAGGCCCTCGATCCGGGCGGGATCGTGGTGGGTCCGGGCTACCGGCTCGACGTCGCGTCGAACGGCGCAGGGGCGCTCCTCCTGCGCGAGACGGGCGGGGCCGGGTATGCACACCGCGTCGACGCCCAGGGCGCGCTCGTGGATGCGGCGGGCATCGAGATCATGACGCCTTCGCCGATTCTCGACACGTGGGATCCGGTGCCCGTGTGGACCGGGCAAAATTACTTCATCGCGTACGGCCAATACGACGACGACACGTACGAGACGACAATCAAGGGGACGCGCTTCGACGCGCAGCAGGGCGAGGTGCTGGATCCCGACGGCATTGCCATCGGCGATCCGGTCTACGACTTGACGGAGATCGACGTGACGACGGACGGCACGAACGCCGTCGTGACATGGTGCAATTACTGGACTGATTTCGTCGCGTACCCGCTGCGCCGCGCGCGCGTGTCCCCGCAGGGCGTGGTGCTCGATCCGGGCGGCGTGACGTACACGGACCTGGGCGCGAAGGGGCAAGGCGCCTCGAACGGGTCGCAGGCGCTCGTCGTGTGGCAGAACGCGTATTTCGACGGCTTCTTCCCCGGCGGGTATTCGATCCAGGCGCGGCGCTTCGACCCGACCGGCGCGGCGCTCGACGCGGAGCCGATCCTGGTCTCGGGGGGCGCGAACGACCAGCGGTCGCCGTCGGCGGCCTTCGACGGGCAAAACTTCGTCGTCGCGTGGTCCGACGCGCGTGATTTCCTGCTGCAGCGGGGCACGAACCTTTCTGCCGCGCGTGTCACCCCGGCGGGCCTCTCCCTCGATCCCAACGGCATTTTCGTGGAGGACGGGGTGGGCGACGTGACGCACACGAGCGTCGCGTTCGACGGGACGAGCACGATCCTCGGGTTTTCGAATTGCGACAACGGGTATGACTCTTCCACCTGTTCGAGCTTCGCGAAGCGGATGGATACGCAGGGCGTCGTGCTCGATCCTTCCTCCCCCTCGATCGAGCTGACGAATTTCTCCGACCTGAGCGCGCGCGTGGCGCTCTCCGTCGGCGCGGGCCGGACGCTCGCCGTGGGCGCCGCGTACGACACGGACCTCGGGGACTATGTGCTCGCCTCGTTGACGATGGATGCGGGGGGACAGGTCTCCTCCGGGAGTGTCCTCTCGCTGGAGGCGACGTCGCTCGCCCTGAGCGCGTCGTTCGATGGCACGAACCACCTCGTCGCGTGGGAGCCGTCGAACGGGTCGGCGGTGCGCGTGGCGCGG
Organism: Polyangium mundeleinium; assembly: GCF_028369105.1. Lineage (NCBI taxonomy): Bacteria > Pseudomonadati > Myxococcota > Polyangiales > Polyangiaceae > Polyangium > Polyangium mundeleinium. Next base: position 4,216,372 of record NZ_JAQNDO010000001.1, on the reverse strand, counting down.
GTCGATGCGATGGGCGCGCTTTTGGACCCGTCACCGCTCACGCTCGCGGGTCCGGGCAGCTTCGGCGGCGTCTCGACGGTGTTTGACGGGACGAATCATGTCGTGGTCTGGATCGACAAGGCCGCGCAGAAGCTCGTCGGGGCGCGGGTGAGCCCGGCCGGGGCGCTCGTGGACGCGGCGCCGATCGAACTCGCGAGCCACCCCGGCTGCGCCTACCTCGCGCTGGAGGAGCGGGGCGCGGTGATGGATGGGGGCCGGCTCGTCGTCGCGTACCGGGCTTGTGGCCCCACGATGACGGACGAGGCGGCCCTCGTGCTGGACGGCAATCTCGCGGTCGTCACGAGCTTGCCGATCACGACGGACGACAAGCCGAAGGGCCCGCCGTCGCTCGCGTCGACGAACGACGGCAAGGTGCTGGTCACGTATTCGACGTTTTACGTGGAGGCGCCGCTCGGTACGGCGCGGGTCCAGGCGCGGGTGATCGATTTCACGGAGAACACGGGCAGCGGCGGCGCGGGTGGGGCCGGGGGAATGGGCGGCGCAGGCGGCGGCGGGGGCGGCAGCGGCGGCGTAGGCGGCGGCGCGGGCGGCAGCGGCGGCGTAGGCGGCAGCGGCGGCGTAGGCGGCAGCGGCGGCGTAGGCGGCAGCGGCGGCGTAGGCGGCAGCGGCGGCGTAGGCGGCAGCGGCGGCGCAGGCGGCAGCGGCGGCGTAGGCGGCAGCGGCGGCGCAGGCGGCAGCGGCGGCGCGGGCGGCAGCGGGGGAATGGGCGGAGCAGGCGGAATGGGCGGCTCGGGCGGCGCGACCGGCAGCGGTGGAATGGCTGGCTCAGGTGGGATGACTGCTACGACGGGCGCCGGCGGGGACGACGAGCCCCGTGTCGTGGCCGTGGGCGGCGGTTGTACCTGCCAGGCCGCAGGCCAGGGCGCGACGCCGCTCGCGCCGCTGGCCTGCGTGCTCGTCGTGCTCCTCGGCGCGGCGGGGCGGCAGGCCGGGGCGCGGCGGCGACGAACCATGAATTGACGCGGGGACCGGTCAACGATCGCTCCGGGCCCCGAGCCTCCCGTTCACCCCAAAACAGGCCCGCCTGCCGGCGCCTCGCTCGTCGTCGTCTCCGCCGGCGTAACTTCCTCCCCGGCGAGCGCCCGGCTCGTCGGCCGCACGCGCTCGGCAAGGTCTTTTCGGCCCGCCAGCCGGAACAACCCGACCAGCGTATCCGCGATGCCTTGATGCTCCTCCACCCACGCGAGCACCTGCTGATCCCGTCGCCCGAGCTGATCCGCCAGTTCCTGCTCCTCGCGCCGCATATTTTCGAGCGCCTTGTCCAGCACATCGGCCTTCTTCCCGAGCGTCTCGGCCATCGCGGCGCTGTCGAACGTGACGCCGTCGACGGTCACCACGAACGGCTTTTGCGCCATCAGGCCCGCCACGCTCCGCGCGTGGCTCACGAGATCCCGAGGAACACGCGGCGTCTCGCCTTCCAGCCCGTACGCGCGGAGCGCGTTCGCGCCGAGCGCGTCCACGACCATCGATCGGACCCGAACAGCGATCCGGACGAGGTCCTCGGTGGCCGTATCGCGCTCCTCGCGCAGGCCCACGTCGTCGGCGCGCTCCGCGACGACGCGCAGCTCGGCCGCGTCGAGCGATTGGGCCGAGGCGCCCAGGGTATCCGAGAGAAACCGGAGCAGGACCAGGAAAACGTCCTTCGTCGCTTTCGTATCCGCTCCTTGCACGAAGACCGCGCGCGCGGCGAGCTTCGCGGCCACCTGCTCCGCGTGCGCCTTCGCCGCGCTGACGACGTGCCCGCTCGATTGCATGCGATTGTCGATCTGCCTGGACTTCTTCGCCACAAACACCTCCCTCATGACAACCGGGCAATCTCGGCCCGGCGCAAAAGCGAGAGACGAGCGCGGAGGCGTGGCGTTGGAGAATCGGCACGATCCCGACGGTCGCGAATGCATTCCGTAAGTTACGCCGAGCCTTCGCGGCGGTCGCTCCGGGGTTCCGTCGACCCAAGGACGCCTTCGCGGCGCTCGCTTCGGGGTTCCGTCGACCCAAGGACGCCTTCGCGGCGCTCGCTTCGGGGTTCCGTCGACCCAAGGACGCCTTCGCGGCGCTCGCTTCGGGGATCCGGGAACGACGGGGCGGAGGCGCGGCGGTCGGGAAGGCGAGATTTGGGGACCCCTCGTGGCCTTCCGCCGCGGATCCTACACGGCCCGGGCGCCGCCCCGAAACACCCGCGCATGCGCCTGCGCGAACGCCTCGAACGAGCGCGGCGCGCGCCCCGTGACGCGGAGGACCGTCTCCGTCACGCGCTCCTCCGCGCCTGCCCGGATCGCAGCGTCGAGCCCGACGAGCAGCGCGGCATACGGCTCCGGGATGCCCGCGGCCATGAGCCGGCGCCGGGCCTCGTCGTCATCCACGTGCACGTGCTGCATCGGCCTGCCGGACACGCGCCCGAGGATCGCCGCCACCGCCGCATAATCGAGCGCCTCGGGCCCCGTGATCACGTGGGCCGTATTGTGCGGCGTCTCGTCCACGAGCGCGCGCACCGCGACCTCCGCGATATCGTCCGCGTCCACGAACCCCACGCGCCCCGCGCCCGTCGAGGTCACCACCTTTCCCTCGCCGATCAGGCTCGCCGCGTGCGGGTGTTTTGGATCCACGAAGTTCTGCATGAACCACGAGGGCTTCAAGATCGCAAAGCCCGGCGCCCGCTCCCGCAGAAATCGATCCACCGTGCCGAGCCCCGGGGCGCCCTCGGGAATCGCCGACGAGCTCAGGAGCACGAACCGCCTAACGCCGCTCACGAGCGCGCGTTCGAGAAAGGGCACCATGAGCGGCGACGGGTCCTCGACGTTCCCCGGCGCGACCAGATACACGCGATCCACGCCCGAGAGCGCGGGCCCGTGCGTCGCGGGGTCGGCCCAGTCGAACCCCACGTGATCGCCGCCGGCCCCAGGCGCCCCGCGGCTCGCCACGCGCGCGGAAACACCAAGCTCGCCGAGGCGCGTGGCAATCCGACGACCGGTGTTGCCGGTCCCGCCCGTGATCAAGATACGGCCGCTCATGACGCCCCCACGGCATTGCGCACGGCGTCCGTATCGCCAAACGCTTCGAGCGCGCGCCCGACGTTCCAGTATTCACGGTAATGGACGATCTTCCCCGCCCTCGTCCGCAGCACCATGATGTAGTCCTGCTCGTACCGCTTGCCGGTGGCCGGGATCTGCGCCGTACCGTGCACCTCGGCCAGCGCGACGTCGGGATCCGTCGTGACATACCGGCGCACGTCGCTGAACGTGAGGCCGGCGAAGGTCTGCGGCGTGGGGCGGAAATAAGCGTCGATCGCCGCCTTGCCTTCGAGCCGCGCCGGGAGCCCCGGCGGGGCATAGGGGAACTCGACCACGGCGTCGTCCGCGAAGAGCTCGATCCAGCGCTGGATGTCCTTGGAGATGAGCGCGAGGTGCTCGTCGAGGGCCTGCGCGGCGTTGCGATGTCCGGTGCTCGTCATGGGAGTCCTCCTTCGTTCGAGGGATGCCCGGAAGGTAAGGGCGAGGGGCTTTGCCGCGCGTCCGGATCACACGCCCGCGCGTCCACGCGTGACGTCTCCGGCCCTCCACGCTAGACTCGCGGCATGCCCCCGGCATTCGACGAGCTGGCACGCACGCTCCGCCTGCAAGGCACCGAGGTGCAGCAGGCCGATCTCGGCGCGCGATGGGGAAAACAGCTCCCCTCGCAAGGCAAGGCGCGCGTCTACGCGGCCCTGCGCGGGGGCGGCTGGGTCGGGCAAAAGGACCAGCGGATCGCGCTCCAGCAAGGCGAGATCGTCTTCTTGCCCCGCGGCGACGCGCATTCGGTCCGCGACAAGCCCACGACCCCGCTCCTCGGCTTTGCCGACGCTTATTGCAAGGCCCTCCGGCCCTCGGGACCGAATACGATACGCACCGAGGCGCCCCCCGAGACCCGCCTCGTCATCGTCGATTTGCGCTTCGACGCCGCGGGCGCGCCGTGGCTCTCGCTCCTGCCCTCGCTCGTGCACCTGCAAGGCTCGCATCCGGGGCTCTCCCGGTGGCTCGGCGAGACTTTGCATCTGCTCGCCGAGGCGCCCGATCTCTCGCCTTCCTTGCGGGATGGAATCGTGGAGGCGTTTGGGCACACGCTGTTTGCTTGTGCGCTCCGCACGCTGGCCTCGCCGCTGCCGGGCCGCGAGGCGCTGCAGGACGAGCCCATCGCGGCCGCGCTCGCCGAGGTGCGGGCCGCGCCTGAGCAAAGCTGGGAGCTCGGGGAGCTCGCGCGGCGGGTCGGGCTCTCGCGTTCGGCGTTCGCGGCGCGCGCCACGGCCCTGCTCGGCGAGCCGCTCGGCAGCTACGTGCGCCGCCTGCGCCTCGACCGCGCGGCCGCGCTGCTCTCCGGGACGGCGCTGCCCATCAAGGTGATCGCGGCGCGCGTCGGTTACGACAGCGAGGCGGCCTTCACGCGGGCATTTACGCGCGCCCACGGCAAAGGGCCGCGGGATCATCGGCGCGCGCACGCGTCACCGCGCGCAGGGGCGGATTCGTTCGGCCCGGGGCAGAGCGCCGCGCCTTCGTTCGCCGAGCCGTAGGGCCCTTCCGCGGCTTTACGTCGCCCCTCGGGGGCACGAGACCTGGGGCATGCACGCGCCCTTGTACCGGCTCCGTCGGAATGTCCCCGTCATCGCCGCGCTGAGCCTCCCGCTCCCGGCGTGCACGTCCCAGGCGCCGCCAAGCGAATCCGCCGCGTCTCCGCTGCGCACGCAGATCGACGAGGTCTTCCTCTTCGCCGGAGCCCGGACGCGCACCACGATCGACGAGCTCATGGCCGCAGATCCCGACCATTTCGCCTCCCGTTTCCCGGTCGTGACGAAACCTGCGCCGCCCGACCTCGGGCGCTGGGAGCAAAAGCCAGTCGAGGACTGGCGCAGCGGCTTTTTCCCGGGCGTGGTGTGGGAGCTTTATCGTCACGGGCGTGCCCCGCAGATGCGAAAAGCCGCGCTCGCATGGACGTCGACCCTGGCGACGCTCGAAAATACCCCGATCGACCATGATCTCGGGTTTCGTTTCCTCCCGACGTTCGGCGAGGCGCTCTCCGTGCTGGGCGAGAGCGACGATCCAGGCGGCATCTGGCGGAGCCGCGCGCGGGCCGCGATCCAGCGGAGCGCGTTCGCGCTGGATCAGCTCTTTGATGCGGGCGCGGCGCCGGTCGGCGCCTACCGCGCATTTCCGCTCTCGAACGATTACGTCGCGCCTTATCCCGTGTACATCGACAGCATGATGAACGTCGCGTTGCCCTTGCTCGCCTGGGACCTCGCAGGGCGCCCCGCGTCCGGGCCGGTGCGCGATCTCTACGAGCACGCCGTGACCCACGCAAAGACGGTGATGGCGGAGAACGTGCGCCCCAACGGCAGCACCTACCACATCGTCCAGCACGAAGACGGCCCGGGGCCCGGGGCGGGCCGGATCTACAAGAAGATCAGCGATCAAGGGTTCGCCGCGGAATCCACGTGGTCACGCGGGCAGGCGTGGGCCATTCATGGATTCACCACGGCCTATCGCGCCACCAAGGACGATCCCGCCGTCGACCCAGGCCGGTTCCTCGAAACGGCGAAACGCGCCGCCGATTATTTCATCGCGCATCTGCCGAACGACACGCTGGACCCCTACAATCACGTCCCCGGCGACTTCGTGCCGCCCAGCGATTTCGACGCGGCCCTCGGCGAGCCCGTGGGCCCCTGGAACGACGCGAACGGCGACGGCGTCCTCGGCGACAGGCGGCCGGGCACGCACACGTTCACGGCGCGGGACTCGTCCGCCGCCGCGGTCGCAGCCGCGGGCCTGCTCGAGCTCGGCGCGCTCGTCGACGAGCCCGCGCTGCGGGCACGGTATCTCGGCGCCGCCGAGGACATCCTGTTTTCCCTGCTCACCTTCCGCGATCCCGACGGGAAGCTCGCGTATCTGGCGGTGGAGTCTCCGCACCGAGGCATTCTGGCGCGTGGATCCACGTCCTACGGATTGCCCCAGCAATCGCTCTCCTTTGGGGATCTCTACTTCCTCCAGGCGCTGCGCCGCTGCCTTGCGCTGGAGACACGGGCGGGCGAGGCGCGTCGATGCGGCAAGACCGGCGATCCTGGCCCGTGAGCGCGCGCCATTCGGCGAACGACAGGACCCGATCGTTCTCCATGTCGTCGCTCGCGCCGATCGCGAAGCGGCCGCTCACCAGGTTGAAGTCGCTCCGGAAGCCCGCGCTCGTGTCGAGGCTCCGTGGATCGATGCGGAGGCTGCCTTTTTCGGGGTTCGGATGGAGCAGCGTGTTGTGCAGGATCACGTTGCCCGTGCTGCCGGTCGCGCGGCTCGGCGGCCGAGACCATTCCGCGAGCGCGGGACGGTTCGCGCTGGGGCAGGTCGAGGAGCCGGGCACAGCGCAGCTCGTGATCTGGAGGGCGTACCGCGCGTCGTGCGCCATGAGAATGAGATTGTCGAGGACACGGTTGCGGCGTGAGCCCTCCGCCCCGTCGACCTGGAAGAGCGCCACGCCCGCGCCATGGTTGCCGAGGAGGACGTTGCGCTGGATCCGCGCGTCCTGCACCCCGTCCAGGTTGATCGCGGCGGCCCCGCCCGCGCCATTGTCGACGATCAGGTTGTCTTCGAGGACGGCCCCCGAGATGATCCCGTCGACCACGCCGGCGCGCGCGCGGTAGTCCGCGCTGTCGAAGTTGTTGTCGCCGTTGAGCTGGATGCCGGCGCGCCGGTTGCCCCAGACCAGGTTGCGCCGCACGATCGGCCGATCGGCGCTGTTCGACGCATAGATGCCGTGCTCGGCGCGGGAGCGGGAGCACTCGTTGTCCTCGACGACGAGGTCGTCGGTGAACGACGCGAAAATGCCCCAGCGGCCATTGTCGTCGGCGCGGTTCTGCCGGAGCGTGATGTGATCCGAGACCTGCACATGGATGCCGGCGCCGCCGCGGTGGAGGAGGGCGCCCTCCGTGTCGTGCTCGGCGGCGGGCATTCCGACGATCTCGAATCCCTCGATGACCACGTGGGACGAGCCCCCGACATAGATTCCGTGCGGCCATTTCGGCCAGGCAAAACGCCCGAGGGCGGTGTTGAGCGGGGCGCGCGCGGGCCGCGGGCCGGGCCGGACCACGCGCGCCCCGGGAGCGGCGTGGAAAACGAGGGGACGTTCGGGCGTCCCGGCCTTGTTTTCCAGATCGAACCCGTCGTACTCCCCCGGACCGACGAGCACCGTGTCACCCGGCTGCGCCATGTCGGCGGCGTGCTGGAGCGTGCGCCATGGCCGCATTTCCGACCCAGGAGCCGCATCATCCCCCTCGGGCGCGACGTGGTAGGTGGCGGCCCTCGGCGCGCTCGACGCGAGGGAGGTGACGAGAGCCGCCGCCATCGCGATCGTCGCACGTTCTCTCATGATGAGGAGCGTATAAAGCCCGCTCCCGGGCGCCGCGAGGGGGGATCGCTCCGCGGGCGAGGGCTCCCGCTCAGGGAGTTCCGGTATAGAGATAGGTCCAGACGGGCAGGAACACGTAGCCCCCGTTCGCGTCCTTCGGCGACGGGCCCCCGGCCTGCGTGGAGACGTGGCCGTCGCTCGTGTCCGCGGACGAGAGGAGGCGATGGCTGTCTCCATAAGGCGGCATGGCGCCGTCGACGGACGTCGGCATGCCGGGCAGGCCGAGATCCTCGAACGATTTCAGGTGCCCCGCGTGCTGCGAATCGGCCGTGTGGGTGAGGGCGTAGAACCGATCGAGGGGCGTGAGCGAAGGCGCCTTCAGCCAGGCCTGATTGCTGTCGAGGGGCCCGGAGAGGCTGACCACGCGGCGGACGAGCCGGTGTTTTCCGATGACCGCCGACGTGCTCGCGCCGTGCGAGATGCCCGAGATGACGATCTTGTCCCAGCGGGGCTTGTCGCCGTCGACGAAGTAGGTCCAGTCGCCCGCCGGGTTTTGCGCGGCGAGATGGGCGAGCCCCTTGACGATGCGCGTCTCCAGGCTGTTCGGCGGGGGGATGTCGACGAACGCGTGGTGATCGGTGCCGTCGAAGGCTTCGAGGCGGCATCCCTCGATGTCGTCGCCGCAGTTGCCCACGCCGTAATCGCTGAGGTAGCAGGGGCCGAGCACGTGGAAGCCGAGGCCGGCGAGCACCTCGCCATGGGCATTCGATCCACACGTGGAAGGCGCGCCCGCGCCGTGCAGATACACGACGAGCTCTCCGCGCGGCGCGACCCGCGTGTCGAGGAACGCGACCTGCGTGCCGAGGGCCTGCGTCGCCGCCGGATCCGCCTGGTCGGCCTTGAAGGAGACCTGGTAGAGCTGCGGGTCCGTCGTATCGACGTCAGGCCCGGGATCCCCGCCGCCCGCGCCGCCCATTCCACCGGCGCCGCCCATTCCACCGGCGCCGCCCATTCCACCGGCGCCGCCCATTCCACCGGCGCCGCCCGCTCCCGCTCCGCCGCCGCCGCCGCCGGAGCACCCGGCGACGGCGACCGCGGCGACGAGCAACCACGTGCTCGTGAACACACGCGCTTCGATTCGCATGGTTCGATCCTCTCAACGACCCCGGCGGCGGCGGGCAAAGAGAAGCGCGGCGAGGCCCAGGCCCACGGCCCCGAGGCCCGGCCGATCGGCGCCGGACACGCTGCAACCGGTCTCGAGCACGCGGCGCTCGACGGTGTAATCGAGCATGAGCTTGAAGAGCTGCCCTTGGCCCTGGAGGTTGAGCTCCTCGTGGTGGACGCCGGGCTCCTTGCCCTCGACGTCGAGGAAACCCGTCTCGCCGGGGAGGAGCAGGGCATCGTCGCTGCCGAACGCAAAATCCGTGGTCACGATGTCGTAGGTGCAATCGTTCACGACGGTGACCGTGCCGTGACAAACGCAGCCGTTCTCGGGCTCGACCCGGTCGACACGCGCGCAGGCGGGCGCGCCCTCGAGGACGGCCTCGATCTTGATGACGGCGTTGCACCCGTCTTCTGCCGCCTGCGGGCATCCGGCATGCGCGGCGCGCGGGGCGAGGGCGAGGGCAACGGCGAAGGGAATGGCAAAAGCAAGCAATTTCATGGAAGACCTCCGTGCGGGCGACCGTAGCACGGAACACCCGCGCCGCGCCTCACCCTCGTGATCCGCATCGCAGGAGGCCGGTCATCGCGGGCCGGGGCGCCCTGGCCCCAGATGACACGGATCTGGCACGAGCGAACCTGCCGAGGCTTGGCGCGTCGTGTCACGATCCGCATGTCCCCGCACGAGGTGAGCGATGTCCGTTTCCCCGACGATCGAGGTTCGAAACCTCCGGTTCGAGACCGACGAGCGGATCCCGCGTTATTGGCACGGAGGGCGGCGGGCCGTCACCCTCTTCTTCGACAACCTCTCCATCTTCTTCCCGGCGGGCGAGCGATTCTTCATCGCGGCCGTGAAGGCCCATCGGGACAGGGTGCAAGACCCGAAGCTGCTCGCGGAGGTGAGAGCCTTCGTCACGCAGGAGGGCATTCACGGCCGCGAGCACGACCGGTACAACGAGATGCTGCGCAAGGAGGGGTATCCGATCGACGCGATGGAGAAGCGGGTCGAGCGTATCCTCCGCCGCGCGACGAAGTTTTTGCCCCCGCGCTGGCGCCTCGCCGTGACGTGCAACCTGGAGCATTTCACCGCGCTGATGGGGCATTTCATCCTGGGGGATCCGCGGCTGCTCGAAGGAGCGCACCCGGAGATGGCCGCGCTCTGGCGCTGGCACGCCGCCGAGGAGAACGAGCACAAGGCCGTCGCGTTCGACGTCTACCTCGCGTCAGGCGGTCATGCCTTCGAGCGATGCGCGCTGATGCTCCCGACGACCCTGATCTTCTGGGGGAAGGTGCTCGAGCACCAGGCGCGGCTCATGCACGAAAACGGGATTCTCTTCTCGGCGCGGGAATGGATCTCGCTCGTCGACTTCCTCTTCTTCCGCCCGGGTGGCATGTTCAAGCTCTTCCTGCACTACCTCGATTATTACCGGCCCGGCTTCCATCCCTGGGACATGGACAACAGGGACGAGCTCGAACAGTGGAAGGCCTCGTATCGAGCCGCGGCGTCGCCGTAAAAGGTCAGGGTTTGCGGAGCATGCCGGGGGTTCGGCCGGTCCAGCGCCGAAAGGCGCGCGCGAAGTTCGCGGCGTCGGAGTAGCCGAGCCGCTCGGCGATTTGCTCGCGCGAGAGGCTCTCGTCCCGGAGGAGGAGCATGGCGCGCTCCTGCCGGAGCTCGTCGAGGATGTCGGAATAGGAGGTGTCCGCATCCGCGAGGCGCCGCTTCAGCGTGCGCGGCGAGACGCCGAGGTGCTGCGCGATCTCTTCGAGCGAGCGATAACCTTCCGGCAGCGGCAAGAGCTCGCGGACCTTGGCCGCCGTCCGATCGTCCTGGCCGAGGGCCTGCATTTCCCGCTCGCATTGCTCGCGCGCGAGCTGCATCGCCACGGGATCGGCCATGTCGAGGGGCAAATCGAGGACCGAGGAGGCGAAGATGATGCGGTTCGAGGGCTGCCCAAAACGAACCTTGCCCGGCGCGAGGTGCGCGAACCGCTCGAAATGGGGCGGCGCCTCGAACGCGAGATCCGCGTCCCCCACGAGCTCCTTTTTCGTGATGTCCCGGGCGATCCGGGCAATGCCCATCATGAGCGCGCCGAGGATGAACTCCCGCGCCTCGCCGAGGGGGGCGCGCTCCTCGAAGACGAGGGACGCCGTCTCCCCCTCGACGTGCAGGTGAAACGCGAGCGCCGTCGTCCGCGTCGGCACGAAACGAATGGCAAGCTCGATCGCCTGGCGGATCGTCCCGGCCGTCATGGCGGCGAAGCCGAGATACCCGTGTGACGAGAGGCGCATCTGGAGGCCCATGAAAAACGCGAGCCCCGGCTCCCCGGTGAGCTTCATCGCCCGCTTGACGAGCGTGCCCGTGGTCTCCAGGGAAATCCGAGCCGCCGGGTTCGTCAGGGATTCACGCGTGAGCCCGAGCCCGGAGAGCAGCGCGTCGGGCGCGACGCCCCACCGCGCCGCGAGATCGACCAGGTGCAGCGCATAAGCCGCCGGTAGATCTCCCGTTGCGTGTCCCGCGCCCATGAACCCAAGAGAATCGAATACGGCGGCGCTGTCAAGAGGCGCGCGGGTTCACCGGTCCTGAAACCCATTTCTGCGGTACGTGAGGACCAACGTATCACGATGTCCGTACGGCAGCGCCCCCGATTCTCCGCCGAGGAGCGGCTGGATCGGCGTGGACTCGTGGATCACGCGTTCGTCGTCGAGCAAGAGGAACGACCAGGGCTCGGTGAGCGTGAAGCGGATCCCCTGCGGGCCACGCGCGTCGAAGACGCGGGTCTCGCCGCCGCGAATCCCCTGGCGCGCGATCAGGAACAACACGACGAAGTCGACGCCGTCGCGATGCGCCCCCTCCGGCGTGGGCCGCCCGATTCCCTCGCTCGTGTCGATGCGAAACTGGTGTGCCTCGACGTACCAGGGCGCCGGGCGAGCGATGTCGGAGCAGACCCGCCCGAGCCCCGTGAGCAAGGTCGACCAGAACGGCTGCTCGATCAAGGGTCGCCGCATCGGCTCGAACCAGCGCTCCATGCCGCCGTGGAGCGCATTGTATTGCAGGGGCTGAAAGTGCGCGCGGTGCGGGACGATCTGGCAGGAGGTTTCGTCGACGAGAAACGAGGCATGCCGGCGCCGCCGGTAGCGCCCGCCGTCCTTGAGGTACGGGTCGAGCGGCATGTCGTCCCATTCCGCGGCGAGCGCGGGGAAGTCAACGCGCGACGCGCCGGCGAGGCCGTGAAGAAAGGACGAGCTCGCGACGGCGAACCCCTGCCGGCGCACCACTTCCACGATGTCGGAAGGCGCGGTGATCGGCGGTTCGAACTCGGCAGGCGGCATGGGCGCAACCCTAGCACGGCCCGGGTGACGCGCTCCCCTCCCGCGCAGCGCGCGTCACGGCAGGCCAGCGATGCCGCCACGGGGCGGCCTCTTCGAGCTGATAGGCGAGGCCGAGCAGGGTCGCCTCCTGGCCGAGCTTCGCTGCGAAATGGCTGCCGAGCGGCAAACCCGATTCCGAGGAGCCGAGCGGCACGGACATGGCCGGCACACCCGCGATGCTGTAGATGGGCGTGTACCCCGCGAGCACCTCCGTGCGGCGCAGGAGGAGCTCGCGATCGAGCCCCGGCGCGAGCGTGCCGAGGTCGTACGGCGCCACGGGGAGGGTCGGGCACAAGAGGACGTCGTAGCTCGCCATGTAGGCGAGCATTCGCGCGGACGCGTGGGCAAACGCGGCCTCCGCGCGCGCCCGGGCGCCCTCGGGCAAACTACGAACATGGTGGATCAGCGCGAGGGTGAAGGGCTCGAGATCGTCCTCGCCGAGGGGTCGACCGAGCATGCCCTCCATGGTGCGGGCGAGGTCGTGGATTCCGCTGCCGGCCAGCGTGAAAAACGCGTCGGAGAGCGGCGCGCCCTCGACGGGCGGCGGCGGCGCTTCCACCACCTCGTGCCCGAGGTCGGCGCAGAGCCGCATCGTCTGCGAAAGCGAACGCATCACGTCGGGATCGGGCGCCCGGCCGAGGAGCGTCGTCGTGTACACGCCGATACGCAAGCTTCGATCGAGCGGGCGATCCACGTATCCAACCGCGGGTTTTGCGCTCGAATCCTCCGTCAGCGACAACAAGAGCGCGCTGTCGCGCACGCTCCGGCTCACGCAATGCTCGATGAGGAGCTCGAAGGCATCGACGTATCCCGTCGACACACACCGCCGGCGCCCCGGCTTGAAGCCGAAGAGGCCACACGCGGACGCGGGGATGCGGATCGATCCTCCGCCGTCGCTCGCGTGCGCCATCGGAACCATCCCGCTCGCGACTGCGGCCGCGGCGCCGCCGGACGAGCCCGTCGCCGATTTCGCGAGATCCCACGGATTGCGGGTGATCCCGGCGAGAAGCGTCTCTGTGCTGCCGAGAAGACCAAACTCGCTCGTCGTGGTTTTTCCGAGCGTGACGAGCCCCGCGGCGTCGAACCGCTCGGTATAAGGTGATCCGGCCGGCGCGACGTGCTCGCGGAAGAGCCGCGAGCCCATCGTGAGCTTGTGCCCGGGATACGCGAGCAGGTCCTTGACGAGGAACGGCACGCCGCCGAGCGGCCCGGTCGGCCGCGATCGGGCCTTCTGCCGGGCCGCGTCGAAGTCCACGCTCGCAATCGCATGGACCACGGGTTCGAGCTTTTCGATACGCGCGATGGCCGCGTCCACGAGATCGAGCGCGCTCACCTCGCCGGATTGCACGAGGGCCGCCTGCCCGACCGCGTCGAGCTCCCATAGATCTTGGCTCATGATTGCACCCATTTGGCAAAGCCGGACAGGCCGGCAAGCTGATAACTCCAGAACCCTTGAAAGGCCCTGCGGATCTGCGCCTCGTCGTCGTGGGATTCGAGGATCGACACGATCGTGCGGACCGTGTTGCGGAAGATGCTCTGGAGCACGAAACGCGCGATGGGGCTCACGCGCCTCTGCGGCGCGTCTTTGCGGAGCTTGGCGAGCGAGGGGCGCATGAGCTCCCGCACGAACGCCTCGGCGAACCCCTCGTGCCGTGATCCCTGGGCCCGATCGAGGAGCGTGATGACCTTGAAGCGATGCTCGATCCAGAAACGGAGCAGCTCCTCGCCGCGCTCCTCCGCGCCCGCGTCGAGCTCCGTGGGCGCGGGCGCGCGCACGAGCGCTTGCACGCGCCTGCGCGTGAGCCGGAGGAATTGCGCCACGAATTCGTCCGGGAGCACCGCGTAGAACAGCGCGTCCTTGTGCTCGAAATACCGATAGATGTTGCCCGTCGAGACCCCGGCGCGTGTGGCGATGGCCGCCATCGTCGCGCCCTGGTACCCGGCCTGAGCAAACACCTCCTCGGCCGCGCGAAACACCCGCTCGCGCACCTGTTCGTTGAGCTGTCTTGCCACGTCGTCTCTCTAAAGTGAACCGTACGTTCACTTTAGAGAGACGTCAAGGATGGGCAGGCGAAAAGTGAACGAGGCGTTCACTTTTGCGGAGCACGGTTCGGAAGTGACTACTCGTCTTCCTCTTCCTCTTCGTCGTCTTCCTCTTCCTCTTCGTCGTCTTCCTCTTCTTCGTCCTCGTCGCCCTCGTCCTCTTCTTCCTCTTCGTCCTCGTCGCCTTCCTCGTCCTCGTCCTCGTCCTCTTCTTCCTCTTCTTCGTCCTCGTCGCCCTCGTCCTCCGCGGGCTCGATCTGCCAGTGCTCGACGACGGAATCGACGAAGGCCTGCTCCTCCTCGGAGACGTCGTCGTCCGAGCCGACGATTTCCTGGAGCTCGGACGCAATCGAGGCGAGCACTTCCTGCGAGAACACCTCGCCGAGGATCTCGACGGTCTCCTCGACGAGCCGCTCGTCGTCGAGGCGGCGCAGCGCATTGCGGAGCACTTTCTCCGCGCTTTGCCGCGAGCCGAGCTGCTCCAGCACGGGCAGGATGTGCTCGGCCGTGGCCTCGATCTCGCTATCCGCGAGGTCCCCGTCCGCGCCCGCCGCGCGCAAGAACAGGAGCGAGAGCCGCACGTCGAGCGGGACGTCGCCCATTCGATCGAGGAGGCTCGTGTATTCTTCCTCGTCGAGCTGGGCAAGGACGCCGGCCACGTCCTCCAGCACGGACTCGTCATCGTCGGACCAGGTCTCCTCGTCGGGCGGGAGCACGTCGATGCGCTTGATGATCCACGAATCGCCGAAGTTGTAGTCCTCGTTCATGAGGTACCGATAAGGGATGTAACAATACCCCTTGTCGCCCCACTCCGGCCCCCAGGAGTTGCGGACGATGAAGACCTGGTCCGGATCCGAGTAACCGACGCAAAGCATCGCGTGGCCGCCATGGCTCTCGCGCCCGGTCTCGCGCGGGGTCGGGACCGGCACGAGGCCCGCCTTCTTGTGCTTGTCGAACGAGGAGAAGAGCTTGACCCCGAAGATGATCGGGTGGCCCTCCGCGAGCGCCGTTTTCCAGGCCTCGAGGTCCGTCGGGACGAGCTCGGTGTCCTCGATGAGGAACTGCTTGGCCTCCTCGTACGCTTCCTCCGAGGGCTCATCGTTCACGACCTCGGGGTCGAAGGCCCAGGTCTCCTCCGAGCACGCGCCGTACTCCTTGAGGCCCGCGATGACGGATTGCAGGTAGCTGCCCTCGTCCTCGATGTTCTCCGGCTCGTCGACGTAACGGCCATTGTAATAGATGAAGAGGCGGCTGACGTCGTAGGCGTCTTCGCCGAGGTGGCGCTTGACGAGGTACTCGTAGGCGCCCGCCGTCGCGTTGGCGGCGCAGCTATTCGTGTCACTCTGGTCCTCGATCGGTGACATGAAAGGCCGCAGGTCGACCTTGGGGGGGAGCCGCGAGACATTGCCACGGCCGGCGACGTAACGCTTCGCAGCGGCCTTGGGCGGCGCATACCGATATCCGACGACGGCCCGTGACGAGCCGTCGGCTTGCGTGAAATTGAACGAATTCATGGCGGCTGTCCCTCGAAGGCGCGGCAGGGAGCACCACGCCCATTGGGACTCATACAACGACCGCCGAGGAGGGGGATACGAAAAAATGCTCTCGGGCCGGGAGCAAGCTCAGAGGTCGACCCCACAATCGAAGCGCTGGAGGTGGATGCGCGAGGTCGGCTCCACCTCCGAGACGACCGAATACGCGATGAGCACGGCGTCCGCCGTGGGGGAGCCGAGGACGGCGATCGGCTGGGACACGCTCTGCTTTTCTTCGATCGTCGCCTTGGGGTTGCCCGTGCTCCACGTGGAGAGGCGCCGCACCTCGATACGCGTGAAGGTCTGCGCGCCGGTCGACCACGCGACGACGAGATCGTTGTTCAGGCGGCCGACGCCGAGCGTCGCCGGATTGAGATCACTCGACCCCGCCAAGAAGAACGGCTCTCCCACGAAGGTCCCTGCCGCGTCGAGCCGCTGCGCCTGAAGCGTGGCCGTCGTTTCGATCCATCCCGCGCGCCCCCAGGCCACCCACGCGCCGTCGCTGCGGCCTGCCATGCCGAGCCCCTGGATCTCCGACGGACCGTCGGGGGTCGACGCGGCGAGCTCGGTGACGACCGCGCTGCCATCGGTGACGCGGGCGATAACGACTTGCTTTGCGTTCGACTGCGAGCCCGTGCAACCGGAAGCGCTCGCCGGATCGTCATTGCTCGCGAAGCCGACGAGCGTCCCTTTCTCCGTGGGGACGGCGTCCATCAGCACCTCGTCTTTCGTGCAACCGACGGGCGTGAATCCATCCACGCTGGGTAGCTTGCCACTGTAGCGACCGAATCCGACGAGGAGCTCGATCGTGTTCCCGGCGTGAGGGCGCCCGTATCCGAGGACGTGCCCCCCGGGGTGCATTCGCAGGAGCGCCGCGTGGATCGCATCCGGCGGAAGGTTTGCGGATTTGGGAATCATGCCCAGGGTGGGCAGGACCGTATACGGCATCGGACCGGCGCTCGTGCCGCGGAGCACCGCGACCTCCATGGCCACGCCCTCCGATACCACGAAGGGCCCTTGCACGTCGGCCAGCACGTGATTCGACCCCTCGACCGGCGGCCACGTGCTCCACGGGTCCAGAAGAAAACGGAGGTGAATGTCGTTCAAAGCGCCCGCAGGTCCGTTCACCGGCGCGCCCCTGAAGGCGAGCACCGCGGTCTTCGGGTCGAGGCCCGATCGCACGAACTTCGGGGAAAGCGCAGACACGTCCGGCGGCGTCTCGAGGACCACCGGCTCTCCCACGGGGATGAAGAAATCACATACCGGTCCGTCCCCTCCCCCGCTCCCCCCTGCCCCGCCTCCGCCACTCCCGCCTCCGCCGGCCCCGCCGGCCCCGGCATCCACATCCTTGACCGTCCCGCCGCAGCCCATCGCTGCGGCAAGCGTGACGCCCCCCATCCACGAAACAACACAAGTTCGCATACGCATGTCGCCGACATTATCACGATCGCCCCGTCCTCCTGTCGAGGTCCCGTGTCCAATCCACGCGGCTTGCGGCGTAAGGGGTCGTGTTCTCGATTTCGAGGTCCTCGCCCCTGTGCACGAGTCCCCCGCGTCCTCCCTTCGATCCCGGCTTTTGCGCACGGTCACGCTCGCGTGGCGCGCGAGCCCCTTCGCCCTCGTGGCCATGGTGCTCGCCGCCCTCCTCGCCGGCGCCGCGCCAACCGGCATGGCCTGGTACGCCCGGCGTGTCCTCGACGGCGTCGCCCGCGGCGAAAGGCAGGTCGTGCTCGTCGGTATCGTCGCGGAGGCCGTGCTCCTCTTCCTCACGTACGTCGCCGGGGGCCTGAACCAGTTCGCGACCGCGCGCCTGCGCCTCACGCTCGGCTTCCTTCTTCAGCGGGCGATCCTCGAAAAGGCGATCGCCGTTCCTTATGCCTGCTTCGAGGACGCCGGCTTTTACGACGCGCTCACGCGGGCGCGGCGCGAGGCCGTCGGTCGTCCGGTGGCGCTGCTCGCCGGTTTTTTCGCGATGGTCCAAGCCTTCGCGGTCCTCGCTGGCTCCGCGGCGCTCCTCTTTCGATTCTCGCCGCTCTGCACGCTCGCGATCCTCCTCGCCGCGCTGCCGAGCTTTTTCACGGAGACCCGCTTCGCGACCGCGATCTTCCGCCTCCAGAATCGACGGGCCACCGAGGCGCGGGAGCAAGCCTATCTGGAGCAGGTCCTCACCCGCGACGATCATGCAAAGGAGGTGCGCCTCTTCGGCACGGGACCGACGTTCCTCGAACGCGCGCGGCGGGTCTTTTCGCTCGTATTCGAGGAGGACCAGGCGCTCGCGCGAAGGCGGCTCCTCGTGGGTCTCGGCGCGGACCTTGTCGCGCTGGCTCTCTTTTATGCGGTCTACGTCTCCGTGGCGTTTCGAGCCCTCGCGGGCGCGCTCACCGTCGGGGATCTCGGCCTCGCGCTCGTCACGTTCAAGCAGGGGGACGGCGCGCTGAAGCAGGCGCTCGGGGGCTTGCGAGGGCTCTACATGGACCAGCAGTACCTCGGAAACCTGTATGGGTTTCTCGATCGGCCGGTCCCCGCGAAGAGGCCGCTCCTTCCCGCTTCCCGCGTGCGGGAAGAAAAAGAACAAGGGCTCCGCTTCGAGAACGTCGGCTTCACGTACCCGGGCGCGAAGCGCCCTGCGCTCCTCGGCGTCGACTTTTTCCTCGCCCCGGGAAAAAAGCTCGCGCTCGTCGGCGAGAATGGCTCCGGCAAGTCGACGATCTTGAAGCTCGTCGCCGGCCTTTACGAGCCCACCGAGGGGCGTATTTTCCTCGATGGGCGGGATCTCTCCGCCTGGGATCCCGAGGCCCTCCGCGCGCGGCTCGCCGTGGTGTTCCAGGACTTCGTCCGGTACCAGCTCCCGGTCCGAGACAACGTGGCCCCGCGCGCCGCCGAGGATGCGGTGCCGGACGAGCTGATCACGCGCGCGCTCGCGCGCAGCGAGGCAGGCCCGATCGTCCGAAAGCTCGCGCAGGGCCTCGATCAGCGGCTCGGCAAATGGTTCCCCGGCGGCGTCGAGCTCTCCGGCGGCGAATGGCAAAAGCTCGCCCTCGCGCGGGCCTTCCTCCGCGAACAAGCCGACCTGCTCCTCTTCGACGAGCCGACCGCGGCCATCGATCCCGCGGCGGAGGCGGCGCTCTTCGCGCGGGTCCGGTCCGAGACGGAGGGGCGTATGGCGATCCTCGTGTCCCATCGATTCTCCACGGTGCGGCTCGCCGACGAGATCCTCGTGATGGAGGGCGGGCGCGTCGCCGAGCGTGGCGACCACGACGCGCTCCTCGGCGCGGAGGGGCGTTATGCGGCCCTCTTCCGTCTCCAGGCGGCTGGTTATCGTTGACGAAAAAAGAAACGTAGACCTGTCCAATCCGAACAGGCAGGCGCGTAAGGCTCAGTGTCGAGAGATTCGACGGTAACCGGAACCAAGGAGAACCCCCATGTCCCTGCCGAACGACGAAGAAAACATGACCCCGCTCTTTGCCTACCTGCTCGTCGACGACGAGCAGACGCAGTCGACCGAGATGAACACGAGCGGCGGGACCAATCCTGCCCCGACGTACCATTGCCTCGACAGCGAGTGCACCAAGAAGTACCCGTCCGACGCGGACGATTGCTACACGTACAAGCCGTACTGCGATTACATCTGACCGCCGGTCGATCCCGAGGAACCATGAACCGTCACGAGCATCGCAGCGCGACGACCTCGCGCGTACGGATCGGGTGACCCGCATGGCCTCGCGGATCGTCCTCCTGCTCTCCCACGCGAGAGAGCCCTTCGTCACCGAGCGCGTCGCGGAGGAACTCCGCCTCCGCGGCGCGCGCCCCTATCGCCTCGATACCGATCGCCTCTTCGAGGACGATACGTTCGGCGCCTCGCTCGCCGCGGAGGACCCCGGCACGGTATGGGTCCGGGGCGAGCGCGTGCGGCCGGAGGCCATCTGGCTCTGGCGCGCGTGGCCGCGCATCGAGGCGAAAGGAATGGCGGCGGCGGAGAAGGAAACCGTGAACCGGGAGGCGCACGCCCTCTTTTTCGGGGCGCTCGCGCTCCTCGAAGGCCTTTGGGTCGACGGGCCCGAGCGCGTCCACGCCGCGGAGAACAAGCTGCTCCAGCTCCGGCTCGCGCGGGAATGCGGGCTCCGCATCCCCGACACGCGGTTCACCTCGGATCCGGACGCGGTGCGCGCGCTCTTCGAGGCGCACGAGGGGCGTGTCGTGTGCAAATTGCACGCGCCGCTCGACTACGGAATGCAAGGGGGACGCGCGTTCCCGACCCGTCGTTTGCGCACCAAGGACCTCGCGCAGCTCGACTCCGTACGACGCGGGCCGATGATCTTCCAGGAGGAGATCCCGAAGGCCCTGGAGCTGCGCGTCGCCTGGGCGGGCGGCGCGGCCTGGACCGGCGCCCTCGACGGAAAAGACGCCGGCGCTGATTGGCGCTTTTCCCAGGCAGGATCCTGGAAGCCGCACGTGCTCGACGCAGCGACGAAAGCAAACCTGAAAAACCTCATGAGGCGCCTCGGGCTCCGGCAGGGCTGCCTCGATTTGATCGTGACGCCGGGCGGCGAGACGGTGTTCCTCGAAGTGAACCCCACCGGCGAGTGGGGAATGCTCGAAGCCGAGCTTGGGCTCCCGATCGCCGCGTCGATCGCAGAAACCCTCCTCCGGGAAGGCGACGAACCATGAACGTCCTCATTCTCACGCACCAGAACGACGCCCCTCCCTTCATCGAGCGCGTGGCCGAAGAAATTCGCGGCCGCGGCGCCGAGCCCGTCGTCTTCCACATGAACGATTTCCCGGTGAGGGCGACGATCACGTTCCGCCAGGAGCCGGACGGCGAGTCGTTCCTGTTTAACGGTCACGCGATCGGCGAAGGCGACGCGATCTGGGGGCGCCGTTATCACAAGGCCGTCGGTTTTCCGGAGAAGATGCACCCGGGCCACCAGCGGATGGCGCTCGCGGAGTCGGAGCGGTTCCTCCAGGGCGTGCTCGCCGCCTGCCCCGCATTCAAGATGGACGTCTACGCGCGGGTCCGGGGGAGCGACCACAAGCCGCTGCACCAGCGTATCTTTCGGGAGGCCGGCATTCGAACGCCCCGCACGCTCGGCACGAACGATCCGGCCAAGGCGCGCGCGTTCCTTTCGAGTTGCCCGAAGGGCGCCATCGTGAAGATGCTGAGCGCGGAGCCATTCGTGAAGGACGACGGCAAGCTCCAGGTGGTGATGACGAGCGAGGTGCGCCCCGAGACGACCGACCGCCTCGAACAGCTCCGCCTTTGCCCGATGTATTTTCAGGAGCGCGTCGAGAAAGCATACGAGGTGCGCGCGACCGTGTTCGGCACGAAGGTCTTCGCCGCGCGCATCGACTCGCAGCGATTCGAGGGGGCCGACGTGGACTGGCGAAACAAGGGGCTCGCGATGATCGATCAGTGGCGCCACCACGACCTGCCGAAGCACGTCGAGGACGCGCTCGGCCGGTACCAGGAGGCCGTGGGAATGCAATACGGCGCGGCCGATTTCATCGTGACGCCGGAGGGCGAGCACGTGCTCCTCGAAGTGAACCCCGCCGGCGAGTTCTTCTGGCTCGAAGCGAACGCGCCGCATCACCCGATGGTCGCGGCCCTCGTCGACGTGCTCGTGGGCGTGCCGGGGGCGCGCCGCGAGGTTCGTTGAGGATCAGGGCCAGAGCTCGAGCGTCACGGATTCGTGGGAAAACCCCACGACCTCGACGCCGAGGCTCTCGAGCTGGAGGAGCAAGCCGAACGGCGATTCGAGATCGGCAAATGCACGGCCGACCGCGGCCGGATCCAGGTAGAAACGCGCGCCCACGGACCTCGGCTGCGGCTCCACGCGACTCCCTTGCGCGACGAGCTTGCGCCACGCGAGCTCGCCGACGGCCGCGACGCATGCGCGGGTCCACGCTCCCCACCAGGTTCGTGGAATCGGGACGTCTGCGAGCCCGCCGGGGGCCTGCCGCATCAGCTCGACCGCGAGGAGGAGGGCCGCTCGCTCCGGCGGCCGCTCCCGATGGATCCCGGTCCTCCAGACGGGGCGGCGGATCGATTCGCGGCGATCGCAGGAGAGGGCCCTCGTGCTTCGACCGAGCGCGTCCAGGGCGCGCGTGGCCGCGAGCGCGAGGCGTTCGGCTTGCGCGACGAGCGGGGCGAACCGCGAGAACGCGACGGCGTCCTGCGTCGTGATCGGGTGGTGCACGGCGCGCGCGGGCGGAACGCCGGGGCTGCGGCAAAGCGCGATGGTGACGGCACAAGCGCGCATGCGTCGCCGGATCGAGCCGGGCGCGCCGCCGTGGCCCACGCCGCGCAAATGAAAGAGCCGCAGCGGGTCGTCCTCGTATCCCTCGCGGGCGCGATGCATTCGGAGCCGATCCCAGGCCTCGAACGGATCCCGCGTCGACGAGGCGATGCGGTCCGCGAGGTCCCGTCGCTCGGGCGTGTCGAGCTCGAGGCGCGCCACGGCGCGAGGCCATACGCCGGTTCGAACGGCTTCCGCGAGCGCCTCCACGTTCATTCGAATCCGTAACGTACCATGCGCCCGGCCTTCTTGAGCGCCGGAATCGCCATGAAGACCCGGTAGCTGAGGCGCGCCACCCTCGACATCCTGGCGAGCTGCGCCGGATCGTGGCTCGACATCTCCGTCAGGAACACGAGCTTCGGGACCTGAACTTCGAGCTCGTGGGGATCGTCGAGGCCCCAGTGCACGGACGCGCCGGTCGCCTTGATCGAATGGTGGCGCCGGAGGAGCCGCACGCCGAGGCGGCTGTAACAGTCGAACGCACATTCGCCCGCCGGGAAATGCGCCGTGAGGCGACCAAAGAGGCGGGGCACCTCGTCCTCGCGAAGATACGGGAGGACCCCCTCGGCGACGATCATCGCCGGGCGATCCGCCGGCACTTCGTCGAGCCATTGCGGGGCCGTGAGCGACGAGCCGAGGAGGGTATACCCCGCGCGCTCCGGATAGAGGCGACGGCGCAGCGCGATGACCTCCGGATAGTCGACGTCGAACCAGCGGACGCTCGCGGGCGGATCGACCCGGAACACGCGGCTGTCGAGCCCGCAGCCGAGATGCAGCACGGTGGCGTCGGGGTGGCGTGCGAGGAAGTCGCGCGTCCAGCCATCCAGAAGGTGCGCGCGTATCGCCAGGGAGATCATGTCGTCCCGGCGGACCTTCAGCTTCGAGAAATCGTAGTCGACCCGCCGGATCGCGTCGGCGGCAAAGCGATCACGCAAGAGGGAGTCGGGCAGGCGGCTCTCCTCCGCTTTGCCGTACACCGTGATGAGGAGGGTCTCTTTCTCCTCGCTCAAGGTCACCTTTTCGTCGATCGTCATGATCGTCCCCTATCACGGCGGGTCCGGTGTTCGATAGGTTCATGTGCTCGGGAGCACGGGACCGTCGTTCCGCTTGGGCGCGTCGGGCGACGAGGCCCATTTCAGCAATGCATCCAGCGCAGGGCATAACGCCTTGCCCCATACGGTGAGGCTGTATTCGACCTTGGGCGGCACCTCGGGGTAAACGGTGCGCGCGACGACGCCGTCCGCCTCGAGGTCGCGGAGCTGCTGGATGAGCATCTTCTGCGAGACCTCCGGAATCGCTCGCTCGAGCTCGGAGAAGCGCATCACGGGCTGCACGAAGAGATGGAAGATGATGACCATTTTCCAGCGGCCTTCGAGGATCTTCAGCGCCTCGGTCGTGTCGTGCGCGGCCTGATGTGCGGGGGACTTACTTTCGGGTGAGTACCTTACTTTTTTGTCCGTTCTTGTCACGCGGACAGCTTAGCCCAATCTTGCGCCCATCGCGACGCGGACGGGACGCCGTCGCGCCCACGCGCTCCAGAAAGGAAGCTCCATGCCTGCAGAAATCGCCGATCTTTCGGAAAAACGCGCCCTGGTGACCGGAGGAACGAAGGGAATCGGCCGCGCGACGGTCGAGCGGCTCGTGCGCGGTGGCGCGAGGGTCGTCACGACGGCGCGGTCGGACGCCGACGGGCTGCCCGACGGCGTGACGCTCGTCCAGGCCGACGTCGGCACGGCCCGAGGCGCCGCCGCCGTGGCCGCGGCGACCCTCGAACAGCTCGGCGGCATCGATATCGTGGTGCACAACGTCGGCGGATCGACGTCCCAGGGCGGAGGTGTGCTCGCGCTCGACGACGACGAGTGGCAACACACGCTCGACGTGGACTTGCTCTCGGCCGTTCGCCTCGACCGCGCCTTGCTCCCCGCCATGCTCGCGCAAGGCTCGGGCGCGATCGTGCACGTCACGTCGATCCAGCGGCGCATGCCGCTCCACGACGCGACGCTCGCGTATGCCGCGGCCAAGGCCGCGCTCGCGACGTACAGCAAAGGCGTGTCGAACGAAGTCGGGCCACGCGGGATCCGCGTGAACACGGTCGCGCCGGGGTTCACGGAGACGACGGCGGCGACGGCGTTGATCGCGCGTCTGGCCGAGCACGCCGGCATCGGGATGGATGCCGCGCGGCAAAAGCTGATGGATTCGCTCGGCGGGATCCCCCTCGGTCGGCCCGCCCGGCCCGAGGAGGTCGCCGAGCTCATCGCGTTCCTCGTCTCCGATCGCGCCTCCGCGATCACCGGGAGCGAGTACGTGATCGACGGCGGGACGATTCCCACCGTGTAACGACGCGAGCTGGCGTGTGGCCCGGACCGACCGTTCGATCGACGGGACCCATTGACGTGACGGCCGGCCCGTGAGACCAGAGGGGCGCCGGCGCTCGGGGTCGGCGGAGGTCCGGGGTGAGACAACAACATTACCGTTTTGCGCATCAGGTCTTGATGAGCGCCGTGCTGCGTGACCCGTCCGCGTGGTGGGCGGCCGCGGCGACCCAGGGACACGCAATGCTGCAGCAGGCGTGGGCCGCCGCGGGCGAGGGCCTCGGGCCCGAGAATCACGCGGACGGCTCGGCGCTCACGCTCGCGCCGGTGTACCCCGCGCCCGGCGTCGAGGCGCTCCTCATCACCCTGCCGCCTCCGCAGGCGCCCACGGAGTGCCATTACATCGCCCTCGTGCGCGTGGCCGGCCAGCCGCCCCGTTATTTCGTGGCGGAGCGGGGCATCGAGGGCGAGGGCGGCGCGCAGCGGGCGTACTGGGCCGAGTGGGGGCACGCGCCGGGCGGAGGGATCATGCGCATTCGTGGCGCCGATCTCCCCGCGATCAGCCCCGAGGCGTTCGTCGCCGCGGCCGCCGCGGCGTGCAGCGCGGCGCCCCCCGGTCCCCAAGCCCCCCCGTGGCAAGGCGTCCGGCCGAACACGCCCGCGAAGGTCAACCGGGTCGGGCTTTTCCTCGGCGCCGGCTGTTTTTCCCTGGTCCTCTTCGGGCTCGGCGTCGGCGGGTGTCTGCTGTACCAGGAAGAGGGTCGCGGGCTGCACGTCCCCGATACCGAGGTCGCGAGCGTCGCCGTGGAGCCGGACAAGCCCTTCAAGATCCAGTTTGTATGGGACGGCACGGGGTACGCGTTCAACAACGTCTGGCTCGTGGTCGACGAGGGGACCACGAGCGGCGCGAGCTTCAAGGTCAAAGGCAACGTCTCCTGCTCCCGCGGGAGCCGGGCGGAGTCGATTGACGTCAGCCTGACGGGCTACGGAGCGCACGACGTCGAGAGGAAGGGCGGCAATGGGTTTTCCGGTTGGTTCTACCTGATGGACGAATACGAGCGTTCGTCGGGCCGGCCCATCGAATGCTCGGGCGTGATCGCGCCCTCCGCGGGCGCGTGGACGAAAGCACGCATCGTCGTCACCCAACGGCAGCGGCCCAGCGATTGGTTTGCCCAGTAGGCTGCTGCCCGGCACCTTGCGCCCCTCCCCGGCCCGCCGCAGGTACATCTGCGAAAAACCGGAACACGAAAGGAGGGCGTCATGGCCGAGAGCATGATCAGCATCCTCGATGGGTCGACGTTCGTCACGTCCCATCGAACGGGGGACATCAACGCGGGGCCGGATCAGCCGCACGGGCTCTTCTACAAGGACACGCGTCACCTCTCGCGCTGGACCCTCCGCGTCAATGGCGAGTGCCCCGGCTTGCTCACCGCGGACAACGTGGAGTACCACTTCGCTCAGTTTTTCCTGTTCCCTCGCACCGGGAGCATCTATGAGAATCCCTATCTCTCGATCCTCCGGCGCCGGTATGCCGGGGAAGGCTTCCGCGAGGAGATCGAGGTCATCAACCATTCCCTGAAGCCGATCACGCTCGAGCTTCGCATCGAGGCCGCCGCCGATTTCGCCGACCTGTTCGAGGTCAAGGACGCGCTCGCCAAGAAGGGGGAGCTCTCCCGCGAGGTCCGGGGACACGAGCTCCTGCTCGGGTACCGGCGGGAGAGCTTCGTGCGGCAAACCCTCATCGGCTCCAGCCAACCCGCCGACGTGAGCGAGGAAGGCTTCGTGTTCAACCTCGAAATCCAGCCGAAATCCACGTGGGCGACGACCTTCTCCGTGCGCCCGCTCGTCGGCAACGTCACGGCGGCCGAAGCGACGAAGGCGCTGCCCCTGCTCAAGCAGGACCTGCGCGAAGACTTCACGCGATGGATAGAACACGCGCCGCTCGTGAGCAGCGATCCGCCCATCGTCCAGGAAGTCTACCTGAGGAGCATCGTCGACCTCGCCGCGCTTCGTTTCTACCCCTACCCCGACATCTTCCCGCAATTCGCGCTCCCGGCCGCGGGGCTGCCCTGGTTCATGGCGCTCTTCGGCCGCGACAGCTTGATCACAAGTTATCAAGCGCTGCCCTTCATCCCCGCGCTCGCCGCGACCTCGCTCGTCGTGCTCGGCGGGCGGCAGGGCCGCGAATGCGACGATTTCCGCGACGAGGAGCCAGGGAAGATCCTGCACGAACTGCGCTTCGGCGAGCTGACCGCCTTCGGCGAGCGGCCGCAGTCGCCTTATTATGGCACCGCCGACGCGACCCCGCTCTTTTTGATCCTGCTCGACGAATACGAGCGATGGACCGGCGACGCGGCGCTCGTGCGCCGGCTGGAGAAGGCCGCGCGCGCCGCGCTCCAGTGGATCGACCAGTACGGC
The DNA here is from genome assembly GCF_028369105.1 of Polyangium mundeleinium. Lineage (NCBI taxonomy): Bacteria > Pseudomonadati > Myxococcota > Polyangiales > Polyangiaceae > Polyangium > Polyangium mundeleinium. The sequence continues at coordinate 4,189,828 of NZ_JAQNDO010000001.1, read as the reverse complement.
GACCGCGACGGCGACGGGTACATCGAATACGAACGGAGGGCCGAGACGGGCCTCGAGAACCAATGCTGGAAGGATTCCTGGAACTCGATCCTGTTCGCGGACGGAACGCTCGCGGAGGCGCCGCGCGCGACCTGTGAGCTGCAGGGCTATGCATACGATGCGAAGGTCCGGTGTGCGAGGCTCGCACGGTCGATCTTCCGCGATACAGCCCTCGCCGAGCGATTGGAGCGCGAGGCGGCCGACCTCAAGGCGCGGTTCAATCGAGATTTCTGGATTCCGGAGCGAGGCTTCTTCGCCCTCGCGCTCGATGGTCGAAAGCGCAAGGTCGACAGCCTCACGTCGAACATCGGGCATCTCCTGTGGAGCGGGATCGTCGAGGACGACAAGGTGGAGTCGATCGTCCGCCACCTCATGGGCCCGGCGCTCTTCTCCGGCTGGGGCGTCCGGACCATGGCCGACGGTGAAGCAGGGTTCAATCCGATCGAGTACCACAACGGTACGGTCTGGCCCCACGACAACGCCCTCATCGCCGCGGGCCTGGCACGGTATGGATATCGCGAGGAGGCGAGCCGCATCTGCGCGGCTCTTTTCGACGCCGCGAGGTTCTTCCGCTTTCGCCTGCCGGAGGTCTTCGCCGGGTACGAGCGCAAGACGACCGGCTTCCCCGTCGAATACCCCACGGCATCGAGCCCTCAGGCCTGGGCGTCCGGAGCGCCCCTGCTCGCCATCCGTACCCTCATGGGCCTCGAACCGAAGGGCGAAGAGCTGACCTCGGCGCCTGTGCTCCCGGACAGCATTGCGTCGCTCTCGCTTCGTCGTGTGCCGGGACGATGGGAGCCCGCCGATGTGAGCGCGGAGCGCCCGGACGCGCGGTCGCGGATCGACGTGATTCGGGATTGGCTCGCCGAGAGGGAGGGGTTCCGGAAGGCTGCGTGAGCCGGTTTCTCAGGCGCCGGGGCGGCGCACGTTCACGCGGCCTTCTGGCCCTGGAGCGCCGCCTCGAGCTTCTGCTCTGCGTCCTTGGCCAGCGAGGTCCGCAGCACGGTCCCGCCGTACTTGGCAAGCTCCGGGACGACCTTGTCGGCCGTGACCTTGCGTGTGAGCGTGAAGATCGCCGAGCTTCCTGGTTTCATCTGCTCCGCGAGCCGCTTGATGAACGCATCGTCGATCCCATAGTCCGCTGCCTTGCCGGTGATCGCGCCGCTCAAGGCGCCGATCGCCGCGCCAAACACGGGCGCGAGGAAGATGAGGCCGATCAACATGCCCCACAATCCACCCGACAGCGCGCCGGCGGCCGTGAGGTCCCTGCTCTGGTGGAGCCGTATCTTTCCTTCCGGGCTCTTGGTCACGTAGCAGGCGTCCTCGAGATCGACGAGGTTCTCGCTGCTCAGCCGTTGGATGGTCGACATGACCTCCGCCGCTCGGTTCTCCTCGGGATAGGCAATGACGACGAGATCGCTCATGGATGTGCTCCTTTCGGTCCCCGTGAAAGGCAACGGCCATGCCGAAGCGGGCTTCACGTCGAGGCAGGCTCGGGCCGAGGACACCCGGCGTTTTTCGGGAGGAACATCGCCGCGACGAGGCCGAACAGGCCGAACAGAAAGACCGCTCCCAGGGCCAGGCCTATCGCTCGGTCCCGCGCCTCGGCATTGATTCTCGTCACTTCGTCCACGAGGGCCTGAGGTTTGCCCTGCAAGGCCTCGCGGACCTCCGCGTCGCTCACGGTGCTGACGCTGCGTTCGAGCGCCGCCGTGAGTTCTTGCTTCTCGTCCGGCGATAGCACCACGCTCTCCGCCGCGCGGGCGCCGATGCCTGTCTGGAGGGCCGAGATCAAGACGGCGCCTGCGATCGCCGTGCCGAGCGACGAACCCAGGTTCGACACGCTGCGCGATACGCCGGAAATCTCGCCCTGCTCCTCGTCCGGCACGCTCGACTGCACGGTATTCACGGAGGCCGTGAGCATGATGCCCGCGCCGAAGCCCAGCAAAAAGAGCCCGGGCGCGAAGAGGGCGACGCTGGCCGTCGTGCGCACGAGCAAGATCAGGAGGGCGATGCCCGAAAGGGCCGTCGCGAATCCAGCGCGGATGATCACGCGCTGGGTGTACCTCCGTGTCATCCTGTCGATTCGCCCCGAAGCGAACAGGATCCCGAGCGTCGCGGGCGTCACGATGATGCCGGTTCGAATGGCGTCGTACCCCCGGCTGACCTGCAAGAAGACGGCGATGACGAAGGACGTGCCGAGCAACATGAACCACTGGACGTTTTGTGTCACGAGCCCGAGATTCAACGTCCGGCTGGCGAAGAGCCGGGTCGACAAGAGCGGCGTTTTTCCCGACCGTTCCCGGCGTCGTACGTGGACGAAGAAGAGCGCGAGCAGGCCGACGCCGATGGCCGTGAAGACGACGACCGGCGAGAGGTCACCTCGCGCGAGGATCACGGAATCGCCGAGCGCGAAATCCTTGCGAGCGTGCAGCCAACCGTACGTCCCGGCCTGGAGGATGCCAATGACGATGGAGGCGAGGCCGGCCGCGGACAGCATCGCGCCCACGAGGTCGAATGCGGGCCTCGGACCGGTGGGGCCTTTGTCGAGGATTCGACGGCTCGAATAGAGAATCCCGAGGGTGATGAGGGCCTCGGTGAGAAACGAGGCGCGCCAGGAGATCGTCGACGTGATGAGCCCGCCGATGAGCGGGCCGCTGGCCGAGCCGAGGCCTGCCGCGGCGCTGACCAGCGCGAATGCCTTCGCGCGCGAGACCGCATCGGCGAACGAGACCGTCGTCAAGATGTAGATCGGAGGGATCATCAGCGCCGAGCCGATGCCTTCGAGCAACGACCAACCGATCACCATGACGGCCAGGGCGGGTGCGAGGGCCGTGACGAATGCCCCGAGCCCGTAAATGGCGATCCCGAGCATGAAGCAGCGCTTGCGTCCCCAGATGTCGCTGAGCTTGCTGCCCGGGATCATCAGCGCCGCCATGGTCAACGTGAAGACGGTGATGGCCGTCTGAACGCCGGTGACCGTCGTCCCGAGGTCCGCCGTGATCCGGCTGATGGCGACGTTCATGCTCGAAGAGTCGTAACTCGCGAGGAACTGCGCCAGCACGAGCGGCACGAGCATCGACCGAGAGGAGCGAGCCTCGAGCTTGCTCCCCCGCTTCGATGCGCCCCCTCGCCGATGGTCGAGCGTCCTCGCTGCGCGCGTCATGCCCGTTCCCTCCCCCGACGTGCGGAGCCGGAGCGCCGCATGCGGCTCGTAAAGCCGACCGGCGTCCATCGCAAGACGGTTTTTTTCCGCGCCCGCGCAAGACGGGCTCGCACGCACGCGGGATGCGCAGCGAGCCCGCCGCGCCTTCCTTCGCGCTCGTTTCTCCAAGGCACGACGTCGTGTCTCCGGAGGCTCGGTCGCACTCTCCCAAGACACGTCGTCGTCCCTCCAAGGCATGACCTCGTGTCTCCGAGACACGACGTCGTCCCTCCAAGGCATGACCTCGTGTCTCCGGAGGCTCGGTCGCACGCTCCCAAGACACGTCGTCGTCCCTCCAAGGCATGACCCCGTGTCTCCGAGACTCGACGTCGTCCCTCCAAGGCACGCCCTCGTGTCTCCGGAGGCTCGGTCGCACGCTCCCAAGACACGTCGTCGTCCCTCCAAAGCATGGCCTCGTGTCTCCGGAGGCTCGGTCGCACGCTCCCAAGACACGTCGTCGTCCCTCCAAGGCACGACCTCGTGTCTCCGAGACGCGACGTCGTCCCTCCAAGGCATGACCTCGTGTCTCCGGAGGCTCGACGTCGCCTCTTCCGACCGGGCCTCGCGTCAGGGGAAGCGGCGATACACGACGTCGCAGGTCCCCAGTGGCGTCTGCCACTGATTGCCTCCATCGATCCACGCGTAACCCATGGGCACGGCGTTCAGGTTGACCTGGGTGCGCCCGATCGGTTGCTGGAACGTGCCGGCGTTGTTCGCGCCAAACCAGAGGTTCTGCGCCTCCACGATGACCGTGTGCTGGAGCAGCAGCGTATTGGGATCGTAGAATCCGACGAGATCCCCGGCCTGGACCTGGAGGACGCCGCCGGCCCTGGCGGCCGCGTACGTATTGACGCCGTTCGGAAAGAGGACGGGGGCCATGACCACCCCGTTCCAGCCCGCGCCCTGGGCCGGGCGCGTCTCCGGGAGCTTGCCCCGCGCGACGAGCCAGCGATAGGTGAAGCCGTGGCAGATCTCCCCGACGCCCTCGGGTGCGGGAGGTACGTAGGTGCCGAGGAGCGTCGTCCCCGGGCAGCCGCCGGGGAGGAGCGGGTCGTTGGGATAAGGCAGGTACCCGGTGGCGTTGCGGAGCCGCTGCTTGGTCTCCATCCAGAGGCGATAGGCGACGCCGTTCGTCCCGCCACGGTTCGCCCATTCGTTCGGATCCTGCGTGCGCCAGGTGTGGAGCGCATGCATCAGGTTGGCCATGTTGAGCTGAATCGGGCTCGCCTGGACCCTCTGGAGGGCCGTGACGACGGCGCTCAGCCGGCTGCTCCGGAATCGCGGAAAGGAGCGATTGATCGCGGTCTCGAACCCGTTGTTCCCAGCGCTGAGCAAATCGAGATACATGGTGGCTCCGCGGTCGAGGTTACCACGCGGTGCCCTCGGCGATCATCACCTTTGGCTCTGGTACAGGAGCCGCAACTGACCCACCTCGGCGGCATTCTTCATGAGCTCGATGTTGGCCCAGGCAATCACGTGGCCCAGGGGCTTGTCGAACCATGCGATGTGCTGGTCGAGATCGGCCTCCGTGAGACCGTCGAGCGCCTGCACCCATTGATCTCGCAGGCGGGTCAGCCATGCGGCGGCGGCGGCGGCGCTGCCGGGCCAGTCCACGGTCTTTGCGTGCTCGATCATGTCGAGGGGCTCGCCGCGCTTTGCGCCGAAGGTATGGGCGTGCGCGCCTGTCCACCACCAGCCGATGTGCCAGGTCACCCAGCCGATCGTGGTCGTGGGCGGCGGGTTCGGCTCGGGCAGGATGAGATCGGCGACCCAGCGACCGTTCGCGGGCCGCACCGTCCATGCGCCGGGCGCGGGCTCCCACAGGCACATTTCATCGCGGAGGCCGTCCAGATGCAGGGACAGGAGAGCCCAGGACACGTCGAGTTGGTAGCGCAGCGTCGGGAGCAGCATGGGGGCATCGTACTCCATGCCGCTTGCCGGGTCACACCTCGGGAAAAATAGATCCTCGGCGCGACTCGCCCGTACAGTAGGGCCTTGCCATGACGCCGCCCCTCCCTTCGAAGTGGATCGCCCTCACCCTCTTGGTTTCCGCAGCTCTCGGGTGCACGAGCACGCCTCCGGCCGTGACGCCGCGCGCGGAGAGTCCGACGCCGAGCACGCCGCCTGTGTTTGCCCTCGCCGCGAGTGTCGCTGATACGGCCGAGGACCCCGCCGATCGAGGCGTGGCGTCGCGGATCACCAAGGTCACGGTGTACTCCGATCGGGCCCTCGTGAGCCGCGAGGCGGCGGTGGCTCTGACGCCCGAGCCCACGGTCTTCCGCTTCAAGAAGCTGCCCGGCTGGGTCGACGAGGGCTCCGTGCGCGCCGCCACGAGCGCCGGCAAGATCGTGGACGTGATCGTCGAGCGGCGCTTCCTCGCGCGATCCACGGACGAAGGGTTCCGCAAGGTCGAGGAAAAACACAAGGCGCTGCTCCGGAAGCTGCAAGCGCTCGACGACGAGCTCGCGATCCTGAACGCGCAGCAACAACACGTCGAATCGATCAAGGTGTTTTCCGTGGAGAAGCTCGAAGGAGACGCCGTCACGAAAGAGATCAAGGTCGACACGTATGGCCAGGTGATCGATTTCGTCTCCGGGGCGCTGCGCAAGACGAGCGCGTCGCGGCGTGAGGTGCAGGCTGCGCGCGAGCAGCTCGCCCCCGACGTGGAGGCGAGCGCCCGCAATCTGGAGGAGCTGCGCCGCCTGACCAAGCTGGAAGAGACGACGGTGCTCGTGACCGTGCAAGGCACCGCCGCCGCGAATGCGACCCTGACGCTCACGTACGCCACGCCCGGCGCCACGTGGGAGCCCATGCACGAGGTGCGCGCCAGCGCGGCCGATCCCGACTGGGTGGAGCTCACGTCGTTCGCCGTGGTCACGCAGACGACGGGCGAAGATTGGAGCCACGCGGAGCTCTCGTTCTCGACGCAGTCCTCGTCGGACAGCGAGCGTATCCCCGAGCTTGAAATGCTGGCGCTCGGCAAGACGCAGGAGGTGACGAGGAGCATCACGCGGCAGGTGACCTCGTTCAGCTCCGCGCAGAAGAAATTCGAGGAGCAGAACCGCCACTGGAACCGGATGAACCAGGCGTCGTCGCAGCGCGTCTCCGAGGTGGAGCAGTTCGATCAATCCTATTCGTCGAACCTGGCGCTGCTCGAGCGCGTGCAGAGCAAGACCGTGCAGATCTTCCAGGGCCTGCAGACGCGCGGCACGACGGCGCATTTCGTCGCGAAGGATCCGGCGATCGTGCGCTCGGACGGCCGCTCGATCCGGCTCCGCACGGGGTCCACCCGCATCAAGGCGCAACGCCGCATCATCGCCGCCCCGGAAGAGTCGCTCAATGCCGCCGTCACCCTGGAGATGGCCAACAAGACGAGCCAGCCGCTCCTGCCCGGCAGCGTCGCGCGGTATCAGGACGGCGCGTTCCTCGGCATGACCGATATCGATTTCGTCACCAAGGACGAGGACTTTTCGGTCTTTTTTAGTGTGGCCGACCAGGTCAAGCTCACGCGGGAGCTCGACAAACACCAGAGCTCGCTCCAGCGCAACGCGCGAAACCGCATGCAGCTCTCGTTCGTGAGCAAAGCGAAGAACCTGTCGGATCGCCCCGTCACCGTGGTCCTCGCCGAGCGCATCCCCGTCTCGGAGAACACCGAGATCCGCGTGAGCAACGTCAAGATCACGCCGAACGAGAAGCCCGACGCGAAGGGGATCGTGCGTTTCACGGTGACGCTCGCGCCGCGCGAGGAGCGCGAGTTCCGCGTGTCGTACCAGGTCGAATATCCGCCGTCGCTCGTGTTCGACGTGCGGCGCAAGCAGATGCAAGAGATGCACATGCCGAGCCCGGCCGCCGCCCCGAAGCGGAAGATCGATTTCGAGGAGCGGCTGATCGAGATCGAGCAGCAGTTCTGAGCCGACGAGCGTCGTCGGCCGATCCGATCGGCCGACGCCAGCGGTGCCGGGGGTGGCGATGAGCGTCCACGGCATTATGGTTCCAGCGCGGCCAAGGGAGTCATTTCCTATGGATTCCAGCGCATCTGGACGACAAGGGGGCCCGGAACGCTCGCGGCCAAGTCCACGCGAGAGGCCGGTCGCGACGAGGGGAGCCATGAACCCGAGTGCACGAGCGGAGCTCGAAAGCAGGGGGACCACGCACACAGCGACGGCGCCGGCGAACAACCTCGATCAGGTGCGTGAGATCCTCTTCGGGGCCATTGTTCGCGATTTCGAGCGAAAGCTCGCGCGCATCGAGGGTCTGGTCGCGTCGCAAGGCGACGAGCTGCGCGCCGATACGAGGCGCATGATCGACGTGCTCGAAGCCCACGTGAAGCGAGAGACGGACGCGCAGGGCACGCAGCGGGAGTCCGACCGCGCCGCGCAGGTGGCCGCGCTGAACAACGTGGCGCGCGAGGCGCGGGACGCCGTCGCCGAGCTCGACCAGCGCATCAAGAAGCTCGAGGACGGGCTCGTCCGGGCGCAGCGTGATTTCCGCCAGCAGATCCTCGATGAGGCCAAGGGCTTCGTCGAGCAATCACGCTCCCTGCGGGACGAGCTCATGTCCACGCTCCAGCGTGAGCTCGCCGTGTACACCGGCGAGCCGTCCGAGGCCGCCGGCCCCGCGAGCGGAGTCGTCGAGGCCGCACGCACGTCGGAGCCTCGCGCCGAGCAGTCATGAGCGCCCGCCTGCGCGCGCGGGCGCGGCGGCGAGAGCACGACTACACCCTCGACGACCTCCGCCCGCTGCTCGTGAAGCCCGAACAGGAGCGGCTGAAGTCCCTCGAACACAAGCTCGAGACGCCCGAAGCCCTCGCCGAGGCCATCGGCGAGGTGCTGGCCCGCGCGGCCGTCGTGAGCCAGAAGCGCGGCGAGGAGCTCGCGTCCGCGATGCAGCCGCTCCTCTTGTCGAGCATCCACGAGACCGTCCGCAAGAACCCGGAGCTCTTCGCGGAGGCCATCTTCCCCTCGATCGGCCCCGCCATCCGGAAGGCCGCCCGCGCCGCGCTCGAAGCGCTCCTCCTGCGGGTCGACGACATGGTCCAGCGGACGATGACGCTGACGAGCCTGCGCTGGCGCATCGAGGCGGCCCGCACCGGCCGGCCCTTCGTCGAGATCGTGATGCTCCACAACCTCGCCTACCGGGTGGAGCACGTGTTCCTGGTGCACCGCGAGAGCGGGATCGTCTTGCAGCACGTGGCCGCGGAGAACGTGACGTCGGAGGATCCCGATCAGGTGTCGGCGATGCTCGCGGCCATCGACGATTTCGCCCGCGACGCCTTTCGTGAAGAAAAAGAAGGCGGGTTGTCGCGCTTCTGCGTCGGTGGGCTCACCGGCATCGTCGAGCACGGCCCGCGCGCCATGCTGGTCGCCATCGTCCGCGGCGTCGCGTCGAAGGACGTGGAGGCGTCGCTCGCCGAGACGCTGGAGGAGATCCACCGGAAATACGCGGACGCCCTGGTGCACTTCCAGGGCGAGGTGGCCGTGTTCGAGCCGACGCGCGACGCGCTCGTCGGGTGCATGCGAGAGGAGCGGATCCAGAAGCCGACGAGCGGCCGCCGCGGTCTGCTCGTGCTCGCAGCGATCGCGGCGCTCGCCCTCGTCGGCGGCGGGATCGCGTGGAAGCGCGTGCACGACCAGAATCGACGCTTCGACACGTACGTGGAGGCGCTGCGCGGGGAGCCCGGCCTTTTGGTGACGAGGACGGGGCGCGACGAAGGACGCCGCTTCGTCGAGGGGCTCGGGGATCCCCTCGCGGAGGACCCCGCCGCGCTGCGCGCGCGCCATGGGCTCGACGCCGCGGACATCGAGCTGCGGTTCAAGCCGATCTACTCGCTGGATCCTCCGCTCGCGGAGCGACGCGCCTCCCAGGTGCTCCGGCCGCCGCCCGGGGTCTCGCTGGGCCTCGTGGACGGGACCCTTCGTGTCGCGGGGGTCGCCGAGCGCGCGTGGATCGAGCGGGCGCGGCTCCTCGCCACGAGCCTGCCAGGCGTCACGGCGCTCGACGACGAGCACCTGTTCGAGGCCGAGGCCATCACGTCCGCAAAGGCGGCGGCGGCCGCGCTGGAGGGCATCCAGATCGTGTTCCCGCTCGGCTCGGCCCGCCCGTCTTCCGCCGAGCGCGCCCGCCTCGACGCCGCGGCGCGCGCCGTGCAAGCGCTCCTCGACACCGCCCCGCGGGGCGGCCTTTCCGCGCGGATCGAGATCGTGGGGCACGCCGACGCCACGGGCACACCCGAGAAAAACCAGCGCCTCAGCGAGGAACGCGCCTCGCGGGTGTCGACCGAGCTCGGCGCGCGTGGCGTCCCGACCGTGTCGCTTGCCACGCGGGGCGTCGGTCAAGCGGATCTGGCCGCGCCCAAGGTCACCTTCGCCGTGCGCCTCTCGCCTGCGCGCGAGGGCTCATGAGCACGCTCGCGAAGCGCAAGGTGTGCCTGCTCGGCGCCACGGGCGTCGGCAAGACGAGCCTCGTCATGCGCTTCGTCCGCAGCATCTTTTCCGAGCAGTACCAGACCACGATCGGGACGCGGATCGAGACGAAGCACATCCCCTACGGCGATCACGAGATCGTCCTGGTCCTGTGGGATCTGAGCGGCGAGGACGAGTTCCAGCGCGTCCGTCTCTCGTACCTGCGCGGCGCCGCCGGCTACCTCCTCGTCGCCGACGGGACCCGCCGCGCCACGGTGGAGACCGCGATGGCCCTCCACCACGCCGCCGCGGAGATGCTCGGCGACGTCCCGCGTGTCCTCGTGCTGAACAAGGCCGATCTGCGCGCCTTTTGGGAGCTCGACGACGCCTCCGAGCGGGAGCTCGCCGCGCGCTGGCCCGTCTTCGAGACCAGCGCCAAGACCGGCGCGGGCGTCGAAGAGGCCTTCCGCGCGCTCGGCCGCGCGCTCCTCCAGCGCTGAAGGGCTCGCTCGCCATGGAGACCTCGATCGCAAGCTCGATCCTCGCGTCCCTCGGGAAGGTCGTCCTCGAACGCCAGCCGGACGGGACGTTCTTGCAACGCGGCGACGCGCCCGCCTGGTTCGCGCGCCGGAGGCCGGGCGTCCTCCGCGGGGACACGCCCATCCGCGTGGAGAGCCTGTTTCCATTCCTCGAGGTCTTCCTGCCCGAGGCGGAGTCCGTCTGGCAGGGCGGAGGCCCGACGCGGCTCGACTCCGACGTCTGGTGCGAGACGGCCGAAGGCGGCGAGGAGCTGCCCCTCGAAGCGACCGCGCTCCTCGTGGGCCCCTCGCGCCTGCTCGTGATCACCCGCTGCGACGAGCTCTTCCACGAGCGACGCCTGGTCCTGCAGCGCGCCCGCGAGCTGCGCATCACCTACGACGCGCTCGCCCGCGAGATCGAGCAGAAGGACATCCTCATGCATTGCATCGTCCACGACCTCGCGAGCCCGCTCCAGACGATCCTCGGCGTGCTCTCGTCCCTCGACGAGCGTGATCCGCCCGGCGAGGACGGCGTCCTGCTCGACGCCGCGCTCGACGCCGCGCTCCGGCAGCGCGCGATGATCCGCGAGATCCTGACCGTGTTCGCCTCGGAGCACGGCGGCCTCGACGCCACGCACGAGGAGGCCGTGGTGTGTGATCTGCGCGCCGTGATCCGCCGTGTCGTGGCCGAGCACGAGCGGAGAGCGCGCGGCCGGAACGTGCGGATCGAGCGGGACGAGCCGCCGCCGGGCAGCCTCGTCGTCGCGGACGAACCCCGGCTCGTGCGGGTCCTCGTGAACCTGCTCGACAACGCCGTCCGCCACAGCCCGGTCGGGGGCCACGTGCGCGTGCGCGTGCGCGAGGACGACACGAGCCTCGAGGTGAGCGTCGAGGACGAGGGGCCGGGCGTTCTGCCCTCGCACGCGGCGCGGCTGTTCGAGCGGTTTGGCCGGGGGATCGGGCCCGAGGCGGGCACGGGGCTCGGGCTTTACTTCTGCCGCATCACCGTCGAGCGCTGGGGCGGCTCGATCGGGTACGCCACGTCTCCCGAGGGAGGCGCCCGGTTCTGGTTCCGCCTCCACAAGGCCGCCACCTCGACAGGGGCCAGGGCGGCGTGAATGAAGGAAAGCGGAGCGAGGGAAGGACGGGCCATGGCGAAGCTCCTGATCGTGGACGACGACGACGAAACCAGGCTCTGGATGGCCTCCGCGCTCGCCGACGTCGGGCACGAGGTACGCACGAGCCCGGGCAGTCGCGACGCGCTCCGGATGCTCTCGACGTGGAAGCCGGACCTCGCCCTCCTCGACGTCCTCATGCCCGAGATGGATGGGTTTGCCTTGAACCGCATGCTGCGGGGCCACGGCATTCCCACGGTCTTCGTCACCGTGGTCAAGCGCGAGGCCGAGGCCATCCTGCACGGCGTCTCGGGGTACGTGGAAAAACCGGTCACGGCCGGGGAGCTGCGGGCGATGGTGGCGCGTGTCCTCGGCGGGGACACGGGCGGGGCCATCTTGCTCGTCGAGGACGATGCGTTCCTGCGCCACGTGTATCGATCGGTGCTGGAGCCACGCTTTCAGGTGCTCGAAGCCGAGAACGGCCGCGAGGCGCTTTCCCTCCTCGGTTCGCACGCGGTCGCGCTCGTCATCACGGACATCCACATGCCGGTGATGAACGGGGTGGAGCTCGTCCGCGCGATCCGCAGCGACGCCCGCATCCGCGACGTGCCCGTGGTCGTGCAGAGCTGCGATACCTCCTCGGTCCGCTCGCCCATCTGGTCGGGGCTCCACGTCTCGAGCGTCATGCCCAAAGAGAATTTCATCGGGTGGTTGATCGGACAGATCGAGGAGCAACTTTCAGTCGTGGCCGCGAGGTCCGCTTGAGCGACGCGCGGCGCGGGGCGTGGTACGCGGAAACGCCGTCCCTTCCCGAATAAGGAGATACCTCATGTCCGATCCGGCCCCTCCGCTTCCGCCGCTCCTCGCCACGTTCGACGAGGCGCTCGCGACGCTCGGGCGGCAGGACGATCCACGCTTCACGGTCGTCATGCGCCACGGCTCGATGTCGGTCGAGCTGTATGCGCCACGGGGCGTCGACCCGCAGTCGCCGCATGGGCAGGACGAGCTTTACGTCGTGGCGCGGGGGACCGGGCGCTTCGTCTGCGGCGATCGCGAGGTTCGGTTCTCTCCCGGCGACGTGCTGTTCGTCCCTGCGGGGGCGACGCATCGATTCATCGATTTCTCGGTCGACCTCGCCGTATGGGTCCTTTTTTATGGTCCGAGGGGCGGCGAGTCGCCCGGCGCGACGTGATCCCCGGCCGGGCGCGCGTGTTCACCGCTTTCCCTTGCGCCGCGCCTCGCCCGATCCTCGCCGGAGCACGACGATCCGCCCCGTCGGCGTCGCGACCGTCTTCTCGTGGGTCGTGCCTTGCTCGACGAGCACGCGCTTGGCCTCGGCGAGCTCCTCGTCGGCGCGCTGGCCCTTCACGAGGAGCACGAGCCCGCCCGGCTTCGCGAACGGCGCGGTGAGCGGCACGAGCTGGTTGAGTCGCGCCACGGCGCGCGCGGTCACGACGTCGAACCCCCCGCGAAGCTCCCCGGCCCCGAGCTGCTCGGCCCGCCCGGCGCGCGCCTCCACGTTCGTGAGGCCGAGCGCGGCTGCGACGGCCGAGAGAAACGCCGTTTTTTTCTGCGTCGCATCGACCAGCGTGACCTGGAGATCGGGCCGGGCGATCGCGATCGGAATGCCGGGCAATCCGCCGCCCGAGCCGATATCGACGAGCCGTGATCCCGCGCCGACGTCCCCGAGCAAGGGCAGGAGCGTGAGCGCGTCGAGCGCGTGTTTCTCCCAGGCTTCGATCGGATCTTTGATCGCGGTGAGGTTCATCTGCTCGTTCATCGCGAGCAGCCGCGCGAGGTAGTCGCCGAGCTGCGCGAGGACGGGCTCGTCGAGGCGAACGCCGATCTCCGCGAGGCGCGTGTCGAAGCCGTCGGGAGGCGCGAGGGGCGTGGAGTTCGGGAGCGGGAGCGGAGGGCGGGCGGCCGTGGTCACGCCACCGGGGTAGCACGAGCTGGCGCGCTCGGCACAAGCCGGCACAGCCCGAACAAACACATGGACGCGAAACCCCACGTGCGCGCGGCGGCACACGGATTGCCAAGTAGATCCGCATGCGTGTCTTCCTCCATCGCCTTCTCGTCGCTTCTCAATGGGGCGCAAGCCTCCTCATCGCCTCGGGGTGCGGGGCCAGCGTCGAGGGTGGCTCCGACGGCTCCGGCGGCTCCGGCGGCTCCGGCACCTCCAGCTCCTCCGGCACCTCCAGCTCCTCCGGCACCCCCGACACGGGAACCTCTCTCGAAAACCTCGAGCCTGCCCCGGCGCCCGCCTGTTACGGGCCCGTGTACGACGACGGTTTCGGCTATCACGGCCAATGTTGCGACATCACGCTCTGCACCACGCCCGTGAACGGCATGTGTCCTGGCGTGGACAAGGTCGTCCTCGAGGACCGGCCACCGGGATCCGGGGAATGCGAATGCGAGCCGCTCCGGGGGCCCTTTGCCAATGAAGACGACGGCAGCGCCGAGAGCTGCTGTTATCTCGTCGGCTCGATCGGCTGTGATGGACGGCCGCTCCTCGTGCAAGGCACGCCCCGGCTCGCCGACGTGCGCGAAGGGCCGAGCGCCTGGTCGAGCGCGCCGGACGCGCCCGCCGATCGCGCCCAGGGCCTCCGCGATTTTAATGCTGCGCTCCGCGAGCTCGATACGGCCGCTCTCCCGGCCGACGTGCGCTCGCGCCTCGCGCAGCGCTGGGCCGAGCGAGGTCGCTACGAGCACGCGTCCGTGGCCTCGTTCGCCCGATTCTCCATGGCGCTGATGGCGCTCGGCGCGCCGCCGGCGCTCGTCGAAGCGGCCCACCAAGCGGCGCTCGACGAAGTGCGGCACGCGCGCCTCGCCATGGCGCTCGCGTCGGCGTATGGCGGCACGTCGCTCGGCTTCGGGCCGCTCGCCGTCGACGGGGCCTTCGAGGATCTCGGCTCGCTCACGGCGACGACCCTCGCCACCGTGGTCGAGGGTTGCGTGGGCGAGACGCTCGCGGCCATCGAGGCCGCCGCGACCGCGCAAGAGGCCGGCCCGCGCGCGGTGCGCCTTGCATTGCTGGAGATCGCCGAGGACGAGATGCGCCACGCCGAGCTCGGATGGGCCTTCGTGCGCTGGGCGATCGGCACGGGCGGCGCGGCGCTCGCCGCCGAGGTGGCCGCGACGCTGGAAAAGGCGCTTCAGATGGCCTGCAAGAACGCGACGGTCCCGGGCGAGGCGTTGCCCCGGGAGCACGGGTTTCTCCCCGCGGAGGAGGTCACCTCGTTGCGACGGCAGGCGGCGGCGCAGGTCCTCCGCCCGGCGGGCGACGCGCTCGTCGAGCAGGGGCGTGCCAATGGCGCGGCGCGTTCCCCTCGCCTTTCGACCCAGCCCTTGGTTTCGTAAGGGCGAACGAATCGCTCCGCCAAACCCTCCGCGTCCACGTAGAGGAGGGATGCTCACCGTCATCTCAATGACGTCCCCCGCTCACCCAACCCTTCCGTAGTGAGGCGTACTCCCGCGAGAGGACAGCGCTTTCCGGGCGGCTGCTCTTTTGGTACACGGGCGAGATGGGGATCGAGGAACGTGCTGCGCCAGCTCATTTCGAGGATGCAAGGTTGCTGGGTGCGCTCACGCGCGAGGCGCCGATGGGCATCGTCGGTCTCGACACGAAGGGCACCATCGTCGCGTGGAACCCCGAGGCCGAACGGATCTTCGGGTACATCGGGGTCGAGGTCATCGGAAAGACGATACGCGATCTCCTCGGCCCCGAGACCGACGCGGACCCGGGCGCGCTCGTCTCGCAGCTCGACACCACGAGCCCGCAATCGTTCACGGCCCCGTGTGTCCGGAAAGACGGCGCGCGTTTCCATTGCGAATGGCTTTTCCGCGCCCTGCACGACGAAAAGGGCGAGCTCCTCGGCCGCGCCGCTTTCATTCGCGACACGACCTCGGAGACCGAGGCGCGCGCCGCGCTCGCCGCCGAGCGCAGCTTCCTGCGGCGCATGCTCGACAACACCCCGCTCGTGCTCTGGTCGACCGACAAGAACGGCATTTTCACGCTGTCCGACGGCGCTGGGCTCCGCGCGCTCGGCTTCGCGCCCGGCGAGGTCGTCGGCATGAGTGCATTCGAGGTCTACCGAGACGTCACCGAAATCGTCGCCGCGATCCGCGCCGCCCTCGCCGGCACCTTTTCAACGACCCTCGCCGTGACGAACGGCACCGTATGGGAATGCCGATACATCCCGATCACCCACGAGGACGGCGGCCCCGTGGAGGGCGTGCTCGGCGTCGCGCTGGACGTCACCGAGCGCGTCGAGGCCGAACGCACGCTCCGCCAGCAGCTCGACCTCATCGCGCAGCAAGAGGGCGCGATCCGCACGCTCTCCACGCCGATCGTGCGCGTATGGGAGGGCGTGCTCGCGCTGCCGCTCGTCGGGACCATCGATGGGGCGCGCGCCGAGCGGATCCTCGCCACCTTGCTCGACGCGGTCGTGAATGACCAAGCGCATTACGTGATCCTCGACATGACGGGCATCGGCGAGGTCGATGCGACGACCGCCGATCACCTCTTCAAGGTGTTACGCGCGCTCGGGCTGCTCGGCGCGACGGCGCTCGTGACGGGCGTCAATCCCGGGGTGGCCACGGCGCTCGTCGGCCTCGGCGTGGACCTCGGGAGTGTCGTGACGCTCGGGAATCTGGAGGAGGCCCTCCGGTACGTCATGAAGCGCCGCGCCGGCAAGCCGCGCCGCGCCCCGGCCCCTTCCAACCACCGGGTTTGACGGCCGTCCCGGTCGTTTTCCATACCAGGCGCCCGTTATCGTCCTCTACACTCGGGGCGGTAGCAAGGAGCTTCCCCATGTCGATGAAGATGGCGTCTCGGGTTCTTCTGTGTCTTTTGGCGCTCGGCGTCGCCGCGTGTTCGGGCGCGGAATCGCAAAAAAGCGGCGGCGGCGGCGGGGCGGGCGAAGGCGGCAGCGACGGCAGCGCCGGCCAAGGAGGGATGCCGAGCAGCAGCGCGTCGAGCGGCAGCGGCGGGAACGGCGGCGGCACGACCACCAGCGGTGGTGGGTCCGATCCATACGACGCGGCCCGGCAAGCGTGTGTCGACACGATCAACGCGCACCGCGCCACGATGGGGCTCCCGCCCTTCGCGCGCTGGAAGGAAGCGGAGCCCTGCGTGGATCAGCAGGCGACGTGGGATCAAGAGAACAACAAGCCGCACGGCTCCTGGGGCATGGGTCTCCACCCGACCTGCAATGGCAGCGGCCAGAACGAGTGCCTCGGCCACGGGGCTGACAATGTCTCGGGCTGCCTCGATGGGATGTGGGCCGAGCGGGATCAGACCGGATGCTCCGGCTGCGACGCCTGCAACGGTGGGTACAACCCGGACTGCCCGAATTGCGATTTCTACGGGCAATCCACGGGCGACGTCTGCGGGCATTACGTGAACATGAGCGCGAAATACTTCTCGAAGGTCGCCTGTGGCTTCAGCGCCGCTGGTGGGTGGATCGCGGTAAACTTCCAGTAGCGCTCATTTCGGCGTCTCGACCGGCGCGCAGGTGGAGACGCCCGCGCCGACGATGTTCGTGCCGAGGCCCGTCTTCACCACGGTCGTCTTCCCGGTCGAGGGTCGATACTGCTGGATCTGCGAGTCGCCCGTGGGGCTCGTGAACAACCAGAAATCGCCGCCCCAAACCGCGAACGCCCAGCCGCTCCCGATCGTCACCGACGGCTGCGGGGCCTGGCTCAGGATCTTGCCCGAGAGTTTGTCGATCTCCGCGATGATGATCGGGCTGTAGTTGAAGAAGCCGAAGATCCGCGCATCGCCCGTGCCCGTGAGCTCCGCCGCGCCGGTGAGTTGGTCCCATGGGCCGACGAACGAGAGCTCGAGCGTCTGCGGATGGATCTGCGCGAGGCCCTTGCCGGTGTAGTCGGCGACGTAAAGCGTCTCCTCCGCGCTTCCCGGCGCATTGGAGACAAACCCCATCCCGAACGTGGTAAACCCCTGCTGTCCCGGGGTGAACGCGGTCGCCGCGCAGGCCGCCGTCTTCACGTCGACGTGGTAGATGCGGCCGTCGCTGAAGAGGATCCACGCCGTCCCTCGGCGGTCGACGGCCATCGAGAACGGCGTGCCGAGGCCGCCGGTGGGGCAATCGATCACGCCGATGAGCTTCACTTCGAGCGTGGGCGGGTTGAAGCTGTAGAGCTCGTTGTCCTGGCCGATGATGTAAACGAGCCTCGCCTCGTCCGCGCAACCGTCGCCGCCGGATCCACCACCCGCGCCCATGAATCCGCCGTCGCCGAAAAGATCTCCGCCCTCACCGCCCATTCCGGCGTTCCCGCCGCCCATCCCGCCGGCCCCGGCGCTCCCGCCCTGCCCGCCGCTCGATTCGCCCACCTCGGCGCCGCTCTCCGAGGAGCGCGAGCCATTGGGCGCGACCGTGCACGCGGAGAGGACGAGCACCGCAGGGACCACAAATTGCAACGAGCGGTGAAGAAAATGCATGGGAACCTCCACTCCCGAGGATAGGAGGTAACCCGAGTCACGTCACGCCCGCCGTGACAGGTAATTCACCGGAGATCGATAATGAAGTCGGCAATGAGTCCGGCGACGAACGCGCGCGTGTCCAGGGCGCCGGTCGCGGACGAATAGAAGCGCGTCCAGGTCACATACGGCGTGAGCGCCAGGAAGTCGAGCTCCGGGCCTGCGCTGTAGCCGCCGGTCAAACCCACAGGAACGGACGTGGTCGCCTGCGGGTCACGGAGGTCCGAGACGATGAGGACGCTCGCCCCGCCGATGTGGAAACGGTCCGCGATCTGGACGTACACGTTCAGCGGGACGCGAACGCCGACATGCGAATCCGTGGTGGGATACCAGGGGACATAGACGCCGGTATCGATACGGAGGTGCTTGTTCGGGCGGAGGATGGCAGGCAGTCCCGGCTGAACGTAGCTGACGAACGGGCGCGCGGGGTTCGGGTCGAATACGGTCATGAAGGAGGCGCCGAGGTCGACGGGCCGGGTTTTGACGAACCGACCGGTGAAGGTGAGGCGGTTCGTGCCCGGGAGCGGTTCCTGACCGATGTAATAGGGGCCGATCTGGAGATCGACGTGCACCTCGGGGACCATGCCCCATAACGTACCGATGCTCGCCCCGAAGCGATGGAACCCTTTGTCGGCGGGGCGCTCGACGAAGGAGCTCACGTACGGATCGAGCAGCCCCGTGGGCAGGATGAGCCCGCGCTGCACCATGGGCGTGGGACCGCTCGGTTTGCTGCGGTCGACCCTGGCCGTGCCCGCCCGCGCCGAGACGGGCGGCGGCGTGACGGCCGAGGCCCGAGCGCCGGACAAGAGGACGAGCACGATCGCGGCAAACGCCGGCAATGGTCGGTATGAGTCCACGGGATCTGTGATCGTCATGGAGCCTCGACCCTTCGGACGTCATCCCCATACGCCCGAAGACCCAACGGTCGGGGAGCGGCCGGCGGCTCAGCCTTCGAGGCTCGACAGCACGCTGAGGTCCTCGGGCCCGCCGAAGACCGTCGCGGGGACGCCGAGGATGCCCATTTCCAGCAATTCGTGGAACGACCTCGACGATGTCGCGAAGTAGCCGATGCACGGGGAGGCTTTCAGCTCGGGCCTCGCGCTCGTCAGCGCGTCGAGCCTGCGCGCGCGCTCGCGCAAGGCGGCCGAGACCTCCCGGGGGCGCGCAGCATGTTCGGTGAGCGCCGCATACCCGATACGGAGCCGCGGTTCGTCTTTCGGCAGCTCGGCGAATGTGTCTCGCGTCTCCTTCCGGAAGCGCTCGGGCACGATGCAAATCCCCGCGTGATCCGGGACGAGCCATCCCTTCGACAGCGACGTGAGGAAAACGGCGCTCTCGTCCTCGAGCAATTCCCGCGAGACCTCCGTCGGCGGCGTCGCGTAGACCGAATCGAGGATCAGCATACGACGTGCGTCCGCGCGCGCCCAGCGCCGAAGCGCGTCGGCTTCGTGGGGCGTGAGCGCCGAGCCCCAAGGCTTCAGGGGCTCGCAAATCAACAATGCATCGAGCGTGTCGAGCGCGGGAAGACCGACGCGCGCCTCCCACGGGACGATCGTCGCGCCTGCCTCCGCCGCGAGGTGCAGATACACGGGGTACACATCGGCGGGCACGCCGACACGCGCGTTCTGCTTTGCGAGGAGCCCGAAGAGCGCGCGGAGCGAACGGCGGACGCCGTGGCTGACCTGCGTGCGCGGCTTCAGCGCCTGCGGGAGATCGAGGTGCGCGAGGAATCGCTCCGCGAGGTGACAACGATAAGGCGCTTCCGGGTGGGTCGATGGCAAAATGGCGGGGAAGGCACGCCCGAGGCTCCGGTAGACGTTCAGCTCCGCGAGGTCGACGAGCGAGGGCCGCGCGGCCTGAAGCGCAGCGCGGCGCGCGAGGAAGGTTTCGTGGTTCATAACGTGGAGCTCGGATCTTCCAGCGAGGCGAGGCAGGTTCCGTCGGCCATCACGTTCCACGAGCGTACAATCCCATGCGTCCGCTCCCAGCCGACCGAGGGCTCCGTATACGCGGCCACGCGGAGCGCGTGGCCTTTGATCTCCCCTTCGAACACGGGGCTCCCCCAGGGCAATTCCGCGCGCTTCTCGAAGCCGAGCGTGGCGAGCGTGTGGAGCACGAGCGAGAGCGGCACCTGGTTCGTTTCGCAAAACTGGTTCGCGCGGCTCGGCGCCCACGGGTTTTCCGAGAGGCTCGAAACGTAAAGCTCCTTGAAACAAACCTCCTGAAACCGCTCGGCGGCGCTGCGTTCGAGGTAGGCGCGCACCTTCGCGGCGTCGTCGACGCCCCCTCGCTGGAGCACACAAATCGCCCGCGTGCGGAGCCCCGGCGCACGTCCGAGCGCTCCGGAGTCGACCTCGATCCCCATGATCCGCGCATCGTCTTCTCGCGTTACGCCGTGCCGGCTCACCGCGAGCGTGGTGAGCCCGGCTTCTCGGAGGGCTTCGAGTTGCGCGAGATCGAGGCGCGCGCCGTTCGTGATGAGCAGGGTTGTCGGGAACAACCCCGCGAGGCCACGCACGAGCGCGCGGAGCTTTTCGGGTTCGAGCAGCGTCGGCTCGCCGCCCCCGGTGATGACGGCGCGCTCGGCGCCCCGCTCCTTCGCGAGCTTCGCCCAGGCGAGGTATTGGTCGAGCGTGCCGCTCCGCTGGCGCGCGAGATCGGACACGCTCGCCTTCGAGAAGCAGAAGGCACAACGCGCCTGGCAGGCCTTCGCGACGGGCAGGACCGACACGCTCCGCGGCCGGCACTTCGCCCATTCGACGAGCCCGTCGTCATCGAGGCGGAAGGCCTCCGCGGTGATCTCCTCGTGCCGCGTGGGCACGAGCGAATCCTTCTCGTCGACCCACGCCACGCCGGAGAGCGGGATCTCGCTTGCCGGCCAGCGCCAGCCAATGCCCGTGCCGGTCACGTCGTTCGGGCGCATCCCCGCGGGCCCGACCGGGAGCCGCGCCCGCAGCGCCACCACGCGATCCTTCGGCCGACCGAGCTTCGCCACGAGCCGCCGCGCCTTTTCGAGCCCCGGCGCCCAGCGCTCGTCCTCCTTCAGCATGTAGAATGCGTCGGGAAACGTCGATTCACCGATCAACGCCTTCGAATACCGCATCCCGTAGCGGTCGAAGCCCCGCAGCCAGTTCGAGAGCGGGATGAAAGCGACGAAGGAATCCATCCACGCCATGATTCTAGACGCGCAGGATCAAGTCAACCCGACTCGTTGGGTCTTCGCCGCCGATCCACCCGCTGGAGGAGCGCCGCGACCTCTGCCGGGAACGCGCCGGCATAGTCCGCGAGGCTCTTCTCGATCTCGTCCGCGAAATCGATGTTCATCGCCTTCTCGGCCTTCTTGCCGGCGAAGGCGAGGTACCAGCGGGCCACCCCGAAGCGACCAAAGGAGGCGACGAAGTCCGAGAACGAAAGATCGAGGGGAAGAGCTCGCATCCGTCCTGCGCGAGGCCGATCCGATAGGGGGCTCCCTTCGGATCGAAATAGTCGATGGCGAGCCATGCAGACGCGCCGGGGACAGAGACGAGCAGCTTCGACCGCTTCAGCTTCACGACGATCCCGGCGGATCGCGCGAACGTCGCCCGCGACGCCACGGGCTGGCACTTCTGCCTCGACAACCTGGAGGCAGCGGTCGACGGAACGCCCGCCGCCGGATTCGACAAGGCGCGCTTCTCCGCGCTCAATGCAGAGTACGCCGCGCGTTTCGGCCTGGGCAGCTTCCCGGCCTTCATGACGAGCGCGGCGAACCACGTCGCGGCGGATTCTCTGCGCATCCCCGGCGTCGAGGCCTACGTGTTCGACGGCGCGGATGGCACGCAGATCTTGCTGTGCCACGCAAAGACCGACGCGGACACGGGCGAGCAGTGGCGCGACGCCGACGAATACCTCGCCGTCCTGGAAGGCAGCTACGTGCTGCGGATCAATGGCATGGACATGGAGCTCGGCGCCGGGCGGGAATTCGTCGTTCCGAGGGGCGCGCGGGTCTCGGGGAGGTTTTCCGCAGGCACGCGGACGATGCACGCGTTTCGAGGACGGAGTCTCGGGCGGGGCGGGGGGCGTAGGACGTCCCGCGCCTGGCACGCCCCTGCCCTTCCTGACGGACCGGTGAAGCTACGCCGCGGCGAGCCGAGGGCACGCCCAGGGCCAACCTCAGCGCGCTCGCCGCCGCCGCATCGCCGCGAGCCCCATCATCGCCAGCGCCGCCCACGCGGCACCCGACGTATCGTCGTCTCCCACCACCCGGCATCCGCACGATCCCTCGCTGCCGCTCAGGTCGGGGCCGCCGGGACCACCACTCCCGCCGCTCCCTGCCGTACCGCCCATCCCGCCACTCCCCGCCGCGCCTCCCTCGCCGCCGGTGCCGAAGATCCCCGACGAGCTGCTGCTCGCGTCCGAGCTGCTCGGATTGTCCACGCATTGCCCCGCCATGCACGTCTGGCCCGTCGGGCACGCGGCGCCCATGCAATCGTCCACGCACATCCCGCCCGCGCAATGCGTCCCCGCGTCGCACGTCACGCCAATGCACGCCGCGTCCACGCAGAGGCCGCTCATCGTCTCGCACGCCTTGCCGCCGGCGCAGGGCAGACAATCGCAGCGCGTGACGCACACGCCGCCGTCGCAGACCTGGCCACTCTCGCACGTCACCCCGGCGCACGGATCGACACACGCGCCCACGCGACAAACCTGCGGGAACGGACACGTGACGTCGTCACACGGGCCCCTGCAGGTGCCGCCGACGCAGACCTTGCCGGCCTCGCACGACACGTCCTTGCACGCGGCATCGACGCAATAGCCGCTGCTGTTGCAGGCCTGGTTGGGCAGACAGTCGAATTCGCCGCCCTTGCAACTCTCCACGCAGGTGCCCTTGTCGCAAACGAACCCGCTCGGGCAGATGTCCCCCTCGTCGACCGGCCCGTTGCAATCGTCGTCGATCCCGTTGCAGCTCTCGCCCGTCGGCTGCGTGAGCTGCTGGCACACGACGCCGTTCGAGGTGCATTGCGTCACGCCCGCCGCGCAGACGCCTGGATTGCCCGTCTCGCAAGGCTGGCCGCCGCCGGAACAGGTGATGCCGGTGAGGAAATAGACGTCGTCGTTGAAATCGCCGTCGTTGTTCCAGCCCGACGCGCTTGTCGACCCGTCCTCGAAGGCGATGTAATAGGCGTTCGGCGTGGTCTTCGAGGCGTAAATCATCGCCGTGACCCACGGCGCCGCCGGGTTGCAGGCCGAGCAGAGGTTGTTGTACGCCGGGTTCGTGTAGTGCGTCTCGCCGCCCACGAGCGCGAAACCGACGAGCCCGCCGGCGTAGCCCGGATCGTTCTTGATCGACGTGCCGTTGAACATGGTGCCGACCGGCGAGTTCGGCGGCACGAGGACGTGCAGATCCGCAGGCTGCGGCTTCTGCCCGGTCTCGTTGTACCAGGCGAGGCCGAAGTGCGAGCCGGCCTCGTTCAGCACGAACCTCGCGGTGAAGCCGCACAGCGGCGAGAACGCGTTCGGCGTGGTATGCGCGTCGGCCTTCCAGTCGACGGGATCGTTCAAGTTCTGGAACATGGTGTAGAGCTGGACCTCGCCGTTGGCCGAATCGAGCGGCACGACAAGGCCGTTCGGCTCTGTAACGAGCGCGTCGGCGGTGCTGGTTGCGAGGACGAGAGCGAGGGAGGAAGCAAAAAGCGGTGTGCGGCGCATACCCCAGGCTACCGCACCGCCGCGCGTTTGGGGGAGTGCTCCTGGAGAAGAATTCGTGCGATCCCGATCCCTCGGCCGAGCTGGGACGACGTCCCTCAACCGAGCCGCGTGATCACCGCCGCGCCCCTCGTGAGCTCCTCTTTGTTTACCTCCGGGCCCAAAAGATCCGCCGCAATCCGTCGCGCCGTCGGCACGGCGTCCGCGAGGAGCTGGCGCCCCGCTGGGGTGAGTACCGCGAACGTGACACGTCCGTCCTCTTCGCTCGGCTGGCTCGTGACGAGCCCGCGCTGCGCCAGCGGACGCAACATCCACGTCACGCCCGAGGCCGTCACGCCGAGCTGCTGGGCCAGATCGATCCGCCGAAGCCGGCGCTCGGGCGCCTGGTCGAGCACCTGGAGCAGGTGCAGGTCGTTGAGGCCGATGCCGTGCACCCCGCCGAGCGAGCCGTCGAAGCGGCGGATCACGGTCGCGTGCGCCCGGTTCAAGTCGAAAAAGAACGTCAGATGATACGCCGACATGCGCTCCTCTTTTGTTGAGCACTCAAATAAACCACTTGCGACGGTGAGGCAAGGATGATAGTTGAGAACTCAAACAACTACAAGGAAGAGGGCGCATGTC
Source organism: Polyangium mundeleinium (assembly GCF_028369105.1). Taxonomy (NCBI): domain Bacteria; kingdom Pseudomonadati; phylum Myxococcota; order Polyangiales; family Polyangiaceae; genus Polyangium; species Polyangium mundeleinium. The sequence continues at coordinate 4,165,745 of NZ_JAQNDO010000001.1, read as the reverse complement.
CACCCACGAAGAGGCCGATGCCCATTCTCCCGCCCAGCCGTTCTGGTTGCGCGGTCCCTTCGCGCCGGTCACCGACGAGGTGACCGCGCACGACTTGCCCGTGGTGGGCGAGCTCCCGCGTGACCTCGCCGGGACCTATGTGCGCAACGGACCCAATCCCAAGGACGGCGCCTCCCGGCATTGGTGGTTCGGCGACGGGATGGTGCACGGCGTCCACCTCGAAAACGGAAAAGCGCGCTGGTACCGAAACCGCTATGTACGGACCGCCAGGTATCTCGGGACGAACCTCGACGCCGCGACGGACGGCGAGGACGCGAGCGCGACCCGGGCGTGGCGGCTGCGCGGCGGCGGCACATCGAATACGCACGTCATCGAGCACGCGGGCCGGCTCCTTTCGATGGTCGAGGCGGCGCTGCCGATGCAGCTCGATCGGGAGCTGTCGACCGTCGGCGTCTTCGATTTCGACGGAGCCCTGGACACACCGATGACGGCGCACCCGAAGCGTTGTCCCGCGACGGGCGAGCTCCACTTTTTCAGCTACCAGACGGTGCGGCCTTACCTCACCTATTACATTGCCAATGCGGCTGGACGGGTGATCTCGAAGCGGGAAATCGAGGTCGACAGCCCCTCCCACATGCACGACTTCGCCCTCACGGAGCACTACGCGGTCTTCTTCGATTCGCCCGCCCGCATGACGCGCGACTGGGGCGACGGGATGCCCTTCACGTGGAGCGAGACCCACACGGCGCGCCTCGGCGTGGTGCCGCGCGCGGGAGGCGTGGTGCGCTGGTTCGACATCGAGCCCGGTCACCTCAGCCACACCGCCAATGCATTCGAGCGCGACGGAACGCTCGTCCTGGAGGGGGCCCGCTGCGCGCGCTTCGAGGCCAGCCCGCCGTGTCTCCATCGCTGGGAGATCGACCTCAAGTCCGGGCAAACCCGCGAACGGGCGATCGACGAGCGCGTGGTCGATTTCCCTCGCATCGACGACCGCCGCGTCGGGCGGCCGCATCGCTTCACGTACGTCGTCGAGCTATGCGATTTCGTGGCCGGCGCCCCGAGGAGCGCGCGCTTGCGCCGCTACGACGCGGCGACAGGCGCCTCGGCTGCGCAGGACCTCGGCCCGAGGCGCATTCCCGGCGAATGCGTCTTCGTCCCCAGGGGCCATGACCCTTCCGAGGATGCGGGTTATCTGCTCAGCATCGTCTACGACGGCGAGCGCGACGGCAGCGAGCTCGTCGTATTGGACGCCGAGACCTTCGGCGTGGCCCCGGTGGCCCGTGTCCGATTGCCCCAGCGCGTTCCGTTCGGCTTCCACGGGACGTGGGTAAGCACACCGTGAGCACGTTTACGACACGAGGGCCGCATTTACAAGGAGAGAAAGGTACGTCTACCCTCCGAGTTGTGTAGTCTACATCGCTGCTCACGCACGATCGGACGTCACACCCTTGAGCCTTCCCGAGGGCGCGCGCGTGCCGTCGGGGCTCGTCTCCGGAGGATCCTTATGAAACATTCATTTCTCGGGCTGGCCGGCGCCCTCGTGTTCCTGCCCAGCGTGCTCGGGACGGCGGCCTGCGGCACCGCCCCTGGGGACGTCGCCAGTTCCACACAGACGCCGCTGGACCCCAGCGGGAGCGGCGGCAGCGGTGGCAGCGGCGGCAGCGGCGTCGGCGCAAATGGCTGCGGCGAGGGCGTCCAGAGCAAAGATATCGTGCCCTCGCAGATGAGCACGGCCGCCGGCGTCGACCACGCGAACAACGTGGTCGTCACCGGAAACTTTGCGGGCATCCTGCACCTCGGCGACACATCGCCCGCTCGCGGCTACGACTCGGGGAGGGACATCTTCGTCGCGAAGTTCGACGCGGAAAGCAAGCCGCTCTGGACCCGGCAGCTCCACGCGAGGAGTGGCGATGGGCTGGGGATCACGTTCGACCGAGATGGCAATGTCATCGTCACCGGTTATGTCTTCGGGGGCATGCTCTGCGACGACATGCCCTCCGGCATCCCGGTCAATCAGGACATCCTCGTGTCGAAGCTGGCTCCGGACGGGAACATTCTCTGGACGCGCGTCTTCCCTGCACCGTCCGACCAGGCGGGCTTCGACGTGGTCACGAACAGCAGCGGCGATATCTTCGTGGCGGGTGCCATGACGTCCGGTGGAAACAATGACGTGACGTTCGACGAGATCGGCACGACGCTGCACGTCGAGGGCACGGTCAGCTCCTTTCTCATGAAATTGAGCCCGAACGGCAACCTCGTATGGGCCAAGGGCTTCGGGAACTCGCTGTGCACGGCGCTGGACATCGACGGCGCAGACAACATCGTCCTCGGCGGCCGCCTCCAGGGGACGACCGATTTCGATGGACCGCCGCTCACGTCGGAGTCCGATTTCGATACCTTCCTCGCGAAATTCGACGGTTCGGGCAACCACCTCTGGAGCCGGAGCTTCGCGGGTCTCGGCTGGGGGACGGCTTCCGACGTCGCCGTGGACAGCGGCGACAACATCATCCTCTCGTCGTACTTCTCGCTGTACGTGGATACAGGGGAGGGTCCGATTGTCGGCGATGGCAATACGGATATGGTCCTCTCGAAATACGACCCTTCGGGCAATCACCTCTGGAGCCGAAGCCTCCTCAGCGTGCCCGGGAACACGCTGGTGGAGGGCGCGTCGGTCGACGTCGACAGCGCCGATCGCATCATCGTCGCGGGGACGTACGGCGGGAGCGTCGACCTCGGCGGCGGTCTGCTCGCGAATGCCAAGGGGGACGATATCTTCATCGCGAAATACGATCCCTCCGGCGGCTGGCTCGCGAGTCAGCGCTTCGGTACGCAGTCGCCGGACCGGGCCGTAGCGGTTCGTATGGACCACACCGGGCGCGCCATCCTCACGGGGGACAACGCCGCCATCGATTTCGGCGGAGCGCCGAAGGTGCACAACGAGATCCTCCCCCTCGGATCCCAGAACTTCTTCGTGACCTGGCTCGCCCCCTGAACGCGAGCACGGCCATCAGGTCGTCGGGTCCCTTCGCCGATTCACCCGGCACGCGCGCCTTCGTCAGCAGGTCACGCGTCCGTCGAGCTCTCCGCCTCGTCCGCCGTCTGCGCAGATCCCGCCTCCTGCACGGGCGCGAGCAGCCATCGGCCGAGGACGAGGCCAACAATCGCCGCCGCGCCGCTCGCCGCGAGCACGCCGAGCTTTGCCGCGGCGAGCAGCGACGCGTCCGAAAAAGCGAGCTGCGCGATGAACAATGCCATCGTGAACCCCACGCCCGCGACGACCCCCAGCACCACGACGTGCCGCAAGCGCATGCCCCGCGGCAATGTCGCGAGGCGCAAGCGCAACACGATCGCGCTCGCGACGAGCACGCCGAGCGGTTTGCCCACGACGAGCCCCACGGCGACGGCCACGAGCACACGCCACGCGACGGGATCGAGCGAGCCGCCCGTCACGGAAACGCCCGCATTCGCCAGCGCGAACACCGGCATGATGCCGAAGGCCACCCAGGGGTGCAGGGCCTCGATCAGGCTCTCGGCGGGCGACATGGCTTCCCGGCGCAGCGCGTCCACGTGACGAAGGGTCCCCGCGAGCGCATGGGACGAGAGCGCCTCCGACGGGGCCTTCGCGAGCTGCTCGATTTCTCCGCGGACGCCGACAACAAACCCGTCCGGCCCGAGCCACGCGCGCACCGGCGTCACGAGCCCGACGAGCACGCCGGCGATCGTCGGATGCACGCCGGCCGCATAGACGCCGGCCCACGCGACGAGGGCCGGCGGGACGTACGCGAGCTTCGCGCGCACGCCGAACCGCTGCATCAGAAGCACCCCGACAAACCCTGCCGCGGCGACGATCAACCCCGAGACCACGATTCCCGACGAATAAAACAGCGCGATGACGACGATGGCCCCGAGGTCGTCGATGACGGCGAGCGCGAGCAGGAGCACGCGCAGCGCCGCTGGGACGCGCTTGCCGAGCAGCGTGAGAATACCGACGGCGAAGGCGATGTCCGTCGCCATTGGGGCGCCCCACCCCGATCGGGTCGCGGGAGCCCCGGCGAAGGCGAGGTACAGCGCCGCTGGCGCGAGCATCCCGCCCAGCGCAGCCACGGCGGGGAGCGCCGCGCGACGCCACTCGGAAAGCTCGCCGTGGTGGATCTCGCGGCGGATCTCCATTCCGACGACGAAAAAGAAAATCACCATCAGCCCGTCGTTGACGAACCATGCGAGCGTCCGCTCGAAGGTGGATCCCGATCGGGGTGTTCCAGAGGTGGAAATAACTCCCGGCCCACGGCGAGTTTGTCCATAGGAGCGCGACGGCCGCCGCGACGAGCAGCAGAATGCCGCTCGCGGCCTCGATCCGGAGGAAACGCTCGAGCGGACGGCCCGCGAGCCGCGTGAAACGCAAGAGCGACTCCCAGGCCTCGGGAGGCGACGAAGGCAGGGGGCTCCGCCCCGGGTTGTTCCTGATCGACATGCATCATCCCTCGCCGGCGGAATCACCGGCTGGGATGGCGGCCCGACCATCCTCGGTCCTGCAGCGCCCGTCGCTGCACCCTTCCTGCAAATGCGCGGACAAGATGGCACGTCGTCCCCGCGTCCCCGTCGAGGGGAATCGGGACGAAGTCGGGCGCCTCCTGCCTTCGCCCATCACGGAATCACCTCCGCGCGGCCCCGATCTCCGCTCTCGGCAGCGAGAACCGAAACGTCGTCCCCGCGTCGTCGCTCTCGACCCATATCCTGCCGCCGTGCGCCTCGACGATGCCCCGACAAACGTACAGCCCGAGACCCACCCCGAGCACGGGCCCCTTGTGCAGCCGCCGAAACCGCTGGAAGAGGCGTGGAATGTCCTCCGCCGGGATACGCGCTCCCCGGTTGTGCACCGAGATGCGCGCGCCCTCCTCCGTGCCCTCGACCCATACGCGGATCGGCGTGTCCGCCGCCCCATACTTCACGGCATTCGAAAGGAGGTTCCCGAGCACCTGCTCGATACGCGTGGGATCCACGAGCACCCGCGGGACCTCCCCCACGATCACGATCTCGCCTCGCCCTCCGAGGGAGGCGCGCTCGACGGCGCCCCGCACGAGCAAAGGCAGATCCGTCGGTTCGAGCGCGAGCTCGAGCTGCTTTGCGTCAATGCGGGTGGTATCCAGCAAATCCCCGATCAGCCGGTTGAGCCGCGCGGCGCTTTGGCAAATGTTCTCCGCGCGCCGCTTCTGCGTGGGCTCGTCGGTGCGCGCGAGCAACGCCGCGTGGCTGGCGATCGCCGTGAGAGGCTGGCGCAGCTCGTGGGCCACGATGGAGCTCCACTCGTCGCGCATTTGCTCGAGCCATTTGAGGCGCGTGATGTCCTCGTACGTCGCAATGGCGCCGACGATGTGGCCATGCGCGTCGCGGACGGGGCTCGCGCTCTCGAGCACCGGCAAACCCATATCGTCCGGGCGGCCCACGCGCAGCTCGCGGCTGCGCGTCTCCTCGCCGCGCAAGGCGCGCGCCATCGCGTGCGCCTCCGGGGGGAGGTTTTTTCCGGAGGGATCACAAAGGGCCGCGAGGTACGACGAAGAAAGCTCGTCGGGCCGCGGTGACCGGCCCAGGATCTCCGCGGCCCTGCGGTTCGCCAAGGTCCGATCCCCTTTGGGCCCGACGGCCAGCACGATCCCCACGGGCGTGTGCTCGATGACGCTCCTCAACCGGCTCCGATCCGCCTCCATTTGTTCGAGGAGCGCCTCGCGCTCCTGCTCGGCTCTCTTTCGCTCGGTGATGTCACGCGCCACGGCAATGAGCCCGATCGGGACGCCGAGTTCGTCCCGGATGGTCGTGCCCTTGATCTCCACCCACGCGAGCTCCCCGTTTTTTCGATGAAACCGGATGAGGAGCGACTCGGCCTCGTTATCGTTCCGGAACCGCTCGTAGATCTCTCGATCGTCCTCGTGCGCGATCTTCATGGCGAGCTCGGGATCGGCGTACCATTGCTCGACGGGATAACCGGTCATGGCGAGCACGGAGGGGCTCACGTATTCGAATCGACGGCGCGGCTTGAAGGAGACCTGATACACGACGTCCGAGGCGTTCTCCGCGAGGAATCGGAAACGCGCCTCGCTGAGGCGAAGCGCCGCCTCGGTGCGCTTGCGGCGCGAGACGTCGCGCAAAGTCATGAGGTGAAACCCCGGGACGAAATGCGCCCTCGCGCCGAGCTCGACGGGGATCGTGCTGCTGTCGTGGAGGTGCAGGGTGACTTCGAGGTCGAGTTCCCCCTGCACGGAGAGGCGCCGCCACGGCTCTTCGAGCAGCGCCGCCGTGGTGGGCGTGATGAGGGATGTCATCCGCCGCCCGATCACCTCCTCGCGCGTCTCGTGAAAAAGCGCGCACGCGGCCGGGTTCGCGTCGACGAAGCGCATCTGCTCGTCCAGGAGGACGATCGCCTCGCGGGCGCTGTGGAAGATCGCGTGGTACTTGCGCTCGCTCTGCCGCAGCCGCTCCTCGATCCGCCGTTTTTCGGTGATGTCCTCGATTTGGGAGATGTAATGGAGCGGGATGCCGCGGGCGTCGCGCACCATCGACGCGCTCAGCATGACGTCGACGACCTCGCCTGTCTTGCGAACGTACCTCTTGGCAAGCTGATACCGCTCGATCTCCCCGCGGAGCAGCCGTGCGACTTGCTCGAGATCGATCTCGAGATCCTCGGGATGCGTGATGTCCTGGAAGCGCAGCCGCTCGAGTTCTTCGCGACCATAGCCGACGATGTCGCAGAGCACGCGGTTGACGCGCACGAAGCGGCCGTCGAGGCCCACCAGCGCCATTCCGATGGGCGCGTCGTCGATCGTACGGTTGAGGCGCTCTTCCACATTGCGGAACACCTCCTGAGCACGCGCAAGCTCGTCGATGTGCTTGAGCAATCGCTCCTGCGAGCGGGCCCCGTCGAGGGCCCACGCGAAGACGGAGGCGAGCGCCACGACGACGGCTTGCTCCTCGTCACGGTCGGAGACCTCGTGCGTAATGCCGCACGTGACCGCCCCGAGGATTTGCCCTGCGGCGACGAGAGGCGCCACGATCACGACCTTCACCTCGCAACACGAAACGATCGTGCGGGCATCGACGAACGTGCTGGCCTCGGGCATGGCAGCCTCGACGCAGAGAGGGCTCCGCATCGCGATGGCCTCGGTCACGAGGGTAGGTCCTTGCGCAGGCGCGATCTCCGATACCCCGGCAAGGGCTGCGCTCGGAATGCCGTGCTGCGCGAGCAGCCGAAGCGGTGGGCCGTCCACGAAGCCGTACAGGCAGGCGATCCGCGCGTCGAGGTGACGCTCGATCTGCACGAGGAACGTTTCGATCACGTATTCTGGCGAGCAGACGCCTGCAGCGAGCGCCGCCACGGATTCCCCGACGGCGAGCGCGACCCGCCCCCCGGGCGGTTCTCCCTGTCCAGGCTTCGCGGCGCGGGGCACGAGCGATTTCGCACGGTCCGGACTGGGGACCGATGCCTCCGGCTCTCGCTTTACGGCCAGGCTCATGCAGGCGGCTCGTCCTCCGGCGAATATAAGACCCACGGGGGCCACGGGCCACTCGCGCTCGCGGGCGAACGGCCGCGCGCGACCAGGAACGTGCACGCCTGCGCGTGCTTTGCCGACCCGACCCGCGGTCCTCCCGACGCACGGCGCCCTGGCACGCCAATCAGCCTGCCTGCTAAGGTGGGGGCCGCATGAAGCCTTACTGCTATCACGACGGAAAGATAGTGCCGACGGAGAAGGCGACGTTGCCGATCACGGATCTGGCAGTCTTGCGTGGTTATGGCGTGTTCGATTTCCTGAAAACGGTGAACGGCAAGCCGTTTTTGTGGAAGGAGCACTGGAGGCGCTTGCAACGCTCGGCGAAGCTCCTCGGCTTGAAAATTCCACTCCCAGAGAAGGCCGTTCGTGAGGCGATCGATCGGCTGCTCGCAAAGAACGAAGGGGAGGACTGCAACATCCGGCTTCTGCTCACGGGCGGCGTCGCCACGAACGGGCTCCTCGTCGACGAGCCGCGTTTGTATGTTCTTTCGGAGCCAATCCAAAAGCTCCCCAGGAAGGTCTTCGAGAAGGGAGCGAAGGTCATCCGGTGTTCGCACGAGCGGATCGTGCCAGAGGCCAAAACGACGGACTATCTGGCCGCGGTACGCCTGCAGAAGGAGCGGATCCGCGCTGGGGCGGTGGAGATCCTCTACGTGGTGAACGGCAGGGTCCTGGAGTGCTCCACGAGCAACTTCTTCCTCGTGAAGAACGGGCGGTTGATCACCGCCCGTGACGCCGTGCTCCTCGGGACGAGGCGAAATCTCGTCCTCGATCTCGCGAAAAAAGCCGGTATCGAGATCGAGGAAAGAGACGTGGCGGAAACGGAGCTTGCCTCGGCCGAGGAAGCGTTTCTCACGGCGACCAACAAGAACATCGTGCCGGTGGTCCAGGTCGACGACCTCAAAATCGGCAACGGAAAGCCGGGCGTGGTGACGCGCCGGCTGATGACCCTGTTTGCGGACTACATGGCTCGTTATTGAAGCTCCGCTCGGTTCGAGCGAGCCGACGGTGCCGCGGAGACGTCAGGTTCGCGCGAACGTCGGATCCGACCGAGCGCCCGGCGCACGAGCGCGAGCAGGATCCTACTTTCGACGAACTTTGTAAGCGTGACACGAAGCCTTGATCATGTTTTACTGCGGCGGCGTGGGACAAGATGGCAGGGGCCGACACGAGCATCGTTGCCAGCAGCGAAGATACGTTTTCCACGCTCGCGGCGCGCCTCCTGAGCAGCTCCGTCGAGCCTCGGGACGCGCACCGCATCGCCGTCGACTTCGTGGCCTCGGCGCTCGGCACACACGTGACGCTTTTCTACGGCGTCAGCGAAGACGGGCGTACGCTCGCCGTTTCCGCGCATCACGGTGCACCTGAAGCGCTGCTCGCCCGTCTCGCCTCGCTCCCGCTCGAATCCGCCAGCCTGATCGCCCGGGTGGCGCGCACGCGCAAGGCCGCAGAGGTCGACGCCGCAGCGAAGGATGCCCCCTTCGATGCGCGCGTGGCCGCGGAGATCGGATGCGGCCAGAGAGCCCTCGCGGCCCCGCTCATCGCCGGGGAGCGTCTGCTCGGGCTCCTCGTTTGCTTCACGCCGACAGCCGAAAGCGGCCGGGACCGGACGCTCCCCATGCTCTCGGCCTTCGCCAGTTTGATCGGGGCCACGCTGGGCTCCGCGCGTCCGGCGGATGAGAATGCGCTGCGCCGGAGCCAGGAGCGACTCGCCCGCGCCCAGCGAATCGCCCATATCGGGAGCTGGGAATGGGAGATCGGCACGAACGAGGTCTTCTGGTCGGATGAGTGCTTCCGCCTCTTCGGCCTGCCTCCCTCGGCCGAAAAAAAGACCTACGAGGACTTCCTTTCGTTTGTGCATCCCGACGATCGCGCGGAGGTCGACGAGGTCGTACGAGGAGCCCTCAGCGGAGACGCCTCCTCGTATTCGACCGATCACCGTATCCTCGCGGTCGGCGACCGGGAGCGGATCATGCACGTGGACTGCGACGTGATCCGCGACGACGCGGGACGCGCGCTCCGCATGTGGGGGACGGTCCAGGACGTGACGGAGCAACGCCGCGCGGAGAAGGCGCTCCAGAAGAGCGAGGCCCTCTTCCGCCAGGTCCTCGAGACGTTGCCCGTCGGGGTATGGGTCTCCGACGAGCACGGCAACGTCATCTTGATGAACCCCGCCGGACAAACCATCTGGAACGAGACGCGGTTCGTCGGGCCGGAGCGATTCGACGAATTCAAGGCCTGGTGGGTCGAGACGGGCAACGAAGTCAAGGCCGACGAATGGGCCCTCTCCCGCGCCGTGAAAAAAGGCGAGACCGCGCTGAACGAGCTCATCGAGATCCAGGCCTTCGACGGCTCGCGCAAGATCGTGCTGAACTCGGCGGCGCCGGTGCGCGACCCGAAAGGGCGAATCATCGGGGGCTTCGTCATCAACCAGGACGTGACGGCGCAACGTCGCGCCGAAATGGCGCTCCAGAAGAGCGAGGCCCTCTTCCGGAAGGTCCTCGAGACGTTGCCGGTCGGGGTATGGGTCTCCGACGAGCACGGCAACCTGGTGCTGATCAACCCCGCCGGACAGCGCATCTGGGGCGGGGTGAGGTTCGTCGGGCCGGAAGAATTCGACGAATACAAGGGATGGTGGGTCGACACGGGCAAGGAGGTCAAGTCCGACGAATGGGCCCTCTCCCGCGCCGTGAAAAAAGGTGAGACCGCGCTGAACGAGCTCGTCGAGATCCAGACCTTCGACGGCATCCGCAAGTTCGTGCTGAACTCGGCAGCGCCGGTGCGTGATCCGAATGGCCGGTTCCTCGGGGCATTCGCCATCAATGACGACGTGACCGAGCAGCGCCGGCTCGAAGCGGAGCGCGAGCGGCTCGTTCACGCCTTGTCCACGGAGCGGCGGTGGCTCCGGACCGTGATCGACCGCTCGCCCATTGGAATCGTGCTCTGCAAGCTGGACAAAGAGCCGGAGTTTCTCATGAACCACAAGGCGGAGGAGCTCATGGGCGAGGCCATGCCGACGGACGTGCTCGGTCTCTTGCGGCAGCGGCTCCACCTGCCGGACGGCTCGCCGGTCCCCGATCAGGATCTCTCGCTGAATCGTGCCCTGCGGGGCGAGGTCGTCACGGGACGGGAGCTGCTCGTCCGGACGCCCCACGAGCCCGACGTACCCGTCTTGAACAATGCGTCCCCCATTCGCAATGAAGAGGGCGAGATCGTCGGGGCCGTGGTGACGTACGAGGACATCACGCCGCTGAAGGAGCTCGAGCGATTGCGCCAGGAATGGACCAGCGTGGTGGCCCATGACCTGCGCCAGCCGGTCACGACCATCATGACGCTCGCCGGGGCCCTCGCGCGCTCCGGGGCCGACGCCACGGCGCGCAGCCGCGGCGAGCGGATCGTCGGGAGCGCAGCGCGGCTCAGCCGCATGATCGGCGATCTGCTCGATGGTTCGAGGATCGAGACCCACAGGCTGGAGCTCTTGCGCGCGCCGACCGATATCCCGGCGCTGCTCGGACGCGTCATCGAGGCGAGCGACAACCGCGAGCGCGTCACGATTTCGATCCACGGCGAGATCCCTGCCCTCTTCGTGGACGCGCAACGGATCGAGCAGGTCGCGGAGAACCTCCTCTCCAATGCGGTCAAATATGGCTTCCCCGGGACGCCAATCGAGCTCCTCGCGGAGCGACGCGGCGACGAGGTGGTGGTGGCGGTGCGGAATCAGGGGCCGGGCATTCCGCCCGAGGACATGCGCACCCTGTTCGAGCGATTTCAGCGAGGACGCGCGAAAGGCAGCATGATCAAGGGGCTCGGGCTCGGGCTCTACATCGTGCGGGGCCTCGTGGAGGCGCATGGCGGGCGGGTCGAGGCCCACAGCGTCCCCGGCGAGATCACCATGTTTTCGCTTTCCCTGCCCATCGATACCAGCGTGGAGGGGATACACGAGGACACGTCGAAGCCATCGGCGAGCACCACCTGAAATGGTCGAGGTCGAGCCCTCGAAGGTGCGCTCGCTTGGCTGTTTGGATCCGGATCTCCCGCGTCGAACGTGAACAGGTGGGCGCCTGGACGTGCGCGCGCCCTACCCCACGTTCCGGGCGGGGAAAGGGGGGGACTTCTCATGTCCATCGGAAAAAAGATCATCGCAGAGGCCGTCGGGACGTGCTGGCTCGTGCTCGGCGGCGTCGGCAGCGCGGTCATCGCGGGCGACAAGATCGGAAACCTCGGCGTCGCGTTCGCATTCGGCCTCACGGTGCTCACCATGGCCTACGCATTCGGCCACATCTCGGGCGCGCACCTCAACCCGGCCGTCACGGTGGGGCTCGCGGCGGCCGGACGCTTCCCACGCGCGGAAGTGCTGCCGTACGTCGTGGCCCAGCTCATCGGCGGCGTCGTCGGCGCGGGCCTCCTGCTGCTCGTCGCGCGAGGCATGCCCGGCGGCTACGACCCTGTCGCGAGCGGCCTCGGCGCGAACGGCTATGGCGCGCACTCGCCCGCCGGCTATGCCGCGTCGTCCGCGTTCTTCGTCGAGGTCGTGCTGACCTTCTTCTTCGTCGTCGTGATCCTCGGAGCCACGTCGAAGCGCGCGATGAATACGTTCGGCGGGATCGCGATCGGCCTCTGCTTGACGTTGATTCACCTCGTCGACATCCCGATCACCAATGCCTCCGTCAACCCTGCGCGCTCCACGGGGCCTGCGCTGTTCGTGGGCGGATGGGCACTCGCGCAGCTCTGGATGTTCTGGGTCGCGCCGCTCCTCGGCGCCGCGCTCGCGGGGCTCACGGCGCGCGCGCTCGAGCCGGATCAGGTGCTCCGCAAGGCGCGCCCGGGCCCGCCAGGGCCGGCCGAGCAGGTGCCCACGCGGGCGTGACGGGACGATCGAAATCATCCAGCCGGGCCACCCACCGCCGATTTGAAAGCGCCGCCCCTCGCCGGGGAGCCGCGCGCCACACCCATCACCACGGCTCCGGAAATGCGATAGCAACAAACGCGACGTCGCTTGACAGCTCGAGACCGTTTGCTTAGCTGCCTTTCTGAAAATGCGCCCCATGAGCTCTTTCGGGCCGTTGTGCCTCTCGGGGATCGCCGCAGCCATGCTGGCGGTCCAGGGTTCCGCGTTTGCGTGCTCGGGTCCGGGTGCGATGGAAGCGATCCTTCGCGCCGAGCGGCTCGGCTGGATCCTGTGGGTCGTGACGCTGCTCGTCGCGGGGGGCGCGGCCTTCGCGCCTCGGCTGCGCGCCGCGGGCTGGCGCACGCAGGGGCCCTTGTTCCTCGTGGTGGCGCTTCATCCGGGCTCGTGGATGAGCGCTCGCGCCGGCGACTGCGGACGAACGCTGGTGGCAGGCTCGATTCTCGTCGCGGCGCTGGCGCCCCTGGTGGCAGGCTTCCTGTTCTGGCGCTCCGGACGCGCGGCGAGCGCGGCTCGTTGATCCAACGTCGGCGCCCGCGTTTCCGTCGCGCATCCTTTTGACATCCGCGCTTCGAGGGTCGTGCTCCGCGTGGCAGCGCGCGCGAGGTCATTGTCGTCCCGCGGCACAACGCGTAAGGTGCGCGGCCCATGAGGTACCTTTTTGATCGCCGCGCTCGCGGCATTCTCCTTGGCAGCACCCTCGCCCTCGCCGCATGTGGCGGGGAGGACAGTCCTCCGCCACCGAGTGGCCCGGGGAAGCCGGAAATCCCGGCCCCCGAGGTCGCGGGGACCCCCGAGACCAACGCCCTCGCCGATGCCCCGGCCCGTTGCGGGCAGCCCGATCACGCCTGGCAAAGGGATCTCTCGCTCGGCGAGATTACCTCGCACAGGGCGACGGCCACGTACCCCAAAGGCCTGCTCGACGCGCTCGCGGCCGAGACACTCGGCAACCTGCCCGTTTCGCTCAAATACGACGTCGTGACCCATGTCTTCACGTACGTGACGCAGGATCGCGGCAAGGCGGTGGAGGCGACGGCGCTGCTCGCGTGGCCGACGAGCGTGCCCGAGGACGCCGAGGCATTGCCGACGCTCATGGTCCTGCACGGCACCAGCGGCTTCACCGATGGCTGCGGCCCGAGCGCAGAAACGGACACCGCGGCGCTCGCAGCCGCACTCGCGTCGATTGGGTATGTCGTCGTCGCTCCCGATTACATTGGCCTCAAGAACGAGCCGCCGCCCACGGGCTTCTTGCACCCGTACCTGGTCGGTCAGGCGACGGCCATTGCCTCGCTCGACGCGGCCCGCGCAGTCCTGCGTTTGCCCGAGGAGATCCGCGAGGGCGGCGCGCGGCCCTCGGCGCGCCTCGCCGTGGTGGGTGGATCCCAGGGCGGGCACGCGGCGCTTTGGGTGGATCGTCTCGCGCCTTATTATGCGCGCGAACTCGACATCGTAGGCATTGCGACCACGGTCCCGCCCGCGGACATGCTCGGCGAGGGCACGCTCGCGCTCACCACGAAGCGCCAATCGACGGACAACATGGTCGCCTTTTATGGCGCGAGCGCGGGCTGGTACGGCGCGGAGGACAAACTCGCGGAGGTGCTGCTCCCGCCGCTCGACGCGGAGGTCCCGGCCGCCCTGGGCGCGGGGTGTGATCCGGGGGATTTCCTTTCGGGCAAGGACATGCTGACGTCCATCTTCCAGCCCGAGATGCTCGACGCGGCCGCGTCGGGGAAGCTCGGCGAGCTCGCGCCGTGGGGCTGCATGGCGGCCGAGAATGGTTTGACCACCACGAGCGTGTCGCGCATCCAGAAGGACGCGGCGAGTTATGGCATCCTCTTCATCACGGGCGAGGCGGACGCGCTGGTCGATACGCCGACCGAGCGCGTCGCATTCGGGGCGCTGTGCGACGCCGGGATGCCCATGCGTTACCTCGAGTGCGCTTCCGCCTCGCACACGAAGGCCACGACCTGGGCGCTGCCGGAGATCCTCTCCTTCCTCGGGGATCGCGTCGCAGGCAAACCATTCGAGAAGGCCTGCGCCACGAGCGCCCCCGTGACCTGCGCGGGAACCCCGACGCCGTAATCATGGATTCCGCGTCCCAGAAAGACGCGGAATCCATGGAGGGGGGGACAGCACACGTACACCAGCGCGCCGCGCAACGCGGGGCCCCAATCACCGTGGTATCTACGTTGACCATGCGTCGCGCGACGCGGGGCGCGATCGTCATCGTATTGACGTTACCCGCGGCGTCAACCAGTTGGTCGAGCCGGTGGACGGGTCGAGGCCTTTTCGTGGACAGACCACGGTGATGGCGATTGACGCCGGGCTGTTGATTGTGTTAATCCGAACGATGGGGAGAGATTTTGAATCATCGCAACACAGCCCTCAGGGTTCCGCGGCGGGGGGTGATCGCTGCACCTCGAAAAAAAGTCCTCATCATCGACGATGACGACGACTTCGGCCGGCGCGCGGCATGGACGCTCGACGGCGCGGGCTTGGTCGCGCGTTTTCACCACGGGCCCCAGGGGAGCTTGCAGGCGATACGGGAGACGGGCTGCGAGGTCGTGTTGCTCGACGTGAATATGCCGCAGCTCGACGGCCCGCGTCTGATGCGCATGATCCGCGAGACCTTCACCGCGCCGCGTGTACGCGTGATCCTGTGCAGCAACATGCACAAGGGCGTCTTGCAGAAGCTTGCGGAGCGCCTCGGGGCCGACGGCGCCATCCAGAAGCCCGAAGACGCGCAGGAGCTCGTCGGCGCGCTGGAAGCCGCGATGCTCGTCGAGCCGTCGAGCCGGGTGCGTATGTCCGCATCCGCGCTCCTCTCGGACCCCCTCGGTGAAGCATCGACCCGGCAAAGCGGCAGCGAAGGTCCCCCTTCCACGAGGAGGAGGACGCCGGACCAGGAAACCGGCAGCTTCGACATCACCATCGAGCCGCCGGACCTCGTGGTGCTCAAGACGCGGAGCGGTGGCGCGAATGGCAGCGGCAAGGCTGCTCTCTCGCAGCTGGAGGAGTGGGCCGGCCCGCGTTCCTATTATCTCATCCTTTTTGATATGTCCGAGACCGTCGCCCTCGATGCAGCGGCGCGGGATCACATGAGCGCGTGGGCCAGGCGCGTGCCGCCCCACGCAATGGCCGCGTTTGGTGCGGACTTCCATATTCAGGTGGTCCTCGAAATGGTCCAGCGTGCGGTGTCGAAGCTCACCGGCAAGCCCCTACACCGACATTTCTCCCGGGACGAAGCCGCGGCGAGGGCGTGGCTCGACAAGGTGCGGTCGGGTCTCCTCCCAGGGAGCTGAGATCCTGGCGCCGCCGCTCGGCCGCTCGGCCCGCGGCGCGTCGACACGATCCGCGCAGAGAAAGACAGAGCATACGAAATGGCCTCCGAGCACCAGCTCCTCATGAGCGATTTCCTCGAGGAATCCGAGCTGCTCCTCGCCTCGTTGGTTCGCTCGCGTGATTCGCTGCGCGCCTGCCCGTCGGATCGAGCCGCCGTGCGTGAGCTCTCCCGCGACGCCCACACGCTGCGAGGCATTCTCTTGATGGTCGATCTGCCGGCGCTCCGGGACCTCGCATACCGGCTCGAGGGGGCCGTGGGTGATCTGCGACGGGACACGAGCCGAAGCCCCGAGGACGCGTTGCGGCTCGTCGACGAGACGGTGCGGGCGCTCTCGGAGGTGCTGCGGGGCACGGCCACACAGAGCAAGAGCCACGCCCCGGCGCGCGCCGAACGTCGGGGGCGCGAGGCCATCCCCCTCGCGGCGCGGCCGCAGACCATCCTCGTCGTGGACGATAGCCGCACCGTGCTCCGCGTCGTGCAGCGCGCGCTCGAGGAAGCGGGGTTTCGCGTGCTCACGGCAAACACATCGGCGGCCGCCGTCGAAGCGCTCGCCGGAGAGCCGCCCGCGCTGATCCTGCTCGACCTGTCCATCGCGGAGCAGGACGCCAGCGCCCTCCTCCGACGGCTCTCGCAAAATGGCGTCTTTCACCGGACGCCCGTCGTTCTTTTTTCCAACCAACCGGATACCTTGCTCCGCGCGACGGCCAAGCGCCTCGGCGCTGCGGGCCATCTGCGCAAGACGGGCGACGCGCGCGCGATCGTCGCAGCGGTCTCCGCGCAGCTCGCAAGACCGGCACGAGCATCGGGGGGACCGTGAGCACGCGTCATGACATCGGGCGGGAAATCGCCGAGCTCAAGCGACGCCTCTATGAGCTCGAGCGCTCCACGTCGGCACACGAAGTCGACGAACCGCTGCCCCTCGCGGGCGAGATCCAGGCGGTCGTTTGTCGGGTCGAGGAGACGCGGGTCGCCTTGCCCCTCGACGTCGTCGAGCGCGCGGTCCCCGCGGCCGCGATGGCGCCCTTGCCCGAAGCGCCTCCGTGGGTGCACGGGCTCTTGAACCTCCGCGGTCGGGCGCTCCCGGTGCTGGACGTGGCGGCCCGGATCGAACGCCGAGGGCGGGCGCTCGACCTTGACGATCAGATCGTCATCTGCCGGCACGCCGAGCAGCGAATCGGCCTCGTCGTGCAGGAAGTGCTGGGCGTGAGCGTGCTCGCGCTGGCAGAGCGCACGAATGCCCCGGGGGCGAGTTTGCCCATCGCGCCTTACGTGCGGGCGACGCTCCGCGACGCCAAGGGGCTCGTGCTCCTCTTCAGCCTGAGCCGCCTCATCGCCACCTCGGACATCCCGCCGCTCGACGAACCTCCCGAGGCTCCGCGCGCGGGGCACGAGGAGATGCCGGGGCGATGAGCGGCGAGGGCGGGCTCGACGCGTTGCTCGACGCGATCGCGCGCGCGAGTGGGCTCTCACCGCGCGACGATTGGGCGGTCCAGGCCTCGCGCGGGCTCGAACACATCGCGGTTCGTCGCGGCACCACGGTCGAGGCGCTGAAGCGGGAACCGGCGACGTGGCCTTCTCTCCTGCCCGAGCTCCTCGACCACCTCACCGTCCGGGAGACGTTTTTTTTTCGGCATCACGGCCATTTCGATTTTCTGGTCGATACGATCCATGCGCGGCTCTCCGCCGATCCGCTCGCGAGCGCGTGTGTGCTCTCGGCTGGCTGCGCGACCGGCGAGGAGCCGTATTCCATTGCCATCGCCGTCCACGCGCGGCTCGGCGCGAGCGCGCTCGCGCGGGTCCGCATTCTCGGGTCGGACATCAGCCCCGAGGCGATCCGCAAGGCGCGCGCCGCCGTCTACGGCGCGTGGGCCTTTCGCGACGCGCCGGCCTGGCTCGCGGCCAGCTATTTTCGGCGCGGAGAAGGGACGAGCGCCGAGGTGGCGGACCTCGTCCGGCGGGCGGTGAACTTCGACGTGGGGCACGTGGTGCACCATGCGGCGACGTTGCCCGCGGCCTCGGTGGACGCCGTGTTTTTCCGGAACGTCGCCATCTACCTCAGCCCGAGCGTGATCGCCGACGCGTATCGCGAGTTTCACCGCGTGCTCCGGCCCGGCGGGCTGCTCATCGTAGCACCTGCCGATCCTCGACCGAACACGGCATTTTTCGTCGAGGTGGGCCACGACAGCACGAGCATCTATCGCTCACGCGCCCCGGGCTTCGAGCCCGACCAGCCCGTGCCATCGAGCCGCCGCGGCCGTGCGCCTCGCTCCTCGCGCGCAGGGCACTCCGCTTCGGGCGCGCGCGCAACCCTCCCCGCGGCAGGGCGGCCGGCGCGCGCGTCGGTCCGCGCAGCCCCGGCGCGATCTACGGCCCCGGCGCGATCTACGGCCCCGGCGCGGCCTGCGACCCCGGCGCCGCCTGCGGCCCCGGCGCCCGCAGACCCTCGTGATGCCGAAGCGGAGGCCTTACGTCGCGCCGATTTGAGCCACCCCGCCGCCGTGCTCACGGTCGTCACGGCGCTGCTCGAGCAGCCCTCGACGGCGCCGATCGGATACATGATCCGGGCCCAGCTCTCGCTGGAGCGAGGCAAACCCGAGGCCGCCGTGGAGGACCTACGGCGAACGTTGTTCTTGCGGCCCGAGCACCGACTCGCACGTTATTGGTACGTCGTTGCGCTGCAGAGAGCCGGTCAGGTCGGGCAGGCCATCACGCAAGGGCGCGCGCTGGAAGCGCTCCTCGTGAATTCCCCAGCCGACGCGCAGCTCGAGGACGGCGAGACCACGGCGGGGCAGCTCCTCGACGCCGTACGGTTCGTCAAGGAAGGACTGTTATGAAAGCACGACAGGAAAACGTCGCGACGCGCGAGGAGATCCTCAAGCGGCGCGCGGAGCGCCTGGCCGGGACGGCGAACGACGACGGGCCTCGCC
This sequence comes from Polyangium mundeleinium, assembly GCF_028369105.1. Lineage (NCBI taxonomy): Bacteria > Pseudomonadati > Myxococcota > Polyangiales > Polyangiaceae > Polyangium > Polyangium mundeleinium. The sequence continues at coordinate 4,147,028 of NZ_JAQNDO010000001.1, read as the reverse complement.
GGATCGCCGCCCGGGTCGCGCTCGTCGGCGCGGCGACGCAGCGCCTCGGGATCCCGGTCGAGGTGTTACGCGAGATCGTCCCGATCCCCGATATCACCGCGCTGCCGGGCCTCCCGCGCTGGCTGCTCGGCATCACGCACGTCCGCGGCGAGATCGTCGGCGTCGTGGATCTCGCGTCGATCCTCGGCGCGGGCGGAGAGCGCGCGAGCGCCATGGCCGTCGTGGAGGGCGCGGGAGGGCCGCTCGGATTGGCGGTCGAGTCCGTCCTCGGCTTCCGGGACATTCACGAGGACGAACTGTCGGCGCAGATGAAGGCCGATTCGCATCGTCCCATTCAAGCCATGACGAAGGATCTCATCGCGATCATCGACGTCGAGCGACTTCCCGTCGCGCAGGGCGAGGGGGAAAGCCCGGATCTGGCAACCCGGGCGACCACGGATTGAGGAAAGACATGAACTTGACCATACGCGGCAGGATGCTGGCAGGGTTTCTGGCGGTCACCGTACTCTCGGGCGTGCTCGGCATCGTGAGCGTCTACGAGGCGGGAAACCTGCGCAACGTCAGCAGAGACCTCGCGGAGAACACCGTCCCGAGCGTCGATTCGCTCGGCATGTTGAATGCGAATACCTCCGACCTTCGCCTGCTCTACCTCAGCCACATCGACTCGGTAAACGAGGGGGAGATGGGGCGCATCGAGGTCGAGATCAAGACGCAGCAGGACACCATCGACAAGAGAATCCAGGAGTACGAGCGCGCCATCACCGCCGACGACGAGCGGAGACTCCACGACGCGTTCGTCAATGCGCATCGGGCGCACCTCGCAGAAGCCGCGCGTCTCCTCGCGAGGAGCCGTAAAAACGAGAACGAGGAGGCCCGCAAGGACTTTTTCGCAGCGGCGAAGACGCATTACGATACCTCGAACGTCGCGCTCGACGCGCTGCTCGATTACAACCGGCGCGAGGCGACGACCGCGTCCAATCAGGCGCAGGCCACGTACACCGAGGCGCGGAACATGTTGATCCTCGTCATCGGGTTCGTCCTCGCGGTGGCGGTCACGCTCGCCTTCTGGCTCTCGGGGACGATCGCGGCGCCCATCTCACGGCTCGTCGAGGTCTTCCGCAAGATGGCGGCGGGCGACACCGCGGGCGCCTCGGAGGAGCTCAAGCTGGTCGACGTCGCCGCGGGCGGCGCGCAGGCGAACGACGAGGTCGGCACCCTCGTCGGGGCGGCGCGCGAGATGACCGATGGGCTGCGGACCGTGACGAAGAGCATGCGCGAGGGCGTCGCCCGGCTCTCCACGAACGCGACCCAGATCAGCGCCACCGCCAAGGAGTACGCCGGGACGGCGTCCGAGCAGGCCTCGGCGGTGACGGAGGTCAGCACGACCGTGGAGGAGATGAAGCAAACGAGCGAGGCCGCCGCGGCGAGCGCGCGTGAGGTCGCGCAGATCTCGGACGAGGCCGCGAAGAACGGCCACCTCGGCCGCGACAAACTCTTCGAGGCGATGGCGATGATGCAGACGATCAACGAGCGCGTCGCCGGCATCGCGTCCCAGATCCTCCAGCTCTCCGAGCAGACCTCGCAGATCGCGACGATCGTCGACGCGGTGAGTGATCTCGCGGAGCAGAGCAACCTCCTCGCGGTCAACGCGAGCATCGAGGCCGCGAAGGCCGGCGAGCAGGGCCGCGGCTTCTCCGTGGTCGCGTCGGAGGTGCGCAGCCTCGCCGAACAAAGCAAGCGCGCGACCCAGCAGATCCGGGGCATCCTCGCGCAGATCCAGAAGGCGACGCAGAGCGCGGTGATGGCGACCGAGGAGGGCACCAAGCGCTGCGACGACGGGCGCCGCGCGGTCGAGGCGGTGCGCGACATCGTGGAGAACCTGGCCGTGGTGCTGAGCGACAGCTCCGCCCGGGCGCGGCAGATCGCCGGCGCCTCGGCGCAGCAGGCCTCCGGCGTCGCGCAGATCGCTTCGGCGCTCGGCGGCATCTCGAAGGCCGCGCGGGACAACGCCACCGGCGTCCGGCAACTCGAAGGCGCGGTCGTGGACATCGAGCGCCTCACGTTCGACCTCAAAGCCACCAGCGATCGGTTCTAGCCGTGTCTCCAGCGAGAAACGAGGGTCCGAGCGCGCAAGCGAAGAGGCGGGATGAGCCAGAGCGATAACGACGACATTTGGCCGTTGTTCTGCGACGAGGCGACGGAGGCGCTGGAGGATCTCGCGCGGGTCGTCGAGCGCTTCGCGGCGTCGGAGACGCTGGGCGACGCCTGGGCGCTCGAGCGAGCGCTCCGCATCCTCCACAACATCAAGGGGGCGGCGCGTGTCGCGGGCAGCGAGGGCGTCGAGGTGGTCGCGCACGGCCTCGAAGAGGCGCTCGGCGCCTATCGCCAGGAGGGCACGCCGATCGCCGAAGTGGTCATGCGCCTGCGCGACGGGATCGGCCTCATATCGCGTTTTCTGGGGGGAGACACGCCCCTCGATGCCGCGCGTGTCTTCGCGGCCTCCTCGGAGCCGGTGACGGTCTCCGAGCCCACGGTCTCCTCGGATCTTGCCCCCACGAGCGATACCCTGCCGGCGAAGCCGGGCGCCCCCGCGAGCGCGTCGACCACGTTCACGGTGCGCGTCGAAGCGAGCCGCCTCGACGATTTGATGCATTTCGCCGAGGAGTTCCTGGTCGCGCAGGGGCGCAGGCACGTGCGCCACGCCGAGCTCGAGCAATGCCTCCTCGACCTCTCGCAGATCGAGCGAGCTGCCTCGGGGGAGCTGCGCGCGGCCCTCGGGGAGGCGACCCGCAGGCTGGATGCTCTGGTGGAGGCGAACCGGCAGGACGTGCAGCGCGCCGGGCACCTCGTCCGCGATTGGTCGGCCGCCGTCAAGCGCGCCCGCATGCTGCCGCTCGCCGGGGTGGTGCCGCAATGGCGGCGGACGGTGGCGGAGACTGCGCACGCCGTCGGCCGCGAAGCGCGCCTCGTCGCGGACGTGGGGGACATCGAGGTCGACCGGCAGATCCTCGACGGCCTGCGGGATCCGATGATGCACCTCCTGCGCAACGCGGTGGATCACGGCATCGAGCCGCCCGACGTCCGGGAGCGCCAGGGCAAACCACGCATGGGCACGATCCGCGTGCGCGCCCGAGCGCCCGGGATGATGGTCGAGCTCGAGGTGTCCGACGACGGGCGGGGCCTGGATGCGGCCGAGATCGGCCGCCGGGCCGTCGAGCGGGGGCTCTTGTCGCCGGATCGGCTGGCGCGCATGAATGCCACGGAGACCGCCGAGATCGTCTTTTTCGCGGGTTTTTCCACGGCGCCATCGATCAGCCACGTGAGTGGCCGAGGCATGGGCCTCGATATCGTCAAGCAGCGGCTTTCGGAGCTCGGGGGCCACGTCCGCATCGCCGAGCCCACGATGGCCGGGGGCACGTTCCGGATGGAAGTGCCGGCGACGGTGGTCTCGACGAAGGCGCTCCTCGTGCGCACGGCGCGCACCGCTTATGCGCTCCCGACGGCCTACGTGGCGCGCGCGTTTCGGGTGGCTTCCTCCGAGGTGCAGGTCGTCGACGGCGTCGCGGCGGTGCCGGACGCCGAGGGTGAGCCGCTGCGGCTGCGGTGGCTCTCGGCGCTGATGCAGGAGCCCCGACAAACCGACGCGGCCAAACTCCTCGTCGTCGCGCTCTCCGACGGCGCGACGCGCCTTGGCGTCGTGGTGGACGAGGTCCTCGGGGAAGTGGAGTCCGTCGCCAAGGGGCTCCCCTGGAACGTCCCGCGTATTCCGGGCATCGCGGGGGCGATGATCCTGGGGAGCGGCGTCTTGGCCGTCGTCCTCGACGTGCCGCGCCTGCTCGATGTGGCGCGGGGTCGGCAGGGCGAGCGCACGGAGACGGTCCACGCGGCGGAGGCGATGAAGAAACGACGCATTCTGGTGGTCGATGATTCGCTCACGAGCCGGACGCTGGAGCGGAACATCCTGGATGCCGCGGGATACGAGGTGGACACGGCGAACGACGGCGAGGCCGCCTGGCAAGCGCTGCAAGGAGGCGCTTACGATCTGGTCGTCTCGGACGTCCAGATGCCGCGGCTCAATGGCGTGGAGCTGACCCAGCGGATTCGCGCGCATCCCAAGCTCAAGAGCTTGCCGGTGATTCTCGTGACCAGCCTGGATCGGCCGACGGATCTGGCGCAGGGGAGCGCCGCGGGGGCCGACGAATACATCGTCAAGGGCCGCTTCGATCAGCGCAAGTTGCTCGAGGCCGTGGCGCGTCTGATCTGAGGCGGCCCGCCCACGTTCATTTCCCGACCTTTTGCTCGAGATCGTCGAGCTCCTTCTTGTAATTGTCCGTGGTGATCTTGCGCGTCGCCTTGTCCTCGTAATCGGCGGGGACGGCGATGTCGGTGTCCGCGACGGCGCTCGCCTGGGAGGCCGCGCCCGCGGGCGTGCTCTCCTGGCTTCCCGCGCGGCCCTCGCAGCCGAGGAGGACACAAATACCAATCCAGAGCAAATGCTTCATGAATCGCCTACTTTCGCGACTGGATGAACTTCGAATACCGCGCGTTTTCCTGTTCCAGGACCTTCTTGGCCCGCTCGGCCGTGGCCGTGTCGCCGGACTGCTCGGCGAGCTTCTGAATCCGCTCGAGCCGCGCGATACGCTCCGCGTGGTGCTTCATCTCCTGCTGGAGCGCTTCATCCATCGGCTGGCGCTTGAGCGACGCCTCCACCGCGGGGCGCTCCTTGTCGACCTGGGCCTTCCGCCGGGCGGCGCGACCGGTGTCGTCCTCCCTCCGCGGCGCGGCCGGCGCGCCCGCATCCGGCTGCCCCGGGCGGAGCGTGTCCCCGGGCTTCCCCTGCGGCTCACCGGGCGGCCTCCCCTGCGGCTCAACGGGCCTTTCGGGCTCCCCGGGCCTGCGCGCGGCCGCGCCCTGGCCTTCACCGGGCCTGCCGGGCCGACCGCCGTGGGGCGCCGCCTCGATCCCCGGCTTCTGCGGCTGCCCTGCCGCGGGCGGAGTTGATTGCGCCCAAGCACCTCCCGGCACGATTGCCATGAGCGCGGTCCACGTAAAGGCACGTCGTATCTGCCGCATCACCGACCTCCATCCTTGATCCGCGCCAATGCCCAGGCCGCGGAAAGCCTGCTCGAACAGGCGCCCTGACCAACGAACACTCTGCCGCCGCGCCATGAGCCACTCGTGAAGCCGGGATTTGGGATTGTTAACGGCGTGTTCGCCCACGTTTGGCGCGAGCGGACCTTGCGAGGCGCCGACCTCGGTTGTGGTTTGTGGTGGCGCGGATCCACGAAGCGCGCTGGGACGGAGGAAGCTGCCTCCTTATCCCCGCGGGTCCGCGATGGCCTCCGAGAGATCCTCGAACAACATGTCGATTCGATCCTCGTGGGTACGGAAGCAAAGCACGCAGACACGGAGGACGAAGACCTCCTCTCCAAGAGCAGGATCACGCAAGGTCGTCCCCGTCAACATCAGGCGCTTTCGCTGATTGACGCGGGCGAGCACGCGCCGATTGAACGCGTCGAGCTCCGCGGCTTTCATGCCCGGCGGCTCGACGCGAAACGCGAACAAGGACAACGCGGGCTCGGCCACGATACGCACGCCGGGCAGGGCCCCTACCCGCGCCGCCGCGCTTCGCGCGAGATCGAGCTTCTCGTTCAGCGCGTCGCGAAATGCCGACGCGCCGTGGAGCCAGAGCGGCAACCAGATACGAAGACCGCGGGCCGGACGGCTCAATTCGAGGCCGAGGTCGGCGAAATTCCAGTGGTCTTCGTCCTCCTGCGAAGGCGGCAGATACGCGGCCGTCTCGGCAAAGGCAGCACGCAAGGTCGCGAGCTCCTTCACGAGCAGACAGCCGGTTCCATAGGGCAAAAAGAGCCCCTTGTGCGGATCGAGCGCGATGGAGTCCGCCCGCTCGATCCCTGCGAGCGCGGCCCGCCCGCGCTCGGTGAGGAGGAAAAACCCGCCGTACGCCGCATCCACGTGGAGCCATAACCCCTCCGCCGCACAGAAATCGGCCAATGCGGCGAGATCATCCACCGCGCCCACCGGCGTGGAGCCGGCCTGCGCGACGACCAGGAAAGGCCGGCGTCCCGCGGCCCGATCCTCCGCGACGGCCCTGGCAAGGGCGTCGCGCCGCAACCGGAACGATTCGTCCACGGGCAAGACACGCGTGTTCCGCCGCGGAAAACCGGCGACGCGTGCAGCCTTCGAGATCGAGTGATGCCCTCCTTCCGAGGTATAAAGGACGCCCCCGTCGAACGCCTCCCCGAGCTTCGCCTCGCGGGCCGCCACGACGGCGGCGAGGTTCGCGATCGACCCCCCTGAACAAAGCCAGCCCCCCGCGGAAGGACCATATCCCGCGAGCGAGCAGAACCAGCGAATCACGCTGATCTCGAGCTGCACCAATCCGGGCGCAGGCATCCAGAGGCCCGTATAACGATTGGTGATGTCGGCGATGAGATCCGCGAGCGCCGTGCTCGGCAGGCCGCCGCCGGGAATGTACCCGAGATACCCCGGCGAAGCCGCATTCAAGCTGACCGGAAGGGCGCGATCGAAGAGCCTCGCGAGCACGCGCCGGAAGGGCACGCCGCGCTCGGGCATGGGCTCGTCGAAGGCGCGGGCGACCTTGTGGCTGCCGTCGAGCGAATGGGCGGGCTGCTCTTTCAGCCCATCGAGCCACGGCGCGAGCCGATCCATGCAGGCGGAGACGAGGTCGCGGAGCTCGTCGCCTCCGATCTCGAGCGGCGCCGGGTGTCTGAAGGGGCGAGGCATGGGCCCCTTCTAACCCAGAACGGCGGCAAACGGAGCGCAGGTCTCGGGGAAACGAGCGAGCACGGGGAGCTAACGCGTGCGAACGCTCACCAGCACGCCTCCTGGCGCATCCACGACTCGAGGAGCCCGGGCTGATCGCCCTGCCCCCGATAGTACTCGGCATTCAAGCACATCACCAGGGCTTTACGTTCGAAGAGGGAGAGGTCGGTCACGCCCAACGGCATCTTCTGGTGATTCACGACGTACCAGCTCATCAGCGTCCCGCCCTTGGGTTGCATCCGGATCCCGCTCGGATAATTCAGCTCCCCCCGCCGGTCCCCATCGTGGCACGTGGCGCATTGCATGGCTTCTCCGAGCCGCGCGAGCCGCTCCGGTTTGACCAGCCCGGCGGAGCAATCCGCGAGAAATTCCGGTGTTCGCAGCGGAGAGGTGCGGGGCCCCATCGGCGGCCCGTAGGCCGCTCGCGTGAATCCGTCGAGATCGATGGCGCCGTAGCTCGCCATTCTCTTGTTGATCGTGTTCAACGCCGCTCCGAAGCGCTCCTGGTCGAACTTCAGGGGGTCGGGGGTGATGGGAAGGGTGGCCTGCTTATGACAGGCGTAACAGTTCTCGGCGAGCCCGGTTTCCTTCAATCGCGTGCTGATCTCGATCCGTTCGCCGTCGCGTTTCCGCCAGAAGTCCTTCATTCTCGCGCGTGGCCTCCTCAGCGCCTCGCCCGTTCCCGCCTCCGTCTTCTGGACGGCCACGACCGAGACGCCCTTGGGCAACTCGCGGGCAGGATCGTGCTGGAGCCCGAACTGGATGTGCTGGTCGAAGTCTTGGCGCGGAACGTAGATGAAGAACCGACCGAGCGCGCCCGTTCCGTCGGGCGTGGGCAAATGCTGTGATTCGTAGATGAAAGCGACCCATTCGAATGGCGGTTCGAGAACCGTCTCGTTGATCTGGTCGATGTATCTCAGCGCGCTCGCCAGGGATTCGTCGTCGTTGGTGTCGAGCCATCGGAGAAATTGCTGGTCCTTCAGGGCTTCCGGGAGTTCCAACATCTCGGGGTACGGCATCTCGGAGAAGTACTTCTCGTCCGGAATCGAAGCGCCGAGCAGGTGGCCGGTGGTCAACTTCTCCCGCGTCACCGCTTCGAAGAAGCTCGAGAAGTTCCTCATGCATTTCTTGGCGGCCGGAACCGCCTCGAGTTGCAGATTGCAGCGGCGTAGCTGCGCGCCGATCTCGAGGAGGATCTCGTCACGGAGATTGCTGGCAAAGAAGGTATCGGTCATTCGTTTGTGCCAGTCGCGCCAGCCGGGGAGGTCGGTGGGGCAAGGGGGGACCGCAGCCGGATGGACCGCCAAGCATAGAATCCCCCAGGGTAGCCATCGCATCGTCCGCCCCTCCAAGTGCCCCGATGGATCCATTGAGGCGGCGCGAGCGCTTCAGGTAGCCCACCACGCGGCAAGCGTGGGGCGGGTTCGGTCAGGGTTCGCGGAGTCCGACGACCGTGATGCGCCCCATTTCGCCCGCGCTCACGATTTCCAGTCCGGCATTCCCATCCATGTTCCCGAGCGCCACGGCAGCAGGCGTATCCCCCAGCGGAAGCTCCCAGTGCTTGGGCGGGCTGCCGGGGGCACCCAGGAGAATCACGGAGAGCGTCTTGTCCTCTGCGTTGGCCGTGACCAGATCGGGAAAACCGTCCCGATCGACATCGCCGACGGCCAGAGACACCGGACCACGACCGGTCGCATGACGGGTGACCTCGCCGAGCTTGCCATCTCCTTCGCCGCGCAGCACGGCAACCTCATTTTCGTAGGCCGGAATCAGGGCCACGTCGAGGCGCCCGTCGCGATTGGCGTCGAGCAACTCGAGGTCCTTCCAATACTTCCAGGCGACTGGATGTTTCAGCGGCGGCGCAGCGAGTCGCCCGGTACCGTCGTTGAGAAACACGGCCACGCTCCACGTCGCGACCCCCTCGCCCGGCGCCTCGTACATTTCGGCCACGATATCGACCGTGCCGTCGCCGTTCATGTCCCCCGCAGCGAGATTCCTGAGGGTATACTCGCCCCGGTGCTCGACGGGCGGCGCAAAGGTGCCATCCCCGCGACCGAACAGGAGCACGAGCGGAGCATCCCCCTCGACGGAGCTGCTTCCCACGACGATGTCCCGATGCCCGTCCGCGTTCCAATCCCCCACTTCGACCCCGTTCACCTTCTCGTTGGGTGCCACGACTCGCGGCGCTCCGAAGCCCTCCTCCCCCTGACCGAGCAGCACGTCGACCGACCTCATTCCGTCCGCCCCGCGGGTCATCACCACGAGGTCGAGGCGATGATCCTCATTGAAATCGGCGATCCGCAGACCCGTACCGCTATTGTCGGAGATCCGGTACGACCGCGGCTGCGACAAGGCGCCCGATCCTCGGTTCAGCAGCACGCTGACCCCATAGAGCGGCGGGTTGCCCCCGTGGGCGAGCACCACGTCGAGCTCCCCGTCTCCGTCGATGTCCCCGAGCTGCATGCCACGAACCGACAGGGGCTCGGGAGAAATGGTATAAATCGGAACGAGGGAAAACGAGAGCGCGAGCAGGGAGGCATGCATGACCCGAATCCTTTTGGTTCCCAGGGATCCCCATCGAAGAAGGCTCAGGGCGCAAGCGCCATAACAAACATCTCGATGGGCCCCTCGAATTCGTGCAAAGTCGTGGGATCCACGCGCGAGCCCACGAGCGCAATCCTGCCCCGGCAATTCACTGCGAGATCACGCACGGTCTCCGATTTGGCGCCACCGACACGCTTGGACCAGCGCACCTCCCCCGTTTGGCCGAGCTTCACGAGATAGGCGTCCGTGCCGCCCCCGCTCGTCAGCGTGTCGCCGAAGCCCTCGAGGGTGCCATCGAATTCCCCTGCGAGGACCACATTGCCGGCGCCGTCGGCCGCGATTCGTCGAGGCAAGCCGAGGCGATGGCGCAAGGGACGGCCGGCGGGATCGAGCACGACCACGAAGTGCTCGAAGCCATTCCGGGCGGCGATGGGGCCGGCACCGAGATCAGCGATCTGCTCGAATCCCCCCGTGAGCCATGTATTCCCCAACCCATCGACGGCCACCGCGTGTCCCTCGTCGAATTCAGGACCGCCAAACCGACGGATCCAGCGCGGCTGCCCGCGCGCATCGAACCGCGCCGCGAAGGCGTCCGTAGCCCCTGCGCCCGCACCTTCGATTCCGTCGAGCGAGAGCACGGACCGCATCGACCCCGCGAGAACGACGTCGCCGTCCGGCGCGGCCGCGACGTCCCTCAGATCATTGTCGCTCGATCCCGAGATCGGCCGAGCAAAAACGGTGTTCCCCGCGCGGCCGATCTTCGCGAGAAATCCCTCCCCGTACACGCCCAGCCGACCGAGGCCGAGGTCGAGATCTCGCCCCTCGTAATGTCCGACGAGGAGGAGGGAGCCTTCCCGGTCGACCGCCGCCGCGTTCACGACCTGATAGTCGCCGCCGCCATAGGTGCGGGAAAAGCGCTGCTTGCCCGTGGAATCCAGCGCTATCACGTCAAACCCACTCCCCCAGAGACCATGGCTGCCCACGAGCCAGATGCCTCCCGCCTCGTCCACCGCGAGGGCGGCGAATCGCTCGTCCTCCTGGCTGCCAAAACGCACGCTCCAGACGGTCGCGCCCGCGGGATCGAGCTTGGCAACGAACAGGTCGTGGCCGCCGGCCGCGACGAGGGGGCCACCGCCTAGATCGACGGTATTGCGGAAGGTGCCCGCCACAAGGGTGTTGCCCGCCGCGTCCACTCCCACGCCGAGCCCGATGTCACGCAGGATCGTATCCACGACGAAGCTGCGCGTAAACACCTCCGCGCCCGTGACCGGACCGTCTTCCGGACAAACGACCGAGGTCATGGGAGCCTCCACCGTCCCAGGCTCGCCCTCCGAGCAGCTTCCCAGGGAGACTGCGGCACATCCGATGATCATGGCGGGTGCAAAGCGCTGCATGGCATCCTCCGTCACGGAGAGAGCTTGGTGATGAATGCGTCGGACGGCTCCTGGCCGACGAGCGGCTCGCCCCCGAAATCGAGCGTCCCCCGGAAGCTGCCGATCACGAGGGTATTGCCTTGCGGGTCCACGGCGAGGCTGCTCGCCGCCTGGAACTCGTCGTCGCCATACCCGTGGCGCCAGAGGACGGTGCCGTCCGACGTGAGCTTGGCGAGAAAAACGTCGTCGCCCGATGCTTCGAGCGGAACGTCCCCGAGGTGCAGCGTGCCCCGGAAGCCGCCCCCGAGCCGCAGCTCCCCGCTCGCGTCGACTGCAAGCAATGGGCGATGGGTCGAGCCCTGGAAGCCACGCGCGAAGAGCGTGCGTCCCTGGGGATCGAGCTTCGCGAGATACAGGGAGGGCTCGGTCGCGGAGAGGGGTGCGTCGCGGAGATCGAGCTCACCACGAAAGAGGCCGGCCAGGAATGCGTTTCCTTCGACGTCGAGGGCGAGGTCGGGAGCCGTATCGTGCCGCGATCCGCCAAAACGAAGGCCATGGAGGAGCGTGCCCGCTTCGGTGAATTTCGCGACGAACACGTCCGTGTCCCCGGCGCTCTCGCGCCGGCCGTCGCCGAGATCGATGCTATCGTAAAAGGAGCCCGCGATCACCACGTGCCCCTCCCGGTCCACGGCAACAGCGCGCACGTATTGCGGGTTCATGCCGGGAAGACCCTTGCTCCAGGTGATGTTTCCCTGCGGATCGAGGCGGGCGAGAAATATGTTCCCCGCGCCGGAAAATGCGTTCGTGCCGAGCACCATGGTGCCGCGGAAAACGCCGGCAAGGACGACATTGCCCCGGGGATCGACGGCGAGGCTCGTCACCGAAGCCCTCAGCGTGGCCGAAAAGGTGCGCGCCCATGCGGTCTTTCCGTCGGGCGTGAGCGCGAGGACGAACGCGTCGCCGCTGGAGCCGAGGGGGCCCGCGCCGAAATCGGTCGTGCCGAGCAGCCTGCCGCCGACGAAGACGTGGCCCCCGGCACCCACGGCCATGCCCTTGGGGCCCTCGATCAGCGCGTTGTCGAAACGTACGCCGAACCGGGTTCGCCCCTGCGGATCGAGGCCGGCGACGAAGAGCCGCCCCTCGCCCGTGGGCGATACAATGGGCCCGAGGCCGAGATCGAGGGTCCCTCCCGCATCCCCAGCGATCACGATCTCATCTGCGGGCCCTACGGCCACCGCGCTCCCGTGCGTGTATGCAGCAGGATCCCCGAAGGCGCGGGCCCAGACGACCTCGCCGCGGCCCGCAGTCGGCAGGAGGGCATTGCCGTGGACCGCCATTCCGGTGTCGAGGACGCCCTCCCCGCAGCCGACGCCCCCCAGGGCGCCCGCAGCAAACGTCAGGATGCGCAGTCCCCCCCGCATGCTCCTGTCCCCCCCATGCCCACGGCGGCGCGGGCACGTGGGCCATTGCAAGGCACGCGCCCTCGCCACGCGCGCGCACGGGGCCCATGTACGCATCGTCTTTCGCGCCGTTGCGGTTTCCCTGGGAAGAGCGATTCGGCGCAGAATCCGTGATTCGAGCTCCCGGCAATCTTGACGGTGTTCCCCGGCCGGGTACTCTTGTGAGGATCCGTCGATCCCGCCCTCCGCTGAACCAATTCACCCCGAGCAGATTCCCGTATGAGGCCGAATGCGCTGAGGCCCGTTGCCGCCGCTTGTGCCGTCGTTCCTCTCTTCTCCGCACGCACGTTGGGCGTGGCGGCCTGTGGGAGGGCCTGAGCATGCAAGCCCCCGGCCCCCATCTACTGCAGTTCCTCAACGGCGTTCGAACCCTCGGATTCCTCGATTTCGTGGGGAGGCAGTGGCGCCAGCACGGGGACGTGTTCCAGGTGCGCATCGGTCGGCGCACGCTGGTCTTCGCGATGCACCCTGACGCGGTGGAGCGCATCAGCGTCAGCCATCGGCAGAAGTACGAAAAACTCGGCAGCTACGACGCGGTGCGAAAGTACCTGATCGGCAACGGCATCGTCGCGAGCAACGGGGATCTCTGGCGTCGGCAGCGCAAATTGATGGCGCCTTTCTACACACCGAAGGGCGTCCAGGCGTACGCGGAGCTGATGATTCGCGATGGCGCACGCCTCTTGGAGCGCTGGGAGGCGCTCGCCAGCAAGGGCACCGAGGTGGAGATCGCCGAGGAGATGACCAATGTCACCGCCTCCATCATTCTGAAGGCGATGTTCAGCACGGAGACGATGGAGTCGATCCACCAGATGAAGGACGCGGTGGAGACGATGCTCTCGTTCGTCAACGACCCGATGGCGGGTCCGACGCTCCCCATGTGGCTGCCCACCTCGAAAAATCGCAAGTACCTCGCGGCGCGGGAGATGGTGCATCGCTCGATCCGCGCGCTCATCGTGCAGCGACGCGGCACCGACGAGGCGCAGTGGCCCGATGACCTCCTTTCGCGGCTGATGAAGGCGCGCGATGACGAGACCGGCCAGGCGATGTCGGAGAGTTTGCTACGCGACGAGTCGATGACCACGTTCTTCGCGGGGCACGAGACCACCGCGCGCACCGTGACGTTTGCTTGGTACGCGCTCGCGACGAACCCGAACGTGACCGAGCGCCTGCACGAGGAGCTCGATCGCGTGCTCGGCGGACGGATGCCGACCGCGAACGAGCTGCGGCAGCTCCCGTACACGCTGCAGGTGATCAAGGAGGTGCTGCGGCTCTACCCGGCGGGTCCCTCGTTGGCCTGCGTATTCCTCGAGTGCAGAGCGTTCTACGACGTGACAAACGGACGGGCTCTGCCTTATAGGGGAGCATGCCGAAAATTCTGCCTACACTCGTCGCCGCCGACCATGAACACAACGGCGCTCGTGTCACGCCAGACCGCACCCTGCTCGATCCGGTCTGTGGTTTCTGCGGGCGAGGAATCAACCCTGTTCGCGTCGTCGAGGGCTCTTTCTTCGCGGAACACCTGCCCATGCTCGATCCTATGTCCCGCTCTGCGAACGGGCTCACGAGGTACGATGTCGAGACGGTCGACAAAATGTGCGGCCGCCTCGCGGCGTTCCTCGAACACGCCCCGCCCGGGACGCTCTGGCAGGCGGACACGGTCCAGACGAGCCGGAAACCGAAGCAGGTCCGGAACGAGCCCGAGCCCTTCGGCCCCCTTCACCACGCCAAGGCCGAAACCGAGGTGTTCGCGAAGGTGCTCGAGGCGAAGGAGCGCTGGCTCGACGCCGTCGCCGCTTTTCTTCGAGGGGAGGACGAGCGGCTCGCGGTCGCCGCGGTGAAGCACCTGTCCTTGCGTGGACCGTACCCGCCGGCGTGGACATTCAACCCCGCAGTGCCCGTGCCGGAGGAAGCCATCGCGGCGTACGAGGCTTTCCGCGCGGGCAAAGCCGAGCGTTACCAGGGCGCCGACGCGGCCGGCGAAGCGGGGCGGTTCTCGCTCCTGCTCGAGGCGTGGGCCGACCGGCGTGCAAGCGTCGCCGATGAAGCCGTGCAACAACTCTGGGACGCGATCACGGGGAATGGTGGCCTGAACGAGAGCCTTCGCGGCCTGCCGATCGAGGTGTTGACGCAAGCGTTCGAGCAAATCGATCGTGAAATCGCGTCGCTCGAGGCAGGCACCGCCGCAACGACGAAGCTCGATTGGCGCAAGTCCCTTTTGCCTCGGCACCAAAAACTGGCCGACTGCTTCCGCACGCTCCTGGCAACCAAGAAGCCCGCGGCCAAGAAGGCGCCCGCGAAGAAGGCGCCCGCAAAGAAGGCGCCTGCAAAGAAGGCGACCGCAAAGAAGGCGCCTGCAAAGAAGGCGACCGCGAAATCCAAGACGCGCTGATTGATGGCGTAGGCCATTCAACCGAGCACCAAGCTCTCGCGCACCTGGGTTCTATCCTCACCACGTGGAGAACCCGGAGCCCGTCGGGGAGGTCGCCGAGGCATCGTCCACGACAGGGAGGATGCGGCCGAGCCCCTCGGCTTGCTCGATCTCGGCTTTGAACTCCACGGGCTCCCTGGGTGATGCGCCAGGGTGTCATCTCGTGACAGGCGCTTGCCCGTCACCTTGCGAGCCCGGTCTCCCGTGCGAGCCTGGAACGTACTCGCGGACACGTAAAGACAAATACCTATCCGCGACAACGTAGACGAAGCAACGGACCTCGCTGGCAACCTCGGTGCGTTCGTCGACGAGGCCGCCCCCCTTCGTGATCGAGCCTGGCGTCTTTGATATCGAAGGCGGCGAGCCCGTGATCGAAGTCCCCTCCCTCCGACTTCGAAGGCGGCGAGCCCGTGATCGAAGTCCCCTCCCTCCGACTTCGAAGGCGGCGAGCCCGTGATCGAAGTCCCCTCCCTCCGACTTCGAAGGCGGCGAGCCCGTGATCGAAGTCCCCTCCCTCCGACTTCGAAGGCGGCGAGCCCGTGATCGAAGTCCCCTCCCTCCGACTTCGAAGGCGGCGAGCCCGTGATCGAAGTCCCCTCCCTCCGACTTCGAAGGCGGCGAGCCCGTGATCGAAGTCCCCTCCCTCCGACTTCGAAGGCGGCGAGCCCGTGATCGAAGTCTCCTCCCTCCGACTTCGAAGGCGGCGAGCCCGTGATCGAAGTCTCCTCCCTCCGACTTCGAAGGCTGTACTCTTCGACCTCCGCCGCTACGCAGCCTTCCTGAACCTCGGAAGCCAAACGCGAACCGCGAGGCGCCGACCACGTCGCGCAGGCGGTCGAGCGGCTCGAAGGTGTGAACATGAACATGATCGTGCGGCGTAACACGCGCCGATCACGCGACAAGCCACGCCGCTCGTCGCGTGACGAGGTCGCGCCAGGGGGGCGCGCCGGCCGCCCCCGACGGCGAGGCCATCTCCACGGGCTTATGCGCATCTCGACCGGCCCCGACGCGAACCCCTCCCCGGCCCTCGCGCTCCCCGCGATCGCCGCCCTCGCGCTCGGCTTGCGCAGACGCCACAGGTGCTGACGCAGCCGAGATCGACTGTACCTACAGCCTGGCGGGTGACGAGCCATTCGTCATTTCGGCACCGTCACCTGACAGCTATCCTGAGGTCCGATCCACGCGAGAATGTTGACCCATAGCTGCTCGATCTCGGGCAGCGATTGCCATTCGCTGTCGTACTCGATCCACTCGTCGCCCCACACCACGGCCCGGCCCTTGCCCCGCTCGTGCGCGAATGCCACGGGCCCGGCCGAGATGCTCCCGATCGCCGCGCTCGTGCCGCTGCTCCCGCCGAGGTCCTTGACCAGGTACCCGCCTTGGAACGTCACCGACGAGAGCCCCGCGGTCACCGGATGCGCCGCGAACATCGTCACTGGCTCGGAGTGCAGACCGGGCTGGTACTCGAGCCCGAACGGGGCGAGCAGCGTGTTCGTGTAGAAATCAGGTGCCGCGTCGGTATATCCCGTCATCGAGACGAACCCACCCCGCATCTCCACCCACGCCGTGAGGGCGTTCGCTTCCTCGGCCGTGTACGTTCGAGCCAGCCGATCGAAGATGATGACGTCGTACTTATCGAGGAACGCAGCGTCGAAGACCTCCGCGGGCGTCTGGTGCGTCCGCTCCACGCTCGTGCCTCGTGCCGCGAGCCAGGCCTGGAAGTTCGAGGAGGGCTTACTCCCCGGGCTGCCGACGATGCCGAGCCGCAAGCAATCGCAGATCCCATCCTTCCCCACATCCACGTCATCGACACGGCCGTTGCAATCGTCGTCCTTGCCGTCGCACACCGTCTCGACCGCGCTCACCGGCGTGCACGACCCGCCCCCGGAGCCGCTCGGGAAGACGATGCCTCCTTCGCCTCCCGCGCCGCCGCCGCCCGCGTTCATGCCTCCGTTCCCGCCCGCGCTCGAGCTCGATCCCCCCGCACCGCCCCCTTGCCCCCCGGGGCTGGTCGTCGCCCCGTTTTCGCCCCCCGAGCAGTGGACGAGCCCCACGATAAACAACCCCATGCACAAGATACGCTTCATCATGCGGCGATCGTCGACGGCATCGACCGGCATGTCAATCAGGACGAATGAACCAGATCGCGAAACCCATCTGGACCCTGCTCCGGCACCCCGCCGAGCTCCAGCGCCTGCGCGACGACCCCCGGCCCTGCTCGAGATCTCCCGCTGGGAGCCCGGCTCCGGCCCTTGCCTCCTCGGCGATGACAATCTCTCGGATCGCGACCCGAGGACACTCCCCATGCGCCTGCTTCGGTGATCCCCGTTTCGACGGTTCGGCGCTGCGGAGCGTCGGGCAGTATTCTACGATGGATCGACGCACAGAACGAACCCCCGGATTTTTCCGGGGGTTCGTTCATGCAGATTGTCTATGGTGGGGGGAGCTCCCTGGCCACGCGACGCTTCGTCACGAGAGGCAATTCGCGTCCCCTCGTGTATCCGCGCCCAACGCGCTCGACATGACGCGACGCAAGGGCTCGATGGCGGCGCTCGCCAGGCGCTTCAGGGCAGGTCGGAGGGAAACGGCTGGGCCGTGACGGTCGTCCCGGCGCGCATGTAAAGAAGATCGAACCGACGCCGGGTGAACCGGAATCCGCTCGCCGTCCGCACGTAGTCATCGCTGTAGACGCCGCCCACATAGGTGTCGACGCTCTCCTTCACGCCGAATTCGGTCAGGTACCAGCGCCCCGTGGCCCGCTGGGGGTGCGTATCCGGCACGAGCTCGACGGTGCCGGAGTGGACCGCCTGCACGATACCGCTCCAAAGGCTCAGGATGTCGGTCAGGAACGTGATGATGTTGGCGCGACCGACGATGTGCTGGAAGCCGGTGATGTCGAGCACCGCATCCGGCGTGAAGAGGTGGTGCATTTCATTCATCGCCTTGCGGTTCACGAGATCAGCGAACCTGGCGACGAGGTCGTGAATCTCGAGCTTTTGCCTGATCTGAGCTTTTCCGGACATGGGTCACCTCATGACATCGAATGTTGACACCAATCCCGCAGGCGCCGACGCGCATGACAACCCGCGCGGTCATGCACCATTCACAACAGGGTCAACGCGCGCGAGATATCGATAGGATAGCACCGTCCATGGCGCACGCGAAATAGGAATTCCGCAGTCCGGACATTGTTTGACCTAGATTCCCGTTTCACCGAAGTGGCGCACCGCGGCATTCTTTGCGACCCCGGCGTCGTTGTCTTCCATGGGCCGCCCGAACACGAAACTTCGGTTCAACTCGGCGTTGACGAATATTCAGCGGTGTGAAACCCTCGCCCTTCAACGTTCGGGGGCCGTTCGGGGGCCAAAAAGGGCACCGCTCTACACCATGGAAGCCATGCTCTTCATTCCAAATTATTTCGAACTCGATAAGATTCACGAGGGGCCTGGGGTAGCCATTTTCCGTGCTCTCCGGGACAACGATCGCGCACCTGTCGTGATCAAAGTGACGCGGGGGGAGCGTCCGCACCCGCGCGAGCTGGCCAGGCTGCGCCACGAGCATGCCATCTTGCGCATGCTGGAGGGTCCGGGCGTCATCAAGGCCCACGCGCTCCTCCGGGTTGGCGCCGGCCTCGCGCTCGTCCTGGAGGACACCGGCGGCGCATCGCTCGCTCTCCGCCTGCGACGCGGCCCGCTCGAGCTCCGCGCCTGCCTCGACATCGCGCTCGCGCTCGCCCGAATCCTCGACGGCGTCCATGCGCGCGGCGTCATCCATAAAGACGTCAACCCGAACAATGTCCTCGTGGGGGAGCGCCCCTCCGACGTCCGGCTCATCGATTTCGGCATCGCCACGCTCCTGTCCCACGAAAGCGCACCCACAGGGGGTCACGCGTTCCTTGAAGGGACGCTCTCCTATATCGCCCCCGAGCAGACCGGCCTCCTAAGGCGCACGGTGGACTCCCGCGCGGATCTCTACTCCCTCGGCGCCACGATCTACGAGATGCTGACCGGCGCCCCGCCGTTCGACGAGCAGGACCCCATCGATCTCGTGCACAGCCACGCCGCGCGTGTGCCTGCACCCCCTCACGAGCGGCGGAGGGGGATCCCGGACGTCCTGTCCGCGATTGTGATGAAGCTCCTCGCCAAGGCCGCGGAAGACCGTTATCAGCAAGCCGCCGCGCTCGCGGCCGATCTTTCGAGGTGCGTCGCGGCGCTCGACGCCGGCGGCGACATCGAGGCGTTCGAGCTCGGGCGCAGGGACATCCGCGATACGCTGACCATTCCGGAGAAGCTCTACGGGCGCGAAACCGAAGTCGCGGCCCTCCTTTCGACGTTCGACAGGATGAGCCGCGGCGGGGCGGCGGAGATCGTCCTCCTCGCGGGCGCGGCGGGCGTCGGCAAATCGGTGCTCGTCCAGGAAGTGCAGCGCACCCTCGCGCTTCGAGGGGGCCAGCTCGTCGCCGGCAAATTCGACGCGCTGCGCCGCGATATGCCGTTCAGCGCGTTCACGCAGATTTTCCGCGAGCTCGTGAAGGGCGTGCTCAGCGAGCCGCCGGATCGGTTCGCGGAGCGCCGGAGCGCGCTTCTCGCGGCGCTGGGCGAGGGCGGCGCGCTCCTCATCGACCTCGTTCCCGAGCTCGAGCGTGTCATCGGCCCTCAGCCCCCCGCCCCCCCCGCGGGTCCCGTCGAAGCGCAGAACAGGCTCGGCATGCTGATGCAGAGCTTCGTCCGCGCCCTCTCCGGCCCGCAACGCATGCTCGTCTTCTTCATCGACGATCTGCAATGGGCCGACGCCGCATCGCTCTGGCTCATGCGCCTGCTCACGACGGATCCGGCCGGGAGCGCCGTCGTGCTCATGGGAGCCTATCGGGACACCGAGGTGGACGACACACACCCGCTTCGAATGACGCTGCGCGAAATCCGGAAGCAGGGCGTGATTCCGACGGAGCTCGCGATCCGTCCGCTCGACGAGGAGAGCGTCGTGAGGCTCCTTGGGGACACCCTCCCGCGGAGCGCTCCGGAGCGCCTCCGGACGCTCGCCGGGCAGCTCGGTGCCAAGACGGGGGGCAATCCGTTTTTCCTCTCGCAGCTCCTCCTCGCGCTCCATCGCGACGGCCTCTTTCGCGTGGATCGAGCCGAGGGGAAATGGACGTGGGACGACGCCGAGATCGCGGCGGCGCCAATCGCGGACAACGTGGCCGATCTCATGGCCGCGCGCCTCGGGCAGCTCGATCTGCGCGCCCAGCAAATGGTATCCATCGCGGCGTGCATCGGCCGCGAGTTCGACCTGGCGACGCTGCATGCAATCGCCGGCGAGCCCCCGGGCCGCGTGGCCGCATCGTTATGGCCCGCCCTTCGGGAGGGGTTCCTCGTGCCCCTGGATCAGGACTACCTGCTCCTGCCGACGTCGGAGGACGGCGAGGTCCCGAGCGTCGCGCCCGGCTTCTATCCCTCGGACGCCACCGCCGTGGACGGGGAGACCGCGATCAATGCGCGGTATCGATTCCTGCACGATCGCGTCGAGCAAGCGGCGTACGCGCTGGCCTCGGCCGAGGTACGGGCCGGGGTTCACCTGCGGATTGGACGGCGGCTCCATCGTGCGCTCGGCGAGGGCGCGCGGCCCGAGGAGCTCTTCGACGCGGCCCGCCAGCTCAATGCGGGCGCCGCTCACCTCCAGGACGGCGAGGAGAAGCGGGCGGTCGCGCGGCTCAATCTCCAGGCCGGCCGGGCCGCGAAGGGCCAAGGCGCGTACAGCGAGGCGGCGGCCTTCCTCGCGGCGGGCGTCGCCCTGATCCACGACGAGGGGTGGGTCGACGAAGACGACCTGTCGTTCGCGCTCGTCCGGGATCAGGCGGAGTGCGAGGCCATGGCGGGGCGCTCCGCCCAGGCCGACGCGCTCATCGATATCATTCTCGGGCGGGCCGGCCGCGCGTGGCAGCGCGCAGACGCCTACGGCGTGCGTGCCATCATGTACACCTCGCTCGGGCGTTTCTCCGAGGCGATGGACGCGGGGCGTGCGGGCCTCGCGCTGCTCGGCGTCGACCTCCCCCGGACCCCGGAGGAAGCGGAGGAGACCGCGACGCGCGAGGCCGAGCGGATCGATCGCCTCCTCACGGAGGGGGGCTCTGGCGCGCTCCTCGCGTCGCCTGAGCTGAAGGATCCCGAGGAGCTCGCGGCGGCCCGGATTCTCCCCGATCTGCTGGTCCCTGCGTACTGCATCGACATCCGGTTCTGGAAGCTGGTCCTCGCCACGCAGACCTTGCGCGGGATGACGCGTGGCCATTGCGGCCCGACCGCTCAATCCTATGTGTCGTACGGATTCTATCTGGCCGGGGCGCTCGGGCGTTATGCCGAAAGCCGCGTCTTCGGCGAGGTCGGGCTCACGCTCGCCGAGGCGCACGGCGACCCGGCGCTGCTCTGCAAGGTGACCCAGTCGTTCGCGACGTTCGCCGGGTATGCACATCCGTTGCGGGGGGTGCTCCCGCACTTCGCGCGGGCCCGGCAATTGAGCCTCCAGTCGGGCGAGCTCGTGTATGGCTCGTTCGCGTGTGTCTTCGTCCCGGTGACCCTCTTTCGGCTGGGCGATCCGCTCGACGTCGTGACCGCCGAGGCGCGCCGCAGCAGCGCCATCCTGAAGCGGATCCAGAACCCCATGTCGAGCGCACAGCTCCTCGCGATTCAGCAGACGATCGCCTGCATGCGGGGAGACACCGAGAGCCCCACGTCCTTCAACGACGGGACATTCGACGAGGCGGCGTGGGTCGCGGGCCTCGATCCGGTCATGATGGGGTTTGTCCGGGTCCTTTATTTCACCTACAAGACCCTCACGCTGTTCCTGCACGACCGTCCCTCCGCGGCGCTCCCGCTCATCGAGAGCGCCGAGGAGGCCGCGGGGGCCGTCGTGGGGCATCACTGGCCGACCGATCTGCCGTTTTATGCGAGCCTCGTGCTCGCCGCGGTGCACGCGGATGCGAAGCCCGAAGAGAGGCCGCGCCTCCTCGATCGGCTCGCCCGGTACCGGGAAAAACTGTCTTCGCTTGCGGACGCCTGCCCGGAGAACACCGCGCACCGGCACGCCCTCGTCGCGGCCGAGATCGCGAGGCTCGAAGGGCGCCCCGGCGAAGCCATGGACGCCTACGAGCAGGCCATCGCGCTGGCCGGGAAGCACGGATTCACGCAGGACGAGGCGATCGCGAACGAGCTCTACGGCCTCTTCTTCCTCGGGCGGGGACAATCGAAGAACGCCCGCACCTATTTGACCGAGGCTCATTATGGTTACCTCCGCTGGGGTGCCACGATCAAGGTCGCGCAGCTCGAAAGAAAACACAGGGCCCTCTTGTCTACGCCGGACGTCCCGCCCGCCCCTGCCGTCGGGGTCGGCGCGACGACCCTCTCGATCCGGTCGACGGTCGGCAAGCTGCTCGACCTGACGACCGCCGTTCGCGCCGCGCAGGCGCTCTCCGGCGAGATCGTCCTGGATCAGCTCATCGAGCGGTTGATGCGCATCATCCTCGCCAATGCCGGCGCGGAGCGTGGCTTTCTGATCCTCGATCGGGGCGGCGCGTGGGTCGTCGAGGCCCGGTTCCAGGTCAGCCCGGATCTCGTGGAATCTCGGCTCGACACCCCCCTCGAAGCGCGCGCGGATCTGGCCCAATCCATCGTCCGCTACGTGGCGCGCACGCAAGAGCCGCTCGTGCTGGAGAGCGCCGCGCGCGACCCGCGTTTCGCGGCGGACGCTCACGTGCGGAGCGCCGCTCCTCAGAGCGTGCTCGCCGTCGCGCTGATCCACCAGGGCCGCTGTCGCGGCGTCCTGTACCTCGAACACAACCGCACCGCAGGCGCGTTCGCCGAGGAGCGGCTGGAGTTCTTGCAGATGCTCTGCGCGCAAGCGGTCATCTCCATCGAAAACGCGATGCTTTATGATCGGCTGCAATCGATGAGCGCCGAGCTCCGGGAGCTCAACCAGCAC
Organism: Polyangium mundeleinium; assembly: GCF_028369105.1. Classification (NCBI taxonomy): domain Bacteria; kingdom Pseudomonadati; phylum Myxococcota; order Polyangiales; family Polyangiaceae; genus Polyangium; species Polyangium mundeleinium. The sequence continues at coordinate 4,124,448 of NZ_JAQNDO010000001.1, read as the reverse complement.
CTCGAACAGGGAATCGCCCGCCGCACCGAGGAGCTCTCCGCGGCCAAGGAGCGCCTGGAGCGGGAGCTCGAAGAGCGCGCGCAGGCGGAGACGGCGCGCGCCGCGCTTCAGGAGGAGATCATCCAGATGCAAAGCGCGCGGCTCGAAGAGCTCTCGATGCCGCTCATCCCGATTATGGAGGAGATCCTCGTGCTCCCCCTCATCGGGACGATGGACACGCAGCGCGCCGAGGCGATGATGCAAGCGGTCCTCCACGGAGCCCAAGCGCACAGGGCGCGCACGGTCATCATCGACGTGACGGGGATGAAGCGCGTGGACGCGCGCGCGGCTGGCGCGTTGCTGCAGTCGGCGAGCGCGCTCCGCCTGATCGGCGCCGAGGTCGTCCTGACGGGCATGCGCCCGGACTTCGCGCGCGCGATCGTGGATCTCGACCTCGACCTCGCCGCCATCGTGACCAAGGGGACGCTCCAGAGCGGCATCGCCTACGCAATGGGACGCGCACGCCGGCGGAATTGATCACGGCGAGGCGGACCGGCCGGCGCGGGTCCTTGGCGTGTGGTGCCGACCGTGCGGCACACCATCGATCACTTCCTCCGCCGGATGTGCGAACCTGAGGCGGTGCCCCGCATCACGCTGATCTCCGACCTCGACCGCGCTTTTGACATCCACGCCGACCCTCGCAACGTGGCCATGATCAAACGCCGCCACACCTTCTGGACCAAGCTCGCCCGGTTGCGTTCCTGGGACCTCTCGGTCCGTCATGCAGGCGCTCTGGACGCGTCCCTTGGCGATGTGCGCGGCAGCGTGTGCTGGATCGACCTGCCGATGCTTCCCCGCGAGAGCTACAGGGCCCTTTTCGATCGCGTCAGCGCCCAGAAGCCAGCATGCGTCCTGGACGCTCCCGACGACGTGGAGCGGGTCCTCGGACTCGATCGTTCTTATCCGGTCCTCACGCGCGCCGGCATCCCCACCCCGCGCACGGCCTTTCTGCGCGTGGATGACGCGTGCGCCGCGGCCATCGACTCGCCAGCAGCTGTGCGCAGCAAGTTGACCGAGGCGATCTACAATGCTCTCTCCGATGCGGAGATCGATCCTCACGAAGGCATCTTCGTTCGAGGCTTCTATTCGTCGACCAAGTCGACCAACCCGGAACATTACTTCGGGAACAACCAGGCGGATATCGAGGCCACCGTCTTCGAGGTGATCCGCCGCCTGCGCGTGGCCCTCGACGTCGGCGGCCTCGCATTACGTGAACACATCGATCTCGAGCGAATCGAGCTACCAGCGCTTGCGGGCGCGCGTGATGCCATTCGTGTCCCCTTCGAGGTGCGGCTCACGGTGCTGGGCGGGCGTCTGCTGATGGCGAGTTATCATGGCCCTTTCGAGGTCCTCGCCGACGAGCCGCGCCATGCCCTCGAAAGCGCGCTTGCCGCCCGGCGTTGGGTCGTCGACGATGCCGTACGCGCTCTCGCGCCGGCCCTGCTCGCGGCGGATCTGCCGCCGAACTACGTGGCGGATCTCGCCTTCCTTCGAGGAGGCGGGCCGGTGGTGCTCGAGCTCAACCCGCTTTATGCCGCAGGCTACAACGTGCCCGCGGCGCACGCCTTGCTCGTCGCTGCGCTGGGCGCCGATCTCGCACGCCGTGCTGGGTATGCCGAGTCGACGCAAGCCGAGATTCTCGAGAGTGCGGCAGAGCTCATCGGAGGACGCGTCGAACAGAGCCCCGGGGTCATGTGGCCTCTCCCCAACCTCGCGCAACGCGGCGCGTCGCCCCCATAGCGCCGAGCCTCTGTCGGGCACGGGCTCGACGAGGAAGGATATCGGTGCTGCGACGACTCCGTGTAATATCGGCGGCATGAAGACCTTGGCATTGGTTCTGATCACTGGCCTTGCCGCGGTGGGGTGTGGTTCGAGCGGAGGAGATCCGAGCGGAGCCTCGAGTTCGAGCGGAGGCGGGGGCTCGGGCGGCGGGGACGCGGGCTCGGGCGGCGGCGCGGGCTCGGGCGGCGGCGCGGGCTCGGGCGGCGGCGCCTGCGGCGTGATGCTCGTCGAGGGGTACGACACGTCGGTGCCGACCGAGGGGACGATGCGCCCTGCGCTGAACGTCCCCTTCGAGGATGAGCACTACCACCTGAAGGTCGCCCGCGTGACCGACGCCTCGCAGGTCAAAGACCACGACATCCCGAACTGGGTCCGCCACGAATACTCACGCCGGCCCGCCTTCAATGCCGATTCGACCCGCGCGATCATGCTCAGCTCGAACGGGTGGTTGCGCCTTTACGAGGTGAAGCCGGACGGCACCCTGGCTTTCCTGAAGACGCTCTCTCTCGGTGAGCCCCAAGAGCCGAACTGGCACCCGACAGATCCGAACAAGCTCTACTTCTTCGAATCGTACGGTCAGGGTCTCACGATCTCGACCTACGACATTGCGAGCGACGAGAAGTCCACGTCGAGAGATCTCGGGACACGCGTGAAGGCGCTCTTCCCGGGCGCGACCGGAATGTGGACGAAGCAGGAGGGGCGCCCCTCCGATGACGGCAAGATCTGGTGCCTGGAGGCGGGCCACACAGCGGCCAGCAATTTCGTCCCCGATGGGCTCTTCGCCTACGACTTCGAGGCCGACAAGATCCTCGGGCACATGCCCGTGACGGAGGCGCCCGACCACATCTCGACGAGCCCCAAGGGGAACTACTGCGTGCCCTCCTGGGGGCTCCCCTTGGGGACACGCGCCTACAAGACCGACTTTTCGAGCTACACGCAGCTCCACGACCGCAGCGAGCACAGCGATCTCGCGATGACGAAGGACGGAGACGAGGTGCTCGTCTACACCGCGTACGACGGGGCGAATTCGGGCAACGTGGTCATGGTCGAGCTCGCAGGTGGGACGGCGACGCCGCTCTTTCCCCTCTACGGCGATAACCACGCGGGCGCCGCCATGCACATCAGCGGAACCGCCAAGAACAAGCCTGGCTACGCCGTCGTCGGGTTCTACGCCTGCGCCGAGGACTACGGCGCGAAAGCGTGCGACCCGTCTGCGCAGTGGTTCTACAACAAGGTCATCGCCGTCGAGCTCCAGGCGAACCCGAAAATCTACAATCTCGCCCATACCCACTACGGCAACGCTGGCTACTTCGCCTCGGCGCAGGCGGTCGCCAACCCGGACCTCACGAAGGTGCTGTTCGCATCGACCTGGGAGAGCACGATGGAGAGCAACCTCGCGAGCTACCTGATCCAGGTGCCGGCCTGCGCCCTTCCATGACCCGAAGAGCGTGGCCGGGATGCCAACGTTGCTCGATCGCCGTCAGATCGCTCGCGCGACCCCTGCAACCATGCGATCCTGCCGCCTCGGAGGAAACATGTATCGACATCTGGACCCCCACGCCCCGCTGCTCGTGCTCGCCTTTGGAGGGTATGTCATCGCGGTCGAGCGTCGCACCGGCAAGCTCGTATGGCAGCAGCAGTACCACGAGCCGTACACGGCGCGGCTCTTGTTCGCGCCCGGACGCGTGCTGCTCGGTTATCACAAGGAGCTCGTCTGCCTCGCTTACACCACCGGCCAGGTGCTATGGCGAACGGCTGTGCCGACGTCGACAGACTCGATCGTTGTCGACGGCGACGAGATCTTCTTTGGTGCTGTCGGCGAGGCCGGCTGCGTGGACGTGAACACGGGCGCGCTGCTCTGGCATCACCCTTTCACGGGCATGGGTACGTCCGCCGTCGCCCTCGGCGTGCCAGGCAACGTCGCGCAGATCGATCGCAGTCGATGACGGCAGAGCCCCCCTCGTCCGGCGCCGCGCCCGTATCGCATAAGATGCCATTCCTATCGCGTCACAGGTTCGAAAACCGGGATCACGTGGCGAATTTCGCTTGCCAGCCGAGATTCCCTCTAACGCACGGCGCCCCCTCATCCCGAGTTGCCGAGCGCCTCTCGGGCTTCTGAAAGACGTGCTCCGCGGCGCCACGCCGAGCCCGTGACGACTCCCGTTCGCGTTCTGACATTCCGGTTGACAGGCGCAGTGGGCCCTATCTACGTTTGCGACCCGACGGGAGGTCCAATGCGGGGTTCTCTAACACTTGGTGTGCTCCTTGCGCTGCTGGGTTGCAGCAGCGGCGGCGATAACAACGGTGAAGGAGGTGGGACGGCCAGCACGTCCGTCGGTGGAGGGACGGCATCGAGCGGCGGCGGAGGGCAAGGCGGCGCGGGGGGCATGGGGATGGGCGGAGCCGGCGCCGGGGGCGGCGGTGGGGACGCGACCGGCGGACAGGGCGGCGTCGGAGGCTCGGGCGGAGGCGGCACCGGCGGCTCGGGCGGCGCCGGCGGACAGGGCGGCGTCGGAGGCTCGGGCGGAGGCGGCACCGGCGGCTCGGGCGGCGTCGGCGGCTCGGGCGGAGGCGGAGGCTCGGGCGGCGCTGGCGGCTCGGGTGGCGCCGGCGGCGGCGGCGGCTCGGGCGGCGGGGCGCTGACGACGACGCTTTACGGCGTGCATTACGACCAGGCACAGATGGAGGAGCGCTTCGGCTTCGTGACACCCTCCACGGGGAAACTTCATACGATGAGCATTCTCCCCGGTGTCCTGGGCGTCGGCAGCCCGATGGTGCTCGACTCCGTGAAGGGTCGATTCTACCTCCAGACGAACCTCGGCCAGCTCGCGATTGACGTGAAAACCGGCTCCGTCGTTGATGTCTCCCCCCCGTGGGAGAGCTATACCGTGCGTGCCCACCCCATCACCGGGATCCTCTATGGCGTGAGGTGGGACGCCGTGGCCTCCGAGGAGCACTTCGGCACCATCGATCCAGCGACCGGAATCTTTTCCAGCATCAACACGCTCCCTGGCGTCATGCTGCTCTCGGACGATCCCGGGATCGATCCGACCGGCAAAAGCTATTACTTGAGGACGAACCTCGGTTGGCTGACGATCGACGTGGACACGGGCCTCATCACCCACGTCGCGCCTGACGTGGACGACGCGTCGGGGCTCGAGCTCCACCCGATCACGGGCACGATTTATGGCCTCCTCCGGAATCCCGCCACGCTCGAATTCGCGTTCGGGACGCTGGATCCCCATACGGGGATGCATACCCCGATCAAGAGCATCCCGACCGTCACGTCGCACAACGCTCGCGGAGGCATCGACCCGGCGAAGAACGAATACTACGTGTTCACGAACCTTGGTTATGTCACGATTGACATCACCACGGGTGATGTCACGAACATCGCGCCGAATCCAGACGACTTCACGAACGCCTTCGAATATTACAGCCCGTAGACGCAGGGCTCGTGCACGCACCGCAGGTGGCATGTGCTGCTCTGGAAACCGGAGTTGCTCGTCCTGGCAGAGCTCCTCGGCCTCCAGACGATCAACGCCGAAGCGCCGAAGCGCGGCCTGCACCGCAGCGAGCATCGCTTCCCTCCTCGCCCCCGCACGTGACGACCGCTCCCGCACGCTCTGAGGCCACAGGGAGGCCACGACGAAATGGGGCAGGTTGTCCCGAAGATCGATACTTCCGGTTGCAAACTTTCAATGATTCGCAACTTCCGCGCGGTCACGTCCGAACGCTAGCGAGCACCTTGGCGGTGGGAAGCCCAACCATCCGCATCATGCAAACGAAGACAATGCTTGCCGCGACCGATCACCGCGCCTTCTCGGCGTCCGCGAGCGCCTTCCATGCGGGCTCGGCCGCGCCCACCGCCGAGCGCGCCCCGGAGCGCACGATGGGCGTGCGGAGCAGCAGCGGATCCTCCAAGAGCAGCTCGGCGAGGCGTGCCTCGGTCGGGGCGCTGTACTGGAGCCCGCGCTCCTTCACGCGTGGACTCTCCGCATCGTAGAGCGCGCGCATGCCGCCCACGGCGCGCGCTACGCTGGCGAGCTCTCCCTTGGAGAGGCCCTTTTCGCGCAGGTCGACGCTCTGCACCTTGATGCCGCGCTCTGCGAAGAACCGCTGCGCCGCACGCGTCGCTTTGCATTTCGTCGTGCCGAAAATCTGGATCACAGCAGGGCCACCCTAGCACGGGCGCGCGCGAACGGGGCGACCCACCCCCTCGATGCACAGCTTGTGGCTGCGACACACCCAGGGCGACCGGTCGAGGTGCCCTGCACCGCGCTCGCCGTCGTATGTCCGCCACCCCCGCTGCCCTCCGCTTCCGAAAGGCAGCTTCTGACGCGTCTCCCGTCGCTTGATGAAGGGTCGACCTCCTGGTAAGGTTTAGTAATTCATGGTACCATCCCCCTCGCTCGCAGCCGTCTTCCTCGAGGTGCTTGGTGGCGCGTCCACGCGGACCGAAGCCGCAGCACCAGGGCTCGAAGCGAAGCTCTGCACGATCCTCGATGCGGCGCATACAGCGCATCCCGACATTCATGTGGCAGGTGAAACCTTCGCCCGCCACCTGGGGGGCGCCTCTCCTCGACACACGAACCATTCGAGGTCCTCGGAACCCTGAATACCAGTGATCTCTACCTCGCTTGCGCGGCCGCGCATGGCAACTCGACCGCCATCGCAGAGATCGAGCGCGGCTATTTTTCGTGGCTCCATGCAGCGATGGCGCGCGTCGCCGGGGTCGAGGACAGCAGCGATCTCATCCAGCTCCTCCGTCAGAAGCTGTTTGCTGCAGAGCCCGATGAGCTGCCGAAAATCGGCGAGTATGCCGGAATCGGGTCGCTGGGCGCCTGGCTCCGAGTCACCGCGATGCGCATGGCGCTCAACGCGCGGCGTGGACGCAGGCGAGAGGGCGTGCACGTCAACGCGGATGACCATCTCGATGGGATCGCGACCCACGCGTCCCCCGAGCTGGAATATCTCAAGTCGCGCTACAGGAATGAGTTCAAGTATGCCTTCGAAACGGCGGTCACGGCGTTGTCAGCGCGCGATCGGAACTTGCTACGTCTCCATTTCATCGATGGCTTGAACATCGATCAAATCGGGGCCATCCACCGGGTCCACCGTTCGACCGTCGCACGGTGGATTGCGCAGGCGCGGGAGTCCATCCTCCTCGAGACACAACGCCTCCTCCGCGGGCGGCTGGGGCTCGATAACGCGGATTTCAACAGTCTGCTCGCCTTGGTCAAGAGTGAGCTCAACCTGAGCATCCACCGGTACGTGACAGATGCCGCGCAGTGATTCGTGGGGTTCACGTCAGGGCTTCGGGGCGCGTCCGCGGCCTATGGACACGGGGTCCACCGCGTCTCCATGGTCCGACCATCGAGGAAGACCTTGCCGAGTTTCGTCTCCGGGTCGTTCTCTGCTTCGCGCACGGCGGTGACGCCGATCACGCGGCATCGCGCGGGGTATTTGTCCCCAGGTTGGCGATGAATCACGTCAATATACATGATGGCCCTGACGAGCTCGCGGCCCTCGTACTCTTTCTTCCACTTGTCGAGGACGTAGGAGACCCGCACGATCTGCTTGTCACGAAACAGGGCTTCAGCCCGCACGAGCCTCTCGATCTCGCGCAAGGTCGCGGGATCTCCGCTCGCTGAGTCCTCGACATTCGCCGCAAGATGGGCCTTGAACGCGGCTTCGCTCGGCACCTTGATGGTCACGGTCCCCTCGGCAAACGTCTCGGTACGTTTATCGTTCGCGAGCGTGAGCTTCAGCGTATTGTCGCCCACGTGCAGCATGGGGATGATGCGCTTGTGGAACTCCTGCCAGATCCGCGCCCAGTGTGGACGGTCCTTCAAATTCGACCAGACCCCCACGTAGTGGATCGACGGGCTGCCCATGTTCACATTGGACGCCTCCGGACCAAGGACGCCGTGCACCGGCTTGACCTCACCGTCGCCCTTGAGCTCAACGAAGCCGAGCGCCCCTAATTCGTTATTGGGGACGAGCTCGGCGCCGGCGCCCAGCGCGGGCTCGCCATTGACCTCCGCGTACAACACGACGAGGTTCGGGGCCGGCCCGTAGGCATGGATGTACAGCGGGTCTCCGAGCGTCCACGTGTCGATCGCAATCGAGGCGTTGCTGGCGTCCGCCTCCAGCCACTTGTTCGCGAAGAGGATCCGGTGCTGATACGGCGCCGCGACGACAGCTACTTTCGGCTTTTTCGGCTCTTCCGGGACAGGGGCGGCCTCGTTTTTCAGCGGCTCCTCCTCCGGCGGCGTCGACGCTCGAATGAGGTCAGCGCCACCGCGAATGAGCTCAACGCAACCCGGGAGGCACCCGAGGCTGACAGCGAGGAGGCAGCCGTGCAGGAAACGAGAAGGGAAACGCATCGCCGCCACGGTAGCGGAGCGTTGGCGAAACGCTAGGCAGAGAAGCCTCTTGACAGGCCGTGGATTCTACGTTCCACGAGTCCGGAAGGGTGCACCCCGCTGCCGGAGTCGCGCACGAGCATGTCGGGCAATCAGGCTCGGCGAAGGTGACGTCGACCCAGTTCTCGTACGGGGTTCCCAGAAGCGGCGGCGGAAGCGGCTCCCTCCGTCTCCTTCCCCATCCACACGTACGAGGGGTAGTAGTCGAACCCGCCGCCACCGGGCGCCATGCACTCTGCGTTCGCGGGACATCCAGACGACAAGCCCGCTTCTGGACCTCCATCATCGTCGCCCGCGTCGACATCGTCCCCGGCATCCACGTCGGTATCGTCGCCTGCATCGGGCGGGCACGCGTACTTCTCCCCCGCCGGGCCGCAGCACGGGACCTCTTCCTGCGCGTCGTTGTAACAGACGCTGACGAGCTCGATGTTGCCGTCGCAGCTCTCTGCATCACATGCAGCGAGCCCAAAGGTGATCAACAGGCCGAGATACGAGGCGAAGGTCTTGAAAGAGCGCACGCGGTAAAACCTAGCCTCCGCGCCTGGACTCCGTCAACGTTCGGACAAACCAATCGTGAGCGCAGCCGCGTTCCACGAACGCTTGCGCCTCGTGCGCCCCACGGGCATGCTCCGCGCCAGGGACAAACCTGGTCACTCAGGTCATGCGCGACTCCACTCCACGCCCTTGCAAGGCGCGCCTTCTCCTCGTCGCGGCGCTGCTCTGCGGCACCTCGGAGGCGGCGGCGCAGCCATCCCAGGTGCTGCCGTGGCGCCTCGACTACGCCCCCGGCCCCAACGCCCCGAAAAACTGCCCCGACAAGAGCTACATCCAGGCCGCCCTCGCCACGAAGCTCAAGGGGCAAGACCCCTTCACCGACGACACAACGCGCTCCATCTCCGTGAAACTCGTGCTCACACCGCAGCGGATCGAGGCGCATATCGAGGCACGTGACGAGAACGGTGAGGTTGTCGCCGAGCACGTCACACAGGCGGAATCTTGGCGCTGCGACCAGCTCGCCGATCGCATCGTCTTCTACCTGCGCGACATCATCGACCCACTGACGATCCCGCCCGCGGCCCCGGCAGCTTCGAGCTCGTCTGCAACCCCCGCGCCTTCCGCGCCTTCATCACCCGCTCCGTCCCCATCTCCCTCGACTCCTGCTCGCGTCGAGCCGCTTCAATCTGCAGGGGGACCCTCGGCACCCAAGGCCGCAGCGCGCTCGGCGGGGCAGCCGCAGCTCGCCATCTACGCGAACATGGGGGCTGCCTGGTGGAGCGCCCCCGAGACCGCCTTGAGCCTCGCGGCGGGCATCGAGGCGCGGTGGAGCTGGCTCTCCATTGGTCTCGAAGGGCAGTACGACCACGCCTGGGCCTTGCCGACGAAGCAGGACGTCGATGCTGAACGCGCGGGTGTGTCCGCACTGGCGTGTGGGCGTCACGCTCTCTTCTCGTCTCGAACCTTCGCCCGCGCATGCGTCTTTGGCGACGTTGCACTGCTCTCGATTGATGCCGAAAAGGAGAAGAGGCCAGATGCAGAGGACGTCATCGTCGACGTCGGCGCGCGGCTCGGGGGGGAATTCTGGCTGGCGCGCTTCTTCGCCCTCGAGCTGTACGGGGACATCGCCTACGTGCCACGCCGGCCGGTGGTCATCGTCGATGGCGAGGAGTTCTGGCGCGCGCCGCGTCTCACCGGCGCTGTCCGGGTCGGCCTGGTTGTTCCCTTCGACATCCGGTGAAGTGGACTTTGAGCAGAGAGCCACACGATTTATTGGACGGGTCGCCCGTCTCGGCGCGTGTTTGTCTGTATGGGGCTCCTCCTCCCGTTCCTGCATCATGCGAGTGACGCCTTTCTCCGCTTCTACGCGACGTACCTCCTGACCGTTCTGGGGATCCTCGCTCGGATGGGCGTGCGCCAGGCAGATGTCAACGACCTCGCGCAGCTCGTCTTCGTGAAGGTCTACAAGAACTTCGACAAGGTCCCGTCCGCGGGGATCGAGGACTGGCTTGAGATGATCTGCAAACAGCAGGCGGCGGAGCACTATCGCCTCTACCGTCACCGCTTCGAGATCCCCGAGGCAGACGTCGGCGTGGACGTGCCCAGCGACGAGAACCCGCACGAGCGCTTCGAGTGTCATGAGCTCGATGAGGTCGTCAAACGCGTGCTCCAGACCATGGACGCGGAGCTCGTCGATGTGCTCGTCAGGGCCGAGTTCAACGGGGAGTCGCTGCCGATGATCGCGGCAGCGCTGGGGGTCTCGCGCAACACGGCGCAGGCCAGGCTCGTCGAGGCAAAGGACGTCTTCCGGCGCAGGGTGAAGAAGATGTTCGGCCGGGACTTCACGCCGTTCATGCTGCTGCCCTTCGGCCTCGATACCGTCTTACGCCCCGAGGACCTCACGCCCGACTTCATCGAGAGGGCGCGGCACGAGGTGTGGCGCCGCGTCGCACGCGAGCTCGGTTTCGACGAGGTGCTTCATCCCGCCCTAGCGCCGAGCCCGCCGCCGCCTTCCGAGCCGCCGGCCTCGGGTGAGCGGCTCATCCGAGCGGTCGCGCCCACGGGCTCCGGACCTCGGGCCACCGCGAAGGCGGTGCTCGAGCGCCTCATCAAGCACCCGCTCTTCCTGGTCGGCGTCGGCGCCCTGGGCGGGGGTGGTGCGGTCGCGCTCTGGCCCCACGACGAGTCGCCTGCCGCGCGGCATGCGGTGCCGATGGTGCTGTCCGTCGTGGTCGACGAGAGCGGGGGTGGTGAGAGCTCCTCTGTCGTCGCGTCCCCGGCCACTCCCGGACCGAGCCCCACCGTGGTTGTTGTCGCGCCCCCGCGCGCCGCGCCCGCCGCCGTGCCGCTCAACGACCCGGAGACGACAAACCTCGAACAAGCCCGGGAGATGCTCTCGCGCGGGCAGTTCGCCGAGGCGCTCTTCACGCTGCGGCAGCATGAACGCGACTACCGGGGCAGTCATCACGCGACGGTCCGGAACAAGTACATCGCCGCGGCGCTCGAGGGCCTGCGGCGGAACGAGCAGAAGAGCGACAACACGCCCTGATCAGCCTACTGCACGCGGGCGTGCACTTTCCTTGGACGGGTCGCCAGCGTCGGCTCGTGTTTAGAGAGTAAGGGACATGCGGCTTCTGCGCCCGGCCATGATCGCCGGCATGCGGACGCGTTTGTCCTTGCGATTCATCATCATCCGCAGACGGCCGCGGTGCAGGGCGCGCATTGGGTGCGTTCGTCGAGGCATACCACCGCGGTCGCCTGGGGATGGTGATGTTCGCTCGAAGGAGGTCGCGGGATACAGCTCGCATTCGCTAGCCCAGGTTCCGCGCCCACCTCCGGGCGATCATCACTCCCATCGTCATCCCGGTCGTCTGCGGCGTCTTCCGAGTGGACGTCGCACGGCCAACGGACGGGCGGCTTCGCGGCTTTTCAGGCCGCAGACGGCATTCGTGCGCTCGGAGGGGTATATGGTCGATGAGGAAGAAGACGAAGCCGCCACGCGCGTGATGACGGGCTCAGCAGCCAGTCACGACGAGATTGACAACGCCCCCACGGCGTTCTTCGTGCGGCCGGCTGTGCCCGCGCCTCCCGTTCTCGCCATGTCGCTCCCGGTGAGGCCCTCATGGTGGCGCGTGCTCATCGGCGTCTTGTGCTTCTGGCGACGCCGCCCTGCACCTGCGCGTCCGCCGGCCTCTGCATCGACATCGCACGTGCTCGTGTCCGCGCCCAAGGCGGCGCGCAGGCCCGTCGCCACGCTGGTCTCGCCTCTCTCCCCAGGGCGGCGCGCCGTTGTCGACGAGGTGCACATGCTGCTCTGGAGCTTCGAGCCGCATGAGCTCGAGGTGACAGCGAAGCTCATCGAGCACATCGACGCAGCTAGGCTCGCAGGGCCGGAGGGGCGCGTCGAGGCGCAGATCATCTACGCGCTCATGTACATGCGCGCCGACGAAGACGGGGCGGTCGGCCTCGCTGTTCTGCGGGGCAAGCTCCTCGGGATCGCACGATCCGCAGTGGACCAAGCGCTCCTTCATCTCGAAGAGCAAGGCCAAGTTGTACTTCGTCCTGCGGATCCGCTCTCCGGGACACGACAAGTTGCTGCAGGGCTCGAACATCCGACGCGAGGGCTGCTCGAGCGCGTCGCTCTCGTTGCACAAGCGAGGAGAGCGTCTTGAGCGGCGAGCGCGCCACAACAGGTACGCCAGGCGGCGCCAACGCGCAGGCCGCGCCCATCTCGACAAACCCGCCGTCGACGATCCGACCTTCCCCGCCTGCGCCCCCACCCGTCGAGCCTCGACGACGTCATCGCACGCCGATCGAGGAGGTGAACGATGTCCTCCGGCAGCTCCGCATCCCCGAGCTCGCCGACGTCCTCACCTTCGCCCAGCGTGTTCTCGCAGCCCGCGATGCTGCCGCTGATCCAGAGGTCGTGAGCGGCATCCTCGCTGCGCTGAAACGGCTGCATCCACCGTACAAGAACACGTCCGGTGTGCCACTGCCCATTCTGCGAGGCGCACTTCTTCAGGTGCCGCGCGCGACCTTCGAGCGCGCGCTGCTAGAAGCGGAAGTGCAGGGGCTCGTGAAGCTGGTGCCAGTCGCCCCCCTCGCACCCTTCGTTGAGCGACACGCGAGCATCCAGGATCAGAAGCCGAGACTGCTCTACTTCTGCACCGCCCCGGGGGCACACGGGCGACGGGAGCCCTGACATGGGCCGCCGACGCGAGCCGGATCCGTTGGTCCTCAAACTAGGTGGTCGGATCAGGGATCTGCGCCTCGCGCAGGGGATGTCGCTCGAGCACCTCAGAACGAAGACCGGCATCGTCGCGAGCCACCTGTCGCTCATCGAACGCGGGTATGTCGCGATCAACGTCGGCACCCTCGATCGCATCGCACGCGCGCTCGGCTTGACGCCGATGTTTCTGGTTCTGTTCCCCGAGGAGAGTGAGCTCGAGGCAGTCGTCGAGCAGATCGGCAGTATGAGCGCGGAGGAGCTGGCGCAGCTCCGCAAACAGGTGTCCGCCTCGAGCCCACGGGCAGAGAAGCCTCGCCCTTCGCGTGGAACTCGTCGCACGTAGAACACCAAGTGGTCGGACTCGACAGATAACCAGATGAGCCTCGACAGCAGAGGGGGCTGATCGAGTGCCACGGCATGCAAGCGAAGAACCCAAGGTCAGGCTCAACTTGAAGCTTCCCGAGCGCCTCCGTGGCAGGCTCGATCAGATGCGCGCGATGAGCCAGGCCGGCACGATCACCGAGGTGGTGAAGAGAGCCGTGGTCCTGTACGACGTGCTGCTCTCGGCAATCCGAAACGGCCGGGCGAGGGTGATCCTGCGCAGCAGCGACGGCACGGAGCGCGAGCTGCTCATCCCGTGATCTCCTGCCGACGTGCTCCGCCAGGATGACCAGGCAGGGTTTGTCCTCTCTTGCGGTTTGCCGCGGAACATGCGATCCAGGGCGCGATGTCCTCCGCTCGTCCGCCTCCCGCGTCTTTCGAGCCCCCGCCTCCGCCCTCGCGAAGGCGGCTCAGAACGGGGCCCGACGCATTCGACGTCCTCTCGCGCGATGGCGCGGCTGCGGTCCTGCTCTTCGCCCGTGCGAAGCTCGAAGCTGAGCGTCGGCGTGCACCGGGACTCGTGAACGGATCCCTTCGCGCCTTCGCCTCGGGCGTGGAGTCAGCGGCTCGCAGCGTGACCGAAGGGGCACATGACGATGGCGTGTTCATCGCGCCGCTCTTCGGCCTGCTCCGTGAGCGTGACGAGGTCCCCTCCTGCCCGACGCTGTCGGCCTTCAAAGCGAGGCTGCTCCAAGCGTACCACCGGGGGCTCCTCGAGCTCGCCACCTGCAAACGCGCCGAGGACGAAAACCCGCTGGTGGTCGCCGCATCGGCGCTGCGCGACCGGCGAACCACGTTTCATCTCGTGCAGCGATGGTCGCGTCGGAACATGTACGCCGCGCTCGACGACGTCCTCGAGGCGCTCTCTCCCAAGGCTTACGCCGCAGCAAAAGACTTCGCGCGCAAGGTCCACGAGGATGAACAGCGACGCGAAGGGCGCCCCCGCCTGATCACGCTGCGCCTCGATGCTTTCGCCGCGCGCGTGCAGGCCGTGGCCAATGAAGGCTCGCACGATGCGCTCATCGTGGAGCTGTTCCAGGAGCTCGATGACCGCGGTGAGGCGACGGGGCTCGGCCTCTCGGCGTTCAAGGCTCTGCTTCGCGGTGCGCATCGCAGGGGCCTGCTCACGCTGCGCGCCTGGCAGGCGAAGGATGGTGTGAAGACCCCAGTCATGCAGGTGTCCGCGGTCGATCACGAGGGGATGAAGCTGCACCTCGTGTGCCGTACGGCGGCGCCGTTGCCGATCCCATGGGGGCGACCAGCGCTGCCATTGCCCCCTGCAAGGGCGACGGCGACGGGGGCTTGAAAACCTGACCTAACGCGTGTCTGTCATTCGGCCGGAGGAGACTCCAGCGCCGCGATCAGGGCAGCGCTGGTGCGGGACGCGCCTCGAACTCCTCCGGCCTCTGGCGCCAGCGCTCGGCGACGAACCGCTCGATCCCCACGACGCTGCTGTCTTTCGACTCCGGCGGATACCAGAGCTCGATCATCACCGCGTGCTCTTTGCCATCCTTGAGCGTCTCTAACAACGCCGCCTCGGTGGGAGCGTCACGGCGAATGTAGCCGGTGATCCTGGCTCCGTCGGCGTCACGGAGCTCGATGGACTGGTGGGTCTTCTCCGCGTCGTCGTAGTCGAAGTTGTAATAGTCCGTGAGCTTCGCCCAGACACGGAAGAGGTGAGTCCCGTGCAACCGCTGCGTCCGGAAGTACGGCAGCGAGACCGGGTTGTATCCGACTGAGGATCGCCAGTCGATCTTCAACCCCTCAGCCGTTTTTTTGATGTGGTAGTACACCCGATCGTTCTTGCCGAGAACGACCTCGACGCTGCAGTAGTCGCCCTCCTTCACCTTCGCGCAGTCGTCGGCCTCGATCGACTCGAACGGCTTCTTGCAGGTCTTCTGGTCCTTGTAGTGCTCGGCGAGCACGGCGCGGTTCGCCTCGGGTTCGAGGATGAGCTTCGCGCGGTCGAGGCAGCTTTCCTGGTTCAAGTAGTCCCGCACGATGGTGGATGCGTCGCGGGAACATCCAGCGACGAGCACCGAGCTTGCCAGTACGAACGCGAGGGGCAGCGCTGTTGACGCCGCGGATTGCACGGTGGGTGGAGTGGGAAACCAACGCATCGTGATGCAACAGTATACGATCGTGGTGTTTGTCAACACCATCGTGTGTTCACCTGAGGCGTCATCCCCGCGACCTTCGGCGCCGTGGACTTCGGCAAGGAAGTGCGGCGGCGGCGAGAGGCGCTGGGCCTGACCCTGGAGCAGCTCGCGGAGCGCGCCGGGCTGACGCCGAACTACATCGGGGGCATCGAGACCGGCCGGCGTGACCCCTCGCTGTCGAGCATCCTCGGGCTTGCGAAGGGCCTGGGGGTGCCGCCGGGGGAGCTCGTGGGAGGTATCCACGACCTCCAGCCGGCCGCCATCGAGGCAGCACGACTCTTCCAAGGCGCGTCCGAGGACGTCCAGGATGCTGTTCTTCGCCTCCTGCGTGCGGTGACACGGGGACGGCGGCGGAGCGGGTGAGCCGGGCCTGGGCGGGGCCTAGGTGGCTGGTGTTTTTCGCAGCGGCCACGCTGCAGGTAGCGTGTCCGCTGCGAAAAACACCGGCCACCTAGAGGGGAGCCCGTCTGGCAACCAACCATGGGGACCATCACCACGGTTGCTGCAGACTCCCCTTCGCCTCGCGCCAGGGAGGACTCGGGCGCCGACGCCAAGGGCCGAGGGCGGTCCGTGAGCCGCGCCGATCCCTCGGCTCGCGCTCCGAGATGAACCGAGGATTCCGCGCATGCCGGCGATCGAGCCCGTTGAAGAAGCGCGTGAACAAGAGCGGGCCTCGGCTCGGGGAGAAGTAGCCGGCGCCGTTTGCCCACGGCGCTCACCTCTGGCCGCGCCCCGGTGGTGCCGGCGCTATGATGCGCGGTATCCGTCCTGCGCCCCCCATTCTTCCGCTCGGGCGCGCGACCAGGCATCTCTTCGTCCTCGAAGGAGGTTCGTCATGGCTACAGGGACGACCGAGGCCGAGCGCCGGTGGCGGCGCATCGTGGAGAAGTGGCGACGCAGCGGCCTGCCGGCGCGCGAGTTTGCCGCGCAGCAGGGGCTCAGCCCGTATACGATCTATTGGTGGAGCAGCCGGCTGGGAAAGCAGGATGCAGCGCAGGGCACCGACTCCCCGGCAGCGACCATCCCCAAACTTCTGCCCGTCGAAATCGTCGACGAGGCCCCGCTCACCTCGCAGCCCCCACCTGCGGCCCTGGAGGTCGTTTTGCCGCACGGCGAGGTGATTCGCGTGCTGCTGGGCGCTGACCTGACCCAGCTCGGCCGTGTCGTCGCAGCGCTGCGCGGAGGTGCGGCATGAATCCGACACGCATGGCCATCTTCGTCGCCACCGAGCGGCTCGATTTGCGTCGCTCGTTCGATGGGCTCGCGGGCGTCGTGCGCGAGGTGCTGCGCGAGGATCCGCTCTCTGGAGCGCTGTTCATGTTCTTCAACAAGACGGCCGACCGGGTGAAGATCTTTTGGTGGGACCGGACCGGTTACTGCCTGCTGTACAAGCGCCTCGAGCGCGGGACGTTCCGGGTGCCGCAGGGACTGGAGCCGGGCGCCAGGAGCGTCACGATCGAGGCGGCCGAGATGGCCAAGCTCCTCGAAGGCATCTGCCTGCCGCCGTCGAAACAGCGCATCCGGCCCCTCGCCGCCTGAGCGCCGTACGGTTGAGAAAAACTTTCCCCTTTACAAGCCAGCGCGGGGCGTGTAGAAGCACGCCCCGTGACGTTCGCCGAGCTTGAGGCGCAGGTCATCGCTCTGGAGAAGCAGCTCTCGCGCGTTGCGCATGAGCGCGGCGCGTACCGCAAGCTCTACGAGCTTTGCAGCATCGAGCTGGAGCGATTGCGGCGCCACATCTTCGGGCAGAAGGCCGAGCGCGTCGATCCTGCGCAGACGCAGCTGGCGCTGGACGCCGTCGTGCAGTCGCTCGGCGCCCTGCCGGCGCAGACCGAGCAGCCCTCGGCCACTCCGGACCCTGCGCCGGCAGGGGACAGCACGCTGCCAGCCGGAGGCAAGCCCAAGCCCAAGGAGCGCAAGGTCACGCCCCACGGGCGGCAGAATCTGCCCGGGCATCTTCCCGTCGTGCGCTTCTTGCTGTCGAGATCGATGACGAAGAACCGGCCGTCCTGCGGCTCGATGCGCGCATGGCATCGCGACAGGCTCTTGTGGGGGACGCAGATGGCCAGATCCTCTGCGCGCCCGATGGTCTCCGCCGCGTCCCCGATGACAAAGCACCTCTCATCGGGCTCTCCCGGATTGTAAACGAGCGTCGGCTCGGGTCGTTAGACTACCTAATCATCGCCGCGCAGGGCCAGGTCGGGGTCATCGCCCAGCAAGTAGGCGCCTCCACCTCGCGGGTTCGCGCCATCGCTTCCGTGGGCCGGGCCGTTGCCTCCCACGCCGGCGCCACGATCCCCCGAGCTCGAGCCATCGGCTCTTGACCTCGAGCCATCGCCTCCTCGTGGCTGCCCCCCGGCGTAGCTCGCATTGGCTCCGGCCGGGGCGTCCATTCGGCAGGCGTTCTTGTGCTCCAGGCGCCACTCGGGCAGCATGCGGCCGATCACAAGGCCCAACGGACCGCGCCAGTGTCGTCTTCAGCCAGCGGCACGCAGAGGAACAGGTGCGCATGAGCGAGACCCTATTGAAACCGATCACCGCGGAGCGACAGCCGGCCCGCGGCTGGCAGGTTCGCGTCAACGGCGCGCTCCTGCAGGATGTATCGTTGCTCATACTCGAGCACGGCGACATCGGGACGCTCACGTATGGCGACACGCCGGCCGGCTATGATAGCTGGGCCTTCCGCCATGCCTGCGGCGGCGTCGTGATCCTTCCGTTCTGCTTCATCGACGACGCACTCGTTGTTGGCCTGGTCCGCGAGCATCGGTTCAACCAGGGCGGCGACGTCTGGAACGCGCCGCGCGGCTTCCTCGAGCGTGGCGAGAGCGCGGAGGACGGCGCGATCCGCGAGCTCTCGGAGGAGACGGGCTACGAGTTCTCCGGGCGCGGGCTGGTCAGCTTGCCGGGGCCCCGTGGCAACCCGAACAGCGCCTTCTTCGACACGCGGTCCGAGGATCGGGGGATGGCGTTCTTCGCCCTGGAGGTGTCACGCGACGAGCTCGAGCGCGACGAGAAGGGCTACGTCTTCCGCGAAGGCCGGGTCGACCGCTCGGAGGCGGCGCTCCAGCATCGCGTCGCCGAGCAGATCGGGGACGTCCACTTCCTGCGCTGGGAAGAGGCGGCTTGCGTGGGCGACATGTTCACGAATGCGATCGTCGCGCGGCTGTTGGCCTGGCTGCGTTCGCATGACGAGCGCGGCGGCGCCCAGACGCGCATCGATCCCCGCCCTCCGCGCTCATAGCTCGGTGTCCTCCTCCCACGGGCCGGGTCCGCCGTTGCCGATATGCGTTTCGTCGCAGTACGGCAGGTTCCGCGAGCGACCGCAAGTGCACCACCCGCGGCGTCCGGGGAAGCGACGGATCACGTTCTTGGACTGGCACGATCGACACGCCGGCGGAAAGTCCGCGTTGGCCGTCGCTTCATAGAAGCTCGCCGCCGGCTCTCCGCCGAGGATCTCGAGGAGCGTGCTCTGGCGCAGGTTCCCGAGGATGTGGGGCTCGTGCGCGGGGACCTGCGACTGCATGTTGGAGCACGGCATGACGTTGCCGTTGTAGTCGATCCCCAGGTTGATCGTGATCCGATTGCAGGGCTGCGTCCGCCGCCTCGTCGACAGGTGGACCAGGCTGCCCCCCCGGTCGTACAGCTCGGTGAACGGCGCGACGGTGACGTCGTGATAATAGACAATCTTCCCGTCGTGGAGGAACAGGATGTGATTGCCGGGGCTCACCGTGTACACGCTGTGGACGTCGACGAACTGCACCATCGCCTCGAAGCTCGGATCCTTCTCCTCGTAGCGCCTGACCATCATGAAGTGCAGCTGGCTGTCCCGCAGGAAGTTGTTGCCCTCCGACAGGAAGCTGAGGTTCGAGGCGGCCCAGAACTCGACCCCCCGGTGCACCTCCTTGATCTTCGCGATGATCGCGTTGATCTTGGCGGTCTGACCGCGGTGAATGAAGGGCTCGTTGTAGCGATGGAACGCCATCCGCCGGAGGTTTGGCAGCATGGGCACCGCGCGGATGATCTCGTCGATCACCCGCTCTTCCGTGTAGACGACCTTCTCGTTCCGCTCGAGGAGGCTGTTGGGACAGAAGTCGCACTGCTTGGGGCAGTAGGAGTGGAGCTCCAGCTCGATCGATTTGACCCGCTCTCGCAGCATGTCAGCGACCCCTCTCTCCCGACCCCTCGGCCGGCTTGGTGCACACGAACAGGAGGGCGCCCCGCTTGCCCTTGAGCGGCACCTCGGCCGCCAAGACAAACCCCGCCTCCCGCATGCAGACCCTCCAGTAATCGAGCGGAAAGACGCCCAGCGTGTGGACGTCGTGCTCGATGGTCAACGCGCCGTCTCTGCGGATGAGCATCACCAGCGCCATCGAGAACTGCTCGTCTTCGGGATCCGGGTCGAACTTGTTCTGGATGAACACGACATCCAGGCGCGGGTCCGCCCCCTCCGGCGTGCTGGAGCCCGCCCTGCTGGAGATCGATATCCCCGTGTCGTTTTGAATGAAGTTCTCCTCGTACACCTCCGTGAAGCAGACGAACACGCCGCCGGCCTCGACGTGGGCAAAGGCTCGCTCCATGGCGCGCCGCAGGTCCTCGCGGGTGTTCATGTAG
This sequence comes from Polyangium mundeleinium, assembly GCF_028369105.1. Taxonomy (NCBI): domain Bacteria; kingdom Pseudomonadati; phylum Myxococcota; order Polyangiales; family Polyangiaceae; genus Polyangium; species Polyangium mundeleinium. Next base: position 4,104,325 of record NZ_JAQNDO010000001.1, on the reverse strand, counting down.
ACCACGGACTGCCCCAGGAACACCGCGTCGAACCGGCGCGGCAAGGTGAAGCTACGCATGTCTCCCAGGGTGAATGCACACTCCGGGTTGAGCCTCCGTGCGTGCTCGAGCATCGGCTCGCTGATGTCGATCCCCGACAGCTCGAAGTAGCCCTTCAACGTGAAAGCGTTGTTGCCGCCGCCGCACCCGATCTCCAGCAGCGTCCTCGGCGCGGAGGGGGCGTGCTCCCGGATCAGCCGGGCCACGAGCTCGCTCTCCACGCGGTAGTCCGCCGGGCTCCCCCATAGCGGCCACAGCCACGCCAGTTCGTCATAGATGCGATGGGCAGGCTCTCTCATGGCGATGTCTCGAGTCGCGAAACCGCGGGTGGCCGGCTCTGCGCCGCCAGCCCGCGATGATAGCCTGACATCGTGCCCTGCGTCACGTCGCGGTCATCGGACCTCGACGACGGGTGCGACATGAACAGGCGCTCAAGTGACGCGGAGGGCGGCAACGATGCTGTCCGCGTCGCTTTCAGGTAGACGTCGAGGCACCGCTAGGTTAGGACTCAAACGCAAGCTGCGCGACTACGTTTGCGCACGCAAAGGAGGTCACCATGGTCCCCGAGAAAGTTATCCAGCTCGATGCCGACATCCCCAGGGAGCGCCTTGTTGAGGGCGTGCAGCAGCTGTCCGTTGCCGAGATCGAGTCGATGAGCATCGCGGACATCAGCACGCTGAACAACAACGTGCTGAAGGACGTGCTCAACGACGCCATCCGCAATCGCCTGGCCCAGCATCTGGGCGGGACGTACACCTCCGCGCCCAAGATGTCGATCGCGGAGCTCAACAAGCAGCAGTCCGCGGGCTGAGCCCCCGGTCCGGCGGGGCCGCGTGACGCTCGTCGTCGGGCAAAGGCGACGAGCGCTCCGAGACCCCGCCGGCTCCAGCGCGTGGCCAGCGCCGCGCAGCTCGTACGTATCTCGGCAGCCGAGCGGACAGGCCCCAAAGACGTCCTCTGCATTGCGCCGCAAAGGCCTTTCCAGCGATGCCTTTCACCAATTTTGTATGGAAGATCGCCAGCCGGTGCAACCTCGACTGCACCTATTGCTACGTCTATCATGCCGGCGACTCGAGCTGGCGTCGCCAGCCCCCATACATGGGAGAGGACGTCGCGCGTGCGGCGGCGCGGCGGATCCGCGAATACTGCGAGCACCATCAGCTCACCAGGATCAACATCAATTTTCACGGGGGAGAGCCCCTGCTCTGCGGGCGCGAGCGCCTCGAGGGCATCCTCCGGGCCCTGCGAGAGACCTTCGACGGGTCGGGGGTCCGCGTGAACTCCTCGCTGCAATCCAACGGTATCCCGTTCACGCGCGAGCTCGGCGAGCTCCTGCTCCGCGCGGACGTCGGCCTCTACATCAGCCTTGACGGGCCTCCGCGGATCAACGATCTGCGCCGCGTCGATCATCGCATGCGCCCGACCTCCGCCGACGTCGAGGACAAACTCGCGCTCATCACCTCACCCGAGCTTCGCCCGATCTTCCAGGGGTTCTTGGCGGTCGTCGACCCGCGGTCGTCCGCGAGGGAGGTGTTCGACTACCTCGCGAGCTTCTCCCCGCCGGCCATCGATTTCCTCTTGCCGCTGCGCAACCACGACAGCCGCGTCGAGGACGACGGACGTCCGGATCCGTACGCGGCCTGGCTCATTGAGTGCTTTGATCACTGGCTCGGCAAGGGCTCACGCGTCCGGATCCGTAGCTTCGAGCGGTGGATGACGTGGCTCCTGCGCCCCGAGGCCGGCGACGCGCTCGACCACTTCGACTCCATCGTCATCGAGTCCAACGGCGAGATGGAGGCGGATGACACGCTCAAGACGGCGTACCACGGCGCGGCTCACCTCGGACACAACGTGTTCGCGCACTCGCTCGTCGAGCTCGAGCGCGCGCCCGCGCTGCACGCCCTGCGCGTCGCCACGCGCCCCTCCGCGACGTGCCTCGGGTGCGGCTATTACAGCGCTTGCCGGGGCGGGCACGTCTCCCACCGCTACTCCTCCTCGCGCGGATTCGACAATCCGAGCGTCTACTGCCCTGACCTCCAGGTCTTCATCCGCCACGTCCACGCGCGGCTGGTGGCGGAGCTGCGCGGCATCAAGCGCGCGGCTCCCCCTGAGGACGCTCCCGGTGGGTGACTGCAAGGTCATCCCGCTGTGGCGCGGTCGCAAATCGGGTTTGCCCACGTGGGGACCCACGATGGAGGTCCATCGCGCCGACCGGCCGCGCGCGACCCCGGGCCCCGCGGTCGTGATCTTTCCGGGGGGTGGTTATCAGGTGAACGCCCCGAGCGAGAGCCTCCCGGTCGTGCGGTGGCTCTGCGACGCGGGGTTTCACGCGGTCCTGGCGTTCTACCGGGTCGCGCCGTGTGCATACCCCGCAGCGGTGGCGGACGCGATGCGCGCCGTCCGGCTCACGCGTCACCACGCGGCGGAGCTCGGGATCGATCCCGAGAGGATCGGTATGGTGGGCTTCAGCGCCGGCGGGCACCTCGCGGGTCTCGTCTCCTTCGCTCCTCACCTGATGGCCGACCCCGACGATGATCTCGCGGCGACAATCAGCCCGAGACCGCAGCGCCTCGCGCTGGTGTATCCGGTCGGATCCTTCCTGCCGCCGACCCACGAGGGATCCGTCGCACGGTTCTGCGGCGTCGACTCCCCCGACGCGGATCTCCGCGCCCGATTCAGCCTGGAGCGCCTGGTCGATCGAGACGCCCCACCGGTCCTGATCGCCCACGCGGCGGACGATCTTACCGTCCCCCTCACGAGTTCGCTCACGCTCGCGCGAGCCTACCGCGAGAATAACGTGGACGTCTCGGCGCACGTCTTCCCTCGCGGCGGACATGGCTTCGTCCTCGAGCCTCCGGACGCCGGAGCGGCCTGGCCTGATCCGCTGCGCCTGTGGTTCGAGCAGTTATAGGAGCATTGACGATGTCCCCGACGACGCGAGCGCCTCGGACGCCGCTCCTCTGCCGCGATCCTCGAGAATACCTCGCCGCTGCCCTCGATCTCGAGGCGCTCGAGGCCGCTTGCGGTCACGCGCTGATCCCCGTGGCGGGGAGCGAGGGCCAGCTCGCCGCCGACCGCGCCACGCTGTCCCCCGGCGCGGGCGTGCGCTACGAAGGGTCAAGCTCGCTCGACCTGCTGGCTTCACCGGGCTGGCTCGCGGCGCGGCTGCGCGAGATACACGAGGAGCGGCGCCGCGCCGGGGGCTCGGCCTGCGTCGTCTGGGCCCACGATGCGCTGTGCACCGCCGGGATCGTGCACGCGATCGTCGAGGACAAGTCCCTGATCATCGCCGAGGCGGACGATGACCTCGAGCACCTCGGCGATCTCCTGGGTGCCCGGACTTCTGTCGTGCTCACCATGTCTCCGGCGGCCCTCGAGCGGATAAGCTGCGATCGGCTCGCGCACGCGATGCGCGCGACGAGGACGCGCTGGGGGATCTTGACGGGCACGGACGTCGCGGGGGCGTCGAGGCTCGTGGCGCGCAGCCACGCCCGGCGACCGCCGCAGCTCCCGCGAGGCCTCGTGTATCAGCTCGGGCGCGAGGCGCCGATCAAGCTCGACGATCTCGACGAGACCGTGCTCCCGAATCACCCGGCCCCCGATCGATTGACGAGGATCCTCGGCGGCGAACCCTTCGTGATCTTCTCGGGCCACGGCCGATCGTACTGCGCGATGGATGGGAACCTGTGCTCCCGGCTCGACGCAGCGGCAGCCGGCGATCGCGCCTGCTTCGCGGGGTTCGACTGCATGTTCCCGAACGAGCCGCGCGTCCCGGCGGGGGCGCTGCGGGGCGATGTGCTCGTCCTCGAGCAGTGCGCCACCGCGGCCTTTCGGCTCAATTACCCGCAGCCCGCCGGCGGGGCCAACCTGGCGCTCCAGCTCCTGAACGGCGCCGCCTCGGCCGTCATCTCTCCGTATCGTATCCACCACCCGACCGCATTCGCGTCGTACTTGAGCTGGGAGCACTGCCTGCGGGGAGCGACCATGGGCGAGCTGTGCCACGCGCTCGGACGGCTCGCCGAACAGAAGACTGGGATGCCGAGCCCGTACATCCTGCTCGGTGATCCCGACCTGCGAATCTGCGCTCCCGAGAGCGTCGCCGAGGTGCCGCGGCACACGGGTGCCCTCGGGGGCCACGTGAGGCTGGCAATAACGCCGGGACGAATCTGTCGCCATCGGGTTGCGATCGACGGCCTGACGGCCGCGGAGCGCCTGCACGGCCTCGTCGACGACGCACTCATCGACAGGCTGGCAATCGAGGTGATCCGACACGAGGACAGACCGTCGGAGGTCGACCTCGTCATCGCCTGTGACCGCGGCGTGTCCGCCGCCGAGGTCGACGTGACGCTGACCTCACGCGATCCGCTGCGCCCCGATCTCGTGGAGATCATCGATCAGACCGGCCGCGCGCTGCGAGAGGCGAGGGCGTGCTTCGACGGTGGATTCGAGGACCGCTCGCTCGACGCGCTCGATCGCTTGCTGGCCGAGGTCGGACCGAAGCTCGTGATGGCGCACGACGCTGACTTCACCTCTGCCTCGCTCCACGCCGCGGTGGAGGAGGCGCAGCAGATCCTCATCGGCGCTTGCGCCGCGGCGCAGGCGTCGATGATCGAGATCGTGGTGCGCCGGGCCGAGGAGCACGTCCAGTGGCTCGAGAACCACTACCGGGCCGCGCGCGGTATGCGGCGGTCGGGCGTCCGCTGGCTGTCAACGCCCTGTCCGTACTGCGGCAGCCGCCTGGTCGCGAGGCGCTACCGCGCCGGTCTGTGGCCGTCGGAGCGGCGCGAGACGGTGGAGTGCGAGCGCTGCCTCGTGATCGCCGATCTCCCGGAGGAGCGGTCGTTGCTGACGATCGACTGCGCGGAGACGGTCACCGGCGGCGAGCTGATCCACCTGCGCCTGCGCGCTCGCAACGATCTGCCGGTGACCGCGCTGATCCACTGCGGCGTCGCGCTGGACCGCAAGGGCAGCGACCTGGACCGGTTCACGGTCGAGCCGCCGCCTCGCCACGTCATCCTTGCGCCGGGCAAGGAGCTTGACGTCGCGTTCATCGCGCGCCCCGGCCCCGGTGTTCGCTCGAACGCGATCAACGTGCATGGCGTGATGCTCAGCAACGGCGCCCTGTGCTCCGCGCTGCGCCGGATCAACATCGTCCGCAGGGATCCTCAGCCCTGACGATCCGGCCTCTCGGCCTCGCGGGCCAGTCGCTCGGCCAGGGCGACGTCGGAGGCGGACCCCGCGATGAACGGCGTGCGCTGATGGATCGACGCGGGCTCGATGTCGAGGATGGCGCGACGCCCGTCGGATGCCGCTCCGCCGGAGGCCTCGATCACCATGGCGAGCGGGCTGCACTCGTAGAGCAGGCGGAGCTTGCCCTGCGGGCGACGTTGGTCCTCGGGCACCGCAGTGATCCCGCCGCGCACGAGGTTACGGTGGACGTCCGCGACGAGGGTGCCCACAAACCGCGAGACGAGGCGCCGCGTGTCTGCGTTGCGTCCGACGAGGGCCGCGACGTACGCCGTCATCCACGTGGGCCAGTAGCGCGCGTTCGCGTCGTTGACGGAGAGCACGGCCGTGACGTCGGGCGCCTTTAGCGCCTCGCAGGTGCGGACAAACCTGCCGCGATCCGGATCGAGCACGAACATCGACGCACGGCCGCCCACGGCGAGGACGAGGATGACGGCGGCGCCGTACAGCAGGTAGCCGGCGGCTGCCTGCTCACGCCCGGCGCGCAGAAAGTCCTCGGTCTGGAGAGGACCCCGCCGCGATCGCGGGACCACGCTGAAGATCGAGCCCACCGACATCCCGGACTCGAGGTTGTCCGAGCCGTCGAGCGGATCGAAGGCGATCACGAAGGACCCTTCCTCGTGCCCTTCATACGCGATCACACCCTCGTGCTCCTCCGAGGCCACGCCTGCGACCGCCGATGATCGCCGGAAGGCCGACAGCAGCACGTCGGCCGCGAGACGGTCGAGCGGCTTGACCTCCTCACCGTGCACGTTGACGGCGCCCGAGCCTCCCCGTACGCCCGAGAGCGGCGCTCGCCGGACGAGGTCGGCGATGGCGAGCCCGGCCTCCGCCGCGAGCCCCAGCGCCTCGCTCAGGCGCGCTGGCACGCCGCCCGACCGGTCGAGCGCACGGAGGTGCTCCTCGAGGGTCGGAGGCCCCGCCTCGAGCCGGCGCGCGGCGGGGGCTCTCTTGGGCGAGAGATGGCGCAGCACCTCCACGAGATCCCCCTGCCAGTGGAAGCCCGCGGACGGGAGGTTGGGGACGATGATGCCGGCGCGGATCGCATCGTCGAGCAAGGGCCTCGCGGCCTCGTAGTGCGGCAGGTGCAGCCGCTGGATCACCTTGAGCACCTGCGCGCGCGGCAGACGTCCCGCGGCGACCTGCTCCAGCAGTTGCATGAGGCCGTCGTCGTCTGTCAGGTGGTGCAGGGGAATGCGGAGCAGCTCCTCCGTCGGACCGACCTGGCCATGTCCACAGCGACGGGGAAGCGACGGGCGCGCCCTGCTGGCCACGTGGAGGTGCGGACGGGGCGATCCCTCGGCCGTGTGGACCAGTTGCATGTCGCGCGCCCGCTGCGCCGTTCCATCCCACACCCACTCGAGCTGCCCGTCGCTCGCGCGCTGGATCGGACGGCGGCAGACGTCGCAGGTCCACGCCTCCGGCAGGTTGGAGATGCGCTCCAGGATCGCGCGCAGCACGTTCTCGGCCGAGGGATCGCCCCCGTGATGAGGCGCGCCGCGGGCCTCGAGCACCATCATTGCGCGCGCCACCAGCGCTGCGTCCAGCCATACCAGCACAGAGCGCTCTTCGGTGTCGTCGACGTGGGCCATGGTGAGCTTGGAGCGTGTGAATCTCGTGGAAGGGGTGTCAGACGGAGACCAGGCCGATCAGCGCGGCGAGCTGGTCGAGGTTGGAGACGCTGTGGTCCCCGGCAATCCCGAAGCCGACGAAGGCGACGCCGGCGGCGCGCGCGGCCTCGCGATCGTTCGCCGAGTCGCCGACCAGGCAGACCTCACGCGGGGCCAGGCCGAGCGCGGCGCACGCGGCCAGCGGCAGATCAGGGGCCGGCTTGGGCCTCGCGACCTCATCACTGGCGACCAGCAGAGGCGGACCGAGGCCCGCCAGCTCGAGGATCTGCAGCGCGAGTCGGCGGGCGGTGTTGGTCACCACCGCGCTGGGAAGCCCGCGCTCCCGCAGCCGCTCGAGGAGCTGCGCCGCGAACGGCTCCACGCGCAGGTGCTCGACGTGCTCCTCGAAGTGGCGCTCGTAATAGAGGCTCACTACCTCGTTTTCGTGGCCTGGGTAGAACTGACGCGCATCGGCGGCGATCGACTGCCCCCACGACTCGTCGAACGCGTCGCGACGAATCGGGGGGCACATCAGATCTCGCGCGGCGGCGTTCATCAGCGCAAACCACGCATCGCGGGTGTCGACGAGGACACCGTCGAGGTCGAAGAGGACTCCAGCCGGCCGCAGGCGCACGGGCTCCTGCACTTACGCGTCGGCGTCCGACCACCCGACGTCGTGGTCGTGGCGGCTGTTGGACAGCTCGTCGTTATACGCCCGGGCCTTGATCAAGTAGCGGTCCGGATCCGTGAACAGCGTCCGCGCGTGCAAGGTCCGCCGGTTGAGCAGGAAGAGGGCCTCGCCGGGCCCGAGGAGGTGCTCGTAGGGTGCGGTGGTGGTGATCGCGTGGACCAACATGTCGATCGCGTCGACCTGCTCCACGGTGGGCTCCCGACCGAGCGAAGCGAAGCCGTCCGCGATCGCGCCGAGCCGAAAGCGGATCCCGTCGGTGCCGAAGAGGATCGGGGCCAGCAGGACCCGCGGCGGCCGTCGGAGCTTGCCACCGAAGGGGAAGCGAGCCTCCCGCAACGTGCGGAGGGCGTGGTCGCCGCCTTCCTGCGCTTCGAGCGCGCGGACGATGTCCTGCACGCTCCAGATCAGGTTGCTCCCACCGTCGTGCGCGGGGCGGACGCTCCAGAGCGAGACGATGTCCTCGGGCATGGGCTTCGAGCTCTCGTCCGCATGGACCTCGCAATCGTAGCGATAGGTGACATCCGTGCTCCCCGGCGCGGTGGGCCGGACGTCCTCGGTGAGGATGCCGCTATGCGCGTTGTACGCGTTGTCGTCGGACACCCTCCCGAGCAGGGACAGCAGGGCGACGATGAGCCCGCGGTGCCGGCCTGGCGCTGCGCGCTGCCAGTCGACACCTTGCACCACGCAGAAATGCGGCGGACAGGAGAGCCGCGCGGCGATCGAGGCGGCAAGCTCGGCCAGCGGGGGAACGCGATCGAGCAGCATCCGACGCACGGCAGCCTGTGCGTCGGGTCGATGGAGATCATGCACGGGCTCGACGATCTGCCAGACCTGCTCGAGGTTCGAATCGTCGATCTGCGCTCGCACGGGATGCGCCTCGCCGATCGGACGCGTGGATCGGACCTCGTGAGCCCCCGCGACCAGAGCTTCCCATCTCGTCCGGCGAGGGCGGCTCGTCGACGCCGTGCATACGCCCACGGCTTCCCGCAGCGCCGCCGCGATCGTCTCGACGTGCTCGGGTTCGTACCGCTCGGTCCACGGCAGCACGAGCACATCGGCGAGACCTCTGCGGGTGCCCGGGAAGCGCTCGTCGGAGTAGTCCAGGGCCTCGGGGCGCGCCAACGTGAAGGGATATCGACTGGTGCCGAAGGTCTTCTGGGAGCGCATCATCGACCACTCGAAGGCCGGTCGCTGGTAGTGAGGTGCGCAGGGCACGCCTCGCTCGGCGAGCTGGGCGCCGAGGGCGGTCGGTCCACCCGCGATCAGCGCCGGGTCCACGCGCAGGGCGTATCTCCAGTACGAGTGCAGGCCTCGCGGGTGGCTCGACAAGGGGGAGAGTCCTTCGATCTGCGCCACCGCCTCGTCGAGCAGCCTCGCGGCCACGCGACGGGCGGCGACGCCTCGCTCGAGTTTGTCGAGCTGGGCCAGCGCCACCGCCGCCTGGAGCTCGGTCATCCGCAGGTTCATCGCCAGGAAGTGGTGGTCGGGCCACGGATCGCTGTAGACGCGCGCCTTGTTGACGAACTGGTGCAGGCGTCGCGCGAGAGCGCCGTCGGCGGCGGCGACCAGCCCACCCTCGCCGGTCGTGATGTGCTTGCCTTGCTGGAGGCTGAAGCAGGCGATGTCACCGAAGGAGCCCACATGGCGGCCGTCGATGCGGCTCCCGTAGGCCTGGGCGCAGTCCTCGATGACCGGGATGGAGCGCGAGCGGCCGAGCGCCACGATCGCATCGATGGCGGCGGGGTTGCCGAACAGGTGGGTGACGATGATCCCGCGCGTGCGATCGGTGATGCACCGCTCGATGGTGGCCGCCGTGATCAGCAGCGAGTCGGGGTCGACGTCAGCGAAGACGGGGATGCACCCCTGCCAGAGGATCGGCCCCACCCCGCCGAAGTCGGTGATCGACGAGGTGATGATCTCGCTGCCGGGCTCCGGATCAAGGGCAGCGACGGCGGCGTGGACAGCGGCCGTTCCGGAGCTGCAAGCGTGCACGTGCGCGACGCCCAGCATCTCCGCGAAGCTCTTCTCCAGGCGAACCGCGAACGTCCCACGGGTGACGGTCAACGTCCCCGAGGCGAGGACCGCCCGGAGGTTTTCGAGCTCCGCGTCGTCGAACGATCGCCCCGACGCGACCTGATCCGATGGCAGGGGGCGTCGTGCTGTCATGGCTGGAGCCCGTGCGTCCTTTCGTCCCTCGCGTAGTGCTGGTGGTAGTAGGTCATCGTCTCCAGCAGCACCTCCGACAAGGGCCGCTTGGGTCGCCATCCGAGCAGGCGCTCGGCCTTGCTGGTGTCGGGCATCCGGCGATCGCAGTCCTCGTAGCCGGTGCCGTAGAAGTCCAGCGCGCTGACGTGGACGATCGGGTGATCGTTGTATCGAGGCGATCCGGTGATGACGGCGTAGGTCCGGCGCATCGCGTCGGCGAGCTCTGCCATCGTGACCTCGTTGTTGCGATTGCCGATATTGAAGATATTGTTCTGCGCCTTCTCGGGGCGCTCGAGCATGAGCATGATCGCGTCGATGGCCTCGTGGATCGAGATGATCGTGCGCCTCGCCTGCCCGCCGTCGACGAGCTGCAAGGGCTTGCCATCCATCAAGGCGGTCATGAAGCACGCGAGCACCCTGGGAACGCCCTCCCCGTCGCGCCCCGGGATATAGTCCATCTTCGGACCGAAAAAGTTCAACGGCCGGATGATGGTGAACGGCATCTCGTGCTCCGCGTGATGCGCGTAGATCAGCCGCTCGGTCATCTGCTTGGCGCAGGCGTACGTCCACCGCTGGTTGCGGATGGGGCCCATGATGAGCGGGGTGTCGTCCTCGCGGAGCTCGTAGAGCGCCGGGTCGTCGTACTTGTTCGCGGGCAGGTAGCTGGCGATGGTTCGGCCGTAGACCTCGCTCGTGGAGAAGCTGATGAGCCAGCGTCGGTGCGCCGAGCACAGCTCTATGATGGGGTGAAGGTCGAACAGGTTCGCGTTGATGACCGCCAAAGGGCGCTTGTTGTAGTCTGCGGGGTTGCAGATCGCCGCGAGGTTGAGGACCACGTCCGCCCGCGCGATGGCCGCCTCGATGTCCTCGAGCGCGCCGGGGGCGCGGATCGTGCTGCGACGCAGGCGCAGCCTCGGGTTGTTGAGGTGCGCCTCGATCTTTCGTACGTCCGGGTCCCAGCCGTCGATCTCGAATCGATCGTCCACCAGCAGTCGATCCAGAAGATGGCTCCCGATGAAGCCACCACAACCTAGAATAACCAGCCGCATTGATGCCCTCTCGAAAGGAATGTCGAGCTCCATGACCCGACGCGACAGGTGCCGCCCGCGGTTCCGCTCCACTGCGCTCCCGCGCTGCTCTGACTGCGAGGCCTGCGAAGAGGCATCTTCCGGCCGAGCGACGAATCAGCAGCGGCAATGTCAGTCATAGGGCGTCCCCACCGGACCGGCGCATCCTACGACGAGCCCGGGACTGAAGTCCATGCCGACAAGGGCCGATGCGGACGGAATCGGCAAGGTCACCCGAAAGAATTCGTCCCGCACGAAATCCAAGCGCGCACGCCGGCTTCACCCGGAGCCTCCGGCAGGTGGCGCGCTCAGCAAGGCGCTCCGGCTCCAGCGTGACGCATATCTAGCTTGACATGTAAGAACGCTGCCGCTAGCTTCGTAGTTGTCTCAATTTTAACCGCAGTATGTCGTCCCGAGTTTCGGGCACAATCTCAGGAGAGACCAGCATGGTGAAGCGCCCCCTGTCGCCTGAAGACGAGATCATGGCCCTGCAGAAGCTCATTGGAGCGGACCTGCCGGAGAACTGTGAAATCACTCTCGAAATTCGCGACCTCGATGCCAAGCTCAATGATGCGGGCACGTGGATGCGCGGCGCGGAGGCGATCGGCTCGCCGAGCGCCAGGGTCACGATTCAGAGGTCGGGCAACCAGGTCTTCAAGAAGCTGGACCAGCTCGTGGACCTCAGGCTCATGTACTGGTAGACGCGTCCTTCCAGCCCCTTTCGCATAATCGTACATCCTCCGATCGACGCTTGACGAGACCCGCCGTGCGCTGGGGCGTCAGCGGCCGAGTTCCAGCCACACCGAGTGGGAGACTCCAGCAATATGAGCGCTTCGCTCATGGGCAAGGTCGCCGCGATCACCGGCGTCCAGGGGCTCGGGAAGCACGCCGCCGTGCGGTTCGCACGTGCCGGCGCGCAGGTAGTGATCGGTGACATCGATGAGACCGCCGCGGAGGAGGCGGTACAGCTCGTCACCGACGCCGGGGGACAAGCCATCTTCGTGCGCACCGACGTATCGTCCGAGGCCGATGTCGCCGCCATGATGGCCGCGGCGACCCGACACTACGGCCGCCTCGATACGCTGGTGACCGCCGCCGCCGTCCTCTTGGGCCCATCGCTGCCTGTCGAGCGTTTCACGATCTCGCTCTGGGAGCGGGTGCTCTCCGTGAACTTGACGGGCACATTCCTGTGCATCAAGCACGCTGCCCCCCTCATGCAGCGAAGCGGGGGCGGTGTCATCCTGTGCCTGGCCTCGGACGCAGGTGTTCGCGGTCCTGGCTCATCGGTGGCCTACGCGGCGAGCAAGGGCGGCGTTCACGGCCTCGCCATGGCGGTCGCGCCGCAGGTCGCGCCGTGGAACATCAGGATCCACGTGGTATTGCCGGGAGTCATGGCGACGCCCATGCGACTGTCCATCGCGGCCGACCGCGCAGTGATTCGCGGGGAGTCACCGGAAGAGGCCGTCCAGAGGGAGAAGGCCGCGCCGGTGCCGAGCCCAACCGCCGCAGCGGCTATGCTGGTGGACCTGGCCACGGGGCGCTCGTCCGCTCGCCCGCTGCTCGTGTCGATTGATGACTGGCTGCGCGCGGGCGGCGTGGTCGACGAGTGACGCTCGATCTATCTCGACGGTCCGTCCAGACGATCGGCGAACCATCGGTGCTGCTCGTGCATTGACAAGAACGGCTGCTCCGCGATGGAGACGCCGAACAGCGCGTCTCGCTTCAGCTTCGTCACGAACGCGTTGAAGTACCCCTCGAAGGTCGAGCAGAGCACGTTCTTCTTCACGCAATCCTCGACGCGCCACTCGTTGCGCGCAGCGACCGCGTCGACGATCTCGCGCAGTGAGGAGCTTGCGCGGCGGCTGCCGAGGACATGCTCGAACCTACCGACGCCGGGCTGGGCGACGAGCGAGCAGCGATGGACGTTCCCCCAGGCGTCGATCCCGATCTTGAATCGGTGCACGATGCACTCCGCGTCCTGGAGCGCAGCGCGGAAGGCGCTGTCCGTGGTCGATTCGGTCTCGACGGACGTCCCGACGTTGATGGTGGTCCTTCCAAACTCGCCCCTCTCGATGCGCCTCTTGAGCCGCTCAACGCCTTCGGCGATCGCCGCATCATCCCGCGGGGACGGCCCGTTGGCGCCCTCCCAGGCCGGTCGCACGTAGACGTCGTCGACCCCCAAGCTGTGACCGAGCTCGGCCATCCGCTCGATCTCGTCCCAGTTGTCACGCACGAGCACGAAGGAGCAGGTGATCCGGAGCCGAGCACCTTCTCGATCGCGCTCCTCCGCGAGCGCGCGGAGGCCATCACAGACCGTTCCGAACATGGTCGACGTCGGCAGCTGAGCGATGAGCCGATACGAGCGCTGGGTGGCGGCATTGAGGCTCACCCGGATCTGGTCGACGCTCGCGAGGATATCGGCACGAACCTGCGGCCGGTCCAGGTGAACGCCCATCGTGTTGAGCATGGTGATCATGCCACGCTGCTTGGCGCGGGCGAGCGGCCTCCAGATCCGCCGGTCGGTGGTGGGCTCGCCCCCGCCTGCTACGTAGAAGAGCACCGTGCCGTTGTCGGCGGCCTCATCGATGATCTCGAGCAGCATGGCCTCGTCGATCATCTGGGCGCGCCAGCTCTGCGCCTTGTAGTAGTCGGTCCCCTCGTTGTAGCAGAAGCTACAGTGAATCGGGCACGCCCCGCCGGCGTGAAACTCGATGAACAGCGGGAAGACGAGCTCGCCCTGGATGATCCGCTCCAGATGCGACGCCCGCGCCATGAGCTGCGCCGCGACGACGAAGAAGTCCCGGAGAATCGAGCCGTGCCACGACCGCTGGATCTCGCGATCCGATCGGATAACCTCGTACGCTGAGCAAAGCTCGGCTCGCGAGCACCCGGTCAAGCCACACAGCCGCTCCGAGCCGAGGAAGGGATTCCGCTGGAGCTCTGCCGCGACACGCTCGACCAGCTCGCGGCCAGGCGCGGGCAAGCCTTCTCGGGTCGTGCCATCTCGCGGCGTCATCGATTCACTGACCTGCATCATACCTCGCGCAGGCCCCGTCTCCCCCTCGCGGTCCCGTCCCGAGAAGACCTGTACGTTTCTCGCCGTCACAAAGCCTCCTCTTTTCGTTTTCGCTGCTCGCAAGTAGCGCCGCGGGCCACGTTGCGCTCCCATGGTCACGAGAGGACAGGCAGCCAGCTTACCGAGCTTCGTCAGCGGAAGATAGCGTTAAGTTCGGCTGCGCCACGGCATGTGCGCACCGGGCAAGGCCCGCTCCACTTCTCGGGGCTTGGCGGCGCTCAGAGCGGGCGCGCGACGGCGAGGCACGGCGGGGCGAAGAGTCGGGCGCGCAACGCACAAGGGTTCCGGTAAGATGCCGCCGACGTGCAGCCCGGTTGGCGATCCCCCATGCCCACGAGGCCCACCCGAGGCGCTCTCGACATGCTCACGAGACAGGACCGATGACGACCGATGACGACCTTCGCTGGGATCTGAGCGCCCTATACCGAGGGCTCGACGACGTGCAGATCGATGAGGATCTGCGCGCGCTGATCCACCTGGCAGAGGCGTTTGCCCGCCGCCACCGGGGCACGCTGGCGACGACCCTCGGGGCCGCCCTGCAAGCGCAAGAAGCGATGTCCTGCCTCGTCGAAAAGCTGACGGGCTACCTGTTCCTTCGTCGCGCCACCGACGCTGCGGATCTCAAGATACAGCAACGAATCGCGCAGATCGAGGAGGCGTGGAGCCGGGCCAGCGCCCAGCACCTCGGCTTCTTCGAGCACGAGCTCGTAGCGATCGACGAGCAGACCTACGCCGATCTCATCGACCGTGACGAGGTGGTGAGGAGGCACCGCCCGCTGCTCGATCACGCGCGGGGAAACCGCGCGCACCTGCTCGCCGAGCCCGTCGAACGGGCCTTGGCGTTGCGCCAGCCGTTCGGACCCGGCGAGTGGTCGGACCACATCGAGGAAGTCGAGACCACGCTGCGGTTCACGCTCGACGGCGAGTCCCTCGCTCTTCCGGGGATCTTGCATGTGCTCACGCATTACATCGACGGCGACACCCGGGCGCGTGCGCTGGCGCTGTTCAGCGAGGGGCTCACCGCGCAGGGCTTCGACCGGCTGATGGCGCGCGGGCTCAACGTCGTCATCGG
The DNA here is from genome assembly GCF_028369105.1 of Polyangium mundeleinium. Classification (NCBI taxonomy): domain Bacteria; kingdom Pseudomonadati; phylum Myxococcota; order Polyangiales; family Polyangiaceae; genus Polyangium; species Polyangium mundeleinium. Next base: position 4,089,318 of record NZ_JAQNDO010000001.1, on the reverse strand, counting down.
CGCCAAGATCGTGGAGGACTCCGAGCGGGGTTACGCGTCGCCGATGTCGGCCCGCAACATCGACAACCGCGTCGATGACGCCACCGTCGAGGCCTTGCACGATGCGGTCGCCGCGCTCGGGATCCCGGCGTGCCGCCGCTACTACCGGCTGCTCGCCGCCCACCTCGGCGCGAGCCCGCTGCGCTGGTCAGATCGTAACGCCGCGTCGCCGATCACCGAACCCCGACAAGTCCCTTGGATCGAGTGCCTGGAGACCGTGCGGCTGGCCTACGGTTCGCTGAGCCCCACGCTCGCGGATCTGGTGGACACCATGCTCAAGCGTCGCTGGGTCGACGTGCCTCCGGCTCCGGGCAAGATCGGGGGCGCGTTCAACTGCACGATTCCCCTGCCGGACGGAGACGCCGGGAGCTATAGCCTCTTGAATTACCTCGGCTCGATGGACGACGTCATGACCGTGGCCCACGAGCTCGGGCACGGCGTGCACGGGATCCTTGCGGCCAGGGCCCAGGGCGCGCGCATGTTCCGGGCGCCGACGATCTACGCCGAGACGGCGTCGATCTTCGGTGAGATGGCGACCTTCCAGCACCTGCTCGACCGAGCGGACACGGACGCGCAGCGCCTTGCGCTCCTGATGCGCCAAAGCAACGCTTTCGTCAACACCGTGGTTCGCCAGATCTGCCTCTCGAGCTTCGAGCGGAAAATCCACCAGCTCCGCCAGCGAGGGAAGCTTACCGTCGATGAGATCAACGAATCGTGGATGCACAGCATCCGGGCCTTCTACGGAGAGGATGGCGACGTATTCACGTACGCGAACGTGGATAATCTGTGGTCGTACATCACCCATTTCCTGCGCCCGTTCTACGTGTATTCTTACGCCTTCGGCCAGCTCTTCTCGCAGGCGCTCTACGCCGCGCGGGATCGCCTGGGCGATGATTTCGAGGACATGTACCTCGAGCTCCTGCGTTCCGGCGGGACCAGGGACGCGGTGTCGCTGATGCGGCCCTTCGGGCTGGACCCCCGCGCCCCGAGCTTCTGGCGTGACGGCATCACCAGCAGCATCGACGCCTGGCTCGATGAAGCCGAGGCGATCTCCCGGCGGCTCGGGATCGAGGTGGTCTCTGCCGTCAAGCCACTCGTGCGCGCCCCCGCGCTCCACGCGCTGGGGTAGGCTTCTGATCCGGTTCACGACGAGGAGACGACACTGATGGCGCTAGGTTACCACGGCCGCCTTTACATCCTGGCGTTCGACCATCGCGGCTCATTCCAGAAGAAGCTATTCGGGATCTCGGACACGCCGAACGCCGAGGAGACGAGGCGCATCGCCGACGCGAAGCACCTTATCGTCGAGGGATTCCAGCAGGCCATCGCCGACGGCGCCCCCCGGGACGCCGCCGGCATCCTCGTGGACGAGCAGTTCGGCGCGGCTATCGCGCACGAGGTCAAGCTTGCCGGGCACCTGTTCGCCATGCTCGTGGAGAAGAACGGGCAGGACGAGTTCGATTTCGAGTACGGCAACGATTTCGGGGCCCACATCGAGGAATTCGACCCCTCGTTCGCCAAGGTCCTCGTGCGATGGAACCCCGGAGGTGACAGAGTCATGAACGCACGACAAGGCGAGCGCCTCGCCCGGCTATCAGAATGGATCCATCGGCGCGACCGCAAGTTCCTGTTCGAGCTGCTGGTCCCGGCCGAGCGCGCGCAGCTCGAGGAGCTTGGTGGCTCGGGCGACCGCTATGACACCGATCTGCGGCCGGCGCTCATGGTCCAGGCCATCGCCGAGATCCAGGCAGCCGGCGTCGAGCCGGACATCTGGAAGATCGAGGGCGTAAATTCGCGCGAGGAGTGCGCCTGCATCGCGGAGCAGACTCGCGCGGGTGGGCGTGATGACGTCGTCTGCGTCGTGCTCGGACGCGGCGCAGACGACGCCGCGGTCGACCGCTGGCTCCGGGCGGGCGCCGGCGTGCCGGGTTATGTTGGCTTCGCCATCGGACGCTCCATCTGGTGGGACGCGGTGAAGGGCAAGCTCGACGGCTCCATGACACGAGACGCCGCGGTCGCGCAGATCGCCCGGAGATACCTCCGATTCATCGACGTCTACGAGGAACAAGCCTCCTCCAAGGCAGCGCCAGCTGCCAGGGTCGATCGTGTACCCGACACCCGGAAGATTTTATGACCATGTCGATAACACCCCGGGTTGTGCTCGTCTCCATGCCTTGGACCTTTCCTTTCTCCCCATCGATTCAGATTGGATCTTTACAAGCAGCGTTGCTGAAGCAAGAAATCCAAGCGACGACGCGGTCGTACCACCTGGGCTTCCTGGGCCACTGCCTGCGCCAGATCACCACGCCCGTCGAGCTGCAGAGCCGGCTGCGCGACTATCTTCTCGTGCTGGGCCGCTCCTACGAGACCGGCGTAGGTGATTGGGTCTTCGCCCATCCGCCGTTCAGCTCCGCGGGCCGTGGCGATCTGGGTTTCCAGGACCAGCTCATCGAGAGCCTGCGCGTGGAGCGCGCGAAGGGCAACTCGCCGAACATGAGCTTCATCGGCTATTTCGAGCATGAACCGCACGAGGAGATCCGGCAAAAGCTCGCCTGGATCAAGGTCCGAGCCGGCGAGTTCCTCGAGGTGGCCGTGAACGACATCCTCCAGGCCGACCCGCACCTGGTCGGCTTCACGAACACGTTCAGCCAAACGATCGCCTCGGCGACGCTGTCGAAGATGCTGAAGGCCCGCGCCCCCGACATCAAGATCGTCTTCGGTGGCAGCAGCTGCGAGGGGGACATGGGCGTGGCGATGATGCGCGCCTACCCGTGGATCGATTTCGTGGTCCGGGGTGAGGGGGAGCATGTCATCGCCGACCTCGCGCGGGTCGCCGCGGGGGAAGCAGCGCTCCGGAGAAGCCCCGGCCTCTGCTACCGGCACGAGGGTGTCGTGCAGAGCGAGCCCGAAGGCGCCTCCTCGCTGCTGCCGATCGACGAGCTCCCGCTCCCGAACTACGACGAGTACTTCGCGCTGCGCAGCTCCCTCGCGGCGACGCTGCCGTCGTGGATCTCCGAGCAGATCTCCGCGATGCAGCCGGAGCTCCCTCTGCGCTCAGCGCGTGGGTGCTGGTGGGGAGCGAAGAACCAATGCACGTTCTGCGGCATCGGCGACGCAACGTACTCCAGCCGCTCATCGGAGCGGGTCGTCAAGGACGTCCAGACGCTGAGCGAACGCTACAAGGCCAGGCGGTTCCAGTTCACCGACTGGATCATCGATCATCGGTACCTCTCGACGGTCCTGCCTGAGTTCCAGCAGCTCGGATACGACCTGCAGCTATTCTGGGAGATAAAGGTCCTCACGAACAGCGCCGAGATCAAGCGCCTCGCGGACGCGGGCGTGACGAGCCTGCAGCCCGGGATCGAGTCACTGAGCACCAGCCTGTTGAAGCTCATGCAAAAGGGTACGACGGGGTTGCATAATATTCGCTTCTTGAAATGGGTCACCGAGTTCGGGATCGAGGTGGGGTGGAACATCTTGTATCGGTTTCCCGGCGAGGATCCGGCCTGGTACGATGACATGATCCGTGTGCTCCCTTCGTTGTGGCACCTGCCGCCCCCCTCCGGGCTGACGCCATTCTTGCTCGATCGCTTCAGCGTGTACCACCGGAACATCGAGAGATTCCCGGCCATCCAGAACGTCAGGCCCATGCCCTTCATGACGGAGCTATACGAGGCCAGCGAAGCGGACCTGATGGACATGTCTTATCGGTTCATGCACGACGTGGTCGATCAAGATCTGCAGTACACGGAGGCCCTGGTGCGGGAGAGCAAGAAGTGGCGAGAGGCCCACCGCGCTGGCGCTCGATTGACCTGCAAGGTCGGAGCAGGCTTTGTGGAGATCGAGGACCGCCGCTCCCCCCGGGAAAGGCCGCGGGTGACGCTGCTCGAGGGGCTCGAAGGCGAGGTCTACGAGCTCTGCGATGCCGGGCCAAAGCTGTCTTCGATCTTGCGGGCCACGCGAGAGAGGGCATCGGTCTCGGAGATCCAAGCGCTGCTGGATAGACTCTGCGATGCTCGGTTGATGTACACCGAAGACGAGCGCTACCTGAGCCTGGCGTTGCACACGCGTGCTCGGGCCACGCATCTATCGAATCGGAAGACATCGGACCTCGTCCGGATGTGAGCCTCGTGTGAGTCGGCGGCTGCGCGCTCGAGCGACATCCGGCGCGCGCTCGATCTCGGGGAGGCGCTGCGTACTACAACTCTAGCCCCGGCGACCGAGCGCCTCGGCGGTGGCAGTGGTTGCAGTGACCCGGCGGCGAACCTGGCCGTGCGAATGGTGCGTGAACGGGGCTCGGTGGCGGCGGGGCGGCTATCCGGGCCCATCGACGGAATCCTCAAGGATCCCAGCGGAGGAGAAGGGATTCGAACCCCTGGTAGCCTTTCGACTACGGCGGTTCTCAAAAAACGAGGGTGCGGGTGGGGGTGGCATGGGTTTGGTGAGTAGTTTCGATGGGTTCTGGGTGGCGAGGAACGTAACACCTCGCCCAACCGCACCTGGGCTCGGCCTCGATTCCATGGCTGGCAGCCGGCGTTCGACGACTGGACGCGGCGGCCCCTCACCAGCTGCGCGCCTAGCGCAAGCCCCAATCTGACCGCGGTCAACAATCGTCGCATGGCTTCCCCGGTCGGGAATCGCGCGGCGTAGTCCGCTTCCCCGACGTGCGCCGACAGCGCGCCCGCTCCTCAACACCGAGCTGATCAGGCATTCCCGTCCGCGCGACGAGCGCGGGCAGACGAATACCCTCCTCGCACCGATCGCTCAGCGCGGAGCCCCCCCGAAGCGCGCGACCTACCGCGGCTTCATGGTGCTGCCATCATCTCATGCGGCAGCGGGATTCGCTCCCTTTGCAGCGCGGCCATCACCGCCATACGCAGGTACGCCTTCGGCTCGAACCAGTACACTCAGCTCGGGTACAACGCGCACGAGCTGCGCCGCGTGGGCCGGCGCGTCGATGTCCGCGCTCGCGTACGAGTACACGTAGAGAGCGCCCTCCCTCGTGACGACCGGGGCGTCCAGGGTGTTCTGCCTCCCTCGGAACGGGACAAACCTGACCGCCGTGCTACACGGTCGAGGACAAACCGTTCATGCCGAAGCGAATCCGAAGAAACCACACGAGCGAGCAGAAGGCCGCGCTGCTGAAGCGCCACCACGTGGAGAAGGTGCCCGTTTCGAGCCTTTGCGACGAGACGAAGCTGCAGCCGAGCCTCTTCTACACCTGGCAGCGGCAGCTGTTCGAGAACGCGGCCGTCGTGTTCGATGGGCCGCCGAAGGACAAGCCCTCGGCACGCGAGCGTGAGCTCGAAGCGCGCGTCGCGCAGCTGGAGGCCAAGCTCTCGAAGAAGGACGCGGTGATCGCGGAGATCTCCGAGGAATACGTCAAGCTGAAAAAAGAACTTGGGGAGCCCTGACCGGCCGGTGGGTTCCCCACGACACGCGTGACGAGGTCGTCGACTTCGTCCGCGTGTGGGCCGACAAGACGAATATCATCGGGGAGAGCTTCATTCGCTGGCTCGGCGTCGCGCGCAGCAAGTTCTTCGACTGGAAGAAGCGCTACGGTAAGGCGAACGAGCACAATGCAGATGTGCCACGCGACTTCTGGATCGGGCCCGAGGAGCGGCAGAAGGTGCTCGACTTCCACGCAAAGAACCCGCTCGAGGGCTATCGCCGATTGACGTTCATGATGCTGGACCAGGACGTCGTCGCCGTCAGTCCTTCGACCACCTATCGGGTGCTGTCGGCGGCAGGCCGCCTCGACCGCTGGAAGCGGGGCGCGTCGAAGAAGGGCACCGGCTTCGTGCAGCCGCTCAGGCCGCACGAGCACTGGCACATCGATATCGCCTACCTGAACGTAGCTGGCACGTTCTATTACCTGTGCTCGCTGCTCGACGGCGCCAGCCGCGCGATCGTCCATTGGGAGATTCGCGAAGCGATGACCGAGTTGGATGTCGAGTGCATCGCACAGCGTGCGCGCGAGAAGTACCCTGACGAAAGGCCACGCATCATCTCGGACAACGGCCCGCAGTTCATCGCGAAGGACTTCAAGGAGTTCATCCGAATCGCGGGCATGACGCACGTGCGCATCTCGGTCAACTACCCCCAGTCGAATGGCAAGATCGAGCGCTGGCACAGGACGCTGAAGAGCGACGCGATTCGGGTGACGCCGCCGTCATCGCTCGCGGATGCCCGCCGCATCGTCGGGCGCTTCGTCGACCATTACAACGGCGTGCGCTTGCACAGCGCCATCGGGTACATCACACCGAACGACGCGCTCGCGGGCCGAGCCGATATCATCTGGGCCGCACGTGACACGAAGCTCGAGGCAGCTCGTGAGGCGCGGCGGCAGCGTCGCCTGGCAGCGAGGGCGGCTGCGCATCCGGAGCACCGAGCCCCCGCCAGAGGCTCCGTCTGCCCATCGCCCGCATAATCGCGGAGCCGCCGCGCGCAGCAAAGGGCAATCTCGCGCCCGGAGCCACCCGCAGCCGCGGCGAGATGCTCGGGGCTGCGCCGGGCAGCAACCGCGGCCGCCTGGAAGCCAAACCCGGCGAGGATGGCGAGGACGCGAGTTGCCCAACGCGAGCACGGTGGCACTCTCGGTGGCGCGTGGGCCTCGCGAATTCAGGCCGCTTGTGACTTGCCTTGGAGAGGTTTTACTTTACTATACCGGGACCGCGTCCTGTTCACGGGGAACCAGTACACGCGCAAGTTCGGCCGGATCTGGCGGGTCCGGTTCTCCGAGGCTTGGGGGGTCCCGTGACGACGGACCGCGTGCTACGGTCCCAGCCTCGCAAAAGTGGCTGGGATGGTCGGAAAGGAATCTGGCCATGGCAGTCCGCAAAGTAGAACGATACGGGGAAACCCGTCTGTTGATTGACATCCAGTACAAGAAACGGGACGGCACGCGCGCACGCTTCCGCAAAGACGCCGAGGTCCAGACCTGGACCGCGGCGCGCGCGGAGGAGAAACGGTATCTGCTCAATATCGCGCAGTACGGCGAGCCGAATGAGCCGGCAGCATCGACCAGCGGTATCGCTAATGGTGCTCCGTCCGGCTCCGATGCCGGGGCGAAGGCCACCAAGAGCTTCGCGGAGTTCGTCGCCGAGTACCGCGAGACCTTCATGGTGGCCGAGCTGAAGGTCACGAGCCGAAGGGGCTACGAGTCGGTCCTCCGGAGCCCCCTGCTCCCGAGGTTCGGCGAGCTGCCCCTGGAGAAGGTCGACGGGAAGGCCGCTGCGGATCTCGACCTCGACCTCTCGCGGCGGAAGCTGACCCGCTCGACGCGGAACAACACGCAGATCGTCCTCCGGTCCGTGCTCCGGTTCGCCAAGAGCCGCGGGTATGTGGAGGATCGACCGGCGAACCTGCCAAAGCTCAAGCCCATCGGGCAGAGCATCCTCGAGATCCCCTCGGACGATCAGGTCCAGAAGATCCTCGACGACGCCCGCGAGACCCACCGCCCGACCTTCGCCCTGATGTCGGACGCCGGGCTTCGCCCCAACGAGATCCGCGCGCTCCGCTGCAAGGACGCGCACCTGCGGTGGGAGAACGGCGTGGCGGTGGGCGGCTTCCTCAACGTGCGCGAGGGTCGGTCACACGGCGAGATCCACACGCCCAAGACCGGCCAACGGGAAATCCCGGTCTCCAGGGAGCTCGCGCGACTCCTTGCCCCTATCGTGAGGAAGGGACCGCGGGAGGCGCACGTCGCCCTGAACGACCACGGCAAGCCGTGGGGTCAGTTCGGGATCGACCAGGCGTTCGAGCGCGTCTGCCGGCGGGCGGGGCTGAGCGGGTGGTCGGTGTATTGTCTCCGACACTACGCGATCACCAGCTGGCTCCGCGCAGGCATCCCTGTCCACGTCGTCCAGAAGATGGCGGGTCACAAGCACCTGGCGACCACGCAGAAGTATGTCCACTTCCTGAAGCAGGACCTGGAAGAGGCTGCCCGGCGCCTGCCGGTGCGTCGGCCTCGGCAGGGATCCCGGACGGACGGCCAGGACGAGGGCCAGCTCTGAGGGAACAGAGCCCGGCCATCGTCAGTTGAGGCCACAGTGAGGCCACAACATTTCTGGCAACGAGACGGGCGATCAACCTCGCGGTCTGTAACCCCGCGGAATCACCCAAGAACTTACTGGAGCCGCCTTCGAGACTTGAACTCGAGACCTACGGTTTACGAAACCGTTGCTCTACCACTGAGCTAAGGCGGCGTTCCCGTCGAACGGGCGCGCAGAAAAACCATGTTCAGCATCAGTTGTCAACGTCTTTTTTTCGCCCCCCCTCCAATCCCCCTCCAACCGCCTCCCTTCCCGCGTCCTGGCTCACCCCTTCCCCACCCCCAACATGCTCAACCCCATGCATACCACCAAGGCACCTAACTCCAGCCGCTCCGCTCGCCGCTCGTCGAGCACCCGATCCCGCAGCCACAGCCCGACCACGTTGCCGCCCATCACCGCCACCGTCAGCACCGTCGCTCGTACCACCGTCTCCTGCGTCATCATCCCGCCGAGCCCGTACGCCGCCACCCGCCCCGCATGCAGCGCCACCGCCGCTGCGGCGATCGTGCCCACGAATCGCTTGCCCGTGAGCCCCGCCGCCATGAACAGCGGCCCCACCAGCAGGCCTGCTCCGCCTGCTGTCGCGCTGATCGCTCCGATCCCGAGGCCCGCAGGCGTCATCGCCGCCGCCCGTGGTTTCCACGTGTACAGCCCGAACGCTCGGCCGAGCGCCGCCGCCGTCATCACCAGCATCAGCCATCGCAGCACGCCCTCCGGCATCCACGCCGCCATCAGGCCGCCCAGGAAACTCCCGGGCACGGCGCCCCAGGCGAACGCCTTCGCCGCCTCCCGGTCGAACACGTCCCGCAGCAGCCACAGCCGATGCAGGTTGCCGAAGAGCATCGCCGGTGCCGTCGATGCCAGCGCCGCCGCCGGGCCCCACACGAACGACAGCCCGAGCAGCAGCAGGATGCCCCCGCCGAGCCCCGCCATCGTCGTCAGTACACCCGCCAAAACCCCGAACACCGGGAGAAGCGCAAGCATCGCTTCACCTCCTCGATGCATGAGGTAGGTGCTCGGCCGCCATCGGACCAATCGATTGTTCGGAAGACCGTGATAACTTCGGCTGATGCTGGATGCCCTTCAGCACTTCGTCCTCATCGCTGAACACGGGACGTTCACGAGGGCCGCGCGGCACGCCCACCTCTCGCAACCCGCGCTGACAGCGTCCATCCAGCGGCTCGAAGAAGCATTCGGCGCGCGCCTCCTCCATCGCGATCGCGCCGGGACGAGCCTGACGGCCGCGGGGCGTGTCCTCTTGCCCCGCGCGCTGCACATCCTCGCTGCCGTGGGCGATGCGATGCGGGCCGTCGCCGAGGTCGAGGGGCTCGAAGCCGGGGAAGTACGGCTCGGCGCCGGCGCGACGGCGTGCACGTACCTCTTGCCGCCCACGCTCTCGGCGTTCCGGGCGTCACATCCCGGGGTGCGGTTTCGCCTTCGAGAAGCGACGACGGCCGAGGTGCTCGACGCCCTCGAGCGCGGAGAGATCGATCTCGGCGTGGTCACGCATCCAGAAGGAGAGCCCTGGATCGACGATCAGCTCATCCTCGTCGCCGCGCCCGGCCTGCCCGCGGACGGCGCGCCTTTCGTGACGTTCGGCCGGGGCTCGACGACACGCGCGCTGCTCGACCAGCATTTTCCGGACGCCGACGTGGTCATGGAGCTCGGCAGCATCGCGGCCGTGAAAGGCAACGTGCGCGCGGGGATCGGCGTGGCCCTCGTGAGCCGCTTCGCCGTCGAGCACGACCTCGCCCTCGGCCGCCTCGTCGAGGTCCCGCACCCGGCGACGCCCATCCTTCGGCCCATGCACATCGTGCATCGCGGCGAGGATCGCCTGCCCCCCGCCGCCGCCGCGCTCCGGCACCTCCTGCTCGCGCGCCGCGCCGCGCGGCCGAAGCGCTGAATCACTCGAGGGCGCCCGCTCGCCGCAGCCCGTGACGCTGGAGCAAGCGGTGCAGGTACATGCGATCGAGCTGCGCTTTGCGCGCCGCGCGGCTCACGTTGCCGTCGGCCCAGGCGAGCAGCGCGGCCAGGTAGGCGCGCTCGAACTGGTCGATCATCGTGTCCTTCGCGGTCTTGAAGGGCACCTCGATGTCGACGGCGCCGGGTCCGGGCCGCTCGGGCGAGGGGCTCGCGTCTTCCTCCTCCTCATCACGGAAGCTCGGGGCCTCGGTCTCCAGCACGACGCGGCGCTCCACGTAGTTGCGCAGCTCGCGCACGTTGCCGGGCCAGTCGTAGCGCGACATCTCCGAGAGCACGTCGGCCGTGAAGAGGTGGGCCTTGTCCGTCGCCTCCAGCGCGGCGAGAAAGCAGTTCACGAGCAGCGGGATGTCCTCGATGCGCTCGCGCAGGGGCGGCACGCGCACCGTGACCACGCTGAGCCGGTAGTAGAGATCCTCGCGGAAACGGCCGAGGTTCACCTCGCGCTCGAGCCTGCGGTTCGTCGCGGCGATCACGCGGACGTCGACCTTACGCGACTGGTTCTCGCCCATCCGGCGGATCTCCCGCGAGGCGATTGCGCGGAGCAGCTTCGGCTGCATGTCGAGCGGCAGCTCGCCCATCTCGTCGAGGAACACCGTGCCCCCGTCGGCCGCCTCGAACGCGCCGATGCGGTTGCGCTCGGCGCCCGTGAACGCGCCGCGCACGTGGCCGAAGAGCTCGCTCTCGATCAGGTTCGGCGAGATCGCTCCGCAGTCCACGATCACGAGCGGCTTGTTCGCGCGCGGGCTCCGGCGCACGATCTCCGTGGCGATGAGCTCCTTGCCCGTGCCGCTCTCGCCCTCGATGAGCACGTTCGCGTCCGTCTTCGCCACGCGCTTCAAGAGCTCGAAGAGCCGGCGCATGCCGAGCGAGGCACCGAAAATCGAGCCGAAGCTCGGCGCGGCGGGCACGTCGGCCGAGGCCGTGGCGTGAAGCTCGCGCACCCGCACGATCGACTCGCCGAGCTCGATCCGGCACTCGGGCAGCGGCAGATCCGCGTCGCGGACGCGCACGCCCCCGATCCGCGAGCCGTTGAGCGAGCCCGTGTCGAGGATCCGAAAGCCCCCGACGCCGCGCGCGATCCGGCAGTGGAAGCGCGACACCCTCGGGTCGGTGATCACGAGATCGTTGCTCGCGTGCGAGCCGATCCGGAACAGCTCGCCTTCGAGCACGACGATGCGCTCCGTCACCTTGCCCGCCTCGCGCTCCACGCAGAGCTCGATCCGCGGGATCATCACGGGGTCCGAGAACTGCGGCGTCGTCTCCGAGTTGCGTCCGAGGACGGACACTCCGGTGGACGGATCACTTCCGAACGGGGGCCTGTTCATTGCGCGCGCCTACTCTAGCCCATGCACGCGCCCGAGGTCTTCGAATGCGTCATGCATCCGCCCTAAAAAGCCCTAGCTCGTCACGAGCTCGTAGACCTTCGTGGTCGCGCTCCGGCCCGTGAGCGCGCGCTCGCCGAGGGGCGAGAGCTCGAACGAGGCGTCCGCCACGAGCCCGTGGGTGGTCTCTGCAACGAGCACCTGGTTGGGACGCGCGATCGCCTCCAGGCGCGCGGCGACGTTCACCACGTCACCGATGACGGTGTACTCCATCCGCTTGTCCGAGCCGATGTTGCCCACGAGGACCTCGCCGGAGTTGATGCCGATGCCGAGCTCGATCGTGGTGCCGTACCGCTCGCGGAACGACTCGTTCGCGGTCTCCAGGAACCGCATCATGTCCTCGGCCGCGGCGAGCGCGCGGGCCGCGTGATCCTCCTGGGCCACGGGCGCGCCCCACACGGCCATGATGCAGTCGCCGATGAACTTGTCGACCGTGCCCCCGTGCCGGAAGACGACCTCCGTGAGCACCGAGAAGAGCTCGTTCAGCAGCGTGACGACCTCCTCGGCCGGCCTCGTCTCCGCGAGCGGCGTGAACGCGACGACGTCGGCGAAGAGCACGCTCACCGCCGCGCGGCGGCCGCCGAGGGCGAGCTCGTGCCGGCCGCTCACGATCGCCTCCACGAGCTCCTTGCTCAGGAACCGGCCGAGATCCGCGCGCTGGCGGGCCTGGCGGGCGATCTCGATCTCGCTGCCTTCGAGGTCGGTCGCCATCCGCGAGAGCTCCGTCGTGAGCGTGCCGATCTCGTCGGTGCGCGACGACGAGATCGAAAGCTCCCGCCAGCGACGCTCGCCGACGAGCCGCGCTTGCCCCGCGAGGTGCACGATCGGCCGCGCGATCCAGCGCGCCGAGAACGCCGCCGCCGCGAGCGCGAGCAGCGCCGCGCCGAGCGCGACGAGCGCGCCGCGACGCTGCATCGCCGAGAGCACGGCGAAGGCGTCCTCCTCGCGGCGCGCGAGCGCGACGCCCCAGCCGAGGCCCGGGAGAAAACGCACCACGCCGATCATGTCCGCGCCGCTCTCCGCGCGGTACGGCGCGACCCGCACCACGCCCACGAGCCCGGGGTTCTCCTTGGAAAAACCGGTCCAGAGCGGGTGGCTCGCCGTGTCGGCGAAGGCGCCGATCTCGGGCATGCCGTGCGAAGCGACGCTGCGCCGCGTCGCGTCGACCACGACGAGGCCCACGGCGCCGCCGAAACGACGGCCCGCGATGTCGTCGATCTCGCGCTGGAGATCCACGAAGTCGAGCGCGGCCGTGACGTAGCCGCGCGCCTTCGTGGCCGCGCCCTCGACCGCGGGGATCGGCACCACGAGGAGGCCTTTGCCCGGCCCGAGCAGCGCGACGCCCATGCCGTGCTCGTCCGCGGCCTTCTGCATCGCGGGCGTCGAGGCAGGCACGTCGGGGCCCGCGGCGACCTCGTCGCCTTTCTGCCGCAGCACCGTGCTCACGCCGCGCTCGGGCACCTCGAAGCGGACGGCGCCGAGCTCCCGGCGCGTGCCGAGGATCGCGCGGACCGCATCGAGGCCATCCCCACCGGCCGCGGACTTCGCACCTGCTGCCTGATAAAGCGCGAACGCCACGGCATCGGCGTCGACGCGCACGCCCTCGACGTGACGCATCGTGGCGCGCTCGAGCTCTTCGAGCACGGCCGCCTGGAGCTGCTGCTCGCTCGTCTGCACCGCCTGGCGGTTCACGGAGAGCAAGAGCGCCACGACCGCGCCGACGGGCACGAGCCCGACCGCCGCGAACAGCAAAAGCGCGCGTGCGCCGATGGAGCCGAGCTTCACTTCGCGGCGCCTTCCTTCCAACCGGCCTCGCCGAGCGTCGTGCGCCGGAGGATCTGGAACTCCACGCGGCGGTTCTTGGCGCGCCCCTCGGGGTTGTCGTTGCTCGCGACCGGCCTTCGCGGCCCGAAGCCACGCGCCTCCAGACGCCGCGCGTCAACGCCGTGATCCACGAGCCAGCGCACGACGGCGACGGCACGCCGCTGCGAGAGCGTCACGTTCGCCCGCGCGACGCCGACGTTGTCCGTGTGGCCGTCGATCGCGACCCGCGCGATCTCCGGGTGCTGCGCGAGCACCGCGGCGACCTGCTCCAGAAGCGCGTAACTCTCCGGCGCGATCACGTCGCTGCCCGTGGCGAAGTTGACCTCCTGCAGGATCACGATCTGCGTGCCCTCGACGCGCACCGACGCGGGGCAACCGGTGACCTTGGGGTCCGCGTTCGCCTCGCCCCGCTCCTTGGGGCACGCGTCGACGCCGTCGGCGATCCCGTCGCCGTCCGTGTCGAGCGCGCAGCCGAAACGCGCGGGATCGGCGCTCGCCACGCCGGGCTCGTCGGGGCAGACGTCGTCCGCGTCCGCGATGGCGTCGCCGTCCCGATCGGGCGGGCAACCAGGACGCGCGGCCGTGGGCGTCGCGTCGCCCGCGCGATCGGGGCACACGTCCTTCGCGTCGGGCACGCCATCACCGTCGGCGTCCGGCGCCGCGGCAGCCTCGACGCCCGGCCCGTGGTTCCCTTTCGGATTCGCCTTCGGATCCCTGCCGGACGCCGACGCGCCCCCGCTCGTCGTGTCCTCGGGCCTCGCCTGCGCCTTTCGCGGCACGTCGAACGAAGCCCCCACGCTCGCCACGAGCCGGAACGTCGGCGTCCCGACGCCGGCCGTGAGCCCGGGCCCGCCGGCGAGGCCGAGCGCGAGCGGACCCAGCGTGGCGCGACCGCCGAGCAAGAGCTCGATGTTCGTCGTCCCGCGCCCGAACGGCGAGGCCCCCACGGTCACCGTGGATCCGTAGAGCTCCGCGTTCGCCGAAAATCGCCCGAAACGCCCCGCGATCGCGCCTCCCGCGACGAGCTCTCCGCCGAGCAGGCCGAGCCCGCCGCGCGCGTCCTGCACGCGCCGCCCGAGCGCGATCGAGTAGGAAAACCGGCCCATGTCGGCCCCCACGACGATCGACGGCATGTGCCGGACCTCGCCCGTACCCGTGAACGCCGTCGCGTCGCCCGTCGGCAGCCAGACCGCGTAGACGAGGCTCGCCGCGGGGATCGCGCCGCGCTGGGGCAAGAGCACCAGGCGCACGCCGAGCCGGAGATCGTTCATCGCGGCGCCCGCCGGCGAGCCGTACGTGGTGGGCGTGCCGGGCGGCAGCGCCGCCACGAGCCCCGTGATCGAGGGAGACTCCCCGCCCTGGGCCAGCGTCACCGGCACGTCGAGGTCGAGCTTCAAGAACCGGCGAATCTCGATCGCGGCGAGGAGGTGGCCCGTGAGCTGATACGAGACCACCTCGCCGGCCTCCTGCGCGGCGTCGCCCGTCCCGACGCGCAGCGAGAGCGGTGCGTGGGCGTACGAGAACACGAGCGAGGCCGAGGCGCGGAGATCGCCGGCCACCTCGGCGCGCGGCACAGCGAAAAAGCCGTCGCCCGCGGGCGCTGGTTCGAGCCGCTCCAGCGCGGTCGCCGCCTGCGCGCTCGCCACGGCGGGCGCGAGCCACACGGCGCCCGCGCACGCAAGGGAGCGGAAACGCCGGGCGACCATGGGGCCCGACGCTATGGCAGCGGACGCGAGGGGGCAACCCGAAACGAAGCGAGGCCGGGGCCCTCCGTGGGAAGACGCGCGGGTCTCGCCACGCGCCACGAACCGTGTCTATGCTGGCGGGCGGCGGCGTGGCCTCACGTCCGCGCGTCGTCGGAGGAATGGGCATGCGCACAGTCGTGAGAGGAGCCTTGGCCGCCCTGGCCCTCGTGCTCTCCGCCGCGCCGCGCGCCCACGCCGACACGCCGCCGCCGCCCGGCTTCCTCGAGCCCATCGTGCACTGGGGCGTGCAGAAGGGCGAGACGTGCGAGGACATCGCGAAGGTCATGTACGGCGCGGCCGCGCACGTGCCCCTCATCAACCGCTACAACCGCGTCGACTGCGCGGGCCGCAAGCCCTTGCCCGAGGGCATCACGCTCATCCTGCCGAAGGGCGTCACGAGCGTGCCCGACGCGCGCATCAAGTCGAGCCACCCCAACGTGCGCGGCAGGCCCTCGGGCGGCGGGTGGGACACGGTCGTGACGGGCGCCGCGCTCTACCGCAACCACAACGTCCAGACGATGGACGATGGACGCGCGCACATCGAGTTCCTCGATCACACGCACGTCTTCCTCGCGCAGAACACGCTCGTCGTGATCTACGGGACCGCCGGCAAGACGAGCGTCTCGAAGACGCCGCCGGCGGTCGAGATCGAGGCGGGCGAGGTGCAGGCGGGCTTGTCTGCGCTGCGCGGCGAGCCGGCCGAGATCGCCGTGCCCGACGGCGGCGTCGTGCGCGCCGCGTCGAGCGACACGGTCGTCGAGCGGAAAAAGGCGCGCACGACCGTGGCGGTCTTCGACGGCAACGCCGCGGTCCAGTCGGGGGGCAAGACGGTGACGGTGCCGAAGAACTACGGCACGCGCTTCGAGGGGCCAGCGCCTCCCGCCCCGCCGCGCCCGCTGCCGCCCGCGCCGCGCTGGGAGGACGGAGGATCCCCGTCCGTCGTGCTCGCGCCCCCGGGCACGGCCGTGATCACCACGAGCTGGAACCCCGTCGAGAAGGCCAAGGCCTACCGGCTCGAAGTCTCGCGCGACGAGGGCTTCCACGATCTCGTCGTGCGCGAAGAGATCCCCGCCGACGTGCGCTCGTTCCGCGCCGAAAAGATGCCGCCGGGCCTCTACCGCGTACGGGTCCGCGCCATCGACGTCGAGGAGTACCTCGGCGTCGCCTCCGACGTGCGCACCATCGACGTCGTCGCGGCCGAGCTCCGCGGCGAGGGCGCGCGCTTCGAGGGCAAGACCGTCACGGTGAACCCCTACGGCATCCTCGCGCTCACCGCGTCGAGCCCCGTCGAGGTGGCCCTCGACGAAGGCCCCTTCGGCCCGCCGCCCGCGCAGATCGACCTCCTCAAGCAAGCGCCGAAGACGCTACGCTTCCGTACGAAGAGCGGGCTCGAAGAGCGGATCACCCTCGTCCCCACGCCCGTCACGACGACCCCCACGGCCACGTTCGACGCGGCGAAGCGCGAGATCCGCGTGCACGTCGCCACGAAGGGGCTCGGGGAGATCGACATCCCGAAGCGCGTCGCGCCGCGCCTCCGCTTCCGCCTCGGCGAGCGCGTGGAGACGATCCCGCTCGCCGTGGCCGAGGGCGGCGCGCTGCTCGCCTCCATCCCTGTCGGCGACGCGCATGGGGAGGCGCGGCTCGACGTGCTCGACTCCCACGGAAAGGTCCTCGGCACGACCACGATCCTCGCGCCGGACAAGCCGCTGCCGCCTCCCCCGCGGCGCCCGCAGCTCCGCCCGCTCGGCGCGTGGCTGCCGCCCTTCCGCCCGGCGGGCGTCACGGCCGTCCCCTGGACGAGCCCAACGGCGCCCACGGCCGTCGGCCGCGGCCTGAGCGCGGGCAGCACGGCGAACGGCCCGGTCTTCCAGGCCAATGGCCGGGTGAGCGGCTCGTTCGGCGCGCTCGGGCTCGACGCGCTCATCGTCACGACGCCCTTCGAACGAGGAGGCGCGGACACGATGCCGGGCAGCGTGCCCACGGAGGACATGGCGTGGCTCGGGGCGCGTTATCGTGTCCTCCAGCGCGGCGACTCCGAGCTCGAGATCGCGCCGCTCCTCCGGGTCGGCCTGCCGCTCGAAAACCGGAGTGATTTCATGTTCGACCTCGGCGGCACCGCCGGCGGGGCGCAGGGCCGCATGACGTGGGTCGTCAACGCGGGCGCGCGCTTCCTTCTGGAAGAGCCGTCCGCGCAGATCCCCTGGGTGCAGCCGTATCTGCTCGTGGGCGCGACCTACGACCCCTGGCGCTGGCTCCGGGCGTACGTCGTCGCCGATGCCCACGTGCTCGCCACGATCGGGCAGGCCGGCACGGTCGTGGTTCCTTATGGCCTGACGGCCGGCGTCGAGGCGGGCGGATCCGTGTTCTTCGCGCTGTCCGGCTGGATCGGGCGCGCGGAGAGCGTCACCTGGCAGGCGGCGGGCACGGTGACCGGATCCCTCGGATTCCGCCTGGAGGCAGAGAGCCGATGAGCGGCGACGACGACGATGACCGTTCCCCTTCGAAGCCTGGGGGCCCAACGAGCGGACAGGTACCGGTGCGCATCAGCGTCCGCCCGCCCGGGGTCGACAATCTCGACGATCTCGAAGCGCAGCACCACACGACGCTGCAAACCCTCCCCTCCCCCCAGGACCTCGCGTACCAAGCCGTCGCGAAGGCCCCCCCGATCCTCCGGGAGCGCACGGGCGGGCACGTCGGCCTCGTCCTCGCGGGCAAGTATCGCCTCCTCGCCCGGATCGGCTCGGGCGGCATGGGCGAGGTCTACCGCGCCGAGCACGTGACCTTGCGCATGCCGGTCGCGGTGAAACTGCTCCATTACAACATCTCGATCGAGCCCGACTACGTGCGGAGGTTTTACCGCGAAGCCCGGGCCGCGACGCTGCTCAACCACCCGAACGTGGTTCGCGTCATCGATTACGGCGAAGACGAAGGGTTGCCCTTCCTGGTCATGGAATACCTCGTCGGGGTCACGCTGCATTCGTGGCTCCGCGACCGGGACGAGGCGCCGCCGCTCACCGACGTACGGGACATCCTCGGGCAGGTCCTCGACGCCTTCGACGTGGCGCACGCGCGCGGCATCGTGCACCGGGACCTGAAACCGGAAAACATCTTCCTGACGGACGAGGGCAGCAAGCGCACCGTCAAGATCCTCGATTTTGGTCTCGCGCACGTCGAGCTGCCCAAGGAAGACGATAGCGGCCCGACGCTCACGAAGCCCGAGGCCGTGGGCGGCACGCCCGAGTACATGAGCCCCGAGCAATGTCATTCGCTCGCCGTCGGCCCCGCGACGGACATTTATGCGATCGGGTGTGTCCTGACGGCGATGCTGCAAGGCAGGCCGCCCTTCCTCGGGAAAAACTCCATCGAGATCATCTCGGCGCACCTGTTCTTGCCGCCGCCGCCGCTCGCACGCCCGACCGGCTCGGACCCCGTGCCGCCGCTGCTCGAAAAGTTACGCCTCGACATGCTCGCCAAGCAACCGGAGCGCAGGCCAGCAAACGCCGGGGTGGCCAAAAAGCGGCTCGAGGACGCGCTCGACCCCCAGTCGCTCGCGACGCAGCTCGTCACGCGCAAAGGAAACGAGCCGCTCGGCGGCCGGGAGTCACGCGTGCCGCAATGGGACGGGCAACGTGCCCGCGCCCAAGATTCAACGGATCCAGGACACGGGCTCACGGAGGTCGGATGGATCCGGATGCCCAGCGCGTCGGGCATCGACCCTTCGTGCGTCACGGGCCTCGCCTCCCAAGGCATCTATCTGATCCCGCTCGAAGCCCTCGACGACAAGGGCCGAGCGAACCTCGCCGTGGTGCTCATCGACGCAGGCACGGACGTGGACGGCGCAGCCGCGAAGATCGTCGAGCTCGCCCGGACCCAGCCGCGGGCGCGGGTCCTCGTCTGCGCATCGTCGCTCACGCCCGACCGCATGACGCGGCTCGTCTCAGCAGGCGCAGCCGACGTGGCGAGCGCGCCGGCGGGGCCGGATGGATTGGGGAAGAAGATTGGGCGGATCTTGAGACGGGGGCGGTAGGGACGAGACGGAGGGGGTGCTGGTGTAGCGTCGCGCCGGGGTTTCACCCCGGGCCCGACCAGGGGCTCTTCGCCCCTGGACCCGAACCAGCGCAAGCGCTGGACCCGGGGTTGATGAGCCCTGCGCCGGCGTCCGTGCGCGTGTCGAGCAGGTCGCGTCGCGGGGGCACAGCGGGGGGTGCTTCCGTGCAAATCGAAGGAACGCCGCGTCGCGACGGGGCTTGCGTCGACGCAAAGGCCACCGGCGCGTGTGCACCCTGCGTCTCGCGTGGGCGCAAGAGGCGCGGGGACGGATGGATGGCCGCGCTTGCGTGCGTGCAAGGCGGGGCGGGACGAGCGTTTCGGGTTGCTTGCATGCACGCGAGAAGGGTCGTGCCGCGTGTTTAGGCGTGCTTGCACCGGTGCAAGGCACGCCTCGTGATCGGTTTGGGCGCTCTCGCGTCGGTGCAAGACGGTCCTCGGGAAGGGGGATGCCCGATTTGCGTGCGTGCAAGGCACGCCGCGCAAGGTAGATCGGCCCTTTTGCGCCCCCGCAAGCGAGCTTGACAACGTTTCCCGGCCCGGCTCTCGTGGCCGCCATGGCAGGGGAGCGCGGTCGGTGAGGGGTGTTGCATGGGTGCCCCTCCTGGTGTGGCTCGTCGGGCTGCCGACGATCGCACGCGCGGTCGCGTCTTCGCCTCGAACGCGTCATCCGCGTCGTCGAGGACGAAGGACGATGGCCCCTCGCCCCCCTCAGAGCCCCATCTGCTTCGCGATGATCACCTTCATGATCTCGTTCGTCCCGGCGAAGATCCGCTGCACGCGCGCATCCATGTAAGCCCGCGTCACCGGGTATTCGAGCATGTAGCCATACCCACCGAAGAACTGCAGGCACTCGTCGACCACCTCGCCGAGCATCTCCGATTGCCAGAGCTTCGCCATCGAGCACTCCTTCACGAGGTACTTGCCCGCGACGTGCTCCGCGATGAGGCGATCGAGGAACGTGCGGCCCACTTCGACCTTCGTCGCGCACTCGGCCAGCTTGAATTGCGTGTTCTGGAACTTCGCGATCGGCTTGCCGAACGCCTTGCGCTCCTTGCAATACGCGACCGTGTCCTCGAGGATCCGCTCCGCCCCCGCCTGACACCCGATCGCCACGACGAGCCGCTCCTGCTGGAGCTTCTTCATCAGCATCACGAACCCCCCGCCCTCCTCGCCGAGGAGGTTCTTCACGGGCACGCGGCAATCCTCGAAGGAGAGCTCCGACGTGTCCTGCGAGGGCAGCCCCATCTTGCGCAGCTTCTTGCCCTTCACGAACCCCGGCGTCCCCGCCTCCACGACGAACAGGCTGATGCCCCGGTGCGCGTTCTCCGGATTCGAATCCGTCTTCGCCGCCACGATGCAGATGTCGCAGAGAATGCCGTTCGAGATGAACGTCTTCGCCCCATTCAAGACGTAATGGTCGCCGTCACGCACGGCCGTCGTCGCGAGCCCCGCAAGATCGCTGCCCGTCCCCGGCTCCGTCATCGCGATCGCTGTCACGATCTCCCCGGACGCGCAGCCGGGCAGCCAGCGCTGCTTCTGCTCCTCCGTGCCGAAGGTCTCGATGTACGGCACCACGACGTCCGAGTGCAGCGACATCGCGAAGCCGGCGTCGTAAGCCCGGGCCATCTCCTCGATCACGATCACCGAATGGAGGAAATCACCGCCCGCGCCGCCGTAGGCCGGATCGAGCGACGGGCAGAGGAAGCCCCCCTCCCCCGCCTTGCGCCACGCCTCGCGGTCGACGCTCCCCTGCTCCATCCACCGCTCCTGGTGCGGCTTGACCTCGCGGTCGATGAACCGGCGGAAGGACGTTCGGAACAGCTCGTGCTCTTCGCGGAAAAGGTTTCTTTCCATTTGAATGACGGGCTACCAAACCTCCCAGCCCGCGTCCATCCGGAAGGGAGCGGAATCGGTTGACACACGCCACGCGCTGGAAGACGCTTTTCCCGAGGCCGACGCTTGTCCGACGGAGCCAACGCTGCCGAGCCGACCATCGCGGAGCGGCTCTCCACCCGCGAGGAGCGTATCCACGTCTCCATCGGCGCCGTCTGCAACAACAACTGCATCTTCTGCATGGAGGAAGATCGCGACGGCCGCTACGTGAACAACTCGGCGATGACCACCGAGCGCGTGCGGTGGATCCTCGAGCAGAACCAGGGCTCCGAGGAGGTCTGCTTCACCTCGGGTGAACCCACGACGCGCCCCGAGCTACCCGACCTCGTGTCGATGGCCAAGGGCCTCGGCTACCGCAAGATCAGCGTGATGACGAACGGCCGGCGCCTCTCGCACCTGCCCTACGCCGCGCTGCTCGCGAAGGCCGGGATGAACCGGTTCTACGTCTCGATCCACGGCCACACGAAGAAGCTCCACGAGGGCCTCACCCGCACCCCCGACAGCTTCGAGCAGACCGCCGCCGGCCTCGCCTCGATCGCCAAGCTCAAGCGCTTCGGCGTCGAGCTCCACACCTCGACGGTGCTCACGGACCGGAACCTCCCGCACATGCTCGACATCTACCGCTTCCTGCGGCAGTGCGGCGTCGATCAGGTCGTCTTCAACGTGATGCAGGCGAACGGCCGCGCGGACACGTACTTCGAGCAGATCTTCCCGCGCTACACGGACACCGCCGACGCGTTCCGGCGCTTCCTCGCGGAGGTCGGCGAGGCGCGGCCGATGGCGTTCCTCGTGGACATCCCGCTCTGCACGACGGAGGGCGTCGCCGACTTCAACCGCGGGTACGTCGAGCGCTACCGGCACTTCGACCTCGGCGATAAGGCAAACCTCGACGCGGCGCGCGCGCCCGAGCGTGCCGCGGACGGGCGTGGCCGGGGGCTCGTCCTCGTCACACGGCAAGATCTCGACGAGGCCCAGCGGGACAAACGGCAGGCGTGCGGAACGTGCAAATACGGGCCGCAATGCGAGGGTGTCTGGCGCAACTACCTCAAGCGGTACGGCTGGGACGAGTTCGAGCCGATCCTTGGGACCCCAAACGCTCAGTGATCCCCTGGCCAAACGTGTTACCATCGCCGTGCAGGCATGAGTGACGGCAAAAGCGACGTACGGGGCGGGGTGAGAGCGCAGGGATCCCCTGCTTCGAACGGGCCCCCCCTCCCGCCGGCCCCTCCCCCACGTCCGATGTTCCAGAGCGCCCCGCACTCGGGGCCGCACTCGGGCCCGCACTCGGGCCCGCACAGCCTGGGCCCTTCGAGCGTGATCGTGGGGGGCCGCAAGAGCGACGTGCCGCCGATCCCGCAGGATCCCGAGGGGCACCGCAAATGGCTCATCGAGGAGCTCGAGCGCACGCGCGCGCGCCTGCTCCAGGCCGACCGGCTCGCCACGCTCGGCACCATCGCCGCGGGCGTCGGGCACGAGCTCAACAACGTCGCCGCCGTCCTCACCCACACCGCGACCTTCATCCGCATGCGCGCCCACGCGGGCAAGCCGCCGGAGCCCGATGATCTCGTGGCCCTCGAGCGCGGCGTCGCGCACCTGACCGAGCACGCGCGGAACCTCCTGCACCTCGGCACGCCAAGCCAGGATCGGCAGGAGGTCCTCGACCTGATGACCGTCATCTCGGGCGTGCTCTCGATGCTCCACGTCTCGGGCCGCACGAAGCGCGTCAGCATCATGACGAACGCGCCGCCGGCGCCCGTGCGCGTGGCCATGAGCCGCACGAAGCTCGAACAGATCTTCGTCAACCTCATCACGAACGCCGCGGACGCGGTGATCGAGCAGCCGCCGGAGGGGCGGCTCATCCGCATCGAGGTGAGCGAGAACCGCGAGTCGGGGCGCGCGGTCTGCCTCGTCGAGGACGCGGGGACGGGCATCTCGCCCGAGATCCTCGCGCGTGTCTTCGAGACCTATTTCACGACGAAACCTTCGGGCAAAGGCACGGGCCTCGGTCTCTCCGTCGTCAAGACCCTCCTCGAGGCCGTCGGCGGATACATCGAGATCGAGAGCGAACTCGGCAAGGGAACGGCTGTGCGCTTCGATCTCCCGCTCTGCACGTGAGAGAACGTCCTTGCCGTCCGAGGGCGGTGGGCGCCATCATGGGCCCAGGTCCGTGACGTCGAATGCGTCTCCCCATGCCTCGCCGGCCACCGCCGTCGCACCGGGCACCCTCCTCGCTCAGAAGTACCGCGTCGAGCGTGTGCTCGGGCAAGGTGGCATGGGATACGTGGTCGAGGCCCGGCACGTCGCGCTCGACGAGCGGGTCGCGCTGAAATTCCTCCTGCCCGAGTACGCGCAGCACCCCGAGGCCTCGGCGCGCTTCCAGCGCGAGGCGCGCGCCGCCGTGAAGATCAAGAGCGAGCACGTCGCCCGTGTGCTCGACGTGGCCACGCTCGAGAACGGCGCGCCGTACATGGTGATGGAGTTCCTCGACGGCCGGGACCTCGCCAGGCAGCTCAAGGACGGCGTCCTCGCGGTGCCCGACGCGATCGACTACATCCTGCAGGCCTGCGAGGCCATCGCCGAGGCGCACTCGTACGGCATCGTCCACCGCGATCTGAAGCCCGCGAACCTCTTCCTCGCGAGCCGCCGCGACGGATCGCCGCTCGTCAAGCTGCTCGACTTCGGCATCTCGAAGATGCAAGGCGCGCCGGGCGATCACGCGCTGACGCGCACGGCGACCGCGATGGGCTCGGCGCTCTACATGTCGCCCGAGCAGATGCAGGAGACACGCGGCGTCGATCACCGCACCGACATCTACTCGCTCGGCATCACGCTCTTCGAGCTCATCGCGGGCACGCAGCCCTTCTACGCGGAGACCTTGCCCAACCTCTGCGCCGCGGTGCTCACGGGCACGCCGCGCCCGCTCCGCGACTTCCGTCCCGACCTCTCGGCCGACCTCGCCGCGCGGATGGAGCGCGCCTACGAGCGCGACAAGAACCAAAGGTACCAGTCGATCGCCGAGTTTGCCGTCGCGCTCGCGCCCTACGCGCCCTTGCGCTCGCAGAGCACCCTCGACCGCGTCGCGCGGATGGCCGGTCTTCCGCCGCCCGCCGTCGGCGCGCCCGGCGAGTCCCCGCGCCTGCCCTCCCAGCCGACCTTGCCTGCGATGCAGGCGCCGGACGCGCGCGGGATCGCCGAATGGACCGAGGTCCCGAGCACGGAGCCGCTCCGCAACTCGGGGCGACGCAATTCGGTCATCAGCTCCACGCTGGCCTCCACCCCGCCGCCCGCGGAGGTCGCTGCGCAGACCGCGCACAAGACGATGCCGCTGCCGGTGCAGATCGCGTCCGCGCCGGAGCTCCCGCCGCCGGGCACGACGACCGGGCCGACCATCCTCGCGCTCGGGCAAACCCCGCCGCTCGACGTGATCGAGCCCGATCTGAGCCGCATCGAGGCCGATCTCTACACGGGCCCGCGGAGCGCGCACGCGGCCGCCGCGTTCGCCAGCGCCGCGCGGACGCGGCCGCCCTCGCCCGATGCGGGTCGATCGTTCCTGTTTGTCGCGCTCGGCCTCGGCGCGCTCATCGGGATCCTCGGCGGCGTGCTCGTGTTCCTGTTCCGATCGAGCGTCGAAGCCTCTTCCACGACGCCGATCGCCACCGGAGTGCCCGAGGAGGCGCCCGCGATCCCCGCGCCCGTGATCACGGCTTCGTCGATGTCCTCGGCGCTCGCGAGCACCCCCGAATCCACGGCCCCGCCGAGCGGCTCGGCCTCCGCGTCGCCCTCCGCGTCGCCCTCCGCGTCGCCGGCAGAAGGCGCCTCCACGAGCGCGCCCGCGACGCCTCCGCCGGGCCCGAAGCCCACGAGCAAGGCCACGACGGCGCCGCCAGGCACGACGAAGAAAAATGCAAACACCGCTTTCACGCGCCGCTAGCGCCCCGAGGGCCCGCGCCCCTCGGAGGCCCCTCGCCGCCGCGCTCACGCTCGTGGCGGCGATCGCGCTGGCTCCGGGCCCCGCGGCCGCGCAGGGCGGCGACAAGAAAGCCATCGCCGAGGCAGCCTTCGTGCGCGGCCGTGAGCTCATGGACCAGGGCAAACCCGCGGAGGCGTGTCCCAAGTTCGAGGAGAGCTCGCGGCTCGATCCCTCGGTCGGCGCGTTCTTGAACCTGGGGCTCTGCAACGAGCAGCTCGGCCGCACCGCCACCGCGTGGGCGCGGTACAAGGAAGCCGCGACCCTGGCGCACGCCACGGGCGACACCGATCGCCTGCGGATCGCCGAGGAGTTCGCGGGCAAGCTCGCCCCCAAGCTCTCGCGCCTGCGCATCGACGCAGAAACGCCCGCGGCGGGCCTCGTGATCAAACGAAACGGCGAGGTCGTCGGGGCCGCGCTCCTCGGCGACCCCATCCCCGTCGATCCCGGCGAGCACACGATCGGAGCGACCGCGCCCGGGTTCTTGTCGTGGTCCACGAAGATCGTCGTCGGCAAGGACGCCGACGCGAAGACCGTCTCGGTGCCTGCGCTCGTGGCGGCTCCGAACGTGAAGCCCGTCGAGAAGGAGACGAGCGACGCGCCTCCCGCCGCATCCGGCACGAACGGCCTGCGCATCGCGGCGTTCGTCGCGGGCGGCGTGGGCGTCGCCGCGCTCGGCGTCGGCGCGGTGTTCGGCGGGCTCGCGTCGAGCGACGTGGGGAAGGCCGATCCGCTTTGCCCTGAAAAGAAGTGCAACGCCGAGGGATTCGCCCTCATCGAAGGTGCGCAGACGAAGGCCCTCGCCTCGACGATCGGCTTCGGCGTGGGCGGCGCGGCCCTCGCCGCGGGCGTCGTGCTGTTTTTCGTCTCGCGCTCCGCGCCGAAGGAGCCCGGCCCCGAGGCGCCACGCGCGTGGCTCGTTCCTTCGTTCGGCCCCCACGGCGGAGGCGCCTCGATCCTGGGCACGTTCTGAGCCCGCCACCGGAAAAACCCCGTTTCTTGCGACCTGCCATGGACTTCGACCTCACCGACGAGCAAAAGCGTTTCCAGGAAGCCGCGCGCGCCCTCGCCGCGCGTGATCTCGCGCCGCGGGCCGCCGAGATCGATCACGACGCGCGCCTCCCCGAGGGACACGCGCGAACGCTCGGCGACGCGGGCCTGCTCGGCCTCACGATCCCCGCGGAGCACGGCGGATCCGGCGGTGACCTCGTCGCGCTCGCGCTCGTGATCGAGGAGATCGCCGCGGCGTGCGCGAGTTCGGCGGCGATCGCGGGCACACACGTGGCGCTCGTCGCGCGCACGCTCCTCCACGCGGGCAGCGACGCGCAAAAACAGAAGCACCTAGCCCCGCTCGCGCGCGGCGCCTCGCTCGGCGCGGCCGCGATGCCCGATCCCGCGGAGCCCGCTTCCCTCTTCGCCGAGCCCAGCGCCGACGGTGGGTTCGTCCTCGATGGCGAAGCAGGCCCTGTGATCCTCGGCCCCGCGGCAGACGTTTTCCTGGTGTTTGCGGCGACAAACCGCGCCCCGAACGATCCACGCCTCGTCGCGCTCCTCGTCCCGAAGGGTGCACCAGGGCTCGACGTCGTGCCCGCGGAGGCGGGCGTGGGCCGGCGCGCGGCAGGCGTGGCCCTGCTGCGCGCGCGCGGCGTTCGTGTCGACGCGGCCGACGTGATCGGCGCGGCGGGCGAGGGACAGGCGATCGCCACGGCGGCGCTCGAAGACGCGCGGATCGCCGTCGCGGCGGAGGCGATCGGCGTCGCGCGCGCGGCCTTCGAGAAGGCGGCGGCGCACGTGAAGGGCACGCAGGATCGCGTGAAGACGCCGGGCCTGCTCGGTGTGCAGGCGCAGCTCGCCGACA
The DNA here is from genome assembly GCF_028369105.1 of Polyangium mundeleinium. Lineage (NCBI taxonomy): Bacteria > Pseudomonadati > Myxococcota > Polyangiales > Polyangiaceae > Polyangium > Polyangium mundeleinium. Next base: position 4,062,523 of record NZ_JAQNDO010000001.1, on the reverse strand, counting down.
TGTCCGTCGAGATCGAGGCCGCGCGCCTGCTCGTGCTGCGCGCCGCGCACCTCGCGGATCGCGGCGCGCCTTCCTCGGCCGAGCGATCCATCGGAAAGCTCTTCGCCTCCGAGATGTCGACCCGCGTCGCGCACCGAGCCATGGACATCCTCGGCGCGCGCGGCGGAGGCGCGAGCGAGGGCCTCGGACGTCATTTCCGCGACGCGCGCACCACCGAGCTCGTCGAGGAGAGCAGCGGAACGCAGCGATCGATCATCGCGCAAACCATGTTGAAGGCATGATGAAGAGCAACGAAAGAAGCCTGGGTATTGGTTCTCTTCGGGCCCGAATCGCCGCGCTCGCGGCGCTCGCCTCGCTCGCGGGTTGCGGGGGCGAGGTGGCGGTGAACAAGCCGCCGGACACGGGCGGCACGGATACCTCGACGAGCGGCGGGAGCGGCGGCGCCAACTTCGAAGCCGAGATCGGCGCGCTCGATCAAGACAAGGTGCAATCGACGCTGCAGCGCACCTCGGACAAACTCAGCGCGTGTTTCCACAACGGCGTGCGCCGCATCCCCTTCATGGGCGGCGAGATCCGCTTCGCCTTGCGGATCGCGCAGGGCGGAACGGCCACCGTCGCGTATCTCAAGGAGTCGACGCTCGGCGATCGCGACACCGAGTCGTGCATGCTGGGCGCGCTGCGCGGCGCGAGCTGGCCTTCTCCCGTGGGTGGAAAGGAAGGCCTCGCCGAGGGCGGCTTCTCCTTCGACCCGAGCGCCGACGAGCGTCCGCCCGTCTCGCTCGACCCGGGTCGCCTGGGCAAGGAGCTCCCCAAGGCCCAGCAAGCCCTCGCCACGTGCCGCGCGGGCCAGGGCGCGGGCCCGATCAAGGCCACGATGTACCTCGACACCGACGGCAAGCCCCTCGCCGTGGGCGTGTCGAGCGCCGATCCCAAGGGCGATGCCGCGGCCACGTGCATCGTCGAAGCGCTGCGCGGCATGAGCTTCCCGTCGCCTGGAAGTTACGCAGGCAAGGTGTCCCTCGTCGCGGAGTGAGCCCTCGCCGGCCCCGTGAAGAAGTGTTCGGCCTTGAGGCACGGCGCGCCGAGCCGCGCTAGGATCTCCGCGTGTGGAAGCTCATCCGTGAAGTCCTCGGCCTCCTCTGGAAGCTCGTCAAGACGCTCCTCAAGAACAAGCTCCGCGTCATCCTGAAGCGCGTCCTGCTCTACACGCTCCTCTTCGGGGCCGTGATCGCGGTCGTCATCTTCGTCCTGACGCGGATCTTCGTCTGACGGACAAACCCGTTGGATCCCCAACGGGTTGCGCTCACGCCTTCAGCGCGTCGCGCTCCGGGCGATCACGATCCGCTGGATCTCGCTCGTCCCCTCGTAGATCGTCGTCACGCGCGCGTCGCGCAGGTGACGCTCCACCGCGAAGTCACGCACGTAGCCGTAGCCGCCGTGGATCTGCAGCGCCCGCTGGCAGATCCGGTTCGACGCCTCGCTCGCGTAGAGCTTCGCCATCGCCGCCTCGGCCGAGAACGGCCGCCCCTTCTCCTTGAGCCACGCCGCGCGCAGCGTGAGCGCCCGCGCCGCGTCGAGCTCCGTCCGGCCATCGGCGAGCGACCACTGGATCGCCTCGTAGTCGCCGATCGACCGGCCGAACTGCTTGCGCTCGCGCGCGTACTGCGTGGCCTCCTCGAGCGCCGCCGTCGCGATGCCCACGGCCTGCGACGCGATCCCGATGCGCCCGCCGTCGAGCGCCATCATCGCGATCTTGAAGCCCTCGCCCTCGCTGCCGAGCAGCGCGTCCGCCGGCACCTTGCAGTCGTCGAGCTCGATCGGCACCGTGTTCGACGCGCGCAGCCCCAGTTTGTCCTCGGGCCGGCCGCACCGGAGCCCCGGCGTCCCGCCCTCCACGAGGAACGCCGACAGACCACGCGTCCCCGGCCCGCCCGTGCGCGCCCAGACCACGAACACGCCCGCCCACGCGCCGTTCGTGATCCACTGCTTTTGCCCGCGCAGCACCCAGCCATCCTCGGTCCGCTCGGCCACGGTCCGCATCGAGCCGGGATCACTGCCTGCCTCCGGCTCGCTCAGGGCGAACGACCCGGCCGCGTACTCGCCCGCGCAGATCCGCGGCACGTACGTCGCGCGCTGCGCCTCCGTGCCGAACCGCGCGATCACCTCCGCGACCATGTTCGTCACGCTCATCGTCACGGCCGTGGAGGCGCACGCACGCGCGATCTCCATCATCGCCAGCGCGTACGCCACGACGCCCGCCTCGGCCCCGCCGAGCGCCGCGGGCACGTTCACGCCCATCAGGCCGAGATCGGCGAGCCCTCGCAGGATGTCGCGCGGGATGTCCTTGTCACGGTCGAGATCGGCCGCGACGGGCCGGATCACCCGCTCGGCGTAGTCGCGGGCCGTGCGCTGGACGAGCGCCTCGGTCTCGTTCGGCTCGAGGTCCATGGTCAGGCCGTTACTGGCACTTCTGCGTGAAATCGCAAGGATCGCCGCCCTTCGCGGTCACGAGGAGGCTGTACTGCGTGCACGTCCCCGGGGCGCCGAGCCTGCGGTAGACGCGCACGAAGTACTTCGTGGAGTTGTTGTTGCAGTGCACGGTCTGCGAGCCGTCGTTCGCGCACGGCACCTCGCCCGAAAGGCCATCCGCCGACTTCCCGTCGACGCACCAGTCGTACGACGTGATCCCCGCGGAGCCGCCCGAGGGCGTGTCCGTGCACGCCTCGCCGCGGATCACGTCGATCACGAACTCGTTGTTCGGCATCGGGACCACGAAATCGATGCTCACGTGGTACGCGTTCGTCGTGAGCTCGTTCGTGTCCACCGTGTCGAACGACCACACGTCCACGTCCGTCGCGCCGCCGAGCGTGCCCGTGATCGTGATGCTGCTCCCGTCGGTATCGCTCACGCTGCCCGCGGGCGTCGCGTTCGCGCAGAGGTCGTTCGGCTCGCCCATCTCGACCGGGCACGTGCAGCCGTTCGCGATCGGGCCGGGCGGATAGGCCGCCCACCCCACTTCGCACGGCCCGAGCCCACACGTGCCTTGCGGCGAGCAGGTCCACGACGCGTGCGGCGGCACCGGCCCTTCCTCGCTGCAGAGCACGTTCGGCTCGCCCTCGTCGGTCATCCCGTCGCAGTCGTCGTCCTCTGCGTTGCACGTCTCGGCCGCGGGGACCTTCGCCGTGCATCCTTCGAAGGAGCTCGACGCGGCGTTGCACGCCTCGACGCCCGTGCACGTGCCGTACTGGTTCGAGTTCGAGCAATCCTTCTCGACCCCGTCCCGCTTCTCGTTGCACGGACACGAGAACGGCACGTTGGGCACGCAGAACTTGTGGGCTTGCCCCTGCGGAGGCTTCGGCGGCCCCCCGTCGACGCCGCCGTCCTCCGGCCCGCCATCCCCCGCGTCGCCCGAGGTGCCCGCGTCGTCCGGCGGCCCCGCGTCCGGCATCTCGCCTCCCTGCTTCGGCGGATACTTCGCGCCTTCAAGGCACGTGAAGCCGTTCGGGCACTGGCCGTCCGTCGTGCAATCCCGCGCGCAGAAGCGATCTCCCGCGGGCGCGGTCAAGCACGCATCCGAGGGGATCAGGCATTGCAGCACCGTCGTGCATGGCAGGCACTGGCTGCCGAGATCGGGCACGCAGATCGAGTCGCCGTTGATGAGCGCGCAGTACGTCCCCTCGGGGCAGCCGGGCGGACACGGCACGGTGCAGAACTTGTTCGCGCCGACGACCGTACACTCGCCCTGCTCGCAAGGCGTGTCGTCGCTGCACGGGCCGCCGATCTGGCCCGGCGGAATGCCCCCGCCGCCCGCGCCGCCTCCGCCGCCTGCGCCGCCGGTTTGATCGATGTGATTGCCCTGCGCGCACGCCGCGAACAACGCCGCGACGAACGATCCGATCAAGACGATCCGCCCATGGTAACGGTGCCCCAAGCTCATCGGACGGCGCCTCCTCGACGACACGAACCGCCCCGCGCGCGGGCAGCCCCAAATGGCTCTCCCTTCCCGTGGAGAGGCCTTGGCATGTTAAATGTTTTGCAGACCGGGCGTCAAACGCGTAACTGGGGAGTCATTAACGGCCCGTGCCGCTCCCCGCCATGCCTCGCGCCTCTGCTCCCAGGCCCTCCGCGTTCGTCCACGGTGCGTCATGTACGGGCCTCGCCGCCCTCGCCCTCGGCATGCTCGCGGGTTGCTCGAGCGCAAAAACCGAGGCCGCGCCCGGCCCGAGCCCCGCGGCCGAAGTGATGCCCCCGGCGCCCCCCGCGACCGCGCCCGCTGCTCCCGCGACCGCGTCCACCGCCGCACCCACCTCCGCGCCCGCCGCCGCTTCTGCGCCCGCCGCAGCGCCCGCCGCGCCGCGTATCTGGTCGAAAGGGCGGTTTGCCTGGATCCACCCCGAGCCCGGGGCGAGCCGCGCCTGGATCGGATACCTCGCGCTCGGCAGCTCCGTGCCGCTCAAAGGCGGCAGCGTCGAGGCCGCCCACATCAAGGGGTATGGCGGCTGCGACGCCTGGTACGCGGTCGAACCGCGCGGTTATGTCTGCGCAGGCGCCACCGCGACCCTCGACGAAAAGGACCCCGCGATCGTCATCCTGCGGCGTGACGCAGCCGATGTGAGCTCGCCCTGGCCGTACCAGTACGGCGAATCCATTGGCGCTCCGCGTTATGACCACATCCCCACGCGCGCCGAGCAACGCGAGGCGGAATGGGACCTCGAAAAACACGAGGCCAAGGTCGAAAAAGCGCGCGCCGCCGCAGGAGACACGGCCGCGATCGCCGCGATCGACAAGGCCCTCGTCGGCGTCGACCTCGCCCCGTCCGGCGAGGGCCCGCCCGAGCTCGTGCCATTTGGCCCGCTCGTCCGGGAAAACCGCAAGTTCGTCCAGCTCGGCTCGACGATCGCCTTCGTGCGCGCCTTCGAGTCCGGCGGCCGCACGTTCGTCCTCACGGCAGACCAGGCGATCCTCCCGAAGGATCGCCTCAAGCCCTACCCGCGCTCCACGTTCCACGGCGTCTCGCTGGGCGATGACGTGAAGCTGCCGCTCGCCTTCTTCCGCCAGAAGCCGCGCCCGAAATGGAAACGCGAAGCCGGCGGCAAGCTCGTGCAGACCGACGAGACGTTCCCGCGGCTCGGCTGGGTCGGCCTCACCGGCACACGGATCGAGCAAGACGGCAAGGCGTTCGTCGAGACGAAGGAGAGCGACGTCTACGTCCTCGCCGAAGACGCGCAGATCGTCGAAGCCGTCACCGAGGCGCCCTGGCTCGCCGACAAGGATCCGACGAAGAGCAAATGGGTCGACGTGCGCGTCCTGAATGGCACGCTCGTCGCCTACGAGGGCCTGCGCCCGGTCTATGCGACGATGATCTCGCCGGGCCGCGGCGGCGTCCCGTACCCAGGCATCGAACCGCTCAAGACCGCCTCCACGCCCGTCGGCCTCTTCCGCGTCGACGGCAAGTTCCGCACAGCGTCGATGGTGTCGAGCTCGGACGAGAACCTCGTGCATGCCGAGGTGAACTGGGTCCTGAACTTCAGCGGCCCGCACGCGCTGCACGGCGCCTACTGGCACGACGCCTGGGGCGAGCCGAAGAGCGGCGGCTGCGTGAACCTCGCGCCCATCGACGCCAAATGGGTCTTCGACTGGACCGACCCCACCGTGCCCGAAGGTTGGCACGGCATGCGCGCCGTGCAGGCCTTCGGCCAGAGCACGATCGTGCGGATCCGGCGGTAGAGCCAGCCACAGCATTGCGCCGGGGTTTCACCCCGGACCCCGACCAGGGGTTGTCCACCCCTGGACCCGGACCAGCCAGGGGCTGGACCCAGGCTCGATGAACTGCGCTCCGCGCAGTTCATCGAACAGGCCCCGGTCAAGACCAGCAGCGGCGTTGCCAACCGAGACCGCCGCGCTGCGGGTTCTGCTGGCGACCAGGGTTGTTCGTCGGCCTGTTTGAAAAACTGCGCACCGCGCAGTTTTTCAACCCTGGGTCCAGCGCCTCGCTGGTCCGGGGTCGAGGGGGCGGACAGCCCCCCGCGGGGTCCGGGGCAGCGCCCCGGGCGCGGCGGGGCTCGCCTGGCCCCGCGCGCTTCGTCGAAGGGCTTGGATCACGGCTCGCCTGCCCCCGCGCGCGTCGTGACCACGGGAGGGACGGGACGTCCCACCGGGGAACATGGCGTGACCACCGGAGGATCACGGCTCGGCTTGGTGTGTACGGTGGCAGCGCGGGGGAGGATCGAAGCGTCCTTCGCGTGGGATGGACGCGGAGCGGGAGAGGGACGGGGTCACCTGGCCGCTTTGGGTCGCGGAGCGGGGGTGGATCACGGCCCTGCGCATGGGTCTCCTCTCGAAGCCGCCTCGCTGGGGCTTTGCCCCAGGCCCCAGCAGGGGCTGTCCGCCCCTGCACCCGGACCAGCCAGGGGCTGGACCCAAGCTCGATGAACTGCGCGATGCGCAGTTCATCGAACAGGCCCGGTCAAGACCGGCAACGACCCTGCCAACCGAGACAGCCGCGCTGCGGGTTCTGCTGGCGACCCGGCTTCTTCGTCGGCCTGTTTGAAAAACTGCGCGGAGCGCAGTTTTTCAACCCTGGGTCCAGCCCCTGGCTGGTCCGGGGTCGAGGGGGCGGACAGCCCCCCGCGGGGTCCGGGGCGGCGCCCCGGCGCGGCGCTTCCCCGCTGAGACCGGTGCGTCAGCGTGGAATTTCGAGGAATGCCTTCGCGAGTTGCATCGCCCGCTCGGGGTCGACCATGTTCAGGTAGGCGATCTTCCCCTGCAGATACGCCTCGAAATGGGGGATGTTCTCGCGGTTTTGCGCGGCGAGCCCGGTCTTCTTTGCGGCGTGCAGGATTGCGCGGAGCTTGCGGACCTCCTCGCGCGGCATCCCGAGCTTGTCGTTCACCACGATTCCGGTGACCTCTTGCCGCCCGCCCGCGTGCTGCACGCGCCCCTTCTTCGGGTTGATGGCGAACCCCTCCTCCTGCACGATGTGCCGGACCCGCGCGAGCAGGATCCCAAGGTCGCCCCGGCCCTTCTTCTGGCCGCCTTTGCCATCGTCCACGAGCTCGTTCGCCGCGGAAAACGTGAGGTCGTCTGCGTACCGCGTGTACGTCCAGCCCATTTTGCGCGTCATGCCCGTGAGGCGCCGATCGAGCTTGCGCGTGACCAGGTTCGAGATCGCCGGGCTTGTGCACGCGCCCTGCGGCAAACCTCGCTCGCCCACGGCCACCCAGTACGTCGTCCCGTCGTACACGACCTTGCGGCGCGGCGACTCCGTGCAGAGCAGCGCGAAGATCGTGGCCACGGCGGGCGAATATCCGATCGACTCGAAGAGTCCGCGCACGCGGCCGAACGTGATCGTCGGGAAGAAGTCCGAGAGATCGAGGTTCACCACGGTCCCACGGCCGAGGTGCGCCCGCGCGTTCGTCACCGTCGAGCGGCCCTTCACGAACCCATGCGCCTCGCCCTCGACCGAGAGCTTCGCGAGCACGTTCTGGAGGATCCACTGCTGCGCCTTCGAGAGCGCCTCGTGCGGCGCCGAGAGCAGGCGCATCCCGCCCGAGCGCTTGGGCACCTCGAAGTACACGTAATGCGGCTTCTCGACCGCGTCGTTGTGGTAGCAAAGCCAGCGCAGCCGCGGGATCGGCAGACCAAGCGCCTTCGCGACCTCCGCCGGCGTCGAGAGCAAGGGCAAACCCTGCTTTTGCAGCGACTCGACGTTCGCGCGCCGATCGCCGAGGCTGCCGGACACGCCGCGGCCGAGGAAGATGATGTCCTCGGCGCGACGCTTGGCGACAGCCTCCGCGTGGTTCTTCTTGCGCTCGGCCGCGAGGCGCTTCTTCTCCGCCTTGCGCTCGGCCTTCTGGCGACGCAGCTCCTCGATCGCCTCGTCGGCCTTCTTCCGGGCCACCGTGGTCGCCAGGCTCGCGGCCTCGTTGTGCTTGAGCCAGAGATCACCGACGCGGTGGATCTCCTCGATCTGCTCTTCCGTGAGCAAGCCTCGCAGGATGAGGCCCCGATCGATCAGCGCCGTGCGCTCGTCACTCTGCGGCGGGATCGTGTCCACGCGCCCGATCCACGCCGTCTGGTACGGGTTGATCTTGAGCGCGCGCTTGCGCATCTCGTCCGCCGACAAACCGAGGATCCCCGACGTGTCGTACGGGTCCTTCGGCTTCGGTTTGTCCTTCTTCTTGGCGGGCGTCGCCGCAGACGCGGAGCTCGTCGAGGTAAACGTCGCGACCGCGGCCGTCGCAGCTCCCGTCGTCGTCGACTTTGTCGACGACGACGATGGGGACGTCGAAGCCGATGCCGCCTTCGGTTTGTCGCCCGGCTCGTTTTTCTCGGGCTCGCCCTCGCCGGACTTGCCGGTGCCGATGAAGGACTTGACTTTGTCCCAGAAGCCCACGGCAACTCCCGCTAGATCGAGGTTGCGATGCGCATCGCCCGAGAGCTCGGGCGAGCGATCCCTGATGCACCGTTCGACGCGCCGTCCAGCCCTCCAAGGAAGCCCGTCCGCCCGACTACTCGCCTAGGACCACGTCCGATCACCGAGGCCCTAGGCCCCCTACCGGCATCCAGACCCAAGGGTCCGCTGAGTGGATGCTGGTAGGGGGCTTTAGGGCCCAAAGAAAATCGGGCGCGGGGACGCATGGGGGAACGAACTCCGCCACGGCGGAACGCCGCAGCATGGTGGGCTCGGGCGGACGGACCTCCTTGCAAGGCTGGACGCGAGCGCGTCGAACGAGACGACAAGACCATTCCTACAACGACTTCCTACCCAGAAGCCAGGCCAGACAGAGGACGGAAGCACGCTCGGCGCGGAACCGATCCGCGACACGCTTCACCTCGGCGAGTACGTCGGGCGGGAGCGCGAGCCGCTCCTCCACGGCGTCCGCCGGCACACGCGTGGCGAGCGAACGCGCGAGCGTGACGTCCGCGAGCGCAAGCGCCGTGGTCCACGATCGCTCCGCCTGGATCCGCGGCATCGCCACGTCCCACGCCTGCTCCAGCACCCGCGACACCGTGGTGTTCTTCCGGTTCGCCACCTTGCGGATGTCGTCGAGGATCTGGCGCGGGATCGGGAAGCTCTCGCCGGACGACCACTTCGACGCCTTCGGCGCCTCGGGCGCGGGCTCGGGCTTCGGCGCCTGCGGCAGGGCGCGGCTCGAGAGCACCATCTTGAGCGCGAGCAAATGCCGGCAAGGCCCGGCCCGAAGGCCACTCTTGTGGAAGTACGAGCACGAGCACTTCGCCTTCTTGATCGCGAGGTCCTCGTCGAAGATCGCCTCGCACGCCGTGCCCTTCGCCTTGCCGACGACCGCGCGCCGGCCGTCGGAGAGAAGCTCGTCCCGATCGATCGTCACCGCGTTGCTCCGGGCCATCGCGCGGCCCTCGACGAGCTCCGGGTGCTCCGGCCCGATAAAGGCCTCGCTCAGCACGGCGGGCATCACCTGCCGGTAGCGATACACCTGATCGGCGTGGTCGTAGATGAGCTGCCCGCGCTTGGCGAGCTGGTGCAGCGCGGGCACGAGGCTCTCCTCGGACGCGCCCGTCGCCGCGGCGATCGCGGGCAGCGTCGCGCGTTGCTCGTTCTGGAGGAACCGATCCGCCTGCTGCATCGTGCGCGCATCCGGCTCGTAGGCGCCCGCGAGCAGGTCGAGCCCCGAGCCGCTCGTCCAATCGTTGGTGGTCCAACCGCTCAGCGCGAGCACGAGCCGCATGTCGCCCATGTGCGCGATCCAGATGCTCGGCAGGCCCGATCCGAGCAGCCGCACCTCGACGCGCTCCGTGAGCGGCAGGACGCGGGCGAGCGCGAAGAGCCGCCGCCGGCCCCAGATCTTGACCTCCTCGGTGATCTCGCGGCCCGTGGGCGCCGACCGATACGGGCCCAGCTTGCCGCCCGCGCCGCTCCCGCCGATCTCGAGCCCACCATCGTAGACCGGCCCGCGCGACTGGATCTCGATCCCCCACGGGTCGAGGATGATCTTCGGCGCCTTGCCCGGCGTCAGCACGAACCGGATGCTGCGCGGCCCCGTCTTCTCGCGGTGGCGCTTCAAGTGCGCGAGGATCGCGTACACGACCTCGACCGGCAGATCCACGCGGCGGCTCGGCAGGCACGTCGAGGCCTGGATCTGACCAAATCCGCGCAGCCACGAGGGCGGCAGATCGATCTTCTCCTCGCGGTAATCCGAGAGCCCCTCGACCTTCACGTCGAAGCCGGCCGGGTCCACGGAGAGGCGCGTCTTCCGGTAGCTCCGCAGCGTCTGGAAATGTTCGTAGAGCGCGATCGAGTAGTCGACGTTCGTCGTGCCGAGCCCCGCCTCCTGCGAACCCACGAACGAGTCGCGGTCCACGGACAAACAGCCGTAGCTCGACTCGTCCTTGGAGAAACACTCGAAGAAGACCACGTCAGGCGCGACGGTCACGACCGGGTCGCACGGCACGAGGTGGCGGAAGAGCTCCGGATCGTGCCGCGCGAGCTCGTTCGCCCACTTGACGCGCGCATCCCAGTAGAGGCGATGCATCTTGCGGAAGTCGCGGTCGAGGTTCGGCGGGATCGGCTCCTTCGCGAGCCGCGCGAGCTCGGTGCGCTTCGCCTGATCGAAGAGCTGCGCCTTGAGCTGTTCCTCGCGCTCTTCTTCCGCCTTCTTCCACGCCTGGTACGCGGTCTTGTCTTTCTTCCGGAACTTGAGGTCGCCGACGACCACGTCGTGCAGCGCGCTCATGGCCTCGCGGAAGCGGATCGCATCCTTGAGCTCGGCGTCGAAGAAGGTCTTCGGCCGCGCGAGGTTCGGGGAAAAACGCACGAGCAGGCTCTGCGCCGCCCCGAGCACGCCGCTCTTGCCCAGATAACGGAGATCGACGTTCACGCCCTCTCCTCCTGGAAAAGCGAGAGCTCCGGCAACTTGCGCCCGATCGCGCTGCGAAGCGCCGGCGCCTGGAACGCCGCGCGCGAGACGGCCGCGAGCGCCGCGCGCCGCTCCGGCGGACGCACGCTGCGCAGCGCATACCCGAGCAGGCCCACGAGCGGCTCCGCCTCGCCTGGATGCGCCACGATGCGCGCCGCGATCTGCGAGAGCGCCGTACGCTTCTGCTTCGAGCCGCGGTGCACCGCGAGAATCGTCGTCGCCCAGATCCGCTCGAGCGTCGCCGGACCGAGCGCCTTCTCACGCTGCACGAGGTGCGCGAGCAAGAACGCGCGCACGTCATCGTACGGGCTCTCCGAGAGCGCCGACCAGAGCGCCGGATCGTCCTTGAAACGCACGTCGCGCTCGAAGAGCTGCAGGGCCTCGCGGCGCACGTCGTCGTAGCGCGCGTCCACGAGATCGCGGACGTGCGTCATACGCGCTTCCTTGGAGGTCGAAAGGATCGACACGACCCACTTCGCCGCGGCCTCGCGCACGCGCGGCGCCCGCGCCGTGCCGAGGCGCAAGATCGCCTCGATCGCCTTGACCCCGGCCGCCTTCTTGGTCATGGCCCAGTCGAGCCCGAGCTCGGCGACGGGCGCGACCGGCGAGCACGCGAGGTCCACGCACTGATCGAGCGTGAGCCGCCCGGGCGAGACGTGCTTCTTGATGGCCTCGCAAAGGAAGCCGAGCGCCGTCGGGTTGTCGATCTGGAGCAGCTCCAGCCACTCGGCCACCGTGAGGCTCGAAATGCCCTCGGCCGTGCGCAGGAGATCGGCCGCGAAGATCTGCACCTCTTCGTTCGGGTTCGCGATGAGCGGGCGCAGGCGCGCCATCGTCAGCGTGCCGAGCTCACGCGGGTAGCCGGCCTTGAGGATCTCCACCGCAAACACGCGCACCGTGCGGCTCTTCGCGGTCGTCACGAGCGCGAGCACGTCCTCGAAGCAACCCTGCCACGCCTCGGGCCAGAGCGGCGCGGGTTCGAGCTCGGCGAGGGATCGATCCTTCGCCACGCGGATGCCATCGGGGTGCCGATCGAGCGCCGCCGCGCCGTGGTAGAGCATGTGGAGCAAGCTCCACGCGTCGAGCAGGCGCTCGGGTTTGTCCAGGTGATCGTCGCGGTAGAGCACGAGCGCCTTGCGGATCGCCTTGCCGTACCGGACGGGATCCTTGCGCCCGATGTCGCGGAAGTAGCGCAGGACGCGGCGGCGCAGGTAGTTGCGCGTGGCCTTCGAGAAGTGCGGCGCGCTGTCGTTGCGGCCCCAGAAGCGGACCGGGTGTTTGCCCGTGCCCACGAGGACGCGCACCTTGAGCGACCTCCGGCCCGCCCAGTCGTAGCGCGACTTCTCCACGAGCTTGCGCTCCACGAGCCTGTCGAAGGCGACCATGAAGTGGCCGACGAGCTCGTCGTCGTGCGCCTTCTCGGCGAGCTTGAAGAGGCTCTTCACGAGCGGCCGGTGGTGCGGCCTGTCGCAGCCGTCGGCGATGTACGCGAGCAGCGTGCGGCGCGCGAAGGGCCGGCTGTCCTTGAGCCACCGTTCGGCGAGGGATTTGAGCTTCTTGCCGGCCGTGAGCGAGAGGACCTCGTCGACGAAACGGTCGTCCCCCGACTCCCAGTATTCGTCGAGGAGCAGGTTCGATCCGGCCCGCGTGCGCGCGTTCGCCATGCGAAGGCCGAGACGATAGGCAAGTCAGGCGCGCGAGGTCAAGGGGCACGTCCTTCGGGCTTCCACACCACCAACGCCGCCCCGACCATTTCCACCCCCGCTTCCAATCTTCCACCTGAACGGTTCGTCCACGATCCGCGTTGAGCGCGCGCGACCGATCCTTTACCGTGGCCCCATGAGAGCGCTTCGATTCTCACCTAGCACGCTTGCCATTCCCCTCGTCTCGCTCCTCGCCGCGGCCGGCTGCGGCGGCGGAGACGGCGATACCGATGGACTTTTCACGAGCACGTCGAGCTCGAGCGGCGGCACGTCCGTGGGCGGCTCGGGCGGCGCCGGCGGGGACGGCGGCGGAAGCGCCGGCGGAATGGGCGGCACGGGCGGGGACGGCGGGAGCGGCGGCTCCGGCGGGGACGCCGGCGCGGGCGCCGGTGGAATGGGCGGCTCCGGTGGAACGGGCGGCTCCGGCGGCGGCGGGCCCGCGTGCGCGCCCGAGGGGCCGTTCGACGGCGCGCCCGTCGAGGCGCAGGCCGAGCAATGGACGTGGGTGCCGGTCCCCGAGGCGAAATGCCGGAGCGGCAGCTCCACCGGGTTCGGCGTCCGCATCAACCCGCAATCGACGAAGCTCGTCATTTACCTCGAGGGCGGCGGCGCGTGCTTCAACGGCACGACGTGCAACCTGAACACGGGCTCCTACGGGCAGAACAACTTCGACAACTGGAAAAACAACGGCGGGAAGAACGGCCTCTTCAGCACGTCGAACGCCGCGAACTCCGTGAAGGACTGGAGCTTCGTCTACGTCCCCTATTGCACAGGCGACGTGCACGCCGGCAATGCCCCGGGCGCCGACGTGCCGGGCTTGACCTCCCCGAAGAACCAGCAGTTCGTCGGGTACGCGAACATCGGCCATTACTTGAAGCGCATCATCCCCACGTTCAAGAACGTGACCGAGGTCCTGCTCACCGGCGTGAGCGCGGGCGGGTTCGGCGCGTTCTACAATTACGACCGCGTGGCGCAGGCCTTCTGCCCCACGCCCGTCGCGCTGATCGACGACTCGGGCCCCCCGATGGGCGACACCTACATGGCGCCCTGCCTCCAGAAGCGCTGGCGCGATCTCTACAACTTCGCGGACACGCTCCCCGCCGACTGCGTCGAATGCTCGCTCCCGAACGGCGGTGGCCTCGCCAATGCCTGGAAGCTCCTCGGGCAGAAATACCCCGAGGCCTCGCTGGGGCTCATCTCGTCCGACAAGGACAACACGATCTCGCAGTTCTACGGCTACGGGAAAAACGACTGCCAGAACATCGACGGAATCTTCCCGACGGCGCTCTCCGGCGCCGAATACACCGCGGGACTCGAGGAGATCCGCAAGAACTTCCTCGAGCAATCGCCCGCGTGGAGCAGCTATTTCGTGAGCGCCACGACCCACACCTATCTCGGCGGCAACGGCTATTACAACACCAACGTGGATGGAACGCCCTTGTCCGAGTGGGTGAAGGGCATCGTCGACGGCGCCGCGGCCACCCACATCGGGCCGTAACGAAACGGCACGCGGAGCAACATTCCGCTCTTACCGAATTTTCCGGATGCCAGGGCCGACGCCCTGGACTATGTTCCGCGGCATGAACAGCACGCGCACCCATTTCCGCCGCGTCGCGGTCTACTGCGGGGCCTCCGGCGGCGTCGGGGCCCATTACCTCGACGCCGCCCGCGCAGCCGGCGCCTTCCTCGCCGAGCGCGGCATCGACCTCGTCTACGGCGGCGGCCGCGTCGGCATGATGGGCGCCGTCGCCGAGGGCGCGCTCATGAAGGGCGGCAAGGTCTACGGCGTGATCCCCGAGAAGCTCAAAGCCCGCGAGCTCGCGCACGAGGGGCTGACGGAGCTCTTCATCGTCGACAGCATGCACGCCCGCAAGACTATGATGGCCTCTATGGCCGACGCCTTCGTCGCCCTGCCCGGCGGCTGGGGCACGCTCGAAGAGGTGTTCGAGGTCGTGACCTGGTCGCAGCTCAACTACCACAAGAAGCCGGTCGGCCTGCTCAACGTGCGCGGCTACTACGACCACCTCGTCGCGTTCCTCGATCACGCGATGACCGAGGGCTTCATCCGTCCCATTCACCGCCCGCTCTGCGCGTCGGCCGATACGATGGACACGCTGCTCGACCGCCTCTCGAAGCTCCAGGTCCCCGATATCGGTCGGTGGATCGACAAACCTTGAACCACCCCCGCCCGCGCCCCACACCTCCGCCCCGATGACCGACGAACGAAAGATCCCGGAAGGACGCCTGGGAAGGCTCGCGCGGCTCGCCGCGGTCGGTGCGCGCACGGGCGCGAGCCTGATCCGCGGGACGTCGGCCGCCGACGCCGCCGCGAGCAAAGCCGCGGAGATGCTCGGCACGCTGCGCGGCCTCGCCGCCAAGGCCGGCCAGATGGCGAGCTACGTGGACGGCATGGTCCCCGAGGGGCAACGCGAGGCCTACGAGACGGCCATGCGCAAGCTCCGGAACGCCGCGCCGACCTCGTCTCCCGCCGCCATCCGCGCGCGGGTCGAGGAGGATCTCGGGGCGCCCATCGACAAACTCTTCACCGAATGGGAAGAGCAGCCGTTCGCGAGCGCCTCGATCGGCCAGGTGCACCGCGCGCGGCTCGACAACGGGCGCGAGGTCGCCGTGAAGGTGCAGCACCCGGGCATCGAAAAGGCCGTGGAGAGCGACCTCGAAAATGCCGACGTCCTCGGCGGCATGGTCGCGGTGCTCGGGCCGAAGCGCCTGGAGCCCAAGGCCGTGCTCGCCGAGCTCCGGGCACGCTTCATGGAAGAGCTCGATTACGAGCTCGAAGCCCGGAGGCAGCGCGCGTTCACGGCGCTCCACGAAGGCGATCCGGCGATCCGCATTCCCGAGGTCATCGCAGAACGATCGAGCAAGCGCGTGCTCACGAGCGAGCTCGTGCACGGAAAAACCCTGGAAGAGGCGTGCGAGGCGGACCTCGTGATCCGGGAGCGTTATGCCGACACGCTCTGGCGGTTCGTCTTCAAGGGCAACCTCGTCGGCGGCATGTTCAACGCCGACCCGCACCCGGGCAATTACCTGTTCCAGGACGACGGCTCGATCATCTTCCTCGATTTCGGCTGCGTGCAGCCCATCGAAGGCGAGCGGCTCACACTCGCGCGAAACCTCCACCTCGCGGCCTTGCGCCGGGACGAAGAGGCGTTCGGCGAGATCGCCACGAAGATCCTGCTCACGGAGGGCGGGGTCTACGAGCGAATGGCGGTCGCATACTCGCGCCGCTGCTTCGAGCCGATCTTCGGCTCGCCGTTCCGGATCACGCGGACGTACGCGGCGAGCCTGGTCGAGGGCATCAAGGAGATGAAAAACGAGGTGCTGTCCAAGAAGGACGGCAACTTCGTGCAGCTCCCGCCCGGCATGCTCTTCATGAACCGGCTGCAATTCGGCTTTTATTCGGTGCTCGCGCGCCTCGACGTGAGCCTCGATTATGCGGCCGTGGAAGAGACGTTCCTGCGCGAGGCGGGGTTCGTCTGATGCCGGGCCGTTGTGAAACGCGCCCTTCGGCTTATACTCCGCCGAGGTCCGTGATGCCCAGGCTCTCCCTCTCCTTCGTCGCGCTCGCCCTCCTCGCGCCGGCCTCTTGCGGGTACGAGGAGCCCAACATGCCCTCCCAGGAGGCGCTCTACGACGAGCCCGGGAGGCCGAACGACTTCTTCCTGCAGGGCTCGGGCGGGCACGTCATCAACGCGACGATCGGCGAGGGGACGGCGATCGGGCCGGTCGTGAACGTCGGCCTCTACGCCGAGGACGACGGCAAGGTCCTGCGCGGCCTCGTGCTCGGCAAGACGCTGAGCGCCTCCGTCCGCGGCGCCGAGGTCGAAGGGCTGTGGGGCGCCGAGCCGCTGCGGCTCCGCGTGACGCGCGTGGAGAAGCGGCAGCACGTCGAGGGGCTGCTCCGCGGGCGCATCACCGATCTCTGGATCGGGCCCGAGGCGCTCACCGGGACCGTCGGCCTCTGCGGGTTCGATCTCGCGCGGCGCGGGCACATTTACGAAGGGTCGCTACGTTGTGGGGGTTCGATGGAGCTCGTGAGCGTCCGGATCCCCGAGACGTTCTCCGGCTGGGGCGAGACCGCCTCGGCCGCGATGGTGGCCATGCTCCTGACTGGCTGAGCGCACGCACATCATTCGTATTCGACGGCTGGGATGGCTCCCTCGCCCGCAATTCTTTTGTGCGCCCCCCTTTCGGAGGCGCGAGGGATGCTTATGTTCCATAATCCCGGCGAGCACCACCCTCCGCCGCGTCTTCGCCGGGCAGGACGCGGGCCTGGAGACCACATTGAACAAACTCAGGATCGCGGGCCCCGCGAAGGAGCCCGCACGCACGCGTCATCCGCGCACGCGCAAGGCCCCCGCGCCTCCGGCGCCTCGCACGGCTCCGATCCAGGACGCGACCGATCTCTATCTGCGGGGGCTCGAAGCGAGCCAGCCGCTCACGCGCGAGGCCGAAGCCGAGCTCGGGCGTCGTATCGTGGACGCCGAGCGTGACGCGCTGTCCGCGCTCGTCCGCTCCTCCGCGAGCGTGCACGCGCTCGCCGCGATGGCGGCGGAAATCACGTCTGGCCAGACAAACCCGCGGGATCTCCTCCTCAACGGAGAGGCCCCGGACGCGGCGGACACCACGAGCCGCCTCGTCGACGCGCTCGAACGAGCGCGCGCGCTCGCCGAAGGGCCGGAGAGCGACGCCGCGCTGCCCGCGGATCTCGCGGATGCATTCGACACGCTGCGGGTCGACCCGACGCTCGTCGAGCGCCTCGATCAGGCGCTCGCGGCCCGCGCGAAGGCCACCCACGCCGAGGAGCAGGCGCGCATCGAAGAGGCGCGTGATCGCTCCGCCAAGGCGCGGGCGCGGGCGGCGCACGAGAAGAGCGAGCTCGTCCGGGCAAACCTGCGCCTCGTGGTGGCGACGGCGCGCCATTATTCGAATCGCGGCGTCCCCCTGCTCGACCTCGTGCAGGAGGGCAACCTCGGCCTCATCCGGGCCGCCGACAAGTTCGACTATTCGCGCGGCTATCGATTCGGCACGTATGCGGCGTGGTGGATCCGGCAATCGATCGAGCGGGCGCTCCTCTACCAAGGCAAGGACGTGCGCATGCCGGTGCACCTCACGGCGAGCCGGCGGCGGGTCCTCGGCGCGGAGCGGGCGCTCTCGCAGAAGAACGCTCGATCCCCCTCGCAAGAGGAGATCGCGGAGAGCTCGGGCGTGCCGCTCGACAAAGTCCAGGCAGTCCGCGCGCTCTCGCTCATGCCGGTCAGCCTCGACGCGCCGATGGGCGAGGAGGGCGATTTCCGCTTCGGCGACACCCTGGCGAGCGAAACCGACGCGCCCGACGAGGCGCTCGCGCGAACGCGCATGCGTGAGGCCGCAAGCGAGATGCTGGAGACGCTCACGCCCCGCGAGCGTGAGGTCCTGCGGCTCCGATATGGGCTGACGGGCGAGGACGACCATACCTTGGAGCAGATCGGCCGCTCGTTCTCGCTGAGCCGCGAGCGAATTCGGCAGATCGAATCGAAGGCGCTGGAAAAACTCCGCACCTGGTCCGAGGAGCGAGGGCTCGGTTCTTATCTCGAAGGTCTGCGCTGAAGGCCGAGCTCCTCCATCGATGGTGGGCCCTCAGCGCTTCGCCCGCAGATTCACGCCGAAGCTGATGAGCTTGCGGAACGAGCTCGGCAGCGCGCGCTTCATCCTCCAGAGCCAGCGCGCGTCGGCCATCGGCACCGCATAAAGCTCGTCTTGCTCCACGGCCGCGAGCGCCGCGAGGACCACCTCCTCGACCGGGCGCCCGCCCGCCATGAGTTCGTCCGCCATGTCGCGGGTCTCTTGATCCGCGAAGCGACCCGAATTCACGATGTCTGTCTTGAAAAACGTCGGACAGAGAACGGTCACGCCCACGCCCGTGCCGTCGAGCTCCACGGCCAAGGTCTCCGAGATCGCGATGACGCCCGCCTTCGCGGCGTTGTAGGCGGCCATGCGTGGCGCGCACAAGAGGCCCGCGGCGGAGGCGACATTGAGGATGTGTCCGGATCCCTGCTTTTTCATGCGGGGAACGAAGGCGTGGCAGCCGTGGATCACGCCGAAGAGATCGACCTCGATCGTCCAGCGCCAATCCGCGAGCGAGAGGTCCCCGACGAGCCCGCCGCTGCTGACGCCGGCGTTGTTGACCAGGAGGTCGACGGGGCCCCCGCAAGCGTTCGCGAGCGCCTCCACCTCCTCGATTTTCGTCACGTCGCAACCGAGCGCCGTGGCCGAGGCGGCGCCGCGGGCGCGGGCGAGGCGGGCCGTCTCTTCCGCCGCGCCGGGGTGGATGTCGGAAAGCACGAGCCGCCCGCCGCGCGCCGCGAGCTCGAGCGCGAGCGCACGGCCGAAGCCGCCCCCTGCCCCGGTGATGACGCTGCATCCCGATGATCGAAGTCCCATGAAGTTCTCCTCGTCCTCGTCTCGTGATCTCCTGGCCGGCATGAGAGCCCGACCCGCGCCGCTCCGTCAATGGCGCTCACGCCATCGGGACCACCTCGTAGGGCGCGGGATCGAAGCGCCGCGTCTTCAGGCGATACTCGAAGGTAAAGCCCGGCCAAAGTGTGGTGTTCTTGCCGCTCCGGGTCTGGTACCAGCTCACGCATCCGGTCGACCAGACCGTGCGCGGAAAACGCGCCTGGAGCTTGCGGTTCTCCTCGGCCTGCGCCTCCGGCCGCACGTCGACGAACTTCCACCGACGCGCCCGCATCGCCTCGATGCAGCTCATCACATAGGCCGCCTGCGACTCGATCATGAAGACCATCGAGCTGTGGCCGAGGCCGACGTTCGGCCCGACGATCAGGAAGAAATTGGGAAACCCCGCGATCGTCGTCCCGAGGTAGGCCTCGGGCCCGTCGCGCCACGCGTCGTTCAAATCACGCCCGCCCCGCCCGCGAATCTCGAACGGCGCGACGGCCTCCGCCGCCTGGAACCCGGTCGCGAGGATCAGCGTATCGACCTCTCGGACAACCCCGTCGCTCGTCCGCACGCCCTCCGCCTCGATCGCCTCGATGGAATCGGTGACGAGCTCGACGTTCGATCGGAGGAGCGCCGGGTAATAATCGTTCGAGAGCAGGACTCGCTTGCAGCCCATCGTATAACGCGGCGTGAGTTTTTCCCGCAATACCGGATCGGGCACGCTCTTCGCGAGGTACATCCGCGCGAGCCGCTCGGCGATCTTCATGATGCGCGGCTCGGCGACGAACCCGAGGGCGAAGAGCTCGTGCCACCAGTATTGCCGGAGGCGGGCCATCCGCTGGAGGAGCGGCACGCGGGCGAACCGGGCGCGCTCGTTCGGCGAGATCGCCCGGTCTTGTTTTGGCACGATCCACGGCGGCGTGCGCTGAAAGAGGTGGAGGCGCCCGACCTTCGGCGCGATGGCCGGCACGATCTGGATCGCGCTCGCCCCGGTGCCGATGACCGCCACCGTCTTGCCTTCGAGATCCGCGTGCTGGTCCCAGCGCGCCGAATGAAAGGTTTTCCCGCCGAACACGCCGAGGCCGGGGATGTCGGGGAGCGCGGGGCGGTTGAGGCCGCCGCAGGCCGAGACGAGCACGCGCGCCGTCGTCGTGCAGCCGTCGCTCGTCTCGACCCGCCAAACCCCTGACCGCTCGTCGAACGTGGCGCGTCGGACCTCGGTGTTCAGGCGAATGTGGGGGAGCAAGCCGTACTTGCGGGCGCAGGACTCGAGGTAGTCCAGGATCTCGGCCTGCGGCGCAAAGCTGCGCGTCCAGCGCGGGTTCGGCTCGAACGAGAACGAGTAGAGGTGCGATTCGACGTCGCACGCCGCGCCGGGGTAATGGTTGTCGCGCCAGGTGCCGCCGACACGCCCCGCCTGCTCGAAGAGGGTGAAGTCGTGGATGCCGGCCTGCTTGAGCCGGATCGCCATGGCCAGGCCCGCGAAGCCGCTGCCGACGATGACGATGGGGGCGACCGAGCCCGAAACGCGCGCGCGCTGCATGGCTGTTGACTCCGGTTCAGTAGTGCATCCGAGGATACCGCCTGTTGAACTGAAGTCAACAAGAAACCCGACGATTGAACATCCGAGGCGCCGGAGGTATAGGCTCGCCTCATGAAAAGCCGAGCAAGGCCGAGGCCGGCGGCGCGGCCCGCAGCGGATGCCGCACGAGGGCCCGCCCCGCGCGCGCGGCTCGAGGTCGACGAGCGCCGCGCCCAGCTCCTCGCGCTCGGCCTGTCGATCTTCAGCGAGCGCTCCTACGACGAGATCTCGATCGACGACATCGCGCGCGCCGCCGGCATCTCGAAGGGGCTGCTTTATCATTACTTCCCGACGAAGCGCGATTTTTACGTGGCAGCCCTGCGCGCGGCGTCGAAGGAGCTGCTCGACGAGACCCTCGGCACGGCGCCGGACGCGTCGCCCGAGGAGAAAGTCGAAGAGGGCGTCCGGACGTACCTCGCGTACGTGGAGCGCCGCGGCGCCGCGTACGTCGCCCTCATGCGGGGCGGAATCGGCTCGGATCCGGAGGTCGCCGCGGTGCTGGAGGAGACCCGCGCGACGTTCCTCGGCCGCATCGTCGCGGGTCTGCCCCCCGAAGCCACGGGCCCGCTCATCCACACGACGATGCGCGGGTGGATCGGCTTCGTGGAGGCCGCTTCGATCGACTGGGTGGCGCGGAGAGCCGTGCCGATCGAGCAGATCGTCGCGCTCGCGAAGGTGCTGCTCTTCGACGCGCTCCGCGCCGCGACGGCGTTTTCCCTGCCAAGCGAGCCCGCCCTGCCCAAGAAAAAGCGGCCTGCGAAGGCGCGCTGATCAGAGCCACGCGGTCGCGAGCGAGCGGGCGCGGACGTTCTCGGGCACGGCCTGGAGGTAATGCGAGCGCAGCGCCTCGTCCGGGATCTCCGCGGCGCGCGCCTCGATCCGGTGCACCACGTCGCGCAGGGCCCGCGAGGCTTCTTCCATCTCGCCCTCCTCGGCGCACGCCTCGGCCATGACGAGCCGCGCCTCGATCTCGACGTAACCACCGCCGTCCTTGCCGAGCGCCGCGCCGATCTCCCGGGCGAGCGCGCGCGCCTCGTCCGCCTTTCGCAAAAGGACGAGGCAACGCACGAGGAGCGTGGTGATCCAGAGCTTGCGCAGCGGGACCCGCTGGCAAAGGGCGAGGGCCACGCGCGCCTCGCGGGCAGCGTCCTCGTAAACGCCGCGGTGGAGCAGGATCTGCGCCCGGAGGCCACGCGCCCAGCCGCGATACCCGTCGCTCACACCCGCGGCCCCGAGCACACGCTCGGCGATGCTCTCCGCCTCGGCCCATTTCGCTGACTCGCCGAAGCCGACGAGCAGCGCCGCGAGGTGGAGCTCCGATTGCAGGAGCGCAAACGGTCCACGGATGCGGCGCGCATGCTCGACGGCGGCCCGCAGCGCGCGCTCGCCGGCCTCGCGCTCGCCGATCTCGCCGAGGGCCTGGCCGAGCCGGTTCAGCGCGGTGATGTGGTTGCGCGCGTCGCCGATGGCTTCAAACGCGGAGACGGCCCGACGCGTGAGCTCGAGCTGGCGGAACGGGGCGCGCTCGAAGGCGCGGAGCTCGTCGCTCTGCCCGATCGCCAAGGAGCCGGCGAGGTCGAGGTCGAGCGCGGGCATCGACGCGGCGAGCCGCTCGGCCCGGTCGAGCAAGGCGCGGCAGAGCTCGCGACGCCCGTACGACGTGAGCAAGGAGGCGGCGAGCGGGGCCCATAACAGGTAATCGCGGCGCGCGTCGGGCTCGGGATCGAAGTGGACGAAACGGCCGGCCATGCGGAGAAAATCCTCCTCCGCGCCGACGACGAGCGAGGCCCAGGTGCCGTGGAAGAGGAGCAAACACGCCCAGCGGCCGCCGCGCGCGACGAGCGGCAGCGCCGAGACGCTCGCCCGGTGCGCGGCGTCGAGCTCCGACCGCCAGCAATGCGCCATCGCGCAGAGCGTCTGCAAGTTGCCGAGGACCTCGCCCGAGGCGCCACACGCGATCCCGCGCTGCGCGCAGAGGAGCGCGCCGGAAAAATCGTCGCGGTCGAACGACTGGCCGCCGGCGCGGAGGTAATGGGCTGCGGCGTTCTCGGGGTCGCGGCCGCGCTGGAAATGCTCGGCGAGGACGAGCGCGTCGGGCTCGCCGGCGCGCTTCAACCACGCCCCGGCGAGCCTGTGGCCGAGGTGCCGGTCCTGATCGGTGAGCATGGCGTACGCGCCCTCGCGGATGATCGCGTGGCGGAACGTGTACTCCTCCTGTCCGGCGAACCTCGAATGCAGCCGCCGCGTGACGAGCTCGCGCGCGCAAAGCTCCGAGAGCGAACCGGCGAGCGGCTCGCCGTCGCCGAGCAGCTCGCGGAGGCCGTTCTCCCAGAACACCTCCCCAAAAATGCTCGCGGCCCGGAGCAGCCGCCGCGACTCGGGCGCGAGCGCGGAGAGGCGCGCCTCCACCATGCCGAGCACGGTGTCCGGCAGCTCTCCGCCCCGACCGTCCGCGACCGCGCGGATGAGCTCCTCCAGGAAAAACGCATTCCCTTCCGCGCGCTCCACGAGCGCCGCGCCGCGCTCCGCCGCGACGTCGCCGCCGAGCACGGCCGACACGAGCTCCGTCGCGGCGCGCCGCGGCAGCGGCCCGAGCCGGATCTCCTGCACGTTCCGGCCCGCCCACAGGCGCGGGAAGACCTCGTGCACCGCGGGCCGCGCGAACGCGAGCACGACGAACGGCACATCGGAGAGATCACGCAGCGCGGCGTCGAGGATCTTGAGCGACGGCGCGTCTCCCCAGTGCAGATCCTCGAGCACCACGAGGATCGGCCGCGTGGCCCCGACCGCCGCCGTGAGCGCGCGGTAGGCCGCCTCGATCTGGTCGGCCATGAGCTGCGGGTTCTGACGCGCCGCGCGCAGGCGCGGCCTGCCCTCGTCGGGGAACGGCGCGCCCGCGAGCTCGCCGAGGAACTCCATGATCGTGCGTCGCTCCGCCTCGTCGGCAAAGACCGACGTGAGGAGCTCGATCTTGCGACGCTGCGCCTCGATCGGTTCGCCCGCCGAGATCTGCAGGATGTCGCGCAGCGCGCCCGAGAGCAGCGAGAAGGCCGAGCCGGCGCCGATCGCATCCGGCCGCGCGATGGTGCAGGCGACGTTCGTGTGGCGCTCCTTGACCACCCGCAAGAGCTCCTGCCGGAGGCGCGATTTGCCCATCCCCGGCGGCGCCGTCACCAGCACGGCCGAGGGGCGCCGCTCGTCGAAGCTCTCGTCCACGAGGTCGACGACGTTCCGGAGCTCGCGGTCGCGGCCCACGAAGGGGCTCGGCCGGCCGAGCAACGTGCGGCTCTCCTGCCCCGTCCGGCGCTCGCCGCGCAGCGCGATCCGCCCCTCCTGCTCGACCAGATCGAAATGCGCGTCGAGCAGCGCGCGCGTGTTGTCGTCGATCCGGACGGGCGCGCCCTCCTGCTGCTCCGAGAGCGCCTCGTCGAGCAGCGCCGCTGCGCGTTCGAGCGCCTCGCCCACGGGCAGGCGGTTCGTCGACTCGCCGCGCCCCGTCACCAGGACGACGGCCGCCTCGGGCGCCGCGAGCTTCGTCCACGTCGCGCAACGCGCCGCGTTCGCCGCCTGATCCACGACGCTTCCCTCACCGAGCAGCACGGCCACGACCGCGCCGGAGGAAAGCTCCTCGACCCGCGCGCCGAGCGGGATCGCCACGCGCCGCACCGCCGCCACGAGGTCCCGCGGCGCTTCGCGATCGAGCGGCGGCGAGACCGCCACGATCGAGACGAGCCGCCGCTCCGTGCCCGTGAGGGATGCCCGCGAAGGCTCGCCGGTCGAGACGGGCAGCCTCGCGGTCGCGTCGATGCGGTCGAGGATCTCACGCACCGCCGCGCCGTCCTCGGGGCGCACCTCCGGATCCTTGGACAGCAAACGATGAACGAGCGCCGCGAGCGGCTCGGGCGCGTCGGGGCGCAGATCCCGGAGGCGCGGCGGCTCTTCGAGCAGGAGCTTCGCGAGCAGGGCCATCGGGTGCGCGCCCTGGAACGCGGGTTTCCCCGACAAACACTCGAACAGGACACACCCGAGGGCGAACACGTCGGCCCGCGCGTCGGCTTCGCGGTCGCCGCGCGCCTGCTCCGGGGCCATGTATCCCGGCGTCCCCAGGATCGAGCCCGTCCGGGTGAGCGCGTCCGTCCCGCCGCTCTGCGCGATGCCGAAATCGAGGATCTTCACGCGATCGGGCGCGCCGCCCACGAGGAACAGGTTGCTCGGCTTGACGTCCCGGTGGACGATCCGCCGCGCATGCGCCGCGCCGAGCGCATCGGCGACGTGGCGGGCGAGGGACAAACTCTCCTCGATGCCGAGCGCGCCCCGCTCGAGGCGCGCGAGCAGGCTCTCGCCTTCGAGCCATTCCATCGCGAGGTAAGGTTCGCCCGACGCGGCAATGCCATGGGCCACGTAACGCACGACGTGCGGGTGCTCGAACGTCGAGAGAATACGTGCCTCCTTCAGGAAACGCGGGCCCGACTCCCCCTCGGGGTCACGCAGGAGCTTGAGCGCCACGGGCTCGCCCGTGATCCGGTCGACGGCGCGCCACACCGTCCCCATCCCTCCAGATCCGGCCCGCCTCCCGAGCACGAACCGATCGTCCAGCACCTCACCGGATCGCATTGGGATTCAGGATACCCTGGAGAACCGGCGTATACAAGTTCGCTCGCGGAGCGGACGAACAAAGTATCGTTCACATTCGATTTGTTTTCCCGTCGGGAGGCGGCCGCGCGACCGGGACGTTTACAGCAGGCTTGCCATTTCAATCGGCTTGCGGCACGTGGCGAATCCGCCCGCGCAATGCCCCGACTGAAACATGGGGCCCCGCGGCGCGCTCGTGCCCGGCCAAAAACCTGCCGCGCCCCATCGTCCGTCGAAACGGAACGCCCGCCCCGCGAGCGCGCTCTCGGGCACGTCGTCGAGCCGTGAGAGCCCGCCGCCTTCCCACGTCCGCCACGGCCGATCGGCGCACGCAGCGAGATCATCGCACGACGAGGCGGCGGATTCGAACCACGCGAGGTCCGAGCGATCGGCATACGTCGCGTGGGTCCCGCGCGCGGACAGGACGACGGGATGCTCCCCTTCCTTGCGGAGCCGGGACCATGCGAAATAAGGCCCGGGATTGTTGTCCTCGTGCCGGGCGAGGTACGCGCCGAGCGGGCGGCCCGCCTCGTCGAGGCGCACGGTCATGTGCTCCCAGTCGCTCTCATGCTGGAAAATCAGCGGTCCTTCGTTGTAGGGGTAATAAAACCAGTATTCGACGTGAATCCCGCCGCTCGCCCGCGGGTAGACGTCGACGTAGGTCACCCAGTCCTCGGGGCGCTCGCTCCCTTTGCGCACGTCGTCGTCGAACGCCCTGCGCGCGCGGCGCACGCGCGCGGCGCCCTCCACGAAATCGGACCTTTCCATGACCCACGGCACCGACGCCGGGCGCGCGTGATCCTCGCGATCGAGGAGGACAATCGGGGCAAACGTACGGGCGAGCTCAGCCTCCCGCTCGTCCGAGAGCCCATCACCGTCACGATCGCCCGACGCGAGCGGCGCGGGCGGCGTGCCGACGGCCGCGTAGACCGGATCCATCCACGTCTCGCGCAAATCACGCGCGCGCCCGCTGCCGAGCTCGCAGCCGGCGAGGGCGAGAAAAAGGACGGACACGGCCGCGAGCCGGGGATGGCGGCGCGCCCTCCGGGGCGAGAAAACGAGCGGGACGAACGGCATGAGGCGGGCAACCTTTGCACGCACCTCCCCCTCGTCGCAAGACCGGCCTGGACGTTATCGCGAATGGATTGCACGTTTTGATTTCAATGCTCGGGCCGCTCGTCCGGCGGCGCGGGTGCTCTCCATAGAAGTGGCACGAGCGCGCCCACCGCCACGAAAAAGGCCTCGAGCGCGTGCCCGAGCAGCGCGATGGCGAGGGCCTGGGGCACCGTCGCTCCGAGCACGTCGGCGCTCCACGCGAACGCCCCCTCGCTCACGCCCACCTGCGCCGGGACGAACGCGCCCACGGCGAGCGCGACCATGCTCGCCCCCTCGGCCACGAGCGCGCGCGAAACGCCCGTCGCCGCGCCCACCGCGCGGGCCAGGATTGCATATTGCGCGACCTGGATCGCCCGTCCGAGGAGCGTCGCGGCGATCGGCCCGGGCGGCAGGAGGCTCGTCTCGCGAGACCGCGCCTGCATGGCATGGACATGCGCGCCCGCTCGCCGCGACAAACGCCCGGCGAGCGCGCCGAGCCACGGCGCGCGCATCGCCACCCGGATTCCCGTCCCAGCCGTCACGAGCAGCGCGGCGTGGAGGACGAGCGCCATCGTGATCGGCGAGGCCCCCGAAATCACGTAGGCCGCGGCCGCACAAGGCACCGAGAGGATCCCGCCGCTCACGAGGGTCACGGCTTGCCCCGTCGCGGCCGCTGCCGTCGCCGCCGCCGCG
This sequence comes from Polyangium mundeleinium, assembly GCF_028369105.1. Taxonomy (NCBI): domain Bacteria; kingdom Pseudomonadati; phylum Myxococcota; order Polyangiales; family Polyangiaceae; genus Polyangium; species Polyangium mundeleinium. Next base: position 4,035,464 of record NZ_JAQNDO010000001.1, on the reverse strand, counting down.
CCTGCCCACGGCGCGAGGAATGCCGCCTTCGTGGCCTCGGCCGCCGTCCGCCCAGCGGGCGCGATCGACGAGACGGCCCGCGCCACGAGCGCCGCGCGCGCGAGGACCCGAATGGGCAGGAGTTTCCCTGCGTCCGGGCCATAGGCCGCGTACGTCGCGAGCGCGTCCGTCCCGACGCGCGCCGCTTCGAGCACCACGACGAGCGGCAGCCACGGCGCCGCGTCGCGCAGAATCAGGCAGAGCGTCTCCGCGCCCACCTGCCGCACGAGCGCGACCACGATCCCGATCCCGAGGGCCGCGAACGCGAGGCGCACGCCCCAGCGGAGCGCGGAGAGCACCGCCGTCCGCTCCAGCCTTTCGTGTCGCTCCACGTTTCCCCCGCGAAACCAGGCGAGGCGCTCGCGCGGTCTCGTCCTTGGCTCTCGCCACGGACGTGCCAGCGCCGCGTGCGCTCGTCATCGCGGGGAAATGGGAAATGGCGCGACAAACGAAAACGGCGCGCAACGTGGAGTTCCGGGAGGCCCCACGCTGCGCGTCCATGGGATTCGATCCGCGACGGTCTCAGCGGCCCTGGCCGCCCTGCGTACCCTGCGGCTGGCCGCTCTTCGGTCCTGGCTGCTCGCCAATGAGGATCCGATTCGCGAGCAGATAGACCTGCCCGCCGCTCAGCTCATTGGCTTCCTGGGAGGACAACGCCCACTGCTGCTGCAAGAGCTGCACGTTCGGCGCCTGCCGGAGTTCGCCCACCAGCGCCACCTGATCCCCCTTTTGCAGCTTGTGCTGGCCCTGCTGCAGCGCGCTCCGGGCCTGGTCGTCCAGGTAGACCGGCACGATCCGCTCGGCGTTCGGGCCGATCCAGAAGACCCGATCGTTCGAAACGCGCTGCACCTGCGCCCCGACGAGGTCGAACTGCCGATTGAAGAGCGTCGGGCGGTCGGGCGTCACGAGCACGATCGTCAAATCACGAATGGGCTCCGGCGTGGGCTGCGCGAGCTGCTGCCCCCCGGGGGGAGGCGCCGCCGGCTGCTGGACCGCCGCGCCTTCGCCGCCCTTCCGTACCTCGGCCCCGGCCTGCCCGCCGCGGTCGCGCTCCTGGCATCCCGCCACGGCGAGCGCCGCGAAGAGGCCGGCCACGCTCACCAAACGAAAAGATCTGCGCATCGCGCTCCTCCCGTCGTTCATTGCAGAGCTCCTCTCGCCCTCGATTTTCCGCCGAGGACGCCGCCCCCATTTCGCTGCAAGTCCCGATCCCGAGGGTCCTCCGTTCGCCGAACACGCTCGACTGCGGGGAGGTCTCTTCCTTGCATTCTCCATCTTGGTCCCGACGCCCCAAAGGAGACCACATGCCCTCGAAAACACCCAGGCTCGACGACATCCACGGCATTCCCGCGCGCGCGCGCAGGATGAACCCGCTGAACGTGGGCCCGAGCGAGCGCGTCCTCTCCGCGGCGCTCGGCGGTGGCCTCGTCGCCTGGGGCCTCTGGCGCAGGGGCGCGCTCGGCCTCCTCGCGGGCGCGGTCGGCGGCGCGCTCGCCCATCGCGGCGTCCGTGGCCATTGCCCAGCCTATGCGGCCCTCGACATGAGCTCCCGCAACGCGCCAAAGCCCACGCCCATGCCCTTGCTCCAGGAAAAACTCACGCGCATCGAGCGCACCGTCACCGTCGCCCGCCCTGCAAACGAGGTCTACGCCTTTTTGCGGGATCCGTCCCACGTCCCCCATTTCGCGCCGCACGTCGAGCGCGTGGAGGACCTCGGCGAGGGACAGATCCGGGTATGGACGTCCGTCGATGGCGAGCGCTCTTCGTGGGAGGCCCATATCGATCTCGACCACGAGGCCCGTGCCATCGTGCTCGGCCACACGGAGGGGCCGCCGGAGCGGCTCGCCATTCTCCTCGGCAACGCCCCCGGCGGTCGCGGGACGGAGATCCGGCTCGTGCTCGAGCTCTCGAAGACGCGCGGCCTCTTGCTCCGTGCCCTCGCCGCCGTGGCGGGCGCGGATCCGGACGCATGGGCCCGCGCCGGCCTGCGCCGCCTCAAGATGCTGCTCGAAGCCGACGAAATCGTCACGACCGAGGGACAACCCTCCGGGCGGCTCATCCCCGGGATCCACGCGGCCTAGCGCCGGGACCCACGGACGACGAAGGAGACATGATCATGCAGGCGCTCTGTTATCAAGGCGTGAACCGCGTCGGGGTCGAGACCGTCCCCGATCCCGAGATCCTCGGCCCGCACGACGCCCTCCTGCGCGTCACCATGTCGAGCGTATGCGGCTCGGATCTGCACCTGCTCGATGGATACGTGCCCACGATGCGGCAAGGCGACATCATCGGCCACGAGTTCATCGGCGAGGTCGTCGAGGTCGCGACCGAAGTGAAAAAACTCCGCCCCGGCATGCGCGTCGTCGTCGACTCGATCATCGGCTGCGGCCATTGCTACTTCTGCCAGACCGAGCAGTACTCGCTCTGCGACAACACGAACCCGAAGCCCGAGTTCCTCGACAAACTCTATGGCTACCCGACCGCGGGCATCTATGGCTACTCGCACGCCTTCGGCGGCTTCGCAGGCAGCCACGCGACCTACGTGCGCGTGCCGTTCGCCGACACGAATGCATTCGAGGTGCCCGAGGGCCTGCCCGACGAGCGCGTCCTCTTCGCCTCGGACGCCCTGCCCACGGGGTACATGGGCGCCGACCTCTGCAACATCCAGCGCGGTGACGTCGTGGCCGTATGGGGCTGCGGCGGCGTCGGGCAAATGGCCATCCTCAGCGCCTACCTGCTCGGCGCCGAGCGCGTCATCGCGATCGACCGCTTCCCCGAGCGGCTGGCCATGGCCCGGGACCGTGCGGGCGCGGAGATCCTCGATTACGAGCAGGTCGACGTGCGCGAGGCCCTCCGCGAGATGACCGGCGGCCGCGGCCCCGACGCGTGCATCGATTGCGTCGGCATGGAGGCGCACGGGACGGGGATTGACTACGCCTACGACCGGGTCAAGCAGGCCGTTCGCCTGGAGACCGACCGGCCGACGGTCCTGCGCCAGGCCATCCTCGCGTGCCGCAAGGGCGGCACCGTCTCGATCATGGGCGTCTACGGCGGATTCGTGGACAAATTCCCCATGGGCGCCGCGATGAACAAGGGGCTCACGCTGAAGATGGGCCAGCAGCACGGCCAGCGGTACATCCCGCGCCTGCTCGAGCACATCCGAAAAGGCGAGATCGACCCGAGTTACCTCATCACCCACCGCGCCCGCCTCGCGGATGGGCAAGAGGCGTACGACACGTTCAAGAAAAAACGGGACGGTTGCATGCGCGTCGTCTTCACACCGGAAGCGTGAGCGCGCGCCGGGATCAGATATCGTTCGCGCATGCGGAGAACTCGTTGCCACAGCCGTTCACGTCGGTCGCGCAATTGAGGCACGACTGCCCGGGCTCGCTACCGACGCAGAGGTTTGCGCTGCAGGAGACGGCGCAGTTCCCGGCGCAGAGGCACCCAAAGAGCTCCTTGTACAAGAGCTGGGAATTGGGGCAAAGGACGAGGGAGGGAGCCGAGATGTACTCGGCGCAGCCCACGCAATTGCCATTGCAGAGCGCAGGGTCGTCCACGACGCCGTTGCAATCCTCGTCGAGGCCATTGCCGCAGAGCTCGGTGGACGGGAGCGTCTCACCCTGGCATGCGCCGAACGTGCCGGTCGCCGAGCAGATACGGATGCCGCTCTGGCAGACCCCCACGTCGATCACGCCCGCGGGACCCGAATAACACGACTCCACCTCGCCGGACGTGCACGTCGAGGGCCCCGAGCTCGACGAACTCCCGCCGCCGACGCCGCTGCCCCCGCCCTCGCCGGGTGTATCCACGACGACCTTCGCCCCACAGGCTGATCCGGCGAGACACAAAAAGATGACGCTCAACCCAAAGACCGTTCGCATGGAACGCATGTCTAAGCCGCCGCCCCCGCGCCTGTCATCCGATTTCCACCGTCCAGGACAACGCATCGCGTCATACCGAGAATTGCATCCTCGCAAGAGCGGCGGGGCCCCCTTTCCCCGGTGCAACGGCGCCCACGCGAAGGCCGACACCACAACTCCATGAAAGGATTCGATTCATCGCGGCTGAAGGGGGCTGGATCGGTCGTTGCAAAGGGGATCGCGGAGTCGGTCGAACCGGGGAGGCGCGTCATGAGCACATCGTCGTCATTCGAAGAGCGGTTCGGGCTGCACCGCTTGCGTTTCGAGGCCCCGAACCAGATCTGCACCGTGCTCGATGGCTCCCTCTCCGTCGAAGAGGCCCAGAGGATCATCGACCGGATCTACGACATCGGCCGCAGGCACGGCCCCCTGCTCTCGATGCTCGACGTCTCGCGGTACGCCACCTCGGGCGAGCGCGTGCGCCAGGTCTTCTTGCGGGGCTCCACCGAGCGTATTCCGGTCGTCGCCGGCGCCATTTTCGGCGCGTCGTTCCCGATCCGCATTGCGATGTCGATGGTCCTCACCGCCGGCACCCACATCCTGCCGAGCCGCTTCTCCTTCCCCGTGACGTTCGTCGCGACCGAGGCGGAGGCCCGCGCGTGGCTCGCCTCCCACCGCCCGGCGGACTCCGAGCGCACCGGCCCCGGCGAGCTCTTGCCCACCGGGACCTGAAACGGCGAGGCGCACGTGCTCGGCGCGGCCCGTTCGTCAGGGCGCGGGCGGCAGTGCCTCGAATTCGATCCCCGCGCGGCGCGGCTTTCCGGGCGCTCGACCGGCCTCGGCGGCGTCGTTCGTCAGCACGACGGCGATCTGCGCCGCGTTCGCGAGGTGGATTTGGCGCTCGTCAAACACCTCCTTGATGAACTTGCGCAGGATCCGGGGCATCGGATCCGGATCCCCGGGCGTGAGCTTGACGGCGACGCGAACCACGATGCCGTTCTGCGCGATCTGCGTCACGCCACGAACGACCAGCTTGTCGAGGACGCGATCGGGATGCGCCTCCCCGAGGCGCCTGCCGGCCTCCACCAGCGCTTCGAACACCTGGTTCAAATTCACGTGGAGATCCACGACCACGTCCACGACCGCGTGCACGTAGTCACGTGAAAAGTTGATGATCGTTCCGATGTCACCATTCCGGAACGTGAACATCCGGCCGAAGCCATCGCGGATCATCGTGACCCGGAGCTGAACCGAGTCGACCGTCCCCTCGCAGTCCCCGATGCGCACGTAATCGTCCTTGAGCAGGTGCCCCTCGAACAGAATGAAGAAGCCGCTCACCATGTCGTTGACGAGCTTCTGCGCGCCGAGCCCCACCGCCAGCCCCACGATGCCCGCGCCGGCCAGGAATGGCTTCGTGTCGATGCCGAGCTGATCCAGCATGATCAGCGCCGCGCCGAAATGAATGACGTACGTGACGATGCTTTGGAGGAGATAGACCAGCGTCACGCGGTGCTTCGAGGTCTCGTCCTCCGCGCGCTTCTCGCCGACGAATGCCTCGACCAGGACCACGCGCGCGAGCTCGACGAAGACGCGGGCCGCGAGGAAGGTCCCGAGGAGCCGGATGATGCGCGGACCATAAGGCGCGAAGGCCTCGAGCGTCTGGAACTGCCGCACGACGAGCGTCGCCGCCGCGAGGTGGGTGATCGCCTCCAGGATACGCTTGGCGAGCGGGAGCAGCTTGCGGATGCCGGTGTAGTAGATGTGCAGCGCCGATTTCTCGAGGCGGGCCGCGCCCACGTTGTCGATTCCTTCGAGGCTCAGGACGCCGATCCCCGAGACCGTCCGCGCCGCGCACACCACGAGGAGCACGTAGAGAATCGTGTCGAGCAGCCAGTGGACGCTCTGCGGCAGTCCCAGCGATTCGCTGCCGAGGCGGTGCAGCCCGTAGAGGAACGCGACGTTCCCCAGGCTCGCGGCCCGCTGCCGCAGGACCGGGATTTCCTCTTTCTGGCCCTCGAGCGCCGCGACGGAGAGCAGCTTCGCTTGGATGCGGTCGAGCAGCGACTTGAAGAAAATCCGCAGCGCGAGCCAGCCGACCGCGACCGCGACCACGATCGTCACGCCGTGGAGGAGATCCTGGCCCGTGCGGACGCTCGCGTACGCGACGAACCGGTTCGCCCACGGGTGAAGATCGATGTCCCGAATGATGGCAATGGCGAGCGTCGCGCAGCCTCCCACCACGACGAGCAGCGAAAGGACCGTCGCCACGAGGCGAAGCGACTTCTGGACCTGCTCGGCAGCACTCTCGACAGACTTCGAGCGAACCGACTGCGTCGCCTGGCGCACGACCCACCGCAAGAACGCGGTCAGGGCGAGCGGCGCGAGGAGCAGGATGGCAGTGGCCGCAGCGGTCAGCGCTACGTTGTTCGGTACTGGATCGGGAAAAAACCGGGGCAAGGGCATGTTGTCATCGTCACTGTACACCAGACCCCTGAAGAAATGGCGCTCTGCGGGAGCGAGATCGCCCGGACATCCTTGCCCCCCCGTCCGGGCGTGGAAAGATGGCCCGCATGACCCTACGTCACGTCCTGCTCCTTCCGCTCCTCCTCCTCGCCTGCAACAAGGAAGCCCCTGCCCCGGCGCCGGAGGCGAAGGCCCCCGAAGGAAAAACCTCCGCGGCGGCGGCGGCTGCCTCGGACAAACCGGCTGCGGCCGCCGAGATCGGCAAGCCCGCCCCCGATTTCACGCTCACCGACTACGAGGGCAAGACGCACCACCTCGCCGACTACCGCGGCAAGATCGTGGTCCTCGAGTGGTTCAACCCCGAGTGCCCGTTCGTCAAGGCCTCTCACACGAAGGGCTCGCTCAAGGGGTATTCAAAGCGCGCCGTCGAGAAGGGCGTCGTCTGGCTCGGGATCAACTCGGGCGCGCCCGGCAAGCAGGGGCACGGAGCGGAGCGCGTCGCCGAGGGGCGAAAGGCGTTTGGCATGGAAAACCCCGTGCTCGCCGACGAGACGGGCAAGGTCGGGCACCTGTATGGCGCGACGAACACCCCCCACATGTTCGTGATCGACGCGAAGGGCACGCTCGTCTACCGCGGCGCCATCGACAACTCGCCCGACGGCGAGGGTGAGTCGCCGAAGGACGGCAAGCTCGTGAACCACGTCGACGCGGCCCTCGAAGACCTCGCCGCCGGCAAGCCCGTGGCCACGCCCGACACCCGCGCCTACGGCTGCAGCGTCAAGTACGGATCCTGAAATCACTCCGGCGCCGTACGAATCCCGACCGCTTGCGTCCATTGTCCGGACCGCTCGACCTCGGGTAGTCTCGGCGCATGTCGAAATCCACGCCGCCGGACGGGCCGTCCCCTTCGGTCATCGACGACGCCGTCACCGTACCGCGCGCGCAGCCGGCGGCGGCCGCGGACGGCGAGCCGAGCGCCCTGCTGATCTCGAGCTCGGTGCTTGAGGAGCGGGGGCCAGGCTCGCTGCTCCAGGACGAGCTCGCGTCGCTCGTGGGAAAGCTCATCTCGGATCGGTACGTCGTGCACGAGCTCATCGGGCATGGCGGCATGGGGGCGGTCTACCGCGGCGAGCAGGTCCATCTGCGCAAGCGCGTGGCCATCAAGGTCCTCCGGCCGGACATGGCCCGCATGGTCGAGCTCTCGGTGCGGTTCGAGCGCGAGGCCATCGCGGGCGCGCACGTGAGCCACCCGAACGTCGTCGCCGCCACCGATTTCGGCAAGCTCGACGACGGCTCGCAGTTTCTGATCCTGGAGTTCGTCGAGGGGACGGCGCTGAAAGACATCATCGACGAGGGTCCGCTCGCCTTCGATCGTGCCCTCTCCATCAGCCGGCAGCTCGCCATGGCCCTCGGGGCCGTGCACGAAAAGAGCATCGTGCACCGCGACGTCAAGCCGCAGAACATCCTCGTCGACGCAAAAGGCACCGTCAAACTCCTCGATTTTGGCCTCGCCAAGGTGCGCGTCGAGCTGCTCTCGGATCAGGGGCGGAACGCGAAGCCGAGCCCGGCGCTGACGGGCGTGGGCATGGTCATGGGGACGTTCGCGTACATGGCGCCCGAGGCGGCGCGCGGCATGGAAGGCGTCGACGCGCGCTCGGATCTGTATGCGCTCGGCGTCGTGATGTACGAGATGTTCACGGGCAAACGCCCGTTCGAGGAGCACGATCCGGGGCTCCACCTGAAGAAGATCCGCAGCGAGGATCCGCCGCCGATGCGGGCGCGCGTGCCGGAGATCCAGGTGCCGCCGCGGATCGAGGCTGTCGTGATGCGGCTCCTCGCGCGGCAGCCGGATCAAAGGTTCGCCTCGGCGAACGAGGTGCTCGCGGCGCTCGACGAGGCGGCCGTGGCGCCCGAGAAGGCCCCGGAAAAGGCGCTCGGGAGCGAGCTCGACAAGGCGCCCGAGAAGGCCCCCGAGGCCACGCCCGCAAACGCCGCCGCCTCGCCTGCGCCCAAGCTCCCGAAGCGCTCGCTCATCTTGATCGCCTCGGGCCTCTCGGCGCTCGCGGTACTCCTGCTCGCCGTGGTCCTCCTCCGCGGGGGATCGTCCGAAACCAAAGAAACCCCGGGGCCCACGGCGAGCGCCGAGCCGACGTCGACCGCAGCAGCCCCGGCGAACGTGCCGACCGACATCGAAGGCGCGGACGCCACGGAATGGACCGAGCGGCTCCGGCGGGCGGCTTCCCGCAAGGAATGGCGGCCGGGGGCCAAGGCTTTTCTCGCGCTCGCGAAGCTCGATCCCTCGCGCCTCACCGGAAGCGAGCTCCGCGGCGACGTCGGCGCGGTCGTCGCCGGCATCGGCTTCGAGACGAGCTTCACCGAGTCGGATCAGGTCTTCGACGCGCTCGAAAATGAGCTTGGCAGCGGCGGCCTCGACGTCCTCTTCCACGTGGTGCGCACCCGCGGCGGCACGAAGGCGAGCCGCCGCGCCCAGGACATCCTCGGAAAGCCGGGCATCCTGGACCGCGCCACACCCGCGCTGCGCGTCGCGTACGAGCTGCGCAAGGCCGCTTGTCCCGACAAGCGCGCGCTCTTCGCCCGCGCGGTCGAGGAGGGCGACGGGCTTGCCCTCGATGAGCTCTTGATCGTGAAGGACGCCCCCTGCTCGGCCAAACGTGATCCGTGTTGTTATCGTGAGGACACGGAGCTCAAGGACGCGATCAGCAAGCTCCGGGCGAAGCTCGGCGGCTGATTCCGCGGCTCAGGCGGTCTCCATCCGCGACGCGAGTTCGAGCCCGAGCTCACCCACCGCCACCTCGCGCATCCGGAACTTTTGCACCTTCCCCGTCACCGTCATGGGGAATTCGTCCACGATCTTCCAGTAACGGGGGATCTTGAAGGTCGCGATCTTTCCTTTGCAAAACTCGACGAGCTCGGCCTCGGTCACCGCCTCACCCGGCTTCGGCCGGACCCAGGCCATGATCTCCTCGCCGTATTTCGCGCTCGGCACCCCGATCACCTGGGCCTCGCTCACGCGCGGGTGGAGGTGCAAATACTCCTCGATCTCGCGCGGATACACGTTCTCGCCGCCGCGGATGATCATGTCCTTGATGCGGCCGACGATGTTCACGTATCCCGCCGCGTCGATCGTCGCGAGATCCCCGGTATGCATCCACCGGCCCGCGTCGATCGACACGCGCGTGGCCTCCTCGTCGCCCCAGTAGCCGAGCATCACGCTGTAGCCGCGCGTGCAGAGTTCGCCGGCGGCGCCACGCGGCAGCACCGTGCCCGTCTTCGGGTCGACGATCTTGACCTCCACGTGCGGGTGCACGCGGCCCACAGTGCCGACGCGTTTGTCCTCGGGATCGACCATCGCGCTTTGCGTGGAGACGGGCGAGGTCTCGGTCATCCCGTAACAGATCGTCACCTCGCGCATGTGCATCTGCGAGACCACACGCCGCATGACCTCCACCGGGCACGGCGATCCCGCCATGATCCCGGTGCGGAGCGAGCGCAGGTCGAACTCCTTGAACCGCGGGTGATCGAGCTCCGCGATGAACATCGTCGGCACGCCGTAGAGCGACGTGCACTTCTCGGCCTCGACCGCCTCCAGTACGGCGAGCGGATCAAACGCCTCGCCCGGGATCACCATCGTCGACCCGTGCGACGTACACGCGAGGTTTCCCATCACCATGCCAAAGCAATGGTAAAACGGCACGGGAATGCAGACCCGATCGTCCGGGCCGTAGCCGAGGGCCTCGCCCACGAAAAACCCGTTGTTCAGCACGTTGTGGTGCGAGAGCGTCGCGCCCTTGGGAAAACCCGTCGTGCCCGACGTGTACTGGATGTTGATCGGGTCGTCGAACGAGAGCTCCGCCTCGCGCTCGGCGAGCGCGTCGTCGCTCACGTGCCCGCCTGCCTCCACGATCATCTTCCAGTCGTCGTCGAGGATCAGCACGAGCCTGAGCTCCGCGAGGCGCGGGCGGACCTCGGCGATCATCTCCACGTAACTCGTCGTCCGGAACCTGCGCGCTGCGAACAGCACCGACACGCCCGATTTCCGCAATGCGTATTCGAGCTCCGCCGTCTTGTATGCGGGATTGACGTTCACGAGAATGGCGCCGACGCGCGCCGCGGCGTACTGGAGGACCACCCATTCGAATCGGTTCGGCGACCAGAGCCCCACACGATCGCCCCGCTTCACGCCGAACGCGACGAGGCCCCGCGCGACCCGCGTCGTCGCCTCCCACAGCTCGGCGTACGTCCACCGCACGCCCTGCGAGCGGACGACGAGGGCCTCTCGGTCCGGGTACCGCGACGCCGTGCGGCGCAGGTTTTCCCCGATGGTCTCGCCGAGCAGCGGCGTCGCGCTCGTGCCGTGCGTGTAGGAGAGAACGGCGGTCATGACGCGGCATGGTGGCACGAGGCGGGCGCGCCCGGGAGATGAAACGCACGCACGAAACGTGCGTCCTGGGCGTCTCGCGAGGGTGCCCGGGGTGCTCGGCGGTTGACGAGACGCGCCCGGCCGCGGATGATGGCTCGGGGCACCATGGCAGGACGCATCGCAGGCAAGGTGGCGCTCGTGACGGGCGCGGGGTCGGGCATCGGGCAGGCGACGGCGGAGCTCTTCGCGGAGGAGGGCGCGCGGGTGGTCGTCACCGATATCGACGTCGCCGCGGCGGAGGCGGCGGCCACGCGCATCGCGACGCGCGGCGGCCAGGCGCTCGCGCTGGAGCTCGACGCGACAGACGAGGCGGATTGGGAGTCGGTCACGGACCGCGTGCTCGCGGGCTGGGGCAGGATCGATATCCTGGTGAACAACGCGGGCGTCGCGTCGAGCAGCACGCTCGCCGAGAGCACGCTCGCCGATTTCCGGCGCGTCGTCTCGGTGAACCTCGACAGCGTTTTCCTTGGCACGCAGCGGGGGATCCGCGTGATGCGCGGCGGCGGCGGCAGCATCGTCAATGTGGCGAGCGCCTCCGGCAAGAAGGCGAGCGCGGGCGCGGGCGCGTATTGCGCGAGCAAGGCCGCCGTGGTGATGCTGACGAAGGTGGCGGCGCTCGAAGGCGCGCCGCACCGGATCCGGGTGAACGCCGTGCTGCCCGCGGGCGTGGAGACGCCGATGTGGGAGAAGCAGCCGTTTTTCCAGGCGCTCGTGAAGGAGCTCGGCGACGTGCGGGACGCCTACGCGGCGCTCGCGAAGACCTCGCCGTTCGAGCGCTTCGCCACGGCGCGGGAGGTCGCGGCGGCCATTTTGATGTGCGCTTCGGACGAGAGCTCGTATGTGACGGGCGCCGAGATCGTGGTCGACGGCGGGTATACGGCCTGAGCGCCCAGCACTGGATTCAGGGCGTGTTCAGGATGCGCAGCACGCGCACCTTGATTCCTTTTTCGTCTTCGAGCCGCACGCCCACGGCGACGTCGGCCCCGAACGCGCGGATGTCGAGGAGCCGCACGTCCGTCCACAGGTCGGAGAAGAGGTCATAGGCCGCCGGCGCGTCGATCGGGAGCGTGAGCAAGGGATCAACGACAAGGTTTCCGGGCTCGTATCGCGCGATCACGAGCTCGTTTTTCGTCTTCACGTCCTCGGCCACACCGCTGCAGATGCACATGAATTCGCTGTCGAAGCATTGCTTCTGGTAGACGCGCATGTAATCGAGGTGACTCACGATCCAGGCGAGCCAGACCTTGCCATCCGCGGTCCGCGTGATCGCGAAGGCTCCGTTCTCGATGCCGGTCGCGGTCTCGTGGCAAGGAACCGGGCATGTCCCGTTTTGCGAATCGTACTCGGTCGTGGCGGGACAAACGTAAGGCGGGACGTTCGTGTCGGGAATCTCGATCTCGTCGGACGCCTGGCCCTCCGGCCACACCACGTGCAGGCCGACGTCGTGCTGGAGGACGGCGACGAACGGCTCGACGCTCGCGCCGAGCACGCTCGCCGGGGCCTGTGTCACGCGGTATTTCGTGATCCCCGAGGGCACGGAGACGCCGGTCAGGACCTCCGGCGGATCGCCGTACGCGAGGTCGTAAAAGGAGCCGTTGGGAATGAACCCGAGCGAGACGGGCGCGCCCGAGGCATCAATCGTGAATCGACTCCCCTCGCCGACGGTCTGCACGGGCGACGACGAAAAGCTCCCGTCCACCGTGCGCTTGGCGACCGAAACGCCGTTCGGCGGCTCGCTCGAATACCACACGTGCGCGACGCCCGCCGGATCGATCTCGAAATCGTGGACGGGCACGTATCGGTCGTCCCGGTCGGCGACCGTCTCTTTCACGAACCCGCTCCCCTCCGGGCGCACGAGCACGAGGCCGTTCGGGTATCCGACCGGTGAGGTGCTGCCGTCGATCGTCGTCTCGTCGCCGACCGCGTACACCTCGCCGGTCGGCCCCTGCGCGAGCACCATCGTGGTCGCGTCGAGCCGCATCGGGAATGCGTCGAACCGGCTGCCGCCCGTGGGCGTGATCTCGAAGAGATAGGTCCCGTCGTGGCTCGACGTGCCGAGGAACGTCCCCGTGGGCCCCGGCGCGACGCGCACCCCAGCCGCGCCGAATTCGCGTTCGGTGCAGCGCACCTCCACGTCGGCCGTGATGGGGCAGTTCGCGGCGGGGCAGCCCACGTCGTGCGAGGCCACCTCGAACGAACACGTGATGGGATCGCCGCCGGATCCGCCGCCTCCGCCCGCCCCTCCCCCGCCCGTGCCCGGCAGCTCGTCGGACCCGCCGCAGCCCGCCGCGACGTGCACGATCCCGACGAACATGGCCCCGACAAACGATCCCCGGAATGCCCTCATGACGCCTCCACCTCGCGCAAAAAGGAAGGCGAAGACACCATCAGAATGGCAGCCGCCTGTCAAGCCCCGTCGGGGGTTCAACGCTGGTGGAGGACCTCGAACAGCATTTCGAGCATGCGGTACGTCAATCCCCACACGATTCGTTGCTCGACGGCGAACGCCGGCATATCGAGCACGTTTCCCTCGTGGTCGTAAGCATACTTCGATGCGCTCTGGCCACGCGCCATCGGGCCGATCGGCGCCCATACCACCTCGGCCACCTCGGCGCTCAACGTGAACGGCGGCGGATCGGGATCGTCGAGGGCGAAGACGAACGGCGTGATGCTCATTCCGACGCGCCGCGCCCGGGCCACGGCGGGAAGATCCGCGAGCCGCGCCAGAAAGCGGCCGTGCTGGGCGAGATCGAGCCCGATCTCCTCCTCCGTCTCGCGCAAGGCCGTGTAATAGAGGCTCGGATCCGCGGGCTCCCGCCGCCCGCCCGGGAACGCCATCTGCCCGGACCACGGATCTCCCTGGCGCTCGGAGCGCCGGATCAAAAGAACCTCGGCCTCGTTCCCCTCCCGTGGTGTGCGCAGGATCGCGGCGACGGCCGCTTGTCGCTCCGTCGTGGCGGCCTCGGACACGAGATCGAGAATGGCGAGCCGGGCGGCGATGGCGGCGAGATCATACGATGTGGACACGGCGTTTCCCCCACAGGGCTAGCGGCGCGCGCGAGAAACGTCAAGGGAAGGGGCTTGACGTGCCGCGACCCCATCGTGGTATCCGGTCATGATGGGACACAAGCATCTTTTTTCTCTCCTCGTCCTGGTGGCATTGCCTACGGCCCTCGCTGCCGCTTGCGGATCGGGCGGATCGGAAGGCACGGGCGCGGGATCCGCGTCGGGCCCCGGAGGCTCGGGTGGGCAGGCCGGCGCGGGCGGCGTAGGCGGGCAGGCCGGCGCGGGCGTGGGCGGCGAATTCGTGGGCTCCGGCGGATCCGGCGGCGCGGGTGGGATGGGCGGCGCGGGCGGCGCGCCGTCATCGTCCTCCTCGGGCACGGGCGGAAACCCGCTCGACGCGGGGCTCGAGGATTTCTGCATGAGCAAGGGCGCGATCCCGATCCCGGGATCCGGGGAATGCACGGGCGACATCGGCAAGAAGACGTTCCTCTTCGCCGCCTGCTCCTGCACGGGCTTCGACGCGAACAACACCATCCTGACCGACTCGTTCTCCTCGATCGACCCGAACAAACCGCTCGCGGGCGGCTCGATCGGCGTCAATGGCAATTACAGCGCGCAGGCAGCGACGAGCATCAAGGGCGCGCTGCTCGTGAAAGGCTCGATGAGCACGACGAACCAGCACGACGTCGTGCAGGACATGCAATGCGGCGGCAATGCCACGATCTCGCATGTGGCCTCCGCCCAGAGCAATACGACGATCGGCGGCGTCGTGAACAGCAACAACAAGGAGCTCACGATCCAGGGCAAGCTCTTCACCCCGATCGCCGAGAACACGGCGAAGGTGAACGCGCTCGGCGGCTCCGTCGTCGGCCCGGTCGACATCGAGACGCCCTGCAACTGCGACGATCCCGTCGACATCGCCGGCATCGTCCAGGCGTTCGGCGGGACGAACGACAACGACGAGAATGGCGTCGCCCCGGACGTGCTCGTGTCGACCCCCAGCATGCCCACCGAAATCACCCTGCCCTGCGGCCGGTATTTCCTCACGGGCATCAAGTCCGACAGCACCGTCACCGTGCACCTCACGGGTCGCACGGTGCTCGCGATCGACGGCGACATCGCGGTCGCCGGCAAGCTCACGATCGACCTCGCCGACGCGGCCGAGCTCGATCTCTTCGTGAAAGGCAACGTGGCCCTGACGAACCAGGCGGCAATCGGCGCGATCACGCGCCCCGCGGCCACGCGTGTCTACATCGGCGGCACGCAGGTGGCGCTCGCCGGCTCGTTCGTGCTCGGGGCGAACCTCTACATGCCGAACGCGGCGCTCCAGGCGAGCAACGCGCTCGAGATCTTCGGCGCCGTCTTCGCGAAGAGCATCGCCACGGCCCACCAGTTCAAGGTCCATTACGACGAGACGATCATCACGATCGACGGCTGCCAGCCGCCGGGCAGCACATGCACCGATTGCCACGATTGCGCGAACCCGACCCCCGCCTGCGGGCCCGGCGGCCAATGCGGCCTGTGCAGCACGGACAAGGATTGTTGCCCGCCGCTCGTCTGCACCCCGAACGGGACGTGCGTGCTGCCTCCGCCCAAGTAAAACGTTTGTCCTACGGCCGCGGCGCCTCACCAAGAATGGCGAGGTTTCGCGGCGTCGCATCCGCCTCGAACACCTCCGCGACGCGCGCCGTATACCCTCGCTCTTCGAGCGCCGCCGCACGGTCCAGCACGACCGTGATCTCCAGCGGCCGCGCGAGCATCGCGCGCGGCAGCGTCCAGCGTCGAATCCGGGCAAACTCGATCGCCCCTTCCGCCTCGTGCTCCCGGATCTCCGCCGCGGTCGCCGGCGCGAGCCCGCGGAGCGCGAGCGCACGCGCCGCGAGCTCGCCGAGCCCTTCACGCGCCCGCCGCCGGTTGATGCCGCGCATCTCCTCGCCCGGCGCGATCGCAACACCCCGCGCCCGCAAGAGCCGCGCGAGCGCGTGCCGGTGTTTCCGCGCCGAAAGCATCTCCGCGAGGCTCGCCTCCACGCCCACGAGCCGCGACGTCAGGTTCGAAAGCCCGAGCGCCTCGCGCGGAAGCACGAGCCCCGCCGCCCGCGCCGCGGCCGAGAGCGGCTCGCGCAGCGGTCCGTCGATCTTCTGCAGGCAACACGAAACGAGCGCCACGTCGCACGGCGCCCTCGATGCTTCGAGCACCAACCGATCGCCGAGCGAGCCACACGCGTGCAGCCCGACCGCGAGATCGTCGGGCGAGAGCACGATCGGATCGCGGAACGCGTCGAGCACGACGAACCGCGCGCGCGTGCCCCGCCCGAGGATCGAAGCCGCCTCCACGCGCCGCGGCTCGCGCTCGATCCCCACTGCGTCGCGATCGAACATCTCGGCCGCGAGGCGCGTGAAGTGCCCTCGCCCCGCGCCCACGTCCACGATCTGCCGCGCCTTCCGCGCCATGGGCTCGACCGCGTCGAGCAGCGCTTCGAGCTGCCGCGTCTTGCGCTCCGAGACCGATCGCGGCCGATCGAGCCGCGTCCCCGGCGTCGCCGCGAGCCGCTCGGGCAGCGCCGACACCTCGCGCGCCACGCGCCCGAGCTCCACGAGCGACGGCGGCGCGCCCGCGAGCATCGGCAAACGCGAAGCGAGCCCCTCGGCCTCGCAACGAGCGAGCTCGTCGTCGGGAAGCGCGCGCAGGAAGGCCGCATAGCCGCGCGCCTCGCAAAAGTCGGGCGCCTCCTTGGAATCCGGCCGCTCGCGCAAGATGTCGAGCGCCGGCACGACGAGCGCGAGCGCCCGCGCGAGCCTCTCCGAGACGAACCGGGACGCGGCTTCCATCGCCGGCGAAGCGAACGACCCCACATGCCTCCTGTCAAGGTGTACGTTTCGTGCCTTCGGGCTTCTACTCGCGCCCCTGCGTGGTGTAGGCTGCCGCCGAGCGCCGCATGGCCACCTGTCCTACTTGCCTTGCCACCTACTCGGGCGACGTCGCCACCTGCCCCAGCGACGGCACGTCTCTCGTCCCGGACGACGCGATCCCGGCTGCAGCGCTCCAGCTCGAGCCCGGCCGGATCGTCGGGGAATACCGCATCGAACGCAAGATCGGCGAGGGCGGGTTCGGCGCGGTGTACGCCGCGGTCCACCCCGTCATCGGCAAATCCGCGGCGATCAAGATCCTGAACCCGCAATACTCGCACAACCCGGTGATGGTCTCGCGGTTCATCGCCGAGGCCCGCGCGGTCAATCAGATCCGCCACCGCGGCATCATCGACATCTTCTCGTTCGGCAAGCTCGACGACGGGCGGCAGTATTACATCATGGAGCTGCTCGAGGGCATGACCCTCGAAGCATACCTGCGCGAACGCGGCCGGCTCCGCCCCTCCGAGGCATTGCCCATCCTGCGGCAGATCGCCCGCGCCCTCGACGCGGCGCACGCCGCCGGCATCGCGCACCGTGATCTCAAGCCGGAAAACGTCTACCTGGTCTTCGACGAGGACCGCACGGTCTTCCCGAAGCTCCTCGATTTCGGCATCGCGAAGCTCCTCGGCGACTCGCAGAGCCACAAGACGCGCACCGGCACGCCCATGGGCACGCCGCTCTACATGTCGCCCGAGCAATGCCGCGGCAAGCAGGTCGATCACCGGACGGACATTTATTCGTTCGGCGTGATGACCCACGCGGTCCTCACGGGCCAGCCGCCGTTCCTGGGCGACGACGTGATGGACGTGCTCATGCAGCAGGTCCAGTCCCCCGCGCCGCCCTTGTCGTCGGTTTGTCCGGACCTCGGGACGATCCTCGACGCGCCCGTGCTCCGGATGCTCGCGAAGGATCCGGCCGAACGACCGGCCTCGGTGACGGGCGCGATCGACGCGGTCGTGGATGCTGCGCGCGCGGCGGGGATCGAAGTGCCCGCCGTCGCCACGCGCTCGAGCGAAAAACTCCCGCGCCTCGACGTACCGGCGGGCCTCACGCCCGCCGAGCAAGCCGTCTTCGGGCAAGCGACGACGATGATGCAGCCGGACGCGGCGCCGGCGACCACGAGCTCTTCCTCGTCCTCGGGGGAGCAGCCGAAGTCCACGCTGATGTCCACGCCGGACGCCACGCCGAGCCGCCGCTCCAATGTTCTCTTTGTGGCCCTCGGCGCGGCCCTCTTCGTCGCGGGGATCGTCGTGGCGACGCTTTATGCTTCGCGAGGCGGGCCGGACGCCGTGGCCGCGCACCCGCCGCCGCCTCCCCCGCCGCCGCCCACGCTCCCCGCGCTCCCCCCGGAGAAAACGGCCACGCCGGAGCCTACAGTCGTGCCGGACGTGCCGCTCGAAATCGAGCTCCGCGTGCAGGCGACCCCGGAGAACGTCGAAATCCACCTCGGCGAGCGCAAGCTCGGCGTCGCGCCCGGCCCCATCAAGATCCCGCGCGGCGATGCGCCGGTCGAGCTCACCTTCTCGGCGAAGGGCCATCAATCAAAAGCGGTCACCGTCGAGCCCAACCACAACCTCCTGATCCCGATCACGCTGGAGAAGGAGAAGGCGACCTCCCAGCCGCGGACGAGCGGAACGGCGAAGACGGTGAAGAATCGTGGGGACCTCGAGTACTAGCTTCCGGCGTCGCGCGGCGCTGAGCGGCCTCGCTGCATTCCTTGGGGCTGTGGCGGTCGCGAGCTGCGAGCCCCTCGACAACGTCGACAAGAACGTCTGTGGCAACCGCGTCTTCGAACCCGACACGGGCGAAGATTGTGATGGCAACCCGGAAACCGATCCCGTCGACACGGTTGACGCGGGGGACGCGGGGGACGCGGGGGACGCGGGGGACGCGGGGGCCACGGGCGCGAAGCGCAAGACCCGCTGCGGCTCGGCCTGCCGCTACGTCTGCAACCTCGCCGACGATCCGACCGTGGCGTGCCCGGCCGAGTTCGGCTGCGGGATTGACGGCACATGCCGCAAGCCCGGCGGGCTCTCCGCCTCTCCGCTTTCCATCGCAGGCGGCGGCGTGCGGCGCTTGCTTTCCGGCGATTTCGACGGCGACGGCCGGCAGGACGCCGTGGCGCTCGGCAACAGCTCGCTCGACATCCTGTTTTTTGAGACGAACGGCCTCATCGACCAATCGCTCAATGTGCCAAACGATCGACGTTTGCCTGGAATCGGCGATATCGACGGGGACGGCACCTCCGATCTCATCCTGAACCTCGGCGACGCGCTCGGCGTCCTGACGGGGCAGGACAACCGCACGCTCCTGCCGAGGAGTTATCCTTCGGGAGACGTGGACCTCGGCACGGTGCGGCTCTTGCCCCTCGGCCGGCTCGATAAGGACAATATGCTGCTCGCATTCATCACGAATGCGGGACAAACCACGCTCGAAGTGCGGGTCATCCGAGAAAGCGACGAAGCAGATTCCACGCCTCCCCCCAAGAAGGTCGGCTCCGCGATCTCGGGGACGCTCGCCGGCGACGTCGCCTTCGCCCCGGCGAAGACCCCCACCGCGTGCCCCCTCATCGCCTTCGCGCTCGCGGCCCCGACACCTGCGATGTACGTTCTCACGTGCCAGGCTCCGGAAAAGCTCGCCGAGGAGCCGACGTTCATCCCCATTTCGCTCCCCGCAGGCGCCTCCCTGTGGACCGGCGTCTTCTTCGCGGACGCCGACGGCGACGGCGACGACGATCTGCTCGTCGGGCTCGTGGATTCGACGAAGACCGAGGGCCTGCATCTCTACCGGAACGAGGGCAATGGTACGTTCCTCGCGCCCATGCCCGCGCCGACGTACCTCGAGCCGCTCAGCGTCTTCGATCCCGAGAGTTGCCTCGGGCGTACCCTCGGCGGCCCGCCCCTCGCCGTGGGTGACTTTGATGGCAATGGGGCGCTCGACGTGGTCGATGCTCGTGGAGTCCTCTACAACCCGTTCCAGCCCATTCCCGATGACACGTACACGCGGGATTGCATGAAGATCCCGGCAGGCGTGAAGTGGGGGCGCGCCGTGTTCGGAGACTTCAATGGCGACAAGCTTCCGGATCTCCTCGCGGCGCGCGAAAAGCAGACGCTCCTCGACGTGTGGAGTCGCGTCGAAGGGGGCGAACTCAAGACGTTCACGATTCCGGTGGAGGAGATCGTCGGCGAGTTCGCCGTTGGTGATTTCGACGGCGACTCCGTGGACGACGCCGTCCTCCGGCTCGTGCCGCCCGCCGCGCCGAATGGCCAGATGTTCTCGGGCCCGAGCGAACTCCTCATGCTCTTCGGCCGCCCGCTGGCCGTGCCCGAGGCCCCCCTCTCCCTCGGCGTCTTCGAGGGCCTCGAGCACATCGCCGCGGGCCGCGTGAAAGGGAAAAACGCCGTCGGTGCCCCCGATCAGCTCGACGATCTCGTGGTCCTCTCCGTGCGCACGTCGGACATGCCAGGCATGCCGGGCATGTCCTCGCCCACCAAGCATTTCACCATCGTCGAAGGAAACGTCGGCCGAAGGCTCCTCGCGCCGCTCACGATCAAGGGCACGTCGGTGCAGGAAATGGGGGATCCGGACATCGTCGATGCCGAGAAAGGACCGACGCAGATCGTGGTGTCGCGCTTCGGCGTCGAGGAATGCAAGGCGCCTACGCCGCCGGACGAGACCGAGGAGACCGTGACCCCATCGACGATCGTGGCGCGGACGGGAGACGAGGTCTGGATCGCGGGTTGCCGTCCGGATGGCTCGTCCCTGCGGATCCTCGAAGGCTTCAATACGGTGGACGACAGCATGCTGATCGCACCCCTGAATTACCACGAGGTCTACGACGCGGAGCACGACGCGCTCGCGCTCTTCATGCACGCCTCGGACGAAAGCCTGGGCCTCTGGGTCAACGATTACCGGGCCGGTCAGTTCGATAAGCTCCCGAACCCCATCCCCCCCGTAAAGCTCGACCTCGTCTTGCCGGACCCCGAGCCGTTCGACGTGCCGTCGCTCGTCGTCGACGTCGACGGCAATGGCCAGCGCGACGTTGTCGTCCTCGTGCAGAAGCGCGTGGCCCAGCCAAGCGGGAATCCGATCACGGTCCGGTCCACCGTCGCGATCTTCTGGAACGATGGCTCGGGCGCGGATCCCGTCAACGCGAATACAATGACCCTCGCCGCCGATCTGTCGGACGATTATTTCGGCCCCGACATGACGGCGAGCAACGAAGACACCGAGGGGCTGCGGGGGATCATCGACATCGCATTGCTGAACACCAATGCGACAGCGGACAGGGAGCTCGCGGTGCTCACGCGGAATGGACTCTACGTGTTCTCGTTCGACGCGAAGACCCGCAAGTTCGTCGTCCCCGCGAGATTGCCTGGACAACTGCCGCCGGCGCCGTTCTCCCGGCTCCTCGGCGGCCAAGCGCTGCTCGCGATCGACGCGAACAGCGACGGCGTCGACGATCTGCTGGTCGCCGAGGGCCAGAAGCTGCTCCTCTTCCTCGGCAAGGAGATCGCCCGATGAGGCGCCTCTTCGCGGCGCTCGTGGCGCTCGCGCTCGCGACCGGGGCGGGGCCTTCGCTCGCGGGCCCTGCGGACGTCGATTCCCCCGAGGCACGCGCCTACTTCGAAACCGGCGCGCGTGAATACGAGAAGGGCAATTACGCGAACGCCGTCCGCGCCTTCGAGCAGGCCTACGCGCTCACGACGCGCCCCGGCCTCCTCTTCTCCATCGCGCAGGCGTACCGCAAGCAATACGGCAACGACGGCAAGCCGCAGAACCTGCGCCAGGCCGTGGATTATTATCGCCGGTACCTGGCCACGGACACGACGGGCAAGCGCCGCGGCGAGGCCGACGCGGGCATCAAGGACATCGAGGAGATCCTCTCGCGTTTGCCCCCCGAGGTGCAGAGCACGCCCGCGCCCGAGGAGGCGCCCTCGACCCAGATCTCCATCACGACGCAGGTCGAGGACGCGACCATTTCGATCGACGGCGGCACGCCGCGGCCGCTCGAGGCGATCGACGTCACGCCGGGCAAACACAAGGTCCTGGTGCAGGCGCCCGGGTATTTCCCCGAGGAGCGCGAAGTGCCGGCCAAACAAGGCCAGATGACGGCGCTCGACGTGCCGCTGCGCGAGATGCCCGCGTTCGTCTCGGTCACGGGCCCGGCGGGCGCCTCGGTGACGGTGGACGGTTTGCCCAAGGGCGCCTTGCCGCTCCTCGCGCCGCTCCAGATCGAGGCGGGCGTCCGCACCCTCAGCGTGAGCCTGAACGGCTTCAACACGTTCACCACGGAGCTCGATCTCGGGCGCGGCAAATCGGAGGACGTGAAGGCCACGCTCGACCGCACGCGACAAAGGATTACCTCGTTCGTCCTCATCGGCGGTGCGGCGACCTCCGTCGCCGGGGGCATCGTCATGGCGTTCTTCGCGGCCGATGCGGGCTACGAGGCGAAGCTGCTCAACGACAAGCGCATCAAAGACACGATCTCCGATACGGAGCTCGACGAGTACCTGACCTATCGGGACGGGCAGACCGCACTTCGCAACGGCGCGACGGCGGCGCTGAACGTGGCCGCGGGCTTGGGGGCCCTCGCGTTCTTGTTGTATTACTTCGACGAACCCCGGCTCACCCCGCCGCGCAAAAAAGACGACAAGAAGCCCCAAGGCCCGAATCCCTCGCGTCTGCGCGAGATCGCGGTCGTGCCCGCCGTCGGCCCCGGCGTCGTGGGCCTCTCGTTCGGCGCGCGCTTCTGATTCGCCCGCCTACCGCCGTTTCCGCCGCATCACCGCCACCGCGACGAGCATCCCGATCACCGCGCCCATTCCTCCGAGGCTCCGGGCCGATCCCGGCGCCGCGGCGCACGTTCCGGGCTGGGTCACGTTTCCGTCCCCGCCCAGGTCCGGCACCGAGCCGGGCGGCTCGCTGCATTGCGAAAAGTCGAGCTTGCAATCCTCCGTGCAGGCGAGCTGCCCTTCCCCCGCGCCTGCCTCGGCGCAATCGTTCACCAGGAAAAGATCACCGTCGCACGTCTCGCCGGCTTCGAGCTTCCCGCTGCCGCAGACGGGCGGCGGATGGATGTCGGAGTCTCCCGGGTTGTACACGAACCCCTTCGGATTCGCGTCACCCTTCGTCCAGGTGCAATTCGGGTCGCCGAGCTCCTGCCCGTTCGTCCAGCCGTCCCGATCCGAATCGAGCGGGCAGAGCGCCGCCCAGTTCACGTTTTGCTCTTGCACGGGTACGGCGCCGACGAGATAAAGGCGTGCGTCACCGCCGAAATCCGTGTTGTAGTGGCCTTCGTGTCGCCGTGGCAGTTCAGGCAGCCGTATTTGGTGCCGTTCGGAATGTCGTTCACCCGGAATGGACGTGCCGATGCGGCCATGGCCGAGGTGAGCGAGGCGAGACCGAGGAGCAGACCCAAAGATCGCGAAGAGAACGTCATTCGCCGAGCCTAAGGACCGCAGCCCCGAGGCGTCAAGCACGCGGAGGTACGCAAGCTACGCCCGGAACGTGTTATAGCTACGCCCATGGTTCCCTGCCCTCGCCGCCCCGGTCTCGCGCGCTCGTCGGTCACCGCCGCCGTCCTCGCTGCGGCCTGCGTCACGCTCGGCCTTGCCGCCGCCTGCACCCCGACCGAGCCGCGAACGGGGCAATGGCAGCCAACCGATGGAACCTTCGGAGACACGCGGCCGGAGGGCACCACGAAGGCCACGTCGGAGCCCACGACGAAGCCGACCGCGAACAAGCCGCCGCCGCCTCCGCCTCCGCCCCCGCCGCCCCCGCCTCCGCCGCCTCCGCCGCCTCCGCCCCCGCCTCCGCCTCCGCCTCCGCCCCCGCCCCCGCCGCCCACCGCGACGATTGGCGTGACCGGTCCGAACTGCATCATCAAAGGCACGTCCCCGCTCGCGAAGGGCACGTTGCTTTACGACGCACCCGTGGGCGGCCGGATCCTTGCGAGCTTCCAGGGCGGCTACGTCCCCCTGTCGATGAGCGACATCCCGCCAGATCCGGCCATTCAGCGCTCGAAGATCACCACGCGCACGAACGAGCCTTCCTTCCGGCTCGAAGGGTACGTCGCGACGAATGTCATTCCGGTCTGGAGCGGCCGCGACATCCCGATCGTCTCGGGCAACGTGTGGATCGCGACCGCGCAGAAGCTCAAGATCACCGGGGCGAAGCTCGGGTTCGTCACGGTCGAGATGCCCATTGCCGGTACGAATGGCCAGAACGCCACCGTCAGCGCGCCTTGCGACGCGCTCGCCTTGCAACGCGGCACGCCCGTGCCCGTGGAGGTGCCCGGCAATGGCCGCGGCTACCTCGCCAAGGGCCAGGACATCGACATCCTCGACGGCCCCGCCGGCAACGTCGTCTACACGCTCCGCATGAACGTCGCCGACATCAAGCTCTTCTGGAGCACCGAGACGAGCGGAGCGTTCGTCCACGGAAAGCTCCGCTCCGATCTCGCGATCGACGGGTGGATGCGCGGATCGGATCTCACGGCCTTACCGAAGGGTGAGATGATGGATCAATACATTCCCCCCGAGACGAGCGTCGCGGGCGCGCAGCTCGTCATGGATCCGCCGCCCCGCGTCGCCCGGGCCTCGAAGGACATCCCGATTCGCTTCCGGCGCGACGAAAAAGAAAGGCCGATCGGCGTCATCGAGGCCGGCGCCGAGCTCCTCGTGCTGGAGACCATCGCCGGCTGGACGAACGTGCTGCCGAAATCGGTGTTTGCCCTGCCCGACGAGAGCGGCGGCTTCTGGATCCCGGCCAGCGAGACGCCGCGCTGATCACTCCGCCACGACCTCCACCGTCGCCCCGGCCTCCTCCAGCAATCGCCGATACCACGCCGCGGCCTCTCGTGCGCGGCCAGGCAACGCGCGCGTGCCCCACAGCACGCTCAACGTGCGCCGCGTCCCCGCGTGGGTCTTCGTGCGCTGCGCGTCCTTCACCCCGTTCGCCGACGGCCCCTCCGCGTCGAACAGGCAAAGCAGCCCGCCGAGATCGATCTCCTGCCCCGAGGCATTAAAAACATATTTCTCGCCCGGCTTCGCGATCCCGAGCCGGAACGGCGGCGTCGCGCGGTCGAGGTCGATCACGCTGATGGGCAGGCCGCTGTGCAGTGAGACCGCGTTGCACGTATCCACGGCCGTGTTGATCGATCCGAGCGTGCCCTCGGTCACCGCGCGGACGAGGTACTCGGACGAGGGCTTGCCCCGCCCCGTCGGCTTGTACCCGCCATGCCGCAAGAGATCCCGCACGGCCGCGCGGACCGCCTCGTCGGCCGCGAACGGCGCCGCGGCGCCCGGCATGAGCAGCGCGCGGACGCTCGCGGGGACGGCGATTTCGCCGAGCGGCGCGGGAAACGTGGTCGTGAAAGCGGCGGCCTCGAGCAGCGGGTGGGGATCGATCGTCAACATGGGAGGCGCATCCTAGCCCGGCGCGGCCCGCTTGACACGGGGGGGCCGCCGCGTGCCTCATGGCCCCTGAAAACGACCGAGGAGGCACGATGAAGATCCCCGCGAAGGGTCTCGGAACGGACGAGCTGTTCGGAAAACTCACCGCGTTCCGCGCCCACGACATGCCCTGGCGCGACGGACGCACCTTCGCGTACGTCTACGATGCCGGGCCCGAGGCCGAGGCCGTCATTCACCGTGCGTACACCCTGTACCTCGGGGAAAACGCGCTCGATCCGACGGTCTTTCCGAGCACGCTCGTGCTCGAAAACGACGTCGTCTCCATGGCCGCCGCGCACCTCGGCGGCGACGACGAGGTCGCGGGCTCGTTCACGAGCGGCGGCACCGAGAGCATCCTGCTCGCGGTGAAGACCGCGCGTGACCACGCCCGCGAGGCGCGCGGCATTCGCGAGCCCGAGATCATCGTCCCCGAGACGGCGCACGCCGCGTTTCACAAGGCCGCCCATTACCTCGACGTGAAGCTCGTCTCCGTGCCCGTCGATCGCTCGACCTTCAAGGCCGACGTCGCGGCCATGCGCGAGGCCATCGGCCCGAGCACGATCCTGCTCGTTGGATCGGCCGTCTCCTACGCCCACGGCGTCGTCGATCCGATAAACGAGCTCGGCGCGCTCGCGCTCGAAAAGAACCTCCTCCTCCACGTCGACGCGTGCATCGGCGGGTTTCTCCTGCCCTACTTCCGGCGGCTCGGCGCCCCTGTCGCCGATTTCGACTTCCGGGTCCCGGGCGTCACCAGCATCTCCATGGACTTCCACAAGTATGCCTTCGCCGCGAAGGGCGCGTCCGTGATCCTCCACAAGACGAAGGATCTCCGGCGCCACCAGTTTTATGCCTGCGCGGGCTGGTCGGGTTACACCGTGATCAACTCGACCGTGCAGAGCACGAAATCGGCCGGGCCGCTCGCCGCCTGCTGGGCCGTGCTCCACCACTTCGGCGACGCCGGCTACCTCGAAATCGCACACCGCATGCTGGCCGCGACGCGCAAGATCGTCGACGGGATCGCGGAGATCCCGGGCCTCCGGCTCCTCGCGCGGCCCGAGATGAACCTCGTCGCCTTCACGTCCGACGAGGTCAGCGTCTTTCACGTCATCGACGAGATGAAGGCCCGCGGCTGGTTCGTCCAGCCGCAGCTCGGCTTTGGTTCGTCGAAAGAGAACATTCACCTCTCGCTCAACCCGAAGGCGCTCGGGCTCGCCGACGAGCTGCTCCGGGATCTGCGCGCCTGCGTGGCGACCGCCCGGACGCTCCCGCCGCCCGGCGGGGATCTCTCGGCGCTCCGCGGCGCACTCGCCTCGCTCGACCTCACGAAGCTCGATCCGGCGGTGCTCGGCGGCATCCTGCGCGAGGCGATGGCGGCCACGGGCGTGGCCGGCGCGAACCTGCCCGATCGCATGGCCGCGGTGAGCGAGGTCCTGAACCACCTGCCGCCCCCGCTGCGCGAGCGGCTGCTCGTCGAATACATGAACGGCCTCTTCCAGACCCGCGTGGACGGCCCCTGATCCTTCGCCGCGCCTGGAAATCCCGAACAACGCCCCGCCGGTGAACCCCGTCGTTCCCCGATTGCGACGACCGAGCGCCTCCCCCACGAAGCGGGCATGCAGCAGATGCTCCGCCGCCTCGGCCTCCTCGCAGGGCTCGCCGCTGCCGCCTCGGGGTGCGGCCGGGACGAACAGGCCCTCGCCGCCCTCCGTCCCGTCGCCACGCAGAGGCGCCTCGCGCTCCCGATCGAAGTCTACACGCTGAACATCCCGGACGATTTGCCCGGATTCGCCGTGCCCGGCCCGAACGGCGCGAAGCCGAAAATGCTCTTTTTGCACGGAATGTGCTCGGCCGGCGTCGGGGACGTACAGGCCTTCCAGTTCGCGGCGAGCGAGCACGGGGGCATCCTCGCGGTCCGCGGCGACACGCCCTGCGACGGCGGCGGCCTCCTGCGCAAACATTCGCTCGACCTCGACAAACTCGACGCCCGCATCCGGGCCGCGTTCGAGGTGAGCGGCGGCGTGGCGAAGGATCTCGTGCTGGTCGGCCACTCGCAGGGCGCATTCCTCGGCGAGCGGCTCGCCGAGCAATGGCCCGAGCGGTATTCGCGGCTCATCTTGATCGGCGCGCCCACGGAGCCCTCCGCGGCGCGGCTCCGGCACGTGCGCGGCGCGGTCATGGTGAGCGGCCAGTACGACGTGACGACGCGCATGAAGCAGGCCGCCGCGGAACTCCAGGCTGCCGGGATTCCTTCCACGTACCTCGAAATGCCGGGCGCCAAGCACGGGCAGATGGGCGACGCCGAGCGGGTCTTCGGACAGGCGTTCGCCTGGCTCGAAAAGAACGCGCTTCCTCGCCGGCCCTAGAGCGCCGACCCGTTCGGCGCTCTGCGAGATCGCGAAGCGAGCTCGCCTCGGGGGGTGAATCGGCCGGGCTTTGCCCGGACGAGAGGGGGACGCGAGGCGTCCCCCTCGGGACGAAAGAAGCCTAGAACGTCGAGCGGTTGTCAAACCGCTCGATGTTCTAGGCGTAGATGAAACGCCGGGATCCGGGGTATCCTCGGGCCATGGCTTCGAAGAACCTGCTCGCCTTCGTGCTCGCTGCGTCCGGCGCCCTCCTCGCCCCTGCCTGTTACCTGACCTCGTCGTTCGACGGCCTGACCGGCGCTCCGGAGGGGGAAACGGCGAGCGCGTCGAGCGCCGGCAGCGGCATGGGCGGCGTCGGGGGCACGGGCGGCGACGGGGGCGCCGGGGGCACGGGCGGCGACGGGGGCGCGGGCGGCAGCGTCAACGCACCGGCGACGGGGATCCTCGACAAGTTTGACCGCGCCGACGGTGTGCCTGGAAGCTTGTGGAAGCTCCGGTACCCGGGGGCGTACACGATTGACGGCGAGCGGCTCCAGACGGTCGGGATGCATCCCGACGCGGCGTTATGGGATGAGGTCTTCGGTCCTCGCCAGGAGGCGTACGTCACGATCGAGTCGATGGACGGGGACGAGACGGAGATCGAGCTCGTCATGCGCAACCAGGGGGACCCGAGCGAATGCGAGTCGGTCGTCGTGAGCTGGAACCGCTTCAATGCATTTCCCGCGGTCCACGTCGCGTATTGCACGAACGGGGAGTGGACCACGGTGGACGAGCCGATCCCATCCGTGCTCGTGGAAGGCGACACGATATGGGCGCGTGGCTTCGAGGATGGCCACATCGAGGCGTACGTGAACGGTAAGCTCGTCGGGACGTGGGACGTCTCGGAGGCGCCGATGGGGAAATCGGGCGGCCGGATCGGCGTGTACACCTATGGCATTCCGGACAAGGTCCGCTTCGAGGATTTCGGCGGCGGCTCTTTCTGAGCGCGCTCAGAACGTGCCGACGAGCATCGCCGCGCCGCCGCCCGGCAGGGGCGCGACGACGGGGATCACGGCCGCGCGCGCGGCGGCCGCCGGCTTCTTTTCATCGCCGCCGCTCGTGAAAAACAGCGCCGTCGCCACGCCGAGCGAGACGACCCCCACGCCGAGCGACACGTCCGCGAGGAGCAGCTTGGTCTTCACGGCGTCGACGTCCGCCTCGGCGCAGCTCTGCGTCCGGCCACAGCCGTCCCGGAGCCCCGCGAGATCGGCCTTTCCCGTGATCCCGAGATAAGCAAACGCCCCGAGCGACACGACCCCGAGCCCGCCGAGCACGTACGAGGCCACGCGTTTCCCCGACGTGCCCGACGCCGCGGGTTTGTCCGGGCCCCCGTCCGGCGACGCTTGCTCCGCCGCGCCCTTCGCCTCCAGATCCACGGTGATCACGCGATTCTTCTCGCCGACGCGCACGACGACTTGCCGCTCGACCGGCGCGGCGTTCGGCGCGACGAACCGCAGCGTGTGCGGGCCGGGGTTCACCGCGATGGGCTGGCCGTCGAGCGTCTTCGTGAGGACGGTGCCGTCGAGCGTCACCTCGGCCGAAACGACGTCGTTGCCCTGCGCGTCGCGCAGGCCGGGCACGATCGTCGGCAGGCTCGACTCGACGCGCGGGAGCATGGTGGCGCATTCGTCGCGCACGACGGCGGGGCAGGCCTGATCGCTGCACGAGACGAATTTCCCGCGCGCCTCGACCAGGCGGCCGGCTTTTTCGAGCTCCTGCCCCTCCTCGAACGCGGCCGCGCACTGGGCCTTGCGCGCCGGATCGGGCGGGGCGGCGTGCGATGGCGGGGCGGAGAGCGCCGCGAGCGCGAAGAAGGCGGCGGGGAGGACGCGCGGTGCGGAGAGGGATCTCGACATGGGCATGGGCAAGGCGGGGGCGCAGAACGAAGGAACAACAGCTTGCGTGGGGCGTCAACCGCGGGCGGCATGCTCTGCGCCGCAGGATCGCTCGCACCACGCCGACGAGTTGCCTTGTCAGAAGCAAGCGACATCACATCGTGGCGCTGCGCGGACCTCGGATCGGACCTCGGAGGTTGCCTTGGAGCTCGGCGCGGACCTCGGAGCCGACCTCGGAGGTTGCCTTCACGCTCTGCGCAGACCTCGAGCCGACCTCGGCGGTTGCCTTCGAGCTCGGCGCGGACCTCGGAGCCCAGCCCGGAGGTTCCTTCGAGCTCGGCGCGGACCTCGACTCCTACCTCCGAGGTTGCCTTCGAGCTCGGCGCGGACCTCGGAGCCGACCTCGGAGTTGCCTTCACGCTCTGCGCAGACCTCGACTCCTACCTCCGAGGTTGCCTTGGAGCTCGGCGCGGCCTGTGCAACCGGAAGCAAGGCTCGCTTCCGATCTTTGCCAAGGTCCTTGCGTCACGCGGCGGCAGGGAGAATCGTTGGCCAGCTCGTAGTTTCGTGCAGAATGGACCTCCCGCGCCTGGGCGCGGAACGAGCCGTTCGTGAACGAACCGACGAGAGGACCGATGAATTCAACCGACGAGACGCCACGCACTCCGCTCGCGTGCATCGACGGCGAACCCTTCGTGTTTGCGGACGTTTCACCCATCCCCGGCCGCTCGCCGCGTCTCGGTCTCCCGCTGGCCAGCGAGGGCCCCGCGATCGATCAATACTCGTCGCAGCACGCGCCGCAGGGGCTCATCGCGTATCGTCTGCGTCGGGGGGACGTGGCGGTCCTCGAGGACGTGACGCGCGCCCTCTCGCGTGCGCCTGCAGCGGAAGGCAGCGATGCCGGCACGGTCTATGGGTATCGCGTGCGCGCTTTGTTTTGCGACGATTCGATCGGGCCGAAGGTCGTCTCTTGGCTGCAGAGCTGCCTTGCCGACGCGTCCATTCCCCGCGCGGCGCGCGCGGCGCTGGCTCGAACGATCGCCTCCGATCCGCGATGCGCTTCGCCCACGCTCGACGCACTCTTCGTGTCGGCCGTCGTCGACGACGAAGCACGAGAGATGTATGCTGCGCTGCGCAGTGCGGGGCAAGGCGCACGCACCGAGCCCTCCGAGCCGGAGCCCGACGATGCGCGGCGCGCGCTGCTCGCGAATCCGTTCCTCGCGGTGCGTGAGCTGAGGGATGGCGCGCGCGAGGTGCTCGCGGCTCACCCCGAGCTTCGCGGGGACGTGCTCGCCGCTCTCACGGTCGCGGTCACGGACGAGACCGAGCAGCACGACGTCCGCTTTCACGCGCTCGAGCAGCTCGCGGAGCTCGATCGCGCGTACGCGGTCGCCATCGCCGAGATGGTGGAGGACCCCGGAATGGCCCCGCTGGTCGCGCCGCTCGTGAAGTTTCCGGAGCCCGGCGCGCTTGCGCGCTACGCGCACGACGTCGGGCTTCTCCCCGAGCTCACCGACGGGGAGCTTCGTGCGGTCACGATCGCTAGCGTCCTCGGGTCGCGTACGGCCCTTTTCGCGAAGGAGACCGACGCGTACCCGAATCACTACGACGACGTGCTCACTCGCCTGGCGCGACTCGTGTCGCCGGTGCTCGACGACGTCCTCTTCGAGGAGGTGCCACACCATGAGTTCTTCGATGATGTGTCCGACAAGGACGAGGACGAGGACGAGGACGCGTATCGGCCGGTGAACGACTCCGATCAGTTGCGCGATGTGTACAGGCTGCGCGCGTTCTTGCCGGATTGCGCCTACGAGATCGTCGCCGGCGACACCACGGATTGGATCGCGGTGGAGCCGGTGCTGGCCCTCCTGAACACGCTGTGCGAGGCGCGCGGGTCGGACCTCCGCTTCGTCGAGCTTCCGACCGGCTCGCAAGACGCGTGCGTGCTCGCGGCGCCAGCGCGGGCCATTCAGACCGCCGTCGACGACGGCGTCCTCGTCGTGATATGGCCGAGCTAAGAGGGGAGAGGGGGACGAAGTTCGTGACGGCGCCGCGCGACGCAAGCGGTCCGCGCGACGAAGACCGGCCTGCCGCCGGGCGTGATCACCGTGCTGGAGAGATCGCCCGCGGGCGAGTGAACCTGTCGTTCCTCGCTCCCAGACATCCTCCACGACGAATTTCGACCCTCGCGCGTGCACGATTGGCGTTGCGGTGGAACATTCTCCGCGTGGCCACCTCAAAAGAAAAAATGCAGAGCTGGGCGATGCGAATGATCGAAGAGGCTCGCCCGCCGTCGCCGGCGATCACTGCCATCGACGACTTGCTCGCGTTACGCGGCTTCTTCGACGGGCACCGGACGCTCTTGTTCGGCATGAAGACGACGCCCGACGCGTTCGAAGAGCCGAGCGCGCTCGTCGAGGAGGCGCGCGACGCGCTTCGCGAATGGTTCGATCACTTCGCCGAGATTGGCGATGCGAAAGAGCAGGCACGGCTCTACCACCGACTCGAGCACCTGATCGACCTCCCCGAGCCCGAGCTCGTACGCCAAGAACGCGCGGCCAACGAGGCGCACGAATCCGCGAAGCGCGACGCATTGAGCGTGCTGCCACGACCGCTCGATGCGGTCGCCGCGGTCTCTCCGTCGCTCGCGGCCGCGCTGCAGAACCCCCAGGGCGTACGTTCCGAGGACTTCTTCGCCGGGTACGGGAAAGCGCTGACGCCCAAGGGCAACACGTCGCTCGACATGTCGAACTTCGATTGGCTGAGCGCCGATCCCGACTGGGACGATCTCGTCGGCTCCCGATTCGACGCGCCGTTTTTCCCCATCGCCGGATTGGATGGCGACTACGTCGGCGTGCTCGTCTTCCTCGAGGCTCCGGACGACGACGCCGTCGTCCTCTACTTCTCGCACGAAGAGGGTTTCTTCTTCATGGCCGAGAGCCTTCAGCACTGGAATGCGATGTGCGACGCGGCCTCGGTCGGCGGTCGTGGCGTGAAGAAGCAGGTCGACCGCGCTCGCGGCCGCGGACCGCGTTGGAAGATCGACGGCGCACTTCCGCCGAACGCCTACGGCGATGCGCTCGCGCGGGCAGAGGCGATCCTCGAACGCCTCCGCCGTGGCAGCTGAAGGCGCGAACGCTTGTACAAGGGGTCTTCCGTCTGCGGCTTCGACGTCGTCGATACTCAGGGCAGCTCGATGCCGAGCTTCTCCTCGAGGAAGGCGGAGAGCGCGGCCTGATCGGGCGCCGAGAGCGACGAGAACGTCGCGAGGTGGTTGCCGCTCGTGACGGTGAAACGGAGGTTGCCGCTCATCGCCGCCGGGGTGACGGCGCCGGCGGCCCACGGGTCCTGGTCGGAGTAGACGAAGGCGACGCCGTTGCCGAGGCGGGCAAACTCCTCGAGCGCGCTGTTCTCGGCGGCGTCGAACATCGGCGCGGTCACGCCCTCGGGCACGAGCCCGCGCTCCATGTCGACGAGGTCTTCGGGGATGAGGCCCTCCGCGACGAGCGCGGCGCGCGGCAGGGCGGGCCAGCCGCCGCTCTGCTGCACCTCGTAGAAATACGCGCCGAAGAACGACAGGTACCCGTCGGACATCGGGTAGGTGCCGAAGATGCTGGTGACGCCGAAGAACGCCGACGTCAGGTCCTCCGCCGTCGCCGTCGCCGGATCCGGCAGATCGGTGCAGTCGTCGGGGGTGCCGAAGTACTGCCAGAACAGCCACGGGTAGGAGAGCGCGGCGGCCTCGAAGGCGCGCGCGGGCTCGACGCGGGTAAAGGTGTCGCCGAGCTCGTCGGCGGCGAGCGCCTGCACCGCGGGCTCGACGGCCGGGCGTTGTGCGCCGAGCACGGCGCGCTGGATGGCCTCGAGGCGGTCCTGGCAGGTGGCGTCGACGGTGTCGAAGAACGAAAGGAAACGCGCGTCCTCGGGCCCCATGAACGGGGCGCCGAAGGCGACGGTGGCGTCGACGTCATCGGGGTAATGCCGGCGGAAGCTCACCATGTCGACGCCGCCGTTGCTGAAGCCCGAGCTGATCCACGCGCTCGTGTACAGGTCGTGCAGGCGCACCACGACGTCGTGGGCGTCGTCGGCGACCTGCTTGCGCGTGAAGTGGGAGAAGTCGTCGCCGTTGCCGTTGTGGAAGCGCTTGTCCAGAACGAGCTGATTGCCCTTGAGAAGCGTCGTCAACTCGTCCTGATCGAACCCGAGGTAATTGCTGTATCCCGTGGAGATCAGGTTCATCGGCAGGTCGAACCCGCGATGGATGAGCGTGAGGTACTGCTCGTGGGTGCCCGACGTCGCGTCCTCGTGATCATTCACCTGCAGGAGCGTGAGGTCGTAGAGCTCGGCGCCGTCGTCGGTGGTGCCGGCCGGTTTGACGAGGAAGCCGGCCGCCTCGAGCGCCGCGGTCACGCTGATGCACGACTGCGCTTTGCCGTCGGCGCCTACGCAGGCGTTGCAGGCGGGGTTGTCGACGCCGGTGCCCGGGTCGGCCGAGCCGGCGCCGTTGCAGTCCGGATCGGGCGCGCCGCAGCCGCAGTCGCAGCCGTCGGAGCCGTTGAAGCGCTGGGCGTCGCAGGTCCACTCCGGCGGCGGCGGCACGGGGGCGTCGTCGGGGCAGCCGGCAGCGAAGGGGAGAAGAAGCAGCGGAACAAGCCGTACAAGCGATTTCATGGGGATGTGTCCTTCGGTGGGGAGTAAGGAAACAAGGATCTCCACCCCGCGCGCACGCGGCGGGATGAGAGACGCAAGGAGGACAGCGACGGCAGGCAGCCCCGATCTCCAGGAGCCCTCAGAAAACGGGGCGCGAGGAGGTCTCATTCTTTTTCTGCCTGTCGTTCGCACCATGACGAAACGTTTTCGTCATTTGAATGGCGCAAACCGTACCCAACCCCAAAGCATGCGCGAGTAGCGTTTCCGCCAAGGGGACTCGCAAATCTGTGAAAGCTAGCCCTGGATGGCGCGGTGATGCGACGGGCTCCTGCCCTGCCAGCGCTTGAAGGCCTTGCTGAAGGACGGGACACTCTCGTAGCCGACGCGCTCGGCGATCTGAGCGATGGTGTCGTCGGTCTCGCGCAGGAGCTCGGCGGCGCGGGCCATCCGCCAGCGTGCGAGGTACTGGAGCGGCGGGTCGCCGACGACCTCCGTGAAGCGCTGGGCGAAGCCGGAGCGGGAGAGGCCGACGAGCGCGGCGAGCCTGGCGACGGTCCAGGGCTCGTTCACGCGGGTATGCATGAGGTTCAAGGCGTGGTGCACGGGGGGGTCGGAGAGGGCCTCGACCAGGCCGCTGCCCTTGTGGGTGGGGAGGTCCCGGAGCACCTGGACGAACAGGACGTCGGCGAGGCGCTGGAGGACGAGGGTGCTGGCGGGGCCGGGGGAGGCGATTTCGGCGAGCATGAGGTCGATGCTGGAGCGCCACGGCCGCGGCGCGCCGCCGGAGGTGGACACGACCACGGCCTGGGGGATGCGCGCGAGCAGGAGGGGCCTCACGCCGCCTGTGTAGGCGAAGAAGCCCGCGAGCAGGGTGGTGAGGGCACCGTCGCCGCCGATGCGGGCAGGACCGGTGCCCGCGCAGCTCGGGCCGTCGTGGACCGTGAACAGGTGACGGGCCGTTTCGTCGCGGAGGGTGTGCGCCGTGCCGTGCGGGATGAAGACGACGTCGCCGGTGGCGAGGGGGCGCGGAGGCTCGCCGTCGATTTCCAGGAGGGCGTGGCCACGTGCGATCAGGTAGAAGACGGCGCGGTCACGGGTCGGGACGCGCAGGCCCCAGGGGGAACGGGCTTCGATGCACTTGAAGAGGGCGTTCGGGAGCAGGGACACGCTCAGCACGTCGGCGAGGGCGTCGCCGCGGGGGTCCTGAAGGTCCAGCAGTTCTGGCGTCTTGGATATGACGTTTGGACGGCGAGGCATTGATCGTCCATACCGCGGGGCGTATGACTTTGCCATGACGAATGCAACGACATCCGATTCGATTCTCGCAATGGGTGTGAAGGCGTCCGATCCGATCCTCGTGACGGGCGCGACGGGCAGGCAGGGGGGCGCGGTCGCGCGGGCGCTGCTCGCGCGCGGGGCGCCGGTGCACGTGCTGGTGCGCGACGTGGAGGCGGCAGGGGCGCGGGCGCTCGGCGAGCTCGGCGCGACGCTGGTGCGCGGCGACTTCGACGATCCCGCATCGCTGCGGGCGGCCTGCGCCGGGGCCCGCGGGGTGTTCTCGGTGCAAATGCCGAACCTGAAGAACCTCGAAGGCGACGACGAGCAGCGGCAGGGGAAGAACCTCGTGGAGGCGGCACGGGCGGCGGGCGTGCCGCAGTTCGTGCATACGTCGGTCTCTGGCTCGGGGGAGTACCAGCGCCGGCAGCCGGGGTGGGGCTCGCCGGAGTCGAACGTCCACTACTGGGAGAGCAAGGAGTACATCGAGGATCTCGCGCGCGCCGGGGGCTTCCGCTCGTTCACCTTGCTGAAGCCGGCGTTCTTCATGGAGAACTTCGTGCGGCCGTCGTTCCTGTTCGCGAACTGGGTGGAGGACCGGCTCCTGACGATGCTCGCGCCGGACACGGTGCTCTCGCTGGTGGCGATGCAGGACATCGGGGCGGCGGCCGCGGCGGCCTTCACGGACCCGGTGGCGTGGAAGGGGGTCGAGCTGGAGCTTGCGGGAGACAGGCGGTCGATGCGGGAGATCGCGGCGGTCCTCTCGGAGGTGCTCCGCACGCCCATCGAGGCGCCCTCGCTCACCGCGGAGGAGGCGCTCGCCCAGGGGCTCTGGCCGGCCTTCGTCGTCTCGCAGCAGCGGATGAACGTCGTCGACAGCCCCGCCCGACCGGAGCACGCGCGCGCGCACGGACTCGCGACCACGGACTTCAGGACCTGGGCGAAGGCGCATCTGGGGCGCCGCGAGGCCACGAAAGCAGCGGGCGCGAACGCGTGAGCGTCCCGTCCTCGTCGCCGGGCGTCAGCAGCCGTCCTGATCGGCAGGCAGGATCTGCGTGCCGGTGAAGGCCTTGAACTTGCGCGAATAGGTCAGGCTGTCGGGGTCGACCTTCCAGGTGTCGATGCGGTCCACCGTCTTCGGCAGGATCCGCGCCGCCCAGCTCCGGCCGGCCTGGCACTCCGCGACCGGGCTGCCGATGAGGACGCCGGTGAGCTTGTGTTCGAGCGTGACCGCGCCCCCCGCCGAGATTTGCAGGTAATCGTAGAACACGGGGGATCCGCTCTGCCCTCCCTCGCCGTCGTTGTCGACGTAGAGCACGCCGCTCAGGTTCGCGTCGGTCGGGTTCAGCCAGCGCCCGAGGAAGCTCTTGCGGCCGGTGTCCCAGAGGGTCCCGGAGACCTTGTCGACGCCTGGATAGCCGATGGACTGCGACTCCTCGGTCTGGAGATAGCTCCAATCGGTGTACCCGTAGGGCATCGGCTCCGCGTCCACAGGCGCGGCGTTCAGGATCACCACCGCGTAATCCCAGGCCTTGTTGTCGACGGTGATGGACGTATTGTCGTACTCGCCCGGGACCGTCACGCTGCTGATGTACTGCGTTCCATAAGGTCTCCTGCACGTTTCCCCTGGCAACCCGATGCCCCCCCCTCCCGACGGCGGGACGCTGGTCTGCCCGAGCGAGAACGAGATGGGGCCTTGCCTGAAGTTGTTGGTCCCTGCGGTGAAGAAGCAATGCGCCGCCGAGAGCACCACGTTGCTGCCGATGAGCGTCCCGGTGCAACCATTGCCGAACCAGCCCACGTAGGACCAGGGCTTGACGCCCTCCGTCGACGCCGTGCGCTGGGTGCGATCGTCGCACCCGATGATCATGTGATTGGCGTCGCATTGGTTCAGGCAGAGCGTGTAATCGAGGGGCGAGGTCTCGAGGGGCGTCTCGAGTGTGGTCTCGTCCTCGCTCGTCACGACGTCCTGATCGTCGTCATCGACCGCGCCGGGATCTCCGCAGGCGGCGAGAAGGGCGGGCAGCAGGAGCGAGAAGAAGTGCGTTTTCGAAGCCATCGTGTCCTCCAGGGCGGTGCCGGTCACCCATAGCATCCCGTATGCCACGGCGTCCCTGCCGCGGAAGGGGCCTGGTTCGCGGGTCGGCGTATCGCCCCGGCGCGCCTGCGCTGTCACGCGCGTAGGACGGGTGTCATGCGCGTGTGACACGCGCGTATGCGCGGCGCGCGCGTTCCGTCATGGGAGCGTGACGATCGTGGCGCAGCCGAAGGTGCCGGTTCTGGGAGCGCCCCGCTGTTCACCGGCAGGTAGCGCCTCCTTCCTCAACGCGCCGGCAACAACGCCGCGAGCGCCCGCTCGATCTCCGTCAGCGATTCCCCCGGCCGCGCCTCCACGCGCAGCCATCCTGTCCCCGCGCGCTCTTCCGCCACCTGCGCGAGCCTCTCCCGGGAATCCGCCTCCAGATGCGCGAGCAGCGGCGCCCCGATCCACGTCGCTTCGTTCCCCACCGCGCGCAGCCAGCGCGAGGCCCAGCTCGGGTGCAGCGTGTCGCCGTGAAGACCGCACGCCGTCTCGTACTGCGTCGTGTCCAAGCTGTTCGACGGCGCGGTCCCCCAGCGCGCCAGAAACCCTTGCAGCGCGCCCAGCCGCTCCATGGCGCCCTCCACCACCTCGACGAGGTGCGCCCGTGCCGCGGAACCTTGCGCCTCGGCGAGCTCCGTGACGTTCACCCACAGGCTGAGCACCGCGGTCTCCGGCTTCTTTTGCGGCAGGATCGAGCCGCCGAACGAGACCCCGAGCCCTGGCATCGGCATCACGCCCGTGGCCATCGCCTGGGCCATGAGCGCGTGCATGTCCTCTTTTGCTTGGACAGTGACGACCTGCTCCGTGTGCATTCCCTCGACGAGCTTCCGCCAGCGCGCGCCCTCGAAAAACCCTTTGCCCGGCACCGATTTCGTGTCGGGACGGCGGCCCTCCTTGGCGAGGAACATGGCGGTATCGAAGGCCGACGCGGGCGCCACCAGCGTCGCGAGCTTCTCGAACGCCCGCGCCGCGTGCTGGGCGATGGCCTCGCTGCGGCCGGGGAAGACCACGAACGCCACCAAGAGCTGCCTCATCGAGAGCGGCAGGAGCACCTGCGAAGGCATCTCCGGCGCCGCGCGCAGCGGACGCCAGAGAGGCGCGTCCAGGGCAAGCTCGTAGGTGATCGACGTCTGCCCCTCGTGATGCGCGAGCGGCACCAATCCCACGTGGAGCGTCGCCGCGCCCGCGGAGACCACCCGGCCCACGACGTTCACGTGCACCTGCGCCCGTTGCATGGCCGTGAAGGCGCGCTGCCAGTCCCCGCCGGGTGCCATTGCATGAAAGCCGCCAGGCACGCCCGCAGGCAAGGCGGCCTCCTTCAGCTCGGCCACCGCCATTGTGCTGCCCTGGTGCTCGTGCACCGAGGGCGCCACCGTCTCGTGCCGCGCGCCCGCGCGCACATCGCCGACGAGCACCTCGAAGTGCTCGACCTTCACGAGACCCTTCGCGATTGCGTCGCCCCAGGCCGCCACCTGCAATCCCTGCGACGGCCCGCCGTGGTTGTGCGTGGTCAGCGATACGCGCAATTCGTCGCCCACCGAAAACCTCGCCGGCACGCGCGCCTCGACCGTCTGTGCCACGAGCACCGTCGACCCCGCGGCGGCGGCCTCGTACCCCGGCCGCTCGCGCAGCCGGAAGCGCAGTGCCGTCGCCTTCGCCCGGGTCTTCTCGTCCAGATAACGGTACCCCACGCCCATCTGCTCCGGCGGTGCCCCCAGGGCGCGCGCCGTCTCGGCCAGCGTGGCCTCGGCGAAGAGCTTCTTGCCGCTCCAGATGGCGCCGAGCTCCGCGGCCGAGATTCCCAGCGCGAAGCGCGTCACCCATCGCTCCGGGTGTCCCGAAAGATCCTCGGCGTCCTTTTCGTCGGCCTCCTCGCCGAAATAACTCGGATGGCTATTGTATCGGTCGACGCAGGCGCCCTCGGCGAAGAGGTCCATGCAAAGCACGTCGCTGTCGTGCACGAGCACGGTGATGGCGGGCGCCCCCAGCGCGCGCGAGGCCAGCGCGGCGAGTTCGTCGAGCCGCGCCTGGTCCTGGCCCTCGGTGCGCTCGTCGTAAATGGCCACCCAGCCATGCTTGTTCGGCCCGAGGATCAGCACCGTCCGGTCCGGCTCCGCGCCCTCGGCGCAGAGCTCCGCGCCCTCTTCCTCGGCGGCAGCGATCAGCGCGGCGCGGAGCGGCTCGAGCGAGGCCCCCTGGGGGAGGCGGACATGCACATTGGTGAAAAAGGCGCCCATGGGCGAGGCCTATGCCCCAGCGGACGGCCGTGAGCAACGGGGAAAGGGGGATGGAACCGTCCTCGGAGGTTCCCGTCGACCTCCGCGCCGACCTCGACGCCTACCTCGGAGGTTCCCTCATCGGGCGCGGCAGGCGTCGAGGAACGCCCGCGCTTCGGACTCGTGGGCGAAGAACTGCAAGGGGGGCAGCCAAGGCCGGAGGAGCGAGCCCGCCCGCGTGAGCATGTTCATGACCATGCGCTGCCGGAAAGTGCCGCCGTAGATGCCCGTCGCGGCGATGATGCCCGTGGGATCGAGCTCCGTGGAGAACTTGCGCCCCTCCGTGGAGAACTCGCCGAACTTCGCGATGTCGACGAGGAGGAAGATCGGCCGGCCGATCGTCGCGGCATGCGCCTCCTGGAGGTCGTACAGCGTTTCGATCGTGATCCCCTCCACGCTGCCCACGAACCTGACATGGAAGATATCGGTCGATTCGACACGATACCCGTGCGTACCGAGCTGGCGAAAGCTCGTGGGATCAGCACCGTTCATGTCGCGGAGGTCCTCAGGAGGGCTCGTGTGCATGGAAACCGGGGAAGTATCCCAGCCGTGGAGACGGAATCAACGCCCACGTGCGTGGCTTCCCTGCCCCGTCTTCGCCGTCACCCTTCGAAATCGTCGTCGAGGTCGAGGAGGTCACTGTCCTCGCTGTCGGGAGGCGGCGCGTGTTCGCTGCCTTGCGGTGTGGGCGTCGCCGAGGCGGGTTTGCTCGACCAAGGCCTTCCCCAGCCGCCGGGCGCGCCAAAGGGCCGCGAGGGGGGCGCCGCGGCCGCGGTTTGCCGCTTGAGGAAGCCCTGGCTCGTCGCGACGAAACCCGCCTCTTTCAGGGCGTCTGCGAGCGGCGAGCGGGCCGTCGGTTCGCCGTCGACCGTGGCAAGGAGGACGGTCCGCGCGCGGCCTTCGTCGACGAGGTCCGCGAGCGCGCGGGCGAGGGCGCGTCGTTCCGCGCTGCGCTCGGGCTCGTCGCGCGGCAGGAACGTGAGGAGCCCACGTTCGCTTTTGCCCATCCAGGCGAGCAATTTGCCATCATGGAGGAGGACACGCGCGCCGGCCGCTCGTTTTGGCCGCGCCGCGCCACGATTGCCGCCCTCCGGTTCGGCGTCGTCGCCCGGCCAGCGCACGGAGGCGCCAAAAGGATTCGCCGGGTCGGAGGCCGCGAGGACCAAGGTTCGCCCCTCGGCGGAGGGCTCGCGGAAGGAGCGGAGCCGATCGTCCGCGCCCGGGAGCGCGAATTGCGCGGCGCCGAGGCCCGCGACGAAATACCCCCGACGAACCCGCCCGGCCTCCTCCATGGCGCGGAGCACATCGTAGACGGCGGAAAAACCACCGATAAGGCCCTCGGCGTGCGCGGCTTCGCGCGTGAGGACGCCATGTCGATCGAGGAGGGTTCGCGCGAGCGCGGCGCGGCGCTCGGTTTCGCTGGGACCCTTTTCACCCAGGGGAGGCAAAAGCGACCAGCGGCCCTCGCTCCCGGGCGGCCCCGCGCGGCGCGCGCCAAAAAGACCGCCGCGGCTCGGGTGCCGCCGTCCGCCGCGTTTTTCCTCGCGGCCGAGGGAACGTAAAGGTGCAAGCGTGTCGTTCGTGACCTCGCCCGCCCAGACGAGCTCCCACAAGGCCGCGAGCACGTCGTGCCCGAAGCCGCCCGTCTCGCGCAGGAGATCACTGAAAAAGACGGCGCCCCGCCGCGCGAGCGTCTCGCGCACCCGCGCGGCCATCGCGCCCTCGGCCTTGCCGGGCGGCGGCGCGAGATAGGGATAGGCCTGCGAGAGATAAAGCGCGATGCGGCCCGAGGAATCGCCGACGGGCTCGACGCCGCGCCAGACGACCTCGCCGGCGGCGCAAAGCGCGTCGAGATCCCCGGGGCGATATCCTTGCACGCGGGCCGGGAGGATCTCGGCTTCGAGTGCGGAGGCGACGAGCGGCGCGCCCTGGAGAAGCTCGACGGCGTAAAGCAGGGCCTCCTGGCCGTGGCGCGGGCGCGTGAGGCCGTGCCATTCGACAAGGAAACGCGCGTATGCCTCCGGCGGGACGGGCTCGACCTCGGCGCGGAGGCGCGCGAGGGAGCGTTGCTTGAGCGAGCGGAGGACCTCGGTGTCGCAATACTCGCGGCCGGATCCGCCGGGCAAGAGCTCGCCCTCCGTGACACGGCGGCGCTCCACGAGCGTGGCGAGCGCGACCCGCACGGGGCCGACGCCGAGGCCATACCGGTGCGCGACGTCCTCGGCGCGGAACGGGCCGTGTGTCCGGGCATAACGAGAGACGATGTCGACGAGGGGGTTTGGGGGCGCAGCTCCGCTGGCCGGAGCGGAGCCCCCAAGCGTCGACCGATCGGTCGCGGGTTCGAGGAACGCCGCGGGCAACCCCGCCGGAGGCACGACGCCGAGCGCGTCCCGGAACCGCCCCGCGTCCTCGGCCGCGACGAAACGCCGCTCGCCCGCGATCGTGGCCTCGAAGATACGCCGCGTCCGCGTGAGCTCGTCCAGAAAACAGGAGACACGCGTCGCGCCGCCGCCCTCCTCGTCCGTGCCCGCGCGCGCAAGGATCTCGTCCCGCGAGAGATCGCCGAGCGAGAGCAGGAGATCGTGGACCTGATCGGCGTGCTTGGGCGGGCGTTTTCCGTCGAGGCGCTGGAGGGAGCGCGCGAGCACCTCGATCGAGGCCGGATCGAGCAATTCGCGCATCTCGGCCTCGCCGAGCAGCTCGCGCAGGCGCGCGTGGTCGATCGCGAGCATCTGCGCTTTGCGCTCGGCGAGCGGCAGATCCCCGTCGTACATGAAGTTGCCGACGTACCCGAAAAGGAGCGACGCGGCGAAAGGCGACGCCGCGCGGGTGTCGACCTCGTGCACGCGAACCTTGCGCGATTCAATTTTTTTCAGCAGATCAACGAGCGCGGGCAGATCAAAGACGTCGCGCAGGACCTCGCGGTACGTTTCGAGCAGGATGGGGAACGAGCCAT
The DNA here is from genome assembly GCF_028369105.1 of Polyangium mundeleinium. Lineage (NCBI taxonomy): Bacteria > Pseudomonadati > Myxococcota > Polyangiales > Polyangiaceae > Polyangium > Polyangium mundeleinium. The sequence goes on along the minus strand of NZ_JAQNDO010000001.1, from coordinate 3,992,807 downwards.
ACCGCGCGGCGACGGCGAGCAGGTCCGAGGCTCGTTTTCGCTGAGCCCATAACGGCGAGCGTTTGCCCGGGCGCTTGCGCGGCAGGAGCAGCGCACGGCCGGCGCATTCGCGAAAGCGCGCGGCGAAGAGGGCGGAGGCGCCGAGGCTCCGGACGACGAGATCCTCGACCTCGTCGGCATCGGGGAGCAAGAGGCGCGCGTCGGGCGGGCCCTGGGCCTCGGGGAAACGCAAGACAACGCCGTCGTCGGCCCATACAGCCTCGATTTCGAGGGCGAGCTCGGCGCGGCAGCGCTCCTCGATGGCGCTCGCGAGCGGAGCGTGCACGCGCCCGCCGAACGGCGAGAGGATGCAGACGCGGGTGTCGCCGACCTCGTCGACGAATCGTTCGAGCACGATCGTGGTGTCGCTCGGGACCTCGCCCGTCGCCGCGGCTTGCTCGCGGACGTAACGAAGAAGGTTTTTCGCGGCGCGCGTGTCGAGGTGGTGTTTTTCGCGGAGGAGGCGCTCGGCTCCGGCGTCGTCGGCCTTCGTGATCTCGCGGGCGACGCGGCCGATCTCGGCCCCGAGCTCGACGTTGCGGCCCACGCGATCGCCGCGCCAGAACGGCATCTTGCCGGGCTGGCCGGGCGCGGGCACGACGAGGACACGGTCGTGCGTGATCTCGGTGATGCGCCAGGACGACGCGCCGAGGACGAAGACCTCGCCTTCGCGCGCCTCGAAGACCATTTCTTCGTCGAGCTCGCCGACACGACGCCCGGGTTTGCCGGCAGCCTCCTCCGTCGCCAGGAAGACGCCATACAGGCCCCGATCGGGAATGGTTCCGGCATTGACGACCGCGAGCCGCTTTGCACCTTCCCGCGCGCGGATCGCGCCCGTCGTCCGGTCCCATACGATACGAGGGCGCAGCTCCGCGAACTCGTCCGAGGGGTAACGGCCGGAGAGCATGTCGAGCAGGCCCTCGAAGCTCGCGCGCGGGAGATCCGCGAAGGGCGCGGCGCGTCGGACGAGCGCGAAGAGGACGTCTTCGTGGATCGAATCCATCGCCGTGATCGCGATGATCTGCTGGGCGAGGACGTCGAGGGGGTTGCGCGGGTAAAACGTGGCCTCGACCTTGGCGTCGATCATGCGGCTCGTGGCGGCGGCGCACGCGAGCAGATCGCCGCGGTGCTTCGGGAACACCACGCCGCGCGAGGTGGCGCCGACGGCGTGGCCGGCGCGGCCGATGCGCTGGAGGCCGGCCGAGACGCTCGGCGGGGATTCGATCTGGACGACGAGGTCGACGGCGCCGAGGTCGAGGCCGAGCTCCAGCGAGGAGGTCGCTACGATACACGGGAGGCGTCCTTCTTTGAGCGCCTCCTCGATGCGCGTGCGTTCGTCCCGCGCGACCGAGCCATGGTGCGCGGCGGCGATCTCGGCACCCGCGGCCTCGTTGATCGCCGCTGCGAGCCGCTCGGAGAGCCTGCGGCTGTTGGCGAAGATCATGGTGGATCGATGCGCGCGGACGAGCTCGACGAGGCGTGGATGGATGCTCGGCCAGATCGAGCGCGCCGCCGGATCCGCGCCGGGCCCCTTCCCCGCGTCCTCGCCGGGTTCGCCCATGCGGGTCATGTCGTCAACGGGGACTTCAATGGAAAGCTCCAGCGATTTCGGCGCGCTCGCATCGACGATGGTGACGGGGCGCGGGACGAACTTCCCTTGTTCGTCCACCTCGCCCCCGCCGAGCAGGCGCGCGATTTCGTCGAGCGGGCGTTGCGTCGCGCTGAGGCCGATGCGCGTGGTCCGCGCCCCCTCGCCGCGCAGGGCTTCAAGCCGCTCCAGCGACGAAAAGAGGTGCACGCCGCGCTTCGTCGCAGCGAGGGAGTGGATTTCGTCGATGATGACCGTGTCGACCGAACGCAGGATCTCCCGCGCGTTCGAGGTGAGCAGGAGGAACAACGACTCCGGCGTGGTGATCAGGATGTCGGGCGGGCGTTTTCCGAGGCGCGCGCGTTCCTCGGGCGAGGTATCACCGGAGCGAATCGCGACCGTGGGAACACGGAAAGGAATCTCCAGACGCTCGGCTGTCTTGGTAAGGCCGGCGAGCGGGGCGCGCAGGTTCCGCTCGACGTCGGCGGCGAGGGCCTTGAGCGGCGAGACGTAAAGCACGCGACAGCGCGATTCTTTCGGTGGTTCGTCCGAAAAGACCAATCGATCGAGGGCGACGAGGAACGCGGCGAGCGTCTTGCCCGAGCCCGTGGGCGCGAGGAGGAGCGTCGATTGGCCGGCCTGGATCGGCGGCCAGCCTTTTTCCTGGGCCTCGGTGGGCCCGGGGAAGGCGCCCTGGAACCAGGTGCGCGTCGCCTCGTGGAAATGGGCGAGCGCGCCGCCCTTCGAGGTCTTCGCCCGGGGCCGCGTCACGCGTGCGCCTCCCGGACCGCCACGAGCCGAGGGGGTTGGCATCGAGGGCAAGAATAGGTGGAGCGTCGCGCCTCGCCCTGGCGGCGCATTTCGAGGAGGGCGCCGCAATCGTAGCAAGGTTCGCCGGCGCGGCGGTACACGGCGAGAGGCCCTTCGCCGGGACGCGCGCCCTCGCGGGTGGTCCGCGTGTGGCCATGATGCGCACCGGGCCCGCTCGCGTGTGGTTTCGCTGTCGCATTGGCGACCATGATGCGGCGGGCAAACGCGAGCAGGCGCGCGAGCTCCTCGTCGGAAAACGCCTCGACGGGGGCGAACGGATCGAGCCGCTCGTGGAAGAGAATCTCGCTTTTGTAGACGTTGCCGATCCCGGCGACGACCTGCTGATCCATGAGCGCGTCGCCGATCTCCTTGCCGGCCATGCGCCGGAGCCGAGCGAGCGCGGCGGCTTCGTCGAACGCGGGGGCGATGAGGTCCGGCCCGAGCCTGCCGATCGTGGCATCCCCGGCGAGCAAGCTTGCGCGGACGAGGCGCGCGACGGGCGCGCGGAAGCAGACGGCGACGACGCCGGGCACGGCGAGCACGACGGTGGCGAAGGCCGGAGACCGGCGCCAGCGCTCGTTCTCGCCATAAAGGTGCCAGGCGCCGCCCATGCGGAGGTGGGTGTGGAGGACGGTGCCCTCGTCGAAAAACACGAGCAGGTTCTTGCCCCGCGCCTCGACCTTGGTGACGAGGTGGCCGGCGAGCCGATCGATCGACTGGTGCCGGAGCACGAGCGCGCGCACGGGCTGTCCCACGAGCCGCGGGCCGAGCGCGCTGGCAATGCGGTGGAGGGTGTCGCCTTCGGGCACGGCTCCCTCGTAACAGCGGCGAGCCCGTCCGACAAGGGACCGGGCACGGCAAAGGCAAACTCTTTTTCTTTTCCGCAGGAAAACGCGACAATAGCGAGGTGGATCGAGGGCTCAGGATGCTCGTCGGGTGGATCGTCGCCGCGGCCGGCTGCGGCCCGCCCGCCCCCGCGCCGCCTCCCCACCGAGCAGCCGCGCCCGCTCCCGCTTCTGCCTCCGCTCGCGCTCCCGCTCCCGCTTCCGCTTCGGATTCCGTCACCCCTGACCCGGCGTAACCCGCGGGATCCGCATCCGTCGACGGATCGGCCCTGTTGGCGCGCGTTGGTGCCACTTGGGACCCCGTGGCCGCCCTTTGAGACATCCCCGGAGCGGACCCACGCAGGACCCTGCTGGCGGCGCTCGTGCAGGGCGAGGTCACCGCAGCGGCGGCGGGCGCGCGAGCGGGGCACTGTGCCGTCGGAAAGCTCCTCCGCCCGCAGCAATAGCCAATGTTCCCGCGGGGGCCTCGTGGGCCCCTCGCGGGAATCCTCTACTCCCCGCCGACAGCAACACAAATTCATAGACCTCCGAGTACCTGGCGCGAGGATGTGTACCTCGCCCAGTGGGAGGCCGGAGGGCACATCGAGTCCAGATTCCGCAGAAGGTGTACGGGCGCGAGCGGGAGATTGCCGCCCTAATCTCGGCCGTGGACCGCATGTTTGCTCTCGGAGCCTCCCGGGAGAGTGATCTGTTTGGTGTTTTGCTGCTTCGCACGAGCGCGGCCGAGTGGGAGGTGCTCGGATGCGCAATCATGGGAAGTCAATCTCGACATGATAAGCGCCATCTCGAAGATTGGCTTTCACGGGCAGCCCGCTTTTGTAGATGATCGCCATCATGGGCTTGTTGCTCACGAGCACGTCCGCGAAGAAGCCCATGACCCCGCGCGCCCGCGCCACCTCGGCCATGCGCCGCATGAGGAGCGTGCCAATCCCGCGCCCCTGCCATTCGTCGCGCACCACGAAAGCGATGTCCGCTCTCCGCGTCGCCGAGGCCACGTCGTAGCGGGCGAGGCCGATGATCTCCTCGCAGCCGTTGTCACTGTGAATCACCACGAGGCCCATGTTCTGCTCGTAATCGAGGCACACGAGTTGCAGCAGCTCCTCGTGCGGGTGAGAGCGTTTGAACTTCATGAAGCGCTGGTAGGTGCTCTCGTCGGAGAGGCGGTAGAAGAGGTCCTTCAGCGCGTCCTCGTCGGATATGCGTAGCGGGCGCACGAGCACCTCTTGCCCGCCTGGTAGCATCTCGCGCCGCACCTCCTCCCACGGGTACGCCGAGCGCGCGCAGGCCTGGTCGCCGAAGACGTAGCGGCGCTGCTTGGCCGCCGCGAGCAGGTCAGCGCGGTGATCGGGGTGCGCTATATCGATGAGCGCGAGCGCGCGCTGGCGGATGTTCTTGCCCCAGAGATCGGCGACGCCGTGCTCCGTGACCACATAGTGCACGTCGCCGCGGCTCGTGACGACGCCGGCGCCCTGCTCGAGGCCGGGCACGATGCGGCTCACTTGGCCCTCCTTGGCCGTCGAACGCAGCGCGATGATGGGCTTGCCGCCACGGCTGCGCGCCGAACCTCGAATGAAGTCGACCTGGCCCCCGATGCCCGAGAAGAAGCGTCCCATCAGCGTGTCGGCTGCCACCTGGCCGGTGAGATCGACGGCGAGGGCCGCGTTTATCGCAATCATCATGTCATTCTGGGCGATGATGAACGGGTCGTTCGTGAAGCCCGAGGGGCGCATCTCCACGGCGGGATTGTCGTGCACCCAGTCGTAGAGCGTCTGGCTGCCCATCACGAACGACGTGACGAGCTTGCCTGGCAGGAGCGTTTTTTTGCGACCGTTGATCACGTCGCGAAGCACAAGGCGCATCACACCGTCGGAAAACATCTCGGTATGCACGCCGAGGTCGTGGTGCTCCTCGAGCGCGGCGAGGGCAGCATCGGGGATCCTGCCAATGCCGGTCTGCAATGTGGCACCGTTCGGGACGAGGCTGGCGATATGGCGGCCGATGGCGCGATCGACCTCGTCGAGCGGCTCGGGGGCACGCGTCGGCAGGGGCGCGTCGACGGGCACGAGGTGCTGGATGCGATCGACGTTCAAGAACGAATCGCCATGCGTGCGGGGCATGCGTGGATTGACCTCGGCTAGAATGAGATCGGCGGCGTCGATTGCAGCCCGCACGATGTCCACGGAAACGCCGAGGCTCACGTAGCCGTGCGCGTCGGGCGGCGACACCTGGATGAGCGCGACGTCGATGCGTACGCGTCGCGAGCGGATGAGCTCGGGGATATCCGAGAGGAAGACCGGCATGAAGTCGGCACGCCCCTCGGCCACCGCGTCGCGCACGTTCGGCCCGATGAAGAACGCCGTGTGACGGAAACGGCATTCGAGCCCAGCTTTGACGTAGGGGGCGGGGCCCAGGGTGAGCAGGTGGACGATATCATTGCCTTCGAGGTGATGGCCATGCTCGACCATGGCCTCGACGAGCCGCGCAGGTTCGGCCGCACCCGAGCCGATGAGGATGCGGCGACCGCGCGGGATGGCGCGCGCTGCGCCTTCGGGAGTCGTGATCTTGTGGGAGAAGCGCTGTTGCCAGGATGTAGGATCCACGGGAAACCTCCGTCAGGCTCAGCAAATCCTCGGGAGCTGCTCGCCCGCAGGGATGTCGAGCAACCGGTTCGTGCCGAGACGGCTTCGGAGCGTGACCCGGCCGGCCCGACCAGGCGCCGCGTTGTCAAGGACTCTCCCGATCCGCACTGGCTCTGGGGCCGCCGGATGGGCGCGCATGACGTCGATAGCCGCCACCGCGTGCTCCTCCGGCACGAACGCGACGAGCCGGCCCTCGCACGCGACGTAGAGCGGATCAAGTCCGAAGAGCTCGCACGCGCCCGCCACCGTCTCGTTCACGGGAACCGCGTGCTCGTCGATTTCGATGTCGACGCCCGCGTCCAGGGCAATCTCATTGAGCGCCGACGCGAGCCCGCCGCGCGTCGGATCGCGAAGGCAATGCGGCACGACCCCCGCCGAGAGCAGCGCGGCGACGAGCCCGTCAAGCGGCGCGCAATCGCTCTCGAGCGCACCCGTGATCGTGAGCCCCTCGCGCATCGAGAGCACCGCGATTCCATGGCGCCCGAGGTCGCCGCTCACGAGAACCTCGTCGCCCGGCCGAACCGCGCGAGGCTCGATCGTGATCCCCTCCGGCACGACACCCACACCCGTCGTCGTGACAAATATCCCGTCTCCCTTGCCGCGATCCACGACTTTCGTGTCACCCGTGACGATCTCCATCCCCGACGCGCGGGCGGCGTCGCGCATCGAGGCGACCACACGGATGAGGTCGGCCATGGGAAGGCCCTCCTCCAGCACGAAGGCGACGGCGAGCCAGCGGGGCGCAGCACCGGTCATGGCGAGATCGTTGATCGTGCCGCAAACGGCGAGCTTGCCGATGTCTCCGCCCGGGAAGAACAGCGGCCGCACCACGTAGCCATCGGTGGTCATCGCGATGCGGCCCTTGGGAGCCTCCACGACCGCGCTGTCGTGCCGCGCAGAGAGCGCGGCGCCCCCGAACGCGGGCATGAAAATCTGCTCGACGAGCTCGCGTGAAAGACGCCCGCCGCCGCCGTGCGCGAGCTGCACCGTCCGGTGCCGGAGCGGCGCCGGGCATGCGAGCTCGAAATCGCGCGTGGTCACGACCCAGTCCTCCGGTAACGATAATAGGCCGCGCAGGCGCCCTCGGAGGACACCATCGTCGCTCCGAGCGGCGTCTCAGGCGTGCAGCGTGTGCCGAATGCCGGGCAGGCCGAGGGTTTCTCGATCCCTTGCAGCACCAGGCCGCTGATGCACACCGACGGCTCCTCGGTCGAGATCGTTCCCACGTTGAAAAGCGCCTCCGCGTCATGCTGCGCGTACTCGGGGCGGAGCCCGAGCCCACTCTCCGGGATATCGCCGATTCCACGCCATTTCCGCGGCACGACCCTGAACACCTCCGCGACGACGCGCATGGCCTCGCGGTTGCCCTCGGGGCGCGCCGATCGCGCATACTGGTTCTCGACCTCCGCCCGCCCCTCCTCGAGCTGCACGACGCACATGTGGATGCCCTGCAGAAGGTCCGCCGGCTCGAAGCCCGTGACCACGATGGGCGTGCGATGGCGTGCAGCGATGGGCCGGTACTCGTCCATGCCCATCACCGTGCACACGTGGCCCGCTGCGAGGAAGGCGTCGACCCGACAACGCGGCGAGGAGAGGATCGCGGAGAGCGCCGGGGGCACGAGCACGTGGGAGACGAGCATCGAGAAGTTGCATATGCCGCGCCGCCGCGCCTCGCGTACGGCCATGGCATTCGCTGGAGCCGTGGTTTCGAAGCCTACCCCGAAAAACACGACCTCCCTGCCCTGGTTCTGGCGGGCAATCTCCAGCGCATCGAGCGGCGAATAGACGATGCGCACGTCGGCTCCCTCGCTCTTCGCACAGAAGAGGTCCGAGCGCGTCCCCGGCACGCGCAGCATGTCGCCGAACGAACAGAAGATCACTCCGGGCTTGGCCGCAATGGCGAGGGCGCGGTCGATCATCTCCAGCGGCGTCACGCATACGGGACAGCCGGGACCGTGCAAGAGCTCGAGCCCCGGCGGGAGCAGCGCGTCGATGCCGAAGCGTACGATGGAGTGCGTCTGGCCGCCGCAGACCTCCATGATCCGCCACGCGCGCGTGGCCCTCGCGGTGATGGCGGCTGCGTAGCGGCGGCAGACATCGGCGTCGCGGTACTCATCCACGTACCTCATGCGGTCCTCCCATCCGGCCTGCGCCCGAGCTCGCCGAGGTCCCCGATCTCCTCCAGATAGGAGAAGACGCGAGCCGCCTCGGCCTCATCGATGCGGGAGATCGCAAATCCCACGTGCACGATCACCCAGTCTCCCTCGCCCGCCTCGGGTACGTATTCTAGGCATACATCCCGCACGACGCCGCCGAATGCGACGTGCCCATACCGGAGATCGCCCTCCCGCACATCCAGGATTCTCCCCGGCACCCCCAAACACATCACCGTCCTCCATTTCTACATTCGTGGCTCCTCGCGGCAATCGCCGCCTGGCCTACGGAGATCCCGCCGTCGTTCGTCGGGACGCGTGCCGGCAGGCGCACGTCGAACCCGTCCGCGCGCAGCCGCGAGGTAAGCGCACGAGTGAGCAGATCATTCTGGAAGCAGCCGCCCGCGAGCACCACGCGAGGCAGATTCACTCGCTCCGCAACACGAGCGCCGAGATCGACCAGGCCCGCGTGGAATCGAGCCGCAATCTCGGCGAGCGGCCGACCGGCGGCCCGATCCGTCAATACGGCCCGCACGAGTGGCCCCGTGTCGGCAACCGAGGGGGCCCCATCCGAAAGTGGCAGTGGGTAAGGCTCCGGGTGCGGATCGGGGTGCGTCGCGGCGCACCATTCGAGCTCCATGGCCGCCTGCCCCTCGAACGAGCATGTGTTCCCCAGGCCGAGAAGCGCCGCAACCGCGTCGAAGAGCCGCCCCACGCTGGTCGAGAGCGGTGCCGCAAACCCGCGGGCCATCGCTGCGAGCAGACAGGACACGGCAGGCTCGTCCCATAGCCCGCGCGCCGCCGCGAGGGTATCCGGGCCGAGCGTCGCGTAAAGCAGGCCGAGCGCGCTCCGACGTGGCTCGCGGGCAGCGCGATCGCCGCCCGGTAGGTGGAATGGCAAAAGGTGCGCGACGCGGCGGAAGCCGGAAACGCCCGCGACAAGCGCCTCGCCGCCCCACGCGCTGCCGTCTGCCCCGAGCCCCACACCATCCCACGCGAGGCCGAGCACCTCGCCTTCATCCAGGCCGTGCTCGGCCACCACGGACACTACGTGGGCGTGGTGGTGCTGCACGCGCACGAGCTCTGCGCCCCATTCGCGTGCAAGTCGCTCGGCGAGGAGGCTCGACGCGTAGTCCGGGTGCAGGTCGCATGCAATGACGGAGGGGCGCAGGTCGAAGAAGCGAGTCATGTCCCTTATCGTGCGCTCGAGCAGATCCACGGCGGCGGGCCCATCCAGATCGCCGAGATGCTGGCTCGTCAAAAGCTCGCCGCCCGCGGCGAAGGTGATCGTGCTCTTCAGGTGCGCGCCGACGCCGAGAACGGGTGCATCGGCGGCCCATCGTCCAATGGAGCTGGGCGCAAACCCTCGGGCGCGCCTGATCACGGAAATGCCGTCCGGGCCCGCACGCACCACGGAGTCGTCGATGGCCCGCACAATGGGGCGGTCATGAACGAGAAACAGATCGGCGATGCCCGCGAGACGTGTGAGGGCCTCCGGCACGTCCACGGCGAGCGGCTCCCCCGAGAGATTGCCGCTCGTGCAAACGAGCGGGCGGCCGGCGGCCTCGGCCATCAATCGGTGCAGCGGTGAGGCCGGCAGCATCGCGCCCACGAGCGGACTCCGCGGCGCCACCTCGGGGGCGACGATGGAGGGCACTCGGCGGCGCGCGAGCACGATGGGCGCCTCCGGGCCCACGAGCGCGCGCATCTCCTCGGCAGAGAGCACGGCCGCTGCGGCTGCAGCGTGCGCGTCCTCGAAGAGCACCGCGAAGGGCTTCTCATCGCGCCGCTTCCGGCGGCGGAGCACCCTCACCGCATCACTGTCGGTCGCGTCCACCAGGAGCTGGAATCCCCCCACGCCCCGCAGCGCGACGACGCGACCTGCGCGCAGCGCCGACGCGGCGGCTCGGAGCGCAAGCTCCGCCTCGGCGATCTCCTTACCCGCAGGCGACAGCAGGGAAAGGCGGGGACCACAGCGCGGGCAGGCGATCGTCTCGGCGTGGAAGCGACGGTTGCTCGGGTCCTCGTATTCGTGCCGGCAGTCGTCGCAAAGCGCGAAGGTCCGCATGGAAGTGCGGTGGCGATCGTACGGCAGCGATTCGATGATCGTGTAGCGCGGTCCGCAGCGGGCGCATGTGGTGAAGGGATAGCCGCGGCGCCGGCCCTCCGGGGCGAGGGTTTCGGCCATGCAATCGGCGCAGGTCGCGAGATCCGCGGGCACCAGCGGCGCGGGCCGCGCGCCCTCCTCGCTCGGCAGGATCGAGAACCCGGAAGGTGGCGCCGCGCCTGTGCGCGCGGGGAGCTCGCGGCGTTCGATTCGCGTGACGGCGCCCGGCTTGGGCAAGTCGAACTCGAGCGCGCGGACGAACGCCTCGATCTCCTCGGGAAACCCCTCGGCCTCGATTTCCACGGCGCTACATTCATTCTTGACCCAGCCCGACAAACCGAGCGCCATGGCCTTACAATAGACGAACGGCCGGAAGCCCACGCCCTGAACGATCCCCTCCACGTGCAAGGACACGCGCGCCATAGCGTCCTCCTAATCAACCACCATGCAATCGATACCGAGACCTGTTGGCCCGAGGAGCGTGGCCTCGGTGGAGCCACATCGAGGGCAAAGGAGCAGGTGCTGCTCGGGCCGGTAGGTCTTCCGGCAGGCGTGGCACTCGGCCTCGACCCGGAGGAGCACGAGATCGAGCCGCGCCCCCTCGGCCTTGGTTCCGCAGGCGTACGCGGCGAAATGAAACGCAATCGCCTGCGGGTCGAGCTGCTCCGTTTCGGCAACCCAGCCTCGCACCGCACGTACGTGTGCCGCACCCTCGTCGTTCGCTCGCGCGAGCGCCAAACGAAGAACCTCTTTGCCCAGCGAGGACTCGTGCATAAACGTCGGCTCCTCTTCAGCTCGCTCCCGCGACGAGGTTTCGCACGGCCTCGGTCGCGCGCGGGACGGCGGCGAGCGCCTCGGGCGACAGGCCATACGCAAGGCAAGCCGGACGCTCGACGGAGATCGCGACGATCGAGATGTCGCGACAGACCTTGTCTGGAGCGAGCGCGCGGGCGAGCCCGAGGACCTGCCCCACGGTCAGCCCGTGTGTCGAAATGGGTGCGATATCGCGCGCGTCGAGCGTCTCCTCCGCGAGCACGTGCACCGTGCCAGCGCCGCCGCCACCACCGAGGGCCGCGTCCACGAGGATCACGCGGTGCGCGCCCTCCAGAAGGGGCAGGAGCGCGGAAGGCTCGTCCACCTCGCAGAGGTCGACCCCCTCGCCTGCGCCCTGCGCCCGCAATGCGTCGAGCACGGCCGGCCCCACACCGTCATCGCCCGCCGCACGCTGGCCTATGGCAATCACGCGAACAACCACGTCAATCCTCCCGCTCGATTGCGAGGCGCAAAAAGTGGGTCGAGCAGGAGATGCAGGGATCGAAGTTGCGCACGGCCTGCTCGGCACGCCGCGTGGCCGCCGCGTGGGGCATCGCGGCGAGCGTCGGGGCGAGCTGCCAGAGATCCTGCTCGATGCATTTCTGGTTCTGGGAGGTGGGCGGGACGATGCGGGCGTCCTCGACGAGCCCAGTCTCGTCCAGCGTGTATTTGTGCCAGAGCATGCCGCGCGGCGCCTCCGTGCAGCCATGCCCTGTGGCCATGCGCGGGGTCACCGCGATCGCAGGCGCGTCGGGCGGCGCGTACCCGTGGATGATTCGGATCGCCTCGTCGAACGCTTGGATGATTTCGACCATGCGCGCGAGCAGGCTCTTGTATACGTTACGGCAGGGCGGGACGAACTCCACGCGCTCTGCGGCGTCACGGGCCCGTTCGCCGAGCCGATCGAAGTTCAGGTTGAACCGAGCGAGGGGCCCGCACTGATAGTCGCTTCGGCCGCGAACGACCGAGTGCAGCGCGGTCGAGTGAGGCACTTGCAGCTCGGCGAAGTGCTCCTCGTACGCGTGCAGGTCGATGTCGAGGCCCTTGTTCGAGACGATACGACCCTCGCAGAATGGGTACTCGTCCGCATGGCGCAGCGCGACGTACTCGTAATCACGCTCGAACGCCGGGAACTCGAACTGCGCCGCCCAGTCGAGGCACATCTCCGCATCACCGAGCGCAGTTTCCAGCGCGGGCAAGAGCACCGATAGCTCAGTCCGTGTCGGCACGCGGTAGAACCCGCCGACCTTGACGTTGATCGGATGGATCTCCCGTCCGCCGAGGGCGGCCACGATCGCATTCCCAGCCTTCTTGATGCCGAGGCCGCGCGTGACCCATTCGCGGTGGTCCTTCGCCATCGCGATCGCGTCCTCGTAGCCCAGGAAATCGGGCGCGTGCAGCATGAACACGTGCAGCCCGTGGCTCTCGATCCACTCACCGCAGTAAAGCAGACGCCGAAGCGCGCGGAGCGTGCCGTCCGTCCGTATGCCGAGCGCGTCCTCGATCGCGTGGCAGGCGCTCATCTGGTAAGCGACGGGACAGATGCCGCAGATGCGCGCGACGATATCCGGCACTTCCAGGTACGCCCTGCCGCGCAGGAACGCCTCGAAGAAGCGAGGCGGCTCGAAGATACGCAGCTCGACCGCCGAGGGTTTGTCTCCCTTGAACCGGATGGTGAGCGCCCCCTCGCCCTCGACGCGCGCGAGGTAATTGACCTTGATCGTCCTAGCCACGGCGCCCCTCCTTCGGCCGGATCTGCACGAGCTGCTCTTCCTGCGCCCTCCGGAACGGCGGCGCGGCCGCGTTGAACGTGGCGTAGGTGCGCGCGATGTCCTCGTGGCTCGCGCCTGCGGCGACGAGCGCCCATTCGAGCCCGCCCGTATTGGTCGTCTCGGCCGGGCCGAAGCAGCCATAACAACCGCGATGGTACGTCGGGCAGAGGGCGCCACAGCCCGCGTGCGTGACCGGGCCGAGGCAGGGCGTCCCGTGCGCGACCATGACACAGACGTTCCCGCGCAGCTTGCATTGCACGCACACCGAGTGGCTCGCGATCGACGGCTTTCGGTCGGAGAGCAGCGCCGAGAGCACCGCGAGGAGCTGGCGCTTGTCGATGGGGCAACCGCGGAGCTCGTAATCGACCTTCACGTGGTTTGCGATGGGCGTCGAGGTCGCGAGCGTGTCGATGTACTCCGGTCGCGCATAGACGATGCGCGCGAATTCCTTCACGTCACGGAAGTTGCGGAGCGCCTGGACGCCGCCCGCCGTGGCGCACGCGCCGATGGTGACGAGGACGCGCGACTGGGCGCGGACCTCGCGAATCCGCTCGGCGTCGTGCGGTGTGGTGATCGAGCCCTCGACCAGGCTGATGTCGTACGGGCCCCGAAGGACCCTGCTCGACGCCTCGGCGAAGCTCGCGATCCGAACGGCGTCGGCCAGGACGAGCAGCTCGTCCTCGCAATCGAGGAGGCTGAGCTGGCAGCCATCGCAGGAGGCGAACTTGAAGACGGCAAGCTTGGGTTTCTTCTTCCGTGTAGGCACGCTACACCTCCCTCACCAGGAGCAGGTCCTGCACCCGGTCGTAGCGGTACACGGGGCCGTCTTTGCACACGAAGGACGGGCCGAACTGGCAATGACCGCAAAGGCCGATGCCGCAGCGCATGTTGCGCTCCATGGTGATCCATATCCGGTCCAACGAAACGCCGAGTCGCTCGAGCTCGCGGGCGCAGAAGCGCATCATGATCTCAGGGCCGCAAATCATGGCGAACGCTCTTCCTGGATCGAATGCGGCCCGGCTGATGAGCTTGGTGACGACACCCGTATTTCCTCGCCAATCGCTCCCGGCCGTGTCGACCGTGACCTCGACCTCGACGTCGAGCCTGCCGCGCCAGCGCTCGATCTCCTTGCGGTAGAGGATGTCGTCGGGGGTGCGGGTGCCATAGAGCAAAGCGACCTTGCCGAACGCTTCGCGACGGCGGAGCGCGTGGTAGACGACGGGGCGCAGCGGGGCGAGGCCGATGCCACCGGCGATCACCATGAGATCTCTCCCCTCGGCCTCACGGACCGGCCAGGCGCTACCGAACGGCCCGCGCACGCCCACGACGTCACCACGACCGAGGCGCTCGAGGGCGCGCGTCACCGCGCCCACGGCGCGGATCGTGTGTTCGAGCCGATCCGGCCGGTGGGGATCGCCGCAGATCGAAATGGCCGATTCACCGGCGCCGAACGGGTACAGCATGTTGAATTGCCCCGGCAGGAACGGAAAACCGCCGCGGGCAGAGACGTCGAGCTCGAACGTGAAAACACCGTGCGTCTCCCGCTTCGCTCGCGCGATGCGGAGCGGCTCGGGGAGCATGGGGTCGGGGTCGGGGGAGACGCTCATGGCCGGGCCCGATAGACGTCGAGCGCCTGCAGCCGCGCCCGCTGCAGGCGGCTGTGGACCTCGTTCAAAAGCCGTCGGGTGAAGGCGTACCCGAAGTCGTGGTCGGCTTCGAGCTTGGCGCGCAAGCAGGCGCCATCGATTGCGAAGAGGTGTGCAAGATGGATTCCGCGCGCATCGAGCCCCCACCGATAGGGTGGAAAGAGCGTCGACCAGCCGAGCGCGTCGCCCCCGCCGACGGTCTCGGCCACGATGGTTCCACGGGCGCCGTCGTGGATCTCGAGGGCGATTTTTCCGGAGCGAATGAGATAAAGCTCATCGGCGCGCTCGCCCTCGCGGAAGAGGAACTGGCCCTCGTCGAGACGGACGTTCCTGACGCAGCCGCTCAGGAAGTCGACGTGCGCATCGGACATGCCGACGACGAGGGGATGCTGCGCGAGCGATCGGGCGAGGGATTCCTTCTCCATGCTCCTCGTTCAGCCGTCCTTTTCCGGCAGCCCGACGGCGGCAGCCTCTTCTGTGATGTCGATCCCCACGGGGCACCAGGTGATACAGCGTCCGCAGCCTACGCAGCCGGAAGATCCGAACTGGTCGTGCCAGCCGGCGAGCTTGTGGGTGAGCCATTGACGATAGCGAGCCTTGATCGAGCTGCGCACGGATCCGCCGTGAACATGGGAGAAAGCGAGCGCGAAGCACGACTCCCAGCGCTTCGTGCGCTCGGCGGTCTCGCCTGCGAGATCGGTCGTGTCCTCGAATTCGGTACAGAAGCAGGTGGGGCAGACCATCGTGCAATTGCCGCAGGCCAGGCAGCGCGTCGCGACATCGTCCCAGCGCGGATGCTCCAGGTTTTTTTGAAGACGCTCCTTGAGCCCGCTCGTGTCGAGACGGCGACCCATGGTCGCGGCGGTGCGCTCGGAGACCAAAACCGCCGCACCCTTCTCCTCTGGATCGGCCGGACGAACGGGCAACTCCGCGGCGACGGCGGCGCCCTCGTCGCTGCCTATTTCGACGAGAAAGCGGTGGTCGCCTGGCTCCATGAGCTCGGTGAGAGCGAGATCGAACCCCCGCTCGGCGCGCGGGCCGGTCCCCATGGATGCGCAGAAGCATGTGTTTCCCGCGCGCATGCAATTCACCGCGACCACGAAAACGTCGCTTCTGCGTGCGGCATAACGAGGATCGGGGTGCTCGCCGTGGATGAGGATCCGGTCCTGGATTTCGATCGCGTGGATCTCGCAGGCGCGGGCGCCGAGCAGGGCGACGCGCTGGCGCGGCGTCGCGTCCGGGATGACGGAGAACCCCTCCTTGTTCCGCCGAATCTGGAACAAGCGCTCGACCGGTACATGGAAGGTTTCCTTCCAGGAATGCGGACCGAGGGTGAACGCAAAAAAGGCGTCATGATCGCGGCGCTCGAGGCGATAGCGGCCAGGCCCCTGGACGTCTTCGAGGCCAATCGGCAGGTCCGTGGCGCGCCGCACATCGTCGATCACGATTGCGCCGTCACGCGCCACGGGCCCGAGGACGCGGTAGCCGCGCCCGGCGAGCGCCCGGACGAGAGCGTCCAGATCGGCTGCTGCGAGGACGACGGGCAAGCGTGCAGCAGATGCAGGTATCGCGCGGTCAGGCGCAAGTGGTGCGGGGGCGGCATGGGGCATTGGCATACGGTAGCCGTTTCAAAAGACGCAAAACCGACAGCGGCAAGGGGGATGCCTCGCGTTGCTGGACAGGCGAGGCGTGAATCTTGCCGGCACGCTGGCAAGCGCCGCGGGCCCCGGGGGGGAGGTGACCATGGTCGGGCACGTGATCTGGTTCGAAAAGCTGTCGCGCGCGGACATCGCGTCGGCCGGTGGAAAAGGGGCCAATCTGGGCGAGCTCACGCGCGCGGGGCTGCCCGTGCCCCCCGGCTTCGTCATTCCTGCGGATGCGTTCCTCTGCTCGATGGAGGCCGCGGGGATACGGCAGCAGCTTGCCGAGCGTTTGGCGGGGCTCGATCCGGACGACGCAGCCGCTATGCGCGCGACGAGCACCGAGATGAGGCGCCTCGTCCGCGCAGCAGCGATACCGGCCGAGATCGAGGCGGAGATTGTCGATGCCTACCAAAAGTTCGGCCCCTCCCCCGCTGTTGCGGTGCGCTCGTCCGCCACCGCGGAGGACACGGCCACGACCTCGTTTGCCGGGATGCACGAGACGTACACGCACGTCGTTGGGCAGCAGGCGCTGCTCGAGCGCGTGCGCGACTGCTGGGCGTCCGCGTACGGCGAGCGCGTGGTCGCATATCGGAAGAGCGAGGGCCTTCGAGACGAGCCCGCCTTGGCGGTCGTGGTGCAGCGAATGGTGAGCTCCGATCGCTCGGGCGTGATCTTCACCGCGGACCCGGCGACGGCGGATACCTCACGCATCGTCATCGAGGCGGCATTTGGGCTCGGAGAAGTCGTGGTCGGTGGTCAGGTCGAGCCGGATACGTACACCGTATCGAAGCGTGGCCCCCGGCTGCTCGAGGCGCGCGTAGGACACAAGGCGTTCAAGGTCATCCGTGGCCCCGACGGCGCAGAACGACGCGTGGAGCTGTCGGAGGAGGAGGGGGGGCGCAGAGTGCTCCGCGACGAGGAAATCCTCGCGCTGGTGCGCCTGGCATTACAGGTCGAGGAACATTACGGCGCTCCGCAGGACATCGAATGGGCCGAGGAAGGCGGCGCCTTCTATCTGGTCCAGAGCCGGCCCATCACGACGCTCGGTGCACCACCGGAGCGAGGAGCGGTGCTCGTCTCCGGCCTCGGCGCCTCGCCGGGCATTGCGTCGGGTCGGGTGCGCGTCCTGCGCTCGCCGGGCGAGGGGCAAAGGCTCGAGGCGGGCGAGGTGCTCGTGGCGCCGATGACGTCGCCGGACTGGGTACCTACGATCCGACGCGCGGCGGCGCTCGTGACCGACAGCGGCGGAATGACCTGCCATGCCGCGATCGTCAGCCGCGAGCTGCGTATCCCGTGCGTGGTCGGCGCGCGCTCGGCGACCCGCCTGCTCCGGGATGGCGAGCTCGTCACCATCGACGGGGCGCGCGGTCAGGTGCTCGCGGGCGCCGCCCCCGCGGTCGAAAAGCCCAGGACGGCCTCCCCAGGGCCTGGGCAATCGGGCGCGCCTTCGCCTGCCGTTCTCGGCACGCGCCTTTACGTCAACCTGGCGATTGCAGACCGCGCCGAAGAGGTCGCCGCGCTGCCGGTGGACGGTGTGGGGCTCCTCCGAGCCGAGTTCATGCTGCTCGACGCGCTCGCCGGGGTGCACCCGAAGGAGCTGCTCGCGTCCGGCGGCCGCGACGACTTCATCCAGCGCATGTCAACGTCCCTGCTCCGCATCACCCGCGCCTTTCACCCCCGACCGGTCATCTATCGGACCTACGATTTCCGGACCAACGAGTTCCGCGGGCTGAAAGGGGGCGAGCGGTTCGAGCCCATCGAGGAGAATCCGATGATCGGATATCGCGGCTGCTATCGCTATGTGCGAGAACCCGAGCTGTTCGCCCTCGAACTCGACGTGCTCGCCCGGGTCCGTGAGGAGACGCCGAACTTGCACCTGATGATCCCGTTCGTGCGGACGCGCTGGGAGCTCGAAGCGTGCCTCGAGATGGTCGAGCGAAGCGCGCTCGGCCGCCAGCGAGGTCTTTGGCGATGGGTCATGGCCGAGGTCCCCTCGGTGGCGTACTGGATCCCTACGTATGCGCGCATGGGCATCGACGGTGTCTCCATCGGTTCGAACGACCTGACCCAGCTCATGCTGGGCGTGGATCGCGACTCGGGGTTGTGCGCCGAGCTCTTCGACGAATCGGACGCAGCCGTGCTCGACGCGATCAAGCGGATCGTCCGCGCGTGCCGGAAGGCCGGAATCACCTCCTCGTTATGCGGCCAGGCTCCGTCGAATCGGCCCGAGTTCGCCGAGCACCTGGTGCGGCTCGGCATCACATCGATCTCGGTCAACCCCGACGCAGAGCCGGCTGCACGGCGGGCGATTGCCGCGGCCGAGCGGCGCCTGCTGCTCGAGGCGGCGCGGCGGCCTTGAGCCTCGAGCCTCGTCATGACACTCGGCGCTGGACCTTGGCCTCCGCGGCGTCGAGCTTCCTGTCGAGGTAACGGCCCAGTGCTTCGGTCATGGCCACGGCGGTGATCGCATTGGAGAAAATGCCGACACCCGGGACGAAGCCAAGGAGGAGATTCGCCACGAGGCGTGCGCCCGCACCGCCCCAGATGAGCCCCGAGAGCCGTCCCCACGGCGCCTTCCAGAGGCGAAGTCCACGTTTCCGCGTGAAGGCTGCCGCGTACCAGTAGTGAACGGGGATCACGAGGAGCTCGTCCGCCGCAGGGATTGGCTGCGTCACATGGCTGAGGACGCCGGAGAAGACATCGACTTGGGTCGTGAGGCGGCGTGTTTCGGGAGTCACGGAGCTCGAATGGGGTTGCCTTCCGCCGATCGACAGCCGTCGCGCCGTCAGAGCACCGAAGAGAGAAACCGCCGCGTCCGCTCGTCCTGGGGATTTTCGAAGACGGCTTTCGGCTCCCCCTGCTCCACGATGACGCCCTCGTCCATGAACACGAGGCGGGTCCCGACCTCCCGCGCGAACCCCATCTCGTGGGTCACCACGACCATGGTCGTCCCCTCCGATGCGAGCCGCTGCATCACGGCGAGCACCTCGGCCACCAGCTTCGGATCGAGCGCCGAGGTGACCTCGTCGAACAGAATCAGGTCCGGGCGCATGGCCAGGGCTCGTGCGATCGCCACCCGCTGCTGCTCGCCCCCGGAGAGCTGCCCTGGATGGCTCAGGGCCTTCTGGCCCAGCCCCACGTGCTCGAGCTCCGCCATGGCCCGCTCCCTGGCCTGATCCCTGGGCATGTGCAGCACCTTTTCCAGGGCAAGGGTGATGTTCCCCAGCGCCGTCTTGTGAGGAAAGAGGTTGAACGCCTGGAACACGATTCCCATGTGCGTTCGCACCTCGTTCAGGTTCACCCGAACGTCCGTGATGTCACGGCCCTTGAACCAGACATGCCCGGACGTCGGCTCTTCGAGCATGTCGATGCAGCGCAGGAGCGTGGATTTGCCCGAGCCAGAGGTGCCAATCACCACCAAGACGTGGCCGGACGCAAGGTCGAGGTCGATTCCCTTGAGCACATGCAGACTGCCACACCACTTGTGAATGGCCTCCAGCCGGATGAGCGGCGTGTCCGCCGGGACCGGCCCCGCCGGCCACACGAGCGCATTGGCCTCGCGGCTCATGCCACGGCCCCCACAAGACCGCTCCGCAGCCGCGTCTCGACCCAGGTCACCAGCCTGATCAGGGGCAGCGTGACGACGAGATAGCCGAGCCCGGAGGCGACATAAAATGTCGCGTTGAAGAACTGCGAGTAGCCCTGCGAGCCGACGGAGAAAAGGTCGCGCTGCGCGTACGTCAGCCCGAGAAAGGCGATGAGCGAGGTATCTTTGATCAAGATGACGAACTCGTTCATGAGGGGCGGGATGACCCGCCGCACGGCCTGGGGCACGATGACGTACCGCATCGATTGCATGTAGCCGAGCCCGAGCCCCCGGGCTGCTTCCATCTGGCCGCGCTCGATCGACTGGATACCAGCCCGGAACACCTCCGCGGAGTAGGCGCCGGTGTTGAGGGAGAAGGCCAGGATGGCGGCGGTGTAGGCGGACATGTTCACGCCGAGCCCGAGGGCCAGGCCGAAATAGATCAGAGATAGCTGGAGCAGGAGCGGCGTCCCTCGAAAGAGGTTGATGTACACGCGCACCGGAGCCCGTACGACCGCCCGTTTGGAAATCGTGAACACCGAGAGGACGAGGCCGAGGAGCACCCCGAAGAGCTCGCCCGTGCCGGCCAGGATGAGCGTATTTCTGGCTCCGTTCAGGAAGGCCTCGTATTGCGGTACGATCTGCTCGAAGCTCAGGAAGTTACGGGCGAACCTCTCCATGTCGCCCTGGATGAACCAGAGCAGGGCAAGGCCGGAGATCGAGGCCTGAAGGCCCAGCACCGCCCCGGCGATCGCCTCTTCCCGTGACACCCGGGTCGGCATGCGCCGGTAGGCCCCGAAGCCGAGCGCCATGGCGCCCGCGCCGAGCAGGCTCCCGGACACGAGGATCGTGAAAAGCTCGCTCGATTGCAGCGCCGCCGCGATCCGGTCCTCGCGCTGGATCCCGTATTCGGTCAGCACGGATGCCGTGCCCCCAAGCACGATCGCGAGGGCAAGCCCCCCGACGAGGGCGCTCACCACCCCGAGGGGCCGGCTCCCCTCGCGGAGCGCGGCGATCCCTCGAATTGGACGCGGCGCTGGTATCCGGTTCATACGCGCTCAACCGCTCGCCTTCACCGTGAGCGACTGCAGGGCTGAATAATAAGGCTTCGTGAACGACACGATTTTCTGCCGGGCCTTCACCGTGCCGTACGAGGGAGAGCCCTCCGGGGCGTACGCGGTCACGGCCGCGGCGACCACGTCAAACCTGCCCGCCGAGAGGCTCGTGAAAATGGTGTCGAAGTTCGAGTTGACCCACTTCGGGGTAAGGCATAGCTCCTTGGCGATGGCTTCGATGAGCTCGACATCGAATCCCGTCGGTTCGCCGCTCTCGGTGAAAAACTCGAAGGGCGGATAGGGGATGTCCGATCCGACCGTCAGCGTCCTCGGCTGGACCGTCGACAGCGAGGGGCAGCCAGAGAAGGGCACGGCCGTCGCCTCCTCCACATGAGACGGGAGCTGCTGCCTGGGGAAATACTTGGTGAAGATCGCCTTGTAGGTGCCGTCGGCGAACAGGTTCTCGAGCGCCTGGTCGATGCCCTGGAGGAGCGCGAGGTTTTCCTTGTGGACAGCGAATGCGTATTTTTCGCCATTGTCGATCCGCTGGACGATCTTCAGAACGGGCTTCCTCTCGACCACGTCCTCGGAGATCGGAAGGTCGTTGATGATGGCCTGGATCTGCCCCGCCTCGAGCGCGTTGTACATGTCCGGGGCCTTGATGAAGGTCACGATCTGGACGCCCCTCGGCGCAAGCGTGTCCTCCGCGTAGAACGCGCCGGTCGTGCCCCGCTGCACGCCAACCCTCGCCCCGGGCATGAGGTCGCTCACGCTCGTGATCGGGTGGGCGGGGAGCGAGGGCGGAGCCCTCTTGTCGCACGCCGCAGCGGCCCACACGGTCGCGGCGAGGAACGCGAGCGTCCAGGCGAATCGCTTCTGCATCCTTCTCCTCACGCAGCACGAACCGGGCACGAACCGGACCAGACGCCGGGCTCGCCCAACCCATCCATTCGTCGGGCTGGCGATCGAAGAGGCTGCACAGGTTGTCCAGGCGGGCGCAGGCTTCCTTGGCGCCGAGCCGGCAGAACACCCGGAGCGGGCTCCTCGCGTATCTGGAGGAAGGCTGCGCCCGGGACGCATGGGCGCGGTGTGGAGATGCGCACCGAGGCTCGTGCGACATGCTATCCCTGCGTCTGGACGAGCCGCGTTCTCCTCGTGCCACTGCGTGGGCGTACGGAGGGGAAAACCCGCGTGACGCTCACCGGCCCGGACACCCGAAGGAGCAGCTCTGACCACGTCACCCGACCAAGAACCGCAGGGGCTCAGGCGCGCGCTCGGGCTCGCCTCCATCACCATCTTCGGTATCGGTGATATCCTGGGCACCGGCGTTTACGGGCTCGTCGGCCGCATCGCCGGTATGACCGGCACCGCCGCCTGGGTGTCGTGCGTCATTGCTGGAATCACCGCGGGCCTCACCGGTCTCACCTACGCCGAGCTCACCTCGCGTTATCCCAAGGCCGGCGGCGCCGCCCATTTCTGTCACGTGATTCACCGCAATACGTTCGTGACATTTCTCGTGACCTTCTTCGTGGGGCTATCCGGGGTCTTTTCGATGGCGACTGGCGCCCGTATCATCGGCAACTATGCGCTGGCCCTGCTCCCCGGCGCGCCGGCCGTGGCGCGAGATCAGCTGGTGCCGCTCGCGTTCGTGCTCCTGCTCGGCGCCATCGCCATGCGCGGAATCGTGCTGTCATCCGCCGCCAATACCGTCTGCACCATCATCGAATTCTCTGGGCTTCTCTTCGTCATCTTCCTCGGCGCGCGGTTCCTCGGCTCCGTGAGCTACCTCGATTTCGCCGCGGCCGCAGCGCCACACCAGGGCACGCCCGCCGCGCTGCTCGCTGTGTCGGGGGCATCCTTGGCGTTCTACGCCTTCATCGGATTCGAGGATCTCGCCAACCTCAGCGAGGAAGTCATCCATCCCGAGCGCAACGTCCCCCTCGCCATCGGTCTTTCCGTCGCCGGCACGATTCTGATCTACTGTCTCGTCGCGCTGGTGGCCGTGTCCGTGATGGCACCGGCAGCCCTCGCCGAATCCCAGTCACCCCTGCTCGACGTCGTGCGCAAAGCCGCCCCTGGATTCCCGCTGTGGATTTACACCGTGGTTCCAGTGTTTGCCGCGTTCAACACCGCGCTCCTCAATCTCCTGATGACGTCGCGTCTCCTCTATGGTATGTCACGAAAAGGATCGGGGGTTTTGCCACCGCTCTTTTCGCACGTACATCCCACATGGCGCACGCCCATCGTCGGCGTGGGGGTCGCGGTCACGGTCGCCATCGTCTTGCTGCTGTGTTTCCGCGACATCAAGACCCTTGCATCCGGCACCTCGACATTCCTGCTCGTGGTGTTCCTTCTGTTGCACCTCGCGTTGATTCGCGTCAAACGCAACCCGACTGCTGCGCCCGCCGCCTTTCCCGTGCCGCTGGCCATTCCCGTACTCGGATTCTTGTCCTGCGCAGGCCTGCTCATGAGACAAGACACGACCGCCCTGCACGCCGCGGCCACGCTCGGGCTCGTTGCGCTCATCGTCTACGCCGTACAGCGCATCCGCGGCAAACTCGACGGAAAACCGGTGGACTGAACGAGGAGAGCTTTCCGGCGAGGACAGCCTGGGCGCGCATCGCCTGCGGAAATCGTACATCGGCGCACGATGCGTCCGTATGGTCCAGTGCGATTGCACGTGCCGTACCCAGCGAGGCCAAGCAGCGTTCCCTGGCACGGGGATCGCTTCAACATTTGCAGGCGGTTCGGTACCGAAACAACGCCGTCGCGGAGAAGAAGCAATGCGAGCGAACGAGGAGGGCGTACGGGAGAAGGCCGGTGCGCCGGCCTTCGAGGTCGAGCGCGTACGGCGGGACTTCCCGATCCTCCAGCGGCCGGTGAACGGGCGACCGCTCGTGTACCTCGATACCGCCGCGAGTGCGCAGAAGCCGCGGGCCGTCCTCGACGAGATGACACGCTTCATGAGCGAGGACTACGCCAACATCCATCGGGGCGTGTACGCCCTGAGCCAGCGATCGACGGCGCTCTACGACGCCGCGCGGCAGAAGGTGGCCCGCTTCATCCACGCCGGAGACGCGCGTGAGATTGTCTTCGTCCGCAATGCGACCGAAGGGATCAACCTCGTCGCCAGCAGCTACGGGCGGCATTTCCTCGAGAAAGGCGACGAGGTCCTGATCACCCACATGGAGCACCACGCCAACATCGTGCCGTGGCAACTCCTGCGGCAGGAAAAGGGCATCGCGCTCCGCGTCGCTCCGATCACGGATGAGGGCGAGCTCGATATGGATGCCTTCGAGCGAATGCTCACGGACCGCGTCAAGTTCGTCTCGGTCGTCCACGTCTCGAACTCGCTGGGGACCGTGAACCCGGTCAAAGAGCTCGTCCGCCTCGCGCACGCGCGCGGGCTCCCCGTACTCATCGATGGCAGCCAAGCGGCCCTGCACATGCCGGTCGACGTGCGCGACATCGACGCCGATTTCTACGTCTTCAGCGGTCACAAGGTATACGGGCCGACCGGGATCGGCGTCGTCTTCGCCAAGCTTCCGCACCTCGAGGCGATGCCGCCGTACCAGGGCGGCGGCCTCATGATCTCCTCGGTGACATTCGAAAGCACCGAGTTTTCGCCGCCGCCGCAGAAGTTCGAGGCGGGAACACCCAACATCGTCGGCGCGATCGGCCTCGGCGCTGCAATCGATTACGTGTCCTCGCTCGGCCTCGCGGATATCCACGCCCACGAATCGGCGTTGCTCGCCTACGGCACCGAATTGCTCCGGGAGATCCCGGGGCTCCGGTTGATCGGCACGGCCCGGGAGAAGTCGAGCATCCTGGCATTCGTCATCGATGGGACGGACCCGCAGGAGATCGGCGCCGCCCTTGGCAGGAACGGAATCGCGGTACGGGCGGGTCACCATTGCACGCAACCGTTGATGGGCCGCTTGGGGCTCCCCAGCACGACGCGCGCGTCGATAGGGCTTTACACCACGAGGGAGGAGCTCGATGCGCTCGCCAGCTGCCTGCGCGAGATGCCATAGCCTCCGGATGCCGGCCCGACGCGCCGGGATCAGGGCTCCGGGACCGGGTGGTTTTTCCGAACCTCCACGTGCCCGCGCTCCAGGAACGCGGTCACGACGTCCGCGTGCGCCTGGATCAACGCGACGACCTGCGGGTCCGTCGACGTCTCCACCACACGCACGCCCCTCGGCGTGGTCTCGATCGTCATCTTCACCTTCTCGGCATTCGCAAACGTTGCCGCGAAGAGCGGATCGCGCACGTGGATCGGCCGCTTCTCCTGCAGGCGCAGGTGCATCGCTTTCACGTGCTCGCGAATCCTCTGCGCTACGGCCGGATCGTCGGACTCCGTGACCGTGGCGACGCCGTCGGGCAGCCGGGTCACTTGCCGCTGAATGACTTCACGGTTCGCGAGCAGGAAGTGGAACACAGCTCGGTCGTCCGAAAGGGCCGCCCCCGCGGGCGAGCCATGCCCCTCGTGACTCGCCATGCCGCCGTGCCCGGGGCCGCCGTGTTCGCCGCCGCATTGCATGCCGCTACCCTGCATACCGCGTTCGCGGTGTTTGCCACTGCGCTGCATGCAAGCGCAGCCTCCCCCTTCGTGCGAGGCTGCCTGCGTGCTTGGAAGCGCTGCGCTCGCGCCGCACCCGAGCTGGGCCAAAATGGATGCTGCCCCGAGGACATGCCACCACATCATCGCTCCGCTCCCTTTGTCGCTTCGTCGGCTCGCCCGGCCGAGTGGTCTCCGCATTATTCAGCAAGCCCCGTACCAACACCTGGCGCGTTCCTTGCTGTGCTTCGACGACGCCACGTTCGATATAGAGCCGTTTTACGACCTCGCCACCTACACGCAGCCCTACGTCGTCTACGAGCGTCATGCCCACCACGAACCGCATTGGCGCCGGCTTCTCACGCGTCGTCCCCGCGCCAGGGGCCAGCACGACTTGCAACTCTGCGCGGTTGCCTGGCGTCCGGAGGAGCTTCACGTGGAGGGCGCCGCCGCGTGCAGCCTGGATGGCGCCGAGCAGGCAACGAAAGAGACCACGTGACAGGGTACGCGGGTCGGCCTCGACCTCGATGGGCTCGATATCGCGCAAGACGATCTCCACCCTGCGGACGCTCGCCTCGACCTCGAGCACCTCCAAAAGCTCGCGCACCATGACGTCGAGCTCCAATCGGCGCGGGGCGGACGGCTCGTCGTCCAGCGCGAGCCCTCTCCACAGCGCTGCGTGGCGCCTGAATCGCTCGAGCACCCGCGAGGCGAGCGCGAGTAGCTCGCGCGCGTGCGTGAGACGGCTCCGCGAGAGCTGCTCCGCGGCGAGCTCCAGCCGAACGCGCACGGCCGCCTGCGCTTCGAGGACGTCGCCGAGCAGCCGCTCGATCGCCTCGGGGGCCGGGCCCTGCGTGAGGACACGCCGCAGATCCCCTTCCAGCCGTGCAGCCAGGAGCTCCATCTCGATGGCGTGTCCGGCGCAGAGCATGATCTCCCGCAGGCGATGCCCGACCTCCGGCCTCCGCACGGACACGCTGAGCACGCCGGCGAACACACCGGTGCCGTCGCGTAGCGGCATACCTTGGCAGGTAAACGGGTGAAACCCTTCGATGAAATGCTCCGGTCCGACGAGCTCGACGTACTGACCGTCCGCGAGCGCCGTGCCAATCCCGTTCGCCCCGCAAGCCGCCTCATCGAGCAGCGCGCCAGGGCCGGGGACCCGCTCGGGGCCGTGGATGGTCTGCTCATCGCCGAGCACGTCGAGGACCACCGCCCGAGTGTCTCCCAGCATGGCTGCGTGGCGCTCGCCCCCCGAGGCGCGGGAGAGCGCCCGCATGTAGGGCTGCGCCGCGCGAATGAGCGCCTCGTGCCGCTCGCGCAGGCGCTCGGTGTCGAGCGAGCCCAGTGCTTCGGCCCTTGGACGTCTCGGGTCGGCCTTGCCGAGGTGCGAGCGCTCCCAGGATCTAAAAACATGAGGCCGCAAAAGCGAGCTAGAAACGGCCCCTGTCGACCGGTAGAGGCGCCCGGCCTCGAGCACTGCTTGTGGTGACGCCGTTGCCATGATCCCCCCTGATGCCGAGCGGCAGCTTCGACTCTATGCCCCGCCCTCGTTTTCAGTGTAGGCTGTGTGTGAGCGAAGAGAGTAGTGTAGAGGTGATCAGCGGGCGGTTGTCCATGAAATTTTCGAATTTCCGCGTTCGGTCCACATGAACGGTTGGTATGGTATAATCGTACGTAACATTATGCGAAGCAGACCGCAGCGGCCATAGGGGGGATGTCGTGGGGGGCGCCGAGGAAAGGGGCGTGGGTTTGGATGTGGACGAACGTCCCGGCGCGACGTTCGACCAGGCGGCTATCGGTATGGCCCACGTCTCTCTGGACGGCGAGTTGCTCCGGGCGAACCCCAGGCTCTGCGAGTCCCTCGGCCTTCGCCTCGATGAGCTCACGCGGCGCCCCGCGGGAGACGTGCGGCACCCGGACGACAGGGAGGCCGCTTTCCAGCACCTCCAGGCGATGCGCGACGGCGTCATCCAATCCTCCACGCACGAGGAGCGCTTGCTACGACGGGACGGCTCATCGCTCTGGGTCGCCGTCACGCGCTCGCTCGCCCGCGGGCGTTCCGGGGCGCCGCTTTACATCATCGAGATCATGACCGATATCGATCGCCACAAGCGCGCCGAAGAGGCGCGGGAGAGGGCCCTCGCCAGCGAACGTGCTGCGCGCATTCGGGTCGAGCTCGCCGAAGCGCGGATGGCACGCCTTCAGGTCATCACATCCGAGCTTTCGCGTGCCTTGACACCCACGCAGGTCGCGGACGTCGTGCTCACGCAAGGGTGCGCAGCGCTCTATGCCGATGCGGGGTACGTCGCGCTCCAAGGGGAGGACGGCATGGTCGACGTCCTCCTCGCCCCCGGATACCCACAGGAACTGATCGAGCCCATGCGTCGCTTTCCTATCTCCGCGCGCCTTCCATCTGCCGACTGCATCCGCACCGGACGGCTTCTGGTCTTCGAATCGCGTGAGGTGTTCCGCGATGCCTACCCAGATATACCCACGCAAAACTGGGCCAGGACCTGGGTGGCCGTTCCGATGATGGTCGGCGACCGGATTCTCGGAGCGCTTGGTATCACCTACCTCGAAACTTGCGAGATCACCAGCGAGGATCGGGAATACATGATGACGCTCGCCCAGCATTGCGCGCAGGCCCTCGAGCGCGCGCGCCTCTACGAGGCGGAGCAGCAGGCGCGGCTCGCGCGGGAGGAGGCGCTGGCCATCGCCGCGCACGATCTCAGGAACCCGCTTTCGGCGCTCTCGCTGGGCGCTGCGTCGCTTTCGCGGATGGCTCCCGAGGGCGACGCAGGGCAACGGATCCGCGAGAGAGCACAGAAGATGAAGGCCACCACGGAGTACGCGATACAGATGCTCCGAAACCTCCTCGACGCAGCGATCATCGAGGCAAATACCTTGACGCTCGAGATGGCCCCGTACGAGGTCGACGCGATCATCGCCGAGGTCGCGGAGGTCCACGCGCCGCTCGCAGAGCAGAAGGAACTACGGCTCCACACCCGCCCGCTGGGGTATTCCCTACCAATTCCGTGTGATCGCGGGCGCCTTGCCCAGGCGCTCTCGAACCTCATTGGCAATGCATTGAAGTTCACAGCCCATGGCGGAGAAATCACGCTCGCCGTCGCGCTCGACGATGTGTCCGTGCGATTCTCCGTCACCGATACCGGCGCTGGCATCAAGCCCGAGAATCTGCCACGACTCTTCGACCGCTACTGGCGGCCGCGGGCGGTGCGCGGCGCGGGCACGGGGCTCGGCCTGTACATCGTCAAAGGCATCGTGGAGGGGCACGGGGGGCAGATCTCCGTCGACAGCCACCTCGGCGTGGGAACGGCGTTCTCGTTCACCATCCCCATCGAGCGGCCGCGGGACCGTACATAGTCGCCACCAGGATGCTCGAGGCCGCGGCCTACGCAGCCTGAGGATCCGAACGGATCGTAGGAGGGGTCCGGGCTGGCCGTCCAAGCTCGTCATGACGCTCGGCGCTCGACCTTGGCCTCCGCGGCGTCGAGCTTCCTGTCGAGGTAACGGCCCAGTGCTTCGGTCATGACCACGGCGGTGATCGCATTGAAAAAAATGCCGACACCCGGGACGAAGCCAAGGAGGAGATTCGCCACGAGGCGCGCGCCCGCACCGCCCCAGATGAGCCCCGAGAGCCGTCCCCACGGCGCCTTCCAGAGGCGAAGTCCACGTTTCCGCGTGAAGGAGGCCGCGTACCAGTAGTGAACGGGGATCACGAGGAGCTCGTCCGCCGCAGGGATGGGCTGCGTCACATGGCTGAGGACGCCGGAGAAGACATCGACTTGGGTCGTGAGGCGGCGTGTTTCGGGAGTCACGGGGCTCGAATGGGGCTGCCCGTGCCGCATGTAAATGCCAACGGGCGCAACGCCCTTCGGGCCGTGCGTCGGCGCCCCGGCGAGCGCGTCGAGCAGCGGGCGGTAAAGCGAGGAGCCCGGCGGGAATGAGGGACGTGACACGCGGCCGCTCTTCGATTCCACACCCGGTCGGTACACCGGACCGGTGCCCATCGTCACCCACGTACACGGCGCGGTTGGCGTCGGCGACGAGAGCGACGGCTACGCCGAGGCATGGTACCTGCCGGCGGCCGGCAACATTCCGGCGAGCTACGCCACGGAAGGCACTTGGTACGACTTCTTCGCGAGCAAGGCCGCAGCGAAGTTCGGGGTCACGTGGGGTCCGGGATTCGCCACCTTCCAATACCCGAACGACCAGCGCGCGGCGACCGTTTGGTATCACGACCATGCGCTGGGCATGACCCGCCTGAACGTGTACGCGGGCCCGGCCGGCTTTTATATCATCCGCGGCGGGCCACATGGTGACGGTGCCGTGATCGACACCCGATCCGGCAATCCGGCCGTGCTGCCGGGGCCCGCCCCCAAGGAGAATGACAAGTTCCCGCCCAACAAGACCTATTACGAGATTCCCATCGCCATTCAGGACCGCTCGTTCAACGAGGACGCGTCGCTCTTCTACCCCGACACGCGGGCGTTTTTCGACGGCATCACCGGGCCCTACATCCCGGAGACCGACATCTCGCCGATCTGGAACCCAGAGTTTTTCGGCAACATGATGATGGTCAATGGGAACACCTGGCCCTTCCAGACCATCGAGCAGCGGCGCTACCGGTTCCGCTTCCTCAACGGCTGCCAGTCGCGCTTCTTGATCCTCGACTTCAACAACATCCCCGGCGTCGAGGTCTGGGCGATCGGCAATGAGGGCGGCTTCCTGGCAGCACCGGTGAACCTCACCACGACGAACGGAAACCTAATGCTCATAGGCCCGGCCGAGCGGGCCGACCTCATCGTCGACTTCACCAACGTTCCGGTCGGCAATCACGTGCTCGGCAACCTCGGTCCGGACGAGCCATTCGGCGGCGGCGTGCCGGGGGTCGATTTCCCGGTCGCGGACCCGGTGACCACGGGCCAGGTGATGCAATTCCGCGTCGTGCCGGCGGTCGCTCCCGATCCGACCACGCCCCCGCAATTCTTGCAGTTGCCGGCCATCACGCCGCTTCCAGCGGCGACGGTCACACGGCCGCTCGCGCTCCTCGAGAAGCTGTCGGAGTTCTTCCCCGACGCGCCTGCGGAAGCCTTGCTGGGCACCGTCGTCGCCGGCGATCCCAATACGGGCGTGGGCACCTTCACCGAGCTCCACTGGGACGACGCCGTCACCGAAAACCCTGCCGTCGGTGCAACGGAGGTGTGGGAGTTCTACAACGCGACCGCAGACGCCCACCCGATGCACGTGCACGAGGTTGCCTTCGAGGTGGTCGACAGACAGGCGATCCTCGTCAACGAGGACACCCAGCAAGTCCAGGTCGATACCACCACTCCACCAACCCCACCCGAGGCGTGGGAGACCGGCTTCAAGGACACCGTCATCGCCTATCCGGGCCAGGTCACCCGCATCCGGCTGCAGTTCAAAACGTCCGGGCAATTCGTCTGGCATTGCCATATCCTCGAACACGAGGACAACGAGATGATGCGGCCCTACCGGATCGGACCATTTCAGCCAGGCCAGCCGACGTAGGCGCAACCCAGCGGAGCCGCCGCTCGACCTCGCGTCATCGATCTCGTTGCGCCCAGTCGCTTGCAGCCGGGATGACCTCGACGGTTGCCCTCGGGCGTACCAATACCTTCTGCATGATCGTGGAGTCCTTGCTCCCCTGGCCAGTGATGAGGCTGACCAGCACGGGTGAGGTCCAGGCGAGCGCGTCCTTGAGCGAGCTCCTGGAGATGGAGTCACCGACCCCGGAACGGCTGTCGGAGCGCTTCGAGATATCCCGGCTCGGAACCCAGGCGGTCCTCGCCGAGAAAGAGTTACCGTGGCGTCGCGCCCTCCACGGCGAGTCCTTCTGCGACGAGGAGGTCTGGTACGATCGACAAACCGCTCGCCGCCTCCTGCTCCTGGTGCGCTGCCGCGCGTCGGCTGGCGAGGCGCTGCTCGCGTTCGAAAACGTCGCCGACGAGCCCTTCGCGGTCCGGCTCGCCGACCTCGTGGCCAGCATCGGCGCCGCGCTTCTCAGCGCGGACGAGCCCTCGACCCTGGCCCATGGGCTGCTCGACGAGGTGGCTGCCGCCGTTCGCGCCGACGCCGCGTTTCTCATCGCCACCGGGGGCTGTGAACGTCTCAGGCTGGTCGCCTCGGTCGGGGTTTCCGAGGCATTCGCGCAAGATTTGAATACGAATTTGGCGAACACCGTCGCGGCGCTGGCAGCCGAGACCGGGGACATCCAGGAGATCGCTCGCATCGAGGAGCTGCCGGAGGGCGCCTTCCGTGGCACCCTGCGCCTGCTCGAGCTGGGGCTCCACGCGGTGGTGGCGTTCCCCCTGAGCGTAGGGGGCGAGCTTGTCGGGGTGCTAGGGCTCGCGCGGCGGCAGCCGGGGACGCTCAGCCCGTTCGAGCGCCGCCTGCTCCGGGGCGTGGCGAGCGCCTGTGCTCTCGGGCTGCGGCAAGCCCGGCTGCGCGACGCCGAGCGCCGCGAGGCCCGAAGGCTGCGTTTGCTTCGCGACGTGGCCATGACCATCGAGGCCGCCATGCCCCTGCACGAGCTGCTGCGCCGCCTGGTGGAGCAGGCCTGCGAGCTGACCCGCGCCCGCTATGGCGCCCTGGGTGTGCTCGACGCCGAGGGCACCGGCCTTTCCGACTTCGTCTACGTGGGCGTCTCCGAAAAGGTCGCCCGCGACATCGGCCCCTTACCACAGGGCCGAGGGCTCTTGGGCGCGCTCATCCACGACCCGCAGCCCAGCCGGGTCGCGGACATTCACGCCGATCCGCGATCGGTCGGCTTCCCCGCGCACCACCCCGCGATGACCTCCTTCCTCGGCGTTCCGCTGCTCATCGGGCAGAAGCTATTCGGGAATTTCTACCTTTGCGACAAGGATGGTGGCGCCGAGTTCACGGAGGAGGACGAGCGTCTGGTCCGGCTCTTCGCCGCGCAATCAGCGCTGGCCATCGCCTACGCCCAGCAAGTCGAGAGCACGCAGGAGGCCCACCGCGAGATGGACCGCCTGCGAGACGAGTTCGCGGCCGTCATCGCTCACGATCTCCGCAATCCCGTCGCGGCTATGGCGTTGATTTTAAACAAGCTGCTCGCAAAACCCGAGGGTGATTCGGTCGTGGTGCCGGTGCAGCAACTCCAACGTTTGCGCCGAATCGGCTGCCGGCTCTCGCACATGACGCAGGACCTGCTCGAGGCCTCTCGCATCGAGGTCGGGCGGCTATCGCTCGATCGCCAGCCCGTGTCGCTGGAGGAGGAGACGCGCTCGTTGCTCGCTGAAATCGAGCCGACCCTCGGGCAGCACCCGGTGACCCTCGATGTGGAGGGCCGTGTGCCCGAGATCTTCGTCGATCCGGCCCGGCTGGCGCAGATCCTCACGAACCTGCTCGACAACGCCGCCAAGTATTCTGGCGCCGGCTTGCCGATCCGGGTGACCATCCGACCGGAGGCGGGAGGCGCGGCGCTGACGGTCGAGGACCGCGGCCCGGGCATCTCGGCGGCGGATCTGGGCAGGCTGTTCGATCGCTTCTTTCAGGCCCCGCGGGCGCGCGAGAAGAACACGGGGCTGGGCCTCGGCCTCTACATCGCCAAGGGGCTGATGGAGGCGCACGGCGGCACCATCGCCGTGGAGAGCACGCCGGGCCAGGGCTCGACCTTCCGGCTGTGGTTTCCGGCGGAGCAATCTGCGCAGGCGGCATAGGAGATGTCCCGAGGAGCGGGGTGCTCTGCCCTCGCCTCCGCACCATCGAGGCTGCCACGCAGGCTCGTGCTGGCACGCTCCGGGCGGCCTTGGCCATGAACCGCCCGCGCGACGTGGTCTCGGCACCGAAAGCTCATCAGCCTTCAAACAGGCTGTACAGCTCCTCCTCCTGAGCGAAGTGCAGCGTGAGGATGGCGTGGAGGCCGTAGAGCACACGGCGCAGGTCTCGGAGATCCTCCGGCCTGGGGCCCTCCGCAGGAAGCTGAGCGACCAGACGACCGAAGAGCCGCGTGAGCCGCCGGATCTCGTGATGCGTCTGGATCAACGGGCCGGTCGGGTCCTCCTCCTTCAGCAGTTTGCCGAGGAGTGGATAGGCCGTCTGCTGCTCCTCCCGCTCGTGGGGCAGCAGCTCCTTCTCGAACATGTCACGGATCCGCTCGAGCTGTGCGCGCGCCTCCCACGCTGGTAGCGAGTCGAGGCGCGCGGCCAGCGCGGCGAGCTCGCCGACGTGCGGACGCAGCGAGCCGTGCGCCGAGGCAAGCCCTTGTGCGAGATCCTTGGCGTCACCGCGCCTTGGCATGATGAGCAGGCCACCGCCGCCAAGCGCACGAAGCGCGTTCAAAATCACCAGGACGTCGATGCCCTCCTGGAGTACGGCTCCGGCGACCGGCGTGATGTATCCCGCGGCGGCGAACACCATTGCAACGAGCGAGAGCCCCATCCCCGCGAAGACGCTTTCCAGCGCGATGCGCCGAGTACGCTGCGCGATCCGCGTCGCGAGGAGAAGCCCTCCGAGCCGGTCCGCTGTGAGGACGACGTCCGCTGCTTCGGAGGCGGCCGTGGCGCCGCGCGCTCCCATCGCCACTCCAATGTCGGCGAGCGCGAGCGCCGGGGCGTCGTTGATGCCGTCGCCGACCATCACCGTGAAACCCTCGGCACGTACGAGCTTGATGACCTCGACCTTCTCCTCCGGCGTACGCTCCGCAAAGACGCGGTCCACGCCGAGGGCGTCGCCGACGAGCTCCGCGACATCGGGATGATCGCCAGTCACCATGTGAATGCGCCGAATGCCGGCGGCACGAAGCGCGCGGAGGACACGCGGCGCTTCCGGCCGGATCGGGTCCTGGAGGAGCAGCACGCCCGCGAGCGAGCCGTCAATCGAAACGTACACGCTCGACGAGCCCTCGACCGCGGTACGCAGCTCGATCGACCGAAGCTCCGGCGTGCGCGGTGCGCTCGGAGCCACGAAACCGAGCTGTCCCACGGCCACGCGTCGGCCGTCCACGTTTCCTCCGATTCCCGTGCCCATCTGCTCGCGCACGTCGACGGGGAAGCTCAGCTCGACGCTCCGGCTCCGCGCCTCCGCAAGAATCGCGGGCGCGTACGGATGTACCGAGACCTGCTCGATGGACGCGGCGTGCCTGACGACATCATCGGAGGAGATGGCGCCAAAGGTTTCCACCGCCACGACCTGCGGACGCGCCGAGGTCACGGTCCCGGTCTTGTCCAGCAGCAGCACCGTGGCACGTGCGAGCATCTCGAGCGGACCGCCGCCTTTGACGATGATGCCGTGCCTCGCCGCGCGCGACACGCCGGCGATGATGGCTGCCGGCGCGGCCAGGATGAGTGGGCACGGCGTTGCGACAACGAGCACGGCGAGTGCGCGGCTCGGGCTTCCCCCGGCGATCCACGCAAGGGCCGCGAGCGTAACGGTAAGGCCCAGGAAGGCGAGCGCGTATCGATCCGCGAGTCGCACGAACGGCGCCTTTGATTCCTCCGCTGCCCTGACCAGGCGAATGATGCCGGCATAGGTACTTTGGGCCGTGGGCGCAGTTACACGCAGCTCGAACGGGCTGCCCGCGTTCGTGCCGCCGCTGCGTACAGGGGACCCGGTGTCGAGCTGTACGGGCTTGGATTCACCGGTCAGCGCCGACTCGTCGAGAATCGCGGTTCCCAAGCTGACGATGCCGTCCGCCGGAACGACCTCACCTGGCTTGACGACGAGGACGTCGCCGAGCCCGACATCGTCGATGTCGACATCGACCGTGTCGGCACCCGCTCGGCGATGTGCTGTATGCGGAGCGCGCTCGAGCAGGGCGCTCAGCTCGCGTCGTGCGCGGGCGACTGCGAACCGCTCGAGTGCGGCGCCGCCTGTGAGCATGACCGCGATGATCACGCCCGCGAGGTGTTCGCCGAGGACGAGTGCGCCTGCCATCGCCAGGACGGCGATGAGATCGACTCCCGTTTCTCGTCGGAGCAATCCCCTCACGACGGAGGAGAACGTCCAGATGAGAACGATACTCGTGACGCCAGCCCATACCCACCGGTCCGCATCGCCGACCCTTGCGAGATGCAGAATGCTACCTGCAGCCAAGCCAACGAGGGCGAGCCCGAGGAGAGCCATCTGCCACTGCGACTGCACGTGCTTGCGCACGTGATCACCGCCCGCGCATGGCTTGCATGGATTCCCTCCCTAGATCCCGCCGCTGTTCATCCTGGCGCATATCGTGCGTGCACTTCCTGGACCAAGGCGAGCCATGGGCGAGCGTCGGCGGAACGCAGTGATTGGACTGCCAGGAATCGGCTCTGGGCGGCCGCACGAAGGGCATGGGGCCGCGCGCCTGCTATCCTTAGTTGCAATCGCCTCCATCTCCGCCAGCACCCGCTCACGCACGAGCGCGATCGGCGGCGCCCCGTGCGCGAGCAGCGTGTCGTGGAAATTCCGCAGGGAGAATCGCTTCCCCAGCCGCCTCTTGGCCTCCTCTCGCAATGCGAGGATCTGCAGCTTGCCCAGCGTGTACGCGAAATAGCCCGGGTCGAATGTACCACGCACCGCCTGCTCCCGCGCGGTGGCTGGGTCCTGGAAGCATTCTTTCTCGAATCGCTCCGCCGCCTGCTCGACCGTCATGCCTTTCGCATGGAGGCCCACCGCGACTACGTAGCGGCAATCACGCAGGAGCGCGTCCGCGAGCTGCCCCAGGCGCGCCTCCGGCTCGCTCGCGGCAAACCCCTCGTCGATCATCATCTGCTCGCCGTAGTGCGCCCATCCTTCCCTGAACGAGTAGCTGGTGAACATCTTCTGGACACGTGTCGGCGCTCGATTCTGCCAGAGACCTTGCAGGAAATGGCCCGGCCAAACCTCGTGCGTGGTGATCGAGATCAGCTGGCCTCGCTGGGGCAGGTAAGCCTCCTGCTCGGCCCTGGGCCACGAGGGATCGGGCATCGTGATGTAGAAGAAGGAGGGCCCCCGCGCGGTCTCGAAGGGCCCGGGCGCGTCTTGGAAGGCCGAATTCCACCGCATGAACGGCGGCGTCTCCTTCACCAGGATCGGCTCCTGCGAGGGTATCGTCACGATACCTTTTTCGACCACGAAGGCCCGCGCCGCGTCGACCAGCTTCGTCGCCTCGGCGAGGAGCTCTTCGGCTAGCGGGCGCGTCGGCGTCACCTTGCTGCGCAACGCCTCGTAGGCGCGCCGGTTGGCCTCGAGATCCGCCTCTCCGATGCGCAGAAACTCGTCGAGCGAAAGATGGATCCCCTCTTGTACCTCGAGGAGCTTCCTGAACCCCGCCTCGCCCAGCGCATAATCTTGATCCGCGGACGGCAGGTAATCGACGCGCAGGCGCTCGACCATCGCCTCCGCTTCGCGAGCGAGCTTCTCGTTGGTTTGCGTGACCTCCGCGAGCAGGGCGACATCCGTGAGCTTCTGGAGTTGCTTCGGGACGTCCTCGCGCAGGTAACGCACGTAGCCCTTGTAGATCTTGATCCCCGTCTCGAGGACCGGCCGCGGTACCGGGCGCGAGAGGTTGGCGATGGCATGGGCGACCTGCCCGAGCGCGGCTTTTTCGTGCTCGAGGAGCTTGCGCGCCCGCACCTCGAGCGGCGCATAATCGCGGTCCAGGTAATTGTTCACCGCGAACAGCTCCCCGTAGGTCTGCGGCGCCTTCTGGAAGACGTGCATCTCGTCCACCGCGAAAAGCTCCAGATCGAGCTCCTGCAACAGAAGCGCGCGGTCGAGCGAATCGTCGACCGAGAGGCCCGCGGGCGGCACCGCGGCGAGCTCCTCGCGCGCCTTGCGCGCGCGCGCGATCCGCGCATCGATAGCGGCTTTGCGGAAATCGGGCACCACCCCGTCGAACGCGTGCAGCCCGAGCTGGCGCGCGCTTTGCGGGTGATCGGCGAGCCACGCATCGACAACGCGATCGCGCAGCGCCGGGAAGCTCTCCGGCGCGCGCGCGGGTCCTTTCACCTGCGTGCCGGCGCTGCAGGCTGGCAGCGCGAGACAGAGCGAGAAGAGCGCCACGAACGAGCGCGCCTTCATGGGTGGGAAATTCCTGCTCGCCCTCACCATACAATCCCTCCAATCCAGCGCCGTGACAGAAGCAGCGCTCTCCGACCGGACGAGCAGCAATGCCCAGGCCGCCGAAGTGTGCGCCGCCAGTTTCCGGAGCGCCTCGCGAAGCTGATCGGGGTCATGTCACGGGCTTGCGCGCGACGGCGTGGAGGCGCTAGCGTCGTCGGCGCCGCGTGGCTCATGGATCGGCCGGAGGAGCGACCTGTGGAGAGTTGTCGGATGCGTGCCGGATGGCTCGGTATGGCGGTATTGCTGGCGGCTTCCGGATGCTCTCGTCCCGCCACGCGGCCCCCCGGGGATCCTGCACGCGCTTCCATCCGCGTGCCGAGCGACGTCGAGGGGATTGACGTCGTCGGCGATCGCGCGATCTCGCAATCAGGGTATTCGGCAGAGACCGCGTCGGGTGTTCCGCTGGATTCCCCGTACGCCCGCGAGCGCGAAGCCGACAAAGGCCTGGTCACGGTGATGCCCGGCGAGCAGCGCACGAGGGAATTTTTGGTCCCTCGAGAGCGCATCCTCTCTGCGCTCGAGATTCGATACGACAGGGGCGTTCACGATGAGATCGACTTCCTGCGGCTCACCGGAGGCGACGCGATCGTCGTCCATACGTATACGACGAATGCAGGAATCTTCACCGTCAGCGATGTCTGGCCACTGCCTGCGACCTCGAAGCTATCGTCGCTGCCGCGACCGCTTCACGAGCTCACCCAGCGTGCGCTCGATGCGTGCGGATCGCCGAGCGCAAAGGCTCCGTGATGGCAGGACGACCGGAGATCCCCGTCCCTTCAGGGCTGCGAGCCGAGCGCGCTGGCCATGCGGTGGAGGGTGTCGCCTTCGGGCACGGCTCCCTCGTAACAGCGGCGAGCCCGTCCGACAAGGGACCGG
The DNA here is from genome assembly GCF_028369105.1 of Polyangium mundeleinium. NCBI lineage: Bacteria > Pseudomonadati > Myxococcota > Polyangiales > Polyangiaceae > Polyangium > Polyangium mundeleinium. Next base: position 3,954,587 of record NZ_JAQNDO010000001.1, on the reverse strand, counting down.
GCACGGCAAAGGCAAACCCTTTTCTTCTCCGCGGGAAACCGCGACAATAGCGAGGTGCGTCGAGGGCTCAGGATGCTCGTCGGGTGGATCGTCGCCGCGGCCGGCTGCGGCGCGCCCGCCCCCGCGCCACCTCCCCACCGAGCAGCCGCTCCCGCTTCTGCTTCCGCTCCCGCTCCCGCTCCCGCTTCCGCCTCCGCTTCCGCCTCCGCTCCCGCACCACCGCCGAAATCCGCGCGGGCCGAAGCAGCCGAGCGTGTCCTCTTCCTGGCGACCCACCTGCGCACGACCGAACTCCGCGAGGCTTGCCCCGAGACGCTCGCCGAGGCACCGCGCATACGCTGCTTGCTCTCGCTGCGCTACGCGGACAACGCGCCCTCGAAACAACTCGCGCTCGACCTCTACGAGGAAACGGGCTCCCTCGCGGGGCTCTTGCCCGAGGAGGAGACCGAGGATGGGCGCGGGCAAAAGGTGCGGCTCCGGCCCGCGCGGCCCGTGGGGCAGAACCGCGACCACCTCGTCTGGATCCTCTCGGCGATGCGCGGGTACGCGCGCTTCTTCGCGGCGCTCGAGGCCCGCACGGGCAAACGCGTGACGATGCGGGATCGCCCGCTCGATTTTCGATTTTTTTACACCGAGAAGGGCGGCGCGCCGAGCGCGTTCGCGGTGAACCAGAACATCGGGTACAACCTGTTCGGCGCGGTGAACGTCTCCGAGGAGGCCGTGCGCGATACGCTCTTCCACGAGATCTTCCACCTGAACGACGCGTGGCACGAGCAGTGGTCGACCCGCGCCCTCGGCGCGCTGCACGAGGGGATCGTGGCCCGCTGCAAGGACAACCGGCGTTGCCTCTTGCCCTACGCGCCGACGGACACGACGATGAACGGCAGGCTCTACGCGTTCCTGCCCCGCGGCGGCGTGCGCGAGTACGCGGCCGAGCTTGCGCTGCGTTTTTTCCGGGAGCAACGGCTCGTGCTGGAGAACAAACCCCTGCCCTCCCCGCCCTTCAAGTGCGGGCCGCCGGAGAACGCCGAGGCGATGCGGCTGCTCGCGGGCGAGTTCTTCGGCGGCGCGGATCTCGTGCCCGCGTGCGACGCCGCGCCCTGAATCAGCCGTCTTTTTCGGCGAAGAGGATCATGCGGTTGTGGGCGAGGCCGATCGGATCGCCGTCCCAGGTGCCGAAGGCCTCGGTCACGTGGAGGCCAACGCTGGCGAGCAGCGCGCGAAGCTCCGTGAAATGGTAGAGGCGCACGGAGAAGCGGGCCTCGCGGGTCCGGCCGTCGCGCACGAGGATGCGGTAATCGACGAGGCGACCCGAGAGCGGGTCGAAGACGTGCCGGTCGATCATGAGATCCGCGCCCTTTTGCAGGATCGTGACGGGCAGGAGCGCGCGCACCATCCAGTCGCGGTTGCGCACGTCGAGGCAGAGCTTGCCCCCGGGCCGGAGCGCGCGCGTGATACGGCGCAGGACGTCGAGGTTCTCGTCGTCGCGGTGCAAGCCGAAGACGTCGAAGAGGCAAAGGACACGGTCGAACGAGGCGTCCTCGTCGAGCGAGCGGAGGTCGGCGACGCGGTAGTCGATGGGGAGGCGGGCCGCCTCGGCTTCGCTGCGGGCGAGCTCGACGAAGCCCTCGGTGCGGTCGATGCCGACGACGTCGAAGCCGCGCCGCGCGAGCTCGAAGGCGTGCCGGCCGTGGCCACAGCCGAGGTCGAGCACGCGCATGCCGGGCATCATGCCGAGGTGCGAGACGAGGACGTCGACCTGATGGTCCGTGCGTTCGGCGCGCAGCGTGTCTTCGTAGAAGTGGAGGTAATCGTCGACGTCGAAGACGGCGTCCCAGTCGAAGACGTAAAACCTCTCGTCGTCCAGGTTCTGGCTCATGATGGTGGGTCCGGGCCGCATGCTAGCCGAGCCGCGCGGGCAGGGAAATGCGCGCGGAAGGCTCGCCTCTCCGGGCCTCTCGTGGTTAGGTGGGCGCGATGAGCGACGAACTCAACCCCTACGCGCCGCCGGAAGCCGGCCCGGGGGAGCGGGCGACGACGAAAAAGAAGAAGAAGCAGAAGCGCCCCGCGTCCGACGCGATCGCCGAGGCCCTCGCGCGGCTGAACCAGCACATCGACGACGCGGCGGCCGTCGCCGTGGACCAGAAGGAGGCCGGCGGCAGGCTGCGTGGCGTGACGATCGTGTTCGTCGTGATCGCCGCGGTCGCGATCGTGAGCATGGTCTTGGCGGTGCAAACGATCCCGTCGCGGGATCCCGCCTTCGCCCTCCTGATCATCTTCCCGATCGTCTTCGGCATCCTCGCGGTGGCGCTCTGCGCCGTGGACCTCACGATCGCGCCGCGGGGGACGCCCGCGCGCCCCGAGGCGACGCTGCGGAGTTTCCTCAAGGCGATGGCGATGGGCCGGCAGGGGTACGCCTGGGCGTGCCTCAGCCCCACGGCGCGCGCGCAGATCGTGGCTCCGCCGAGCCTCGGCGAGATCCCGATCGGCTCGGGGGCCTTCTCGCTCGCCACGCCGACGGGCCTCAAGGACTGGTCATCCACGTTCATCCGCATCGGGCACGGGCAGATCCGCAGCGCGCAGGTGAAGCGCGCCTCAATCGTGCGCGAGGACGGCGACGTGGCCGTGGTCGAGGTGCACGCGATCTTCCAGGCGTGGCCTCAATGGGCGAACATCGTGGCCGCGGTCGCGTTCGTCGTGATCCGCCTCCTCGGCGCGATCCTGTACCTCGTGCTCTTCCTCGCGCTGCGAAAGCGGCACGAGGTCACATTCCAAAAGACGCTTCTTCGCGGCAAGAATGGGCTCTGGTACGTGTACGCGGGGGATCTCTTCGAAGACGACGCCCCGAACTGAGCGCCGAACGAGGAAACGCCGCTCCCGCCCCGGCGCGCCGAGCGGGAGCGGCGCCCCAAACCGTTTACTTGTTGATCTTCTGGCGAACCTCGCCCTTCAGCTCCTCGAACTTCCCTTCGGCCTGCTTTCGCTCGTCGCCCGTGATCGCGCCCGCGGCGCCCTTCATGCGACCGCCGGCCTTCTCGAACGCGCCCTCGACCTGCTGGCCCGCCTTCTCGGCGTCCTGCCGGCCCTGTCCACGCCCCTGATCGGCGATGCCTTGGCGGCGCAGCCGTTCATCGTCGGTCAGGTTGCCGAGGGCCTCCTTGGCCTTGCCACCGAGCTCTTCCGCAGCGCCTTTGATCCGGCTTCCGATTCCCATGGTTTCCCTTCTCGGATCCCAACGGACCCGATTTGCTGGCTCGGGGGGCTGGGACGGCAATCGACGTGCCGGCGCGTCTGGCGCCCATCCTTCACATCCGGCCGAGCCCATCCGCGATGGTTTCCCCCGAACGGCCGAATGGAGTCATCATCCGCCGAATGCACCCCGATCCGCCGGCCGAATCTCCGTACGCCGCGCTGCACGAGGATCTCCGCGAGACGATCGTCCGCTCGTTCGTGGACCGGCAGGCCGGCGCGGCCGGCGCAGAGGACAACCTCATGTTCGGGTTCCGGGATCCCGCGCCGAAGACGGCCTGGGCCGCGCTCGACCACCTCGGGCCGATGGCCGTGAACCTGCTCGTGCGGCTGTTCCACCGCATCGAGGGCATCGATCGCACACGCGCGACCTTCCGGGAAATCCAGTGGATCCGCAACCAATGGTGGGGCGGGAGCGCCGGGATCAAGGTGGTCTACCGCAATCCGGCGGCGATGCGGCGGCGGCTCGACGATCTGCTCATGGGGCCGCACGGCAAACGCGTGGCGCGGGACGCCTACATGGGCGGGCTCGAACACCAGCTCCGCCCCGCGATCAAGCTCCTGCCGCGCGCCTTGTTCCGGGCGGCCCGCGCGGAGCTGCCCGACGCGGATACCTGGCGCGAGGTCGACGTGCCCTTGCAAGAGGGCACGCATTTCTGCGTCGGGAAGGGGGATCTGCGCGGGTTCGAGCAGCCGGAGGGGCGCCCTGCGGCGCTCGACGACATTCACCTCGATTGGACGTCGCCGGTGGAGGGCGTCGACGAGCCCACGGGCCGCTGCAAGTACCTCGAACCCTGGGAAGGGAGCGTGATGCACTGGGTCGAAGCGAAGCTCGGCCACGGCGCGCCGGTGTTCACGTTCGATGTGGCCCGCGAGGCGATCAAACGGGGGAACGAGCTCGCGCGAGCGTCGGCCCGCGGCGCGGGGCGTTCGCGGTTCCAGGACGTCGCCGCGCGCTGGGCCCGCGACGAGATGGCCTTCGCCGTGCGCGGGCGGGTCGGGTACGAGGCGTCGAAGGCGCGGCTCGACGAGATCGAGCGCGCCGTTCGATCGCTCGATCCGCGCGGATCCTCAGTCCGAGGCGCGCCCCCGTAGTGCGCCCACGCCGAGCAGGATCGGCACGAGCGTGAGGAAAATGCCGCCGAGCGCGCCGGGGCGGCTCGCTTCTTTCAAGCCGATGAAGAAGGTGCGCGTGATCTCCGCGTCGGGGACACGCTGCGGGTCTTCGAGGTACGAGCACACGGCGGCGACGTTCGTCCACGTCGCGTGCGCCGTGACGGTCACGAGGGTGAGCCACATCGCGCCCGTGAAGGCGAGGCGGCGGGGCTCGGGGCGGCGCGCGAACCACGCGGCGGCGCCGACGGCGAGGAGGCCGAAGAGGAGCGTGGACCACATCCCCCACCCGCCCTCGACGAAAAACGCCCACAAACTGAAGCCTTTCATGACCCTCGTTCTCCTTCGCTCGGCGCGGACGGGCGAGGCGCCGTCCCCATGCCGCGAAGAACTCCGGGCGGCGGCGAACGTGACAGATTTTTTTTCTGTCACGCCTGGGCTACTTCCGTGTTCGAGGGGACGACATGGACCGAGCCGAGGAAGCAGAGCTCGTCGCACGCCTGCGCAACGGAGACAAGGCCGCGCTGCGGGTCGTGTACACGTCGTTCTCGGACCGGCTCTTCGGCTTCCTCTTGCGGCTGTCGCGCCGGCGGGACGTGGCCGAGGATCTGCACCAGGAGACGTGGGTGTCCGTGGCCCGCCACGCCGAACGGCTCGCCGACGGCACGGATCTCCCGGCCTGGCTCTTCACGATCGCCCGAAACAAATTCCGGTCGTGGCGGCGCTGGGCCGCCCTCGACTTCACGCGGTTCGCGGTCGGCGCGGAGGACGCCGAGCCGGAGGGGCCTTCGGCGCGGCCGGACGCGGGGGACGAGATCGCCGCGCTCGAAAAGGCGCTCGAAGCGCTGCCCATGGCCCACCGCGAGGTGCTTTTGCTGGTGGGGGTCGAGGGGCTCGAACCAAAGCAGGCCGCCGAGGTGCTCGGGATCCAGCCGGAGGCCTTCCGGCAAAGGCTCTCGCGGGCACGCACAGCGCTCGCCGAAAAGCTCGAAGGACCGGCGCGCAAAGACGCCGCCGTGATAGGATGAGGTGCACGATGAACGGCCGTGACGACGATCCGCTCCTCGAAAAACTCCGCGGTTTGCCCGCGCAATCCCCCTCGCCCGCGCGTCGGGTGAAGGCGCTCGACGCAGCCGTCGCGGCGCTCGAAGGCAAACGTCGCCCGGGCTTTCGGTGGCCCGAGCTCGCGCTCGCGTCGGTGCTGGCGCTGGCGGGCGCGCTTTATACCGTCGAATCGTTTGCCCGGATCGGGCACATTTATGGGCGCGGCGTGGTCGCGTCGGCGGGCGGAATGTAGGAATCAGCCTTCCTGGAGGAGCTTCTGCACGAGCGCGCGGCCCTCGGGGGTCCGGTCGCGCTCCGCGTTCGTCCCCTGCCCGGGGGGTGTGGGGGCACAGCCCGGCTCGCCGGGCGGAGCCCCCACCATCAAACATGTCCAGCTCATGTCGACTTCGAGCCGGTAGGAGCCCTCGAAGGCGTGCGGGGGCGCGCCGCCCCATTCCGCGGGGGAGAGCATCGAGAAATAAAGGTCGTCCTCGCTGCGCCGATAGAGGTGATAGACGCGGCCGGGGATCTTGCGGAAGCTGCAGCGCGCGCGGTGCAATCGCGCCGAGATGCGCGCCTCGTCGAGCAGGCGCCGCGCCTCTTCCTGGAGCGCGCGCATCTGGTCGCGGATGACCTCGAGCTTCCCCCCGACGACCATGCCGAGCGCCTGATCGGCTTTTTCGATCTCCTGGGCCATGTCGACCAGGTCGATGCGCGCGGCGAGCCGGCTCGTGGGGTAAGGGACGGCGCGGGTCGTGGCGAGGTCGGCCGAGGGGGTGGCTTTCGGGTCTTGTTCGAGGGCCATGGTGCGAGGTCGGAGGCTCGTCTGCCTCTTCGAGGTGGTACCCTTGTCGGGGGCTCGATGCAACCTGTGCCGTCCGCTTCAGTCGACGAGCTGTCCTCCGGCGTCGACCCACGCCTGGGCATCCGCGCCGATGTACTCGACATCCTTCGCGTCACGCCGCTTCAACGATTTTTTGAGGGTCGTATGCATCAGCGAGCGGCGGCGATTCGTGCGGAGATCGAGCGGAGCGAGGGTCGAGGACGAGGGAGGGCGTACCCCGAGCCGTTGAATTCATGGACGTCCCGGCGACGCGGGCAGGCGGATCTTTCGTCGTGCAGCACCGCTCGGGATTACGCGTCGAGGGGCTCGACCTCGACGCGCTCGTCGCGGAGGGCATGCGCCGGGCGGTCGTCGTTTGCATCGTTACGGATGGCCATTGACCTGGGGCACGCTTGGTGAATAGACTACTTCTCTTTTGACAGAGACCCGATTCACATCAATGGAGGAACGAACGTGGCGATCTCGAACTTCGTGAAGCGCAAATTGGCCATGGCTTTCTACCGCTTCGACCGCAACAAGGATGGCGTCGTCGACGAATCCGACTTCGCCGTCCTCGGGGCAGCAGTGGCAGCGCTCCAGGGCGTGGAGGAGGGGTCGGAGCGGCATAGGAAAATCGTCGCCGCCCACCAGACCTGGTGGGAGGCCTACTTCAAAGGGAGCGACGCCAACGGCGACGGCACGGTAACCCTCGAGGAGTACTTCGCCCGTGTGGGTGCCTGGACGTCAGCCGATCCTGACGCCCTGGCCCACGCCGTGGCCGGCAACGAGCTGGTCTTCGACGCCATCGATGTCAACGACGACGGTGCGCTCAGCGCCGACGAGTTCTCATCCTACCTGCAAGCATACGGTCTGACCGACGCTGACGCTCGCACCGCTTTCGCCCGACTCCACCTCGACGGAGACGGCACCATGTCTCGCTCCGCGTTCGCCAAGAATATCAGCGAGTACTACATCTCCGAGTCGCGCGGCCCCAGCGAATGGTTCTTCGGGGGCCACTGACCCACCCCGCACCGCTCGGGATTACGCGTCGAGGGACTCGACCTCGACGCGCTCGCCGAGCTGCTTCGGAGGCTGTCGTGATTGACTCGACGCGGCAGGTCAGGGTCTACGCATATCGAGAGCCTGTCGACATGCGCAAATCGTTCGATACGCTCACGGCGCGATGGGTTGGCAGACCCGGCACGACGCTCGACGCGAGGAGGGCCTGGGCTCCGTCGACAGGCCGTCCGCTACCAGGTGACAGGCTGCCCGCCGGAGGTCTCTGGCCCACTTCCGGAACGCCTCGCTCTTCTCCACCCCCCCGGTCGGGCGTCCAGAACTTGTCGACGTAATACACGCGCCCCTCCCGCAATCGGTCCCCTTTGAAGGAGCAGCAACTGAACTCGACCACGGGCGAAGGGTCGCTCTCCAGCGTCCAATACCCTTGTGTCTTCACGTAGTCCATCACGATCGCGTCCAGGTCCTCGGGCCGTGCGAGGTACAGGCCGTACCATTGCTCCCCGTTCTCGTAGAAGTTGAGCGAGTCCACGATGCGCGGCGATGCAGATGGCGATTTCCAGAGGAGGATGGCCAAGTCCGTCCGCTCCCGAAGCCGCTGCTCGAGGTCCGCCGTGTCCTTCGGCGTCATGTAGATGGTTGACTGGTGCCCCATGGGTCTCCTCACTTGTTGGTCGGATGGAACATGGGCCGTTGGCCTATCTACACCTCGATTGCGTTATCCACCTCGATCTCCACATCGGGAAGACGGCTTGACAGATCGTCAGCGAGGCTCTCTCGCGTGATGTCCTTGCAAAGGACTTCGAACACGGGTTCGGTGAGTTCGACGCCGTTCCGCTCCAGAGTCCAACATGCCCAGCGTACAAGGACTTGGTCGCCAGAACTCGTGGTCTCCCACCGTGGTTCATCTGCCACGCTCACGCGTACCTTGCCGTCGAACGGCGCGCACGCGCTGATCGCCTCGCGAATTCTTCGAACGAGCGGCAATGTATCATCAGGTACATCTCTCATGATCTCTCATTGCTTGTTCGGGTGTCCACTCTGTGCCGAGCTCTTTGGGGCCTTTCGAACGATTGCACGTATGGCATGCTGCATCAAGATTCGAATCGGTCGTTTGCCCACCTTTGACGAACGCCTTCCTGTGGTCAATCTCGGCGGAATTCGGCTTGCCAGCCTGCCGATCGAGAGGTGTGTCGCAGTGGGTACATCGTTCGACTCCATCCGGACCCTTGGCTCGCGCAAGCGCAGCCTCCCGCTGCTCCTTGGTTGGTGTTCGTACGCGAGGTGAAGTGCTAGCCGCTGTCGCCGGCTGCGCACCCCCGGCCGCGTTACAACCTCGCCGGCTCAGCCGGCCGGACCCTCGCGGGCGCTCTCCGCGACGACGGGCTCCGTGCGGGTCCGCTTGACGAGGACCCTCGTGCAGGTACGTCCGCCCGTCCCGCCGCGCCTCCGCGCCTGCCCCGGCTCCGTGCACCGCTCGGGCGATCTCGCGATCGGCCGAGGCAGCAGCTTCGGCCGCTCGGCCTTCTTCGCCTCGGTCTTCTTGGTCGCCTCGTCCTGCTTGCCCTCGACCTTCGCCGCGACCACGCGGGGCTTCGGCGGCGCCGGGCATTCGAGCCGATGGTACGGAATCGGTAAGAGTCTCGCGCTCTCGCGAGGGGCTCCAATATCGAATACATAGACGGGGCTGCCTTCGCGTCTCGCGAGGTCCACCTCCCGCGCCCCGAAAGAGGGCAAGCCATCGGAGGTGAGCGCCCAGGAGCGCTGGTTCTCCGGCACGTTCGGCGGGCGCACGCAGACGTGAATGACGTTCGGCGCCTCGAAGATCCGGGCCATGGCGGCGTCTCGCGAGGAGGCGCACCCAGACAAAACGAGCGACAGCGCGACGAGCGCGGCGATGAACCAATGGATCAATGGATTGCGATGACGACGTGGCGCACCGCCGATCCGGCCGATCGGACGCGTCGAGGGAAGCCAGGCCATGGAAGGACCCTCCGTTCCCGCAGGCCACACCGAGTCACCCCCGTGGCGTGATGCGCGGGCCAGCGTTGTTCCTGACGATCCTTGTGCACGGCGAGGGCGGAGCCGCGCAAGAGAATCCGCAGGCTGATGGGACACGCAATGTCCGCGCGCGACGGGTCGATGATTCTCGACCTCCGGGGTGGCTACGTCGACAACGCCTCCCGCATCGTATTCGACCACCGACCCGCGCGCCTCCGACCTTCACGATCTGTGTCGACGGAGCCCCCGGCCCTTGCCGACAAGCCCGGCGAGCATGTCGACAAGGACCCCAGCCGTTGCCGACAAGCCCGGCGAGCATGTCGACAAGGACCCCAGCCGTTGCCGACAAGCCCGGCGAGCATGTCGACAAGGACCCCAGCCGTTGCCGACAAGCCCGGCGAGCATGTCGACAAGGACCCCAGCCGTTGCCGACGAGCCCGGCGAGCATGTCGACGAAGCCCCCAGCCGTTGCCGACAAGCCCGGCGAGCATGTCGACGAAGCCCCCAGCCGTTGCCGACAAGCCCGGCGAGCCTATCGACGAAGCCCCCGGCCGTTGCCGACAACCACAGCGAGCCTGTCGACGAAGCCCCCAGCCGTTGCCGACGGTCCTGACCCGCCCCATCCCGCCCGACGTCCAGGGCCGATGCGTCTTGGCCCCGGAGCCACCACAGCCGCAGGTTCGCGCGACGGATCGTCGTTAGGACACGTTCGTCCCCATGAGGGGACTCGAGCGCCAACCCGTTCGCTTCCCATGAAGTTACGTGGCGTTGTGCATGGCCAGGATGCCGCCGTGCCGGTGGATGCTCTCCAGGTTGAGCACGGCGTAGTGGCGCCTCAGGTCGAACAGGTTCTTGCGTAGACCAAGATAGCGGGCGCGAGGCCCTTGCTTATGGGAGAGATGAGCGAGTCGATGTTCGACGTGGACTCGCTGCCGGAGCGCTTCGCGTCCCTTCGATTTGCTCTTGCGCCCATGGCGCATCTGCAGATCCTCGATCGACGGCGCTCTCATGTCTTGCCGGAAGACATGAGGTGTCTTCCGGCAAGACACAAAACGTCTCGCCGGAAGACATGGGCTCTCCGGCATGCCCCCTGCGACCGAGCGGTCCCCCGCCGTCCTTGGATCGATCCTGCACCCAGCTCGAAGGATAGGCGCTGGTCCGGGTCTTGTTCGATGAACGTCGACTGGAAGGGGCAGCCGGAGAAAGGGCGTCTCGCGGATGACGGATCGGCCCCATTTGCAACTTCCCGGGCGCATGCCGCCCTTTGGGCCCGTCCCGGGGCGGATCCGCGGGCCGCTCTTCTGGCGGTACTCGTTCAGGGGAAAGTCACGGCCGCAGCCGCGGCTATGGCTGCGGGAGCACGCTCCGGCCGACGATCGCGGAGGGAGCGCGCACGCCCCGGGGAGCCCTCCCAAACGTCGAGGGCTCTCCGGGGCTTCACGCCTGGACGCTCACCGTGTTGACGGGGCGCCCGTACGGCGACGCGCTGAAGCGGGCCGCAGGGATGCTCCCGGTCGCGGATGTACTGGCCCAGGCAGGCCGTGCGTTATGGCACCTGGAAGCCGCCGCCGGTGAAGCGGGCGCCTTGCATGGCGCTGCCCCGTGGACGGGTGCTGGTCAGGGACAGTTTGCGATGTTCGGGGTTTTGTGGTCGATCTGGGTGTACAACTGGCCGGCCGTGCCGTCGCCGCCGATCCCGTACACCTCGAACTGCACGTAGTTCTCGTTCGACGCGAACTCGTACCGGTCGCAATCGCCCACCGCGAAGGTCACGCCGCAACCCAGGATGACGAGCTGGTTTGCCGCATTGAAGCCAACGCTGGGCGTCGCATAGAACTTCTTGCCGTAGCTGCCTGCCTCTTCGGAGTTGTCGGGTGTGGTGTCGGCCGCGCTCAACGTGCCGCTGCTCGAGGTGCTCGTGCGGACGGACACCGTGATGTAAGAATTGAGGCAACCGGTGATGTTGTCGGCGTTATACGGCCCCTCGAACTGGGAGAAGTCAGCGAAAGCGTAGAAGGTGGCCCACTTGGTCGCCGTGTTCTGCACCTTGTGGATGATGAGGACGTCGCTGGTCCAGCCGGACGACGAGGACCAGGAGGGGAACGCGGGCGGGGTGAACGTGGGCATGGTGTAGATCGGAGTGATGAGCGCCTCTTCCGCCTCGTCCACGCGCTCACCCGAGGCGAGCTCGTCCGAGGCGAGCTCGTCCGAGGCGTCCGCCGTGCAGCCTGCCACCCCGAGGGAGGTCGCCCCCAGGATCATCATCATCGTCATCGTCCAACGGTTCATGAAACGGTCCTTTCGACGCGTCAGAGGTATCGACCCTCTGGCGACATGGCCGAAGCGCAAGCATCCATGTCCTGCGCGTGGCTTCGAGGAGGCTTTTCAAGTTTGATGCCAACCGGGCGGGAGCGATTTCCCTGACGAAAATGGGTGGGCGTGGGCCCAGGCGCCGGGCCCGCCCCACGAGGTACGGGCTTCCGCCTGCAAGGGTCTGGGGTTCAGGCTCGGCCCCTTGTTGCTAGAACATCGATCGGTTTAACAACCGCTCGATGTTCTAGCTCTTTTGTCCCGAGGGGGACGCCTCGCGTCCCCCTCTCGCCCGGGCAAAGCCCGGTCGATTCACCCCCCGAGGCGAGTTCGCTTCGCGATCTCGCAGAGCGCCGAACCGTTCGGCGCTCTAGCGTTCACTCCGAGGCAACACGATGACGGAACCGTCGACTTCGCGCGGTGCGCGTATCGAACCATTGGCTGGCACCATTCCATTTAAGAATTGGCCGTTCCTCGTGCTTCTCGCCCTCATCGGGTTGCTCGTGGCGCTCGTCGTCGGGGGCGCCCGCCTCGTCGAGGGCCAGGCGCCCTGACGCCCGGCGGAAGCGGGGCTGGAATGCTGCTCCTTCGCGTCACTTCACCTACGTTCCGCGCTATACGAGGCAGCTTATGGATGCGGAAGCTCGCGTCGGGAGCATCATCTCTGGCAAGTACCGCGTCGAGCGCGTCCTCGGCCGCGGCGGCATGGGCGTTGTCGTCGCCGCGAGGCACCTCCACCTCGGCGAGCGCGTGGCCATCAAGTTCCCCATCGCGCGGATGATCCTGCGCAGCGACGTCGCGGCGCGCCTCGCGCGCGAGGGGCGCGCCGCCATGCGGATCCGCAGCGAGCACGTCGCCCGGGTCTTCGACGTCGGCGCGCTCGAGACCGGCGAGCCCTACCTGGTCATGGAGTACCTGGACGGCCAGGACCTCGGCGCGGCGCTCGCCAGGGGCGGACCGCTGCCCATCGACGCGGCCGTCGGGTACATCCTGCAGGCCGCGGAGGCGCTCGCCGAGGCGCACGCGCTCGGCCTGGTACACCGCGACATCAAGCCCGGGAACCTCTTCCTCGTCCGCCGCGCCGACGGCTCGCCCCTGGTGAAGGTCATCGACTTCGGCATCTCCAAGCGCGTCAGCGTCGCGGCCGACGGCGCGGACCTGCAGTTCACCGAATCGAACGCGATGGTGGGTTCGCCGCTGTACATGGCACCCGAGCAGATGCGCGCGTCGCGCACGATCGACGCGCGCGCCGACCTCTGGGCCCTCGGCGCCACCCTGTACACGCTGCTCACCGGCGCGCCGCCCTTCCCGGCGAGATCGATCCTCGAGATCCACGAGCTCATCCTCCGCGGGGCGCCGCCGCTCCGCGACGCGCTCCCGGGCGCGCCGCCCGCGCTCGAGGCGATCGTCCAGCGGTGCTTGCGGCCCGATCCCGTGGACCGCTACGCCGACGTGGCCGAGCTCGCCACGGCGCTGGCCGACGTCGCGCCGGAGCACGCGCGCACCTCCGCGCAACGCATCGCGCTCATCCTCGCCACACCCGCGGCCCCCGAGGACGCGCCGCTCGACGAAGCCGCGGCCGAGCCCTCTTCCTCGACCTTCGATGGCACGGCAGACCCCTCCGACACCGGCCGGGGGACCGCGCCCTCCGCCGAGCCGTCATGGGCCGACGCCAACCGGCAGGAGCGCAACAGCGCCGCATTGCCGGCCGCCGCCGAGCAGCAGGTGGCAAACTCGCCCGTGGCGGGCGCACCGTCAATCCCTCCGCGGCGCTCTGCGGCGTCGCGCGCGCTGGTGATCGCCGCCGTGGCCGCGGCCGCGGTCATCGGCGCCACGGTGGAGGCAAAGCTCGCCGCGGGTCACACCTCTGCGCCGACGGCGTCTGCAGCGCCGGACGCCGATCCCAGCGCCAATCCCGGCGCGGCCGCGAGCGCGACGAGGAGCATCCGATCCGCGCTGCCGATCGCGCGCGTGCGGACCGAGTGTGCGGGGATCGCGGCCGCCGACTGCCGGTACACCGAAGACTTCCCCACGGTCGCGGCCTTCGACGGCGATCACGGGACGTATTGGGCCGCGCCCTACGACGTGACAAGCTCGATACTCACCGTCACCCTGCGCGCGCCGAGCACGATCTCGGCCGCGGTGCTCTTCGAGCGCGGCCCGCTGCCAAAGCGGGCGATCTCCGACACGGTGGTGCAGCTCTTGTGGGAGGATCTCGAGTTCCGCGTGCGCGGCTGGGAGCTGTGGCTCTCCAACGGCACGAACGAGTGGCAGGTCGCGTCTGGAAAGGACATCGGTCCTCGACGGGAGATCCGGCTCGACCAGCGCTACCACGATATCCAGAGCGTGTGGCTCAAGATGGAGAGCACCGACGGACCGAGCCTCTACGAAGTTGAATTCGTGCCCTAGCCTGATGCCCGTGCCCCCGTGTCTTGCGGAGCCCACCTCCGTCGGATAGCGTGCGGGCGCATCCGCGCCGCATGCCGAGAGCCCCCGCCGGAACCCTCGATCACTCCACCCTCCCGCCCACGAGCCTCTCGGATCCTGGAGCCTCCCACGCCGGGCTCGAGATGGATGGGCTGGTCATCTTGTGGTCACGGCACGAGCCGGCCCGGATCGGGGAGGCGCTGCTGATCCCCACGGGCGACCCCGGCCGGTGGATCTTCGGGCGGGGCGATGACCGGCTCGGCGTGGCGGAGCGGCGCGTCTTCCTCGTGCGCCAGCGCCCAGGCGCGCTCGTGCCGACGGGGCCGCTCGTGTGTCCGCGGATCTCGCGGGCGCAGCTTCGCCTTGCATCGACTGCGAGCGGCGGGCTCGAGATCGAGAATGTGGGCTCGTGCCCGCTGGTGTACGGCAGGCGCGAGGTGACCCACGCCTCCGTCGCGCCGGGGGAGGTCATCGAGCTGCGCAACGAGCTGCTCCTGCTCTGCGTCCACCGCGCGCCCATCCGCCCCGCGCAGACCGAGGATCTCGACGCCCCGCTCCACGCCTTCGGCGAGGCGGACGCCTTCGGCATGGTCGGCGAGAGCCCGATCCTCTGGGACCTCCGCCACCGCATCGCCGCTGTCGCGCGTCACCACGCGCATGTGCTCATCCTGGGCGAGAGCGGCTCCGGCAAGGAGCTGGTGGCCGGCGCGATCCACGCGCGATCGGCGCGCGGCCGACGCCCTTTGGTCTCGCGCAACGCGGCCACCATCCCCGAGGGCCTGGCCGACGCCGAGCTCTTCGGCAACCAGCGCAACTACCCGAACGCGGGCGTGCCCGAACGCCATGGCCTGGTGGGCGAGGCGCACCAGTCGACGCTCGCGCCGCGCGTCTCGCCCGTCCTGATGTCGGCTTTCGTTCAACGTCGTTACACGACCCATGTGCGCGAGCTCGACGCCCTGCTCCTCCGCGCGGTGCTCGAGGGCCGCGGGCGCTACGTCGAGCTGCCTCCTGAGCTCAAGGGCGACGTCGGCCAGGCCGTGACGTCGAGCCCGCGCGGCGCGCCTGACGCGCTGACGCAGGAGGAGCGGGCGCGCCTCGCGCTCCTGCGCAAGCACCGCTTCAGCCCCACGGCGTGCGGCCGGGATCCTGCGTACCAGGGCAACCGGCAGCGCGCGGATCTGCACCTCCGGCAGCTCATCTGCCGGGCGCTGCGGATCGCCGCATGGGACATCGATCGCGCCGCGGCGCTCCTCGCGGGGAGCGAGGACAGTCGATCCGCGCCGCGGCGCGGCCTCGCGGGGAGCGGCGGCCTCGCGTCCTCGAGGCAAAGGTCCGCGCCCGGATCGCGGCGTTCGTGTCGAACCTGCGCGCGGCGCATCGAGGTTGAGCGGGATCTGGAGATTGGGCCCGATATGGTCACCGGACGCCGCGAGGTAGGTCGAGGTGCCGGTGGACACGTACAGGTCGAAATGCTGGACCCGGAACTCCTGCGCTGACGTCCCCGCCTTGGCGAACGGACCGGCCTCGTTGATCACCGCGCGCGAGACCGTGCTCGCCGCGGGCAGGGTCACGTTGAGGGTCGCGTCGGTGACGCCGGCCGGCGACGCCCAGCGCGTGCTGTAGTTGCCGTCGAAGGCCTTGGTCGCCTCGTAGCCCGCGCCGTAGACGGCCTGGTTTCCGTTCCCGTCCACCGCCGACGCCACCGTGGCCTGGTAGGTCGTCGCGCCGGTATTGGGGAACGTCTGTGTAATCACGTTGGGCCAGGCGATGGCGGCGTAGTCCGCGATCTGGTTGTACACCCACCCAGCCCCGGCCGCATTGAAATCGTGGGCGTAGTTGGTGAGCACCACGATGGCCATCTTGCGGTTTGGCCAGATGGCGATGATGGACCAGTTCGACCCATTCGAGCCAGTGTGCCAGAGCTCGAGCCCGCCGGCCCTGTTGTTCACGTCGACGGAGAAGCCGGGGCTGTAGTTGCTCCCCTTCACGGCCGTGCGGATCGCGTCCCGCGCGCTCGCCGAGTAGAAGTGCGTCGCGTCCTGCGGGCGCCACAGGGACATGTGGGCGAAGCGCGCCACGTCCTCGATCGAGGCGCTGACGCCGCCCACGGGGCTGCGCAGCCCCACGGTCGCGGAGCTATGCGGGACGGGGGCGCCGCTCCCGCTCCAGCTATGCTCGACGGCGTCGGGCGCCCACTTGGCGTAGGTCATTCCGAGTGGCGCGAAGAGCAGGGCCTGCATCAGGGTCTCGTACGAGTTGCCCGTCGCCCGCTCCATCATCGCGACGGCGAGGATATGGCTGCCATCGTAGCTGACCCCGGTCCCGGGGGAGAAGAGGGGGGTATCCAGGATCGCGTCGTGGGCGTAGTTGAGGCGGCGGGTGCTCAAGTTCGCCACGGAGACATAATCGTTGGCGGCGCCGCCGACGCCGTTCACGTGGGCCGAGGTATCGTACGGCGTGCCGCTCGTGTGCGCCGAGAGCTGGGCGGCGGTCACATGGAGGTAGGGGCTCGACGGCACGCCGAGGAAGATATCCGGCAGCGAGGTGAAGAGCGTCGTATTCCACGACAGGTTGCCGAGGTCGACCTCCTTCGCGAGCAGGGCGCCGGTCAGCGTCTTGGACACCGAGCCGAGCTGGAAGGCGTCTGTCTCCTGGAGCGGCGTCTGCAAGACACGATGCCGGACGCCACGCGCGGCAAGGTAGATGTCATTATCGATGATCACGGCCGCGGCGATGCCGGGGATCTCCGGGTAGGCGCTGCGCGCGTCGTTGAGCACCGAGGCCATTATCGCGTCGTTGTGATGAACGACCGGGCTCTCCGCGCGGCTCGGCGATGCGGCGAGCAGGCAGACGGTGGCCGCGCCGGCTGCAGCCACGGCCCGACAGGAAGAGCTGCGCTCGATCGAAATACGTTTCATGGTCGATCTCGTGTCAAAAAGGGGAGCCCTCGAGGGGGCGCTGGGCGGGAATGGTCGCTATGCGTCGCACAGGCGGCCGTGCTGGAGCGCATCGCAACGCGCATGCCAGCGCGGCCTGCGCGTTCCCCGGCCTATTCGTCGCGCGGCGCCGGCCAGCGCTGTCTCCCGGGAGACAGATTCTGTCTCCCCCCGAGGGAGACACGCACCTTCGTGGCGCTGCCCGTTCCATCCCGCCGCCGCGGTCTCACCATGCGGCAGAGGACGGTGGCTCGCATGGCAGTTCCTGTCGTTTCGTCGTGGCTCGCTCGGTCAGCTCGCCGAAATGAGGTGGACTGGCGCTACTCCGCAGCCAAGCCCTGACAGCAGAAGACCCTCGGATCGATGCCCTTCACCTCTCCCACGTGCTCCCCGCCCTTCGGTTCGCACGTCCCTGGCTCGTTCAGGGTCCACTTCGCCGACATCGACCCAAGCGCGTACGAGAACGGAGATCCGCTGTAGTCGATGCAGGTCGGCGTTGCGGGAACGTTCTCGAACAGGGACATCGGCAGACCCGTACATGCCGGATCCTGGTAAGCGGAGATCGCAGCGCTGCATTTGGCTCCCGTAGGCTCCCCGCATTCGCAAGGTGAGCACTCGACCTTCCCGGTCGTCCCCCGATAGGTCAGGACCCGCTCGGGGAACGCCTCGGGACATTGAGGCAGGTTCGCCTCGTCGACCGGCAGCGTGTACTGCACACACTGCCTGAACTCGGGCGGAGGTGGCTCGGTGCTCGGAAGGCACGTGTCGCTCGGGGACTCACAACGCCCTTCTGCCGTGCCATGGCAGGCTTTCGCGTACTTCCCCCAAGAGATGCCGTTCGCGAACGATTTAGGCCCTCCAGGCCCGCCAGGCGCGAAGCCCGGGGCCTTGGGGATGGGATCTCCGATCGGCTCGCATCCCGTCACAGTGGGGGCCGTCAGCTCGATCGACGAAAAGCTTCCCGAGGGGAGCACGGCGGGTGAGACGCACGACCCGTCCCATCCTGGAGGCGCCTGGTAGCTGGTCGCGTTGCCACCTTGGCAGAAGCTCGCGGAGTCGACGTTGATCGAGCCAGGCAGCGTGCAAGACGCGGGTCCGCACGAGCAAGCCGCGCATTGTACTTGCACCGACAGATCGGCGTAGCCCTGGTAGAACACGGTATCGGCTCGATCGGGGCAATCGGGAGCTTCTTCCTCTGCTCCCATCCACAGGAGGACGGCCTTCTCACGGAAGTCCGACGTTCCCATCGGCACGCACTGCCCGCCCGCAGCTTTGCAGGAGAGAGGCTCGATCGATCCGCCTCCATCGGGGAAGCAATAACCATGAATGTCGTCCTCAGGACTCGCATCGGGTTTACAGTAGACGTCCACGTATACGGGTTCCGAGGAGCACCCGTTCGCGCCGAGTGTTGCACCGACACCAAGTCCTGCGATGACAATTGAAACTAGAATTCCTGCCCGTTGCCTACCTGCAAGCATGACGTTCGCCTTTCTAGCGCCCGAACATGAGCGATGCGGAAACAGAAAATATGAACCTGTTGGTCTGCCACACGGGAACGACTTCGCCTCCAGGGGAAACCACACGAACGACCCAATCGCGAGTTAGCGCCGTTGCATCGGCGAACAGCCTAGCGGAAAGATTTCGATGGATTGGATACGTGACCCCGACGCCAAGCCCCAAAGCAGGGATTACGTTGGTGTCTGTCAGCATCTCATAGCGTTTGTTGGCGTCCATGGAATGAGCCCAGCGCATCGCACCCCTGAAAGCGCATCCGTCAATCCAACCCCATTGTACACACGGCCCCACAACCGCGGACGCCGAGAACACATCGATAGGCAGGCCGTGAATGTCGCCCAACGACCAGGCGCCGCGCACGGTTGCCACGGCTGAGAACTCCTGGCGTCGATAAAGCCGCTCGCTGATATCCCGACGGACACGGAGGGGGCAGCGCCCCAAACCATCACAGGGCCGATTCCACCGCCAAAACGAGACGACGGCGCTTCCACTTTGGGGGGCGAGGGCTCTCGCGCGGGAGGCGCCGTCCGGACAGCTTCGCGGACAACCACCCGTCGTTCCTTCGCCTCCTTCTCGAGGGTGATGACCTGCGGCGGAGCCTGGGCAGGGTTGGGAAACTCGAATTCGAGGAGCATCGACTTCCCGCCGACGCACTCTGCGGTCTTCTTCAGGTCTTCGCGGCCCGTGAGTGTAGCCGTGACGTTCGTCTTGCCAGGTGAAATGAAGGTCCAAAACGCCCCCTCGCTTCGACCCACGTCTCGACCGCCAATCAGGACGGTTGCGTCGACATCGCTGGTCATGACGTCGAGGCGACAGACACGCTTTCGGACGCGCTCGTACGCCTCGAAGAACTGCTTTCGCTCGGCGCTGGATGCGCCGGCGGCATCGCTCACGGCAGCATGAAGTGCGCGTGCAATGACGATGTCGTTCTCCGGCGTTTGCTGGAACATCGAGAGGACGAGCCCGAGCCGCCCGAGGAGACGTGCGTCCAGCTTGATGTTGAGAGCATCCTCGTAGGCATCCGCAGCGTCGTTCAGGCGACCAGCCGCGAGCGCACGGTCTCCGCTCTCCACGAGGGCCTTGAATCTCGCTTCATCCTGCTGGCCGAGGCGCGCATTTGCGCGAGCTGCGCGGGACGTCTTGGGCTCGGTCGTCTGCACGGCAGAGGTCGACGACGTGCCATTCTCGTCTTCTGCCGCCTCACAGGGTACGGACAGCGATACAACGAGCAGCGTCGCGAGGGCGGAAGATCTCGACACGGGACAAGCATCCTACACACGCGGACGAACCCTTGGGAAGAGGGGTTGTGTACGGACGAACCTCACGCTCTTGCCGACATCCTTCGGCGAAACACGCCCGGGGGGATGCCGACCTTGCGCCTGAACGCACGGCTGAGGGCGGTATCGGAGTCGTAGCCGACGCGCGTCGCAATCTCGGTGAGAGACTCGTTGCTCGACGACAGAAGCACCTTGGCTCGGTAGATGCGCCAGTTCGTGACGTAGTCGAGCGGCGACTCTCCGACGGCGGACGTGAACGCCACAGCAAAGCTCGAACGCGACATGCCGGCTTCGTGCGCCATCTGCGCGACGGTCCACGGCCGCGGGAGGTCCGCGTGCACGGCGCGGATGGCCTTCACCACGCGCCGGTCGGTGAGCGCCGTAGCCCACCCCGGCGCGAAGGAACACCCCTCGGAGAAGAGTGCGCGCATCGCCTGAACGAACAGCGCGTCGGTCAAGCGGTCGACGACGAACCTCGCTCCGGGACGATCCTGCGCCATCTCCTTTCCCATCAAGGCGAGCGTGGCCTGCACGAGGTCGGCGTGCGCCTTTTCGAGCGACACATGGACGAGCGGCGGCATCGGCGCCACGAGCGGCTCGGCGGCGACTGCGTCGAACGAGAAGCGGCCGATGAGCAGCTCCGTCGGCTCGCCCGTGCCGCCGTACTCGACGACATATCCGTCGTGCGTTGCAACCAGCGGACGTCGGCAAAGCGGCCGCCGCGGCGATCACCCATCCTGCCAGGTTCAACGGCGTGACGCTGCAGCTCGCCGGCGAGCTGCTCACGCTTCCTCAGATTGCCGAGATCCTCTCGCGCCTCGACGGCAAGAAGTACGTGGTGCAATCAGGTACGGTCGAGGAGGCCGTCGCCGCCGGAATGCATCCCGGCATCGCGCATGGCCTGGCGTACGTGAACGTTGCCCCGGTGCTCGCGCGGCCGGAGATCGCCCGCTCCTACGGCCTCTCGCCCATGAGCTTCGAGATGTGGGCGCGGCAGCAGCGCGAAAGGCGCGCGTGAGCTCGTCGCGATCAGGCGTGACGATTCGGGATCTGCACCTCAGCGTCCCCGCGCGCCGTCCTTGGCCGCCGCCGCGAGGTGCTCCTTGGCCTCGAGGAGCGCCGCGATCGAAAGCTCACGCTGGCCACGCGCCGCGAGCGCCCAGCCCTGTTCCCGCAGGATCGATCCGAGAAGCGCCCGCGCGGACACCTCCTTGCCCGCCGCCGCGTCCCGCGCCGCCCGCACCGCGAGATCCGGCCGCCCCGCCCGCGCGAGCGCCACCGCGAAGGCCGAATGCCCGCCCGGCGGCGCCGCCGCGGGCCCCTGCAGGAGGACCTCGCAGAGCTTCACGCCCGCCGCCCGCGCGAGCGGATCGGCGCTTTCGAGCGCGGCACGCGCGGCGGTCCATACAGGCGGAGGCACCCCCACGCCCCCCTTCGTGACGAGCTCGGTCGCCTCGTCGAGCGCCTCCGCTGCTTCCCGCGGCTGGCTCTTGCCGAGCGCCACGAAGGCCGCGAGCCCGAGCGACGCGAGGCGGAGCGACGGCGATGCCGGCTCCGTCGCGCGCGACGGGCGCGCAGCCTCGTCACCCTGTCCGCCGCCCGTCAGCGCGGCCCGCGCCCGACGCACCAGCACGGCGATCTCGGGCGCGAGCTCGCCCGCCCGCGTGATCGCCTCCGCCTGCGCCTCCCCTCGCGACGCGGCGATCGCCTGCGCCGCGGCCAGCCGCGCGAGGGCGTTTTCCCGCGCCGCATCGTCGGGCACGTGGCCGAGCGTGGCCGCCACGCGATCGGCCTCCAGCGGCGTGAGCGCGTCCCCGAGCGCATCGGCATGCTCGGCGGCGAGGCGGATCGCGTGCTGGCCGAGCGACGTGGTCGGGTCGCGGCCGAGCTCCTCCAGGAGCGAGAGGCCCGAGGCCCGCACGAACCGGCTCGGCGAGCGCAGGCGGCCGAGCGCGATCACGAGCTTGTGATCGGGCGGCGCGCCCGTGGGATCGGCCGACGCGGCATCGGCGACCGCGAGCGCGGCCGTGCTCCGATCGCCGAGAAGCCGCTGGACACGCCACGCGCGGGCCGCGACCGCGACGTCCGCCGCGCCTTTCTCCTCGTCGGCCCGCGTGGCGGCGTTGGCGAACACCATGAACGCCGCGTCCCCCTCGCCCATGAGCTCGAGGCAACGGCCGTACAGGTAGAGCGCGCGCGCCGTCGGTGCGCGCTCCGTCTCGGCCTGCGCGAGGGCGAGCGCCGCGCTCTTCCGCCCGACCCGCGCGAGCAGCCGGCACAAATCGAGGATGGCCGGGAAGTGCGGGCCGCTGCCGGAGAGCGTGCTCCAGTAGGCCGCGATGTCCCCGATGTCCCGCTCGTCGCTCCCGAGGCGCACCACGCACCGGAGGGCGCCGAGCGCGGCGCGCGCGGCGAACGAGGGTTCGGCCGTGCGCACGAGCAGCCGCCTGTACGCCGGGAGCGCGACGAAGGGCCCGACGGAGGATTCGAGCTTCTGCGCCGCGCTGAGGCCGATTTCGTCGACGAACTTCACGCGCCGAGGACCCTTTCGATCACGCGCCTCCCCGCTCCGTGACGAGGCCGAGCGAAGGCAGGCGCTCGCGCGCGCCATCGATCCGCGAGGTCTCCGCGTTGATCGCTTCGAGCTTGCGCCGAAGCGCCGCCGCGTCGGTCGTGTCCGCCGTCAGGTTCGCGAGCGGCGCGAGGACCTTCTCCTGAAGCTGCACGACGAGCTTGTCGCGCTCGGCGATCTGGAGCGATCCCACGTCGGAGGAGGACGGGACGAAGTCGACGAGCTGCCGCTCCACGCTCTGCGCGTAGTACCGCTCGTTCCGCAGCCTGCGCTCGAGGTACGCCGGATCGTCGAGGCGCATCTGCGCGAACTCCTCCTGCATCGCGGTCTCGTCGAGGGCCTGCACCTCGTTGAAGACGCGGCGCCAGGCCACGGCGTCGGAGGCCTCGTACGCCGCCATCGCGCGCGCCTCGATCTCGGCGAGCCGCTTCTCCCAGGCAGCCCGATCCATGCCGTAGAGGTTGCCCGAGGCGCGGTAGACGCGGCGGCGCAGCTCGTTGAGCTCGGCCTCGAAGCGCGCCATGGGCGGCGAGAGCGTCTCGTTCGGGTCGCCGCGGTACCAGTCGACGAGCAGGCGCAGTTTTTCGCAGAGCGCCTGCAGTTTGTCCGGATCCGTCGCGACGACCTCGCGGATGCCGGCGACGAGCATGTCCGCCTCGGCCCGGTAGCTCATCGCGGAAGACCCCCAGAGCGACTTGCTCGTCGCCTCGGCCTCTTCGAGCAGCGCCTCCACGGCGCCCGCGGGATCAAAGCGCGGCGCGGCGGGCGGCTCGACCTGCGCCCAGAGCTCCTGCCCCGCCACGACCGCGCGCGCCTCCATGCGCATCGCGTCGTCGCAGCGGAGCGTGAGATCCACGGGCGTGCCCACGGGCAGCTCGCGCGGCACCTGGAGCAGGAGCGTCTTGATCGGCATGCGGTTCTGCAGGAGCCGCAGCACCACGGCACCGCTCTGATCCGCGGTGAAGAAGCGGCTCTTCACCTCCGCGGGCAGGCCCGCGCCGCGCGCGATGAGCACGCGCCGCTCGCGCCGGCCCGCGCGAACGACCTCGATGGCGAGATCCTTGGCCACGACCGAGGGCCGCGAGAGCGCGCTCGCCCGCGGCCGGACGTCGCCGCGGTAGAGGGCAAACGGAAGCTCCGCGAGCACCTCGCGCTCGACCGAGCGCAGGGCCACCCGCGACGCGTGCTCGGGCTCCTCGCCGAGCGGGACGTCGAGCCGCACCACGGCCCCCGCCTCATCCGGGATCGCCGCCTTCGCGATCTCGTCGGCGCCGCTCATCCCGCGCAGGACCGCGATCTCCGCCGCGCCCTCCGGCGCCTGCTCGACGCGCACGCCGAGCCGGATCTTCGCGCCCTGGCTGACGAGCGGCGTCGTGAACGAGACCGTGATCTTCCGGTCGGGCTCGCCGATCCGCAGGCCCCCGAGCTGCGCCGCATGAATGGCCGCGCCGAGCGCGACGCACGTGTCCACCTCGTCCTGCAGCGGCTTGTCGGAGCGGCTCTTCTTGCAGATCGCCTCGGTCACGCGGCGGACGACCATCGGCACGCGGGTCGAGCCGCCGACGAGCACGACGTGATCGATCTGCCCGAGATCCACCGACGAGGTCTCCGCGCTCCGCGCGAGGGCCCGCTCGCAGCAGGTGATCGTGGTCTCGACGAGATCACCGACCGCCTTCTCGTAGTCGGCGCGCCCGATGTCGCCCTCGAACGAGACGTTCTCGCCGCTCTTGTCCTGCATGAAATCCTGCTTGGAGATGCTGACGACCTCGGAGGTCGAGAGCGACTCCTTGATCTCCTGCGCGAGGTGCACGAGGCGGCCGAAGAGCTGCCGATCCCCTTCGTCGCCGCGGACATCGAGATCGAGGGCGTAGCCGCGCGCGACCAGGATGCCGCGGAGCTTCTCGGCGAAGCGCCGATCGAAGTCGTCGCCGCCGAGGTAGTTGTCGCCGTCGATCGCGAGCACCTGGTACTCGCCGCCGAGGCAACGCAGGATCGAGACGTCGAACGTGCCGCCGCCGAGGTCGTAGACGAGGAAGTTGCCGTCGCCGAGGCGGCTCTTCCAGGTGTGGTAAATGGCCGCTGCCGTGGGCTCCTGGAGGATGCCGATGACGTCGAGCCCCGCCATCTCGCCGGCCTTGCGCGTGGCCTCGACCTGCGGCGCGTCGAAGTAGGCGGGCACCGTGATCACGGCCCGATCGACGCGCACCTCGATGCCCTCGG
The DNA here is from genome assembly GCF_028369105.1 of Polyangium mundeleinium. Lineage (NCBI taxonomy): Bacteria > Pseudomonadati > Myxococcota > Polyangiales > Polyangiaceae > Polyangium > Polyangium mundeleinium. Next base: position 3,930,083 of record NZ_JAQNDO010000001.1, on the reverse strand, counting down.
CCGCCTGTTTGCCGAGGTGCTCGCTCATGCGCGCGCGGAGCTCGGCGAGGATCTTGGCGCTCACGTCCTCGGGCGCGAGCGCGTGCGGGCCGACGTCGACCTTCGCGTTTTGCCCCATCTTGCGCTTGATCGACTCGATGGGCGGAGGCGTCTTGCCGCGGCGCTGGCGCGCGGCGTGGCCGACGAGGAAGGCCTCGCCCTTGGGATCCCAGGCGACCGCCGAGGGGACGGTGCGCCGCCCGAAGCGGTCGGCGTAGATGTGCAGATCGCGCTCGGACGGGTCGAGCATGGCGATCTCCGAGTTGGTCGTGCCGAGATCGATTCCAACGGGACGGTCGACGAACATGGTCTATCGCTTCCTCTCGGGGGACGTGGGGGCGAAGGCAGGATCGGAGCTCGGGGCGCCCGCGGCGAGCACGGGATCTTCATCGAGCGAGAGCACGCTCCGCGGGCTCCGCTCGGCTCCGCGGGAGACAAACGTCGCGAGCGCGAGCGCCACCGAAGGGCGCGGCGTGAGATCGGCGAGCCCGACGGGTTCGGCCCCGGGGGTCTTTCGTATCTTCGGCGGCGCCTGCGCCGGGCCCGAACGATCGAGCGCAGGGTGGCGCGGGCGGGCGCCGATCGCGGCGCGCAGGCGGCGCAGCGGGTGCAGGGTGAGCTCTTCCCACGCGGCGCGGATGACCGCGCGCTCGCTCTCGCCCGCGTCCTCGGCGAGCTCGCGCAGCCGCTCCGTGATGGCGCGCGGGCCCTCCTTCGGATCGAGGTCGAAGCGCTCGAAGGGGTTTGGGGCGCAGCTCGGCTCGTCCGAGCGTAGCCCCAAGCGTTGAACCGGATTCGAGGGGGGGTCGCTCCTTTGGTCGCTCATGGTGAGATCCTGAGGAGCTTCTTGGCCTCGCCGAGGCGTTTCTTGGCCTCCGGGAGCCGCGTGGCTCCGGGGTAGAGCTGCTCGGCGCGGTCGATGAGGGCCGCGGCCTTGTCGTGATCGTGGCGCGTGGGCGCGCGCGCGCCGGGCAGGAGGCGGAGCGCCTGATCGCAGAACGTGTTCGCCTTCATGAGGCGCGCGTTCCGGTGCGTCGGGCAGATCGCGATGGCCCGATCGAGCAGCTCCAGCGTCTCGCGCTCGGTGCGCACGACGTCCGAGCGGAACACGAGCATCTGCGCCGCGCGGGCCGCATACGCGAGCTTCGACGGATCGTCCTCGATGCGGCGCGCGAGCGAATCGACGAGCGGCGCGAGGGGGGCGATGACCTCCCGGAGCGCATCCCAGCGGCTCGCGCGGTAATGGGCCCAGGCGAGCGGCGTGGCCTGCTCGATCGCGGCATGCTCGACGCTCTCGTCCTCGCCGGACCAGCGCCACACCGCGACGAACCGCCCGAGCATCGCCGCGCCCTCCGCGGCGCTCGGCTCGCCCTGCGTCGTCGCCTCGGCGAACACGGCGAGCACGGGCGCGAGCGCCTCCTCGACGGCGACCGCCACGAGCGACGTGGCCCGGCGCGCCGCCCGCTCCGCGAGCGCCTCGGGGGCACGCGCGATCCGCGCGGCTTCCTCGACGCGCCCGAGCGCGGCGAGCGCCCGTTGCGCAGAGCCCGTGAGATCCCGCGCGCCCATGCGCGCCCGCTCGCCGAGGTCGTCGATGCACCAGAGGGGAGCGTCGGCGAGGGCGCGATCGAGGTCCTGCCGCGAGAGCGCGCTGCCGGTGACAGCCTCGCCGAGGTCACGGAGGTACGTCTCCTCGCGGCCGAGGGCGAGCCAGGCGGTGATCGATCGGACGAACGCGTCGGGCGAGTTCGTCGTGAGGTCGGCGAGGGAGGCGTGGTGCAGGGCGAGGTGGTGGAGGAGCTCCGGGGGCGGATCGATCTGGCGCGCGGGTTCGAGGTGCTCGCGGAGCGCGTCGGTTTTGTCAGAGCGCGCGGCCTCGACGGCCTCGCTCCCGCCGGGCAAACGCCGGAGGACGGCGCAGAGGCCGGCGCCGCGGGCCGGGGGGCGGACGTCCTGTCCGGCCTGGGCGCGGAAGAGACGCTCGAAGGCGATCTCGTCCGTGAGCCGCGCGAGCAGCGCCTCGTCCTCCTCTCGCCACACGGGAGGCATCATCCGCGGGAGGGGCGGATGCGGTCAAGACGGGCGCAAGCGGGGGCGCAAGCGGGGGCGGGGGCGGGAGCGCAAGCGGGAGCGCGCTCGGCGGCGGGCGGCCTTGCAAGGTTCTTCGCGTTGGCTAGCCTCCCGAGCCTGTGCCGTCCTTCACCTTCGTCCCGTTCGCTCGCTCCTGTGCGGCCGTTGCCTTCGTTCTCATGGCGTCCGCCGGATGCGGGCGCGCGCCCGAACATCCGGCGGCTCCTGCGCCCTCGCTGCCGCCGCCTCCGGCGCTCGTCGGCGTGCCGCCGCTTGGCTGCGCGGCGCCGCTCGCCGATCGGTCGGCGAAGGCCACGGCTCTCGTCGCGAGCGATCTCCACACGTGCGCGCTCCTCGACGGCGGTCGCGTGGCGTGTTGGGGGCGCGACGAGAAGCGCGGTCGGATGAATCTTTGCGAGGGCAAGCACGCGGCTCTGGCCGTCGAGCTACCGTTCGAACGCGGGGACCAGGTCGCGACCTCGATGGAAGGTACGTGCACGCTCTCGCGAGGCACCGTCCGCTGCACGGAAGGAATCTTCACCGCGCTCTGCGATCAGGCCTGCGGGAGCGGAGAGGTTCGGGCGCTCGCGGGCGCCTCACGAATTGCGGTCGGCGACAACCACATCTGCGCCATCGTTCGCGGTGAGGTCGTTTGCGTGGCCCCCGTATTTTCGCACGGCGTGCCGCCGGTGCTCGGGAATCTTGGCGGTCGCGAGGCAAAGCGGGCGCCGGCGGGTGCGGGCGGCGAATACGCGCGGAGCCAGGTGCCGATTCGCGGAGCAACGCTCGTGACGGCCGGCGTCGGGTTCTCGTGCGCGACCGATGCAGCAGGTGCGGTGTGGTGTTGGGGCGCAAATAACTTTGGCGTGCTCGGCGTGGCACGCGGCAAAGAGCAGGACGACGGCGTTCTGCACCGCGTGGCGGCCTTCGATGGCGTCGTCCACCTCGAGTCGAACCGCGTGACGACGTGCGCGATCACGCGCGCGGGCGATACGTATTGCTGGGGCGCCGATTTCGATGACGGTCCTGTCAAGATGCCGTTCGAGCGCGCGCGCGACGTCGCGATCGGAGACGGATTCGTCTGCGCGGTCGACGGCGCGAACCGCGTGACTTGCGCGGGAAAGTTCAGGGATGTGCTCGGCGGCGAGCCGCTGTCCTTCGCCGGCAAGCCGATCGAGATTGCGAGCGGCAGCGGGCGCCTGTGCGCGCGGCTCGAGAGCGGCGCGATCGCGTGTGCCGGAATCTCCGGGTACCTCGGCGACGGCGGCGGTTTGCCGACGCCCGTCAACGACGGCTCCGGCGCGATGGCCGTCACGCTCGTACACGAGCCGCGCTACGTCCTCGGCCCGCACGCCGAATGACGCGCGCCGTCGCGCGCGCCGCGCCGCCTCGACAGGATCAACCTCCTGTTCCTCAGGAGGCTCCTGGGCGGTTGATGAGATGACTTCTAGAGGTCCGGATAGGCTGTCCAGAGGCCCGCGCGTTCGGGCGTGCGCACGGCGTAGACGATGCCGGGCTCCGGCCAGATGAGCTCGGCGAATTCGGTGACGCCCGTATCGACGTCGATCTTCTGTCCGGTGACGGGGATCCAGGCCGTGAAGGTGCCTGCCCCGAGCGTGTCGTCCCAGTCGTGAACATAACCGAGCGCGGGCGCCTGCCGGGAAAACAACGGTGTCTGGTGGACGCGCGGGACCCGGAAAGCTTCGGTCAGCGTCTCCCTGTTGAACACGACGAGCGTCCCGACATCCTCCTGCGCGTCCGCGAGCACGGCCAAATAGCCGCGGGAGGGCCCTCTCGCTTCCCCCGCGTAGCCCTCGACGAGCGGAGAAAAGCCGCCCTGCAGCGTCCATGTCCCCAGCGTGCCGGTCGTGCCGTCGTGGTCGAGGACGAAGAAAAAGCCCTCCCCGTGCGACCTGATGCTAAATTCGAGCTTCGGATCAGTCCCGACCAGCACCGGCTCGTCGTCCTCCCGGACGGCCCACAGCTCGCGCTTTTTGCCTGGTTCCTCGCGCTCGAAGAAGAGCCAAAAGGCTCCCTGAAGCCCATACGAAAGCACGGACGTGACGCCGCCGGAATCGAAGACGCGCTTGTCCCCCGTCGTCCGATCCAGGACCGCGAGCACGCCGGCCGCGCAGTCTTCGCGGTAGGCGAGCTTCGGCGGAGTCCACGAGATGTAGTCGGGGTGGCACGGCGCGGCTTTCGTGGGAATCGCCATGGGCGCGTCTTCCCCCAGCTTCAGCACCCAGAGGCCATTTTCATCGACATAGGCCACTTCGGCCCCGAGCGGGCCCACCTCGAGCTCGGTGACGCCCGTGCCCGCGGTTTGCAAGGTCTTCCCGTCGCGATCACGCACGACGAGCCTCCCGTCCTCGATCAGCCAGAATTTATCGTCATAATACCTCCAAAAGCTCACGCCCTCGGCAATCGTGCGCGCCGCGCCGGCCCAGGGATCGATCCACACGACCTCACCGGCCGTCGTCCCCGCGGCGTAGGCTTCGAGGTTGAAGTTGCCGTCGTGGATCAAATAGATGGTCACCTTCGGCCACCTGGACGCCATGACCGAGGGCACGCGTAGACGCTCCGTGCAGGATGCGTCGAAGATGCGCAGATCCCCGCTCTCGGCCCCGAGCTCTCCCTCGAGCGTCAGGATGCGAGCCGGGCGAGCGTCGACGCGCGGCTCTCCGTCCGCGAACCCGAGGCTTGGCTCGCTCGTGGAGTAGGCGAATGCCTTGCCCAGCGAGCAGGTGCGCCGTTCGCCCTCCGCGAGCGAGACGAGGACCACCTCGTCATCCCCCGGCGCGCGCTCGCGTCGCGCCACGACGAACGCCCCGTCGGGCTCCGATCCTCCGACGACGAGCCTGCTATAGACGCCGTCCGCGAGCGTCGTGTCGCTCCGCTCGATATCGACCTGGCAACCGCTGCACGCTGGCAACATCGCCGCGGCAAAGGCGCCGAAGGCGGCGAGCGCGCCCCGCCCCCGCTTGCCACCCGACGCAGCAGACCCGAGCCATCGTGTCCTTCCGCTGTTCTCCAAGAAACACCTCCACGCGCATCGTGAGTTGCGCGGGAAGGCTGGTCATTCGAGCGTGCAGGTGACGTTTTCCTGCCTCCGTCAGCGGAGGCGGGAGCGGGAGCGGGAGCGGGCGAACCGCGGCGCGCCGCGCGGAGATCACGGGCTCGACCATCGAACGTCGGCCGGCAGCGCCACGCACGCCGTGCTCGGCGGCGACCCCTGGGGGGCCCCCGGCGCCGCCGTCTCGCCTGCATACGCCCTGCAGAGCACGTGTCGCTCCTTCCAGACCAGCGCGCACGAGCTCCTGCCCTTTCGCGCGCCGGTCTCGGGGGCGGGTTCGCCGCAACGGTACCGCGCGATCGACCGGTCGCCGTAGGAATCGAGGCGCGCGTCTTCGTAATAACGAACCTCGCACCCAGCCTTGTCGGCCCCCGGGGTGACGACCGCCGACCAGAAGAACGGTCCGCTATCGACGCCGTGGTACGAGCCATCCACGCGCGCGGGTCGGCAGGCGCGGAACGCACGGGCGAGGCAGCGCCGGGGCTCGCTGTCGTGCTGGACGAGCTCGTCGTACGAGCTCGCGACCTCCCCACAATCGAGCACCGGCGACGTTACCGCCCCGCCGAGATCCTCGGCCACGGTTTGGCGGAACGAGCGCAACGCCTGGTCCCGTCGCGACGGCGACGCCGCGCATGCTGTTGCCAGCGCGAGGGCGACGCCCGTGCTAGCGAGCAGGGTCGCCCTGCGAGGTCCGAATGCCATGACCACCTGTTCCTGAGAGGGCATTCGCCGTGACCTCCTCCTATTTCGCAGGCCCGAGCGTCTTCTCGATCGCGGCCGCGAGCTCGGCGTCGTTCTCGTGCACCACCCCACTCCGCACGAGGACGATCTTTCCTTGCGCGTCGATCAGGAACGTCGCCGGCAGGGTCTCCACACCAAACGCGCGTCGCGTATGAGCATGCCTATCGATCCACGTCCGATAGGGCACCTTCCTCCGCGCGACGAAGGCCTTGATTTCAGAGATGCTCTTTCCCTGATCCATCGAGATGCCCACGACCTCGAGCCCACGCGGCCCGTAGGTCCGATGGAGCCTCGCGAGGGTCGGGAGTTCTCGCTTGCAGGGCTCGCAATCCGTCGCCCACAGGTTGACGAGCACGGGTTTTCCTTTCAATCCGGCGAGGAGCGTGTGCTTCTCCTCGAGCGTCATGAGCTCGAAGCTCGGCACGATGTCCCCCACCCTGGCGAGCTTTTCGTCCGCCCCGGGCGCGGCCTTGTCCGCCTGGCTCTGGGCCGGAGGCGCGGGCACGGCGGCGACGGGCAGGCGGGCCGCGCGCAGCCGCGGCGACGACCCCTCGGAGAAGGCGAACAGCAATGTATCGCCGAGACGCACCATTTTCGGAAATCCGCTCGTCCGGTCCGCGCGCATCGACGCGAGCACGAGCGGCGCCCCGACCGCGCCCTTGCGTGACACCCTCCGCACGACGAGGTGCGCCTCTTCGGCCTTCGCGACGACGTACCCGACGATCGCGTCCCCGTCCGGCAAGAGGACGACGCTCACGCGCCCGATCGGGGCCTCCGCGCCCTGGCGCCCTGCGATCTCGATCGGCCGATCGAAGGACATGCCTCCATTGTCGGAGAACGCGACCTTCACGCGCGCGATCGCGTCCGCATAGGTGAACCAGGCGAGCGCCGCGCGTTCGCCGTCGGCCACGAGGGCCGGGCCATTGACCGGGCATCCTTCGATACGAAACCCGTCCGGCCGGACGCGCATCGGATCGGGGAAGGTCTCGTGCCCGAGGATCACGACGTTGATGTCGCGGACCTCGTCCTCGCTCCGATCCCGATAGGCGACCATCGGCCCCCACGTCCTGCTCGCCGCCGCGATGCCGCAACAATCGCAGACGCGACCATCGAGGAGGGTCTCGTTCGAGGGCTGGCTCCCCACGAACGTCGTATAAAGGGCCATCGATCCCGGCGTCGTCTCCGGTCCGCCCGCCGTCGCGCGGCCGTCGAGCCAAAACGCGCGCACGCCTTCGCCGTGCGGGATCAGAGAGACGAATCCATGATCGGTCTCGGATCGGTCGGTGTGCATAGGGCCGATCCGCTTCCACGTCTTGCCGTCATCACCGGAGGCCGTGAGGACAGCGAAATATCCCTCCTGGCCCGCGCGCTCGGGGAACGCGGCGACGATGTTGCCTCCGCCCTCCGCCGCCACCGGCACGTCGGCCCAGTTGACGAGCAGCCGCTCGCTCGTGACCACCGTCGTCGCTTCCCCCCACGCGCCCCCGGCGAACCTCGCGAGGCGCACGCGCCCGCCCTTCTTCGGGCCTTCCGCCGCCGGTTCGATCCACGTGAAGAGCGCGCCGTCTCCCGCGGGAACGAGATTCGGCGACGTCGCGCCCTTCTCCACGGGTGGATCGACGTACGTCAGGACAGACGCAGACGCAGACGCGGACGCGGGTGCGGACGCGGACGCGGACGCGGCTGCCGTGTCTTGCGGCTCCGTCGTGGAGCGGCAAGCCGCGAGCGTGAGCCCTGCGAGGAGGAGCAACGGAGCGCGCATCGGTGCAAGGACAGGGGTACCAGCGTCGCCTACCGGTGTGAAGTCGCACGCGTGGCTCTCGCTCCCGCCGCCGCTCCCGCCGGTCCCCTGCCCCGATGGCCTCCTCGGACGCCCTCACGCTCAATCCCGGGCCTTCGCTGCGTCGAGCAGCGGAGCAAGAAAGGCTGGGAGGTTGCCGATTGTGCCGATGGCAGCGCTTGATTAGTCTCCGGCCATCATGGCAGACGCGATTCCGTCCCACGTCGTTCAAGCCCTGGCGCCGACCGGACGGCTCCGCGCGGCGATCAACTTCGGCAATACCGTCTTGGCGCAGAGAGACCCCGTCACCGGCGAGCCGCGCGGGGTCTCCGGCGAGCTCGCGCGTGAATTCGCCAAACGACTCGGCATCCCGAGCGCGTTCGTCACCTTCGACGCCGCCGGCAAGGTATTCGAGGCTTTGAAGCGCGGCGAATGGGACATCGCCTTCCTGGCGATCGATCCGGTGCGCGCGGCCGAGATCGACTTCACGGGGCCTTATGTGCTGATCGAGGGCGCCTACGTCGTGCCAAAGGACTCGCCCATCAAGACCACCGACGAGGTGGACCGCGACGACATCCGTGTCGCCGCCGCCAAGGGCAGCGCGTATGAACTTCATCTGACGCGGACACTCGAGCGCGCCAAAGTCGTCACACAGCCGACCGGCTCCGAGGCCTGCGAGATGTTCCTGCGCGACAAGCTGGAGGTCGCCGCCGGCGTGAAGCAGCCGATGACCAAGTTCGCCGAGGAGCATCCCGAGACGCGCCTGCTCCCCGGCCGCTTCATGGCAATCGAGCAGGCGATGGGCATGCCGAAGGGCCGCGACGCAGGCGTGCGCGCGCTCCGCGCGTTCGTCGAGGAAATGAAGGCGTCCGGCTTCGTCGCGAGGGCACTCGAGCGCAGCGGCCAGAACGAGGCGGTCGTCGCGCCGCCGACGCCGATTTGATCCGCGCAGTCACCGTCGAGGAAGCGGCAGCGGCAGCGGAAGCGGCAGCGGATCAGTGCTTACGGACGACAAGGGCGGGATCCAGCAGGTAGCCGCCGTCGCGGGTGATCAGCACGCCTCGCAGCCCGAGGCCGCGGAGCACGGCCACCGCGTTGTGCAAGCGGTTCGCGGCGGCGCCCGGCAGGATGCGCTCCCCCGGCCAGCCTGCCTCGACGAGCTCGGACACGGGCAACGGGTCCCCTGGCGCTGCCGCGTGACGCTCGGAGAGCCGCGCGAGGATCGCGGCCAGCACGTGGCGTCGATGAAGGCTCACCTTCTCGCCTTTCCCGAGGCGGAACCAGCGGCCGTTCGAATCGAGCTCGAGGGCCGGCTCGGGCGGAGGCGCCGAGATCGACCCTTCGTCGGGCGCGGGCAGGCTGGGCGGGAAGGCGCCGGCCTCGCAGGCGGCGAGGGCGCGCTCGAGGGCAGGCGCGATGCCCAGCGCGGTGAGGCGGATCGGCCCCGTGGACAGATCGCCGAAGGAGGTGAGGCGACGGCGCGCGTCGTCGAGGCGAGCCCGCATCTCCTCCCAGCGTCCCTCCGCTGCGGCGCGTCGCGCGCGCGCGATGTCCAGGCACCCTTCGAGGAGGTGAACCTTGACCGCGACGACCGGGAGCGCGCTGTTCGCGCGTGCTTCGGCGAAATGGGCTTCGGCGCGTTCGAGGCGCCCATCCTCGGCCTCGAGGACGCCGAGATAGGCGGCGATCACCTGCGTGGTCGACGGATACCTGCTCGAGGCCCGTTCGCGGATCATCCGGTCGACGATCGCCCGCAGGTCGGCGAGCCGTCCCTGGCAGTGGAAGTAGTCCATCAAGTGCAGGAGCGAGACCTGATACGGGAAGCCGCCGCCCTGCGCGCGAAGCTGCTCGCTCACCTGCTCGAGCCGGCTCGCGTCCTTCGCCCGTCCGAGGAGGAGCTCCAGCCCGCGGGCGTGCGAATTCGCCACCGCTTCGAGTATGGGCGCGCCTGCCTTCGTCGCGGCGGCGCGCGTCAGCTCGGCGGCCTCGAGCGCCCCCTCGAGCTCGCCCGAGACCATCCTCCGGATGATGAGGCTCCCCAGCGCGACGGTCCTCTCGCGTAGGTCTTCCAGCTCCTTGACGAGCGCAAGGATCTCGGCGGGGCCGAGCACCTCGTCGTCGGGCCCGCAGAGCACCATGGCCAGAGCTGCGCGGTCGCCGTGGAGGCGCGCCGCCGCCACGGCTTGCCGGTAGTAATGCCCGCCCGCCTGGGGCTCGGTCTGGTAGATCGAGGCGGCCGCCAGCGCGACGAGGATGGCCACCTCGGCGCGCCGGTCGCCCTCCTGCCGCGCGAGCGACAGGGCGCGCTTCAGATCCGGGCGCGTGTCCGTCCACGGGTAGCTCATCCAGTGGGCCTCGGCGCGCATGCGCAAGTACCGGATCCGCAGCTCGGGCGTCGCGGCCTGCTCGCACATGGATACGTCTTCGAGCAGGTCGACCCGCGCCTGCAGCGGCCCCACCCGCGCGAACAGCGCGTCGAGGGCGAGCGCGGCGCGGAGCGCGAGCGCGTCCTCCTTCACACGCCGGCGCACGACCTGGATGATGTTGCTCGATTCCAGGGCGAGCAGCTCCAGCCCGAGCGCGAAGCCCGCCCCCGAGGTCACGGCCCAGGCCTCGGCCGCCTCGACGAAATGGCGGCTGTGTCTTGCTTCGGCCCGCGCGCGGCTCGCCTCGTCGAGCTTGCCTGCCGCATAGACCCGCAGGCTCTCGAACATGCCGAAGCGCGTACGGTTCGATGGGCCCGGCAACACGTAGCGACGGAGCAGCGATTTGTGGCAAAGGGCCGCGAGCACGTCGAGCACCGGGGGCGCTTCGGGGTGAGGGGTCAGGTCGAGCACCGCTTCTGCGGCTTGGAGGGAAAAACCGCCGCGAAACACGGAGCACTGGGCGAAGGCTGCCTTTTCCCAGGGCATGAGCAGATCGAAGGACCCGTCGATCGCCCGCTCCAGGGTCTGGTGGCGCTCGGGAGCGCCCCTCCGGGCCGTCCGCAGGAGCCCGAAGGGGGATCCGAGCCGCGTGTCGATTTCGGACGGGAGCAGGATCGCCGTCCGCGCGGCGGCGAGCTCGATGGCCAGCGGGATCCCCTCGAGATGCTCGACGATCCGGAGCACGGCGTCCCGCTCCTCGCCCGTGATCGCGAGGCCGGGGCGCACGAGGCGCGCGCGGTCCTCGAAGAGCCGCACCCCTTCTTCCAGCGTGAGCGGCTGGATCTCGAAGGAGACCTCTTCCTCGAGCCGGAGCGCCTCGCGGGAGGTCACGATCAGGGTGGCGAACGGCGCCATCACCAGCCAGCGGCCGATGGTGGTCTCGGCGTGCTCGACGACCTGCTCGAAGTTATCGAGCAGGAGGACCATGGGCCCGCGCGCCGCGAGCGCATGCCCGATCTGGGCGACGGTTTCGTCGACGTCCCCGTCGCGCACCTGCGACAAGCCGAGCTGCCGGGAGACGATCGCGATCACGCTGCCCCGGGTCGTGGCCGTGGTGAGATCGAAGAAGTGAACGCGCGCGCCCTCGTCTGCGAGCATGCCGCCGAGGCGCCGGAGCAGGCGTGTCTTGCCGAGCCCCGGCGCGCCGAGGAGGGTCACGAGGCGCGCACCCTCGTCGAGGTAGGCCTTGAGCTGACGGATGGAGTCCGCGCGGCCCACGAAGCTCGAGCGCTCGACGCGCCAGCTCGGCGCCACCGCGCTGGACAGCTTCCTCCACATATCCGGGGGGCTTGGTGCGCCCATCACGTCGAACGCGTCTTCGAAAGCTTTGCTGTGCATCATGAGGCCGCGAGCTCGGGCGAGCCCGAACCGCCCGCGCGAAGACCGGAGGCTTGCAGTCCACTTCCATCGTTTGCAAGGCCGAGCACGTCGCCGTCGCGTCGCCCACCCCCCTACCGTGGCGGTCCATCCGATCGAGCATCTTGCCGACGACCTCGAGCCTCGGATCGAGCTCGTGGGCACATCCGCGAGAGAGGCGGCAACCCCTCGCGGCCCGCCCCATGGTCTTCACGAAGCCCCCGCGTGCGTGGCGACCTCTGGGCGACGTGGTGCGCGTGCCCTCGACCGACGAAATGCTCGTCGCGCTCTCCGCGCTGGAGCCCAGGCTCGATGCGCGCCTGCGCGCGCTACGGCTTTCGCGGCGCGGGCTTCCTCCGCCCCGGCGACCGCGTCGAGGCCCTTCGTGCTCGCCGAGTTCGAGCAGCGGCACGTCGTAGCGGGTCACCCGTCGATGACGGTACGGCCCGGGCGTCGAGCGCCGAGGCCACCTCGTCGATCGTCATCGTCGGGCGCAGAAACCAGCTGGTGAAATGGAGACTCGTGAAGTCGGCGACGCCCTTGTCGACCTCGAAACTGCACCAGCCGGCGCGCCTCGAAGGAGAGATGGACCGAGCCGTGAACGCCTCGACCGGCCGTCCTGCGAGCGCTGCGCCTTGCCGGAGGGCGTCCTCGAGCGAGGCGACGCCCTCCGGCAGGGTATCGGACAGGGATCAGTAGTTGTGCTTGGTCAGCACCTCGACGAGCCTGATGGACCCGTCCTTGAGGTATTCGTAGATGATACGACCGGCTCCGCGCCCCGCGCCCGTGCCCCGAATATCCATGGCCCACTGCCCTGCTCGGTTACCTCCCAGCGCGTGCTGATTCAGCCCGGGCTTGTCGAAGGCGAGCATCTCGAGCGCATCATCAACGCCTTGGCGCACCTCTGGACGGAGCTTGTCGAGCGCCTTGGAAACCGCAGGCTCCTCGATGAGCTGGCGTCCGGAGGGCGTCCACTGGCGTGGTACGCCATTAGGTTTCGGCGTGTACATCTGGGTCACTCCGGGCTTGGGCGCGCAGTCGTTGTGCACCAGCTCGCAGCTGGACGCCGCGCCGTCACACACGAAGTACGTGTGCGTCCCCTCGACCTCGAAGTTGAAGACCTCGTCCGAAGTCGCTCGCGGCTGCACCGCGACGACCTCGACCAGCTGGCCACCCTCACCGAGCAGGGCCATCCCCGGCTGTAGCTCGGTCATGGCGAGGAAGGCGCGGCGCGCCGGCACGTAGAACGGGTGCTCCGCCGTGCCCACCTGCCGGTGCTCGCCCCGCGAGGTCCGCACGGTCAGCTCGACCAGGCGCGTGGCACCGTGTCGCATGGTCTGCCGGATGCGCTGCAGCGTCTCGCCCGTCGCCCGGATCTCCAGGCCCTTGCCGCTGCGCCGCGTCTCGTAGACACGTCCTTGGAAGGCCACCCGCGCGCCGGCGCGAACCTCCCGCAGGACCACGTGTGACGCCCGGTGCCCTTCATGCGCAAGCACCCAGACGACGTCGTCGAAGCTCGGCGTACGCGCCTCGCCATCGAAGGGTCGGTCGGCGGCGTCGCTCCGGCGCGCTTCGCTGAGGATCGCGACCGCCGAGGGGGACTGCCACTCTCCCGGAGGTGTCTCGGTATCCCGCGAGACGATGATCTCGCCCGCTTGGAGGCTCTCGATGGCGCGGGCACCGTCCGGCGTCAGGATGGGCGTCCCGGCGACGAAGCAGTTGATCAAATCCGCGCATTTTCCGCCCTTGCACGTCGAGAGCAACCCCTCTGACGCGCCCTTTGCTGCATTCTTGAGGAGGTTGTTGAGCCCCCCGGCCGTCATGAGCGTGGAAGCGGTATCGAAGTAGGTGTCCCGCGTCCAGAGCGAGGCAAAGAGCCCACCGGTCCAGCCGACGACGAGATCGCCGACCGTGGCGTCGGGATCGGTCGTCAGGTTGGCATAATACATGGCCGCGTCCTCGCCGAAGCCGGTGCCGACGTAGTGGCCGTCCTTGAACTTTTGCCACCCGGACCGAGGGTCGCCGCCATTGGACTGCCCGCCCCGCGTGGGCTCGGCATCCTCGGTCGCCATGCCGCCGTTCTCGTCGGCGCGTTGAGGCGAGCGACCGCCTCGGCTGGGGCCATTCGAGCCACCACCCGAGCCGACGTCGAGCGACACCGTGATCACGATGACCCCGAAGGGGGTGGGGATGGGGATGCCGATCGTGGGATCGCTGCCGCCAGAGTCCGTGGGACACGAGGGGTAGCAAAGGTCGCCGCCGTGCGTCGGATCGCCGGCGAAGCCGGTGGGATCGGTGACCGAGAGCGGGTTGTAGCCGACGTAGGCGTAGCGGTTGTACGACCACGGGCTGAAGGGCGACTGCACCATCGGATCGCGGCTGAGGAAGTGGCCACTCTTCGGGTCGTAGATACGCCCCTTCATGTTGATGAGGCCGAGCTCGTCCTCCATCTCGTGCCCGGTGAAGCCCTGGCGCACGTCACCGCTGGCGACCGCGCCTGCGGGCAGCGCGGGATTGTCGACGTCGGCGCGCGCGCCGAATGGGTCGAAGCGCAGGTACTCCTTGACCGCGCCCGATTCGTCGGTGATCGCTGCTGGCGAGCCCAGGTGATCGTCGTGCAGGTAGTTGACCTCCTCGTCGAGGATGCTGCCGCCCTGCTCCTTCCAGACCACCTCGGCCACGGTGCGGCCGCCCGCCAGCACGTGGAAGACGTGCGCGACCGCGTCGGTCCGATACCGCCGCTCGTAGAGGTCCTCGATGTACGTCGTCACCTCGCCGCTGCTCGCGTTCTTCAGCAGGCGCTTGTTCCCGGGACCGTAGTGATAACGGGTGGTCGTGGTCCAGGTGCTGATCTGCCGGGGCAGGCCAAACGCGGTGTAGTCTACGTGGCGCTGCGGCCCCTCGATCTGGTTGCCGTTGCCGTCATAGTCGTAGCTGCCGAGGTTGGAGCTGATCGGCGCATAGGGGTTGTGCGCGCCGGAGCCGTCGTAGTCGATCGTCAGCGCCTTGGCCGGGTCGCCCAAGAGCACCTCGCGGGCGTAGAGTCGGCCCAGCCCGTCGTAGTGGAAGTTGTGCGTCGCGAAGGGGCTCTCCGGCGCCTGCAGCGGCGCCACCGACCAGCTCTCGAGCCGATTGAGGGATGGGTTGTACCCGAAGCTCTCGTGCAGCTGGGCCACGCCGTCCGTGCGCAGCGTCAGGTTGCCATTCGCGTCGAAGTCGAAGCCGAGCTGCTGCACAGCCTCGTTCGCACTGTTCTGCGTGTTGATCTGACGCAGCACGTGTCGGAGCGGGTCGAAGACGCGATGCGAGGTCACGTCATTGCCGAATCGCTCGTCGGTGAGCTGGCCGCGGGCGTTGATCCCCTCGGCGCGCCAGAACAGCTGGCCACTGCCGTCGGTCACCTCCTTCAGGTGGCCGAAGTCGGTGTAGCCGTAGCGTGCGAAGAAGCGCGCGTGGTTCGGCACCTCGGGGTACTCGACCTCTGCCAGGCGGCCGAGCCCGTCGTAGGAATAATGGACCACGTGCGTGTTGCGCGCGCCGGAGACGAGCGGATCGGCCACATCCCAGGACGACTGGCTCAGGTGACCGAACGCGTCGTAGCTGTAGTCCACCCGCACGCCCTCGTCGAAGCTGAGGTACGTGGCGAGGCGGCCGATACCCGCGCCGGGCGCGTTATCCCAGGTGTAGTCGACGTCGAAGTCGGGGCTGTCCTTGTGCACGATGCGCCCGAGCGCGTCGAAGTCGGAAATCGTCTCCCCCTCGGCGTTGATGTCGCGCACACGCCGACCGAGGCCGTCCTCGTACACCGACTGCTCGCGGTAGCCCGCGGTGGCGCTGGCGCCATAATACTCCTCGAGGAGCGTGCGGCGGCCGAGGATGTCGTACCCCAGTTTGCTCGTCTGGCGCACCTCCGCGCCCTCGAATATCTGGACCTGCTTCGGCAGGTTGAAGGGAGCGTAGACATAACGGGTCCGCAAGGTCGCGCTTCCAAAGGCTCCTTCCGCGCTCTCCACCACGCGGCCTGCGGCGTCGTAGAGCACATAGGAGACGGCATTCCGTGCGTCGATCGTGTCCGTGCGATCGATGGAGTACACGTGCTCGACCTTGGTGCCATCCGGATGCGTTTCGAGAAGCAGGCGCCCGAGCTTGTCATAAGCGAAGCTCGTCAACTGCTCGGGCTCGTCGCTCCTGCGTGGCACGGAGACAGCCGTGCGCCGGCCGAGGGCATCGTAGACCTTGCGCTGGATCACCGGCTGACCATCGAAGCCGGTCGTGCGGGTCTCCACCTCGCGGCCGAGCTTATCGAGGCGCAGCAGGCTGCTGCTGCCGTCGGCATGCTGCGTGAGGATCTCGGCGAGGCCATCGCTGCCCCAGCCGTAATGCAGCGTGGTGTCCGCCTCGTCAGGGCTGTCGGCGACGCGTAGCCGGCCGAAGCCGTCGTACTGCGACTTGGTGCGAAGCCCGTTGGGCGAGGTCTCTGCCGTCACCACGCCGAGGCCCGGGTGGTACTCGGTCAATGTCGTGTGCCCGAGCGTGTTGGTGACCGTGGTCGGGAACATCTGCTCCAGGCTGTCGTAGCCAATGGAGTCGGCACGGCTCTGGCCCCTGAAATTGGTGGCCGTCACCTGCATGGGCAGGCCGAAGGCATTGCGCTGGTACTCCGTCCGCAGGTACGCGTCCAGATGGCCCCAGGGCTCCACCGTCTCCGTCTTCAGCAGGCCCGTAGGATAGTAGTCGAAGCCGACCGTGCGCGTCGCGGCCGTGCTCGCGTCCATGCGATGGGTGGTGTAGCGCATCTCCGGCAGGCCGATGAGCCAGTTCGCCGCGTCCCTCGGCTTGAAGGTCGTCGTGATCTGCTGCTCCTCGCCGGTATACTGCCCGCCGTACATGCCCTTGGTGAGCTTCGAGGTGAGGTTGCCGTCGGCGTCGTAGACCTGCTCCACGTCGGCTCCGGTGGTGATTACGGCGCCTGCGATGAAGGGGGGCGGGATCCTCCCGGGCAGCCAGCTGTACGATGGATGAAGACTAAAGTAGTTTGGCACAGAGAGCGTCTGCCCTGGCGGCAGCTGCACGTCGACGCGCGTGATGTGTTGTGGCCAGGCGAAAAAGACGTGACCGTTCGCTTCCTGGGTCACCTCGTAATGCGTCGAGGTCTCCGTGACCTGCGTCCAGCCCGTCTCTAGCTTCACCCAGCTGCGCGAATACACGGGCTTGCCAGCCAGAGGGTATGCGGTGCCCACGCGCGCCGAGCTGGAGAGGTCGTATACGGTATAGACGATGGCGCCCGTCTGCTCGTCCGTCACGGTGTGAGTGACGTAGCCAAGGAAACCGCGCAGGCGGTCGATGCGCCCGCCGCTGTACCTGTAAGTATAGCGGTTGAGGCCGCCCTTTCCGTCATCCAGGCGCAGCTCGTTTACCACCGACGTCGAGGTTGGAGCCGGTGCCTGCTGCCTCACCGTCCACCCCGAGTCGGCGGTGACGTCAAAACCTGTCTGCTGCCGTGTCTGGTGGCTGTACTCGGCGCGCGCGCCGTTGCCGTCCCGCACCGCCGTGAGCACGTCGGGCCGCGGCCCCTTCCGCAGGTACTTCACCACGCGGCGAGAGCCGTTCACCGTCTCGGACTGGAGGATGTCCGTGAGCCCATCGTTGTTGAAATCTCCGAGCGTGACGAACTTGGCCGTATTCATGGCGAGGAAGGGCAGACCGATGGCGCCGAGCGGCACGTCCAGGAGAATGCGCCCCTCGAAGCCGTAGCGCGTCGACTGCATCATCACCCAGTGATCGCGCGACTGGCCGTCGGGCCGGTACTTCTGTGCGATCAGCACGTCCTGCTTCCCGTCGAAATTGAGATCTGCCGTGTAGATGCCCGGCGGATCCTGCTTCTGCCACGGGTAGAAGCGGCCCGCCTGGTAGCCAACCGCGATGTAGTGCGACTCGCCGGCGCGGAAGCCGTTGCCGGTGTTGATGTGCACCACGGGCGCGCCGCCCTCCGGCGTGAAGCGCAGCGCGTCGGCGAGCCCGTCGCCATTGATGTCGGCGAACCAGTAGCGCGGCTTGGGCTGGCCCTCGGTGAAGGCCTCGAGCGTCGTGGGATGCTGCCACAGGTTACCGCCTCGCAGCTCCAGCGCAGTCAGGTAGTTCTTGCCGTCGGCAAAGGCGTCCTTCTCGGCGACCAGCAGCGACGTGCGGCTCGAGCCTTCGATGTGCGCCGAATACGCCTGCGCGAACCCGTCGTTGGCCCAGGGAGCGCGGAGGCTCGGCAGCTGGAAGTACTCGCCCAGCGTGCCTTGGGTGTTGGGTCGGAATGCCCAGATGAACGCCTCGGGCGTCTTGACGATGCGCAGCGCCTCCGGCAGCCCATCGCCCTCGAGATCCGCGAAGTACAAGGGCGGGTCATAGGGCTCGGTGAAGGACTGCCACATGGTGGACGACTCCCCGTCCATGCCGTCCCACCCCATCTGACCATTGAAAATATTGAAACGCATCCAGCGTTTGGCGCCGCCGCCCCCGGGGACAGCGACCTTGAACATCTCGGCCCCGCCGCTCGCGTCGGTGTCCACGAAGCGCGGCGACACGTCGGAGATGTTGGGGTCCTCATCCTGGAACACGGAGCTGGCGACCTCCCATCGCCCATCGTTCCGGTGGAGGATCAGCTGGTCTCCCCTGAGCGGGTCGGTTTTCGCGGCGAAGAGCTCCACGTAGGAGACCTCGGTGGAGCCGATGGTGAAGGGGTCGAGCGAGATCGTCGTCTCCTCCCGCTCGAAGTCCCAGCTTCCCTGCGTCCACTCGAACGTGGTGGGGCGCTTGCAGGCACCGGTGCCATCGCACTCCTTCACCTGCGTCAGCTGGCTGAGGCCGGAGATGGACGTGTTGGCGTATGCGAAGTCGTAGGAGCGCAGGAGCGCGGGCTGGTTGGGACTCGGGCCCCACATCTCCAGGCGCTTGAGGCGCCGCGGCGAGCGGATCTTCAGCCCGTTGACGTAATTCTCCTGGATGTCGGGGCGCTCCTCGTAGACGAAGCGCACCGAACGCTGCGGCGCGAGTCCTGCGCCGGTGTTGCCCGTCCAGCGGATCTGCGTCGGCCACAGCTCGGCGCCGTTGACCACCGAAGTGGCGTAGTCGTAGTCGATGTAGTTGCCCGCGCGGTCCTCCATGCGCGCCACGGGCCAGGCGTAATGCTCGCCTTCGACCGACTCGACCGGCCCGCTGCTGCTGCGCGCGACGGTCACGCGCAGGCCGCCGAGGTACTTGCCCGAGCCGCCGAAGGTGAGAATGTTCCCGTCCTTCAGATAGGCGCGGAACATCTCCGGCCCGACGCCGCCGAAGGAGCCGACGCCGACGATCTTGGTGAAAGGATTGTTCTCCAGGCGGTACTCGGTGCCGTCGGCCCCGTAGGGGCCATGGACTGCGACCAGCCGCTGGCCATCGAGGCAGAAACGGTCGTCGGAGCTGAACTGTACGTCCTGCGCCTCGCCGTCCTGCGCCATGGTCTTGGGACAGAGCGTGATTTGCGAAAGGCCCGAGAGCGAGAAGCCCACGCCGAGCAGGCCATTGCCGCCCTGGCTGGAGTAGGAAAGCTCGAGCTCGGGCGCGAGCCCGGCGCGCCCTTCGGGCACCCAGAGCGGTATCGAGTACTGCGCTGCGCCGGTGGGCGAGACGCTGGCCGCACCTTCGATGGCGCCCGGCGTCTCGCCGTTCTGCCGATCCGTGGGCAGCGTGCCCAGGTCGCTCGGGCAGAAGGGCTCGGTGCTCAGGGGGACGGGCCCAACGCCGCCCAGCACCTCCCAGGCGCTCTGCGCCTCCTGCTTCGCCTGTGCGAGGGTGGAGCCTGGAGCGCTCCTTCGCAGCTCCGTCCCGCACTCGGACGAGGGCGCCAGCGGGTGGTTCGCATGGCGGCAGGACGCATGGACGGGCCGCGCGAGGGAGAGCCATCCGTCATAGGTGATGTCGCAGCTGGCCGAGGGCTTCGTGGGGTAATGCTCGAGGATGGGCCCCTGATTCGCGGTGTATGTCACCATCGCCGCGTCGCCGTACGAGAGCCGCGCGATCTCGCTCTCGGCGTGCGCGGCGCACGACGTGTGCAGGAAGGCCTGCGGCTCCCAGTCGCACACCGGCGGTCCGCCCCCTTCGTCCGGCGTGCAGACCTTGACCTGCTTGTAATAACCCGTGAGCGTCAGGTGCTCCTGGCGCTGCCCGTACGACGCGATGGAGCATTCCGGATCGTAGTCGCTCTCGTAGGGCGAGCACGGCGCCGTGCCCGCCTGGGGGCAGACGTTGGTCGGCTGCATGGAGTGGCACGCAAAGCTGTAGGCGAAGCCGGATGCACAGGTCCGCGTATCCTCCGTGGCCTCCAAGGCCGCCGTGTCGGTGGACGTCACGCCCTCTTCGCTGGGAGCGACCGCCTGGCCGGACGCGTCACCCGTATCGGCCAGGCACCCTACGAGCCCAAGCGCCAGGATCGCCCCGAACCAGCATGTCGAGCGCGCCTGCCCCGGCAAACCTCCCCTCGTCGAAGGGGATACGCAGCGGCTCGCGCTCGCCTGTTCCAGGCGAGCGGCGCGATGCCGAGATGCACTAGAAAACAACATTCCCGAACCTTTCCTGGGGCGCGTGCCGCGCCCTTGCCGAATTGCACGAAGAAGAGGCCGTCGAGGCATGTGCTCCACGTGCTCCGGGCGGGTGAGCAGGTAGAGGGGGCGCCGGCGCCGCGTTCAGCCGGACGACGCGCGTCGGGGCCTCGCTCGCGAGCGCGTCGAGCAGGCGCAAGGGATCGCGGATGAGCTGCGGGAGGACCCCGACCCATGGATGAGCGCGGAATGCTGCGCGGGGGCCACTCGACAGGAGCGAGAACATGTTGCCGAGGAGCGCGCTGGGTTGCATGGCGTATCTCGTGGAAGCCCGACAAGCATGGAGTGTCCGCGCTATGGGGGCCGATTAAATTGCCCTTAAGACATCCTCCGCAACAGCACCTATGTGCTGTCCTACGGGTGGGTCGGGCCTTACGAGGCGACAGGGCGACTGCGCGTGGAGGAGTCGAGCGCGCGAGAAATTTCAGCGAACGCTAAGGCGCCCCTCGGCCCATCCCCATAGGCGGTATCCCTTTGGCGTCGTGCCCCGGGTGCCGGGGATGCGCTGCTCTTCGAGGCTTTCCCAGGCTGGGCTCGTTTGCATCCGCTGAGACATGGGCCCCGCCGGTACGCTTAGAACTCTTAAGGCCCCGACCAACGAGCATGGCAGCCTACATGTGCTACCGCCCCCTGGCGGGTCGATTCGGCCAGACTCGCTTTGCATGGATCGAGGGTCGGCTTGCATCCGGCAACATTTTCGCCGTCAGCCTCTGAGCGGCCCAAGTTCAGGACGCGGGGGGCCCGAGCCGCCCGCCGCCTACAGGGGCGCCCCCTCCGGATACACCAGCTTCAGCCGCTTCTCCCGCAGCCGGGCTTCCTCGATGCAGACCTCTTCGATCTGCCGGACCAGGTCCTCGGAAACCCCGAGCTTCGCTGCCATCCGGATCACCATGGCCCTCTCCGCGTCACTGTATTGTCCATCGGCGCTGCAGGCCTGGATCGCGTCGTATGATGAGGAAGCGTCGTGAAGCGTTCGTTGCCGGCGTGATGGAGATGAACTTCTCGATGTCTTCGTCGGCCTTGTAGGACTTGAGCATGGGCAGGCCCCAAGCCCGGGCTCCGGCGGCCGGCAAGGGCTTTGGGGAGGCCCCAAAGGCAAGCCCGAGCGGCCCGCAGGGGGGCGACTCCTATCGGCCGAGGCGTCCCACCACCTTCTCCCCTCCATCCCGCCGCTCCCTGCGCGCCTCGAATCAATCGAGGAACGCCGGCGCGCTCACCTCGACATCCTCGATCGGAATCCCGCGGGCCCCGAGCTCGCGCTGGAGCTCGTCGAGGCCGGTCGCCGATTCGGGCAGCCGCTCGATCTCCCGCCCCTTCGCCGTGAAGAGCCCGAGCGCGTCCTCCAGCATCTTGGATTCGGTCCAGTTGTCGTTTCGCGCAAACCGTGCCCGCGCGACGAGGTCCAGCACATGGCTCGTGCGTTTGTCCCCTCGCTGGACGTGAAGCCCCCCTTCCGAGAGCGACACCACGCAAGGAACGTCGCTCCGTGGGGCAAGGCCACGAGACCGCGCGATGAAATGCCAGGGGAGGAGGACCAGAAAGGGCAGCACCGGGGCCACAATGATCAAAATGCCGATGCTCGCGCGGAGCCACGTGGGGAACCGGTCATCCAGGAAGATGAACAGCAAGACGGCGCCTATCGCCAAGCTGACGGCGGTCTCCTTCCACGACGACGGGAGTCCTCTTGCCATGCGCATCCATGCCGGGGCCCGCAAAGCCCTCCTCCCCGGATGTTGGGGAGACCTTCGCCCCCAAGCAAGCCCCCCCATCCTCATCCATCCCGCGCGAAGGGAGCGGCTACCCGCCCGGCAACTCCACCGTAAACGTCGCCCCGTGCCCAGGCTCGCTGTGCACGCGGATCGTGCCGCCGTGGGCCTCCACGATCTGCCGGGCGATGTAGAGCCCGAGGCCGAGGCCGCCGAAGCTGCGGCTCGACACGGCGCGCTCGAAACGCTCGAAGATCCGGGCCTGATCGTCCTTGGGAATGCCCATGCCGCGGTCCTCGACCCAGAACTCGGCCCGCGGCCCCACGCGGCGCGCGCCGACGGTGATGGGCTTGCCCATGCCGTACTTGATGGCGTTCGTCAGCAAGTTGATGAAGACCTGCTCGATCCGGAAC
Source organism: Polyangium mundeleinium (assembly GCF_028369105.1). NCBI lineage: Bacteria > Pseudomonadati > Myxococcota > Polyangiales > Polyangiaceae > Polyangium > Polyangium mundeleinium. The sequence goes on along the minus strand of NZ_JAQNDO010000001.1, from coordinate 3,907,852 downwards.
CGATCCCACCGGCCGACGACGGGCTCGGAGGCGACGAGCTCGACCGTGCAGCCCGCGACGGTGACCTGATGCTGGAGGCCGTCGATGGCCTCGCGCGCCAGCGTGGCGAGATCCACGTCCTCGAGCGCCAGCGAGAGCTTGCCGGCGCCGATGCGCACGACGTCGAGCAGCTCGCCGACGAGCTTTTCGAGCCGCTCGACGCTGTGGTTCGCGATCTCCAGCAGGCGCGGCAAGCCCTGGAGCTTGGGGTTCGCGGCGAGCGCGGGATCCTCCAGGCGCCGGCGCAGGAGCTGCACCTGCAGGCGCAGCGGGGTGAGCGGCGTGTTCAGCTCGTGCGAGGCAATGTTGAGGAACTCGTCGCGGATCCGGAGCGCCTCCTGGGCCTCGCGGAGCAGGCGCTCGCGCTCCTTCTCCGCCTCGGCGCGCTGGGTGATGTCCGTGGAGACCCCGCACACGCCATACGTGGCGCCCGTGGCGTCGCGCAGGGGCACCTTCATGGAGAGATGGGTGTGCAGGCCGTCCGGGAGAGGCACGTGCTCTTCCACCTCCAGCGGCGCCATCGATTCGAGGACCTTCCGATCGTTCTTGCTCAGGCTCTCGGCGAGGTCCGCGGGGAAGAGCTCCTCGTTGGTGCGGCCGATGGCGTCGTCGCGGCCCAGCACCTCCGCGAGCCGCCGGTTGACGAGGAGGTGCCGGCCCTCGAGGTCCTTCACGGAAATGAGCGCCGTCGTGTTGTCGACGATGGCGCGGAGCTGCGCCTCGCTGCGGTGGAGCGCGTCGAACAGGATGGCGTTTTGCAGGGAGATCGCGGCCTGCGAGGCCAATAACTCGACGACCATGAGGCGCTCGCGGGTGAAGGCGCCGGGGGCGAGATCGTTCTCCAGGTAGAGCACGCCGATGACGTGGGCCTGTTGCACGATGGGCAGGCACAAGAGCGACCTCGGGCCGTGGGATGCGAGGTAGGGATCGCGCGAGAAGAGGCTCGGCTGCGCGGCGTCGTCGAGGATCACCGTCTCCCGGCTCCGGCGTACGTAGGTGACGATCGACGCGGGGACGGCCGACGCCGTCGGGCTCCGGGCGGCGACGTTCACGCGGACCCCCGCCGGGCCGGAGGACGCCTCGGCCTCGATGCGGAGCTCGTCGTCGCGGACGAGGAGGAGGAGCCCGCGCTGCGCTCCCGCCCGCTGCACGAGCGCGCGCATCAAGGTCTCGAGGAGGCGAGCGAGGTCGATCTCCGTGGAGATGGCCTGCGAGGTCCGGAGGACGGCCATGAGGTCGAGCTCTTCGGGCCGGGCCACGATGGCGGCGGCAAGCGGCGCGGGGCCGTCGTCGAACGCGCACGGATGGCGGCGCTCGAGCTCGGCGACCTTGGCGTGGGCGCCCCACTCGGCGTACCCATTCCTGGCCTCGCGCAGGTACGCGCCCCCGCTCGTCTCGAATCCGCGGTTCAGGTAGAAACGAGCCGCGAGCTCGTTGGCGAGGGCCTCGTTCTGGATGTAGCCGTGGCGCCGGGCGGCGCGCGCCGCGTCGTCGTAGGCGCGCATGGCGTCGAGCGGGCGATCCTCGAGACGCGCGCGCTCGGCCACGCAGAGCGCGTGCTTGTGGCCGAAGTTCTCGGGGCAGGCCTCGGCCCACGCGGCGAGCTTGCGCTCGTGCTCGCGGAGGGTGGCGAGGATCGCCGGGCGATCGGCGGCGGTGGCGTCGTCGTGGTGGCCGGCGAGCGCGAGCGCGCCGTAAAACCAGAACTCGGGCTCCTGGACGTGGGCCACGGTCGACCAGAGCAGCGCTCGGGCGCGGGTGGCGGCGTCGACGGCGCCGCGAAAATCCCCCGCGAAGACGCGCGCGGCGAGTTGCATGATGTAGTGCCAGCAGGTGACGACCGCCCAGGGATACTGATCCATGACGGCGTCGCGGTCGGCCTCGTCGGGGGCGCCCCCGTTCGGCGTCGCGCGCCCGCGCAGAGAGTCGACGAGGTGCTGGATGTCGAGGATGACCTGCGTCGAGGCGTCGAAATGCGCCCGCCGGGTGAACGACAAGCGGCGCTCGGCCTCCTCGAAGACCTGATCGAGCGGGTGGCCGAGGAGGAGCCGGTCGACGACGATGCGGTTGCAGCAATAACAGGCGAACGTGACGTCGCCGGTCTCGAGCGCGGCGCAAAAGGCGGTGTCCAGGTACGGGAGGCACGCCTCCAGGTGGTGCGTCCAGAAGAGCGTGTTGTCGCCGAAGATCGCGCTGATCTTGGCCTTGTACGCCGTGCTCCGCCGCCTCTCCATGAGATCATAACCGAGCTTGCCGAAGCGATACCCCTCGCGGTACCGCCCGAACGCCGGGCCAAGGCTCATCCCGAAATAGGCATACGCCAGCGCGGAGGCGTCGGAGTTGCCGTGGCGCAAGCTCTGGTGGACCATCGAGCCGTAGACCAGGAGCGATAGATTGGGGTCGGTGTTCAGGGCCGGCGCGAAGAGGACGGCGAGGATGTCCTGCGCCGCGGCGATCTCGGGATCGGTCATCTCCGGGAGGTCGATGAGGCCCTCGATGGGCCGATCGCCGAGCAGGGAGAAGACGCGCTCGTGCTCGTGCTCCACCTCCGCGCGCGTGGGGTGCGCCGGGATGACGATCCCGAAGAGCGCGAGCCCGCAGAGCCCGCGGGCGACGGCCTCGTCGAGATCGTCCAGGCTCGTGTAGAGGTCGACCTCCAGGCGCCGGATCGCCGCCTCTTCCCGCCGGTTCGTGGCGTGGGGCGCGAGCGCGGAGAGCTGCTCGGCCGCGCCGGTGAGGTCGCCGCGGAGGAACGTGCAGGTGGCGAGCTCGAAATGGAGATCGTAGGCCAGCGCGTGCGGAGCCCCGAAGGGATCGGGGCCGAGCATCCGCACACCGGTGGCGAGGTAACCCGCGGCAGACTCGTACGCGGTCGAGGTCCGGGCCCGCCGGCCCGCCAGGAGGTCGAGGCGGGCGAGGCGCGCGCGCTCCTCCGGATCGTCGAGGAGGGCGCCGCCGAAGTTGTATTGGTGGACGATCTCGAAGACCCGCGCTTCGACCTCCTCGGGCGGCGTCGCATCGAAGAGCGTGCGGCCGATCGCGAGGTGCGTCGCAGGCCGCTGGTCCTCGGGGATCAGGAGATACGCCGCCTCCCGTACCCGGTCGTGGAGGAAACGATAGGTGTCGCCCACGCGGCTCATGAGGCCGCCGTGGAGCGCGCCCCATAAAGCCCCGTCGAGGTCGCTCATGGACCTTCGGGTCGCGGCGGCGAGCGTGCCCATGTCCACCTCGCAGCCGAGGCAGGCGGCCTGGACCACGAGGGCGCGGGTCTCGGGCAGGAGCCGCTCGACCTTGGCGGCCATGAGGTCGACGACGTTGTCGGTGAACGGCGCGGCTCGGATGGAGGCGAGGTTCCAGGTCCACGCGCGCGCCTCGCGATCGAAGGAGAGCAGCCCGCGCTCGTGGAGCGCGGCGAGGAACTGCAGGACGAAAAAGGGATTGTTGCCGGTCTTCGCTTCCACGAGGGCCCCGAGCGGCCGCGCCCGCGCGACGTCGCACTGGAGCGTGTCGGCGACGATCCGGTGCACGTCCTCGGAGGTGAGCGGGGCGAGGACGATGGGGTGCACACGCGCGCCGGCCGCGCGGATCGCCGAGATCACGAGGGAGAGCGGGTGCGCCGGCGTGACCTCGTTGTCGCGATACGCGCCGATCAGGAGCAGGTGCTTCGTGTCGGGGTGGGTGAGGATCTCCTGGATCAACGCGAGGCTGCCGGCGTCGGCCCATTGCAGATCGTCGAGGAAAAGGAGCAGGGGCCGCCCTTCGGCCGTGAAGGTCGAGAGGAAGCGGCGAAAGACCATGTAGAAGCGGCTCTTCTCCTCGGTGAAGGGCAACGCCGCGACGGCGGGCTGCTCGCCGAGGACGAGCTCGAGCTCCGGGATCAGGTCGACGAGGATCTGCGCGTTCGGCCCGAGGGCCGCGGAGAGCCGCGCGCGCCACGAGGCAATCTTCTCCTCGCTCTCCGTGAGGACCCGCCGGATGAGCTGGACGAAGGCCCGAACGACGGTGGCATACGGGACGTCGCGCTGGGTCTCCTCGAATTTGCCGGCGAGGAAGCTGCCGCGGGCCGTGGCGACGGGCATGTCGAGCTCGCGGACCAGCGAGCTCTTGCCGATGCCCGAATACCCGGAGACGAGCACGAGCTCGGGCTCGCCGGCCTCTACGACCTGCTCGAAGCGCGCGAGGAGCGTCCGGATCTCGTGGTCACGGCCATAAAGCTTTTGCGGAAGGTGAAACTGCTCCGAGACGTCCGCGCGGCCGCGCGGGAAAGGGAGAATGGCGCCGGTCGCGTCCCATCGCGCGAGGCAGATCGCGAGGTCGTGGGCGAGCCCGCGGGCGGTCTGATAACGATCCTCGGCGACCTTGGAGAGGAGCGTTTGCACGAGGGCCGAGAGCGGTTCGGGGATCCGGGGGACGATTTCGTGCGGCGGCCTTGGAGAAAAGGCGATGTGGCAATGGACCCATTCGAGCAGATCGGCGGCGTGAAAGGGCAGATGGCCCGTGAGCATCTCGTAGAAGGTGATCCCGAGGGAGTAGAGATCGGTCCGGTGGTCGATGGCCCGGTTCATGCGCCCGGTCTGCTCCGGCGACAGGTACGGGAGCGAGCCCTCGATGGAGCTCACCCGATCGGCCTCCTGGTACTCGCGCGGGAGGAGCGAGGCGATTCCGAGATCGGTGAGCCTGACCTGGCCTGTCTCGACGTCGACGAGGATGTTGTCGGGCCGGATGTCCTTGTGGATGACGTGGTGCTCGTGCAACCCGGCGAGCGCCTCCGCGGTCTTGACGGCGATCCGGAGGAAGCGGCCGACATCCATGGGCACGCCGAGGAGGCGGCGGAGGGGGACGCCGCGGAAGTCCTCGAAGACGAGGACCGTGCGATCGGCCCAGCGCGCGAGCGCGAGCGGGTGGAGGACGAGGCCCGAATCGAGGTCGCGGGCGACAGCGCGCTCGTGCTCGAGCTGCCGGAGGGTCTCGGGCGAAGGGTGCTTGGACGCGGGGTACTTGAGGAGGACCGGCCGATTCCCCTCCTCCTGCGTGGCGCGCTGAAGGATGAACCGGTCGCTCACGCGGACGGTGTCGATGACTGTATATCCGCCGAGGACCTCCACTTGGATCTTCTACCGCGATCGGGAGCAAACGCACACGGTTGTGTCGCGCGCCGGCGCCCGCGCGGGCAGGACCGGAGCGCGCGGCTCGGGCGAGCGTGGAGGCGCGGGTCGTCGTGCTCGTCCGGACGGAAGGCCGCGGGACGGTGAATGGGTCGTCGGGGAGGGGTCCAAAGCGTTGTCCTACGAAACGCAATGCGACAAATCACTCGCGCTCGCACCGGTCCGCCTGGATTTCGTCCCGCCCGTCATGGTTCGCCGCAGGCGCGCGGCGCACCCCGGGCATCACGATTGCACCCTGGCCATCGTGTCGTTCCATCGGCTGCATCGCGCCGGCATAGGCCCCATCGAGCGGAGGAGAAGAACAGGCGTCATCTCCCACGGTGCACGTCGCGCCCCGCGGGCTGCTCTTCGGGGCGCGACGCTTTCCATGCTCGTGCTTGCTCCGGGGCACACGCATTGCAAATCAGACGGGGTTCGACGGGGCTCGTCGGCGCTGCACGGGCGCGCCGGCTCTCGATGAAAGAATGGAGGCAAGCATGTGCAATCATCTTTCCGTGGACCACGCTCTCCGGAGCGGGTTTGGTATGGCGCTCCTGGCGGCGCTCGCCCTCGCGAACGGCTGTGCGCCGGTGGAAGGCGCCCTGGAAGGCGAGGGGGAAGAATCCGTCGAGCCCCCCAGCGAGGAGGCCGCGGATGAACTGCAAACCCGGGCTTCGGTGCGCGCCTTCCAATGTACCCTCAGCGAGGGGTTGATACCCGCGTCCATGGTGGTCTACCCCGACCCGCAGGGGAAATCGACGTGCACCATCGTCGCGCCGAGGCTCGCGCGTTCCTCGAAGATTTACTGCACCGGCACGGGCGTCTTCACGACCTGTCCGGATTGCCAGGCCCTCCGGGTCGACCTTTCGTGCCCCTACCGTGCGCGGACCCGAGCGCGGAGCCGATGAGCTCGAAGAGGAAGGCCATCCTGAGCCATCTTCATCGAGCTTGCTCATGCATTCACTGCCCGAAGGTCGCCCACGCGCTTTCGTGCTGCAGGATCGAATAGCACGGATCTGCAGAAAGCGGCTCCTCCTCCATTCCAGTCTCCTCCACGCCCGCGTCGTCGCTCGTGGTGGACGCCCGTCTCCTCGTCGTCGCTCGATCGTGCGCGGAATGCCCTCGCCCAGCCCATGGCCCCGCGGGCACGCCGGGTGGCGCTGCATCCCGCTGTGCCGCTGGATGACGGATGCCCATGGCATCTCGATTGCAGTCTGGGCGATCGAGGTTCTCCGGCGCTATCCCAGCGTGTTGGGCCTCGATTGAAAGGAAGGCGATTATGAATACTCTGCATCCGATGGGTCGCGCTCTCCGTCTCGGCTTCGGCCTCTCGCTGGTGGCGGCGTTCGCGCTCGTGAATGGCTGCGCGTCGGGGGACGTCGACGACGCGTCGGATCCATCCGTTGACCCGTCGCGCGGGGAAGCCACCGAAAACCTGGTGGCCAGGCCCCCGGTGGGCCAATGGGCGTGCACCACCGGAGGGGGATTGCTCGAAGGCGTGCTGGTGGCCTACGCCGGTGGCCGATGCGATATCTTCACCGGCGATGGAGGGGATACGACGTACTGCGTGGGCAGAGACTTCAGAACCTGCCCGGATTGCATGACACTCGCGCGGAACTGGAATTGCTTGTTTTAACCGTGGCGCGGTCGGACGAACCTAGACCATGCCGGCGGGCCGGCTCGTGAGAAACGAGGTCCACCGCCGGTCCCGCCTCGATCGACAAAGGAGCAAACCATGAACGACCGCCGCGACATGTGTCGCGCTCTTCCGAGCCGCCTCGGGCTCTTGCTTCTGGTCGTGGTCGCCTTCGTGAATGGCTGTGCGTCGGGGGATGCCGCGGAGCAACCCGTTGACGCATCGAGCGACGCCACCGACGACCTCCAGAGCCGCGACGCCCGCCTCGTCTATTCATGCACCCTCGCACAGGGGCTGATCCTCGCGGCGCTGGAGGTCTTCACCTCCGACGGCGATACCCCGACCTGCAGGATACTCGCCTCGGAGCCGCCCAACGCGTCGAGGGGCTTCTGCTTCCCCGCGCCTCCATTGCCCGGCACCTGCCCTGACTGTCTGGCTCTCAAGGAGACGCTCGGATGCGCAATCATGCCGTGAGCGGCCAGGCTTGATGCGGGACGAGGAGGGGGCCGGACCTCCTCGTCCCTCGCGTCGAAGGGAGTGATCGTTTTCGACGCGGCGGCGCCGGGGCATCCGCATTGCAACCATGCGTTCGGGGTTCGTCGGCGCTGCGCAGGCATGCCGGCGCACGATGAACACATGGAGGCAAGCATGCATCATTCTCGTCCCGTGGATCACGCTCTCCGGAGTGGGCTCGGGAGGGCGCTCATGGCTGCGCTCGCCCTCGTGCACGGCTGCGCGCCGGTGTATGCCGACGAAAGCGAGGGAGAACATTCCGTCGAACCATCCAGCGCGGAGGCCGTGGAGGAGCTGGAAACCCGGGCTCCGGTGGGCATGTTCAGCTGCACCCTCAGCGGGGGCTTGCACTACGGGACGATGGTGGCCTACCCCGGCCCGTGGGGGAACTCGACCTGCACGATCTTCGCCCCGCCGCTCCAGGGTTCTTCGGAGCGCTTCTGCAGCATCCGTAACAACTTCATCACTTGCCCGGATTGCCAGGCACTGCGGATCCGCCTGGCATGCCCCTTCCGTGATCCGCTCTGATGAGTTCAAAAAAGGGAGGCCCTCATGAAAACGTGTCATCGAGCTGGTCGCGCCATTCTGACTGGATTCGGGCTTGCGCTGGTCGCCACGCTCGCCTTCGTGAACGGCTGCACGTGGGAGGACGACGACGACGTGTTCGGGCCACCTGCCGAGCCGTCGAACGTGGCGGCGGCGGCGGATGCCATGCACAACTCGGCGCCCGTGGGCATCTGGACATGCCACCGGCGCTTGCAGCCGCGGTCGATCGTGGTCACGCCCGGACCGCTCGGGAACAATACCTGCTCGGTCACCGCCAGGGTGTTGCCCGGCTCGTCCGATATGTACTGCAGCGAGGATGGCTGCCTGCCGTGCAAGCACCTCCAGGACCTTTGGAACTGCCCCACGACGTAGCCCGCGCGGATGCGCGGCTCGCGGATTCTACGGCGCGAGCTGCGCCTCTTCCCCCACCACCACGACGCCACGCGCCTCGAGCCGTCGCGCCTGCTCCGGGTCGTCCACGCCGTTTGCGGTGACGTCCACCCATTGCAGGTCCGGCAGGCGCTCGAGGGGTGCGAGGGACCGTAACCAGTTGCCGCGCAGCGAGACGCGACGCAGCCCGGCGAGCCCGGCGAGCGGCGAAAGGTCCGTCAGCGCGAGATCCTCGAGCGAGAGCGCCTCCGTCGCGGCGAGGCGTTCCCCGAGGCGCTGGCAATCGGGCGAGCCCGCCGCGGAGGCCGGCTCTCCCAGCGCGGCGGCCATGGCCCGCAACGTGCGCCGCGGACCGGGGCCCATGTTCTTCAGCGCCTCGCATCGCGCTGGAAAGGATTCCCTGTCCAGCGTCTCTTGCGAAGAGCGCGACGGGAGCGCGCAATCCAGGTCCCCGAGGGCGAGATCGACGCCCGATTCCTCCTGGATCCAGCACGCCGTCTCACGCAGGACGCTCCATTTGCCAGGCCTCCCGTCGTCGGCGCAGGGGACGGGCCCGCGCGACGCGAGGCCCACGAGCCGGAAAGAGCCGCCTTCCAGGCGCACGAGAGCCGGGCCGCCGCTATCGCCGGTGCAAGCATCGGCCGCCGCGCCCCCGGCCCTGAGCTCGGCGCGGCCGACGGCGGCGACGCGGGTCCACGCGGCGTATTTGCGTCCATATCGGGCGACGTCCTCCTCGCGGTCCCGGAAACCATACCCGATGAGGAGGAGCTCCCGGCCCGGCACGAGGGCCTCCCGGGTCTCGGCGACGTCCGTCAAGAGCGGCACCGTGGCAAGGGCCGGAAGGGGCTCGGCGAGAATCACGAGGCCCACGTCGTATCGCCCGAAGAGGGCTTCGGGGCTGGCCTTCTTGTACAGCGGGTGCATGACCGCCCGCGCAAGGGCCACCGTGGGCCGCGCGGCGCCCCCTTCCGCGCCCGGCCCGACATACACGCCGGCCTCCTGCAAGGCCTCCGGCTCGTCGAGGCCACGCACGCAATGCGCAGCCGTCACCACGAGGCGCGGGTGCACGAGCGTGCCCGAGCAAGTGATCAGCCCACCGCGGGTGATGGCGACGGCGGTCTCCCATTGCCCGGCCGGCACGGGCATACCACCGACGAGCGGCAGCGCCAGCGCCAGCGGCTCCTCGGCGGGCGCCCCACAGGCGGCGCCCGAAAGGCAGGCCAGGACCACCATCACGAGGGACCGGGAACGCGCGCCCATTTCGCGGGAGCTCAGTCGTGGCAGGGCCCGAGGAGGAGATCGTGCCCCCTCACGGTCGGGTCGATCGTGAGATCACAATGACGACGCGTTTCGGTCACGACCTCCAAATAAACCGCGCTCTCGCAGCGAGCCATGATCTCCGTCCGCCCCACGCTGGACCTCGGCGAGGTGGCGAGGATGCCGCTGTTGCCGAAGGGGCCGATGGTCGCCCGCAACGACCCGTTGACCCATATCTCGCAGGTGCGGTCGAGTTTGCTGATGACCCTCAGGGTATTGAGGCCGCGCTCCACGTCCGCGGCGTCCTCGCGCGCGGCGTCGTCCGCCGCGAGGGCCGTGAAGCTGGCGGATGCGAGGCCGAGGAGCAGCATGGCGGCGATGGCGAATCGAATCATCGGGAAACTCCTTCCAATCCTTGGAGGAGGAGCATGGCGGACCCACGTTCCTGCACGAAGCATGGGGGTTCGCATGCACGTCGCAAGCGGGCCACGGCGGCGGCCTCGCGCTCCCGCCTCGAAAGATCCGCCGATCGGATCCAAAACCCCGCCCTGTCGTGCCTCCGCGGGAGAGCGCTACGTTCTCGCTCGCTGGCGGTCCGAGGACCGTCGTTCCAAGGAGAGCATGTGATGAAAACGGACGAGCACGAGAAACATGCGGTGAGCTTCGGGCGCGAGCGTGCATTGAAATACGACAGCCAGGTGCGCCTCTCGATCGAGGGCTACGAAGCCATGCTCCAGGTCGCCTCGGAGGTGCTCGTCGCGGCGCTCTCGGGCCAGAAGGCTGCGTCGCTTTTGATGGTCGGCATCGGGACCGGGAGCGAGGTGAAGCCGTTCGCGCGCCACGCAGGATTCGATTTTCATTTCACGGGCGTCGATCCCTCCTCGGAGATGCTCGCCATTGCCAGGGAAAAGCTCGCGGCGGCAGGCCTGCTCGAACGGACGAGCTTGCATGCCTGCGAGCTCCGTGATCTCCCGCGCGGGCCTTCGTTCGACGGCGCGCAGATGATCGGCGTCCTGCACCATCTCCAGGACGATGACGCGCGTATCGCGCTCCTGCGGGAGATCGCCGGAAGGCTCGTGCCGGGGGCGCCCTTCGTGATCGGTTGTCGGACTGGAAACGAGCCGCTGCTCCGGGCCGTCGAGGAGCAACGGCTCGTCCGGAATGGCTCGCCGCCCGAGGCGATGGAGCACCGACGGAATGCGATGGCGTCGATGCGGGTCCCGGCCTCGGAGGCCGAGGTCTTCGCGCTCCTGGCCCAGGCAGGCTTCGCGGCGCCTCGTTTCATCTTCGGCGAGCTCCATTTCAGGGTGTGGGTGACGCGCTACGAGCCATCCACGATCGGCGCGTGACGTGCATGGGGAGCGCGCATCGCTTGACAACCCGCGGACCCTTCTTGCAGAGTCCGCGGGGATGCGGAAACCACGCTCGGGGCGGGAATTGCATGGGGTCATCGCGTGAGATCCGTGACGATGCGCGCATTCTCATCGCTCGTATTGCTCCTCTTCGTCGCGGCGAGCGCTGCATGTGGAAGCCGCCAGGAGCAGGAGCTTCGCGCCGAACGAAAGAATGACGCGCCGGCCTCGTGGACCGGGCTCACGGTGGGCGAAGTCCTTGCCCAGTGTGGCACGCCCGAGAGCGAGCTCCGCATGCACGACGAACCCCCCGGGAAGCTTCGTAGCGTCGAGTTCGACTGCCATCAGAGCGAGCCCGCGCGGCGCGTGATCCTGGAGTTCGCGTATCACACCGGATTGTTCTCCGAGGAGCGAGCCTGGGGCAGCGAGCTCGTGAAGGCGCAACGGGTGATTCGCGTGCTCGAATCGACACTCGCGATGCCGTGAAGGGCCCAAGGTGCTCCAAAATGGAGCGCTGAGGACCCGAAACGAGGTCCGGGCCGTCGGGATCGGTCATGGGGACGCCCCCTCACGCGGTCCAGGCGGCCGGGATCTGTCACGGGGAAGCCCCCACGTGAGGTCTGGGCCGTCGGGATGCTCCATGGGGAGGCCCCAACGGGAAATCCCGGCCGTCGGGGTGGGGCATGGGGGCGCCCCCTCGTGAGGTCCCGCCGGTCGGGATGCTCCATGGGGAGGCCCCAAAGGTCACGATGAGCGGCCCGCAGGCTCTTTGGGGAGGCCCCAAAGCGATCAGTGCGTGCTCGGAGGGCGCTCCGCCTGGGTTTTGCACCCGTCGAGCGCGGAGGCGGGCACGCGGAAGGTCGCGCCCTCGGCGGCGATGGTCTCCGGGGGCGGGGCCCCGAAGCCGTGGTCCGGGCCGCGCGGCGCGGCGATACGCGCGTAAGGAGCGGCGCGATCCATCATGCCGACCCGCGTGCCTTTCCGCACGTGGCCCACGGTCACGCGCTCGCCCGCGACCTCGGCGACGAGAGGCACATCCTCGCTGCAAAGGAAGGACGCCACGGGCTCCTCGTTCGGAGGCCGGTCGATCCCCTGGAGGCCTTGCGCGCGGTGATGTTTGGGCGGCTCCTCGAGGGCCGAGGAAGCGACCCAGCCAAAGACGGTCCCTTCATCGAGCGACCACGCAATCCGCGTCGCCTTGCCTTTCGTTTCGACCACGCGGACGGACGTGGACAAGCTTGCCGGGTGAAGGCGCGCGACGGCCGGCCCTGCGGGCTCCACGGCGAGGTCGATGGGATTCCCTCCCCGGAGGAGCAGGTACGTGTCCTTCTTCGAGGACGGGAGCACGGAGGGGTCGACGTCGAGCACGGCGGCGTCGAGGGAGAGCTCCGCGCAGGTCAAGCGCTGCGCCGGGAGGCTCCCGAGGACCTCGACCTCCTTGCCGAAGCGCGGCGCGACCTCGACGCCGGCCGACGAGGCGCTCACGACGCGGAAGCGCGTGGGAACGAGGAAGCCGCCGAGGGCGCGCGCGCGGACCGGGTGGAGCACGAGCTCGGCGGCGTCGAGGAAGCCACGCAGCACGAGGTCCGGGTTCTTGATGCGGATGCCGACGCTCTTGGCAGGCCCGTCGAGCAGCACGACGTCCGCCGAGCGGTCCTGGCCGGCCGTGCCGAAGAGGCCAGCCATGCCGCCGACATGTTTCTCCCCGACAATCGCGAACGCGGGGCCCTCCGGCGCGAGCCGAAGCGTGAGCCCCGCGCCGCGGAATCCCTCGTAGGAGATCCGACAAACGCCCTCGGGGAGCTCCAGGGTGCGGGGCGCTTGCGCCTGCGAGGAAGCAGCCGGCGCGGCGGCCGAGGCGCTCGCGCTTGACGGAGCCGACGTGGAGGACGTGGGCGTGTTGTTGCAGCCGAGCGCGGGGAGGAGGAGTGCGGCGAGCGAAACGGCGAAGGTGCGGAAAAGAGGCGGGGCCGCAAGGAGGGTCATGGAGACGACTCTAAAGGGGGTCCTACCGAAGATCGAATCTTCTTGAGGGTCGCGTCGACGAGGTGAAGGCTCTCGGGAGAGGTAGGAAGCTCGAGGAGGGCAAGATGTCACATCAAAAGAATGTCTGCGCCGCGGCGGGGATCGCCGTCATGGTCGCTGGGCTCCTGGCGGCCGGATGCGAAGCGGAGCAGCGCTCCTACGAAAACACGGGCGGGGCGGGCGGCGGCGGCGCCGGGGGCGGCTCGCAGAGCAGCACGGGGAGCGGCGGCGCGGGCTCCGGCGGAATGGGCGGCATGGGCGGCATGGGCGGGGGCGGTACGGGCGGCGGGGGCGGCACGTGCGCGCCGGCGCTCGACCCGATGATCTATTCCATCGCGAACCCGGAATGCGGCGCGTTGCCCCTGGCCACCGAGGCCGACGCGATCCCCTTCCTCGTGTTCGGCGGGAACGCCACGTATACGGGCGGCGTGATCCTGCCGGGCCAGTACGAGCAGGTGAAAGCGGAGGTCTCCTATGCCGAGGCTCCTTCGAAGACGCAGCGTGTCCTCGTGTTCGACGACTCGGGCCACACGACGTTGAACTTCAAGGACTACGACATCCCCGCGCTCGACGGCGCCGACCTGCAAGGGTGGGGGCAAGGGACCTACGTGACGGACGGCGCCACGCTCATGTCGACCTACTCCGTCTGCAAGAGCACGCACCAGCCGGAGGTGTGGACGACGTTGTTCACCACGTACACCGAAGGTTGTGACGACTTCCTCGTCGTCGGCAGCAAGGACCACCGCATGACGTTGAAACGACGTCGCGCCCCCTGAAGGCCCCTCATCGCGGCGCCGCGCCGACGGCATAACCGAGGTTCACCGTCCAGAACCCCTCGTGGGGCTGCGAGGTGAAGCGCAGGTCGTATTCGATCCGCGTCCCGAGGGTGAGCATGCCCGGCGCGCTCACGGGAATGCCGTTCTTCTTTTTGGCCGCGAACCCGATGACCATCCCGGCCTCGGCGACGGGGGAGAACATGCCGAACGAAAAAGCCCCATCCGCGCTGCCGAGCTGCAAGAAGTTCGTGCCGCCGAGGAGATAAAAACCGACGGGATCGGGGTTGTGGAGGTGGAGGGCGCCGAGGAAGAGCGTGCCGTCCCCTGCACCCTCCGTCACCTTGCCGCGGATCGCGACGTCGAAGGCCAGGGGGAGGTCGCGATCGCCGAGGGCGGCTTCGAGGCCCAAGGAACCACCTCGCCGGTCCTTCGCGAGGGTCGTCGAGGTGGTGAATCCACCTTCGGCCCGGAGCCATCCGCTGCAGCCAGGCGTGAACAGAAGGAGACCCACGAGAGCCGCGACCCGAGAACAATCCTGGTTCATGGGCACAGCGTACATGCTTCTCGACCAGGTCCCTCGCTTGCAAGGCGCCGACGGGGTGCATTCCATGCGCACACGTCGTGCCTTCGTCTCCCTCGTCCTGTCGGCGATCGCCGGCCTCGCAGGTTACGGCAGCCGCGAGCAAGGCCACGCGCGGGCCGAACCCACGGAGCACCGGGAATCCCTGGCAACGCCCGGCGCGACGTCGTTCCATCTCGATCGCAGCGCGTACACCGAGCGCCTCCGGGCCATGTGGATCGGCGGCTGCCTCGCGAACTGGACAGGGCTCCGGACCGAAGGCGTGCGCATCACGCGCCCCTTTTTCACGGATGACGACTGGGGAAAACCCCTCGGCCGCGACGGGGCGCCGATCGATTTCGTATTCCAGGATCCCTGGCAGGCGGACGACGACACCGACATCGAATACGTCTACCTGCACCTCTTGACCGAGGCGCGGACGCTCCACCTCTGGCCCGCGCAAATCCGCGACGGCTGGCGCGCGCACGTGAACGATTTCATCTGGGTGTCGAACCGGAGGGCGCGGGACCTCATGGAGCGCGGGATCCTGCCCCCCGAGACCAGCCATCCCGCGCGAAACCCCGACGGCTTGCAGATCGACGCGCAGCTCACCACCGAAATCTTCGGCGCGCTCGCGCCCGGCATGCCCGAGCTGGCCCTGCGAATCGCGCATCTCCCGATCCGCACCACCGCCCGCGGCCACGCAGCGCACGCGGCGGAGTTCCACGTTCTCTTGTTCTCCCTCGCCGCCACCGTCGATCCCAACAAGCCACGGCGCGAGGAGATCGTGCGGATCGTCCGCGAAGCCAAGGCTTTCCTGCCAAGCACCTCGAAGGCCGTCGATGTCATCGATTTCGTGCTGTCCGCGTACCTCGCGGCGAACGACAAGAACAACTGGGAGGCCACACGCGACGCCATCGCGCGGCGGTACCAGGAAGAGGCCCTGGTGCGCGGTTTCGTATATCGAGGCTTCACGGAGTCCGCGATCAACCTGGCCACAGGGCTGATGGCCCTCCTGTTCGGCGAGGGAAACTTCGCGCGCACCGTGCAAATCGGCACGCTGTCCGGCTGGGACTCCGACAACGGCACGGCGACCATGGGCGGTCTCGTGGCGCTCCTCGGAGGCCTGTCCGAGCTACGCGCGGCGTTCCCGAACGAACGATTGTCCGACCGGTACCATATCCACCGCACCCGCCCCACCCTCCCCGACCGTCTGCCCAACGATCCCGACGCCGAGGATACCTTCACGGAGATCGCGTGGCGGTTGGCCGATCTGGTGGACCTGGCCGTGAAGGAGGCGGGGGGCGAGGTGACGGCGAGCGGGTGGAAGATCCCGTGAAGCTCAGGGCGAAGCGTGCGCCGCCTGGAACGCCTCGACGCGCCGGACGGCATTTTTCCGAAGGTTCACGTAGAAGAGCTGGTACTCGATGGGGTGGTAATTGTCGGGGCCCATCGTCCAGAGGAGGATTCCGCTCGCGAGTCCGCGCGCTGGCAGGCTCCCCATCTGCGAGATCCAGAGGTTTCCATCCGCCTGGCAGGCCGCGTCGGCGAACGCCGGGAGGACTGCGGGGGACGCTGCGTCGAAGAACAGCGCGCCCTGGTTCTGCGATGCGGGCGCCGCCGCCCCGTCGATCTTCCAGGTGAGCGGATTGACGCAGATGCGCGCGCCGGGCGCGGGGGCGTCCTTGAACTCGTATTCGTTGCGCTCGTAACGAGGGCCTCGCGCGTTCCAGCCGACGACGCACCCCCATTGATCCTCGGATGCGCAGATCGGGATGTCCTCGCCGATCGTCGAGGGGTGGATCGGGCCGCCGACCAGGTACGCCGCGACGAGGTGTTTGCCGGCGGGTTTGCCCCAGATCTTTTCGCGGAGCAGACGCGCGGCGAGCACGGTGCCCTGGCTGTGGGACGCGAGGAGGAACGGGCGCCCCTCGCCGCGCCGTTCGAGGAACGACGTGAATGCGGCCTCGATGTCGCTGTAGGCGAGATCCACGGCGCGGTCGCCGTCCGGGCTCGGGTGCACGAAGGCCTTGCCGCTCGCCTGACGATACCGCGGCGCATACACGGCGCAGCACGCATTGAAGGCGCTCGCCTGGATGAGCGTCGCGCCGCGGGCTGTCGCCTGCACGACCGCGGGGTCGTCGATCGGCGTGTTCCACCGCTTCGCCATGGAGGTCGTCGGGTGGACGAAAAAGACGTCGGCCTTGGCGGCGCCGGGCGCCTGGGGCGGGAGCTCCGGCAAGGAGACGTCGGCGTCGTCCTCGAGGGTGGGGAGCGCGGCCCAGGCGGCGGGCTCGGCGTAGTTCGGCGCGGGCGGCGCGGCGCTCGGATCGAACTTGCCGGGGTCCAGGGCGGCGTAGAGCCATCGATCGAGCGTGAGGAACGAGATGACGAGGGAAACGATGCCGAGGAGCGCCACGATCAAAAGGACCTTTTGCCAGCGTCGCATGCGTGCCCTCCGGCGCGTTGAAACCAAAGAACGCCCCGGGTATTCCCGATTCACGGCGCGGGCGAGGCCGGCTTCAGCAGCGTGTAGAAGCCGAACCCCAGCGTGTCGCGGCCCCAGGTGACGTAGGCGTCGTGCCAGGCGCGGATGCGGGCGGCCATCGCGGGCGCGGCCGGGTCGGCCGGGTTCGCGTCGACGTACCGCTCGATCGCGGCGCAGTAGCGGCCCTCGTACTCGTCCCACTCGTCGTCGCTCGCGCACGCGGTCGAGAGCACGCGGAAGCCCGCCTCCCGCGCGACGCGGGTGTTTCCGGCGTGGGTGGTCATCTCGTCCTCGGTCGCCCCGCCGAGCGCTTCGAGGTAACCGGGGTCCGGCCGGCGCCGCCAGAAGCCGTCTCCAAACAGCGCCACCCCGCCCGGGACGAGATGCGCGTGGGCCCAGCGGAGCGCTTCGGCGAACGTGCCGATCGCCTGGCTCGATCCCATGCAGACGATCGCGTCGAACGACGCCGTGTCGCCCACCCCGTCGGCGAGGGGTCGATCCACGAAACGCACGCGCGCATCGACGCCACGTAGCAAAGCCTCCGCCCGCGCCGCGGCGATGAACGCCCCATTGAGATCGACGCCGAGCCCGGACACGGGCGCACGATCGACGAGATCGATCAAAAACCCCGCGCGACCGCAGCCGATGTCGAGCACCTCCGCGCCGTCGCGGAGGGCGAGCCCGTCGATCAGCCGCGCGGCTTTCTCGGGCGAGAGCGGGGAGAGGTACCGATGCGTCGCGTGGGCGATCGTCGTGAACCTGAGCCGATCGGGGGCGGGGTTGGTCATGGGCTTCTTCTGCGGCCTGCCTGCGCCGCCGCGCGCTCGCCTGTCAAGCGTCTAGCACGCCGCCGCCTCTTCCCGATGCGGCTTGCGCTCCTCGTCGTCGGGGCCGACAATCGCGCCGCTCACGCCTTTCGCCTCGGAGGCACCATGACGACGAAGCCCGACACCAAGGACAAGGTCTATCAATCCGCCGACTTCGACAAGACGCCGCCACGCCCGCGTGTCGTCATGCCGGACAAGCTGGTCCACCGTCAGGTCGAGGGCGACGGGCAACGGGATGCGTACTCCAAGGAGCGCAAGCACCCGGTCTTCTTCGTCGATCTGCCCTCGAAGTGCATCAGCATGACGATCGGCCACCTCGACCCGGGGCAGTCCTCGAACCGGCACCGCCACACCTACGAGACGATCCTCTACGTGCTCGAAGGCGAGGGCTACTCGGTGGTCCACGACCAGAAGATCGAGTGGAAGGCGGGCGACGCCGTCTACATCCCGGTCTGGACCTGGCACAACCACGTCAACACGAGCACGACCGGTCTCGCCCGTTACCTCGCGTGCGAGAACGCGCCCATCCTCCAGAACCTCGGCGGCGTCGCGCTCCGCGAAGAGCTGCCCGAGAAGGGCATGAAGGATCCCCCGTGAACCTTCCCGACGCCCAGGGGCGCGTAGTACGCTGATCGGATGTCCCGCGCCCACCCTGCCCTGCTCCGCGCCCTGCCCTTCGCCGCGTTCGTGGCGCTCGCCGCCTCCGGGTGCTCCAAGGACGAGCCAAACCCGAACGCCGCCCCCGTCTCCTCGTCGCTCGCCCCCGCGCAGCCGAAGACCGAGGCGGGCAAGCCCTACGCGGTCGAAGCGCAAGGCGCGAAGGTGAGCTTCACGATGGATGCGCCGATCGAGAAGATCTTCGGCGAGGCGGACGGCTCGGCCTCCGGCGAGCTCTTCGTCGATCCGGAGGACGTGACGCGCTCGACGGGGCTCTTGAAGATCGACCTCGACAAGCTCGTGATCTACCAGCAGAAGCGCGCCGACGAGAAAGCGGAGTTCGGCGAGCGCACGAAGAGCGACCTGCAGAACGAGCACGCGCGCGACTGGCTCGGGATCGGCAAGGACGTCGCCGAGGCGGAGCGGCAGAAGCGCCGCTCCATCGAGTTCAAGCTCTCGAAGATCGAGACGGCAGGGCCGAAGAGCGTCGCGGGCCTCACGGGCGCCGAGCGCACGATGAAGCTCGACGTGACGGGGGACCTCCGCCTGAACGAGCGCACGGTGCCGAAGAAGGCGGAGCTCGAGGTCACGTTCGTGATGGAGGGCGACAAGGTGGCGGCCCTCCGCGTGAAGTCGACGAAGCCCGTCGCCGTGAACCTCGACGAGCACGACGTGCGCCCGCGCAATGCCCTCGGCGTGATCCTGCAGAAGACCGCCGACGAGCTCACGACGCTCGGCAAGAAGGTCTCGAAGGACGCGATGGTGTCGCTCGACTTCCAGGCCAAGCCGAAGTGACGTGATGGGCGCGCCGGGGCGCGAAGCGGTTGGTTCGCGCGCGGGGCTGTGATATCCGTCTTTCCACGTCCGGGCGAAGGCTTCTTTCCTCTCCTGCGAGAGCGTGCTCCCTCGGCGGACGAACAGGGTCGCGATGAGCTACGTCGTCAAATCGGGGGATACGCTCGGTGCGATCGCCAGCCGCAACGGCACGACGGTGCAGGCGATCATGGCGCAGAACCCCCAGATCGCGAATCCAAACGCGATCTCGGTGGGCCAGAAGATCACGCTCCCCGGAAGCGGGGGCGGCGGCGCCATCCCGTCCCCCGCGGCGGCTCCGAGCACGTACACCGTACGCTCGGGCGACACGCTGGGCGCGATCGCGAGCCGGAACGGCACGACGGTCGACGAGATGATGCGGGCAAACCCGCAGCTCCGGAACCCGAACCAGATCTCGCCGGGCCAGCAGCTCAACCTGCCGGGGCGCTCGAACGGAGGCGGAACGCCGCAGCCGCAGCCGCAGCAGCCGCAGCAGCCGCAGCAGCCGCAGCCCCAACAGCCGCAGGCGCCCGCGGAAGGCGGGAGCTCGCTCGGCACGCCGCCCGCGACGGGTCCGTGGGAGCTGCCCGTGCGTGGCCCTGCGCGCAGGCTCGCGGCCGGCGACTTCGATGCCGCCGCGCGCGAGCTTCAGTGCGAGTCCGCCGCGGTGCGCGCCGTGGCCGAGGTCGAGTCCGGCGGACGAACTGGCTTCGACGATCAGAAGCGCCCGAAGATCCTCTTCGAGATCCACCACTTCAAGCGGCTGACGGGAGGCCGCTACGATCGCAGCCACCCGCACCTCTCGGCGCCGTACAAGAGCCCGCTCCGGCGCGCGAGTTACAAGAAGGATCAGTGGGTCGTGATCCGCGAGGCGTTCGCGCTCGATCCGGACGCGGCGGTGAAGAGCGCCTCCTGGGGCATGTTCCAGGTGATGGGCTTCAACCACGAGCTCGTCGGCTGGAAGAGCGTCCGGCAGTTCGTCTACGACATGTACGAGTCGGAGGCGCAGCACATGCGCTCGTTCCTCGGCTTCTGCCGCGGCAACAACCTCGTTCGCCACATTCGCAGCAAGAACTGGGCTTCGTTCGCGCGTGGCTACAACGGCGAGGACTACGCGTCGAACAACTACCACACGAAGATGGCGAACGCGTACGCGCGCTACAGCCGGGGCTAGTCGAGAGCGTCACGTCCCCCCATGGACATCGTCTCGTATTGTCCGCTCCGCGTCGCCGCGCGGTCCTTCCTCACGGCGGAGCGCAGGCACGCGCTGCTCGTCGTCTGCAAAGCGACGTACCTGCTCACGCCGGGCTCGTCGGTGCTGCACGAGTCCCAGGAGGACGTCAACGAGGAGGACAACTTCTGGGACGACGATCCGCGGCGCAGCGTGTACTCGCCCGGGGATCTCGTGCCCCACAAGCGGGGCGCCGACGTGGTGCTCGTCGGAGATGCGTTCGCGCCAAACGACGTGCCCGTGCGATCGATCCTCACGCGCCTCTGCGTGGGCGAGATCGACAAGGCGATCGAGGTCTTCGGCGATCGGCACGTGACGCCGATGGGCGAGCTGCGGGAAGGCCCGCGCGTGACGCGGGTTCGCCTGCGCTACGAGCGCGCGGCAGGCGGGCCCGGGACGACGAACCCCGTGGGCATGCGGCTCGATCAGAAGGACACGTTCGGCGCGATCAAGCTGCCGAACGTGCAGCCGCCGGGGCGGCACGTGACGGGCCCTTCGGATCTCATGGAGCCCATCGGCTACGGGCCAATCGCGGCGACGTGGCCTGCCCGCGAGGCGCGCCTCGGCCCCTTCGCGGGGCGGTTTTCCCTCACGCACTGGCACGAGACGCCGCTGCCCGAGGGGCTCGATCCGCTGTTCTTCAACGTCGCGCCGCACGATCAAGAGATCCCGGAGATCCGCCCGGACGAACGGATCGTGCTCGAAGGGTTGCACCCCGAGCACGCGCGGCTCGTGACGAACCTGCCGGGGCTGCGGCCCGAGGTCGTGATGGAGCGGGCGTCGGGTCGCAGCGAGGAGATCACGCTGACGGCCGACACGTTGTGGTTCGACACGACGCGCGGGATCTGCACGCTGGTCTGGCGCGGGCGCGCGGCGCTCGTGCATCCGGCCGAGGCCGGTCGCGTGGTCGTGACGATGGTGGTCCCCGGCTGGGCGAACGCACGCGCAGCGCTCGTGTCCCCGGATCTGCACGCGATCGCGATCTCGCCCGACGATCCCGATGGATCGGTCACGAGCGTGGCGTCCGCGCCGTCGCGGCCGCATCCGATCATGCCCTTCATGACGAACGCGGCGTCCGCGCCGCCGCCGCGCGAGTCGGGCGTGTTCCCGATGGCGCCGGAGTTCGATGACGAGGTGACGTTCGTCGGTCTGGATGGGCCGTCCGCCGATCCGCTGCCGTTCGCGCGTCCGCGAACGCAAGCGCCGCCCGCGCCCGCGGCCCCGCCGCCGCTGCCGTTCGCGCCGGTTTCCCACGGTGGGGGGCTCCGGTCGGCCCACGACGTGGGCCTTCCTCTGCCCCCCACACCCCCCGTGCCTCCTCCGCCCATGCCTTTCCAGGCGAGGGATCTGCCGTTCCTGTCGCCGATCGCGCCTCCGCCGGTGCCGCCAGGCCCGCCGCCGGAACCAGCGCGGGTGCGGCCTCCCTCGCGGCACGATCTGCCGTTTGTCGCGCCACCCCAGGGTGGAGGGCTGCGGTCGGCCCATGAGGTGGGCGTTCCTCTGCCCCCGACCGCCCCCGCCGCGCCTCCTCCGCCGGTGCAACCCCCCACGCCGCCGCCCATCGTGCCGCGGCTCGGCATCGCGCCGCTGGGAACACCTCCGCCCTTCGCGTCGCCCGCGCCCGTCGCGCCGCCTGCGCCCGTCGCGAAGCCGGTCGACCTGGACGAACCGGAGACCGTCGACGCACCCGCGATGATCGGCCCGCTGGCGACAGCCGAGATGGCCGCGCGCATGGCCCCGCCGCCGCTCCCTCCGCCGCCCGAGCCTCTGCCTCCGGACGCGCCCGCGGCGGAGGCCCCGAAAGCGCCGCCCGCGCCCGCGCTCCCGCTCGACGACTACCCGATCGAGCGATGCGCGAAGATCACCGCGTCGATCGCGCGCCGCCGTGACGAGCGCGCCGAGATCCTGGAAGCCGAGGAGCTCGATCTCGCTCGCTTCGCGGACCTCGAGCGTCACTGGGCCGACTCCATCCGCGCCGAGTCCGAGCGCGGCAAGACACGCCTGCTCAAGGCCTTCGACGCCGCGTACGTCGCGCGCCTCGAAGAAGAGCGGGGCCCCATTACCCCGGCCGAGTACGCGCGCCTGGTCGTCGCCGGCGAGCGTGGGCACGCCGAGCGCACGCTCGCCGAGCTCGGCCTGCCGCGCGCCTCCATGCTGCGTATCGAGCGCGAGATGCTCGCGCGCACGGCCGCGGATCCGTCCCTCGGCGAACGAATCCGCCACGCGATCGAAGCCGAGCGGGCCGACTGAGGTCCCGCCCTCGGGCTCGCGGCGCACTCCGTTCGTCGAGGTCTCGCCCATCCGCGGCGATCCGGTGTACGCTTGCCTCGCGAGCTCGTTCGTCGGCTCGTGGATCGGCCGCATGCCCGCACCTCCCAGGCCCAGCTCCCCGGCGGTCGTCCCCGCCGCTCCGGCAGCGCCTCCGCGCGCTCCGAGCAGCGGGGCGCCCGCGCCCGCCGAGCCTGCGGCTGCGCCTGAGGCCGAGTGGGATGTCGAGCTCGGCGCGACGCTCGCAGGTGGATTCAACGCGCCGCCCATCCCGGAGCCGCCGCCCGCGCCTGCTGCCGTTCCCGCTCCTCTTCCCACTCCCCTTCCTGCTCCCCTTCCCGCCTCCGCGCCTCCCGCGCCGCTGCCGAACCCGGGCCGCACGTCGGCCCCGCCGCTCCCGTTCATGGCGCCTCCGCCGCCACCTTCGCCTGCGGCCGTCTCGGCCGGGCGGGGCTCGGCGCCGGGCATGATGGTGCCAAGCATGAACGGGGAGCTGCGTCGCTCGTCGTCGCCGAGTTTTCCCGGGGCGCCGCCGCAAGGCGCCGAGGCGCTGCGCCGCTCTGGTTCGAGTTTGCCCGCGGTCGTCCCGCCGGGACAAGACCCGCTGCGCCGCTCCTCTTCGGCCCTCGCCGCCGTCACGCCGAGCATGCTCGAAGCGCAGCGCCGCTCCTCGCCGGGCGTGGCCTCGCAAGGCGACGGCGCGTTCGGCGATCCCGAGCGAGCCGGCGCGGCGGCGGGCTCCGTCGCGTACGCCCCCGGCGACATCATCGGCGGCAAGTACCAGCTCCAGCGCGTGCTTGGTCAGGGCGGCATGGGCGCCGTGTGGGTCGCGCGGAACTTGAGCCTCGACGCCGACATCGCGCTCAAGCTCATCCGCCGCGATCGCGCCACCGAGGAGGCCTCCGCGCGCCTGCTCACGGAGGCGCGCGCGGCCGCGAAGCTCGGCCATCCAGGCATCGTGCGTGTCTTCGACTTCGGACAAACCGAGGTCGGCGATCCCTACCTCGTGATGGAGCTGCTCACGGGCGAGTCGCTCTCCGCCATCCTCGCGCGGAAGAAGCGGCTCGCGCCGAGCGTCGCGCTCCAGACGCTCTTGCCCGTCGCAGCGGCGCTCGCGGCTGCGCACCTGAAGGGCATCGTCCATCGGGATCTCAAGCCTGACAACGTCATGCTCACGACGGACGAGTCGGGGAAGATCGTGCCCAAGCTGCTCGACTTCGGCATTGCGCGCGTGCTGCGCGACGACGTCGAGCGGCACGTCACGATCGCTGGCGAGGTCCTCGGCAGCCCCGACTACATGTCCCCCGAGCAGGCCCGCGGCGAGGCGGACATCGATCACCGCACCGACGTCTGGACCTACTCGGTCTTGCTCTACGAGACGATCACGGGCCGCCGCCCGTTCGACGCGCCGAACTACAACGCGCTCATCGCGGCCATCGTGGCGAACACGCCGATGCCCACGCATGCCTTCGGCACGGGTGACGCCGCGCTTTGGGCGATCCTCGAGCGCGGTCTCGCCAAGGATCGGAGCGCGCGGTGGCAATCGCTGCGCGACATGGGCGTCGCGCTCGCGGGCTGGGCGCTCGAGCGCGGGATCCAGCAGGACATCTCGGGGTTGTCTCTCCAGAGCGAGTGGCTCGCGCCGAAGATGCGCCGCCTGCTCACGGTGCAGCCGATGGACGTCTCGGGCCTGGCCGCTGCGCGTGCCGCGGCGATCGCTGCCGCGGCGCCGGTTGCGCCGCCGGTCGCGCTGCCTGTCACGCCTTCCGCGCCGGGCCTCGTGCTGCCGGGCGTCGTGCGCGATGCGAACGATGCGGCCGAGAGGAAGAACCTGCGCGGCGGTTCGAAACGGAAAGTGGTGGTTGTCGTCGGCACGGCGATCGTGCTCGTCGCGTCGTTCTTCGTGGTGCGCGCGCTCCTCTCCGATCCTGCTGCACCTGCGGGCGTGCCTGCTGCGCAGACCGAGGCGCATCCCGCGCCGCCTGCGCCCGTGCCCGCGCCGACGCCCTCGGCCACGCCCACCACGACAGCCGAGCCTCAGGCGCCGCCGACCGCGACAGCGACCGCGACGACGAAGACGACGCCTGCGCCCGTGCGAACTACCCAGAAGAAAGCGCCGCCCGTCCCCAAGAACATCCAGTTCTGAGAGGGTGCATGGAACGCCGAGGCGGCCGCGGACGGGTTCGTCCGGGCCGCCTCTCGGTTGGAACGCGCGCCTCTCAGGTGTTGATCTTGACCATCGGGCCGCCCTTGATGATCACGTCGCCGCCCGAGGACGTCACGCTCACGACGCCGGAGCCTGCGACTTCGATCGTCGTTGCGGTGATCGTCACCTTGTTTCCTTCGAGCGTGATGCTTGCGCCGCCGGGCGTGCCCAGCGTGATCTTGTCGTGCTCCATCACGTGTGCGGTTGTTGCGCCGCCGCCGCCTTCGCCGGGGGGTGCGATCTGGACCGAGTGTGTCCCGCCGACCATCGTCGAATCGATCCCGCCGACTTGCGTCGAGCGGTTCACGCCGACCACGACGCTGCGGTTCACGCCTGTCACCTCGCGCTCGCTTGCTTGAACCGTCTTCATCAGGTTCTTGCCGATGGTGACGGTCTCGTTGGCCTTCACCGTCTTTGTCCGATCGTTGCCGATCGTCACGTTCTCGTCGCGCTGGATGACCTTGGTCCGGTCGTTGCCGACGGTCGTGTTTTCGTCGCGCTTGACCAGCTTGTTGTAGTCGCGTTCGGCCTGGAAACGGACGAGCTCCTTGCCGACCGCGTCTTCGAACATCATCTCGTTGTAGCCGCCGCTCCCGCCGGTCGAGTTCGAGCGCAGACCGCTCTGCGTCTTGTTGTCCGGCAGCTTCCACGGCACCTTTTGCAGGTTCGTGAACACGCGGCCCACGATCACTGGCCGATCGGGATCGCCGCCGAGGAAGTCGACGAGCACTTCTTGCCCGATGCGCGGCAGGTTCATCCCGCCGTAACCTGCGCCGCCCCAGGGCTGGCTCACGGGGATCCAGCAGGAGCTGTTGTCGTCCATCTTGGACTCGCGATCCCAGTGGAAGTGCACGCGCACGCGGCCGAACTCGTCGCAGTGGATCTCCTCGCCGGCGGGGCCCACGACGGTCGCGCTCTCCACGCCGTTCACCTTCGGCCGCTGCATCACGGCCTTCGGGCGGTGCGGGGACTTCGTGCTCTTTGCTTCGCAATGGTGCGACCACTCGCCTGTCGACGTGCCTGCCATGTGCGACGCGACGATGAGCAGCTTCTTGTCGGACGCGAGGTCTGCGCGCGGGTGATCGAGGAAGCTCGTCACCACGCCGGGCGCGAGGTCGATGACATTCGTCGAGAACGAGATCGCCGTGCCGCTGCCGCGCTTTGCTTCCAGGCGCTTCTGCGCGAGCTTCGCGCCCTCGGACTCGTCCGTGCGGGCTTTGCCCTTGTCGTCGGCGCTCGGC
The DNA here is from genome assembly GCF_028369105.1 of Polyangium mundeleinium. Taxonomy (NCBI): domain Bacteria; kingdom Pseudomonadati; phylum Myxococcota; order Polyangiales; family Polyangiaceae; genus Polyangium; species Polyangium mundeleinium. The sequence goes on along the minus strand of NZ_JAQNDO010000001.1, from coordinate 3,881,884 downwards.
GTGTCGTCGCCCTTCTCTGCGCCGAAGAGGAACGCGCCCGGCGTGTAGTGGAAACGCTCGAGCTTGTCTTCGAGCGGGATCTCGGCGCCGGAGGCCGTGGCCGCGAGGTTGTACGAGGGCGGCCTGCGGTAATCGACGTCGCGCATCGTGTACTTGCCGGGCCGCACCTTGCGCGCCATGCGCACCACGGTCACGTGCTCGCGATCGGCTGCGGTGGGGTTGTCCCGGAACGCGATGGCCTTGCGCGGCGCGTTCGACTGCGGCGCGTCCGAGAGCACGAGCTTCGAGCCTTCCTCGGACGGCTCGAAGTAGAAGCTGATCCCCGCGTCCTCCAGCATGCGGCAGATGAACGCGTAGTCGGTCTCTGCGTACTGCACGCGGTACTTGCGCTTCTTGTAGGCGCCCTTGTCGATCTTGAGCACGGGCTCGATGCCCCACTCGGAGAGCATCTTCACGACGACGTCCGGCTCCGAGAGCTGCTGGAACATGCGGTGGTTCCGGCGCTGCGTCGCGAGCCAGAACGTGGGCACGATCGAGACGTTGTACGACGAGAGGCCCGTCTCCTCGGCGCCGAGCTGCTCGAGCTCGTTGCAGATGCCGGTCCAGACCCGCGGGGCTGCGCCCTCGCCGTGCCCGCCGTGCATCACGAAGCGCGCTGGCTGGCCGACGATGGCCTCGAAATCGACGTTGGGGTTGTCGCTGAGGGCGACGAGGCGCACCTCGAAGAGCTGCGAGATCTTCTCGCTCACCGAGAACTCGCGCACATCGAAGCCGTCGCCCGACGCGAGCTCGACCGAGAGGTTATTGGATTTTGAGGCGCTCATCTCGTCGTCCTGCGCGAAAGGCCCCGGGATCGGGGCGGCACGAGAGGCTAACACGACTGCCTCGCCGTCGGGGAGAGACATCTGAAAGCCCCACCGTTCTTGTCTTGACGGTCACCTCGCCATTTGGTGTCCTCTCTCCATGCCCGACGACCTCGTCCACCTCCGGATCGAGTCCGATGATTTCCCCTGCGACGATTTGCAGGTTTTCGAGCTTTCGGGCCGCGAATCGCTCGGAAAGCTCTTCTCCTTCTCCATCGGCGTTGCCAGCACGAAGCCTCCGGGCCTCGACCTCGCCCTCGTCGAGGGCGCGACGGCGACGCTCGTATTCGAAACACAGGGCCAGGACGTACGACGCATCCACGGCATGATCGCCGAGATCCGCGATCGTATCGACACCGAGCCCGAGACCCGTTCGTACTACCTAGAGCTCGTCCCGCGCGCGCATCGCCTCTCGCTCGTGCGCACGCAGGAGATCTTCATGGAGCTCTCGGTCCCCGAGATCATCCAGAAGAAACTCGAGCTCGTGGGGCTCGGCGGGGACGACGTGGAGATGCGGCTCACCGCGACGTACCCGAAGCGCGAGTTCGTCGTGCAGTACAAGGAGACCGACCTCGCGTTCGTCTCGCGCCTCGCCGAGCACGAGGGCATCACGTTTTTCTTCGAGCACGAGGGCGACCGCGACAAGATCGTCTTCACGGACGACAACCAGGGTTTTCCCATGGCGCCGGGGCACGAGCACGCGGCGTTCCGGGCGCGCGGCGAGCGCCGCGACATCTTCCACATCGAGGCGACGACCCGCCTCGTGCCCCGGGCCCACGTGGTGCACGATTACAACTATCGTATACCGCTCGTCGATCCCACGGGCAGCGCCGACGCGCCGTCCGGGCTCGGGGGTGGCCTCGTCGAGTACGGCGCGCATTGCAAGACGCCCGTCGAGGCCGTGCGGCTCGCGAAGATCCGCGCCGAGGAGACCGAGGCGACGCATCGCGTCTTTGGCCTGGAGAGTGATCTCGGCTGGGTCCGCGCGGCCGGGCGCTTCACGCTCGAAGGGCACCCCAAGCTTGGCGACGCGAGTTTCCTCGTCACGGAAATCGAGCACACGGCGCGCCAGCCGGTGGCCCTCTTCGGCGGCAAGCAAGAAGTCCCGTACACGAACACCTTCCGCGCCATCGAGGGAACCATTCCGTTCCGGCCCGCGCGCGTCACGCCGAAGCCTCAAATCCACGGCGTTGTCAATGGCGTTATCGCGCATGAGATGGAAGGCACCGAGAGCCTCTTTGCGCGCCTCGATGACGAGGGCCGTTACCTCGTCCGCATGATGTTCGACACGTCGCAAACGGGCGACCGACAATTCGTCTCACGCCGCATTCGTATGGCGCAGCCGCACTCCGGCCAGAACTACGGGCATCATCATCCCTTGAAGCCTGGGACCGAGGTCCTCATCGGCTTCGTCGACGGGGATCCCGATCGGCCCATCATCTTGCATACCGTTCCGAACCCGATCACGCCCTCGCCTGTTGCGGCGAATTGCGCGCCTGCGCACCGCATCAAGACGGCGACGGGCATTCTGATCGAGATGAAGGATGCGTTCATCGTGAGCGGCGGCGGATGACGCTTCCTTTGTTTTGCCTCGGCGGCAAGCCTGCGCCGGAGGCGATCGTGGACGATCTCAAGACCCTCGCGCGGCTGCCCGAGCGGGCCCGCGCCCGATTTTGGGATGCGCTCGGCCCGGCGTTACCCGATCCTTTGCCCGCCTCGGTCGAGGCCACGCTCGATACCTTCGCGCGGGCCTTCGAGGCGCCGCCGGACGATCTCGCGCGCGCGCTCAAGGCCTCGCGTTTCCTCGTGCGCGAGGCGTGCGCGCGAGGCCTCGATCGCGCGCGATTCGAAGAGGACGTGGTGCGCCTCGCGGGCGGCCCGCTCTCGCCGGAGGCCGCGGTGATCGCGCCGATTTTGCTCTCGCGGTATGACGCGGTGCGCGTGAGCCTCGGGGCGGCTGCGTTCCGGGATACGCTCACCGATCACGGCGTGGTCCTCGAATCGATCGAATGGCGGCTCGACGCGGTCCTCGCTTCGAGCCGCGGCGATGCGGGGGCCGCGAAGATCGCGGTCCTCACCCTCGGCTACCGCGACGGGGATCAAAAAGATCGCATCACGCTGCATCTTTCGCCCGAGAAGCTCGACGAGCTCCGGCGCGCGTGCGAGCGCATGTCGAGCTGAACGTTCGACTTCATAGCTTTACAGCCCTATGCGCGCTCTGTTAGCGTTTCCCCCGCAGGAGGCGCGAGCACATGGCGGACGAGGTTTCGGCGGCGGGCAAGTATCTTCTGATTTCGGTGCCCGATTTCGCAACCGATCCGGTCGGGCAGCCGGCCAGCATGGTGCCTGAGGATCCGGCGGATAAAGAATCAGAGCTGATTCCCGCCGGCGATCGCCGGGGCCAGACGATGAGCTCGTTCCTGCGGCTCGGCGCCTTCCACGAGCAACCGGAGAAGGATCCGGCGGCGAAACGCGCGAACGAGCTTGCCCGGGTGGCGCTCGCCGTATCGGCGAGCCAGGGCGGCCCCTTCACGTTGCCGGATGGGACCGAGGTCGTCACGAGCAATGCCGGCGTCGGGACCTACGAGGTCACGGATGACGACGGCAACGTCGTGTCCACGGAAGACCGAGGCGTTTTCCTCGACGATCAGCGCATCGGCGACCCTCCGACAGGCCCGGACGACCGCGACAATCAATCGCGCCACAAGGCCGACCGCATGGAGCAGAGCAAGGCGCTGCTCACGCGCGGCGGCTGGTGGGATCATACCGACGGCAATCGCATCACCACGACCTACGGTGACAAGGTCGAGGTGATCCGCGGCAACTACAAGATGGTCGTCATGAGCCGCCAGGACGACCCCGAGGGCGCGGGCGGATGGGATCTCTCGGGCGGCCACGTCCAGGACCTCGGCCCCGCCTCGATGCCCGGCGCGAGCGTGCGCGTGGAGTTCCGGCCCGGCATGTTCGGGCAACGTGGCACCTGGCACCTCGAAAACACCACGAACAATTTCAACCAGACCAGCGATTACGCCGGCGACTTCTACGAGCACTGGTACGGAAACCACAAGGAGTGCGTCGTGGGCTCCGAGCACCCCGTGGAATGGCACGAGACGCTCGAAAAACCCTACGGCAACCCCGCGATCGTGGAGCGGACCTGGGCCAGCAAGATCGAGAGCTACACGGGCAGCTCGGCCAAGCGGGTCCCCTCGATTACCGAGGAGACGTACGCGGACACGACAAGCTCGCTGACGGACGTCACGGGCAACATCAGCGAGACCACGTATTGCGACGCCATCATCACCTCCAAGACCGGCAAAATCGACCGTCCCGTGCCGGCCATGCACGAGGAGACGTACGCGGTGGCGTCGAACAGCATCACGAACATCGTCACTTCGAACGCGATGACGAACGTCGGCGCGCAGATGGAGACCACGATCGCAGGCGCGCTCGGCAGCGTCACGCTCGTCGGGGCGCAAGCCGACATCACCATCGCCGGGGCGCAGGAAGAACTCCTGATCAGCGCGCACCACGGGAGCCTCGAGCTCTCGCTGCACAATACCGATATCTTCCTCGGCACCAAGCTCACGTTCCAGATCGGCCCGGAGTGGGAGTACAAGTATCCCGATACGAAGACGCTCAAGCTCAAGGGCCTGACGACGGCGCTCGACAACCTCGTGACGACGGTGAAGACCGTCCACGCGGCGATCAAGCTGACGCACATGGCGCTGACGCACCAGTACATCGGCGCGGCGATCTTCTTCGGGATGTAGGCGCCTGCGCATGCTCCGGAAAAACCTCACCCCCTTCCTCGTCGGGACGAAGCTCACCTCGCGGCGCCCGCCGCAGCCGGAGATGACCGTCGTCGTCCGCGCGACGTACGCCGTGGGGCCCGGCGGCGCGCTCACGGTCGTCGAGGAGACGATCGATCAGCGGTTTCTCTCGGGAGAGACGTTCGTCGATGGTGACGACGACCGCACGGGAGAAAGCCTCTTCCCCAGCGACTTCGCCGATTACAAGCTGAACGCCGAGGTCTTCTTCAAGGGCCATTGCCACGCAGCCGGCGGCGTCCCGCTCACCGAATGCCTCGTCCGGTTCGCCGTCGGCGCCTGGTCGAAGACGTTGCGCGTCGTCGGGCGGCGCGCCTGGTCCGACAAACTCCCCGGCGCCGTCCCCTCGGCCCCGCTCGGCTTCACGAAGATGCCGCTCACCTGGGCGAACGCGTTCGGCGGTTCTGGTTTTCCGGACAACCCCGTCGGCAAGGGGCTCGGCGACGAGCTGCCGAGCGTCGAATACCCCGATGTACCGGTCCGGAACCGCGGGGATCGCCCGATTCCGGCAGGGTTCGGCCCGGTGAGCCCCTTCTGGCCCGCCCGCGCGGGCAAGCTCGGCAAGGACTACGGAAAAACCTGGCAGGACAAACGATCGCCGTTTTACGCAGAGGATCTCGACTGGACGCACTTCCACGCCGCGCCCCCGGATCAGCAGCTCCCCGGGTATCTGCGCGGCGACGAGGAGCTCCTCTTCCAGAACCTCTCCGCCACGGAGCCCACGCTGCGCATGCGCCTGCCCGGCACGCGCGTCCGCGCCTTCGTGCACGACGACGCCGGCCGCTTCCGCGAGGTGCCGATGTCGCTCGACACCTTGCTCGCCGACCTCGATCGCAACGTCCTCGAATTGACGTTCCGCGGCATCGTCGAGGTGCGCGAGCACGATTTCGAGGACGTACGCACGATGCTCGTCGCCCAGGAGCAGCTCGGCACGAAGCCTTTGCCCGAGGCCCATTACCGAGACATCCTCCTCGCCTTCGAGAAGGACCCGGTCGGGCTCGCTGCAGTCATGCCGCCCGATTTCGCCGACGTCATCGCCCGCGCGGAGGCCGAGCGACGCGGCGAGCTGCCCCCGTTGCGCGCGGACCTCGACCCCGTCTCGGCGAAGCTCGATCAGAAGCTCGGCGCGTTCGGCGCGGGCATGGTCGCGGAGGTTGGCAAGAGCATCGCGGGGGCGCGCGAGAAGACCAAGGAGCACCGCGATATCGAGCCCGAGCTCGCGAAGGCGGCGCAATCGCTCGACGACGCGCCGCCCTCCATGACGATCCGGAAGCCCGGCGTCCTGCCGCCGCTCGGCTTGCGCAAGAGCATGCGTGGCATGCTCGAAGAGGCCACGCGCATCCGGAAGAGCCTCTCGGACAAGGACATCTCCGCAGACGAACGCGCGAAGATCGAAAAGAAGATCGTCGAGCTCGAGGCCGTCCCGCACGACCCGCGCTGGAAGGAGATGGATCCCGCCTACAGCCCGCCCACGGGCCCCGTCTCGACGGACGAACCCGGGCCGGGGCGCGATCTCTCCGAGCAGGACCTCACGGGGCGGGATCTGCGGGGCCTCGATTTGCGCGGCGTGAACCTCGAAGGCGCGATCCTCACGCGCGCCGACCTCTCCGGCGCCGACCTCTCGGGGGCGAACCTGCGTGACGCCGTGCTTTTCAAGACAAACCTCGAAGGGGCGCGCCTCGTTTCGGCGGACCTCCGGCGCGCGAACCTCGCGCGTGTCCGCGCCAAGCATGCCGATTTCACCCGCGCCTCCCTGGAAACGGCCTTTTTCGAGGACGGCGACCTCGAGGGCGCCATGCTCGCGCACGCGAGCGGCCCGTATGTGGTGTTCACCCGGACAAACCTCGTGGGCGCCCGCGCTGAAGGGGCCGATTTCGAGCGCGCTGATTTCACGGAGGCGATCCTCGATGGCGCCTCCTTCGAGCGCGCCTCGCTCGTCTCCGCGCTCTTGTCGCGCGTCCGCGGCCGGAAGGCGCGGCTCACGGGCGCGCGTATTGGAGGCGCGAGCTTCCACGACGCGCACCTCGTGCTCGCCTCGCTCGCGGACACCTCCGGCGAGAAGGTCCTCCTCGAAGGCGCGAACCTCGAAGACGCCGACCTCTCCCACGCCGATCTCCCCGGCTCCCACTTCACCCGCGTCTCCGCCACCGCGGCCTCGTTCGTCCGGGCGAACCTCCCGGGGGCTCGGTTTTACAAGGCGAAATTCGACGGCGTGGACGCGACGCAGGCCAATTTCTTTCAGGCTGACTTTTCGAGGGCGCTCGTGAGCCGAACGAAGTTCGTGAAGGCAAACCTCTACGAGTCGAATTTCACCGCTGCGCAAGGCAAGGACGCCGATTTCAACGGCGCAAACTTGAAACAATCCACCCTGGAGCGTGGCGCGTGAGCCCGGCCGAGCTTGCTGCGCGCCTCCGATCGGGCGAGAGCTTCGAGGGCAAGACCCTCGACGGCGTGGATCTGCGCGGCCAGGACCTCGGCGCCGCGAAGCTCGCGAAGGCCAAGCTCCGGGGCGTGCGGCTCGACGGCGCTTCCCTGCGTGGCGCAAACCTCGAAGAGGCCGAGGTCATCGACACCTCGCTCGAAAGTGCGAATCTCGAAGGCGCGCTCCTCAAAGACGCCAAATTCCTTCGCGTGAGCTTCGCGGGCGCGAGCCTCGCCATGGCCGACCTGCGCCGCGCCGTCCTGCCGCGGGCGAACCTCACGCGGGCGCGGCTCTGGAAGACGGATTTCTCGGAGGCCGTGCTCGAAGGCGTGAACCTCGCGGGCGCGGATCTCGAAGGCGCCGTCTTCCACCGCACGGTGTTGCTCGGGGCAAACCTCACGGACGCGAACCTGCACGGCGTTCGCATGGTGGAGACCGTCCTCGCGCGCGCGCGGCTCGTCCGGGCAAACCTCGACGGCGCGACGCTCGACGTGGTGCTCTTCCACGATGCCGATCTGCGGGGCGCGACATTGCCCAAGGTCCTCGGCAAATGCCAGCTCGACCGAGCGATCCTGAGCAAGCTCGATCGGAATCGCGAGGATGGAACCGTGCTCCCGGCCGAGGCGGGTGAGGCCGATCGCGCGGATCTCGCAGGCAAGGACCTCTTCTTCGCCTCGCTGCGGGGCATCTGCTTGCGCGACGCGCGCCTCGCGGGGGCGAACCTCGAAATGGCGGACCTGTCGGGCGGCGATCTCACCGGCGCGGATCTCACCGGCGCGAATTTGAAGCGCGCGATCCTCCCGGGCGCCAAGCTCGGCCTCGTCAACCTCGCGGGGCAGGACCTCGAAATGACGACGCTCACCGACGCCGATCTCTCGGGCGCGAGCCTCGAAGGCGCGCGGCTCGTGATGACCCAGCTCGATCGGGCCATCCTCGCGGGGACGGTCCTCTCGCACGCATTCTTGTGGGGCGCGAGCGTCCGCGAGGCGAGCCTCGAAGGCGCGAAGCTCGAGCGGACCACGTTCAAGACCGTCGATTTCGGCGAGATGGACCTCCGGAACCTGCGCCTCGCCGGCCTCTCCATGCACCGCTGCTCGTTTCTCAAGTCGAACCTCCGCGGCATGAACCTCGCCGGCTGCGATTTTACGCACGCCGATTTCACGGACGCGGATCTGACGGGCGCGAAGCTCACGAACGCCACGGCCACGCAGGCCTGTTTTTCGCGCACGCGGCTCGAAACAGCCGACCTCACGGGATTGCAAGCAAAGGGCGCGTTTTTCGGGGACGCCGCGGCCGCGGGGGCGCGCTTCACCGGCGGGCGGCTCCGGCACGCGACATTCACGGGCGCAGAAGCCGGCTTCGCCCATTTTGGCGGCGCGGATCTGCGCGAGACGCTCTGGGTGCGCTCGAAGGCAAAAGGTGCGATCTTCGGCGGCGCGAAGCTCACCCACGCGGATCTCTCCCACGCCGACGTGCGCGAGGCCGATTTCTCGACGGCGAACCTCTCCCACGCCAACCTGCACAACGTCCGGGACTCGGGCGCGCTCTTCGGCGGCGCCAACGTTCTCGGCGTCCGCCGCACCGATCTCGATAGGCTCGAAGCGGAGGCCTACAGGCCCCCGCCGCGCGAAGGAACCTGAAGGAGACCCCGATGTCGAACGTGGCGCGATTGCGTATCGAAGAAACCGCGGACAAGGGCCTCTACCTCGGCCCAGCGACGGTCGCGGCCGTTCGCCCCGCTGAAATCGAGGTCGACCTCCCGAAGGGCGGCAAGGTCCACGCGCGCCTCGCCCTCGCGTATGCGTACGAGCCCATCCCCGGCGACGAGGTGCTCGTCATTGGGAACGCCGAGGGGCACTGGATCATCGGCGTCGTACACGCCCGGGGCCCCGCGGTCCTGCATTTCCCCGCCGACGCAGAGCTCCGCGCCGGAGGGACGCTCCGGATCGCCGCGGATCGCGGGGTCGAGATCGCCTCGCCCGAGCTCTCCGTGACGTCGAAGAAGATTCGCACGATCGCCTCCGAGGTCGTCCAGGCGTTCACCACGGTGCGCCAGCGCGTCACAGAGCTCCTCAGTGTGCAAGCAGGACAAACGCACACGGTCGTCGAGGGCTCGATGCATTCGCAGGCAAAGAGCGCGACGATTCTCACCGAGGAAAAAGTCTCGATCAACGGCAAGGAAGTCCACCTGGGCTAGGAGGCGCTCTGCCATGCTCCCTGCATCGAACCGCGGCGTCGGGATGAATTTCGGGTTTCCGGACGTGTGCCTCACGCCCACCCCGGTCGGCCCCGTCCCCATTCCGTACCCGAACATCGCGATGAACGCGCAGGCCTCGGTGTTCTCGCCGATCGTCAAGGTCTCGGGCGTCCACGCGCTGAACCTCGGGTCGATCATCGCGATGACCTCCGGTGATGAACCCGGCACGGCGCACTGGACCGTCAAGGGCCCGGGCAAATACATCATGGGCAATCCGGTCGTGTTCGTCGACAGGATGCCCGCGATCAACCTGACCTGTCCGACGATGGGGAACACCGGGAACAACGCCCTCGGCGCGGTCGTCGTCCCGAGCGCCGTGAACGTGTTTTACACGTACGCACATTCGCCCGCCGCGGCTTCGCCGGACAGCGTCTCGGCCGCGCGCGCCGCAGCCCTCGGCGATGCCATCCTCGGCCGCGCAGGCACCACGCCGCTCACGGCCGCGATGCTCGACGACGGGATCGGATACGTGCGGGTCGCAGTCGTCACGACGGACATCACGAGCCGCTTTCACATGGCAGCGCGCAAGCTCGCATTGGAAGGCGCGCAGGCGCTCGTCCTCGATCTCGCGGGCTGTCCGGGCGGGGACCTCGACGCGCTCATCGCGTGGGCGGCGACGTTCCTCGACGAAGGCGCGGAGATCGTCCGGATCGAGGACGCCGAAGGGGACGAGCTCGTCCACCGTGCCCACTTGCCTGCATCGTACACGATGCCCCTCGTCGTGCTCGTCGACGGCGGGACCGGCTCCGCAGCGGAGATCCTCGCCGCAGCCCTGAAGGCGCATGGTCGCGCGCTCGTCGTCGGCCAGCGGACGCACGGAAAAGGCAGCGCGCAGCGCCTCGTCCCCGGGGAAGAGGATTCGTTCGCCTATCGCACGGCCGCGCATTGCACCGGGCCGGGCGGGATTGCGATCGACGGCGTCGGCGTCGAGCCGGATATCGTGCTCGAAGGCGACTTCGGCCCCGCATGGCTCGCGGCCGCGTGCGACGCGGCCCGCGCCCGCCTGTCCTGACTAACTCTTTTTCTTGGGGGGTCCAAACCCACCATACAGCGACTTGTTGACCGCTGGCTTTGGCGGGATCCGCGGCGGCGGGGGCTTCGGGATTTCGACCTTCGGCTCCTTCGGCGACTCCGCCCACGGATCGGTCCGCGCCGGGCGCGGCGGCAACGGCGGAGGCGCCGCAGCGGCCGGAGGCATCGCGGCGGCCGGAGGCGCTTTGGGCGCGGCCGGCTCGGGGCTCGGCGTGCGCGCGCTCGGCGGCGGGGGCGGCGGCTCGGCAGCCGCCTCCGAAAAATCGAGATTCGCCAGATCGGCCGTAAAGGAGAGGGCCCGCGTCGCCTCCTCGACGATCGGCATCGGGGCGACCTCGACGGGAACCTTGGACCAGGGTGCGCCTGGAATGGGAGCGCCCTGGCCCGCATACGAAGCGGCCTGGGGCCCCCCGGCAAACGGAATGGCGGGCTTTTGCTGCGCGGCAACGGCCGCGTCCCCGTCGAGGGCATACGTCCCTTCCATCGGGTTTTCCTGGCGTCTCTGCGCGAATGGCATGGCATTCGACGGACCCGTGATCACGTCTTCGAGCACCATCGTCGATTCGTCGCCGCCGCGCGACCACGTACCGCTGCGGGCCGTGGTCGTGGCCAGGTCGTCGACCGTGGCGACCAGGGATGACCCCTTTTTTTCCGGCAGCGGCGGCGGGGTCAAGAGGTGCGCGAGCGGGCGGCCCTCGGTCTCGACGCCGGCCGCGACCCGCAATGTGCCGAGGGCCCGCTCGTCGTCGAGCGGCACCACGACGCGACAAACGAGCGAACAGCGCAGCGTATCGGCGTCGATGCGCAGAATGTCCGGCCGCATCGCGACCGTACGCGCGGCCTCGGGGGCGCTCGACGACAGACCAAAGAGCGTCACGAGGCCCCGCGCAGTGGGCAGGCGCGACGAGATCCGCGGATGCTCCGGGTGCAGCCCTTCGAGCACGACCCATTCGTTGCCCACGAGGGATTCGATCTGCTGATCGGGGGGCGCGGCCTGGAAATAGGTCCAATCGAATTCGGCCGGGATCTCCGGCACGGGCTGCTCGAGCGCCAGGGGCGAAAGCGAGCCGAGGAGCGATTTGCGTTGCGCGAGCGCGCGCGAGATCGGCCCGAAGCCCGCGACGAGGCTCCCGTCCGTCGGGTACACGATGTTCGGCGGGGCGGATCCAGGCGCTTTGCCCGTGCCGTGCGGGTTCGGCCGGAAGCCGATGCCGCCGAGGGCGCGCTCGTACACGAGGGGGATCTTGTCGAAGGGCGTGATCTCGGCGCCCTTGCGATCGCCGTAGACGTGCAGCGTCTTGTCGAACAGCGCACGGCCGTGGAAGACGGCGAGGCGCGCGACCTGCCGGGTCACGGTGGTCCCCGCGGGCGCGCAGGCGTGCCCGGAAAGCACGATATCGACGCGCGGCAGGTGCGGCACGACATCACTCGTCGCGCGAATGCTGCGGGTCGGGTTGTCGCGGTGGTGCATCTCGGCGCGGAACAGCTCCTCCGGGGCGATGGGCTGCATCGGCTCGTTGGGGACGAGCTTGAACGTGGCCTTGAGCACGCACGTTATATGCAGTTTTCCAGCGTGACGGAAGACGGCCGTGCCCCCCTTCGAGGGTCCGACGGTCGTGATGGGGACGGGCCAGTGGGCGACGGGGGCCATTGGCGCGGAGCGTATCACGAGCTTGGCCGATGGGGCCGGGGATTCGCCCGTTCAGTCGACCGCGACCACGGTGAGCAGGTAGGGCCCAGGCAAAGACCCGGACGCGCTCACGTAGGAATCGGCGGAGATCCAGTACGTGCCCGGGCCCGCGCTCACGTCGAGCACTTTGTCGGCGCGCGCGACGCAAAGCTCGGCCCCGCCCGGGTCCTCCATGAAGTGCACGTCGATATCGACGCCCGCGGCGTCGAACACACGAATGCGCAGCTTCGTCGGCTCCTTCAGCACGAGCCGGTAGACGACCTCGGCTCCGCCCTCGTCGACGGGGCTGCACGAATACTGGTTCGCGACCGAGGTCGTGCTCGCCGTGGTGTCGCGATCGTCCACGAAAGGCAGCGCGTCGATCTCGAAGGGGCTCGCCCACGACCCCTCGCCCGCGAGGTCCTTGGGCCGTGGCTCGGGCGCCTCGCCTTCGAGCAAGAAGCGCCGGGCGCGATCGAGGGCCTCAATCGTGAGCAGGTTTCGCCGGTTCATCCCCTCGCCGAGGCCCGCGGCGTCGAACCAGCAAGCGTGCACGCCGCCCTGGGCGAACGATTGCAGGTGAATGCCGTCGCCGACGAGACCAAAATCGGGCAGCTCGGCGAGCGCGCCGAAGAGATCCATGAGCGGCGCTTGCCGGGCCTGGGCCACGGCGCGGACGACGGCGTTCATCTCGGGGACGAGCGCGCGGGCCTCGTCGGTATCGTCGCGCTGGGGCAAGGTGGTGAGCAGCGGGACGACGCCGGCCGCGGCGAGCTCGTCGACGACCCGGAGGAGGTTTCCCGCGAAAGGCTCGACGCCTTGTGGATAGGTATCGTTCGTGCCGAGCAGGACAACGGCGAAGGCCGGCTTGATCGCGGCAATCTCCTGGTCGATCGGCGAGGGATCCCCGGCGAGCACGGCCCCCGAGGACCAGCCGACCTTTGCGGCCAGGGTCGTCCGTTCGAACGAGGTCTTCGCCCCGTCGGCGAGGTCTTTCCCGAAAAACGCGCGCGTGGGTTCGAGCGCGGCGCTCGCGCCCCACTGGATGTCATTGCCGCCAAAGCACGTCAAAAATCCGGTATTGACGGTATTCGAATCGCCGACCTTGGCAAACACGGACGTCCGCCCTGGGCTCGTGTCGAGAATGCCTTTCCATCGCTCGACGACGGTCTTCGCGAGGGGCGAATGCCGCAGGCCGTGCGGATATCGAATCGGTCCGGACGGCTCGGGCGTGCTGCCGCCTCCTCCGCCGCCTCCGCCGCCTCCGCCTCCGCCGCCGCCGCCGCCGGTCCCGCTTCCGCTCTCGCCTCCGCCCCCGCTTCCGCTCGCGCTTCCGTCGGTCGGCGACGCATTCGGTCCGTCCGGGGAACAGGCCAAGACGAGCAGGACGAACGGCAGGGCGAGGGCCGGACGTTTCGCGATCATGACCGGAGAGATTACTTCTTCGCGCGATGCCGCGCGAGCCACAACCGCGCGATCTCCGACAGCTCCTCCTCGTCCGCGAGCGCCGCATCGTCTTCGAGCAGCGCGAGGATCTGCGTCGCCGTGAGCCGATTGTACTCGTCGAGCGTGGCGTCCTTCGCCCAGGCCGCGAGCCGCGCCGCGATCGGCGCCGCGCGCCCCGACTCCTTGATCGATCGCACGAGCCGGTATCCGCCGAGCTCCCCCTCGCGGGAGACGCCGCCGAACCGGATCACGAGGCCGAGCAGGAACGTATCCACGTCGAGCCCGGTCTCGGTGAGCCGCTCGGCCTCGGTCGCGTGCGCGGCCTCGCCATAACTCGAATATGCGACCCGGTCGAACTGATCCCCCATGATCCGGAGCTGGAGCTGGAGGAAACAGCCGAGCTTTCCCATGTCGTAACAAAGCTCGGCGTACTCGCGCGCGACCTGCGCGGGCCGAGAATCCATCGAACAGCGCCCCATCGGGCGCCAGATCCGATAAAACGAGAGCGCCTTTTCCTTGTCGCCCGCGGCCCGCGCGGCCGCGAGCTTCGCCCCCGCCTCCTCCTCGTCCGTGGCGCGCTCGTCGTCGTACACCGGCGGATCCGTCGCGAGCAGCGCGGCCACGTACGACCAGGCGTCGAGCGCCTCCATCGAAATGCGGCCCGCAGGCGAGACATACGCCGGCTCGATCCGGATCCGCGACGTCCCTTTCTCGAAGACGAGCGGCACGCCCGCCGCAGCCCGCTCCATCGGGCCCGTCGCGAGCGTCCATCCAGAACGGCTCCCGAGGCGCGCCTGGCTGTAGGCGTCGTCCGTCGCCGCGAATTCGACACGCAGCGCGTACGTCTCGCCCTCGGCCTCGCGCTCGACGGAGAGCACGACGTCGTCGACCTCCGCGTGGCCACCGCCGACGTCCTTGACGATACGGCCGTAGACCAGGCGAATGGGTTTGGCCTGGCGATCCGCCTGATCGTAGGCGGACTGGAACTGCGCCATGCCCGGCCAGGACCAGCGCGGGTTCGCGTTCGGGCTCCGCGGGAACCGCGGGCGCTCTTCGGCCGTGATGAGCGGCGCGTCCGGCTTCTTCGAGGACGAGCTCCGCGAGGGCGTGCACTCGAGGCTCGCCACGACCGAGAGCGCCGCCCCGAGGACGAGCGCGAACCGCGTGACGCCGGCCCTGCCGCGTGCCTTCCGGGCCTCGCCCGCCGGCCCCTCGCCCTGCCCCCTGCCCTCGCGCGTCGAAGCGTCCATGCCCGAAACCTCCGTCCGATCCGCCCAGCGGCAGCCGGGCCGAAGACCTCTGACGTTCGAGGAGGCGCGCGGGTTCCGGAAAAATGAGCCTTTCCAGCCCGCCGTCCACCGGAGCGGCGATGGCAGAATCGTACCCGCCGCGCTTGTGCCCTGCCAAGCCCATCCGCTAAGCTCCGCGCCCGCCGGCAGGACGCCGGTAAAACCACCTGGAAGAAGCCATGATCCACCTCCGCAAAGCTCTACCGCTCCTCGCCCTCGGCCTCGGGCTCGGGTGTGGTGGCGCATCGCAGACCGGCGAGGCCAAGGGCCCGACGGGCCCGGTCTCCACGCAGCAGCGCATCGTGAACATCAACCCCGTCGATCTCGGCGTTTGTTTCCAGCAAGCGCCCGCCCTGCCGGAGAAGATCAACGGCGAGGTGCTCACCGGCGTGCTCGTCGCGGCCCGGCCGTTCGTCATGGAATGCCTCGTCGACCCGAAGAACCGCGGCCCCGCGGACGAGACGAGCCTCGCCCTCAAGACCACCCTCTCGGGCGGCAAGCTCGCGCACGCCATCACCGGCCAGAACGTCACGCCCGCCGGCGAGCAATGCATCAAGGCCGCCGTCGACAAGTTCGCCGCCACGGCCCCCGCGTGGGAGGCCAAAGCCGCGGCCGCGAACAGCGTGACGGCCGAGGTGCAATACAAACACATCGCCAGCGTGATGCCCACGGTCAAGATGGGCGTCAGCGAGGCCTCCGACGTGGCCGGCACGATCCGGCTCGCGCAGGGCAGCTTCTGCGATTGTTATGCGCCCTGGAAGAGCGCGGATCCGGTCCTCCTGAAGGCCCAGGTCAAGCTCACGCAGACCGCCGCGCCGGCCGTGACGATCGAGCCGCCGACGGACCCGAACGGGACGCAGGTCGCCGCGTGCCTGCAGCCGAAGGTCGCCGCGCTCCCGCTGAAGACGACGTCGACCGAGCTCACGGCGCCCTACACGTTCATGTTCCTGAGCTCCGCGCGCGAGGGCCTGTTCCAGGGCGCCCCGCCCCCGATCGCGTTCGCGCAGTACGAGCTCGTGCGCAACCAGCGCCTCGCCGCGGGCGTCCTCGCCATGGGCGCGCGCACGCAGGCGGCCGAGGCGTACGACGCGCTCGTGAACAAGTACAAGAAGGACCCGGCCAGCGTGACGCTGGAGCAGCTCAAGAACGGCTGCGGGGCGCTCACGCAGGCCGACGACGGCTACATCGCCGCGCTCCAGAAGCAGCTCGAGCTCGAGCAGAGCGCCGTCGCGATGCTCACCGATTTCGCCGCGAAGGACGCGGCCTGGGCGACCGTCAAGGACGCCACGCAGGGCAACGTGGACGAGACGAAAAAGGAGATCGAGAACGGCAAGAAGTTCAAAGAGTCCGATCTCCAGGCCTGCCCGAAGGTCAAGTAGCCCCGCCTCCTCCCGACCATCGGAATTTCAACCGAAACGCCGTGGCGTACGTCTCCACCGGAGGCGGCGTCACGCTCGCGTTCGTCGCGATGATCTGCGAGGCCCACATCCGCTCGGCCACGCCGCACCCATCCTCGAGCTCACGCCCCGATCGACCCTCGGCCTTTTCCGCGAGCGAACGAAGCTCCTCCGGGCCGAGGTGCTTTGCATAATAGGCGAGGATGGCCGCCCGCTCCTCCGCGTCCGGGAGCGGGAAATGGACGAAAAGGTTGAAGCGGCTGAGGAGCGCCGGATCCAGGTCGTCCTTGCGGTTCGTCGCGCCAATCACCACCACGTTGCTCGTATCGACGAGCCCCTGCATCTGGCGGAGCAGCACCGAGAGGATACGCCGCGTCCCCTCGTGCATCGCCCGATCGCGTGAGCCGGCGAAAGCGTCGATCTCGTCGAGGAACACAATACTCCGCGGGAGCGCGCCCGCCCGGTCGAAGATCTGGTCGAGCCGTTTCTCCGATTCGCCGAACCATTTGCTCATGATCGACTCGACGGGCACGTAGACGAGCGGGATCCCGCTCTGGCTCGCGATGACACGCGCCATCGTGGTCTTGCCCGTGCCCGGCGGCCCTTCGAAAAGCACGGCGCGCGGCACGCTCGCGCCCGGCCGCGTGCGGGCCATTTCGCCGACGGCCATGAAGATCTCGGGGTGGAGGAGCGGCAGGACGATGGTCTCGCGCACCTCGCGCTTCGTGCGCTCGTAGCCGGCGATGCGATCCTCCGAGAAGGCGGGGCTCGCCTCGAAGACCACGGCGCCGAGCTCGGCGAGCTTCTGCTTCGGCGAGCTCGCGTTCGCCGCGTCGCCCGTGTGAAAGGCATATCGGCGCAGGACGTCGAGGATACAATTGATCTCCTCTTGCAGGAGGAGCGCCTCTTTTTCGAAGGAAACCGCGCCGTGCCCCTTCGGGTCGAACCGGAACGTCACCTTCATCGGCGGCGGGAGCTCGAGCGCCTCGCCCGGTTTTTTCCGGTCGAACATCCGGCGTTCAAAGGGGCTGTGATGATCCGCGACGACCACGACCCCGAAATAGCTGCGGCGAAACTCCGTGAAGTACCGGAAGTACTGCGCGAGCACGTCCACGATGGGGAAAAACGCCTCCTTGGGTAGGCTCTGGAACGAGAGCTCGATCGTGATCGTGGACTTCTTGTAGGAGATCGCAGGAAGCTGCGCGTTGACGCTCTCCGGGCTCGCGGACGCGAGGCAAGCGACGGCGCCGGCGTCGAGCTGCTGCTTGATCTGGTCGTACGGGAGGAGCTGTGAGGCGGGATCGGGCATCTTCGTGTTTCCAGCGGCGGCATGAAAGCGCCGGCGCGCCTGCCTGTCAAACGGTAAGGAGCGGACGGAACCGGCATGGAAATTGGTATGCGCAGGGGACATGTACGAACATGGAACATCATTCGCCGCGGCCGCCGCTCTGCTCGTCTCGCTCGGCTCGCAGGCCCTGCCATCACACGACGCGGAGGCTCCGGGCGACGGCTGTTTCACGAGCCTCGTCGTCCGCTTCGACGCGCTCGTCTCGATTCCCGGCGGCGAACATCCCCCTCACATCGAACTTTTCCTCGACGGCAAACCCTGCATCGAGATCACGCCCGAGGACCAGACCTGTGAGATGCGAGCACCGCGGGACGCGGTGTGTGACGTCATTGCCCCGCTCTCGCTCGCCGAGGGATGGTGCCGCCTCGCCGAGGACGGCGCGTGGAGCGCCCATTTCCAGGTCCTTTCGAGCCGCCTGCTCGCCGACGACGTGCCCCACGCGCTGACGGCATACGTCACGACGCCCGAGGGGACCACGGTGCGCGAGGCGCCCGTCGACGTGTCGCGTTACCATCCGTGGGACCCGAATGGGTCCTCGGTCACGTGTTTTCAGGGGAATGCCACGTTCGTGCGCGCGGCCCCCGCTCCCGAAAAAAGCCCCCCTCAGGGCTGAACCGCGCGCGTCGGCACCTCTCCGTCGGGGCCGACCCACCGCTCGGGCCTGCACAGGAGCACCGCGCAGAGCGTCTCGCAGTTGAACGGCCACCATCGATAATCGCCGCGCAGGCACCCGCGCATGCAACGCGCGCACAGGGTCGGCTCGGCGGCGAGAGCGCCTCTCGCCTCCGAGGTCCCCGCGCGCGCCTCGCTCCCCGGCGCCCCGCGCGCCTCCGCGCGCGCCGAGGCCCCCGCGAGCGCGCACGCCGCTCCGATCATGCAGGCCAGCATCGTCCCCCCCATGCGCTTTCCCATGGTTCACCTCGATCGTTTCCTTGGGTGACGGAATGCCGTGTCAATGGAAGCGCCCTCGAATCGGCTCTCCCCTATCGCCCGATTTGCCAACCGTGTCGAGTCCGCGCTGTGCCATTCCTGAACACGCGGGCGCCGAATGCACGCCAGAGGAACGGTACACGTCGTGCTCGATCGAGGAAAGGGGGGGGATTCATTCGTCTTCCCGCGCTGCCCCCGAGGGGGTTTGGGGGCGTCGCTCGGCATGGCCGAGGGTCGCCCCCGCTCGTGAAAGGGAGGGACCGTATGTGGACCAAGGGATTTGCGCTGCTCGGGCTCGCGCTCGGCGCCACGATCATGGGAAGCGCCTGCGTGGCCGGCGAACCGACGGGCGACGAGCTCGAGGCGGGCCTCCCCGTCACGGCCGCGGAAGAAGGGGACCTCGAAGCGGCGGAGGACGCGCTCTCCGTCCAGGATCTCGCGAGGCTCCCGCGTTGCGGCGGATTCGCGGGTCTCCGGTGTCCCGGCAACCTGCGGTGCATCGATCTGCCGGGGGACGATTGTAATCCGGCCCGAGGCGGCGCGGATTGCATCGGCGTGTGTGTTCCGCGACAACCGTCAGGGGCCCGCTGCGCGAACCCACGACGACGTTACATCTCCCGAGACCTGGACCGATGCGCGGTCATTCTGTTCCGCTGTGAGCCGGGGTCCCGGCCCTTCTCCGACGAATGCGGCTGCGGCTGCCTGAGGACCGCCTGGGGCCGCCCGGAGCCGGGCGGCGTGCGCTGCAGGGAGAACATTTGCGGCCCCGGCGAGTATTGCTGCAACGAGAGCTGCGGAATCTGCGCGCCGATCGGCGGCGTGTGCACGCAGGAGTTCTGCCAGTAGAACGATTCCCTCCCCCCGTCCTCTCCTGAGCATGGGTCTCATCTGGGTAGCGCCGCGCCCGGGGCTCCGCCCCAGACCCCGCGGGGGGCTGTCCGCCCCCTCGACCCCGGACCAGCGAGGCGCTGGACCCAGGGTTGAAAACCTGCGCGGTGCGCAGTTTTTCAAACAGGCCGACGAAGAGGCGGGGGTGCCAGCAGGACCCGGAGCGCGGCTGTCTTGAGCGGCAACGGTGCTGACCGGTCCGTGCAACGGGAGCGCGGGACGTGTGGACGCGCTTTGCGGGAGGGACAATGCCCCCGGAAACGGTGAAACGCTCGTTCCCCTTTGTCGGAACGCGCCCCAGCCCGCGGCGGGACGTGTTCCCGGAATCGGGAACGTCCCCGGAAGCGGATCCAGACGCATTGCACGATGTGGGAAGGACCTCGGGGGCGGCGTCGACCTGCGTTCCAAAAAAGGGGAACGCTCCCGGAAACGAGGCGGAGGGCGTTCCGAAAAAGGGGAACGACCTGGGAGACGGCTCTGCGCGTGTTGCCGGAAACGCGGAATCGACCTCGGCGCAGAGGCGAGGGGCGTTCCGACAAAGGGGAATCGGGCGGGAAGCGCTTCCGGGCGCATTGCGAGGAGGTGGAGGCGGGTTCGAGGCGTCGCGGGCCTCGCGTGAATGAGGGCGGAGGCGGTCTCAGGCCGCGCACTTGAAGAGCACAACCGGGCGCAAAGGCTCGCCGGACGAGCGCCGGAGCCCGGGTCAAGACCGGCAACGACCCTGCCGACCAAGACAGCCGCGCTCCGGGTTCTGCTGGCACCCCCGCCTCTTCGTCGGCCTGTTTGAAAAACTGCGCACCGCGCAGGTTTTCAACCCTGGGTCCAGCGCCTCGCTGGTCCGGGTGCAGGGGCGGACAGCCCCTGCTGGGGTCTGGGGCAAAGCCCCAGCGAGGCGGCTTCCCAAGGAGAGAACTCCCGGATCGCGCCGCGCGTGGTAGAGTCCGCGCCCCATGGCGCGTATCTACGAAGACAACTCACGCAGCATCGGGCGCACGCCCCTCGTCCGGATCAACCGCCTCACGGCGGGCGCCCGCGCGACCGTGCTGGCCAAGGTCGAAGGCCGCAACCCCGCCTACTCGGTCAAATGCCGCATCGGCGCCGCGATGGTGTGGGACGCCGAGGAGCGCGGCGCCCTCCGCCCGGGCATGTCGATCGTCGAGGCCACGAGCGGCAACACGGGCATCGCGCTCGCGTTCGCCGCGGCGTCGCGCGGGTATACGTGCGTGCTGACGATGCCCGAGACGATGAGCATGGAGCGGCGCAAGGTGCTGGTCGCGCTCGGCGCGCAGATCATCCTGACGCCCGGCCCGCTCGGCATGAAGGGCGCCATCGCCCGCGCCGAGGAGCTCGCCGCGACGCAGCCCGACAAGTACGTGCTGATGAAGCAGTTCGAGAACCCGGCGAACCCCGCCATCCACGAGACGACCACGGGCCCCGAGATCTGGGAGGACACCGACGGCGAGGTCGACGTCCTCGTCAGCGGCGTCGGCACGGGCGGCACGATCACCGGCGTCTCGCGATACATCAAGCAAACGAAGGGCAAGAAGATCGTCACCGTCGCGGTCGAGCCCTCGCACTCGCCCGTCATCACGCAGACGCTCGCCGGGCAAGAGGTCAAGCCCTCGCCGCACAAGATCCAGGGGATCGGCGCGGGGTTCGTCCCGCGAAACCTCGATCTCTCGCTCGTGGATCGGGTGGAGACCGTGACGAACGACGACTCGATCGCCATGGCGCGGCGGCTCGCGCGCGAGGAGGGCATCCTCGCCGGTATCTCGTGCGGGGCGGCGATGGTCGCGGCGCTCCGGCTCGCGAATGATCCCGCGTTCGAGGGCAAGACGATCGTCGCCGTGCTGCCGGACGCCGGCGAGCGGTACCTCTCGACCGTGCTCTTCGAGGGCATGTTCGAGGCCGTGGAAAAGGCGACGGCCACGTGAAAGAGAGGGTTCGGGGACGTAGCTCGGTTCGCCGAGCAGAGCCCCCGAGCGTTGCATGATGGGCGATCCGGACAACGGTCTCGGCAAGGTTGTGGACGGGCTGATCGCGAGCTACGGGCGCGATCGCCGCGGCCACTACATCGGCAAGAAGTTCCTGCCCTCCCGCGAGGAGATCTTCGAGATCATCGAGCTCCTCTTCCAGGTCTTCTACCCCGGGTATTACGGGCGTCAGGACCTGACGGAGGGCAACCTTCGTTATCACGTCGTCACGCTCGTCTCGACGCTGCGCGAGAAGCTCGCGACGCAAATCGAGAAATGCCTCTGCTGGGCCGGCGAGTCGGAGCGCGACCCCGCGGAGGAAAAAGAGGCCGGGGGCTGCGCCGAGTACGGCCGGCACATCGCGTGCCGGCTGCTCAGCCGCCTGCCCGAAATCCGCGACACGCTCCTGCTCGACGTGCAAGCGGCGTACGACGGAGACCCGGCGGCGGGCAGCCTGGACGAGGTCATCCTTTCGTACCCGGGCCTGCTCGCGATCACGGTGCACCGCGTGGCGCACGAGCTTTACGTGCTCGGCGTGCCGCTCATGCCGCGCATCATGAGCGAGTGGGCCCATTCTCGCAGCGGCGCGGACATCCACCCCGGCGCGACCGTCGGCGAGAGCTTCTTCATCGATCACGCCACCGGCGTCGTCATCGGCGAGACGAGCCACATCGGCGGTCACGTAAAGGTCTACCAGGGCGTGACGCTCGGCGCGATGTCGCACCCGAAGGACGAGCGGGGCCGCGTCATTCGCGACACGAAGCGCCACCCGACCGTCGAGGACGCCGTCACGCTCTACGCGAACGCGACGGTGCTCGGCGGCCAGACCGTGGTGGGGCAAGGCAGCGTCGTCGGCGGCTCGGTGTTTTTGACGCGGGGCATCCCGAAACGCTCGCGTGTCGCTGTCAAACCCCCGGAGACCCGCGTCATCGCCGCGGGCAGCCAGCCCGGGGACGACGAGTATCCGGCCGATTTCGAGATCTGAAGCCTGCTGACCTCTGGTCCCTTGCCAGCGGTCTCGCTATATGGGGCCGCCCGGCTCGCCCGGGCGTATACCCATGGCCGATACACACCCTACCTTTTGCCGCATCTGCGAGGCCCTCTGCGGCCTCGAGGCCGACGTCGAGGGCGGGCGCGTCATCGCGCTCCGGCCCGACGCGCGGCACGTCGCCACCGAGGGCTTTGCTTGCCCCAAGGGCCTCAAACAGCACCGCATGTACGCCTCGCCCGACCGCGTGCGGCGCCCCCTCGCGCGCCGCGGCGAGCGCTTCGA
Organism: Polyangium mundeleinium; assembly: GCF_028369105.1. Classification (NCBI taxonomy): domain Bacteria; kingdom Pseudomonadati; phylum Myxococcota; order Polyangiales; family Polyangiaceae; genus Polyangium; species Polyangium mundeleinium. The sequence goes on along the minus strand of NZ_JAQNDO010000001.1, from coordinate 3,859,270 downwards.
GCCTGCCTCCTGGGACGCGGCCCTCGCCGACATCGGCGCGCGCGTGCGCCGGATCCACGACGAACACGGCCCCGATTCCATCGCCATGTACGTCGGCACGGCCGCGGGGTTTTCCGTGCTGCACCCCGTCTTCGCCCAGGGCTTCATGCAGGGGCTCGGCTCGCGCAGCATGTACGCCTCGGCGACGCAGGACTGCAGCAATAAGTTCGCGGTGTCGCGCGAGATGTACGGCTTCCCGTTCACGCTCTCGTTCCCCGACCTCGATCGGACGCGGTGCCTCATCGTCGTGGGGGCGAACCCGGTCGTGTCGAAATGGAGCTTCCTCCAGGTCCCGAACCCGGCGCGGGCGCTCAAGGACATCGAGGCGCGCGGCGGAAAGCTCTTCGTCGTCGACCCGCGCCGCACCGAAAGCGCCAAGGTCGCGGGCGAGCACGTCTTCATCCGGCCCGACACGGATGTCTGGTTTTTCCTCTCGTTTTTGCGCGAGCTCGCGCATACGGGCGGCATCGATCGTGCGCGCGCGGCGCGCTTCATGAAAGGGCTCGACGAAGTCCTCGCCGTCGCCGAGCCGTGGACACCCGAGCGCACCACGCGCGTGACGGGAATCACCCCGGACGTCCTTCGCGCGATGGTCCGCGCCTACCGGGACGCGGGACGCGCGGCGATCTACGTATCGACCGGCGTCAACATGGGCCGCAATGGCTCGCTCGCGTTCTGGCTCGCCGAGTGCATCAACGCCGCCTCGGGCAACCTCGATCGCGAGGGCGGGACGCTCGTCGGCCGCGGGATCTTCGATTTCGCCGCGTTCGGCCGGCGCACGGGCACGCTGCTGCGCGAGGATCGATCCCGCATCGGCGATTTCCGCTCCGTGAACGACGCATTCCCGGGCGGCTTGCTCGCCGACGAGATTCTCACCGAGGGGCCCGGCAAGATCCGCGCGCTCTTCGTGACCGGGGGAAACCCGCTCATCACGATGCCGGGCTCGGGGAGGCTGCGGCGCGCCTTCGAACAACTCGATCTGCTCGTCACGGTGGATCTCTTCGTGAACGAGACGGGCTCGCTCGCGCACTGGGTCCTGCCCGCGACGTCGCCGCTCGAACGGGCCGATCTGCCCTTCATTTTCCCGCTCCTGCTCGGCCTCCAGCGCCGGCCCTACCTCCAGGCGACCCGGCCCGTCGTGAAGCAGGACGGCGATCAACGCGACGAGGCCACGATCTACCTCGACCTCTGCCGCGCCGCGGGCAAACCGATCTTCGGCTCCTCCATCGCCCAGCGCGCCCTGGAGATGCTCACCGCGGCGCGGGGATGGTTCCATCCGGACGAACCCCGCTCGCTCCCGCAGGAGCTCTTGCTCTCCGCGATGTTGCTCGCGACGGGAAATGGGACGTTCGGCCGCCTCGCGGAGCAAATACACGGGCGGCTTCGCCCGCCCCACCGTGCTGACGATTTCCTCGGCAAGCGTGTCATCACGAAGGACGGCAAGGTGAATCTCGCGCCGGACGTGCTGCTCTCCGCCGCGAAAAAGCTCGATGCCGATTACGAGGCAGAGATCACCCGCGCGGGCAAGCTGAAGCTCGTCACGCGGCGGCGGGTCACGACGCACAATTCGTGGACCCACAACCTCGAAGATTTCGCCGAGCCGGACGGCGGGACGAACCACCTCTACGTGCACCCCGAGGACGCGAAGAGAATCGGCCTTTCCGACGGCGATTTCGCGGATGTCTCGACGGACGTGGCCACGGTGCGCGTGCCCGTGCGCCTGCTCGCCGACCTCATGCCGGGGACCGTGGCTTTGCCGCACGGCTGGGGTCATCAGCACGCAGTAGGCCTCTCCGTCGCACGAACGACGCGGGGCGTGAACGTCAACCTGCTCGCGGCCGACGGGCCCGAGCGGCTCGAGCGGGTCTCCGGCATGGCGCACCTCACGGGGTTCGTCGTGGACGTGGTCCCCGCGCGCGGGCCCAAAAACGACCGGAGCTGGTCGGGTTTGCCGGAGGAAGCGACATGAGCAAAGCCGGGAATCGTGCCCGGGATTTCGGGATCGTCACGCTCGCCTACGTCGCGGGTACCATCGTGGGATGGCTGGTCTATCGCGCGGTCGCGCCGGGGCATTCGTCGATCGTGGCGTTCGCCGCGGCCGACGCGGCGGCGACGGTCGTGGTTTTCGTGGTGAGCGTGTTGTGCAACAATTCGAGCGTGTACGATCCGTACTGGAGCGTCGCGCCCATGGTGATCGCGCCGGCGATTGCGATGTCGCCGGAGGCGGCGGGCGCGCCGATGTCGCGGCGAATCTTGGTCACCGCGCTCGTGCTCGCGTGGGGCGCGCGGCTCACGTGGAACTGGGCGCGCGGCTGGCACGGGCTCGGCCATGAGGATTTTCGGTACGTGGATCTACGCCGCTCGATGGGGCGGGCGTACTGGCTCGTGAGCTTCCTCGGCCTCCACTTCATGCCGACGGTCTGCGTGTTCCTCGGCTGCTTGTCCCTCTTCCCGGCCCTCGCCGCGGGGACGCAGCCGCTCTCGTGGCTCGACGCGGCGGCCTTCGTGGTGACGACCGGCGCGATCGTACTGGAGACGCGCGCCGACGCGGAGCTCCGCGCGTTTCGGCTCCGGAACGACGTGCCGGGGAGAATCCTCGATACGGGCGTGTGGGCGTATTGCCGCCACCCGAACTACCTCGGCGAAATCACGTTCTGGTGGGGGCTTTTCCTCTTCGCCCTCGCCTCCGATCCGGGCATTCGTTACCCGCTCATCGGGCCCGCCTGGATCACCTGCCTGTTCGTGTTCGTCAGCATTCCATTGATGGACAAACGATCCGTGGCGCGCAGGCCCGGATACGCCGATCACATGAACCGCGTGCCGGCGCTCTTCCCGCGCCTGCCGGGGAAGGCCAAGGGGTAGACGAGACCATGATCCTCGATGTTTTCCGGATGAACGACAAGGTCGCGATCGTCACGGGTGCGAGCCGTGGGATCGGACGCGGCGCCGCGATTGCGCTGGCCGAGGCGGGGGCCGACGTGGTGCTCGCCGCGCGACGCGCGGACGTGCTGGAGGAGGCTGCGCGGGAGGTCCGCGCGCGCGGGCGGCGCGCGCTCGTGGTGCCGACGGACGTGACGGTGGACGTGGATCTCGACCGGCTGCTCGCCCGCGCGCTCGAGGAGTTCGGCCGGCTCGACGTGCTCGTCAACAACGCGGGCGGGTATCCGCCGAGGATCGCAATCGCGCTGTCGAACGAGGAGATGCTCGCGTCGTACCAATTCAACGTCGTCTCGGCGCTGCACCTCTCCCGGATCGCCGCGCCACACCTCGCGCGGACGCGCGGCGCAATCGTGAATATCTCGTCCGCGATGAGCCACTGCGTGGACACGGGCTTCGTCGCCTACGGGGCCGCGAAGGCTGCGCTGAACCACATGACGCGTCTGCTCGCCCACGAATGGGCGCCGCGGGTACGCGTCAACGCGCTGGCCGTGGGCGCGACGATGACGGACGCGCTCGAAGCATTCGTCGGGGCCGGCGACCTGCTGGACAAGATGACGGCGAAAACGCCCATGGGCCGCCTCGCTACGCCCGAAGACATCGCGGCCTCGGTTCTTTTCCTGGCCTCGCCCGCGTCCTCATGGATCACGGGGAAAATCCTGGAGGTCGACGGCGGCGCGCCCGCGAGCACGTGGCCTTACCCGATGCCGGGTGGGCTCGAAGACATCCCGTAACGAAGGCGAGCGAGCAGGCGGCCGCGGCGGCCAACATCGAAATGCGTCAATGAAACAACGCGTGTTCCGCGATACGAATGCCGTGTCGCGGGGGCGGCGACGAGCCTTGCGTGGCAGGAAGCGCTCGGGTAACGTACCCTGGCCGCCTGTCCTCGTGTAACGCGGGCGGCGCACGAACCACCATGCCGGACGCCGCGGAACCCCTGCTTGCGAACGAGATCCTGGATACCTCCCCGACATTCGTTGTCGGAATCGATGCAAGTGGCCGCACGGTGTACATGAATGGCACGATGCTCGGCGCGCTCGGGTATACGCGCGACGAGGTCATCGGCCAGGATTACGCGACGATGTTCGTCCCGGTGCGTGATCACGAGGTGCTCCGGAGGATCTTTGGGGAGCTCGTATCGGCGCGCGGGACGACGTACAATGAAAACCGCGTCATCACCCGGAGCGGCCGCGAGCTGCTCGTCGAGTGGCATGGAAGGCCGGTCTACGACGACGACGGCGGGTTCAAGTATTTCTATGGCGTCGGTATCGACGTCACGGGGCAAAAGCGCATTCGCGAGGCGCTCTACCGCTCGCAGCAGCGGCTCGCGCTCCACTTTCATCAAGCGCCGCTCGGCATGATCGAGTGGGACACCGATTTCCGCGTCGCGGACTGGAATCCGGCGGCGGAGTCGATCTTCGGCTGGCACCGCGAGGAGGCCATAGGCCGTTACGGCCAGGATCTCATGGTGCCCCCGGAGATCCGCCCCTACGTGGCCGAGGTCTGGGAGCAGATCAAGCAGGCCAAGGGGCCGGTGCGCGCCCGCAATGAGAACATCACGAAGGACGGGCGGCTCATCACCTGCGAATGGACGAATACGTCGCTCGTCGACGAGGAAGGCCAGGTCGTGGGTGTCGCCTCGCTCGTCAGCGACGTGACCGAGCGCGTGAAGGAGGAGGAGGAGATGCGCGAGCGCGCGCGCGAGCAGGCCGCCACCATCGAGGAGCTCTCGGCGCCGGTCCTCGATCTGTGGGACGGCGTGCTCGCGATGCCGGTCGTCGGCGGAATCGACGCCAGGCGCGCGACCCGCATGACGGAGAGCCTGCTCGACGCGATCGTGCGGAGCAGCGCGCGCTTCGCGATCCTCGATTTGACGGGCGCGTCGACGATGGACGCCTCGATTGCCTCGCACCTCGGCGATATGGTCCGCGCGACCGGCCTCATCGGCAGCGAATGCCTGGTCTCGGGCCTCGGGCCTGGAATGGCGCGCACGCTCGTCGAACTCGGCGTGCCGCTCTCCGTCAAGACGTTCGGCTCGCTCCGCGCCGCGCTCCGCCACGCGATCCGAGCAGCGCGGGTGTAGCGAGTTACGCCGGCGCCCCGCGCTCTTCGTTATTCCGCGGCGCAGGGCGGCCGACACGAGGAAGCTCGAGGGTGAACGACGCTCCGACCCCCGGCTGGCTCTGGACCTGGAGCGTGCCCCCGTGCGCTTCCGCGATCCGACGGCTGAGGTACAGACCGAGCCCCAGCCCGCCGTAATTCTCGGAGGCGGCGCGCTCGAAGCACTCGAAGATGCGCTCCTGCCGCGCCGGGTCGATGCCGATCCCGTGATCCTCGACCACGATCCGCGCGAGCCCGCCCTCCTCGCCCCAGAAAACCTCGATGGGCTTGCCGGCCCCGAACTTGATCGCATTCGAGAGGAGGTTCGTCAGGATCTGCTCGATGCGGTCCGGATCCCAATGGCCGACGACCTGGGGGCCGTCCTGGATGTGGACCGAGCACCGCGCTTGCGAGAGCTCCGGCTTGAGCTGGTCGAGCGCATGGCGGAGGAGGGTCGCGAGGTCGACGTTCTCGGGCTCGAGCGGGAGCCGGCCCCCGTGGAGCTGCGAGACATCCACGAGGGCCTTGTTCAGCCTGGCCAGGCGCGTCCCCTGACGCAGGGCCCGCTCGACCAGCTTGGCCATCGCCTGCATCTCGCCCGACCGGCTTCCCCGGATGGACCGGTCCAGCGATTGCAGCGTGAGCCGGAGCGACGTCACCGGCGTATTCAGCTCGTGCGAGGCCACGGTGAGAAACTCGTCCCGCACGCGGATGGCGTCCCGGGCCTTGCAATAGAGCCGCGCGTTGTCGATCGCCATCGCGGCCCGGTGCGCGACCTCCTCGACCAGCGCGAGATCGGCGCGCACGTAGCGCCGCTCCAGCGTGGCCGAGACGACGCTCAGCACCCCGAGCGTTTGTCCGTGCGCCACGAGCGGCACGATCATGGAGCTCCGCGCCCCGAGAGCGAGGCTGACCTTCAGGTGCTCTTCGTCGACGACCAAGCCTCGTATGACATCGTCGGAGAGCTCGGGCACGAGGAGCGGCGCTCCCGTCCGCAGGACCCTCGACGCCCCGTGGGGTGAATCCCAGCAAGGGGGATACCGCCGCTGGAGCTCCTCGAGCAGCGACGCCTTCGTGGGGTCCTTGTGTGCGCCGGCGATACGTCGGATCTCTCCGCCTTCCACGATGTCGATCACGCACCAGTCGGAAATCGATTGCACGCACAGCCCCGCGAGGCGCGCGAGCGTCTCCTGGTAATCGAGCGACTCCGACAGGACCGCCCCGGCCTCGGCGAGGAACATGGCGCGGCGCTCCGCCGCCTCGGCCGCCGCCCGCGCCGCCTGCTCCTTCCGGAGGAGCTGCGCCTTCTCCAGGGAAATCGCTGCCTGCGTGGCGAGGAGCGAGAGGGCCACGAGCCGATCGGGCGTGAACGCGCCGGCGAGGAGGTTGTTCTCCAGATAGAGCAGACCCACCACCTCGGTCTGCTGGAGGATGGGCAAGCAGAGGAGCGACCTCGGCTTCACGCGCGCGAGGTAGGGATCCGAGGCGTATTTCCCGGCCTCGGCCGCGTCCTCCAGGATCACGCGCTCCTTCGTCCGCAGGGCGTAATTGACGATCGAGACGGGCACCAGCGACGACGAGAGCCGCTGCGATTCCAGGAGCTTCGTCGCCACGTCTCTCCCCTCGAACGACGCCTCCGCCTCGATCGAAGCCCCCTCCTCCAGGCACAGGATCAGACAGCCGCGTTGCGCGCCGCCCTGCTCGAGCACCACCGTGAGCAGCGTGCGCAGAAGCTTGTCGAGGACGATCTCGCCCGAGAGGGTCTGCGAGGCCTTGGTCACCGAGAGCAGGTCGAGCAGCTCCGGCCGAAGCGCCAAGGTGGCAGCCGGCGAAAGGGGCCTCGATGGGAGCAGACGAGGATGCATCTGGTCGATCTGCTCGACTTTGCGTTCGGCGCCCCAGCAAGCATAACAAGCGCGGGCGTCGCGGAGGTACATGTCGGCGATCCTGCCGAATCCTCGTGCTCGGTAAAACCGCGACGCCAGCTCGTGGGCGAGCCCTTCATTGTGGACGAAGCCCTGGTCGTGGGCCGAGCGGATGGCGTCCTCGTAGAGGCGCTCGGCGTCGAGGTCGCGGCCCTCGATACGAGCAACCTCGGCCGACACGAGAGCGTAGCGGTTCAGATAGTTCTCGGGGCAGTTGTCCGCCCAGAGCTTGAGCTTCTGCAGCCCCCGTTCGAGGGTGCACGCGAACTCCCGCTGCTGCGGGGCAGGCGCCTGCGGGTAGAGCGCGGTCAAAGTGAGCGCATGGTAGAAGTGATGCGTGGCCTCGATGGGCTGCGCCATGACCGCCCCCAGCATTGTCGCCGCTCGGGCCGCAGAATCGAGGGCCTCGCGATACCGTCCGTCGATAAAAGCGGCGACGTGCTTCATGACATGGTAGAAGGCAATCCCGCAGCCGAACGTCGCCCCTGTGATCAAGGCCAGACTTTCAGCTTCGTCGCAAGCTCGATCGTCGAGGTTTGCCGGCTCCAGCGTCGGTCCTTGCAGGCTCGCCACGAACTGCCGTTCGAGCTGGATCGTGTGGAATACCGCATCGTTGTGGCTCTCTCTGGCGAATGCGAGGTATTTCTGTGCCACTCTGAGGACTTCGTCGAGCGGGCTGCCGGTCTCCAGAACCAGCCATACCGTCAAAACGGTCACGAGGCCGGCAAAAACGAGATCGCCGACCTCCAAGCAGGCCAGGAAAGCCTGCTCCATGATCGGAACGCTGGTCGCGATGGGCCTCCGCCAGGAGTGGATGTGGCCGCCATGCATGAATAGCAGCCTGCCCTTGAGCTTGGCGTCGTTGAACTTCTCGTTCAGCCGCAGCGACATCTCGGAGAACTCGTAGGCGGACGGAATGTCGCCGAAGACCGACGCCAACATGATGCCGTAGGCGCAGTAGGCGAAGCAGGTCTCCTCGGCGTTCCCATACCGCAGGGAGAAGCTCAGCGCTTTGACGACGTGCAGAGCGAACATCTCCGGTCGCGCGTTGTACGCGCAGGGGATCGAGTCGACGAGCAGGCCGATGATCACCCTCCCATCGGGGTCGCTCACCACCGGCGCGTCGAGGAGGTCGGCGATCCGGAGGCCGCGCAGGCTGGCCGAAATGCCCCGGTTCTCGGCTTCGACTGCGGCCTGGATCTCCTCGTCCGACTCGGGCAATGTCACGCAGAAGAGCCGCAGGGCTTCCAGTGCGACCGTCACCCCGTCGGCATATCGCCCCGAGACCTGGTACAGCCTGATGCGCAGCCGGTAGACCCTGGCTCGGTCGGGATTGGAGCGCGCGTTCTGGAATATCAGGTCGAATAGCTCATCGGCCCGCTGGAAGTTGCCGACGAGGTACTCGCATTCGGACCGCTCCATGTAGAGGGCGAACGTTTCTTCGTACTGCGTGCGCCAGGCGTCCGCGGCCAAGAGCGGCGTCGCTTGGGCCAGATAGCTCTGCGCCGACGCGTACGCAATCGAGGCCTTCGCCCTTCTTCCAGCCTGAAAGTCGAGCCGGCAGAGCGTCTCCTTTTCGCGTGGATCGGTCATGAGCGCGACGCCATGGTTGAGCTGGTTCGCGACGTCGAAGACCCGCTCCGCGATCACCTCTTCTGGCAACTTCGCCAAAAGGAGCCGGCCGATCCGCAGGTGCACCTCGGCCCGCTGCTCCTCGGGGATGAGCGAATAGGCCGCCTCCTGAACGCGATCGTGGAGAAAACTGTACGCCCCGTCCATCCAGAGGACGAGCCCCACACGGACGGCCTCCCAGAGATCCTCGTGTGATGCCTGCTCCGAGCGGCCGCTCACCGCCGAGAGGACGGCGACGTCGGTCGTGCTCCCGAGACACGCGAGCTGTTTCAGCGCTTCCTGGGTGCGCGCAGGGAGCCGCGCGAGCTTGCCAACCATCAGCTCGACCACGTTGTCGGTGAAGCCCTTGGCTCGGATCTTCGCGACGTCCCATCGCCACGCGCTCGCGCGTTCGTCGAACTCGATCAGGCGCTCGTCATGCAGCGCGGTGAGGAACTGGATCGTGAAAAAGGGGTTGCCCGCCGTCTTCTCGTGGACGAGGTCCGAAAGCGGCGCGGCTTCCTCGGGGCGGCAGTGGAGCATGTCGCTGACGAGCGCGGCGAGGTGCACCCAGGAGAGCGGGCCGAGCACGATCTCCGAGACGCGCGCTCCCGCATTCCGCACGTTGCGGAGCGTCAGCACGAGCGGGTGCAAGGGGGTCACCTCGTTGTCACGGTATGCGCCGATCACGAGGAGATGGCCCGTTTCGGCGTGGGTCACCAGATCCTCGAGGAGCGCGAGGCTCGCCGGATCGGCCCACTGGAGATCGTCGAGGAAGAGCGCAAGGGGGTGCTCTTTGCGGGCAAACACCCCGATGAAATGCCGGAACACGATACGGAACCGGTTCTGCGCCTCGAGCGGCGGAAGCTCGGCGACCGGCGGTTGCCTGCCGATGACGAGCTCGACCTGCGGGATCACGTCCACGATGAGCTGTGCGTTGATCCCGAGGGCGCCCATGAGCCGCTCACGGAAAGGAGCGATCTGTTCCTCGCTTTCGGCGAGGATCTCGAGCACGAGCTCCCGGACGACCTGTACGATCGTGGAATAGGGGATGTCGCGCTTGTACGGGTCGAACTTTCCTGAAACGAAGAAGCCCCGCTCGCGAACGATCGGCTTGCAGAGCTCCCGGACCAGCGCCGATTTTCCGATGCCGGAGTAACCCGAGACCAGGACGAGCTCGGGGGAGCCCGTGCCGACCACACGCTCGAACTCACGCAGCAGCGCGGCGATCTCCTCCCCGCGGCCATAGAGCTTCTGGGGGATCTCGAAGCGGCCGGAGACGTCGTGCTCGGCCAGGACAAACGGCTCGAGCCTACCTTTGGCGCGCCATTCGGAAAGGCACCGCTCGAGGTCGTGCGCGAGGCCGCGGGCGGTCTGGTAGCGATCGTCCGCCATCTTGGCCAGGAGCTTCATGACGAGCGCGGAGAGGGCCTCGGGCAGCTCCGGGACCCACGTTCCGGGAGGCTGCGGGATACGGGCGATATGGCAATGCACCCATTCGAGCGGGTCCGCGGCCTCGAAGGGCAGGCGCCCGGTGAGCATTTCGTAGAATGTCACGCCCAGGGCATAGAGGTCGGCGCGGCTGTCGATCGCCCGGTTCATCCGCCCCGTTTGCTCCGGCGCGAGGTACGGCAGGGAGCCCTCGATGAGGCTCGGGCTCCGGGCCGCCTGGCGCTCGCGGGATGAGCATACCGCGAGCCCAAAATCGGCGAGCTTGAGCTGGCCGGTGGACGCGTTGACGAGGATGTTCTGGGGTTTCAGATCTTTATGGATGATGCCACGCCGGTGGAGCGCCCCGACGGCCGCCGCGATACGAACCGCGAGGTCGAGGAACCGCTCGATGGGCAAGGGCGCGCCGAGGAAGTGGTCGAGCGATTGCCCCCCGAAATCCTCCAGCACGAGCGCCGGCATTCCCTCGTGCGTCTCGAGCGCGAGCGGCCTGACGATGGTCGGCAGATCGAGCTGCCTGCCTATCTCGTACTCCCGCTTCAAGCGCTCGAGATCACGCGGGCGGCTGCGCCTCGGGTCGAGCACCTTCAGGATCACGGGGAGGTCATCGGCCGTCCGGACCCCGCGGAGCACGAGGGTGCCCCTGCCCTCGTGAAGGGTCTCGGTGATCTCGAACGGGGACGCGTCCTTCATGGGAAAGCTCGCTGCCCGGAGCGGGCGCCAGGCAAGGGGCGCGCAGGGAATGGGCCCACCCATGACTTGCGATCGGCAGCCCCCTGAATCCCCATAGCATGGAACGTGCGCTCCTGGCGCGCCCTCGTGGCGAAGGACGGCTCCACACGCGGCCGGTCGTGTCACACCCAACGCCAGGGCGGGCCACGACGTAGGACCTCGCTCACCCGCCAGAACGCCCCGCCTCTCCGCGAGGCCGGGCGGTCGGCGCGCGGCGGATCAACGGCCGGGCGCCGTCACCAGGGCGTCGGTTTGTAGTCCTTGAAGAATTGCCCGTAGGCGTGGCTTCCCGTGGCAAACCCCTCGAAGATCGGGTCCACGATCCGGGCCGCCCCGTCGACGATGTCGAGCGGCGGGTGGAAGCCGTGGATCGATTGCTTGCGCGCCGCGATCTCCGCGGGGTCCTCGTCCGTCACCCAGCCCGTATCCACGCTGTTGATGTGGATGCCGTCCTTCACGTAATCCTGCGCCGAGGTGCGCGTGAGCATGTTCAGCGCCGCCTTGGCCATGTTCGTGTGCGGGTGTTTGTCGGTCTTGTGCTCGCGGTAGAATTGCCCCTCCATCGCCGAGACGTTGACGATGTGTTTGTCGCGCGAGGGGTGCCGCGTCATGAGGCCCTTCAGCTTGCTGCTCAGCACGAACGGGGCAATGGCATTGACGAGGTGCACTTCGAGCAGCTCGATCGTGGGCACCTCCGCGAGCGCGAGGCGCCAGCTATTCTTGTCGCGCAGATCGATCTGCTGGAGATCCGCGTCGAGCGCGCCGCGGGGGAAGAGATCGACCCGGCCGCGCAGCGCGTGATCCTCGGCCGTGAGCGGGATCTGTGAGAGCGCGGCGGAATCCTCGAAGAGCGCGAGCGAGCCCGCGCGCGGGGCGAGCGCGACCTCGTTGGCCTGGGCGAGCGCTCGTTGCGCGGCGCGCTCGGCCTCGTGGCTCGCGACGAGGCGGGCCGCCTCGGGGGGCAATCGATCGGGGGATTGCAGCTCGGTGCCGAGGAGGTGCTCGTAAAAGCCCGGCGGCCTGCGCACGGTCTGGCAGGCATTGTGGATGATGAAATCGAGCCGAGGCAGGTGACCTTCGAGGAACCGCGCGAACCGCTCGACGCTCGGGGTCAGGCGCAGGTCGAGGCCGTGAATCTCGAGCCGTTCGGCCCAGGCCTCGTAGTCGCTCTCGCGGGCGTACCGGAGCGCGGCGTCGTGGGGGAAACGCGTCGTCACGACGACACGCGCGCCGGCGCGGAGGAGGAGGATCGCGGCCTGGTACCCGATCTTCACGCGCGCGCCGGTCACGACCGCGACGCGGCCCCGCAGATCGGCCGTCTGCGTGCGTTTCGTATAATTGAGCTCGGCGCAGGGCGGGCAGAGCTGATCGTAGAAGAAATGGATCTTCCGGAACTCGGCTTTGCAGACGTAACACTTGCGCGCGTCGCTGAGCTCGGCGGGGGGCGGCGGCGCCTCCGCGGGGCCCGGCAAGGCGCCGAAGCTCGGCGGCGGCGTCTGGAAGACCGTCGCGCGGCGGCCCGCGCGAATGCCGGTCGCGTCGAGCAACGCCGCGTCCTCCGCCTTCACGGCGAGGCGATCCTTTCGGCGGAGCGCCTTCGCGAGGCGGCGCTGCTCGGCGCGATCGGGCCGCGAGACCCTCCCTGCCGCTTCGAGCAGCCGCACGCGCGCCTCGCGTGGCACGTGCGCGAGGACGGCCCGGTCGCGGACCACGGCTTCGAGCACGTCGAGGGCGACGCGGAGATCGTCTTCGGAAAAAGGAGCCTGCTCGGGGGCTTTGGGCTCGTGGTCTTCCTGTTCGTCCTGTTCGTCCGCGATATCGTCGTTCATCAATGAAATGCGAGCCCGAAGAGCTGGCCGTCGAGGGGGATGGGCGCCTTGATGGCGCAGATGAGCCCGAGATCCAGGCCGTACGGCGTCCCCTCGGAGAAGGCGCTGACGGGGACGCCGATCCGGAAGGCCGCGGAGAAGAAGCCAATGGAGACGAAAGGCGAGGCGTGGAGGCCGATCGTGGTGGCGCGGTTTCCGTAGCCTTCCTCGAGGTACGCGCCGATCTCGGCGCCGAACATCATGAAGTTGATCTGCGGGCCGAACGCCCAGCGGCCGTGCGTGAACCCGACGGACTGCGCCTGCGCGAACGCGCCGAGGCCAAACGCGAACGCCTCGACGGGGTAACGCACGTACGAGAGCTCGAAGCCGAGGGCGCCGGAGATGGTTCCGTCGGTGTGGCCCGTGATGCCGAAGAGCGGCCCGAGGCCGACGAAGTTCTTGGCCTGGCGCAGGTTCCCCCGGCTTGCGGTGGGCGCGGGCTCGGGCGCGGGCGCCGCCGTGGGAGGTTCCTCGGCCAAGGCCGCCACGCTCGTGGTGACGCCGAGGGCGAGCGCGGCGAACGAGCAAACGAGCCGGACGAGGCAAGGTGGCCCGAGCCGCCTGCCCGAGGATGGACGAGGAGCGTCCCCAGCGCTGTGGCGCATCGCGGCGGAGCATACATGGATCACGGACGCTGACCAGCCGGTTCAGAAGGCTTTGCTTCAGCTCGTCCGGCAGACGCGTCCAGAACGGCCGCGGGGGCTTGACCCGCGCGCGAGCGCCCCCACGACGTGCTCGAAGGGTGGCCGAGCAAGGAGACGAGGCGTGCGTTCCAGGGATTTTCATGTGCTCGTGGAGGCGCGGATCCGGGAGGCGGAGGCGCGGGGGTCGTTCGAGGACCTGCCCGGCAAGGGCAAACCGATGCCCGCGGACGACCTCGCCGGCCTGCCCGCGGAGGACCGCATGGCCGCGCGGATCCAGCGCATCGCGGGGAGCGCGCCGGAGGAAGTGGAGCTCTTGCGGGACATCGCGGCGCTGCGCGAGCGGCTCGCGGCGTGCAAACACGAGAAAGAACGGGCAAAGCTGACGGAGGCGCTCGGCGCGAAGACGACGCGGCTCGCGATCCTGTTCGAGGCGTCGGGCCGGAACGTGCTCGTGCACAGCAAGTTGACGGAGCCGCGGTGAGGCCTGGTTTGCCGGGGCTCCCCACGCGCTGTCCGTGGGGGTAGAGTCTTCGCATGAACCTGACCGAGCTGGAGATCGAAGCGCTGAAGCTCGACCCCGCGGACCGGGCGCGCCTCGCCGAGAAGCTCCTCGAGAGCCTGGAGATGCTCTCCGAGCAGGAGAACCAGGAGGCGTGGGCCGAAGAGGCGGCGCGGCGCGACGCGGACTTCGATCCCGCGAAGGGTCGCTCCGCCGAGGACGTGCTCCGGGACGTGCGGTCACGCTTCGCATGACGTTCCCCGTCGTCTTTCACGCGCTCGCGGAGCTTTACAGACCTCGCGAGGACCACATCCGCATCCTGGCCATCGCGGCCCACAAGCGACGGCCGACCTACTGGCACGGACGTAGCTGATCGAGCTAGCCTTCGCCCCATGGTCCGACGCTCGATGAAGGCCTGGCTCGCGCGGCTCGCGGCGGGCACGCCCACGGTCCCGCTCCGGGACGAGGAGACGGGGTGTACCCTCTGGATCAAGCTCGAGTACATGCTCCCGAGCGGATCCACGAAGGACCGCATCGCGAGCTTCATCCTCGGCTGCGCCGTCGAGCGCGGGGCGCTGCGGGACGACAGCATCGTCGTCGAGGCGTCGAGCGGCTCGACGTCGATCTCCTTCGCCATGGCCTGCGCCATGATCGGCGTACGATTCCGCGCGGTCATGCCCGAGGGCGTGAGCGGCGAGCGCTTGCTCATCATCCGTCGTTATGGCGGTGAGGTCGTGCTCACGCCGCAGAAGCTCGGCGTGCTCGGCGCGATCGAGGAGACACGCCGCATGGCCGAAGAGGACACGCGGGTCTTCTGGCCGCGCCAATTCGAGAATCCTCAGAATGCCCTCGCCCACCAGCGGACCACGGGCCCCGAGCTCATCGCCCAGGTCGGCACCACGATCCACGGCTTCGTCGCCGGCGTCGGGACCGGCGGGACGCTCATGGGGATCGCGCGGGCGCTCCTCGAGTCGGGGCAAAAGGCGGTCATCGGCAGGCCTCGGCCCGAGCGGGGCGTGTGTTTCGAGGGGCAGCCGGAGATCTGCGGCGGGATCCCGGGCGTGGTGGACGGGCTCTCGCAGATCCTCGACGAGGAGGACGTGGGCGGCGTGGTCTCACTCCCGGTCCCCGACGCGGAGGCCATTCGCGCGGCGCGGGATCTCGTGGCGCGAGGGTTCCCGGTGGGCCCGTCGAGCGGGCTCAACCTGGCCGGGGCGCGCATGCTCGCGCGCAGGCTCGGGCCGGGGCACGACATCGCGACCGTGCTCTGCGACCGGATGGAGCGTTATTTCTCGACCGATATGTTCCGGGACCTGTCGGGGGACGAGGCCGTAAAAAGCGTGCGATGAAAACAAATGCGGTGAGGTTGCTCGATACGCTCGGCATTGCCTACGAGCTCCGCGCGTACGAGGTCGATCCCGAAGATCTGCGGGCCGGGACGGTGGCCGAGAAGATCGGCTTGCCCGTGGAGCAGGTCTGGAAGACCCTCGTTTGTCGCGGAGATCGCACGGGCGTGCTCATGGCCGTGCTCGCCGGGAACGAGGAGCTCGATCTGAAGGCGCTCGCGCGGGCCACGGGCGATCGCAAGGTGGATACGGTGTCGCTGAAGGAGGTCCAGCCACTCACGGGTTACGTGCGCGGCGGCGTGACGGCGATCGGCGGCAAAAAGGACTTTTCTGTTGTCGTCGACGAGACGATCGAGCTCCACGACGTGGTGTCCGTCTCGGCAGGCGTGCGGGGGCTGCAGATCCTGCTCGCGCCGACCGATTACGTGCGGGTGGTGAAAGGCACGCTCGCGCCGATCGCCCGGAGCGTGTAGGACACCGACCCCCGCCTCCAGGACACCGACCTCCGCGTCCAGGACACCGACCCCCGCCTCCAGGACACCGACCCCCGCCTCCAGGACACCTACCGGGTCAAATGGCGCAGCAGGCGCGCGAGGGCGAGCAGCGCCCCGGCGCCGATGAGGATCGCGGCGACGTAGGACAAGCGGAGCGGCCCGAGCCCCACGCGCTCGCCCCCGAGCCAGAGCCATCCCGCGATCTGGTCGAGCACGCGGATGATCACGCCCGCGCCGGCCAGCGCGACCGGGCCGCCGAGCATGCTGCGGACGTCGGGCGCAGGCTCGTTCGAGACGCTCGGGAGGGGCTCGCGCGGGGGAGGCTCGCGCGGGAGGGGCTCGCGCGGGGCCGCCGACACGCGCGGCTTCGGGACCGAGGAGACGCGTGAGCTCGGCGGCGACGCCGGCGAATCGAGGCGCACGGCCGGCATCGACGCGCTCGATCGGCGCTGCGGCGCGCTCGGGCCGCTCGCGCCCCAGTCGACGTCGATCGCAGCGGCGTCCCGGGCGCGGGCCGACGGCGCAGGCGGCTCGGGGAACCGCGAGATGCGGCCCCCGCCCTCGGACGGGGCGTCGGCGAGCACCGTGGAGGCGACGTCGAGGCTCGCAGGCGGCACGGAGACGGCGCGCATCGAGCCCGAGGGGCGGCGCGACTCGCCTTGGGGCGCTTCGATCGCCGGCGCCCGCATGATCCCGGACCGATGTCCCGCGGGCGCGGAGAGGCGCGGCCCGAGGCCGAGGGCTTGCTCCACCTCGTCCCAAAACGCGCCGGCGCTCCCGGGGCGCTCGCGCGGATCCACGGCGAGCGCGCGGCGGAAGACGGCTTCGAGCGCGTCGGGCACGGCGATGCCCTCGTTCCGCGGCGTGGGCCTTCGTTTCTCGTCGAGCACGGTCCCCATGATCGCCACCGCGTCGCCGTCGATCACCACGCGGCCGGCGATGGTCTCCAGGAACGCGAGCGCGAGGCCCCACACGTCGGTCCACGGGCCGGTCGTGCCGAACCGCTTCGGCGCCCATTGCTCCGGCGCGCCGTAGCGCGGCGTGAAGGCGAGCGGCGTGGCTGTGTCCGCCTGCGTCATCTCGCCGGCCATCACGGAGGCCGCGTCGCGGGCGCGGGCGATGCCGAAATCGAGGATCTTCACGTACTCGGTGCCGTGGACCTCGGCGAGGAAGATGTTCGCGGGCTTGATGTCGCGGTGGACGACGCAGAGCGCGCCCTGGGCCCCCCCGGGAAAGTTGTGGGCGACGTCGAGGGCGCGGGCGACGGGCGTGAGCAGGCGCGCGGCTTCGACGTAGCCGAGCGGCGGCAGGCCGTCCGTGGCGCGCTGCTCGATGAGCGACCAGAGCGTGCGCCCCTCCAGCCACTCGAGCGCGATGAACGGGACGATGAGGCCGCTGTCGAGCGTGATGACGTCGTAATGCAGCGGCCGCACGACCTCCGAGATCGTGGCCGAGAGCCGGAAGAGCATCTCGGCCTCCTCGCGGAATCGTTCGAGGAAGCCGGCGCGCAGGTCCTCCGGGATCGTGGGGATCTTGAGGCACTTCAGCGCGACGGGCGCGCGGAACGCTCCGTGGAGCGCGCGGTAGACGACGCCGAACCCCCCTTCGGCCACCGCCTCTTCGATGGTGAAGGGGCCCTGCGTCGTGCCGGCGATCCCGAAGACGTCCTGGGCCATCACGCCCGAGCATACGACGTCAGGGGCAGGGCGGTGAAGTGGGAGGCGCACGCGGAAATTTTGGCGATGGATCGCTCGTGGCTCGGGCCGTGGATCGTGGCTGACGTACAGACGACCTCCTCTGCTAGCTTCGCCGCATGAGTGAGTTCGTCTCCCTTGAGATTTCCGAAGCGATCGCCACCGTCACGCTCCTCCGGCCCACGATGCCGCCCGCGCTCTTCGTCGAGCTCGAGGCGCTCTTCGGGCGCCTCGCGGCCGAGAAGGGGCTGCGCGCCGTCGTCGTGCAGTCGACCGCGAAGGCGTTCTCGTTCGGGCTCGATCTGCGCGCGGCGATGGCCGATCTCGGCCCGCACCTCGGGGGCGGGGGCGCGGCGGATCGGATGGAGCTGCTCGGGCTCATCCAGCGCTACCAGCGCGGCTTCGACGCCGTCGCGGCTTGCCCCGTGCCCGTCATCGCGGCCATCCAGGGGCCTTGCATCGGCGGGGGGCTCGATCTCGCGGCGGCGTGTGACATCCGCCTCTCGACGCGCGACGCGTACTTCTCGGTGCGCGAGACGAAGATCGCGATCGTGGCGGATCTCGGGAGCCTGCAGCGGCTGCCGCGGCTGCTCGGCCAGGGGCTCGTGCGGGAGCTCGCGTTCACGGGCAAGGATCTCTCGGCCGAGCGCGCGCTCTCGATCGGCCTCGTGAACGAGCTCTTCGACGACGCGGCGGCGCTGCAAGCGGGGGCGCGCAAGCTCGCGCTGGAGATCGCCGCCAACCCGCCGCTCACGGTGCGCGGCGTCAAAGCGGTGCTCGATCACGGCGAGGGCAAGTCGGTCGCCGACGGGCTCGCCTACGTCGCGGCCTGGAACGCGGCGTTCCTCGCGTCCGAGGACCTCGGCGAGGCGATGGCGTCGTTCATGGAGAAGCGCACGCCGCGCTTCGCGGGGAAGTAAAGAGGGCACGAAAACCGCTCGATTCTTCATTGCGAGCGGACGAGCAGGGCAGGCACCATGGCCTATGGAGGGGGCCATGCGCATCGCACCGGCTCGAGGTGCCGCGTCATGCGTCCCGGAAGGTGGACGCTTGATGCGCATGGATTTCCCCCGTGCAGAGACGCTCCTTCACGGCTGCCCGACACCCCTCGCGCTCGTGTCGCTCACCGGCGAGACACTCGCGACGAACGCCGCGTGGAAAACACGCGTGGGCAGCGGCTCGCTCGACGCTCGTGTACACGAACAGGATCACGCCGCGCTCGCGGAGGCGGAGCGCGCGGCCTTCGGCGCGGAGGCGACGATCTCGCTCGACGTGCGTCTCGCGCGGGAGGGTGAGCGCGCGAGGCTCTCGTTCTGGCGGGCGGACGAGCGGTCGTTGTGGGCCGCGGCGGAGGTGACGCGCGACGAGGCGGAGGAGCACAAGGCGCGCATTCTCCTCGATTGTTTCCGTGTGATGGATGCGATCGTCTGGTCGTGCGACGCGGAGGGCAAGGTCCTCGTGTCGGACGGCAAGGGGCTCGCGCTGCTCGGCCTCGTCCCTGGCGCGGCCGTGGGGAAAAGCGTGTTCGAGCTCTACCCGCCGGACTCGAAGGTGCATGAGATCGTCACGCGCGCGCTCGCCGGCGAGACCTTGCTCCAGGAGGACGTCACCGAGAAGGCGCACTGGCGGAACGTCTACACGCCGTTCGTCGACGCGAGCGGCACCGTGAAGGGGGTCCACTCGCTCGCGGTGCACGACGGCGAGGACCTTCAGCTCTCCAAGAAATCCAAGGCCATCACGGAGTGCGTCGATCGCCTGCCGATCTGCATCTGGGCGTTCGACAAGAAGGGAACGTGCACCCTCTTCGAGGGGGCGCTCGGGAAGCAGATGGGCCGCACGGCGGCGGAGCTCGTCGGCAAGAACTTGTTCGAGCTCTACCGCGACCGGCCGGACCTCGTCGGCGACATGCGGCGCGCGCTCGCGGGCGAGGCGTACGTCGTCGAGCGCCCCATGCGCGACGCCCAGCTCCGCATGCGGTTCGCGCCGCTGCGGGATCCGTTCGGCGAGGTGATCGGCGCGTGCGCGTCGACCGAGGACGCGACCGAAGAGCTCCGGTTCGAGGCGCAGCTCCAGGCGCAGCTCGAGCTCATCGCGTCGCAGAAACAGGCGATCGCCGAGCTCGGCACGCCGATCCTCGAGGTCTGGCAGGACGTGCTCGCGGTGCCCGTCGTGGGCACGCTCGACGCGGCGCGGGCCGAGCAGATGCTCGGGGCGCTGCTCGAAGCCGTCGTCGACAAGCAGGCGCGCTTCGCGCTGCTCGATCTCACGGGCGTGGAGGCGGTGGACACAGCGACGGCGGAGCACCTCGTCCGTGTGGCCTCTGCCGTGCGCCTCCTCGGCTGTGAGGGGATCATCACCGGGATCCGCCCCTCGGTCGCCAAGACGCTCGTCGGGATCGACGTGAATCTCGCGCAGATCCGCACGCTCCAGAGCTTCAAGGACGCGCTGCGCTACTGTGCAGGGCTCGGTCCGCGCGGCAAGCGCTGACGCCCCTCGCGCGGACGGCACATCCATGCGAGGATGCGCCCCCCCGCGCCGCGGCGACAAGGACCTGCCATGACGATGCGACCCGCCGATCTCCACGCGATTCCCCTCTTCGAGGGCATCACCGAGGCCCACCTCGCCGAGCTCATCGAGGGCCTCGAGCGCGTGACACTCGCGCCCGGCGACGTGCTCTTCGAGGCCGGCACCGAGCCGAAGCACCTGTGGCTCCTGGCCGCGGGCGAGATCGCCCTGGAGCAGGCCGGCGAGGTCCGCTTCCGGCTCGCGCCCATCGCGCCCATCGGCGAGCTCGGGGCGCTGACCGGGCTCTACCGCAACACGCGCGCGGTCGCGACCGAGGCGTCCGAGCTCTACCGCATCGGCGTCGTCGCGCTCATGCGGTTCTTCGAGAACCACGGCGACGTCGCGTTCCCCTTTTATCACAACCTGCTCAAGATCGTGGCGCAGAAGGTCCACCGCGATGCGATGCGGCAGGGCGAGATGCGCGCGAACATCATCCGCACGCAGAAGGCCATGAAGGAGCTGCGCGACCGCGTGCTCGAGGCCGAGGAGACGCCGATCAGCCGCGCGGTCTGCGAGACGCTCGACACGCTCATCGAGCACAACCGCCGCGTCCACTACATGGTCACGCCGGCCTACGCGCTCTCGACCTCGGTCCGCCTCGACGCGGGCGTGCTCATCCCCGTGAGCGCGATGTCGGACCGGTATCTCGAGCTCGTCTCCTTGCCCGACGCGAAGCCGGGCGACGAGGTGAGCTTCGTGCTCGTGATTCCGAACGGCGAGATCCCGGTGAGCGGCAAGGTGCGGCAGGCGGGCGAGGGCGCGGTGCTCGTCGAGCTCGACCTGCTCATCGACGAGTACGCGAAGAAGCTCGGCGAGCATTTGACGCGTGTGCAGATGCTCGATTTCGTGGTGTAATCGAAGACGGACAGGAACCCACTTCCCCGGGGGACGAGATGAACTCGACGAGGCGCAAGCTCGCCATTGCCACATGGTCCTCGCCGCGCGAGGGCAACATCTACGGCAAGCTGGTCATGGACGCGGGCGAGGCGGTCGCCTACGTCGAGCACCTGCGAAAGACCACCGGGGAGAAGGTCACGATCGGCCACATCGTCGGCAAAGCCGCGGCGATGGCCATGAAGGCCGCGCCGGGGCTGAACGGCCGCATCGTCCTCGGCAAATACGTGCCGCACGAGACCGTGGACGTCACGTTCCTCGTCGCGCTGGAGGACGGGCGGGACCTCGCGAAGACGAAGATCCCGAGCGCCGACGAGAAATCGGTCGCCGACATCGCGAAGGCGCTGGCCGAGGGCGCGGGCAAGCTCCGCGGCGGCAAGGACGCCGATTTCGAGAAGAGCAAGGGCATCGTGCGGGCGCTGCCCTCGTGGCTGCTCAAGCCCGTCCTCTGGACGACGGGGTTCTTGACGGGCTCGCTCGGGCTCTCGGCGTTCGGGCTCGAGCCCTTCCCGTTCGGCTCGTGTGTCATCACGAACGTCGGCGCGTTCGGCGTGGACGAGGGGTATGCCCCGCCGACGCCGTTCGCGCGGGTGCCGGTGCTCATCCTCGTCGGCGCGGTGCGTGATCAGCCTGCGGTCGTCGCGGGCAAGGTCGTCCCGCGGCCGCTCGTGACCATCACGGCGACGGTGGATCACCGGTTCATCGACGGCGCGCAGCTCGGCCAGCTCGCGAAGGTGCTGCGGAAGGGGTTTGAAGAACCCTGGACGCTCGACGGGCTCGCGAAGGCCCCGTGGGCCACGCGCGACGCGCCCGAGGCGCACGCGACGAACGGCGGGTGACGCCGGGCCGGCCGGGCTCTACTCTGCGCCCATGTGGCGCGGTACCCCTTCCTCCCTTTTCGCACTCCTGACCCTTCCTTTCGCGTTCGTCGCGTGCAGCGACGGGAGCGAGCTCGGCTCGGGGGGCTCCTCGGGCACGATAGGCATCGGCAGCACGGGCCCCGGTAGCACCGGCCCCGGGGCGCCGGCGGCGCGGGCGCAGGCGGCAGCGGCGGCGGCGGCGCGGGCGGCAGCGGCGGCGTGGGCGGCAGCGGCGCGGGCGGCAGCGGCGGCGGCGACGCGCTTTGCCCGACGACCTTCACGTTCGTCCCGCCTGCCGGCGCCAGTGCGCCGCGTGTGCCCGGCGAATGGCAAGGCTTCGACCTCGCCACGGCGCCCGTGATGAGCGGCCCCGACGCGGGCGGCGTGTACAAGGCCACGGTCCTGCTCCCGCCGGGGCTCCACGGGTACAAGCTCGTGTACCAGGACGCGGGCGGCGGCACGCAATGGATCCTCGACCCGGCGCAGGGCCGCCGCAAATACCTCGGCGGCATCGAGAACAGCGCCGTCAAGGTGCGGGATTGCAACCTGCCCACGCTGTCCGTGAAGACCACGAAGGCCAGCCGCACGGCGCCGGGCCAGGGCGCGTTCACGGCCGATCTCGGGTATGTCGACGGCGCCGACGCGAGCGGGGCCGACGCCGCGGGCTTCGAGGTGACGCTGCTCGAAGACGGCACGAAACAACCCCTCGCGGCGCCCCTGGTCACGGTCTCGCCCGAGGGCAACGTGCAGCTCGCGCTCGCGGGCCTCGCCGACGGCAAGTACCGCGTCACGCTCCGGCCGCGCAGCAAGAGCGGGCGCGTGGGCGAGCCCGTGCACCTGCCCTTCTGGATCGAGGCCGAGCCGTTCTCCTGGAACGACGCGGTCGTTTACATGGTCCTCACGGATCGTTATCGCGACGGCGACCCCTCGAACAATGCCCCGCCGACGCCCGGCGCCGACGCGCGCGGCGACTGGAAAGGCGGCGACCTCGTGGGCCTGCGGCAATCGATCGAGGAGGGCGAGCTCGACAAGCTCGGCATTCGCGCCATCTGGCTCACGCCGTTCCAGACGAACCCCGTGGACGCGTACCTCGCGGCCGACGGCGTGCACAAGGTCACGGGCTATCACGGTTACTGGCCGATCAAGGCGCGCGAGGTCGATCCGCGCCTCGGCGGCCCGGATGCGCTGCGGGCGCTCGTGAAGGCCGCGCATGCCCATGGGATCCGCATCTTGCAGGATTACGTGGTCAACCACGTGCACAGCGAGCACGAATATTTCAAGTCGCACCCCGCGTGGTTCCGCACGGGCTGCGTCTGCGGCACGGCGAACTGTGACTGGACGGCGAAGGCGCTCGAATGCCTCTTCGCGGATTACATGCCCGACATCAACCACTCGGTCCCCGAGGCGAACGCGCAGTTCGTCGACGACGCCGTGTGGTGGCTCGACGAGTTTGATCTCGACGGGCTGCGGGTCGACGCGGTCAAGCACGTCGAGGAGCTCGCGACACGGAACCTCTCCGTCGAGGTGCGCGAGACGTTCGAGAAGGCGGGGACCCATTACTTCATGATGGGCGAGACGGCGATGGGGTGGAACGACTGCGGCGACCCCTGCAACGACGAGAACTATGGCACGATCGCCCGGTACATCGGGCCCTTTGGCCTCGATGGGCAGTTCGATTTCGTGCTCTACCACGGCGTCTCGTACCGGACGTTCGCGTACGGCGACAAGGGCATGCTGCACGCCGATTACTGGACCCAGCACGGGCTCCAAAAATGGCCGAAGAACGCGGTCATGACGCCGTACATCGGCAGCCACGATACGCCGCGCTTCGTGTCGCTCGCCGATTACGCGGACGGCGACCGCGGAATCCCGGGCAACCAGTGGGACAACACGGCGCTCGCGCCGTCGGATGCCGTTCCTTACGAGCGGATGCGCGTGGCGATGGCGTGGCTGCTCGCGCTGCCGGGCGCGCCGCTCATGTATTACGGCGACGAATATGGCCAGTGGGGCGGCGCGGATCCGAACAACCGGCTCATGTGGCGACCGGAGAACGGGCTCTCGGCCGAGGAGAAGGCGACGCTCACGTTCGTGCGCAAGCTCGGCACGGCGCGGCAGGCGATTCCGGCGCTCCGGCGCGGGGAGTACGTCTCGCTCGCGCGACGGAGGACACGCTCGTCATCGGGCGAAAGCTCGCGGGCGCGACGGGGGCGATCGTCGCGCTCACGCGGTCGGGCGCGCCGGCGCCGATGACAGTGGACGCCGCCACGCTCGGATTCGCGGCCGGGACCGTCTTGAAGGACGCGATGGGCGGCCCGAACGTCACCGTCCCAGCGGGCGGCATGCTGACGCTCACGGTGCCCGCGAAATCGGCGATCGTCCTCTCCCCGTGACGATCACGCGGCGAGCGGCGCCCGCGGCTCGGCAATGCGGGCGCCTGCCCTCCGGAGCATCTCCGTCAGATCCACCGCGCTCCGCACCGACCAGTCTCGATAACAGTTGTTCATGATGACGTGGACCTCCCGCGTCCGTCGGGACATCCCCACGATCTTCGGCACCCAGCTCGCGAGCTCGGCCTTCTCGTATTCATAGGCGAAGCGCTCGCCGGCGCTGGCCGATTTCTTCTCCCACGTCTCGACGTTGCGGCCGTGGAAACGGACGAGCGCGAGGTCGGTCGTCGCCTCCGCGATCGGCGGGACCGACGAGGCGAAGCCTTGGGGCTCGTCCACGCACGTATAAACGAGCCCTTGCTCCCGGAGAAATGCGAGCGTCTCGTCCCGATGACGCTCGCCGAGCCAGCCAGCGTTTCGGAACTCGATCGCGAGGCGGTGGCCGCGGAAGAGCGCGTGTGTTCGTTCGAGGCGCCGGAGCGAGGCCGACGAGAACGTGAACCACACCGGATACTGGACCAGCACGAGCCCGAGCTTGCCGCTCGTTTTCAGGGGCCGGAGGGCCGAGACGAACCGCGCCGCGAGCTCGTCCAGAAATACGTCGCCGAGGTCCTGCGGGTAGATGCGTCGTTTCTCGCGGACCTCCCGCGGCAGGGCGTCGCGCATGTCCCGCGGCAGCCCGCGCGGATCGATGTAATGCTCGCTGAGTGGGGCCACGACCTTGACGTTCATCGTGAACCCCTCGGGGGTACGCTCGCTCCAGAGCTCGGCGTTTTTCTCGGCGAGCAACGCGTAATGCGTGGCGTCGACCTCGACGATGGGGAACGACGACGCGTAATGGCGCAGCCTCGCCTCGGCCGTCCGGGCCCCGGGCGGATAAAACCCCGAGGACACGAGCGTCCGCTCGGTCCACGCGGAAATGCCGATCTTCACGAGCGCAGGCACGCGGGGGAGCATGCAGAACCCGAGCCAGCACGGTGGCACTTGTGGTCGTACGCACGCTCCTGTAGCTTTGCACGTCGTGACGACCCAGGACGTCGCCTTCGCCTGCGAGCCGCTCGGCGAGACCGTGGTCCTCTCGCTCGACGGGCGCGAAATCATGGACGACCTCTCGTCGTTCGAGATCGTCGTCCATGCCGCGAGCGAGGTCGATCTCGAGGCCCTCGTCCGTGCGCCGTGTGTCGTCGTGCTCTCCGACCCCGAGGAGGGCACGGCGCGCGCGATCCAGCTCGTGGTGATGGAGGTGGCCGAGGAGGCGGGCCGGGGCCGCGATCGAGCCCTCTCCCTCCGCCTCGCGGATCCGCTCGCGCCGCTCGCGCTCCGAGAGG
This sequence comes from Polyangium mundeleinium, assembly GCF_028369105.1. Taxonomy (NCBI): domain Bacteria; kingdom Pseudomonadati; phylum Myxococcota; order Polyangiales; family Polyangiaceae; genus Polyangium; species Polyangium mundeleinium. The sequence continues at coordinate 3,833,898 of NZ_JAQNDO010000001.1, read as the reverse complement.
GAGTTCGCGTTTTTCAGGACAAGACCTCGGAGGAGGTCGTCACGGAGGTCCTCGCGGGCGCGGGCGTGCCGCGCGACGGGATCGTGGCGAGGCTCTCCGGGGAATACCCGCTGTATCCGCTCTGCACGCAGCACGGCGAGGCCGAGTGGGATTTCGTGCGCCGCTCGCTCGCGCGCGAGGGCATCTCGTTCTGGACCGAGACGTCCGAGGACGGCGCGTGGCGCGTGCTCTTCGGCGACGGGACGGCCTCGCACGAGGGGATCGACGGCGATCCGCGCCTCCCCTTCGCCGGGCCGGGCGCCACGCGCGCGAGGGGCGTGCGCGCGCTCCTCTCGCTCGCGTGGGAGGCGGGGTTGTCCCACGATCGGGTGTTCGTTCGGGATTTCGACGTGGATCACCCGGACGTCTACCTCGACGGCGAGGCCGGCGAGGGCGCGCTCGAATGGTTCGAACATCCGGCCCTCGTGCCCGACGCGCGTGCGGCCGCGGCGCGGGCGAAGCGCAGGCTCGAACAGCTCCGCCGGGACGAGGTGAAGGTCACGGCGACGAGCGATTGCATGCGCCTGCGGCCGGGTCGGCTGGTCGAGGTTGTGGGCGGCGGCGTGGACCTTTTTGATCAACGGTTTCTCGTTTCGGAGGTGCGTCACACGTTCGCGCGGCCGCTCCGCGACGGCGGGAAAGGGTCGCCTTATCGCAATGAGGTCGTCCTCCGGCCCACACGCGGCGAGGGCGGCGAGGAGCGCCCGCCGCATCGACCTGCGATCCGGAAGGAGCCGCGCATCCACCACGTGGAAAGCGCGGTCGTCACGGGGCCGCCGGGCGAGGAGATCCACACGGATCCGCTCGGTCGCGTAAAAATCCGGTTTTTATGGGATCGATCGGGCATCACCGACGATCGGTCGTCCTCGTGGGTCCGCGCGATGCAATGGCCGCTCGGCGGCGCGATGATGATCCCGCGCGTCGGATTCGAGGTCGCGGTCTCGTTCCTCGACGGCCTCGCCGATCGACCCTTCGTGCTCGGCCGCCTCTACAATGCGACGGCGGTGCATCCGTACGTCCTGCCCTCGGCGCGCGCGGTCACGGCCTTGCAATCGTGGACGAGCCCCGGGGACGGCACGACGCAGGAGATCCGCTTCGGGGACGAAGCGGGTGCGGAGGCGTTTTTCGTGCACGCGAGCCGCGATCTCAGCGTGCGCGTGGGCGGCGACTATCGACAGACGACGGACGGCGACGAGGCCCACGTGGTCGGGCTCGGCCTCGCGGCGCACGTGGCCGGCGCGGAGGACGTGACGATCGGCGGGAGCCAGCGTCTGGACGTGGGCAAGCCCGTTCACGTCGCCGTGGACGGCGCGAATGCGGAGTCGATGGCGGCCGAGATCGTCGCGGTGACGGGGAACCGGGTGGTGCTCGCCGGCGGTGGATACGAAGAGTCCGTCGGCGGCGCGTACGTGCTGCAATGCAACCAGTCGAACACGAAGACGACGGGCACGTTTTCGCGGATCGTGGGCGGCTCGAAGTTCGTCTCCGCCGGGCTCTCGGTGACGGAGAGCGTGGCGGGGGCGCGGACGTATGTTTGTCGGGGCGCGCGCGTGGTCACCTGCGCCGGGGCGTATTCGGAGTCGGTGAAGGGCGGCAAGCGCAGCACGGCGGGCGTGGTGACGGAGAATGCCGCGGCCGATCATGGGATTGCGGGGCCCACGGGCAAACTCGCGTCGGGTGAGGTCGCGCTCCGGGCGGGCGGCACATTCAGCATTGCAGCGTCGCAGATCACGATCAACGTGTCCGGCGCGCTCGCGGCCGGAGCCCTTTCAATCACGGGCGGCGCGCTCCGGGCGACGAGCGGCACGACGTCGATCGAGGGAACGGTCAAGCGGGACCAGGGCGGCGAGGTGGGCGGATGAAGCAGCGTCCGTGGATTGAGCTCGGCGTGCAGGGGATTTCCTCGCGGATCGTCGGCCTCTCGTGCACCCTCGACGAGCGGGTGGGGGCGCCGTTCGTCGCGCGCATTCATTGCGATGTTTTTGAGCACGGCGAGCCGGTCTCCGCGGCGCACCTCGATGTCCTCGGGGAGCATGCTTGGCTCGTGCTCGGCGTCGCCGGCGTGGAGCGGCGCTTCGAGGGGATCGTCGATCGCATCGAGGATCACGAGGGGCACAGCGAAATCGTGATCGTGGCGCGCGTGGCGGAGGCCGGCGACGGCTGTGACGAGCGCGTGTTCCCGGCCGCGAGCGCCGTCGAGGTCGCGCGGACGATCCTCGAAGCGCATGGGCTCCGCGTCGAGAACCACGCGCGGCGCGCGCCGCCCCGGCGGGCGCAATGGATCCAGTCGTTCGAGAGTGATCTCGCCTTCGCGGCGCGGATCCTCGCGGAGGAGGGGTTGTCGTGGTATCCGTCGACGGCGGAGCGCGACGTCGTGCGAATCGCCGACGAGCCGGCCACGTTCGACGATTTCGGGGTGGTGCTGCGTTACCGCGAGGACGCGGGGCTCGAAGGAGGCCCCTCGCTCTGCGCCGCTCGCCTCGTGCGCCGCGCGGCGAGCGACGTGACGCGCCTGCGCGGCTACGATTTCGAGCGGCCCGAGCTCGATATCGAGGGCGAGAGCGGCGAGGGCTCGCTCGAAGGGTACGAGGTGTCGCGGGACGCGCGTTCGCCTGCGGAGGCGCGTGCGCTCGCGGCGATCCGGCTCGGCGAGAGGCGGGCCGAGGCCGCCGTGCTCGAAGGCGAGGCGACGGCGCCAACGGTCGCGGCCGGATCGATCGTGACCGTCGAAGGATGCCCCGCCGCGGGGCAGGACGGGCGTCATCTCGTGCTCGCCGTGACGCACGAGGTGGGCGACGGTTATCTCGCGCGCTTCCGCGCCGTGCCCACCTCTTTGACGCACCGCCCTGCCCGCGCTCGTATTCGTCCACGCGGAGGCGTGGGCACCGCGATTGCGACGGGCCCGTCGGGGCAGGAAATCGAGGTGGACGCGTACGGACGCACCTCGTTGCACCTTCGCTGGGCCCAGGAGGCGTCCGCGCCGGCCCGTGTCGTCGCGCCGGCCCTCGCGGGCGCGGCATTTCATCCACGAATCGGCTGGGAGCAGGTCGTCGCATTCTCCGACGCCGCGTGCGAGTCGCCCCTCGTGCTCGGCCGCCTCTACAACGGCGCCGAGCCGCCGCCGCTGCATCTCCCCGCGCAGAAGGTGGAGACGCACCTCGGGACGAAGAGCACGCCGGCCGGCGAGCGTGGCCATTTCCTCCGCATCAGCGACGCCGCGGGAACGGAACGACTCTCGCTTCAGTCGTCCGGCGATTATCAGGAGCTCTCCGAGAAGGACAAGGTCTCGGTGGTGCAGGGCGATCTCGGGCGCGTGGTGGGTGGGTCGCGGGAGCTGTTCGTCAAGGAGAACCTGCATACGGCCGTGGACGGCGCGCATTCGCTCTCGGTCGGCGCCGAGCGCGCCCTCACGACGGACGCGGATCTCGGCGTGTGGGCGAGCGCGGAGAGCATTTCGGTGGCTGGAGCGCGCCTCTTTTCGATCGGCGGCGATTCCGTCACGAAGGCGCCGCGGCTCGTGCGGATCGTGGGCGGGGCGAAGACCGAAGCGCCGCTCGAACACCAGAGCGTGCACACGGAGGGCGCCGGGACGCTCGTCGTCGGCGGCTCGATGAACACGACCGCGGGGATTTCCGAGGCGATCGCCGTGGGCGGGGCGGCCGTCGTGAAGGTCAGCGGCCCGATGACGGTGACCGCGAATGGGTATGGGCTCGACGTGCTCGGCGTGTATGCGGAGAGCTACACGTCGCGCCATGTGAAGGCGGGCGGCACCGTGGCCGAGGCATTTGGGACACTCACGCACACGGTGAAAGGAAATGCGTCGATCGCGGGCGCCGAGATCGCGATCGAGGCCAAGGCAAAGCTCGTCCTCCAGGCGGGCGGAATGACGATCAGGATGACCCCGGGCACGATCGAGATTCAGGGCGATTTCCAGGGCGCGGTCGCGAGCGTCGAGGAGGGAGTGTCTCGTTATGGCTGAAGGAAAAAGCGCGCGGCGCGGGCGCAGCAAGGCGAGCGCCCTCCTCGGCCCGGGGCTCCATCCCGGCCGCATCGAAATGGCCATGGCGGCGTCCACGGACGGCGACGAGCGTGTGTACCGCGTCCGCCTCACCTCGGGCCGTCATCTCACGGCGCGGCTCGACGGGGCCGTCGCGCCCGATTTCGCCGAGGAGTGCTTGCGAGGCGGGCGCACGGTCGTGCTCGTCGATGGACCGGACGGGCCCCGGATCGCGGGCGCGCTCCAGGTCGCGAGCGCCGTCGAAAAGGACGCGCGGGGCACGCTCGCACTCGAAGCAAAACACCTGCGCATGCGGGCCGATCAATCGATCGTGATCGAGGTCCCCGGCGGATCGCTCGCGTTCGAGCCGGGCGGCGCGCTTCGCCTGGAGGGGGACAAGCTCGTCATCGACATGGCCGCGCTGGTCCGCATTTTCGCGGCGCGCGTGGAGCTCCCGTGACGAACGTCTCCGCCGCGCTCCCCGGGGATCCGCCGCTCCGCCTCGTGCGTGTCGCGGGGAAGGAGCGCCTCGGCGAAATCGGGAGGTACGAGCTCGATTTCTCGGGTCCCCCCTCCCCCGTCGTGTTGCCCTCGCACGTGCTGCGCGGGCCGTGCGTGCTCCGGTTCGAGGCCGAGGCGGGAGAGCGGCGGTTTGCAGGGATCGTGACGCGGGTCGTCCTCGTCGCCACCGATCATGGGAGCGAACGCATCTATCGCGCCACCGTGCGCCCGCGCCTCGCGTTGCTGGAGCTGCGGCGGTTTCCGCGGGTGATCCGTGATCGCAGCGCGCCCGACATCATCGCCGATCTCGCACGCGCTGCGGGATACGAGCGGATCGAGGTGCGGCTCGCGGAGACGTATCCGCCGCTCGACTGGGCGATTCAATACGACGAGACGGACGCGACGTTCGTGCGCCGCCTCTGCGAGGAGCACGGACTTTTCTTTCGATTCGAGGAGAAAGACGGCGCCGAGGTGCTCGTCATCGAGGACGATTCGACACACGCCGGTGACGTGTATCCCGATCCGATTGCCGTCATCACGCGGGCGACGGCGAGCGAGCCGCGCCCGTTCGTCACGCCCGTCCTCGCCGCGCGGCAGCGTCGCCCGGGAAAGGTCACGTTGCGCGAGTACGATCCGGAGCGGCCTGCGGTCCGGCTCGAAGGCGTGGCCACGGCCGGATCGAGCGTCGAGCAACGGACGAGCATTTACGAGGCGCCGGGCGGGTTCCGCTCGACGGAGGCCGGGGAGCGGGCCTCGCAGCGGCGGCTCGAATCCCTGCGCGCGGACACCTCGACGCTCGTGCTTCGAACGAACGCGCTCGCGCTCGTGCCTGGCCGCGCGGTCACGCTCGTTGAATCGGATCGCGCCTTCGGTCGGGCACGCGTCGCGGGCGCGTGGTTCGTCGTGGCAACCTCGATCACGTGGAGCGCCGACGAACCCGTCCTCGAAGCCACAGTGGAGGCCATTCCGAAGGGTGTCCCCTTCCGATTGCCGCGCATCACGCCAAAGCCGCGCATCGACGGCGTGCAATCGGCGATCGTCACGGGCGCGCCGGGCCAGGAGATCGACACCGACGCGCTCGGCCGCGTCCACCTCGCATTCCCTTGGGATGTGCGTGGCCCGAAAGATCACCGGAGCAGCGTGCCCGTACGCGTGACGCAGCCCGAGGCACCGGCGGGATTCGTCCTGCCGCGTGTGGGCTGGGAGGTCTTCGTCGCCTTCGAGGACGGCGATCCCGAGCGTCCGCTCGTCCTCGGTCGCTCGTACAATGGCAAGCAGCTCCCGCCGCTGCCGCTGCCCGCGAACAAGACGGCGAGCGTGATTGCGACCGACAGCTCCCCGGGCGCCGCCGCGCGCACGTCGATCCAGCTCGACGACGCCGCCGGCAGGCAGCACATGCTTTTCTCGGCGCCGTTTGGCCGGGACGACCACGTGTATGGCGATTCTCGCACGGAGACCCGCAAAAACGAAAATGCCGAGGTCCTGGGGAGCATGACGTCTTCGATCGGCGCGGACGAGACGGTAAGCGTGCACCTCGGGTGGGCTGCGTCGTACGGATCGCGCACGGTGACAGTGGGCGCGACGCAAAAGCAGACCGCGGGCGGGAGCTTCGTCACGCAGGTCAAAGGGATGGAAGCCGTCTCCGTGGGGGGCCTGCTCGCCGAGCAAGTGGGCAGCCCCGTGAAGGGCGCCGCGAATCTGTTGTTTTCCACGGCGCTCGCGGGCGTGGGCTCACGCGGCACCGCGGGTGCCATCGTGGCGGCAGGGCTCGGCGTGGGTCGCGCTGCGATCGAAGGATTTTCCGCGGGCGGTGAGAAAGGCGCGGCGGCGGCGGCGGGAATGGGGTTGGCCGGGATGGCCGCCTCGATGGTGCCGGGCGGCGAGGCGATTCTCGCGAGCGTGACCGGATCGTCGAAGCCCATGCCCTGGGATCACGGTCGTCCGCCCGAGGGCGAGGTCGCGGCGGGCGGAGGCGCGGCGGGCGTGAGCGGACCGAGCGGCAAGGCGGGGCCCGGGCCGGGGCACCGAGCGACGCTCGTCGAGGGACCTTATTCGGAAATGGTCGGCGGCGTGTATGCGGTGATGACGCCGGGCGCCGTCTCGTGGGTGACGCTCGGCCCCGCGACGATGCTCGTCAATGGCAGCCACACGACGGAGACGACGAAGGCCGGCATGCAGGTCGCGGGGGCCATGAACGAATCGCTCGGATCGCTGGTGATCACGAGCTCGAAAAACATCGCCCGCAAGGTGAAGGGCCTCGTCCAGAGTGACGTGAGCGGGGCGCGGGAGGTAAGCGCGGGCGGGGCGTATCGCATGACGGCGCAGGCGTCGCTCACGCTCTCGGTCGGAGGGAATTTGACGCTCTCGGGTGGGACCGTGACGTTCAAGTGCGGCGGGGCCGAGATCTCGGCGTCCGGCGGCGGGGTCACGATCAAGGCGCCGAGCATTCGAATCACGGGACCATCGCGTGAAGCGGGGAAATTGACGCACAAGTGACGCTCTCGGTCGTTGGCCTCGGTCTCTGCTCTCCGGCGGGTGTGCTCGTCCGGGATCACGTGTTTTTCCCACGGGCAAATGCGCCGCCGCCTGCGCCCGCGCCGTTCGTGCTCGCGAACGGACGGCCTTTTCAGGTCGGCTACGCGCGGTTCGTCCCGCCAGACCTCGATCTTCCGGACCGGCTCGTCGCGCTCGGACGCATCGCGCTGGAGGAGGCTCGGCCTGCGCCGGGGATGCCGCTGGTCGTTTGCCTGCCTGCTCCGTGCGAGGGCCTGCCTGCGGCCGTGCTCGACGACGTAGCGAGCCGTCTCGCCGCCGTGGCGGCGTCGTCGCGGGTGGAACGTTTCACAGGCGCGGCGGGCGTGTTCGACGCGCTCGCGCGGATCGACGCGCATGGGTGGCCCGACGCGGCGATCGTCGGCGTCGATTCGTTTTTCCACGCGGATCGGGCGGCGGCGCTCGTCGCGCGGCCTCCCGGCCCCTTCGAGCCTGCGCGGCTCTGGCCGGCGGAAGGCGCGGGGGCGCTCGTTGTCGTGCGCGGCACGCGGAAAGACGCTCCGACGATCTTAATGAGCAAGACCGCGCTCGGTCGAGGCACCGACGACGACGACGAGCCCGTGGACGCCGCCGCGCTGACGAGCCTCCTCGGCGAGCTTCCCGAGGGCGCCCCCATTCAGGTGGTCTTCGGCCAGGATCGTGTCGACGCGCTCCGATCGCGGGAATGGGAATGGAGCACCGCCCGGCAGGCTTCGAGGTTCCACGCGGAGGCCTTTGGTGTTTGTCTCGAAGCTGAAATCGGACAGGTCGGCGCGGCGGCCGGCGTGATGGCCCTCGTGGTTGCGTTTGCCTCGGTCCGGCACGGGGTTTGTCCACCTGACAGCCGCCTGCTCGCCTGGGCCCTTTCACGCGACGGCACACGTGGGCTTGCGCTCGGCGTGGGAGGAGATTCGGCTCCAGGGGACGCGCTGCACCCGCTCGAGGAGCGGGCACGCGCGCGGGCCGTGCCTTTGGATTCCGTTTCACCGGACGAACCATCGCCCGCGGAAGACGTCGCATCGGCCTTCGACGAGGCAACCTTCGACCCCGACGCGGCCCTCGCGCCGGCAAACGACATCCTGCCCCTCGAACGACCTTTGCCGGAGTCGATCACGAAGTCGCCCCTCGTGAGGCTCGATCCCGAGCGGCTCCGCCCCGTCTCGCGGGAGGCGCTTTATGCAGAAATCGTGTCGCACTGCGCGGAGACGCTCGCCGGGATGGGCAAGGCGCGCGAACGTTCGCCCTTGCGCGGCGTGCGCGACATTGAGCAACGAATGCTCCATCAGGTCGACGCGATCGTCGCCTCGGGCAGGCGCGCCCTCATCCATCTCGCGACGGACTGGGCCGAGCACCAGGAAGACCCTTGGCGATGGTTTGGCGGGACGACCGCGGCCATGGCCTTCGAGGGCGACGAGGCGAGGCGACTCGTGTCGCGAAAGATCGACGCGCTCCCCGACGAGGCCGATGCGCACGCGCGGCGCGTGGCCGAGGCGCTCGCGCTCTCCGAGCACGCGGAGCTTTTTTCGCTCGGACGGGCCCTCCATGCGTCCGCACGGCCGATCGCCCGCGCCATCGGCCTCTCTTTCCTCGCAGCCCGCGGCGCGCTCGCGGACGAGGAGGTCCAGCGCGCGTTCTCGGACGTGTCTCCGCTCGTGCGCGCGGCGGCCCTCGACGCCTGCGCGGCGCGGTCCCCTGCCTCGCAACGAGCGTTCGTCCCTGCGCTCCGGAGCGCACTCCTCGTGGAGGATCGAGCGAATGCATTTCGCGTGGCCCGGCAGCTCGCGATTCTCGGCGACGTCGAGGCGCGGCGCGCGTTCGAGGATCCCGCCGTCGCGGCCCGGCTCGGCGCGTACGTGGGCGACCTTTACGTGCTCGCAGGTCGGCCAGAGGATGCCGCAGCGGCGGACAATTTCTTTGGCCGACAAACCACGACGCCAGTCTTGCTCTTGGCTGCGGGGCGATGGGGCTCCCCGGCGATCCTGCCGCGCTTGTTGCAATGCCTCGTGGACGAGGATCTTTCCTTCGCCGCGGCAGAGGCGCTCACCGTCATGCTCGGGCCGGCGCTTCCTCCCGAGGAGATGCGTGACGCCGGGGCCTGGCGGAGCGTGATTGCGTCGACGCGCCTCGATGCGTCCAAGCGTCTTCGCCGCGGCCTTCCCTTCTCGCCCACCGTGGTGGCCGATGAATGCGCATCCGGAGATCTTGCCCGCGGCGATCTCATGCAGCGCGTGGACGAGCTTCGTGCTCGCCTCGGGCGCCTCGAACCCGTGCCCGTCTGGGGGTATGCGACCGACGTGGAGGCGAGCCTCGCCCCGCTGCTCCGGGCCGCGCGCGAAATGAAAGGAAAGGGGTAGGCCATGGCGTCGATCGATGGGAAGAAGATCGCGACGACGGGCAGCGGGCATTTCTGCCCCGGGCCGACGCCTGCCATGAGCCTCGTCCCGCCGACCCCGCCTGCAGGGCCCGTCACGGCGCCCTTCGCGTACATGTCGCATTCGTCGACGGCGCAGAAGGTATCGAATCATCTGCTCGTCGCCTACAAGCCGGTCCTCACGCAGGGCAGCGTGATGGCGATTGACAAACCGGGCAATCTCCCGGGCCAGCCCACCGGCGGCGACGTCGTCACGCACATGACGTCCGCGTATAGCCAGATCATTTTCGCGAATCAGGCCAAGGTCCACGCGGGCGGCAAGCCGGTCGCGTGCACGGGCGTCAAGGTCCAGATGAACGTGCCCTACCAGGGGGCGTTCATCGCGCAGACGATCGGACAGCTCATCACGATGGATACCGTGCTGTGGGCTCAAAACGTGGCAGCGCTCGCCGCTGGCTCGCAGGTGATCCTCGACCCGATCTCCGTGGTCTCCGGCGCGGTGGTGGACACGGACGTCGACGTCTCGCTCCCAGGGCCGATTGCAGTCACGTGGACGCGGCTTTACGACAGCACACGCGCATCCGAGCACGGGCCGCTCGGCCACGGCGGGTGGACCCACGCGTACGATCAATGGATTGAGGTGGAGGGCGACGAGCTCCGACTCCGGGACGAGGATGGATCCACGCGCGTCCTGCGAAACGTGTCGGCAGGAAAAACGGTCGTTCACAAGGCCAAGCGAATCGAGATCACGCGGGATGCGCGCGGCGGCGGAGCATCGGTGGTCTCGCTCGCGACGGGTATTCGCCGCCTGTTTCGTCCCCAGGGAGGTACGCGGGCCCGGCTCGTGGAGCTCACGAATCTTTCGGGGCAGCGAATCCAGCTCGAATACGAGGGCGAAAAGCTCACGCAGCTCGTGGACACGGCCGGCAGGCGGATCCGACTCACGCACGACGAGAACGGTCACATCACGCGGCTCACGGTCTTCGCGTCGGGGGACGAGCGGACGCCGCTCCAGACCGTCTCGTTTGGCTACGATGTCGGCGGTGAGCTCGTCCGCGTCACGGATCCGCTCGGGAACGACGTCACCTACAGCTATGACGAGCGGCGGCGGCTCGTGAAAAAGACGCTGCCGACGGGCCTGTCGTTCCATTACGTTTACGATCCCGAGACCGGCCGTTGCGTCCGGTCCTTCGGCGATGGGGGCATTCACGCGGGCGACATCACGTACGACGAACAGCAGGGGACGACGAGGCTCTCGGGCACGCTCTCGCCGCGCGTTTTCTCGTGGCGGTCGCGGGATGGCGCGCTCCTCGGGATCACGACGAACGACGGGTCGGCCGCGCGGACGTGGGAGATCGACGATGACGGGCTCGTGGTCGCAGAGAAAGACGCCGCGGGGAACACGAGCCGTTTCGAATACGATGCGCGGGGCAACCTTGTAAAGATCACGGATCCGCTCGGGCGCGTGACCGAGCTCGTGCACGTGGACGATCGCGTGGTGCGGCGCGTGGCAGGTGGGCGCGTGACGGAGTATGGGTACGATGCGCGCGGACAGCTCACGTCGGTGAAATACCCGGGCGGCGTGTGGCTCACGCTCGCGTACGACGAGCACGGGCGGCTCGTGACGATCGCGGATGCCGCGGGGATCCGGGCGCGGTTCGTATGGGACGACCGGCACCAATGCATCGAGGAGCGCCTCGCGGGCGGGCTCGGGCGAAAATGGCAGCACGACGGGCTCGGGCGGCCCATCGCTTGCGTGGATTCGTACGGCCATACGACGCGGCGCGAGCTCGACGCGCTCGGGCGCGTGCTCGTGCACGAGCATCCCGACGGGACTTGCGTGCGTTTCGAATACGACGCGCTCGGGCGCAAGACGCGCCGCATCGACGAGCTCGGACGCGTGGCGACGTTCCGGCACGCGGGTGCGGGCTCCGTGGTCGAGGTCCGGAACGAGGACGGCAAGGCCTGGACCGTGTGCCACGACTTGCTCGAAAGGCCTCAGCGGATCCAGAACCCGAAGGCGGAGCTTTACGATTTCCGCTACGATCGTCTGGGCCGGGTGACGGAGATGCGCACGTTCGACGGGCGTATCCTGCGTGCGGCCTATGGTCGGAATGGCCTCGTCTCGCGCCTGTCGTTGCCTGACGGGACGTGGCGCGCCTATCGATACAACGAGGTCGACGAGCTCGTGGAGGAGGATACGCCGCACGGTGCAGGTAGGGTCGGGCGGGACGAGGTCGCGCGCAAGGTGACGTACGAGCTCGATGATCCGGCCGGAATCGTATCGGTCGAGATGCACTGGGACGAGGCCTCGCGGATCGTGTCGACGACGCAAAAGGCCGGGACGATCCGCTACGAATACGACGCCCACAATCGCAGGACCGCCGTGCACCTGCCGAGCGGGAAGGTCACGCGGTACGTGTACGACGAGGCGGGGCACGTGGCGGTGATCGAGCACGGCGGCGAGCGCGTGGCGTTCGCGCGGGACGCGGCGGGGGCCATGATCGGCTTTCGATTCGCGCGCTCCGGCGTCGAAGCGCGGTTCGCCTTCGACGCGCGCGGGCGCATCACGCAGGAATGGGCGGGCACGGACGGCCACGCGCTCGTGTCGCGCGTGTACACGTGGGACGTGTCGTCGAGGCTCACGGGCAAACGGGATGCACGCTGGGGCGAGGTCCGCTATCGGCACGACGAAATCGGGCAGCTCGTCGAAGCGGGCGAGGAGCGCTTCGAATACGACGCCGCCGGCTCGGTCGAGCCCACGGGCGCCGGCTGGGACGTGGGGCCGGGGAACGTGCTCCGGAGGGCCTCGAACGCGGCGTACTCGTACGACGAGGCGAACCGGCGTATCCGCAAGAAGCGAATCGATACGGGCGAGGTGCTCGAGTATTTTTGGGATTGCCGGGGCAATCTGCGCGAGGTCGTGCGGGGCGACGGGACGCGGATCCTGATGACGTACGATCTTTTCGGCAGGCGCGTGAAAAAAGAGGTCGTCGGTCCGGTTCGATCCGTCTCGCGCGAGGAGCTTCCTCCCCTGCCCTCGCGCCGCACCGTGGAGTATCTTTGGGACGGCGACCTCCTGCTCGCCGAAATCGACTCCGAGCGAGGCGAACGCACGATCGTCTATCACCCGGACACGATGGTGCCGCTGCTCCAGGGGGAAGGTGACGCCGTCTTCGGCGTGCTCGCGGACCACGTCGGCGCCGCGACGGAGCTCGTCGACGGAACGGGCGCGCTCGCTTTTTCGGGGTGTTATTCGGCGTGGGGCGCGCTCGCGCGGAGCGAAGCCCAAGCCGGGCCCTCGGGGCGGCCGGTGGCGCCGCTCTTGCGCAGGCTCGGACATCACCACGACGAGGACGTGGGGCTCTCCTATGTGCGGTATCGCTGGTTCGATCCGGAGGTGATGCGTTTCCTGAGCCCGGATCCGCTGGGGCTCGAGGGCGGGCCGAACCTCTTCGCGTGGAACGGGAGCCCGGTGATGCACGTGGATCCGCTGGGGCTCGCGTGTGTCTTCCTTGGAAATCCCACGGTCGACAAATTCATCTACGAATGTATGACGGGCGGGCGACGTGATGGCAGTTCGTATCAGGTGTACGTGCACGGAACCGTGGACGCGGTCCATGTGCAACATGCGGACGGGTCCTGGACGCAGATGTCGCCGCGAGAGCTCGGCGAGCGCTTGATGATGGCGGGCAACTGGGACAGGAACGTGCCGCTCAAGCTTTTCTCCTGCAATACCGGGCGCAGGCCCGATGCCATCGCGGCGCAGCTCGCCTCGCAGTATCAGGTGAGTGTCTTTGCGCCGAGCGAGATCGTCTGGGGGCCGGGATTGCACATTGCTCCGCCCATCGGCGTTCAGGATTCGAGCCGGTTGATCCCCCAGCCGGGTGTCACCTATTACCCGGATACGTCGCGCCCCGGGAAATGGAATAGCTGGGGCGCCGGAGGATACCCGAACCCCTACAACCATTACCCCGACGCTCCGCCCCGCCCGCCGCCTCCCTGAACGAGCCGCCTACCGGCCCGCGCGCATCCGCGCCCCCGCCTCGATCGAGAGGCGCTCCCACGTGGCGCGCTCCGCGGGCGCCGCCGCGAAACGCGCCTGCCACGCGGCGTCCTCGGACCGCTTCGCCTCCGGCGAGAGGCCATACCGCGCGATGATCCGGAGCGCGCCCGGCGGGTCGAGCCATATCTCGGCGCACATCGTGGCATAGGCCTCGATCGAGAGGCGCGTGGCGGGCCCGCTCGGGGTTGGCTTGACGAACGGAAGCACGGCAGAGAGGTTGATCGGGAGCGCGAGCGAGGTCTCCGCGAGCATGCTCGGCGGCGGGCGAGGCGCCGGAGAGGCAACGACGGGAGGTTTGTCCGGGGTCGGGAAAGGCAATGCGGGTTTGGCCGAGACGAACGCCGGCGCCGTGTCGCCGAGCGGGCGCGGCGCCGGAGAAGGCTCGGGCCCGAACGGCAAGATCCGAGGGTTCACTTTGAAGGTGAGGGCGGTCTGCGCGAGCGCCTTGGCGGCGAAGGGCAAGGCCGGCTTGTAGAGATGCACGGCCGGCCTCGTCTCGCCGAGCGAAGCAGGTGCGGGCCCTTGGAGCGGTCGCGGTGGGACGGCTTCCGGCGCGGTGACGGCCGGCTTTTTCGCGAAAGGCAAAACCGGTTTGTCGACATGGAACGCCATCTTCGTCTCGCCGAGGCCCTTCGGCGCCGGGCGGGGCGGGCTCGGAGGGAGCGCAGGCGGCGGCGACTTCTCCGGCGGCGCGACGAAAGGCAAGGCCGGACGATCGATGACGAAGCCGAGCGAGGTTGCCACGAAGGGTGCCTTCGCCGGCGCCGACGCATCTCGCGGCGCCTGGACGGGGAGGGTCGGGCCCGCTTGCACATCGGGGATATCGCCTGTCGGCCGGGCCAGCAGACCGAGCGCGTCTTTGCGCAGGGCGCGATCGGTCGACATGCGCGCCTGCCACAAGGCGAGCAAATGAAACATGTCGCCCTCGGCGAGGCCTCGAACAGCGAGGAACGAGAGGGGATCGGGGGCCTCGGAGAACGCGCCGAAGAAGGCGAAGAAGGCGCGCAGGTCCGTGTCGAGGGGGGGGACGGCTCGCACGACGTTCTCTGCGGGGGTCGGCGCCTCGTCACGCATCGGCCCGCACCTCGATCGCGTGGAGCACGCGCCGCGTGCGGCCGGCCGCAAACGCGACGCGGCCCGAGACCTCCAAGCGGCGCTCCGTCGGCAGGACGATCACTGTGTCGATCGGGATGGGCCGCTCTTCGCGCTCGCCGCCGTCGAACCGGGCAAACACGTGCGCGGCGATCCGAGGGAGTTCGAGCGCAAGCGGCACGAGCGACATGCCGAGGACACGGATCGGATCCCCTGGCGCGAGCCTCTCCTCGAAACGCAGGGACGGATGCGCCACGCAAGCGAAGCGCGGATCGTAATCCGCGGGCAGCATCGGCATACGTGTCTGCTGCCAGGACGAGCCGCACGTGCCGATGAGTTCGCGGCGCGGCGACCAGTGCGGCGGGATCGCGCCGTATCCCATCGGCGGGTGCCGATCCGAAGCCGATGTATGAGGCCGCTCGGGATGCTCGATCTGCGGCGCGCGCTTGCCGATCAGATCAGCGGCGCGACGCGCGACGCCAACACCCGCGGGGTTTTCGAGCTCGACGACCGCGAGATCCTCGGAGGCGCCGCCGTACGCGTTCTCGTAGATGATGGGCACGCGCTCGAACGGCGCCGCGGGGCCAACGGCGATGCCGAGCACGCCGTCGTAGTACACGCGCGGTCCATGCACGCAGAGCGGCGCGAGGCGCTGCTTCACCTGCACCACGACATCCATCACCTTCACGGGACGCGGCGCGACGGCGTCGCCCACGACCACGACGTCGGTGCCCGGCTTTTCGAGGCCGAGATCGCTCGGGAAGAGCAGGCTCGATCGTGGATCGTCGGGATCACGCGCCACGTCGCTCGTGCGCACCGGGCTCGGATTTTCGGCGGGTCGGAGATCTCCACGATCGTCCACGACAAAGGTGGCCTTCACGATCGTGACGACCACGTCGCGCCCCTCGGGATCAACGAGAGGCACGGGCAGCGCGGCGTATCGGGTCTCGTTGACGAAGCTCATCGCGAGGGCCCAGCGAGCATCCTACATGAGCACGTCCGCGCCTGGCGCCGACTTTACGGTCCGGAGGGAGAGAAGGTAGACCTTGTCGCCGCGAATACGGACCTCCCGATTCACGCCGTGAGGCCTGAGAAGCGCTGCGGCCCGTGGACCTCGCGCAGTTCGAGGCCTTCGGCGCCGCGAGAACGGCGCTCTTTTGCCTGCTCGCGATCCACCCGAGCGGCCACGTGCGGCAAGCGAGCATCGAGCGGCTCGCGAACGTGCGCGACGGGGTGGAGGTGCCGTTCCTGCTGGCGCGGCTGAACGACTGGGTGCGGCCCGTGCGCGCAGCGGCCAAAGCCGCAGTGATGGCGCGGATTGCGGAGGCACAAAAGGGAGACCTCGCGCGAGGTCGCGAGCTGCTCGCGAACCTCCCGCTCTTCGATCGCCTGCGAGTGCTCGGTCGGGACGACCACGCTCCGATCCGCAAGGCCTTCGATGCGCTGCTCGTGAGCATGCGCTGCTGGATGCGAGCGCTTCGGTCCGATGGATGGCGCGTCACTACCTCGCCGAGCACTGGAAGATTGACGCAAGGCCGCACTATCTCCAGGCCCTCGCCGAGCAGAAGCCGTCGAAGGTCGCGGCTGCGATCGCGGGGCTCGCCGAGTGGGGCGACCATCCGGACGACGCAGCGCGAGTCCTCGTGCTCCGCACTCACTCGTCGGCTGCCGTGCGCAAAGCAGCGCTCGTCGCGTTTGCCCGATGGGCTGGGGACAAGCACGTCGAGGAGCTTTTCGCGGCGCTCGGGGACGAGCGTGCAAGCGTCGCACGCGAAGCCACTTGGTATCTGAAGGAGCGGATCGGTCGCCTGGATCCAGCCCGGATCCAGCGCCTGATCCTCGAAGTGCCGCACGCGCACACACGATGCTGCTCGAAGCGTTGCTCGATGCGGAGCAGGCCGTGCGCGGGGAGGCGCGGAGAAGCCTCACGCCATGGGTGTGGCGGGCCGGCTGCGAGAGGACGTTCTTTGCTCCCGAAGAGCGGGAGCGCCTCCAGTCGGCGATCGAAGCGACGCGGCACGTGCTCGAACCATCCATCGCCGACAGGCGCTGAGCAACTTCGTACGAAGGCCGCCGCGCTAGGGGACGATCTTCGCTTCCTTGATCGCGTCGAGCTTGGGGAAGTTGTCGTCGAGGTAGCCGTACCCTTCCCGCTGGATCTTGCTCGCGTTCGGCCCTTTGCCCTTCGGCGCGAGCTCGCCGTAGCCCTTGTAGAACGAGTCGACGACCTTCATCCCCTCGACGACCTGGCCGAACGGCGCGAAGCCCTGCGTATCGAGCCGCGCCTGCTTGTCGACGTAGCTGATGAAGATCTGCGTGGTGCGCGTGTCCTTGCCCGCGTGCGCGAACGTGACGAAGCCGCGACGGTTGCTCTTCACCACGGGATCATCGGGAAAATACGCGCGGTACCAGGCGCCGTTCACCGCGGGCTCGGGGTGGATGCCGAACTGGACCATGAAGTCGTCGATCGCGCGGTGGAAACGGACGCCGTCGTAAAAGCCGAGCTTTACGAGGTTGTAGAAACGGTCCGCCCCGTTCGGCGCCCAGGCGCGCGTCACCTGCACGACGAAGTCGCCCTTCGTGGTGGAGAATTTCACCTTGAAGACATCGGGCGCCTTTTCGATCGCTTTTTCGGGATGGAAAAGGGGATCGTTGCCATCGCGTCCGCCTGCCGTGGGCGCGGTCGCAGATGTCGCCGGCGCCGCAGAGGGAGCGGCGGACGCGGCACTCGCGGCGGCTGTGGCGGATGGAGAGGCGTGGGGTGCGGGGGCTTCGTCCCGGGAGCAAGCGGCGAGGACGGCGAAGCTCGCGGCGAGGGAAAGGCGGCCGAGGAGGGACCGGCTCATGAGGGGCTAGCTTAACGAAAGCCCCGCGGCGCCGTCACGCGCGCCGGAGAACGCTCAGGAAAGAAGGAGCTCGCGCAGCGTCCCGAGGCCGACGGAGCCCACGCCAAGCAGGTCGGCGTGGAACGTTTTGAGGTCGAACGAACTGCCGCGGCGCGCGCGGAGCTCGTCGCGTAGGCCGAGGACCACGCGCTCGCCCACCTTGTAGGCAATCGCCTGCCCGGGCCAGCCGAGGTAACGCGTCATTTCGGAGGTAGCGTGATCCGCCGGGATGCGGCCGACGCGCGTGAGCATCTCGACGCCGTAGTCGTAGTCGATCCGCGCGCCGGGCCGGACCGGCGCGTCCATCGGCGCCTGCAAGCCGAGGTGCGCGCCGATGTCGAGGACGACACGGCACGCGCGCATCATCTGGCAAACGAGCTGACCGAGGACGAACTCCGGCTTGCTCAGGAAGCCGAGCTCGTCCATCAGGCGCTCGGCGTAGAGCGCCCATCCTTCGGCATACCCCGTCTGGTAATCGCTCATGACGACGCGATGCAGTCGCGAGAGCCGATGCTGCAACGAGACCTGCACGCTGAGCTGCAGGTGATGCCCGGGGAATCCCTCGTGATAAGCCCTGCTGAGCTCCATGTAGAGCGGGATCTGCTCGCGCTCGCCGGGGGAGTACCAGATGGTGCCGGGCCTGGAGAAATCGTCGGAAGGCGGCAGGTAATAGGCGCCGAGCGTGCTGCCGGCCGGCGCGAGCTTCACGTCGACCCGACGCGCGGGGGGCGAGATGTCGAAGTGCACACCGGCGAGCGCATCCACCGCGCGTGCCTGCCACTCGGCGACGATGCGGACGAGATCGTCCGGGCCGCGAGCGCATCGAGCCGGATCGGTCTCGAGCAAGCGGATGACGTCGTCGATCGAGGCGCCGGGCAGGATCTGAGCAGCGACTTCGCGCATGCGAGTGTCGATCTCGCGGATTTGCGCGAAACCCCAGGCAAACGTCTCGCGTAGATCGATCGAGATACCGAGGAAGCCTCGCGCCTTGCGCGAATAAACCTCCTCGCCAACGCCGTCCTCGACGCGCGCGGCGGGACGATAGGTCTTCTCGATCCACTCGGTCAGCTCGCCATAGGCGCGGCGTGCGTGCTCGATCCCGCGCTCGAGCGATTCGGCAAGGGCTGGATCGAACGCGCTGCTCTGCACGAACGCCGGCCCGAGCGTGCGGAAGAAGGAGCCCTCTCCCGCGTGCACCCGTCCCTGGGCGAGGACAGCGTCGACCTGGCGTAGGGCAGCGGTCTTCCCGCGGCGAAGGCCCTCCTCGAGGGCTCTGTGATAGGACGAGGTCGCGCGATCGATTGTCGACAGACGCGTGATCATGCTCTCCCAGCCGGCACGCGAGCTCGTGTCCATGACGTCGAGCACCATGCGGATATGCTGGAAGGGGGAGGCGATGTTGTTGAGGTCGACGAAATGATCGCCCTGGACGATGCGGTCGAGCTCGACGTCCAGGAAGTCGCGCATGACGCGCGCGGCGATCCGGTCCTCGGTTCGCTCGGGCGCGGGGAGCGCATCGAGCTGCCGGCGATAACTCGATAGCATCGCCGCCGTGGACTCCGCGCCTTCGGGGCCAAAATCGTCCCAGGCGTGGTCATGCCCCCGGACGCCCCAAAACGTGGCCGAGGTAGGACGATGTGTAGCGATGTCTTCGAGCAGAGCGTCGCTGAGCGCGAACACGGGACCAGAGCTGTTGTGCATGCCGGATGAAAAACCAGATGATGAAAAAAAAAGCCTGCAAGCGAATGCTTGCAGGCTTTAGAAAAAGACCCGGCGGCGTCCTACTCTCCCACTGAGTCGCCCCAGCAGTACCATCGGCTCCAAGGAGCTTAACTTCCGAGTTCGGGATGGGATCGGGTGTGGCCTCCTCGATATCACCACCGGAAAATTTGGGTGTCCACGAAGGCCCCGTGGCGGTGGGGTTCTCTTCATGGTCGCGTCCTATCGCAGCTCAGAGCTGCGCGGATTCGGTCACCCGAACTCCGCGCGCGAGCTTCAATGTTGCCTTAGAGGTATGGTCAAGCCGCACGACCGATTAGTACCGGTTAGCTCCGCGGATTACTCCGCTTCCACACCCGGCCTATCAACCTCGTGGTCTACGAGGGGTCTTTAGGAGCCTTGCGGCTCGGGACACCTAGTCTTGAGGCCGGCTTCCCGCTTAGATGCTTTCAGCGGTTATCCGTTCCGTACATGGCTACCCGGCTATGCCCTTGGCAGAACAACCGGAACACCAGAGGTACGTCCACTCAGGTCCTCTCGTACTATGAGCAGCTCCTCTCAAGTGTCCTACGCCCACGGCAGATAGGGACCAAACTGTCTCACGACGTTTTAAACCCAGCTCGCGTACCGCTTTAATCGGCGAACAGCCGAACCCTTGGGACCTGCTCCAGCCCCAGGATGCGATGGGCCGACATCGAGGTGCCAAACCGCGCCGCCGATGTGAACTCTCAGGCGCGATCAGCCTGTTATCCCCAGAGTACCTTTTATCCGATGAGCGATGGCCCTTCCATGCAGAACCACCGGATCACTAACGCCTGCTTTCGCACCTGTTCGACCTGTCGGTCTCACAGTTAAGCTCCCTTGTGCGTTTGCACTCTACGCCTGGTTTCCAATCAGGCTGAGGGAACCTTCGCACGCCTCCGTTACTTTTTAGGAGGCGACCGCCCCAGTCAAACTGCCCACCAGGCAGTGTCCCCGACCCAGGTCATGGGTCCAGGTTAGATTTCCAGAATATCCAGGGTGGTATTTCAACGTTGGCTCCGCCGAACCCAGAAGCCCGGCCTCAATGCCTCCCACCTATCCTACGCAGAATATCCCGAAAATCACTGCCAAGTTGCAGTAAAGGTTCATGGGGTCTTTCCGTCTTGCCGCGGGTAGAGGGTATCTTCACCCCCGATACAATTTCGCTGAGTCCCTGGTCGAGACAGCGGGGATGTTGTTATGCCATTCGTGCAGGTCGGAACTTACCCGACAAGGAATTTCGCTACCTTAGGACCGTTATAGTTACGGCCGCCGTTTACTGGGGCTTCGGTTCGGAGCTTCGCTTGCGCTGACTCGTCCCCTTAACCTTCCAGCACCGGGCAGGCATCAGACCCTATACGTCGTCTTACGACTTCGCAGAGTCCTGTGTTTTTAGTAAACAGTCACAACCCCCGTTTCTCTGCAACCACCCCACGCTCCGGTCGCGAGGACCTTCACGCAGAGCGGCACACCTTCTCCCGAAGTTACGGTGTCATTTTGCCGAGTTCCTTAACCAGGGTTCTCTCACGCGCCTTGGGATACTCACCCCGCCCACCTGAGTCGGTTTGCGGTACGGACACCAAAGGGGCTCTGTACGCGGCTTTTCTTGGAAGTCTGGGATCACCGAGTGTCTCGGACTAGGTCCGAACCTCATCACCTCTCGGATACACGAGCTGCCGTTTGTCCCTATCGGGTCCTGGCAACTCATCCTACGGGCTTGAACACGGCAAACCATCCGCCGTGCCCGGCCTACCCTACTCCGTCCCCGCTTACTTCAACGCCATCCTTGGTGGTGCAGGAATATTAACCTGCTTCCCATCACCTACGCCTCTCGGCCTCGGCTTAGGATCCGACTAACCCATGGGAGGATTATCCTTCCCCAGGAAACCTTGGGCTTACGGCGACCGAGTTTCTCACTCGGTTTATCGCTACTCATGCCTGCATAAGCTCTTCTCAGGTCCGTTACCGGTCGTCACCGTCCGGCGTGTATCTACCTGAGAATACTCCCCTACCGCTCTCTTTCGAGAACCCGTAGCTTCGGTGCCGAGCTTAGCCCCGTTATATTTTCGGCGCAGGTTCGCTTGACCAGTGAGCTATTACGCTTTCTTTAAAGGATGGCTGCTTCTAAGCCAACCTCCTGGTTGTCTGTGCGCTCCCACATCCTTTGACACTTAG